>NZ_JBBOVM010000001.1:0-2639696 GCF_038006605.1 Staphylococcus sp. FSL W8-0271
ATGTCAGAACAAGAAATTTGGGAAAAAGTTTTAACCTTAGCTCAAGAAAAAGTCAGCTATCCTAGCTATCAAACTTTTTTGAAAGATACAAAACTTTATTCGTTACAAAATGATGAAGCTATTGTAGTCATCGACGATCCTTTTGTAGCTAATTGGTTAAAAACACATTATGTTGAAATTGTACAATCTGCATTATATGAAGCTATTGGTCACGAAATCATGCCAGTATTTTACTCTGAAGATGAATTAGAAAGTTTAAAATCTGAAAAAAAACAAGATGTTAAGCAAAGCGCTAATGAAAAAGAAGTAGACCTTGATACTGTTGATGTAGCAAAAGTTGGTGATGAACAATTCAATATCAACAATACATTTGAAACATTTGTCATTGGTCCCGGAAACAGATTCCCACACGCTGCAAGTTTAGCTGTAGCCGAAGCACCGGCCCAAGCATATAATCCACTATTTATATATGGTGGTGTAGGATTAGGTAAAACCCATCTAATGCATGCTATTGGGCATTATGTCTTAGATAATAATCCAGATGCCAAAGTAATCTATACATCTAGTGAAAAATTTACCAATGAATTCATTAAATCTATCCGAGACAATAAAACAGAACGTTTTAGAGAAAAATATCGTAATATCGATGTGCTCTTAATAGATGATATACAATTCATTCAAAACAAAGAACAAACTCAAGAAGAATTCTTCCACACATTTAATGATTTACATCAAGCGAACAAGCAAATTGTTATTTCTAGTGATAGACCTCCTAAAGAAATTGCTAAATTAGAAGATCGACTACGTTCTCGCTTTGAATGGGGATTGATAGTAGATATTACACCACCAGACTACGAAACGAGAATGGCGATTTTGCAGAAAAAAATTGGTGAAGAAAATATAAATATTCCCACTGAAGCCTTAACGTATATCGCTAATCAAATACAATCAAATATACGTGAACTTGAAGGTGCGCTTAATCGTGTATTAGCCTTTTCAAAGTTACAAGGACAACCTATCACAACCGAATTAACGGCAGCTGCACTGAAAGATATCATCCAAGCACCTAAATCTAAAAAAATTACTATACAAGATATCCAAAAAGTTGTTGGAGAATACTATAGTGTAAGAATAGAAGATTTTAGTGCCAAGAAACGTACAAAATCGATTGCTTATCCACGTCAAATTGCTATGTATTTATCACGTGAATTAACTGACTTTTCGCTACCTAAAATCGGAGAAGAGTTCGGTGGACGTGATCATACTACTGTTATTCACGCACATGAAAAAATAGTAAAAGATATCAATAATGATCCGACATTTAAACAAGAAGTTGAAAATCTTGAAAAAGAAATTAGAAACCCATAAAACGATCTGTACTATAACAGATTATTCAATCAATTTAGAGGTATAACAAAATAACTTATTTTTTAATTTTGTGGACAATGTGCAAAAGTAATACACACTGTGCACAAGTTATCCACAGTCGTCGAACAATGACATGATTGTATTAATTTGAGTTATCCCCTAATCCACAAGCCCTACTACTATTACTACGGGTTTAAAACCTATATAATTATTATATAAACGACTGGAAGGAGTTTAAAAATGGAATTTACAATTAGAAGAGATTATTTTATAAATCAATTAAATGACACATTAAAAGCAATCTCACCAAGAACTACATTACCTATACTAACGGGTATAAAAATTGAAGTTAAAAACAATGAAGTCATACTTACTGGTTCAGATTCAGAAATCTCAATAGAAATTACGATTCCTAAACAAGTAGATGGAGAAGACATTATTGAAATTACAGAAACTGGTTCAGTTGTACTCCCTGGTCGTTTCTTTGTAGATATTATTAAAAAACTACCAGGAAAAGAAGTTAAATTATCAACAAATGAACAATTCCAAACTTTAATAACTTCTGGACATTCAGAATTTAATTTAAGTGGTTTAGATCCAGATCAATATCCTTTATTACCACAAGTTTCTCGTGATGATGCGATTCAACTATCTGTAAAAGTGCTTAAAAACGTGATAGCACAAACGAATTTCGCAGTGTCCACCTCAGAAACACGCCCAGTACTTACTGGTGTTAATTGGCTTATACAAGATGATGAATTAATATGCACAGCAACTGACTCACACCGCTTGGCTGTGCGAAAAGTGACTTTAGAAGATGAATCTGAAAATAAAAATGTCATTATTCCAGGTAAAGCTTTAGCAGAATTAAATAAAATTATGTCTGATAGTGAAGAAGATATCGATATTTTCTTTGCCTCAAATCAAGTATTATTCAAAGTTGGAAATGTAAACTTTATTTCACGTCTCTTAGAAGGTCACTATCCAGATACTTCACGTTTATTCCCAGAAAACTATGAAATTAAAATAGGCATAGATAACGGAGAATTCTATCATGCTATTGATCGTGCATCTCTATTAGCACGTGAAGGTGGAAACAATGTTATTAAATTAAGTACAGGTAATGAATTAGTCGAATTATCTTCTACATCACCAGAAATTGGTACTGTGAAAGAAGAAGTGAAAGCAGATAACGTTGATGGTGGCAATTTAAAAATTTCATTTAACTCTAAATATATGATGGATGCACTTAAAGCAATCGATAACGATGAAGTTGAAGTCGAATTCTTTGGTACGATGAAACCATTTATTTTAAAACCAAAAGATGATGATTCAGTTACACAATTAATTTTACCAATTAGAACATATTAAATTTTTTGTTCAACAGAGAGCCTGAGACAGATTTATGTCTCGGGTTTTTTATTGTGGATATTTAAAACCTAGTAAGCATAACTTAGGGGTGTGGATAGAAATCTAATTTTATTAAATAGATTTCATCGTCTCACCTGGCAAGAATGACTAGAATTGACAGAAGCTTGATTTATAACGCATTTTCAGTTTAGTCATCTACTGCCAATGTGAAATGAGATTGAGGCGAGACTATTATGTCTCAACTTTATGTCACATATAAATGATTGCTTCATTCTTTTTATTTCGAAGTAATTTCATAAGATAAAACGTGTATATTGATAAAGACATATTAATCATAAACATTTACCGTTACTTACATGCTATTTAGAGCTTAAATATAAGCAATTTAATCTTTTTCAGACTTATGATACCTAAAGCGAATAAATAAGCTGAGAAAGTCGTTAAAATTCAAAATCATAACATTGCCGTTGAACTCATATAAAAAATCCTTATGAAGTATTGCTTAGTTAAAAACATTAATAATTAATTTTTTAGTTAGAATCTTTTTTAAAGAAATAGAATATTAGGAATAAAAGTTTGTTATAATATATGAGTGTTACATTGTTAAAAGTACCTTCGTAAATAAATTTCAATAATAGTAAAAATTATACATAAGAAAACGCTTTCTATCTGCATTTTGCATGAAATTTTTCTCGAAAAAAGGTATAATATATAGATGAGTTTAAAAGGAATGGAGTGATTGATTTGGTTGAAGAAGTAATTGTTGATGGAGACATTACTTTAGGGCAATTTCTAAAGACAGAAGGTATTATTGAATCTGGTGGTCAAGCGAAATGGTTCTTGCAAGATTTTGAAGTAATGATCAATGGTGAGCGCGAAATGCGTCGTGGTAAAAAATTAAACCATCAAGATAACATCGTTATACCAGAAGTCGGTTCATTTTTGATTATACATCAAGGTGAAGAATGAAACTAAAGACACTCCAGCTAGACAATTATCGTAACTATGAGTCAATTACCCTAAATTGTCACTCTGAAGTCAATATATTGATTGGCGAGAATGCGCAAGGGAAGACTAATTTATTGGAATCTATTTATACACTAGCATTAGCCAAAAGCCACAGAACATCAAATGATAAAGAACTCATACGTTTTGATCGAGACTATGCTAAAATAGAGGGTGAACTCAGTTATAGATATGGAGAAATGCCTTTAACGATGTTTATAACTAAAAAGGGTAAGCAGGTTAAAGTCAATCACTTAGAACAAAGTAGACTGACACAATATATCGGTCACTTAAACGTTGTCTTGTTTGCACCTGAAGATTTGAATATTGTCAAAGGCGCACCTCAAATAAGACGTAGATTTATAGATATGGAACTTGGACAAATTTCAGCTGTATATTTAAATGATTTGTCTCAATATCAAAGAATTTTAAAACAAAAGAATAATTATTTGAAGCAATTGCAATATGGTCAAAAGACTGACAGCACTATGCTTGATGTCTTAAATCAACAATTTGCAACATATGCACTCAAAGTTACATTAAGACGTGAACATTTTATTAAAGAACTTGAATCATTAGCCAAACCTATTCATTCTGGTATTACAGACGAGAATGAAACACTGTCATTAAAGTACCTTCCTAGTATCAAATTAGATGCTGAAGAAAAAAGTGAGACGGAACGCTTAGAGGAAGTCTTAACTTTACTAGACGATAATAAAGATCGTGAAAAAGATAGAGGCGTCTGTTTATTTGGCCCTCACAGAGATGATTTAGGTTTCAACGTAAATGGTATGGATGCTCAAACTTACGGTTCGCAAGGACAGCAAAGAACGACGGCTTTATCAATCAAACTTGCAGAAATCGAACTGATGAATATTGAGGTAGGTGAGTATCCCATCCTATTACTAGATGATGTGTTAAGTGAATTGGATGATTCACGTCAGTCTCATTTATTGAGTACAATTCAACATAAAGTGCAGACATTTGTGACGACAACATCAGTTGATGGCATTGATCATGAAATTATGAAAAACGCTAAACTTTATCGCATTAATAATGGCGAAATTATAAAGTAACGGAAAGTGAAGGTGGAAGCATTGTCAGATGTGAACAACACGGAAGATTATGGTGCTGGTCAGATTCAGGTATTAGAAGGTCTAGAAGCGGTTCGTAAGAGACCAGGTATGTATATAGGCTCAACTTCAGAAAGAGGACTACATCACTTAGTTTGGGAAATTGTTGATAACAGTATTGACGAAGCACTCGCAGGTTATGCTGACCAAATCGACGTTATTATTGAAGAAGATAATTGGATAAAAGTAACAGACAATGGTCGTGGTATTCCTGTTGGTATACAAGAGAAAATGGGACGACCTGCCGTTGAGGTTATTTTAACTGTGCTACACGCTGGTGGTAAATTCGGCGGTGGCGGTTATAAAGTTTCCGGTGGTCTACATGGTGTAGGTTCTTCTGTTGTAAATGCTTTATCAGAAGATTTGGAAGTGTATGTATACAAGGATGAAAATATATATCATCAAGCATATAAAAAAGGCATACCTCAGTTTGATTTGAAAATCATTGGGAAAACCGATGAAAGCACTGGTTCTACAGGTACTGCGATTCGTTTTAAAGCTGATCCAGAGATATTCACTGAAACAACAACATATAATTATGAAGTATTGCAACAACGTATCAGAGAACTGGCGTTTTTAAATAAAGGTATCTCAATTACATTAAAAGATGAAAGAGAAGAAGAGGTTCGTGAAGATACTTATCACTACGAAGGTGGTATAAAATCTTACGTTGAAATGTTAAATGAAAATAAAGAACCTATTCATGAAGAACCGATTTATGTACATCAATCAAAAGATGATATTGAAGTTGAAATAGCGCTTCAATACAATAAAGGCTATGCTACAAATCTTTTAACATATGCGAATAATATTCACACTTATGAAGGTGGTACTCATGAAGAAGGCTTTAAACGAGCGCTTTCTCGTGTGTTAAATAGCTACGGTCTTAACAGTAAAATCATGAAAGAAGATAAAGAAAGACTTTCAGGTGAAGATACACGTGAAGGTTTAACGGCTGTTGTTTCAATCAAACATGGTGATCCACAATTCGAAGGGCAAACTAAAACTAAATTAGGTAACTCCGAAGTACGTCAAGTTGTTGATCGTATATTCTCCGAGTTGTTTGAACGCTTTTTATACGAAAATCCACAAGTAGGTCGAACAATCGTAGAAAAAGGGATTATGGCATCACAAGCACGTCTTGCAGCTAAAAAAGCGCGTGAAGTGACACGTCGTAAATCTGCGTTAGAAATTTCAAGTTTACCAGGGAAACTTGCAGATTGTTCTAGTAAAGACCCTTCTCGAAGTGAAATTTTCATCGTCGAAGGGGACTCTGCCGGAGGGTCTACAAAATCTGGTCGTGACTCAGAAACGCAAGCCATTTTACCGTTACGTGGTAAGATATTGAACGTTGAAAAAGCACGTTTAGATAGAATTTTAAATAATAATGAAATACGTTCTATGATTACTGCTTTTGGTACTGGTATTGGTGGAGAGTTTGATTTAAGTAAGGCACGCTATCACAAGATTATCCTTATGACAGATGCCGATGTTGATGGTGCACATATTAGAACTTTATTATTAACATTCTTTTATCGCTTTATGAGACCGTTAATTGAAGCTGGATATGTTTATATTGCACAGCCACCATTATTCAAATTGACACAAGGTAAACAGAAATACTATGTGTTTAACGAACGTGAATTAGAAAAACTTAAAGCTCAATTGGATCCAAGTCCAAAATGGTCTATTGCACGTTACAAAGGTCTTGGTGAAATGAATGCTGATCAATTATGGGAAACAACTATGAATCCAGAAAACAGAGCTATGTTACAAGTATCATTAGATGATGCGATTGAAGCAGACCAAGTTTTTGAAATGTTAATGGGCGATGTTGTTGAGAACCGTAGACAGTTTATTGAAGATAATGCAGTTTATGCAAACTTAGATTTCTAAGACAATGAACTGAATTTTTGAAGGAGGATATCTTGATGGCTGAATTACCTGAATCAAGAATAAATGAACGAAATATAACGAATGAGATGCGTGAATCGTTCCTAGATTATGCGATGAGCGTTATCGTTTCACGTGCGCTACCAGATGTTAGAGATGGTTTAAAACCAGTACATCGACGCATACTTTACGGCTTACACGAACAAGGTATGACACCTGATAAATCATATAAGAAATCTGCGCGTATTGTTGGGGATGTTATGGGTAAATATCACCCTCACGGTGACTCCTCAATTTACGAAGCTATGGTTAGAATGGCACAGGACTTCAGCTATCGATATCCTTTAATTGATGGCCAAGGTAACTTTGGTTCTATGGATGGTGATGGTGCAGCGGCGATGCGTTATACAGAAGCGCGTATGTCTAAAATCACACTCGAAATGTTGAGGGATATTAACAAAGATACGATTGATTTTGTTGATAACTATGACGGTAACGAAAGAGAGCCGGCAGTCTTACCTTCAAGATTTCCAAATTTACTTGTAAATGGTGCATCAGGTATCGCAGTAGGTATGGCTACTAATATACCGCCACATAACTTGACTGAAGTAATTAATGGCGTTTTAAGTTTAAGCTATAATCCAGATATTACGATTGCAGAATTAATGGAAGATGTCCAAGGGCCAGACTTCCCTACAGCAGGTATTATTCTTGGTAAAAGTGGTATACGCCGTGCATTTGAAACTGGACGTGGTTCTGTTCAAATGAGAGCAAGAGCTGAAATTGAAGAACGTGGTGGCGGTCGTCAACGTATCGTTGTAACAGAGGTTCCATATCAAGTAAATAAAGCCCGCATGATTGAAAAAATTGCTGAATTGGCACGTGATAAAAAAATCGATGGCATTACAGATTTACGTGACGAAACAAGTTTACGTACTGGCGTGCGTGTTGTGATTGACATACGTAAAGATGCCAATGCCAGTGTTGTATTAAATAACTTGTATAAACAGACACCATTACAAACGTCATTTGGTGTTAACATGATTGCTTTAGTTGATGGCAGACCGAGATTGATTAACCTTAAAGAAGCATTGGTTGAATATCTTGAACATCAAAAGATAGTTGTAAGAAGAAGAACAGAATACAACTTGAAGAAGGCACAAGACCGTGCACATATTTTAGAAGGCTTAAGAATTGCTTTAGACCACATTGATGAAATTATACGTGTGATCCGTGAATCTGATACAGATAAAGTTGCAATGGTAAGCTTGCAAGAACAATTTAAACTTACTGAACGACAAGCGCAAGCCATCCTTGATATGCGATTAAGACGTTTAACAGGTTTAGAAAGAGATAAAATTGAATCTGAATATAATGAATTAATTGCATATATAGAAGAACTAAAGGCGATTCTTGCAGACGAAGAAAAACTATTACAACTTGTTCGTGATGAGTTAATTGATGTTCGTGAACGCTATGGTGACGAACGTAAAACAGAAATTCAATTGGGTGGTCTCGACAACATTGAAGACGAAGACCTAATCCCAGAAGAACAAATCGTCATTACATTAAGTCACAATAACTATATTAAACGCCTACCTGTTTCAACATATAGAGCTCAACATCGCGGTGGTCGTGGTGTACAAGGTATGCAAACATTAGAAGAAGATTTTGTAAGTCAACTTGTTACCTTGAGTACGCACGATCATGTCTTGTTCTTCACGAATAAAGGTAGAGTGTATAAACTTAAAGGTTATGAAGTGCCAGAACTCTCCCGTCAGTCTAAAGGTATCCCAGTAGTCAATGCGATTGAACTGGATAATGATGAAACGATTAGCACAATGATTGCCGTTAAAGATTTAGAAAGTGAAGAAGACTACTTAGTATTTGCAACGTTAAAAGGTATCGTTAAACGTTCAGCATTACGTAATTTCTCACACATTAATAAAAACGGTAAGATTGCGATTGGTTTCAAAGAAGATGATGAATTGATTGCAGTGAGATTAACAGATGGTGAAGATGATGTATTAATTGGTACTGCTCATGGTTCTTTAATCCGCTTTAACGAATCAGCATTACGTCCTTTAGGTCGTACAGCTGCTGGTGTTAAAGGTATTACATTAAGAGAAGGCGACAGCGTCGTTGGATTAGATGTTACTAAAGCAGAAACAGATGATGAAATTCTAGTTGTGACTGAAAATGGCTACGGTAAACGTACGCCAGTTAGTGAATATCGTTTATCTAACCGTGGTGGTAAAGGTATTAAGACTGCTACGATTACAGAACGTAATGGTCAAGTTGTATGTATCACATCCGTCGAAGGTAAAGAAGACTTGATGATTGTTACAAATGCTGGTGTAATTATCCGTATCGGCGTTGAAGATATTTCACAAAATGGACGTGCAGCCCAAGGTGTAAGATTGATTAAATTAAACGACGATCAATTTGTTTCTACAGTTGCTAAAGTAGATGAAGAAGAAAAAGAAGCTGAAGAAATTGAACTTCAAGAAACAGAGAATGAGCAAATTGAAGATACTTCAAGTGACAGTCAACAATCAGAATCTGTCGTAACTGATGACCTATCAGAAGGCGTCGTTCATACCGAAGTTGAAGAAGATACAGATGAAGATGGTCGTCAAGAAGTGAGAAAAGACTTTATGGACCGTATCAATGAAGACATCGATAATAGTGATAATGAAGATACTGAAAACGAAGATGACGAATAATCTCAATTTTTAGAAGTAAACCAATAGTTACATTAAAAATTGAAAAATTTAAATATACAAGTGAGTTTGGGACATAAATCCCCATTCTCAAAATTAGAGGGTCAATCCTTAATATGGATTGGTCCTCTTTATATTTAAAAACTTACGATTTTGATCGTGCATGCTTGCCTGGGGATATGGTTCGAGCCTGTAGTCTCTCACTCATATCATTTCCCCGGGCGTCAGCACGATGCAAAATCGCTATAGGAAATGTGGTTTAATACAATAGAAACAGCTTCGTATTATTTAACTTATAAAGCTAATAGCAAGTCATATTTTTAATTAACCAAAATATATAACTTAATATGAAAACACATGATGGATGAGTCCATTTTATATAAAAACTTACGATTTTTGATCGTGCATGCTTGCCTGGGGATATGGTTCGAGCCTGTAGTCTCTCGCTCATATCATTTCCCCGGGCGTCCACACGATGCAAAATCGCTACAATTTATATTTTGTTGTTCAAAAAAATAAGGCCTTTACGTATAATTTAATAAGCACTATGTAAATTAAAGAGTCACATATGTATAAAAATTATTACGTGACTCAACATACACTACCAATGGAAACTTCAGTTTAGTATCCCACAAATGATATGTCACGATATGTGAAGAAAAACGTTGAAACAACCCTTGAAAATACATTCGATGAATTTAAACATCATCGTGGTGCTACATCATTTCATCCCAAAATGATGTTAATAATTATTCTATATCTCTACACACAATTCATATGTTTTGGTTGTAAAATAGAAAAACTGCTAAATGATCGTATCTGAATGCATGTGTCTATCACAAAATCAAACACCTTCTTATAAAACAATAAATCGTTTTAGAGTAAATCCTAAAGTAGATGCCCTATTAGCATCTTTAGTTCTTTGTATTAACGCACTTAATATAAGAAAAGTAGTAGCTCCACGAGACAACTATAATCAAAACAATATTAAAAAGGCAATTTCTATATTATTCAATAGAAATTGCCTTTTTCACTTGTCCAAGAACTTTATGTTCCAGGCTCATTTTATTTTGATTTAACATATTTATATCTTAGGTATTTATTTAGCTTTCCAATGCTTTCATGGCATATGGAATTTCGCTAATTAAATGGGAAGGTGGTACGACATACATTTTCTTTGATAGCTCTTCACCGATATAACTGTGTGTATAAGTAGCACTCGTAACCGCTTCTTTCGTGTCGTCGAATTGACCTACAAAACTTGTAATCATACCGGCAAGTGTATCACCCATACCGCCTGTAGCCATCGCAGGTGTACCAATTGGTAGTTTGTAATCTCCATCTTTGAAATAGATTTCAGTGCCATGCATTTTTAATACAATCGTTGCTCCAATTCTATCAGCAACTTCGCGATTACGTTCATAGGTTTGTTCTTCTATTGCAATGCCACTTAAACGTTCCCACTCTTTTTGGTGTGGTGTGAAAATAACATTGCAAGTTGGAATATCTGGCTTTAATTTACTAAATATAGTAATAGCATCTCCATCCACTATAAGTGTTTGGTGTGGTTGAATGTTTTGTAATAAGAACGTGATAGCATTATTTCCTTTGAAATCACACCCTAACCCAGGACCAATTAAGATACAATCTGTATTTTCAATCATTTTAGTGAGCATTTTAGTATCATTGATATCAATCACCATTGCTTCAGGACAACGTGAATGTAGCGCAGCATGGTTTGTTGGATGTGTAGCTACCGTAATTAAACCACTGCCACTATAGACACAAGCGCGTGCAGCAAGCATGATTGCCCCACCTAGATTCGCATTACCTCCAATTAAAAGAATTTTGCCATAATCACCTTTATGCGTTTCATCTTTACGTTTTGGAATGCTTACTGATGAAATTGTTTCCAACATTGAAACCCCCTTTAATCATATTAGTTATTTCAACTTTTAATTTGTATATTTGATCATTATTTTGTTGATTCGTAAGTTTGTACTTTTTGATAAGAATTGTGTATTTATAAGCTTTATGAAAGGTTTTCTCTGTAGCTTTTTTATTAATCTACTTTTTAAATACAATAGAAAATATTATACCTGCTTTGCACTTTAGTCAATAGGTAAAAGCATTAAGAATTTGTTTATTTTTAGAAATAATAAATTTGCCTTCTTTATCTTATTAAAATACTAATTTAATACCATGTTACGGATATGGAAGAACCTATTGTTCTTAAAAATATGGAAGCGTATACTCTAATTAATTGAAAATCATCAGAAGTAAGGAGATGGGGAAATGACATTACAGCTTAATGGTGAAAATTTAACAATTAATGCAATTAAAGATTTTTTATACCAAAGTGATGATGTAAAAGTAACAGAGGATGCATATGAACGTGTAAAACAGAGCCGGGTAACAGTAGAAAAGATTATAGATGATAAAGAAACAATTTATGGTATAACGACTGGATTTGGTTTATTTAGTGATGTGCGTATTGATGAGGGAGAATACAATCAATTACAAGTAAATTTAATTCGTTCGCATGCATGTGGTATTGGAAAACCTTTTTCACAGGATGTCGCCTTAGTGATGATGGTTTTACGTCTAAACACGTTGCTAAAAGGTCATTCTGGTGTGACAATCGATTTAGTAAATCAAATCATTTATTTTATTAACAATAGAATTATTCCAGTTATTCCACAACAAGGGTCTCTTGGTGCTTCAGGTGATTTAGCACCACTTTCACATTTAGCTTTAGCACTGATTGGAGAAGGTAGCGTCTATTATAAAGGTGAAGAAGTAGACAGCCGGCATGTCTTAAATTTATTAAATCGTGAACCTTTGAGCTTACAGGCTAAAGAAGGTCTTGCTTTAATTAATGGCACGCAAGCTATGACTGCACAAGGTGTAATTAATTATATAGAAGCGGAAGATATTGGTTACCAAGCCGAGTGGATTGCTGCACTTACACATCAAGCATTAAATGGTATTACGGATGCATATCATGAAAAAGTGCATCGCGTCCGAAATTTTCCAGAACAGATAGATGTTGCTTCACGCATGTTAGACTGGCTTGAAGGTTCTAAATTAACAACGACACAGGGAGAAATTCGCGTACAAGATGCTTATACATTACGTTGTATTCCACAAATACATGGCGCGAGTTTCCAAGTTTTTAATTATGTAAAAGAAAAGCTTGAATTTGAAATGAATGCGGCGAACGATAATCCATTAATATTTGATGAAGACGATGAGACATTAGTTATTTCTGGAGGTAATTTCCATGGTCAACCGATTGCATTCGCGTTAGACTTCTTAAAGTTAGGCGTAAGTGAATTAGCCAATGTTTCAGAAAGACGTTTAGAGAGATTAGTAAACCCACAATTGAACAATGGTTTACCTGCGTTTTTAAGCCCTCAACCAGGTTTACAGAGTGGTGCAATGATCATGCAATATGTAGCTGCAAGTCTTGTTTCGGAAAATAAGACACTCGCACACCCAGCTAGTGTAGATTCTATTCCATCATCAGCTAATCAAGAAGACCACGTGTCTATGGGGACGATTGCTTCACGCCATGGTTACCAAATGATTGAAAATGCACGACGTGTGTTAGCAATAGAAGCAATCATCGCACTTCAAGCAGTAGAATATAAAGATGTTGAAAAATTATCACCTAAAACCTATGAAAAATATCAATCTTTACGAAAAGTTGTACCATCTATCACTGAAGACCGCCAATTTCATAAAGACATAGAAGCTGTTTCACAGTATTTATTAGATCACGCTTATGCTAATTAAGGTTGAGTGAATTTTTAATGAACATTTAGCGATTGCATATCCTTGGCCTTGAAAAGTGATAGGTTATTTGCTATATTAAAATCAAGTTAATAAAGCTATTGTTCGTAGGCTAAGTAGTATTGTACTTTTGGTTTCAGAGAGCTTGTGGTTAGTGAGAACAAGTAACCAGAGTCAATGTGAATCTACCTATTATATGAGAACAATCGGGTTTAACCGTTATTTTGGTGAAAGTGCAGTCTCTTTTAGCTGTTAAATAGGGTGGCAACGCGTAAAGACCACGTCCCTTGTACAGGGATGTGGTCTTTTTTGTGTTCTATTCTTAAAAAAATAGAAATTGAAAGGATGGAAAGTGACATGTTAGACATTAAACTATTTCGTAAGGACCCAGAATTTTTAAAAGACAAAGTTGCAAAACGTGGTATGGATACAAAAGTAGTAGATGATGTATTATCACTTGATGACAAACGCCGTGAGTTAATTCGTAAAGCTGAAGAAATGAAAGCTGAACGTAATAAAGTGAGCGGTGAAATTGCTGAGAAAAAACGCAATAAAGAAAATGCAGATGATGTTATCGCAGAAATGAGAAAATTAGGTGACGACATCAAACTTCTAGACAATGATTTAAATAATGTGGATAAAGAACTAGAAGACTTATTATCTCGTATTCCAAATATAATTCATGATGATGTGCCTGAGGGTGATTCTGATGAAGAGAATGTAGAATTAAAACGTTGGGGTACACCAAGGAAATTTGATTTTGATGAAAAAGCACACTGGGATTTAGTAGAGTCATTACAAATGGCTAACTTTGAACGCGGTGCAAAAGTTTCTGGTGCAAGATTTGTGTTCTTAACTGGCGAAGGCGCACAGTTAGAAAGAGCATTAATGAACTATATGGTCACGAAACATACGACGCAACATGGTTATACAGAAATGATGGTACCACAATTAGTAAATGCTGATTCAATGTATGGTACTGGACAATTACCAAAATTTGAAGAAGATTTATTCAAAATTGAAAAAGAAGGATTATATACTATACCAACGGCAGAAGTACCATTAACGAATTATTATCGTAATGAAATTATTGGTCCGGATGTCTTACCTGCTAAATTCACAGCGCAATCAGCGTGTTATCGTAGTGAAGCGGGTTCAGCTGGTAGAGATACAAGAGGATTAATCCGTTTACACCAATTCGATAAAGTAGAGATGGTTCGTTTTGAAAAACCGGAAGACTCTTGGCAAGCATTAGAAGAAATGACAGAACATGCAGAAGCAATTTTAGAAGAGTTAGGCTTACCGTATCGTAGAGTTATTTTATGTACAGGTGACATAGGCTTTGGCTCAAGCAAAACGTATGACTTAGAAGTTTGGTTACCAAGCTATAATGAGTACAAAGAAATTAGCTCTTGCTCAAATATTACAGATTTCCAAGCACGCCGTTCTAACATTCGTTTTAAACGTGATAAAACAGCAAAACCAGAATTAGTGCACACATTGAATGGTAGTGGTTTAGCAGTAGGTCGTACATTTGCTGCAATCGTAGAAAACTATCAAAACGAAGATGGTTCAGTTACTATTCCAGATGCATTAGTACCATATATGGGCGGTAAAACAGTGATTCACCCAGTTAAAGAAAAATAGATTCGTTTGAATGAATATCATCAGTGGCATTTGAGCTAGCTTAAGCGTTGAACTTTCAAAATAGATACCATAAAATGATGAAATAAAAATAGAGGTTGGGACAAATAGATGTCTCAACCTCTCATTTTATATGAATAATGATCCTTCTGATCTTCTAAACATCTTAAATATTTTTAAAGTAAAGAGAGGGTAGGGGAGGTGTTAAATATCTTGTTTTGCAGGTTATTTAATTTGAAAAAATACCTTATTTTATTCAAAAAAGTAGAGGGAAGTCTAAAATAAAAAACACAATATTCCGAAATTAAAAACATTGGAATAACAGTATTTTTAGACGAACGTAAGTCTTAGGTTACACATGCGTAAGTCTAAAAACGTTGAATGTCTCTTTCAGTTTGTATTAAACTAATTCTATTATTTTTAAAAAATGTGTGGGAGGTGGCATGATGGCAACACATTTAACTTTTAAGCAAGGTGTAAAAGAATGTGTACCGACTTTGTTAGGTTATGCTGGTGTTGGTCTTTCATTTGGTATTGTTGCAGTTGCTTCAGGTTTCAATTTGATTGAAATCATTTTATTATGCTTACTTGTCTATGCTGGCGCGGCACAATTCATTATTTGTGCGTTAGTCATTGCTGGAACTCCAATTTCTGCAATTGTATTAACGACATTTATTGTAAATTCTAGGATGTTTTTATTAAGTATGACCTTAGCGCCAAGTTATAAAGGATATGGGTTTTGGAATCGTATAGGTATGTCTTCTTTGATTACAGATGAAACATTTGGTGTCGCTATTACACCACATCTAAAAGGTGAAAAAATCAATGATCGATGGCTGCATGGATTAAATATCACAGCTTATTTATTTTGGACATTTGCAAGTGTTGTTGGTGCTGTTTTTGGTAAATACATAACAAACCCAGATGCGTTTGGGTTAGATTTTGCTATTACTGCAATGTTTATATTCTTAGCTGTTTCCCAATTTGATGCTATTAAGCAATCACAATTTAAAACATATTTAGTATTAATTGTTTGTGTGATCATATTAATGCTTATTTTAAGTTTCTTTATGCCTTCATATGTAGCAATTATCTTAGCTTCGACAATTACTGCGGGGTTAGGGGTGGTGATCGATAAATGACAACGACCTTACATATGCTATTAATCATTGTTTTATGTGGTGTGGTCACTTGGTTAACACGAATTATACCGTTTATATTAATTACAAAAATTAAACTATCTGAGACAGTTGTAAAGTGGCTTTCCTTCATTCCTATTACATTATTTACGGCATTGATTGTAGACGGCGTCTTAGAACAACATGAAGGTTCAATGGTGTATAGTATTAATTTACCGTTTTTAGTGACGATGCTTCCAACAATAATCATTGCCATTATTACACGGAGTTTAACGATTACGATTGTCAGTGGTATTTTAATAATGGCAGTTTTAAGATGGATATTTTAAATATATTATTGAAGTGGTTCACATTATCCGTTAGAATAGCAATAATTAGAAAATTTTGATAATTTTAAAGGAATACTTGTTAAAATAGATGTTTGATTTATACACAGCTTTTTACAATTAAAATTAAATCTTATTTCGAGAAGCAGAGGGACTTGGCCCAATGAAGCTTCAGCAACCGACTTTAGAAGCACGGTGCTAATACCAACGATTCGCTCGAATAATAAGTATTGTAACTTCTTACTTATTATAAATAGGTAGGAAGTTTTTTTACTAAGTAGGAGGTAAATGATGACAAATTATACGGTTGATACATTAGAATTGGGGCCATTTACAACTGAATCAGGTGAAACGATCTTAAATTTAAAATTACGTTATGAACATGTTGGATATGAAGGGCAGCCACTTGTACTTGTATGCCATGCGCTGACAGGTAATCATTTGACATACGGGACGGATGACAATCCTGGTTGGTGGCGAGAGATTATAGATGGAGGGTACATGCCAATACATGATTATCAATTTTTAACATTCAACGTGATAGGTAGTCCATATGGCTCGAGTTCGCCACTTACAGATGCTGACTTCCCCACGCATTTAACATTGCGTGATATTGTCAATGCAATAGAATTAGGTATTCAAACATTAGGGTTTGATCGAATTAGTATTTTAATCGGTGGGTCTTTAGGAGGTATGCAAGCGCTGGAATTATTGTATAATCATAAATTTGAAGTAGATAAAGCAGTCATTTTAGCTGCAACAGATAAGACATCCTCATATAGTCGTGCATTTAATGAAATTGCGAGACAGGCGATTCGATTAGATCATGGTGAAGGTATGAGTATCGCAAGACAACTTGGTTTCTTAACGTATCGTTCTTCTAAAAGTTACGATAGACGATTTACACCAGACCAAGTTGTAAACTACCAGAAGCATCAGGGAAATAAGTTCAAAAAGCACTTTGATCCATTGAGTTATTTAACCCTGCTAGACGTCTTAGATAGCCACGATATAGATAGAGATCGTACTGATGTAGATGAAGTGTTTGGACGTCTAGATACTAAAGTTATGACTATGGGCTTTACGGATGATTTATTATATCCAGACGATTTAGTATATGCTACAGGTACGCGATTTAAATATCATAAGCATTGGTTTGTGCCAGATAATGTAGGACATGATGGTTTCTTACTGAACTTTAACGATTGGGCACCCAATTTGTATCACTTTTTAAAAGTTTCCAAGTTCAAAAGAAAATGACGATATGCTACATTTTAGTTCGTTTTGTATTATAAGACGTCTGGGATAGTTATTTTATACTTAAATGAAAGTGGAAATAACTGTGTTCCTATGACGTCTTATTTTTATGGTGAGTAAAATGTGAAATTTGAAGTTGATATTAACGAGGAGATGTAATTTAAAAAGGCGCTCATTTTCAGATTTTGTCGCTGATATTGAACTTCTGACAAAAAGAATTGTCAATAATTGTATAAAAGTTTTAAAGAGGTTAAAATAATAAACATAGACAAAAATTGTATAGGAGTGGCGAATTTGTTTTCTAAAATACATACTAAAGCCACTATACTTAGTGTAATCACGTTAATTATAGTAGCTTTAGCTTTACATATATTACCGCTACTTGGACTCGTGTTGAGTTTATTTGCAACAATTCCAGGTATTATTTTATGGCATAAATCTGTAGAATCTTTTGGCTTAACGGCAGTCATTACAGTTGTGCTAACTACGTTATTAGGTAATATATTCGTGTTAAGTATCATGATCCTCTTGTTCGTAGTGAGTGTTGTAGTGGGTCAATTATTAAAAGAACGTACATCAAAAGAACGTATACTTTATATAACAACAACGTTTATTAGTATCATTGCATTAATTGCATTTATGGTGTTACAAGCATTTAAAAAAATACCAAGTGCTACATCATTAATCAAACCGATTAAAGAACAGATGTATAACATAATTTCTAGCGCTTCAGTCAACGCGGATTATAAACAAATGTTTGAAGAGACTTTCCGCCAATCAGCAGTGCAACTACCAAGTTATATGATTGTTGGTGTATTTCTACTTATATTAATCAATTTAATTATCACTTTTCCAATCTTGCGTAAATTCAAAATCGCTACACCCATATTTAAACCATTATATGCTTGGCAAATGAAGCGTTCTGTCTTATGGATGTATGTTATTGTATTAATTTGTGTTATGTTTTCAACGCAACCAAGTGCGTTTCAAACCATCGTCTTAAACTTTGAAATTGTGTTATCATTATGTATGTACATTCAGGGGTTAAGTGTGATTCACTTTTTCGGAAAAGCGAAATCAATGCCGCCAGCACTTACTGTGTTATTAATGGTGATAGGGACAATTTTAATGCCATTAACACATATTGTGAGTCTCCTGGGATTTGTAGATTTATGTATCAATTTAAAACGTATCATTAAAAAATGATTTGAGGTGGAAAAATGAACCGTCAATCCACTAAAAAAGCGTTGATTTTACCATTTATTATTATGGTGCTTACAGCGATAGCGCTTGTCGTCGTTTGGTTTATTTTTAACCAATTGATTGCAGGTATAGCTACTGTTGTATTACTCATCATAATCGTAGGGACAGTACTGATGGTAAGACAAGCTTTACAAAAATTGGATAACTATGTAGATAATCTGAGTGGAAAAATCTCAGCAAGCAGTAATACTGCTATTAAAAGGTTACCTATTGGGATGATTATCTTAGATGAAAATGAAAACATAGAGTGGATGAACCAATTTATGTCGGATCGTCTAGATCGAAATGTCATTTCTGATCCAGTCAATGAAGTATATCCTAATATATTAAAACAGTTAGAAAAAACACAAGAAGTGGAAATTCAAGAAAATGAATATCACTATCGTGTAAGATATTCAGAAAAAGAACATGTATTGTATTTCTTCGACATTACTGAAGAAATACATACACAAGAGTTATATGAAGCATCTAAACCAATTATTGCAACACTATTTTTAGATAACTATGATGAAATTACGCAAAATATGAATGATACACAACGTTCAGAAATTAACTCTATGGTTACGCGCGTCATAAGTAGATGGGCAACAGAATATGACATTTATTTCAAACGTTATAGTTCAGATCAATTTGTTGCTTATTTAAACCAACGCATTCTAAATGAAGTTGAAGCATCTAATTTTAGTATACTGAGTCAATTACGCGAAAAAAGTGTGGGTTACCGTGCGCAATTGACATTAAGTATTGGTGTAGGTGAAGGTTCAGAGAACTTAATCGATTTAGGTGAATTATCTCAATCTGGACTTGATTTAGCACTAGGCCGTGGTGGTGACCAAGTTGCAATTAAGCATATGAACGGAAATGTGCGTTTCTATGGCGGTAAGACTGACCCCATGGAAAAACGTACACGTGTAAGAGCACGTGTTATCTCTCATGCATTAAAAGATATTTTAATGGAAGGCGACAAAGTCATCATTATGGGACATACGCGTCCAGACTTAGATGCTATAGGCGCAGCCATTGGTGTCTCAAGGTTTGCTATGATGAACAACTTAGATGCTTATATTGTGTTAAATGATTCAGATATTGATCCGACGCTGCGTCGTGTGATGAATGCAGTCGATGAAAACCCTGAACTAAAAGAGCGTTTTATCACATCTGATGAAGCATGGGATGTCATGACGTCTAAGACAACTTTAGTAGTTGTAGATACGCATAAACCTGAAATGGTTATCGACGAAAACATATTAAACAAGGCAAATCGTAAAGTTGTGATCGATCATCATAGACGTGGTGAAAGCTTTATCTCTAGCCCATTACTTGTTTATATGGAACCATATGCAAGTTCAACTGCAGAGCTAGTGACTGAATTGCTAGAATACCAACCAACAGAACAACGATTAACACGTTTAGAGTCGACAATTATTTTTGCAGGTATTATTGTAGATACACGTAATTTCACATTACGTACAGGTTCAAGAACATTTGATGCGGCAAGTTATTTACGTGCACATGGTGCAGATACAATATTAACGCAACATTTCTTGAAAGATGATTTAGATACGTACATTAATCGTACTGAATTAATCCAAACAGTGAAACTTCAAGAGAACGGTGTCGCAATTGCACATGGTTCGAACGAAAAAATCTATCATCCTGTAACAGTTGCACAAGCAGCTGATGAACTGTTAAGTTTAGATGGTGTAGAAGCTTCGTATGTAGTTGCTAGAAGAGAAGATAATCTAGTCGGTATGTCTGCTCGATCACTCGGTGCAGTTAACGTTCAATTGACAATGGAAGCACTTGGTGGCGGTGGTCATTTAACTAATGCAGCTACACAATTAAAAGATGTCACTGTTGATGAAGCAATAGAACAATTACAACAAGCTATAACAGAACAAATGAGTAGGAGTGAAAATTCATGAAAGTAATATTCACACAAGATGTTAAAGGTAAAGGTAAAAAAGGCGAAGTTAAAGATGTACCTGTAGGCTATGCAAACAATTTCTTATTGAAGAAAAATTATGCAGTAGAAGCTACTCCAGGTAATTTAAAACAGCTTGAAAAGAAAAATGAAGCTGCAGAAGCGGAACGCCAACAAGAAATTGAAGATGCTAAAAAATTAAAAGAAACATTAAGTCATATTGAAGTTGAAGTATCTGCTAAAACAGGTGATGCTGGAAAATTATTCGGTTCAGTTAGTACAAAACAAATCGCGCAAGCATTACAACAACAACATGATATTAAAATAGACAAGCGTAAAATGGATTTACCAAACGGTATACATGCATTGGGTTACACAAATGTACCAGTTAAATTAGATAAAGAAGTAGAAGGTACAATTCGTGTACACACAGTTGAACAATAAAAACGGATTGAGATATGAGGTGTAATCATAATGGATGGAATGTATGAACAAAATCAAATGCCCCACAGTAATGAGGCTGAACAATCTGTCTTAGGTGCCATTATCATAGATCCGGAATTGATAAACAGAACTCAGGAAGTCTTACTTCCTGAGTCCTTTTATAGAGGCGCACATCAACACATCTTTAGAGCCATGATGAACCTCAACGAAGATAATAAAGATATTGACGTGGTTACAATTATGGATCAACTGTCGTATGAAGGACGACTGAATGAAGCGGGTGGCCCACAATATCTAGCAGAATTATCTAGTAATGTACCGACAACTCGAAATATTCAATATTATACAGATATCGTATTTAAGCATGCGACAAAACGTAAGTTGATACAAACTGCCGATAGCATTGCTAACGATGGTTATAATGATGAATTAGAATTAGATACAATATTGAACGATGCAGAACGTCGAATATTAGAATTGTCATCTACACGTGAAAGCGATGGATTTAAAGATATTAGAGATGTACTTGGAGAAGTGTATGAGAATGCAGAATTACTTGATCAAAATAGTGGTCAAACACCTGGTATCCCAACTGGTTATCGAGATCTAGATCAGATGACCGCGGGCTTTAACCGTAATGATCTAATCATTCTGGCTGCCAGACCATCAGTAGGTAAGACTGCCTTCGCACTTAATATTGCACAAAAAGTTGCTACGCATGAAGACCATTTCTCAGTCGGTATATTCTCGCTAGAAATGGGTGCGGATCAACTAGCAACACGTATGATTTGTAGTTCTGGTAACGTAGATTCGAACCGTTTAAGAACGGGTATGATGACAGAAGAAGACTGGAATCGCTTTACAATTGCAGTAGGTAAATTATCTAGAACAAAGATATTTATTGATGATACACCAGGTATTCGAATTACAGATATTCGCTCAAAATGCCGTCGTTTAAAACAAGAACACGGTTTAGACATGGTAGTGATTGATTATCTGCAATTAATCTCAGGTAGTGGTTCAAGATTCTCAGATAACCGACAACAAGAAGTATCAGAGATTTCTCGTACATTAAAAGCGATTGCCAGAGAAATGGAATGTCCAGTCATTGCACTAAGTCAGTTGTCACGTGGCGTAGAGCAACGTCAAGACAAACGACCAATGATGAGTGACATTCGTGAATCAGGATCAATCGAGCAAGATGCTGATATCGTCGCATTCTTATATCGTGATGATTACTATAATCGTGGCGAAGATGAAGACGATGATGATGGAGATACGAACTTTGAACCAAAAACAAATGATGATAATGGTGAGATTGAAATTATAATAGCGAAGCAACGTAATGGTCCAACAGGTACTGTTAAATTACACTTTATGAAGCAGTATAATAAATTTACTGATATCGATTATGCACATGCAGACATGGGTTAAAAAAAAGAATAAAATTTATTTTTTCCGTACGATTTGTAAATATGTTTATTTATCGTACGGTTTTTTTGCATTTGGTTCTTTCTTTTTTAATGAAGTATGTGTTGTAATTAAATGGATATCGCTTTGAAAACCTTGATGACACTATGTTTAAGATGTGTAATTGCATTTTTAAACATTTAATGAAATTCGAGAAAATGTAAAAAACCAATGTTCGATTTTTGTTTGCATTATTAGTGTGGTATTGGTAGAATACTTAATGGTTAATTGAGAAAAACTTGGAGGTGCTCATATGTCATCAATCGTAGTTGTTGGGACACAATGGGGAGACGAAGGTAAAGGTAAAATCACAGACTTTTTAGCAGAACAAGCAGATGTTATTGCACGTTTTTCAGGCGGTAACAATGCAGGCCACACAATTAAATTTGGTGGCGAAACATATAAATTGCACTTAGTACCATCTGGTATTTTCTATAAAGAAAAATTAGCAGTCATTGGTAACGGTGTCGTTGTCGATCCAGTAGCACTATTAAAAGAATTAGACGCTTTAAATGAAAGAGGTATTTCAACAGATAATTTACGTATTTCAAACCGTGCGCAAGTTATTTTACCTTATCATATTAAACAAGATGAATATGAAGAAGAACGTCGTGGAGATAATAAAATCGGTACTACGAAAAAAGGTATCGGTCCAGCTTATGTAGATAAAGCACAACGTATTGGTATTCGTGTTGCAGATTTATTAGATAAAGAAACGTTTGAAAAATTATTAAAAGAAAATATTGAATACAAATCAGCATATTTCAAAGGTATGTTTGATAAAGCATGTCCTTCATTTGAAGAAATCTTTGAAACTTATTACGCAGCAGGCCAACGTTTAGCAGAGTTCGTTACGGATACTGCAAAAGTATTGGACGATGCATTTGTAGCAGAAGAAAAAGTATTATTTGAAGGTGCTCAAGGCGTTATGTTAGATATCGACCACGGTACATACCCATTCGTTACGTCAAGTAACCCAGTTGCAGGTAATGTCACTGTCGGTGGTGGTGTTGGTCCAACATACGTATCTAAAGTCATTGGCGTATGTAAAGCTTATACATCACGTGTCGGTGATGGCCCATTCCCAACAGAACTATTTGATGATGATGGACACCACATCCGTGAAGTTGGCCGTGAGTACGGTACAACTACTGGACGTCCACGTCGTGTAGGTTGGTTCGATTCAGTTGTATTACGTCACTCTCGTCGTGCGAGTGGTATTACTGATTTATCAATCAACTCTATCGATGTCTTAACAGGCCTTAAAGAAGTGAAGATTTGTACGGCGTATGAATTGGACGGTAAAGAAATTACTGAATATCCAGCGAATTTAAAAGACTTACAACGTTGTAAGCCAATCTTTGAAACATTACCTGGTTGGACAGAAGATGTTACAGGTTGTCGCTCATTAGATGAGCTGCCAGACAATGCACGTAGATATTTAGAACGTATCTCTGAATTATGTGACGTTCAAATTTCAATCTTCTCTGTAGGACCAGATCGTAATCAAACAAACTTATTAAAATCATTATGGTAAGCCGTTTACCTATAAAAACTGATTTATAAATTTAAAAAGTAAAATGTTGAAATGAAAAAACACCTTGTTGATGTAGCCTAATATGGCCATCTTTACAAGGTGTTTTTTATTTATATATTTGAATGTGTTACATATTGATCACGAAAATTTAGAATGTGATCGACTGCTAACTGATAACCTGTTTTATTACTAGATTGTATAGATTTAACTTTTCTGATATTACGTTGATAGTTCGGTATATCATCTAGCATGTCTAAGACAATTTGTTTTAACTCTCGGGATGTTATATTTTCTAGTTGTAACTGACGACCAACAAGTAGTTTTTCGATTTGGCGAGCCACAACGGGTTGATCTGCACTTTGAGGAAAAGCTAACATAGGTACTTCCATCAACATCGCTTCATTCGTACTATTCATACCCGCGTGTGTTAAAAATAGTGACGTATGTTGCAATAATTCTGTTTGTGGAACAACATGTGCAACCGTAAAATTAGATGGTATCGCATTAAAATCTTCAAGTTGATTATCATGACCAATGGATACAACAAATGAAGCGTCGATATTTGCAAATGCTTCAAAGCAGAGATTGAAAAATTCAATATTTTGATTAAATACCGTTCCAAGAGAAATATAGACGACTGGTCGTGTGGTATCAATGTTGTCCATAAAGCCAGAATCTTTAGGTTCCAGTATGGAAGGACCAACAAACTTGTAATATTCAGGATCAAAGGCGTCATAACCAACTTGGAAACCTTTCATTACATAAGTGATATTAATATTTCCCGGGTTATTCATAACTTCAAAACGAGAAGGAATGGTTACATCATATGTTGATTCAACATGGGCTTTTAAATTATTAAAGGTTTCATCAGCGTGTTGAATTTCTTCTTTGCTCACAGTAGAAGTTAAATGATTAATAAATGTTTCAAAAGATGTCTTTGTATGAGCAAATGAAGATACAGATGAAATCGATGGTAAATTCAATTTTTGCGCTAATATATAGCCACAACTAAACATAGAATCATGAATCATATAATCAAAATGCTCATTTTCAGTTTCTCTTAAAATTTGTGGCACAATGATATCTACAGTTTTTAATAAGCCATTGATAACATTGAACAAATGATGATTTTCATGATCAGTGAATGCTGTCATAATCGCTTCTGTAGGTAGCGTTCTAATTTCAGCACCAGTATCTTTCAATTTATCTTTATATATATCGCTAGCGTAATAAACAACTTCTTCGCCGCGATCAACTAATGCTTTAACAACTGCAATTGTTGGGTTTACATGTCCAGCAGAACCTGGATTAACAAATAATATTTTTGCCAATATTGCGCCTCCTTATTTAAACTAATTATAATTTTAGCAAAATGAATTTAAAACACAAAAGATTTTATATTTATTATTTACATTTTGAAATAAAAATTAAAAAGAACATAATTATAGAAGTAAGTGTACATCAATGTCTCTCAAAAGTAAGTTAATAAGCAAATAAAATACTGTTTTGACAGCTTCGAGTATTATTTTGTTACTTTATACATTAATGATAGAAAATTATACTAAATTAATTTAAAAAATAGCTTGTCAACCATAATGAGAGTTGATATAATTTATCTTGTGCTTAAGAGAGGCTCCTTGGTCAAGCGGTTAAGACACCGCCCTTTCACGGCGGTAACACGGGTTCGAGTCCCGTAGGAGTCACCATTTTTAGGTCTCGTAGTGTAGCGGTTAACACGCCTGCCTGTCACGCAGGAGATCGCGGGTTCGATTCCCGTCGAGACCGTATTGCCCATCCAATAGGATGGGCATTTTTTTGTACAATTTTCTACGATATATATTTTAAACTTCATTCAATTGAAGGTAGTAGTTATTTATGTATAAACAT
The DNA here is from genome assembly GCF_038006605.1 of Staphylococcus sp. FSL W8-0271. Classification (NCBI taxonomy): domain Bacteria; kingdom Bacillati; phylum Bacillota; class Bacilli; order Caryophanales; family Staphylococcaceae; genus Staphylococcus; species Staphylococcus sp. FSL W8-0271. Next base: position 26,180 of record NZ_JBBOVM010000001.1, read on the forward strand.
AAAAGCGTGTGTCTTCGTTTGTGAAACGAGCGGATGCTCAATTTAAATACGTAGAATTTTAAATGCTTCATGCTAGTGCAGGTTAGCACAGTTCATAAAAGTATCATTGTAAATGCGATGCTGCTTTGCAATAACACTTTTTTATACAATTAAAATAAAAAAGGTTAAACTAAATGTATTGAGTGAGACAAGAGGTGAAACAATGATGACTGTAGATCCAGAATTGAAAAAATTAGATATGCTAGATGCCCTGAGCGAACGACACGGTGCATTGAGGAATATTGTTGAAAACAAAGCAAATGACAAGAACGGGATACACAACTCCAGTTCAGAATGGTATATCATGGCAAAATTATACGTAAGTAAACTTACGTTTGTTGAAGTAACACAATCGGTTAATTTAACAAGGCAAGCCATTCATAAAGCGATTAAACAATTAGAAGAAAAAGAATTAGTCAAAGTTGAAAACTTAGTTCATAATAAAAAAGAGAAATGTGTGTCATTAACAGATAGCGGCATCGAATGCATTGAACAGTATATGACTTATAAACAATCCATTGAAAAACACATTGCAAAAGTCATTGGAACTGAGCAATTACAGCTATTTAAAACGATTTTACATCAAGACTGGCAACTAGAAGACTTACAATAAAATATCCAAGCATGAAGTATTGTGCCATTTTAAAAGCAATGGTTACAATACTTTTAATTTTGTACTAAATATTGTAAACCTAGTTGACAATAAAAGGGAAATTTTGATACAGTAATGAAGTTGATCGTTCGAGGACATTACTTTGAAGTAACAAATAACGTATACATATCAATGAAAAGATGTGTTTATCATTTAAAATTCATATTGTAAATGCTCAATGATATAAAACAAATTTGAATGGTATATCGAGATAAGTTATGGATCGAAGAGATTAATTTTAAGTAAATGGTACGAAGTTTATCACGTACGACAGCATTACATATCAATGTTAGGTCTCTTAATAATACTTATACTTCATGGAACCATTAAAAAGGAGTATTTAAAATGACAACGCAAGTAAAAGTAAAGAACCCAAGCATGTACGCACTTGTACTTATGATTGGTGGATTTATGGGATTATTTAGTGAAACAGCGTTAAACATGGCACTCACAGATATTATGGCTGATTTCCAAGTTTCAGCTGCAGTGGTGCAATGGCTGACGACGGGATATTTACTCGTTATGGCTTGTTTAGTACCTGCTTCTTCTTATTTAATCAAGTGGTTTAATACGAAACCACTTATTATTACAGGAATTGTATTATCATTAATAGGCGTTATTATTGGTGCGCTCGCGCCTAATTTTAGTTTCTTATTATTAGGACGTATTGTACAAGCACTTGGCACAGGTATTTTACTACCAATCATGGTGACAGTGTTGATGCTTATATTCCCAATAGAAAAACGCGGTGCCGTGATGGGCATTATGGGTCTAGTGATTACCGCTGGACCTGCGCTTGGACCAACGCTGTCAGGTGTCATTATTTCAGCTTCTAGCTGGCATTATATTTTTTGGATTAGTGCGATTTTATACATTATCGTATTATTTATGGCAATTTCAAAAGTAGAAAATGTTGGAGAAATTACCAAACCTAAAATTGATATGATTTCTATTGCATTATCTACAATAGGATTTGCGGGATTAATCTTTGCATTAAGCACATTAGCTGAAGCACCATTTACAAGTACTATTGTATGGTTGCCGTTATTGATCGGAATTGTTGCACTGGCTATCTTTATCGTACGACAATTCAAGATTGATTCGCCGATGCTTAATTTAAACGTATTTAAATATCCAATGTTTGTCATAGGGGCTGCAATGGTTTTCGTTACGATATTATGCATCCTATCTATGGGTATATTATTGCCGCTATATTTAAAAGGTGCTTTATTATTTAATTCGATTATTGCTGGTTTAATTTTATTACCAGGTAATGCAATCAATTTAATCTTATCCCCGATTGTTGGTTCCTTATTTGATCGTTTTGGTGCTAGATACTTTGGCATTTTCGGATTTTTACTGATGTTTATTGCAGCGTTAATATTTTCATTAATGATTTCAGTTTCTACACCTGTTTGGGCTATTATTTTGGCATTCATGGTACTTTTCTTTGGCATATCGATGGTCATGATGCCAGCACAGACAAATGCCTTAAATCAATTGCCACACCACCTTTATGCTGATGGTTCAGCAACAATTACAACGTTAATACAAGTAGCAGGTTCAGCTGGTACTGCAATTGCCATTACGATTTATACCACGGCAATGCGTACCTTTGGCGCAAGCCATCCAAATGCAGAACAAGAAGTTGTACTGTCTTATGGTATCCAATATGCCTGTTTCTTTATTGTAATATTGACAGTTATCGGATTTATATTATCGCTCTTCGTTAAAAAATCTAAAAATATTTAATATTATCAGTGATGCATATCCAGTTTAAGCGACATCATGTTCAAATTATGACTAAGTTATCTCAAATACCTTAGTCAAAATAACATGACCCTTGCTGAGATATGTATCACTTTTTTATAGACTATGGGCAATATAGTCGCACAGTGATATCATGTTGTGTAGGCTTAATATATCTATAATTAACCTATTAATAGTAAAAAATGTTATAATTTTACAATATACCAATTTATTTTTTTGTTTAGAAAAATAGAATTAGCACGCTATAAATGGTAAATTATATTATAGAGAAATGCGTAGAAAAATATGTAAACGTACTACAATTTAGAAATGAGGTTTATAAATATGGCTAGAAAAGTTGTGGTAGTAGATGACGAAAAACCAATTGCTGATATTTTAGAGTTCAACTTGAAAAAAGAGGGTTATGAAGTATTCTGTGCATATGATGGTAATGACGCAGTAAATTTAATATATGATGAAGAACCAGACATTGTCTTATTAGACATTATGTTACCTGGTCGCGATGGCATGGAAGTATGCCGTGAAGTACGCAAAAAATATGAAATGCCAATAATTATGTTAACCGCAAAAGACTCAGAAATCGATAAAGTATTGGGTCTTGAACTTGGCGCCGATGACTACGTGACGAAACCATTTAGCACGCGTGAATTAATTGCGCGTGTCAAAGCAAACTTACGTCGTCATTATTCACAACCAGCACAAGAAGTGAACGATGCATCTAATGAAATTACAATTAAAGATATTGTTATCTATCCAGATGCATATTCTATTAAAAAACGTGGTACAGATATTGAATTAACACACCGTGAATTCGAACTGTTCCATTATTTATCTAAACACATGGGTCAAGTTATGACACGTGAACATTTATTACAAACTGTTTGGGGCTATGACTATTTTGGTGATGTACGTACAGTAGACGTAACGATTCGTCGCTTACGTGAAAAAATTGAAGACGATCCATCACATCCAGAATATATAGTGACGCGCCGTGGTGTTGGATACTTCCTCCAACAACACGATTAGGGGACAATATTAAATGAAGTGGCTTAAACATTTTCAATCTCTACACACGAAACTTGTTATTGTCTATGTATTGTTAATCGTAATCGGTATGCAGATTATCGGTTTATACTTTACCAATAGTCTAGAAAAAGAATTAACACAAACATTCAAAAATAATATCTCGCAATACGCGAAACAAATAGAAATTAATATAGAAAAAGTCTATGACGAAGACAACTCAGTCAATGCACAAAAAGAAGTCCAAAATTTATTGAATGAGTATGCCAATAGACAAGAAATAGAAGAAATTCGTTTTATTGATAAAGATCAAATTATCATGGCTACCTCAAAGCAGTCTACGCGTAGTCTAATAAATCAAAAAGCTAATGACAGCTCCATACAAAAAGCGCTATCTCTAGGAGAAATTAATAGCCATACAGTATTAAAAGACTATGGTAATGGAAAACAACGTGTGTGGGTCTACAATTTACCAGTGAAGACATCAGATGATGGCACAATTGGCAATGTTTATATAGAAGCAGATATCAACGATGTATATAACCAATTAAGCAACATCAACCAAATCTTTATTGTTGGGACAGGCATCTCGCTATTAATTACAGTGATACTAGGTTTCTTTATTGCGCGCACAATCACAAAGCCAATTACCGATATGCGTAACCAAACCGTTGAGATGTCTAAAGGTAACTATACGCAACGTGTTAAAATTTACGGTAATGATGAAATTGGTGAACTTGCACTAGCCTTTAATAATTTATCCAAACGTGTACAAGAAGCACAAGCAAATACAGAAAGTGAAAAACGACGTCTAGACTCTGTCATTACGCATATGAGTGATGGTATTATCGCAACCGATCGTCGTGGCCGTGTGCGTATTGTCAACGATATGGCATTAACGATGCTAGGCATGATGAAAGAAGAAATTATCGGTCATTACATGTTAAATATGCTTAAATTAGAAGAAGATTTTTCATTAGATGAAATTCAAGAAAATAATGATAGTTTCTTATTAGATATCAATGAAAGTGAAGGTATAATCGCTCGTGTAAACTTTAGTACAATCGTACAAGAGACAGGCTTCGTTACAGGTTATATTGCCGTACTTCATGATGTAACAGAACAACAACAAGTTGAACAAGAACGTCGCGAATTCGTGGCGAATGTTTCACATGAATTACGTACGCCGTTAACATCCATGAATAGTTATATCGAGGCATTAGAAAGCGGTGCATGGAAAGATGATGCGTTAGCGCCACAATTCTTATCCGTGACACGTGAAGAAACAGAACGTATGATTCGACTCGTAAACGATTTACTACAATTATCAAAAATGGATAACGAATCAGATCAGATTACCAAAGAAATTGTCGACTTTAATATGTTTATCAATAAAATTATTAATCGCCATGAAATGTCAGCGAAGGATACAACATTTGTACGTGAGATTCCAAAACAAACAATCTTTACAGAAATTGATCCAGATAAGATGACACAAGTGTTTGACAATGTCATTACCAACGCAATGAAGTATTCACGCGGTGATAAACGTGTTGAGTTTCACGTGAAACAAAACTCACTGTATAATCGTATGACCATCCGCGTCAAAGATAACGGCATTGGTATTCCTATCAATAAAGTAGATAAAATCTTTGATCGTTTCTACCGCGTAGATAAAGCACGGACGCGAAAAATGGGTGGTACAGGATTAGGACTAGCCATTTCTAAAGAAATTGTCGAAGCACATAACGGTCGCATCTGGGCAAATAGTGTAGAAGGACAAGGCACGTCAATCTTTATTACACTTCCATGTGAAGTACTAGAAGATGGTGATTGGGATGCAGAGTAAAGAACTAATTAAATCTATTATCCTATTTCTTTTAGTACTCATGAGTGCGATTTTGACGTATATGACATGGAACTTTTCACCTGATTTGGCTAATGTAGATAAACAAGACAATAGTAAAAAAGAAGCGAAATCAAATACAATCGGTAAACCTTTGAAACAAGGAATGCCTCAAGTGATCACACCATACCAAGTCATTCACTCTAAAGGTGAAAGTACAGAAGGTATGGAAGCAACACGCAGCAATGTCGAAGAAATCATTAAACCCTTAAAAAATCATCGTGTATTACACGCTGAACAAATGCACAGCAATCATAATTTAATTATTCCAGACTTGAGCGATGAATTTTTAGTATTGGACTTCACCTATGATATGCCTCTTGCTACATATTTAGGCCAAGTATTAAACATCAATGCCAAAGTACCCAACAACTTTAAATTTGATCGTTTGTTAATAGATAACAATCAAGACGGCAAAATTAAACTTTATGCGATTAGTAAAGATAGACATAATGTTGTACGCATGACCACAACGGTGAAGACAGATAAATTCACACAAGCATTGGAAAACCAGCATAAGCATATGCAACCATACACAGAAATTATTACCAATAAAGATACGATAGATAAAGCGACACATATCTTTGCGCCGAAGTCACCAAAAGGACAAAAATCCTACCATACAATCTATAATCACATTAGTGTAGATACCATGAATTCAATACTATTTAACGATTCAGTGGTAGTGCGTAGTTCAAGAAGCGGTGCAGTCACTTACAACAATAATACAGGTGTGGCCAACTACAACGATGAAACCGAAAAATATCGCTACACAAATCTATTAGAAGATGAAAACCGTTCAACGAACATGCAAGAAAGCATTCCAAGCACCTATGCATACATCAATAATCACGGTGGTTTTACAGATGATTTCAGATTATTCCATACAGACGATAAACGTGGCGATCTGACTTATCAACTGTTCTTGAATGGACGACCAACGTTTAACGACGACGATTTAAATACATTGAAAGTTTCTTGGGGCAATAAAGGTATTTATAGCTATGCGCGTACGTTATTAAAAGCAAATGTAACTATTGATAGTGGCGAAAAAGAAGTCAACCTACCAGGCGCTGAAACTGTCCGTTCGGAACTCGCCAATAACCCTGAAGTAGATTTCGAAAAGATAACAAACATGACCATTGGTTACCGCATGGAAGATAAACAGGACAACGGAGATATAGAAATCCAGCGCAATAGTGAATTTAAGCCATGTTGGTATGTAGAGTACGATGACAAGTGGCGTGCATACAAAGATGGGGGGCTAGAATAAATGAACTGGAAACACACGAAAACATTATTTATTTTTGTATTTATTCTAGTGAACATCAGCCTTATCATCATCTATATTGATAAAGTCAACAAATCTCATATTAACGATAGTGCCGACGAAAATGCAGTGAATTTCAAACAAGAAAAAATAGAAATTCCTGAAAATTTGCCAAGCGTTAAAAATATAGAAATGCAACTACTCACTGCAAGATCTAATGATTTTTCATCTTATGCAAAAGCACGTTCAAGTATTACAAGCGAAGAAGACGGTCAAAAAATCAAAGGTGAAATCAACGATCCAATTGATGTAGGTAACGATCAATACACAGATTTAAAATCGTATGTTAAAGATAAAATCTTTAAAGGTCAAAATTACGAAATGAGTAAAATTGACGATAAAAATGTTACTTTTGAACAGACTTATAACGACTTTCCAATCATGAATAATAGTAAAGCACAACTCAAATTTAATATCAATGACGATGGTAAAGCATCAAGCTACAGACAAACAGCTATGAAATCCATAGAGCCATCAGAAGGTGCTAACAACGATAAGAAACAAGTAAACACTGCGAAAAGCGCGATAGAAGCACTTTATTATAATCATCGTTACCTTAAACGAAACGATGAAGTGACCAACGTCCGACTCGGCTATTATACCGTCGTTAAAGAACCTAACGTGCAAGTACTAGAAGCCAATTGGGAAATCAAAGTAAAACATAAAGATGAATCCAAGACATATTACGTCGAAGCCATTTCAGACAGTCCCAAAATTGTTGAAGAATAGTGCGAACATAGCATTTATGACTTCACACAAGCATACCGTTTAGTGAGTATTGAAAGATTTATCATAAATATAAGAGAGCGGATATACGAAATCAAAAGTATTAACATTGATTTTGATACCGCTCTTTTATTATGTACTTTGAGACACAGTATTTAAAAAAACAAGACACCACATTAAACAATAAATTCAATTTAAGCTTCAAAGTATGTTAAAATAGATTATTGTTAAATCAAAGTTATAAACCAACTGCGTTGATTTAAGATGAACGCATGTAAACATAAATATGTACCACATAGGATAGTTCAAAAGTACATAATTTAAAAAACAGTTTCAGCAGATATAAAAACTTTAATCATTAGACAGAGGGCATGTTGAGGTCACATAAACCGTAGACTGCCTAAACAAATTATAAGCAACGAGTGTTTATCGATTAGAAAGGGTGAATCGCTTGATACGAATGAGTGTATTAGCGAGTGGTAGTACAGGTAACGCCACTTATGTAGAAAGTGATAAAGGTAGTATTCTTGTCGATGCAGGCCTGACAGGTAAGAAAATGGAAGAACTGTTTGGTCAGATCGACAAACAAATTAAGCATTTAAACGGCATTTTAGTAACACATGAACATTCCGACCATATCAAAGGCCTTGGTGTCTTAGCACGTAAATACGGATTGCCAATATACGCAAACGAAAAAACATGGTCGGCAATCGAAAAGAAAGATAGTAAAATCCCAATGGATCAGAAATTCATTTTTAATCCATACGAGACTAAGTCTATTGCAGGCTTTGATATTGAATCATTCAACGTGTCTCACGATGCCATAGATCCACAGTTTTATATCTTCCATAATAATTATAAAAAATTCACGATACTCACAGACACAGGCTACGTTTCAGATCGCATGAAAGGCATGATTCAAGGCAGTGATGCTTTCGTATTCGAAAGTAATCACGACGTTGACATGCTTCGTATGTGTGGCTATCCATGGAAGACAAAACAACGTATCCTCAGTGATATGGGACACGTATCTAATGAAGATGCAGGGCTTGCCATGACAGACGTCATTACAGGCAGCACGAAACGCATCTACCTATCCCACTTATCACAAGACAACAACATGAAAGACCTTGCACGTATGAGCGTTGGCCAAGTCCTAAACGAACACGACATCGATACAGAAAAAGAAGTACTCCTCTGCGACACAGACAAAGCTCAAGCTACACCAATATATACATTATAATAAAGAAGCCCTTGCCCTTCATTGAAGCGGTTAGGGCTTTTTTGTGCACTAACCCAAGATTACTGTAAGCTATAGTTGAAACAGCTTATTTGAAAAGATAGAGGATCTTGATGGATTTGCTGAAGATGATGCAAATTGTAGTTGGCATAAGAAGTGAAATTGAGTAATTTTTAACACGATGGCTAAACGTTAATCTAGTTAAAGCACCAGTTTTCATATTATTGAGTTATCGGAGACTTATGCATGAAGCTTAGTTCAGTATCACTTGAACCCTAGTCATCGTGCTGTGATGACACGACGAAATCATTTTAATAAATTAGAGGTTTGTTTAACTATCAATTTTATAAAATGACGAGCTAATTAAAGTAGTTACATATATGCATTTATCTGATAATTTATAAACAGTGGATAACTTACCTTATAGCTTGAACGAACATGAGATTTTGTAAAATAAACGTAAATTTTGTGAATAAGTATGTAAGACAATCGGCAACTTATCCACGTATTTATCCAAAGTTATCCAGAGATGTGCACAATTAACAGAGAAATACCCACATTATACACAGAGTTATCCACAAATAAACAGGTTATCCACTCTTACTTGTGAAAAAAACGTAAATTATTTTAAAATATCGTATACATTCCTGTTATAATAAGAGGGAATTGTGTGAATAAGTGCATAACTTGTGGATAAGTCTAATAACTATTGATTTTTAAGCTTTTACAGGAGGCATATTATGAAAATTACTATACTTGCAGTTGGCAAATTAAAAGAAAAATACTGGAAACAAGCCATAGCTGAATACGAAAAACGTTTAGGTGCGTATTCCAAAATTGAAATTATTGAAGTACCAGATGAAAAAGCACCCGAAAATATGAGTGACAAAGAAGTTGAACAAGTGAAAGAAAAAGAAGGCCAACGCTTACTAGCAAAAGTAAAACCACAATCCACAGTCGTTACTTTAGAAATAAAAGGCAATATGCTGACTTCTGAAGGACTTGCTAAAGAATTAGAAAGCCGCATGACACGTGGCCAAAGCGACTTCACATTTATTATAGGTGGTTCCAATGGCTTGCATCAAGACGTCTTAAACAGAAGCGACTACGCCTTATCATTCAGTAAAATGACATTTCCACACCAGATGATGCGCGTCGTCTTAATCGAGCAAGTCTACCGTGCGTTTAAAATCATGCGCGGTGAAGCTTATCACAAATGATGCGATTTTTAGTTAAATTTAGGATATGATAATCAGAAGGGTATCATCGTTTATGCGGTTTATACTCTCATATATTTTTATTAAACTTGAGAATATTTTATCCATAGTATATAAATTACTTAAAGGGAGATGGAATAAATGAAATTATTGAATCAACCATATGATGGATCACTTGGAGAGCTTCTTAAGAAAGAAATAGCTAGTGATTATACTGAGTTGAATATATTCACCGCATTTGCAAAGAATAGTGGTGTTTTAAAATTAAAAGACTCTCTAGAAGAGTTTAAAAATAAAAAGAGAATAATAAATGTATTTGTGGGTGTTGATTTATATGGAACTTCTAAAGAAGCATTATTAAATTTATTAGACGTTACTACTAATTTAATAGTAGTTCACTCGGAAAATAATAATACATTCCATTCAAAAATATATTCACTTCATTCAAAAAATCAATATTGGTGCGCCGTGGGTTCAAATAATTTAACATTAGGCGGGTTATGGAATAATTTCGAATCTAGCATAATAATAAATGGTAAAGACAATAGTACTTATGAAAGTGTTATAAATCTTAAAAAGCGTTATATGGATGAGAGTTATGGTTGTTCTTTCAAAATTAATACCAAGGAAGATATTGAGAAATTATTTGTTAATGGTTATTTACTATCAGAAACAGAAATATTCAAACAAATATTAGGCAAAAACAAATCGAAAAATCAGAATAAAGAAAAAATGTTTGGCACAGAAAAAGCTTCATACTCCTCAAAGAAAAATCCACAGTTAGAAATTGGTTCCGAAAATTCTAATGTTATTAAAAAGGTAAATGATGATAAGGAGATATTCTGGTATGAGATGAAGAGCTCTACAGGGGGATCGAGAAATATTTTAGATTTATCTAAAATAGGAAAATTGGTGGAAGGGTCAACAAAAAATACTATTTACGAAATTCCTGGTAATAAAGATAATTGTATGGGTGGTATTTTATTCTTTGATATTAAGCCTGAAGATATTTATGTTGAAAAAAATATTAAAATAAACTTTAAAGGTAATGATTATTACCCATCTACTATATTATATCCAACGGGGGAAAAAGCTAATGGTACTTGGAGAATCCAGCTAAAAGGTGAAAATGAACGTGATAGTAAAGATGTTTTATCGACATATGGAAGAACTGATTTTATAAATAGCATATTGATTTTCGAGAAAATTAATAGCGATTATTATCAGTTATCAGTATTAAGCTCTGATAATTTAAAATTAATTAAAGACTCAAGTACTTTTTGGGCTCGAAATGGTTCAAGAGCATCAGAGAAGTCTAAAGCATTTGGTCTATTACACTCATTTCCGCCAGAAGTAGAATAGTTCTGGCGGACGAAGTGTGGTTTAAAACTTGCTTTTAATATAATTTAAATCTTGTTCTGTAAAATCATATGCTTCAGTAATTAATAAATCAATTTGATATTCTATATCTATTTTGTCAATATGTTTTAAATTATTTTTTCTAAAATAATTTTCTAATCTGTCTTCATGGAACAGATTATTTCTTACTAGATCTATAATCTGACTTTTAATCGTACCATTACCATTTTTACTTAATGTATCAAAAGAATCTAGACTCGGTACAGGAATATTTCTTATCACACTCTGGGTTAAATCAATACCTGGCATCTTTAACCGTATTAAATAATCAAAGATATAAGAGTTAAATAAAGCCAAAATAATAAATAAGTTTTCTTTGTTACTCGATTGTAAAAATTGAATGGATTGACTAGCCGGTAAGAACGGTAACAAAGTTGCAATCATTGTTCTTTTATTAGTTACTGATGTGAGGCTGCGCCATGCAATCATTTCATTCTCTTTGTAACTTTTGGATATTCTATTCCAAAAATTTTCTTCAATAAAATATCTTGATACAGGCACTGTATTATCAGTTATTTTTTTTGCACTAGCTTTTCCACTATATTTATCTTCAGCATTCATATTTAAAAAAGTCGCAAATCTACTATTATATTGATTAATGAATTTACCTTCATATATAGGGATATATCCTTTCTCATACGTATTTACGATATGATCAGAGTGATTAGTAAAATGAACGATACGACCAAATTTAACATCATGAAATACATCTTTAAAAAGTGGAAATTTATTATAAATTTCTTTTAGATACAATAAATCTCCTGTACTTTTTATATTAGGAATTAAAGCAGTCTCTGGATTAATTTTCAACAAATCGTTATAGGTAATAGGAATGTAATTTTCACTCGTTTTATAATCTTTAATATCAGTTAAACCAGATCTTAGCATTGCATATTCATTATTAGATGACAACGATACTATACAAAATTCTTCTCGTGAGTCGATTTCGAAAATTTTATTTTTATTTGAAAAAATATCGATACTTTTTAACAATTTATTGTTAAATAATTCACCTACTAATTCTGAATTTGACCTTACCTTTATTAGTGAGGACTTGACTATAATTACTGCTAAACCTGTGGTCTTCAATTGCCGGAAAGCTAATTCAGTAAACATAGAGTAAGTATTCAATTCTCCTTTTAAAGAACTACTCAAAACAGGATGTGAATGAATATTTTTTTTGAATTCTAAGTAATCGCTTTTATGTTTAAGGTAATGGTTATATAATTTAGGATTATTATTTTCTAAATCATCTATTGCTTTTAAACGAATATTTTTTTGTTGATTTTTGGATATTTCAGCAGAAATAGTAGAGAAGAACTTTTTCTCTTCAAATCTGACTTTTTCCCATGGTGGATTTCCTAGAATTATATCAAATTTTAAATCAAAAAATTCTTTGAAAATACCCATTTCCTTATTGTATAGACGATCATTCAAAGAAAGTTCATGTGCCATATTCTTATTATAATTACTATTGGAAATTAAAGGATTTGCTAATATTAAGTTTTTTGCTTTAACATTGGTTAATTGAAAAATTTCATGACCTGTTATATATAGGGCGATTTTATCCACATCAACTCCATATATGTTGGACATCATCATTTCTATCTCTTCAACATCAGGTTCAAAGGTAATTAATATCATTTTGATATATTCTGTAAGAAATATTCCGGAACCACAGCTCATATCTATAATTTTTAAATTATAGATATGAGCTTGATTGGAAATATATTCATTTTTTAATTTTTCTATAATATTTTCAACTACATTCTTGGGTGTATAATAAGCTCCATATTTATCTCTAATAATTTTACTTTTACTAAAATTTATTGCATTATTTTGTGATATTGTGAACTCGATAGATGAAAGCATTTGATACAGTAAACTTAAATCAATTAAGTTTTCACTCACATAACGTTTAATTTTTTTAAGTTCAGAGCATTGAGATATATATAAATCGTTTAAAATTTGTTCTTGCTCATTATCGAGTAAAATCAAATGCTTAATGCTCTCATAGTCTGAGATTAAATAAATAAAATAGACTTCTTTAATCCTTTTTTCTAATAATTTTACTGCTGTATAATTATAAATCTTATTCTTATTATTATAGTAATTTATAATATTTTGGAATTTATCTATTGCTTTAATGTAATTTTTCACTTGATATCTTTCCTCCTGTGACACTGATTAATGAGCTCCCTTCAAATATAGACTTATGAATAATATTAAATTTATTTTCTAGCCATTCAATATAATAATCTTTGTTAATTTCAATTAGAAAAGATACATCCTCAACTAGCGTAGAAATATCCACACATTTTAAATCTACACCAGTAGATGTATCGTAATTAAAATAATTTAAAATGGCATTATGAAGAATTAAATTTTGATACTTTTCATTGATCTTAGTAAAATACCTTATATTTTCTTTAAGATATAAAGCCATTGTAGTTGGCTTAACTTTATAATACCTAGATAAATATTCTAATGGGGTATCAATACCATAACGGGTTCTACCTAATTTAAATTTTTTCAAGCTGCATGAGTCATCAATAATTGAAATAAATAAATTATCAATTTCATTTATGCTAAATGAAGCATTATGAGAAAATCCAAATGGTTGTACTCCTGTTTCGTCATCTAGAATCTTTTTCTCAGAAAAATCTAAGTCCAATTTATTAAGTATGAAATTATCGATTTCTGATTCGCACTTCATCAAATCTAAAGAATTATTTATATCAGCTAATAAAAGTAAACGAGCGTTTTCTTTAAGTGAAACTCTATTTTCTTTAAAATTATTCTGACTGTATTCAAAGTTGTTCGGTCTGTAAGAAAGGAGTGAAGTTTTAAGCTGGACACAATTTTGCCCTAATTTTCTAATGGATTCAGATTGTAAAATTTCATCTACAACAGGTAACATTTTAATATAACCAGCAGCAATAGTGAGTTTTGGAGTCAAACTCTTAATATAGAATGAAGCCAATCTTGAGTTTAAAAATGCTAAGTGGTTATAGGGGTTGCCTAAGTGTATACGAATTCCCGGACCAGAGGCGATAAAAATTTGGTTTTCAATTTTTAATCGTACACTTAGCCCATTAGTCCCAGTATCAGTAAATACCAGATCCGTTTCACCAAAATGTTTAGTATTTCGAAGTGCGGAACCTTTGATAGATTTTATCAATTCACCATTGGTCCCCCAATTGACAACAAATTTATTTAATCCGATCCATCTAGAATACCCTCCCCCTTTGCTTACAAGAACCCACGAGTCATCGCCGAAATGCTCCCAGAACTTACCAACAAATTTTTTATTGTCCCCGGTAGAAGTCCCTTGCATAGGGGTTGCAAATTCTCCATATTTCTTCGAAGTATAAAAGAAATCTCGAAAATTTCCGACATTATTAAAATTAAAATATTGATTATCATTAGAAGAAAGATCTTCGAAATCTAGTTCTTTCCAGAAAGACTTAGATTTCTTCTTGCCTTGTATAATAGCTCTTTTTTCCTCATAATTTAAATTTTGTAAGTTTTTATACTTTACGATGTTGCTATTCGAATTCTCTTTTGAGATTGTAAGTAAAGCAACACTACTTTTTTCTCCTGAAATATCAGAGAATGCAGATGAACCTAAGTCTAAAATTGATTGGAATGTATAACTAGAATTTAAAGTATCTCTAAAATTTTTAAACGAATTCAAGAACATCCAAGAATTTTGCGATACAATTCCTATTGTCCCGTGCTTTGTTAAAAACTCCGAGCATTTTATTAAGAAAGCTGCACATAGATCATTATTAGAATCAGGATAAAATCTATTCAGAAACTCTTTTAGTCCACCGGCCATTCCTTTGACTGTTTTAAACGGTGGATTTGTTAATATAATATCTGAATCTCTAAATACTTCAATTAAAGTATGAAAATTATTATTTTCAGAATTGACATTATAAATTTTTGTCTCATTACAAAGAGAGCCCAATACATCAGGTGCGATGGAGGTGTATATAGATGTTTGTACATTTAGAAGTGTATTAAAAGGGATTTCTTCTCCTTTTTCTTTATAAATTTGAGCGATTGTGATGAGAATGTTTAAGTGTGCAACTTGAGCGATTTCAGAATCGATATCATAACCATATAAATTTCTAGTGAGGTTATTTATTACATTTAAATCTAACTTATCATATGTATTGAGCTTGTCGTACAATACATATGATAAAAAATTACCCCCTCCACAGCAAATATCGGAAATTTTGTCATTACTCTTTATATGGATTTCACTGAGAATATGATCTATCATATAATTTTCTGTGAAAAATTGTGTGTCTTTATGAGTATGATTATAAAATTGATTTAAAAACTGATATGACCATGCCATTAAGTTTAATTCTGAGAGCATACCAGTAATACTATCGAACATGAGTTTTTCAGTTTCTAAAAATATCTCAGTCGTTGTTTGTTCATCGTCGTGGAAAATATTAAGAAGATACTTTTTTAAAGCTTCGTGATCTTTAGCTTGGATATATTGTTTAAACATGATATTAGTTATCGAAAATATAATTATTTTTCTTTGACTCTGAGCATCTATAGAGTCATCTAAAGATTTTATTGCAACTCTTATAGCACGTTTCAGTAATTTTTTCTCATTATAGTGACTAGCCATATATATTCTTCCTTTTAGTAATTTCTACTTTGATAAAGTTAATTCTTCCGTCTTCTGTTATCTACGTATAGCTTATAAATTATACCATTTATTAAATGTTTCATAAAATATTAGATAATTCAAGGAACTTTTAATACCAAAATTAATGGAATCTATTATTTTTCAACGTTCTAGGATTTTCAGATAATCTATATTTAAAAAATGAAAAATCAGATTAACCTTAATAGGTCTAACCTGAATCTGAAGAGGGTAATATATTTACCAATTTAAAGTATAAACTAGTTGAAATTTCTTAGAAGCGATAAAAGTATTATAATAAAAAATAAAACGTTACTTTTTTCAGTAACGTTTTCAACTTAATAAGCATTATCTGAAACTTGTTCATAGTCAAGTACTTCATTGGTCTCAGTATTAACAATGTAATCCACATTAGCAATTCTTCGACCATCTGAATTGTCATGTGAGTAAACACGATTTGCGTTTAGCTTTACAGTGCCATCACCTAAGTCTGTCATTTCTACTAATTCTACGTTTTCTGTTTTGTGTCCTGTGAAGTTGCCTGAAGCTTTATTGGCTGCTATTTTATCATAAGCAGCACTTCCTCTTCTTAGATAGTAGTAGACATCTTCATATTCAACCATATTATAGTGAAAAGTTAAACGTTGTAAATATTCTTTCAACAAGTACTCATAACGATCTACATCTTGTAACTCTGCATTGGGATTAGGTTTGTCGGTCATGCGAATATCTTCTTCATCTACTGTTTGTTGACTGGCAGTGCTATCGTCGTTTGAAGCTATATCATTATTAGAAACTGACAGAGGTCCAATTTTTAATCCTTCAGGTGTTTCGTTTTCTTAAGTAGATAACGATGTTGTTGGTCATCACTGAATATGGCTTCAGTTTCTAATGTATTTTTTATTGTTTTCATGTAATATTCACTCCTCTAGTATTCTTCTGGTAGTAACATGACATAATAAGAAAGGCCTACATCATCTTCACGGATAATGTAGACCTTATTGATATTGATAGGTTGATTGATATTTGCCTTTTGAGTTTTCACATACGCTGGTCGTTCTTGTTTGTGTTTGATATATAGTTGGTTATTGTGCATATTGAATTGGAATATATGAAAATAATCCAATGATTCCTTGCCTTTTGATTGTGTTTGTTCTCGTCGTGCTACGAGTTGCCATAATTGTTTTTGTAAGGTGATAGGTAAGCTATTGGCAATACCACGAGTGATATATCTATTCATAAGAGATCTCCTTTCGTTCTGATTCTTTCATCCATGTAATGATTTCGCTTAGGATAGTGATTGCTAATTGTGTTAGTTTGATATATTTATGCATATTATTGTCCTCCTGTTAGTAAGTATCGTTGATCTAAAAGGGGTATGACCGTGTTGTGTAGATATAAGAAATCCATATCGTGGTTTTCATCAATATAACCAATGGCTATGAGCTGTTTCTGATAGTAGAGAATGAAAGGGTAGATATTACTTTCGTGAAGTGTGTCAGAGTAGTAGGTATAGGTTTGAAGTATTTTATTACTAAGTGGCCCAAGCCTTACATATTTGTCAGGAAGGATATCATCAGCGATTTCCTCGATAGATTCACACTCCCATTTTTCTTCCTTTGGCAGATTGAATAAGTTAGTTATATAGTGCTTGAGTTGTTCTTCTAATGTCATGTTTATGACCTCCTCATGTATTTGGTTGATGTAGTCATGTGATACATCATTTTGATAATATAAGTTTGAAATACCATTTGTTTCGCCTAGAAATCCCACTGAAATACAGAAAAGATCCCAATAGAAAGTCGTCACAATTGTTGATATGACAAGGAAATCCCGTTATCCCGCTCATTTCTCGGGAAATATAGCTATATATTTATATATCATTTGGATTAATAGGTGAGGTTATGATTTACTTTTTTCTTTTTATATTATTTATTTATAAATAATAATGGGATTTTGGGATTACGCTTGCGTAATCCTTCTCCTACATGAAGTTAGCCAATCCCGTTACTATCCCACTTATATTTTGTTTTGGGATGTTCTTTCGTCATATCAATATAAGCTTCACATTGAGTTATGACTGCTTAGGTTGCTGAAGATGTTTATTAGATAGGTGTTATTGAATGACGAAAGGACAGTACATAGATATTAGATTTGAAGAAAGAGCGTTTGAGGCAAAAATAAAGACGAAGTGCTGAGGAGCACTTCGTCGAGAGAGGTATTATTGAAAAGTTGTTTAATAATCTCATTATTGAGCTTGAGTGTGACAAAGAATTGCTTTTTATGACTCCCATCTTTACGAATATCAATACAATCAATGACCGTAAGGTATAATGCCTTGAGTTGCGATTTATCCATGGATTCTATATTTTGAAATATTCGTTGTAATAGGGCAGCGATTTGTTTCGTATCATAAGATGGTTTCTCTTGATTTTGTTGGTGCTTGAGCTGATTCATTTGATTTGTAATGTCATTGAGTTGTGTTTCATATTGATGAATGGTTGGTTTGAGTGCAGATGTTAAGTCTGGATTGTCTTCGATGGTTTGAACTAGATTTTTAAGTTTAGTGTTAATTTCATCAAATTGTTGTTGTTTATAAGCAATATCATGATTGAGCGCAGCTACATCGACTTGATTTTCTTGATTAACACGTTCGACAACTTGTTTGATAACTTTATCACTTTTGACTATTTCGAGTATTTGATCCATAACGTATTTCTCAATGACATCGGCTCTAACGCTATTAGCAGAACATACTTTTGAGCCTTTGTTTCGGAAGTTACTACAAGAATAATAGCGAATACGTTTCTTAGTTCCATCTTTGAGTGTATTAGTGGTATTACTTGCCGCCATAGGGGCTCCGCATTGCGGACAATGAACGATACCTGTTAATAGATTGGTTCCTTTTCCATGAACTTGAGGTTTTTGACTGACCTGTTTTTTGCGTGATTGGATTTTATCCCATAATTCTTGACTAATAATAGGAGGGTGTTTACCATCAGCTATAATAGGTTTATCATTCAGTCCTTTACGACGCTTTTCATTCCAATCTTTGTACTTCGCAAATTGAATTTTACCAATGTAGAATGGATTGACTAAGATATAGGTTATTGAATTGATGCTAAAAGGATTACCTTTTTTAGTAACATATCCTTTGTGATTGAGGGCATTGGCAATTTTACGATAACCATGTCCTTTGGCATAAGATTCGAATATATATTTCACGATATTCGCTTCATGTTGATTAATCATCAGTTCGTGTTTATTATCAGGTATTTTGTCATATCCTAGAGGCAAATTCCCTTGATAGTAGCCTTCTTGTGCACGTTTGGTTTGTCCCATGAATACATTCTCGACAATGTTATTGCGTTCGAATTCAGAGAAGCTTGCGAGTATTTGTAACATGAGTTTACCCGAAGAAGTGTTGACTTCCATACGTTCAGACAAACTGAAAAATTCGACGTTCTGTTTATGCAAATCCTCGACAATTTTGAGCAAGTCTGATGTATTACGTGCAAGTCGGTTTGTTTTGTACACCATGACACAATCGATATGACCTTCATTCGCATCCTTCAACATACGTTGGAGCTCAGGGCGGTTCATAGATTTTCCTGAGATACCACGATCAGCGTAAATATCTGTGACTTCAAAATGATGAAATTGACAGTATTCTTTAATCTGATTGATTTGTCCGTCGATACTATAGCCTTCAGTACTTTGGATTTCCGTTGATACACGAACATAGATACCGACACGTTTTTGTTTGAGTTGTTGCATGATTTTTCATCCTTTCTAATTAAGCAATCGATGATTGTGAGGTTTGGTTCACAATGTTCAATGGTTCATTTTTGAAATAGATCCCCACAAGAGATTTGTTTTTTGTAATGCGAATTTCATCAATATAGGGATACAGCATGTTTAACGTGAAACTTTTTTGTATAACCTTTTGTAGCGATGTTTGTAACTGAGTATCACTTATTGCTTGTATAGGCTTATTCTGTAGGTTTATTGATTGAGATTGTTCTCTGAATGTTTCTACATCAATTGTTCCTTGTGCTAATTTTTCAATGAGCTTTTCATGAGTTAATGTGTTACTAGTATCATGCATCCTTTGTTTTTTGAGCTGTTTCTCAATAGCATGTTTGATTTTCGAATAGAGCTGTTGGTTTCGAAAGAATTTTTGGCAAGATTCTAAGACCTGTTTTTCCAGGTTTTCAGCGTTTATGCCTTTAAAGTCACATATGAAACGTGATGCATTCATGTTTTTAGGACAGACATAATAACGTAATGAATGATTGGTTTTTCTAATGGTCATGTTGGTAAGGGTTGAACCACAACAAGGGCATTTGATTTTTTGTTTGAGTCGGTTGTCTGAAGATCTACGATTAACTTGTCTTTGGTTTCTAACCTTTTGAGCGTATTCATACAAGCTGACTGAAACAATAGGGGGGAACATATTATCGTATTGTCCATATTGATTTAGCACTCGGCCACAGTAATTAGGATTTAGGATAATACAACGCACTTGGAAAGGTTTTCGGTTGATGAGGTGATTGGATTTTTCTAAGCGTTGAGAAATTTTCTTGTATCCGTAACCTTCCACGTAGTCGTCGAATATGGCTTTTACAGTAGGTGCTTCATCCTTATTTATAGTAAATGTCCCATCGTGATAGTGATAGCCAAAAGGGGCGTGAGTTGTAATGAGTTTACCTTGGCGTGCTTTTTCGCGTAGTCCATTTTTGACCTGTTCACTGATATTATCAGATTCTAGTTCGGCCAAGCTGATGAAAATATTGAGTTTGAGCCGATCGAATGATTTATTCATGTCGAAGTAGCCATCATGAACGCTTAAGATATGAACATGGTATTTTTGACACAATTTCATGAGTTTTAATGCATTTTTTAGATTACGATGAAGTCGATTCAGACGATAGCAACATAATACATCATATTGTCCTTGTTGAATCAGTTCAGTAATTTGTTGGTAACGATTCCGCTTATCAGTACGTCCTGATTGTTTATCGCTATAAAATGTGATGTGTTGAATATTGTGTTTTTCAGCTAATGTCTTGATGGCTTGTTTCTGAGCTGAGAGTGATTGTTGTTTTGTTGTACTTTGACGTAAGTAACCCATTGCTTGTTTCATCTTGTTTCCTCCTTCCAAAGAGAT
The DNA here is from genome assembly GCF_038006605.1 of Staphylococcus sp. FSL W8-0271. Classification (NCBI taxonomy): domain Bacteria; kingdom Bacillati; phylum Bacillota; class Bacilli; order Caryophanales; family Staphylococcaceae; genus Staphylococcus; species Staphylococcus sp. FSL W8-0271. The sequence goes on from NZ_JBBOVM010000001.1 coordinate 47,344, forward strand.
AATATATATTTATGAACAAATTTATAGATGCGCCCAACACCAGTGAGGTGTTGGGCGTTATTATTAGTCATCAGCTTGATTAATTTCTTCAATCACTAAATCAGCAAGTAATGTGATTAATTCGTTCATATGGGCATCCTCCAAATATCAAATTATATTGAATTGATAACATGTTGCATTGTTATTCGTTCTAACCGTGTACTTGGGACAAAATGTTCAGTTATCTCTTTTTCATTTATGAATTCAGGGTACAAGTGATAAAATTTTAGTAGCTTCTGTCCCGTTTCAGTTAATACATATTGTTGCATATGGTAGTATCTGTCGATATAATTAACGATAATAGATTTTTGATGATCATCGACTTCTACCGAATCAATTGTGTAATTTAATAAGTTGACGTTTGTTTTCATTTTTATGCCTCCGATTGATTTAATGAGCTACAACGCACATAGCGCGTTGTAGCGATATTCATATTTAGAGTTCTAAGTCGCCCTTTTCTTCCCATTCTCTACCGTCTTTAACAAATTTGTTGAGTAATTCCTTATTTGTTGTATTATTATCAAATTGCGGTGGTGTGTATGGTTCAGAATTTGAGCTTAAACCGAGAACAGCTGCAAACTCACTAGGCAATACAAGATGGTAGAACAAGATCGTTTTTGTTTTGCCTTGAGTATCTTTGACATTACGTTTGATAGCTATCCGATCGGAATCCATCTGGATATATCCTTCTGCTCTTAAACTATCTATTACATTTTTTACATCTTGGTATTGGTTTTCTTCTAACATATGTTTAAAAACATCTTTAAGCATCTTGACTTGAATGTGATCGTCTTTCAGCTCAATAAGGCCATAATTTTCAGTCATTATGGAGAGTTTTTCATTTTCCGCAAACTTACTACGATTGCGTGCCACGAACTGAACTACACTATCAATCGCCTTGGCTCCCAAACTGCGCTCACTTACGGAATCTACATGATAACTAACTAGATATTCTCTAACTGCATCCAAATCGATAGGAGTTGCGATTACACGTTCTAATATTCGTGCTGAAGTCGTAATGGTGGCATAGCGCTTGAACATACGTATACCTACATTGTTTGTTTCATTGTTAAGCTGTGCTTTGAACCAATCGTGTTCTTTATAAAACCACTTGATTACTTCAGATTCACGATTTAGAAGGTATTCAGCTACTAACGGCATTACGTGTCCATAGTTTTTTGATGTTCCTTTTTTAATGGCGTCTGCATTGTCAGCGCTTGTTGTAAAGACATCAGAAATTTCTATGCATCTTGCTCTCAAACCATCATTTGCACTAGCATCTTTGAATATTGTGTGTTCTGCTGTACTAATCACACTAGATCCAAAGTGGTGAGGATTTTTTACATTTCCTTCTCGATTAGCACGTAGACGACCTTGCCCCTCTGCTAGGGAATAAAGTAAACCATTTGTATCTTTAAAGGTAGCTGCTGATAATTCATCTAAGGCAATAGGAACACCAAAGTTGTTACTTAAGTATCCTTCAATTGCATTACGGGTGCCGTTCCAACCTCTGAATAATGTTTGGTCACCTTTAGATGGATTCCCTGCTATTGAAACTGCTAATGCCGCTGCAGTCGATTTACCCGTACTAGAGTTCCCCATAAATGAAAATATCGTGCCAAAATATTCGACTTCATGCTTTGTTTTTAAGAACGCAGTCACTAATGAAGAAACACCAAATATCACAGCAAGCTCCAGTAACAAGTTTCCTTTTACTTCATCAAGATACATTTGCCACCAGCCTTCAAATGTACCTTTAGGTTGTAAGTCATACTTTGTTTCACAAATGATTTCATCAGCCTGAGACTGCTCGATGTCTTTTGAAAGATATGGTTCATCTAATGAAATGACAGTACCTTCATCAGTACTTAAGACACCTACACCTGTATACAATGTAGAAATGGGCAGTGATTGACGCATTAATTGTAGTGCATTACCTAGCGATTTAATGTACTTTTCATTGATGCTGAACCCAAACATAACCAGTCTAGGTAACTTTTGTGTCGTTAGAATATCTGACGTTTCAATACGTTCAATATTTTTGCCATCCGTGATAGTCAATTTCTCAACCCCTGTAGTAGGGTCGAGAAATTTGTTTTCTATGATGATTGGACTAGATAAACGAATTATCTTATCTTCGTCATTTTTGTTTTTTGCTCGAATAAGTTCATACCATGCAGTTGAATCTAACCAGTATGGATATTGCTCGAAGATGTTGTTAGCCATTAGCGTTTACCTCCTGTATTAAAAAGTCGAATTTTTTGATACAGGATAGGAGATTTGTTAGAAATTCTTTTGATAGGAGCGTCGCATCCTTTTCTTTCCCACGCCCCAAACATGCGACCTACTTCTCTAATTTCATTAGTAGTACAGTTGAAAGTGCCAACCTGATTTACTAAGTCATTAAAGATGAACGTCTCTCCGCTGTATTTTTGTTTCGCAGCTTTCTTTGATGCTCCATACAATTGTATTACTCGAATAGGTTTATACTTCATAAGTAATTACCGCCTTTATAATTTTTTCTGAATCATAAAGATTCATTACGTGTATTACATCACACAAAAATAAACCTAACTGTCTAACCAAGAATGATTGGTTAGACAGTTAGGTTGAATAAAGATTGGTACTAAAGAGATTGAGTTGTAGTAATTATTTTTTAAAATATTTTTGTCTCAAGTTTAGATTATCAATTACATTCATAGAATTAATTAGAGATAGATGAGTTTCACTAGAAATTTTAAAGTCATAAATGAATAAGTTTAGGTCGTACTTATTTGATTTACTATGAGTTAGGTCATTTTTAGCATGGAGAGGTGTTATTGTATTACTCCATTTTTTTGTCGTTTTTATAATTTGATTACTCAAATTAAGAACTTCTATAGGCGCATTTGTATGAAAGAAATTCATGTTCTCGCAAATATGAGTGTAAACACCTGATAAAGTACTAAGCAAAGTTTCCATAAATGGTAGCTGATCCATATAAAATAATTTATGTATAAACAAATTTGATGCATTTATAAGTTCATTATCGATGATATGAAAAGATGAAAAATCACCTTCATCATCTTTATTTCCTAATTTGTCATCTGTGAAGACAATGTGTAAGTGATTTTCAGTTAATTCATCTATGTCGTTATGTAGTTGTTGAAAATCAGCGTTGAATTTTAATTTTTGTTCCTCAAAATCTTGGAGTTCTGAATAATTAACTTTTTGCTTTTTTAATATATTTAATTCTTGCTTGTTAAATAGTAAAGCAAAATAGCTATTGTTGCCAGATGCATTTTTGTGTTTAGCATGTGTATTACTGTCTATGTACAAATATCTAAAATAAAAAACAGACAAAATTGTTAGTACATCACTAAAAGGGAACCTTCCACGAATGTTGTCTTTTGATAATTTACCAATTAATGAATTTAGATTTGCAGTTATCTGTTTTTCTTCATCTGTGTTGATATCAGGGAACCTATTTAATAGTGTCTGTATTATAGATGAAATAAGTTGTTCTTTTGTGAAATATCTTTGAAATATCTCATTATTTTTGTCATTTAAATCTATATTGATTTGTGTACTTATATCAGCAATCATATTTAAGTTTTCCCATTCTTCATGTGAATATGATGAGGAATAGTTATTTGAATAATTATAGTTTTTACGTTCGAGACCATTTTTAATTGTAAAAGCAGTGTTTAGCATATTATCCAGTGATGTGATATTCGGATTATTTTCATCGTAAAATCTAAAAGGTATATTATTTTTATAACCAAAAGTAGCATTTACAGTAGCTCTTTTAAAAGTAGTGTCGTCAAGAGCTATAGATCCATCATTATGTAATTTTAATAGTACATGTTCCTTTAGTTTACCTTTAGGTGTGAACAAATAAGTGAAAATTGCATTTTTATACTCTTCAAATTGATCATCTAAGTTTGAGGCATACATAAACCTTGTTAAGACTTCATAAAATCCTTCGTTGAATCCACGCATAAAAGTATCTACACCATCATCAATACCTAACAAATAAATTAAATTTGGTAAAATATTTTTTATATAAAGTTTATTATTTTGAAATTGATAACGTGTATAATTGCCTTCATTATCGAATTCGACTTCAATTGTTGATGAACCTTCAATATCTTCTAACGATATGTTTATTTGATTGATTATATCCTGCATGAATTCAGAGTTATACTTTGAAATTAGTTTTAGTGTCATGTATATAGTCATTCCTTTATTATCATTTACTTCTATTTAAATATAAGCTAAGATAGTTATATAAATAAAGGGAACGTACGTTCTGTTTTTGGGGTATTTATGAAAGGAAAAATTAAATCATTTAAAGAATTACACGAAGTTCTCGATGGATACAGAGGTAATAGTTTATGGTTATTTAGAGGTCATAGTAGCGAAAAATGAGATTTGGTGCCAAAAGCAGGGCGTTCACCATATGACAAATACAATGATGAGGAAACTTTTTATGCATGGAAACGTCAAGCTATGATATTTCTTAAGGAGTCTTATAACGATTGGGATATGTTAACTATTGCTCAGCATCATGGTTTAGCTACAAGATTGTTAGATTGGAGTTTCAACCCTTTAGTAGCAGCATATTTTGCTGTGAAAGACTTTGAGGATTGTGATGCTGTTATTTATGCTTATTTAAAAAAATCAGATATTAATGTAAAGGAAGTACATCCGTTTGAGAGAGGGAATAAAGAAAGTGAAACCAAATGGGTTAGCAACAAGAGTAGTAAGACAAAGTGGTATTTTCACAATTCATGAACAACCAACTGCTTCTATTGAAGATAACTTATGGAAAAAAGAAGAATTAACTAAAATTATAATTGATAAGCGGTATAAAACAAGATTAAGAGAAGAATTATCATATTATGGAATAAATGAATTATCGTTATTTCCTGATTTAGATGGATTAGCAAGCCATGTGAATTGGATTATGGAAGCACAACCATATGGATTAAATAATATAACAAATGAGTTAAATTCGATTAATGAATAAATGGAATGGGGGAGAATAATATGAAAGAATTAGAAAAAATACTTAAAGATCCAAAGGTGTCAGAAGATGTAAAGAGAATAGTGCAATCAATGAATAAGGATGGTTTGCAATTATTAAATGATTACTATGATGAAAAATCTAATTTTTATCAACGAGCTAAACCGGAGCTCATTGCAAATGAATTCTATGCAGACCCAAATAAATTAAAAAAATTATATCATTACACTACCTATGAAGCATTTGAAAAAATTCTGTCATCATCTACTTTTTTAATCGGATCAATACATTATATGAACGATAATAAAGAAATTAAATATGTATATGAGTTAATGAAAAAAGAATTAAAATTACTTGGGGCACCTAATGATATAATCCTCAAATTAGAAAAATTAAATACTATTTTGCCAGATGATGTATACGTATGGTCCTTTAGTGAAAATGATTATTCGCAAGCATTATCAAATTATGGTGATGTAGCGTTAGGTTTTGATAGTCAGGAAATAATGGAGCATCTTGCAAGCTATTACTCAAAAGGTAAAAAAACACTCGATGAGTATACAGTTGGTAATGCGTATGTATTTCCCTTAAAAGTGGAATATGATTATGAAGTACAGTCTAAATATATTACTACATTAGCTCATGCTTGGTATGTTGCACATGATAATTTTGAAAAAGATCCTTATGATATGGATGAAATAATAAAGAGTATAGTACAAGCGCTTCATTTCTTTTCATTATTTTTTAAAAATCCTCATTTAAGACAAGAAGAAGAAATTAGATATATTATTTTTAATATCAATGAGGATAATTTATTAAAACCTGAATTGTATATGAATAGTAAACCATTCACAACTTGTAAATTCACTTATGAAATACTAAAGGAAATAATTATTAATCCCAACAGTGATAAAAATATAAAAGAAGTAAAATCCATGCTTATTAGGAAAGGGTTTACAAAAACTTCGGTCAATATGAGCAAATTACCTTATTAGTGCAATAATTATAAGTAATAAGAAGGGTAGTTTAGAATTTATTCAATACTGTGTTCTTTCCTACTATATGGATTATTTTTCATCACGAGCGTTTAATTTTTATTTTATCAAAGGCATCTCACTCAATGAAAATAAGGATTTGATGATTACATGGGATTTAAAAAGTATTATATGTCCTTCTGTTCATGTAGTGGGTAGATTAAATTTAATTATATTTGAAAATAGTAATATAAAGGAGTAATTTAATGATAAAAAAATTAGATAATATAGATTCTGAGTCAATAGAAAAGATATCAAATATATGGCTTAATTCTAATTTAGATGCGCATGACTTTATAAAACATGATTATTGGATTGACAACCTAGGTAAAGTGAAAAAAATGCTACCAGATTCAACAATTTACGTGTATTATGCTGATAATCAAATCGTTGGATTTGCTGGCTTATATGAGCAATATATAGCAGGTATTTTTATTACAGATAATTATCGTAATAAAGGAATAGGAAGGTTAATACTAGAAAGATTAAAAACCGATTATAGTGTACTTAATTTACATGTATATGAGAAAAATGAAGGAGCTATCCGTTTTTATACCAAACACCATTTTGAAATAAGATCTAAGGAGTTTGAAGAAGATACTCAAGAATATGAGTATCTTATGGAATGGAGTAGTGATTGAAATTACAAAAGCAACAAATAATAAACTCTATCAAGCTCCACAACTTGATAGAGCTTTTTGTATATATTATAAGCTTTTATGATACTAGTTGATATTAGACGTAAAGTATTTATAGTAGTAATATATCGTTTTATCTAGCTATACGAAAAACCGCATCATTATCTGATAAGCAGAGCCCTATAATAAATAAAGCTAAAAGTTGAGTTGTACAATATTTATTACTTTAAATGAGATAGTATTTCAATATTGCTATTTGAATAAATTTATATAACCTATATAATGAAGATGAATAATTAGAAGAAAGGTGAATTTAATGAAAAAGTTAAGGTATAATAATTTAAATAATAAAACTAGATTAAATCATCAATTTAAATTTTCTAGTGTGGCCCTCATTATTAGCACTTCTTTAATGGGATATAGTGTGACTTCAACACCATCAGTAGAAGCAAAAGATAAGGCTGATTTAAATATTGAGACACATTCGAATAGTGAAAATACGCTAGAAAAACGCATTCAAGAAGGTAAAGAGAAAATTGATAAACTAAAAAACATTAAAGATAGTCAGAAAGATGCTTCTATTAATGAAATTATAAAAGCTAAAAGTACAGAAGAAGTTGAAGCAATATTGAAGAAAGCAAAAAAGGTTGATAATAAAATCATTGAACAGAATAAAGTGCAGAGTCATTTAATTGAAAATGACAAAAAGGAAGTATCTGAAGATAAGGAAAGTGTAAAAAGTGAGTTAGATGGTCAAAAAAATATAGCCTCTTCTGTCAAAGAAAAGTCTAACCATATTGAAGAACAAGATAGTAATGAATTGTTCGATCAAGAAGGTCTGCAAGATAATACGTTTGATGCTAATTTAAATCAAAGAGATACAAAGCAAGATACAGCTCATTTGTTTGATGATAGTGTTAATTTTTCCAATTTAGTTGATATGGGTAAACTAAATGAAGAAAGTAAAGATATAGCAGATATGAATGATAGTGAAGATAATAAAAATACGGCTTCAGAAAAAGACGAAGGCGCTGTTAAAGAAAACAACCAAGACGGTTTAGCATTTAAAGATACATCTAATACTAAGAGTAATCAAATGCAACAATCAGACGAAATTAAAAAAGACATCGATAAAGTTACGACAAACCATTCAAAAGTAAAAGATAATTTAGATTATTATGTCGAAAATAAAGAAAATAATTTAAAGATATTGGATTCAAAGCTTTCTGAACGAGACTCAATATCTGCTGAAAACAAAGAAAAATTGAAAAAGGAAATAGAAAAAACGCAACAAAGTCTAAAAAAACAAAATGACGTTGTATTAAATCATTTACAATCTGTAAATAATAAAGAACAAGCTGTAAAAGATATTGTTAGTGGTACTTTTGATGAAAAGAGTGCACAATCTATTTTAGAACGTATAGATACAAAAGGTAAAACAGATCAACAAATCGCGAGTCAAGTTGTTAGTGAGTTAGATAACTTATCTACTACTACGAGTGATGATATTTTAAAATCTATGTTTGATAAAACAACTGATAAGCAAGAACTTATTAAAACAATTCTATTAACTAAATTTGATCATATAGATACATCAAAAATCGTTGATGAAATAATGCATAAAAATCCTAGTAACGAACAAATTGTAGCTTTAATCAAACATCATTTTGGGGACAATGTTACAAGTGATGATATTTTAGAAAATATATTGGACCAATCTCATGATAAACGTAAAGCTTTAGAAACAATGCTAGCTACGAAATTAAATGATGCTAAAGCTAAAGCGCTTGCTGACGTTATTGCCAAAAAAGAAGATTCTAAGCATAACTTATTAAATCTAATGAAATCGGGAATTAATAATGAGTTGAATGATCTATTAAAGGCTGATAAAGACATAAGTAAATTTAAAGATGATATGCATGGTTTGTTTGAACCATTAAAATATACGCCAAGTTTATCTAATAAATTTGATGGGAGTTTGTTAGACAGAGCTGAACAGATGCGAAAATTAAGTGGAAATTCAAAATTACTTGGTACACCAAGTCTATTTGACGATTTATTCAATAGAAACAGTATATTAGATGGAATTAAGGATATATCTAATCCTTCGCCTGGTCGTGCTTTATCTCTAGGTGATTCCTCGGGTAGCTTTTTAAGTGGTTTATTTGACAATAATGGTGATTTTTCTTTACCTGATACAGGAACAGTAGTAAAAAAATCAACAATTCCATTAGGGATTCTACTTTTCATTATAGGTGGTGGATTAATATGGTTCACCAAACGAAATAAATAGAAAAATTGTAAATATTAACTCATACTGTATTTTAGTATGAGTTAATTCATATAGTATATTTAAAATGCTCCATTCAAAGTGAACACTAGTAAGTGGGACTTTGAATGGAGCATTTGTATTTTGAATGAATAAAAGCTAAATTAAACACTTTAATAAATAAAATAAAGGGAATATTTAAACATACTAGTTATTACCTGTAATGTAACTCAATTCAGTTGCAGCATCTGCATCAATTGTTCTATAAGAGACGATACCAAGTCCTTTAATGTTTGATTCTGATATAACGATAGAACCATCATCGTTAACTTTTTCTACAAAAGCTACATGACCGTAGATCTGGTCTGCTCCTTGTTGACCTGCCTCAAATACAACGGCAGTGTGTGCTTTTGGTGTTGAAGAAACAGCATAATCTTTTCTTTCTGCTCGATTATTCCAGTTTCGTGCGTCGCCTAAATCACCACTCACATATTTCTCGAACTGTGCCATGCGATTATAAACATACCATGTACATTGCCCATGAGGATAAGGAGAGTCATTTGTTGTTTCTGAAAATGGTTTGAAAGCTGAATCATAATCATCGTTGTTCGCTTTGTATTTATCTAAATCAGGCATATTTTTATTATCAAATTGTGTTAAGTCATAGTGGTTGATAATACTATTTAATTTGTCCGCGTATTGTGAATCAGTCGCGTATGTGGTAGCCAAATGCATTGTTGCTGAACGGTAACTATAAGCTTCACTTTTCCATGTTGGTTTATAAATGTCCTGATTACCATCGATGCCGTGTTTGATTAAATTGGCATAATCTTCCAATGATTCTTTTTTGCTTGGATAGCTACGGAAGTTTGCTGAAATTTGAAACGTATGGCTGCCATTATCTTCAAGTGTATTAAATGTAGCCGACTGACCTTCATAAGCTCCTTTTATTCCAAATAAATTGAAATGTGGTGAACTAGCAAGATTGCTAGTTCCTGAGTCAGATTCTAATATGGCTTGTGCAATCATAACAGATGCATAAATATCTTCATCTTGACCTATGTCGTGAGCGTCTTGTGCAATTGATTTAATAAAACCTCGTGTGTTTTTATTTTCAGTAATTGTTATATCGTTAGAATTTTTACTATCATCCGATAAATTTGGCAATTGTTGGAAAATTGCAGTAGATCTGATGTTTGATTGGTTTATGTCGTTTTCAAATGATTGAGCTGGCTTTTCTTTTTTAGCTAATTGTGATTCAGAAGGTAATTGAGGGTTAGCATTTGTATTAGATGCCTGTTTCTCAGAATTATTTTCCTTACTTTTACTATTTCCATTTGATAAATCATCTTTTTTAGCATCATATTGTTTTTTATTATTTTTAGCATTTTCACTATACTCGTCTAAAATTGCATCTAATACTTTATCGTCAGATTTTGTATCTGATTTATCAGCATTTTCGTTATCACTGTTGGCATTATCGTTTTCAGTAGCAGGTGTGTCATTATCTTTGTTGTCTAGATCATCAGCATCATTATTTGCTTCTTCATAAGATCGATCTTGTTGGGAAGATCGTTTTGACTCACCATCATCTTTTTTTTGATTTTTATCAATTGGAAGTTTGTTTGATTCAGACTTATTATCTATATCATCATTCTTTGACTTCTCAGATGACTGTACATCATCAATGTCACCTTGTAGTGAACCCTTATCACTATTTTTTTCTAAATTGTTAGTATTTGATTCGTCACTATCATCCGAATTTGTCGTATTTGGATTTATTTGATCTATAGATGTATCATCATTTTTACTCTCATTCTTCTCGTTTTGTACATTGTTATTCTCTATAGTAGAAGTTTGTTTCATTTTATTATTAGAGAACAGTTGATTTAATAATTCAGATAGCCCATCATTGTCACTCTTAAAAGGTTCTGGCTTGAAAACATTCAAACTATCATAAGACGATGAATCATTAAATGAATTTTCAAATGAACTCGGTATTTTTTCGTTGGATGATTCATTATCAGAAGTTTTATGTCTTTTATTATTAATATCTTCTGTAGTCCTTTCATCTTTTGTACTATTTTCCTTTTCATCACTAGACTTATTCTTTTCATCATTTCCATTTTTTGATAAATGCGATTGCTTAGCTTGCTCCTCATCTTTTTCCTTATACACGTCATTTGATTCAGAAGTTGTGGCACTTTTTTCTAAAGATTCGGCACTAACATCGTTGATAGAAAATGATGGAATAAGTAAAGAAGTTGAAAGCAAACAGACTAATAATTTTTGTTGCTTCATGAAAATACCTCTTTTCTAAAATATATTACTTTACTATGTACAAACTATGGTTTGTCTTGGTACACTGTAAACAGACTTAGATATAGTTGATGTGTATCAACTAAAAAATGGGAAAATTCGTTAATGCATTCATTATATCAACTTATATGAAATTAACAAATAGTAATTTTAAATTTATGTAAGAAAAATCAATAGATACAGTTTTAGAGGTGTATAAATGAAGAACGCAATAAAATTATTTATAATGGATTTGAAAAAGATTGCTAAGACGCCTGCTGTTTTAGTGATTTTAGGAGGTTTAGCACTTCTTCCTTCTTTTTATGCTTGGTTTAACTTAGAAGCGACATGGGATCCATACGGTAATACTAAAAATATTAAAGTGGCTGTTGTAAATGAGGATAAGGGAGATACAGTTAAAGATAAAAATGTGAACGTGGGCAATAAAATCACCAATAAACTAAAGAAAGATGATAACTTTGATTGGCAATTTGTAAGTCGAAAAAAAGCCGATCATGATTTGAAGATGGGCGATTATTACGCGGCCATTTACATACCAGAGAAGTTTACACACCAAATTACCGGCACACTTCGAAAAAACCCACAGCAAGCAGACGTAGAATACAAAGTGAATCAAAAACTTAATGCGATTGCGCCTAAAATGACAAATGCAGGGACGAGTGCCATTGTTCAAAAAGCAAATGAACAATTTAATGAGACAGTAACAAAAGCATTATTAGATGAAGCAAATCGACTTGGCGTGAAACTTGAGGAAGAAATTCCAACCATAAATAAAATTGAAGATGCAGTATCTAAAGCTAATGATTCTATACCCAAAATTAATGATTTTGCTGATAAAATAATATATTTAGATGAAAATCAGGATGAGATTGACAATTATGCTGATGAATTTAGAGCGTTAGGAAATCATAAAGGTGAAGTTATAGATGCTGCAGATAAATTAAACCAAGTTAATGCGGCTATTCCGACATTAAATGAGCGAGCTAAATTGATATTGGCATTAAATGACTACATGCCAAATATTGAAAATGCCTTGAATGTTGCATCTAATGATGTACCAGAAGCTTTTCCAAAAATTAACCGTGGTGTAGACCTTGCAAGCGCAGGGGTTGACGCAGGGTTACAAGGCCTGAATGAAGCGCAAGGATATTTACCTGCAGTGCAACAGCGTGTCGAAGGCTATCAAGAAGTCGTTGATAATGCACAAGAAGCAAATCAAAATGCTAATAATCGATTACAAGAAAATGTTGAAACTGAGCAGCAAAGTTCTAAAGGGTCAGATAGTTATTCAAATATTAAAACTTCGCAAATAAGTAATAGTAATAGCGACAATGCTGGAAATAATCAAAATGGAACAGCAATAAGTAGTGAAGATGTAAGCGCAATGGAATCTTCACTATCAAAATCATTATTATCTTTATCCAATTATACCGACAAACAAGCGGAAAGTAGTCAAGAAGATATTAATGCGCTAAAAAATGTCACTTACGGTATTATATCTACAGATAAGCCAAAAGATTTCAAAGAAACTTTAGATAATATTAAATCTAGGCTTGAAGTAACAAGTAAGTCCAATCAAAAGTTTATAGATATATTATCAGAGCTTGAAGATAGAGAAAAGGTAGATCTTTCTGATGAGATTAAGGAATTAGAGTCAGCAAATAATAGAATTAATAATTTAATTAAGACACAAAATCAACTTAGTGAAGCACTTTCGAATGGAAGTTCTGGTAAAGAAGAAGCAGTAGAATTACTTAAAGAAATTCCACGCGTGAATAGTAGCTTAGATGATTTAAGAAACTATATTAAGTTAGAACTAAACCAAAAATTATTAGATGTATCTAATGATGTGATGTCATTATTAGATGACGGCGATATAAAACTATCAACTGTTCAATCGAAATTAAACACAATTGATCAAGTTATAAATTCAGGAGAAAGTATTTTAACTACTGGTAAGGATAGAGTTGAGACGATTCAAAGTGCACTACCAGTCATTGAGCAAAGATATATGGATGCAATGTCTATTGCTCAAAATTATTATCCACAATTTAAACAAAGTGTTTCTAACGCAGCATCATTTATTGAAAATGACTTGCCAGGTTTAGAACAACAGTTATCTGATACAACAGCAACTGTGAACAATACAATACCTACACTGTTTAATCGCTATGATAATTTGGTAGATATTTTAGATACAAATCAACCACGTGCAAAAGAAAGCTTGCACAATTTGGCAGATTTTGCACGTAATCAATTACCAGATGTTGAAAAAGATCTGGCTAAAGCGAACAAACTATTTGATGAGATTGAAGACGACGATGCAGTGGATAAAATGGTAGACCTATTGAAAAATGATTTGAAAAAACAAGCTAATGTAATCGCAAATCCAATTAATATAGATCAAAAAGATATATTTCCTGTGAAAGACTACGGTTCAGCAAGCACACCATTTTACACAGCATTAGCAATATGGGTAGGAGCTTTATTACTAGTAAGTTTATTAACGACAGATAATAAACATAAATCATTAGAGCCACATCTAACGACAAGAGAAATTTATCTAGGAAAGAGTGGGTTGTTTTACATGTTGGGTATTATCCAAGCACTCATCGTATCAATTGGAGATATAGTGATACTGAAAGCGCAAGTTGAATCTGTTGTATGGTTTATTGCTATATCAGTATTCTCATCACTTGTATTTATTTCAATTGTATATACTTTAGTGTCATTGTTAGGAAATCCAGGGAAAGCAATTGCAATCATCTTCCTTGTACTACAAATAGCAGGTGGTGGTGGAACCTTCCCAATCCAAGTTACACCAGAGTTCTTCCAAGTCATTCACCCTTATTTACCTTTCTCCTATTCAATAGATGCTTTAAGAGAAGCAGTTGGAGGACCTGTACCTGAAATTTTAACTAAAAAATTAGTGGTACTTTCATTATTTGGTATAGGATTTTTATTAATTGGTGTTATCTTTAAACCAATTACTGATCCACTGATGAGAAAAGCAACTGAAAAAGCTGAAGAAAGTGATGTAATGGAATAAAGTTATTATGCTTATAATAAGTAATATTTAATTTTTAAAAAATAAATGATGGTTGAAAAATGATAGTTTAGTAAGGAAGGTTAATATGGAGGATAAAGAGGGAAACTTAGAAATATTAATTAACCAATTCTATGATGCTACAGCGAATATTAATAAAGCAATTACTAACATGGTTAAAGAATTGGAACCAGGTCGTTACTTATCTTATGAACAAATAGAAACAATGTATTTTATTCAGCATAATGAAAAAGTATCGATTAACGACTTAGCAAATAAGCAACGTACTTATAAGACAGCTGCATCAAAACGTGTTAAGAAGTTAGAAAGCAAAGGTTATGTGCAACGAGTTTATTCGAATGATAAACGTACTAAATTAGTGAGTTTGACGCATAATGGAGAACGCTTATTAAAAGAAATGAAAATAAACTTAACAAAAGAAATAAAGTTACTTTTGTTAAGTTGTTTTGTTAGAGAAGATTTTGAAAAATTTATGTATCAGCTCATGAATTTTGAAAAGACATTTTTAAAAAAGTACTACTAGAGTAAGTTAATTTCACTAAATTAAAGTATCCGATGTAACTTAGATATTTGAAAAATGAAAATTTAACGTTTATTAATCGTAATCATATTAGTAAGAACATTGAGTCATTTATTATAAGAAACCAACCTCTACATATTTGTATTATACATGTAGATTGCTATCAGTTAATTCATTCATACTAAAATTACTGTTCATATTGCTAAAAGATTATTGTAGTTACTATCCCAATATATAAAAATCATAAAATTTGTTTAGCTGGTTTCATATTGAAACCGGCTATTTATTAACCAAAAACCGCATCATAAATCGATAAGCAGAAGCGTATCACAAATAAAACTAAAAAATAGGTTGTAAATAATATATATTTGGAGGGTATTGAATGAGGGACATAGAAGTAGAAAAAGCCTATAGTATGATGAAAGAACGTGACAAAGTAAATTTTGGTGAATACCATAAGACACTATTACATATACATACTCCCGCTTCATATGATTATAAATTATTTGAAGAATGGGGTAATGAATATTTCAAAAATCTTAGTGAAGATAAGATGATAAAAATTGCTCATGAGAAAGGTGTTTTATACGGTGATTATTCATCAATAGATGTTCTGAGGGATTTGTGTACTTCAGATGGATATAAAAACATTAAAGAAATGCTTTCGTATTATATTTTAGCTTATTATATCTATATTAATCATGTATCAATTGTTGTTGTAACAGACCACAATACTATTTCTGGTATCGAAAAAGTAGAAAAAGCAATTAATAAAATGAGTAGTAAATTTCCTAATGCAATTTATCCTGAAGTAATTCCTGGAATTGAGATATCCTGTGCAGATAAAATACATTTAGTGGCTATAGCAAGTATTGATGAACTAAATGAATATTTCCATGAAAAATTGAGTGGATCTTTATTAAGTGAAAAAGAAGGTACTTATAAGACATCATTAGATTTAATTAATGAATTGAATAAAATAGGAATATTTAACTATATTGCTCATATAAATAGTTCTAACATATACACTGAATCTAAATTTTTGTCTGGAGGTTATAAAAGTAAACTATTGAGTAGTGAAAGTTTAAAATATATAGGGGTATCAAATAAAGATAAAATAGACAAGATTTCTTCATTTTTAAGTAATTATAGTAAAGAAAAGAAGTATTTTTTGTTAGATAATGACGCTCATTGTATTGAAGATTTAAAGTTTAAATATATATGGATAAAAGCTAGTAAAAGGACAACGAACATAATAATTGATTCTATCAAAGATTATAAGCTATCAGTTTCATTAGACAAGCCTATAAATGAAGGGAAAAAATACATACGTTCTATGTGTATAATTTCAAATAATGATGTGAATAAAAAGAACTTCCTTATAGATAAAGGTGAAAGAAATAACTTTCAAGTTAATTTTTCACCTTCTCTAAATTGTTTTGTAGGAGGGAGAGGAACTGGTAAAAGTACATTATTAGATCTATTGAATTTAGTGATGAGCCAGAGGTGTGACAGTGTAGACAAGTTGGAGTTTTTAAGTCGGAATTCAAACGTGTATGTTTTATATGAATTAAATAATAAAGAATATATTATTCAATTAAGATTACCCATTTTTAACCGAGAAGAAGCAGAGAATATACTTTATTACTATGGTCAAAATTATGAGAATAAGTACAATTATAGGTATGAATTTAATGAAAAGGCATTACAAGAATATATAAGTAAAGAAGATTTGATGGTATATGAAGTTTCAAGTAAGGGTGAAATTAGTAAGACAAAAAATAAGTCGAAAATCTTAGAAGAAATGTTTGATAGATCATATTCCATGAACGACTTAGTTAATATAGCTAGTACGGACAGAATAAATGATTTTATTTTGGAATTTATAAGTAAAAATAAAAAAATACGACGTGATTATAACAAGAAAAGCTTAATAGATGTTATAGATAGTCCTGCTAAACTAGAAGAATTTTTGAGTAAAATAGAAAAGTACAAAATTAACCGAAAAAACAAAGTTAATGAAATTTTAAAAGAATTTAACGACAAAAATTTAAAGAACTTAAAAATTGAGTATGTTCAGTCTGAGTTAAAAAGTCTTCCTTTAAAAGATTGGTTTTTGCTGAAGGAAATCTAAAACGTTCATTTTATGATTTTAAAATTACAAAAATAGAGGTTGTAGATTTGTTAAATGAAATCATAGATAATGTAGGTATTAATTCTTTTATAAAAATGTGTATTGATGAGAAGATTAATTTAGAAGTTCGATTAGTTCAATCTATGTCGCAAAATAGTCAAGTCAACAACGAAAATTTAGAATTATGCGAAATAGATGAAACAAACATAAGTGAGTTCAATAAGAAATTAATTATGTTATTTAAAGATATAGATATAGATAAAATGAAGAACTACTTTAATAATTATCTAATTAGTTATGAAAAATTCAACTTAGAATTTAATGTCAACGCCAACACTGTAGCTAATAATAATAAATTACAGTTTAAAAATGTAAAAAATTTGAGCTTAGGTCAAAAAGTTGTCGTTATGTTTAATTTTATCTTAGCGTATAGTGAATATGCTAACGATTATCGCCCATTGATAATTGATCAACCAGAGGATAATTTAGATAGTCAATATATTTATCATAATTTAGTGAACAAGTTAATTGAAACAAAAAACCAAAGGCAAATTATTATTGCAACGCATAATGCAACTATAGTCACTAATGCAATGGCAGAATTAGTTTGTGTTATGAAAAGTGATGGGGAAAGAGCTTGGATTGAACAACAAGGATATCCAAGTGAAAAGAAAATTAAAAAAGCTATCGTAAATCATTTAGAGGGTGGAATTGACTCATTTAAACATAAAATGAGTGTCTATAAAGAAGTATTGGAATAAAGTGATAATTTAGTAAAGTAAATACAAATGAAGAAGTAAAGTTGAGAGAAAAGTGATATAAGACCCACATGAAAGAGGTTAACATTATGGCTAAATTAGACAATATACTTGCGATTCTATGGATGCTTAGTTCAGATAAGAAAGTTACTGCCAAGCAAATTTCAGACAAGCTAGAAATGAATATAAGAACTGTGTATCGCTATATGGATACACTTTCAAAAAGTGGCGTGCCCATCATTTCAGATACTGGACATAATGGTGGATATACATTGTTAAATGATTTTATTGAAGCGCCACTTTTTTTTAATTCTGAGGAACAAACAGCAATTTGTCATGCTGCAAATTTTGCAGAAGAAGCGGGTTATTATGGTGGAAATTCGTTAAATAGTGCTATTAGAAAGTTAAGAAACCATTCGAAATTGGATCAAGAAAGTGAAATAGAGAAACATATGTCTAGTCTTGAAGTAATTAAGCAAAATAACATATATCCTTCATATAGCCATTTAGAAGCATTAGAAAATTGCGTAGTTAATAGAAATTCTGTCATTATTTCATATTGGAAAAGAAGCGATGACACATCAAATGACAGGCAGGTGGATCCGTACAGAATTATTTACTGGAAAAACAAATGGTATTTAGTCGCATATTGCCATCTTAGAGATGATGTTCGAACATTTAGAGTGGATAGAATAGAAAGTCTCATATTAACTGATGAAACGTTTGAACAGCCCGAAGACTTTTCAGCAGAAAACTTTTTTATGGGGAATTTGTTGCCAATTAAGGAAAATGAAGATGCAACAACAACTTTAGTAATTAATGGAGATGTAAGTACATTAGATGAAATTTGTCACCATTGGTTTCTAGGACATTACTTAAAAGAAAGAACATTCAATCAAGCAGTTTTTCAGCTTGAAGAAACAATTATGAATAAATACGTACCGCAATTATTGTTGTCATATGGTAAAGGGGTTCGAGTTGTAGAGCCTTTGAGTTTAAAAGAAGAAATGATTAAGAACTTGTCCGATTTAATTGAATTCTATCAAAAATAATAGCTTCCTTGACGTTAGTTGTCAGGGAAGCTATGTTACATTTTGTTATATGAATAGTGAATGGAGAATGATTTTATGAAAATATCAAAAGTATATCTTTATGTATTTAATACAATGTCAGATTGGGAGTACGGTTATTTAATTGCTGAATTGAACTCAGGAAGATATTTTAAAAATGGGTTAGAACCATTAAACGTAATAACTGTAGGTGCTACTAAGGAATCAGTAAAAACAATGGGTGGATTACATATAGCGCCAGATATGACTTTCGGTAAATGTAAGGTAGAACACAATGATCTTCTAATTTTACCTGGAGGAATGAATTGGAATGACCAAGTACATAAACCGATATTAGAAAGAGTTGGTACTGCATTAGATGAAGGAACAATTATTGCTGCAATTTGTGGTGCAGTGGATGCTTTAGCTAATAGTGGGTACATAGATACTAGGAAACACACGAGTAATAACTTAGAATATACTAAAATGACGTGTCCAAATTATAGAGGAGAAAAATATTTTGAAATGAAGTCGGCTGTGTCTGATGAAAATTTAATTACTGCGTCAGGTATTGCGCCGCTAGAATTTGCTATGGAAGTATTGAAAAAGATAGACGTATTTGAACCAGATACATTGGAAGCATGGTATGAGTTGAATAAGTCACATAAAGCAAAATATTTTTATAAACTAATGGATTCGATAAGTTAATGTAATTAAGTGAAGGACACAATATCGTGTAGATGTGTCCTTCATTTTTTATATCTTTAAAACTATTTTACAATAATAAATGACCAATAATACATAGATGATAGTAAAGAACAATTGACCTTAAAGTAATGTTTAATGGTAGATTTGAAAATAAGGAGGTTGTGTTACATGAGAATTGATGAAGTTTCCAAAAAACTAAATATCGCTAAATCGAAAATCAGATATTATGAAAAAATTGGCTTACTCAGAATACCGAGAGACACGAACCAATATAGGTATTTCGATGACACGGCTATGATAGATTTGAAAATGATTATGGACTTAAAAGCGTTAGATATAGGGTTAGAAGATATGAAGTACATCATTGAATTATTTCATAAGCCGACAACGCAGACTTGTAATATTAATTCTGTGGAGTATATAAATAAAGTGATACAAGAAAAAGAAGATGAGTTGAATAATCAAATATTGATACTGAATAAGCTTAAAAAAATTCATGAATTATCTAAAGATAACCAATATGAACTAAATAAAGAAACAATTCTAAAAGAACTCAATCAAAGGAGAGAACATAATGATTAGTATTATATACGGAGGTAACCAGTCAGGAGTATGCTTTGAGTTATATAAGACAATTTTAAAGAAGTTAGATAAAAATGATTTACATATATTTAATTTGCAACAAATGGATCTTTCATTAATATTGGAGAATGGTTACTATTCAGAACCAACAAAACAGCAAACGTATATAATCAATACTTTAAATGAATCAGAGACATTAATTTTTATTTATCCACTATATTGGTTCAATGTTCCACCAATAATGAAAAGTTTTATTGATCAAGCATTTTGGCCAGAAAATGCATTTAGTTTTAAAAGAAAGCAATATTTTAAAAAGGGTTTATGGAAAGATAAAAAAGCAATCATTTTGTACACGCAGGGAGGCCCAGAAATTTTTCATAAATTAAAAAAGAGAATGGGATACCATGTACTTAAATATCCATTAAACCTTGCGGGAATATATAAAATTACAACATACCACCTTGATAATTTAAATCGGAGCAAAAATAAAAAAGAAAATATTGATGAAAAAATTAATCAAATCACTAGGAAAGTAGTGAAAAATTTGGGGTTATACATCGAAATATAAGTCATAGGTATTAGGAAATTATATGCTTTTAATGTACTTCAAATTGTTTAATATCTCCTATAGTTTGATACACTGGCTTGTCTTAATATGTATAAAAGATGATGTTTGTTTGTTTTTTGAGGTGCTTTCTTCAAATACAAATATATTTATACAGGTTCATTAAATATGCGAGCAATTTTTGTAGTTGTAAGGATGGAAGGAGTAAAATCATTTCGCTCTATTAAGTAAACAGTTTTCTTGAGATACCTACACTTTTGGAAAAATATATTTGATTATAGCTATTTTGACAAATATATAATATGTTAAAGGTAATCTTTTATGTAAATAGGGAGGAATTATTATGAAAAAAATTGATATAATCGGAAATGATGACTTAATGAAATCATTATCTAAATATCAAATCGCTTTATTTATAATATTTGGTAGCTTGTTTTTCATTATGGTAAAGATGAGTAACACAATTGATGTTTTTGATTCTACGTTAAAAAATATAATTGTTGGTGTGGGTGTACTAATAGGGATGTTTATTTTGCATGAATTGATTCACGGTTTATTTTTCAAATTATTTTCTCCAGAAAACAAGGTGCATTTTGGAGTTGCTGAAGGAATGATATATTGTGCAATACCAGGCGGCACCTTTACGCCATTAACTTTTGCTATAAGTGCAATAGCGCCATTTATGATTATTACTACAATATTTATTATCACTCTTTACACAGGGATTTTACCAAAAGTATTTTTTGTAACAATGGCTACGATGCATGGAATGTCTTGTGTTGGAGATTTTTACTGGGTAGTTAAAATGACACAAATACCTAAATCATCGAAAATTGAAACGACACATACTGGGATAGTAATAACTGAAAAAGTTTGATTTATGCACAAAGTAGTTATGTGCCGCTTGTAAATTTCCTATAAATTATAAAACTTAATTGTAATTTACATATGAAAGTAAATAAAAGATAATCGCATCTGTGACAAAAGATAAACAGATTGAAAGAAAATTTATTCCAGAAATTAAGTCAAACTTATCCTAAGAAGAATGATGTAATATTCAAATTACAGAAACCGTAGAAAAATTCAAACTAAAAAAATAAGTTGCGAACAATGTACATTAATTTCTTAAACGAAAATAATATTTTTTATGCAAAATTATTTATTACGAAGATTAACCAATGTCTTATATATAAGGAAAACCAGATGAAATCTTCTATTGAGATTTCATCTGGTTTTGTTACATGCTAGATATAATGATTTAGTTATTTTGAGTGAGATAATACATAATTTCTAGCGTAACCCACTAATGCTTCTCCTCCTGCGACTTCTTGTTTCGCATATGAATCTGTTGAACCACCTCTAAGATTGTAACCATAGGTTCTTAATCCATATACTTGATAATTTCCATTTACCATTGGTGAACCAGAGGCACCTGAACGGAATTTATCTTTTGTTTGAATTTCAGTTTTATTGGAAGAAAATTGTAAAAATTTCAATTTATTTCTATAAGCTAATGTATTATCATCACGTGTGCCATTGAATTGCCATGGATAACCTAAAGAGTATAAATTGTCTTTAAACTTCAAATTTTTAATTTGTGACTCTGAGGCCAAGTTTAATGGTTGCGTATATTTAGACATTTTTTCTTTCGTGTGTATAATGGCAATATCTGAAGAAGGGACTTTTATTATTTTTGATGCATGGAAAGTGTAAGGGATTTTTCTACCATCACGATTCATATGAAAAACGATATCTTTTGGTGAAGCACTATGTCCATTACTTCGATCAATTACATGAGCATTTGTCAATACAGTATAGTCATCAATCACAAATCCGGTCCCCATACTGTCTTTACCGTAGCCTTTCCATCCATCATTATTTCGAATACGGCCGACCGCTTTATACTTTGTTTTATTTGCATAATTATATCTTTGAATAGTAACGTCTTTATTATTAATTTGCTTTGCTTTTTTTAAAGCATTACTATCATTTGGCGACTGCAAACCATTATAATAATAATTTCCAACCGCATGTGATTCACCGCTAACTACTACACTTAAGACAATAACTGTAATAAAACAAATAATACCTTTAATTATATTATTCAAATAAATACCCCTTTACATGTTGAAATTTAAAAATTATATGCCTTACTTATTGGTGTTTAATATTTTATTCAGGATCACCATTTTCATCATATTTTGTTACATTACCGTCTTCGTCTATAATATAGGATCCTGCAAGATCTCCATTTTTATCAGTGAAAGAGAATCCCCATTCTCCGTTATCACTTTGTTCAGGTTCTTTATAACTATATTTTGAAGTATCTAAAGTATGCCCTTCATAGTCTTCCACTTTATCTATAACATTATCTCTTGTAACTTCCTCACTGCTATCGTCACTATCATTATCATCGGTGTTATCATCACTGTCACTATCGTTCGTCCCCATCTCTCCATACCCACTTGTTTCTGAAATAACATTTTCCCAATCACTTATTTGGCTTTGTGAAAGGTCTTGAAGTTTAACTGTTTTAGGATGAGTGAGAATACGATTAGATTCACGTTCCGTATATTCATCTTCAATCCAACCTTTATCTTGAAAATGACTTGGAACATCGTAAACAGTTACTGTACCATCGTTATTATCTTGATACACTACTTGTCCAGCCGCTGTTGGTGTGGCTGATAATCTTTGAGTACCGTTTGGAAATTTGGCTGAAGCACTTTTATTATATGGATTTAGAGCCTTACCAGAAACATCTTCGTGATTGATTTCGGTATTTGAAGGGTCTACAGAGCCTCCGTTGTCTTCTATGACTGAAACCCAAACTTTAGCATAATGTGCATTCGAACTCGTACTTTCATTATTATTATTATCATTATTGGATGAAGAAGATGAGTCATTATTTGACGTCTGGTTGTCATTCTTTTTCTTATTATCGTTAGATTGAGCACTTTCTTTTGATTCTTTGGAACCATCGTTTGATCCAGTATTAATATTAATATCACATGCTGATAAAAACATTGTTGCTAAGAGTGCACTACCAACCATATATTTTAATTTCACAAAAATCCTCCTTTGGAAATAATAAATTCTATTAATTATTATACATAAAAAATTGCGGAGCATCATATTTATTTTCAATTCAACAAAATAAAAATTAATAATTAGTTGTGAGTTACGTATTTGGTTAGGGTTAACGGGAAATATTATTTTGATAGAATTGATAACGGAAATAGTGAAATATGTTTGAATATTAACCAAGTATCTTATGGTATGAGTTGGAAATAAAAACTATAGAAAATGCTTTTCCTAAAAATAAGTTTCACACCTAGGAACCTACAAATGAAAAGAAATATATAATTCATGATGCTATAATCAAAGTATGGTTTTAAAAGGACAAATGTAGTTGAATTTTGGATTATTGGTTTAAATAATAACTATAGGGAGCTACAACCAAAAGTTAAAGGTTTGCAAATGATTTGAAGAATGAAAAACTAATGCCGTACACCTATAATTTATTAAATTTAAAAAAGGAGCCAATATTTATGTCATCAGATGATATTGTAAAAACACTATACTCAAAAGAAGATATACGTACAGAATTAGGATTCACTTCATATAAATTTAATAAAAATATGAATATGATTATAAAATTATTTAAAATTGATATGAAAAAATTTCATGACTATAAAGGTCAAGATAGGAACAATCAATATACATTTAATGGTGTCGCAAAAGAGTTAATAAAAGTACTATTAAAAAGTGTTGATTATTACCCAGTAGATATCACATCCAAAGGGTTTAAACAAAATGGAAAAATTAAAAAAGAAATGATTGATAATATTGATACTTCTAGTTACATGAAGTATATTCATCAATTAATGAAATCAATTAATGAAATTCAATACAAGAGATTAGTTTCACATATACATATGAAAGATGTGTATCAAAATACTAAAGTATGGCTAAGTGTAGGTGAATCCATTAATAAAAAAGAACAAGAGCTATACCAATATATGTCAACATTATCATTACATAAAAGAATTGAACTACAAAATGAGGTATTAAAATCTATAGATGAAACGATTTTTCAATTTATGGCAAAAGAACAAAGAATGAACCAAATTGAGGAAAAAAATGAATTGGAAACGTATATAAAAGCGATAAGAGAAGATAGGAATCCAAAAAATGATTATGAATTGAATCATCTTTTATACGAGGAGAGTCAATTGCCTGTTGCTAGCCTAATTAAAGATGAATGGGACTATGATGAAACAGAACATATTAAACTTGATTGGTTGATTGCAGATATGTTGAAACGTTCACAAAGAGCTGATGGTAAATTTAAAGAAAGTCTAGATAAGAAAAGTAAATTCAGAAAAAATATCCATAAAGAATCCATTAAGAATATATCCAAGCTTATTGATCATGAATTGATAAAAACCAACCGTAAATGGGATATATTATCTTTTTATAAAAAGTATCAGTTTTGGAGTAATGTCAAACTGAATCGAGATATCCCAAAATACAATGTTTTATATTACAAAAATGATACTTTAAATATTGAAAATCAAAGCAACATTATTAAGAAAATCAAAACGATCGAGGTGAATTTAGAAGATGCTAATAAACAACCGAACTATTTAAACTACTTTTTACAAGCCAAATTTGATTTAGAGAGACTAGAAAGTGAATTGATGAAATACAGCATGAACCCAACATATATAGATAAGATTAATGATGATTTTATAAGGTATGCTATCGAAGATGTACATAATGCAATTATTAAAATTGACAGATATATAAGCACTGATGCAGTGCAATTAAATTATTCAAATGCGCAAATGGTCGTAAGAAATGAAATAATGGAGCAAGGTAGTTATTTCGTAACACAAATATTGAATGCATTGTCAAAGGTAGAAGGATCTGATTTTCACTTTGGCAATTTTATAGTAGACCCTCTAGTGGAAAATTTTAGAAGGGCGATTAGACAACCCAAATTTTTATCGAAAACAAAATAGATTCATTTATATGTGAATTAAGAGAAATGGAAGCAGTAAAATTATTTTTCCAACCCAACAACCGTTGTTATAACAGTGGTTGTTGGGTTTTTTATTTTTGCTTTTTTTTCAGATACTCAGATATTTTTTTAACTAGATTTGCTAAATTAAACATTGTCGAGGCCAAGACAAATAAAAATTTCAGTTGATGTGAGCGCGCCACTTTCAACCATAAAGGAGTAGATTCAAATGGAGACAAGACATAAAATAATGTCGCAGGTTCGAGGCAATAAAGCACAACAATGGTTAATGGACAAATCATCTAACCAAGATGACGTTCAACAATTACAACAACAATTCAGCCAGCAACTAGACCAACAATATAATGAACTTTTAGCTGATGAGCAAGCTAAATTGGACCAATACGTGGAAGTACACCAAGGATTGGAAGCATTAATGAAAGAGATTGAATCGGAACCTATTAAACTTAATATCGATAAATTACCGGGTATCAAAGCAACAATGCTTGAAAGAGCCAAGAATGATGAACATTCTGATAAGATCGAAAACCTATTTGATAGGTTAGAACAGGCATTAAATGGTACGAATCGATTATATACGCAATTATCGTTGATTGGTACACGAACACATCGAATTACAACTAAAAATTTTAATCTTCAAGGCTTACCTAAAGCAGTTCAACATACGATTTTACCTTCAAAATATAAGAAGGTGTATATAATCGATTTCAACTCATTTGACCCTTCGGTTGTTGGATACATGACGAAAGATTCTAAACTGATTGACTATTTGAATCATGAAGAAGGTTTATATGACGCATTACTAGAAGATTTATCACTGTCCAAAAAGGAGAAAAAGTTCGTTAAACGAGCATTTATTGGTGCGTTTCTATTTGGCGGCAACTTCGATAGCCCTAAATTCAAGCTGAAACAATATGTAAGTGAAGTGCAATGGTTGGATGCGGTCAACCAATTTACAAAAGTCATTGAACTTAAGAAACAAGTCGAAGAGCATAAAGCCATGCCTATGCCTTACGGCATTGAACATGATATGAGTGCATTTCAAGGTAGCAGTATCATGGCAATCTATGTACAAACTGTAGCGAGTTATATTTTTAAGCACATTCTGTTGGAAGTGTACAAAGCACAGTGCGAACAAAGAACGTTCAAAATTATCGTGCCCATACACGACGCGATTATGATTGAATGTGATGATAAAGAGACTGCACAGGACGTTGCTCAGCTAATGAAACGTACGGCTAACCAATTGTTCAATGATGAATTTGCGCATGTGACAGTGGAAGAACTGGGAGGTGAAGACCATGATGAATAATGATAGAGGCCAAAGCCTAAACATCCCAAGTAGTACTCCACTTAAAGAAAATAATATATATGTAGCTACGTTACATTCTGTGAGTGAAAAGGATTTCTCAGGTGAAGTAAAACACCAATTCAAGTATGAAATCGAAGTGAACAATCAGATTGTATATACGAATCGTAATATTTCAACAAAACCGAATGCTAATCAATTGTCGATTCATGATTGGCTAAAGTGTCATAGCAACTATAGCGTGGGTCACGAAACGTATGAACCTTACATTGACCGAAAGCATTTAATCTTTATGGGTCAATATAATGGTAATTATTATGTACACGATGTAGCACCATTAAATGAAACTGGAGGCATATTATAATGAAACATATATTCGAAATGTTAACTAAAATAATAAGTATGGCTAAGGAGGCAATCGACCGTCAAGGTTTGATTGCTATCCTAACCATGAGTATTGGCAATGATGATGAAATAGAAGAAACGGTACAAGGTGAAACAGTGTATAACGAACTTATCAATCAATTACAACTTAATATTCCTAAAGATACAGATTATCGACCTAACATCTATAGCTATTTTGGTATTAAGAAGAAACCAAGTGACACAATATTAATAGACATGATGATAAAAGTTTTTCATATCAAACGCTTCAATTCGGAACTGTATATATTCAAAATTAACGGTTGGCAAAAGCTAAGTGAAGACGAGTTAAAAGGATTTGTATCAAAAATGATACAAGTACTGTTAATCGGTTATACGCCTACGCAAAGTGTACTGAATAATGTGGCTGAAGGTCTACAAAAATCAACAGATGTAGAAGAACTTGTCGAGAACGAGCACTATATTGGTTGTGGTGAAAACATGTTCGATCTTAATACATTCAAAGTCGTTAAAAATTCAATCGATATTTTCCCGAAAACACGCTTAAAATTAGCGTTAGATAAAAATGATGAGATCGCTGACCAGATACCCAAACATTTCAATCAATATATGTTAGAACTTGCTAATTATGACAATGACTTACAATACTTTCTTTTTCAACATACAGCAGTGTTATTGACGGCTGATACTAAATACCGTCGAGGTCTCATATTATATGGTGGAGCTAAGAATGGAAAATCTGTATATATTGAACTAGTTAAATCATTTTTCTATAGCAAAGATATTGTGTCTAAGCCACTTAATGAGCTTGAAGGTCGTTTTGACAAAGAAAGTTTAATTGACAAAAGCCTGATGGCAAGTCATGAAATTGGGAAATCTAGGGTTCAAGAACAGATTGTAAATGATTTCAAAAAGTTATTATCTGTAGAATCAATGCATGTTGATCGTAAAGGGAAAACTCAAGTGGAAGTCACATTGGATTTGAAACTTGTTTTTGGTACAAATGCAGTACTTAATTTTCCTCCTGAACATGCGAAAGATTTAGAGCGTCGAATTAATGTTATTCCATGTGAGTATTATGTTGAAAAAGCGGATACTTCATTAATTGATAAACTCGAGAGTGAGAAGAAAGAAATTTTTCTTTATTTGATGCATGTGTATCAACAGATTGTAAAAGCAGATATCGAATATCTTGAAAATAATCGTGTCACTGAAATTACTCACGATTGGTTAAATTTTGGATATGAATTTGTTTCTAGCAGGTCCGCAAGTATTGCAAGTCAAAAAGACTGTATTAAGTTACTAAAAAAATTAATAAAAAATGAATCAGGGTCTCGTGTTTATTTACCTGAACTCAATAATGCTGTTAAACGAGAACTTAATATAAGCTCTCAAGTTATTAAGGATTTGGTTCAAGCTAACTTTAATGTACAAAGTAGACTAAATAATGGCTATAAATATTGGGTCGATTTAGGATGGAAAGAAACCGAAAAAAAGAATCTTCATAATAATTCAGGCAAAAATAATATCATTTCATTCGATAAGAGCGAAAATGTAACAAACGATGAATTCTTATACGAAGATGATTTGGACATAGGTTGGGAGGACTTTGACGATGAATAATGAACAAATTGAAGCATTTGTAGAAGTGCTTGTACCTCTTATAGAAGAGCGTATGAATAAAAGTAAGTAAGCTAATTATGTACTACAGGCTAATGCCTGTAGTACTCATATTATTAAGTGGCAAAAGTGATAAAAATGAAACGAAGTTATAAATATATATTATCCATGTGATGTTACAAGACCGATGGTCTGTAACAATAATCTAATAAAAGGAGCGATACGTTATGAGTAAGAAAATTGCACTGTATTCACGTGTAAGTACATCTGAACAGTCAGAACGTGGATATTCAATTCATGAACAAGAACAAGTGCTCATCAAAGAAGTTGTGAAAAATTATCCAGGTTATGACTATGAAACTTATATCGATTCTGGTATATCAGGTAAAAATATTGAAGGTCGACCAGCAATGAAACGCCTATTACAAGATGTTAAGGATAATAAAATCGAAATGGTGTTAAGTTGGAAATTGAATCGTATCTCACGATCAATGAGAGATGTGTTTAATATCATTCATGAATTCAAAGAACATGGCGTAGGGTATAAATCGATTTCTGAGAATATTGATACATCCAATGCCTCTGGAGAAGTACTCGTTACAATGTTTGGATTAATAGGATCCATCGAGCGTTCAACACTTATCAGTAACGTCAAAATGTCCATGAATGCCAAAGCACGTAGTGGAGAAGCAATAACTGGTCGAGTGCTCGGCTACAAATTATCACTTAACCCACTGACACAGAAAAATGATTTAGTTATTGATGAAAATGAAGCTAATATCGTACGTGAAATCTTCGATTTATACTTGAATCATAATAAAGGACTCAAAGCTATTACAACCGTACTGAATCAAAAGGGGTATCGTACCATTAATCAAAAGCCATTTTCAGTGTATGGGGTTAAATATATTTTGAATAATCCAGTCTATAAAGGCTATGTCAGATTCAATAACCATCAAAATTGGGCTGTTCAGCGAAGAAGTGGTAAAAGTGATAAAAATGATGTGATATTGGTCAAAGGGAAACATGAAGCCATTATAAGTGAAGCTATATTTGATCAAGTTCATGAGAAATTAGCCTCTAAAAGTTTTAAACCAGGTAGACCTATTGGTGGAGATTTCTACCTTCGTGGGCTCATTAAATGTCCAGAGTGTGGCAATAATATGGTATGTCGACGGACTTATTATAAAACGAAAAAGTCAAAAGAACGGACAATCAAACGCTATTACATTTGTTCCTTATTCAATCGTTCAGGGAGTTCTGCATGTCACAGTAATTCCATCAATGCAGAAGTCGTCGAGCGTGTAATTAATGTTCATTTGAATCGTATTCTGTCTCAACCAGATATTATTAAGCAGATTGCGTCAAATGTGATCGAAGAACTGAAACAAAAGCATAGTCATCAAGCAGAAATAAAATATGACACTGATAGCTTAGAAAAACAAAAAGCTAAGCTTAAATCACAACAAGAACGATTATTAGATTTGTATTTGGATGAGGAAATAGATAGCGACATATTGAAAGATAAACAAAGTCGAATGAACGAGCAGTTAGAAGCATTAGATCAACAAATTAAAGAAGCGCAACAAGCAAATCAATCCCAGGATGATATACCCAATTTTGATAAGTTAAAAGGACGACTCATTTTGATGATAACACGATTCAGTGTATATCTTAGAAAAGCCACACCCGAAGCTAAAAATCAACTTATGAAAATGTTAATTGACTCGATTGAAATTACGAAAGATAAACAAGTGAAAGTGGTACGATATAAAATTGATGAAAGTCTTATCCCTCAATCTTTGAAAAAAGATTGGGGGTCTTTTTTTATGCCCAAATTCCAATTCGAAATAGACGGTCGAAACAATTATTTTATCGACCAAATTACCACTTTTACCACTTAGCTTTTAGTGACAAAAGTGAGAGAAATGAAATAAAAATCAAATATATATTATCTAAATGATGTAACACATGCATACATCAATCAAACACATTAGGAGGTTATTATAATGACGCTAAGCAAACAACTTAAAACGTATATTACTGAACGATTTCAATTAAATCATCAAGAAACTTGGGCTTGTGAAATCGTAGACGCGGTGGCTGAAGATGTATTACCTGAAAAATATATTGAAAATAGTCCACTTAAACATAAAATTTTAAATACTTTTACCTATTACAATGATGAATTACATGAAATCAGCATTTATCCTTTTTTATGTTATCTAGATAAGGAATTAGTAGCAATAGGTTATTTAGATAATTTTGATTTAGACTTTATATTTTTAAATGATACTCATCAAATTATTATTGATGAACGCTACTTATTGCCAAAAGGAGGGAAGTAATATGAACTGGATCAAGGCTGCCCAATTATCCGTAACAGTCATCAACGAAATCATCGACATCATGAAAGAAAAGCAAAACGGAGGAAAATAGTATGAAAATCAATCGATATATTACAAGAGGTGTTAGTGAACATTTATCTCTAGACCTTCAAATATTACTTTGGCACATGGTAGAAGAAAAAGATAACCAGCCTCATACCGATTACCTACACATTTTCAAACTACAAGAAGATGATAATATGTTGTCAATTACACATGAACAAGAACAGCCACTATACAAATTGGAATATCACTATACAAACTATGTAAAAAGTCAAAATGCATTACCTAAGAAAGTCTACGTCATCCGAGAAGATGATGTAGACGTTTTTTATTATGTAATGCTTTTACCAGAAGAATACTAAAAGGAGTGACGTTGATGAATACAACCAAAAGTACGATACACACAGAAGCTATATTTAGCGATGATGAAAAACACCGCTACTTACTCAAAAAGACTTGGGATGAAAAGAAATCTGTTTGTACAGTGATAACGATGTATCCTCATTTAGATGGTGTATTATCACTCGATCTTACTACTGTTCTTATACTCAACCAATTAGCTAATTCTGAACAATATGGCGCTGTATATCTAGTGAATCTATTCTCTAATATTAAAACACCAGAGAACCTTAAACATATTAAAGAACCTTATGATAAACACACAGACATCCACTTGATGAAAGCGATTAGTGAAAGTGACACAGTGATTTTAGCCTATGGTGCTTATGCGAAGCGACCCGTTGTTGTCGAACGTGTTGAGCAAGTGATGGAAATGTTAAAACCTCATAAAAAGAAAGTAAAAAAGCTCATTAATCCAGTAACAGATGAAGTCATGCATCCACTCAATCCTAAAGCGCGTCAAAAATGGACACTAAAATAAAGGAGGATTATCTATGAACGATGACACTACACAGTCAGATTGGAAAACGATTGCTAGTTGTTTAGCATCACAAAATTATGTATCAATAGTAAAAGGTTTAGTACATCATTTCACAGCGATTGATGACGAGGAAATACTTGATAAAATCTATGATGATTTTATGAATGATGACTCTATAACAACGGTACTTAACAATGATTTTCAAAATATTATTAATCACTATTTAACAAAGTGAAATGCATATTTCAATAAAACTAGAGCACCCTTCACTTTGCGGTGAGGGATGCTCTTTTAGTTTATTTTTTTATTGGTTACTCGCCATAAGCTCTGCTTGTTCTACGATTTGCTCTACAGCCATTTTTTGTAAATCTGGTGGATAGCCATATTTTTTAAGCAATCGTCTAACAGCTACGCGCATTTTAGCTTTTGCGCTATCACGTTTAGACCAATCAACACTCATATTTTCTTTCACTGTTTTAGTTAGCTCATGAGCAATCGCACGTAGTTCTTTATCTTCCATCGCTTTTTTCGCTGTTTCATGTGAAACTAAAGCATCATAAAATGCGATTTCATCTGAATTTAAACCTAATTCATTTCCTCGTTGTTGTTCTTGTTTAATATCTTTAGCGAGTTGAATGAGTTCTTCAATCACTTTTGATGTTTCAATAGAACGGCTATTATATTTATTAATCGAATTTCCTAACATCTCAGAGAAACGCTTAGACACTGTCGCATTCGTTTTCATTAATGATTTGACTTGCCCTTTGAGTAATCGATTTAATAATTCTACCGCTACATTTTTTTGTTTCAATCCTTCGACATCTTTTAAGAAATCATCTGATAGGATTGATAAATCGGGTTGTTCAAGACCTAGCGTTTGATAAACGTCAATGACATCTTCAGTCACAACAGATTGTGACACAAGTTGATTAATTTCTGCTTCAACTTCTGCAGGCGTTTTACGTGTTTTTCCTTCTTTTGGCGGTTTTAATAATTTAACAAGTCCAGCTTTAACTGCTTTAAAGAAGGCAATCTCATCGTTGAGTTCTTGGGCTGTGGGTTCAGTCGCACAAAGAGCAAAAGCTTTCCCTAATTCTGTGACTGTTTTAATAAAACGTTGACGTTCATCTTCACCTAAACTAATTACATAATCCATCGTATTCGATATTGTATAATAACGTTCAGATTTTTTATCTGAATTAAATTTAGAATAATCAAGATTATATAACATATCTTGAATTACATCATACTTCAATAACATCAATTCAACCGCTTTATCCGTATCTATTGCCGTTTGAGCTTGATCAGATTCTGTATATTCTTTAAGTGCCTCTTTTAAACTTTCAGCGATACCTACATAATCGACAATTAAACCACCCGGTTTATCTTTAAACACTCGATTAACTCGAGCAATTGCTTGCATCAAATTATGTCCTTTCATCGGTTTATCAATATACATCGTATGCATAGAAGGGACATCAAACCCTGTGAGCCACATATCTCGAACAATCACAAGTTGTAATTCATCATTCACATCTTTCATACGTTTTTCTAACACATTACGACGTTTTTGGGACCAATATGTCTTTGGAAAGAAGCTGGATCACTAGATGAACCCGTCATTACCACTTTAATGACTCCTTTATCATCATCATCTGAATGCCATTCTGGTTTTAGACGAACGATTTCATCATATAAATCAACAGCAATTCGACGACTCATAGTCACAATCATTCCTTTACTTTTCATCGCTTGCTGACGTGTTTCAAAATGTTGGATGATGTCTTTGGCTAAGGCTTCAACACGAGGTTTTACGCCTGCTAAGGCTTCAATTCGTGACCATTTTGATTTTAAGCGTTGTTTTATATCCTCTTCTTGATCTTCTGTAATCTCATTATATGCTTCATCTAAGTCTAAATTTTGAGGTAAATTTAATGGAATTACACGACTTTCATAATAAATTTTAACCGTAATTCCATCAGCGACGGCTTGTGTCATATCATAAACATCGATATAGTTTCCAAAGACCATTTGCGTATTTTTATCCGTTGAAGCTACAGGTGTACCCGTAAATCCAACGAATGTTGCATTCGGTAAAGCATCTCTTAAATATTTAGCATAACCATATTTAATGCCTTCACCTTTATCATCATACTTTGCATTAAAGCCATATTGTGTACGATGTGCTTCATCTGCCATGACAATCACATTTTTACGTTCTGTTAGAGCAGCCATGGTCGTTTCATTTTGTTCTGGTTCAAACTTTTGCATTGTTGTAAATACAATACCGCCCGACTCAACAGATAATAATGATTTTAATTCTTTACGTGTTTCAGCTTGTTTTGGTGTTTGTCTTAATAATTCTTTACCAGATCGACCTTTCGATTTAACAAACGTACTGTACAGTTGGTTATCTAAGTCATTACGATCTGTTACGACGACTAAGGTAGGATTATTAAGCATTTGAAATAATTTTCCAGAGAAAAAGACCATAGTTAAACTTTTACCAGACCCTTGGGTATGCCAAATAACGCCTCCTTTTCCATCGCCTTGCCCAGATGAAGCTAATAAAGCTCTGTCAACCGCTTTATTAACGGCATAGTATTGATGATACGCTGCTAGAATTTTACTGATATGTCCTTTGTCATCATCTTGGAATAAGACAAAATATCGAATTAAATCAAGTAAAGTTTCTGGATTCAACATGCCATGTATGAGTATGTCTAAGCTAGATAAACTTGACGAAGATTCCATTTCTCCATCTTTAGAACGCCAAGTCATAAAACGATCATAATTTGCGGTTAGGGAACCCGCCTTTGTATTAATACCATAACTTGTAACAAGCACTTCATTAAATGTAAATAATTGTGGAATACGCATCTTATACGTTTCTAATTGATGATAACCGTCTTCGACGCCTACAGTTTCATTGGTTGAATTTTTAAGTTCAATGACAACGATAGGTAACCCATTGATAAAGAGTACAATATCGGGACGTTTTGTATAGTCTCCATTAACGACAGTGAATTGATTGACTGCTAAAAAATCATTGTTTTGTGGATGTTCAAAATCAACAATTTTAACAATTTCTACTACCGATTGTCCTTCGTCATCATAGTCTTCGATTTCAATACCATTAATCAAATTTTCATGAAAGGTAAGGTTATTTTCTAAAAGATTGGGCGACTTCTCTAAAATTAATTCATGTATCGCTTTTTCAATAAAACGAGGATGGATGTCTGAGTTGATTTTTCTTAATGCTTTCTCTAAACGTTCATGAAGGACAACCTCTTTATCACTTTTACGTTCTGGCGCTAGACCTGTCATACTAATCTCATTACCTTTTTTATAATCGTAGCCTAGTGATTGTAACCATTCTAATACGACTTGTTCTAAATCATCTTCATTAAATTGAAAGTTCATCATTATTCACCTCCATATCATCAGGTATTTCTAATTCTCCAGACATGAGTTTAGGAAGAAGAGTATCTCGTAATTGAGTTAATTTACCAATTTCTGATCTTAATATTTTCATTTCTTCCATATATGGAATGATTATTTTAGAGTATTTTTTTACAATACTATCTTCAACTGCTAATTTATAATTAACAGCTATTGTTGGTTTTACTCTCTGTCTACTATTTGTTGAACCGGTAGTATTAGCTTTTAAATAATCTATAAATTGAGAATTAAGACATATATTATATATGAATGAATTAATCTTATTATTAGGAGATTCCATTACAACAAATTCTGATGAAGCAACATTTAATTTTTTATTATCTATTACAGGTAACCAAATCCTTTTAGTATTAGGATTCATTTTTGAAAATAATACGCAATTGTTATTAATAATCCATTTATTACTTTTTATTTTATTGACTTCTTCTTCTATAGCTTGTTCTTCATTATCATAAGCAGGTAAACTAAAATGTTTAACTGTTACTTCTTCACTCTTTTTAGGATTAAAAGTTTCCTTTTTATGACTTGCTATATCTTTTAATTTATAGATTTTCCAACTGTCTGGTATCTTACCTAACTCACTATCAATCATTTCTCCACCGCTAGATTTATAAGGATTACCATTTTTATCTGGAAATTCAAAATCTACAAACCAGCGTTTGAATAGAGTTTGTGACAGTTCTTCAAGGTTTGCTATTAATTTATCATTTGTATTTATTTTATTTTCAATATTTACTATTAAATCTCCAATTTTATCTTGGATATTTTTTTCTGGGATGTTTAAAATAACTGACTCTAAATTTTTTTTACTTAATTTTGGCTGCACTGTCCCTGTTAAGTAACCACTAATATCCATTGAGTTAATTAAATATAAAATATAATAAATATTAAAGTTTTCTTTTACACTTAAAATGTGGGCGTGGTTATTGACCCAAAATTTATTTTTTGCAATAGTTGCTATATTATTTTTTCGTGATCTAAGATTTTCTCCATCGATATGCACCTTATTTTTAATGAAATATTTGCTTCTTATATTTAATTTATCATAATATTGTTCAGTTTAACTTGAAACTCATAATGTTCAATATATGTTCATCATTCTATATTTTGTATAAAAAACATGGACTATATTTAAAAGTTTGCTCATTTACTTTTCGGCCCATTATATGTTTAAATGATCAGTCTAAAACTTATTTTCATTTCACTTACATAAATTGTTCAGGATTTTTAACTCTATATTAAAAACTTCCCTCTGACTCAACAGGGGGAGGTTCATTTATTGTTGATTATGCTTATCAAATTCCATGCTTATACTTCTGAGCGTGCATCCATACGTGCTTCAAAAGTATCGAGTAGTGCTCTTGCTTCGGTAATGGATTGGGTGTTCATTAACTGATGGCGGAGTTCGCTAGCGCCTCTAATGCCACGTACGTAGATTTTGAAGAATCTGCGTAAACTTTTGAACTGTCGGGCTTCATCTTTATCATATTTTTCAAATAAAGAGAGATGTAAGCGTAATAAATCTAATAATTCTTTACTTGAATGTTCGCGTGGTTCCTTTTCAAATGCGAATGGGTTATGGAGGATACCTCTACCAATCATAATGCCGTCAATACCATATTTATTTGCGAGTTCTAGACCAGTTTGTCTATCGGGGATATCACCATTGATAGTTAATAGTGTATTTGGCGCAATTTCATCACGTAACGTTTTGATAGCTTCGATTAATTCCCAGTGTGCATCTGCTTTACTCATCTCTTTACGGGTACGTAGATGAATGGATAAATTTGCGATATCTTGTTTGAAGACGTGTTTTAACCAGTTTCGCCATTCATCGATATCGTAATAACCTAAACGTGTTTTTACACTGACCGGTAGACCACCCGCTTTAGAAGCTTGAATGATTTCGGCTGCCGTTTCAGGTCGTAAAATTAAGCCGGACACTTTACCTTTTTTCGCAACATTTGCAACAGGACACCCCATATTTAAATCTATACCTTTAAAGCCCATTTCCGCTAAGCCGATACTCATTTCTCGGAACTGTTCTGGTTTATCGCCCCAGATATGCGCTACCATTGGCTGTTCGTCGTCACTAAAAGTTAAGCGTCCGCGCACACTATGAATACCTTCAGGGTGGCAGTAACTTTCAGTATTGGTAAATTCAGTGAAAAATACATCTGGTCTCGCAGCTTCACTGACAACATGCCGAAAGACAATATCTGTCACGTCTTCCATAGGTGCCAAAATAAAAAACGGACGTGGCAATGTACTCCAAAAATTTTCTTTCATGGTTTATTTAAACCTTCTTTATGATAATAATCTCGTATTTTTACGCATGATGATATTACCATAAAACTCACATAGCTGACTACAACTTTTAAATAAATGATTAGTGAGACTTTTGCGCTTATTTGTTTAATATATGTTTAAAGTGGTACGGTCCAAATATGTACTATTTTAATATATAAATTTAGAAAGGAACATGCACATGAGTGAAGCAAATCATAAAAACATCGTTGTTGTAGGTGCAGGAATTATTGGTACGTCAGTAGCGACAATGCTTTCAAAAGTAAGTCCTAACTGGCATATCGATATGTTTGAAAGACTAGAGGGCGCTGGTATTGAAAGTTCAAATGAAAATAATAACGCTGGTACAGGACATGCGGCATTATGTGAATTAAATTATACAGTTGTACAAGATGATGGTTCAATTGATGCGTCTAAAGCACAAGAAATTAACGAGCAATTTGAATTATCTCGACAATTCTGGGGTAATTTAGTTAAAAATGGAGATATTTCTAATCCTGAAGAATTTATTCAACCATTACCGCATATTAGTTTCGTAATGGGACCTACAAACGTTAACTTTTTAAGAAAACGTTATGAAACACTTAGAACAATTCCAATGTTCGATAATATTGAATATACAGAAGACATGGAAACAATGAGAAAATGGATGCCATTAATGATGGAAAACCGTGAGCCAGGACATCAAATGGCAGCAAGTAAAATTGATGAAGGTACAGATGTGAACTACGGTGCGTTAACGCGTAAGCTAGCACATTACTTAGAACAAAAATCTAACGTTTCATTAAAATATAATCACGATGTTGTAGATTTAACACAAAGAGAAGATGGCAAATGGGAAGTTGTCGTTGAAAATAGAGAAACGAAAGAAAAAGTAACAAAAATTGCAGATAAAGTGTTTATTGGTGCTGGTGGTCACTCTATTCCGTTATTACAAAAATCTGGCGTTAAACAAAGAGAACACCTAGGTGGTTTCCCAATCAGTGGTCAATTCTTAAGATGTACAAATCCAGATATTATTAAACAACATGCGGCTAAAGTTTACAGTAAAGAACCTCAAGGTAAGCCACCAATGACTGTACCACACCTTGATACACGTTATATCAATGGTAAACAAACATTATTATTTGGTCCATATGCGAATATCGGCCCTAAATTCTTGAAATTCGGCTCAAATTTAGACTTATTCGAATCAATCAAACCATATAACATTACTACAATGTTGGCTTCAGCGGTTAAAAATGTACCTTTAATTAAATATTCAATTGATCAAATGATCAAAACTAAAGAAGGTTGTATGAACTATTTAAGAACATTTATTCCTGATGCTAAAGATGAAGATTGGGAACTTTATACTGCTGGTAAACGTGTTCAAGTAATCAAAGATAGTGAACAATACGGTAAAGGTTTCGTAGTATTTGGTACTGAAGTTGTCAATTCAGACGACAATTCTATGATTGCATTATTAGGTGAATCTCCAGGGGCTTCAACATCATTATCAGTTGTATTAGAAGTTTTAGAGAAAAACTTTGCTGATGACAAAGAAGCATGGGAACCTGTTGTTAAAGAAATGGTACCAACATACGGTCGTTCATTAATTAATGACGAAAAATTAATGAGAGAAACACGTCGTGAAACTTCTAAAAATTTACATTTAAATAGATAAGTATTTTAAAAATAGAATTATATGTCACGAAATAATGACATGATGTGTGCACCTCGTAGCATTAGTTAGAATATCTAATGTTACGGGGTGTTTTTTATAGGAAATAGGAAGGAGGTGCGATTTAATTGAATAAGGGAGATATGTGCGATAGTGAGACATAAAGACAAAAAATGAACAAGTTGAGTGAATACTAGAAACGTATACAATACTTGATTCTATAAAAGTAAAAGAAGAGTTTTTTAAAGGTATAAGACCGTTGTTATGTTGAAATATGTTTGATTATTCTACTTGTAAGTATTATGTCGGTGTTGTGGAGGATGAAATTTATTATTTCAACGAACGAAGTATTGAAAAGTTATTTTTGATTAAGATAGATTTCAAGATTTACTTTAGAAAAAATAATTTAGATTCTAAATTTTAACAAAGTACAGTGACAAAAGAAGATTATTTTGGTTTAAACTAACTTAAGTCATAGATAAGAAAATGAGATTGTTAAAACACTTCGGAGCACACTTCATTATAAAGTGAAGGTGTTCTAAATTTATGTTTGCTCATCTTTCAAGCTGTAAATCAAAACCTGCTTATAACTTACATGTGTATCAAATTAAAACAAACGAAATTACCTAACTCATGTGTTTGGCTATATAATATAAAGGTTGAGTGACGAAGTGTGAGATAACAAAGGTGAGTGTTAGGGTTGTCTGACGTAAGACATACAGCACTCTAAAAAATAGCTCACCTATCTCTACCATTAATAGAACAGTTTGCAAATGGTAATTCTGAAACTTATCACTGGCATATCTACGTCTTTGTATTAAAAACCTACAGTCCGTACGTTTAAATAGCGCATTTTTCAAAATGTTGCTTTAAAGATGTGCGTTCTGAGTAGCGTGATTGTAGGCTTTTTATTATATATATTCATTAAATTCTCTTCTTGACGAATCCGTGCAATTAAGAAATAAGCATATGGAACTAATAAGAGTGTTGTGTATGTAGCATGTGTTAGTAGCAATACACCGATTAATTCGGGAATGATATTTAAAAAATAGTTTGGATGTTTTGTTACTTTATATAATCCTGATTTGATAATAGGGTGATTTGGCAGTATAAATAATTTCAATGTCCAAATGCGCCCTAGTGTCTTTATGACTATAAATAACATGATATAAGCGACGATCAATATGATTAAGCCAATGCCGTTAAGTAGACTAAATGTATCCTTATGAATAAATGTTTCTATAGCTGCACTCATGTAAATGAATACATGCGTAATGGCTAGATATTTTGAATTTTTCACACCATATTCCACAGCGCCCTCTACCTTTAGCTGTTTTGCGTGTTGCATAGATATATTTAAGCTGATGAGTCGAATACAGAAAAAGATAAATAAAATAGTTAAAATCAGGTTCTGTTGCAAAGTTGAATTTATAGTATAATTTTAACAAAAAGGAGTCTTCTATATGAACTATTTTAGATATAAACAATTTAACAAGGATGTTATCACTGTAGCCGTTGGCTAATATCTAAGATATGCATTGAGTTATCGTGATATATCTGAAATATTAAGGGAACGTAGTGTAAACGTTCATCATTCAACGGTCTACCGTTGGGTTCAAGAATATGCCCCAATTTTATATCAAATTTGGAAGAAAAAGCATAAAAAAGCTTATTACAAATGGCGTATTGATGAGACGTACATCAAAATAAAAGGAAAATGGAGCTATTTATATCGTGCCATTGATGCAGAGGGACATACATTAGATATTTGGTTGCGTAAGCAACGAGATAATCATTCAGCATATGCGTTTATCAAACGTCTCATTAAACAATTTGGTAAACCTCAAAAGGTAATTACAGATCAGGCACCTTCAACGAAGGTAGCAATGGCTAAAGTAATTAAAGCTTTTAAACTTAAACCTGACTGTCATTGTACATCGAAATATCTGAATAACCTCATTGAGCAAGATCACCGTCATATTAAAGTAAGAAAGACAAGGTATCAAAGTATCAATACAGCAAAGAATACTTTAAAAGGTATTGAATGTATTTACGCTCTATATAAAAAGAACCGCAGGTCTCTTCAGATCTACGGATTTTCGCCATGCCACGAAATTAGCATCATGCTAGCAAGTTAAGCGAACACTGACATGATAAATTAGTGGTTAGCTATATTTTTTTACTTTGCAACAGAACCAATATTTATCTATGAGGGGTATGTATGAAAATATTAATGATTATCCATTTTATACCACAGATAATATAAACAAATTAGTAGATTATATTAATAAAGAAGAACTAGTTGAATATTCAAATTTCAATGACAAATTTAGCCCTAAAGATTCTATAAATGGGTCTCAAGAAATAGTTGAGCATATATTGTTTAGCAAAGATAGTGAAAATATTCAACAATTTGATAACTACAATATGAAACCAAATGTATATATGTTTGTTGGACCAATGTGGGATACAGGAATAACAGCAGCGTTAAAAAATTTATTAAAAAATATTGATACAACTAAAAGAAATTATATTCTTTGTTTTGAGAGAAAAGCGATTAATAAATTAGGAGAAGAAAATTTAAGGTCACTTCCTAGTAGTGTAAAAATATATCCTATAGAAGGAATAAGAATTTTAACAGCAGATGAAAAAAAATTACATAAGAAATATGAAATGGAAGGAAATTCGACAGGGTTTTCAGATAATCTCACAAATATACAGAATAGAGAAATCAGAAGAGTGTTTGGTAATAATATCCCTGACTATTATATCCATTATACAGGTT
Source organism: Staphylococcus sp. FSL W8-0271 (assembly GCF_038006605.1). NCBI lineage: Bacteria > Bacillati > Bacillota > Bacilli > Caryophanales > Staphylococcaceae > Staphylococcus > Staphylococcus sp. FSL W8-0271. The sequence goes on from NZ_JBBOVM010000001.1 coordinate 89,881, forward strand.
TTGAAAGCAAATATTCTGAGTATGTAGTGTTTCTTAAAAATTTTGGTACAAAAACTATGATATATGTACATACTGATATGTTTGAAGATTATAAAAATAAAAAAAATTATAATAAAAATTTAGTTTCAGATGCTTGGCAACATGCTGATGAGTTAGTTTTAGTTAATGAACACCTTAAGCAAGGTTTTGAGGAAAACTTTTTTTATGAACTTGATAACATTTCCATCGCTAACAATTTTTTAGGTGTTAATAGAATAAGTGACCTTCTTAAAGAGGATTTTATAGACACATTTCTTAAAGTTAGATTTCATTTTAGAAGTTTTGAAAATTCGAAAAGTGATTTATTCAAAATATTAGATGAAACTTTTGTAGATGAAAGTGCTTCAAGTGATGAATTGATTCAAAAGGCAATTACTTTATTTAAAGAAAATCCTGTTGTTAAATATGCTAAGAGCGAAGATCAAAAGAAAATTTTATTACAAAATAACGAATTAAGACAAGAATTACAATTGTCATATATAAAAGTTGCATATGGAGATCAATTGATTAGAGATTTTTCAAAAAGCATTTCTGATAAAGATAGATATATCAATTTAATGGTGAAACTACTAAGAGATGAAATAAACACTAATTATTTTTTAAGACACTATGAAAGTATTCAAAAATATATTACTCGATATTATGAAAATATGAATTCTAGTTATATCGATTGTGATGAATATACTCTGAAAGAAGCTTTAGAATTATTTAAAGGTGATTTTGGTTTAAGGAAAATGGAAATTTTAAAGGAAATAGAAGATCCTAATATAAAAGTATTTTTCAATATAGGAAGGTTTGACCAGCAAAAAGGGCATGATAGGTTAATTCATGCGTTTGAAAAAGTATATGAGAAAGATAATAATACTAGATTATATATACTTTCGTCTTATGGTCCTATTAAAGAAAAGACATTAAATCAGATAAGACGAAGTAGTGCGAAAGATGCAATTACTGTTTTTGACAGAATGAGCAATCCATATTTATTACTTAGTAAAGTTGATGCGTTTGTATTGTCTTCTTATTATGAGGGGCTAGGCTTAGTTGTATATGAAAGTATGTATGTAAATACACCAGTAATATCAGTCAATCTTGATACAACTACACAATTTTTAAAAGATAGTGATATCATTTTAGTAGAAAATTCTGAAGAAGGACTAGTTCAAGGCATGAAAAGGTTGATAAATAACGAATTACCAACTACAAAGTTTGATTTCAAAAAATATGAAATTAATAGAGTGAAGGAATTTGAAAACTTATTTTAAACAATACGAAAAAGATAAGTGAATGAAATTGAGCATAGAATGACCAAATAGTATAGATAGATGTAGTGTTTATATATTTTAGTTTAAGTGAAATGAAAAATTAATAGTATTATTATAAGAGAGTAATTATGATTTATAAGAGCATCTATATTGATATATAGATGCTCTTTCTTGAATAGAAGTATATGATTCTCTTTGAAATACACTGAGAAAACTAATTTTTTTAGCAATATCACTAACAAGGGGAAGCGTATCACAAATAAAACTAAAAAATAGGTTGTATATAACTCACTTTGAAATTGATTGAATATATAGTAACTTTAATAGAATGCAGCTATTGTGGCGTAGAATATGAGAATCAAAAAATGATTAATATAGTTTGAAGAGAGTGAGCATAAATACTAGAAAAATGGCCAGTAAATGAGTTTACTATAAACTCATTTACTGGCTTCTCTAATAATTATCAAGACAATTTTCGTTTCTAGGCATACTTTGAAATGCGCTATTTTCTTTAAGAATATTAATATATGACTTGTGTTGGTAATGATAACCTTGGTTAGAGTGTATTGTCATGTGATAGTTAAGATTAGATCTTTTAATTAAAACATTGTTTTAAATATCGATGACAAGGTCTAATGTAGGACGTGTAGACATAAGTTTCGGAATTATATAAATCCATAAAAGTAGATAAATCGAAAACATTTATACCCTGGGTGGGTATATGTTATAGTATAAGTAGCTTTACTATAACATTTTCATTAGGAGGGGTTAATTTGAATAATAATGGTGAAGAGCATAATCATCAAAATCACATGAATCATTCCAATCAAATGCATCATGATAACCATGCCTCACATCATCATCATAGTGGCCATGCACATCATCATGGAAATTTTAAAGTTAAGTTTTTTGTTTCATTAATTTTTGCAATACCTATCATTCTTTTATCGCCAATGATGGGTGTTAACTTACCTTTTCAATTCACATTTCCAGGTTCTGAATGGGTAGTGTTAATATTAAGTACAATTTTATTCTTTTATGGTGGTAAACCGTTCTTGTCTGGTGGTAAAGATGAAATTGCTACAAAAAAACCAGGCATGATGACCTTAGTTGCCCTAGGTATTTCAGTAGCTTATATTTATAGCTTGTATGCTTTTTATATGAATAACTTTAGTAGTGCAACTGGTCATACAATGGACTTTTTTTGGGAATTAGCAACCTTAATTTTAATTATGCTATTAGGACATTGGATAGAAATGAATGCTGTCGGAAATGCTGGAGATGCTTTAAAGAAAATGGCAGAACTGTTACCTAATAGTGCTATTAAAGTTATGGATAATGGCCAACGCGAAGAAGTTAAAATATCAGACATCATGACTGATGATATCGTCGAAGTAAAAGCCGGAGAAAGCATTCCAACAGATGGTATTATCGTTCAAGGACAAACATCTATAGATGAATCCCTAGTCACTGGAGAATCTAAAAAAGTACAAAAAAATCAAAATGACAACGTCATCGGGGGTTCTATTAATGGGTCTGGAACAATACAACTCAAGGTTACAGCTGTGGGAGAAGATGGATATCTTTCTCAAGTTATGGGACTTGTTAATCAAGCACAAAGTGATAAATCTAGTGCTGAATTGTTATCTGATAAAGTAGCGGGTTATTTATTCTACTTTGCTGTAAGTGTTGGCGTGATTTCTTTTATTGTCTGGATGCTCATTCAAAATGATGTTGATTTTGCATTAGAACGTCTTGTAACTGTGTTAGTCATTGCTTGTCCACATGCTTTAGGCTTGGCAATACCTTTAGTCACTGCACGTTCTACTTCAATTGGTGCACATAATGGTTTAATTATTAAAAATAGAGAGTCTGTAGAAATAGCTCAACATATCGATTATGTAATGATGGATAAAACTGGTACTTTAACTGAGGGTAACTTTTCTGTGAATCATTATGAGAGCTTTAAAAATGATTTGAGTAATGATACAATATTAAGCCTTTTCGCCTCATTAGAAAGTCAATCTAATCACCCATTAGCTATAAGTATTGTTGATTTTGCGAAAAGTAAAAATGTTTCATTTACTAATCCACAAGACGTTAATAATATTCCAGGTGTCGGATTAGAAGGTCTAATTGATAATAAAACATATAAAATAACAAATGTCTCTTATCTTGATAAACATAAACTTAATTATGACGATGACTTGTTTACTAAGTTAGCTCAACAAGGTAATTCAATCAGTTATTTAATTGAGGATCAACAAGTCATTGGCATGATTGCTCAAGGAGATCAAATTAAAGAAAGCTCAAAACAAATGGTAGCTGATTTACTATCAAGAAATATTACACCAGTCATGCTTACAGGTGACAATAATGAAGTGGCACACGCTGTCGCAAAAGAATTAGGTATTAGTGATGTCCACGCACAACTCATGCCAGAAGATAAGGAAAGCATTATAAAAGATTATCAAAGTGACGGTAATAAAGTCATGATGGTCGGAGACGGTATCAACGATGCGCCGAGTCTTATAAGAGCCGATATTGGTATAGCAATTGGTGCAGGCACAGATGTTGCAGTGGATTCAGGTGATATCATACTTGTTAAAAGTAATCCATCAGATATTATTCATTTCTTGACCCTTTCAAATAATACTATGAGAAAAATGGTGCAAAACTTATGGTGGGGTGCAGGTTATAATATTGTTGCTGTACCTTTAGCAGCTGGTATTTTAGCATTTATCGGCTTGATTTTATCACCTGCAATAGGTGCTATTTTAATGTCACTAAGTACGGTTATTGTTGCAATTAATGCCTTTACATTAAAATTAAAATAAAAGATAGGAGTTTTATTATGATTAAAAAATTATTTTTTATGATATTAGGATCATTACTAATATTATCAGCTTGCTCCAATAATGATGAAAAAGATAAAGACACTAATGACCAAAAAAGTGAGAGCCATATGAAGCATAATGATGAAAGTAAAGTTCCAGAAGATATGAAATCGACTAATGAGGGTGAATTTAAAGTGGGAGATAAAGTAACGATTACAGCAGGGCATATGCCAGGTATGAAAGGTGCAGAAGCTACTGTAAAAGGTGCGTATAAAACATATGCCTATGTTGTAAGTTATAAACCCACAAATGGAAATGAAAAAGTAAACAATCATAAATGGGTCGTAAACGAAGAGATTAAAGATGCACCTAAAGATGGATTTAGTAAGGGCGATACTGTTAAATTAGAAGCAAGTCATATGTCTGGTATGAAAGGTGCTAAAGCCAATATAGATAACGTGAAAAAGACTACTGTTTACGTAGTTGATTACAAATCCAAAGATAATGGTAAAATCATTAAAAATCATAAATGGATGACAGGAAATGAGCTGAAAGCACGATAAAAATCTAGTTCTAAATTGAGAAATAAATAGATATAAAAATATCCTCCTTAATCAATAATTTAAATAACTTATTATTGTTAAGGAGGATATTTTTTAGTGTGTAAATTAAAAAGAATTTTAGAAGAATAACATTTATCAAAAAACTGTTCATTACCTTATTAATTGAAATTATATAATTAAAAACCGCATCATTAGCCAATACGCAGAGCCATATAATAAATAATCCTGAAAATCCACCCAATTTAAAGATTAATTGGGTGGATTTTTAGTTTAGGTTAAATAATATAAAGATAATAAACATGACACTTGTAAAGCGATTTAATTCTTGTACTTTATCACTAAGATTTAAATAGATAATGATAGGCTTTTTGTTTTTTTGATACAATGTCACAAAGGTCTTTTGAATAATCGAATTCTTTATTATTGATTTTATGTTTCTCTTTTCTAATCCCTTTACGATATCCATAGTTATTGAATGCTATTTTGTGATACTAATACCTAATTTTTGGTGTGTATAATTATAAATATCAGGAGTTGCCTGACAAATTTCATTGATTAAAAGATAAGTTGAATAATTGCAACAATGATTAAAATACTGATGATCCATTTTTGTATGAAGTTAGGGATCTTTTTACTTAATTTCAAACCTAAGGGAGCAAAGAGAATACTCCCTATTATTAGAAATAATGCGTCTTCAAAAGGAATGTAACCTTGTATAAGTTTAATGATAAAGGCACCAATTGAAGATATAAAAGCAATTACTATACTATTAGCAACTACCGTATTCATTGGTAATTTGAATAAAACTAGCAATATAGGAATAATAATAAAAGCGCCGCCTGCGCCAACTATACCTGAAATGATACCAACGAAAAGACCAACCATAACTAATAATGGTTTGTTAAAGGAAGACTGATTTAAATTCGGTTTTACGTTAATAAACATTAAAATTAATGCGATTAAAGCAATGATAATATATATTGCATTTACAAATTCAGCATTAAATAAATTTGCTAGGAGTGCGCCTAACATGCTCCCTGTAATCATACCTCCACTCATATAAATAACTAATGGTGGGGAGAATTCTGTTTTTTTTCGCGCTTTTAATGACCCACTTAAAGTACTGAAAAAGACTTGACTGGAAGTAAGTCCTGAAGCGATGTATGCACTGTATGCAGGAACACCAAATAGTGGCGGTAATAATAAAATAGCTGGATAAATAATGATAGCACCACCGATACCTACTAGACCCGAAATAAAGCCTCCGAATACACCTATAAGTAACATCATAATAACAGTTGAAATATCCATTATTTACTTTTTACCAATAAGTTAACGGCTTCATTAATCAATTCTTCAGAATTTTCACCATTATCCTCTGCTGCTTTTACACATTCTATTAAATTTTCACTAATGATAATCCCCATCAAACGTTGGATTGAACTTTTTGATGCACTGATTTGAGTAATGACATCTTTACAATCTTTTTCTTCTTCCATCATTTTAATAACTCCATTGAGTTGACCTTGTATTCTATTAATACGATTAATCATTTTTTTATCATAATGCATAGTTATTCCCACCACTTTTAATTGAATAAAGTCATAATAATAGATAGAACCAAAAATGTCAAATACCCCGTTGGGTATTTGACATGCTGTAAACAATCAGTTAATATACCCCTATAGGTATTTATTAGGAGGATATTATGAAACAATATAACGAAAAGCATATCAACAAATTCAGTAAACAAGAATTAGAAAAATTGGGTGCACAAGGTCAACTGATTGACGTAAGAACAGAAGAAGAATATGAGCTTGCACACATAAATGGTGCGACATTACATCCTGTAGATAAGATTGAATCGTTCAATAAAGATAAAAACACAACCTATTTTGTACACTGTAAAAGTGGTACCAGAAGTGCTAAAGCGAGCGAATATTTAGCTGAACAAGGCTACGACATTGTTAATTTAGACGGTGGCTATAAAGCGTATGAAGCAAAAAACGACGATGATAATACATTAGAAGAAAATACTAATGTAGCAATTAAAGCAGAGCGTAAACAATTTAACTATAGTGGTCTTCAATGTCCAGGTCCAATTGTAAACATCAGTAAAGAAGTGAAAAATATCGAAGTAGGCGAGCAAATCGAGGTTACAGTTACAGATCCTGGGTTCTTTAGTGACATTAAAAGCTGGGTCAAACAAACAGGACATACGTTAGTTAAACTGGATGAAAGTAATAATGGAATTAATGCCATTATTCAAAAAGAAAAACCAAAAGACTTGGAAGTGAACCATACTGCCAAAGGTACGACAATTGTACTATTTAGTGGTGAGTTAGATAAAGCAGTGGCAGCAATGATTATTGCGAATGGCGCTAAGGCTGCAGGCAGAGACGTAACTATTTTCTTTACTTTTTGGGGACTCAACGCGTTGAAAAAGAACCAATCCGTTCATGTTAAAAAGCAAGGTATCGCAAAAATGTTTGACTTGATGTTGCCAAAAACACCTGTACGCATGCCGCTATCTAAAATGAATATGTTTGGTTTAGGTAATATCATGATGCGCTACGTAATGAAAAAGAAAAATGTTGATTCCTTACCGTCACTCATTGACCAAGCAATCGACCAAGATATCAAATTAATCGCTTGTACGATGAGTATGGATGTTATGGGCATTCAGAAAGAAGAGCTCAGAGACGAAGTTGAGTACGGGGGCGTAGGTACTTATATTGGTGATACAGAAAATGCGAATCATAATTTATTCATCTAATTAAATCTATTAAAAAAGGAGTTTCAACATGTTTTTTAAACAATTTTACGATAATCATTTATCTCAAGCATCTTATTTAGTTGGCTGTCAACGTACAGGAGAGGCAATAGTAATTGATCCTGTTCGTGATTTAACAAAATATATGGAAGTTGCAGATAGCGAAGGTTTTAAAATTACACAAGCTGCAGAAACACATATTCACGCTGATTTTGCTTCTGGAATTCGGGACGTGGCAGAACGTTTAAACGCCAATATATATGTATCTGGCGAAGGTGATGATCAATTAAGTTATAAAAATATGCCGGAACATACAAATTTTGTTAAAAATCAAGATATTATTCAAGTAGGTAATATTAAATTAGAAGTCTTGCATACACCTGGTCATACCCCAGAGAGTATTAGTTTCTTACTCATAGATGAAGGTGGCGGCTCAAGTGTTCCAATGGGTTTATTTAGTGGTGACTTTATTTTTGTTGGTGATATCGGTAGACCTGATTTACTAGAAAAATCAGTACAAATGGAAGGTACTACAGAGATTGGTGCAAAACAGATGTATCATTCTATAGAAGGTGTTAAAGATTTACCAGATTATATTCAAATATGGCCTGGACACGGTGCTGGAAGTCCTTGTGGTAAAGCATTAGGTGCCATACCAATGTCTACGCTAGGTTACGAAAAAATTAATAACTGGGCATTTAATGTAACAGATGAATCTAAATTTGTTGAAACATTAACATCAAATCAACCAGCGCCACCCCATCACTTTGCACAGATGAAAAAAATTAATCAGTTTGGTATGAACATGTATCAACCATACGACGTTTTTCCTAGTTTAGATAATGCAAGAATAGCCTTTGATCTTCGTAGTAAAGAAGCCTTTCATGGCGGTCATACTGAAGGTACAATCAATATTCCTTACAACAAAAACTTCATTAACCAAATCGGTTGGTATTTAGACTATGAAAACAGTATAGATTTAATTGGTGATAAATCTACCGTTGAGCAAGCAACACATACTTTACAATTAATTGGCTTTGATAATGTAGCAGGTTATCGTTTACCAAAATCAGAAATTTTAACCCAATCCATCCATAGCGTTGATATGACTGGTAAAGAAGAATATATACTTGACGTACGTAATGAAGAAGAGTGGAATAATGGGCACTTAGATCAAGCAGTCAATATTCCGCATGGTAAATTATTAAATGAAAATATTCCATTTAATAAAGAGGATAAAATATACGTACATTGTGAGTCAGGTGTTAGAAGCTCAATAGCAGTGGGTATATTAGAAAACAAAGGCTATGAAAATGTCGTGAATATTAGAGAAGGCTATCAAGATTTCCCAGAATCATTAAAATAATTTAAAGATGTGGAAAAGTGAGTAGTCATATCAAATTGTTATTGTAAGACAATCAGATATTATAATACCACCAAGTTTATTTAGAATAAATAGAAGTTTAAAAGAAATATAGATATGATTCCTAATTAGTCATAATAGCAATAGATTTATAAAATTAATATAAAACCTTTTCTAGTGGAAATGTAGTGAGCCCAAAAAGTTTTACTTTTTGGGCTCACTACATAATTAATGGTTTTTTACTATCTTTTACATTGAGATAAAGTACTATAATTACACGAAATCAATTATTTTAATTTATAATGGTTACTTTAATAACTATACTTATAAAATTTATTCTTTGATTATGAACGAGAAAGATTAGTAAAACATTATACCTATTATAATGCCTATTAGTACAATAGACCAGGAAGGTAATTTATAATACACCAGGAATACGAATAATGAGCTAGCTAGAACAAAGTCTAATTCTGATTTAATAGTTGAAGCCCAAATCGGATTATAAAATGCAGCGATAAGAATACCGACTACACCCGCGCTTATACCTTTTAAAAAACCTTCAGCATAAGTGTTAGATTTAATATCATCCCAAAATGGTAACACTCCAAATAATAATAGAAATGCTGGTAGGAATATAGCGACAGTAGCCAAAATTCCTCCTCCAATACCTTCTATAGACATGCCAATATATGAAGCGAACGTAAATAATGGTCCAGGTACAGCTTGAGCAGCAGCATAACCCGTTATGAAGCTATCAGGTGATATTAAACCTTGTGGTACAAATTCATTTTCTAATAAAGGTAATACGACATGACCACCTCCAAACACTAAAGAACCAGATCTATAAAAACTATCGAACATTCTAAGCCATAAATTATTCGTCATAGAACTAACTATAGGTAATACAATTAATAGTAAAAAAAATAATGAAATTGAAATAAACCCTAACATTTTAGGTAATTTAAATGTCTTCACTCTTAAATTATTTATGTCTGTAGAGGTTTCTTTTAAAAAGATAAGACCATATATACCAGTAATAGATAATGCGATTACTTGAATGTAAAGATTATCAATTGTTAGAGATAATATAAGAACAAATAATGCCAATGTAATGGTACTTTTAGTATTTGTTAATTTTTTACCCATACCTATTACGGCTTGGGCAACAATGGCAACAGCTACTAGTTTTAATCCTTGCATCCAAGTTAAACTAGAATCATTGTTAATAATTAATGCTGAAAAAACCATAAGTATAATCACAGAAGGAAGTGTAAAACCAATAAAAGAAATAATTCCTCCCAGAATTCCTCCTCTAATAGTTCCTATACCAATACCAACTTGGCTGCTTGCAGGTCCAGGTAAAAACTGGCATAGCGCTACTAAATCTGAGTATTCTTTTTCATCAAGCCATTTTCTTTTCTTAACATACTCATCATAAAAATAACCTAAGTGGGCAGTTGGTCCTCCAAATGATAGTAATCCAAGTTTTAATGCAACAAAAAATATATTTATATATTTATACATAAAAAACTCCTTGTATTTAGCTGATTAATTTTTTACTTAGCTATTAAATTCTTTAATTTTTTTGCCAATTTCATCTCTAACGCGTTGGAACTCTGACCACTCTTTACCTGCTGGATCATCAAAGCCCCAGTGTTCTTTTTTAACGTTTGGTGGTAATATAGGGCAATTATCGTCTGCATCGCTACATAACGTCACGACCAAATCTGATTGTTTTAAAAAATCATTATCAATCAAGTCTGACGTATGGTTTGATATATCAATATCTACTTCTTTCATAGCTTCTATTGCTTTAGGATTAACACCATGTGTTTCAATACCAGCAGAATAGACATTCCAATCTTCACCCAATATTTCCTTTCCCCAACCTTCAGCCATTTGGCTACGACAAGAGTTTCCTGTACATATAAAATAAATTGTTTTCTTATCCATAAGTAAAGCCTCTTTTCTTAAAATATGATTAGTGTAAGGTATAAACCTAAGAGTGTTACAAATAGGACTGGAATAGTAATGATAATTCCAGTTTTAAAGTATGTCCCCCACGAAATCTTCACACCTTTTTGAGTAAGTACATGTAACCAGAGGAGTGTTGCTAACGAACCAATGGGTGTTATTTTAGGTCCTAAATCAGATCCGATAACATTCGCATAAATCATACCTTCCTTGAGTATGCCTGTTGTTTGAGATTGACCAATCGCTATTGCATCTATTAAAACAGTTGGCATGTTGTTCATAATAGATGAAAGGAATGCAGCTATAAAACCCATGCCCATGATACTACTAAATAAGCCGTAACTTGAAATATTTGTTAGGACATCCCCAAGAAGCGTTGTAATGCCCACATTTTTTAGACCAAATACCACAAGGTATATACCAATAGAGAATAAAACAATATTCCATGGTGCACCTTTAATTACTTGTTTCGTATGAACAGCCTTAGATTTACGTGCTAATAATACAAATATTAAAGCAATGATACCAGCAATAATTGATACTGGAATATTTATAAACTCACTTATTAAATAACCAACTAGCAATACAGTGAGTACAATCCACGAGATGTTAAAAAGCTTTTTGTCCTTAATCGCTTCTTTTGGTTCTCTAATATTTACTGCATCAAATTTTCCTGGGATAGACTTTCTAAAATAAAGCCATAAGACAAGAATACTTGCGATTAAAGAGAATATATTAGGTATAATCATTTTACTGAAGTACTCAACAAATCCAATATCAAAGTAATCAGCAGAAACAATATTAACTAAATTACTAACAATAAGTGGTAATGATGTGGTATCTGCAATAAAACCACTAGCAATAATAAATGGAAATATCGCTTTTTTATCAAAACCTAGACTACGTACCATTGCTAAAACAATAGGCGTCAGTATTAAAGCTGCACCATCATTTGCGAAGAAGGCTGCTACAACTGACCCTAATAACATAATAAAAACAAACATTTTTAAGCCGTTACCGTTTGACGCTTTGACCATATGTATCGCGGACCATTCAAAAAATCCAATTTCATCTAATATTAATGAAATAAGAATAACAGCTACAAAGGTTAAAGTAGCATTCCAAACAATTCCAGTAACTTCTAGTACATCTGAAAAACTTACGACCCCTGTAATAATCGCAACGACAGCTCCAATTAAAGCTGTAATACCAATATCTAAACCTTTTGGTTGCCAAATTACAAAGGTTAAAGTTAAAAGAAAAATCACAATTGCTAAAATTGTCATTAACACTCACCTAACTTCATATTTTTACATGCACAGCGTTGGTCAGATGTGTTAATGATATCTAAGTTTTGATTAATATAATCTAAAAATGCATGATTAAGTTGATACATGCGTTTGTTGCCGTCTTTTTTTACTATAACTAATTCGTTATCTACTAATGACTTCATATGATGACTTAGCGTTGGCTGTGAAAATTGAAAATGTTCCAGTAAATCACAAGCACATAGTTTACCACATGAAAGTAAATCTATTATTTCTGACCTACTTGGATCAGATAAAACTTTTAATAAAGTTGCTATTTCAGTTTTATTATCCAGTTAATTAATCTCCGATAATCATATTATCTATTAAACGTGCTTTGCTGAATTTTACTGCAAGGGAAATGAAAATTTTTCCATTAATGTGAGTGATTGCTTCTAATTCTGGATAACTATATATAGCTACTGTTTCTATATTACCGGATGTATGCTGTTTAATATAAGTTTTGGCTATGTCTATTAATTTGGCACAATTACGTTCTCCTTGAAGGTATTGTTCATTGGCTAACTGTAAACTTTTATATAGTGCTGGCGCTTCTTGTCGTTCTGTAGGCGCCAAATAAACATTGCGTGAACTTTTAGCGAGACCGTCTGATTCACGTACTGTATTAACACCAATGATATCTATTGGGTGATTAAAATCTACGGCCATTTTTTCAACGATAGCTAGTTGCTGCGCATCTTTTTTGCCGAAATACGCACGATGTGGTCGAATAATATTAAATAATTTGTTAACAACTGTGATGACACCATTGAAATGGCCAGGGCGTTGTGCACCTTCTAAAACAGTGGCGAGTCTACCAGCATTTAACGTTATCGTGGGTTTTTCTGGGTACATCTCTTCTACTGTAGGATAAAAGATATAGTCTACACCAACAGACGCTGCTTTAATTTTATCTTGGTCTATATTTCTAGGGTACGCATCAAAATCTTCATTTGGTCCAAATTGTAATGGATTTACAAAAATACTGATGATTGTAATGTCATTTTCCTTTACTGATTGTGACATCATTTCTAAATGACCTTCGTGTAAAGCCCCCATCGTTGGAACAAAGCCGAGGGAGTGATTGTTTTTTATTAAATTTGTACTTATTTTACTCATTTCTTTGATAGATGTAATTAATGTTGTCATTCTGATACCTCATCCATAATGTGTTTTTTATAAGTGTGTGAAACATCAGGAAATATTTCGTTTTTGACTTCTTTATGATACTGCATTAAAGCGGTTATGCCACTAGAAAAATCTCCATATTGCTTTACGAATTTGGCTTGATGTGGAACTTCATAATTGAGTACATCATGATAGACCAATACTTGTCCATCAGTATCTTTACCTGCACCTATACCAATCACTGGGATGTCTAAATTTTTGGTGATTTGTGCAGCTAAATCACTCGGAACAGCTTCTAAAACGAGCATGATAGCGCCAGCTTGTTGTACAGCGTAAGCATCGTTTATGAGTTGTTGTGCGGTTTCTTTTGTATTGGCTTGCATCTTATATCCAGTGATACCAACACTTTGTGGGGTAAGTCCTAAATGTGAAACGACTGGTATACCGATGTTCTGGCAATTGTTTATAAAATCAATTAAATGTGCGCCTTCGACTTTAATTGCATTTGCATTTGTTTGCTTGTATAAATCTATAGCATTTTCTAAATCAGAGTGTTCACTAATACCAACAGCACCAAAAGGAATATCAACAACCATAAAGGTATTAGGGGCACCGCGGCGCACTGCTTTCGCATGATGGATCATATCTGACATCGTTACTTGAACCGTACTTTCATAACCTAGCACCGTCATACCCAAAGAATCTCCAACTAAAAGAGTATCGATTTGTGCAGTTTCTGCTTGTTTTGCACTGGGGTAGTCATAAGCTGTAACCATCGAAATTTTATGTGCGTGTTGTTTCATATCTATTAAATGCTTTAATGTTAACAATTATACTCAACTCCGTTGTCTAAATATTTTTATATTTAATCATATAGTAACGAATGTACTCGAAAAATAAAATTAATTTAGTAATTTAATACATCTTTTTATACTAGATAAATAAATTAAAAAGTTTCATACGAGAAAAAAGAGACTACAATTGCAAATAATATTAGGTGTGTAATACATATTAGTTTATAATAACTATTAAATAATAAATGAAATGTACAATATAAATGATTAGTTTTTAAATTTATTAAGGCAAACGATATAAATACTACACTATAGGTATGAAAATGAGGGGAAATCATGATATATACAATAACAAGCACATTACCACCAGTACATGGAGGTAGAACTAAGGCATTGCTAAGTCGAATAAAATTAATAGATAGTGAATTAGGGATCAAAAGTAAAATTGTAACAACGAATTATAATGCCAATTACCCATCTGTTTATAAAAAGTTTATAAACGAGGAAAAAGTGACAGAACATACAGAATTCGAAAATATATACGACTGGTTAAGTGGCTTTAAACTATTAGAAATACCGAAGACTAAATTTAAAAAACAACCTAAATATCAAACGATGAACCGTGAACTCAAAGGGTTGGAAAGTAAAAGTTTTAATGATGGCAATGTTATGAGATATTATAAAAATGGTGATTACGTATTGTACAGAAAATATTATGGCAATAGCAATGTAGTTCAACTTGAAGATTTTATGTCATCTATTAGTAAAAAACGATTAGAACGTTGGGAATACAATAAATTTGGTCAATTGCATAGAAAGATTTATTACACACATAAACCATTTTCAAAATTATGTGAGGTGTACTTTGATACACAAGGCGTTATATACTGTAAAAAGTTTTTTAATACAGAAAAAGAAAGTTTAGATTATATCCAACTTTATAGAAATGATAGACCTTATTTATCCTTCAGTAGTGAAAAAGCCTTATTTAAATATTATTTTGACCATCGCTTCAGTGATGGTGATGTGGTATTTAATGATGCCAGACTTTTAGATGAACCATTGTTAAATCAAACACATGCGACTAAAAATATTTTAGTTTTTCATAATAGTCATTTGAATGGACAGCAAATAAAAGGTTCATATAAATTTGCGTTAAATCATTCTGAAAAAGTAGAAAAATATTTAATATTAACTGAAAAGCAAAAAGAAGATATTATTAGCCAAGTTACATTAGATGAAAGACAATTATCAGTAATTCCGCATTCGATTAAAACATATAAATCACATGCAAACGAAAATAAATTAGACCGATTTATTTTTATTGGTAGATTAGGTCTTCAAAAACAAGTAGACCATTTAATTAAAGCGTATAAACAATTTTTAGATTATGGGTATGATACGAAATTATCCATATTTGGTATGGATGAAGATGGGCAAAAAAAGGTGTTGTTGGATTTAATTGATCAATATGGTATTCAAGATAAAGTAGAAATCAACGATTTTACGAATAATCCTTTGAGAGAATTTCAACAATCAAAAGCTTCACTGTTAACAAGTAAATTTGAGGGATTTGGCTTAACTGTAATGGAGAGTATCGAAGTTGGTTGTCCAGTTATTGCTTATGATGTTAGATATGGTCCTTCAGAGATTATAAATCATGGTACGAATGGATATCTCGTTGAGCCAGATAATACTAAAGCGTTTGCTGATTGTATGGCTAAAATAATAGATGAGCCATTTAATTGCGTACAGACGAGATCAGAGCTTAGACATGATAAAGCTGTAGAAAATTATAAAAAATTATTTCAAGACATCGGCTATACTAAATAATATGATTTTTATCGGTCTCTCTCTAGCATATTTAGTAATCAGTGTGTATCTGCTTGCACATTTTATAAAATACAAAATGTACGATAAAACAGTTGTCATTGCTTAACCACAGCAGGGTAACTGTTTTTATTTTGTTGTTTTCCATTTTGAAAGTTGATAGTTGTGTTTTGAAATATTAATAAATTCAATAAAATACTTGTCTCTTATATACAGCGTGTTATATTAATGTTAATTGCAATTGTTTTTAAAACTATTTTATTGTCCATCAACATTTGTTTTGATTATACTTTTTAAAAAGGAGTAACAATGAATAAATTTAAATTATTGATTATCATGTTGTGTTTGGTCTTAGTTGGATGTTCTGCTCAAGACAATGAATCTGAGAATAAAGACAGTAAAAATCATGAAAAACAGCAAAGTAACAATAGTGAAAATAAGCATCATAAAGAAGTGAAGCATGGTGTAACGTATATTGATGATATTTTAATTGTGAACAAAGATATTTCGTTACCAGAACATTTTAATTCTGGAGAAAATAAAGAAGCGCGTGATGCATTACAGCAACTTTTAAATGATGGTAATAATCAAGGATTTCAATTATCAAATGCCAGTGGTTTCAGGAGTTACCAAAGTCAAGAACAGTTATTTGATCAATATGTTCAAAGAGATGGAGAAGAAGCAGCCAATAAATACAGTGCGAAGCCAGGTCATTCAGAACATCAAACTGGACTGACATACGATATCGTTTCTGAGAACACGGATACCAACTTTAAAACTTCTTTTGGTAAGACTAAGGAAGGGCAGTGGCTCAAAGATAATGCTTACAAGTATGGTTTTATCATCAGATATCCGAAGAATAAAACGCATATAACGGGTTATCAATATGAACCGTGGCATATCAGATATGTTGGAAAAGATACAGCAAAAAAATTATATAAAAGTAATGAAACATTAGAAGAGTACTTAAACCTATATCCCCAAAAATAAGATTAAATTTGAAGTGTGCTTGATTATTTAATATAAATTTTTAGAGAGGAATGGTCATCATTGTTTAAGAAATTAAGTGTGGTGATGCTAAGTTGGTTGCTCACGTTAACTGCCATTGCACCAACAGCTACAATAACTGCTGAAACAGAAAAATCAGCGAGTCCTAAGCAAAGTGTTAAATACAAACCAGAAAGTTTTAGCGTGATAGCTCAAACAGGTCAAATTTTATATCAAGATAAAGCGGAAAAAGTAACTGATCCAGCTTCTTTGACAAAAATGATGACGATGTATTTGACATTGGATGCGATAGAAAATGGTGAGATAAAAGGTACAGACAAAATAAAAATCACTTCAGATTATGAAAAAATGTCTGTATTACCTGATTTAGCTAGTGTACCTTTAGAGAGAGGAAAGTCTTACTCTATTAATCAATTTCTTAGACAAATCACTTTAGAATCAAGTAATGCAGCTACACTTATTTTGGGTGAGAAGGTGAGTGGTTCAACATCAAAATTCACAGATGAAATGAACCATAAAGCGAAAAAACTTGGTATGGACCATACGCATTTTGTGAATCCTACAGGTGCAGATAATGATCTTTTACAGCATTATGCTCCAAAGCAATATCAAAAAGAGCGCAAAACACAAACTACTGCAAATGATATGACCATTCTAATGCAAAATATATTAAAAGATCATCCTAAGATTTTAAAATATAGTTCTAAAACAACGGATAAACAATTTGGAACAGAATTAAAAACAAAAAATATTTCTTTAAAAGGGCAACGATTTGAATTAAAAGGTGCAGATGGATTAAAAACGGGAACAAGCGATGAAGGTTATAGTTTAGCGTTAACTAGTAAACGTAATGGTTTACGTCTCAATGAAGCGATACTCAATGTGAAACCATTTCCAAGTATGAAAGCTAAAAATGCACGCCATAAAATTGCTAATGCCATTATGAATAAACAATTTAACAAATATGAATATCGAAAAGTGTTAAGTGAAGGAGAACACGAAATTAACGGAAAAACGTACCAAGTTAAGCAAGATTTATATGATGTAGTTCCTAAAAAAATGGATCATTTAAAGTTTAATGTGAATAAAGAAGGCAAAGTATATGTAGCCTATAAGCGTCAATTTATTAAAGGTACACATGCGCCCCGAGTAGATGCCTCAGTTAAAAAAGACGACAATAAATTTACTGCATTTTTCAAAAATTTGTTCAGTAAAGATGCGCATAAAATGTCCCGATATAATCTGTAAATTATAATTAAATTATTCCATTTATCTGCTGATACCACGACTTAATTGTGGCATGTGTCAGCAGATTTTTTGCTATTAAGTCAGCGAAATCTAATAAATTGGTTTTTATTTCAACCATATTCACTGGGTAATCATTGCTTAAAAAAGTATTAAGACTTATGGTAGAAGGGTATAGGAGGTTTTATGAATGCGTAAAAA
Source organism: Staphylococcus sp. FSL W8-0271 (assembly GCF_038006605.1). NCBI lineage: Bacteria > Bacillati > Bacillota > Bacilli > Caryophanales > Staphylococcaceae > Staphylococcus > Staphylococcus sp. FSL W8-0271. Next base: position 108,205 of record NZ_JBBOVM010000001.1, read on the forward strand.
ATTCATTAATGCATCAATTTATAAGTATGATGAAGCTTCAGAAATTTTAGTTGAAAACGGTAAGTTTAAAGCATTTGGCAAGAATCTAGGTGAAGCGGATGAGGTGATTGATTTAGGAGGTGCCTTAGTTTTGCCCCCATATGTTGATGGTCACCTTCATCTAGATTATTATTTTACAGGACAAAATCCTCAAATTAAAAACACATCTGGAACATTGTTTGAGGCTATTGATTTATGGAATGATTATAAAAAAGGCACTACAAAAGAAGAAATGAAATCGCGTATGCGTCAAGCAGTCAACGACGTAGCGAGCTACGGAACACAATATATTCGTGCTCAAACGGATTGTACAGATCCTGATTTAACAGGTATCAAAGCAGCGCTTGAAGTAAGGGATGAATTGAAAGATAATATTACGATTCAGGTTGTGGCATTTCCTCAAAATGGTATGTATGCTTTTGAAGAGCAAGGTAAAACAGGCCGTGATTTAATTGAAGAAGCCTTAAAATTAGGTGCAGATTGTGTCGGTGGTATTCCACACAATGAATGGAGTCCAGAAGCAGGAGTGAAATCTATTAAAGAAATCGTTAGACTCGCTATCCAATATGATAAATTAATTGATGTACACTGTGATGAAACAGATGACGTACAAGCGCGTTTCTTAGAAATATTAAATGCAGAAGTGATGAAACAAGGTTATGGAAATGCTACGACAGCTTCACATACTTGTTCATTTGGTTCAGCTGATGATGCTTATGCATTTCGAATGATGGGGCTATTTCGCCAATCAGGTTTAAACTTTGTCTCTTGCCCAACTGAAAATTTATATTTACAAGGCAGACAAGATAGTTATCCAAAAAGAAGAGGATTAACACGTGTCAAAGAGTTTGTAGATAATGCTATTAATGTGGCTTTTGGTCAAGATTCAATTGTTGATTTATGGTACCCAGCGGGATCAGGTAATTTAATGAATATTTTAGACAATGGCTTGCATGCCACACAATTAATGCGAGAAGAAGATTTTCCACGTAATTTCGATTTAATTACTTATAACGGTGCAAAATTAATGCATTTAGATGAAGTTTACGGTTTATCAGAAGGCAAGCCAGCAAACTTTATCGTGTTGGATGCACCAAATGTATTTGAAGCGCAACGTCGACGTGTTGACTGTCTTGCTTCGATACGTAATGGTGAATATCTATTTAGAAAAGAAAAGCCGAAATATACAACTGCATTAGATATTGATCGCCAAACAAAACAATACTTGTAATTGCATCATATACGATAAAATGCTGAGACGATAGAAAGTCTCAGCATTTTTATCTGTATTCATATTGATTGCATTGAAATGCGTTTTTTATGAAACTATAATGACGCTCCATTCGTTGAGATAATATTTTTGTACCATTCAAAAGAATCTTTTTTCATACGTTTCATACTTCCGTTACCATAGTTATCTTGATCAACATAAATGTAGCCATAACGTTTTGACATCTCGCTTGTAGACATTGAAATCAGATCGATAGGCGCCCAAGAGAGATAGCCTATTAAGTCCACACCATCTTCGACAGCTTTTTTTGCTTCAGCCATATGTTTACTTAGATAGTCTATGCGATAGTCATCGTGAATTTTTCCATCAACAACTTCATCAACTGCACCTAAGCCGTTTTCAACTATAAATAATGGCACTCTATAGCGATCCCACAATTCATTTAAAACAATTCTTAAGCCGATTGGATCAATTTGCCAACCCCAATCAGAAGCTTCTAAGTAAGGGTTTTTTAAACTGTTCATCAAGTTGCCCTGATTTGTTTGTCCTTCTGGAGCTACAGATGACAACATCGACATATAATAGCTAAATGATAGATAGTCAACTGTATGTTGTTTAATGATATCTAAATCATTATCTTGAATATCTAATTCAATGCCGTTATCTGTTAAAAATTGTTTGTAAAAATTAGGATATTCCCCTCTAACCTGTACGTCAGTATACATTAAATTCATTTGGTCTTCTTGTTGTGCTTTTAATACATCTTGTGGATTACAAGTATATGGATAATGTTTCATCCTTGCGATCATACAACCCATTTGTGCACTTGGGTCAATCTCTTTTAATTTTTGAGTAGCTAACGCTGATGCTACAAACTGATGATGAAGTGCTTGATACGAAGCTGCAATAGGATGATCTAATTTATCTGAAATGATACAGGCTCCTGTAAAAGGTGAGATATTAATCACATTGATTTCGTTAAATGTTATCCAATATTTTACATCATTTTTATAACGATTGAAGACCGTTTCGGCATAGTGAACAAAATGATCAATGACCTTACGATTAATCCAACCATTATATTTTTCAGTTAAACCAAAAGGTGTCTCATAATGGCTTAAAGTTACAACAGGTTCAATATTATATGATTTTAATGTTTTAAACACCTCATCATAAAATGCAAGCCCCGCTTCGTTTGGCTCATTTTCGTATCCCTTTGGAAAAATACGTGACCAATTGATAGACATTCTAAATGCTTTAAATCCCATTTCAGCAAACAACTTAATATCTTCTTTATAGTTATGATAAAAATCTATACCAACACGTTTAGGGAAGTGGCCTTGGTACTGACCTGATTTAACTTTATCAATGAAATCTGATGTTACTTCCATATGATTATCACCTGTGCGTTGACTTTTAGGAACATATTCTGAAAAGTCAGCACTCGACAAACCTTTACCATCAATGTTAAATGCGCCTTCTATTTGGTTAGCTGCGGTTGCGCCACCCCATAAAAAATTCTTTTTAAAACCTTTAATATTTTCCATGTTAAATACCTCACTTTGTTTGAATTAGTATGATAAATTTTCGCCATTACTTTGAATAACCTTTTGATACCAATAGAATGAATCTTTACGGTATCTATTTAATGAACCATTTCCTTGATTATCTCTATCAACATAAATAAAACCATAACGTTTTTTCATTTCTCCACTACCTGCTGAAACTAAATCTATACAACCCCATGAAGTATATCCAATGAGTGGGACGCCATCTTTTACCGCTTCGATCATTTGATTTAAGTGGTCACTTAAATATTTAATTCTATAAGTATCATGAATACTGCCATCATCTTCAAGTCTATCAATTTCACCTAAGCCATTTTCTACGATGAATAAAGGTTTTTGATAGCGGTCATATATTTGATTCATTGTCACGCGTAATCCTACGGGATCAATTTGCCAGCCCCAATTTGATGCTTCTAAGTATGGATTTTTAAGAGAAGCAAAAGCATTACCAGCTTCTTTGTTTTGGTTGATTTCATCATCACCGCTTTCAAGTCGGCTTGAATAATAAGAAAATGAAATATAGTCCACTGTGTATTGTTTTAAAATTTCATCATCCCCAGTTTGTTTATCGATGGAAACATCTAAATCTTCAAACATACGTTTACTATAGTTAGGGTATTCACCACGAGTTTGAACATCTATAAAGATATATTGTTCTCGATTTTTAGAAAGTGCAGCCATCACATCATTTGGATGAGATGTATTTGGATATACATCACCAGCAGCCAACATACAACCTATTTGATTTGTATTGTCAATTTCTTTAGCGATTTTCGTGGCTAAGCTTGATGCGATAAGTTGATGATGTGCGGCTTGGTACATAACCTGGTTTTTATTTTCAATATCTGGAATAATTAAGCCACCACCAATATAAGGAATGTGTAAAATCATGTTAATTTCATTATGCGTAATCCAATACTTAACTTGGTTACTATATCGCTTAAATAGGATAGTTGCGTAATTTAAAAAGAAATCTACGGTTTTACGGTTATACCATCCACCATAATTTTTAGCTAAATAATATGGTGTATCAAAATGATTGATTGTAACAATGGGCTCAATACCATATTTTTCTAAAGTTTCGAAGATTTTATCATAAAAAGCCAAGCCTTTTTGGTTTGGTTCTGTTTCATCACCATTTGGAAAAATTCTTGGCCAAGAGATTGAAAAGCGTAATGCTTTAAAACCCATTTCGGCGAATAATTTGATATCTTCTTCATAATGGTGATAAAAGTCGATCGATTGATGACTAGGATAAAAATCAAAAGTGTTATTCAGTCCTTTAGCTGGGTTGAATAGTGGTTCTTTACGCGCTTCTCCTGCTGGTAGTAGGTCTACCAAACTAAGCCCTTTACCATTTTTATCGTACGCACCTTCAACTTGGTTCGCGGCGATAGCGCCACCCCATAAAAAATCTTTGCCTAATACTGACATGATATTGCCTCCTTATATTTAATAAATGACAGAAATTAATGAATCTCTTTCTTTAACTGTTTGTTGTTCTTCTATCACAACGTCTTTGGTTGCGTTTGTGTTTGTTACTACTATCATTACAGTGTCATCATATGCATTTTCTTGTATTTTTTGTGAGTCAAACTGTATCAGTGGCTGGTTGACTGTAACTGTATCTCCTTGGCTTACGAGTGGCTTAAAACCTAAGCCGTCTAGTTTCACGGTATCGATGCCGATATGGATAAGCAATTCTGTACCATTTTTGGATTATAAGCCGATTGCATGACCAGTAGGGAATAAACTTTCTACTGTTGCCTCAAATGGTGCAATAATCGTATCAGATGATGGTTTAATAGCAATCCCTTTGCCCATTGCAAGAGATGAGAATACAGGGTCATCTACAAGTTCAAGGTTTTTCATTTCACCAGAGACAGGAGATACAATAAAATCATCTTTTGGTTCAGTAATAGCTTCATCAACTGAAGCGCTTGATGCATTATTTTTGGCATCATCCTTTTTTTGTTCTGATTCTGGTGCAGTAGCTTGGACTTCTTGTTCATTTTTATCAGAGTGCACAAGATACCCAACGATACTACTCACTAATACGGCTAACAATGAAGCGATAATAGTGAAATTACTGGAATTCCTAAAAAAGATAAATTTGATTCGACTTCAAAAATTGTTCCACCGAAAAGTGTATGCACGCCTTTTGCTCCAAACTCCATTGCAGAAACTAAGGTTGGATACACAATTGCTGCCCCGATAGCCATCTCAATAAAATGATTGGAACCAAATTTTTTGGCAGCAGTAAAACCTAAAAATACTGGGAAGAAATAGAATAACGCGTCACCTAATGCAAATAATATTTGATATGTTCCAGATGATTCTGTTAACCAGCCAAGTGCTAAGAATAATGCAGAAAAACCTTTAATCATCCCAGCAGCCGCAAGAATACCAAGAATCGGTTGGAAGATACCTGAAATTAAATCAATAAATCGATTTAATATGTTACCTGATCCTTTCTCTTGTGATTGATCATCATTAGCTGAATCAAGATGAGTCACTTTAGTAATTGCATCGTAAACATCAGGAACATGGTTACCAATCACAACCTGGTATTGTCCGCTAGATTGCATAACTGTTACAATTTCATCATGATTTTTTAAAAATTCTGTATCGGCTTTGCTCTCATCTTTTAGTTTGAAGCGTAAGCGTGTAATACAATGTGTAAGCGAGTTGATGTTTGCTTCACCACCAACTTTTTCAACAATTTCTTGTGCTAAATTTTCATATTTCATTGGTTCATTCACCTCAATTTTTAATTAGTTTCCTAGCTACATCATGTTTTTGAATGTTATTTTGAGTGGCCACTCAATGAAATTAAAGCAGTTTGAAAACAAGTAATAAGCTAAAAAAATAAAAAAACCCAGAATAATACACATACGTCCCTACACAAAAGGTTCGTAATGCATTACTCTGGGTTTTGCCTACTTAAAGTTACAACCCCAAACGTTGATAGCAACATCAAAAGTAACAATATATAAGTTTAAACACAGTATAGTCTCTATAAAAATAAATGTCAACGCTTACATTTGCTATTTTAGCAGTCTTGCGATATGCAAGATTAAATAAACACGTTCATCGTTAGATATTTTGTGGTTATAATGTTTGAATAAAAAATCTGCTATTTTATCGACACAAACATCGGATTTAGCATACTTTTGTCTTAAAACATCAAGTAAGTTTTCATCTGTAACTTCACTTAAAGATTGTTGATTAATTAATCTTTGGCTAAAAAACTTTATGTGTGTCATAAATCTGGAATAATTGAGTTCATCTTCGTTGATAGATAGATTGAAATGATAACGAACAATATCAACAATACTTTTAGTGATTTTAGTAATTTCATAAATATTTGCAATATTTTCATCTAAACTAGCATTCACAATATGCATGGCAATAAATCCAATTTCATCTTTTGGCAACGTTACATTGAAATATTGATTGATTTTGTGTAATCCATCACGGGCTACGTCATATTCTTTGGGGTAAAGCGTGCGTATTTCATAAAGTAATGGATTTTTGATATCAAAACCTTCATGTGTGCGTTCGATGGCATAATTTATATGGTCAGTTAATGCGATATATATCGATTCTGAAATAGGTGAATCATAAAGTTTATTAGCTTCTTTAATGATTTGTTCGCTGACTAAAAGGACATCTTGATTGATTTCATCTAATAAAGTTAACATGCGTTCTTGATCTTGACTTGTTAAGCGAAACACTTTTTCAATTTTATCACGTTCTAATTGTTGGCCGTTTTTCTTACCAAATGCTAAGCCGTTTCCCATGACGATGCGCTCATTCCCATTAATTTTAGATAGCACAACGTTATTATTTAATATTTTAGTAATTTTCATAATAAAACATTCCCTTAGTTATATGATTTCGAATGCTTACATATTAAATATAGTTGAGAAAGTGTTCAATAGTCAAAATTTATTCTTTAATCTTATTATGAAATTTTATTTTAGTAGGAAAAAAGTTTGTATTAATATAAAAATTATAAAAAGCGAGCACAGTTTAAGTGCTCGCTTTTTGCTTATCTTTTTTAAATTTTAATAATCTCAATGAATTTAAAATAACTAGGATAGCAGCTCCAGTGTCACTTAGAACAGCTAACCATAAAGTTAATAACCCAGGAAATACCAATATAAAAGCAATTAATTTGATAATTACTGAAAAGTAAATATTTTGCTTAATAATTGTTTTAGCTTTTTTACTAATTGAGATAGATTTTGGAAGTTGTTGTAAGTTATCTGACATTAAAACAATATTTGCTGTTTGCATTGCGGTATCAGAACCAACGCCTCCCATAGCAATTCCTACATCACTTTGGGCAAGTGCAGGTGCATCATTGATACCATCGCCAATCATACCAACACGATAACCACGTTTTTGTAAGTCTTCAATTGCTGATAATTTATCTTTAGGCATTAATTTTGCATAAGTTTCGCGAATGCCTGCAAGAGCTGCAATTTTGTTTGCGGTCTCTTGATTATCACCAGTTAACATAACGGTATTTTTAATGTTGTATTCTTGCAACTGATGCATAGTTGCTTTTATATTTTCTCTTAATGGATCTTCTATAGTGATCAAACCATAAAAAGTTGTCTTAGAGGATATGATAATGATGGTGTAACCTTGCTTTTCATAATCACTAAACATTGATGCATGCGTTTTGATTTTAGGATTGATAGACTCAATCAAGCTTTGATTTCCGGCGTAAACGGTTTGATTATCTATTATACCTTTTATACCTTTGCCAGTTATATTTTCAAAATCACTAACATGTTTTGGTGAAATATTTAATTTAGAGGTGTAGTCAACAATAGCTTTACTGATAGGGTGTGTTGAATAAGCTTCCAAGCTAAGTGCAAGCTGTAATAGTGTTTGTTCGTCACTTTCCATATGCTTAACAGCTGTTACCTTAGGTTTTCCTTCAGTGAGTGTTCCTGTTTTATCAAATGCTATTGCATTTAAAGAACCTAATGCTTCTAAATAATTACCGCCTTTAATAAGTACACCATTTTTTGCTGCGTTACCGATTGCTGTCACTATAGCAACAGGCGTTGAAATGACTAACGCACATGGACAAGCGATAACTAGTAACTCTAGTCCTTTATAGAACCATTCACCCCAGGAGCCTAATGTAAGTATAGGTGGTATGAGCATTACTAATAGTGCTAATACAAAAGCAACAGGTGTGTAAATTTCTGAAAACTTGTCTATAAATGCTTGGGCAGGTGCTTTATTTTCTTGTGCTGCTTCTACCATCTCAATGATTTTTGAAAGTGTTGTATCTTCTACTAATGTAGTAACTTTAATTTTTAATGTACCATTTTCATTAATAGAACCAGCATAAACATCATCATTCGTCTTTTTATCAACAGGTATAGATTCTCCGGTAATCGGTGATTGATTTAAGCTAGACGTTCCTTCTGTAATGGTGCCGTCTAATGGTATGCGTTCTCCAGGCTTCACAAGAATAATATCGCCAACGTGAATCTCATGTAAGTCTTTAGAGATAATACCTTTTTGGGTATATAAGTTGGCAGTATTAGGTGTTAATTCCATGAGTGATTGAATGGAATTTCTTGTTTTATCTATCGAAATTGTTTGTAATAAAGTACCAATTGTGAATAGGAAAATAACAATAGCACCTTCGAAAAATTCACCTATCAGCATAGCACCAATAACTGCGACAGTCATTAAAACGTTCATATCCAAACTTTTAGATTTTAGTGAATAAAATGCACTTTTAAATGGTTTAAGTCCGCTAACCAATATGGCAACTGTATATAAAATATTAGCAATTTCAATTGGTAGTGATGTTATTGACATTAATAGTCCAAGTAAAATGAATGCAGCAGAAATGATGGGTTTGATAAACAATCTTATTTTCTGATCATTATCTGTTTTATTATTTTGTAAAATTGCAGTATAACCAATTTTCGCTACTTCTTTTATTATATTCTTTTCATTTTGTCCTTCCGTAGTAGCTTGTAGTTTACCTGTAGAAAAGTTAACTTGTGCATCTTTAACATACGGAAGGTTCAACACATGCTTTTCAACGGTTTTAGCACAGTTTCCGCAGTCCATGCCTTTGATAATAAAAGTGGTTTGTGTTGATTGTGATTGAGTGTTTTGAATCCCATAGCCTAGTTTTTCGACTGTTTTTACAATTTGGTTAGTCGTATCTGTAGTACTCACTTCTGCTGTTAATTTGCCAGTAGAGAAGTTAACTTTTGGATTATAAACATCATCTAATGGTAAGAGTGCTTTTTCTATCGTTGTGGCACAAGAACTACAATCGATACCATTAACTTGAAAAGTAAATTTCTGTAATGTATCGGATTCGTTTGTTATATTTTTTGATACTTTTTCATTGTTCGTATTTTGACAAGTGTTAGTGCAACAAACATCAGACGATTTATTCATTAGCATCATCCATTCTTAAGTTATTATGGTATTTGCAAGTGATAATATCATCTTTTGTTTCTTCTACGATATGATCAACCAGGCTCAATAATTCTAAAATATATGGATTTTTAATTTGGTAATATATATATTTACCATCTTGTCTAGCAGTTACTAAACCACATTCTTTTAAACAAGCTAAGTGTTGAGAAATGCTGGATTGGCTCATTTTTGAGCTTGAAACAATTTCGTTAACCGTCATTTCGGACACCTTTAATAATTCTAAAATAGTTAATCTAACTTTATTAGAAAGTCCATGTAAAAAACGTGCTTGTAATGTAAAATCATTACTATTCATTTTGAACACCTCATATTAGGAAAACTTAATATATAACATATTAGCATTATCTAATATGTTATGGAAGAGACTATCGTTAAAAATAAGAAAATGATATAAATTTGTTGAATTTTAGAGAGGGGGAACAAGTAAAAGTTGTAAATAATTGTAGGTGTTAGATAAAAAAGAATTAAATTGCAGCTACGTTTTGAAGAGGGTTCAATATTCATGTGCTAATATACTATGACCAAAACGAAACATGTAAAAAAGAGTTGAATCGAATATATTTCTTATTTTTAAGCGGCTGCACTTTGTTCGATATTATGAAATATAGGCATTCAACTCATTTTGCAGTAGTGTACATTAAACTGTTTTGCAAATGTTATTCTTATCCACGTTGCAAGATTATATCTATTATTGTTCACTTATATTGTATTGTTCTTTTGCCATTAACCGCAGCGGACCATAAAAAACAATTTTAAATAGGCTTTCTACTAAAGTTTGTGGATCAATTTTTCGATTATCTTTCACCCAATACTTAATGAAAGAAATAGATGCGCCTGCTACATAACTATGAAAATAGTCTAGCGGAATACCATCAACCGTATCTTTTGTGACTAAATGTTTTTTCATATTTTCATACATTACTTGGTTTATTTTTGTTTCTAACTGACTTCTTCTTTCTAACATAAATATGGTTTTATAGAATTCAAAGTTTGTATCGATATGAAGGATAATTTTTTTTAACTTTTCTTCAGTAAAAATACGAGTAAATGCTTCTACATCCATACCTACATAAAATTTATCTTTCGTGCTTAATGTATTAGACAATTCTTCAATATAATCATTTTCCATTTTGTTTAATAACATGTATTTATCTTCATAATGGAGATAAAAAGTGCCGCGATTAATATCAGCTTTGTGTGTAATATCACTAATCGTTATTTTATCTAAATCTTTTTCATTTAATAATTGTATAAAAGCATGTTTAATAGCATTTTGTGTTTTTCTAACACGTCTGTCTTCTGCCATATGTTGAATCTCCTTTGTATTTAATAGACATTTATATCAAAAGTGTTCATTAAAGAACGTCTTGAACATCATTGCGTATTGTATATCATTTAGTAATTATTATAATGGACAATGCGATAAATATTCAACACTTTGTTTATTAAATAGGAGGGAATCTTAAATGAATATTTTTAAAAATAAGTTATTATGGCTTGCACCGATTGCAGCTATTCTAATATTTGTAATATTTTCAGTCGCTTTTTATCCAGCATTTAACCCTAAACCCAAAGATATTCCAATTGCAATTGTTAACAACGATAAAGGTGTTGATATGCAAGGTAACAAGATTAATATAGGTGAAAATTTAGAAGATAAATTGCTAGATAGTAATTCAAATACGATTAAATGGATTCAAGTTGATAATGAAAAAGATTTAAAACAAGGTATGAAAGAACAAAAATATTTTGGAGCAGCTGTTATAGAAAATGATTTTTCAAAAAATGCGCTAAGTAAAACACAAAAAATCGTGATGGATGCTAAAAAAGAGGAAATGAAAGATAAAGTTCAATCTGGAGAAATACCAGCAGCACAAGCCAAAAAGATGCAAGAAAAGATGTCACAATCTGGCGAGAATCAACAAATAACGCCTCAAAAAGCAAGTTTTAAAACATTTATCAATGATGGTGCAGGAACACAAGTTTCACAAATGTCTTCTCAAGTTTTAAAAGGCATGGGTGATAACATGAACCAACAAATTACCAAACAAAGCTTGGGTATTTTAGAAAAGCAAAACATTGATTTAAAACCATCGGATATTCAAAGTTTAACGCATCCAGTTAAAGTAGATAATGAAAAAGTAAATAAAATAAGTAGTCATCAAGCAGGTGGCAATGGTCCGTTCTTAATGTTTATGCCTGTTTGGATGGGATCAATTATTATTTCAGTATTATTATTCTTTGCATTTAGAACAAGTAATAACATAACGATACAACACCGCATCATTGCATCACTAGGGCAAATTGCTATGACAATTGTTACGGCTTTTGTGGGAGCGTTCACGTACGTGTACTTTATGAAGATAGTATTAGATTTTAATTTCAGTGCGCCTAATACAACAGCTACATTTATTGCATTAGCAATCATGGGATTTGTCGGATTAATTCTAGGCACGATGACTTGGTTAGGTTTGAAATCTGTCCCAATCTTTTTCTTATTAATGTTTTTCAGTATGCAATTAGTAACACTGCCAAAACAAATGTTGCCTGATTTTTATCAAAAATATATTGTCGATTGGAACCCATTTGCTCATTATGCAAACTCATTAAGAGAAATTTTATATTTACATGGAAGTATTCAATTAGATACAACGATGTGGATGTTTATCGGATTTATGATTTTCGGTGCTGTTTCTGCACTGATTGCAGCTATTATTAGAAAGCACAGTACAAAACGTACAGAAATTCCTTCCTAAATTTTAAAAATACCCACATAAATTAGTAATTAAAAGTTAACTTTTTGTGGGGATTTTTCATGAAAATTAATATTAATGACGATACACAAGATGACGAAACGGAAAAAAACGAGAGAATATAGTTTATAAAGTGTTCCTTTTATAAAGTAAACTAACATTTATTACTGGAGTTAGTTTCACTGCTTCGGTAGTCTGGGTATGAAATAAAAGAGTATTAACCTATGTTAAAGGAGTGTTCCTTTTGAAAAACACATTGGAATTCGGAAAGTTATTAAAATCATTAGATGGACAAAAATATGGTGCATATAAACGACTTAAAGGTGAATATGCTTTTGATAAATTCCATTTAATTATAGATCATATACAAGCAGATCCTTACGCACCACCATCTAAAGTACGTGCTAAAATGCAGCGTCATATTGCCAATATCCCCGATGAATTATTAGATACAGAAAATAAAAAAATTGCTGTATCTGATTTTTTGACAAGGGCGTTTAGCAAAAGTATTAGCAAAGTGCTTAAATCTGATCAAGTCTCTAAAAAGAGACCGGATATTTTTATAGATCACTGTGGCCAAGAAATATTACAACGCACTTCTGTAGTCATTACTCATAGCGAAATTGAAGTTCGTTTTGAAGTAGGGTTACCAGCAGCAGGAAGAAAGATTTTAGGAAAAGTTGCCCATCATATTTTCATAGATTTACTACCTGAAATAGTAGAAAAAGCATTATTGTATAAACATATCAATCGAGCTGCATTAAATGAGCAAGTGACTACGATGATAGATCAAGTATTTATACGCAATGCACTGTCACGACAGAATTTAGTTGCATTTGTAGCGAATGATTCTATATTACCTAGGAAAAGTGGTGTGTCTGACACACCTTTACCTGACGCTGTAACATTCCAAAGTCCACAAGAATTTGAAATTCAATTGAATTTACCTAGTGGAAAGACAGTTAGTGGTATGGGCATACCTAAAGGCATTACACTCATTGTTGGCGGTGGATTTCATGGTAAATCAACGCTACTAGAAGCTTTAGAGCGTGGTGTATATCACCATATTCCAGGTGATGGACGTGAACTCATTATTACGTGTGATGATGCGATGAAAATCCGAGCTGAAGATGGAAGAAATATCGAGAAAGTAAATATTGAGCCTTTTATAAATAATTTACCAGGAAAAAAAGATACTATTCAATTTTCTACTGAAAATGCGAGCGGTAGTACATCACAAGCAGCAAATGTTATAGAAGCCTTAGAATCTCAAGCGTCGTTATTATTAATAGATGAAGATACGTCTGCAACAAATTTTATGATTAGAGATAGCAGAATGCAAAAATTAATCGCACCCGAAAAAGAGCCCATCACGCCTTTCGCTATGAAAGTAAAATCTCTATACCATGATTATCATGTTTCAACAATTCTAATTGTAGGAGGTTCTGGTGATTACTTCGATGTGGCTGATCAAGTATTAATGATGGATGAATATGTATTAAAAGACGTTACCCGTAAAGCCAAAGCAATTGCTAGCGAAGATAGTCACTCAAAAGATGAAGCGTCACTTAGCCAATTCGGACAAACTTCACAAAGAATACCACTGAAATCTAGTTTTTCAAATAAAGGTAAAGATCGTCGTTTTAAAGTAAAAGGTATGCATACGATTTTATATGGCAAAGAACGAATTAATATTTCAGGATTAGAACAACTTGTCGATGCTAGCCAAACGAATTGCATAGCAACCATGATAGATTATTATCAAAGTAATTTGTTGAATGAACAAGATACGACATCTCAAGCAGCTGATAAAATTTTTGATTTGATTAGTGATAAAGGGCTTGATATCATATCACCTCATCAAGGACATCCTGGTAATTTAGCATTGCCGAGAAAACAAGAATTCTGTGGTGCACTCAATCGCTATAGAGGATTAAATATTAAAACACATTAAAAAACAGGAGTGGAACAAAGTAATAAGTAAGTTCCACTCCTGTTTTCTGTTTCAATATAATCTTAGACGCCCGGTTAGTCTGAACTAATACAAGCGGGAGCCTAACTGCTATGTGGGATTAAGCCAAAGGTTTAACTATGATAAAAATAAGTTGACTTGTGAATTTAAATAAATTTTGGTTTACTCCTCAGACTCTGTGTATTCTATAATGTCTGCAGGCTGACAATCGAGCGCTTTACATATGGCATCTAATGTTGAAAAACGTATTGCTTTTGCTTTGCCTGTTTTCAAATTCGATAAATTTGCTACAGTAATATCAATTTCATTTGCTAATTCACTGAGTTTCTTTTTTCTATCGGCTAATATTCGATCTAATCTAACTACAATCATTTATCTAATCTCCTAAACGGTATAATCAAACTCATTTTGTAAGAATGCACCATATTTAAAAACATTTCCTATAATCCAAATAACGATACCCGCTAAAATAAGTGTGAAATTAAAATTAAAAAAGAAATCTGCAAAGGTTTCGATATCTTTATCTATCAGTGCATACAATTTAGCATTTTGCCCTAAAAAATTATAAACCATAAAATTACTTGCCAATTCAATAAATGCCTCAAATACACCTAATACAATAAAACAATAAGAAATTAAAATAATGATGTTTGCATTTTTATCTGTAAAAATTTGTCCTCTGCTAACATTTTTAAGCCATTTTCTGACATATGTAATCACCAGAATATAGATTGCAATTAATACAATTATTAATAATAGCATTAATATAACAGATGGTTTGGGAAAAGTAATACTATTGAGATCATGTTTTGTAATTTCATGTGAATTTAGTCCTAATGAATCTACCCAAAAAGGTTTATTTGCTTTATCTAATTGTGAGTTAATAAACGAGGAAGGAATGATTAATAGCGCTATAATTGCGATAATAATTGGTAACATACTAAGAGATGTTAAGACCAAAGCGATAGTTGCTAAAATAGTTAACGTTTTGACTAAAATACTAAAACGTTTGCTTTTAATTGTAGACATATTGACGCTCCTTTTTATTTGTTAAGTTCATTATAACTAAAATATATCGAAAATCAATACTTTTTTATCGAATAACGATAAATTAAATAGGTGAGTCGAATTGAATCGTTAGATATTACAAAAGGGAAATATAAAAATGTGATTGTGAAAACGTGTAGGAGTGGGTTTGCCAAGGGGGATATATAATGCAGAAAATGGTCAAAAAATTTATAGAAGCACTGTTTATATAACAATAATAAAAAAGCCAACATAGGTAAGTTATACCTATGTTGGCTCACATGATTTATTAATATTCAATATTTGGTGCTTTGTTTACATGTTGTTGATAACGTTTAAGACCTGCAAATGCTAATGCGCCTACAGCCACAACAATTAATAATTTTTTCATACATTTCGCTCCTTTAAGTGAATCAATGATAACAAAGTATTTCTAAAAAATACCAATGAACAACAAAGATTAAAGAACCAATAAACATTTAGTAATGATAAAATATTTCAAAACACATCTTGAAAGATGTGTTTTGAAAATAAACTGTTATTGTAGGTTCATAAATAAGTGTTTAACACTATCTTAATCTCAGTTCATTTTAGTTTTTACACTTAAGCAATCAAAAGTTTATTCGTAATAATTTAATTCAAGATCTTTTGAAGTTTGTTGACGAGTTTTTCTCATTAAATCAACATCTTCAATTAATGATTTACCATAAGAAGGTATCATTTTTTTGATCTTAGGTTCCCAATCATTTTTATATTCAGAGAAGTTTTTCTCTAATACTTCTAATGCAACAGATACAGATGTTGATGCTCCTGGTGATTCACCAAGTAATGCAATTACAGAATGATCTTCAGAGTTTACAACTTCTGTTCCGAATTGGATGAAGCCTTTACCATATTCTTCAGTATCTTTAATCACTTGAACACGTTTGCCGGCAGTATATAATTGCCAATCTTCATCGCGTGCTTCTGGATAGAAAGTACGTAAGTGGTTCATGCAACCTTCTTTTGTCATTAAAATTTGGTCAAATGAATATTTAAGTAGCGGTAAGTTTTTCGCTGCCGCTGCTAATAATGTTGTGATGTTGCTTGGTTTAACAGATTTAAATAAATCTAAGTTTGAACCATATTTTAAGAATTTAGGACCAATACTTGCGAACGGTCCAAATAATAATGTTTTTTGGCCATTAATGAAACGTGTGTCTAAATGTGGCACTGTCATTGGTGGTGTGCCTGGTGGTTCTTTACCATACACTTTGGCACCATGTTCTTCAATCACATTTGGATTTGTACATGTTAAGAATTGACCTGTGATAGGGAATCCACCTAAGTTTTTACTTTCAGGGATACCTGTTTTTTGTAGTAATGGGATAGCAGCACCACCAGCACCGATAAATACATAATCAGCTAACTGTGTTTGTGTTTCGCCAGTATTTGCGTTACGGATTTGAACTTCCCATTTACCATCGTTACGTCTATTGAAATCAAGTACTTCATGATGGTATTGAACTTCTACTTTTGGATTTTTTTCAAGGTTTCTCGCCATTTTACGAGTTAATTCACCAAAGTTTACGTCAGTACCTTCATTAATTTTGCTGGCAGCCATAATATCGCTTGCGCTATGACCTTGCATCATTAATGGAATCCATTTTTTCATTTCTTCAATGTCTTCAGTATATTCGATATTATCAAACATAGGGAAGTTTTTCATTGCTTCATAACGGTCTTTTAAAAATTTAACGTTATTTTTACCTCTTACAAAACTAATGTGTGGTAATGGATGAATGAATTCTCTAGGGTTTTCGATATAGTTATTTTTAACTAAATAGCCCCAGAATTGTTTAGAGATTTCAAATTGTTCATTAATCTCTTTTGCTTTTTCAATATCAATTGAACCATCAGGTTGCTGAACTGTATAGTTCAATTCACAAAGTGCAGCATGTCCTGTACCTGCGTTATGACGTTCGTTTGAGCTTTCGTCACCAGGACGATCTAAACGTTCGTACAGTTTAATGTTCCAATTTGGTTCAAGCTCATTAAGCATAGAACCAAAAGTAGTACTTAATACACCGGCGCCAATAAGAATGACGTCTTTTGACTCAGTTTTAGCCATAGTTCCTCACCTTTCATTCTTAATAACATCAGTAACAATTTGTCATACATTGTCACTCATCTTATGTCTTTATTTACTATTATATTACGCGACTCTCACATGTAAAAATACATATTAATCATATAACACATTCCTATTTGGAATATGTGAGCATACTTTTAATAATTTACCCTATATTTCAAGTATAAATCATTAAAAGTAAGTGATAATAATTGTTACATAGTAATATTACATTATAATTTCTATAAATTTCAATCAAATATGACTTAATAAAATATAAATAGATTAGAAATAAAAATTAGAGGTCTTAATTTATGTTTTTACACTTACTTTTAACATTTCAATTATTTAATCAGTAAAATGTTTCATATGAAACATAGATATAAAATGATGTTTATCAATCATAGGTCTTTATCATTTTATAAGAAAAATCAGTGAAACTTTGTTATACTTATCAATAAAATGTAAGCGCTTACTAAATTGATTGATAAAGGAGACACTATAATGAAAGATAAAGTGATAATGGTGACAGGTGGAAGTAGTGGTATGGGGAAAGCAATGGCGAAACGTTTTGCTGAAGAAGGTGCGAATGTTGTTATAACAGGTAGATCGTTAGAACGTTTAGAAGCAAATAAAAAAGAAATCGAACACCGAGAAGGACAAATTTTATGTATTGATATGGATGTTCGTGATGTTGAACGCGTGCAGTATACAGTGGATGAAGCCATTAATACTTTTGGAAAGATAGATGGTTTGGTGAATAACGCAGCTGGCAACTTTATATGTGCTGCGGAAGAACTATCGACGAATGGTTGGCATTCTGTGGTAGATATTGTGTTAAATGGAACTTGGCATTGCACACAGGCTGTTGGAAAAAAATGGATTGAACAAGGGCATCACGGTCGTATTATCAATATGGTGGCAACATATGCATGGCGTTCAGGGCCAGGTGTTGTACATTCTGCTAGTGCAAAAGCGGGTGTGTTAGCTATGACAAGAACGCTCGCTGTAGAGTGGGGTTCAAAGTATGGCATTACTGTAAATGCTATTGCGCCAGGCCCTATAGATAATACAGGGGGCTCTGGAAAACTTAGTTTATCGGAAGACGCACGTCAACAAACATTGAACAGTGTGCCTTTAGGACGCATGGGGCAACCAGAAGAAATTGCAGGATTAGCTAAGTTTTTATTTTCTGAAGAGGCAAATTACATTAATGGTGCTTGTATGACAATGGACGGCGGTCAATGGCTTAATCAAAACGCGTTTTAACATAATAGAGTGTTTGTATCATTTTATATAGCTATCATTAATATTAACAGGCTGTGACAAATAATCGTCTCAGCCTGTTATTCATTATAATGGTTCAATCATTCGCTAATGTTAGCAATGTCGAGTCTATTATAGAGAATAATTTTTTACATTAAATTAATCCGAGCCAATGCCAATAAGTAGCACTAAATAAAATAATAAGTAAATAGCCAATAACGGTTATAGGTATCCCTGTTTTTAAAAAATCTTTAACTGTAAATGTTTCTGTACCATAGGCCAACATTGATTGTGGTGAGCTTACGGGTAATAAGAAACCAAAGCTGATAACGAATTGCTGTATGAGTACAAATCCAATAGACTGATTTCCTAAATCTAACGTAGTAGTTAGTGAAATAAATACAGGTATTAGTGCTGATGCTAAGCTTGTTGCACTTGCAAAACCTAAGTGTATTAAAATATTGAAAAGTGCAATTAATGCAATGGTTACTACAAGAGGATAATGGTTTAAACCCATGATACCAAAGGTTTGATCACTCAACCATTGGGCGGCTGTAGTTTTTAATAGTACATTTCCTAAAGATATGCCGACGCCAAATACAATAATTGTTCCCCATGTTATACGACTTTCAGCTTCTTTCCAGGACATGACACCAATTTTAGGAGTTAACATAATAGCCAATGCTAATAAAATGATTGAAGATGAATCAATAGGATGTAATATCTTTTCGGTAGACCAAAGTATTAATAAAATGATGGATATGCTAATTAGACGCCATTCTTTAGCAGTTATAGGTCCCATAGCTTTTAACTGTTGCTGAATTAATGATTTGCCTCCCGAAAGTTCTTTTTCTTCTGGGGGCATGACTTTAAGCATGATAAAATAAAGCGCAATTGACATTAACATGGACCATGGTCCAGCATATAAGAACCACTGTCCCCACGATATATCAGTATTTAACTGATCATTAATAAAATTAATTGCGACAATGTTTTGTGCAGCTGCAGTTTTAATACCAATATTCCATATAGAAACTGCTTGCACAGCCGTGATAACTAAAAGTCCGGCTAATTTACTTTGTTTAGCAACGCCGAATGCTGTTATCATTCCTAATAATATAGGAATAACAGCACCTGCTCGTGCAGTAGCAGAGGGAACGAAAAATGCTAAAAATATTGCTACTAATATCGTTCCAATAACGATACGATTTGTCTTATTGCCTGCTACGGAAAGTACAATTAGTGCAAGTCTTTTATGAAGTTGTGTAATTTGCATAGCTGTTGCTAAAAAAAGAGCAGCTGCAACTAAAGCTAATGCACTGGTGGAAAACCCACTAAATGCAAGTTTTAAAGCATTACCTGTTCCAAAAAGTGAATCTCCCTTCAATATTTTACCATTTGACTGAGGGTAGCCTAGCGATTCAGATAAATTTTGTACCGGACTGAAACCTATTAATAGAATAATGAGTCCAACAATCATGACTGCAGAAACTGGATAAGTCACTGCTTCAGTAACCCATAATATGACTGCAAATAGCAATATTGCTAATGCGCTTTTAGCCATAAGCGGTAAACTTTCTGGTGTAGGTAATAACAAAATCGTGATTAAGATAATCATACTTGTGATTAACCAAAATGGCTTGAAATTAGATGTAGACTTGGTAGATGAATCTTTACTCATAAATTCCCACTCCCTTGTTAAATCCTTCACAATAATATTACAAATTTTATTAAGTTGTATCATTATAATTTAGGAAAGTTCATAAAAATTTACTAATTATGTATTTGTCATATCATTAATTTTATAAATTTTATGGTAATAACTAGGGAGAATACTTTTGTTATGAATATGAGTATATGCATTCCTAACTTCTACAATAAATAGTATGAAAGTTTAAATAGTCATAAATAGGCAATAGCATTACTAATGAAAAAATTAAAGATGTTATTAAACATTTAATAAATAAAAAAGGTGATTAATATGGATGTCAGATTTCCAATTGGTGAATTAGAAGTGCCAAATAAAGTAACATTAGAAGATATTCAAAAATGTCTTAGCGAAATTGAGTCGTATGCATATAGACTGAGACAAACTGTAGCTCATTTAAATGATGAAGCATTAAACAAGCAATATCGAGACAAAAGTTGGACTGTGCGACAACTCGTTCATCATATAGCAGATTCCCAATTAAATATGTTTCAACGCTTAAAATTGGCGCTAACAGATACGAATCCAGTTGTTGATCCTTTTATTCAAGATGAGTGGGCAAAACTTGCTGATAGTCAACTGCCTATAGAATGTTCCCTTAAAATGTTAGAAGGTATAAATGAACGTATTATAGCTATTGGCAATCATTTAACAGAAAGTGATTTGAATCGTACATTTACATTAAGAGGAAGCGGAGAAATATCTGTTGCTACTAAAGTTGCTAAATTAGCTTGGCACGAAGAGCATCATTTAGCGCATATTAAAATAGCATTATCATAATGAATATAATGGGGAGACCGTTCAATTTTAATCATTGAACGGTTTTTTAAATATATAAAATAGCAAACTGACTAACTAGGATAATTGTCACACTAATTACAATTATGTTACAGAAAAAATAAGTTTAAAAAGTACTTTATTCACTTTAGTAATAGGTTTTTTTACAAAATATCTTTTAATTTTCATTCAATTTTATGTAATTATTATGTAAAATGCATGGGGTTTTTTTAATTTCGCTGTAACCTACAAGGTTTTTATGGATGTTATAGTATTTACTGGAAATTGGTTGAAACAGCATTGGATTATACAAAAAATAGTTGGTTTCAATATCACAGTAAAAATAAATCTTAAAAATATAAAAACAAACTTGTAGGAGGATTTAATCAAAAATGAAAAAAACAGTATTAGCTTCAACATTAGCAGTAGGATTAGGTGTAACAGGATTCGCAGCAGGTAACTCAGCTGACGCAGCAGAACAAGATGTAGATAAAGCAGAATTAGCAAACTTAGCTCAATCTAACCCAGAACAATTAAATGCAGCACCAGTACAAGAAGGTTCATATAGTTATAACTTTAATTACAATGGTTTAAACTATAACTTTGAATCAAATGGACAAACTTGGTCTTGGAGTTATGGTGAAGGTTCAAGCGCTAACGCTTCAACAGTTGAACAACCACAACAAGCACAAACTCAAACTGAGCAACCAGCTCAACAAGCTGCTCCACAAACTGAACAAACACAACAACCACAACAAGAAGCAACTACAAAAGCTTCAACTCAATCATCAAGCTCAAATGAAGCTTCAAGTGGTTCTTCAGTAAATGTTAATTCACATTTACAAGCAATCGCTCAACGTGAATCAGGCGGCGACTTAAAAGCTGTTAACCCATCATCAGGTGCAGCAGGTAAATACCAATTCTTACAAAGTACTTGGGACTCAGTAGCACCAGCTGAATATAAAGGTGTATCTCCAACAGAAGCACCAGAATCAGTACAAGATGCTGCAGCTGTAAAACTTTATAACGAAGTTGGCGCTTCACAATGGGTTACTGCATAATCTGAAGTATAATTTTAAATAAAAATATAAGTATAAAACACTAATAAAAGCTATGAAGGAATCATTTAGTAAAGATTCTTTCATAGCTTTTTTATATTAATATATTGGATGAAATTACGGTTATTTAAGAAGTATGTTATATAAATTCATTCCAAATGCCTTTATTTGGAGTAGAAGTTACAGAAATGATTTCATCTTTAGTGGGGTGTTTGACGCTGAGTTTTGATGCCCAAAGTGCAATTTGTTGTCCTGGCTTATTAAATTTCTGACCGTATTTTTGATCACCATATAATGGTAAGTTTTGATTTGCGAATTGTACTCTAATTTGATGTGAACGACCTGTTTTCAATTGGATTTGAACCAAGGTTTTATTGTTAATTGTTTTGATAACTTTATAATTCAAAATTGCCTCTTTAGCATCCTTTTTCTTGGAATCAACTGCATAAACAATATTTTTATTTCTGTCTTTCCATAAATAGTCACGAAGTTCACCTTCTTTTTTTGAAGGTATACCATGGATAATTGCTAGATATGTTCTATATAATTTTTGTTTTCTAAGTTCATTAGATAACCTAGAGGCTGCTTTGGATGTTTTAGCGAAAACAATTGTGCCTCCAACGGGCCGATCAAGACGATGTACGAGTCCAAGGTATACATTACCCGGTTTATTGTATTGAACTTTTATGTATTTTTTTAAAATGGACAATAAGTCTTGATCTCTTGAGTTGTCTTCTTGTACAGGAACATTAATTGGTTTCTCTACCATTAATAAATGGTTATCTTCATAAAGAATATTGTCGAACATTTAATTCCTCCAACATTTTATATATTGATAGGTTTTCATAAATTTTAAAATAAAGTTATTAAAATTAAACCAAATTAAGATATTATCAGTAGTTAGATATAAATTCAATCTTTCTTATATTTAAAAGCCATAAAATATAACTATTTATAATGATATAAGTGAATATTATTTTCACACTAATTACATAATTATTACATATTTGTAAAACCAATATTATATTTCATGCTTGGTTCTGTTGCAAAGTAAAAAATATAGCTAACCACTAATTTATCATATCAGTGTTCGCTTAACTTGCTAGCATGATGCTAATTTCGTGGCATGGCGAAAATCCGTAGATCTGAAGAGACCTGCGGTTCTTTTTATATAGAGCGTAAATACATTCAATACCTTTTAAAGTATTCTTTGCTGTATTGATACTTTGATACCTTGTCTTTCTTACTTTAATATGACGGTGATCTTGCTCAATGAGGTTATTCAGATATTTCGATGTACAATGACAGTCAGGTTTAAGTTTAAAAGCTTTAATTACTTTAGCCATTGCTACCTTCGTTGAAGGTGCCTGATCTGTAATTACCTTTTGAGGTTTACCAAATTGTTTAATGAGACGTTTGATAAACGCATATGCTGAATGATTATCTCGTTGCTTACGCAACCAAATATCTAATGTATGTCCCTCTGCATCAATGGCACGATATAAATAACTCCATTTTCCTTTTATTTTGATGTACGTCTCATCAATACGCCATTTGTAATAAGCTTTTTTATGCTTTTTCTTCCAAATTTGATATAAAATTGGGGCATATTCTTGAACCCAACGGTAGACCGTTGAATGATGAACGTTTACACCACGTTCCCTTAATATTTCAGATATATCACGATAACTCAATGCATATCTTAGATAGTAGCCAACGGCTACAGTGATAACATCCTTGTTAAATTGTTTATATCTGAAGTAGTTCATACAGAAGACTCCTTTTTGTTAAAATTATACTATAAATTCAACTTTGCAACAGAACCCAAAATGTTAATGTACAAGAAGCAACATTTACTGGAGAGTCTAAAGATACTGATCAACAACAAGAATGGGAACAGCCTACAGAGGTGCAGCATAAAGATATACCTGAAGAGAAAGAGAATGAAAACCTCAATGAAGAACCATCCACAATAGACGATAAACAATTCGAAGAAATAGATAATGAATACGAAGATAAGGAAGAAAAACCACCTAAAAAAGGTTTCTGGAGTCGGTTGTTTGGTAATTAACACAATAAAAAGCGCTACAAGCTCATGAACTTGTAGTGCTTTTTTATGCTAGAACTTCTGATAATCATCGATTATGTTAATAAATGCAAAATCAAACAGAACTTTTTTAATGTTAGCAACAATTTTTATTACCGTTTTCTTTTTTCTCATTATTTTCGTCTTTTTTGTCTGTTTTCTCTTCAATTTCAACTGAACAACATGACTGTTCTTGAGGTTTTAATTTTTTTAATGCGTCTTTGATACCCATTTACTTCACCTCCTTAAATGATTAAGTTAACAATTAGACCAGTAGCAATAGCTACGACTAAAATTGCTATAACAAAAGATATTACAAATTTCTTTTTAAATAATTTAGATAACAATACAACTTCAGGAATACTTGCTCCTGCGCCACCTATAATTAATGCTACAACCGTTCCCAAAGACATTCCTTTTGAAGCTAATGCTCCGGCTATAGGTAACATAGTTTCAGGTCTAATATACATAGGAATACCTATTACTGATGCAATGAGTACGGATATACTACTATCTCCACTTGCATATTTAGTGATAAACGTTTCAGGTACAAATCCGTATATAAAAGCACCAATAAACACACCAATAAATAAATAAGGAAGCATTGGATATAAGAATGCCCAAGCATCATTTAATGCATGTTTAACACGAGATCCAGTTTTATTAGCAAAAAATCCATCTCCTTTAACGTTTACACCTTTGTAAGTTTTAGCTAAATTCATTTTTGAAAATACTAGACCCATTAAAATACTAAAAATCGCTAGTACAACAAAGTAAATAACAGCAACTTTCCAACCTAGTAAACTCCATAACATAAATATCATTAATGGATTCATTAATGGCGATGCAATCAAGAAACTCACTGCAGGACCAAATGCAACTTTAGAATTTAATAAACCTGCAAGTATAGGAATTGTTGAACAAGAGCAAAATGGTGTAATAGCACCAAAAATCATTCCTAATATATAGTTGGTTGCTTTATTTGGTTTGCTTAAAAGCTTTTGTATTTTATCTTCTGATACTACTTGTTGAATTAAACTTACAATAAAACTTACAACTATAAATAATGCTAACAATTCAAAAAATAACATTAAAAATGTTTTTATGAATTCTATGATTGAATCTGTCATTAGTATAACTCCTCTGAATTTATTTAATCAACTTTTTTTGATATATAAATTAAAAAAAGTTGATTAATATGATGTGTAATAAGATAAATCCTATAATATTTTACAGCAAGTATCTTCATTTAAAACAATCTGTATTTGTGCTTCATTGATTTTGTAGTAGTTCCAAGTACCATATTTTTCAGGTATTAAAATCTGTGCACTTACTAATTTTTTTAAATGATAAGAAATTTTAGATTGTTTTAAATCTAATAACGCTTCTAAATCACACACACATAATGATTTATTAGAACTCTGGCTAATTTGATTTAGTATTTTCAATCTGTTTTTGTCGGCAAGTGCATTAAACATGTTTTCATAAAAATCTAATTGTTGATCTTCATTCATATCAGTTTTTGCTTTAATAACTTCCATAAAAAGAACACCTCTTTTTTATAATATTTGATTAGAGTTTATATTATCTTTATTTCAATTCTTGTATTGCTTGTTTGTAGTTATTTTCTGTTGATTCACCATACTGATGAATATTACCTTTAAAGAACTCCTTCTCCATATATATTGTAGCTTCTTTTAAAGTGACTTCTCTTGAAACCATAACAAGATTTAAATAACTTACAAAGTAACCAACAGATAAAGTACTTGCGTGGTTTACTCGCAATCAGGCACACCTCCTTATTGTCTAAATAATTTTATTCCATTTAATATATCAACTTTTTTTGATATATTAAATATAAATCAATATATACATTATTGCAAGATTAAAAAACTATAATTTTACATAAACTTAGACATGCTCCACAGCAATAGTAAAAATATTTTCTTCCTAGCTATATTATTAGAAACTCAAATTAAGTAAAATTTTAAAAATCCAAATCAATACATAGACACTAATCTATATAGATGTTAATCTATTGTAGTAAAATAATTAATGAGGTGAGTATAATGTTAAATATTGAAATATACGAAGAAGCTATGTGCTGTTCTACTGGCGTATGTGGTCCAGAACCGGATGAAACACTAATAAAGACGAACCAAATCAATGAATATTTAAAACAAAATCAAATAGAAGTTCAACGTTATAATATGAGTAATAATCCGAATGAATTTATTAAAAATAAAGAAGCTATTCGTTTAATTCAAGAAAAAGGTAATGAAGTTTTACCAATCACTTTTATAGAAGGCAATATAGCTAAAACAGGAAATTATATTACCGAAGAGGAAGCTGATGAAATTATTACGGTTAATCAGATGAGAAATGGAGGATGCTGTGGTGGAGATGGATGCTGTTAAATACTTAAATAAATTGAATTTAAATAATGTTGAGTTAACAAAATATCTGTTTTTTACTGGTAAAGGTGGCGTTGGTAAAACGACGCTATCAAGTTCTATCGCTTTAAATTTATCGGAGAATGGAAAGAAAGTTGCTCTAGTAAGTACGGATCCAGCCAGTAATTTACAAGATGTATTTCAAATGGAATTATCTAATAAATTAACTACATATCAACCTATACCTAATCTCTCTATTGCCAATTTTGACCCGATTGTTGCTGCAGAGGATTATAAAGCACAAGCTATAGAACCTTATGAGGGCATTCTACCAGAAGATGTGCTTTCTGATATGAAAGAACAGTTAAGTGGTTCGTGTACAGTTGAGGTAGCAGCATTTAATGAATTTACTAATTTCTTATCTGATAAAAATTTAGAACAAGAATTTGATTTCATTATATTTGATACAGCTCCAACAGGTCATACGTTGAGAATGCTTGAATTACCTTCTGCTTGGACAGATTATTTAAATTCTACGAGTAATAACGCTTCTTGTTTAGGTCAACTATCGGGTTTAAATGAAAATAGAAGAAAATATAAATCAGCACTTGAAAAATTACGCAACCAAGAAGATACGACAATGGTACTAGTTGCTAAACCTAACCAATCCTCTATATATGAAATTCAAAGAGCGCAACAAGAATTACAACAACTATCAATTTCTAAATTCAAAGTAATCATTAACAACTATATAGAAGAAAGTCACGGTTTAATTTCTAATCAAATGAAATTAGAACAAGATAAAAACATTAACCATTTTAATGAATGGTTAAATAACAATCATGCCTTTTACGTTCCATATAAAAAGCAGAAAGCAGAAGGTATAGAAAGTTTATCTAATCTATTAAATGATGATAATTTAATTGAAAATGATAACTTTATTGTTGAAGACCATCCACAATTCAATAAATTAATAGATGAGATTGAAAATAGTGAAGTACAGTATTTATTTACAATGGGAAAAGGTGGCGTTGGTAAAACGACAGTAGCAACGCAATTAGCTACAGCATTATCTAATAAAGGACATCGTATTCTTTTAGCAACGACTGACCCTACTAAAGAAATTAATGTTGAAACCACAAGTAATTTAAATACTGCTTATATTGATGAAGAACAAGCATTAGAAAAGTATAAAAAAGAAATACTAGCCACAGTGAATGATGATACACCACAAGACGATATTGATTATATTGTGGAAGATTTAAAATCACCTTGTACAGAAGAAATAGCATTTTTCAAAGCCTTTAGTGACATTATGGAGAATCAAGAAGACATGGATTACGTAATTGTAGATACAGCTCCTACAGGCCATACCTTGCTGTTACTTGATTCTAGTGAAAATCATCATAAAGAACTAAAGAAAAAATCAACTCAAACTACCAGTAATGTTGAAACATTATTACCCAAAATTCAAAATAAAAATTTAACACAGATGATAATCGTAACACTAGCAGAAAAAACACCTTATTTAGAATCTAAACGTTTAGTAGAAGATTTAAATAGAGCTAATATAGGCCATAATTGGTGGGTTGTTAATCAATCGTTAGTTACGCTAAATCAACGTGATGACCTTTTTAGTAACAAAAAAGAAGATGAATCAATTTGGATAAACAAGATTAAAAATGAAAGTCTTGATAATTATTTTGTCATACCTTATGGAGGGTTATCATAATGAAAAAAATTGTAATCATTGGTTCAGTTGCTGCCGGTACAAGTGTCGCGGCTAAAGCAAGAAGAAATAGTGAAGATGTGGAAATTACCGTTTTTGATAAAGATAGTGATATTTCGTATTCAGTATGTGGTATTCCCTACTATATAGGCGGTAATGTATCTGATATTGATGAACTCACGCCACGAAACGCTAAATGGTTTAAAGATCGCTTTAATATAGATATTTATACAAAATATGAAGTGAATCAGATAAATGATACTGATCAAACAATAACAGTTACCAATTTAGTAAATGATGAAAAGATGATTCAAGAATATGACGAATTAGTATTAGCAACAGGTTCATCGCCTAAAGAACTTCCTCAATTAAATAGCGAAGAATATAACAATGTGTTTAAAGTTAAAAATATTAATGATGCGAAAGCAATTTATAATTATATTGAGGGCAATGATGTTCAGAATATAACAATCATTGGTGGTGGATTTATTGGTCTAGAGATGTTAGAACAATTATCTAATTACAATACTTCAATTGTTCAACGTAGTACTTTTATGCCTCATTTAGACTACGATATCAGTTTTATGATTCAAGAATATATTGAAGATAAAGCTAACGTATATACCTATAATGAAATAGATATTATTGATTATGATGAAAATCATACGATAAATAGAGTGAGATTAAAAACTGGCGAATTAATTGATACAGATTTAATCATTATTGGGATTGGTGTCACACCAAATACTAAATTAGCTAAAGAAATTGGTATTAATATTGGAAAATCTGGAGCAATACAAACCAATAAGTATTTTGAAACAAATATTCCTCACATATATGCAATTGGTGATGTAGCAGAAAGTTATAATTTAATTACTGGTAACCCTATATATAGACCGCTAGGTTCTACAGCAAATAAAATGGGACGTATTTTAGGAGATCGATTAACTGGTGGAAATCTAGAACATAAAGGTATTTTAGGAACAGGCATTGTTCGTATATTTGATATGACAATTGCCCAAACAGGCTTAACTGAAAAAGAAGCTATTGATTTAGATATTGATATTGACGTATTACACAATGTGAAACCGAATCGTCCAGAATATATGCAAGGCCAAGAAATGGTAATTAAAGCTATATTTGATAAAAACAATTCTAAATTACTTGGTGCCCAAATTATTGGGTATGAAGGTGT
The DNA here is from genome assembly GCF_038006605.1 of Staphylococcus sp. FSL W8-0271. NCBI lineage: Bacteria > Bacillati > Bacillota > Bacilli > Caryophanales > Staphylococcaceae > Staphylococcus > Staphylococcus sp. FSL W8-0271. The sequence continues at coordinate 137,611 of NZ_JBBOVM010000001.1, forward strand.
AGATAAGAGAATAGATGTACTAGCTACTGCTATAACGTTTGGTGCCAATGCAGAAGATTTATTTCATTTAGATTTAGCATATGCACCTCCTTTTTCTACAACTAAAGATCCTGTTATTTATACAGGGATGATTGGACACAATATTACTCGAGGACGCAAAATTATAACGCCTGAAGAAGTTATAAAACAAAATAATGATTTATTGATTTTAGATGTACGTTCTCCAAAGCAATTTGAAGTTGATCATGTTGATGGAGCGATTAACGTCCCATTGAAAACGTTGAGAAGTTATGCAAAAACATTAGATGAAAATCAAAAGATAGTGACTTATTGTAATAAAGGTACTACTGGGAATGCTGCACAAAACGTACTTATTAATTTAGGTTTTAAACAAGTGTTTAATTTGTCAGGTGGTAATAAAAATTATCAACGTTATAAAAGGTTTCAAGTAGAAAGGAAGAAGAAAAATTGAATTATAAAGAAATATCACAATACTTAAAAGTGATTGCTGATAGTAGCCGTCTTGAAATATTAGATTTGTTATCTTGTGGTGAATTATGCGCTTGTGATTTATTAGAGCATTTTTCTTTTTCTCAACCCACATTAAGTCATCATATGAAAGTATTAAAAGACAATAATTTAATTACATCCAGAAAAGATGGTAATAAAAATTTATACAAATTGAATCATGACGTATTAGATGACGTTACATCACGACTGACTCTATTGGGTTCCAGTACAGTCCCATGTATATGTGAAACAGTAGAGAAAGGTGAGTGTTAATTATGATGATATTAGCAATCACAATATTTGTATTAACGTTAATTTTTGTTATATGGCAACCTAAAGGTCTAGATATTGGTATTACTGCATTAATTGGTGCTGTAGTTGCTATAATCACTGGCGTTGTAAGCTTTTCAGACGTACTAGAAGTTACTGGAATTGTTTGGAATGCGACCTTAACTTTTGTTGCAGTTATTCTTATTTCACTCATATTAGATGAAATTGGGTTCTTTGAATGGTCTGCTATACATATGGTGAGAGCATCAAAAGGTAGCGGATTGAAAATGTTTATCTTTATCATGCTATTAGGTTCAGTTGTAGCAGCCTTCTTCGCAAATGATGGTGCAGCTTTAATACTGACGCCTATTGTTTTAGCAATGGTACGTAGTCTAGGTTTTGATAAAAAAGCGATATTTCCATTTATTATTGCTAGTGGTTTTATTGCAGATACCACATCATTACCACTTATTGTTAGTAATTTAGTTAATATTGTTTCTGCTGATTACTTTGATATTGGATTTGTTGAGTACTTCAGTAAAATGATTATACCTAATATATTCTCTCTGATTGCTAGTATTCTCGTCTTATGGTTATATTTTAGAAAGTCTATCCCAGGAAAATTTGATGCAGTAAATATTAGAGAACCAAAAGAAGCGATTAAGGACAAAAAGCTTTTTAACATCTCGTGGATTGTACTCACTGTATTGCTAGTTGGTTATTTAATAAGTGAATTTATAAATATTCCAGTATCAATTATTGCTGGTATCATTGCTTTAATATTTGTATTATTAGCGCGTAAATCTAAAGCCGTGCATACGAAACAAGTAATTAAAGGTGCGCCATGGAATATTGTTTTATTCTCTATTGGTATGTATCTCGTCGTATTTGGTTTGAAAAACGTGGGCATTACAACACTTCTTGGTGATGTACTAACAAACATTTCAAGTTATGGCTTATTTAGCAGCATTATGGGTATGGGCTTTGTAGCTGCATTCCTATCCTCTATTATGAATAACATGCCAACCGTTTTAATAGATGCAATAGCAATTGGTCAATCGAGTGCTACAGGAATATTAAAAGAAGGTATGATTTATGCGAATATTATCGGATCTGATTTGGGGCCTAAGATAACACCAATTGGTTCGTTAGCCACACTTCTTTGGTTACACGTACTAACTCAAAAAGGTGTCAAGATTTCTTGGGGAACCTATTTTAAGACCGGAATTATTATCACAATCCCTGTTTTATTTGTAACCCTATTAGGTCTATATTTAACACTAATAATTTTTTAAAAGAGAGGTAATAATAAATGGATAAGAAAACAATTTACTTTATATGTACTGGTAATTCTTGTCGTAGTCAAATGGCTGAGGGCTGGGGAAGAGAAATACTCGGCGAAGAATGGAATGTTTACTCAGCAGGTATCGAAACGCATGGCGTAAATCCTAAGGCGATAGAAGCTATGAAAGAAGTGGATATTGACATATCAAACCATACTTCTGATTTAATTGATAATAAAATTTTAAGACAATCAGACCTAGTTGTTACACTTTGTAGTGATGCTGATGAGAATTGTCCAGTCATCCCGCCTAATGTAAAAAAAGAACATTGGGGCTTTGATGACCCAGCAGGTAAATCTTGGTCAGAATTTCAACGTGTAAGAGATGAAATAGGTCAAAAGATCAAGCAATTTTATGATAATTAAGTTAATATAAAATTCAAAAACAGAGGATAAGCATTGTTATATGTGCTTATCCTCTGTTTTATATAATGATATTTGCTGCTTACCTTTTTCTGTTAGTTCTGCATATATTGTTGTGCCACATATAGGAAAACACCCATTGTAGAATAACTCTATATTTTTTGCTAAATCTTGCCTCGCTATGCTTTCAAGTGCTAATAAAAAATTTTTTCGCTTACATCTAAAGTTTTAAAATCTACACTTTATTCTTCTCTAATCGATAACAGTACATTATACACTAAATCTTGTTTTAACAACGTTCATCACCTCTTATTTATCTAGATGACGATACAAGGTTGCTCTACTTATATTTGTCTGTTCTTTTATCTCATCTAAAGTGTATTTTTTGCTCATATACATCTCAATAGCATCTCTAAGGTTATTATCATCGCGTTTGGGTCTACCTAAAGTTTTTCCTTTTTTTGCGTAATTTTCTAATCCTGCTCGTGTTCTAAATTTAACGATGTCACTTTGAAAGTCTGTAATATTATGTAATATTTCTAGAAATTCCCCTTTGATATCTTTATAAATATATCGATTTAAATTGATTACATATAAAGATATTTCCTCTTGTGAAAGATAATCTAATATATCTACTAAATGCTTCGTAGAATCTGCAAGTATACATAAATCCGTAATATATAACTTATCACCCGTCACTAGTTTCTTGCTTAAAAGAACATCTAATTCATTTCTATTTTTATTATTAGCATGAATTTCTTCAACAATTTCATTTGTATGGGTTTCGATTTTCTTTTTTTGTTCGTTTTTGAGACTAGAATTTTATGCCCTACTTACTTCTTTTATTTTCATTCAAATATTTGCTTGCATGATGAGTCGAAAATGCTTATAATATATTCAAATAAATATTTGAATGAAGATGGGATGATAATATGAAAAAGAAAGATACTTGTGAAATTTTTTGTTATGACGAAGAAAAGGTTAATCGAATACAAGGGGATTTACAAACAGTTGATATTTCTGGTGTTAGCCAAATGTTAAAGGCTATTGCCGATGAAAATAGAGCAAAAATTACTTACGCTCTGTGTCAGGATGAAGAGTTGTGTGTTTGTGATATAGCAAATATCTTAGGTATTACGATAGCAAATGCATCTCATCATTTACGTACGCTTTATAAGCAAGGGGTGGTCAACTTTAGAAAAGAAGGAAAACTAGCTTTCTATTCTTTAGATGATGAACATATCAGGCAGATAATGATGATCGCCCTAGCACATAAGAAAGAAGTGAAGGTCAATGTCTGAACAAAAGGTTAAACTAATGGAAGAAGAAATGAACGTCTATCGGGTCCAAGGATTTTCATGTGCAAATTGTGCAGGAAAGTTTGAGAAAAATGTTAAAAAGATTCCAGGCGTTCAGGACGCAAAAGTAAATTTTGGAGCTTCAAAAATTGATGTCTTCGGCAGTGCAACTGTTGAAGAACTAGAAAAGGCTGGTGCTTTTGAAAATCTTAAAGTGGCACCAGAGAAACCTAAAAGACGGGTAGAACCTGTGGTAATTAAAGATAAAAACGTTTACCGTGTGGAAGGATTTTCCTGCGCAAATTGTGCGGGGAAGTTTGAAAAAAATGTAAAACAAATAGCTGGAGTTGAGGATGCAAAAGTAAACTTTGGCGCTTCTAAAATTGATGTATATGGAAATGCATCGGTTGAAGAACTTGAAAAAGCAGGTGCTTTTGAGAATCTAAAAGTATCTCCTGAAAAACTAGCGAATCAAACGATACAAAGGGTTAAAGATGACACTAAGGCTCATAAAGAAGAGAAAACACCATTTTATAAAAAACATAGTACATTGCTGTTTGCCACACTACTAATTGCTTTTGGTTACCTTTCTCACTTTGTAAATGGAGAAGATAACCTCGTAACTTCCATGTTATTTGTAGGTTCTATTGTAATTGGCGGATATTCATTATTTAAAGTCGGTTTTCAAAATTTGATACGCTTTGATTTCGACATGAAAACCCTGATGACCGTTGCCGTTATTGGAGCTGCCATTATTGGTGAATGGGCAGAGGCATCTATTGTTGTTATTCTCTTTGCAATCAGTGAAGCACTTGAACGCTTCTCTATGGACAGAGCAAGACAATCCATACGTTCATTGATGGATATCGCCCCAAAAGAAGCACTAGTTAGACGAAATGGTCAGGAAATAATAATCCATGTGGACGATATCGCTGTGGGTGATATCATGATTGTCAAACCAGGGGAGAAAATTGCCATGGATGGAATCATTGTGAATGGCTTGTCGGCTGTCAATCAGGCAGCTATAACAGGAGAATCTGTTCCCGTCTCCAAAGCGGTAGATGACGAAGTATTTGCAGGTACGCTTAACGAAGAGGGACTAATTGAAGTAAAAATCACCAAATACGTAGAAGATACAACCATTGCCAAGATTATTCATCTTGTTGAAGAAGCACAAGGGGAGCGTGCTCCAGCCCAAGCATTCGTTGATAAATTTGCGAAATACTACACTCCGATCATTATGGTTATTGCAGCCTTGGTTGCAGTCGTTCCACCCCTATTCTTTGGTGGCAGTTGGGATACATGGGTTTATCAAGGATTAGCAGTTCTTGTAGTTGGATGTCCTTGTGCATTAGTTATTTCTACTCCAATCTCGATTGTCTCGGCAATTGGAAATGCAGCGAAAAAAGGTGTGTTGGTTAAAGGTGGTGTCTATCTCGAGAAATTAGGAGCCATTAAGACAGTCGCATTTGATAAAACAGGAACACTGACAAAAGGTGTACCAGTGGTAACAGATTTTGAAGTATTAAATGACCAAGTGGAAGAAAAAGAGCTATTCTCTACCATTACAGCTTTAGAATATCGTTCACAACATCCACTTGCTTCAGCAATAATGAAAAAGGCAGAGCAAGATAATATCCCTTATTCTAATGTACAAGTGGAAGAATTCACTTCGATTACTGGGCGAGGTATAAAAGGGATTGTAAACGGAACTACTTACTATATTGGAAGCCCAAAACTTTTCAAGGAATTAAATGTTTCCGATTTTAGCCTTGGGTTTGAAAACAATGTGAAAATCCTACAAAACCAAGGAAAAACAGCCATGATTATTGGAACGGAAAAAACAATTCTCGGCGTAATTGCCGTTGCAGATGAGGTTCGTGAAACAAGTAAAAATGTGATTCAAAAACTTCATCAGTTAGGTATCAAGCAAACAATTATGCTGACAGGTGATAATCAAGGTACTGCAAATGCAATCGGTACACATGTAGGCGTTTCTGATATTCAGTCTGAATTGATGCCACAGGATAAATTAGATTATATTAAAAAAATGCAATCGGAGTATGATAATGTAGCTATGATTGGCGATGGCGTTAATGATGCTCCAGCACTTGCTGCATCTACTGTTGGAATTGCAATGGGCGGTGCTGGAACGGATACTGCAATTGAAACAGCTGATATTGCATTAATGGGAGATGATTTAAGTAAGCTTCCATTTGCAGTAAGACTCAGTCGAAAAACTTTAAATATCATTAAAGCTAACATCACTTTTGCTATCGGAATTAAAATAATTGCCTTACTATTAGTTATCCCGGGATGGTTAACCCTTTGGATAGCGATTCTTTCCGATATGGGAGCTACTATTTTGGTAGCATTAAATAGTTTACGACTGATGAGAGTGAAGGATAAATAGGTAGAAAACAGAATAGTAAGGTCACGCTGTGCGCAATTCAAGGGGGCTTTTCAATTTGAAGAAAAGTCCTACCCCTAAAATATAAAATATTGGAGATGGAAAAATGATCGCAACGATACTTACAGCAGCTGCGGTATATGTAGCAACAGGAATTGATTATCTCGTTATATTAATTCTTTTGTTTTCGCAAGTAAAAAAAGGTCAGGTGAAACATATTTGGATAGGACAATATATAGGGACTGCAATTGTTATAGGAGCAAGTCTTTTAGTTGCACAGGGGGTTGTAAATTTAATTCCTCAGCAATGGGTTATCGGACTACTTGGACTTTTACCACTTTACTTAGGTGTGAAAATGTGGATTAAAGGAGAAGAGGATGAAGATGAAAGTAGTATTTTATCTTTATTCTCCTCTGGAAAATTTAATCAGTTATTTTTGACGATGACTTTCATCGTATTAGCTTCCAGTGCGGATGACCTTTCGATTTATATACCGTACTTCACGACCTTAAATATGTCTGAAATCTTTATTGCTGTTATTGTCTTTTTGATTATGGTTGCTGTTTTATGTTATGTCAGCTATCGCTTAGCTTCCTTAGATTTTGTATCAGAAAAAATTGAGAAATATGAACGTTGGATTGTACCTATTGTATTCATTGGGTTAGGGATTTATATATTGTTTGAAAATGGTACATTTAACGCTTTATTCTCATTTCTTTAACAATCGGAACGCTTTCTCTAATAAGAATCAGCGCTCGTTTGACATATAAGACCGCCTTTTGGGAGTCACGATAGAAGTCCAATTTCTTAATTTTAGAACTGAGAAATTGGACTTCTATATACCTCCTGACTCTAACCTTATTAACTTGTAATGCAAAATAACGATTAAAATAGGTGCAAAATAACTCCTAAAGTGACAAGCTAAGCATATCAATACATATATAATGTCTATTTAGGGTCTGCTCAAAACATACATTATTAAAAATATATTTATAGATTTTTTTGCATACCACATTAACTGAGAATTTGATTATTATAATCAAATTCTCAGTTAATGTGGTATTGTGTATTGCTATACATCCTAGCATAGGTGAAAGATTACTAATAACATTGAATGACATAAGACTGATGCGAGTTAAAGACTAATATTGTTTTATTTGAAGAGTAAAGAGAACTTCTTATAACTGCTAATTTTATTAGTCTAATTCTCGAGTTCCAATAAAATCTCTTAATGATATGAAATGTCACATTAAATACTTAAGAAACTGCACAGTTTCTTTGAAAATTTAGCTTAAGCTAAATAATTAGGAGTGAATTTTTCTTAACAGTTAAAGTTTGTACTTAGATTGGTGTGAGAATGAACTTTTATTTTTAACAAAAATTATCTTTCAAAGCCAACCAAAAATGCATGATTTGTTCGATGAAAGGAATCGTTACAGGAGGTATAATATTATGAAAAAAACAACAAGAAGTATTCTTAGAGTAAGTATTATACTAAGTATCATTATTTTATTAGGGGTCACTTTGTGGTTCAATTTAACTTCTGATAAAAAAACTGTACAAGTAGGGGATGAAGCAATAGATTTTCAACTAGAGACGTTGAAAGGTGGTCCAATACAATTATCAGATGTCAATTTAGAAAAAGTGTTATTTTGAATTTCTGGGGGACTTGGTGTAAACCGTGTCGTGAAGAAATGCCTGATATGAACCGAATTTATAATGAGGGACATGATGATTATGAGATCATTGCAATAAATGTTTCGGAGGATGGGCAGCAGATTAATCAGTTCTTATCCAGCTTAGATGAAAAACTTGATTTTCCAATCGCATTGGATCGAAACAGAGATGTGACTAAAGCTTATCAAGTCGGACCACTGCCGACGACAATAGCAATCAATAAAAACGGTATTGTCGTGGATAAGAAAGAATATCAATGCACAAGCACTTCCTAATGGCTATTGTCGTTTACCAGTAATTGCCGGACCTTGTCCCCACGCAAATGCTTGTTTAGATTGTACGAACTTCTGTACAAGTAAACAATTTCTAAATGAACATGAAGAGCACTTAGACCGAACTAAAGAAATACTAAATAGGGCTAAACAGAACCAATGGCAGCGTCAGGTTGAAACTAACGAACGTGTGAAAAATAGATTAGAGCAGATTATTCATTCGTTAAAGGGGACGAATTAAGATGACTAGAAAGAGTAACACAACTGCCATAATTCAACTATCAAAAGAAAAGTCGGAGAAAACAAGAATTAGGGTTGAAAAGACAATTTCAGAGATGGCATTGAAAAAAGAGAAGATTAATTTTAACTCCGTTGCACAAAAGGCAAATGTTTCAAAGTCATGGCTTTACAAACAAAAAGATATTAGAAATAGAGTAGAGACATTAAGAGGGATGCAAATAAGTGAGTTAGTCCCCCGTAAACAAAGTAAAAGCCCCCGTTCAGAGGATGTGTTAATAAAGACCTTAAAAAACCGTATAAAGGCACTAGAAGAAGAAAACAAACAATTAAAGGATCAAGTTCAAATATTACATGGCAAGCTATTTTAGCAGCATTGTGCATCCTAAGATGTATCTCTAATTTTAATACAGAAGTGCATTGATAATCTGAACTTCTGTTTTTCTCGTTGGGATAACGGGACACTTTGGTATAAGAAAGCAAATCGATAATATAGTAAATAATACTTCCCTTGACCCTGTACTATGGTACAGGGTTTATACTTTATATGAGGTGAGATAAATGCAATTTCGTATTGGAGAACTGGCTGAGAAGTGCAGCGTTAATAAAGAGACTATTCGATATTATGAACGTATAGGCTTAATTTCAGAACCTGATCGTACGGAATCAGGATACCGCATGTATTCACAACAAATTATCGATCGATTGAATTTCATAAAAAGGATGCAGGAACTAGGCTTTACATTAAATGAAATTGACAAATTATTAGGAGTCGTCGATCGCAATGAATCGAAGTGCCGTGATATGTATGATTTCACTGTTCTTAAGTTAGAGGACATCCAGCGTAAAATTGAAGGTCTCAAAAGAATTGAACAAATGCTGGTGGATCTTAAAGAAAGATGTCCCGAAAACAAAGATATTTACGAATGCCCCATTATTGAAACACTGATGAAGAAATAAGAGGTGAAACAGGTAGAAGGCGTTGGCAAAACAGCCATTAAAGTCAGTGGAAGCACGGGCGAAGTAACGGTTTCCTTTGATGATAGGAAAACGGATTTACAGTTAATTAAGACGGCAATTTCGGATTTCGGTCTTGGAGTCGAGTAAAAGGAGGAATATTAATATGAAAAAGTATCGAGTAAACGTTCAAGGGATGACTTGCACGGGTTGTGAAGAGCATGTTGCTGTTGCTCTTAAAAACATGGGTGCAAAAGAGATTGAAGTGGATTTTCGTCGCGAAGAAGCTGTATTTGAGCTTCCGAATGACGTGGAGGTGGAAAGAGCGAAAAAGGCGATTTCTGAAGCCAAATACCAGACAGGAGAAACAGAAGAAGTACAACAGCAAGAAACGGTGCAACTTGGAGATGAAGGCGATTATGACTACATTATCATTGGTTCTGGTGGAGCATCCTTTTCATCTGCCATTGAAGCCGCGAAATACGGAGCGAACGTGGCAATCATCGAACGTGGCACAGTGGGTGGAACATGCGTGAACATCGGATGTGTTCCTTCAAAGACGCTGTTAAGAGCTGGAGAAATCAATCACATAGCAAAAAACAATCCGTTTTTAGGATTGCACACGTCAGCAGGCAATGTCGATTTGGCTCCATTGATTAAGCAGAAAAACGATTTGGTGACGGATCTTCGAAACTCGAAATATGTTGATTTAATTGATGACTACGGCTTTGAATTAATAAAAGGTGAAGCGAAATTCGTGGATGAAAAAACCGTCGAAGTGAATGGCAAGCAGTTATCAGCCAAACGATTTTTAATCGCGACAGGTGCTTCACCTGCTGTACCAAAGATTCCTGGATTAGAAGAGGTAGATTATTTAACAAGTACAACATTACTTGAATTAAAACAGGTTCCAAAGCGTCTTACAGTCATCGGTTCAGGATATATCGGTATGGAATTGGGACAACTATTCCATCATTTGGGTTCAGAAGTAACGTTGATGCAAAGAAGTCCACGACTGTTAAAGGAATACGATCCTGAAGTGTCAGAAGCGATCACGCAAGCATTAACAGAACAAGGGATTAATTTAGTAACAGGAGCATCCTTTGAACGAATCGAACAGGACGGAGACGTTAAAAAGGTTCATGTTGAAGTCAATGGCAAGAAGCGAATCATTGAAGCAGATCAATTACTAGTTGCCACTGGAAGAACACCAAATACGACGACTTTGAATTTAGAGGTAGCAGGTGTTGAAGTAGGCTCCCGTGGTGAAATTATAATCGATGAGTATTCAAAAACAACGAATTCAAGCATCTATGCGGCAGGAGATGTGACGCTTGGCCCTCAATTTGTATATGTGGCAGCTTATCAAGGTGGAATTGCAGCAGGAAATGCCATCGGAGGACTGAATAAAAAGCTGAATTTAGAAGTGGTTCCAGGGGTTACGTTTACAGCTCCAGCGATTGCAACCGTTGGTTTAACGGAGCAACAAGCAAAAGAAAAAGGCTATGAAGTGAAAACATCCGTCTTGCCTTTAGATGCCGTTCCGAGAGCCTTGGTTAATCGAGAAACAACAGGTGTTTTTAAATTAGTGGCAGACGCAAAAACAATGAAGATATTAGGAGCACATGTGGTAGCAGAAAATGCAGGAGAAGTAATTTATGCGGCGACACTGGCTGTCAAATTCGGTTTAACCGTGGAGGATCTCCGAGAAACCGTGGCTCCATATTTGACAATGGCAGAGGGATTAAAATTAGCTGCCCTTACGTTTGATAAAGATGTATCAAAATTATCTTGTTGTGCAGGTTGATCACCTTTCCAGTAAACCTTGATATACTCCTCAGTTAATGAAAATTTTTATAAAAGACGATTCTTCTCTTAGCGTAGAGACAATCGTCTTTTTTTCTTCTGAAAAATGTTTTAACGTGGGTTTTATGTCAAAATGATGGCGCTACCCCTTTTACGTATTTTCAAGTCATCAGATATGATATGTTAGAAACATTGAAGACATGTAGTTAAAGCAAAGGTAAGTATTGTGCTGTAATTTCTGTACTTTACTATTGATAATGTGCATCTCCTTCACTGGAGGAGCCATTCATATTTTCTTCCATAGAACCTTCATTGTCCTCATTGGTTCTGTTGCAAAGTTGAATTTATAGTATAATTTTAACAAAAAGGAGTCTTCTGTATGAACTATTTCAGATATAAACAATTTAACAAGGATGTTATCACTGTAGCCGTTGGCTACTATCTAAGATATGCATTGAGTTATCGTGATATATCTGAAATATTAAGGGAACGTGGTGTAAACGTTCATCATTCAACGGTCTACCGTTGGGTTCAAGAATATGCCCCAATTTTGTATCAAATTTGGAAGAAAAAGCATAAAAAAGCTTATTACAAATGGCGTATTGATGAGACGTACATCAAAATAAAAGGAAAATGGAGCTATTTATATCGTGCCATTGATGCAGAGGGACATACATTAGATATTTGGTTGCGTAAGCAACGAGATAATCATTCAGCATATGCGTTTATCAAACGTCTCATTAAACAATTTGGTAAACCTCAAAAGGTAATTACAGATCAGGCACCTTCAACGAAGGTAGCAATGGCTAAAGTAATTAAAGCTTTTAAACTTAAACCTGACTGTCATTGTACATCGAAATATCTGAATAACCTCATTGAGCAAGATCACCGTCATATTAAAGTAAGAAAGACAAGGTATCAAAGTATCAATACAGCAAAGAATACTTTAAAAGGTATTGAATGTATTTACGCTCTATATAAAAAGAACCGCAGGTCTCTTCAGATCTACGGATTTTCGCCATGCCACGAAATTAGCATCATGCTAGCAAGTTAAGCGAACACTGACATGATAAATTAGTGGTTAGCTATATTTTTTTACTTTGCAACAGAACCATTAATCATATATACATAATCAGTTCAAGGAAGACTTCTATTTCATTTAATTGTGTGAAATAGAAAAATAATATTAATAAATAAATCAAATGAATATATGAACAAGGTAAATATATTAATAGATATTATGTTACTTTTAGTGATAATATAATCATATAAATAGGATTATAGGAGGATATATTAAATGAATAATATTTGTTTTTTTTGTGGATCTAATAGTGGTTTAGATGAAAATTTTACAAAACAAACAAGAAACCTAATCAAATATGTAAAAGATAATAATTATAATATTGTTTATGGAGGTGGGAAGATTGGTCTAATGGGGGTAATTGCCGAAGAAGGTATAAAACACGATATTAAAGTGACAGGAATAATGCCTAAATTTCTAATCGATAAAGAAATAGGAAATAATGAGATAAGTAGACTCATTGAAGTTGCAGATATGAGTGAGAGAATACAAGTGATGCTAAAAATGTCGGAAGGATTTATTGTGCTACCCGGTGGTTTTGGAACTTTTGAAGAGTTTTTTGAAATTTTATCTTGGAGTCAAATGGGATTACATAAAAAGCCGATAGGGTTATTAAATATTAACGGCTTTTTTGATCCGTTAGAAAATCTTTTAGATGGATGTATACAATCAGGCTTTGCGCCTAAGGAGAATAAAAATTTGTTTATAATAGAAAAAGATCCAGAATCACTAATAAAAAAAATGAAAGATTTTCGTCATACAATGCCAAATAAATATGTTAATTAGAAGGAGGATAAAATGTATATATTGATTTTGATATAGTTTATGGTTCAGCATATAAAGGTATTCCTATAGATTTATCAACTGTTATGGCTTTAAAGACAAAATATGGTATTAATAAAGGTTATGCTTTTAATAGAAAAGAAAAAAAACATGGTGATAAAGGTGTATATGTAGGATCAGATTTAACCAATAGAAAAGTGTTATCAGTTGATGATGTATTAACTTTTGGTAAAACGACTGTTGAAACAAAAAAATTTATCGATAAAAATGAAGGACAACTTGTTGCTAGCTTAGTGGCTTTAAATAGAGGAGAACAATATTTTAATAATAGTAACTATTCTGCCGAAGTAGGATTAAAAAATCAATATAATATTGACATATTATCTATAGCAAATATTAATGATGTACTGGAGACTTTAAATAATAATAAAATGGTTGAAGAATTTAAAAAATTAGATTCGTATATAAAAGAGTATGTTTAGAAATAATAACATCTCTTTTTAAATAATTTATTTTAATATATGTTTTATATCAATAATTTGCTGAAAGAGGTTACTATTTTATGGATCTATTAAATATTTATAATTTTATGAACAAAAAATTAATGATGGATAAAACGGGTCATGGTATTTCTCACATAAAACGTGTTGAAAATATAGCTAAAAAGATAGCTTCTGAAGAAAAAATACAAAATAAAGAATGGGAAATTATACAGGCGTGTGTATACTTGCATGATATTATTGATGATAAAGTTACTAAAAATATGGATTTAGCAAAAAAAGAAGTAATAGATATATTAAAAGAATCTAATACAAAAGAAAAAGAAATAGAAATGATTATGTATATAATAAATAATATGTCTTATTCTAAAAACTTAAAGAAAAAAATAACATTAAATAAAATAGGTCAGATTGTTCAAGATGCAGACAGAATAGACGCTTTAGGAGCTGTAGGAATATCTAGAGCCTTCTATTATGGGGGTTCTAAAGGGCACTCAATGTATAATGATAATAAAGCAAGACCAATTAATGAATTAAACGAAGATAATTATAGAAATAATAGTAGTGTTATCAACCATTTTTATGAAAAATTATTAGTTTTACATACTACTATGAATACAGAAGAAGGGAAAAAAATAGCATATCAAAGAACAGAAACTATGAAAGAATTTTTAGAAAAATTCAAAAATGAAGTGGAAGGTAATTTATAATGATAAAACCTAACTATTTATTAAAAGAAAATTTTTTCTCCTTATCATTCTAAAAGTAAACAAAAGATAATAATTGTTGAGCACTGTGTAACTAATACTGTAGATTTCATAAAATTTTTAAGTAATTATTATGACGGTTATTTTATACCTAAACCTAATAGCCTTGATAAAGATATTATGAATATATTGGAGGATTATGTCACATTCTTGTTTATAAATAAAGAACAACTGAAAAATAAAAAAGAATTGATTAATCTTATAGATGAGTATGTTGGAAAATCTAAATTTTATATTATAGATATAGGAGGATATTTCTCTTGGAATTATAAAGTTATAAACGAATATTACTCTAATCAAATATTAAGTATAATAGAGGATACGGAAAATGGTTTACAAAAATATGAAAAAGAAATTAAAAATTTAAAAGAAAATAACTTAGTTCAAAGAGTACCTATATGTACTGTAGCTAGAAGTATTTTAAAAATAGAAGAAGATTTTTTAGTAGAAAAATGAGATAATATAATAAAAATCTTCGTTATTGAAACAAAATTTTAAACCATCTCTTTTTAAAAGAGATGGTTTTTAGCATACCATTGTTTCTCATATGGAAATTTTGTTTCTATAAGTTGTTATATAAGAAATATACCTTATCTAAATTTTCTAGTAACATTAAAGATAAGAGGTGTTATTAATGATTCAAATATCTAAGACAATCAAACAAGAACGTTTAAGGCGTGGAATGACTCAAGAAGCATTAGCTGAATATCTTAATACAACAAAAACAACTATTTCTAAGTGGGAAAATACAACACTTTATCCTGATATTACAATGCTTCCTAAATTAGCAAAAGTTTTTAATATTTCAGTAGATGATTTGCTTAATTATAATATTACTATGACAGATGAAGAAATTAAGAAAATATCTATATCACTATCTAAGATGGTTAACCATACAAGTTATGATGAATACTTATCAACTGTGAGAAATTATTATATTGGTCATTGTAATGAGTTTAAATTTCTTAATTCATTGTTAGGGATTTTATCAAATAATATTTTATATTGTGAGAATGAAACACAAGTAAAAGACACAACAATATTAGCACATGAGATAGTGAAAACTACTGAGGATAATTCAGAATCTATTTACTTAAAAAGACATGCACAAGGGTACCAAACGTTAATGTATATGTTTGAAGGTGATTACTCATCAGTTATAGAAAACACGCCAGATTTTGACTTGAAAATTGGTGAAAATGCAACATTAACATTAGCTTATTTACAAAAAGAGAACATTTCAAAAGCTAAAAATGTGATCCAAACAGATATGTATCAATCTTTAATGATTTATATGCATGATTTTGCTTTAATGATTACCTTCGGCTTATATTCTGTGTCGATAGAATCATTAGAGTCAAAGCTTTACTATTTAAATAAAGCTTTTAACGTAGATTATTTATATCCATATCTAAGTATAAATTGTTATTATCAGTTTGCTTTATATTATGCTAAAAAGTCTGATATTAAGGCTATCGATTACTTGGAAAAGTACTGCCGATGCTTTAATTATTTAGTTACTGATTTTGTGTATCAAAAAGATGAATTTTTTGATGCTATTGAGGAATGGCTAGATACGTTACCGTTAGGGAAAAGACTACCAGCAAATTACGAAAACACCTTGAACACTATATGCTCAAGAGTCTTAGAAAATGAATATTTTATTACTTTAGATAATTTTGAATCTATAAAAAATAATCTACTTAGAATTTATAATAAAAAGGATGAAGGATAATTGAAACATAGAAAAAATATACTAGCATTGGTATTAATAACTCTTATCATACTTTCCGGTTGTGATTATTCAAAACCAGAAAATAAAAATGGCTTTTTCTATGATACTTTTGCAGTACCAATGGATCACCTTTTACACTGGTTAGGCTCTACATTTGATGATAATTACGGCTTAGCAATCATTGCAATCGTGTTAATCGTTAGAATTATCATGTTACCGTTCATGTTAGCTCAATCTAAAAATGGACACTTCATGCGTAAGAAGATGGAGATCATAAAACCTGAAATGGCTAAAATACAAGAAAAAATTAAAAATGCAAATACTCAAGAAGAAAAAATAGCTGCGAACCAAGAAATGATGAATAAATATAAGGAATATAATATGAATCCTATGAAGACCATGTTAGGATGTTTGCCATTACTTGTACAAATGCCCATTTTATTTGGTCTATATGTTTCATTAAAATGGCCTTCGAGTGGTGGTTTAACTGAACATGCTGATTTTCTTTGGTTTGACTTAACACAACCTGATATTTGGATGACTATAGTCGCTGGTATTTTGTACATTATACAACCCTTAATAAATATGGGGAACATGCCTATAGAACAACGTTCTATGGGTTATATAATGGCTATTATCTCCCCTATTTTCATCATATATATTTCAATCACCTCAGCTTCTGCTTTAGGACTGTATTGGACGATTAATGCTGCATTCTTAATTATCCAAATGTTCTTTTCAAATAGATATTATTCGAGATTAGCTACAAAAGAAGCTAATCAATTGAAAAGAAAATTTAAAAAAAATAATAAACATGTTGCTAAATATACTTAGTCTTAAAATAATTATTACATAGAAAAAGAGCCCATATTCGGCTCTTTTTTCTTGTGTTTTTATTAAAATCTCAATTCAATAATATATTATGAGATTTGAGACGCTGTGAAAGGCCCTCATTCGCATTGACAACTCATTTATCAAGATAATCCCTTATCATGTTTAATTCTATAAACTGTCTGTCTTGTAATATTAACCTCTTTCGCAATCTTGCTAATTGCTTTCCCTTCTTCTAACATTTCGATAACTCGATGATAGATAACACGTTTCTGTGGGTCTTTAGCACTTGGTGAATAAAGTAAGGGGCGCCCTTTATATACGCCTTTTTCCTTCGCAACTTGAATTCCTTGCGCTTGTCGACGTTTACTTTCATTTCTCTCTTGTTCTGAAACCATTGCTAAAATTTGAATGATTAAATCTTTCATAAACTTATCCAGTAATGGATTACCAATAACTTCATTCATCATAGGTAAACTTGTAATCATTAACTGAACGTCTTTTTCTTTTAAGTAATTCACAGTTTCAATAATTTCATCATAATTACGTCCTAAACGATCAATAGATTCCACAACGAACCGATCTCCCATTCTTACAAAATTAAGGGCTTCTTGAAATACAGGTCTATTTTCCACTGATTTGCCTGATTGCTTCTCTGTAAAGATTTTCTCTACGCCAAACGTTTTTAAATTGTCCAATTGTCTTTCTAAATTCTGATCTGTCGAAGATACTCTCGCATAACCTATAATCATTTATTTTCACTCCACAATAAATATACACCCTAATCATACGTTTTAATTGCGCTAATTTCAACAACTTATTTTGTATGATTAGAGTGTATCCTGTCTGATTTTTTAGCTTTCTTAAAACTTAGTAATATTTTTATTTATCTTTATTTTCTTGGTTATTTAACTTATTGAGATAACGATAGATTGTTGTACGTGAAACTTTCCATTGCTCTGCAATAGTTTTAATTGGGGTTCCATTATCATAAAGTGTTTTTAGTAAAGTCAAATCTTGTTTATTTAATTTTTCGGGTCGACCTCCATAGCGTCCTCTAGCACGAGCTGCAATTCTCCCCGCTGAAGAACGTTCTAAAATTAAATTACGTTCAAATTCTGCAAATGCTGCGAATAAATGAAATAACAATTGTCCTGTAGAACTTGATTTATCCATTGTTATATTTTCTTCTAAACTATGAAAACTCACGCCTCGATTATTAAGTTCATTAACTAATGTGATTAAATCTGCCATGTTACGTCCTAGTCTATCTAGTCTCCAAACAACAATCGTATCTCCTGACCTCGCAAATTCAATGGCTCTATCTAAACCAGGACGTTTACTTTTTGCTCCACTTATGTGATCGCTAAATATTTTTTCACAACCATATTGATTTAATCGATCTTCCTGCAAATTCAAATTTTGCAAACCAGTTGAAACTCTTGCATAACCTATTTTCAAAATACGAACCTCCTATATGTATTTTCATTGTATCATAACTTAATTCCAACCGTATTTATGAACATAGATTTTATGTTGGGTTATTGAACACTAAAATATGTATACTAGCTATATATCTAGATATAAAAAGAGAGTGTACAGAAAATGGTTATTTTCTGTACACTCTTTAAGTTACCAATTTTTTATTGTAATATATATATAAATTATATTTGAGGAGGTGTCTAAATGTTTCTTATAGCATATTGTTGCAGATATTTACAAATCATACGCAACAAATTTTCGATTTTAATTCCAAAATTGGTGAAGTCTGTCTTTTTTGAAATTAATAATCGAATCTATAAGGAACTGACACTATATACTTCTTCCTTATAGATGATATGGAGGAAGAAAAATGAATATACTCAATGCTTCGAATATTTCTAAAAGTTATGTAGAAGAAACTCTATTCGATAATATCAAGGTGACCCTTAATTCTGGTGATACTGTAGGATTAGTAGGACGTAACGGTGAAGGAAAAACTACTTTATTAAGATTACTAGCAGGGTTAGAAAAACCTTCCGAAGGCATTATTAGTTGGAAGAAAAATGTGAGAATAGGTTATTTAAACCAAATACCTGATTATGAAAAAAGTACAAGTGTTTATCAATGTTTGAAATCTGTATTTCAAGAGTTAAATACTATATCAAAACAGCTTGAAGCTATAGAAAATAAAATGACCGAAGATATAGAAGATATAAGTACACTAATGTCTCGCTATGGCGAATTACAGACATATTATGAAGAAAATGGTGGTTATGAGATAGACGCTAAAATACGTAAAGTGACCCATGGTTTAAATATCGCTCATTTACTTGAAACAGAGTGGGGAGACTTATCAGGGGGAGAACGTACAAAAGTAGGCCTTGCTCAAATGTTAATTAAGCCTACAGACTTGCTACTTTTAGATGAACCAACAAATCACCTTGATGTTAAATCTATAGAATGGTTGGCTAACTATATAGAAAGTTATGAAGGCGCTGCTGTAATTGTTTCACACGATCGTTACTTTTTAGATGAAACAGTCAATCAAATTATGGAAATAGATCAAAAAGCGCTTCATACTTATAATGGAAATTATTCATATTTTGTTGAAGAAAGAGAAAAAAGACTATTAGCTGAATTCGAAACCTATAAAACACAACAAAAGAAAATTAAAAAAATGAAAGAGTCTATAAAGCAATTAAGAACATGGGCAAGCCAAGCTAAACCACCGAATGCTGCAATGTATCGTCGAGCTAAAAGTATGGAAAAAGCTTTGAATCGCATTAAACGATTAGAAAAACCAACTTTAAATTCAAAAAAAATGAATATGGAACTAGAAGAAGGTAAGCGCGTTTCTAATAGAGTTATTGAAATGGAAAATGTTGCTAAAGGATATGACTATTCATTATTTGAAAATGTAAATATGTTAATTAGAAGAGGCGAACATGTCGCTATTATAGGAGATAATGGTACTGGTAAAACAACATTGTTAAAAATGATTTTAGGAATTACTTCAGTAGATGAAGGTTCAATTAAAACTGCAAACAATTTAAAAATTGGCTATCTTTCACAACATGAATTTGAAAGTGATAACAATGATACTTTGTTGAATACAATTCGTGAAAAAGTCAATGTATCAGAAGGTCAAGCTAGACATATTTTAGCTAATTTTATGTTTTATGGTAAAGACGTGTTTAAAAAGGTTAATGATCTAAGTGGAGGGGAAAAAATAAGATTAAGATGGGCACAAATTGTAAACACTGATTATAATTTACTTGTTTTAGATGAACCTACAAACCATTTAGATATAGATGCCAAGGAAACCATAGAAGATGCTTTATTAGATTATGAAGGGTCTATAATTGCAGTTTCGCATGATAGGTATTTTCTTAACAAGCTATTTAATACAACGTACTTGTTAAAAGATAAAACATTAGAGAAGTTTGAAGGTAACTATGATTATATTAAAGAAAAAGAATTTTTATAAGTAATTGAGACTTTAAGATTTAAAAGGATAGCTCTTAGCTATCCTTTTCTCATTTATTAGGTAAAGTAATTCTCATATATCAAGTAAAGTTACAACGGACTTAATGCAACAATTAAATGTTGTATTTTGAGTTTCCCTTAAAGAAAACATTTATATTTGATACTTTACTTCTATATAAATATACAGTAAAATTCGAAAAAGAGAACGTTCACTATCTTTTTTTGGAGGAGCATATGAAAACAATAAAGAAAAAAGATCAGTTGATTTTGTCAGCGACTGAATTATTCAATAAGCAAGGTTATAATGCGACTGGCATCGATCAAATAGTAGAACATGCTAATGTTGCTACTATGACGCTATATAGAAATTTTAAGTCTAAAGAAAAATTAATTGAATCTGTGTTATTACGAAGAGAGATTTTATATTTTAGCTATCTATTTGATAACGAAGATTTATCAATAGAAAATATTGTTGTAAGACATTTGAATTGGTTAGAGAATTATCATTCAAATGGTTGTCTTTTTTTAAAAGCAAATGAGGAATATCAAAATAAAAATGTAGAAATTACTAAAATTGTAAAACAACATAAGATTAATTTATTTAATAAATTAAATGACATTTTAAAAAATGAGGAAATGTCTTTTAAAATTATGATGGTTTTGGAAGGTAGTACTTCAATGGCTGAATATATTGGAATAGATATAGTCAGAAAAACGACCTTAAAACTAATGAAAGATGTGATTAAAGATGTATAAAAAGATCACAGTAATTGGTTTACTCATGATAGCTTTGACATATGGAATTGCTAGATTTGGATTCGGGTTATTAATACCACCAATTAGTAAAGACTTAAATATAAGTAGTACTACTATAGGTTTCATTAGTTCTTCTTCATATTTGGCTTATTGTATCGCTATTGTTATATCTTCAATCTACGCTAGTAGGATTGATTCTAAAAAATTCCTTACGCTTTCTGGATTAGCAGCAGTCATTGGTATGCTACTGATTGTTATATCAAATAATCCAATTATATTAGCTATTGGTGTTTTTATAGCGGGTACAAGTACAGGATTTGCGTCTCCAGCATTAGGAAATATTGTCAATTTAAATTTAAAGTCTGATGTGAAAAGTAAATCAAACACATGGATTAATGCAGGTACAGGGTTTGGTATTCTAATTTCGGGACCTTTATCATTCTTAATGGGAAATGATTGGAGAAGTATTTATGTAATTTTTATTATTATAGGCATTGGAATACTTATTGCAAATCTTATTTTGATACCAAAATCACAACCAACTACAAAGAACACAAAACATTATGAATTATCATCCATTTTTAAACTAGGTTGGAAAATCATTATAAGTTCCTTTATTTTGGGATTAGCTTCATCAATATATTGGACATTTTCAAAATCGTATGTAGATCAATTTAATACACATAATATATCAATAATATTTTGGATGATAGTTGGTATTTCAGGCATTATAGGTGGATTTTCAAGTAGCATAGAAGAAAAACTTGGAATTAAAAAAACATATTTAATAATTGTTATCATGACTTCATTATCAATGTTACTCATCACCATACAACCATCTAATATTATTTTAACAGATATATCAGCGATTCTATTTGGAAGTAGCTATGTATTATTGACTGGTATTTATATCTTGTGGGGTATTAAAATATTTTCTAAAGATCATTCTATAGGAATTGGTATACCGTTTTTAGTACTTGCTATAGGACAATTAGTGGGTTCAAGTATATCTGGTTTTTCTATAGATTTAATAGGGTATAAGTTTTCATTCCTTCTTTTTAGTATTTTTAGTCTAAGTTCTTTATTTTTCAAGCCTTACAATAGTAAATGAGAAAATAATATTCAATAGTAATTTCAAATTTAACAAATAAGATGACAGTTATATTAGTTGAAACATACTTATATAGAAATAAATCAAACCAAAAATAAAAAGCCGATGTATCGGCTTTTTTTAGTGTTCATGTGAATATTAAAAAATAATGGAGTGATAACACATGAACACATTCGTTTTCGGCGTGATTTTAAAGAGATTAGAAGAAAAAGGACTTAATGTACACGAAGTATTCAATATGAGCGATAAACAGGCTAAAAAAGACTTATTTGATGATTTATACAATTATGTCCGCTATACAAAGAAATGCGGTGCAGAATTAACGATGGTGGCATTAGATGCTGATGAATTGATGCACTACTTTGTATGCTGTTATATGGAGCGTTATGCTTACAGATTGAACGCTTAACCGTTACGACATTTTGCAAATGTCGTGGAACTCAAAAAAGAGGTGACTGCAAATAGTCACCTCTTTTTTTACGTTTAATCTTCAAACTCTAAAGGTTGTGCATGTATTCTTATATAATAATCCTCAAGATCATACAGAACTTTCATAGCATTTAAATAATCATAGCCTTTAACACCACGTTTTTGTACAGACTTCCATTGCTGTAAACAATCAATACCATACACAACTTTAATTAAATCCACATAATCCTTACGACCAAAGTTAAAATGGAAAAAGAAATTATCATTATCGTAACGACCTTCAAAACATAATAGATAAGTTAAAAACTGACGTATGCGATACTGGTCATATTTACGCTTATAATCAGCAAGTTCGGGTTTTGTTAGTTGATGTTCACGTAATACTTTAAAGGCGGGTAAACCGTATTCTAAAGCGTATTGATAACCTTGATAATCTTCATCAGTTTTAATGTTGTGACTAAGCGTGATAAATCCTTTATGAATATCAGCATTATATTCGTATTCTTCCATATCAACAAAAGGTCTTGATGGAAAATAACGGTTCTGTTGCAAAGTTGAATTTATAGTATAATTTTAACAAAAAGGAGTCTTCTGTATGAACTATTTCAGATATAAACAATTTAACAAGGATGTTATCACTGTAGCCGTTGGCTACTATCTAAGATATGCATTGAGTTATCGTGATATATCTGAAATATTAAGGGAACGTGGTGT
Organism: Staphylococcus sp. FSL W8-0271; assembly: GCF_038006605.1. Classification (NCBI taxonomy): domain Bacteria; kingdom Bacillati; phylum Bacillota; class Bacilli; order Caryophanales; family Staphylococcaceae; genus Staphylococcus; species Staphylococcus sp. FSL W8-0271. The sequence continues at coordinate 160,928 of NZ_JBBOVM010000001.1, forward strand.
AAACGTTCATCATTCAACGGTCTACCGTTGGGTTCAAGAATATGCCCCAATTTTGTATCAAATTTGGAAGAAAAAGCATAAAAAAGCTTATTACAAATGGCGTATTGATGAGACGTACATCAAAATAAAAGGAAAATGGAGCTATTTATATCGTGCCATTGATGCAGAGGGACATACATTAGATATTTGGTTGCGTAAGCAACGAGATAATCATTCAGCATATGCGTTTATCAAACGTCTCATTAAACAATTTGGTAAACCTCAAAAGGTAATTACAGATCAGGCACCTTCAACGAAGGTAGCAATGGCTAAAGTAATTAAAGCTTTTAAACTTAAACCTGACTGTCATTGTACATCGAAATATCTGAATAACCTCATTGAGCAAGATCACCGTCATATTAAAGTAAGAAAGACAAGGTATCAAAGTATCAATACAGCAAAGAATACTTTAAAAGGTATTGAATGTATTTACGCTCTATATAAAAAGAACCGCAGGTCTCTTCAGATCTACGGATTTTCGCCATGCCACGAAATTAGCATCATGCTAGCAAGTTAAGCGAACACTGACATGATAAATTAGTGGTTAGCTATATTTTTTTACTTTGCAACAGAACCATTGAAGCTATGCCTCTAATATTCAGTTTCAATTTAGTGCATAGCTTCAATACAATCGTTTATATTACTAGAACTTTCATGATAAATCTGAAAAACTAATCATTATCTGATTCAGAAACAATCGTGAATCGCTCGTTTATATGCTTTGGATTCTCAATTTCATCTAATACAGCAATCGCACAGTCTGCATAGCTTAAATAACTTTCCCCTTTAGAATTCTCAAGCAAATGGTCTTTTCCTGTTTGATAACTTCCTGTTTTAGGACCTTCAGGATCAAATGTAGCTGAGGGACTAAGATATGTCCAAGTTATTTCTGATTGTTGCAATTCTTCCAGATTCCGTCCTTGACCTTTGGCAGTCGATTTCACATTTATCGGCAATTCAGATGTATCAACAAGCTTCATTGATTTATCTTTATCTACATAAAGACTTCCTGCTCCTCCAATGACAATGACTCTTACCGTTGTGCCAGTTAAAGCCTTAATTAACGCATGACCTGCTGTAACATGCGGTTCTTCTTCACCAATCGTTGTACCAAAAGCATTCACAACCACATCAAATGGCTGTAAATCTTCAGAAGAAAGATCATAGATATCCTTCTCCAAAATGTCTACCTTTTGATTTGTTAATTTGGAAGCATTTCTTACAATAGCTGTAACATGATGTCCTCGTTCAATTGCTTCTTCTAAAATAAACTTACCAGATTTACCAGTTGCTCCAATAATTCCAATGTTCATTAGTCATTCCTCCTTCATAAGATTAACCATGCAAAGGATTGTGTCATTCACAAATTGTATGTCTGCTTCTTCATTGATAAAAGACAACAACATTTACTTGTGCCATAGTATAAAGTTCAAGCTGCATTCATCCATCCTGTTACATGTGCTAAACTCATTATGCATAGAAATGAAAGTATTGTGTATAACAAAAAAACGACTTTGTATCGATACAAATATCAAAGTGATTTACTAATTTCTATTGCTTCCTGAATGAATTGAACCCCTTCATCAATTTTATCTTCTGGGATATTTGTTGTGTTTAACTTGAGGAATTTGTGATTTTTTTTATACCCTGTTAGATAGTTCCTTTTATAATCGTCAATTAAAACATGGCGTTTCTCTAATTCTTGATGAAGCTTATTCATATTTATTTGATTTGGAAGCTTGATGACGGTATGCATTTGATGATTATCATTAAATTGGTAATCAGAAAAATATTTTTTTAGTACGTCACTTAGTGTACTTGCTTTCTGTTGGTGCCTAAACACAATTTTATCTTTATGGTGTGCATATAGACCGCTTTCCACAAACGTTTGCATAATTATTTGGCTTAAAGAATTGGTATGAATATCAATAATTTCTTTAAAGTTTTGGAATATCTCAATCATATTTTCAGGTAAAACAGTGATACCTAAACGCTGACCAGGAAACATAATTTTAGAGAAGCTCTTTAAATAAATCACTCGCTGATTTGTATCCATTTCATAAAGTGTTTTATAGCTGTTACTTCCTTCAAAATCCCCTAGATAATCGTCTTCGATCATGTAAAAATCGTACTTAGCTGCAAATTCTAAAATCACCTTTTTTTCCTGTTCACTCATTGTTGTCCCGAGTGGATTATGAAGTCGTGGCATAAAGTAAATATAGCTAGGACGATTCTTTTGTATCGCTTCTTCCAGCTCTTTTAAATTGATTTTATCCAAATCTCGATGATAGGTGACATACCCCAAATGCATTCGTTCTATTAGATTGATTATCTGATGGTAGGTTGGCTGTTCTATCAGAATAGATTCTTTCCTAGTCGTCATCATTAAAGCAAGAATATGCAAAGCCTGTTGCGAACCGCTTGTTATCATGATTTGTTCTTTCTTCGCGAATATTTGATCTTCTGCTAATAATTTCTGAAATAAGCTTCTTAGTTCCTCATTACCAGTAGTTGACCCATAAGTGAATAATTCTGTTTTTTGATTTTGAATAGCGGTTTCCAAGCATTGCGAATAATTATCCCAAGGAAAGTCCGTCCAAGAAGTAGAAGCAGTGGAAAAATCATATATACCTTTAAAAGAAGTTGGATTTGATTTTTTAGTAATAATAAAATAACCTACGTTTGGCTTCACGTAAATTTGATTCATGTCCACTAAATGTTGTAGTGCGTGTGTAATCGTAACTTGACTTACTCCAAAAGTGTCCATCAACATCCTCATAGATGGGAGTTGTTCTTGATATTCTCCTTGCTCAATATATTGCAGAATCTTATTTGCTACAAATTGATGTTTTCGCATATTATTCCTCCCTAAATTATAGATTACCATGATTCTATTCCTTGTAAGCTCCATTTTGCTTTATTTGTATCGATACAATAGCGAAAATAAATACAGTATATATATCCTTTTCCCTTTATTCTAATAAAAGGAGGGAGAGAGATAATGAAAAAAAATAAAGCATTACTGGCAGCAGTTGCTTTTTCTGTTATTATTGGACTGTCTTTTATGTTTGTTAAAATATCTTTAACCTATGAGGGACAGTTACTTATATTAGCCCAACGCTTTACATTTGCCTTTTTAGGAGTTCTTTTATTTTTAGCAATAAGACCAATCAATTTACGATTAAATAAGAAAGAACTTAAGATAGTGTTGATTATTTCCTTGTTCTATCCAATTATATTCTTTAGCAGTCAGATACTTGGACTTGATCAAACAACGGTTACAGAGGCAGGAATCATCCAAGCAATTGCACCAGCTATAACAGTTCTATTGGCAAGTTTATTTCTGAAAGAACAGGTAAAAAGAATACAAGGAATTGGAATATTTTTGAGCATTGCAGGAGTTGTTTTCTTACAGGTGATGAATAGCTCTGGAAATTACGAATTTCATCTAATCGGTAACCTACTCATTGTATTATCTATTCTAGCAACGGCTATTTGGCAAGTGATGTCCAGAAGTGCAACAAAAACAATTGCTCCCATTCAGATTACGATTTATATTATTTCTATCGGTTTTCTTTTTTTCAATATGATGTACTTTATAAACAGCGGGTCAGCAAGTGAGTATCTTTATTCCATGACAGAGATTCCTTATCTATTATCAATTATATTTTTAGGTGTTTTATCAACAGCTGGAACATCTTTATTATCTATCTACGCTGTATCTCAATTACCAGTGATTCAAGTAAGTGTGTTTAATAATGTCGCCACTTTGATTACCATTCTTTCTGGTGTGTTGATTTTAAGCGAGCCGTTTCATTATTATCATATTATCGGTGCAGTCGTGATTATTTGTGGAGTAATTCTGGTAAATGTGAAAAAAGTATCACGACATTCTAGTTCAGCCACATAAAGGGATATACGGCAATTCCAAATCATAATTTATCGGAATTGGTTATCCTTATATCACATAAAAATTTAATAGATATTTGATTCATAAAACCTAACTGTACATTTTCAGTTAGGTTTTATTGTACAAACAAACTTGCAATTTGTTGTTATTTTTTAAATCACGAATGTAGAAAAGAATACTCATTGTCAGTTTGTAGTTCTCGACCATCTTCATTTATCCCGAAGAACACGTAAAGCACTGCTCCAAGAAATTACTTGATCAAGCATTGCGTTTACAGAACCTTCCTGAAAGGCAGCTGGTTTAAATGTACCATCCTGTTCAAAATCCGTGAAGATCGAAACTCTAACTTGAGCACGTACATCAGCAACCATTAATTCCCCCATGATTTGCCGCAGATTTTCCACAGCACTGGTGCCTCCCGCCATACCATAACCAACGAACCCACATGCTTTATTGGGTTCTGTTGCAAAGTAAAAAAATATAGCTAACCACTAATTTATCATGTCAGTGTTCGCTTAACTTGCTAGCATGATGCTAATTTCGTGGCATGGCGAAAATCCGTAGATCTGAAGAGACCTGCGGTTCTTTTTATATAGAGCGTAAATACATTCAATACCTTTTAAAGTATTCTTTGCTGTATTGATACTTTGATACCTTGTCTTTCTTACTTTAATATGACGGTGATCTTGCTCAATGAGGTTATTCAGATATTTCGATGTACAATGACAGTCAGGTTTAAGTTTAAAAGCTTTAATTACTTTAGCCATTGCTACCTTCGTTGAAGGTGCCTGATCTGTAATTACCTTTTGAGGTTTACCAAATTGTTTAATGAGACGTTTGATAAACGCATATGCTGAATGATTATCTCGTTGCTTACGCAACCAAATATCTAATGTATGTCCCTCTGCATCAATGGCACGATATAAATAGCTCCATTTTCCTTTTATTTTGATGTACGTCTCATCAATACGCCATTTGTAATAAGCTTTTTTATGCTTTTTCTTCCAAATTTGATACAAAATTGGGGCATATTCTTGAACCCAACGGTAGACCGTTGAATGATGAACGTTTACACCACGTTCCCTTAATATTTCAGATATATCACGATAACTCAATGCATATCTTAGATAGTAGCCAACGGCTACAGTGATAACATCCTTGTTAAATTGTTTATATCTGAAATAGTTCATACAGAAGACTCCTTTTTGTTAAAATTATACTATAAATTCAACTTTGCAACAGAACCACTTTAACTGGGTCATTAAAAGCGCGAAAAAAAACCGAATTCTCCCCACCATTAGTTATTTATATGAGTGGAGGTATGATTACAGGGAGCATGTTAGGCGCACTCCTAGCAAATTTATTTAATGCTGAATTTGTAAATGCAATATATATTATCATTGCTTTAATCGCATTAATTTTAATGTTTATTAACGTAAAACCGAATTTAAATCAGTCTTCCTTTAACAAACCATTATTAGTTATGGTTGGTCTTTTCGTTGGTATTATTTCAGGTATAGTTGGAGCAGGCGGCGCTTTTATTATTATTCCTATATTGCTAGTTTTATTCAAATTACCAATGAATACGGTAGTTGCTAATAGTATAGTAATTGCTTTTATATCTTCAATTGGCGCCTTTATCATTAAACTTATACAAGGTTACATTCCTTTAGAAGATGCGTTATTTTTAATAATAGGGAGTATTATTTTCGCTCCGTTAGGTTTAAAATTAGGTAAAAAGGTCCCTAGTTTTGTACAAAAGTGGATCATCAGTATTTTAATTATTATTGCAATTATTCAAATTGTTTTATAAATAAGAAAGAGAAGTACAACTAATATTAGTTGTACTTCTCTTTCTTATTTATAAAGTTAAAACATTCTCATATAGCAAGTAAAATAACAGTTGCGATAATTTCAACAACTTAATTTGTATGATTAGGGTGTACCCTTAATAGTATAATCTTTTTGACAATATATACACTTTTTATAATTTAAATAGTATCAATATCACACAATACTATATATTTACAATTGTTTGTTTGATAATATTGATATATAAGTCACAAAACCAAAAAGGGGGAATACTATGGAATTATTAACTTTGAACGAAATTAGTAAAAATATCAAAAGTAAAAAAATTCTAAAAGATGTATCTTTCACACTAAACAGTGGCGATATTATTGGATTAGTAGGTGGAAATGGTGCAGGAAAGACAACATTAATGAAGGTTATTTTAGGTCTATCCAGCTATCAATCTGGAACTCTGAAATCACATACTTCTAATAAAAGTAATGATATCGGTGCTCTTATTGAAAATCCAGGTTTATATCCATTTCTAACTGGTTTTGAAAATATGAAACTTATTAATGAAGATAAAGACACAAATAATATTCAGCAAATTGTTGATAAGTTAGAAATGAATGATTTTATACATAGTAAAGCAAAAACTTATTCATTAGGAATGAAACAAAAGCTAGGTATCGCTCTGGCACTTTTAAATCATCCTAAATTAGTTATTTTAGATGAACCAATGAACGGCTTAGATCCAAAAGCCGTAAAAAATGTGAGAGAGACGATTATAGACTTTAAAAATCAAGGTGTAACTTTTTTAATATCTAGTCATATTTTAAGTGAACTTGTAAAAGTTACAGACTCAATTTTAATTATTGATAAAGGTAAAATTATTAAAGAGACTACTATGGAAGAATTGAACCAATCAAATGAAAGTGATTTAGAAAATATATTACTTAATATTATTGATCAAAAGGGGGAACAATCATAATGGGCACTTTAATTAATCAAGAACTTTATAAGATATTTAAAAAGAAATCATCCATTATTATCCCAATTATAATATTTATTCTAATGATTGCTATGGCAGTTTTAAGTAATAATTATGAAGATATACTTAAGCCAGAATCACAGTTCAAACAAGGGTATACAGGATTTTCTTGGATCTTCTTCTTAATGATTATTCAAGCAGCAACCATAATCACTATGGAATTTCACTATGGTACAATTAAGAACTTACTTTATAGAAACTACTCAAGAATGAGTATTATTTTAAGTAAATTTAGCGCTTTATTTATTTATTCATTAGTATTATTTATTGTTACTACTTTGATAAGCTTAGGTTTAAAATTAATCCTATTTTCTGATATGGATATTTTAAAACAAGCTGGTGACAATTTATCACTGCTACAAGAGCACTTGTTAACTGCTTTAGCTACTTATATTGGTATGTGGTTAATATTGAGTTTAACATTATTAATTTCTTGCCTTTTAAAATCACCAGGTGTTTCGATTGCTGTAGGAATTGTCTTCTACTTTGCTTCTTCTGTTATTTCAGGCATACTCTTTGCGGCAATTGCTCAATGGGAATGGTTAAAATGGAATCCTATCAACATGTTAAATTTAAGTACACAAGTATTAGATAACGAAGTATTCAAAAAAATGACTAAACTAGAGTTACATGAACTATATATTGGGAACATTGTTTATATTATTATCTTTTTAGCATTAGTTATTTTCGCTTTTAAAAAGAAAAATGTATAATTTTAGATATGCAATTTTGCATTCCTATCCACTATGGTGTTATAATGTAATTAACAAATATGATGCTAAGCATGATAAACACCGAGCCCGATAACTATTCACAGTAGTTATCGGGCTCTTTTTGGGTGTATTGACTATGTCGTCGTTTAATTATCTATCACGCTTATTTAGCCAATAAGAAAATAGCGTGAGTATAACCCCTACTATTATAGGAGCTATTAAAGATACAAATATGATGCTGAACATGATGTCACCTCCTTCCATGCTAATTACAGCACAGAAGTAAAACGACGACTTTTATATTATATCATTTGTAAATACATAAGGGTTCTGTTGCAAAGTAAAAAATATAGCTAACCACTAATTTATCATGTCAGTGTTCGCTTAACTTGCTAGCATGATGCTAATTTCGTGGCATGGCGAAAATCCGTAGATCTGAAGAGACCTGCGGTTCTTTTTATATAGAGCGTAAATACATTCAATACCTTTTAAAGTATTCTTTGCTGTATTGATACTTTGATACCTTGTCTTTCTTACTTTAATATGACGGTGATCTTGCTCAATGAGGTTATTCAGATATTTCGATGTACAATGACAGTCAGGTTTAAGTTTAAAAGCTTTAATTACTTTAGCCATTGCTACCTTCGTTGAAGGTGCCTGATCTGTAATTACCTTTTGAGGTTTACCAAATTGTTTAATGAGACGTTTGATAAACGCATATGCTGAATGATTATCTCGTTGCTTACGCAACCAAATATCTAATGTATGTCCCTCTGCATCAATGGCACGATATAAATAGCTCCATTTTCCTTTTATTTTGATGTACGTCTCATCAATACGCCATTTGTAATAAGCTTTTTTATGCTTTTTCTTCCAAATTTGATACAAAATTGGGGCATATTCTTGAACCCAACGGTAGACCGTTGAATGATGAACGTTTACACCACGTTCCCTTAATATTTCAGATATATCACGATAACTCAATGCATATCTTAGATAGTAGCCAACGGCTACAGTGATAACATCCTTGTTAAATTGTTTATATCTGAAATAGTTCATACAGAAGACTCCTTTTTGTTAAAATTATACTATAAATTCAACTTTGCAACAGAACCCACATAACCACCCAAGCCAAGATGTAACGCCATCAGTCAATGATATTATGGTTGGCAAGAGATTAAAGCTTATAGGGGAATTGCTAAGTATTGATGTATTAGATAGTTTAGTAGTAAGTAATAACAATTATACAAGTTTAGAAGAACTAGAGTTATTAGAAACAGAACTCAATATAAATGATTTATTAGAATAATTGGTATGAGCCAAGCCCCAAAAAAACGGGGGCGGGCGTGAGGTCAGTTTGTATATTATGCAGTTCCGCCCCGTACTAAAAAAGGAGTGTTAAATATGATGTATTTAAAAACACGTTATATAACATTAAATGATTTAAAACAATTAGGAATTGCAGATAAACACGGCTTAATAGACTATCAAGAATTTAATAAATTAAAGCTAGAAAATAAAGACAAAGGAGTTAATTTGAAAATGGGCACAAACAACATATTTGAAAGAGGTATAAATTTCATAGACAAAAGCCCGATTTACTACAACGGAAAGCGTTACGATAATAAAATTGATATAATTGAATGAAACTCACAATAAAGCTATTAGTTAATCCTTATTCAATATTATAAATATCAGTTAATTTTACAGGCATTAAAACATCATCAGTATAAATATATAAAACACTATCTAATGTATCGACTTTGTGTATTATACCTTGAACACTTTTTATATAGCCATTAGCAAAATATTGAATTTTGGCTAAAGTATTATCAATCACTTTACTAGCCAATGTATCATTTATATTTTCTATTTGGTCTTCACTAAGTAACGGCTTTTCAATTTTATTTTGGTCTTGAATGTACTGTTCTAATCTTTCGTATTGTTCGGGGATGGTGGCCATAGGTAGCCATTTTTTCATTCCTCGATTTTGTGGGATATTAGGGTTTAAATACTCACGGTGTATTTTTCTATAATCTGTTTCATTAGCATATTTTTCAGGGATCATTTGCAACACCTCAATTCAAATATAGAACATATGTTCTATATTTGGAAGTGATTTTTTATTATAGAAAGGGTTTTTAAATGAAAAAAGATTATGATACTAAATTATGGTATGAAGTTGATGTTAGCAATTTTGATGTAAAAAAAGAATTGCAGAATATTGATTTGTATAAGCATGAGTACGTTAAACTAATTAATGATAAATGGATAGACGTACTAGACAAAATATATAGAAGTATCGGAGATTTTGGAGAAAGTCCACAAGATACCTTACAGACATTTTCAGTATATAGAGGTAATACAGCAGGAAATAAGTATATTTATGACATAGGGTTTAATGTTGATTTGGCAAGAGATTTAATAAAAAAGACTAATAGAAAACCATTGAAAGCGCCAAATGATATTTTTAATGATGGAATACACATTGACTATACAGAAAGAGAAAACCCTTATACTTTAACGCCTGATGAACCAATAATTTTAATTCCTGATTTAGTAACATCAAGAGAAGCAAGATTTAAAGAAATATACGATATACCAACATCATTATTAGTATTAGATGGCAATAATAGAGTTACTTTGATGAAAAAAGATAACCAACCCTATATACACTGTTATTACGTTTCATTAGATGAATTGTTAGAAAATAAAGTGTTTTTAACTGACTTTGATAGTGCTGTTTATTGTCAGATGGCAGATTTGGTTTATATATTAAAACATATAGATGAACCTAATATTAATGAAATAGCAAAGTTATATTATAATCAAAGTTATTTAGTAAAGCATTTTAGCAAATATATATAACAAAAGGGGAATAAAACACATGATAAATACAAAAACATATGAAGATATTAAAAATGAATTAGTAAAAGCAATACTAACTGATTATGAACAATATAAAGACGCACTTGAAAATTTTCAAAGTAAAATAAAGCAGGGGCATAGTTTCTATATAGTTAGCACTAGAAAGCCAATTAGTGAACATGCTTCAGCTAAAAGATCAGGCATGTATGCAGATAAAAAACTTACTGAAGATGAAAATTTAGTTAGACTATTAGGAAATTTAAGTGAAAGATTTGGATATATTAATAACTATAGAAAGGCTTTTAGTTTGGTTAAAGAGCGTAGAAGTAAGTTGATTGCGAATATTAAGGAGTTAATAAGCTTCAATAAAATAACAAAAGACAAATTTTCAGAAAAAAATGACGCCACAGCTATTTTCAAACCTATTGAAACAAATGCAGTTAATAAGCGTTTAGATATATATTTTAGAAGTATTGAAACGGCTAAAAGCCATATTGATAATTATTTAGAGAATAAATATGAGCTTGATTTGAACCAAATAGCAATTAAAGAAGACGGTGTTTATAGCATAGATGATGATAGGCTACAAGAAAGTGAAAAAGTTTTCTTTGAAGAAGTTATGAAGGCTATTAAATATGATATAGAACAAGTAAAAGCTATTGAGAAGCAAAAAGATAGTGAAAATTATCTGAAGTATTGTTTATTGTTTAAATAATGCTAAAGGGCTGAAAATATGGTAAATGAAAACCAGGAGTTTAAACGATCAGAAAAGGCTGAAAACAAGCAAAGCAAGCTGAAAATAATATCTGTAATTGTGATTATTTTATTATTACTGTGCATTATAGGGGCAATTATATATTTTATTTTATCGAATAATGCAAAAGCGCAACTAGATGATTTTGAAGAAGCTGTTCAATCTAAAGACTATAAAGCAGTATCTAAAACATTAACTTCTAAAGATGTTAATGTTACTCATGCAGAAGCTAAACAATTTGTAGATTACATGGCCAAGAAAGACAACCGTAACAAATTCAAAAAAGAAATGAACAACATTAAAAGCAATATTAAAAATAGTGAAAGTAATACGGTTGATTTTGGCTATATAACAGACAAGCAGGAACGAAAGTTGATAGAAATAACTATGAATGGGAACAAGTTTATATTTATTGATAGGTTGGCTTTTAAACCTATATTTCATGATGTATATATAGAAAATAATTCATATTCAAATGCTAAGTATGAATTTAATAATGTTGAAGATAAACAGCAAATTATTACAGCACCTAAAAATAAAACAACAAATATTGGTAAGTTTTTTGTAGGTAAATATGATATAGAAGCCCAAAAAATTTATGATGATGATAATTCATTGATTAAAGGCAAGGTTAAGGGCAATATTCGATTTGATACAGATAATCTAAATAGTGATAAAAAAATCATTGCATATGCTAGTTTTAAGGACGCAAATTTTAAAGCAAATTTAATTAACAATGAAAAAGTAGATGACGATATTAAGCTTTATATCAATGATAAGCCTATTGAGTATGAAAAAAATAAAGTGTACGGTGCATATCCAGTAAATAAACCTTTAAAGGTTTATGCTAAAGGTAAAATAAGCGATAAAGAATTTAAAACTAATACAGTAACTTTAAATAGCGATCAGGGGGCAAAACCTCAAAAAATAAATTTGAAATTCAATGAAGATAATATTAATAATTATTTAAAAAGTATCAAAGATATTGAACTAGGCGCTAAGTCGTTTATGGAAGACTATACTAAAGATTTGAATAAAGCCTATAAAGAAAGCAATTATAAATTTATAGACAAATACATTGAAAGTAATAGTGATCTATTGCAATATATGCGTTCAATAGTTGAAAGTAAGAAGAAAAATAAATATAGACGACCAGAATTTGAAAGTGTTAATTATCAAGATGGGAAAATTGATGTCATTTTGGAAAAGGAAAATCAGAATAAATAAAGTATAAAATCTAAGTATTTACTGAAGTACAATAAAGAAGACGATAGCTTTATAATACAAAGTTATGAAGATATATAAAAAATGCCATCTGTTTAATTACAGATGGTGTTTTTATATATATAAATATTAAAGTTTGTCACTGGATAGAACTTTGAGTTGAAGTGTGACCCAAAAATTGAAAATTGCAGATATTATTACGATTAGTGCTAAATGACAAATTAGCATTAAGATTATCAAAATTAAAGCACCCGATCCCGTCATAAAATAATTACACACGGCGATAACGGCACAACCCAAAACCGTAAATATTGTACATATAATGAATAAAAAAATGGTTATACGTTTGTTAAAAACTTCTTTGACATTTACATTTTTGTAGATCTTATTTGATGAAATGAAAGCTGTAGGAAATAGAAATATACAGATTTCAAAAAAATATTTACATCAAGTTGAAAATGAGATGTACTGTGAAGGGCAATATTTCTTAAAGTTAATAATAACCAAAATACAACGATAGATAAATATGCTTCTTTATTTAATAAATTTTGTGTAACTGCTTGAGAAATTTGTTTGTTATTCATCTTATACACCTCCTTATATTTAGTGTAAACTAATACTGTGATACTAATATAGGACAACTTCTAATTTTTTAAAAATTATGGCGTTATATAATTTGATATTTCAAAGTACATATAGTTTGTTTTACAAAAAAAAATAAAAGAGGTATACTATGTGTAAGTTGAGAAAATAATTGTTTCGACAGACATGTTGAAGCACCAAACGCCATCTACTATAGCCGTAGTAGATGGCGTTTTTTAGTGCCTGGTTATTTAAAGCCATCAACGCTTACGATTATTTAACCAATGTTTATAAGTCGTAAGAACTATGCCAATAAATATTGGCGCAATAAGTGTTGAGTAAATAATTGTTAATACAGACATATTGTTAGCACCTCCTAACTTGTCCGATTTCAACAGTTAGGATTGTTGATGACATAAGTCATTATATCATCAAGGTAATGTATAATTAATGATAAAAAAGCTTAGGGTAAGGGGAAAGTAAATTGATAAAAATAGAGCAATACGAATACAATGACTTTGATGATTTAATAGAAAGTTTTAAAAAAACGTTAGAACCAAAATTTGAAAAATCTAACCGTTTTAGATATTCAGACTTTACTATTGCAGATGAAAAAGAGTACAAAGCAATTTTAAAATGGTTATTGAGTAATGGTTATTACATTAAACAATTTCCTAATGTAGTAAATAAACAAACCCCATTAAATAGATTTGCTTATGATGAAATAAAGGCTAAAATAAGAGCGAATAAAAGATACAATCCCGACGATAGTATACCGTGGGCTGATCGCAGGGAATTAATCAATGAACTGGAAATAATTAAAAAAAATAGCGATACATTTTTTGAAGTTGAAGAAGATTTGAATACTACTATTAATAAAATCGCTAATGGTAGGGGTGGTCTTGAACATCAGACAGTAGATGACCAATTAGGAACTTTGAATAATTGTATAGAATACTTATTGAAAGAAGAAGGTAAGTTTAAAGATGTACCAGAAAGCGTATTTTATGATTTTTTAAATAATAAAGATATTATGAAGTATAGGAAAGATACACATATATTTAGACATGCTAACACTGAAGCATTAGAAGAAAAAAGTAAATGGAGTAATGACAAAAAACAATTTTATATCAGATTAGGGGTTATTATGATTACAGCAATTTATAATGATATTTATTGGTTTTAAAAAATAAAGTTATTAGCAGTGTAATATCTATAATTACAGCAATTGCTTTAATTATAATTAACATATCATCAATAGAAGTCCGTGAAAAAATTATATATTCTATAATATTTATAGCGATATTGCTTTTATTGCTAATTTTGATTAATATAATTTCATTTACAAGGATAGATAAAAAGTCATATGAAGTTATTAGAAAAGATTTAGAAAAAATAGGTGGTATATTAGAAAGTATTAGAATTAATGACAATAATATAAGTGTAGAAAGGTTATCAGAATTTAGTGACTTTGCGAATTATTATTATGGTAAAAGTACAGTAGTAATGTTTTCTAATATAAAGGCAAAAATGAAATTTAAATCTTTATGTAAGTCTTTAGCAAATTTAGAAAACTTTATATGGGATAATCATTTAGATAATGCAGGTGGTTTAACAATAAGGGTTAGTTTTATTGGTAGTAGATCAGGTGTATATGATCGAAATAAGCATGAAAAGCAAGAAGAAAATGAAGAAAAATATCGAAAGTTATTTATTAAAGCTTTAAATGATTATAGAAGTTTTAGAAAATATTGTGAAAATAGATTATAAGCTGGTCAAAAACGGTCGTTTTTGACACAAAACCTCTTAACTTAATATTAAGAGGTTTTTCTTGGATATTTAAGTCTATAAACTTGTGTTATAATCAATGTATCATAAATATCAAAAATCATGAGTTTTTAGACGATGAGAGACGCGTTTATTTGCATCGAGAATTAGATTTCGTTAATAAGTGCCCATAAAACGATTAAAAGAGGTGGTATTGAAATGGCTAAAATTGGTTATGCACGTGTATCAACACAAGATCAAAGTCTTGATGGACAGATTGATACACTTGAAGACTATGGTTGTGAACGTATCTTTAGCGAGAAAGCAAGTGGTCGTAAAACCAAAAGAACAGAACTTGATAAGTGTTTAGATTATTTGCGTGAAGGAGATATCCTAGTTATCTATAAACTAGATCGTCTTGGACGTACAACGAAGCAATTAATTGAGTTATCTCAATGGTTCGATGAAAACAGCATTGATTTACATATTATAGATATGAACGTATCGACCAAAGATGCAATGGGCAAAATGTTCTTTACCATGATGAGTGCATTTGCGGAACTTGAAGCTAACTTATTAAATGAACGTACGAAAAAAGGGTTAGAAGCTGCAAGAGCAAGAGGACGAAAAGGCGGAAGACCTTCATTACCAAATCATAAGAAAAGAGAAATTAAATTCTTATATGATGAACAAAAACTTACTGGGGAAGAAATTGCGAAACAAACAGGGGTAAGCAGATCTACAGTTTATCGAGTATTAAAATAGCAACTGTTTTGAATGTGTTTATTACAGGTTCTGTTGCAAAGTAAAAAATATAGCTAACCACTAATTTATCATGTCAGTGTTCGCTTAACTTGCTAGCATGATGCTAATTTCGTGGCATGGCGAAAATCCGTAGATCTGAAGAGACCTGCGGTTCTTTTTATATAGAGCGTAAATACATTCAATACCTTTTAAAGTATTCTTTGCTGTATTGATACTTTGATACCTTGTCTTTCTTACTTTAATATGACGGTGATCTTGCTCAATGAGGTTATTCAGATATTTCGATGTACAATGACAGTCAGGTTTAAGTTTAAAAGCTTTAATTACTTTAGCCATTGCTACCTTCGTTGAAGGTGCCTGATCTGTAATTACCTTTTGAGGTTTACCAAATTGTTTAATGAGACGTTTGATAAACGCATATGCTGAATGATTATCTCGTTGCTTACGCAACCAAATATCTAATGTATGTCCCTCTGCATCAATGGCACGATATAAATAGCTCCATTTTCCTTTTATTTTGATGTACGTCTCATCAATACGCCATTTGTAATAAGCTTTTTTATGCTTTTTCTTCCAAATTTGATATAAAATTGGGGCATATTCTTGAACCCAACGGTAGACCGTTGAATGATGAACGTTTACACCACGTTCCCTTAATATTTCAGATATATCACGATAACTCAATGCATATCTTAGATAGTAGCCAACGGCTACAGTGATAACATCCTTGTTAAATTGTTTATATCTGAAATAGTTCATACAGAAGACTCCTTTTTGTTAAAATTATACTATAAATTCAACTTTGCAACAGAACCAAAGTATCAATACAGCAAAGAATACTTTAAAAGGTATTGAATGTATTTACGCTCTATATAAAAAGAAGCGCAGGTCTCTTCAGATCTACGGATTTTCGCCATGACACGAAATTAGCATCATGCTAGCAAGTTAAGCGAACACTGACATGATAGATTAGTGGTTAGCTATATTTTTTTACTTTGCAACAGAACCATGTTATGGATGTTATATAGTTTTTTTAACCCATGTAATTTACGTTTTCTAGCTCAAAAAACATCAACATAAGCTAATTTGAAATGATGAAAAGGAGTTATAGTATGAAAAAAATCATTTTACCTATATTACTTGTTAGTTTATTGGTAATTTTAGTGAGTTGTAATAATAACGATTCAGAACATCACAATGATAATAATTCTAGTGATACTAACACCTCGGAAAACAAAGATAATGAAACACCAAATGAAATTGACGAAAAAACTAACACATCTGATAGTGGTGATAATTCAGAAAGTAGCAATAAACAAAATAAAGAACAAAATGATAATAAAAAACAAGAAAAAAATAATGATAGTAATGAGAATCAACAATCTACTGATAAAAATAAAAGTTACTTAAATAATTTTAACTCGGAAGAAATTGAATATGCACGAGTTTGGTATCAGTTAATATCTACAAGAAATGATTTGAAAGGTATTAGGGATGTGTATGTTACAGAAATACCAAAAGGTTCAAAAGTAAACCCACAAGCCCAAAATAATGCAGTTTATAAAGAAAACGTTGTGAAATTAGAAGCTCCCATGAGGGCTGGTGGATCAATAACATATAGCAGTAATGGCGATGGGACAATTAATGTATACAACAATATTCCTTATAAATGGGAAAGCTCACAAACTAGTGATTATAGTCAAATGGATAAGGTAACAAGAAAAGCAATTGAGGATAATATTGAAACAATCTATATTAAACCCCACGACAATAAAACAGTAGCTAAATTAGCAAGTAAGATTAGATATAGTAAGTAGCTATTAAGGTGGGCTGATAATTAAATCAGAAAAATTATTTAGTAAACAAATATTATTCGTTATAGTACTCACATATATTTTAATGCTTTTGTCATTTTTGTGGGTATCTAATATTGGTCATTTCAACGCTTTTATTTTAACAATCCCTTTTCTTCTAATGACATTATTTTATATAATAAAATTTATAAACTTTAATAAGAAATAAGATAAAAGAGCCTTCGAAAGGCTCTTTTTATTTAACATAATTAACTATTATAGGAACTGAAAAGGTATACGCTATACAGTGGAAGTTTCTGCTAATAAATACTTTTACTTTCAATAGCATTTAAGTTATATTTAAATTAAATAAAACTTAAATATAGGTGGTCTACATTAAAATTATTTTCTCAACTTCAACTTTACTTTCATATCTTTTTTTATTCAACTCTTTTTCTGTCCATGCTCAAGATTTTCAAAAGGGAATCAATGTTGATATAGCTAGAAAAGATTATTCCTTGAAATCACTCAAAAAGATTGTTGATACAATTCATGAGAATAATGGGGATTACTTACAACTTCATTTTTCTGATAATGAAAACTATGCAATTGAATCTCAATTTTTTAAACACGAAAATATAGCTTCACAAAATTATTTAAGTCAACAAGAGTTAAAGAACCTTATTCATTATAGTAATAAGTTAAATATAATGGTTGTTCCAGAATTTGATTTACCTTCTCATTCAAAAGCTTGGTTATTGTTGTTAAAAAATGAAAATTCAAACTTACACGAAAATATCGTAAGCGATTATAGCGATGAAACAATTGATTTTTTTTCTAATCAAAAAGCATTAGAGATTAGCAAAAGGCAAATCAAAGAAATTTTAGATCTCTTTCATCAACCAAATTTTCAAAAAGAACAAAGAATAGTATTGGGCGGTGATGAGGTTCCTGGTGGAAAATCATACCAAAATGACTTCATTAATTTTATGAATGAAATTGGTGAATATGCTTATCAAAATGGATATGAACCACAAATATGGAATGATTCTATTACTAAAAATGGTTTGAAATTATTAAAAAATTACTTTTCAGTAATTTATTGGAAACAAAGTAATAATGAAAATAATGAACCAGGGATCACTGTCGAAGATTTTTTAGACTATAATTTTAAAGTTTACAATTATAATTTTTATTCACTATATTTTTTACCTTCTAAAAACTATAGCCCAACTGATATAGAAGAACAAACTAGCTATATCAGTTGGGCATATAATCACAATAGTTTTTACTATTTAAAGAATCCATATTATGAAGTAGATTCTTTAAATATCCAAGGTTCTGCTTTAAGCTTTTGGGGCGAGCATGCTACAGGCATGAGAGAGGAAGAAGTTCTCAACCAAGAACTACCACTTATACGCACATATTTAAATAAATAATACTTTTAAACTTTGCTTTATTTTAAATCTAGTTTTAAGCTATAGGGCTGTTTACCAATAACAAATCTGAAAATATAAAATTCTCTTAGTATAATGCCCACACCTATGCATAGACCTAATATAAATAATAATGACACTGCCAAGAAAATAAAGGTATGGTCAATATATACTGAAGTATTTTCATAAAGAGCATCTATAACAATAGGATGCAATAAATATACAAAGAACGAAAAAGTATTAACTAAATTTATAGAATAAAACATAAATTCCTTAAAATGAAGGGTTGCACCGAGTAATAATAAAAACATGAAAGAATGATAAAAAATTAATGCTTCTGTATAACTAGTAACATTCCAATAATCATGAGAGAACATAATGATAAACAAAACAAAAGATAAAATTGCTAAAACCAAAATTATAAATAAATAATTCCTTAAAAAAGCAGTTATATTATTGTAGTTCTTCCCAATATAACCACCTAAAAAAAAGAAAAATATCCAACCTAAAATGAAGGTATTGTCACTTAAAGGATAAATAGCATGGAAATTTTCAGCAAATTCATTATTATTGTGTAGTAAATGTAAAAAAGTTATTTGAATTATTAAAGAAATTAATAGTATTACCTTGCTTTCAAAAATCTTACTTGAAATTTTATATATAAAATAACTTAGTATAAAATATTGTAAAATAACTATAATAAAATAACCATACCAATATCCTAAAACAACGTTTTCATAAAATTGATGTAAAAATGGACTATTTAATTTAAGCGATTCTGTATAACAGTAAAATAACCCGATGGTTAAATAAGGAATAAAGATATATTTAAATCTAGACCATAAATATTTAAATGTTATTTTCTCATAATTCAAAGTTGTTAATAATTGAGATAAGATAATAAAACTCGGTGTACCAAAGATAACAATATTTTGAACATAATAAAGAAGTTTTAATTGGTTTATTTCAGTATCATCAATATCGTTCATCATTTGAGTTAACAAATGAGTTACTATAATAAGTATACAAATAAACGCACGTAAATATATTAACTCAGTCTTTTTTTTATTCATTTTTAAATCCATCCCACTTCTGAATTATTTGATGAAATGCATCATCACTTACAAGTATTCGTGGAATGTAATAATTATCATCACCAGGTTCCACAGGCCTTTCCTCTAACACATAACCATATTTTATACCTGCTTTTTTCAAATTTTTCTCTTTTTCTTGATCTATTTGGCCATAAGGATATGCTAATGACTCATTATCGTAATTGAAATGTTTTTTTAAATATTCATTACTTTTACTAATATCATCTACAAAGTTTTTATTTGAAGTTTTCACCATCATAGATTTGTTTTTACTTAATTTATGTAAATTATTAGTATGAGAACTAAAAGTCCATAAACCTGATTTTTTCATTTTTTTCAATTCTTTTAGAGTTGTCAAGTTTAAGTTATTAAAATTTTCAGCTCCAACATTCCCAGTAATAACAAAACCCGTAGCCGGAATATTATATTTTTCTAATACGGGGTGTGCATTTTTATAAATTGATTGATCCATATCGTCAAAATTTATCCAAACACTTCTTTTAGGAAATTTCCCAATTTTCTTATACTTAATAAACTCTTCCTCAGTTAAAAAATGGGCATGATGTTCTTTTAACCATTTAATTTGCTTTTCAAATTGCTCTTTAGTAATACTGTAGGTTGAAAGTTCTTTACTATTTGAAAATATAGATAAAAAGTCATCGAAAAAGTTATCGTTTCTAATGCGATGATAGTTTAAAGCAAGTGCGCTATTTTCTTTGTATTTTATTTCCTTTTCTTTAGATTGAACTTTTTGGTTGTTCATTATTAAGTTTGAACTTATGATAATAAGCAATATCAAAGTAAATAATAGTAATCGTCTACTCATAGATTTCCTTTACTTCCTTTCAATTTTTGTGTGATAAGAGATAATGTTAGCAATGAAAAAGTAATGGTTGCAAAAATTGCTATGAGTTTAAAAAGATAGTTTATATCATCAATTTCAATATTAAGTACTGTTCTTATCATTAGAACTGTTTCCACATTAATATGTAACAATGAACCACCAATCACTATAATTGCAGTACAACAATATAACCAGAACATAGCAGTGAAAAGAAGAACACATATTTCTCGTATTACATTTAAACTCGATTTTACCGTTTGATGTTTCCCCTGTCTGGACTTGACCAAGTTGCATACACCCCTTTCTGCCTTTTTAAAGCTTTTGGAAAGGCAACAATTGCTACTAAAGCATTAAGAACCCAATACACAGTTGGGTACCAACTTAGAAAAACAACTATAAATACATTTACTTTTTCATATTTGCTATCAATAATAAGAGAAATAATAAATTGAACTGTATTAATGAAAGTTAAAACAAATGCAGAAAGAATAATAATAGTGAATTGATATTCTAGATAATATATGTCTAAAAAATTTGCATTAATAATTGTCAAACCTAGTAATAGGACAACGCAATAAACCCAAATAAGCGAAAAAATTTGTTCGAAAAGTAAAAAGTACAAAGGAAAATTAAAAGACTTAATTCCCTTTTTGAAATCCCTGATCAACACCTCTTGGCCACCTTGTGCCCATCTTACTCGCTGTTTCCAAAGACCTCCAATAGTTTCAGGAACAAGCATCCAGCACAATGCTCGTGGCTCATATTTAATCTGAAATTTGTCAATATGAAACTTCCACGATATAGCGATATCTTCAGTTATCATATCTATATCCCATTTCCCAACCTTTTCAACTGCTTCTTTTTTAAACAATGTAAAAACACCTGAAATTGTATTTATTTTTCCAGCGATGGATTGTGTTCTTTTAATACTACCTACCATACTTGCATATTCTATTGTTTGAATTTTACCTAATATAGAACTTTTATTTCTAATCCTAGGGTTGCCTGTTACGGCTGCAAGATTAGAATTTTTTTTGAAGTTTTCTATCATGAAATATGGTGCTTTTTCGTCAATGATTGTATCGGCATCGATACCCATAACATAGTCATATGTCGCATACTTTATTCCTTCATTAAGGGCGTTAGCCTTGCCGTTATTTTCTTCTAAATTCACAAATACAAAATCTAATTTTTCTTTCAATTTTGACACAACTTTTTCAGAATCATCAGAACTTCCGTCATTAATTACAATAATCTGTTTGTTCGGAAACTCTAAATTTAATACGTTTTTAATCGTATCTTCAATTGTTTCTTCTTCGTTGTAGCAAGGTATTAAGAATGATATACCTTCTCCATATGTCTTATATGTAGGTTCATTTTTGTTTTTAATTTCCCTTAATAATGCGTAATATAGTGTCCCAATAATCCAATAAACCGACATGAACAGTGGATATAACAATAGCAAATTGTATAGTTTCATTTAATCTCCCCTAACTAACTATCACTCATAATAATACACTCAATAAATTTTTACAAAATTTTATTCATTACATTTTTGTTACTTTATAATTGTATTGTTAAACTAAAATATATGATAAGTAAACGCTAACATACCATTTTTTTATAATAATGTTCTTTATTTTGTAATAATTTTGTAATAGTAAATCACAAACTAAAAAGCGTATTCCATATCAATATGGAATACGCTTTTTAGTTTGTGAGAAATACTTCAATATAAGATGATATATAATCTACCAATTCATTTTGCGTCATATCATCAGCATGTTCGCCCCAAAAGGTAATATTTTCGCCATTTATATTTGTCCCTACGTACTTAGTAAAATCATTATTTAAATCGCTAAAGTCATTTAAATTTGCCTTAATAATATTACTTTTATTTATATTAAAATCTTGTAATCCCTCATTTAAAGAAGGAAAAAGATAATAACTATAACTATTGTAATTTTCGATACTATAATCTTGTTTTAAAAAATCATCTACAGATGCTAAGTCGGAGCTTTTTCTCTGCCAAAACATTATTATAATATTGTTATTTAAGGTTTTTAAACCATTAGTAGTTATTGAATCGTTCCACAATTTTACAGTGTAATTTCCTTCTAGAGCTACTTTTGTTATTTCATTCATAAAGTTAATAAAATCATCTTGTTGTCTAATACTTCCAGGAACTTCATCACCCCCCAAAACAATCTTTTGTTCGTTTTTAAACTTGGGCTGTTCAAACATCACTAATATTTCTTTTATTAGTTTGCGGGATACTAATATTGATGCTTTATTGTTATGATAATCTACCATTTCATTACTATAATTAGATACCACATTCCTATATAGATCCTCGTCTTTCTTCCTTAACAGAGTTAGCCATCCTTTAGAATGGCTTGGTAAATCTATATCTGGGATAACTTGAATATTTTTTTTATTAGCAAATTTTATTAATTCTTCTAATTCTGATTTAGTCAAAAAATATTTGTTTTTCTTATTAGCGGTTTGATCTAAATAATTTGAGTTAATAGTATAGTTTTCATTATCAGAAAAATGAAGTTGTAAATAACTTCCATTGTATTCACTAATTTGTTGTACTATTTTCTTCAAACTATCTTTAGAATAATATTTTCTAGCGATATCTATTGTTACACCCTTTTCTATTTTAGCTTGGCTTAATTGTTCCGGTAAGACAGTACATAAAACAGTACTTATTATGATAATACTTATAAATTTTTTTATCATTTTTCCCCCATAATTTTACGTTATTAGTTCATATATAATAACATAATTAAGGCGGTTCTGTTGCAAAGTTGAATTTATAGTATAATTTTAACAAAAAGGAGTCTTCTGTATGAACTATTTCAGATATAAACAATTTAACAAGGATGTTATCACTGTAGCCGTTGGCTACTATCTAAGATATGCATTGAGTTATCGTGATATATCTGAAATATTAAGGGAACGTGGTGTAAACGTTCATCATTCAACGGTCTACCGTTGGGTTCAAGAATATGCCCCAATTTTGTATCAAATTTGGAAGAAAAAGCATAAAAAAGCTTATTACAAATGGCGTATTGATGAGACGTACATCAAAATAAAAGGAAAATGGAGCTATTTATATCGTGCCATTGATGCAGAGGGACATACATTAGATATTTGGTTGCGTAAGCAACGAGATAATCATTCAGCATATGCGTTTATCAAACGTCTCATTAAACAATTTGGTAAACCTCAAAAGGTAATTACAGATCAGGCACCTTCAACGAAGGTAGCAATGGCTAAAGTAATTAAAGCTTTTAAACTTAAACCTGACTGTCATTGTACATCGAAATATCTGAATAACCTCATTGAGCAAGATCACCGTCATATTAAAGTAAGAAAGACAAGGTATCAAAGTATCAATACAGCAAAGAATACTTTAAAAGGTATTGAATGTATTTACGCTCTATATAAAAAGAACCGCAGGTCTCTTCAGATCTACGGATTTTCGCCATGCCACGAAATTAGCATCATGCTAGCAAGTTAAGCGAACACTGACATGATAAATTAGTGGTTAGCTATATTTTTTACTTTGCAACAGAACCTAACTTATTATATCGCTTAGTTATACTGTGTAATTCAGACTTTGAGTGATAAATTTTTTCGCTTGTTCTAAGCTCTCTTCATAATTAAAATTTTGGTCTAATACTTTTTCACCAATCTCTAACTGTATAGCGTTAATAGTATTATAAGCTTTATCCTTTTTTTATACCTGATACAGTCTTTATGGATAATATCTCCATACTTATCTTTGTATCTTTCTTTTATAAAAAATACAAAGCCCCCTCTTATAGTAATTATAAAGATAACAACCCACAAGAAGTACAGTCAACAGAGATATAATATAAAGAAGATAGTTATAAAGACGTGGAAAGTATAAAAGAAGAAACAGAGAGTCAAAATAATGAAAACGAGTTACTCGATGAAAAATCGATAGAACAAAAAATAGGAAGAACCAGCTTTTGAAAAAGGCTTTTAGAAGTGATTATTTGGTAATTAATGACTTAAAAGCACCTCAATATACTTATGGTTCCTGTTTTATATAGATACAACTTTTGGTGATAACCAAATTAAAAAAATAAATCACAGCATGAAACAGTCGAAAGAACTTACTAAAGAATTAGAAGATAGTAAAAATGAATATCAACGTAAAGATAAACAATTATTTAATGAAAGTGAAGATGATTTAAATAATAGAACAGATATTAATACAGAAAATGAACAAAATGAATTAACATATTTAGAAGCTATTGTATTAATACAATGGCTTCTTTTTTATAATTAAATAAATTATAGTGTCAAAAATTGCAGTATCAATTGATAGATCAATTTAAAAAATTACGGTGCACGACGCACCGTTAACTTAAATCCCCTCTTTTTTTAAGAACCCTAAAAAGCTATAAATAGTATCGTTATAGTCTTTTGTGTGCACCGTTTTTGAATCATTTATGGCATTAAAGTATATTTTGTGCACCGTGATATATTTAATTTTCAACAAAAATTCAAATAGCTATAAATGTTGATATAGCAATGTTTATAGAGAGAAAGTGCCGTAGGAATATTATGTTAAAAACATCAGCTATGCTGATTGCCACCTTAGGTGGCATTGTTTTTTCTTATGCTCTTATTTGAGTTAATCGAAGCATGCACCGAAAATAAGTTTTTTAATTAAATAATAGATATGAATAATGATCTTTTTTAATTAAAAGATGTTACGATACGTGATCAAAAGAACGTAAGAGTAACTTTATTTAGCTGTTGACAGCAAATAAACGTATAGAAAATGTACTGCTAAGAAGAACATTAGATATACCTTACGACCTTTAGAAAATTCAATTTTTAACTTTAAGTTAGTAAATTATTATTCATTAATTTAAAATTTGACTAAAATCACCAACAGTATATATAAAGTATATTTTCCCTTCTTGGTCATACCATTATTTAAACGTAGGGTTAAATGCAAACCAGAAGTCTGACAATAACTTCAAGAGTTTCTAGGAAGTTTTTTGGAATATTAGTAATTAAGGCCTCTCTTTTTTAGATAAATGTCAGATTTATTTTTGTATTTAATGGGAGTGCTTCACCCAAAATGTAAACATTTTTATTTTTTTAGTTTACATTTAGATCGCTTAGTTTTATTATCAGTACTAATACAGATATAAGAAAGAGTGGTGAAATGTTTACTTGTAATCATGAAAATGTGCGCTAGCTATCATGTGTCTAGGTAAGACGATTACGGGGGATTTACCTTTAGCTGCTACTTTAAATTCTCAAAAGATTTATAAAACATTTTCAAGCGATAATCATGGTGTTAATGCATTTTTACATAGCTATACTTACACCGGTAACCAAATAGTATGTTCCATTGCTTTAGAAATTATTGTTACTTTTGTTCCAATTTTAAGCATATTGAATAAAGAAATTTGAAAAATGGTTAATATTTTTGAAAAAGCACTACACAATATATTAGATAAGGATGATTAGTATGAATTTAGCTGAAAAAATTTTAAAAGGAGAAATCTTAACTAAAGAGAGGTTATTGAAAATATATGAAAATCCTAATATAGATACATTAGATTTATTGAACGAAGCCTACATATTAAGAAAACATTATTATGGGAAAAAAGTAAAATTAAATATGATCTTAAATGCTAAAAGTGGTATATGTCCCGAAAACTGCGGTTATTGCGGTCAATCTAGAGATATGAAACAAAAGCAAAGATACGCTCTAGTACCAGAAGAACAAATTGTTAGCGGAGCCAAAGTAGCTCACGAGAATAACATAGGTACATATTGCATTGTCATGAGCGGCCGAGGACCTAGTAACAAAGAAATTGATCATATAAGTAGAACAGTAGAAGAAATTAAATCAAACCATCCTCAACTGAAAGTATGTGCGTGTCTTGGTTTAACTAATGATGAACAAGCTAAGAAGCTCAAAGCGTCTGGCGTTGATAGATATAACCATAATATAAATACGAGTGAAAACTATCATGAAGAAGTTGTAACTACCCATACTTATAAGGACAGAACAAATACTATAGAAATTATGAAAGAAAATAATATTTCACCATGTTCTGGTGTGATTTGTGGGATGGGAGAATCAAATCAAGATATTATTGATATGGCTTTTGCCTTAAAAGAAATAGATGCAGATAGTATTCCTATTAATTTTTTACATCCTATTAAAGGTACAAAGTTTGGAGAAATGGATGAATTGACACCCATGAAGTGCTTGCGACTTATATCTCTATTTAGGATTGTCAATCCATCTAAAGAAATTAGAATTGCTGGCGGTAGAGAAGTTAATTTACGTTCACTACAACCTTTGGCTTTAAAGGCAGCAAATTCAATATTTGTAGGAGACTACTTAATTACTGGAGGACAGCCTAATAAATTAGATTATAAGATGATAGAAGATTTGGGATTTGAAATCGACTCTGGATATAATGAGCTGAAAGAAAGAGTATAATGACCTTACAAAGTGATTTTAAAAATTACAAGAAGAAAGTTTATATAGAGAGATTAAATCTATTGGATCCATTCGTGGTAAAGATATACCTATAGATGGGAAAATGATATTAATTTCGCCTCCAATCATTATCAAGACAAGAAGAAACTCGTTTTCAACTCGTTTCTAAAAATTAAAAAAGAGAGTAAAAATTAGGAGCTACTCTCTTTTTTAAAACCACTCAATAAACCAAAAATAAGAATTAAAGCAGAAATAAATAAACATAAAACAAAAAGACCATTAAATTCAGGTGTATTGAAAAAAGAAAACAATTCTAAGTTACTTAAATTACTAAGAAAACCACTATCATTGGGAGTTAGCTTCAAGTAATCAAAAACAAAAATTAAAAGGGTATTCGGATTATCGTGTGGAAAAACATTATAGCTGGTAGATTTTTGCTAAACTAAGGTCAGGCTAGTTGAAGAGTATCTTTTATTTTCTAAGTAATTGTGGTAGCATAAAAATGAACTAGAAAACTGTAGCTAGGGTTCCGCTATCTAGGTAGGTCAGTGACCGAGGGCTACATCTTTTACAATATGTAAAAGGCACCTATTGACATAAAAGGTCCGAGGGGGAAGGTTCAGCGTAGTTGTTATGCGTTGAAATCTTTCTCTTCGGCTCTTTTTTTATTATTTAGGAGGTATTTATCGTATGAAAAGGATCGATGATTTGAAAGCTGGTGTTGCAGTTATTATTTTGAATGAGGAGAACCAAGTTTTGTTGCAAAAAAGGTCCGATGTAGGACTTTGGGGTATTCCTTCAGGACATATAGAAATAGGGGAAACAGTTTCTGAAGCAGCTATTAGAGAAATAAAAGAGGAAACCAATTTAGATATTAGAATTAAAAAGCTTATAGGTGTGTACTCTGAGCCTGATTCTCAGGTTTTTACTTATCCAAATGGAAGAGTAGTGCATTTTATAACAACTTGTTTTCTTGCTGAAATTACTGGGGGTGAACTACGATGTAATTCTTCTGAGTCACAAGAAATTCAATTTTTTGAACAACAAAGTTTACCAAGAGACTTATTGAAAATGCATCCTCAATGGTTAAATGACGCCCTTGCCAATGATGACTTAGCTTTTATTCGTTAAAAAGTAAATCCTTGTTAAGTTAACGGGGGGATTAGTAAAAAGAGGGGTTCAGATAAAAAATTCCACACTATTTTCCGATTACCCAATTAAAATAAATGTGCCAATTGTGAAAAGAATAGCTGAAATTAAATATTTTAAAAACTTACTCAATATACCCCTCCTTTTTTTATCAAATTACCAAAATTAGTTGCTTTATTCCAATTGCTTTATTGACGTTGAGCCTCGGAACCCTTAACAATCCCAAAACTTGTCGAATGGTCGGCTTAATAGCTCACGCTATGCCGACATTCGTCTCCAAGTTTAGTTAAGGGTTCTTCTCAACGCACAATAAATTTTCTCGGCATAAATGCGTCAACTCTTTTATTCTTCAGAAATACTTTTAGTTAATAAAGTTGCTCCACCAATTAACATTCCAATACCCAAAATAAAGAAACCACTAAAGATAGCAAAAAGACTTCCTAAAGATAAGAAAATAGAAAATAAATTACGTTCTGTTTTTTTCAAATTCAAAACTCCTTTTTAGCAAACTTTATCACAATAGTTATTACTTTACAGGTCTATTTTTCGTCGTTATAATCTAGTTAAATCCCGTAAGGGCGCACTTATACGTCGGATAAATCGACGTGTGCAAAACCGTAATCGACCTTCGTCGATTTTTTATATTCATTTTAAGGAATCGGCGTTGTGGCGCAGATATAAAAATTAATACTACATCAAGACTAAAGCTACTAGTTTTTTGCTAGTAGCTTTTTTATTTTGTTAATTTTTAAATGCCTTTATTTTGTTAATTTTTAAATGCCTTTATTTTGTTAATTTTTAAATGCCTTTATTTTGAATTTTAAGGGGGCATTTTAAAGATTTAGGGGTAAATCATATAGTTTTATTACCTAAAAACCTACATAAGCTTTTAAAACGCAAATATGAGCCAAATAAAGGTTCTGTTGCAAAGTAAAAAATATAGCTAACCACTAATTTATCATATCAGTGTTCGCTTAACTTGCTAGCATGATGCTAATTTCGTGGCATGGCGAAAATCCGTAGATCTGAAGAGACCTGCGGTTCTTTTTATATAGAGCGTAAATACATTCAATACCTTTTAAAGTATTCTTTGCTGTATTGATACTTTGATACCTTGTCTTTCTTACTTTAATATGACGGTGATCTTGCTCAATGAGGTTATTCAGATATTTCGATGTACAATGACAGTCAGGTTTAAGTTTAAAAGCTTTAATTACTTTAGCCATTGCTACCTTCGTTGAAGGTGCCTGATCTGTAATTACCTTTTGAGGTTTACCAAATTGTTTAATGAGACGTTTGATAAACGCATATGCTGAATGATTATCTCGTTGCTTACGCAACCAAATATCTAATGTATGTCCCTCTGCATCAATGGCACGATATAAATAGCTCCATTTTCCTTTTATTTTGATGTACGTCTCATCAATACGCCATTTGTAATAAGCTTTTTTATGCTTTTTCTTCCAAATTTGATACAAAATTGGGGCATATTCTTGAACCCAACGGTAGACCGTTGAATGATGAACGTTTACACCACGTTCCCTTAATATTTCAGATATATCACGATAACTCAATGCATATCTTAGATAGTAGCCAACGGCTACAGTGATAACATCCTTGTTAAATTGTTTATATCTGAAATAGTTCATACAGAAGACTCCTTTTTGTTAAAATTATACTATAAATTCAACTTTGCAACAGAACCTTAAATGATAAATCAAATATTACAATACTTGAATAAAAAGTGTTTTTATTACAACATCATTACAATAAAATAGAAAAAATAATGAGTCTTAAGATGATGGTGAAAGTATTCTAACGTTATTTGGACAGTGTAATAATAAACTTTTATGTCATGAGGACGTAAAAAATCTAACTGTTTTTTTAACTTCCCTGTAACCCACAAGTACTTTTTGGATGTTACAGTGGGAACTAGCAAATTTGATAAAAGTAATTTTGCAAAAAACGAAAGCACAAATTAAAGCATAAATTTAAAAGTATAATCTCTTGGGAGGATTTATTAATAATGAAAAAAACAGTATTAGCTTCAACATTAGCAGTAGGACTTGGCGTAACAGGAATTGCAGCAGGAAATTCAGCAGATGCGTCTGAACAAGGTATCGATCAAGCACAATTAGCTCAACAAGCACAAAACAATCCACAACAATTGAATGCACAAGCATTACATGACGGTTCATATAATTATAATTTCAGCCAAAACGGTACAAATTATAATTTTGAATCTGATGGCACAAATTGGTCATGGAGCTATGGTGAAGGTTCAAACGGATCAAGTGAAGCATCAGCACAATCAACAAGTGATGCAGGACAACAAGAACAAGCACCACAAACTCAAGGTCAAACACAACAAGCTTCATCAGAACAACCAGCACAAGAACAAGCACCTCAAACTGAGCAAACACAACAACCACAACAAGAATCAGCTTCATCACAACAATCAACAGATAGTTCTTCAAGTGAAGCATCAAGTGGTTCATCTGTAGATGTAAATGACCACTTGAAACAAATCGCGCAACGTGAATCAGGTGGCGACCTTAAAGCTGTTAACCCATCTTCAGGTGCAGCAGGTAAATATCAATTCTTACAAAGTACTTGGGATTCAGTAGCACCAGCTGAATATAAAGGTGTATCTCCAACAGAAGCACCAGAATCAGTACAAGACCAAGCAGCAATGGATTTATATGAATCTGCAGGTGCTTCACAATGGGTTACTGCATAATAAAATAATATTCAATTTTAAAATATTGAATCATCAATCCCTAGGTTCTTTTTATAGAATCTAGGGATTTTTATTTTTTAAAGAAACATGTGTAATGATTAAATAAAGGCATAATACAAAATATCTTTTGATAAATTGAAGTAAATATTATATATCAATAAATAATCATAACCCGCTTACGTTGAAAAACTTACGTATTTTTATTATTATGTCTTCTGTATTAAAAAAATTATAGTTTAAAATTGTAATTCTGAAACTTTTTAGCTATTGCTAAGAAGTTTCTTTTTGTGTTGAAAGAAAATGAACGAAGTATAGTTAAGAAAATGGTGTTCAAAAATTTAAATCATTTATAGAGAGGGTGTGAGTTTAATGGAATATAAAATTCATCTAAAAAATATTTGTTTTTGTCTTATAGGTACTTTTTTAATTGCAATAGGTGTTAATTCATTCGTTTTAGCTTCAAATTTAGGAGAAGGCGGCACAGTCGGTGTCTCCTTAAATCTGAAATATACTTTAGGCCTTTCTCCAGCATTGACGACGCTTATTATTAATATCATATTAATTGGTGTAGGATGGAAATATTTAAGTAAAACAACTGCACTTTATACGTTGATTACTGTGGTTGCGAGTTCATTTTTCTTAGGGATTACTGAATCTTTTAATTTGAATTTAGAGTCAGATTTTATCAATACTATTTTTTCAGGAGTGTTAATTGGTATTGGTACAGGCTTTGTTATATCTGCCCGTAGTACGTTGGGTGGTACTTCAGTTATTGCAAAAATCATAAACAAATATAGTGAAATTAAAACGTCACAAGCATTATTTATTCTTGATTCATTGATTGTTTTATCTTTCTTGCTTGTCTTACCTATTCAAAATGTACTTTATACAATTGTTATGTTATTTATCGTTGAAAAAAGTATGTCTTTTGTAATAGAAGGATTTAATCCTAAAAAAGCAATTACTATTATTTCAGATTTTAACGCGAACATTAGTAAACAAATTAATGAAGAAACGGGGCGTGGTTCTACACTGTTAAATGGTGTAGGAGGATATCAACAAAAAGAAACGAATGTACTTTACGTCGTCGTCCCTCAAAATCAGTTAGCTAGGATTAAAAAGATTGTAAACCGTCATGATGAAAATGCCTTTTTAGTTATCCATGATGTGCGAGATGTTCTGGGAAATGGATTTATGAAATTACAATAAGCATAAATAAGAACATAAATGCAAATTAACTACAAAAGTTTGGTAATAATAGTCATTCATTTATAAATAAGAGGCTGGTATTTTTTTATTCTAGTTTGTTATAGGGAAAATGTGTTTCTATTATCAAATTTTAAAATAAGATGCGGGATAAAAAGATGACAATGGCCACTGTGAAAACACTGAACAATGTAGAAAATAACACAATTTTTGCGCGTAATTCTGGTAAGTTGTGCACCTAATAAAAGAAAAATGGCAATTTCTAATTTTATTTAGAAATTGCCATTTTTTAGTTAGCTTGGTACATATTAAAATTATAAAATATTTACACATAATTTCAACGCATATTTGTATTATACAAGTTGTTTAAAATTTTCCAGGCGTTTTGCCTTTTCTTCATCACTAATGTCATGTTTTTTAACATAACGATTACTTTCATGTTTAGCACATTCATGACAACAAGCACCTAAATAACGTGCTTCATTTTCTTCAGATACTAAAATTTGACGGTTACATTCAGGGTTTGAACAGTTGATGTAACGTTCACAAGGCGTACCGTCAAACCATTCTTTACCTACAACTGTTTTTTTAACTTGATTGACGTCTACACTGATACGTTCGTCAAACACATACATTTTACCGTCCCAATACTGACCTTTTGTTTCTGGATCTTTTCCATAAGTGGCGATACCACCTTCAAGCTGGCTTACGTCTTCAAAACCTTCTCTTAATAGATAACCGGAGAATTTCTCACAGCGAATACCACCAGTACAATAAGTAACGATTTTTTTGTCCATAAATTGATCTTTATTTTCTTTAATCCACTCTGGTAAATCTCTAAAGCGAGTAATATTAGGTCGTATAGCACCACGGAAATGTCCTAAATCATATTCATAATCATTACGCGCATCGATAACAATTGTGTCGTCGTCAAATAATGCTTCTTTAAACTCTTTAGGTGATAAATAATTACCAGTAAGTTCTTTAGGATTAACATCTTGTTCTAAATCTAATGCCACAATTTCTTTTCTAGGACGAACGTGCATTTTTTTAAATGCGTGACCATCTGCTTCATCAATTTTGAAAGTAATTCCTTTGAACCTTTCATCTGATTGTAATGCAATCATATATTTGTCTGTTGCTTCAACTGTTCCGGAAACAGTACCATTAATACCTTCAGTTGATACTAAGATACGTCCTTTAAGCTCTAAATCTTTACAAAAATCTAAGTGTTCTGTAGCAAATGTTTCGGGGTCTTCAATATTTGTATATTTATAATACAATAGTACTCTGTAATCCATAATTCAATTCTCCTCTAAATTTTTTTCTGTTTATAATAGTTTTATATAAAATTAATAGTTTAATAGTATCGTGCGGCTACAATCCATAATGATATGATGAATGTATATTTGTTATATGCTTTTATAAAAGGACGAAATTCTCCTCACTATATTGTAACAAAAAAGGTACAATATTCAATTTAAAAATTTTGTAAAACTAAATATTGTCAAAATTTTTTTGAAGAATATTAGATTATTAATAAAAAACATGCTCTTTTCAAGTTTGTTATTATCAATGAAAAGAGCATGTATATAAATTTATTTATTTTTATTTGTAAAGATAAGTGCAACTACTAAACTAATTGTACTGATTGCAAAGACAATATTCATGATCGAAAGTGTTTCTATAATCACTACATCTTTGCCTAATCGTTCAAAAGCATTTTGTTGCATTTCTTTCTCAGAATTAAAATCACTGTCGGTTCTTGAAGGCTTTTCTTCAATATCTTCTAATAATCTTTCTTTAACTTTAGGCATATAATACCTCCTTATTCTCTAATATAAATTTTCCCTATTAACAAAAAATAAATCATAAATATATGAGCATTTGCATCATATGGTTGTGGTGCCTATACTTTTATTAAATAATGTATTAAATCAGGAGGGGATAGAATGGAAACTGTATATTTAGCAGGAGGTTGTCTCTGGGGTGTTCAGGCATTTGTTAAGACACTACCAGGTGTCATTCAAACAGAAGGTGGTAGGGCAAATGGTATTACGCATACCCTTGATGGAGAATACGACGGCTATGTAGAAGTAATTAAAACAACTTTTGATCCTGAAAAAGTGTCTGTTACTGATTTAATGGGGTATCTTTTTGAAATTATTGACCCTTATAGTGTAAACCAACAGGGCCAAGATATTGGTTTAAAATATAGAACAGGATTATATAGTGAAGACGTAAAACATTTAAAAGAAGCACAAGCATACATAGATGCAATTGAAGACCATCACCTTATTGCCACAGAGGTATTACCATTGACTAATTATGTTAAAAGCGCAGAAACACATCAAGACAGATTATCAAGATTTCCAAATGATTACTGTCATTTACCCAAAGCACTGGTTAATAAATATAAATAATGATAAAGCAAAGTGAATTCAAAATTAAAACCTCGTTGTATATCTTCAATCACTCTTTAGATATACAATGAGGCTTTGTTTTTATAAATAGTAGATAGCATTATCTTTTCACAATCTCACCATCAATACCTACAATTTTAATATTATCAGGGTTTTTTAATATCCCAATACGATCTAATGGATTATCATCTACGATAATAAAGTCAGCTTTTTTGTCTGTTTCAATTGTGCCTATTTCATTGTCATAACCTAGACATTCTGCTGCAGTTTTAGTGGATGCTACTATAGCTTGCATTGGTGTCATACCATGTTCAACCATTAACTCTAATTCACGTAAGTTAGTACCGTGTTTAAAGACACCAGCATCTGTACCCATGGCGATTTTTACACCTGCGTTTACAGCTTTAGTAAAACTTGTTGTATGTGCCTCTAAAACTTCTTTTGACTTTTCAACAAAACCTTCAGACATACCAAGTTCATCTGCAAATTCAATAACTGAAACAGGTGCTAGTAAAGTCGGTACGAGAAAGGTACCTTGTGCCTTCATTTTTTCTATTGCTTCATCATCTAGGTAAATGCCATGCTCTATAGAATGAATGCCTGCTGCGATACAATTTTTAACGCCTTGTAGGCCTTGGGCATGTGCCATAACTTTTCTATTACCTCTGAATTGTGCTTCTTCAACCATAACTTTAAGTTCTTCAATAGAAAATTGTGTGAAGTCTGGATGATCTGTTGGACTTGTTACACCACCAGTTGCATGAACTTTGATTACATCCGCACCAGCACGTAACATCTCTCTTACTTTTTTACGTACTTCTTCAACGCCATCACAAATTCCTGTAGGCAAACCTGGATAATCTTCAATAAAACTTGGCATAGTTATACCAGATTTCGTTAATTTATCACCATGGCCACCAGTAATCGTTAATGCATTGACACTAATTTGCATGCGGGGTCCGAGTATCAAACCATTTTGTACAGCTTCTTTAATCCCTTGGTCAGCACCAAGTGCATCACGCACGGTAGTGATACCGCAATTTACTGTACGTTTAAGATGATCTATAGCGCGATAGAATGTATAAGAAAATGGCGTAGCTAAATTATCTGTCAATGGTCTCATTTCTTCCATGATATGAACATGGCTATCTATCATGCCCGGTAATAAATATTTATCGGTACCATCGATGATTTCATGATTTTCATGGTTTAAATTCTGTCCAATAGTCTTAAAGCGATGATCTTGAATAATCACATCAACGTTTTGTTGTATAGCGCTACCAGTACCATCTATAAGGTTTATATTTTTTATAAGCATTTAAAATTCCTCCTAATTAATAAAATTCATAATAATACCTGTTAAAATCACGGAAGCTACCGTAACGGAAGTAAATCCACCTATCAACATAGGACTAAGTAATTCTTTGAAAAGTGCATCATGTTCTTTTTTGTTTTTGGTTAAACTACGACTCACTTCTTCACATAGCATGTAATCTCCAGGGAAACCATACAATGCAGTTAACGCAACTGGAAGTGCCTTTGTATAACGCCAACCAATCAATTTTGCAGCAACTGCTCCTCCGATTAAAATACCTATCGTACCTATTAATAAAATAAGTAAGATAGCTGGTAGGTGATGCCATAAATCTTGTGGTGTGATATCTCCCATAGAACCGATGACAATCAGCATGATAATAACAAGAATTAAAGTGAACGACTTGTTTTTTTCTAATTCTGCTTGTTCAAATAATCCTAGTTTTAGCCCGACAATCCCAAAGAATAAACTGATAAGTGTAAAATGAATTGGGGTCACTTCTCCAATTACAAAAGCTAAACTAGCTAATACAAACATAATAAATAGTCTTAAAGTATTATTTTGTAAAATAGGATATTTATCATGTAAAGTATGTGTTGTTGATGTTCGAGTCGTTGATGCTTCTTCACGGGTATCAGTTTGTAAATTTTTAGATTCTTGTTGCAAAAAGTGTTTACCGTAACGTTTCATGATTACTGAACTTAATGGTAACCCGATAACACCTTGTAGACCTTGCACAAGTGCTGGTAAAACAATTAAATAACTTAAATCTAATTCCTTTAACTTATCAATTGTAATTAGTAATGCAACAATACCACCTGAGATAGGACCAACACCAGAAGCGGCGATACGAAAATCATAAACTAAAGATACGATGATTAAAATCATAGTCGTTGAACCTATAATGCCGAAAAGTGAAATAATCACTGCCTTCCACTGTGTTTTTAGCGTTGATAAAGGCATCATCGTTCCCATATGCATAATAGCAGGTGCTATAGCTAGTGCACCTAGTGAAGGTAAAATAGCTGAATCAAGAATATTTTCAGGAAATATACCTGCCCATTTAAGTAATAAAAAACTGACCATTGCAGTCAAAAGCATTGGTACTCGTGCTTTTGTCAATGTTGAAATAACTTCCCCCAAAGCAATTAAAGCAAATAAAGCAGTTGCTGAAATAATAGGTTCACTCCACATGATAATTTCCCTCCCTAATTTAAAGTGATAGTAAGTATCATAGCATTAATAAAGGATAAAATTAACAGTAAATACAGAATTTTCAGAATATATTTTTGTTCAAAATCACCATGAAATTTTTTGGAAAATAGGTTTGACATTTAAATTTAAGAAGCGTAATATATAAAAAGTACACGGGGTGTACTGAAGTGATTTCACCCTTATAAATAGCTGGTCATGCGTGTTAAGCTAAGGCAAATATTTTTGTTTTAGTCTTTTTTTAACTTATAGTACATGGGATGTACAATTAAAGGAAGGTAGTTGGAAAAATGTTGAATGAATTTAAATTTATATTTAAAAATAAAATGTTAGTGGTATCTTTAATTGCAATATCACTTATTTCGTTGCTATACGTAGCTTTGTTCGTTGGTTCAATGTGGGATCCATACGATAAGACAGAAAATCTAAAAATATCTGTTGTAAACCACGATGAAAAAGCAACGCTTAATAATAAAGATATTACTATTGGCGATGATTTAGTAGATAAATTAAAAGATAATGATAAGTTTGATTTTCAAGTTGTTTCTGAAAAAGAAGCGAATAAACAATTGAATAGAGGTGAAAGTGTAGGAACTATTATTGTTCCCAAAAATGCCTCATCAAATGCAACGACAATTTTAGATGAAAACCCTAAAAAAATAAATCTTGAAACTAAGGTGAATCCTGGTTCTAGTTATACTGGTAGTCAATCTGCAAACTCAGCTATTAATACAGTGACTGAATCTATAAAAGATAATATAAGATCTAACTATTTGAGTGAATTATTCGCGAGTGCTAAAAAATCACAATCAGGTTATCAAGATACATCAGAAGCATTAGGACAAATGTCTGATGCAGAAACGGAACTCATTGATGGTAATCAACAAGTGACAGATGGTATTCAACAAATGGCACCAATGGTAGGTCAGCCAGCTCAAAAATTATTATCAGGAAATCAACAGGTAACAGATGGACTAAAAGAACTTCAAGCAAATAATGACGAGTTAAAATCAAAAATTGATGATGCAGTTAGTCAACAAAATAATGTATCATTTGAATCTGAAAATGAAAAAGCACTCAATGATGTTACAAAAGTAAAAGAAAATAATCCAACGAATGCTGATGAATATGGTGCAACGATTGTTCCTTATATGGCAAGTGTAAGTTTATTTGTTGGTGCGCTATCGTTTAGTGCTATTTATCCATTGAGAAAAACGATTGATAAATCTACAACTTCAGTGAGACAAGCTTTAGGAAAATTTGCATTATATATTGTTCAAGGTGCGTTGTCTGCATTATTTATGAGCAGTTGGGTATTATTTGTGTTTAACATGTCAGTTGGTAATGTTTGGAAATTTATATTAGTAGGATTGTTATGGGCTATTGCAGCAATTACAATCACATCGTTCCTAACATTATTCTTAGATAGAATAGGACTATTTATATCCATGATTCTTTTAATCTTACAATTAAGTGCAAGTGAAGGTATGTTCCCAATAGAACTTTCTGCAACGTTCTATAGATGGATACATCCATTTTCTCCAATGTCTTACGCTATTCAAGGATACAGAGAAGCGATATTTACTAATGCAGGTCACTTTGACTTTGGATTTGTTGTAGCTTTACTTATCGGTATCATAGTCGTAATGATGATTTTACAATATTTAGTTCTACTATGGTTTAATAAGCGCGATAAGTTACCACTTTCTATCGAATTTAAGTAATTTAAAAAGGGGGATAAGATTATGAATGATGTAGATGCATCGATTGAAAAAGCGATAACCAAATTTCAAATAGTGATGTTGTATTTAAACAAAGAAATTATTGAAATGGTGAACGAGTCGTCCCTCACAAACTTACTTTCAAGAGAACAAATTGAAGCGATGAGAATTATTCAAACAAAAGGGCAAGTTACGATTAATGAATTGGCTGGATTGCAAAATATATTTAAAACAGCTGCATCAAAAAGAATAGGTAAACTTGAAGAAATGGGTTATGTGCAAAGAGCATACTCAAATAATAAAAGAATAAAATTAGTTCAATTAAGCTTAGAAGGTGAAACATTTTTAAAGCAAGCGACTGCTACAATGACAGAATCAGTAAAAAATCGCTTAGGTGACCAATTTTCACTTGAAGAAATAGAAGATTTTGTAAATCAATTGGAACGAATAGATGAAGCCTTTAGAAAAAGTAAATAATTACCTAGGAATTTAAATGTGTTATACATGGACTTGTAGCAACAGGATGCGTATACTAAATGATATAATTCTAAACAGATATTAACTGAAAAAATATAAATTTTTGATTAGGGGTGACAAATAATGAAAAGAACAGCTGAACGTATACTTGCCTGGATTGGTATTGGCATACAACTACTAGGTGTAATTGTACTTGCGATATTCTTACCATTAGTTGGAAATGGTGACAATAAAAATGCAATGATACAAGCAATGATGGAAGACGATAGTTCGATCACTTATGAAAATGGAGAAGCGGTTATTAATATGTTAAGTGGATTGGTAACTGCAGGTCTTATATTATCTATTGTGCTACTTATAGTAGCTATCATCGGTGCAGTGTTAATTGGAAAAAAAGCAAAAGCTGCTGGTATTTTATTAATCATTGTTGGTGTTATTTCATTAATTGGTAATTGGATTACCGCAATATTGTGGTTAGTAGCAGGTATTATGTTACTTGTGAGAAAGCCACAAAAAGCAATTTATAGTAGAGATGAAGAAGATGATGCAAATCCCTATATCAAAGATGGATCACAAGTAAATGAACATAATAACTCATTTGTATTATCCGAAGATCAAAAAGAGAACGAACAACAAAAAATCAAAGAAAATTATTCCGATGATGATGAGGATAATAAATATAAATATTAATTCGTAATCCAAGTTTGCCTTTGATTGGTAAACTTGGATTTTTTATATTTTATTCAGATTTAATCGTATCCAAAATTAATTGGAGTTGGTTATATAATTGATGTGGTTCTATCTTTGTATTTGTACTTTTAGAATAATGTTGTTTTATAAAATCTTTAGGTGTCATTTGCATCACATTTTTGAAATCTCTCAAATAAGTATTGTATGAACGGAACCCATAGTCTACCCAAATTGATTCACTATTGCCATTTGTTAATAACTCTCTAGATAAACTATAGATTTTAACTTTTTTAATGTATTTGATTAATGAAATATTCATTTTCTTTGAAAATTCTCTAGACAAATAACTACTGTTTACGTAAAAATTTTTGGCAATTAAATTAAGCGTTAATGGTTGTTTGTAATGTTGGTTAATATATTCTACAACGTTTTTAATTAATTTATTTGAGTAAGTCAACTGTCCATATATATTTGCTTGAGAAGAATTGAGGTAATTGATTAATTTAATAACTCCGATGTCTCCATTAAATGAATTATTTTCTAAAATATTTTTTAAAGTTGTAATATAGGTTTCAGTAATCAATTTACTTAATTTATATTTTTCTAGAAGGTTTTCCTGATTTATTAAGGTAAACCGATGATAACTTAAATTATTTACTGAAATACAAGCAAGCATACCTTCTCGATGAATAATGAGGTTTTCTTCAAAATCATATACTACAAATACATCTCCTCGATGAAATATAAAGTTTGATTTTACTTTTTGGAAATGAATCATACCTGAAATGACTAAATATATATTGGAAAAGTTAGATGTATTTAAATGTTCTAATTTATCGCCTTCATCATAAATGATTTGGTTATAATTCATTAAACCCCTCCTTTCCTTAAATGTTAGCTAGTAAAATTGGCAATGATTTATAGTAAAATGAGAATCAGATTAAGTATTAAGGTCTTGAGAGTGTACACAATAAATTCGTTCAAGATATGTAGATATACTTGAATTTAATTTCATTTATTTAAATAGTACTCTTTTTAAATTTAATAAGTCAATTAATGTTGCGTAATTATAATAAAATAAAATTCTAAAACTAAAAAAATGGATAATTTTTTCATCTGTTTATAATATATTCTATTATTGTGCACTAAAATAGTAATAAATCCGAACAATTCGTGAATAATATTGAAGTATTAAATAATTGAAAATATGTTCAGCATTTCATTATGGCAATTATTTTGGTAATTATCGTTATGATTTAGCAATAAAGTTAAGACTTTTAGCTTTTATAAAAGATGTAATATGAACAACTAAAGTAACATTTCAGACAGATAAGCGAAAAAAGTAGATTGTCGAACACGAATGGGTGTAATATCAAGTGAAAAATGAATAGAGATAATTATTAAACTAATTTAAAATATAATAAAATAGGTTGTTCTATTGAGGAAGATAACAAAAACATGTAAATTGATAGTAAAGGTTAATTTAGACATTAAATTGAAATGAACGAATGAGGTGAGCTAAATGATGATGATGATTGGTATACTTACACCACTATTAGTTGTTGGCTTTATAGTTATGTCAATTTTGGAAGAAAAAAAACGAAACAAAAGAAAGCAAGAAAATAACAGCAATGAACAAAAGTAGATTAATAATACTACTAATAACGATGAAGACAACCGAAGAGACGAATGATATATTATCTTATTGTTATAAATCCCTTTTAAATAATAAAGCAAATCCATTAAATGATGTACAAATTAAAATAGTGTAACCTTAGTAAAGTGTAGAATTTTTATTGATACAATATGGGAGTTGAAATATGAAATTGATTTCTAATTTATCAATTTTTATTTCACTCCTAATTTTTATATTTTTAAAGTATACAAACAACATAGTTTTAAAAGTCAGATATCTAAATTTAGCTTAAATACAAATGAATATATCTAGTGTTAAAGTTTCTTACGAGGGAGTGTTCTAGGATGAGTGAAATGGCTTATATATTACAGAGTGTGTTATTACCTATTTTTATAATGATAGCATTAGGATTTATCTTACAGAAAAAGTTCACTCTAGATTTGAAGACTTTAGCTAAATTAAATATCTATGTGTTTGTTCCAGGATTTATTTTTGTAAAATTTTATAAAACAAATTTTGAACTGCGTTTATTATTGTATATTGTAGTGTTTTTCATAATATACATCATTTTTTTATATATAGTGGGAAAAGTTTTAACTTTAGTAAACAAAAGGGATAAGGGCGAGGCTACAACGCTAACCAATAGTGTATTATTTTTTAATTCTGGAAACTATGGTGTCCCAGTCAATGATCTAGTATTCAAGGGTGATCCACTAGCGATGTCAGTACAAGTCATCGTTTTATCATTACAAAATATTTTCACTTTTTCATATGGTATTTTCGCAATACAATCTGCACGAATTGGAAAATTGAAAGCGATGTTAGGTTATTTTAAAATGCCAGTATTATACGCTTTGCTGTTTGCAATTATTTTAAATTATGCTGATATACCTATACCAGAATTTATTTGGACGCCAGCTAACTATGTAGCGGATGCGATGATTGCAATTGCTTTAATTATGTTAGGCGCACAAATTGCCAATATAAACTTTACTTTTAAGTGGTCATTATCATATATTTTTATATTTGTACGCTTAGTGATTGGACCAGTCATCGCATTAATAATTATAAAAATCATGGGTATTGAAGGCGTGATTGCGCAAACTTTGTTTATTGCTTCAGCAATGCCGACGTCAGTAAATAGTTCTGTGATTGCTCAGGAGTATGACAATCACCCAGAACTTGCAGCAGAGCTTGTCTTTTTATCTACTTTATTAAGTTCAATTACTGTGGTGGTTGTTATTTACGCTTCTAAACTACTATTTTAGATACTTAAAAGGTTACATGCATTATCATTCCTTATACTTTTATGCACTGAGAAAAAATATCTCAGTGCTTTTTTGTTTTAGTTTTAATAAATTTGTATGAACTTAAAAATAGCTAATGTATTTTAAAACATTGAAAACAGTATCACTACATTTCTTAATGTAAAAATGTTATATCATTCATTGTTGTTACTTGTTTGATGTATAAAAATTGAACTGAAAATATTTTCTTTATAAAAACAATTTTTATTTTCAAATATATTGTGCTATAAATATAACGTGAGTGACATTGAAAGTAAATAGTTAAAAAAGTAACTATAAATTAAAGGATGGTATATGTGAAAGAGATTGTATTAGGCATAGATATCGGTACAAGTTCTGTTAAAGCCATTGCTATTAATAAAAAAGGTGACGTTTTAGATGTTACTAGTGAACCAATTCATGTTATTAATCAACAAACAGGTTTTAGTGAACAAAATCCAGAAGATTGGTTTGAAGCCTCTAAAGATTGTATAAAGTACTTATTGAATTCGGAAAAGTTAGCAGATATGAAGGTTAAAGGTATATCATTCTCTGGTCAAATGCATAGTTTAGTGTTACTTGACCATCAATTTCAACCACTTAGAAATGCCATTTTATGGAATGATACAAGATCCACATTTCAGTGTGAACAAATAAAACAACAATTTGGTGAATATGTCATGGATAACCCTGTTTTAGAGGGCTTTACGTTAACGAAGTTGTTATGGGTTAAAGAAAATGAACCGTTGATTTGGTCCAAAGCAAATGTCTTTTTACTACCTAAAGATTATGTGAGATTTAAATTCACAGATACGATAAATATGGAATATTCTGACGGATCAAGCACATTGTTAATGGATATAGCAAATAAGTGTTGGAATAAAAATATTTGTGAATATTACGGTGTATACCAACTTTGTCCAAATTTAATTGAATCACAAGATTTTGTAGGGTACCTTAATACTTCAATTGCAGAGGAATTAGGTTTAGATAAAAATGTTGCAGTATATGCTGGGGGCGGAGACAATGCCTGTGGCGCATTAGGAGCAGGCGCTATTAGTGATGGCGATACATTATGTAGTATTGGTACTTCTGGTGTCATATTAGCGTGTGATTCTGAGAATACAGGGACTTATGGTCACAATATACATCATTTTAATCATGTGCTCCCTCAAAAATCATATGCAATGGGTGTCATATTAGCTGCAGGCGATAGTTTAAAATGGTTTCAAAAAAACATTACGCCAAGCTTAACTTATAGTCAAATTTTGGGTGAAGCTAAACAATCTTCTCTAGGGAGTAATGGTTTAATATATGCACCATATTTATCAGGAGAACGTACACCCCATGGTGATAGTCAAATTAGAGGAAGTTTTATTGGCTTAAGTCATATGCATAATAATAAAGATATGGCTCGTGCTGTGATTGAAGGCATCACTTTTGCATTATATGAATCTATCTATTATTTACGTAAAAATGATAAAAAAATTAAAGAAATGATTTCTATCGGTGGTGGGGCTAAAAGTGATTTTTGGCTTCAGTTACAAGCAGATATCTTTAACGCTAAAGTATATAAATTAAAGCATGAAGAAGGACCAAGTATGGGTGCAGCGATGATAGCAGCAAAAGGTGTAGGGTGGTTTAATAATGTCGCTGAGATGGTTCAACAATTTATTCAATATGATAAAGTATTTGAACCCAGTGTAGAACGTCATATGCAATATATGAAATATTTTGCAATATACCAAAAAGTTTACGATGAGACTAAAGAAATAACAAAGGAATTATTAAAAATCTCTCACTAAAATTATGTTATAGCAACAATCATGCATGATTTGTCATGATATTTCCTAGAAAATAATAAGCTGAAAATATATAAGGTTGAAAAAATACAGTTTTTACGTTAAATTAAACATAAGTTAATTGTAAAATTCACATTAATTAAATAGAGCTAAGTTTAACCA
The DNA here is from genome assembly GCF_038006605.1 of Staphylococcus sp. FSL W8-0271. NCBI lineage: Bacteria > Bacillati > Bacillota > Bacilli > Caryophanales > Staphylococcaceae > Staphylococcus > Staphylococcus sp. FSL W8-0271. The sequence continues at coordinate 205,892 of NZ_JBBOVM010000001.1, forward strand.
CTGGAAGTGCCTTTAGGATAAAAAGGCTGAGACTAGCGTGATACGCTAGAATTCCTTGAACCTGATCCAGTTTGTACTGGCGTAGGAAAAGTGGCGTTATAAACCATATTTGTCCGTTCACATTAACGTTATTTTTCCAAATAGGAAAAATAACGTTTTTTTTATTTTAGGAGTGATTATAGTGATTATTGCGATTACCAGTTATCATAAATTAACCAAGCAAGATAGCATTAATTATTGCGAAATTGAACCTTATTTAGATTATCTAATCGTCAGATCACCGATGTGTACTTCTGAGACGATAGAATGGATAAACCAACTAAAGCAACGGCATTTTCCGAAAGATAAAATTATTATTCACAGTGATTATCATGTACTCCAATCTTGCGACTTGTCACGTATACATTTTAGAGAAAATGATGAGCAAATCCATGCTTTAAAACAACATAGTTCAAACATAAAAATAAGTATGTCTACACACAGTCGCCAGTCGATCCAATATGCAGAGGATTTAAATTTGGATTTTGTACTTTATGGGCACGTATTTGAAACAAAGTCTAAAAAAGGGTTAGCACCCAAATCATTAATTGAGATCAACGATGTATTGAAAAGTGATATTCCTGTAGTCGCATTAGGTGGTATTAATTTAAAAACGATGTCTCATTTACCTAAGGGATTTCAAGGTATCGCAGGTATATCAATATTTAATCACTCGATAAAAACAGTACAAGCCTTACACAGAGCATGGTTAAACTATGAAGCAACATAAGGTTAATTATTTACTAATCAATAAGTGAGAAAGGAATGAATCATGATGCATTGCGTTATTAATGGTGATAATTTCACATTTGAAAATCCTTTAAATATACAAGAAATATTACAAACACTCGGTTTAGACGAAAAGAGAGTGATTGTTGAACATAATAAAAAATTAATTAAACAAAACCAATTTCAAGATTATATCGTTAATGATAAAGATTGTTTAGAATTACTAGAATTTGTAGGAGGCGGATAAGATGTTTAAAATAGGAAAATTTGAATTCAATTCAAGATTGTTATTAGGAACTGGTAAATTTGAAACAGAAGCCATTCAAAAGGAAGCTATAAATGCGTCTGAAACAGAGGTTTTAACTTTTGCAGTACGTCGAATGAACTTATATGATGAGAAATTACCTAATCCTTTAGCAAAAGTTGATTTATCGAACTTTGTTACTTTTCCTAATACTGCTGGCGCAACATCAGCTGAGGAAGCGATAAGAATTGCAGAAATTGCTAACCACGCCAATCTTTGTGACATGATTAAAGTAGAAGTGATAGGTGATCAGGAAACCTTACTACCCGATCCTTTAGAAACATATGAAGCATGCAAAGTTTTGTTAGCAAAAGGTTATACAGTGTGTCCTTACATCTCAAATGATGTTGTACTTGCCAAACGTCTAGAAGAATTAGGTGTGCATGCAATTATGCCACTAGCTTCACCTATTGGTACTGGAAGAGGAATAAATAATCCTTTAAATCTACGTTATATTATTGAACGTGCCAATGTACCTGTAATAGTCGATGCAGGTGTAGGATCACCAAAAGATGCATGTCATGCTATGGAATTAGGTGCAGATGCCATTCTATTAAACACAGCAATTTCTAGTGCGAAAGATCCAGGGAAAATGGCAGAAGCTATGAAGTTGGGCATTCAAGCAGGAAGAATGAGTTATCAATCAGGAAGAATACCTGTTAAGTATACAGCTCAAGCTTCAAGTCCAACAGAAGGAATCGGATTTTTATGATGGAAAGGTATTCTCGTCAAATACGTTATAAAAATTTTGGAAGAAATGGTCAGCGTAAACTAGAACAAACACATGTGATGATCGTAGGAGCCGGAGCGTTAGGAAGTCATTGTGCAGAAATATTATCACGTATGGGAGTTGGCGAACTTACAATAATTGATATGGATATTGTAGAAATATCAAATTTACATAGGCAAGCCACTTATACTGAAAATGATGCACAAATGATGGTACCTAAAGTAGAAGCATTAAAAAAGCATTTATTAGATATAAATTCTAATATTAAAATAAACGCATTATACCAAGAAATAACTTGCACCAACATTGAACACATTTTGAGAAAATTTAATCCTGCTATCGTCATGGATGGCATGGATCATTTTAAAATTAGGTATTTAATTAACGAAGCATGCCATAAATTTTCGATACCTTGGATTTATGGGGCTGCAATTGGAAGCCAAGGCACCATTTATGGCATTGATTATAAAGGCCCATGTTTAAAATGTGTGCTAGATAAAATACCTGAATCTGCAGAAAGTTGTTCTATTAATGGTGTGTTGCCTACAGTCATATATCAAGTAGCTAGCATGGAAGTCTCAGAATTATTACGTTGGCTAACATCAGCTGGATTCTCTCAAAAATTAATAACGATAGATACTTTTTCAATTCAGTATCATACAGTGAATATCAACCAACTTAAAAATGACAATTGTAGTATTTGCGTACATCAGCAATATGATTTACTTAATCGACCTCAGCGTACAAACGTAGAGTCTCAATGTGGCGATACATTTTTGCTTCGTTTCGATGAAAAAATGTTTGAATATGCGCATTATCTACCTGCAAAAATTAAAAAAGCAAATAGTTTTGCTAAATTACTTGCTTATAACGGCACCGATATTACTTTATTTAAAGATGGTCGTATGAATGTTTATGGGTTAGAAGATGAAGCACAAGCGCATGCATTATATACGCATTTTGCTAAAAGCATAAAATAGGACGTTTACATTTCTCAAAAGCAAAAATTTTAGAATGAAAATTAATGTTTCTTAAATCGTAACAAGTTTATGACATATTTGTTAACAGCCTTTCTTAACATTGAAACACTATATATTGTGTTTTAAATTATGTTTATATACAATATATAGAAAAGAAGGGGTAAAATGAATAAATTAGAACAAGATTTGACGAAACTCATTACAAAAGATCCTACAGTTATTAACGAAAATGCGAATAAAGATAGTGCTACTTTTTCTACGATGAGAGATTTAACAGCAGGTGTTGTATCTAAATCATATGCTTTAGATTACTTATTGCCTAAACATATAGCAGAGGCACATAAAAGTGGTGATATACATTTCCATGATTTAGATTATCACCCTTTTCAACCACTCACTAACTGTTGTTTGATTGATGCTAAAAACATGTTGAAACATGGCTTTCGAATTGGCAATGCATCTGTAACATCTCCAAAATCAATTCAAACAGCTTCAGCTCAGCTAGTTCAAATTATTGCTAACGTTTCTAGTAGTCAGTATGGGGGTTGTACCATTGATAGAGTAGATGAATTATTAAGTGACTACGTAAAATATAATGAAGCAAAACATCGAAAATTAGCGCAACAATTTGTTGAAGATACACATATTGATGCTTATGTTGATCATCAAATTACACAAGACATTAATGACGCAATTGAAAGTTTAGAATATGAAATAAATACACTTTATACTTCAAATGGACAAACGCCATTTGTCACGCTTGGTTTTGGTCTAGGTATAGATGAATATAGTAGAAAAATTCAACAAGCTATATTGAAAACACGAATAAAAGGACTCGGAAAAGATCGTATTACAGCCATCTTTCCTAAACTCGTTTTTTCCATTAAAAAAGGGGTGAATTTTAGTCAAGATGACCCTAATTATGATATTAAAAAATTAGCATTAGAGTGTTCTACAAAAAGAATGTACCCAGATATATTAAATTATGATAAAACAGTAGAAATTTTAGGTGATTTTAAAGCACCAATGGGTTGTCGTTCTTTTTTACCAGAATGGAAAAATAAGCAAGGTGAAGCAGAAAATAATGGAAGATGTAATTTAGGTGTAGTTACGCTTAATGTACCTAGGATAGCTATAGAATCAAATGGTGATATAGAAAAGTTCTGGGAAATATTTCATGAGAGAATGCAAATTATGCACGATGCATTAGTTTATCGCATTAAACGTATGGAACAAGCTACGCCTGATAACGCCCCTATTTTATATAAAAATGGTGCTTTTAAACATTGTTTAAGTGATGAAGATAGTGTAATGTCACTGTTTAAAAGTAAACGTGCCACGCTGTCGATCGGTTATATAGGTTTGTATGAGGCAGCTACAGTGTTTTATGGCCCGGAATGGGAAAAAACAGCAAGAGGTAAAGCATTTACGCTTCAAATATTAAAAGCTATGAAAGTTTATCAATTGGAATGGACAGAACGCTACGATATTTGGTTCAGTATCTATAGTACACCAAGTGAGTCTTTAACAGATCGTTTTTGCAGATTAGATAAAGAAAAGTTCGGAGATATATTAGATATTACGAGCAAGGGATATTATCAAAATTCGTTCCACTACGATGTGCGAAAAGATATTACACCTTTTGAAAAGATAGATTTTGAAAAAGATTATCCATTTTATGCTAGCGGTGGTTACATACATTATTGTGAATATCCAAAATTAGATCATAATATTAAAGCATTAGAAGCGGTTTGGGATTATTCATATGACAAAATTAGTTATCTAGGAACAAATATCCCCATAGATCATTGTCGTTTATGTGATTTTAAAGGCGATTTTAAAACAACCCCATCAGGATATCAGTGTCCGGAATGTGGAAACAGTGATCCTAAAACCGTAGATGTAGTAAAACGCACATGTGGTTATTTAGGAAATCCAGTGCAACGTCCTACAATCGAAGGTAGACATAAAGAAATTTGTGCAAGAGTAAAACATATGAAAGATCAATCGATATGACAATATTAAATATCATAAATGGACAAGGTTATATTGCCAAAATAGAGTCGCAAAGTTTCGTAGATGGCGAAGGTGTGAGATGTAGTTTATATGTTTCAGGATGTCCATTTGCATGTTTAAATTGCTATAATAAAGTAGCACAAAATTTTAAATATGGTGAAAAATTTAATGATGAAATTTTGAAAGAAATAATAGAAAATTGTGAACCGAATTATATAGAAGGTTTAAGCATTTTAGGCGGGGAGCCATTTTGCAACTTAGACATAACACTCAAATGTGCTCATGCATTTAGACAACGTTTTGGTCATGAAAAAACTTTATGGGTATGGACAGGGTTTTTATTTGAATACTTAAAGAATGATCAATCTCAAAGAAATGAATTATTAAAGAATATAGATGTACTCGTGGACGGCCCTTTCATTCATCACTTATACAAACCCAATTTACCTTATAAAGGTTCATTAAATCAGCGTGTCATCGATGTGCAAAAATCACTAGCTAGCGGTAGAGTTCATGAATATATAATTTAATATTGTGATAGCATAACTATTTCCTGAAATTTAAGCGAATTGCTATTATTATGATATAAAGTTAATTACAATCATAATTAAGACAAAAATAGATATAGTAAAGTGCTATTAAAGGAGCGTATAAGCAATGTGTACAGGTTTTTCATTTATGTCTGAGAATCATCAAGCTATATTAGGTCGAACAATGGATTTTGTTTATCAATTAAAAGGCAATCCAGCAGTTCAACCACGTCACTATTACTGGGAATCACGTATAGAGTATAAAGGTGAAACATTATATGGTTTCGTAGGTTCAGGCAGTGATATGGAAGGTTTTTTATTTGGAGATGGTGTTAATGAGCATGGCATTGGCGTTTCAGTACAATATTTCAGAGGCTACGCTTCTTACGCAAATGAAACTAAAGCAGGCTATATGAATATTGCTCAAAATGAAGTGATAAATTGGATACTAGGTTATAACAAAAATATAGCTGATTTAATAAAAAATGCCCAATCTGTCAATGTTGTGGCGCATACTCTGAATGACCTCTCTGAAGTTCCGCCGTTACATTATCATATTTCTGATGATACGGGTAGAACAGTAGAGCTTACTTTTAATAAAGGTGAAATAGTGGTTAATGACAATCCTGTTGCCGTTTTGACTAACAACCCTGATTTAAATTGGCATTATGAAAATTTAAGGAATTATATAAACATTTCACCCCAAAAACCAAAAGAAAGAAATTTTGCTAATATTAATTTGAAATCCTTAGGAAATGAAGGCGGCACGTATGGCTTACCAGGTGGATATACTTCAGCAGAGAGATTTATTCGCATTGCTTACTTGAAAAATTATTTAGAAGAAGCAACAAATAGTCCAGAACAAGACATACTTAATGCATTTAAATTATTGGAAATCATGAGTATACCTAAAGGTGCAGTTAGAGATGAAGAAAATGAGTTACATTATACGTTGTATCAAACCGTATTAAATTTAACGACACGCACATTTTATATTAAATGGTATAATTCTAATAAAATTACTGAATTACATTTATCAGAAGACTTACTAAATAAAAAAGAAATGACAATTTTTGAGCCAACTGAAGGATTAGCAATAACGCGTTTGAATTAAAATTCAAAGCGAGCACATGTATCGAATGAACTTTAAATAATAAATAACTAATAAAGGACATATAAAAACTGCTGTTTTTATATGTCTTTTTTTATGTTTATTAACAATCATTTTTGATGGAAAAACGTTTTAATCTCACTATTTCACTTAAAAATTCAATTTTTTTACTGACGCATTATAAGTAGTGTTGAGTATTAAATTTGAAATTATAATGATTTAAGAAGGATAAATTGCATTAAATTTAATAATATAAAAAATGATTTTACTATCGAAAAGGAGAGTTAGATAACAATGAGGATATTTAAAGAGTATATGGCTAGGAAAAATAATCGATATTCTATACGTAAATTTACGATTGGAACTGCTTCAGTGCTTTTAGGTAGTTTTTTAATTTTTAACCACAGCGAAGAAGCCCAAGCTGATACTTTACAAAAAGAACAACAAGAAGTAAAAGAAACACCTCCTAAAGTAGATATAGAGAATACACAAAATGATTCAAACATTGATAATATATTAGAAAAAGAAAAAAATAATGACACGATACAGCAACCAACTCAAGCTGAAATTGAAAATAAAGAAATAGAAAAAGAAAGTGTTTCGAATGATACAAAATTAATTCAGGATAGCACTAATATAACTCAGCAACAATCAGAAGCCGATTCCAATGCTATTATTGAAAATAAAGAACAACCAAAGCATTCAGATGTTAAAGAATCAGATAAACAAAGAGATAAACAAGAAAAAACACCTGAAACTATTAAAAATGGTGAAGAAATAAAATCATTAGATATTGAAAAAACAGATACAGATATAAAACCAACGGGTATCGAAAAGCTCGAAAAAACGGATACTGCAATAAAAAGTGAAGCAAAATTGAACGAAAATGAAAGACAGATTAATCAAAATTTGACTTCTATGGAAAATAGAGTTACTGAAATGAAAATTGAAACGATAAACAAAAATATAGAGAAAAACGAAGCAGAAAAAAGCTTGAGTACGAATGAAAAAGATATCAAGAATGACAAGCAACCAGAAAAGCAATATATTCCAAAAACTCGAGTAGTCAGAAGTATCGATAGAAATCGATACTATAATGGCATGCACAATAATTATCATTATTTTGGTCCTAGATTATCTTATAATTCCCTAAGATCGGGAGATAATATTACAACAGCATTTTATGAAGTAGAAAAAAATAGAACGGAATTAACCGAAGAAGAAAGAAAATTATTTCTGAGAAATATTATTAGACAAACTTCATTAAAAAATAATAAATCTGCTTATGACAGAATTTTTAATAGAGATTATTCTGTAGCAGGAAATAGAAAACTCACATCGAGTCAAGCGAATAATATAAACGAATTACTATATAAAATGAAAAATTTAACTGCTAATCGTGATAATCCGAATTATCAAGCTATATATACATTTACAAATCAAAATGATGTAACTAAAAACGATTTTGGTATCGTAAAAGATGAAGTGTTACATGATGGTGAAGCGTTAATTGCAACAATGGAATTGTCAAAAGAAAAAGGTAGAGGAACATACAGATTTGAAAATTATGCAATAAGACCTAATGATAGTCTTAATAAAAAAATAAAAAAAGTTATAGCAGTTTATGAAGGCAGACAAAGACTTATTCTGCGACAAGATCATTTAGGTTATTATTCATATACACGTCCAGACAGTGGTAGAAATGGAGATCCTGATAGAGGCGGCGGTTCAGGAGGTACAGTTAAATTTTATATTTCATTTGATGCCAACCAGTATATTGATGTGAATAAAGACAAGTTATTTGGTTATATTCTAAGTGATACTTTGGATCCGAATGTATTAAGAGGCGTAAATATTACTAACAAAGCTGTTAATATTCAAGAAGTCGCAGATGCAATAAATGGGGCCTTAAAGAAAGAAAAAATAAAAAAAGTAGAAGATGCAATCGGAGTAGTAACACAATTAAAACAACAAGCTGAAACAAAACTAGTTGAGATAACACGAGATCAATTAGTGAACCCATCTGAAAAAGCTGAAATTGATAAAATGAATGTAGATATTGAAAAAGCCAAATCATCAGCAATGCAAATGTTAAACGCTCTACCGGACGAAATTACGAATAAAGATGTATTACGGAAAAGAATAAATGATATTACACCAGTAACATCACCAGAAGTGAACGACGCGGATAGTAACGGCGTCTTAGATACAGAACAATTATCTGAAGCAGCTCAAGCGGTAGCGAATGCCGAGCAAGCCAAAGCTGCAGTTGATACAAAACTTACTGAGATTAATTCAGATAGTTTAGTAACACCAGAGGAAAAGGCAGAAGTAGACGCTTTAATACAAACATTAGAAACTGCGAAACAATTAGCAAAAGAGAAAGTAGATAGTGTAGCAGATATTATAGCAGGAAAGACTGATTTACAAACAAGGTTAAATAACATCGCATCAGTTGTATCGCCAGAGGTGAATGATGCAGATAGTAATGGTGTGTTAGATATTGAACAATTATCAGAAGCGACTGAAGCAGTGATAAATGCCGAACAAGCAAAAACCGAAGTAGATACGAAATTGACTGAAATCACAGCAGATGGTCTAGTAACTCCAAATGAAAAAGCAGACGTAGATGCGTTAATTCAAACATTAGAAACTGCGAAACAAGCAGCGCAAGAGAAACTAGATAGTGTACCGAACAACGCAGAAGGTAAAGCAGAGTTACAAACAAGATTGAATCAAATTACTTCCGTAACATCACCAGAAGTGGATGACGCAGATAGCAATGGTGTTCTGGATGTAGAACAATTATCAGAGGCAGAAAAAGCAATCAAAGCAGTAGAATCAACAAAAGCAGCAGTAGATACTAAACTGGCAGATATTAAATCAGATGGTTTAGTAAATCCAAAAGAGAAGGCAGAAATCGATAAGTTGATTCAAAAATTAGATAAAGAAAAACAAGCAGCGAAAGATAAGCTAGCCCAAGTACCGAACGGCACAGCAGGAAAAGCAGAATTACAAAGAAAACTAGATCAAATTACATCTGTAACATCACCAAAAGTGAACGACGCAGATAGTAATGGTGTCTTAGATACAAAACAAGTTTCGGAAGCCAAAAAAGTAATTGCAGACGCTAAAGCAGCACAAACAAAAATCATTAATAAGATAAAAGAGATTAGAAAAGATGGTCTGATTACTCCTAGTGAGCAAGCTGATTTAGACAAACTAATAGAAAAATTAGATTCATTAAAACGAATTGCAAAAGGAAAAATAAGTAACTTACCAAGCGGTACAGCAAATATTAATGGATTACAGACTAAATTAGATAACATCACAGCAGTAACAAAAGTAAATGATAAAGGTAGTAATAGTATATTAGGTAAGAAACAGGCATTGGATGCAGAGCAAGTAAAAGATAAGCATAATACAAGTCATTTTGAGAATGACGAACAAGCGACTATAAATAGCAAATCGCTAGGCATAAATTTAAGTCAATTTAATGTTCAAAATAATCGTCACAACCTTGAAGTATTAAATAAAAAATCATTTGAAAATCCAAATAAAGAAAATAACTTCAATATGAATTTACCGTATACTGGATTAGACAAAAAGAACCCTTATGCATTCGAAATTCTATTTGGAATTTTAGGGTTAATGATTGTTTATAGAAGATATTCAACAAGTGATAAAAACACAGAACATTAAGTTTGAAACTTAAAAAGTTTCATTGAATTTATAAGCACTTTGGAATGATTAGATTAAAAGTCTAATATCCAAAGTGCTTTTTATTGAAAATTAATCATTTGTAGTAAAAAAAGACTTATTTTGTTCTCAATCATGTAAACAAAATAAGTCTTTAAATGTAATCGTGAAATTTAATATTTTGATAGTAACGATTTAGAAGTCATATTGATTTTCTTCTTCTTTCAAAACTTGTGTATATGCTTTTGAAGTACGTAATGTAGATAAAACTAAATCATCTAATCTAAATAAAATGTCATCATTTACTATCTCACCATTTGAAAAATCACGTTCTTCTATAAATACATAAGTTTGCATAATATGTGCCTTCATATAACCTAATATCGGTTTTAGTTGTGTTTCAGGGATGAGATAATGTTTTGGTGATCCAGCAGTTGCAACTATACTTACTATTTTATCTTTAAATGCATTAACTGGTAGTAAGTCAAATACATTTTTTAATGTACCTGGAATGGAAGCTTGGAAGATAGGAAATCCGATGAAAATGACATCAGCATTCATCAAAGTTTGAGTAAGATATAACGTATCGCCACTATAATCTAAATAATTTCTTCCATCACTAAACACCAATTCTAACTCTTTTAAATCTATAAAATTAACGTGATGCGTATCATCTTGATTATTAAGTGCTTGATTCAAATAAGTCATGGCAGTACGTGTTTTTGAACCAACGCTAGAGCCAGATAGTAATACAATATTCATAGTATCATTGACCTACTTTCTTAAATGTTTTTTTACAGCTGGAATAATCTCATTACCTATAAGTTCTATATTCTTCATAATTTTATTAAACGGAACACCACCAAAATCAATTTGAGCCATAAATCGTTGGTGATTGTATAATTCATGTTGATACAGAATTTTTTCGATGATTTGTTGTGGGCTACCAACCATTAAAGCATCTCTATAATCAGGAGCTTTTGCAAATTGTTGTTTTGGATAACCTGTACCTCTGATAAATGACATTCCAACATTTAGATGTGGGTAGAACTCTTTCAAAGCATCTTGAGTTGTGTTAGCAGTATAAAATAAACTTGCTGTGGATACTGGTAAAGATTCCGGTGAATGATCAAAACCATTTTCTTGTGCAGTGAGTCTGTATTGTTCAATGGACTCTTTAAAGGTCATTGCTGGACCGCCGAGTGTTGTAATCATCATAGGTATACCTTGTCTACCTGCTTTGATAGCACTTGCGGGAGGGCCTCCAACTGCACGCCAAATAGGTAATGTGTCATCAATTGGACGTGGGAAAATCTTTATGTTATTTAAATCAGGTCTAAATTTGCCTGACCAAGTAATTTTATCGGTTTTATTTAATTCCATTAATAAATTAAGTTTTTCTTCATAAAGTTCGTCATAATTATTCAAATCTAATCCAAATAAATCAAATATACCTGTACGTGAAGCGCGACCTGCTACAATTTCAGCTCGGCCATGTGAAATTAAGTCTAAAGTAGCAAAATCTTCAAATACTCTTACAGGATCTGCAGCACTTATAATACTAGAAGAACTGGAAATTTTTATTGTTTTAGTGGCTTGCGCTATGGCACCTAAAACTACTGTGTGTGCTTGTGTTGTAAAATGTTCTTGGTGGCTTTCACCGACACCAAATACATCAATACCAGCTTGTTCAGCTAATTGACTAGCTTCTATAAGTTCATTAATTCTTTGCTCATAACTCACTTTTTCTCCATTATGCGGATTCAATAAATGATCACCTAATGAGTAGAGCCCAAATTCTAATGGAGTATTTTCATTCATTTTTAAATGTGCCATATAATCACCTTTCTATAATTCATGTAGATTATTTTCAATTTCTGTTCGTTGTGCTTCCATAAAGTCTGGTAAATTTAAATGTTTACCCAAATCTTCTATTTTTGTGTCTACCGTAAATCCAGGTTCATTCGTAGCAAATTCGTATAAAATACGATTTTGTCTATAATATAAAGATTTGAAAAAGTATCTGTCTATAATTCCTGAATTATTTTCAGGTTGTTGCTCTATTATTTTATGAATTGAATTTAAATCACTATCTTTTGGTGTATTAACAGCAATATGATGCACATAACCTTGGCCAGGTCTAGCACGTTCACCTTGTTGTTCTACAATAACAAAATCAGTATATAATCCATTTTGATCTAAAGTCATAACATTTTCGTTTACATCTCTTCTAAGTGTATATGACAAGCTATTTTTTAAGAAATCGAGAGTGGCTTGAGCATTTTTAACTCTTAGTTCTACAGGGCCCATGCCTAAAATTTGGTATTGCTCGGGAATCTCAGTATACGGATTTTTTCTCCAAGCATTCGGTGTATGATAATTGCCATTAACTAATAAAATAATCTCCAAACCATCTATATCATTAAAAGTAATGGCAGGCTGATTTAAATAATCTAATGATGTCCATGCAATTTTGAACTGATTTAGTCTTTCTTTAAAAAAATTCAAAGCATTTTCATCAGGAACAAGTAATGATAAGCGATAAATAGAATCAGTTCCAGGACGATTTTTCCCTAAAAGTGGTATTTCAAAAAAACTTAATAACGTACCAGCGGAACCAATTTCATCACCAAAGAATAAATGATACATTTTAGGATTATCTTGGTTAACTGATTTTTCAACCAATCTTAGTCCTAATACTTGAGTATAAAAGTCTTTATTTTTTTGAGCGTTTTTTGTATACATTGAAATGTGATGGTGACCAACGATATTCATATATATACCTCCTCGTAATAAACTTTTCAGTTGCTCGTGTTCTAAGTATAATAGCAATAAAACTTCTCAATACTCATAACCACTATCGTATAGATTAAACACCTTTGGTATAAAAAATATACTAGTTTTGTATAATATATTTCCTTTTCACAAAAAAAGCAAGTTTGAAAGTTTATTAATGATAGAACTATGAAGAATGGTCTGATTTTTAAATATCATAATTAAAGTTTGGTATAATTATTTTTAATAGTGTCTGAAATTTTATTATCAGTAAGCATTAATTAAATATATTAATAAATAACATAGTATTGTGGAAAAGATATGACACGTATTGATGACGAACTAAATCAGGAGTTAAAATATGGATTTATTTTTAGTTTACATTTTAATTGCTATATTTTTAGGTGGATTAGTCAGAACATATTTTGGTTTTGGGGAAGCACTCGTGAGCATGCCACTTTTAACATTGATAGGGCTAAACTTACATACATCTATTTCACTGGTAGGCTTAGCTGGACTAATGGTAGCAAGTTTAAATATATTTTTAGATTATAGGAATATAAAAATTAAAGTATTATTATTGATGTTGTTGGGGAGCTTATTAGGTGTTCCAATTGGCATATTGATTTTACAGCATATTACAACCTCATATATACAATTGATGTTAGGACTATTTTTAATACTTTACGGTGTACCAGTTGTAATTTATGGCACAATGTCACCTTGGCATATTAAAGATTTTAGAAGTACGGTACAAGCACATTTTTTAATTACAGCGATATTTGTAGTGATTGGACAAGCATCTGGAGGGATATGGACTAGCCAAACGGTATCCTTATTTTTGTTGAGCATACCTTGTTTGATTATTTCAGTCATTATTGGAAAGTATCTAATAAATCACACGACTTATCATAATTTTGAAAAATGGATTTACTTATTTATTACAATTTTAGGATTTTTACTATTGTTAATATAAAAACAAAAGGTCGAATTGCGTTCTATTTTTAGAAACGTGATTCGACCTTTAACTATATTTACTATTATTTGGAATTGACATTAATACTTTTATTCAATAATACGAAGAATAAAATGAAAGCAATGGAAATAGCAATGTGACCTAATCCTGAAATACCAGCAATAGCAGGGCTCACTTCAAAACCTTTCATAGTTGCTATACCATTAATAAATTGCATAGCAACCGTTAATAATACCCCGATATGATAAACATAAAAGAAATAATTAAATAAAGTATGATGCTGAGTAAGTTTTAATTGGTGTTCTATCACCATAAATATTAAAAACATGATTGTACCTAATACGAGTAGATGTGTATGCGTTACATTTAATTGCGAATAACCACTAAAATTTTCTGCTTTTGACATCTCTCTATAAAATAGACCACTGAACATGCCTAATAAAGTATAAAATGCTGAACTGAACATTAATTTTTTCATTTTAACGACCTCCTGTAATGAATGTTTAATTTTAATATAAGGTAAGATTATGAACTCTATATGAACGATTAAGTGTTTTTGAAAATTAAAAGAACATATGTTGATTATTATTCAAATGAAATCTATAATAAATGGAGTTTAATTTATTGTAAAAGGTTTATGATTGCGCATAATGTGTATATAGTAATTATATATTATTTTAAAAATAAAACGGGGTAATCATATGTATATTATTGTTCAGTATAGTAAAGGGAATACATTGTTTTATTTACGTAATAAAAATCAAGAACCAATTAATTCAAAAGTAGTAGCAATGTCGAAAAACAAATATAATGAAGCATTGCTACAACATATTTATAGTATACTTTCTCAAACGAATCATAGTGTTGAAGAGTTAGACTTTGTAGTAATTGAAATGAATGACATAGAATCATTAAAAATAAATGCAGTTTGTGAAGTGAGTAGATACTTAGAAACACAGCTAAATAAAAATATCATTGTAACTAATAGTATAGAAACTTTTAATTACAATGAATATTTGAAAAAGTAAAAAGGCGATATGATTAAGCATACAATTACGTAAATGACATTTTAAATAAACATTTTTGATGAATTTACACACATTTTAATTATGCATGTACATATTGTGTTATATGATCGTCAACTGTTTCGTTCACAACGTCAGTAAGGTTTTGACATATTACGATAAAATAAATTCATAATAATTTTCACCAAGTATATTTTTAGCTGTGTAAACTGAAGAGTTTAAATTTTGTTTAACAAAATTTGGTACTTCGTCTTGTTTAATGTCATACATCACTTCAATTTCTTTAGAAAATAAGCGATGTTGTTTTTTAAAATATAATTCTAAATCTGGCAAATGTTTTGAAACGGTTTTTTCATTGCTATTAAGTTTTTTAAGTGTATCTATATAAATATTTAAATCTCTAGCTCCTACAATTTTAGTACCTTGGTTATCGTTATTTACTATGACAACTGTAGGGAAACCTCGAACACCTAATTCACGTACCAAGTTAAAATCGTTTGATAGTAATTGCTGACCTTGCGTACTATTTGCTAAATCAAAAATAGTTTCAATATTAATTGATTTATTATTTTTATATAAAGTTTGTACAATTGATTTAAGTATTTTGTCATCAGAAATATTTTGGTTAAAGACGAAAACAGCTTCTCTAACTAATCTAATAAATTCAATAGCAGTAGCCGGAGAATCTAATTGCTGAATCGCTTTATACAACCGAGATGCTGGATATGAAGATTGCACAGGATCTATTTCCATAATCGTACCATCGATAGGCATGCGTGAATATTGACCTACTTCTTGCCAATGTGGTGTCACATCAGCTGGTTTATAAATGCCATTTGCAGGGTCAATAGGACCATCACCCCAAGCTTCTAAAAGGCCGCCCATAATCATTTGAAAATTAAACAAATGACCGTATTGTACTAATAGTTTATTTAAAATTGGTTCGAAAGCCCAACAATGTGAACACATAGGATCAGTTACATAATATAAAGTTAAATTTGGACTTTGGTTATTTAAGTTAATGTCTTCTACTTCTTTTTCTTCACTCGGTTTGCAAACACCCGAATAAATATCACATACCATATTTTTTTCCATAATTGTACCTCCGTAGTTTAATTAAATTGATATACTCTTATGATAAGTAGTAATATGAATAATAAGTACCAACAAATTGTAGAAAATGTTGAATATTCAACATTTAGTATTTAATGTTGGGGGAAAATGAGGGAGTCGAATGGTACAATCAAAATCAGACTTGCGCGTCATTAAAACGAGAAAATCTATTATGCAAGCGTTTATCCAATTGTCTAGTGATAAAGATTTTAAAAGTATAACTGTGAAAGATATTACACAAGAGGCACTTATTAATAGAGCTACGTTCTATTATCATTTTAGTGATATCTATGATTTGTTAGAAAAAGCGCTTGCTGAAGAACTATTAATTAATTTAAATTATGAATATTTTAAAGATAATCCATTGAATGAAAGAACAATTGTCGATATCTTTAAAGTAGTGGCAGAGTTTCAATTGTCTTTAAATAGAAGATGTCATAGAAGTTATCCAGAGACGATAGATTATATTGTTCAAGAACATATTGCAAATGTATTGTATAAATTGTTGGCTGATATTGATTTTGAAGATGATAGCACGCGACAATTGGCTGCAAACATGATAAGTGCAAGTATCTATAAAGCAGCTGAAACATGGTATCAAAAAAATAATGAAATGTTACCTGAAGATTATATTAAACGCATCACGCCTTATATGATTTCTGGTTTGGTAGCGCGTGACTAAGATAAAAATGAAAAGGGGTCGTTAAAATGAGTATTATTATCATTATATTACAAATCATTTTGGGAATATTTTTTATCATGACAGGGTCTAAAATTTTATCTGGTGCAATGAAACAAGATTTTGCGCGTCTTGGCTACCCACCTATTTTTAATCAAATTACAGGAATTTTTGAATTTGTAGGTGGCCTAGGCATGTTGATAGGTGTGTTGTATAGCGTGATTGCATTATTATCAAGTATATTATTAGGTGCAACGATGTTTGTTGGTGCAATCTCATTGATTTTCTTAGGCAAGGACCCAATTAAAAAAGCAATTCCAGCTATTGTACTCTTTTTATTGAACTTTATAGTATTCATTTATTATATTTAAAATAATGATTAATTTTAATATCCCCATATAACGACAGGTTGAGTTGTTTGTATGGGGATATTATTATGTGTAAATTATGCTAAACCTTGAATCCTTAAAACAATTTCTGCTACAAGGGCAGAACCTACGTATGTACTGAGTAATATTACGATACCGACGACAATTGTTTTCCAACCTAACTTAGCAAAATCGGCCCAGGAATTTCCTATAGAAACGCCTGCATATGCAACAACTGGTGTAGCTAATGACAACAGGTCTGCTTTTTCAGTCCATTCAACAATGTGTGATGATCCAGGTATGCCAGGCATTGTAATGATGAGCCCAATTATACCAATATAAGCAATACTAGGTATGTTGAGAGGAACAATATCACGTAAGATTAAACCTATTAATGCAATACCCATTAACGTAAGGATGCCAGGTAAAGCTACTATGGGCATTACACTATAACCAATCCAATTACTAAAGAGTGAAATAATGCCTACTACACATAATGTGAGTATCCAGTTTGTAACTTTCGAATTCATGATCATTGCTCCTTATCTTTTGTGAATTTTGATTTGATATGCATAATAAAGCTGTAGTATTTTCGAGTTAATGGCAGAGCAATTAATATCCCCACATAAAGTCCTGTGACAGATGTAAGTAAATTACTCACACCAGAAAATGCTGTAATTGTACTAGCTTGGTCAGGGTACATTTCAACTAAGGGACCTAGTGCAGCAGCAGTCATAACACCACTTCCTACGCCTGTCGCCATTGCAAATGCTAATGGGCTAAATGGTAAAACGGAGATTAGAATGCCGGAGAAAACACTAAAAAATATTGCCCCAAATATTGTTCCGAATATATACATCGACATGACGCCTCGCCATTCAGGAGAAGTGATACCATATTTTTCAGTGATAAGTGCTAAGTTAGGCTCTCTTCCTATTGAATGTGTCATGCCTATAGATTCTCTGCGTAAACCTAAAAGTATAGCCAGCGGTAATGAAATAATAATAGTAGCTAAATTACCGGCTTCTTGAAGTATTAAAGCGGGTCCAGCAGCAATAATTTTAGGAAGTGCAGGTCCAGCCTCTACCCCGAATTTTGCTATGAGTAATGCTACAGAAATAAAGACCATTGGTTCAGAGTTCTTAGCTTGTCTTTTACTGATAATAGGTGTGAAATATACGCCCAAACCGAGTAATACTGCATAAACTACTGGTAATAAAAGGATTGATGTTATACCTAATGGTATTTTATGTGCGCCGATTACTTCAGAAATGATCATAATGATTAAAACAATGCCATGTAATCTCCAATCTTTCCAAAGAATGTTTTGTTGTTTCATAACAATCCTCCTAATAAAAAAGTCTGAAAATTCAAAATAATAATAAAGCCTATTTTATACTTACTAATTCAAAATTAAAAGGGGGTTAAAGATAATATTATTAATTATTAATAAAAGGGATATGTAAAAATCATAAAAAGTGTATAATGTAATTGATTTGTTGAAAGGTGTGTAAAGTATGAGACGAGCGTATAAGCAACTTGTTTTAGGTATGTTGTGTTTGTTTATTGTTATGGCAATTGGACGTTTTGCATATACCCCCATTATGCCTTTTATGCAGCTTAATAGCGGTATGGATAATCCAAGTGCTGGTATGTTAGCTACATATAATTACTTAGGTTATCTTATTGGAGCAATGATTCCAATTTGGATTATTGTATTTAATAAGGTAGTGGATCTTAAAATATATTTAATTATCAATATTATTTCAACACTATTCATGGGTTTTTTTGATAATTATATCTCATGGGCAATTTTTAGATTTGTTGCTGGTGTTTCTAGTGGTACTGTTTTTGTATTGGCATCAAATGTTGCGTTAGAAGCATTAAAAATGGTTCGAAAAGAACGTATTTCTGGTTTGCTATATAGTGGTGTAGGGTTAGGCATTTTTACAAGTAGTATCTTTATTTTTTTATTCACTTCAGTGAATACATGGAAAACGACATGGGTTTTGCTCGGTATTTTTTCATTAATCATGGCGATTTTTATTATATTTGGTATGCGTGAAAATGATGTTGCTGAATACGAAAGTCATAAAACAAACGAAAATCAATCTAATGTATCTAATAAATTGAAGAAAAAATTTATTTGGGGTTTTTCCATTGCGTATTTTTGTGAAGGAGCTGGATATATTATTACAGGAACTTTTTTAGTGGCTATTGTTAAATCAATACCCTCATTGTCAGATTATGCGGCATTAAGTTGGATGTTTGTTGGGTTAGGTGCGATACCATCGACCATTCTTTGGTCTATGTTGGCTGATGTTTTAGGTCATGGTAAGGCAACGTATTTAGCCTTTATTTTACAAATAATAAGTGTAGTTTTTACCGATATTCTCAGAAAGTATGTTGAGTTTAATACTAAGTTCATTATTATTTGGTTCAACGTTTTTAGGGCTTACTACATTATTTATGTCCAAAGCACAAGCTTTAATGTATCAGAATAATAGTAGATTGAACTTAGTTGCGATATTGACTGTCATATACAGTTTGGGACAAATGATTGCACCTGCATTATCTGGGTTATTAATTGGAAACGAAGGGAACTTCAATGCAGCATTGATTTTTGCTGCTGTAATTTTATGTGTAGGTTTATTTAGTAGTATGTATAGTTACCGGACTAGGAATTAAATGAGATTTGTCTTATAACTTTGATGGTTTTGCTAAAAGTATGAAGAAACAATATTTCCACGTATATAACTTGAACTGCTTTCTGAGTCATTCAAGCGTACAATAAAATTTTTAGTGATTGTGTGACGTTTCAATTATTTAAGTAATAAGTCTTAGTTTGGCGTTGCTTTTTGGAGTGTTTAAATCTTTTTGTATAAGTCTTATTTTTGTGGTAATATCGTCATGAATAAAAATTCGAGATAATAATAGATAAGAAGGTTAAAAAATATATGAAAGATAATTTTTGGCGTGAATTACCGCGTCCATTTTTTGTTTTGGCGCCTATGGAAGACGTAACAGATGTAGTCTTTCGCCATGTGGTCAGTGAAGCGGGAAGACCTGATGTCTTTTTCACTGAGTTTACAAATACGGAAAGCTTTTGTCACCCTGAAGGTGTACACAGTGTACGTGGCCGTTTAACGTTTACAGAAGACGAACAACCCATCGTTGCACACATTTGGGGAGATAAACCTGAACATTTTCGTGAAATGAGTATTGGTATGGCAGAGATGGGTTTTAAAGGTATTGATTTGAATATGGGTTGTCCAGTTGCGAATGTTGCAACAAAAGGTAAGGGTTCAGGTTTAATACTACGCCCAGAAACAGCAGCTGAAATTATTCAAGCATCTAAAGCAGGAGGACTACCTGTAAGTGTTAAAACGCGATTAGGTTATTCTGAAATTGATGAGTGGAGAGAATGGTTGAAACATGTTTTCAAACAAGATATTGCGAATCTATCCATCCACCTTCGTACACGTAGAGAGATGAGTAAGGTAGACGCACACTGGGAATTAATCGGTGAAATAAAACAACTGCGTGATGAAATAGCACCAGACACATTGTTAACGATAAATGGTGACATTCCAGATAGAAAAACAGGACTTGAGCTGGCAGAAAAGTATGGTATTGATGGCATTATGATTGGTCGAGGAATTTTCCATAATCCTTATGCCTTTGAAAAAGAACCAAGAGAACATACGAGTGCAGAACTTTTAGACTTGTTAAGACTTCATCTTGATTTGTTCGACAAATATTCACAAGAAGAAACACGCTTATTTAAACCGTTGCGCAGATTCTTTAAAATATATGTGCGTGGTATCAGAGGTGCAAGTGAGTTAAGACATCAACTGATGAGCACAAATACGACTGACGAAGCACGTGAATTACTAGATGAATTTGAATCTAATATGGAAACAACAATACAATAGTAAAAGTTTGAATATATCAATAGGCTTGGAAATCTTGAAATTTTAGATTTTCAAGCCTATTTTTGTTTAATGGTAAGTGAAATAACGAATGCAATAATCATAAAACTAGTAATCATTAAAACGACACCTGGCCATTGAATATAGTTATAAAATACACCGGCTAAAGTACCGCCTACAGAAGACCCCATATAATAAAACAATAAGTAAAGGCTCGAAGCCTGTGCTTTATGATCTTCCGCACGACTGGTAACTACTGCACTTGCGATTGCATGACCACTAAAAAAAGCATAAACACTAAAAGCTAAGCCAATAATTTTGAATGTTAGCGGTGGTAATAAAGTGATGTTAATACCAAAAATTAATAATAAAACACTAAATTTCAAAGCATTTAAAGTACCTAATTTCGTACGTAATTTTGCATTGAGTATTGAGGAAATCATACCTATTAAAAACAATAAATAAATAAAACTAATGATACTATCATGTAAATTGTATGGCTTTTCTGATAACACGAAACCAATATAGTTAAAGGCAGCGATGTTACAACCAAGTAGCAGAAAGCCAATCATAAAAGGTTTGAGTAATCGAATATTTGTTAGATGTTTATAATAGCTAATTAATAATGCATTGACAGAAAAACGCTGCTTTTCAAAATGTTTAGATGATGGTAATAAAAATGTAAATAAAATGGCAGCAATGACACTGATTAAACCTATGCAAATTAGACCTGTTTGGTATCCATAAATACTTGAAATAAAGCCGGTGAATATTCTTCCAAATGCACCACCAAAAGCGTTTCCACTAATATAAATGCCCATCGCTTCAGGTAGATTGTGCGAAGAAATTTCTTCACCAATATATGCCATTGCGATTGAAGGTAAGCCAGCTAAACATATGCCTTGTATCAATCGCACAATTAAAAAGGTATTGAAATCTGTTAAAAATGGTTGGATTAAGGCGAGTAAGGATACAGAAAGAACGGAAAATATCATTATAGGTTTACGGCCTAAAACTTCAGATATGGCTCCGAAAAATAGCATGGCAAAGGCAAGTGTTAAAGTTGCTGATGATAAAGCTAAACTTGCCTTTGTTTCGCTCACATTAAAAGATTTTGTAAAATGAGGGATTAATGGTTGAACACTATAAAGTATTGAAAATATAGTGAATCCAGAAATAAAAAGAGCCACGATGACTTTAATATATGTCTTTGATCCTTTTACTGCATAATTATTATGAACTTCATACATGTTGAATCCCTCACTTTTAATTAATAATTCTATGTTAGCACGTAATATAGCATACCAAAAAGACACTGTTTTTAATTTTTGATAAAGTGATTTGTAATATTTAAGAAAAAATGGATATGAAATCAGGAGATTAAGTGTAAAAAGTTTACTGTTATAGTCGATTTACAACAGCTGTAATATAGATGTATAGTGTTCAATTAAAAGTAATGGAAACGCTATCTGTTTATCTAGAAGGAATTTTCAAAAAATTTACGTTACATCACAAACAAATTACTAACAAATTAAAAAACAGTTTCTGCTATTCTCTTTATACAGTTTCTCTGATACTATTGTGTTTGTAAAAATTTTGGGAGGACTTATTAATTATGAAAAAAATGGTTACAGCAACAATTGCTACGTTATCTTTAGGTGCCATTGGTGTCGCACAAGGAGAAGCACACGCTTCAGAAAACAATCAATCAAATACACAATATACAAGCAATCACGCGAGTAGTGATATTTTTAACTATGGTTATATCGATCAAGATGATAATGGGAACTATCATCACACATTAGATGGAAACTGGGATCAATCTATGTTTGATCAACAACAATATTATTTCTATTTAATAGATAATGAAGGGAATTATCATTACTATTATTTCCCAATGAATAATCAAAGTGCTAACACTTCAAACGTTGATAATGTAAATGCTTCAGATGATAATAACTACACTGATGACCAAAGTCATGAAGAAGTACAATCAGAGGGTTATGACATCAACCAACCATCAGAAAACAATGATGTTGATAATAGTGCAACAACGAACCAAAGCACTGAATCTGAACAAACAACACAAAGTAATTCTAATAACGTAAATAATACAGCAAAAAATGCAGCAAATAATGTAGGAAATAATACACAAAATAACGCATCAACAAATAACAATTATGAAACGAGTTACACACAAAATAATGGTACTAATGATGTACAACAAAATGCTACATCAAGTAATGATTCAACACCACAACAACAAGCTGCACCACAACAAAACAATACACAATCAGAAGCAGCATCAAACAGTAGTAGTAATAATAGTACGCATTCATCAAATTGGTTAACTAAAAACCGTCAATTACAACCTTATGGTAGCTACCATAGCGGTGGTGCACACTATGGCGTTGACTATGCTATGGATGAAAATACACCTGTTTATTCACTAGCAGATGGTACTGTAATTCAAAGTGGTTGGAGTAATTATGGTGGCGGTAACCAAGTTACAATCCAAGAGAAAAACAGTGATAACTATCAATGGTATATGCATATGAATTCTTTAAATGTTAAATCTGGCCAAGAAGTTAAAGAAGGACAACAAATTGGTTTATCAGGAAGCACAGGAAATTCTACTGCACCGCATCTACATTTCCAACGTATGTCAGGTGGCGTGGGTAACGGATATTCTGTTGATCCAACTTCATATGTAAATTCAAAATCATAATATACGACACATATTGGTCGCCTTTGAAATCCTTTTAAGGATGTAGAAGGCGACTTTTTTGTTTAATTTCGACAGTAAACTATGATTTTTTGTCGATAATAACTTAGATAATTTGAATTATGGTTCATGACATATCATAATTACACTAAAATCACATTGAAAGGGAAGATGATATGTTTACAGTTTATGCTCATAGAGGATTATCAAGTAAAGCTCCCGAAAATACGTTGGCAGCATTTGACGCAGCAGCAAATGTGACTGGATTAAAATGGATTGAGCTTGATGTTGCAATTACAAAAGATGAACAGCTCGTCATTATTCATGACGATTTTTTAGATCGAACAACAGATATGATAGGTGAAATTACACAATTAAATTATGATGCAATCAAAGATGTATCTGCTGGTAATTGGTTTAATGCAAAATATGCAGAAGAAAAATTACCGACTTTTGATGATGTGATTGCGTTTGCTAATAAATATAAAATGAATTTAAATATAGAATTAAAAGGTGTAACTGGTGGAAATGGCAGTGCTTTATCCGAAAGTATGGTTAAACAAGTTGCAGAAAAATTAAAAGCATTAGATTCAGACTCGGACGTTTTATTATCTAGTTTTAATATTGTTTTATTGAAATTATCACAGCAATTAATGCCACAATATAAGCGAGCAGTTCTTTTTAAAGCAGCAGCTTTTACAGGTGATTGGAGAACACTTTTAGATTATTGTGGATCAACGATTGTCAATATAGAAGATGCGAAACTGAGTCAAGCACGCGTGCGTTCAATTAAAAATGCAGGTTATGAGTTAAATGTATGGACTGTAAATAGTAAAATGAGGGCAAATCAATTGTCAAATTGGGGCGTAGACGGCGTCTTTACAGATAAAGCAGATGAGTTAGTCCATTTAAATAGTGGCTTTAATGCTTATTAAGTTAAATATCATTATCGTATATAAAACGGGGCTATCTAAAGAATTGAAGTTTAGTAGCCCCGCTTTTATTTTGATATAGAAAAAGAGAAGTTTTTTAAATACCGCTATGTGATTCATTATTTTTTATAATTAGCAATTGTTCAAAAATGATATAAAGTTATAAAAATTTAAAATGTCCTTTGCTTTAATTATACTATGAGAATTTCAGATATTATAGTCTATATTATTAAATAAATATTGCATATAATAATTTAACAGCTTAATGATTATGAGGGGGCTACACGATGAACAGTACAAAAGCGCAGTTTGGGCAAAATTTATATTTACATGGGACGAAAGCTAAATTGGAGATTGGTGATTTATTATATCCTTTGTATAAATCTAATTATCAAGACCGAATTATGAATCATATATATTTCACTGGTACATTAGAAGCAGCAAAATGGGGAGCTGAACTTGCAGTTGCTTTGTCTAAAAATATAGCAAAAGAGCATATTTATGTTGTTGAACCATTAGGAGAGTTCGAAGACGATCCGAATGTCACAGATAAAAAATTTCCTGGCAATCCAACGCTTTCTTATCGCTCTAGTGAACCACTGAAAATTGTCGCGGAATTAAGCGCATGGGAAAGACATTCGGATGACGAAATTAATCAAATGCTCAAAGACATAAAGGAATTGCGAGACAAAGGACTAGACGTTATTGAAGATTAATATACTGATAGAGACATTCAACTATGCGTACCAATTGAATCAATGTACAGATAAGGCATAGTAAATTAAGTCAAATGAAATAATAATCTTATTTTACACATAAATAGTATGGACATAGTATAGTAATCATATAACTATATAATATAAAAGGATTAAAAATTATGTTTTATAAATTGATAAAAGTATTACCAACAGCTATTTGTGGATTAGCATTAGGTATCGCGTCGCTTAGTAATTTGCTGTTTAATATGACTTGGCATGGCTTTGCGGTGTTATTTTTTATATTGAGTTGTATCATTTTATTGTTATTTATACAAAAATGCATCTTATATCCCAATACAGTACGGAATGAATTGAGCGATCGTAATATCTGCGCTACTTTCCCAACTTTTCCAATGGCTCTAATGACAATCATTTACATCATAAAGCATCACTTAAATATCAATCTAGGTATGCTAATATGGTTATGGTGGTTAACGATTATCATCCAATTCATCATTATCGTAGGTTTCATCTACTATCATCTAATATTACATAACAAAGGTACTGTTTTGCCGAATACGAGTTGGTTTGTCACATTTGTAGGAATAGGTGTAATATCTGAAACTGCAAAAGAATTTAATCCAGTTTTAGGTGAATTCACGGTATATATAGCAACTTTTTGCTTTATAATATTAATAGCGATTATTTTAATCAAAAAAACTTGGCGCTTATATAACGAAAACCAATTTCCAATGGCAGTCATCATAGCGGCTCCAGCAGCACTTTGTTTTAATGGCTATTTAATTAGTGCAAAATTTGATGACTTCATATTGATGATAGTTGGCTTTATCATATCCCAATTACTTTTTGTAATTTCTTTAACATTTATTCCTAAGTTAATGGCTATCAATTTTAAATTTTCATTTGCTGCTTTAACGTTTCCATGGGTAACAACAGCGACTGCTTATTTTAATTTTATGTATCATATGCGTTTTCCGAGCCCAATACAAACCTTATTACAATTCATGTTGATATGTGAAATTATTTTTGTGTCATTGGCCGTGGTATATGTCATTTTGGGTTATATTGTTTTTTTGAGAAAAAGAATCAACAGTAAAGTGATTTAAGATAAAGGAGTGGTTGTAATGACTTATAATTTTAATGAAGTTGTTAATAGAAAGCAGACGAGATCAGTTAAATGGGATACTATGGAGGATGTGTATCATATTGATGATGCTTCAGACATACTGCCAATGTGGATTGCAGATATGGATTTTAAGGCACCTCAACCAGTGATTGATGCATTAAAAAATAGTGTCGATCACGGTGTGTTTGGCTATTCTTATTTAGATGAACACTGTAAAAATGCAATTCAATCTTGGTTTAACAAACGTCATGAGTGGCATATTGGGAAAGATTGGATTCTTGCGCATTCTGGCGTAGTTCCTGCGATTGCATCAATTATTGAGACATTTACGACTCCAAAAGATAGTTTTTTAATTACGCCTCCAGTTTATCCACCTTTTTCCAATTTACCTTCAGGTATGAATCGACAATTAATTACGTGTGCTTTGATAGAAGATGATAGAAATTACTCAATTGACTTTGAAGACTTTGAAGAAAAGTTGAAGCAAAGCGTAAAAATGTTTATCTTATGCAACCCGCATAATCCAGGCGGGATTGTTTGGTCTAAAGACACTTTAAAAAAAGTGATTGAACTTTGTGTTAAATATGATGTGTTAATATTATCAGATGAAATCCACGCCGATTTGGTATTTCCAGGTTATCAACATATTCCTCTTGATAAATTAGCATCTGATAAAGAAGCACAAAAAATCATTACCTGCACTGCACCTACAAAAACATTTAATCTAGCAGGTATTCATGCTGCTCTGATTATTTCGCCTGATAAAGATGTTAGACAAGCATTAGAGGCTAATTTTACGGCACATGGTTTAGGTGTTAACCGTATTAGTCCATTTGGAGCAGCTGCACTAGAATCTGCTTACAACCATGAGAAGATTGGTTTAATGAACTTATAAATATTGTTTCTTCAAATATGGATTATGTTATTTCAGAAATTACCAAAGCTATGCCACAAATAAAGATTAAAAAGCCTCAAGCAACCTATTTGTTATGGATTGATTATAGAGAAACTGGCTTGACTGAAGAAGAAATAATGGCAAAATTACTAGAAAAAGGTAAAGTAGCGCTTGAACCAGGGACAAAGTATGGGGAAGAAGGAAGAGGTTTTTTAAGAATGAATGTGGCTTGTGCACCCCAAACTGCTAAAGACGGCGTTGAACGTTTTATTAAAGCGTTGAAATAAATTTACCTCCCAAAATTTTAAGACATATTTAAAAAGGATTGTGACTTATGGAAATAAAAAATAATGACTATGAAAATTTGCTATTTTACTTTGCATATAAAACATTTATTACGACAGCGGATGAAATCATTAAAGATTATGGTTTGAATCGCCAACACCATAGATTTTTATTTTTTATTGAAAAAGTCCCTGGTATCTCGATTAAAGATTTATTGAAAAATCTAGAAATTTCAAAGCAAGGTAGCCATGCAACTTTAAAAAAACTAAGAGATGAGGCCTTCATTGTAGAAAAACAAGCGCCAGAGGACAAGCGTATTAAAACGTTGTATCCAACAGAAAAAGGCCGAAACTTAGTTCGTAAATTAAATAAAGCACAAAATGATATGTTTAAAGAAATTCAAGAAAAAGTAGGCAATGATTGGTATGAAATTATGGAAGAATTTGCTTCGTATAGAGAAGGGTTTCAATCAGTAAAATATTTGAAAGGTGACCGAGAATAATTTTTTAAGTATTTTTGTCAATAGTGTAGCGAAGTTACATCTGCTGAATACAATTATTTATATCAGAGGTTTGTTTTCTAGATTTTAGAAAGCAAGTCTCTTTATTTTGTTTGGAGGCGTAAATAAGTCAACAAACTTGACCTAATTTATTTAACAAGTTATATTTAATGTGTAATGAAAATGAAACACATTAAAGGAGAAATGATGTATGCAAAAAAGAGTAGGACAATATTTGATGGATGCAATTCGCTCAGTTGGTGTTGATAAAGTATTTGGCGTGCCTGGTGATTTTAATCTTACATTTTTAGATGATATTATCAATCGAGATGATATGGAATGGATTGGTAACACAAATGAACTTAACGCTAGTTATGCAGCAGACGGTTATGCCAGAATCAAAGGCATTAGTGCAATGGTAACAACATTTGGTGTGGGAGAGCTAAGTGCGGTTAACGGTATAGCAGGTGCATATGCGGAACGTGTACCAGTCATAGCAATCACAGGAGCACCAACTCGTGAAGTTGAACGTGCTGGTAAATATGTTCACCATTCATTAGGTGAAGGCACATTTGATGATTATCGTAAAATGTATAAACCTATCACAACAGCACAAGGATATATTACTCCAGAAAATGCACAAACTGAAATTCCAAGATTAATCAATGCAGCAATTAATGAAAAACGTCCCGTGCATATACACTTACCTATCGATGTAGCTGCTGTAAATATTGAAGTACAAACACCGTATCAATATACGGCGCCAGTCAAACAAGATGTTGACAGTTATATAGACATAATAGAAAACAAATTGAAAAATGCGAAACAGCCTTTAATTATTACTGGTCATGAAATCAATAGTTTTGGGCTGCATGACAAACTAGAACAATTTGTTAACCAAACGCATATACCAGTTGCTCAATTGTCCTTAGGTAAAGGGGCTTTCAATGAAGGAAATCAATATTATATGGGTATTTATGATGGAAAGATCGCAGATGAAGAAATTAAAGATTACGTAGATCATAGTGATGTAATTTTGAATATCGGTGCAAAACTTACGGATTCTGCTACGGCTGGATTTTCTTATAAATTCAATTTAGAAAATGTAATCATGATTAATCATCATCATTTCAAAGTTGATGAATTACGCGATGAAGAAGTAAGACTTGCAGATTTACTAGATAGTTTATTAGAAATTGATTATACGGCTGACGTAAGCTATCCACGTTATCAAGTAACCAACGAAACGGTTGAATTAAGTGATGAGCCATTAAAACAGTCAACATATTTTAAATTAATGCAACAATTTATTCAACCCAAGGACGTTATACTTGCGGAACAAGGAACATCATTCTTTGGTGCTTATGACTTACTTTTCTCTAAAGATAATACATTTATAGGACAACCATTATGGGGCTCAATCGGTTATACTTTACCTGCGACTTTAGGAACACAAATTGCAGACAAACAACGTAGAAATGTGCTGTTGATTGGTGATGGTTCACTACAGTTAACTGTTCAAGCATTATCAACAATCATACGTGAGGATTTAAAACCAGTTATTTTTGTAATTAATAACGATGGTTATACAGTGGAACGTAAAATTCATGGTGAAAGCGCACCATACAACGATATCAAAATGTGGGACTACAAGCAGTTACCGTTCGTGTTTGGTATGAAAGATACTGAAGTTAAGATACATGATGTTACAACAAGTAATGCGTTAGCAACAGCATTAAATGAAATCAATCAAACTCCTAACATGATGCATTTTGTAGAAGTGCACATGGATGTACATGATGCACCAGAAAAATTAGATGCGATAGGCAAAGCTTTTGCCCAACAAAACGGGTGATAATTGGAAATTTTTTAAAAACAGCACATATTTGTTTACAATTGAATTGTGAAGTTAGGTTATCTATAGGCTTAAATAAAGTTATTATCAATAACACCAAAACAAAGGAGAGATTGTCATGACAGTAAATATAAAAGATTATGTTGATGAGAATTATGGATTGTTAATTGATGGTGAATTTGTAAAAAGTAATAGTGGAGAAACATTAGAAGTTGTTAATCCAGCTACAGGGGAGATACTATCAAATATTTCCAAAGCTGACGAAACGGATATCGACAAAGCTGTATCATCAGCCCAAAGCGCCTTTGAATCATGGAGTTTAACTTCAAAAGCAGAGCGTGCGAATTTATTAAGAAAAATCAGTGAAAAATTGATGGCAAATAAAGATAAACTTGCAACAGTGGAAACCTTGAATAATGGTAAACCGATTCGTGAAACTTCAACGATTGATATACCATATGCTGCAAGACATTTTAACTATTTTGCAAGTGTTATTGAAACACATGAAGGTTCGGTTAATGATATTGATAAAGATACTATGAGTATCGTACGTCATGAACCTATTGGTGTTGTTGGCGCTGTAGTAGCTTGGAATTTCCCAATGCTCTTAGCAGCATGGAAAATTGCACCAGCCATTGCTGCAGGGAATACAATTGTTATTCAGCCATCTTCCTCAACGCCTTTAAGTTTATTGGAAGCAGGAAAGATTTTTCAAGAAGTATTGCCACAAGGTGTGGTTAATATCGTAACTGGTAAAGGTTCAGAATCAGGTAATGCTATTTTTAATCATGAAGGTGTAGATAAATTATCATTTACAGGTTCAACAGATGTCGGCTATCAAGTTGCCGATGCAGGTGCAAAACGTATTGTCCCTGCCACATTAGAACTTGGTGGTAAAAGTGCCAATATTATTTTGGATGATGCAAATTTAGATTTAGCTGTTGAAGGTATCCAACTCGGTATATTATTTAATCAAGGTGAAGTATGTAGTGCAGGTTCACGTTTATTGGTTCAAGAAGGTATATACGACACGTTGATTTCTAGATTAAAAGAGGCATTTTCAAATATTAAGGTTGGTGATCCATTAGATGAAGATACTCAAATGGGCAGCCAAACGAGTGATGAACAGATGAATAAAATATTGTCTTATATCGATTATGCTGAACAATCAAATGCTGAGGTGTTAACTGGAGGCAAACGTATTGTTGAAAATGGATTAGATAAAGGATACTTTATAGAACCAACGCTGATTGCAGTTAGTGATAACCAAAATAAATTAGCGCAAGAAGAAATCTTTGGTCCTGTTTTAACAGTAATTAAAGTGAAAGACGATCAAGAAGCGATTAAAATTGCTAATGATTCTGACTATGGTTTAGCAGGTGGGGTATTCTCACAAGATATTACTCGCGCATTGAATATTGCTAAAGCAGTTAGAACAGGCAGAATCTGGATAAATACGTATAACCAAGTGCCTGAAGGCGCACCATTTGGTGGTTATAAAAAATCAGGTATTGGTCGTGAAACGTATAAAGCAGCATTGAGTAATTATCAACAAGTTAAAAATATATTTATTGACACAAGCAATGAATTAAAAGGCTTATATTAAACATTTGCCAATACACTTTGTGAAAATAGTATTAAAAAGCAGGCTCGAAAATTAGAACGTTAATTTTCGAGCCTGCTTATTTAAAAATGTTTAACAAAACATGATTAAAACAAATATCAAAGCGCATTTTGTAACTCGTTATTAAGTATTGAATTTGTTGAATACATCTATGATGATTTTCGTCGTATGCGCTTTTAGAATCATAATTTTTATGTCGTGAAAGTCTTATGACTCATTTTTATGATCTACTTCTTTATAATTTACTTCATCATAATTTGTTTCAAGTTTACGCAATTCATCTCGAGTTTCTTTCTTTAATCCTTCACCATAATCCATCATTTTTACAATATCTTTAAAAGCAGCATAAGGGATAGCTAATTCATCTATATCTTCCAGAGTTACATGCAAATCAATGTCATCTGGTCTTCGTTCTTTTAATTTAGTAACGAAGTCTGGTTCAGTGACGAATGGTGATGACATGCCCACCATATCCGCATTTTTTAAGGCATCCAAAGCACTATCAGGAGAATTAATACCTCCACTAGCAATGAGTGGAATACGTCCGTTAAGATATTTATAAACGACCGCATTGACATATTCTCCGGTATATTTTCCTTCAGAACGTACTTTATTTTGATAAATTTGACGTCCCCAACTTGCAATCGCTAAATATTGAATGTCGGCAGTTTCTAACACCCAGTCTAAGTGACGATTAAACTCATCAACAGTGTAACCTACATCACTACCACGTGTTTCTTCGGGTGTGGCACGATAACCTAAAATAAATTGTGAAGGTGCTTCTTGATCAGTAACATTTTGAACAGCTTTTAAAATCTCTAATTCAAAGCGTGATCTATTCTCTAAATTTTGGTTACCATATTCATCAGTCCTTAAATTAGAGAAAGTCGAGAAAAAAGTTTGGATTAATAAACGTTGTGCAGCTGAAATTTCAACGCCATCAAATCCTGCTTTAATTGCACGTGATGTCGCATCTGCATATTGTTGTATAACGGATTTGATTTTGTCTGTAGTCATAGATAAAACTTCATGCTTAATTGGAGAATTTAAAGTCATCGCACTTGGACCATATACTTGACCAAAGTTTAAAATAGCTTGATTTGAAAAACGACCAGCATGCGTAAGTTGTAGTATTGCTTTGTTGCCATTTTGTTTCATAGCATTAGCTAAAGTTGTTAAGCCAGGAATACAACTATCATCTGTAATGCTAAAACCATATTCAAATAATTGTCCATAAGGTTCTATATAAGCGGCACCAGTAACTTGAAGCGGTGCTGAATGTGCACGACGTCGTGCATAGTTAATATCTGCTTCTGTGATATGTCCGTCTTGTGTAGAAGAATTAGTCGTCATTGGAGATAAAACAAAACGGTTGTTTAAGACAATACCATTTGGCAATGTTAGTGGCTTTAATAATGCATTGTAATTCTTATTCATAATTATAACCTCTATCTTCGTTGTTATTAATAATTTTAAAGTAACACTTAAATATAAAAGGGTCAAAACGGTTAAAAAGTAGAAAATTTTTAAGCAAAATCTAACAAAAATTCTCTATATCCGTTATCCTATAAGGTGTAGACAATTTAAAGTGGACGCATGTTGTATTAAGTAAAGTGTATAGTGATGTTACGTTGCATTTATCTTAACTGAAAGACATAAGATACTCAAATATACTTGCTTTAAGAACAATCGTTAACAAAGCGTATTGTATAATGTATGATTGGTGGAGGTGGTAATTCACGTGGTTCAATTTAATGTGTTAGATTATGCTGTGATTGACGAAGGCAAATCTGCCGAAGAAGCTTTACAAGATACTGTTCGATTAGCACAGTTAGCTGACAAACTCGGCTTTAAACGTTTTTGGTTAACAGAACATCATAATGTACCAGCATTTGCATGTAGTAGTCCTGAATTATTAATGATGCAAATTTTAAATAAAACAAAGAACATTTCTCTGGGGTCAGGTGGGGTGATGTTACCTCATTACAGTCCATATAAAGTTGCTGAAAACTTTCGTATGTTAGAAGCACTTCATCCTGGACGTGTCGATTTAGGTATTGGCAATAATGCAGGTACTGCTCAAGTGAAATCGGCGATGAATGAAACAAAATCACACTTTTTAGACTACGGGCAGTCTATTGAAGATGTGAGACATTATTTAACAGAGCAACAGACGCAGCAACGACATCATCGAGTTGTAGCACAACCAAGTACGAAATTCATGCCCAGCATGTGGTTGCTAAGTACCAGTGTAGCATCAGCTAAAAAGGCGGGTGCACAAGGTATGGGTTATACATTAGGTACTTTTCTATTACCTAATGCTAAAGCAATAGCTAAAGCAAAAGATAGTGTGAAAATGTATAGAGACGCATTTCAACCATCGTCATTAAATATGGAGCCATCTGTGATGATTACTGTCTTTATTGCATTAGCTGATACAGTAGAAGAGGCGGAAACATTGAGCCAAAGTCTAGATATATGGTTATTAGGTAAGGAACAGTTTGCTGAATTTGAACGTATGCCCTCGCCTGAAACAGCACAATCTTATCATTGTACAGAGAAAGATGAGCGACAAATAGCTCAAAGTCGTGCACGCATCATTGTGGGCACCAAAGAAAGTGCGAAACCACAAATAGATCACATGATACAAGATTTTAATGCAGATGAAATCATGGTGGTGCCTTTGATACCGAGTATTGAAGCACGTTGTCGAGCTATTGAATTGCTTGCAGAAATATATTTATAAATTATTTATGAAGGGAAGTATTTATTATGAAAAAATTAGCGAATTATTTATGGGTAGAAAAAGTAGGCGCACAATATGTTTATAGTATGACGCCAGAGTTACAAGACGATATAGGTACAGTTGGTTACGTAGAATTTATAGGTAACGATGAAGTGAAAGTAGATGACGAAATAGTAAGTATTGAGGCTTCTAAGACAGTGTTAGATGTTCAATCTCCATTAGCTGGTACGATTGTAGAACGAAATACAAAAGCAGAAGATGAACCAACAATTTTGAATTCAGAAAAACCAGAAGAGAATTGGTTAGTTAAATTAGAAAATGTTGATGAAGCAGCATTTAACGCACTACCAGAGGCATAATATATGCAACAACAAGAGCGCTTATCTTATTTAATTGAATATTTATGGCGTGAAGCACATGGTGAAACAACTTTAAATTTACCGGAAGATGAAACATCACGTTGGGAAATGTATAGAGGGCTCGCCAATGTAAGATTACCTCGACCTATTGCTGACACTTATTTAGATGTACAAGATGCATTTTTACAAACGATGAATCGTCAACATGTTACTCATATTGATACATTGTCGCCAATGATTGGTGATGATGTATTTTTATGGCAAGGAGATATCACTCAACTCAAAGTAGATGGGGTAGTGAATGCAGCAAACAGTCAATTATTAGGTTGTTTTGAAGCTAATCATAATTGTATTGATAACATCATTCATACTAAAGCTGGGGTACAGTTACGTTTGGCATGTCATGAAATTATGGAAACACAAGGGAAAAAAGAAGGTATAGGAAAAGCTAAAATAACATCAGCATATAATTTGCCAGCCCAATATGTAATTCATACAGTAGGGCCACAAGTTCGCAAATTACCTGTATCTGATATGAATAAAGATTTGTTGGCACGCGCATATCGAAGTTGTTTAGAAATTGCAAAACATTCGCTAAAAAGTATAGCGTTTTGCTGTATTTCTACAGGTGTGTTTGGCTTTCCACAAGCAGAAGCTGCAAAGATAGCCATTAACACTGTATTGGATTATAAAAAAGAGCATCATATGGATGATATGAAGATTATTTTTAACGTGTTCACTGATACAGATGCACAATTATATAAGGAGGAGCTAAAACGTTATGACTGAAACAACATGGCGTGTTATGTCAACAAATCAAAGTAGTCAATCTGATGTATTAGCACAAGCTATAGATGAAGCAGATGCAGTAGTTGTGGGCATAGGAGCAGGCATGTCTGCATCAGATGGGTTTACGTATATAGGAAAAAGATTCACCCAAAATTTTCCGGATTTTATAGAAAAATATGGATTTTTTGATATGTTACAGGCAAGTCTGCATACATTTGAAAGTTGGCAAGAATACTGGGCATTTCAAAGTAGATTTGTTGCATTGAATTATTTAGATCAGCCAGTAGGTGCATCCTATGTTGCGCTGAAAGAAATACTAAAAAACAAAGCGCATCATATTATTACCACTAATGCAGATAATGCGTTTGCAGTTGCTGGTTATGATTTGGACAAAGTATTTCATATCCAAGGTGAATATATTCTATGGCAGTGTAGTCAACATTGTCATCCACAAACCTATAGAGACGATGAGGCAATCCGTCAAATGATCCAAGAGCAATCAAATATGGAAGTGCCGCGCGAACTTGTACCACATTGTCCCAAATGTGATGCACCTATGGAAATTAATAAGCGAAAAGCACAAGTCGGTATGGTAGAAGATGCAGATTTTGAGGCACAATTATCTCGTTACAATCAGTTTCTTGAAAATCATAAAGAAGGAAAAGTCCTATATTTAGAAATTGGTATTGGTTATACTACACCTCAGTTTGTGAAACATCCTTTTCAACGTATGACAAGACAGAATCCTGATGCATTATTTATGACATTAAATAAAAAAGCATATAGGATACCTCAAAATATACGTGAACGAACAATACATTTAACGGATGATATTTCGACATTAGTTTTAGAAGCAAATAATAAATTAGCAAAGTAGGAGAAAACTATGTATTTAATTGAACCGATTCGAAATGGTGAATATATAACAGACGGTGCAGTTAATACTGCAATGCAAGTCTATGTAAGTCAAAATATTTTTTTA
The DNA here is from genome assembly GCF_038006605.1 of Staphylococcus sp. FSL W8-0271. Taxonomy (NCBI): domain Bacteria; kingdom Bacillati; phylum Bacillota; class Bacilli; order Caryophanales; family Staphylococcaceae; genus Staphylococcus; species Staphylococcus sp. FSL W8-0271. The sequence goes on from NZ_JBBOVM010000001.1 coordinate 242,434, forward strand.
GATGATGATATTTTATTACCTTATTATTGCGATCCAAAAGTAGAAATAGGTCGTTTTCAAAATACAGCAGTAGAGATTAATCAAGATTATATAGATGAACATGGTATACAAGTGATGCGTCGTGAAACTGGAGGTGGCGCAGTTTATGTAGATCGTGGTGCTGTAAATATGTGCTGTCTTTTACAAAATGATAATTCGATATATGGTGATTTTCAAAAGTTTTATGAGCCAGCAATTCAGGCGTTACATAATTTAGGTGCTACTGAAGTCGTTCAAAGTGGGCGTAATGATTTAGAGATTAATGGAAAGAAAATTTCTGGTGCTGCAATGACTTTGATTAATGGACGTATCTATGGTGGTTACTCACTCTTATTAGATGTTGATTACGAAGCAATGATTAAAGTGTTGAAACCGAACCGTAAAAAAATTGAATCTAAAGGTATTAAATCTGTTAGGTCGAGAGTTGGAAGTATTCGTGACAATTTAGCAATTGAATATCAAAATATTACTATACATGAGTTTAAAGACTTAATGATTAAACAATTATTGGGATTAGACGATATCAATGACGTTAAACGTTACGAACTAAGTGAAGCAGACTGGCATGCAATAGATGGAATGGTGGCAAAAAAATACAAGAATTGGGAATGGAACTATGGACGTTCTCCACGTTATGAATATAATAGAGATGCGAAATTAGCTGCAGGCACCATTGATATCACACTAGCCGTTGAACAAGGTCGTATTGTTGCATGTCGTATTTATGGTGATTTTTTCGGACAAGGTGAGATTAATGAAGTTGAACAGCAACTGATTGGTGTTCGAGTTGTTAAAGCAGATTTGCTTGATGCTTTAAGTGAAATTGATATTCCTTACTATTTCGGTAAAACGTCAGCAGAAGAACTCGTTGAATTAATTTTAAGTTAATAGCACGAGTGAACATTTGCTAAGATCAATGTAGTGGTAAATGATTTGTAGACAAGTAGTTATTTCTTGGGAAATAGCGCAAAACCACATAATAAAGTAATATTAACTCAACATTTAAAATTGTCCTGAAACATTCAAATATAATTATATACAGATGATAAAATGAACAAACTGTGACGTATTATGCATTATAAGGCTGAACAGATAAATATGACAGCCTTTATGATCGTAATGGATGATTTGATTTTTGATTCAAAAAAGTTATAGTTATTTCAATATAGACAATAAATTTTTATGATAAAAAAGGGGAAACTTATGAATATAGGTGTAGTTGGAGCCGGAAAAATTGTAAAAGAGGCATTGCCAGTGATGTCAGAGGTACCTGAAATTCATATACAAAGCATAGTGACTACTGGACGTAATCCTGAGAATGTAGCTCAATTGCACAAGCAATTTGATATTAAACAAGTCTATGAAGATTATCAAGCGTTTATAGAAGATGAAAAGATAGATACTGTTTATTTGGCTGTTCCAAATCATCTTCACTTTGAATACGCACGTAAAGCAATAGCGCAAAAGAAGCATGTGATTTGTGAAAAACCATTTACATTAACTGCAGAAGAGCTCATCACACTAAAAGATTTAGCCGAGAAACAAAATGTGATTATAATTGAAGCTATTACAAATTTGTATTTAAGTAATTACGACGTATTAAAGCAAAGCATACCAGAAATTGGGAATTGCAAAATTGCTCAGTTCAACTATTCTCAGTATTCTTCAAGATTTGATGATTTTAAAAATGACATTATTCAACCAGCATTTGACCCGAGTAAGGGCGGAGGCGCATTAATGGATATAAATGTTTACAATATCCATTTAGCAGTAGGCTTATTTGGTAAACCTAATAAAGTGACATACTTTGTAAATATTGAAAAAAATATCGATACTTCTGGTATCTTACAATTAGAATATGAAGATATGAAAGTGGTTTGTATCGGGGCTAAAGACTCTAGTTCTGATAATCAATCTTATATTCAAGGAGACAAAGCTACAATTAATCTTAAAGGTCCTACAAACGAGTTGAATGCATTCGAATTGAAATATCATACTGGTGGTACACAGTATTATCAAGTAAATGCACACAAGCATCGAATGTATGAAGAATTTGTGAAAATCGAAAAAGTAATTCGGGAACAAAATACTATATTTGCAACAAGACAATTAGAACACAGTATTCATGTACTAGATGTCTTAGAGCAAGCATTAACGAGTGCAAATTTAAGCATAGGACCTTCAATTAAATAAAATTTGGATACAGTTGATTTCATAATATTAAAAATAACAGCTAAAAGACAGAAATAAGTCGTCAATACGTCAGTTGATAACTATTTCTGTCTTTTTTTGTAAATAAAAGTCTTGAATTTATATTGTTTAAAATATTAAAATACTATAATATGTATAGTGTAATACTTATTTGTCATTGAAATGTTTTTGTCGTTGAAATGATTAAGGGGAAGGGAGATAATTTAATGAGGGTTTGGAAATTTATAGTGATGCTACTTGTGGCCGCTTTAATGATGTCAGCTTGTAACAGTGGTTCTAACAATGAAAAAGAAACAAATGGAGGAAAAGAAAGTTCAAACAAATCGAATAAGCATACATATAGTGATATTGACTATCCAAAAGACGGTGTGAAAGGTATCTATGTCACACCTAATTCAGCAAATGGTAAAAACTTTGAAGAGCTCATTCAATTTATTAATGAAACAGAATTAAATGCCATGGTAATTGATGTTAAAGATGATGAAGGAAATATAACGATGGACTTTAAAAGTGACAATAAATTAATTAGCAGTAATACAGTGAATCATGTTGATGTAAAAAAAATCATGAAAGCGATGGAAAAAAACAATATTTATCCAATTGCACGTATTGTTACATTTAAAGATTCTAGATTATCTCAAAAAAAACCGGATTGGTCATTTAAAACGTCTGACGGTAATGTTTGGGAAAATGAAGGTGGAGATAGTTTTTCAAATCCTTTTAATGATAAAGTATGGAATTATAATATTGCAGTTGCAAAAGAAGCGGCTAAAGCAGGATTTAAAGAAGTACAATTCGACTATGTTCGATTTCCGGAAGGATTTGAAAATAAGGATAAATCACTACAGTATTCAAATGGAAAATATAAAAATAGTGATTTAAATCATGTTGAGCAACGTGTGGATACGATTACTAATTTTTTAAAAACTGCACGTAAAGATTTGAAATCATACGATGTTCAAACATCTGCTGATGTTTTTGGTTACGCAGCTACTGTTAAAGAAACACCAGGTATTGGGCAAAGTTTCCCTAAAATCGCGAAGAATGTAGATGTCATTTCATCGATGATTTATCCTTCTCATTGGAGTCCAGGTGATTTTGGGTTAGAAGCTCCAGATACAGAACCTTATAAAACAGTGGATCGTTATCTTGATAAGGAAAAAGAAGCACTTAAAGGTATCGATCGTAAAAAAGTTAAATCTCGTCCATGGCTTCAAGACTTTACAGCATCTTATTTAGGAGAAGGACAGTATAAAGTCTATGACAAAACAGAAGTAACTGCACAAGTACAAGCGTTAAAAGATCATGATATAAATGAATTTTTATTATGGGATGCTTCTGCTGATTATACGAAAGGTGCCGATTACAATCCGTCAAAATACACTAATCGGGATGCTCAAAAGCCAGAAAACACAAAAAATAATTAATCATATTAAATGCTAAAATGAAATAAGCCTATAACTGAATTTTACAGAATCTCAGTTATAGGCTTATTATATTAGAATTTATGTGTCATAACTTTTTAAGGAGTTCAATCAATCTGTATATGTTTTTGAATCTCTTGATTAATATGATTATATACATGTAAGAATGGTTTGTTGGCTTGAATTGCGGCGTTTCGTACATCTTCAAATTCTGGTTTTGCCTTAATTATTTTGCCGTTTAACATTGCTGTTTTTACTAAAATCGCTCCATAATTTGTATGAATTGTTTCGAATTGTCTATGGAGTACTTTACGATTAACCGTGTAACTTCTAATACCTAATGTCGATGTATTTTTTAAAACATAGTCTTCGAAAAATTGTGCATTTTCTATCTTACAAATGACTGTGATTTGAGTGGCTGGCCTACTTTTTTTCATAGTGATAGGTGTGAAGTATGCATCTAATGCACCATCTTCTAAAACTTGTTCAAGAAAGTAACTTAGCATTTCAGCAGACATATCATCAATCTGACTCTCTATTACTTGAACTTGAGTTGGTGTATTATCTTTAGTTTTGAATTGAATTGCTCTTAATATGTTTGGAAAATCAAAGTCTTTGGTGCCACATCCATAACCAATCTGCTCTATTGTGACAGAAGGTAAAGGGCCAATTTTAGATGTTAATGCTTTAATGAAAGCTGCTCCAGTTGGTGTCGTTAATTCGCTATTAATATCAAAAGAAGCGAGCGGTATGCCTCTTAAAATTTCTGCCGTTGCAGGTGCAGGAACAGGATACAATCCATGGGCGATATTTACTTTACCTCCACCTGTTGGAATTGGAGAAGCGTGTAATTCATCAATTTTCAAATTTTCTAAAGCAAGGCAGCCACCGATAATATCGATAATGGAATCCATAGCGCCTACTTCATGAAAGTGCACTTCTTCGACGGGCATCCCATGAATTTTAGCTTCTGCATGAGCAATCGTATCAAAGACTTTTTGGCTTCGTACTTTAACTCTTTCAGGTAAATCACTATCCTGTATCATATTTGTAATATCAGCAGCTGTTCTATGATGTGTCGTTTCACTAAAATCAATGTTTAGATGCTTAGCTTGAATACCTTGCTTGTTTTGATTAGAAAAGCGCAGCTTAAAATCATTAAGTGGCAACTTTTGTAAATGAGATTCAATGTAAGCTATATTTGCACCTAAATCTACTAGGGAAGATAGCAACATATCACCTGCAATACCAGCGTGACAATCTAAATATATTGTATTTGTCATATCATTCACTCCATCCCTGAATGTTGTTCCAACATATTGACAATCATAGCAGCATTATAACCACCACCGAAGCCATTATCAATATTAAGTACACTAGAACCAGGTGCACATGAATTAATCATTGATAACAATGTTGTGACACCATTTAGATTCGCACCATAACCAATACTAGTCGGTACGGCATAGACAGGGTGGTCAACTAAGCCAGCAACTACGCTTGCTAACGCACCTTCCATGCCAGCTATTACTACAGATACATTGCAGTTGCGAATATCATCAATATGAGCGAAAAGTCGGTGGATACCAGAGACCCCAACATCGTAAAACCTTTTTACGGATATCCCCATTACTTCTGCTGTTATAGCAGCCTCTTCCGCTACAGGAAGATCAGACGTGCCAGCGCAAATGATGGCAGCTTGACGTTGTGTTTTGGTAATATGCTCTAATGATGTACAAACGATTTGTGCTGTTGCATGATATACCAATTGAGGATATGTTTCACAAATAAAATTGGCTTTTTCATTATTGACACGAGTAATTAATATTGTTTCTTCGTGTAATATTAATGAGTGGATGATTTTCACTAATTGTTGTTCAGTTTTACCTTCGCCAAATATTACTTCTGGAAATCCTTGGCGCTTTCTACGATGCAGGTCAATTTTTGCAAAACCTAATTCATCATATTGATTTAATTCTACTTTAGCCTCAGATATTGATAGTTGATCTGTTTTTACAGCTTGCAATAATGATTCAATGGAATCATATTTATCTGTCATAGTTAAACCACCTTTATATTATAGCGTTAAAATTAAGATTGTATGACCTCATTCATACTACCTGTACGATAGCCTTCTAAGTCAATTGTGACATAGTCAAACCCCAGTTCTTTAAGGCGTAGTGAAATTTGGTTTCTATGTTGAATAATTGGAACAATATCTGTTTCATCAACTTCGATACGCGCAATGTTATCATGATAACGTACTCTAACGTTATTAATATCTAAACTCAAAATGAATTTTTCCGCTTCATTAACTTTATTAACTTTGTTGAAACTAAGTGGTTCACCATATGGAATGCGAGAAGCTAAGCTACAGAGTGCTGGCTTATTCCAAACAGGTAAGCCATTTGATTTACTAAGTTCTCGCACTTCTTCTTTATAAAGTTCAACTTCTTGTAAAATGCTTCTCACACCGTATTCAGATCTCGCTTTAAGACCAGGTCTGAAATCTGAAATATCGTCCATAATCATGCCGTCTAACACATAATTGAATCCAAATGTTTTTCTTAAATCTTCTAGTTTTGCGTATAATAAACATTTGCTGTAATACCAACTGTCGGGTGTGTTTTTAATGATGTGTGGTTCTTTTAATTCTTCGATTTCAGTCTCTACGATATCTGCATTTAACGTGTTACCGAGTTGAATAGCTTGATTAAATTCTTCGTTTCTAAATAATTCTGATTTAACTATCACTGCTTTTACATTATTGATACCTAGTACATCAATTGCTTTTTTTAGGACTAAGCTACTATCAACACCACCTGAAAAAGCAATAACGACTGTTTCCATTTCTTTTAAAATCATTTCAAGTTTAACTTCTTTATCTTGTAATTTAGTCATCATTTAAATTTCCTCCTTGAATATTTTTGGACTCATTGAAAATTATGATTCTACATACGGTATAGTAAGGGGACCTAGTGGCATAACTCCAATACTCATGTCTTTTCCATATTGTTGTTCTAAAGATTTTAATGTTGCTTCAATATTTGAAACAGGATGTAACATAGCATCTTTTGCTTGTTGATCAGTTAATTTGGAATATAAATACACATCTGCAAAAGTCTGAATCACAGCCTGTTTTTGTACTTGCCACTGGTCTAGCATGGCGAAGTTTGGGTCATTAATCATTTTGACAAGTGCTTCTGGGGTGTCTGCCATCTTCAGTATTTCTGCATAATTACCATGATTTGGGAAACCATCGCTGCATTCAGATAACATGATAATACTGCCTCCTTCTTTAACCACTTTATGAGCAGCACTCATTCCCTTGACTGTTTGATATAAATTTTGATCAAGTGGATAACCAGAATTAGATGCGATAACGACATCAAAACGATGGTCACATTTGAACATAGCGTGTTTTTTAGCATAAGCACATCCCAAATCATGTGCTTTATACAGTTCTCCAGCAAAGACTTCTGTAATTTCTTTTTCTTTGTTCAATGTTACATTGAGCATGAAGTCAGGTTTGCACATGGCATTAATTTCTCGAGTCATATCTTGCACTGGATTATCTGTCATATTCCCCCAAGTAGAACGAATATCACCGATCATTTTAGCATTGTGAAATGTCATGATCGTTTCTATACCTGCAATACCAGGCATAATTCCTTTTGGTCCTCCTGAAAATCCAGCAAAGAAATGTGGTTCTATAAAGCCAGTTACAATTTTGAAATCAGAATCTACATAATCTTTGTTTAAGTAAACATCACATCCGTATTTACTATGACCAACTTTTTTTAAAGTTTGTTTATCATTACAATGATTATGTACAATTCTAATGTTGTTTACGATATCTTCACCTAACATTTGTATTAATTCATCTTCGGTTTGATCTCGATGTGTACCAGTGCCGTTGATGATGACAATATTTTCTAAAGGTACATGTGCAAGGGACTCTACAATAAGTGGTACAAGTATATGATTAGGCGTAGGGCGAGTGATGTCACTAATAACGATTGAAACTGTTTGATTGGATTGTACTAAATCTTCAAGCGGATCCGAATCGATAGGATTCTTTAATGCATCGCGTATAGCTTGTACATCATTATCGAGTGCAGGTATAGGTTTTGGCTCTATTAAAACGCTATTTTCAGGTAATTTTATATTAAGGTTTGACTTTCCATATAATATCTCTGTATTCAAGGTCGATCTTCCTCCTTATATGAAGCGCTTTCATAAAAGCGTGTGTTTATTTGCGTATTAGAATGTGTTTTGGCCGAGTGAGCAACATATTCCTTTGTTCCATATATTCCTTTACTTTTTTGATACCTGTCGACCAATATGACTGCTATTGGGCATAATATTGCTGTAGTAATAGCTGAAATTGAAATTTGTGCTGTCGCGATAGGTGCTACTTTCTCAATCATAGCAAACTCACTTTGACTCAGATTACCATTTGCGAGCGCTGTAGAAGCAGCAGCAACTACTGCAGCAGGTGTGGAAACTGCGTTACCTGCTGTAGATGATTCAGAAATTGGTGCAATTACACTCTTTTCTTTAAATATTTTAAAGGCAATGATACCAGTAAATGCGGTACAAATAAAGGTCAATAGTGCTAACGTTAAGCCTCCTGATAATACGGAAAAATTAAAGAATTCAGCTAAATTCATACCAGCACCTAAAGAAAAGGCGAAAAAGGGGATGAGTATGGTTTCACCAGGACGTAAAAATTCTGATATTTTAGGGTCAAGATTTCCTAATATCATACCTATACTTAATGGTAAAAGCACAGAAATAAATGAAATGATTGGAAAGATTGTACCAATAAATCCCAATGAAATCAAAGTTAACAATGGTCCGTCATTAATAGCAAGTATGGACAGGCCACCTACATCTGAACGATTCCCATAAGTACTGGTTAAAGCAGCGTACATACCACTATTGCTATTTGTCATAGCTGCAATTACAGCTATTGTAGACAAACCGAATAATCCACTCCAACGATCAAATATTGAGCCTAATAAGAGTCCTACCGCTAACCCAGAAAAATATTTTGTTGTTGTTAATAGCATACCTTTTTTTAAGGCTTTACCGCCAATTTTTAAATTCATTTGACTTCCTACACAAAAGATAAAAAGTGCAATTAAGACAAGTGCACTATCTTTGAATAGTTCTTGTGAAAATCCCCCGATTTGAAGCATTTCGTAATGACCTTGTTCTGTTTTGGGTGCACCGAGTGACTTAAGTAGGTTCATTATAGGGCTTAAATGTAATTGATCAATGGTGTTTATAGTAGCGCCTAAAAGTAATGGAACTACCATCAATCCTCCAGGGATTTTTTCTATTGTATCTTTAATTCTCATAACTAACATCCCCTTAATATGTTATTGGTTATGGAAAAATGTTTTTACAATATTCTTGGTTGTTTGTTTTATCAATTTTTCCGATTTTGAAAATGTTTCTTCTAATGACATAGGTCCGTTACTTAAACTAAAAGCGCTGAGAATACCACTGTCTTTTAGGTCTTTTGCATCAACTTCTACTGATCCTCCTATAAAAATAACTGGTATATCATATTTTTTGGCACATTGTGCAATACCGATTGGTGCTTTTCCATAAAAAGATTGTTTATCAATTTTTCCTTCTCCAGTAAGAATTAAGTCTGCTTGTTTTAAGTATTTTTCGAATTGTATATATTCCATAACTACCTGAATACCTTCTTTAAAGTAACTTGGGAAAAACGCTTTGAATGCACCCCCTAAACCACCTGCTGCACCAGCACCAGGTAAATCGTGTAGTCTAATGCCTGTGGTATGTTCAACTAGATTAGCCCAATGCGTGAGATTATCATCAAGTTGTTGCATATTTTGTGCAGATGCACCTTTTTGTTTCCCAAAAATAAATGATGCGCCATTAGGTCCTACTAATGGGTTTTGAACATCAGTTGCTATAATAAAATTGCAATGATTTATTCGAGGATCAAAATTTGATAAGTCAATTTGAGCTAAATTTTGTAGTTCGCCACCCCCAAAATTTATTGAATGATTTTGATTATCTTTTAACTCTGCCCCTAAAGCTTGTAACATGCCAGCGCCGGCATCATTTGTAGCTGAACCTCCAATCGCCAGTATGAAATTTTTATATCCTTGATTCAAAGCGTGTAAAATTAATTCACCTGTACCGTACGTTGTTGTAGATAAAGGATTTAATGCATCTTGGGCCAAATGCTTTAATCCTGAAGCTTCTGCCATTTCTATGACACAAGTATGTTTATCTAAAACCCCGTATTGAGCTGTTACTTTGTCTCCAAGAGGTCCGGTTACACTAACCGTAGTAAACGTCCCATTTGTTGCATTTACTAATGCTTCCATTGTGCCCTCACCACCATCACCGATTGGTAAATCATGAATGGTAGATTCAGGGAAAATTTCCAGTATGCTATCTTTCATATACTTTGTTACTTCGCTTGCCTTCATACTTCCCTTAAATGAATCAGGTGCTAATATGATTTCCATTGTGAATTTCTCCTTTTAAGAAAGCGCTTTCTAAAATGTGTTGTTTTAAGTTTAACGATTTTATTATATTGAAAAAAGGGTTAAACGATACAAAAATAATGATTTGAATTTGTATATAAATAACAAGTGGTGAGATGAATGGATATATTGACTGAAGAAATGGCAACGCTAATCGTTAAAGAAACAGCTAAAAGAACCAAAACTAATATTAATATTATGAATTTTAATGGAATAATTATTGCATCCTTCGATAAAAGTCGTATCGGTACGCTTCACGAAGGTGCTATAGAAGTGTTGAAACAAGAAAAAACAGTGGTAATCAACCAGAAAGATAGTTTACATTTTAAAGGTACGCAGGCAGGTATTAACTTACCCATTATTTTCCAAGATAATATCGTTGGTGTTATTGGTATTACAGGCAATCCTAATCAAATAACACATGTAGCAGACTTAGTTAAAATGTCTACAGAATTGTTACTTTATCAAAATTATTTTACGTACGAATTGGAGGGACAAATACGAAGTCAAGAGTTATTTATAGAGGAGTTATTAAAAAGTGAATCATCAACATCCTTTATTCAATATTTAATGAAACAACTTAATATTGATTTATTAACTTATAGAAAATGTATCATTATCGATATCGAAAAACAGATATTTTCTAGAAATAGTATTGTTCGTTCATTAACGAGTAGGATAGATGCTAGTTCATTTACAATTGCATTTACGAATTATAACCGCATCGTTATTCTTGCTACTGCTCATTCGATGCAAGCTTTAGATAATAAAATCAATAATATATACCAAATATTTCAAAATTTAGAGCTGAAAGTCCAAATTGCCTCAAGTCTTATATTTAAAAGATTAAAAGACTTTAGAAATGCATACGAAGAGTGTGAATTGGTGTTTATGTTAGCTGAAAATGGAAAGACCGTGACTTCATTTGAAGATGTGGAAGAAAAAACACTTTTATATCAAATTGATAAAAATATAAGAGAACGATTTAAAAAAAGGATATTATGTAATGTGGATCAGCAGAGTATAGATACACTAAAAGCTTTCTTTCAAAATGATTTAAATATAACGCAAACTTCTAAAAAATTGTACATCCATAGAAATACTTTATTGTATAGGTTAGAAAAATGTGAGAAAGAAACAGGGTTAAATCCTAAAAAGTACTCTGATGCTGTCAAATTACAGATTGCAATATGGTGTTAATAACGAAAACAATCGGAGTGTTTTATAAAAAAGTTTAACAAAAATGATTGGAACAAAATTAAAAATATTTTTAGTAATTAAAGTTAAATGTATCTTTATTTTAATTATGTCATACATTAAAAATTAAAAGTCCTAAGCATATCGTGAAATCGTATTGCTTAGGGCTTTTTTATATGGATTTAATTTAACTGAACAGATTAAAGAAAGTGAACGATAAAAGTAATCGTAAAAATTTGGTTGTTTTTTATAAAGTAATATGACATACTCAATAATAATTAGTATGACATATTAAAAATTTGAGGTGAATCTGTATGACGAAATATATTTATGCATTTGATGAAGGTAACAAAGCTATGAAAGATTTATTGGGAGGTAAAGGGGCTAATTTAGCTGAAATGAAACGTTTAGGGTTAACTGTACCGGATGGTTTCACCCTTACTACTGAAGCGTGTATTGAGTATTTAAAGCAAGGCGCTCATCTTTCAGATGAATTAATTGGACAATTACATGAGCAATTAGAAGCATTTTCTCAACGTACACAAAAATCATTTTCTTCTAAAGAATCACTTTTATTAGTGTCTGTAAGAAGTGGTGCAAAAATTTCCATGCCTGGAATGATGGATACTATTTTAAACTTAGGGCTGAATGATATTAATGTTAAAACTTTAGCAGAAAAGACAAATGATGCACGTTTTGCATATGACTGTTACCGTAGACTGTTACAAATGTTTGGCGAAGTAGTATACGGCATACCGATGACGTCATTTGATACATATTTTAATCAATATAAAGCACAACACGATTATCAAAGTGATGCAGATATCCCAGCTGAAGGTTTAGAAGAAATATGTGATTATTTTAAAGGTGTTTATTTGGAAGAAGTATATAAACCATTCCCACAAGAGCCGATTGTGCAATTAACAGAAGCAATTGAAGCAGTTTTTAAATCATGGGATAATGATCGCGCACGTGTATATCGCCAATTAAATGAAATACCACACGATATTGGCACAGCAGTTAATATCCAAGAGATGGTCTTTGGTAATAGTGGTGCACAAAGTGGTACAGGTGTTGCATTTACGCGTAATCCAGTGACTGGTGAAGCAAAATTATTTGGTGAATACTTGTTAAATGCCCAAGGGGAAGATGTTGTTGCTGGTATTAGAACGCCAAAAGATATCAGTACATTGAAAGCACAAATGCCTCAAGTCCATCAACAATTTATAGAAGTTTCCCAACAATTAGAAAAACACTATAAAGATATGCAAGATATTGAATTTACTATTGAAAACGAGCAATTATATGTTTTACAAACGCGAAGTGGTAAAAGAACTGCTAATGCAGCGATTCATATTGCAGTAGATTTAGTGGAAGAAGGTATAATTTCTAAAAATGAAGCAGTTATGAATGTTGAAGTAAAATCAATTGATCAATTATTGCACCCTAATTTTGATGATAATGCCCTTGAGAAAGCTACAGCTGTTTCGAAAATGGGACTGCCTGCTAGCCCTGGTGCTGCGAGTGGTGAAATCGTATTTTCTGCGGAAACTGCAAAATTGAAAGCAGAGCAGGGGGATAAAGTGATATTGATGAGACCTGAAACTTCGCCTGAAGATATAGAAGGTATGGTCGCAAGTGAAGCAATAGTTACAACACATGGCGGTATGACTTCTCATGCGGCAGTTGTTGCCAGAGGAATGGGTAAATGTTGTGTGACTGGATGTTCAGACGTTGAAATTAATGTTATAGATAAAAAAGTAACTTATCCTAATGGAACATTAAATGAAGGGGACATTATCTCAGTTGATGGTGCTAAAGGTGATATTTATTTAGGTGAAGTTGAAACGATTAAAGCTGAAAGAAGTAAAGCTTTTGAACAATTTATGCAATGGTCAGAAGCAATAGCAAGATTAGATGTACGCATGAATGCCGAAACACCACAAGATATTCAAGCAGGTTACCAATTTGGTGCGAAGGGCATTGGTTTAGTTCGTACCGAGCATATGTTTTTTGGTCCTGAACGTTTAATTGAAATGAGACGTTTCATTTTATCTGATACACAGGATAAAAGAGTTAATGCTTTAAATAAAATTAAGGAATATCAAAAAGAAGATTTTGAAACTATCTTGAAGTTATCTGGCGAACGTCCAACAATTATTCGTTTGCTTGACCCGCCTTTGCATGAATTTTTACCTAAATCAACTGAAGAAAAAAATAGTGTGGCAAGTCAACTCAATGTCACTGTTTCAGAGTTAGAACATTATATTGAAAGTTTAAATGAAGTTAATCCTATGCTAGGGCATCGTGGATGTCGCTTGGCGATTACTTACCCTGAACTTTATATTATGCAAGCAGAAGCTATTATGGAAAGTGCATTGAAACTTAAACAACAGGGCATTCATTGTCAACCTGAGATTATGATTCCGCTTGTATCTACTGTTTCAGAATTTACAACGTTAAAGTCGCAAGTTGTTGAACGCATTGAAGCTTTACAATCTGAAATGGGAGCAAGCGTTCATTACATGATTGGAACGATGATTGAAACGCCAAGAGCATGTTTGATTGCTGGAGATTTAGCACGAGAATGTGACTTCTTTAGTTTTGGGACAAATGATTTAACACAATTAACGTTTGGCTTCTCACGTGATGATGCTGGTAAATTTATTAATGCTTATTCAGAACAAGGTATATTAACGATAGATCCATTCCAAACACTCGATATAGATGGGGTTGGACAATTAATTAAACAAACAACAGAACAAGCAAAAGCGGCAAACCCAACGATAAAAATTGGCGTATGTGGAGAATTAGGCGGTGACCACAAATCAATTCAATTCTTTAATCAACTAGATTTGGATTATGTATCATGTTCTCCATTTAGAGTGCCAGGTGCCTTATTATCAACTGCTCAAAGTGAAGTCGAAGGCGGTAGATTGCGTGTTAAATGATAATGAAAAAAAACAGCTAACGCTATTCGTTGTATCTGACTCTATAGGTGAAACAGCACAGAGAATGATTCATGCGACATTAACACAATTTCCAGATGTCACGCGTATAGAAATTAAAAAATTTCCTTTTATTAAAAATCAAGAAGAACTACTCAATGTACTTTCATTGGCTAAAGCCCGTGGTGCAGTTGTTATAACGACTTTAGTTAATCCAGAATTTAATAAAAAAGGGCTGGCATATGCTCAAGAACAACAAATTCCGTATGTTGACTATATGTCTGATTTAATCAGCATTATTCAAGAACATACGAATTGTTCACCCATTTTAGAAAGTGGTGCTTTGCGTAAGTTAGATGACAACTATTTTAAAAGAATTGAGGCAATGGAATATTCTGTTAAATATGATGATGGTAAACATTTCACGGATATAGGAGAAGCTGACGCTTTAATTTTAGGTGTTTCTCGTACGTCAAAGACGCCTTTAAGTATGTATTTAGCGAATAAAGGTTATAAAATAGCTAATATTCCTTTAGTTCCAGAAGTTGATATCCCAGATGAGGTCTTTAGAAATAAAAATTTAAAAGTATTTGGTCTGACAGCGAGTCCTACTTATATCTTAAATATTCGTACGGAACGCGTGAAAGTTTTAGGTTTACATGGACCTACAGATTATAATAGTGTCGATAGAATTAAAGAAGAGTTGATGTATGCTGAAGAAATATTTGCTAAATTAAATGCTACAGTCATTAATACAGAGTTCAAATCAATTGAAGAGTCAGCATTTTATATTGAAAAGTTTTTATAAGAATGAAAATTATAATTAAGTATGCAATTCAAATGTATTGTTAAAACTTCAATTGTCTAAATCTGTGTTTAAAGGGTATGTTTGATATTAGAAAATGATATTAAAAAAGAGGGGATATTATGTTGAAATCGACAGTGCCGTATTTGTTTTTTAACGGTCAATGTAAAGACGCTTTGGCATTTTATAGTAAGGTGCTGAACGGGGAAATTAAAGCTACAATGACGTATGGTGAAGCGAATGAAAGTGTTGCAGATGATCCTAATCGTGTCATTCATGCGCAGTTAGAAGTTGATGGAAACTTATTCATGTTGTCAGATATACCCAAAGACGATGACACAATGCTCCAAGATAGAAATGTTTATATTGTTTTGGAATTTGATAGTGAAACAGCAATCCAAGAAGTGTATGAACAATTGAAAGACGAAGGCGATGTTCAAATGGAACTAGACACTATGTTTTGGGGAGCGAAATATGCCAAGCTGGTTGATAAATACGATATCGGTTGGGATTTAAGTTACACATTTCCACAATAATTAAAGTTGTAATTCGAATATAAATATTCACGAATATGTATGTTAGTCTGATTAAAGGTAAAGAGATGTTTATTAAAGTATAACTACAGATAATAAAAAACAACTGCATTTTCATTTTTGAAGAGAGCCCCTCAAGTTACATAGCTATTTTAATGCTATCAATTGAGGGGCTTTACTTTAGAATGGATTTGTATTTTTTATTTGAAATGGTATGTAAACTGATCCATTGAAGTGACAAAACATTTAACGGCAGCAGCGTTTTTCACACTGCTAATGTTAAAATTAGGCCTTCATTTTTTATAAGTACGAATGATTTTGGATTTGGCTATCATATATATGATCAATCCTGTAATCATGGCAATGGTTGCAGTCGTTGGGATTTGAGAACTTAAAGCTGTGATTTTAGGAAGTTCTTGGTGTGTCACAAAGGGAATAATGTAATTATTGATGTTGAAAATTATAAACATAACAAATGCAAAAAGGATACTGCCGTTACGTGCTTTTTTGATGTATTTTTTGTATTCATCTTTAGAATCGACATCAAATAGGTCTACTTTTTTATTGTGAAGTGCGCATGTGAGTATGATTGAAGCTACCATCAATCCAATCAATGCAATGATACTAACAAATGGTATTTGTTGAAAATACATAGAGATAAAACAATCTAGTGCGGAAATCATCAATGTTCCCCAAAATATCCAGACATAGAGTTTGGCGTAGAGGTTTAATAATACTTGCCGTTCATATTCATCAGTAAATCTATAGTTTGGAATTAAGCGAAGTGTTTTTTCATTAATCAAGATGATTGACCTCCTATTCTATTAATTTTATGCGCGAATCTTTGTTAACTGTAAAGATGACGATCAATATAAAGGGGATATAGGTACTTATATTTAATAAATAGCTAAAATTCATTGGGTTTCCTGCAAGTAGTGGTGCGATGATTGTTGCAGTCCCTAACATATAAATTAGGGCTATAACCAAGAAAATAATCCTTTTATTTCGTGTTTCTTTTAGTAGTTTATGATATGTATGTCGTTGATGTACTTCAATTTCAATAGCATCTGCACCGAGACGATTCATGCTCATTCTACAGAATAGAATAATAATTAACAGGGCACCACCAACGGTAAATGGTGATAAAAATGCTCGCTCTATATCAAGGAAAATAGATAAATAAACAAGTGCAAGTAACGTATATAAAGCAATAATTGAAATTTTTGCTAATGTTTTATCAATTTCATGTCGTTGATATTCATCAGGTGTATCAATTAAACCGGCGAAGTTTTGATATAACCATTTATCTCTTTTCTTCATCGTTATGATCCTCCCAAAATAAATCGTTTAATGTGACATTTAATGATTGTGCAATATTGATACATAAGTTTAATGATGGATTGTATTTATCATTTTCAATCATATTAATCGTTTGTCGTGAAACGCCTACGGAACGTGCAAGCGCAAGTTGAGGTATTTGTTGTTGACTGCGAAAATGTTTTACTTTATTCAATTTAAATCATCACTTCTTTCTGATGTGTCAAATATATATGACATAAATTTTCTCGTCAAGGTAATATAAAAATTAATAAATAGTTATATATTAAATAAAGTGCGCTATATAAAATGTTTCTAAAAATAAAAGGGGTAGAAATCATTTGATAACATTTGATTTCTACCCCTTTTTTGATTGTATATGATAGTTCATCGTTTGATGTGTCGTACCTTGGCAACAGTATCAAAGCGTATCATTGGTCGTTATTTTTAAGAAGCTTAATGACCATTTTGATGATGATTTTTATTTTTCACTATGTATGTAGCATTGATAGCATCTAATATTAGGTGGAAATTTAATTCGATTGCTATTGTGCCTGATAATGAATAGTGGCGGTGAGTATAACAACTTCATCCGTTGGATTATAGTAACGATGTGCTACATCACTATTAAAACGAAAAGCTTGGTTACTGCTAATTGTATAAGAAGTTTGGGCAACATCAATTTTTAAAGTACCTGAGTTAACGATGATAAACTCTTCAGATTGTATATGATGTGGATCAGAAACCATTTTACCACCTGGTTGAATTTCCATTTTAAACATTTCGAAATGCTTTCTTTCATTGTAAGGAAAGTATGGGAAAATCTTAACTTTATCTTCAACAATAGGAATAATATCAGATTCATCTACAAAATCTACAGGCTCGTGCATTGTTGATGTCAGTTGTGACAGGGGTAAATGAAGCCCGTTAGCAATTTTCCATAATGTTGTAATTGTTGGATTAGATGTGCCTTTTTCAATTTGACTTAACATGTTTTTGCTAACGCCAGTTAGGTTGGCCATTTTATCTAAACTAAGTTGGTGTTTACTACGATAAGTTGCTAAATTTTTGGCAATAATATTTTGAATATAATACATGTGAATCGCTCCTATTTACATTATAACGTACATATTGTACCATATATAATGTTGTTTAGAAAATTTATGATGTAAGGTGAGCAAAATGGAAAATTATAGAAAAGTAAAACCATTTAATTGGCTATTATTTATAGGTATTTTATTAGTGAGTGCAAATTTAAGGGCGCCAATTACTTCCATCGGAGTTGCGCTACCTGATATAAAAAACGATTTGGCGATGTCTAACAGTGCTGTTAGTGTAATTACGGTCGTCCCATTAATCGCATTCGCAATCATTTCACTATTTGCAGCAAAAACGAGTTATCGTTTTGGATTAGAACGAACGATTTTTGTAGCTTTATGGCTAATATTGATTGGCGTAATCGTACGTTCTATCACAGGTGTTTCATGGTTATATATAGGTACCATCCTTATAGGTATTGGTATCGGTTTTGGTAATGTACTTGCACCTGCAGTAATCAAAGCGAAATTTCCATTGCATATAGGTGTGATGACAGGTTATTATACTGTCGTTATGAACGTATTTGGAGGATTATCTTCATATGGAACGGCACCGTTTGTCAAAGCGTTTAATTATAATATTGCAATTAGTGCGATCGGTGTCATTACATTGATAACCATTATTATATGGGCATTTCAATTGAAAAATAAAGAAGAAACAACGACATCATTACCCCAAGAGAGTGTCAATGTTTGGAAGTCGCCATTATCATGGCAAATAACGATACTTATGGGCGGACAGTCACTTATTTTTTATTCTCTAATTAATTGGCTACCAGCATATTTATCTCAAAGTGGTATGACTATCAGTGAAGCGGGGATGTATTTATCAATTATGCAAATCGCTATTATACCGTTAACATTTATTACACCTATATTTGCTACTAAAATGAAATCACAATTTTTATTAACTTTTATGACTGGTTTATGTTTTGTGGTGGGTGTTTCAATAATGTTATTTTCACCGCAACTTGCTTTAATTGCTACAATTTTAGTTGGTGTTGCAAGTGGTTTAGCGTTTGGACTTGTGAATACATTCTTTAGTTTAAGAACAGAACATAGTCAAACGTCGGCGAAGTTATCTGGCATGGCTCAATCTGTAGGATACCTTTTTGCAGCAATAGGTCCTTTACTGTTTGGTATACTACATGATGTCACAGGTCAATGGATAGGTTCATTAAGTATATTATTAATCACTGCACTATTAATCACATTATTTGGCTCACAAGCAGGTCGTAATCGCACAATAGAAAAAACAATAGAACAATAGACAGTATCATGCAAATATTGTACGATATTTTACAACTTGTTTTGTTTTTCAATGAGCTTTTAAAATAATTGGATTTGATAAGTTGAGCTATATCTTAGTCAATTAAATGAGGAATATAGTTTCATTAAAATCTAATAAAAAACGATGAGGTGTCATTATGCAACTTATTTTTGATCCAAGTGTAAGTCCAATTTATAGAGGTGTACTTGCATTTTTCTTTGTTATTAATATAGCGCTCGCGTTTATTATTGTGTTTTTAGACAGAGATCGTAGAGACGCAACAGCGACTTGGGCTTGGCTATTTTTACTATTTGTAGTACCTATTTTAGGCTTTGTTATTTATATATTCTTTGGTCGAGCAGTGCGAAAAAAACGTGAACAAGGTTTCCATCATAATCAGATAGACGATGTGAAGGAACGAATGAAGACGCAGTTATCAGATGCTACCAACAAGATTAATCATTCAGATAACCGAATAGTTAAAAAACATGCAGATATTGTAAATACATTGCTAACGAAAGAACCAACGTTTTTAAGTTACGATAATAATGTCGATATTTATACTGATGGGCATGCGTTATTTGACCAAATGAAAGAAGATTTACGCAATGCAAAATCGTATATTCATTTAGAGTATTATGTGTTGAAATTAGATAAGTTGGGTTCTGAAATTGTCGATATTTTGCAACAAAAAGCTGAAGAAGGATTAGAAGTTAAAATACTTTATGATGCAGTAGGTTCTAAAACGGTATATAAATCAAAATTCAAAAAATTCCAAGAAGCTGGTGGACAAGTTGAGGCTTTCTTCCAAGCTAAAATTCCATTAATAAATTTCAGATTAAACAATAGAAATCACCGTAAAATTTTAGTGATTGATGGTATGACTGGTTATGTGGGCGGATTTAATATTGGTGATGAATATTTAGGTTTAGATGAAAACTTTGGCTATTGGCGAGATACACATTTAAGGGTTAAAGGTGATGGTGTTGACGCGTTACAGCTCAGTTTTATCCACGATTGGAATTCTCAATCACACCGTGAACAATTGGAGTTTAACAATAAGTATTTCCCAGATAATGCAAAGCAAGGTGGAGATGTGCCGATGCAAATTGCACTTAGTGCCCCAAGTGATAATTGGCATCAGATAGAATTTGGCTATATGAAAATGATCATGAACGCCAAAGAATCTATTTATATGCACAGCCCGTATTTTATACCAGATAAAGGTTATATCAATGCATTGCGTATAGCTGCAAAAGCTGGGGTAGATGTGCGGTTAATTATTCCTAATAAACCAGATCATATTTTTGTTTACTGGGCCACAATTACAAGTGTCGCGCAGTTGATTAGAGATGGAGTCAAAGTTTATACGTATGAAAATGGATTTATCCATTCAAAAATGATGATTATTGATGATGAAGTCGCAAGTGTAGGTTCATCGAACATGGATATACGTAGTTTTGAATTAAATTTCGAAATTAATGCATTTATGTATGATGAAAATATTGTTAAAGAGCTTAAAGCTGCTTTTATAGAAGATATGAAAGTATCTGAGGAATTGACAGAGGAACGCTATGAACAACGATCAAATTGGATTAAATTCAAACAATCAATTGCTAAATTAGCGTCACCAATTCTATAAAAATATAAAGCACATTGAAGTGACAGTGCATACGATTGCATGTATTTATCAATGTAGCAATCGATTGTGCCACTGAAGTTTCAATAACATATTGTTGTTTTTAAATCATAAGATTAGTCTGACGAGGGCGGAATATGAAATCAAATTTACGCTTTGATTTCAATACCGTCCTCGTTTTCATTATAATGAGTGATATGAAATAACAGGAGAATGGATGAAGTGAAATGGGGGGAGATTGAATGCAACGGGAAAGCGGTCAATTTATTTATCGTCAATTATATAGACAATTAAAAGAGGATATCCTCGCATTCAAATATGAGAGTCATGAAAAGATGCCTTCAAAAAGGGATATGGCTCAACATTTAAACATTAGTGTGAATAGTGTAAAAGCAGCATATGAACAATTATTAGCTGAAGGCTATATTTATACTGAAGAGCGAAAGGGCTATTTTATTGAGCCTTTAGAAAAATTGATTATCGATCCAAACGCGCAAATATCTCTGGATGTGCAAGAACATCATATTGAAGCTACATACGATTATTCATTTTCACATATGAGTACCGATATTTCAGCATTTCCTGTAGAAATATGGACCAAACTCGTTAAACGTGTATTTCAAAATTATGATTATGAATTGTCTTCGATACCTCAAATTAAAGGTCCAATAGAGTTAAGACAATCGATTGCTAAATTAGTATCTTATCAAAGAGGCATCCAATGTCATCCGGAACAAATTGTCATTGGTTCTGGAACTAATACACTGTTAACCAAATTAATTCAACTATTACCAGATGAAATCACAATAGCAGTAGAAAACCCTGGATACTCAAGATTTAGAACACTAATCAATCAAACATCTGCGCAGTTAAAACCGATTGCTTTAGACCGTAAGGGGATATCTATTGAAGAAATTAAGCAAGTTCAGCCTGATGCTACGATAGTGACACCTTCACACCAATTTCCAATGGGTATAATCATGCCTGTATCGCGTCGTATTGACCTACTGAATTGGGCAAATCAAACGCAAAGTTATATCATAGAAGATGATTATGATAGTGAATTCAAATATGAAACAGATAATATACCTTCACTATTTAGTTTTGATAAAAATGAACGCGTGATTTACCTAGGTACTTTTTCAAAAACTTTGATGCCAGGGTTACGCATGAGTTATATGATTTTGCCTATAAATTTAGTGAAGAAATTTGATTGCCTTAATTTAAATATGATTCCTGATTTTTCAACGATTCATGCACTTACACTAAATTTAATGATCAAAGAAGGTTACTATGAAAAATATGTGAAAAAATATGTGAAAAAGATGCATCAAATATATGGAAGAAAACGAGAAGCACTCATCACACACTTATCAAATAGCTTTAAAAATGACATTCGAATTAAAGATACACAAGCAGGTTTACATTTTATTGTAGAAGTTAACACACCATATTCTTACCAAGAAATTGAAACGCGCGCTAAAGAAATGAAACTTGAGCTTTATACGTTAAATCGATTTTCTGTGAAAGCGCTTGAAAAAAATCATGCGTATAAAACGCTTATCATTGGTTTTTCAAAAATCAAGCAAGACCAGATTCCTCAGGCAGTTCAGAGATTAAAAGAAGTCGTATGGGAATGATCTGGTTCCATTAAATTGTCATAACTGGTACTTTACACTACACCAATAATCCCTTAAATTTTAGAAAACCATGCGCCTTACGTGGAGATGACAAAGAGGAGGGATTATTGATGACAAATCAATTCGAAAGCTATAAAAAACAACGTGATAAATATGTAGCACGCGGTGTTGGGAACGGCAATCTGCATGTTGCGGATTATGCACAAGGTGCTACGATTACAGATGTAGACGGTGAACATTTCATTGATTTTGCGGGAGCTATTGGCACATTAAATGTTGGGCACACACATCCTAAGATAACCAAACATTTAAAAGAGCAACTGGACAAGTTTATACATCCTGGTTTCAATGTCATTATGTATAAAAGTTATCTTAACTTAGCACAAAAATTAACTGAAATTACGCCTGGTGATTTTGATAAAAAAACAATTTTACTTAATTCAGGTGCAGAAGCTGTAGAAAATGCTGTGAAAATTGCTAGAAAACATACCGGAAGACAATCAGTTGTATCATTTGTAAGAGGCTTTCATGGCCGCACAAATTTAACAATGTCTATGACAAGTAAAGTAAGACCTTATAAACTTGGATTTGGTCCTTTTGCACCAGAAGTTTATCAGGCACCATACCCTAATATTTCAGAAAAATCCGAATCTTTATCCGAAACAGCTTATATTGATCAAATGATTAATAAGTTACATGATTTCTTTGTTGAAACTGTAGATCCTAGTGAAGTAGCTTGTATCGTGATGGAACCTGTTCAAGGAGAAGGTGGATTTATTATTCCGGATAAAAAATTCGTCAAAGCAGTTAAAAAAATATGTGAAGATCACGATATTATTTTTGTGGCGGATGAAATTCAAACAGGTTTTGCTCGTACAGGAAAAACATTTGCGATTGAACATTTTGACATAGAACCTGATTTAATAACGGTGTCTAAATCATTAGCTGCAGGGTTTCCATTAAGTGGTGTAGTTGGCAAAGCGGAAATCATAGATAGTGCATCCCCAGGAGAACTAGGTGGCACATATGCTGGTAATCCTTTAGCGTGTGAGGCTGCTTTAAAAGTTATTGAAATCATCGAAGAAGAAGATTTAAACAATAAGGCAGAACAAATTGGACAACAACTTGAAGATTTCTTATATCACAGCGCTGAACAACATTCATTTATAACGAACATTCGTAGACTTGGCGCTATGGTTGCTTGTGAAATCATCGATGATCAAACTGGCGAACCAAATAAAGCATTAACTGGAAAAATTATTCAAACGGCAAATGAAAATGGTTTGTTATTATTATCTGCTGGTATTAAAGGTAATGTTATACGTTTCTTAACGCCACTTGTTATTTCAGATGATGAATTACAACAAGGATTAGAAATATTGTCTGAGACTTTTGAAAATGTGGACACAACAACATCACATACAAACGCTTAAATTTTATTTTTAAATAGAGGGTATAGATAAGTCATACCTCATAACAAAAATAAATGTAAGGGAGAGAATAAAAATGGATCAATTAGAAGTTTATAATCCTTCTACAAATGAAATTATAGAACGTTTGAATTACACGAGTCATGATGAAATTAATTCGAAAATTGAACGTGCACATAAAGCATTTGAAGAATGGAAAGTAGTAGATGCACATGAGCGTTCAGCAAAGTTGTATCAATGGGCGAACCTCATTGATGCACATCAGGATGAACTTGCAGAACTGATTACACTTGAAGGTGGAAAACCATTAGCAGAAGCCAAAGGGGAAGTCATCTATGCTAATGCTTATGTTAAGTGGTATGCAGAAGAAGCTAAGAGAATATATGGACGTACAATACCAGCAAACACACCATCAAAAAAGATAATGATTGATAAATTTCCAGTAGGTGTAGTAGGTGTGATTACACCCTGGAATTTCCCGGCAGCGATGATAACGCGTAAAATGGCGCCTGCATTGGCAGCTGGATGTACGATTATTTGTAAACCTGCTGTCAAAACACCATTAACAACCATTAAACTTGTTGCGCTTGCACATGAAGCAGGCATACCTGAAGATGCAATATCTTATATTATTGCGTCTGGTAAAGATGCAGGAGATATCTTCACCTCTCATAAACTGGTTAATAAAGTGACATTTACTGGATCGACTGCTGTAGGAAAATCACTAATTGAACAATCCGCGCAAAGTGTAAAAAATGTAACGATGGAGTTAGGTGGTTTAGCACCTTTAATTGTGCATAAAGATGCTGATATTGAAGCGGCCGTAGACGGCACCATTGCTTCAAAATTTAGAAATGCTGGTCAAACATGTATCTGTGCAAATCGTATCTTTGTACATCAAGATATTGCTGATCAATACACAACGCGCTTGATTGAGAAAGTTAATGAATTAGCTGTCGGTGACGGTTTCCAAGCTGACGTTAAAATTGGTCCGCTAATTGATAAGGCTGCAGTTGAAAAAGTAATGACACATATCACAGATGCACAAGCTAAAGGTGGAAAATTATCACGAACAGTGGATGATATACAAGCGTTAAAAGGAAATTTCCTGAAACCAGTTGTTATCTCTAATGCAAATTTAGATATGAAAGTGATGCATGAAGAAACTTTTGGTCCTGTTGCACCAGTTATGGTTTATGAAGATTTAGATGAAGCAATAAAAATGGCAAACGATACAGAATTTGGTTTAGCTTCTTATTTCTTTACAAATGATTATCGTACAGGACTAAAACTTTATAATGAATTAGAATATGGTGTTGTTGGATGGAATGATGGTGGCCCTTCAGCTGCTCATGCGCCATTTGGTGGTTTGAAAGAAAGTGGCTATGGTAGAGAAGGTGGCACTGAAGGTATAGAGCCATATTTAGAAACGAAATATTTATCCATAGGTATTTAAAGTGCAAGCGAAGCATTACTAGTGGTAAGTAAAGCAAAACTTATGAATCTATATGAACAAGAAAGTGATGATTAGATTGAAACTAATATAAAAAATTTAAGCTCATTCACTTTTAATTCAATGAATGTTATGGGGTATGTAAAATGAAATCTCAATTTAATAAGACGATGAATATTGTTGATGTCTTATTCTTGGCGATTGGCGCAATGCTTGGATGGGGCTGGGTCGTATTGTCAGGGGAATGGGTATCAACAGCAGGTTTTATAGGAAGTATTGTGGCATTTTTACTCGGTGGATTTTTAGTCATTGTTATCGGACTTACATATGCAGAATTAGCTGCTGCAATTCCAGAAACTGGTGGGGGCTTTGTATTTGTTAAAAAAGCCTTCACTCCAGGAATTGCCTTTATATCAGGTTGGTCTGTATTATTTGGCTATGTCTCTGTAATTACGTTTGAAGCGGTTGCATTGCCTACCGTGATTGACTATGTCATTCCTTTTCAACATCAAGGATTGATGTGGAATATCGCAGGTTGGGATGTATATTTTACATGGGTTATCATTGGCTCAATTGGAAGTGTCATTTTAACCTCACTTAATTATTTTGGTGTCAAACCTGCAGCAATTATGCAAACTGTTTTCACAATTTTTATTGTAGGTGTTGGTTTGTTACTTGTATTTGGAGCGGGCTTTAATGGTAATTTTAACAATTTACAGCCATTTGAGAATGGGGTTAGTGGAACAATGTCTGTATTAATGATGATTCCATTTTTATTTGTTGGTTTTGATGTCATTCCACAAATCGCAGAAGAAGTTAAAGCACCTGCGAAAAAAATCGGCGGTATTTTAATATTATCAATTATCGCCTCTGTGATTTTTTATTTGCTCATTGTTTTTGGTGTGGCAACAGGCTTATCACCCAAAGCTTTAAGCAACAGTAATTTGGCAACAGCAGATGCAATGGTTAACTTATTTGGTCATAGTGGATTTGGTGTCTTACTTGTATTAGGTGGTGTAGCTGGCATAATTACAAGTTGGAATGCTTTTATAATTGGTGGTAGTAGAATTTTATATGCTATGGCAAAGAATCACATGATTCCTAAATGGTTCGCATTTATTCATCCTAAGTATAAAACACCTACACACGGTATTTTGTTTCTTGGTATATTAGCTTTCGTTGCACCACTTTTAGGAAGAGCAGCACTAGTATGGATTGTTAATGCTGGCGGTATTGGTGTGGTATTAGGGTATTTACTCGTAGCATTTCATTTATGAAGTTACGTAAGGTGCAACCTGATTTAGCTAGACCTTATCGTATAAAAAATGGAAAACTCGTTGGTAGCATAGCAATTATTTTAAGCATTTTGTTTATAGTCATTTATTTACCTGGAATGCCATCATCATTGGCATGGCCTTCTGAATGGCTTATCGTATTGGCTTGGTATCTTATAGCGGCGATTTTATATATAACACAAACAAGAAAATCTACTACGAATGTACCTGTAAATGCACATGTAGATAAAGAGTAAAATGAAATAAAGCTATGAACATAATGTTATTATTGAAAATAGTTATATTGATCTGGCAAAGCTCACGCTTGAAAATGAT
This sequence comes from Staphylococcus sp. FSL W8-0271, assembly GCF_038006605.1. Lineage (NCBI taxonomy): Bacteria > Bacillati > Bacillota > Bacilli > Caryophanales > Staphylococcaceae > Staphylococcus > Staphylococcus sp. FSL W8-0271. Next base: position 269,583 of record NZ_JBBOVM010000001.1, read on the forward strand.
GAGTGAAATTTAAACATAATTAAATAAATCAAAATATAGCAAAGCCTGAGGCATTTATGTGTCTCAGGCTTTGTTTTTATATAGAATATCATTGCTAATTTGCAATGTGAATTAATTGATCGCCAGGACTTATCCATTGCTTTTTTAAACAAAGTTTATAAAGAAAGAAACTAATGATGGCTGGCAATAAAATATGGAAAGTAATGATTAAGCACCAAGTCTGTATAGAACCACCCATTGTATTGATAGTCATAATTTGACCGATGAATCCACTCGTCCCCATACCAGCACCTGCAGCGTTATTCGTCATAGGAAAGAACGTTGTCATAATAGGTGCGACAATCGCACTGGTAACAGTAGGCGGTAGTAAAATCATTGGATGCTTAATGATATTAGGGACTTGCAGCATACTTGTGCCAATACCTACTGAAAGCACACCACCCCAACCATTATCTTTGTAACCAGTAACTGCAAAACCAATCATTTGTGAAGCGCAACCGATTGTTGCTGCACCTGCAGCGAGCCCGTTCAAGTCTAACATCAACGCTAATGCTGCACTAGATATCGGTGCAGTTAAAGCTAAACCAAAGATAACAGCAACTAAGATGCCCATGATGAACGGTTGTTGCTCCGTAGATACAATAATAATTTTACCTAAGCCTGTCATAAATTGATTTAATGCTGGTCCGAAAGCTTTTGCAATAAACCCACCAATTAATATCGTTAGTAGTGGAGATAAAATAATATCGATTTTAGTTTTTCCAGCATATAATCTACTCAGTTCAACAACGATAACTGTAGCAATATAAGCGCCTACTGGACCACCATCAAAAGTTGTATAACCTAAGGTACCTACAATAACACAAGAAAATGTAACGAGTGGTTTTGCGCCTAAACCGTAGGCAATCGCCACACCGATAGCAGCACCAGTCATGGACATTGCTACTTTACCGATTTCTGATAGAAATGTCAGATTTAATTGTGGTAGTAATGTTTGTTCTCCAAGCGTTTCTAAAATTAAGCCGATAATCAAAGAGCCAAATAAACCTAAAGCCATATAACTTAGCGCTTCAATAATCCATCTATGTAAATAATTTTTCATATTTCCTCCCCTTAAAATCATTGGTAATTAGTAAATTAATATAATTATATAGTTTGTTGTTATTTATGGCTAGACTATTTATCGATTTCTCATAAAGTTTCATCGATGAAATAAGCTATAGATTCGGAGCGTAAACATTTTTAAAAATAAAATTACTCGCTACTGTGATAAATGACATGTGTGTACGTTAGATTGCGTACAGAGGACAATAAATATAGTTTGAATTTATAAATCATTGATACAACTTGTATTTAAACATTACTATATAAAAACACACGCTAACTTTAATAGGTCAGTGTGTGTTTTAAATGTTACTTATATTTGCTACTTTTCCTGGGAAATATAAAAATATTACTGATTGATCATTAAGCTTTATTTACTGATGCATCGTAGATAGAGTCGATTGTATCTGCTAAAATTTTATCAAATTCTTCATCTGATTGATTGACATTTAAGTCATTGATTAATGCACGAGAGAAACTAGCAATTAAGTCTTTGTTTTGTTTTAAAACTTCGTTAGCATGCTCTCTACTATAACCACCAGATAAAGCAACGACACGAATCACATTAGGGTGTGCGATTAATTCTTGATATTGGTTTGCTTTAGTTGGGATTGTTAATTTTAGCATTACGAGTTCATCGTCATTTAATTTATTTAACTCTGCTAAGATTGCACTTGCTAAATATGATTCAATTTCTGCTTTGTTATCAGCATTGATATTCACTTCTGGTTCGATAATTGGTACTAAACCGGCAGAGATGATTTGTTTTCCGATTTCGAATTGTTGTTGTACGACTTGATCAATACCAGTTTTATTAAATTCTAAAATATTTGAACGCATTTTTGTACCAAAAATTTTATGGTCATTTGCGCGACTTAATAATTTATCTAAGTCTGGAATTGGCTTCATTAACTGTACGCCGTTTTGTTCTTCGGCTAAGCCTTTATCTACTTTTAAGAAAGGAACGACACCTTTATCAGCTAAATAGTCACCAGTATGTTTACCTTCTACTTCACGATCCATTGTTTGTTCGAAAAGAATTGCACCGATAATTTTATCAGAACTGAATGAAGGTGATGAAACAATTCGTGTACGCATATCATGCACAAGTTTAAACATTTCATCTTCACTGTTATATTGGTCTTCAGTTACACCATAGTCACTTAATGCTTTAGGTGTACTTCCACCACTTTGGTCTAATGCAGCAATGAAACCTTTACCATTTTTTACTTTATCAAATTGTTCTTTATTCATTCTTACCACTCCTTTTGCTTTTATTCATATATAGTATGATAAAAAATAGATGCCAACGCAAGTTGTAGGCTCTAAGTGAAACGAATTATTCATATTTTAATAGGATGAGCAATGTGTTCAGTTTCATTGGCACACATTATTTCGTTAATGCTATTAAAAATATAGGTGTAGGATTATAAAATTCATCTTGCGTTTGATAAATACGTTGATAAATTGTCGTATCTACATGAATGGACTTCGTATTTATTTGCTTAAGGATATTTAAATCGTATTGAGGGCGGCTATAGTGGTTAATTGAAATACTTTGCTTTATATTTTCACTCTCCGCTAACATCGTGTTTTCTAAAGCATGATGTGCATGGTGATTTGGTAAATTACTATAATCGGTAAAAGCATCTTTTCCATAATCTCCATCGATATTAATGAGTGTAGCATTTGGTTTTAAAACCCGTAACCATTCTTGGTAGGCAGCTTTTGTATCTGGCAATAACCAAGTGACATTTCTAGAAATGATTAAGTCAAAACATGCGTCGTCAAAGTGTAAATGTTCAGCATCCATGACTTGAAAGTTGACATTCATATTAAAATGTAAAGCATTTTGCTTTGCAGATTGAATCATTTCAGGGGAAAGGTCAATGCCGGTAACTTGTGCGCCTTGTTGTTGGCAGAGTATTGCCAGAAAACCTGCACCGGTGCCAATATCTAAGATTCTCATACCAGGTTTGATTGTTGTAATCTGGTTTATTTCAGCTAACCATCTTTCTGCGTGCACACTTTTTAGTTCTGCTTGCTTATCTTGACTAAAAGATGTCGCACGCTTATTCCAATAATCAATAATTTTGCTTTTGTTCATGATAAATACCTCATTTATTATAAATGCACTATATATAGATTATAAGCTATTTTAGTGGAAAAGTATGGAATTAATAGTTTAGTAAAAAGAAAAACGGGACAGGAATCGCTTGTAAAGCATGATTTCTGTCCCGTTCTTTATGTGCGTTATTCTAACTACTTACGTGGTAGTCCGTATTGATTACCTGCTTTGTCACTGTCAGTAATCATGTAAAAGAATGCGACGATATTTAAAATGAAGAAAATAATACTGCCAATGCCTAAAACGCCTTCTAAGCTATTGAAAAATATGCCTTCGCTGTATGAGGTATATGAACCAATTGGAAATAGCACAGAAAAGACGCTAAATATAATTGGAAAATGCTCTTTGTTAAATCTTGATAACCACCAACATTATTTTAAAAAAATTAAAATCTATCGCAATTTAATAGCACATTAAAGTTGTTATTTCAAAAAGAAAATAACAACTTTTTGAAAAAAATAAAACTAATATTAATACATTTAATACGTATAAAAATACAAAAATAAAGTTCGTTCTATTTGTTAATTTCGTTAAATTTAAACTTAACACTGCGATTAGAACGAATTTCAAGACTGTGGATGTTATAAAAATTATATATTTATTCATCTTTTGAGTTTGATATTTTTGAATGTAATTTGCATTATTATTAAAAGTTCGTTAGGCTCATGTTTGTAATTTAATAAATGTTTTTGCTAAAAAATTACACTAATTAGCAAAGTTTTTACATATTTTACTAACAATAAGGGGTGTCTATTGTGAAAAAAGAAAGAGTAAAAGTAATGGATTGGACGACCTTTATAGGGTCTTCATTGATATTACTTATTGCAGTTATTCCGATGATGGTTTTTCCTAAGGCCAGTCAGGATATAATAACGCATTTAAATGAAGTCGTGTCGAGTACACTCGGCTCAGTATATTTATTGATTGGACTTGCGACGTTAATATTTGTACTATACATCGCATTCGGTAAATATGGTAATGTTACGCTTGGTAAAGCGACAGACAAGCCAGAATTTAATAATTTTAGTTGGGCAGCTATGTTGTTTTGTGCTGGAATTGCTTCAGATATTTTATACTGGGGCGTTATTGAATGGGCATTCTATTATCAAGATCCACCACATGGCGGTAAAGGAATGACGGATAGTGCATTGAATTACGCTACTATGTATGGCATGTTCCATTGGGGTCCAATTGCTTGGGCTACATTTGTACTGCCAGCATTAGCAATTGGTTATCTTGTTTTTATCAAGAAAAAACCAGTTTACAAAATCAGTCAAACAATGCGTCCGATCTTAAGAGGTCAGACAGATGGCATTATAGGAAAAATCGTTGATATTCTATTTATCTTTGGTCTGCTTGGTGGCGCAGCTACCTCACTAGCACTTGGTGTACCAATGATTTCTGCAGGTATAGAAAAATTAACAGGTATTGGAGACAGTATGTTGATGCGTAGTATTATTCTATTCACAATTACAGCTGTCTTTGCATATAGTTCTTACTCTGGTTTGAAAAAAGGAATTAAAGTTTTAAGTGATGCAAATGTTATTTTATCTTTTGTATTATTAGGTTTTGTATTTATTGTTGGACCAACGGTATTCATCATGGAAACCTCAATTACAGGTATGGGTAACATGATTAAAAACTTCTTCCAAATGGCTACATGGATTGAACCATTTGGTGGTATAGGTGGTCGTAAAGAAACGAATTTCCCACAACAATGGACGATTTTCTATTGGTCATGGTGGATTGTATATGCGCCATTTATAGGCTTGTTCATTGCACGTATTTCTAAAGGGCGTACACTTAAAGAAATTGTGCTTGGTACAATTATTTATGGAACGTTAGGATGTGCACTGTTCTTTGGTATCTTTGGTAACTATGCAGTTTATTTACAAATCACTGGTTCATTCGATGTGATACATTTCTTAAATACGCATGGCACAGAGGCTACTATTATAGAAGTTATGCATCAATTGCCGTTCCCTAATTTAATCATCGTGCTATTCTTGTTATCTGCATTCTTATTCTTAGCAACAACATTTGATTCAGGTTCTTATATATTGGCTGCGGCTTCTCAAAAGAAAGTCATAGGCGAGCCGTTAAAAGCGAATAGATTATACTGGGCTTTTGCACTATGTCTATTACCATTTGGATTGATGTTAGTAGGTGGGGAGCGAGCTTTAGAAGTCTTAAAGACAGCTTCTTTATTGGCAAGTGTTCCTCTGTTGGCTATATTTGTCATGATGATGATTTCATTCTTAAGGACATTGTCCGAAGATAGATTGAAGCTTGAAGATAGAGCTGAAAAATATAGAGAAGTAGAAAGACGTTCGTTACGCATAACACAAGTAAGAGAACGTAGAGAAAATGATAAATAAAAAAGTAACAAGCGCAGCAAAATCTTATTTTACGGTAAGATTTTGCTGCGCTTTTTTTATAATAACTACTATTAGTCAAACTTTGTAAAGTATAGGTATTCGTCCTGTTTCAATACATATGAACACATACTTAAAGCTGAGACAGTTCATTATGTCTCAGCTTTTTGTTAGTCTTTTTTTTCTGGAATTGGGAAATATTTAAATATTTCACCAGATTCTAATGCATTGCTTAAATTGTCTAGCCATTCATAATAAGGCAAAGTATCAAGTAATTGTTGTTTAACTTCCTCTGCTTCCGATTTTGTAGCTTCATCTGCTTTGTTGTTATCAATAATCTTATCAAGTATAGCTACTGCATCGTGAACGCCTTCTGAATTAATAACAATCTCCCGACGCCATTTGCGTGAAAAGAAATTACTAAAGAAATTAAAGAAATCCTTTTCGGCGACAAAATGTTGTTTTCTACTTCCACGTGTGAATTGTTGTTTAACAATATCAAATTCTTGAAGTCTTTTAACGCCAGCACTCATGCTGGGTTTGCTCATTTGTAACTGTTCTCTCATTTCATCAAGTGTCATACTGTCTTCAAAAAGCATTGTTCCAAATAAGTTTCCTACACTTCGATTGATGCCGTATAGATCCATAGTTTCACCTATGGCATTAATAACGATATCCTTAGCTTCTTCTAATTGATAATCAGGGTTGGTCGAATGTACCAATTGTCCACCTCCGTTCAAGTCCATATATAGTTAAGTGAAAAATAAATAGTGAGTTCCTATAGTTTACATTCCATACTCAAAAGATGCATGTATAAACCCCTATCATATTTAAACACATTTGACACTTTTTCAACTACTATGATAACATAAAGTTCATAAAATTCGTTAAATAAAAATTTAACAAACTTAACGGAGGTAATTTTAATGGAACTTGTAGATCATTTATCTCGTCTTCAATATATAGATGGAGAATGGGTAGAAAGCTCAAATAAGCAAACGAGAGAGATTATTAATCCATATAATCAAGCAGTTATTTTTGAAGTAGCAGAAGGAACTGCAGAAGATAGTGAACGTGCAATTTTAGCAGCAAGACGCGCTTTTGAAGAAGGAACATGGGCTAATGAAACAAGTGAAAATAGAGGCAAGAAAGTTAGAGCAATAGCTAATTTAATTGAGACACATCGTGAAGAATTAGCGAAACTTGAAACGTTAGATACAGGTAAAACATTAGAAGAATCTTATGCTGATATGGACGATATTGCAAATGTATTTAACTTTTTTGCTGGGTTAGCAGATAAAGATGGAGGAGAAATTATTGATTCTCCAATCCCAAATACAGAAAGTAAAGTCGTTAAAGAACCAGTAGGAGTAGTAACACAAATCACACCTTGGAATTATCCTTTACTTCAAGCATCTTGGAAAATTGCGCCAGCATTAGCGACTGGTTGTTCTTTAGTAATGAAACCAAGTGAAATTACACCATTAACAACAATCCGTGTGTTTGAATTGATGGAAGAAGTTGGCTTCCCTAAAGGTGTTATTAACTTAGTATTAGGTAAGGGTTCTGAAGTAGGAGAACCATTATCATCACATAAAGATGTCGACTTAGTTTCATTTACAGGTGGTATTCAGACAGGTAAACACATTATGAAACAAGCGGCAGATCATGTAACGAATGTTGCTTTAGAATTAGGTGGTAAAAATCCTAATATTATATTCGCTGATGCAGACTTTGAACTTGCAGTTGATCAAGCGCTTAATGGTGGCTTTTTCCATGCAGGACAAGTTTGTTCAGCTGGTGCCAGAATTTTAGTAGATAACAAAATTAAAAACCAATTTGAACAAGCATTAATTGAAAGAATCAAAAATATTAAATTAGGCGACGGCTTTAACCCAGAAACTGAAATGGGTCCAGTAATCTCTGTAGAACATAGAGAAAAAATAGAGAAATACATGGAAGTAGCTAAATCAGAAAATGCCACTATTGCAATAGGTGGTAAACGACCAGAACGTGAAGATTTACAAGATGGCTTATTCTTTGAACCCACAGTGATTACTGATTGCGATACTTCAATGCGTATCGTTCAAGAAGAAGTGTTTGGCCCTGTTGTAACAATCGAAGGTTTTGATACAGAAGAACAGGCAATCACACTAGCTAACGATTCTATTTATGGACTAGCTGGCGGTGTATTTACTAACGATATTGGTAAAGCAGAACGTGTCGTTAATCAATTAAGAATGGGCACTGTTTGGATTAACGATTTCCATCCATATTTTGCACAAGCACCATGGGGCGGATATAAGCAGTCAGGTATTGGTAGAGAACTTGGAAAAGAAGGTCTAGCAGAGTATCAAGTTGAGAAACATATCCTTCGTAACACAAATCCAGAGCCTGTGAATTGGTTCGGTAAAGCGTAACGTTAATCACTAAAATTAACTATGAATCTTAGAAATATATATATCAGGAGGCTATATAAAAATGAGAGAAGCGTATGATTATATTATTATTGGAGGCGGCAGTGCCGGATCAGTATTAGGTGCGAGAATTAGTGAAGATGTATCTAATAATGTACTTGTACTTGAAGCAGGACGCAGCGATTATCCTTGGGATTTATTAATCCAAATGCCAGCTGCTTTAATGTATCCAGCAGGCAATAAGCTATATGATTGGATTTATGAAACTAATGAAGAACCACATATGGATGGTAGAAAAGTAGGTCATGCCCGTGGTAAAGTGCTTGGCGGTTCAAGTTCTATTAACGGCATGATTTATCAAAGAGGTAACCCAATGGACTATGAAAAATGGGCAAAACCTGAAGGCATGGAGAATTGGGACTTTGCACATTGTTTACCATACTTTAAGCGTTTAGAAACAACATTTGGTTCAAGTAAAGATGATCCATACCGTGGCCATCATGGTCCAATTAAGTTAAGAAGAGGTCCAGCAACAAATCCACTATTCCAAGCATTTTTCAATGCAGGTGTAGAAGCGGGCTATAATAAAACACCAGATGTTAATGGTTTCAGACAAGAAGGATTTGGTCCTTTTGATAGCCAAGTTCATAATGGTCGTCGTGTTTCAGCTTCAAGAGCTTATTTACATCCAGCTATGAAACGTAAAAATTTAGACGTACAAACACGTGCTTTTGTTACTAAATTAAATTTTGATGGAAATAAAGTAACTGGTGTTACATTCAAGAAAAATGGTAAAGAACATACAGTTAATGCTAAAGAAGTTATTTTATCAGGTGGTGCAATTAATTCACCACAATTATTACAATTATCAGGTATTGGTGATTCAGAACATTTACGTTCTGTAGGTATCGAACCTCGTTTACATTTACCAGGTGTTGGAGAAAACTTTGAAGATCATTTAGAAGTATATGTACAACATGCATGTAAACAACCTGTATCATTGCAACCAAGTTTGAATAAATTGAAGATGCCATTTATTGGTTTGCAATGGATATTAGGTCGTAAAGGTGCTGCGGCATCCAATCATTTTGAAGGTGGCGGCTTTGTTCGTTCTAACAATGAAGTAGATTATCCAAATCTAATGTTCCACTTCTTGCCAATTGCAGTGAGATATGATGGTACTAAAGCGCCAACAGCACATGGTTACCAAGTACATGTTGGTCCAATGTACTCTAATTCACGTGGTCACTTGAAGATCAAATCTAAAGATCCATTTGAAAAACCTGATTTTGTCTTTAATTACTTATCTACTGAAGAAGATAAACGTGAATGGGTAGAAGCAATTAAGGTCGCTAGAAATATCTTGTCTCAAAAAGCTTTAGATCCCTTCAATGGTGGAGAGATTTCACCAGGACCTGAAGTTCAAACAGATGAAGAAATTATCGAATGGGTAAAACGTGATGGAGAAACAGCATTACATCCATCTTGTAGTTGTAGAATGGGACCAAAATCTGATGAAATGTCAGTAGTTGATCCTGATACATTTAAAGTACATGGTATGGAAAATTTACGTGTTGTAGATGCTTCAGTTATGCCACGTACGACAAACGGTAATATCCATTCTCCAGTATTAATGATAGCTGAAAGAGCTGCTGATGTAATCAGAGGTAAAAAACCATTAGCACCTGAACATATTGATTATTATCGTCATGGTGTACATGATAAAGATGCAGGAACAGTAAAATAATTTATACGTTATGACATTATATAGCACATCCCTTTTTCATTCATTGTGAATGAGAGAGGGATGTTTATATTTAATGTGTTGAATTGAGAGTAACTGCTGTAAAGTGCAGCCTCTTTAAATTATGAAGTTTAATGCGTTTAGACGAAAATATGTTTACTTGATACTTTAGCGTATCAGTTAAAGTGATTTTGTAACGTGCTGACGCTCTGGGGATAGTATGAGTGAGAGACTACAGGCTCGAGCCATATCCCAGGCAAGCATGCACGGTCAAAATCGCATATGATTCTTATATCAAAAGTTCCAATTCTTTATTACTTATGATTTCAGGCTAATTCATGTTATTAATTTTACAAAATAAAAACTTCATCAATATATTAGAGGGAATGAATTGCTTCAAATGAGCCTTTGCTTTTGTATTTTGATAAATATTCCAAACGATTTTGCAATCGTGCTGACGCCCGGGGAAATGATATGAGTGAGAGACTACAGGCTCGAGCCATATCCCTAGGCAAGCATGCACGATCAAAATCGGAAGATTTTAAACAATATAAAGAGGACAAATCCATTGTTAAGGATTTGCCCTCTTATTTTGAGCATAAGCATGTATATCCATGCCCTTTGCATCATACAATATTTATTGGTTTTTAGTAATTAAATCAGCGATTGCTTTAGAAGCATTACCATTTTCAATTGAACAAAAATCGTTATAAAACTTATTGATTTCAGCTTTATAGTCATTTTCAATTTGATCTAAGTGTTGTAGGTCCTCTGCTAGTTTATATGCATCTTGATAAATAGGTCCCGGTAAATCTTTGTGATAATCTAAATAGAAGCCTCTTAAATCCTTGGCATATTTATCTAGGTCATAAGCAAAGAAGATTTGAGGTCTTTTTAGCACACCATAATCAAACATTACTGAAGAATAATCTGTGATTAAACAGTCAGAAATAAGATATAATTCTGAGATATCACTATAATTTGATACATCAATTGCAAAATCTTCATAACCTCTTAAATCTAATGCGTTAGCGATAAGGTAATGCATTCTTAATAGAATAACATAGTCATCACCAATTTTTTCTTGCAAGTTATTTAAATCGATTTTTAAGTCGAATAAATATTTTCCTTTTTTGACAAATTCATCATCACGCCAAGTTGGTGCGTACATAATTACTTTTTTGTCTTCAGGCAAGTTTAAGTTTTCTTTAATTTCTTGAATGTAAGCTTGATCATTTGCACGATTAACTAAGACATCATTTCTAGGATAACCAATTTCAAGTATTTTTTCTGGCGGCATCCAAAAAGCTGTTTCAAATATCTTAGATGAATAAGCGTTTGGAGAGATAAGATAATCCCATCTGCTTGTTTCTTCCTTGAAATTACGTTTATAGTTATCAGTTGTTGTTCCAGGCATACGGATGACTTTCATATCATTTGCTAAACGTTTTAAAGGTGTTCCATGCCAAGTTTGAATATAAACTTGGTTAGCTTTTTTATTCAAGTATAAAGGTAGTCTCGCATTTGTTACCCAGTATTTCGCGCTAGCATATGCTTCATAGTAAGCTTGTGAACCTTTTTTAACTTTTTTAGCAGGTCCTGGTAAATATACTTGATCAGGTTTTCTGAATACCCAAATAAATTCAAAGTTTGGATGGTATTTCATCATATATTCATAGATATACTTTGGACTGTCACTATAATTTTTACCACCAAAAGCTTCGAAAATGATTGTGTTCGGCTTAACTTTGTTTTCATTATCTGTAAGTTGATATAATGAACGGTTTTTATTTTTTCGACGTAAAACAACATTTTTGGCTAAGCGAGCACGCTTTCTAAATCTATTAACTTTAAATGCTGGTGTTTTCTTATTAAACATAAGCATTAATGATTCTAAAATAAATAATGGTTTTTCACTCTTGAATATTGTAGTCATTAACTGTCTAGTGACTTTTGGTAAAAGTTCGCTATTTGATTCATATCTTTCTGGTGTTTTTCTTAATGACGGTTCAAAAGAATCTCTATATAAATTCTTCATTTTAGTTTTTATGAATTTTTTATTTTCTTTTAAAGGCGCACGTTTTACAGCGTCTGAAAAGCTATATACATAGTCATTAAAAATAATATTGAAATCTTGAGTTGATAAAGTCGGTTTTTCAAAAGGATCATAGATTTCTCCTTTAATATAGAAAGGGAATCTACTGATTCTTACAAAACCATTAGAATATTTAATAAATTCTAAGACGAAAGACCAATCGATAAAGATATCTAAATCTTCATTGAATTTAATATTATGTCCACGCATGATAGCTGTTTTAAAAACAATGTTACAAACAGAATGTTTACGCAGAAACTGATTTGATTTTGTTTTGGTGTTTAAATATTGCACTTTCACTAAATTTTGGTCAACGTATTGTGGCACATCTAAAGTGAAAGAATGAATAGGTGCAATTAAAGCATCGTATTGATTTAAATGTTTCATATAAAAAGCGAGCGCGTAAGATGCAAGATAATCATCAGAATCTATAAATATAAAATAAGGTGATGTTACTGCTTCTAGCGCGGTATTTCTTGCGTAAGCATGTCCAAAGTTTTGAGTTAAATCAATTTCTTTAATTGAGATGTTCCAATCTTTGATTGTTTCAGTTGCAATATGTTTTGAATTATCAGTTGAACCATCGTTAACTAATATTAATTCAAAATCTTGGAATCTTTGATTTTTTAAGCTGTTTAAGCATTTTTCAATATAATCTTCTGAGTTATAATAAGTTACAATAACAGATACAGATTTCATTATTTTACCTCTTTTTCCATTAACTCTATTTATTATTTGAATAGCACACATCGTCTGCTAATGTTCAAAATAATAGGGTGTTTTTTTAAAAAGCAATTTCACCGTTTGGAGTTAAAACGGATTTTTTAATTTTACTACAATATAAATATATATTCAAAACATCAACTATTGTTTAATCTTAATTATACTATATATGACTTATTGAGAAAAAAATATTTTTCTTAGTTTATTGATTGTTTTGATAAATCAAAAACTTCATTATAGGAAATTCATGGGTCGAAGTAATGTTGTTCTCAAACTTTAAAAATCATTAAAATTTTAAACAGATGATTTGTAAAATATAACAAATTGCGTATAATTTGATTTTGTAAAAAAAGACTAAGGAGAATTTTGAAATGAAAAATAATGATTTTGAAGATGTTGTATTAAATAGAAAATCTGTGAAAGTGTTTGATGAGCAAGTTAAAATTCCTAGATCAGAAATGGATGAGATGATACAAAAGGCAACCAAAGCGCCATCATCTGTGAATATGCAACCGTGGAGATTTTTAGTGGTTGAAAGTGAAGCAGGGAAAGAAAAATTGAAACCACTTGTTCGTTTTAATACACGCCAAAACGATACATCCGCAGCTATGGTTATTATATTTGGCGACATGCAAAATTATGAATATGGAGAAGATATTTATCATAATGCAGTTTTAAATGGTTATATGCCTGAAGAAGTAAAAGTTGAAATGTTAGGCAAAATATTGCCCTTATATAAAAGTTTAAATCGTTCAGAAATGAATGATATTATTAAAATTGATAGTAGTTTAGCAGCAATGCAATTTATGCTCGTTGCTAGATCTTATGGTTATGACACAAATCCAATTGGTGGTTTTGAAAAAGATCAAATTGCTGAAGCATTCGATTTAGATCCAGAACGTTTTGAACCAGTAATGATTGTTGCAATTGGAAAGGCTAAAAATCCTGGACATGAATCATACAGATTGTCAGCAGAAACTGTTACAAAATATGTTTAAAAATTATAATTTTGATAAAATTCGTCTAATTATTAGTAATAATTTCAATAGTAAATAGATTATTATTGAGGTGTAATATTGACCTAAATATGAATTTGCATTTTTAAAAGGACAAAAATTATAAGTTAATAAAAACAAAAAGAGTTTATACGTAAAATTTGATACTCAAAAAAAGCGCGCGAGTCCAACTAGGGTTTGCGTGCTTTTTTAAAACGTACTTACTACACAAAAAACATTAAATTCATTTGAATATATGTAATAAAAGCTTAATTATTTAAAGTTTGTTATGATATAAATAGTTTATAAAGGTATGAAACGATTGAATTTATAATTCTAAAAATATTTCAACAATTTATATTGTATGAAAGGGGGTATAGGTGTTGAGATATAAAATTTTACTTCCTTTATTGTTTTTATGTTTTATCGTAGGTAGTGCCTGCTGTTTATTAAATATTAAGCATTTGAACCATAATGTTTCATTTTATGCAGTGGGAGATAACTTAATTCATCCAGTAGTATATAATGATGCTTCGATGCACAATGGAAATTTTGATTTTAAACCAATGTATCGTCATTTAAAAAAAGATATTGAAGCTTCAGATATAGCTTATATAAATCAAGAATCTCCCATTGGTGGAGATAGTAAAGGTTTGTCTGGATTTAAGCGATTTAATACACCAGAAGCTTTAGCAAAAGATTTATCGAATACAGGGTTCAATTTAGTAAACGGTGCTAATAATCATGCATTAGATCAAGGGACGAGCGGACTTATGAATGAAATTGCACTATGGAAGCAATTCGATGATATTGAATATTTTGGGACATACAATTCGCAAAACAATAGAGATGAAATCCAAATCATGAATAAAAACGATATTAATATAGCTTTATTGAGTTATACATATGGCACGAATGATATTCAATCTGATAAACCATATTACATTAATTATTTTGATGAAAAACAAATTAAAAAAGATGTGGCTAAGACTAAAAAACAAAGTGATGTTGTCATCGTTTCAGCGCATTGGGGTAATGAAGGTAAACATAACCCAAATAAAACACAAAAGAAATTTGCGAAAGTGTTTGCGGATGCTGGTGTAGATGTAGTGATTGGGACGCATCCCCATGTCATTCAACCTGTGAAGTGGGTTGAAGGTAAAGATAATCATAAAACACTAGTGGCTTATTCCCTGGGAAATTTTTTGAATGGTCAAGCAACAGGTGATGAAAACAATATACTGGGAGGCAATTTAACGTTCAATATTGAAAAGTCTCCGAAACAAACTAAAATTAATCAGGTTAAATGGAAATCACTGGTAACACATTATGAGCTGGGAACTACGGTGTATAAAAATAAGAAACAAAATTTTAAAATGTATCCATTGAATCAATATAATAATGAATTGGCTCATAGGCATGGGTTAAATCAAACAAAGCAAGGTGACGTTAACGTACAACGTTTAGAGCAAATCACTAAAACACATATTGATCCTGCATTTTTAACAGAAGAAAGTTTCTGATTATTAACTGTTTATAAAAGCAAAACATATATTTTTAAACATAAAAAGAAGAAGCATAATCAATTCACATATTTTGATTATGCTTCTTCTTTGATTTACATATATTTATTTTACTTGCTTAGCTAAATTTGTGATGTAATTAAAGAAACTATCATGTTCAACATGATGTACCACAGAAACTAATCGACCGTTTTCTTCATCGATGTATGTACTTCCTTGACTAGGGCCATCAACATGAACAGAAGTTTTAACATCATGTTGTTTTACTAAGTCTGGTTTACCTATGTAAGCAGTAGTTAAGACATCCCATAAGAAATATGTAGAATTTGTTTGGAAATGTGTGAGTGGAGGCACTGCAGCATAACTTACACCTAAAAAATCAACCCCGGTATACGCGCGTTCGTTTGCCCACATTTGTCTGATATCCCAAGTCATAGGTACTTGATTTGTACTTTCTAAAGCGACCATATCAATTTTTAGTGTTGTATCAAAAACAGTTTTAACTGCTTCAGGATCCCAAAATGAATTCCATTCAGCTGTACCATCATGTTCGGGTTCTTCAACATTACCTTTATCTAAAAACGTTCCTCCCATCCATACTAAGCGTTCAATGTTATTTACGAGTTTTGGTTCGATAGTGATAGCTTTAGCTAAATCCGTAAGCGGTCCAGTAAATAATAACGTGACTTTTTCATCGCTTGCGCTTACTTTTTCGATAATATCTTCATATGCTGCGTGTTTTAGCAATTTGGAGTGTTGCGAAGTAGGTTCATTTAGTATAGGTAAAGCATCCATAAAGAATGCATGCATACGCCAATCTTTAGGGAATGGGTTTTTGCCGCGTTCTTTCGATGCTGCTACATGGATAGGCGTTGATGAAAAACGATTTATAATTTTTTGTGAAGCACTCACAGCTGGTTCTACGTAACTATCAGCGCCAATTGCACTGACACCAATCAAATCAACTTCTTCCATTTGAATTAATAAAAAAAGTGAGACTAAATCATCTACACCACCGTCATGGTTAAAATAAACTTTTTTCATAAATGAAATCCTCCAAATATAATGATTTTAAATCATTATACCAAATTCAGTTATTAAGATAAGTTCATTCAACAAAATTTCACAAATCGTAATAACGCTATATTAATAGTCATTGAGTAGGGAAATTCTGAAAATAAAGAATGAAAGTGTTTATATATACGCGTAAAGGTTATGTTATATCTATGGAAATAAATAAGGGGTGTTTTTATTTGTGAAGTTTAAAAAAGAAAAAGTGAATCATGTAGATTCGAATCAGGCTAAAAAAGGTGTAGTAGCAACGGGGATAGGTAACGCAATCGAATGGTTTGATTTTGGATTGTATGCACAATTGGCAGTAGTTATCAGTGCGAATTTCTTTGGTAATTTACCACAAGAAATGCAAATTGTGTCAACCTTTGCCGTCTTTGCTTTTGCATTTATTGTAAGACCAATTGGAGGAATATTTTTCAGTCATTTGGGAGATAAATATGGTAGAAAAATTGTTTTATCTACAACCATTTTATTAATGGCTGCCTCTACATTAATGTTAGGTTTGTTACCAACTCAGGAACAAATTGGTATTTGGGCACCAATACTATTATTAGTAGTGCGAATGATTCAATCATTCTCCACTGGTGGTGAATATGCAGGAGCAATGACTTATATTGCTGAAACATCTCCAGATAAAACAAGAGGTAAATTAGGTAGCGGACTTGAAGTAGGAACACTTGCAGGGAATATATTAGCTGCAATACTTGCTGGTACAATGTATAGTTTGTTGAATGACCAGCAGATGGCTGAATGGGGATGGAGAATTCCATTTATCATAGCAGCCCCATTAGGTATTGTAGGTATTATACTTCGTTCAAGTCTTGACGAAAGTCCAGCCTATGAGTCTACACTAGAAGAACAAAAAGAATTAGAATATTCATATTTAGACATCTTTAAATATTACTGGAAAGATGTTGTCGTTTGTTTTACAGGTGTAGCCTTCTTAAATGTAGCTAATTACATGGTATTATCATATATGCCTTCGTTCTTGAATACGACGATTAATTTAGGTGGAACGATGGGTTCAATATTAAGTACAATTACCATGTTACTCATGATACCAGCCGTATTTTTCTTCGGATGGTATAGTGATAAAATTGGAAATAAACGGACGATTATATTTGGTTTAGTAGGCTTCAGTTTATTCTCAGTGTTAGCTTTTTGGTTAATGAGTATACCAGTGTTGCCTTTAGTAGTCTTAGGTTTATTTATCATTGCACTATTTATGTCAACATTTGAAGGTGTTATGCCTTCAGTGTTACCAAGTATGTTCCATACTAAAGTTAGATTGCGCACACTATCGCTTGTATATAATATAGGTGCTGCTATTTTTGGTGGTCTAACACCATTTATCCTTTCTACACTAGTAGAAACAACCGGCCAACAAATTGCACCTTCTTACTATTTAATGTTTATAAATATTGTTGGACTAATTATCTTTGCAACAATGTTCAAATCAACATCTAATAAATCTTTAAGAGGATCATATCCTAATGTAGAATCTCAAAAAGATTACGAAGATGTGATTCAAAATCCAAAAGATGCATTATGGTGGGAAAAAGAAGTTAAGCATGAAAAAAATAGTACAACATAGAGTGACTAAAATTACAGTTTTTCAACAAACTGTTTTAGAATTTAGAGCTTAAGATTGGGCTCCAAAAGATTGCTGATAAAAGTAATCTTTTGGAGCTCATTTTATATTCGTATTGTAATTCGTCAGTTATGAATAAATTACAAATTAAAAGCTTATATAAAAGTATCAATTATATAAGTATTGTGTGCACAATTGATTGGATGTAATGATATATTACATATATTAAAAATGTTTAGTAATTAATTTAAAGCGCAAGTAAAAAATAAAAGAAAAATCAAATAAATAAATTATTATTAAGCCTTTTGTGGTATTATTAAAACAATTAAAGTTAATGGGAGGTTGAAGAGTATATCTAAAACAGTAAAAATTGTTATCTCAGTTGTAATTGGTGTGCTTTTAATTGCTGGTATTGGGGGCGCTGCTTATTACTTTTTTACCAAAAACACACCTAAAAACACATATTTATTGAGCGAAAAGGAAACAGCTAACCAATTTCAAGAATATGCTAAGGATCGATTTGAAAATGAATTTAAATTTCAAGATAAAATGAAAGATGAATCATATTTAATCGATTTAAAGGCAAATGCTGATGTTCCAAAAAATTTATTAGAATCATCAGGTATTCCTAAGTCTGTTGCGGATGCTTCTGAAATAGGATTGACAGTGGGACACGATCCTAAAAAAGAAAAATCAATTTTGGCTTTAAATCCAACGATAGCCGACAATGAAATTGGGAAGTTTCAATGGGCTGCAGACAAAGATAATCAATATTATGCATCACCATTGTTTAACGATATTTACAAAGCTAAAAATGACGAACTTGTAGACGTTTATGAAAAAATAACTGGGGATACATCAAGCACTACAGGTAAAGAGAGTGTATTGACAAATGATACATTAAACTTAAACTCATTATTATCAGGGTCTCAAATTTCACAAAAAGATATAGAAAAATTAAGCAGTAAATATACAGATGTTGTCATAGATAAATTAGACAAAGATAATTTTGAAAAAGAAAATGCTACGATTGATGTAGATGGTGATGAAAAAGATGTTAAGAAAGTGACATTGAAACTTAGCAAAGGCGAAACAAAAGCGATCGTGAAATCAGTTTTGGAAAAAGCTAAGAAAGATAAAGATATTAAAAAAATTGCAGAAGATCAATTCAAAACAGAAGATTATGAAGATAAAATTGATGAAGCTATACAAGAAGTGAAAGATCAAGATAAAAATGATTTTCCAAGTATTAAATCTGTGATTTGGGAAGAAGATAATCTGATTTTAAAACGTGAATTAACTGCTAAGGATAAAAATGATTCAGAGGTAAAATTAACAGGAACGAATCAAATTGATGATGACAAATTAGCTATGAATTATAAAATTACTGCAGATGATACTGAACTATCACTGAAAGGTAAATCAACAAAAGACGATGACAAATATAAAGATAATTATACTATTGGAGCTAACGAAAGTTACAAGAAATCTACGATAAAACTATCAAACAATGAAACTCAAGATGGTGACAAACGTACAGATAAAGGTAAAGTGAGTGTAGATGCAAATTATCGCAAAACTGAATTTGAATATAATAATAATTTAGAAACTGACGTAAAAAATAATACACAAAAACAAGATTTCAAATTGACGACAGACGTTCAATATCAACCAGTTACATTTAATATCAAAGGTGAGACAAAACTTAAAGACGATATTAAATTTGAAAAATCAGGTGCTGAAGATTTAAATGAATTGTCCGATAGCGATTTGAAAAAATTACAAAAGGAAATTTCTAAAAAAGCAGAAGGTATCGTTAAAGATTTAGCAAAAGATTTTAAAAAATAACTAAAAGGAGAGTGGTAAAATGAAAACATTACAATTGTTTCGCATTTACCACTCTTTTTTATTAAAAAAATGGTATTTATTACTATATTTATTTATTTTAGTTATAGGATTATTTGCTACTTTAATAGTGATTCAGCAATTAAATCAAGATAATGATAAATTTAGAATTGGTGTTGTTGATAAAGATCAGTCTCCAGAAACGCAAATCATATTGAAATCACTAGGCGACGGTGCCAATTTGGGAAAGGATATTAGCCTAAAAAAGTATGATCAAAAAGTAGCTGAAAAAAAGCTGGAAAATAAAACTTTAGAGGGTTATTATGTTTTTGAAAAAGGCATGACACATGATTTTTATAAAAATGGAAGTTTGCCCATTTCAGTACATACATATGATAAGCAATCGACAAAAAGTCTAGTTATTAATCAGTTAACAGATTCAGTATATCAAAGACTCATGCTATCGATGGGTGGCGGTCTAACTTATACAACATTATCATCACATAATGATAAAGACCATACATTGATGCTACTCACAGATTTATTGTTTACGGGACTAAACCGTACTGGTGCATTTAATTATGAACCTATACATATATATGACAGTGTAAGTTATTATGTGATTACAACTTATTTAGCGTCTATTTATATTTTCGCTTTGTCATTATTTACCATTTTGAAAATGAACCAAACGAGGGCATTGTGGTCAAGGTTAAGTATGTATCATTTTTCTTTTGAAAAATTAACGTTGATAAGAAGTATATTCACGCTATTTTATACAGGATTATGGACATTTTTCGGTGCGCTTTGGCTGATTAAATCCATACCTAATCAATTTGAAAGCTATAATTGGTTAACGATTGTAATTCAACTTAGTTACTATGTCTTGATGATTATTATTTGGTTAACCATTATTGATTTAATTGCTTTTAAATGGATCAACTACGTACTCAAAAGTATATTGAGTACATTGATTATTGTATTATCAGGGATGACGATACCAACAATTTATTTTAAACATTCTATTTTGAGTATGGTTGATTACTTACCATTTAGTTTTGTAACAAATCAAATGCTAGAAATTGTATTGAATAATTATATTTTAGATGTACCAATAACTTTTTATAGTAGTCTATTTATATCTATTTTTATCTTAGTTCTGATAGTGATTGGGAGGTATCGCTCATGATTCAACCCTATTTCTTCATAATTGTAAAAAAACAGTGGAAACAACATTTAGCCTTTATCTGTATCTTATTACTCTCTTTAATTGCTATATGGGGTGTGTATAAAACGTTAAATAAATCATTTCAAATTCCTGTGGCAGTACAAGATTTAGATCAATCAGCTGCTTCAAAAAGTTTAATCAAAAGCATCACAAGTAACGAATACATTACTAAAATCGAAGTGCCAACAGAAGAAACATATTTGGATGAATATATAGAAAAAAAGAAGCAATTGTAAGTTTACAAATACCGGAAAATTACAGTCAACAGTTACATGACAATCGTTTGAAGGAAAGTATTTTATTATATGGAAGAGATGACTTTATTGGTGATATTACTTTAGAAATCATAAGTATGTCATTATATGAACAACAGATACCTAATATCGTTAAAAGTCATCTAGATGATAATGGTGATCGTACATCCTTGACTAGAGTGAATAAAATGTTGGATGACAAGACGCCTCAATCGCAAATTGCACATTATTTTGTGAAGTCACATTCAGAAACTTCTATATCATTGAGCGTTATTTTTGCGATATTGTTGTGTATCAGTAGTGTGCAAATTATTTTACACCAAAGGTTAAAACAGAACGGTCCGTTGATTAGAATTTTTTTAGTACAATTTAGTCAGTTGAAATTGTATGTTACATACATACTTTTACATACGATTTTATTGTTAATGATATTAATTATAAGCGCATTATTGTTTCATCAGTCGCTATCATGGATATTTTATTTAAAATCACTTTTCATTATTGTAATATTTGAAGCAGGTGTTGCGTATCTATTATTTAAAATTAACACACTGAGTCATAGGTTATTTATGACGTTTATATATGCGCTTGTCATGAGTGTGATTTATGTCTTTATACAAATTTAGGAGTGATGGGATGATAGCATTAAAACATGTGCAGAAGAAATATCATAATAATATAATTTTTCAATCTCTAAATATGAAATTTGAAAATCAACAATTAACTTTGCTATTAGGTGAAAATGGTGCTGGCAAATCAACATTATTAAGAATGCTTTCGGGGTTAGAGCAACCCGATCAAGGTGAAATTACGTACTTTGGAAAAAAGTTATCTAAAAAGCAATTACAAGCAATGATTGGATATGTCCCACAAGATATTGCATTATTTGAGCATATGACTGTCGCAGAAAACATCAATTGTTTTAAAGCTTTATGTAAAAACGCAATATCAGACGCGCTAATTACAAAATATATGGAACAATTAAATATCGATGATTTGGACGTTACGGTTTCTCGTCTATCTGGAGGGACAAAACGTAAAGTAAATGTATTAATTGGTTTATTGAACAACCCACAAGTTCTCATATTAGACGAACCTACGGTAGGCATAGATTTGAAATCAAGGTTTGATATTCATAATTTACTGAATCAAATGAAGCGAAACTGTTTGATTATATTAACAACACATCATTTAGATGAGGTAGAGGCATTGGCAGATTGTATTAAAGTTATAGGTGTCGATCCTTTTTATAAAAAAGTATTATCAGATAAACAATGGCAATTTGAAAGTTATCAAAATTAACTTTAGTTTCAAGATAATTCGAGCCTTCACTCCTGAAAAAGCACTCGCAAGGTGAATTTCAACCATTCGCTTTGTAAGTGCTTTTTAATTTTTATAAAGGTCAAACACCTAAAATAACAACGTTGTTATTTTGAAATAAAAGGTGTATAATATGAGTTTGTGAATACGTTTTCATAAAATTGGTTTGACTGGGGGGCTTAAATTGTCATTTATGAGTGAGCATTTACCGATAATATCACTTATTATTGGCGTAGCATTATTATTATTCTTAAATATTAAATTAAAGATTAACAGTATTTTTTCTTTGATTTTTGCAGCTATTGCTGTTGGCTTGTTGAACGGTATGAAACCGATGCTAATATTAGATACAATTAAAGAGGGATTAGGTTCAACGTTAGGTAGCCTCGCGCTTATTATTGGTTTTGGTGCAATTTTAGGTAAGTTAATGGTTGACTCTGGTGCGGCGCAGCGAATAGCTACCACGTTAATTAATAAATTTGGTGCAAAGCATGTACATTGGGCATTGATTATTATTGGCGCTGTCTTCGGTATTTCTGTATTTTATGAAGTAGCCTTTATGATTTTAGCTCCTTTAGTGATTAGTATTGCAATTGAAGCTAAAATACCATTTATGAAATTGGCTATTACTATGGTTGCCGCAACGACACTTTCTCATAGTTTATTTCCACCTCAAGCAGGTCCTACTGCATTGGTAGATGCTTATCAAGCTGATATGGGAATGGTATACATTTTAGGAATGGTCGTCTTTATACCTGGTGTAATGATTGCAGGTATTCTTTTACCCAAAATGATGAAAAATTTAAATTATCCTGTGCCACCATTGTTACAGAAAAATAAAGAATTTAGTGAAAGTGAAATGCCTAGTTTTGGAATGAGTTTATTAATACCATTAATTCCTGCTATTTTAATTTCACTTTCAACAATATTAAGTATGTTTATAACTAAAGACACTTTATGGCATGAAATTGTATCATTTTTTGGGAGTGCAGAAATTAGTCTTATAATCGCAATTCTTACATCAATTGTTGTCTTTGGGTTAAGAAAAGGTAAAAAGATGG
This sequence comes from Staphylococcus sp. FSL W8-0271, assembly GCF_038006605.1. Classification (NCBI taxonomy): domain Bacteria; kingdom Bacillati; phylum Bacillota; class Bacilli; order Caryophanales; family Staphylococcaceae; genus Staphylococcus; species Staphylococcus sp. FSL W8-0271. The sequence continues at coordinate 293,060 of NZ_JBBOVM010000001.1, forward strand.
ATGATTTGATGAAATCTTTTGAAAGTGGATTGAAAGGTGTAGCAACAATTATATTTATTGTTGGCGCTGGTGGTGCATTTAAAGAAATCATTTTAAAAGCAAATGTGGGTGATTATATTGCGGAAATTATGCAAAATACAAATATTTCACCACTAATCATGGCGTGGTTAATTACTGCACTTATTCGTATTGCTACAGGACAAGGCGTGGTGTCAGCAATAACTGCAGCTGGAATTGTAGGGCCTTTAATTCCTACTTTTAATGTTAATCCAGTATTGATGGTTTTAGCAACTGCTGCCGGTAGTAACACGATTACGCATGTGAATGACGCATCATTTTGGTTATTTAAAGAGTATTTTAATATAACGATTAAAGATACATTTAAAACTTGGGGACTTTTATTATTTACATCTTCTATTGTTGGTTTGGTCATTGTATTAATCATGGATTTGTTTATGTAAAGTAACAATAGTATGAGCAGAATAAAAAATGGTGATTTGTTCCGCTCTATACCCCTTGTTAGTTATTTGATGTGGCATGTCACTTAAATATATCCTTACCACAGTTGTTAAAATGACTAAATGTATAATTTGAATATTAGTACGAATATTATCTTAAACATTAAATTATGATATGCAAATTGTATACAATGAATTATATGCATCTATTGAAATTTTATAATTTTGATAGATGCCTTTTTGTTTGTTTTAAAGCCTTTTTTAATATTTTTATAAAAAATTATTTAAATAAACTTTTGACTTATTATATTTAAAAGTGTAATATTCATGAATATTAATACAAATATTAGAATAATAATAAGGTTGGTGTATTGAATGAATGCATTATTCGAATTAACAGATCAATATAGTTCAAATAATTATAGTCCTTTGAAATTAGCATTAGCCAAAGGTAAAGGTGCGCAAGTATGGGATGTAGAAGGTAAGCGTTATATTGATTGTATAGCAGGATTTTCAGTAGTAAATCAAGGACATTGTCATCCGAAAATTATTGAAGCATTTCAAGCACAAAGCGAGCAAATAACTATGGTATCACGTGCCTTATATAGTGATAACTTAGGACAATGGGAAGAAAAAATTTGCAAGTTAGCAAACAAAGACAAAGTACTACCTATGAATACTGGGACTGAAGCTGTGGAAACAGCAATTAAAATAGCACGAAAATGGGGATCAGATGTCAAAGGTATTAAAGAAAATGGAAGTGAAATCATTGCTATGAAAGGTAATTTTCATGGTCGTACACTAGGGTCTTTATCTTTATTTGCCCAAGATAATTACAAAGAAGGATTTGGCCCATTGCTAGATAATATTAATTATATAGAATTTGGAGATATTGAACATTTGAAAGCATTGATTAATGACAATACATCGGCCATTATTTTAGAACCGATTCAAGGTGAAGGTGGCGTGAATATTCCTCCAAACTATTTTATTCAAGAAGTGCGTAATTTATGTAATCAACATAATATTTTATTCATTGCCGATGAAATACAGGTTGGACTAGGTAGGACAGGCAAGGTGTTTGCTATGGAATGGGAAGGTGTAGAGCCAGATATTTATTTACTCGGCAAATCATTGGGTGGAGGACTTTATCCTATTTCAGCTATCTTAGCAAATGAAACAATCATGAATGTCTTAACACCCGGAACGCATGGTTCTACATTTGGCGGTAATCCACTTGCATGCGCAGTATCGATGGCAGCCATAGATGTTTTGCTAGACGAAAATTTAATTGAACATTCCGCTGAATTAGGCCAAATATTGCTGAACCATTTACAACTTATTGATAGTCCAATTATTGATGATGTCAGAGGGAGAGGGTTATTTATCGGTATTGAATTAACAGAACAAGCGCAGCCCTATTGCTTGGAAATGATAGAAAAAGGTGTGTTGTGTAAAGAAACACAAGGCAATGTTATTAGAATTGCACCACCGTTAGTTATTAGTGAAGATGAGATTAACCAAATTGCTGAAGTGATTAAAGAAGTGCTTGAGAAAAAATAAAATAGCACATTAAAATTTCCGAATATTCAGAAAGGTTTGAAGCAGATGATAACAGTTGGAATAGTAGGCGGAAGTGGTTATGGTGCGGTAGAACTTATACGTTTATTACAACATCATCCTAACGTCGTAATTAAATATGTATTTTCACATTCTAAGATTGATGAACCAATCAGTAAAACATTTCCACATTTAAACCATATCGCACTTAATTATACTGAATTAAATGAACAAGCGACGTCTTGTGATGTTATATTTTTTGCAACACCTTCCAATGTCAGCAAACATTTAGCACCAAATTTAATTAATAAAGGTGTTAAGGTGATTGATTTGTCAGGGGATTTTAGACTGACGGATAGAAATCTATATCAAACATTTTATGGTGAACCAGCTGCAGAACAAGCACTTTTAGATAAGGCACTTTATAGTATTGCAGAGTGGAGTGAAATAGATTCACAACGCACAAAATTGATAGCAAATCCTGGTTGTTTTCCTACTTCTATTTTATTAGCTTTACATCCTCTGATTGCTCAAAATGTAATCGATATTCAATCAATTATTATTGATTCAAAAACGGGTGTTTCAGGAGCAGGACGTTCATTAGCACAACATGTGCATTACGCTGAAATGAATGAAAATTTTAGTGCTTATGCAATTGGAAATCACAAACATAAACCAGAGATAGAACAGTATATATCTAAAATTGCAGGAACAAAGTGTAATGTGATGTTTACCCCGCATATAGTACCGATGACAAGAGGCATTTTATCTACAATTTATGTGAAGTTAAACGAATATACGACAGCTGAGCATTTACATGCTATTTATAAAAATAATTATGAACAGAAACCATTTATAAGAATTAGAGACTTGGGAGAATACCCTAAAACAAAAGAAGTGTATGGTAGTAATTTTTGCGATATAGGTCTATATGTAGATGAAAAAAATCAAAGAGCAGTCATCGTATCAGTGATAGATAATTTAGTTAAAGGTGCTAGTGGTCAAGCAATCCAAAATTTAAATTTACTTTATGGTTTAGATGAGGCAACTGGTTTGAATCAGTTACCAATTTATCCTTAATAAAATGTGAAAGGAGAGATGAGATGAAAGATATTGAAACAATAGATACACTCAATCAAATTACTGTAGATATTAATGGCGACGTAGGATCACCATTGGGCTTTATAGCTGGTGGTATTCATGCTGGTTTAAGAAGAAAGAAAAAAGATTTTGGTTGGATTTATTCTACGACAGAAGCAACTGCAGCAGGTGTATATACCCTTAATCGTTTCAAAGCGGCACCTCTTAAAGTAACTGAAGATAGTATCAACATAAATCAAACATTGCAGGCAGTTGTAGTTAATTCAGCAAATGCGAATTCATGCACTGGAGATAGAGGTATACAAGATGCGAAAGATACGCAAAGTTGGGTGGCTGAACGATTAAACATAGAACCACATCATGTTGGTGTTGCTTCGACAGGCGTTATTGGTTCATTTTTACCTATGGATAAAATAAAATATGGCGTCGATCATGTTTTAGAAGATTCATTTAATCAAAGTGCTTATTTTAATCAATCGATTTTAACGACAGATACGATCACGAAACATTTGTCTGTAAAAGTAGACATAGATAATCAAACAGTAACAATTGGTGGCACTGCAAAAGGTTCTGGGATGATACATCCTAATATGGCGACTATGCTAGGTTTTATAACGACAGATGCAAAAGTTGATAGTAAGGCATTGAATCAATGTTTACGTCAAACTACAGATCACTCTTTCAACATGATTACTGTTGATGGTGATACTAGCACGAATGACATGGTCTTATGTATGGCAAATGGTCAAGTTAATCATCATTCGTTAGATGAAAATCATCCTGAGTGGCAAAAATTTGTTTATGCTATCAATTATGTTGCACGTTATTTGGCTCAGTCGATTGCAAAAGATGGTGAAGGCGCTACAAAATTGGTGACAGCTAAGGTTAAAGGTGCAATAGATATTCATGAGGCTAGAAAAATAGCGAAAAGCATTGTTTCATCAAACTTAGTTAAAACAGCAATTCATGGTGAAGATGCAAATTTTGGAAGAATTGTAACAGCGATGGGGTACGCATCAAAATATATAGACCCTAATGCAACCAATGTGAAATTATGTCAAGTTTCTGTGTTTAAACAAGGCATGTCAGTAGCATTTGATGAAGCTTATTTAAAACAACAATTGGAAGCAGATAACATCGTTATAGAGGCTACTGTCGGTGAGGGAGAAGGGGACGCTACCGCTTATGGTTGTGACTTATCATATGAATACGTACGCATAAATGCGTCATATAGAACTTAAGAGGTGTTTGATATGGATTACATTGTAATTAAAATAGGTGGAAGCACTTTGACGGATATGCATGATTCTACAATTGAAGATATTATTGCATTAAAAAATCAAGGTTATAATCCGATAATCGTCCATGGAGGTGGTCCTTTTATAAATCAATCTTTAGAATTACAAAAAGTAGACTCAAAATTTAAAGATGGTTTGAGAGTTACTACTGACGATGTACTTTCTGTTACGACCCAAACATTAATTGGTCAAGTGAATCCTAGTTTAGTCAATAAAATCAATTAATTTGGTGTTCAAAGTATTGGTATGAATAGCATAGATGCCCAATTATTTGATATTAAACCATTAGATCTAAAATATGGTTTTGTTGGTGAACCTATTCATATAGATACTAGTGTTATCGCAACTTTAACTCAATCTTTTCTACCAGTCATCGCATCTATAGGTGCTAATCAAACGACGTCTCAAGTATATTATGTTAACGCCGATACACTGGCATACAAACTTGCGCAAGCTTTACATGCACCAATTTATTTATTAAGCGACATTCCAGGCGTTTTAATCAACGAAAAAGTACAACCGTCACTGAATGCGAAAAACATCGAAACATATATTGAACAAAAATTAATATATGGTGGGATGATACCTAAAGTACAAGATGCTGTAAAAGCAATAGAAATGGGGTGCCAAAAAGTGGTTATTGCTGCAGGGAATGAAACACATATTATTCAAAAACTGCAACATGGCCATAATGTAGGCACTACAATCCGTAAATAATATTTACTATGAGTGGCATATACACAATTTTTTAAAAATAATGACATCGTCCTACTCAGACAAGGACGAAATTTTAAAGGTAAATTTACAAGTCGATCATCTCGTGCCCTATATATAAAAAAGCCCAGACATTTACTATGTTCTGAGCTTTTTTATATAGCTAAAGATGATTTAATTAAATCAAAAACTAAAGATTTTTAGAATAAGTTGTTAAAAGTTCACTGTAAAAATCAATGAATTTTAAGTACATATCTTTTTCCACACATTCATCAATTTGATGTGGTTTAATACCAGGACCAAATACTAAGAAAGGGAAATTTTCATCCTTATTTTTTAATAAGTTTGAAGCATCTGTAACGCCACCGATTGGAGAAGCAATAAAGTCCTTATCAAATAGAGATTTAGCTATAGTCTGAGCGGTATTAATTAGGCTATTATCACCAGTAGTAAGAACTGGATCTAGGTCTAAATATAAGTTGCTTGATAAATTTGCACCTTTATCATTATGACTTTTAATTGTGTTTGAGAATAATGCTTTTACTTGTGCGTTATCATATTCTGGAATTGTACGAATATTAAAATCTGCATCAGCCTCTTCAGGGACAGAGTTAACTTGTACCCCACCTTTAATTAATGTATTACTTATAACTAAACCTTGCAGTGCAGATTCTACATCTTCAAGTGCTGTTGTTGCAGGCAATGAAGGTTTAATTCTATCAATAAATTTTGTAAAATCTAATGCTTTTCCCTGAACTTCTTTGGAAATTCTAGCATAAGCGTCATCGATATCTTGTATAAATGAGATCAATGGGTTTATCGCATTTATGCCCATTACAGGCATAGAGCTGTGCGCTGATTTACCATAGGAAGTTATGCGATAATCCATAGAACCTTTATGTGCGTATACCATGATATCTTGGCAAGGTTCTGCTATAAGTAATGCATCAACGTCATCCATATAACCATGTTCATATAAAGTTTGGGAACCAAGTTGTTCCATTTCTTCGCCACTAGTTGCTAAAAATCTAATACGACCCTGTTGCAGTGCTTGAGATTGTTTAATATCAATCAGTGCAATTGCTAACGCAGCAAGTCCTGACTTCATATCTGCTGCGCCACGACCATATAAAAATCCATCATCCTCAGTAAGCGAAAATGGATCGTATGTCCATTGAGATTTATTACCTGCAGAAACCACGTCCATATGACCTGAGATACCAATTACTGGATTCCCTTCACCGATTTCAGCAATAAGATTAGCACGTCGTTCATCAATTTTTTGAATTTTTGATTCAATTCCGTAGTTAGAAAATAATTGCTGTAAATAATTACAAACTTCAAGCTCATTATCATTTACTGTTTCAATCGCTACAATATCTGATAAGATTTGTACTTTTTCTTCATTAGAAAATGTACTCATTGTGTATCACTCCTTTGTATGTCTAAATTAAGTATACATCTAGAAAAAAAGGTTTTTAAAGCAAAACGATTTTTTTAAAAAGAATATAACAAAATTATTTATATTGTAAAATCTTTAATAATGAAAACAAAATAAACTGTATTTGTACTATTGCACATTCTGGCGTGTAATGTTGAAAATTAAATATGTGTTACGAATATAGGCAATACATCAATTGGAAAGTTAAATGCCATAACAGTTTGTGAAGTAAAGTTAGAAGCGGTAATTTATAAAGGGATTTAGGTAATGATCAGCATATAGCTTTGAATAGAACATCATTATTTCCAAGGAAATACCATATTCAATGTTATAAATTAAATTTATATATTTAAGTGGCATTAATGAATGCATTTTTGAATATGAAAGAAAAGAATGCAAAATAATTATTGTAATATTTCAAATCATTTCCTATGATTTTACCCGTATTTGATGATACGCTAAAGAAGTGGAATTTGGTTCCAAATTATTTTATTTTTTCATATATTTTTTAAATAGTTAAGAATGAAAATAACAGTGATATATATGGAAATTTTATATAGAAAGGGGATAATCATATTGGCAAAAGTAGCAATTATTGCTGGAGGCAATAAACTTAAATCAAGACTCACAGGTATTATAGATTATGCGGAATCATATTTGAATGCTGAGGGCATCGAAACAAATGTCATCCATGTACATCAATTAGATGCTGAGGCTTTAATTACTGCAGATTTCTCTAATGAATCAATAAATACTACGCATAAAACGATAGAAGATGCAGATGGTATTATTATAGTATCTCCAGTATTTAAAGCAGCTTACTCAGGTATCGTAAAAACATACTTAGACTTATTACCACGTGGAGCATTTACTGGTAAAACAGTACTACCATTAGCTTTAGGTGGCACATTTGCACATGTATTGGCAATCCAATACAGTCTTGATCCAGTGATTAAAGAACTAGGTGCAGATACAATTCATAAAGGCAGATTTATATTAGATAAGCACATCACACAAAATGAAGATGGTAGCTATGGTTATGATCAAGAAGCGAAAGATGGATTAAATAAAACTTTAAAGAAATTTGTCAGCGACAAGTCACAAGTTAAAGAATAAATGTATTTGGAATACGGATTATATCAAAAGTTACGATAAACGTAGTATTAACTATAATATAACTGTAATAAAAAATGAGCACACAGTATCAAAACTTGTAAATTGATATTGTGTGCTCATTATTTTTTATAGCTCATTTAAGTGCCACTGAGCTTGGTTATCTAAGGTTAATTTAAATTCATTTGTCTGAATGCATATGGGATGGGCTTCAGAAAATTGATCAGAGAATAGCCATTTATTATTTTCTGGTGTCAGTAAAATAAAACTGTCATCATAATGATCGCCGATAAAATTTAAATCATCTGGTACAAATGTTTGATTTTCATATGTATTTAAATGATATTTTGATAATGCTTCAAAGACTTCTCTTGTTTCATTACAAACGAACCCAATCTCACTAATTCTTGAAAATTCAGGGTCATCCGTAATATTAGAAATGCGTGCAATGAGTTCAACGACATTCCCTGATGGATCTTGAAAGTAAAATGAATGCGCAACAAAAGATTCGAAATAAGTCGTATGTTTACCATCTTCCATCAATAGAAATAATATATTTTGATAATATTGTTTCATATCATAAAAATGGTTGTATGGAATATCAATTGCAAAGTGGTAAAATGGTTGGACATCATCGTTTGTTTGTTGAAAACACAAATGAGTCTCTCCAATTTCAACTGTAAAAGCCTCCTGACTAATCATACGAACAGGACATTCTAAAATTTCTTCATAAAATTGGAATGTCTCTTCAAACTCTGAAGTGAATAACTTAATGTTTTCAATTTTCATAAACAAATCCCATCCAATCCTCATGTTTAACATATAAATATAATAAATAATTTACTTGTACTTTATCAAAATAATAATCAATATGATAATAATAAGAATTTTATATGAAATAATACGCTTTAAGTAACAATAAAGCCTATTTTCAGAAACCATTTAACGCTATTTACTACAACTGAATTTTTTAAAATATATACACAATACATATTTTATTTACAATTGTTTTTGTATTTGTGTACGATAATAAACAGTTTTTATTATTAACACTTTAAGAGCTGCGAAATACATAAAGTTGAACTAGAAATGGTATTTGATCTATGTATATAATAATATGCGATCGATAAAATTTCATAAAAAAGAAAAGGCTGAGACACTTCAACTTGTCTCAGCCTTTTTTGTCAGAACGAAATGAAAAAATGGTTTTAAATAAATTAGATTCCAATATTTCACTCCGATTTGTTAGTTCAAGATGTTTGTATATCAGACTTGCTTATACTAAGTGAATAATAATGAGATAATATAAGCACTAATACCAACTAAAATACAATACAGAAGTGCAGGTCCTAATGTTTTTCTTATGACACTACCTTCTTTACCTGGCATATTAACCACTGCACACACTGCTACTACATTGTGCACACAAATCATATTACCAGCAGCTGCACCAATGATTTGTGCAGCTAATACAATAAATGGATCTCCACCAATAGAGTTGGCGATATTTAATTGAATAGGCGAGAAGGTCAACGTTGAAACAGTTGCACTACCTGTAATAAATGAACCTAAAGCACCTAAGAATGGTGCGACAAATAGCCAAATAGGACCTAAAGTGTTGGCCATATTTTTGGCGATGTATTCTGGCATGCTAATTAAGTCATGTGCATTTATACCAGAGTTAATAAAAACATGTACCATAGCGAGTGTAGCAATAAGTGTAATACCAGTAATTTTTATTGTGGATAGAGACGTTAAACTTGCATTACCAAAATCCTTAATAGATTTTCTTTGAACTATAATCGCAAAAATTGCAGATAATAATAAAATTGTTCCAGGTGAATAAAGAAATTGCCATTCAGATGATATTTCAGAGAAATTTAAAATATTATTCCAAGAAAAATCAAGGACATGTGTGGTGAAATATTCAATACTTGGCACCGTTCTCGTTAATAGAAGTAAGATAACAACCATTACATAAGGTGCCCAAGCAGTTAGTAAACTCATAGAATGTTCCGTACTATCTGCTTCGTATGTGTCATCTAAGCCATCTCTCCACACTGTTTTAGGCAATAGCCACCCCTTACTTGCAGTTAAGACTGCTACTACAAGTCCTGTTAATGATCCTAATATAGCAACAAATTCTGCACCAAATACATGTGCATATACAAAGGCAGACACGGCATATACAATACCTATTAAAGCTAGCCACGGCAAAATTTCAATAATAGATTTTAGTTTCTTGTTTTTTCCAAAGAAAATCACTATTGTAGCGATTACGATAATAGGTATGAAAATACCACTTAATAAATCTAATACAGTTATTTGTTCAGCTGTAGACTGGAAAAACGATTGATTTGCTTCTTTTAAAGTACTCAACCCAACAATAACTGGTGTACCTACTGCTCCGAAAGACACGGCAATACTGTCGGCAATTAATGCTGTAACAACAGCAATCATAGGTCTAAAACCTAAAGCAACCATTAAAGGTGCCGTAACCATTGCTGGTGTACCAAATCCTGAAGCACCTTCAATAAGTGAACCAAATAAGAAAGCGACAATAATTACTTGGACACGCATATCTGGTGAAATTTTTTTGAATCCTGCATTTATACGGTTTACGGCACCTGTCTGACGTAATGTATTAAGTAAAACGAGCGCCCCGAATAAAATGTAAAGTATCGTTAATGTTTTATGTGTACCTTGAAGTATAGAAGCAATAACGACATTACCTTGCATCCCCCATACAAATATCCCTAAAATTGTAACAACGATAGCGCTAATAATCATTCCTTTTAAAGCAGACATACGTAAGAGTACGAGAAATAAAAAAGGTACGATTACTGCACTGAAAGCAACTAATAACATCATTTTATATAAAACTCCCTCATAAAAATTTAATAATCATCTAGTCATATGATGTTTAAATAACTTTCATTGTAAACGTTTACAAATAAATTTTCAATCATGTATAAAAAATATATTTTTAATCTAAAAAAATTAAGTGTTATGCATATATTTTTTCTTTAACTTTAACAGTCTATATTTATTGATTTTATTCATTTGTGTCGTAAAACGAAAATAAACGAAAATAAATTTGCGTTATTAGAAAAAATATAATAATATAATAATAATATTTGAAAGCGTTTACAAAGTAATAGTCGCAAAAATCGGAAGAAAATATTTAAATCAATTCTAATATCAATGATTGATTTATAAGGGGTGCGTAATATGAGTGATAAATTAACTAAAATGGGCATGCCTCCAACGTTATTTTGGGGATATGTTGGTGTATTAATATTTATGATGGGGGATGGTCTGGAGTTAGCATGGATTAGTCCTTATTTACATGATCATGGACTGTCCGTGCAACAAACAGCGATTTTGACAACATGTTATGGTGTGACGATAGCCATTGGGTCTTGGTTATCAGGTGTCTTGGTAGAAATTATTGGTCCAAGAAAAGTAATGCTATTAGGGACTGGGTTATATATCATAGGTCATGCAATATTCGTTGGTTTGGCAATTCCAACGATGAACTACAATATCATGATTCCTTCTTATGCAATAAGAGGTTTTGGCTATCCATTATTTGCTTATTCTTTTTTGGTTTGGGTTGCTTATCGTTCTCCGCAAAAACGTTTAGGCGCTGCAGTAGGATGGTTTTGGTTTGTGTTTACAGGAGGGCTTAGTGTTCTAGGATCATTTTATTCTTCGTTTGCAATTCAGTTATTTGGACATTTCTTTACATTATGGACTGCGATTATTTGGGTGTTAATAGGAACATTTTTAGCAGTTTTTGTAAATAGAGATCAGTTTATTATTGAAGAAAAAGGTCACGGCTTTAAAAAACACTTTAGTGAAGTGCTTGCAGGTATAACGATACTAAAAAGAGAACCGCGTGTTGCAGTGGCATGTGTTGTTAGATTCATTAACCAAGCAGCACAGTATGCTTTTCCATTATTCCTGCCGATTTATTTAGCTTCCAAAGGAATTGCGACTACAACTTGGTTAAATATTTGGGGAACAATTTTTATTGCTAATATTATTTTCAATCTAATTTTCGGTGCGTTGAGTGATAAAATTGGCTGGAAAAATACAATTTCCTATATTGGTGGTGTAGGATGTGCAATATTTACGTTAGGGCTGTATTTTGTCCCTGAACTATTTACAGGTAATATCTTTATTGTCGGTGCTGTAGGATTTTTATGGGGCATGTGTTTAGCAGGCTTTGTCCCTATTTCTGCGCTTGTTCCTTCATTAGTTCATGATGGGGATAAGGGGCCTGCAATGGCAATTTTAAATTTAGGAGCTGGTCTTTGTGTATTTGCAGGACCAGGATTAGTGGCATTGTTTTATGACAGTATTGGTGTGAAAGGTATGATGTACTTAATATTTGGATTATATGTTGCTAGTGCAATCATGACACGCTTTTTAAAAACACCAGAAGAAAGAGCACGAAAGAAAGCTGAAAATTTTGCATCATAGCGTAAAGTATTTATGTAGAAGCTATGAAAAAGTAAGTACTTGGTTTGGTGAAGGATATATCTAATAGTATAAGTTTGAGATTAGTAAATAATAAAAAAACGGGCATACAGTTTCAAAATGATGGATTTTGATTTTGTATGCCTATTTTTTATTCATTTTTAAAGGATGATTATGCAATGAGTTTGAGATGATGTGGGATAAAGAGAGTTATTTTTCTTGAAAACCACCTGAAACAAAATGAGCAGCAATTTGCTTAATAGTGGCAAATAATAAATCTAACATATATATTCACCTCCAATGAGCTAGTGACTACATCATTAATTTCCTATATATACTTAAAATATAGTGTAAGAAAGCACAACTTAGTTCAATGATTGCCACGCTGTTTATTGTCAGAAATCTTGTTTGCTTAACCGTTGAAAATGAAGTCGTGATTGTATATAGATATGTTTTTAAAGTAGGTTACACTTTGTTGATTTTATAAAATATTTAAAAATATACAAAAAAAGGTATATTTATACTTGAAAATAACTCTATTTAAGTTTAGTATGTATATAAATCTTATAAAAATATTGGAGTGATGAAATTGGGGCGTACACAACAGATTTAAAAAAACTAGCATTGTTAAAGGGTAAGAGCTTCTTGAAAACGAGTGACTTTACTGCGGATGAATTAGTAACATTGATCGACTTTACCGGAGAATTAAAAGAAAAGAAAAAGCATGGCATTCCACACCCTTACCTTAAAGGTAAGAATATTGCTTTATTATTTGAAAAACCATCTACAAGAACACGTTCAGCATTTAGTGTAGCAGCTAATGATTTAGGTGCATTTCCAGATTATTTTGGTCAAGGTGAAATTCACTTAGGTGTCAAAGAATCGACAGCGGATACAGCTAAAGTATTAGGTAGTATGTATGATGGTATTGAATTTAGAGGTTTTTATCAAAAAGATGTAGAAAGTATAGCGCAACATGCCAAAGTTCCAGTATGGAATGGTTTAACAAACGAATGGCATCCTACTCAAATGATTGCGGACTTTTATACATTAAAAGAACACCTAGGTACATTACAAGGTAAGACATTGACTTATGTCGGTGATGCAAGAAATAATGTGGCGCATGATTTATTAGTTACCGGTGCAATATTAGGTATGAATATTCAAATTGCAGCCCCTCCATCGTTACAGCCTGATCCAGATATTCAGCAACTTGCTAAAAACTACGCAAAACAATCTCATAGTAATATATTAATTACGGATAATATTCAACAAGCAGTTTATAAAACAGATGCAATATATACAGATGTTTGGTTTTCAATGGGAGAAGATGAATCAGTTCAAACACAGCGTATTGAAAAATTACTTCCATATCAAATTAATGATGCGATGCTTGTCAATACAATGAATCCGGATGTTATTGTATTACATTGTTTGCCAGCTTTTCATGATGTGCATACAAAAGTGGGACAACAAATCTATAAAACCCATGGATTAACTGAAATGGAGATAACAGATGATGTGTTTAAAGGTGAACATGCTGTTATATTTGAACAAGCGGAGAATAGATTACATTCAATCAAAGCAATTATGGCTGGAACATTAGGAAATATTTTTTAGCACCATATCATGTTTGAATAAATATAGATCCTCACAAAGTAAAATGACTTTGTGAGGTTTTTTGTATTTAAAAAAGTTATCTATTTTATGAAAAAGTTTTTCATAGTGATAATTTATATTGATTAATATTTTCTTTGATTGTATATTTATGGTAATTAGGAGGTTGATGACTATGAGTAAATTGTTTGAAAAGGCGCAACAATTTGGTAAATCATTTATGTTGCCTATTGCTATATTACCAGCAGCTGGATTATTGTTGGGAATTGGTGGTGCATTAAGTAATCCAAATACAATCAAAGCTTATCCCGTGCTGGATATTACTTTATTACAAAATATATTTGTCCTTATGTCATCTGCAGGTAATATTGTATTTCAAAATTTACCAGTAATTTTTGCTATAGGTGTTGCTATAGGATTAGCTAGAAGTGATAAAGGTACTGCAGGATTAGCAGCAATGCTAGGATTCCTGATTATGAACGCTTCGATGAATGGATTGTTGATCATTACAGATACATTAGCAAAAGGTAATTTGGCAGAAGAAGGACAAAGTATGGTTCTTGGCATTCAAACAGTAGAAACTGGCGTGTTTGGGGGAATTATAACAAGTGTTATGACAGCGCTTTTACATAATAAATACCACAAGATATCACTTCCGTCGTACTTAGGATTCTTTGGAGGATCTCGTTTTGTGCCAATTATTACAGCCATCTCTGCAATCGTACTCGGGGTTATCATGTTCTTTATTTGGCCTACAGTACAAGGATGGATATTTGGCGTTGGCGGTATCGTAGATAAAACTGGTGTCATTGGTACTTTTTTCTTTGGATTTATATTAAGACTGTTGGGACCATTTGGTTTACATCACATTTTCTATTTACCGTTTTGGCAAACCGCCTTAGGTGGCTCATTAGAAGTCAAAGGTCATCTTGTTCAAGGTACGCAAAATATTTTCTTTGCCCAACTAGGTGATCCAGACGTAACGAAATACTATTCAGGCGTTTCGCGTTATATGTCAGGGCGTTTTATTACAATGATGTTTGGCCTATGTGGTGCAGCTTTAGCAATTTATCATACTGCTAAACCGCAACATAGAAAAGTCGTTGGTGGTTTAATGTTATCGGCTGCTTTAACTTCGTTTTTAACAGGGATTACAGAACCGCTAGAGTTCAGCTTTTTATTTGTTGCACCTGTTTTATATGTGATACATGCATTTTTAGACGGTTTAGCTTTTATGATGGCAGACATATTTAATATTACGATAGGTCAAACATTTAGTGGTGGGTTTATAGACTTTTTATTATTCGGCGTTTTGCAAGGTAACGCTAAGACGAATTTTTTATGGGTGATACCGATTGGCATCCTTTGGTTTATTTTATATTATGTTATTTTTAGATTTTTAATTAACAAATTCAATTTTAAAACACCTGGTAGAGAAGCAAAAGCAACTACAGAAACCGTTGAAACAACAGAACGTGCTAAAACAATTATCAAGGGATTAGGCGGTAAAGAAAATATAGATATTGTCGATTGTTGTGCTACAAGACTAAGAGTGACGTTAAAGTCGGATGACCCTGTCAATAAACAAGTGCTTAATTCGACCGAAGCCAGAGGCATTATTCAGAAAGGTAATGGTGTACAAATTATTTATGGGCCACATGTCACAACGATAAAAAATGAAGTAGAAGAATTGCTAGAAAGCGAGCAAGTGTAATTAATAAAATAGTCAATTTGTCATTAAACAAAGGTAATATGTAGAAAGTGATTGGTGAGCTTATGTATATTTTAAATTTAGAGAACCGGCAACTTGCAAGTCAATATGTTGCGATTGAACTATTAAAACAAATGAAATTAAAACCAAATTCAGTATTGGGGCTTGCTACAGGAAATACTATGATAGATGTTTATAAGTATTTAAAAACATTAATCAACAATAATCATTTGCAACTAGATCAAATAGTGACATTTAATTTGGATGAATATGTGGGTTTGAGCGCAGACAATGAACAAAGTTATCACGCTTATATGTATCAACAGTTATTTAAACATCATCAAACGTGGCATAAAGAAAATATATTTATACCACAAGGAGATACCGGTAATATAGAACAAGAATGCTTAATGTATGAACAATATTTAAAAGATAAAGGCCCTGCAGATATACAAATTTTAGGTATTGGTGAAAACGGCCATATAGGATTTAATGAGCCTGGTTCGTCGTTTGAAAGTGTCACAAGAGTTGTAGATTTATCTTCTTCAACGATTAATGCAAATAGTCGTTATTTTGATTCAATAGAAGATGTTCCTAAGCAAGCAATTTCTATGGGACTGGCATCTATTATGCGTGCGAAACGTATTATTTTGTTAGCGATGGGTGAAAATAAAAAAGAAGCCATTTCGCAATTAATAGAAGGAGATATATCTGAGGTATTACCAGCATCTATATTACATCAACACCCACATGTTGATGTGATTGTAGATAATGAAGTATTCGAAGCTTTAGATCAAAATAAAGTTCAGCGCTTAGAAAGGCATTTGTCATAAAGATATTTGAAACCGTTGTGTTTTGGCAAGACGCTTAATGTAACAGGACAAGCTGAAGCCTATAGACTAAAGCCGTTCCTTAAGAAAGCGAGCCAACAATACGAAGTATTAAATAAAAAAGAAGCACTCAGATGAATTGAATTGTACTGAACCCCAAAAGTTGTACTTTGTTTTAGTATAATATTTCGAAGGTTTGTTTCCTAAAATTTTTAGGAGATAAGCCTTTTAATTTTGATTTAATTCTTTCATTATTATAAAAATAATATAAAACTTTATCACTGAATGACAACTAGGAAACATTAATTGTAAAAATTAAGTATTGTAATCACACTTAGGTATAAAAAACGATAAATCAAGAAATATTTACAACAATATTAATGATTTTTATTATAATTTAGTTAAAGGTAATCAACCTTTAATAAATAATATATCGAGGAATGAGGTGTGTTAAATGTCTGATTTCGTAAACGCAATCAGTGAAGCTGTAAAAGCAGGTTTAAGTGCTGACTGGGTAACAATGGGAACTAGCATTGCGGATGCATTAGCTAAAGGCGCTGACTTCATCTTAGGTTTCTTTAACTAATAAATATTGAAAGAGGCTGAGACAAATTGAATTGTCTCAGCCTTTTATTATTTGATTACAGGAATGGACGACGAAATCATTTTAAATAAATTTAATTTCTGTAACACTCTTTTTTAATATTATAATACTAAACCAACTATTGATGCTGAAATAATTGAAGCAAGTGTAGAACCTAGCAACAAGCGTAGGGCAAACGAAGCCACCTTATTACCTTGTGCATCACTAAATCCTTTGATAGCGCCAACGATAATGCCTACAGTACCAAAATTAGCAAAACTAACAAGATAGACAGAAATGATACCTTGTGTACGTTGTGTTAAATCTCCAGCTAATTTTTGGTAGTCTAACATAGCAACAAATTCATTAGTAATTAATTTAGTTGCCATCAATGATCCCGCTTGAACTGCTTCGTTCCAAGGAACACCTATAATAAAAGCAATCGGTGCAAAAATAAAGCCGATTAATTGTTTAAAATCTAAACCAACAAAACTAAATAACACTGTGACTGCTTCCATCAAGGAGATAAATGCAAGTAACATAATAGCGACACTTACGGCAATTTTAAAACCATCTGTAGCACTATCACCAATCATTTGGAAAAATGGAACCTTTTTCGACTTTGTTTCATCACTATTTGAATTGCTTTTAGCTGTGGATGAGTTGGAAAACTCCACATCACTATCATCTGATTGATATGGATTGATGACACTTGCAATAATTAATGCACTGAAAATATTGAGCATAACGGCAGTAACAACATATTTAGGTTCAATCATTTGCATATATGAACCTAACATAGCCATACTGACAGCACTCATACCAGAAGTGGTAATCGTATATAATTTCTCTTTAGATAATTTAGGAATCATTTCTTTAATAGTTAAATAAACTTCTGGCTGACCTAACATTGACGTTGAGATTGCAAAGTAACTTTCGAGACGGCCCATACGTGTAATTTTATTGATAATAATACCAACATATTTAATGATAAACGGAAGAATTTTAAAATAGTTTAATACACCGATTAGTACTGAAATAAATACTAAAGGTAGTAACACTGTAATAAAGAAAGTTGAAGCACCTTTGTTTTGTAAACCACCGAAGACAAACTCGATACCAGCTTTACTAATATTGATTAATTCTTCAAAAAATGAACCTAGTGTTGTTAATATCGTTAAACCAATAGTCGTATTCATCATGAATAATACAATGACGATTTGAACGATTAACATAATTACTGGTTTTTTGAAATCAATCGCCTTTCTGTTATAGCTAAATAAAAAAGCGACGAATAACGCAAAAAGTATACCAGTAATGGCAAATATGATTGACATAAGTATCACCTACAATTTATTGAAAGCAACTGCAATTTTAGCTCCAAGTACCGCATTGTTTTCAACTAGTTTGATATTTGTATTTAAACTCTTGCCTTCAGACTTTTCGACAATTTTACTGAGTAAAAATGGCGTAGAATCTTTACCGCTAATACCTTGCGTTTCTGCTTCTTTAACTGCTTCTTCAATAATGCTGTCAATATATGATTTTGGTAGTTCATCTTCTTTAGGAACTGGATTAGCGATGACAACACCGCCTTCAATATTTAAATCATTTTTAATTTTACAAATATGTGCGATGTCGTCTGGATTTTCAGAAGAACTGTTTAATTTAATACCACTTTGTCGTGTGAAGAATGCTGGTAATTCATCTATTTGGTAACCAATTACTGGTACGCCTTTTGTTTCAAGATATTCCATTGTTTTTGGTAAATCTAGAATAGATTTAGCACCTGCACATATTACTGTTACATTTGTTTTACCTAATTCTTCTAAGTCTGCTGAGATATCCATAGTATTTTCAACGCCCCTATGTACGCCACCAATACCACCAGTTACAAAGAATTGAATTTCTGCTAATTCTGCACTCATCATTGTTGATGCAACAGTAGTTGCACCAATCTGTTTAGTAGCGAGTACTTCTGCAAAATCACGACGTGAAACTTTTGCGACATTATCACTTTTAGCAAGTAATTCAAGTTCGTCATTTTCCAATCCAATTTTGATCTTTCCATCAATTAATGCAATTGTTGCTGGAATAGCGCCATATTCACGTATGATATTTTCAACAGTCGTAGCCATTTCTACATTTTGTGGGTATGGCATACCATGTGAAATAATTGTTGATTCTAATGCTACGATGGGCTTTTTGTCTGCTTTAGCTTGTGCTACTTCTGTGGAAAATTCAATATATTGTTTCATTTTTATAGTCCTCCAAATCTCTAAATAATTGTTTTTTATCTAAGTTTTGTCTCACTGTATATTCTGTTTCAATTGTTTTACGAGAATTAATCATGCCTGCTGTCAGTATGCTTTCGGTGTCTAGATCATTTAACCAACTGAAAATGACTGCACTAGAGAAAGCATCACCAGCACCTGTTACGTCAACGACATGCTTAGAAGGTATGACAGGTTTAATTACTTCTTTGTCATGATTCCTAAAAATAAGTTTTTTTACACCGTTTGTAATAACAACATTTGAAACGCCTAACTGATTCCATTTCTGTGCAGCTTTACGTAAATCATCAGTGCCTTGTATGTTCATATTTAAATAAGTTTCTGTTTCATCTCTATTGATAATGAGCCAATCGATAGCGTGTAACGAATCAGGCATGTTTTTCATTTTTGGAGATGAAACTGGAATAACTATTAATTTAATACTGTGTTTTTCTGAATAGGCACATAAAAAATCCATTGCACTTTTTGAAATATTGAGGTCTGCGATGATACATTTTGCTTTTATTAATAAGTGTGTACGCTTAATTAAAAATTCTGGAGTGATATAATCATAGACTTCCATATCTGCTAAGCCATATTCCATATTACCGTCGCTATTGATCAATGCAGTATAGGAACCAGTGTTAGCATTTTCAATTTGTTGAACGTGGTCTAAATTCATGAATGGGGTTGATAATTTATGAATCATATCCCACTCACTATCATTGCCACTCACAGATAAAAATGCGACAGTTTCTCCCATACGTCCTAGATTCTCAGCAATGTTGCGCGCAACACCACCTATAGATCTCGTTGAGGTAACAGGATTAGACGTTTCTAATTGCAAGTCGCTATGAACATAAAATTTTCTGTCTAAGTTCGCAGCACCAATGCACACAATTGGATAATCTTCATTTAAAACATATGCTTTTCCTAAAACATATTCTTTGCGAATAAGTCCGGATATAATATTTGCAACTGCTGGCCTAGATAATCCAATGGATTGTGCTAATTCTTGTTGTGAAATGAATGGATTTTCTTGAATGCGATTTAAAACTGCTTGTTCATTTTTATTCATATGGCAACCTCCTTTATGCAAAATTAAACTTAAGTTTACAAATTAAACATTTGTTTAAGTCGATAAGATAATAGCATGAATATTCTGAATTGTATACGCTTACATAAAAGTGTTCGTAAAATTGTAATATCTATATAACTACGAAATATCAATTTGAATATGCTACATAGCGCTTGAAATCAAGGATTTTCACGATTTTTGATAATTTTTGTAATTTATTAAATTAGCTTGAATGAAAAATTTTTTTCAATTAATAAATGAATTTCAATAATTTGATGTTTGAATTGTTGGAAATCTACTTTCAAATGTTAATGAAATTAAAAGAAAATAGGGGTGTTTATAAATAGACATATATATTTAATGATTTTATAACTAGGAAAAAGCTAGGGAAGTGAGCGATTAAGATAATATATAGACATGTCAGACAACAGGTGAACACAAAAAAACTGCCGACAAGGTGAGCCCTTAGTCGACAGTTTTAATTTTGAGAATATCATCTATATCTTATATGTTTTGAAAGCATATATTAATTTTATACGCTAACTTTCAGCGTTATCATTATTTGTTTCTTCATCTTTATTAAACAAAGAAGAAAATTTAGATTTTATATCATCTAGCTTACTATTTACTTTATCCAATTCTTCTTGCATTTTATCAGTATTACCATTATCTTTTTGGGTTTTTGCCTGTTTTAAATCATCTATCGTCGTTTGATATTTATCAGCTAAATGATTTGTTTTATTAGAATCAGCTTTTTGTTTTAAACTATCAATCTTATCTTGTAATGCTTGTAATTTAGAATCTGTTGCTTCATTAGAGTTTGAAATATCTGTTTTTATTGATTGTATATCATCTTTAACTTGATTGTTCTGACGTTCGAAATTGACATTATCACCTTGAGTATCATTCGATTGATTTTGATTAGCGGTGGATTGTTCACTTGATTCATTTGCAGTTTGTTGATCATTATTTCCACTATTCATAAAAGTACTAACTGCAAAGATGACAATGATGACTAATAAAACCACCATACCTAAACCTAACCAAAATTGTTTGCGTTTTGATTTTTTATTTTCTTCTAATAACTGCAACTCACGTTCACGATCTCGCTGATTGTAGCTTGTTTCTGATTTGTAATCATTGTATTTATTGTCATTATAAGATTCGCTATTTTTTACAGTACGACGATAGGGATTGTATAAGATTGTTCCGAAGATATCTTGTTGTTGCTGGTCATTCACAGTGTGGATATTTAAATCCGTATTAACATTTCCATATTTGTCTAACGCAATAATTTTTCCATCATCTTCAATTTTTAAAATTTTAGGATAATCATTGAAAGAGTCGTTATTAGCCATTTTTTTCACCTTCAATTATATTTAGATATTAATTGCTTACTTTTAAATTACCCAACTCAAGTAGTATAAACATTGCTTGTTTTAATGGTCTTTCATATATATTACTTAATTTTTTTAAATAAAACATCATCATTTAGACTGAGGTGATGCATTTGATGATATTTTGTTTTACTTTAACAAAGATAAAAATTAAAAAGTGGACCAGAAATCTTTTTAATAAACTTAGATTTCTGGCCCATTCCCTTATATAGTGTGCTTAAGTATTTATGCAATGTAATGACTACGTTTCAAGTAACAAGTTGAATTACTATTTGTAGTTTGTTAATATCCTGAATCGACTTCTTCGCCGTCTTCGTCATATTCAGTAACATAACCATCCTCATCAATTTTATAAGAACCTGCTAGCTCTCCGTCTTTATCTGTAAAGGAGAATCCCCAACCGTCTCCAGTTTTTTCGGGTTCTTTATAAGTATAATTATCTGTATCCAAAGTACTTCCTTCATAAGATTCGACTTTATCAATAACATTATCACGAGTTACTTTTTCATCAGAATTGGAAGTACTATCATTGTCGTCATCAGAATCTGCTTCTTTTTCAATCATTTTATCTTCATAATCGCTTATTGCATCATCGTCAAATGTTAAAGCTACGTCTATTTCATCTTCATCATCATTTGGACTTGAAACATTTTCTACACTAGATTTGAATTGTTTACCTTCAACTTCAGTAGTAGCATAAACTTCGATTTTTTCATCAGGTGCATAAGGGCCGTAAGTGACAGATTCATATTCATCAAAATCTGATTGTTCATTGCCATTTATATAAAGTTTAAGTGAATCAGAATCTGCAAAAGATGAATCAATACTAACTGTAAAACGTTTTTGTTTGAATTGCAGATCTGCACTATTACTTTCTGACATATCGATATGAATGACACCATCGAATTTTTTGTTATCAACCTTTTGTGTTGCTTTTAAGTCGTATATACCGATTGGAAAATCATCAAGTGTCTTCGTCTTACCTTGTTTTAATTTAACTTGTGTTGTTTTGTCATTAAGTTTGTAAGATAGTGTCGTGTCTTCTTCTGAAGTAATAGAAACAGGTTCCTTATTGACATTAAAGATGTAATTTTTAAATATGCCCCATTTTTTCCCATCTTCGGTAATATTGATTAGAGAGGTATCTCCAACAGTGACAGCATGTTCGTTTAATTTGTTTTCTTTGATATTTTTTGCACTACTTTGTAGTTCGTCAGCAACACGATCTACGCTATCGGTTTCGTCAATATATTTATAAATAGCCTTAGCTTCATCTTTAGAAATAGCTTCACCATTTGATTTTAGATGGCTAGCTAGACGATCTGTATCTTTGTTTTTTAAATCTTTAGAAATAGTTTCTGCTTGTTTTGTAGGTGATAGTTGCGCGTCTATTATTTTATAAGCCGCAAACAAAGCGATAATAATGACTAATATCACTGCAATAATAATAAATAGAAGCCATTTTGATTTATGGTTAGGTGATTGATTATTTGCTCTTTGTTGCACAGGCGTCCCACATTGGGTACAGACGCGTTGACCAGGTTTAATTTCAGCACCACAATTACTACAATACTTCATTTGAAACATCCTCCTTAATAACCTGTATTAAAAAATGAACTTAAATCACTTAATGTATTAGAAACAGTACTTTCCACTATAATAAGTAAAATGATTCCTAAAATGATGATATAGATGAATATAGAATAAATGACAGGCATACGTATAAGTTGGTTGTGGCTGTATTTCGTAATTAAATATATTGGTGCAATTAAAGTGAATAATATAGCAATAATGATAAGGAATATTGCAAAACTTGGTACATGAATTGTTAAAAATAGTAAACCAAGCAAAAGGGTAATGACAGATAAGGTGTTGACTAAAACGAAATCTGAAAATATTTTATGTAACGTCGAATGAATATTCAATATTTTGATAAGTGCATAAGTGATTCCAAATAGTACTGCAATTGTAATTAATAAGAAAAGTGAAATGTTAAACACAACACTTGCTTTACTCGACATGAAATATGCTACTTCTGCAGGTATCAGTATCATTAATAATATGATGGATAAAAGGAACCCCGCTACAATAATACTGAAAAGTGTTTTGTAAGAAAAAAAGTGAGGACTCACAAGTTCTTTATCCGGATGTCTAAAAGCAGTTAAAAAGAACGTTTTAGCTTCATTGAATATGTCTGAAGAATGTTTTGAAAACTGCTCGCTTTTAGGATTAGACTGTGTTGAGTATTGTGTTGATGTTTGTGTTGTATTAGATTGCGTTGGATCTTGTTCAGATTCATATTTCGATTTGTTTTTAGTTTCATTCGTTGTATTCGTTTGATGAGATAATTTTGTACCACACTCTCCACAAAATAAATCTGATGCTTCAATAGGATTTCCACATTTTGGACACTGCATAAGGCTTCCCCCTTGTAATATGTATATTAAAATATAATATCACATTTATATTTGCGATACACTACTGTTTTGAAAATTAACTAAATTTAAATTCAAAAAATTATAAATGTAAATAGAAGTAGTTTTTTATTTAAAAAAGAATAATAATAAATAGAGGGTGTGTATAATGAAATGAAGAGAAATACAGTGCAGTTATTACGAAGAAAAAAACATTATTATTATATAATGTAGTTATAATAAATAAAATGGCAACTAAAGTATATATTAAGGAGTGGAATCCGAATGGTTAAGCGATTATTGAGTAACAATGCTTCAGAACTACTAGCAATGACAGGTGAAGAATTAAAACAGAGTATTAAAGCTAGTGCTGGACGCGTGGTTTTATCTGAAAATATAGTAACAGAAACACCTGTCGTGCCAGATATTACCAATGCTGAAATAGCGCGTGCGTTTGGTGCCGATTTGATTTTGTTAAATGGCTTCGATGCATTTCATCCAAAAGTGAAAAATATAGAAGAACATGAACAGGTTATAGAAACATTAAAACAATTCGTTGGTAGACCCATTGGCGTGAACTTAGAACCTGTTGATGACGGAACAAATATGTATGATCAACACTTAGAAATTGCAGAAGGACGTCAAGCAAGTCCTGAAACGGTTCAAGTACTTGAAACATTAGGGGTCAACTTTATATGTATGACAGGAAACCCGGCAACTGGTGTATCTAATAAGAAAATAGTTGAAGCAATCCAAAATACAAGAAATCATTTTTCTGGTTTGATTATCGCTGGAAAAATGCATAGTTCAGGTGTGGATGAACCTGTGATTACAAGAGAATATGTAAGGAAATTTATTGAAGCGGGTGCTGATATTATACTGGTACCCGCTGTGGGGACAGTGCCAGGTTTCGATGAAGCGCAACTTAAAGACATTGTCAAAGAAGTTCATCGTAAAGAGGGGCTTGTCATGTCAGCAATTGGTACGAGTCAAGAAAGCGCTGATCCAAGTACTATTAGAGATTTTGCCATTCGAAATAAAATATGTGGTGTGGATATTCAACATATTGGTGATGGAAGTTTCTGTGGTTTAGCACCTGTGGAAAATATATTTGAATTAAGTAAGGCATTGCGTGGAGAAAGACACACGTTGTCAATGATTGCCCGTTCTATTAATCGCTAACAAAAGTGGAATATATAAATTCCTGTTTTCAAATATTAATTGATTTATTTTAGATTAATTAAATATATCAAAAAGTATTTTTTTTGTGTTTAGAAAAGTTTAGCAATAATAACTCAATTGAAATAAATACTTATAAGTTATAGGACATCAAAAAAATGAAGATATAGAGGAGAGAATGCAACACATTAATGTTGAATTCTCTTTTTTTATATTTAATCGATATTTTTTATATAAAATGATTATTCAATAAATTATAATTTGAAAAAGTGATCGTTTATGTTAGATGTGCAACTTTTCGGATTATGAGACGAAAGAGATTACACATCCAAAATTTAAAGTAAGCGGTTACAATAAATATGTAAGGAGGTTGCTCATGTGTTAAGCAAGAGACAGCATCATATATTAACATTCTTACTTGAACGTGAAACGTTTATAACTATTCATCATTTAGCTATTCAATTCAATGTTTCAGAAAGGACGATACAGTACGATTTAGAATATATAGAAAGTATGGCACAAAGCTTAGATTTAACAATTTTTAGAAATAAAAATGAAGGTATAATGATTAAATCTAAAAGTCCCTTGAATGATAACGTTCCGAAATATATGGCGACTTCAATACATTACTCTAAAGAAGAAAGAATACGTTACATCATATTAAAGTTATTTGAATCTAATACACCAACATCTTCTAAGACGTTGGCCGATATGGTATCCGTTACACGTAGAACGATCGTTGAGGATTTAAAAAATGTACAAACTTGGTTATCTTCTTATGATTTAAAGTTAGAATATATTAAAAATAAAGGATTTATCATACAAGGTGAGGAAACAAATTATCGCAAAGCATATGCGACACGTGTCCATGAATATTTTCAAAATCATACACATCAAATAGGACATAAGTTATTTTCGAACAAAGCATTAGAAACGATTCGATTGACGGTAGTGTCGGTATTATTTGAAGCGGATTATCAGTTAGTCCAAAGTGCGATTGATGGTCTAATTTATCATATTTTAATTGCAATACATCGAACTAAAGAAAAATTTGTTTTTGAGATACCTGAATTGGAATATAACAAATTAGCAGAAACGGACCATTTTCGAGTGGCATTACTCATAAAAGCATCTTTGGAAGAAAAACTCGATATACAATTCCCTAAAAGTGAAGCAGGTTTTATTACCTTACATTTGTTAGGTGCTAAAACTTCAGAGATGAATCAAAAACGCGAAACAGTCGATGACTTAGAAATTCTAACCGAACAATTGATAGAACGTATGAGTGGTGACTTAGGTATAGATTTAATTAACGATACTAAATTATTAAATGGTTTAATTGTTCATCTGAGACCAGCTATTCACCGATTGAAATTTGATATGACGCATAATAATCCTCTAACAGATGAAATATTTCAACAGTATCATCACATCGTAGAAAGACTACGCAATCATATTTGGGGCGTTGAAGAGAATTATCGTATTTGTTTCAACAAAGATGAGCTTGCATACATTACGTTACACTTTGCGTCAGCGATTGAACGTATTTCTGCAATTACTACAAATGCTATAAAAGTAGTGCTATTTTGCGGTTCTGGCATCGGTACTTCACAATTATTGAGAAGTAGATTGCGCCATATTTATCCTGAACTTGAAATTGTAGATGCTTATTCAATCTACGAAATTGACGAAACATTATTAAAACATGAAGGCGTTGACTATATCATATCAACAGTACCGTTTGAACATGCGTCGATACCTATACTTAATGTTTCTCCATTTTTAGATAAAGATGATCGACAACAAATTAACACAATCATTAACAATTCAAGAGAACAGTATGTGCATGATATCAAAGGGTTGGGGCCTACCTTGAAAGAAGTCTTACCAGAAAACAGAATTTTAACACAACAACCTTCACTTTATAGAAATGATGCAATAAGGCAAAGTATTGAAGCTTTGGTAGACGCTCAAATTGTTGATTGTATTTATGCCGATGAAATTATTGAACAATTAGATGCATTTGGACCTTATATGGTTATAAGTCCACATATTGCTTTAATTCATGCGCAACCAACGCACGTTAAAGGGACAGTAGGTTTTAGTATTACACATTATCAAAATGGTATTTATTTTGGGCATGAACAATATGATCCTGTTAATATCATCGTTACATTAGCAACCGCTCAACCACAAATTCATTTAAATGCTCTGAGACAACTTAGTGAGCTTATTATGGATGACAAAACTAGAAAGGTATTACTTTCAGGAAATATTGAAGCAATTATGCGCTGTATAAATGACGTGAGTCAACATTAAGGAGGGAAAAAATGACTTTAGAAATTTTATCATCAGATAAAGTGCAAGTACTTGAACAAGTTGAAAGTTGGCGTGAGGCAATTAATATAGCTGCAAGTCCTTTACGAGAACAAGGCTATTTTCAACAAGCGTATATTGATGACATGATTCATAGTGTAGAAAAATTAGGACCTTATATCGTTATTGCTCCAGAAATAGCAATTGCCCATGCTCGACCGAATAATAACGTTAGAAAGATAGGTTTGAGTTTGTTAAAGCTAAATCAACATATTAACTTTTCAGAAGAGGGACACTATGCTTCATTGGTTTTTGTATTAAGTGCTATAGATAATGAAGGACACTTAGAAGTATTGAGAAGTTTAGCTACGACTCTAGGCAATCAGCAGACAGTGAATAATTTATTAAAGGCACAAACATCAAGTGAAATTATAAATATATTTAAAGGAGAATGATGACAATGAAAATTTTAGTAGTATGTGGGCACGGATTAGGAAGTAGTTTTATGGTTGAAATGAATGCACAAGAAGCATTGAAAAATTTAAATGCACCATCAGATATAAAAGTTGAACATAGTGATGTTATGAGTGCAAGTCCTGATATGGCAGACTTATTTATTTGTGGAAGAGATTTAGAAGAAAATACCAAAAAATTAGGTGATGTCATTGTATTAGACAATATATTAGATAAAGAAGAATTACAGCAAAAACTAGATGAAAAATTAAAAGATTTAAATATACTTTAATCATTAATAAGGAGGTAAGATTATGAAGCCAATTCTTGATTTTATCGTCGATATTTTAAGTCAACCTGCGATATTAGTTGCCTTAATTGCATTTATTGGATTAATTGTCCAGAAAAAGTCGGCAACTGATATCACATCAGGTACGATAAAGACGATTCTAGGATTTTTAGTTTTAAGTGCGGGTGCTAATGTAGTAACGCAATCATTAGAACCATTTGGCAAGATTTTCCAGCATGCATTTGGGGTGCAGGGTGTTGTGCCTAATAATGAAGCAATCATATCAATCGCTTTGGAACAATATGGTACGACTGCAGCATTAATCATGGTGTTTGGGATGATTGTGAATATCATTATTGCGCGCATTACGAACTTGAAATATATTTTCTTAACTGGTCACCATACATTTTATATGTCCGCATTTTTAGCAATATTATTGTCCGTTGGTCATGTGACAGGTACATTTACAGTGATTATTGGAGCGATTATTTTAGGTTTGATTATGGCAATACTACCTGCACTAGCACAGCCTACAATGAAAAAAATAACGGGAAATGACCAAGTCGCTTTGGGTCATTTTGGTACATTGAGTTATTGGGCTGCTGGAGAAATAGGTAAATTATTTAAAAGTAAATCAAAATCGACTGAAGATATCAATTTTCCAAAAGGGTTAAGCTTTTTAAGAGAAAGTACGATCAGTATTTCTTTAACAATGACATTGCTTTACTTTGTAGCATCATTGTTTGCTACACCTACTTTCGTGCACTCAGAAATCAGTGATGGACAAAACTTTATTGTGTTTTCACTTATTCAGGGTGTTACATTTGCAGCTGGTGTGTTCATTATCTTAACGGGTGTTCGCTTAATTCTTGCAGAAATAGTACCTGCATTTAAAGGTATATCTGAAAAGTTAGTTCCAAATACAAAACCTGCGTTAGACTGTCCGATAGTCTTCCCTTATGCACAAAATGCAGTGTTAATTGGCTTCTTTGTCAGCTTTATTGTAGGTGTGATTGGGATGTTCATCTTATTCTTATTTGGTGGTGTCGTGATACTTCCAGGTGTGGTGGCACACTTCTTCTTAGGTGCTACAGCAGGGGTCTTTGGTAATGCACGTGGAGGCATTAGAGGTGCGATTGCTGGATCTGCATTAAATGGATTATTAATCACGTTTTTACCATTATTATTCTTGCCATTCTTAGGGGAATTAGGTGGTGCTGCTACTACATTCTCAGACACAGATTTCTTAGTAGTGGGTGTCGTGCTTGGTAATGTAGCGAAATATTTGGGCATCATTGGCATTGTTGGTTTAATTGTTGTTGTCGGTGTGGTGTCAATTTTACTACAAAAACGTTCGAATCAAAAAGCGATGAAAGAACAATAATCATAAAAAACCTAGGCTATGCAAAATCATAGGCCTAGGATTTTTTGTGTTATCTTATTCTTTATAATAAACAAGTTGAGTTGTTGTAGCTAATAATTCTCCATCAGAACTCCAAATTTCGCCAGTTTGGTCATAAAAACCATCATTAAAATTATGTGCTCGCGTGTGTCCTAATACGTGATTAATGCTGTGCTGTGCTAATGTTGCTGTGTCTGAATGAAAGTACACAGTAAGAGAAACTGTACCTATTGGGACAACTTTTTCACGACGGACATATATTCTTGGAAAAAAAGCATCACACATTGAGGCAAGAGATAAATAATCTAAAGTTCTATTTGGTTTGTCTTTCATCCATTGTAATGTAACTGAATCTGCATGATTTGATTTAGTGTAAGCTCTAGGTGCACCTTTTATTATTTTAATATCATATTGATTTACCCAGGGCGGAACTTCTGTTAATGATAAACTGTCTACATTTTCTGCGTTTGGTATTTTTGGCATGTTTAATTCGGTTGAAGACCATGTATCTCTTTTCTTTGCTGTAACTGCAGTCGCTGTAATGACTATCTTATTATGTTGGTGCAGTTCAATATACCAATGTTGTGTAGAGCGATTGGTTCTAACTGGATTGGCATTTATAGTGAATGATCCATCTTTGACAGGTGCTGTGTAATTAACAGTAAATGAAACTGGGTTACCAAGACAATCTGTATGCTCTATAATTGCTCGTAATAATGTTGATGCAATCACACCACCAAAAGGGCCAACCATATTGGCATAATCAGAAGAAGTATGTCCATGATAAACGCCAACTTCTTGTGGTTTTAAGTTTGTTGCGATATCAAAAGGATGTGCGTACGTATTTAATGTCATTTGTATGCCTCCATATAATTTTTAGCTTACGTTTAAGATTTTATTGAAGCATTTCTTTATAAACTTTATGATTTTGATATGAAGTATAAAGTAGTGGTGCATCTAATTGATGTTCTTCGGCTAAATTCAGCAAATAGCCTTGTAAGTGATCGGCTTCAATATTTAAGCCTTTTTCCATATCACGTTGCATGGATGTTTTGAAATGGTAAGATAGCTTAGTAAGTCCTTTCATATATTTATCGACGATTGTTTTATCAATCGGGACTTGGTGACTTCTCATAATGGACGAAACTTCTTCATATAATGATTTGATAAAATCAGTACCACCTTCACTATCACGTATTGGTCCGATTGGCGCATGCATCATTGTAGTTACACTTGATAATACTGTAATCATTAGATATTTTTGCCACATACCACGCTCGATATCTGAAGTTAAAATAAATTCAGATTTTGTATTAGCGAAAGTATCCTCTATCAATTTAGCTCTTTCACTATTTGTGCCATCTAATTCTCCAAAGAAAAGTTTATCGAAATCACTTGTTTGTACGACTTCACCAGTTGCATTTAATGAAGTTTCAATGATGCAATAACCACCCATAATTTTATTTTTACCAAAAACAGCTTGTAATTTTGGAATATGTGCAACACCGTTTAACAGCGGAATAATCACAGTATGATCTCCCACAAACGGTTTCAAGTCATCGATTGCTTGCTCAAGATGATATGATTTTGAAGATAGTAAAATCACATCAAATGGTTCAGTATGATCTTCTCTAGTAACCAATTGTGGGGTGAAACTATAGTCACCGTTGTCGCTATGGATGACTAAGCCATTCCTTTCTAAATAAGATTTTCTTTTCGGCCTTACTAAAAAAGTGACATTTTTATGATTCTCTGCTAAACGACCACCAAAGTAGCCTCCAATTCCACCTGCTCCTAGGACTAAAATGCGCATCTCAAACACTCCTTAATCTATGTAATGATTCATATTGCTATTTATATACCACTAAAAGTTCAAAGTTACGCATCAGAAATGAATGAAAAATTAAGGGGGTGTGTTAATCGTATAATGTAATATACAATAAATTTCTAATACCTAAGAACATCTATTCATATTTGAGAAAGAGGGTTAACAATCTATATCAAATTATAAGAGCATTAAATTTTTGCTAATCATATAATGAATTGTCTGGGGAGTTGCAAAATTAAGCGAGGTTTAACGTAGTCCGTTATTTATTGTTAAGCGCTCTGTTTTGATGGTGTTAGTTTATTTAACACACCTGTATTAAAATGTGTTAGACTGAGAACATGCCAAAAATAATTAATCATGAAAAGAAAAAAGAACAAATCATTCAATATGCTTTCGACTCAATTGTAGAAAATGGAGTTAAAGGATCTACTGTAAGACAAATTGCGAAATTAGCTGAAATGACACCTGGACAGATTAGATATTATTTTCCCAATCATTCAGAGTTATTAAATGCTGTAATGTCTACTGTGGAATTAAAAGTAAGAAGGAGAATCGAAGTAATATTTACGTCCGAAAACCTTAATACAATAGACAAAGCAAAAGCAAGTTTACTATCGGTATTACCATTAGATCAAGAAAGGTTAGCTGATATGGAAGTATGGATGGCATTTCGATATGACATACATGAATATGGTCAAAGTACACTTGATGATGGGATAGATCAATTATGTAATAGTGTTTTGACATTATTAAGAAACGAGCATTTGTTGAAAGATAATTTGAATATGCACCTTAATTCTATGAAATTACACGCATTAATTGACGGTTTGGCTTTGCATAAACTACTCAACCCAAACGGGATTTCAAACGATGATATTCAAACAATTGTAGACGAAGAAATAGTTAGATTAACGCAATGAAGGAGGACAGCCCATGAATTTTATCGTATGGCTTATAATTTTTTGTGAAATAGCCTTTTGGGTTGTCATATTACTTGGTTTGGTAACAAGATATATCTTAAAACAACAAAAACTGGGTTTTTTCTTCCTAGCACTTACACCGGTTATAGATTTAATATTGCTTATAACAACAGTTGTAGATCTCATGAATGGTGCAACAGCTGAAACACCGCATGCTATAGCTGCAGTTTATATTTCAGTATCTCTTATATTTGGAAAGAGTATGATAAATTGGGCCGATGATAGATTTAGATATTATGTAATGAAACAAGGTCCCAAACCTTATAAACTCGATGGTTTAGCTTATTCTAAAAAATATTTCAAAAGTTGGTTGAAACATTTACTTTCTTATATTATAGGTACAGGAATTTTACATTTACTTGTCTATTTAATTAATGATAAAAGTCGTACAGAAGCTATGGATGTTGTTATTCATATTTGGACAATTGTCATTATTATAGACTTAATTATTAGTATTTCATATTTTGTGTGGCCGCCTAGAAAAGAAAAAAATCATAATAAATAAGAAAAGAAAAAACGGTATCACAATAATGTCCTTATAATATTTATCGTCCAATAGAGGTCATCGATTGTTCTCCTAAAGTGCAAATGCCATACTATCGTCAGCTTGCTTATGAAGACATGCGTGACGTTTCATTATTGCAATATTTAATGGATGAAACGTATTCATCAGAATCATGCAGTAGAGCTATTTTAAATAACTTGGGTTTAAATGAATAACTTGGGCGTTCTTGTAACGTTTTGAGTGGTGAGGAAAGAACGAAATAATTTTAGCAGTATATTTTTCAGCGAATGCGAATGTGTTAACTTTAGACGAACCAACTAATTTTTTAGATATTAATACGCTAGAACATTAGAAGTGTTTATGAATAAATACCCAGGGATCATCTTATTCACATCACACGATAGAAGATTTGTTGAACATGTGGCAGATAAAAAATAGGAACTAACAGAACAATTTATTTATGATATAACTTAAAAACTAAAGTTTAAAAAATGATATGGATTTAATTTTGTCTTAACAGCATTGTATATAAAATCAATAACTCAACGAACTAAAGAATGCATAGCAGTAAAGTAAACGTTATGATGACAATAGAAATTACGGTTCTAGAAAAATTCATAAGGTTATCATGCGACATGTTAAAAGCGACTTCTTATTATTCAGAAGTCGCTTAATAATTTTAAAGTCTAATATAATACTAGTTGTACAGATTTAATGCTATTTCTTAATTATCGAGATTTCAACTTATGATTGATAGTAAGACTGAAATATTAACGCTAAGAGTCTTTAGGTATCATACTTTTAAGATTTCTCAAGAAATTAGCAATTTTATGTTTTAATTTGTCGAATTGATGAGATGAATATACTTTATTATGGACCACAGCTATTCATGTTTTAGTAATGTGACGAGTATTTGAAAAAGTGTTCAATTAAATAATTATTTGACAGTATCAATACATTCAAAACAATACAAATGATTATTTTTATGCACGCCATTTAAAAAGCTATTTAAACAAAAAATATCTCTATGGCAATTCTCACATTGACCAATTAATTCTCTCATTTAAATGCCTCCTCGACCATTTTATTTACATGAATGTCCATAGTTTCTAAAATTGGAATATTAAAATCACTATTATCAAAAAGCATTTGTAATTCTGTACATCCTAAAATTACGCTATCAATATTGTCTTCTTTTGTCATTCGACTAATGATTTTTAGAAAATCTTCTTTAGTTTCTTGTTTTACAATACCATTTTCCAACTCATCAACAATTTTTTGGTGTATTAGTTGTTGTTCATTCTCATTAGGTACAACAACATGCTTATTATTTTTAGTGAATTGCTTTTTGAAAAAATCATGTTCCATTGTAAATTTAGTTCCTAAAAGACCTAATGATTGTAAGTTTTCTTCATTTGCCCGTTCATAAGTTGCATCTACAATACTGATCATTGGTACACTTACCATTTTTTTAATGTCATTAAATACTATATGTGGTGTATTTGCAGCTATAATTATAAAATCTGCACCAATATCTTCTAATTTTTTTGCTGCATTTCCTACATAGTTTGCCAAATCTTCCAATTGATTGTTGTTAATATATTCAAAAATATTATACATATTAATGCTATTAATAAATAATTCGGGCAGTGTTTTTTTACTATTTTTTCTGTCTTGATATTTATGAATAAAAGATTGGTAATAGTCCACTGTTGATTCAGGTCCGAGACCTCCAATTATACCTACATTTCTCATCTTAATTCCTCCAATAACCGTCAAAAATTAAATTCAAACGATATTATATATTTAATCAGTTATTAAATTGTTACCCGAATAATTTAATTTCAATGATATTTAAATATTTGAAAGTTTATATTTTATTAAGCAGAACGTTTGTTTTTGCTATTATTTAGATAAATAATAAAGACAAGCTTAAGCAAGCAATTTGTGATCATAAATAATAATTAAAAAGTGGTGTAGATATGGAAGATAAAGGTTTAGAAGAAAAAGTAAATGATCTCATCTCAAATAATTTTGTCAATAATGTTGAGGAGAAAAAAAGACAGATGAATCTTGCAATGGAAAGTGTGAGAAACATCATAGAATTATGTGGAGATGATCCTGAAAGAGATGGTCTCATCGATACCCCTTATCGTTTTATTAAAGCTTTTTTAGAATATACAGAAGGGTATAACGAAGATCCTAAAACACATTTAACAAAAACGTTTGATGTTAAACAAGACGACATGGTTTTGGTCAAGGATATAGAATTCTATTCAATGTGTGAACATCACTTTGCACCTTTTTACGGTGTTGTTCATGTTGGTTATATACCTAATGAAAAGGTAACTGGATTATCAAAAATTGCTAGAGTAGTCGAAGGATATGCGAGAAGATTTCAAGTACAAGAAAGATTAACAACTCAAATTGCACAAGCAATCAATGAGGTGTTAGAACCTAGAGGTGTCATGGTAGTGATTGAAGCCAAACATATGTGTATGTGTAGTCGAGGTATCAAAAAAGAACAATCTTCTACAATCACTTCAGCTGTACACGGGTTATTTCATAAAAATTATAATACAAGAAATGAATTTTTAACTTTAATCAATAAATAATTAGAATAAGGTGTGTAATTATGTGTAGAAAAGTAGCCTTAATTACTGGTAGTGCAAAAGGTTTAGGTAAGAAAACAGCGCTTGATTTAGCTGCTAATGAAATTGATATAGTTATTAATTATCGGAAAAGTAAGGCAGAAGCACAAAAATTAGTTGACGAAATTAAGCAAAAATTTGGTGTGAATGTTATTGCCATCCAAGCAGACGTATCAAAAATAAAGGATGTAAAAAATATGATTGAATCAATTATGTCTACTATGGGGCGCTTAGATATTTTAATTCATAATGCAGGACCATTTATTAAAGATAAGCAAACCATTATTGATACTTCTTATGAAGAATGGAATGCCATGGTTGATGGTAATTTAAAAAGTTTTTTCATTTTAGTTAAAGAAGTTGTCCCTATTATGAGGAAAAATAATTGGGGGAGAGTTATAACAATTGGTTTTGATCAAAGTCAAAATATACCAGGTTGGATATATCGAGGTGCTTATGCGGCAGCAAAAACAGGCGTCTTATCATTAACACAAACTTTATCAAAAGAAGAAGCCCGTTTCGGAATAACATTTAATACGGTTTGCCCAGGCGATATTTTAGGTGATGATAAAGAAAGAAATATAGCTGAGCATAAAAGAAATGACTTATCTCATTTTGAGATTCCAAGAAAAGAATATGGTGAGGATATTTCTCGTGTTATTAATTTTCTTTGTGAAGAAAAATCAAGTTATATAACAGGTGCAACAATCTCTGTCACAGGTAATCATGATGTTATCAATAAGTATAATTTATAAAGAGGTGCTTTAATTATGGATGATAATGTTGTAATTGTAGGTGGATCTATAGCAGGTATATTTGCAGCAAAAGAATTAAGAAAAAAAGGGTATCAAGGTGGCATTAAAATTGTTGAAAGCGAGGAACGATTGCCATATGATAAACCTCCTTTGACGAAAGAGTGGATGCAAGACAATGAAAATACTGCTATACCTTTATTAGAAAAAGAAAATTTTTATGATGACAATAATATAGAAATTGTCTTAAATACTAAAATTATAAATATAGACACAGATAAAAAACAGTTACTTACAGAAAGAAATAAAATTATAAATTATGACAAACTCGTATTAGCTACTGGTGTAAAAAATAAGAAATTAAATTATTCAAATCAAAACTTGAACATTCATTATTTATCTAACTTTTTAGATGCATTGAGCATTAAAGAGGAAGCAAGCAAAGAAAAACAAGATATTGTTATTCTGGGTGGAGGATTTATTGGATTAGAACTAGCAGCGAGTTTAAAAAATTTAAACCATAATGTAACTTTAATTTCAAGATCTGAATATCCATTGAGTAAAATTATTGGTAATCAAGCTGCTAAATATATTAAACAACTTCATGAAAAAAATGGTATTAATTTTATGACAAACGACACTATTAAAGAAATTGAAGGAAAAGATACCGTTAAAAAGATTACAACTGCTAATAATTTAGAAATTCAATGCAATATCTTGATAGCAGGTATCGGCACATTCTTTGAAGAAATAAGAAATCAAGGTGTGGAAAAATTAAATACAAATAATCAAGGCTATATTGTAAATGAATATGGTCAAACGAACATTAAAGATGTTTATGCGATTGGAGATTGTGCGGTTTGGCCTTATGACAATCAATTAATCAATGTTAAACATTGGGAGAATGCATTTAACCAAGGCAAGAATTTAGCTAAGAATATAATTAATAATAACACTTCACCATTTAAAATAATTCCTTATTTTTGGTCTGATCAATATAATGACTCTTTTGAATATTTGGGTCATATAAAAAATTGGAATAGAAGTGAAATTGAAGGAAACATTGAAAATGGAACATTTTCAATCACATATTATGATCAATTAGATAAACCACAAGCTGTGTTTTTCACTAATGGTTATAAAAATAAAAAGGAAGTACAAGATTATCTTATAAAAAATAAAGCATAAAATTAGGAGTAATCATAATGACTAATAATTTCACAAACTATGGTAGTTTAGCTAAGCAATTAGTAGCTTTAATAGAAGATGAAGTAGAACCTATTACCATTTTTTCTAATATCTCATCTTTACTTTATTCAAATTTACCAAATGTAAATTGGCTAGGTTTTTATTTTATAAAAAATGAAGAATTATTATTAGGTCCTTTTCAAGGGCAACCAGCTTGTTCACATTTGAAATTAGAATCTGGTGTATGCGGAGATGCTGTAACACAGCGTAATTTAATAAACGTAGAAGATGTTTACGAATATCCGAATCATATATTTTGTGATTCAAACAGTAAATCAGAAATCGTATTACCTATATTTGTGAATAATACGATAATTGGAGTATTAGACATAGATGCACCAACGATTAATCGTTTTAATAAAAATGATGAAGTAAATTTACAAAATATAGTAGAACTTATAGAGAAAAAATTAGCAAAAATAGATTTAAGTATCATGACAGACGTATCTACCAATTTTATTAAAAAATAAGGAGTATATAAAATGAGTTTACGAATGAATTATGAGGAAATTGCCTCAGATAATATTGAATTAATGTATGAAATGGAAAAATTATTGAAAAAAATACAATTGATAACAAGTTGCAAGAATTAATAAAAATAAGAGTTTCTCAAATAAATGGCTGTGCATTTTGTTTAAACATGCACACTACAGATGCTAGAAAACGAGGTATAGACGAAAAGAAAATTTATTTATTAAATGCTTGGGAAGATACTAATATATACAACGATGCTGAAAAATTAGCACTAGAATTAGCTGAACACGTTACGTTAATTTCTAATCATAAAGTTCCGAAAGAGCTCTATAATCGCGTTCGTGAAAAATACAGTGAAAAGGAATATGCTGATTTAATATTTACAATTGCACAAATTAATACATGGAATAGAATATCTATATCTATGGGAAATGAATACAATGTTTAAATCAAAGGAGTGCACAATATGTCTATAAATAATCAAGTTGCGATTGTTACAGGATCCGGTAGAGGCCTAGGTGCTGCTATTGCAATAAATTTAGCAGAAAAAGGTGTCAATATTGTTTTGAATTATTTAAATGATGAAAAAAGTGTTGAAAATGTTCAAGAAAAAATTAAAGATTTAGGTTCCAACGCTATTATTGTACAAGCTGACGTTACAACCATTGATGGCTCGCAGCGTATAGTTAATGAAGCATTAAAATCATTTGGTACTGTTGATATTTTGGTGAACAATGCTGGTCCATTATTTAGACCAATGTCAATTGAAGACATGACTTGGGAAGATATGTCTAAAAATTTAAATGAAGATATGGGCGCAGCCTTTAATATGACAAAAGCTGTTTTAGGTACTATGAAACAAAATCATTATGGTCGTATTATTTATATAGGATCATTATCTAGTGAAAAACCGTCAAATAACGTAGCACATCATGGTAGTTCTAGAGCTGCAATAAGTACTTTTTCAAAGTATGTAGCACTTGAAATGAGTGAATATGGTATCACTTCGAATGTTGTTTGTCCCGGTATGATAGAAACAGATCGAACTAAATCACAAACCAAGATTATTAAACGTATTGCCGAAATAACACCTGCTAAAAGAATTGCTAAACCAGAAGATGTTGTGCGTGCAGTTAACTTTTTTGTGAATGACGATGATGGCTTTTACACAGGACATTACTTCCCTGTGAGTGGTGGATTACACTTAAAATAAAAATGGTTTTAAATTTAACATTCAAATACTCACAGCCTTATTATAGCTTTAGCTGTAATGAGTTTTTCAATTGTAAAATATATTTTTAACTATAAAAAAAGTTTTAAAGAAGGTTTAAAATGAACTTTTACGACAGAAATGGTAATGCTACAGCTTATACAGAAGATAATACACATGTTTATCTATTTAATGGTAAAGCAGTCGTTTATTTTCAATGTAATAAAGTGTATGGCTTTAATGGGAGTCATTTAGGTTGGTTTGAAAATGGATGGATAAGAGATTTAAAAGGTAAATGTGTAATGTTTAGCTCGAAAGCATCTGGTGGTCCAATAAAACCTATTAAAAACAAGGCTCCTGGAAAAAATATAAAAGAAGATATGCCAATTAAAAAGAATAGAAAGCAAGTTAAAATTAAAAATATATATCATATAGCTTGGTCACGCTTAAGTGGCATAGATTTTTTATTACAAGGTGTTTGAAGAATGACTTTTTTTAGTCATTCTTTTAAAACAACTGCTTGCATATGTTGTTCATTTTTAGCACAAAATAACTAGATTATATTACTGTTATTTTGTGTTATTTTTTAATATCTTTTTGCACCTTTATTATCATGATTTTTTGAAGGCAACTTTATAAATATTACAATCTAAATTAACTACTTCTATAGAAATACCACTAGCTCCGATGCTATCTATTAATATACGAATACTAGAATCATTTTTAGAAGCGCAAATTCGCACTAATTTTATACGTATAACATTTCTACCAAACACTTGATTTTACAAAAATAATTTAAATAGTATGCTAAAGATAGGTTTTCAATAATATATTAAAACGATAATAAATATGTTAGTAATTTATTTGAATAAGGTGATTTAATATAATGATTTTGTCTTAATCTATCTTAAATTACTATTAAGGAGAGATTATATGTTAACAAATGAAGAAATCAAAATAATTAAAGAAACAGTGCCACTTCTAAAAGATGAGGGACAAAATATTACCTCTATTTTTTATAATATGTTATTTGAAGAGCATCCAGAATTAAAAAACGTATTTAACCAAACGAACCAGAAGAAAGGTTTACAATCTTCAGCACTAGCTATGGCTGTTTTAGCTGCAGCTGATAATATTGATGATTTATCTCCAATTGTTCCGGTTATCATGCCAGTGGTCTACAAACATTGTGCGTTACAAGTTCAACCCGAACATTATCCGATTGTAGGTGAAAATTTAATTTGAGCGATTCAAGAAGTAACTGGATTGACGGATGATAGTGAAATTATTCAAACATGGATTAAAGCTTATCAAGCAATCGCAGACGCATTTATTGGCTTAGAAAAAGAAGTTTATAGCCAAATGGCTTGGGAAGGATTTAAACCGTTTGAAGTCACTGATATTAATAAAGAAACAGAAATCATTAAATCATTTACGATTCAATCAGAGGATATTGATTTAAGTCAATTCACGCCAGGTCAGTATATTACTGTAAATATTTCAAATAAGAAATTACCTTATCAGGCTAAAAGACATTATTCCATTGTAGATGGAAATCGTGATTATTTAACATTTGGCGTGAGAAAAGATTTTACCGAAGAACATGAGGGTGAAGTTTCAACGATTTTACATGACGAAGTTAACATTGGAGATACATTAGAATTATCTGCGCCGGTAGGTGGTTTTGGTTTAGTAAATAAAGATAAAAAGCAATTACTCTTAGGTTCTGGCGTAGGTGTAACACCACTTGTTTCAATGTATAGAGAAGCTGTTGAATCTAATGCGGCTGCTACATTTATTCAGGTAACTTCAGATAGCGATAATATTGCTTTTGAAGATACACTTAAATCAATTAACGCAAAATCAGAAGAAAGTGTATTTCATGTTCATTTACGTGACGAGGATGGTTATATAGAAAAGAAAGATTTAGAGGCATATCTTGATGATGAGACTGAAATTTATATTTGTGGTGGAAGTTCATTCTTAAATTCAATGATGTTAAATTTACAAGCACTTGAAATTCCAGAAGAGCGTATTCATTTTGAAGCATTTGTTCCAAGATTAAGTTTTTCTGTATAAAAATAATACTTTTTGAACATCATATGCGATGATGATTAGAAAAGTTTATGAAAAAATGAAAAAGTGTATGCAAACAGCGTCAGCTAGTAAAAGGCGTCAATTTCTATTGAAATTGACGTTTTTTTATTATGAATAATAATTTTAAAAATTCTACATAACTTAAGGAACTGAGTTACTAAATGATCGCTATATTTAGTGTAAATGTATTCGTTTCACATGGAACAATTTTATTAATATTAGATTAATCATTAATAAATTAGAATTTTCTAAAATTTCATTGACTAAACACGAGTGTAATGCTAGGATTAATACAACTCAAATACATATGATTAACTCTTATTTAGAGAGGCGGAGGGACGTGCCCGATGAAGCCCAGCAACCATCGTTTAACGAAATGGTGCTAATTCACAGAAAGTAACAAATGATTACTTTCGAAGATAAGAGAAGGTGCGTACTTTCTCTTTATTTTATTAAGAGAAAGTATTTTTTTACATAATGAGTGAATTTTATTTTTAGATAAAGCTAAGGAGAGATGTTATGAAAAAGGTCATTAGTTTAACAGTTTTAGTATTTTTTGCTGTAATACTCGTAGCATGTGGTTCGTCCAAAGATAAAGAGAATAAAAAGATCACAATTGCTACATCACCAGCACCTCATGGTGAAGTTCTGAAACATGCGAAAGATGAAATGAAGAAAAAAGGGTATGATTTAGAAATTAAAGTTGTTAATGATTATAAAGTACCCAATAAACTTTTAGATAAAGGTGACGTAGATGCAAACTTCTTTCAACATGTACCTTATTTAAAGGCTGAAAGAGATGACCATAATTATAATATTGAAGAAGTAGGGAAAGTTTTTACAACGCCAATGGGTGTATACAGTAAAAAATATAAAGATATCAAAGATATTCCGAATGGTTCTACAATTTATGTTTCTAATAATCCGGCAGAAGAAGGACGTTTCTTATCATTTTTCGTAGATAAAGGGTTAATAAAAATTAAAAAAGGTGTCAAAATTGAA
This sequence comes from Staphylococcus sp. FSL W8-0271, assembly GCF_038006605.1. NCBI lineage: Bacteria > Bacillati > Bacillota > Bacilli > Caryophanales > Staphylococcaceae > Staphylococcus > Staphylococcus sp. FSL W8-0271. The sequence goes on from NZ_JBBOVM010000001.1 coordinate 335,519, forward strand.
GATGCCAAATTTGAAGATATTGTAGAAAACAAAAAGAATCTCAAGTTTAACAATAAGCAAGGGGCAGAATTTTTACCTAAAACTTATAAAAGTAAAGAAGGCGCAGCTGTAATCATGAATTCTAATTACGCGATTGATAATGGCTTAACGCCACACAAAGAGGCTATTGCAATAGAAGGTAAATCATCACCATTTGCCAATATTGTTGCAGTTCAAAAAGGGCATAAAGATGATAAAAAGTATCAAACATTACTAAAAGTTTTACAATCTGAAGATATGAAAAAGTTTATTAAAAAAGAATATAATGAAGATGTTATACCGTATGAAAAATAAAAACATTGATTTATGAATATAAGTTTTAACAAACAGAGGAGGTATGGTTACACATGTCTAAGTTAGGAATTGTCGGACTTGGTAGAGTAGGCAGTCAAGTATTGACAGACGTTCAGTATTTGAATTTATTTTCAGAAATTGTATTGATTGATAGTAAAGAAGAAATTGCAAGTGGTGAAGCGCTTGATCATAATCATTCACAAGGGTTGTTTAATACAAGTCATGTAAGAATTAAAGCCGGCGCGTACCAAGATTTAGCTGACGCAGATTTTATAGTTATTGCTGCAAGTATACAAACAGATAAAAATGATGGTGACCGAACATTATTGGCACAAGATAACCATGACATTATAAAAAATGTGATGAAGCAAATTGCTGAAGTTACGCAAGAAGCAATTATTATTTTAATTTCTAATCCTGTAGATTCGATGGTATATTTTGCCAATCAAGTCAATTATCCATCGCATAAAATAATTGGAACGGGTACAGCATTAGAAAGTTCAAGGTTTAAAACTATTGTTGGTCAGCATTACCAAATTGATCCTAAAAATGTTGAAGCGTTTGTTATTGGTGAACATGGTCAGTATGCAGTGCCTGTATGGAGCAAAGTACGTATTCACGGTATGGAATTATCAGAGTATGAAGCTTTAAGTCAATCACCAGCGATTGATAAGGCACATATAACGTCTATTATAAATGAAGTTTCAATGGATGTTTTTTATCAAAAAGGGTGGACCAATGCAGCTATTTCCAAGGTGACGACTGCTTTGATCCAAGCGATTGCTTTAAACCAGCGTACAATTATGCCATTGACATCAATCAGTCAGGAATATGGGTTAGATGATGGTGCGTATAGTTTACCGACATTAGTTGCCCAGTATGGCATTGTCCAAAGGTATCCTATAGCATTGGATGAGCAGGAAGAACAACAGCTCATTGAAGCATATCAATATATCAGACAAACAATTAATATAGCACAAAAATAAGATCATTTAATATAGAGTGAGGAACATCAGTGTCTCATAGTATAAAAAATGGCAATTTCTAGATTTTATATAGAAATTGTCATTTTTTTATTTTGTACTCACATTTTTGTTTTATCATTTCATCAAAGATATCTTAGTGTGACTTCTTGCTTTAATGTGAGGGTATGGCTACAATGTATTTAAATATTAATATTGAATTTAATAAAAATTCAAACGATTAGAAAGCGCGGTGCAATCATGTTGGTAAGACATGCTAAACTTATTAGGTTATTGTTAAATAACAGTAATCATTATCTAAGCGCAGATGAAATAGCAAGTTATTTAAATGTTTCAAATAGAACAGTGAGAAATGATATTAAATACATTAATAGCGAAATTATAAATCACTTGATTACAAGTGTTAAAGGTAAAGGGTATAAACTCAACCATGACCATTACGATGAGACTGAATTAGAGACATTGGTACATTCGTTTTTAACGAAAGAAAATGAAAAATTAATGAAACTCGGTTACGAATTATTAATGTATCAAAAACCAAATACAATTGATCAAATAGAATCAGAATTTATGATTACAAAAACGGAAGCTTATGATTATCTAAATAGAATAAAGGCTTGGTGTGCGTCCTTTGATATTAATGTAGATGTCATTAAGAAAAAAGGTGTTACTGTAGTAGGTAATGAAATGAATATCAGAAATGCGATATTACATTTAAATCAATTATCTAATAAGGAAAAGACAGTAGAAGCTTTTATACTTAATGAAATACCTCAAGCGCACATTAAATCTATCTGTTATATTATAAAAAACAGATTAGAGCAACATCATTTGTTTACTTCTGATATGCGTATTCAACAATTACTTATTCATTTGATTATTATTATAAAAAGAAAAAAACAAGTGAAGATTCATGGGTGATAAATAAAGAGTCTGAAGAAATAGCAATGCAATGTATAGAGGATATCAATCAAAAATTAGCTTATGGTTTATCTAAAGATACAGCTAAATTATTTTCTTTTTTTATTAGCTATTACTTTAATAAATATGATTTGGGAATAGAAACGCTCTTTGTCGAAAGCTATGTAGTGCGCATGATTAAGCACATGGAAAAAATAGTTGGTATCAATTTTACCCAAGATAATATTTTACGTGAAAATATTCAAGCACACTTTAGTAGAGCGTATTTGCGTATTGCTAAAAATGTATATATCAATAATCCATTAACTGATGAGATAAAAAAATACTATCCCTTTGTTTTTAATGCATTATATGAAACTGTAAAATATCTGGAGAAAGATTCAAAACTAAACTTAGTAGAAGATGAGATTGCCTTTTTAGCATTACATTTTCAATCGTCCATTGACCGTAATAAAAAAGATGAAGTTAACGTTGTGATCACTTGTTATTATGGTTTAGGAATATCTAGTTTGTTGGAAGTGAAAATTGCGAATTTAGATAATCATATAAATATTGTTGATACTTTAAAATTAGAGCGGGTGTCTCATTACAACTTTTCAAATATTGATATGTTGATTACCACGCACCCCATTAATACAAAGGATTTACCAGATACATTACACGTGATAGAGGTATCTCCTTTGCTTTCAGATAATGACATAAATCAAATTAAATCATTTATTAATAGTAAAAGAAATCCTGTGTTAAAGCAGGATGAAATATCTGCAATTCAATTTGATGTTCAAAAGATGACAGATGACATAACTGTAACCCATGTTTTTGAAAAAGCACAATCACTTTTAATGAAACAACATGCTATTACGGAAAGTTATATGAAGAGTGCATTGGAACGTGAAAAATATGCTTCAACATATATAGGGAATGGTATTAGTATGCCACATGGTGACCCTGACAAAGTGTTGCGTTCACAGGTTATTATATTTAAATGTCCTCATGGCTTACTATGGAAACAAAATAAAGTAAAATTAGTATTCTTTTTAGCAATTGCTAATTCTGAAATTTCAGCAATGAAAAAAATAATACATGTGATCGCTGATTTAAATGACTATGATGTCGATTATCTTATGACTATGGAAACGCAGCATCTAAAACAATACATTATAAATTTAATCAAAGAATAATTGCCACTAGCAACGGCAATTATTCTTTTTAACTATTTTAGAAAGCGTTTACAATTAAAAGTGAGGAGGATGAAATGATGAAAATATTAGCGATTACATCGTGTCCAAACGGTATAGCGCATACTTATATGGCACAAGAAAAGTTGGAACAAGCTGCTCAAGAAATGGGCGTAGATATAAAAGTAGAAACTCAAGGTGGCGTTGGGGCAGAAAATGTTTTAACATCAAAAGAAATTAAAGAAGCGGATGGCATTATCATTGCAGCAGATAGACAAGTAGATTTGTCACGTTTTGATGGGAAATTAATCATAAATGAAAGTGTTCGTGAAGGTATTCATAAACCGAAAGAATTAATTCAACGTATTATTGATAAAGATGGACATATTCATCATGATCGTAACGAGGATACGAATCAAAAAGATGATGAACAAGATCAAAAAAGTGGGATGCAAATGGTCTATCAACATTTAATGAATGGGGTATCATTTATGGTGCCTTTCATTGTAGTTGGTGGTTTATTGATGGCCATTGCCTTAACTTTAGGTGGGGAGGCTTCATCGAAAGGTTTAGTTATACCAGATGATTCTTTTTGGAAATCTATTGAAAATATTGGTTCTCTAGCATTTAGTTTTATGGTTCCAATATTAGCTGGGTATATCGCAGTTAGTATTGCAGACAAACCTGGTTTAGTACCTGGTATGATTGGTGGCGCAATCGCAGCTGACGGTAGCTTTTATGGCAGTGATGCAGGAGCAGGCTTTTTAGGTGGTATTGTTGCAGGATTTATCGCAGGCTATATTGCAAAATGGATAAAAAATATTAAAGTACCTAAAGCGATGGCACCTATTATGCCAATTATTATTATTCCAATCATCTCTTCATTGATTGTCGGATTAATTTTTATATTCTTGATTGGCGCACCAATTGCGAGCATTTTCGAAGGTTTAACAACTTGGTTAAAGAGTATGCAAGGGACAAACATTGTTATTTTAGCATTAATTGTTGGGGCAATGATTGCTTTTGATATGGGTGGTCCAGTAAATAAAGTAGCATTTTTATTTGGTTCAGCTTTAATCGCAGAAGGCAACTATGCTGTTATGGGAATGGTTGCAGTTGCGGTATGTACACCCCCTATTGGTTTAGGATTGGCTACATTTATTAATAAGCGTAAGTTTAATAAAGGCGAAATTGAAATGGGTAAGGCATCATTTACCATGGGATTGTTCGGTATTACGGAAGGTGCTATACCATTTGCCGCACAAGATCCGTTTAGAATTATACCATCCAATATGATTGGTGCGATGGTAGCTGCTGTAATTGCTGCAATTGGTGGTGTAGGTGACAGAGTTGCGCACGGTGGTCCAATTGTTGCAGTGCTGGGCGGTATTGATCAAATATTGTGGTTCTTTATAGCAGTAATCATTGGCAGTATCGTTACAATGAGTGTAGTTTTAATCTTAAGAAGACAAACACCATCACTTGCAGTTGATACGAACAATATTGAAATGGGTATGGATCAATCAGAAAATGAAGATGAAACAGCAAAAAATAATGCATCTATGACGGATAATCAAGCATTAGAAGAACAAAGTGTATTTAGTGAAGAAGTCATTCATATTTCAGAACAAACTTTATCCAGAGATGAAGCGATAGATCAATTAATAGAATATTTAAATGAACAAGGTTATATTACAGATCAATCACAATTAAAATCTGATGTCTTAAAGAGAGAGATGGAATCAACGACAGCTATTGGGATGAACGTAGCCATTCCGCATGCAAAATCAGATGCGGTTAAAGCGCCAATTGTTGCAGTTATGAATAATAAGCAAGGCGTGAAATGGGAAAGTTTAGATGGAACATTACCTCAATTGATATTCTTAATTACTGTACCAAGTGATAGTAGTGACACACATCTTAAATTATTACAAAGATTATCGAGAACTTTGATGGATGATGAGACTAGACAAAATTTAATAAATGCAACAAATAGTAAACAGATTTATAATATATTAAAAGATATTTAAGTGGAGGTATCATGCAATGCCATTATTTTTAAAACCCGTATTTCAAGAACGTATATGGGGTGGAACTGCTCTAAAAAGATTTGATTATCAAATTCCAAGTGAGTATATAGGAGAATGTTGGGCAATTTCGGCACATCCAAATGGTACAAATATAATAGAAAACGGAAGGTATCAAGGTAAGACGCTAGAAGAAGTGTGGAATGAAGATAAAGCACTCTTTGGTGTCTCAGGTAACGCTAAATTTCCATTGTTAACTAAAATATTAGATGCAAATGATAAATTATCAGTACAAGTTCATCCAGATAATGCCTATGCTCAAAAGTATGAAGGTGAATATGGTAAAACAGAATGTTGGTATATTTTAGATGCTCAAGAAGATGCTGAAATTATTTATGGTGTTAACGCTAAAAACCAAACTGAACTAAATGATATGATAGACCAACAACAATTTGATGAGTTATTTCATAAAGTTAAAGTGAAAGCTGGAGATTTTTTCTATGTGCCTGCAGGTACGGTACATGCTATCGGTGAAGGTATTTTAATACTAGAAACACAACAATCTTCTGATACAACATACAGAATTTATGATTATGAGCGCACAGACACCAATGGTAACCAACGAGAGTTACACTTAGAACAAAGTAAAGCAGTGATCAACCTTGCTGCTACTTCACCAAATACAACACCCAAACAAGAAGTAGTGCAAGGGCAAACGTATACGCAATTTGTTTCAAATGATTTCTTCACGGTTGAACGTTGGATGATCGATGGTATGTTAAATTATGAAAAACCAAGTGCGTATTGTCTTGTATCCATTGTTGAAGGTACTGGTAATGTAGAAACGAATGATGAAGTGTATAAACTAGAAAAAGGAACGCATTTTATATTAACAACAGAAGATCATGACATAGCATTTAACGGAGATATGACAATGATCATAAGTTATGTATAATGTTTAAGAGGTGAGATGAATTGATTTGTGTTAAGACAAATTAATTTATTCTACACCTCTTTTATCTATAATCGAAGCAATAATATGAATGATGGAGTGTATGGATATGTTGAAAATATGTGCAGATATAGGTGGTACGAAAACCATTGTAGGGCTTATAAATCAAGATTTATCAGTGATAGATAGTCAAAAATTCGAGACAGAAGTCAATCATCCAGAGGTAGAATTTACAAAAATTATTAATATAGCGAATGAATTCAGCAAAAAATATAATGATGTAGCACAAAACACGTTAAACATTGCGATGCCAGGACCTTGTGATTATACAGAAGGATTGTTTTTGAATCCGCCTAATCTACAGAAGTATATTGGTTTTAACGCCGGTGATTATATAAAGCAGCAAAGTGCATTTCAACCACATTTCGTAAATGATACTGATGCAGCAATCTTAGCGGAATATCAATATTTAAAATCAGAAGTAGAAGATGTCATATACTTAACAATTAGCACAGGTATAGGGATGGCTTATGTAAGAAATGGTCAACTCGTTACAGGCGTCGATGGTAATTTTGGAGAAATTGGTCATACTATCATTAAAAATAATAGCGATTATCAATGTCCAGTGTGCCATCAGTTTGGATGTGTTGAAAATGAACTATCAGGCTTAGCAATCAGTCGTAAAGCGAGCGATATTTTACAAAGAACTGTAAGTACTAGAGAAGCAATCGACATCTATATGAATAAAGAAAATGAAAATATCAGTTGTATGATGGAAGAAGTAGTGTTACTAACACAACAACTGTGTACGAATTTATTTAATATATTTAATGTATATCATATTATTCTTGGTGGCGGTGTTACACAAAGTGCATTACCGTATAAAGAAAACATTGAAGCATATGCACAAAAGCATCATTTGATCCAAAACAAACCATTTCATATTAAGGTGAGTGATTTAGCATCAAATGTGCTAACAGGTCTTTATTATGTAAATGAACAATAAAAAAGTTTGCTGATTCATAAAAATAGCGAGTACCTGAAGTGATTTAATGGCAGTTTCAGATGCTCGCTATTTTTGATGACTAAAATAATGAAGTGGATTTATAGTCTGTTGCGCTTAATTAAAATATATTTTCGTATGTTTAATGATTTAGATAATTGATCAGAAAGTAATAGTCCTAATGCAATAGAACCTGCAATTAAAATTGCTCGTATAAAGGTATTGGTAGCATCTGTGAAATTTAAAGTAACCAATTGTTGTGTCGCTCTAAAAGCGATGCTTCCTGGGACAAGTGGAATGATGCCAGGAATCATAAAAAGTACAACGGGCGCTTTGAAAATACGGCTCATGATATGTGCAAGTAAACCTAAAGTTAAGCTGCCAAGCAAACTGGAATATATACTATCCATTTCAAAGGATTGTTCTAAAATGTAGCTGACAAAATAGCCCATTGAACCAGCAAATCCAGCTGGAAAAAATAATTTTTTAGGGGCATCATATATCACATTAAAAAAGTATGATGCGCTAAAGCTACATAAAAAAGTAAATAAAATTGTCATCATGTGACCTCCTAAAAAATTAAGTAAGCGATCGCAATACCTGAACCAATTGCAAAGGCAATAACGAGTGCTTCTAAAAATTTTGCTGTGAACATTAACATGTGCCTACTAAACAAGTCTTGTATCGCAGTCGTTATCAGTACACCTGGCACAATCGGCATAACGGATGCAATCATAGCTGGTCCAAAAGATTTATTGACTTGAAACAATTCTGAACCAAATATAACGATAGTACCTAAAATAAATGAACCTACAAATTCAGGTATAAACATGGTTAGTGATTTACTTTGCATATATTCAACGATTAGAAAACCTATGGCACCAGCAATAATCGTAGTAATTGCATCAGACCAAGTCCCACCTTGTAAGTATAAAAAACTTAACGAAATAATGCCTGCAGCAATCACTTTTTTCCATAGTGGAATACTTAAATTGGATCTATCAATATTTTTCAACGCTTCAAAAGCTTCTTCTATAGAAAGTTGATTCCCTGTGAGTTTACGTGAAATGTTGTTTACTTGGAATATTTTAAGTAAATTAGTACTGTTTTTATCAATGCGCAAAATTCGAGTATCGTGTTCTTCACTTAATGAAAAATTGATAAATACATTAATGACATACCCTTGGCTATTATAATAGCCCATACAGATGGCTATTCGTCTCATTGTATCTTCAACCCGAGAAACTTCTGCGCCAGATGATAATAAAATTTTACCAGCAAGCAATATTACATTCATCGTTACTTTATCTTTGTAGTTATCCAAAAGTGTACCTCCGACTTGATAAATAATTATTATTATTATCCCAATATTAATATGTAATTTCAAAGAGAATTTATTAAATTTACAGAAGAAAGAACAGTGTGTATAGACAACGTTAGTCTTCGGGTTGTCTGAGGTCACCCTCGCGAAGTGTCTAAAATATGGATGCTTAGCAAACTGAAGTTCAAAGATTTACAAGAGTTAAATAAGAGAAGTATTTACATGAAAAATGTTGTATTTGTATGCTTTACAAATAGACATTATGCTGTTGAAGAAAACCAACTGTCCCAATTTCTTTTAACATTTAATTGGCAATTAAAGTCCCACTTCTCATATTATTTGAGGCAGTGGGACTTTGCATAAGCTTTAGTTCAAAAAATATTTGTTAATCACCTTTATTCAAGGAGATGATATAGTTGTTTGGAATGATTTAGATTTCTGTTTTCTGTTCTAAAAGCAACGTATTTATTTTTATAATACTTGTAATCCTTGATCTAAATCTGAAATGATATCATCAATGTTTTCAGTACCAATTGATAATCTTACTAATTCTGGTAAGACTCCAGATGCTTTTTGTTCTTCAGGTGACAGTTGCAAGTGAGTCGTACTAGCAGGATGAATAATTAACGATTTTGAATCCCCCACGTTTGCTAAATGTGAGAATAAATTTAAAGATTCAACAAATTTTGCAATATCTTCAACCGAACCATCTACACCAAAGGTTAAAATTGCACCTTGACCATTAGGTAAATATTTTTCGGCTAGTTTATGATATGCATTACTTTCTAAGCCAGGGTAATTTACCCAGGAAATTTTAGGATGTGCTTCTAGATATTGGGCAACTTTAAGTGCATTTTCTGAATGTCGTTCTAAGCGTAGATGCAATGTTTCTAAACCAATTAAAAATTCATGTACATTAAACGGTGATACAGCAGAACCAAGATCGCGTAATAATTGCACGCGTGCTTTTGTAATATAAGCAGCTTCACCTACATCATTTGCATATGAAACACCATGATAACTTGGATCCGGTTCGACTAAACCAGGGAATTTTCCATTATCCCAATTAAATTTACCACTATCAACAATGACACCACCGATGGAAGTACCATGGCCACCAATAAATTTTGTAGCTGAGTGTATTACAATATCAGCACCATATTCAAATGGACGCAATAAATAAGGAGTTGGGAAAGTGTTATCAACAATTAAAGGTATTTTATGTTCATGCGCAATATGAGCAACTTTTTCAATATCCAAGACATCTATTCTAGGATTACCAATCGTTTCGGCATATACTGCTTTGGTTTTATCTGTTAAGGCAACTTTGAAATTTTCCGGATCACTTGGATCAACAAAGTGTACTTTAATACCTAATTTTTTGAAAGTGACATTAAATAAGTTATAGGTACCACCATAAAGGTTTGATGATGCTACAATCTCATCGCCACTTTCAACAATATTTAACAAAGCCAAGTGAATCGCAGCTTGTCCAGAAGCTGTGGCTAAGGCACCTACACCACCTTCAAGCGCAGCAACGCGTTCTTCAAAAACATTTTGTGTAGGATTCATAATTCTGGTATATATGTTTCCTGGTTCCTCTAAAGAAAAAAGTTTTCTTGCATGTTCAGTATCATCGAATACGTAACTTGAAGTCTGATAAATCGGTACTGCTCGTGATTTTGAGAATTCATCTACTTCTTGACCGGCATGGATTGATAGAGTATCTAAATGCCAATTATTTTGAGACATACATTGTCCTCCTATATATTTGAATTTTCTGATAATTAATACTATACAAGAGCAATTTTTTATTTTCAAGTATTCTTACTAAAAAAGTAAGGATTGAGTTTAGAGTTATAACAATAAGCTATCCCCACGAGTGTTAACAAATAACAAAACCAGTGGGGAAGTTTATAAGCGAAGTTCTTTTTCTAGTTTGCGATCATTATTTCCTAGCAATTTCATCCATTAGTAATGTTGATGATGTGCATATTGATCGTGTGTATCGTTCATGCTTTCATGATTCAAAATTTCAGCATTTTGTTGTTGTAGTTGACTGTAATCTCCATCTGGTAGTTTGCTTTCTAGAACTTCGACTTTAGGATAAATGAGTAGAGGGATGAAACCAATTAAACCGTAAATAATAAATGTATACATAAAATTGAACATATCAATGAATAACCCTGCTAATGAAGACCCAATAACTTGTCCAATAGCTAACATTAAAAAGGGTATGCCGATGCCTAAAGAGGCATTTTTAACAAATATTTTAATTCCCCAAACTAAAAGTACACCAGTTAAGAATATATAGCTTAATCCAAATAATGAAGCTGATATAAATGGTATGATCCAAATTTTTGGCGTGAAAGCAAGGGCAATTGTTGCGATGGCAAGTGCAATAACACCTAAATTAAATGCATAGCGAAGTCCTCGCTTATCAATGATTGCACCAGATATACCACCTATCATGCCGAATAGCCCTATCAAAATCCAAAATAATGAAAGTCCAAAATCAGAATAATTACCAGTATTTTGAACAAACGATTTAGAAAACGTCCAAAAAGTGGCAGTTGACACACCTAATAAAATAGAGGCAGTCATGATACGTGTGCTGGCTGAAATATCACGAATGTTAAATGAACCTGTATGAATAGTAATGTTTTGTTTTAATGATGGAATGATTAGATAGTTCCAAAGCAAAACGACAAGTGCCAATATGGCATATATAAAATAAGTTTGTCGCCAATCTATAAAAGTGAACATTGCTGTTATACCAGTAAACATAAGGCCAATACTCGTACCAGAATTGATCCAAGTATTTGCTTTTCCTTGTTCATGCACTTTAATCCATAAAGAAATGGTATAGCCATAGGGTGGTGAAATGAGCCCAGTACTGGCACCTGCAAAAATGACACCAATGGATAAAATGATTGCATTTGTTGAAATACCTATCCCCAATAAACCTATGAGTACTGAGATTCCTGCTAAAATAATCATGCGTTTAGGTCCGATTTTATCAGTTTGTAATGTTGAAAAGATAATTGTAAAACAATAGGATAAATAAAATAATGAGGAAATAATACCAGACTGTGATGCAGACAAATGCAAATCATTGGTCACTTCAGGTAAAAACAAACCAAAACTAAAACGTCCTAAACCATAGGTTGTTGCGATCATGGCTACGCCAGGAAATACAAGTTTAGAAAATTTCACTATAAACGTCTCCTTTTTAGATAGAATGTTCATTCTATTTTTGTTTTAAAAAAATACGAGATGAGTATACAAAATAAGATGCTCATGCTCGTTTAAAATTTAAATTTCTTTATGTGCTTCGTTAAGTAACAAATCAGCCATAGTTATAGCATGTGATGTCGCTTTTTTAGAACCTAATAATGCTGTCATTGAAGTTGTACCTTCAAGTAATAATGTAAATTGAATTGCTAAATCTAAACCATTGACGATACCAGCATTATTTGCCAGTTGTTCTAAGTAATTTAATAATTTTTGTTTATGTCCTCTAGCAATATTTTCAATTTCGTTATCTGTATTCGCATAATCTTCGATAGCCCTCATAAACATATCACCCTTATAAGAATGATCATTAAGCCACTGGCAGTGCGCTTTGACAGCAGAAATAAAAGGTTGGTGTGGTTGTTTTTCTACATAAGTGTCTAAGTAATGCCAATATCTAGATTCACGCTGCTTTAGCACCGCCTCAACTAAATTATCTTTGGACTCAAAATGATTATATAAAGTCATAGTTGCTACATTGGCTTCTTGAATAATTTGCTTTAAGCCTATACCACGAAACCCATATTCATAAAATAATCGTTCAGCAGTTGATAATATATCTTGTCGCTTTTGTGACAATCGTCTCACACTTTCTAAATAGAATGACCGTTCTACTTCAAACTAACAGTTACATAGCAAAATGTCAAAAAGCTAAAATTATGATTTTACATTTGTTATATTAAAGTATAATATAACAATAAAGTGAGTGTTCACTCACTATTAGTGAGATGAGGTGTGAAGATGATCGAAGTGAATAATTTAAGTAAATCTTTTGGTGATAAACAAGTATTAAAAGATATAAATGTTGCTTTTGAAAAGGGTGAAATCGTCGGTTTAATTGGTCCATCTGGAACTGGTAAAACAACATTAATTCAATGTATGTTAGGTATGGAACGCATCGATGTAGGTTGGGTAACGATAGATGACGTTGAAATGCCCGATAGAAAAATTTTAGGTGACGTTGGATATATGGCTCAAAGTGATGCACTTTATACTGATTTGACGGGGAGAGAAAACTTAGAATTTTTTGGCAGTATATACATTAAAAAAAGAAAAGACATCAAGAAACGTGTGGAAATATGTAGTGATATGGTGAAACTACAAGAGGCCTTAGATAAAAAGGTATCGACCTATTCTGGCGGCATGAAACGTAGGTTATCTTTGGCTATTAGTTTTCTACAAGATCCACAAATATTGATACTAGATGAACCAACTGTTGGAATTGATCCTAAACTTAGACAAGCGGTATGGAAAGATTTGGATGCAGCAAAAAAAGAAGGGAAAAGTATTCTAGTCACAACTCATGTTTTAGATGAAGCAACACGTTGTGACAGACTATTACTTATGAATCATGGTGAAATTATTGCAATAGGATCACCACAAGATATTAAAACGCAATATCAAGCTGTATCAATTGAAGAAGTGTTTTTGAAAATGGAGGACTAAATATGAATGCATTTTATATTACTAAACGAATTTTCAAACAAACAATCAGAGATATACGTACGTTGATGTTATTGCTAGTAGCGCCGTTGTTAACATTAACGCTATTCTATTATATATTTACAGTTTCAGATAACTCAAATGGTGTGAAAGTTGGTGTTCATGATATTCCTGAATCACTAAAACAACAATTACAATCACAAGACATCACGATTGAAAATTTTAAGGACCATAAAAATATAGATGATAAAATAAAAGAAGATCAATTAACTGGGTTTATACTCATGCAAAATCATGAGTTAGAAGTCACTTTTGCTAATGATAATCCAACAGATAAGGGAGTCATGGCTTCTACAAACCAAAAGTGGTTAACCAATCATAATATGAGTCAATTGAAAGAAAATACGAAATCATTAAAAAAAGCATTAGCGCAAGTTCAATCGCAAATACCTGACAATGCTAATACAGGTCAAAGTATGACCGAGAATCGTGAACCGATAAAAATTAATACACATTATTTATATGGGGATAAAGATGCTACATATTTTGATACGATTAATCCAATTTTAATAGGATTTTTCGTTTTCTTCTTCACATTTTTAATTTCTGGCATTGGTTTATTAAAAGAGAGAACATCAGGAACACTAGAACGATTATTGTCTTCTCCTATTAAGCGAAGCCATATTATTTATGGCTATATTATGGGATATGGTATTTTTAGTGTTATTCAAACGTTTGTAGTGGTTATTTATGCCATTTATGTATTAAATATAGCTGTTGAGGGATCGATTTGGTTAGTTCTAGCTACAACGGTATTAACAGCACTCGTAGCTTTAACGTTTGGTATACTGTTGTCTACATTTGCATCTTCAGAATTTCAAATGATCCAATTTATACCACTTGTAATCGTACCGCAAGTATTATTTGCAGGTTTAATTCCAATATCATCGATGAATATAGGCTTACAATACTTTGCACATTTGATGCCATTATTTTATACCGGAGAAGCTATGCAAGATGTGATGATAAAAGGATTTGGCGTGCAAGATATTTATATCAACTTGTGTGTATTATTTGGTATTTTTGTAGTATTACTAATATTGAATATTTTAGGAATGAAACGTTATAGAAAAGTTTAAGTATAGGTGGTATCATACATGAATCGAAATATTAAAGATATCATGGAAGAAATTGTACCTAAATTAGAGCATTTAACTGAAAAACAACGTTTAGTGATTGAAAGTGCCCTTATACTTTTTAGTGAAAAAGGCTATAAACAAACAAGTACAAGTGATATTGCTAAGCGGGCAGGTGTTGCTGAAGGTACAGTATATAAACAGTTTAAAAATAAAGAAGCATTACTCTATGCAGGTCTGGTGCCTATCATAAAAGATAACATAGCGCCTACTGTAGCAGAGGAGTTCTTAAGTGAATTGAATCGCGCAAGCAACTTGGAATCATTTATAAACATATTTGTAGACAATCGTTCTAAGTTTATTTATGAGAATAGAATGTTGTTAAAGGTATTCTTTAACGAAGCGATGACAAGTAAAATGTTTCAGTCGGTTTTGTTAGAAGTATTTAATAAGCGTTTAGTCTCTCATTTAAAGCCAATAATCAATAAGATGATACGTTGTGGCGAAATGCGAGATGTAGAAGCGGAATTTTTTGTACGCAGTTTAATTGCTCAAACAATCAATTTAAATATTAGTTGTTTAATTGGTTTGAATTATCAACATGACGATGTATATGAAAAACATTTATTATTTACAAAGGAAAGTCTTTACTACATGTTTACAGCAAAATAACATAAAAGTAGAACGGAAAAGAAAGCTGAGTTTCCGTTCTACTTTTATGTTTGTTATTTTCTAGGTATGCCAATAACATGACCTAGTTGTGATGGCGCATTAAATGGCTTTTGCATATTAAAAGCTGCTTGTATTTTCTCTAGAATAGGCTGTGGAAATGCCATGCTACGACGTGTAACTTTACTAACGCCTATCATGATCACTTCATATGTAGCAATACGCTCATCATTATCATTGTACATTGTCAGGAATAAATGTACTCTTTTCGCATCATAATCATAAATATGTACTTTAACGTAAAAGTCATCATCTAAGACGAGTTCTTTTAAAAAGGAAATGTGTGCCTCCAAACTAAAAATAGTAATTTCATGTGTTTGTCGATATGAAACATATAAGTCGACTGATTCGAAAAATCCAACGACGACATCACTGAAAATGGAATAATATTGTGCATCATGCATATGGTTATTATTATCTATCCAAGATGGTTGCACGGTGTTTTTATAAATGTATTCCTCTGCCACAAAATCACTCCTAAAGTATAAATTTAATAGTAGCCTATATTATTGTAACAATATTAAACAGTTTAAGTTAGTAATTTGATTGTATTTGTACATAATTCAATATTACTTATTGAATATGTGTAATTGATAATCAAATTCAAGTAAGTTATCATAAAAATGTAAACGCTTGCATTTTGAATATTTTGAGTTTATATCATTATTTATAAATTTAAAATAAAAGGTACAGAAATTTTGAATTCAAACAAAATTCAGTATCGTACTAAGGTTTGGCTGGTAAGGATAAAAGGGTACAGAATTAGGGTTCTGTGAAAATCGTATGTTATATTCACAAACATATTTGAAACTTGTGCATCCTTGCCAATATCAAAGGTGCATGCGAGTGAAGTGACATTATAGGCTTTTACGAATGCTTATAAATGAAATTCAATGTAACGAAGGGGATTTATATGAAAAGGATATTTTTAATTGGTAGTGCATTCATCGGTATTATCGTGGGTGCAGGATTTGCTTCAGGACAAGAAATACTACAGTATTTTACTAGCTTTGGAACGGTGGGCATACTCGCGGGCATTGTTTCTACCGTGTTATTTGCCTACGTAGGTATGATGCTAGTATGGTTAGGCAGTATATTTAAGGCTGAAGGACATAACGACGTGATACATAAATTGACTGGTGGTACAATGTTTGGCAAGGTCATTGCCTGGTTAGTAGACATTGTGCTCATTATTGCATTATTTGGATTTGGTGTTGTTATGCTTGCAGGCGGAGGCTCAAATTTTGAACAACAATTTGGCATACCTGCTGTGTACGGTACTGCACTTATGGTTATATTAGTACTCGTATTTGGTATGTTACGTGTGGATAATGTTGTAAAAGTAATTGGTAACATTACACCTTTATTGATTATCTGTATTGTTATCGTTGCTATATATTGTTTGTTTACGATGTCAGGTTCGTTTAGCGAATTGGATACATTGGCTAAAAGTCATACATCTGCTGTTCCACATTGGTTTATCGCAGGTGTAAATTATGTCTCGCTTAATGTAGGCTTAGGTGCATCAATGTCAATTGTTATGGGAGGTAATGAGAAAAATAGTAAAGTTGCTGCATGGGGTGGTTTGGCCGGTGGTATTGTTTTAGGTTTAATGATTATGATTAGTCATTTGGCAATTTTTTCAAAGATTGAAACAGTTGGCCACTTACCGTTACCAATGTTAGGACTAGTTAATGATATTTCACCTATTTTAGGCGTGTTTATGTCAATTGTTATTTATTTAATGATTTTTAATACATGTTTAGGTATGTTTTATTCATTAGCTACACGCTTCACTGAAATTGAAACGAAACAATTTAAAATATTTTATACGATATTTACTTTAATCGGTTTTGCAATCAGTTTTGCAGGGTTTACAGATTTAATGACATTTTTCTATCCGGTAATAGGTTATATGGGTATCATTATTATAATCGTGTTAATTTATGCACCATTTAAGGTGAGAAGAATAAAAAAACAAGGTAAATCATTACAAGATTTGTAAAATATCATATAGAACTAGCTATATATTTTTTATAGCGTAAATATTAAGATAAAATGTACGTATAAAAAATAATAACTATTGAAATTCGAAAGGAGTCAATCGCAAATGGTTTATGTTGCATTAATCGTATTAATTATAGCGATTATACTACTGATTTATTCTATTGCTCTGCTTATGGGTAAAGATGGATCATTATTTAGCTTGTTTACGCATGAAGAAAAATCATTAAAAAAAGGGCAAAAGCTAGCGATTTATATTGCAACAATTTTATTGTTAGTCATTAGTATCGTATGGTTGCTAAATATTATTTAAAGTAAATGGTATGAAAGTTTTAATAACATTATAAGCTATTACAGTATAAATAGATGTCTGGATATGAATATTTTGGACTAAGTGATAGAAGTTGAGCACAATTTATTGTCAGTAGTAGACTGCCTTGAATTATGTAAATCATATCTTTAATCAAGCGTGATCAAAATATGATATAAAAAAAGAATTTATCCCTATGCAAATAGATAAGTTCTTTCAGACTGTCGACAACTTTGTTGGCGGTTTTTTTTGTGCATGCTTTCCGCGGACACTGCCTTAGCCTATAGTTTTTGGCTAGTGCGCTTACCGAAGGAGTCAGCCCAAATCACTGCCAATATGATAATATATATAAATTAAATAGTGACAATAATGGCCTGAAAGACAACTGCTATTTGAAAGATATCTATATAAATAAAAATAAACAAACCCTACGCATTAATTTGCACAGGGTTTGTCTAAGTTCTTTTTATTGAGTATAAACTGTATGTTTCATGCTCCGAGGTTGGAATTGCTATTTCATAATATACGACATGATTAAGGTTAATATTTTCTTAAGAAATTGACTTCTCTGTCAAAGATATGCTGTGCAACGTACGTTTGTACAGCATTTAAAATGCGCTCGATAATCTGTGTTTTATTTGATAGAATTCTAATGCTGAAACCATGCGTTGGTAATTGAGTAATACCGAAACGACAATGATATGTTTTGTGATAATGCTTGATATAATCATAAATATCATCTATAAAAGTTTGATTGACTTCAGGATGTATGAAATAGCATGAACCTAAATGTGTATAGTCTTCCATATACCCTAGGCCATCAACTTTATTTTTAGTTGGATCAAGTAACAAATTATCAAATGTTACGAGTTCATTTTCAACATAAATTTCATTAAGTAGATGCATATACGTATATGTGAAGGCTTTATCTTCTTTTGAATAACCGGGTGTCAGTATATCTGTATAGAATAGTGAACCGTTGGTACTCAAATTAAATGTATTATGTTGGAAAAACTTAGCGTTTTCAAAGGCGATAATAGGATCGCCAACATATTCGATATAAGCATTGTCCTTAATGTTAAAATTTTGATATTGCTCGACATGATCATTTAATGTTTTATAGATTTTTGTCGCACCTTGTGAAGTTAAAGTCACATTTGCATTTTCTTCTGCTGTGAAATCCATTTTGTAACGGTCACCATCTAAATAACCACCGCCTACATTTACAATATAAAATGTAGGTATATCTGAGCCGTTTAAGTAAACTGGGCGTATGACTTTTAATGCCTTCTCAAAAAAGATATCACGCGCAACAGATTTACTACCATTATTAAAAACAGTTAAATCTAATATGCCAGTCCATTTTTGCTGTGCATTTGCCATTAAGCTAAACCTTTAAGAAAGACATCTTGATCTATCCATTCGATAACCTTATTTAAGCCTTCATCTGTTTTAAGATTAGTAAATGCAAATGGTCTTTTGCCTCGGAATGTTTCGGTATCTTCAGCCATACGTTCTAATGAAGCACCGACGTACGGAGCCAAATCAGTCTTGTTAATTACAAAGAAATCAGATTTAATCATGCCTTGTCCGCCTTTGCGAGGGATTTTTTCCCCTTGAGCAACGTCGATAATATATATAGAAAAATCGACTAACTCTGGACTGAAGGTCGCAGCAAGGTTGTCGCCACCAGATTCGATAAATATCAAATCGATATCTTCATTACGTTCTTTTAATTCATCGATGGCAGCAAAATTCATTGAAGCATCTTCACGAATTGCTGTATGTGGGCAGCCACCTGTTTCAACACCGATGATGCGCTCTGCAGGTAACACACCTGAATTAACTAAAATCTTTTCATCTTCTTTTGTATAAATATCGTTGGTAATGACACCTATGCTAAATTCTTTAGATAATTGTTTTACTAATTTTTCAATAAGTTGTGTTTTCCCTGCACCTACAGGGCCACCGACACCTATTTTAACTGTCTCTGTCATTGGAAATGCCCTCCTAAGATATAAAAATTCTTACATTTACGTTCTCGTGTTCCATCTGGTTGATCTCTAATCCGGGTGCAGTGATACCTAATTGTGACTCCTCTAATGTCATAATATGATTTCTTGTTTCTTTCATAAAGGGAATCATTTCATAGACGATTCTTTGACCTGCAGTTTGTCCTAAAGGAATTGCACGAACTGCGTTTTGTGTTAAACTCGATACATTTTGATATAAATAGTAATCGATAATCATTTCAATATCGACGCCTAAATAATGACCGAGCATTGTAAAACAAATCGCCGGATGCAATTTTGCTTTTTTATTTTTGTTTTGCGTTTGATACCACTGTATCCATTCACTATCGTAAAGTTCTGCTGCTAGTTTGACCATGCGATTACCCATTTGTTTTGATCCTTGTCTGGTTTCTTTAGGTAGGTTTTGTACAAAAAGTATACGATCTAAATACAATATTTTTTCAGTATTATGATGATTTAGTGCATCGTAGACTAAGCGCATTGTTAAGCCGTCAGCAAACGAAAGTTGTTCATTTAAGAATAATTCAAGCCATTGTTTAAAAGATGCTTCATCATGGACAATATCTCTTTGGATATATGTTTCAAGTCCAAATGAGTGACTGAAAGCGCCAGTCGGAAATTGAGAATCACAAAATTGAAATAAGCGCAAATGTGCATGATCAATCATGTGAATGACCTATATGTCTAAATGCTTGGTTTACTTTTCTATCTTCGTGGCTGTAGGGTATACCTAAGTCTTTCAATAAATCCTCTACGAGATAGTCATATTGTACAAGCATCTCTGTTTCTGTGAATTGTGCTGGCAAATGTCGATTACCCAATTGATGAGCAATGTCACCCATTTCTTGTAATGTACGTGGCTTGATTACTAATAAATCTTCTGAATTGACGTCTATAATAATCATATTTGTATCGTCTTGATATAGAATATCACCGTATTGCAAATCGATAGGCTGTTTTAAACGAATGCCAATTTCATTACCATGGTCTGTTGTAACACGTTGAATACGTTTCACTAAGTCAGAATTTTCAAGATAAACTTTTTCAACGTGTTTGTTTTTTTCATTTTGTGCTAGATTTGCAATATTACCTTTAATTTCTTCGATGATCATATTTTATCCTCCTAGAATAAGAAATAACGTTGCGTTAGTGGCAACTCAGTAGCTGGTTCACTTGTTATTTTCTTACCATCGACAAATACTTCATAAGTTTGTGGATCTACATCTAGTTTAGGTGTAGCGTTATTATTTTTCATATCTGCTTTAGTTAATTTACGAATATTTTTAACTGGTCTTAATTTACGTTTTAACCCTAAACTTCTACCTATATCATTTTCATAAGCAGTGGATGAAACAAAAGTAATGGCAGTACTTTGCATATTACCACCTAATTGTCCATACATATTGCGGTATTTGAGTGGTTCAGAAATTGGAATAGAACCGTTAGCATCACCGTTAATTGCCGTATTGATCATTCCACCTTTAAGCACTAACTCAGGCTTAACACCAAAGAACGCTGGGTCCCACATTATGATGTCTGCAAGTTTGCCCTCATCAATAGATCCAACATACTCTGAAATACCATGTGTAATTGCAGGATTGATTGTGTACTTCGCAATATAACGTTTGATACGATTATTATCGTTATATTCACCGTCTCCTTCAAGCGCACCACGTTGTTCTTTCATGCGATGAGCCACTTGCCATGTACGTGTGATTACCTCGCCAACACGACCCATAGCTTGAGAGTCGGAACTTACCATACTAAATACACCTAAATCTTGTAATACGTCTTCTGCAGCAATTGTTTCTTTACGAATACGAGAGTCAGCAAAAGCAACATCTTCAGGGATAGAAGCGTTAAGGTGATGTGTGATCATAACCATATCTAAATGTTCATCTATTGTATTGTGTGTGTACGGCAAAGTAGGGTTAGTGGATGATGGCAAGATGTTTGAGTAAGAAGCTGACTTAATTAAGTCAGGCGCGTGCCCGCCACCAGCACCTTCAGTATGGTACATGTGTAATACACGGTCTTTAACTGCTGCCATTGTTTCTTCCATAAATCCAGCTTCGTTTAAAGTATCTGCGTGTAAGGCCACTTGAATATCGTAGTCATCTGCGACTTGTAAAGCGTGATCTAAAGCAGATGGTGTTGCACCCCAGTCTTCATGTACTTTAAGACCAATGACACCTGCATGAATTTGTTCGACGAGGGCAGTGTGGTTAACAGCTTGTCCTTTCCCAGTAAAACCAATGTTTAATGGAATTTGTTCTGCTGCTTCCAACATGCGATGTATGTACCAAGGTCCAGGTGTAACAGTTGTTGCTTTTGAGCCTTCAGAAGCTCCTGTACCACCGCCGATTAATGTAGTTGTGCCGCTTTCTAAAGCAACGAGTGATTGCTCTGGATTGATAAAGTGGACATGTGTATCAATGGCACCAGCAGTTATGATTTTACCTTCTGCAGCAATAACATCAGTCGTTGCACCAATAACGATATCAACATTATCCATTATGTCTGGATTGCCCGCTTTACCAATTTTCATAATATAGCCATTTTTGACACCGATATCTGCTTTGATTACTTTGTCATAATCAAGGATTAGCGCGTTAGTAATAACTAAATCTGCAACTTTTTTGTCGTCTCTTGTTACGTTAGGGTTTTGAGCCATACCGTCTCGGATGGATTTGCCGCCGCCGAAAGTAGCTTCGTCACCATATGTAGCGAAATCTTTTTCGACCTTAGCGAATAGGTTTGTATCACCGAGTCTTACTGAATCACCAATGGTTGGTCCATAAAGACTCGTGTATTGAGATTGCGTCATTTTGAAACTCATCTTTTATACCCACTTTCTTTATTAGCATTATCTTCTGATAAAGTAGCTTTATCGATAATATCAGATTCTTTAGTATAATCATCTGGTTTAAATACACGTGTGTCGTCTATAGGACCATTTACTTTTCCGTGGAAGCCAAAAATATTACGACTCCCTTTATATTCTACTAATTGAATTTCTTTTTCATCACCTGGTTCAAAACGAACGGCAGCACCTGCGGGTATATCTAAACGTTTGCCATAGGCATGTTCACGATTAAAATCTAATGCAGGATTCACTTCAAAAAAGTGATAGTGAGAACCAACTTGTATAGGACGATCGCCTGTGTTTTTTACAGTGATGACTGTGGCATGAAGCCCCTTGTTAACATCGATTTCTGTACGTTTAACAATAATTTCACCTGGTTTCATCATGTATCCTCCTTTAGACTATCGGATGATGGACAGTAATTAATTTTGTACCATCAGGGAATGTTGCTTCAATTTCTAAATCAGTTAACATATCTGCAACACCTTCCATGACATCATCTGCACTTAATATTTGTTTTCCATAACTCATAAGTTCTGCTACTGATTTTCCATCGCGTGCGCCTTCTAACAATTCAAAACTGATGATAGCGGCTGCTTCAGGATAGTTTAATTTTAATCCTCTTTGTTGACGTCTACGTGCTAAATCGGATGCAATGACTAACATTAACTTATCTTGCTCACGTTGTGTAAAATGCACGTTGTTCACTCCCTTTCCAAATCTGTTAAAATCAATATCGATGTGTATGTGGCTACATTTTAATAATAAGGGTTGCTAGGCTAACTACAAGAATTACACATTAAGGAAAAGTGTGAAAATAGCGAATTTAGTAAAATTTGAAAGACTTTTAATTATAGGTTGTATGATATAAGATGAATAACGTAAATTTTATAGAAATCAGGTGACATTTTGAATGCGATTCAAATATTATTAAAAAATATCACACAGGTTTTGTTGTTGAACAATGCATGGACAGGTTTATTTATCTTAATAGGTCTATTTGTAGGTAGTTGGAAAGTTGGTTTAATGGCGCTCATTGCTAGTTTAATATCACTATTATTAGCTCAATATACAAATTACTCAGATGAAGAGATTAATAGTGGTTTAGCAGGTTTTAATCCAGTATTGACTGCAATTGCATTAACGTTATTTTTAGTACCTGAATGGTATAGCTTATTGATAGTCATTGTTGCAATAATTATAACAATGCCATTAGGATCAGCATTTAGAGAGTTTTTTAAACCTTTTGGTGTACCCATGTTAACGATGCCGTATGTATTTGTAAGCTGGGTTGTTTTATTAATGTCTTTTCAATTCAAGTTTGTAAATGCAGATGTAAAAATATTGCCTAATACTGTCAAAGAAATTACATATTCGGGACATCATATCGATTTTATTAGTGCCTTTTTATCAGGTTTTAGTGAAGTTTTTTTATTGAAAAGTGTTTTAGCAGGTGCTTTCATTTTAATCGGGATATTTATTGCTTCAAGAAAAGCAGGACTTTACGCAATGGTTGCTAATGTCATTGGTTTTGCAGCTGTTACGGTGCTCGGTGCAAATCATGATCAGATTAATGATGGTTTATTTGGTTATAATGTCATTCTTACAGTTTTAGCATTAGGCGTAGCATTTAAAACTAGAATCCCAAGATATATGAGTATTGTACTTGGTGTCTTACTCACGGTAGTTATACATGCAGGTATGATTACATTGCTAACACCATTTGGCTTACCTGTCTTTACCTTACCGTTTATTATTGCTACATGGATAATGTTATTCGCAGGAAATCGTATGCGTGTACAAAAATAAGTGACCATTGAAGCATGAAGTTTAATTAAATGTACAAACTAAGTATAATAAAAGAGGGTGTACTTTGTGGATAGATTATTATTCAATAAAAATTGTTGGAAAGAGGTATGTTTATGAAAAAATCATCACAGTATTAGCTTCTACAACAGTGATTTTGGCTGGTTGTAGTGGCTCTGGCAGCCAATCTAAAGGCAAAACTTTAGATATAGAATTACCTTTGAAAACGACATCTATCGCACCATATGAAACAGATGTACCTGTGAAGGTAGGTGCTGCAGAATCATTATTTAAAGCGACAGCAGATGGTAAAGTTCAAAAGTTGCTAGTTAAATCTTACGGACAAACATCACCGACTCAATTAGATTTAACATTAAAAGATGATATTAAATTCCAAAATGGAAAAAAAGTGACAGGTGAAGCAGTTAAAGCCAGCTTGGAGAAAAGTATTCAAAAAAGTGATTTAGTCAAAGGTTCACTGCCAATCAAAGATATCAAAGTGGATGGACAAAAATTGCAAATCACAACAAAAACTGCATATCCTGAACTCATTTCAGAATTAGCTAGCCCATTCTCAGCTATTTATGATACTGAAGCTAAAGGAGATATCAATAAAACACCTGTAGGCACGGGTCCGTATCAAATTAAAGATTATAAGCAATCACAGAAAATTCAATTGGACCGAAATAAAGATTATTGGCAAGGCAAACCAAAACTAGACCGCATCAATGTTACATATCAAGAAGACGGCAATGCCCGCACGAGTGATTTAGATTCTGGAAAAGCAGATGTCATTACGGATGTACCTGTTGAAAAAGTTAAATCATTAAAAGAGAGTGATAAGACGAAAATTTCATCAATCTCTGGTTTCAGAACTGGATTATTATTATATAATCATACGAGTGATAAAATGACAAAGCAAGTGCGTGAAGCATTAGATAAAGTTATTGATCGTAAGCGTATTGTAGATCATGTTTCAAAAGGCTATGCAACACCAGCAACTGGACCATTCAACAATAAGCTCGACTTTATAGAAAATAAAGATGTGCAAAAACAAGATATTGCACAAGCTAAAAAATTAATGGAAGATGCAGGTTACAGTGAAGCACATCCATTAAAACTGACGATATCTACGTATAATGGACGTCCAGAATTACCTAAAATTGCACAAGTCATTCAGTCAGATGCTAAAAAAGCTAATATTGATATCCAATTACGTAATGTGGATGACATACAGGGTTATTTAAAAGATAAAGATCAGTGGGATGCCTCACTTTACAGTTTTGGTACAATTCCTAGAGGGGATACGGGTTATTTCTTTAACCAAGCTTACAAACCAAAAGGCGCAATTAATACAGGTGGTTATGATAATCATAAGGTCACAGCATTAATAGATGAGCTAAATAAAACAGTGAACAAAGAAGAACGTAATAACATTACGAATCAAATCATTAATATTACAAGTGATGACATCGCAAACAGTTATATTTCTTATAATGATAATATCGTTGGAATGAATAAGAATGTAGAGCATTTAACTTCAACACCAGAAGGTATTTATCTTATTGACTATAAGGTTGATAAAAAAGAATGATATTAAAACATATACTTTCTAAAATTGGACAAATGATCATTGTATTGTTTGTCCTTTCTACTATCACTTTTATATTAATGGAACTTACGCCTGGAGACCCTGTTGATAAAGTTTTGCACTTAGATGTAGCGAATGTTTCAAGCGAACAAATTGAAGCTACGAAAGAACGATTAGGACTCAATCAATCACCAGTAATGCAATATTTTCAATGGTTAGGTCAGATAATACAATTAAACTTCGGTACAAGTTATCAAACTGGAGAACCTGTGACTAAAGCATTGATTTTTTATACACCTCCAACGTTAATCATTGCAGTATTAACGATTGTTATCGTATTTCTAGTTGCTATTCCTTTAGGTATATTAGCAGCAAAACGATATCATACATGGATAGATACTTAGATAAGAATATTGACTTCATTTACTGTGAGTGTGCCTTCCTTTTTTTTAGGAACGATATTAATTTATATATTTGCACAACAATTAAATATACTTCCTTCATCAGGTTTAGATTCCATCGCTGGTTATATATTGCCTGTAATCGCATTAAGTATTGGCATGAGTGCATATTATGTAAGGTTAATGCGTTCGACTTTAGTTGAACTATATCAATCTAAAGAAGTAGAAGCGGCTAGACTAAGAGGAATGTCGGAGCACTACATCTTATGGAAAGACTTATTTAAGCCAGCTATTGTCCCTGTGATTACAGTATTAGGTATGTCTGTTGGTAGTTTGATTGGTGGTACGGTAGTGATTGAAAATTTATTTGGTATACCAGGTCTTGGTCACTTTCTTGTAGATAGTATTAGAGCGAGGGACTATCCAGTAGTACAAGGTGCTGTTATCATGATTGGATTCTTTGTGGTGTTAGCCAATACGATTAGTGATTTGTTACTTTTATGGCTCGATCCTAAACGTCGTTTTAACAAAATCAATGATACATTAAAACGTCAGGGCCAGGATGGTGATATTGAATGAGACATAAAAATAAAGGCAGTTTTATTTTTTATGTGTTTGGTATTTATGTATTGTTACTCATCGTAGCTCAATTTCTTATTTCAGCAGATAGTGCATTGGAGGTACATTTGAGTCATACACTAGAGCTTCCTAGTAGCACACATTGGCTAGGTACAGATGACTATGGTCGAGATTTACTAGCAAGGGTGATTGTCGGTGCAAGATATACATTAATCATCAGTTTAATCACTTTGTTGATTACCGTGATCATTGGTGTGCCATTGGGACTTTTAGCAGGTTATAAAAAAGGTTTCGTTGATACGATTATTATGCGTGTTATCGACATAGGATTAAGTATTCCAGAATTTGTGTTAATGATTGCTATGGCAAGCTTCTTTAAACCGAGTATATGGAATTTAGTGATAGCGATTACGATTATCAAATGGATGACTTACACACGACTCACACGTTCAATTGTCAGTAGTGAAATAAGCAAACCGTATATTCAAATGGCTAAGCTATTTAATGTACCGACCCATCGCATTATTTTAAAACATTTTTTTCCACAAGTGATGCCTTCTGTGATCGTTTTAATGACCGTAGATTTTGGGAAAATTATACTTTATATTTCTTCGCTATCATTCTTAGGTTTAGGTGCACAGCCACCTTCTCCAGAGTGGGGAGCAATGTTAAATGCAGGTAGAGATTATATCAGTTCATACCCATTGTTAATAATTGTACCCGCATTTTTAATCACAGTAACTATTTTATTATTTAATTTAACTGGTGATGCATTGAGAGATAGACTTTTAAAAAGAAAGCGTGATGCTGATGGCTAATAATAACCTTTTAGAAATTACAAACTTAACCATCACAGATACCGATGGCCAAAGGCTCGTAGACCACCTTGATTTAACTTTACGACAAAGTAAAGTGAATGTTTTGGTAGGTGAAAGTGGCTCTGGCAAGAGTTTAACTGCAAAAGCACTCGTACAACAAGTTCCTAGTATGTTGACGACACATTTTGATTCGTTAGTTTACAAAGGGCAATCAATTACTGGTGTAAGCAATTTACTAGGAAAAGAAATTGGATTTATATCTCAGGATTACACACATAGCTTTAATGATCACACAAAATTAGGCAAGCAATTAATTGCGATTTACAAAATGCATTATAAGGTAGATAAAACTACAGCTAAAAAGTTTGTGAAACAAGCACTTAGATGGGTGGATTTAGATTCAGAAGCAGTGATGACGCGTTATAGATTTAATTTATCAGGTGGTCAACTTGCTAGGGTTCAAATCGCCAGTGTATTAATGTTAAATCCAAGTGTTATTATTGCCGATGAACCTACAGCATCATTAGATGCAATTACTGGTTATAATGTGATGCATTTAATCAAGTACTTAGCGGAAGTCCATAAAGTGACCTTACTGATGATTACGCATAATTTGTCTCATGTGCTTGATTTTAGTGATTGGATTAGCATCATTCAACATGGCAAAGTCATAGATTTTAATCATGTTCAAGCATTTAAGGATGGCAATGTAAAACCATACAGTCTTAAATTGTTTGATGCGCGTAGTCAGTTAAGGAAGGATGACATAAATGATTAAGTTGCAACATATAAACTTTGCTTATAAAAATGCTCCTATTTTAAAAAATATTAATTTGACGATAGCTTCAAATGAAAAAGTTGGCATTGTTGGTGAAAGTGGTTCTGGTAAAACGACATTGGCTCATGTAATGTTAGGATTATTAACCAATTATCAAGGTCATTATTCAACACAAGGACTAAGTATGCTTCCGATATTTCAACATGCATACGATAGTTTTAATCCCAAATTCAAAATACAAACCGCATTAGAAGAACCATTACGATATTATAAAGGTTCACAATCAACAGCAGATATTCGCACAAATCTTAAATATTTAATGTCATATATGCATTTAGAAGAATCATTATTACAAAAGTTTCCAGACGAGTTAAGTGGTGGGCAGTTACAACGATTTAACACAATACGTACATTAATGTTAGCACCGGATATGTTAATCTGCGATGAAATAACTGCTAGTTTAGATGTGATAGCTGAACAGAGAATGATAAAAGTTTTGAAAGACTACCATGATCAAACAAACAAAGGCATTATTATGATTTCTCATGATATTGCATTTTTAAATCAATTTGTTGAGCGAATTGTTGTTATGAAAGATGGAGAAATTGTCGATGATTTTCCGATTGCGTATTTATTTTCTGAAGAACGCGCCCATTATACGAAAGCGCTACTTTCTATATATTAAGTTGAGTAATTATTCATGCACAATCAACAATTATTTGTGGTTCGTTCAATATAAATGAAGTATAATATATAATTAAGCTCAGTTTAAATTGTAAACAAATGAAAAGGGGATATTTAGGAATGAAAAAATTATTATTACCATTACTTGCACTTATTTTGGTATTAGCAGCATGTGGTAATCAATCTGATAATGAGTCATCAAAAAGTAAGAAAGAGACAAAGACGTATGTTCAAGATTCAGGGGACAAAGTAAAAATACCTAAAAAGCCAAAACGTATTGTCGTACTTGGTGCAACTTATGCAGGTGGTTTAAAACAACTTGATGGGAACATAGTAGGTGTAGCTAACATCGTGGATGATAGCAAAGTATTAAAGGATAAATTTAAAGACGTTAAAAAAGTAGACGCAGAGAATGTGGAAAGTGTCGCAAAATTAAAACCAGATTTAATTATTACTTATAATACTGATAAAAATTTAAAAAAATTAAATAAAATTGCGCCCACAATTGCTTTTGATTATTTGAAACATGACTACAAAGAGCAACATCAAGAACTAGGAAAAATAATAGGTAAAGAAAAACAAGCAAACGCATGGATTGATGAATGGGAGAAAAAGACAAAAAATGATGGTAAAACAATAAAAGAAGCTATTGGTGAAGATACAACTGTTTCAATTATAAAAGATTTTGATAAAAAAGTGTATGCGCTCGGTAAGACATACGGCCATGGTAGTGAAGTATTGTATGATGCATTTGGCTTAAAAATGCCAGAAAATGTTGAAAAAGCTACTGAGAAAAATGATTTAGCTGATATATCTGAAGAAGAAATTCCAGATATGGCAGGTGATTATGTCGTTACACCAGTCGCTAAAGGAACTCAATTATCTTTTGAAAATAAAGATTTATGGAAAAGTACTGAGGCTGTCAAAAATGGACACACAATTAAAGTGGATGAGGGCATTTATTGGTTAAATGATCCTTACTCATTAGAATATGAACGTAAAGATTTGAAAGAGCAATTATTGAAAAAGCAATAAACATAAATCGTGTTAACTTAACAAAATAAAACCATTTTAGTCACTATTAACAATTAAAACACTAATAAAATTGAATTTATTTTATTAGTATTAGTTGTTAGTACACTAAAATGGTTTTTTGTATTATGCTCAAGAAAAACATATTCTAATTATATGTTGTTGATGTATAAAAAAAGCAGGAATTGGAAGTATCTCGTCTTTAGTTCGACATTTTTATCCTTTAAACTATAAAGTACATACCGAAACTTATAGAATATTGAATAATATAACTTATAAAAGCAAAGTATTTATATAGGTAGTCGTATGAAAAAGTGCAACACTTGGAAATAATGTTTTTTACAACGTTATTTCAGAATTAATCAATAAAAATAACTTAAAGAAGTTTTCAAACGTATGATTAGTGGGGAGATATACAATGAAAAAAGAACAAAAAGTGGATAACTGGATTAAAATGACTAAATATATACATTATATTGAAGCGATGATTGAAAGAAAATTGAAAGAACAATATTTTCTAAGTATTAAAGAATTTTATGTATTATATGAAATTTATAAGTCAGAGCATAAAAAATACAAAATTAATGATTTGATTAAAGTGGTTGACTTAAGTCAAAGTGCAATGTCTAGACTTATTGTAAGAATGGAAAATACAGAGACGCCACTTGTATATAGACAAGAGTGTGTAGAAGATCAACGCGCTATGTACATTTACCTAACTGGTTATGGAGAAAACGTAACTCAAAAAGCACTAAATACTTACGAACAATTATTAAAGCAAGTTAATTTTAAGAGTATCAGCGCTTTGGCAAACATGGATGATAATGGCTAAAGTCTACTGTGATTGAAAACTAAAATAAGAATTTTAAAGCTTTATGCATTGCAATAGAAAATGATAAGTCATGTTTTTAAAAGTGATTTATGTTTTACTATAAGTGTGCAATACGTTGAAAAATTTGAAAAGGGAGCGGATGGCTAATGGAAATTAATGCAGCATGGCTCAATTTGCCAGTACAAGATTTGGAAGCTAGTGAAAAATTTTTGATACTATAGGGTTTGCAATCAAAAAACATAAAGACATGATGAATAAAATGCGAGGTATTCAAACGAAAGGTGGCCAAATCATTATGCTGATAGAAAAAAAACAATTTGAAAAAGTTTCTAGACTTTCGTCTATAGGTAACAATGAAACATTAGTATCACTTTCGGTTTCAACAAAACCAGAAGTTGATACGTTAGTTTCGTTGGTTGAACAAGCAGGCGGAAAAGTACTAGAAACAGGCACGGAACATGAGGGATATTACGGGGCTTTATTTAGTGATATAGATGGCCATTTATTCAATGTCATTGTGATGTAATGACTTATAACCCCATCTTTTAATGATTTGTACAGGAATGTAAGGTGTAACATTTGATAAAAGCAATAGCAGTAGATAAAGACGGTACTTTTTTTAAATCTGATAATACATTTGATGAAGCTTATTTCAATAAAATTTTTGAAAGCATGATGGAAAGAGATATAAAATTTATCATTGCAAGTGGTAATCAATATGCGCAATTACGTTCATTTTTTTCAGGTAAGGATCATCAGATAACGTATATCGCTGAAAATGGTGCAGTGACGTATCAAAATAACAAGTTAGAAGCAGCTGAATATTTTGATCAACAATTGGTATTTGACGTTTTAAATTTGATTATTAATCATTATCATATTGAAGATATTGTGTTAAGCGGAGTTAAAAGTGCCTATGTATTAGAAGATGTGAGTAATGACTTTTTATCATTTTTAAATAAATATTATTTTAATATAACGAAAGTCTCTGACTTTAAAAACATTGAGCAAGATGAATTTGTTAAGATTGCGCTCAGAATTAAAGATACATTACTTTTAGATGAAGTAATGAAAGGTTTGAAAGCACAATATGGTGAAGAAATAAAGCCAGTTACAAGTGGGAATGATAGTTTGGATTTAATTTTACCTAAAGTGAATAAAGGTGTGGCGATTAAAACACTTTTAGATAAATGGGAGATACAACCACAAGAATTGCTAGCTTTTGGAGATGCAAATAATGATATAGAAATGTTAGCTTTGACTCCATATAGTTATGCAATGGCTGAATGTAGTCCTGGAGTGGCTGATGTCGCAAATTACAGAGCGCCTTCCAATGATGAATCAGGTGTGCTACAAGTCATCGAGCGCTATTTAAAACAAGATAACGATACTACAAACTAAAATAACGACAAAAAACTCATTATTCCTTAATAGAATAATGAGTTTTTCAATGATGTTCAATTATTTTATAATAAGTACGGGAATATTTGCGCTATTAGCGATTTTATGAGTAACATTTCCCAGTACATTTTTTATGTCTGGTTTGGCCCGTTTATTACTCATAACGATGATATCATAGCTGTTTTCTTCGATTTCACTTAATATTTCTTGTTTAATATAGCCAGAACGAAACTTCACTTGAATTTTTAAGCCGAGTGATTCTAATTTTTCTACAAAAGGTGTTATCTCATTACCTTTTTCTTCAGCTAATTCTTCAAAATGTTTGCCATCATAGCGAACCGAAGTTTGTAAATCACCTTCAGGTATAACGTTGAAAATAGTAATTTTTGCATTGTCAACGCCGGTAGTTAAATTTTGTAATTCTTTAGGAACGTTATTAAAAGAATTATCAAAATCATATGCTAATAATATATTTTTATACATTGTAGCGCCCCCTTCGATAATTGTTTACCCTATATAATAAAAAATCATCATAATTTCACAATTAATATTTTACAATAAATAATTCGACTAGAAAAACTAAAATATTTTACGCATCTAATCCTATGATATCACCGATATGTTTGTATCCATTGCTTAGTAAATATTGTGCCAGCTGTTTGTTCATGGTTTTAGTTAATCCAGGGCCTTCAAATACGAGTGAACTATAAATTTGAACCAGCGATGCGCCATGACGTAACATTTTGATGACGTCATTCGCTTCGAAAATGCCACCAGTACCAATGATTAAAAACTGACCTTGCGTTTCTTTATAGGTATGTGCAATCAGTTTTAAATTTCGTTTAAATAAAGGTTTGCCACTTAACCCACCAGATTCTTTTTGATTAATGGAATGTAATTGTTCACGCTTTTGCGTAGTATTTGCTAAAATGATGCCATCAAACGTTTGTGTTATAGGTTTAAGCATTCGAGACAAATTTTCTGTACTAAGGTCAGATGTTAATTTTATAAAAAGAGGTACGTTAAGCTCATGTTGTGCTTTATAATTTTGTATAGCAGTACATAATTGAGAAAATTCATTTTTATCATGAAAACTTTGTAGGTTTTCCGTGTTAGGAGAACTGATGTTAACGGTAAAAAATGTAACGTCATTTTTAAATGTGTCTATGACTTTTATATAATCTTGGTAACGTGCTTCATATGGCGTTGCTTTATTTACTCCAACATTTAAGCCTATAGGCGTATGGTAACTATATTTTCTTAGATTACTCAACGCTTTATTCATACCTAAATTATTAAACCCCATACGATTGATTAGCGCGTGGTCTTCTACTAATCGATACATGCGTGGTTTAGGATTGCCAGGCTGTGGTTTAGGTGTTACGCCCCCTAATTCTAACGATCCAAGTCCAACTTTATCTAGTGCTTTAGGAACTTCACAAGATTTATCAAATCCCGCAGCTAATCCGATTGGATTTTCAAAATGTATACCTTTGATGCTTTGAGATAATATAGGATGTCTATAATGAAATATTTTTTCGAGTATTGGCAGCAATATAGTGTGCTTTTGAGGGATTTTAAGGGCATTAATAGTCATGCCGTGTGCTTTTTCAGGGTCTAATTGAAATAAAATAGGTTTAATTAACTTATACATGTTGTAATCGCTCCATTTGTTTAAATTAGTAGTAGATGAAAATATATGTCTTTAATAGACTAGCATTTTAGTATTCATATGCCTAGTATAAATAAGAAATATTAATATAACCTTCAAATTATTAGAGAAGAAACTGATTTTGATTAAATTTTAAATAAAACGGTAATAGTACAATGATGTGATGGAATAATGGAGGGATATTTTTATGAAAAAACAATGGCAATCACAATTACCATTAGACAATATACAGTCTATTGCACCAGTAAGCGGTGGAGACGTTAACGAAGCCTATCGCGTAGAAACATCTCAAAAGCCATATTTTTTATTAATACAACGTCAGAGAAGTAAAGCCTTTTTTGATGCCGAAGTTGCTGGCCTTAATTTATTTGAAAAAGCTGGAATTACTGCGCCAATAGTCATAGATAGTGGTGAAATCGATGGAGATGCCTATCTTTTGCTAAGTTTTTTAAATGAAGGAAACCAAGGTAGCCAAGCTGAACTTGGAGAATTGGTAGCTAAAATGCATCAACAACAGCAGCCAGATGGCAAGTTTGGTTTTGATTTACCTTATGAGGGTGGTGATGTATCATTCGACAATGATTGGTCTGATAGTTGGACGACCATATTTGTTGAACGTCGTTTAGATCATTTAAAAGATAGATTGGTAGATCAAGGTTTATGGATAGAGGAAGATGTACAAACTTATCATAGAGTGCGGGAAGTCATTGTAAGTGCATTGAGTGACCATACAAGTAAACCCTCATTATTGCACGGTGATTTGTGGGGTGGTAATTATATGTTTTTAGAAAATGGTCAACCTGCATTGTTTGATCCGGCACCACTATATGGTGATAGAGAATTTGATT
Source organism: Staphylococcus sp. FSL W8-0271 (assembly GCF_038006605.1). Taxonomy (NCBI): domain Bacteria; kingdom Bacillati; phylum Bacillota; class Bacilli; order Caryophanales; family Staphylococcaceae; genus Staphylococcus; species Staphylococcus sp. FSL W8-0271. The sequence continues at coordinate 370,494 of NZ_JBBOVM010000001.1, forward strand.
TAGGTATAACTACTGTGTTTGGTGGCTTTACTCAAACTTTTTATGATTCCTATAATAAGCATTATCCTTTAAGTAAAGGTGCCAATGAAAGACTAGAATTTTATCGTTTGTATTTATTAATGGTGCATTTACTGAAATTTGGCAGTATGTATGCAGGCAGTGTAGATCGATCCATGGAAAAGATATTAAATAGTTAAACGTAGAAAAGATGCTTCTATGTTGTTATATAGTTATGTTACACATTGCTTTCATTACTAATATTTCAGCTTAAAAGTGTGTTAGAAAGCATCAACTCTTTAAAATGAAAAGATAAGTATAAAATATAATGAACAGAGTTATTAACACGTTTCAATTTAATAGTTATAGAGAAACCCGTCAAGTATCAGTTGCTTGACGGGTTTCTTATTAATCTAAATTTAGTGTGCCCATTTCTTCACGCAATTTATAAACTTTATCAGGTGTAACATCTTCACCTAAAGGATCTACAACTTTCAAAGTAGAAAATGTGTTAACGACTTGGCCGCGAATCATTTGAAGATATTCTTGTCTTAACACGTGTTGCTCTTGTTTTTCTTCTACAGTCAAAGTTTGCACTTTTTCTTTGTTTGCTAATTGGTTAATTCTATCTAGTAGTTTCATAAATTTTGTCCTCCTGTAAATGTCGAGGTGGAAAGTGTGGAATAATTTCATTACCTACCTCTGTTAATATTTCTTTATAAGTTCTGTCGTTGGTTATAAACTGTAACATGATATGATTGGTTCCGATACGTTCATATGCTTTTAGGATGTTTAACAAAGTGTTTCTTCCTAGGCGATAACCACCTTTAATCGGCTTTACAAGTTCATTCGGATTAACTGATAAATCAATTACCAAAGGATGCATAAAGGGTTTGAATGTATCATTTTGATGCCATTGCTGTAATAAAGCTTTTTGTTGTTGGAAAGGTTGAGGATAAAATAACCAACCATCCACATGTGTTTTTAACCAATCAATATGTTGTTTGGCGTATCCTGTTGCGAACATAGGAATATGCTTATGCTTTGGTAATACTTGTAAGCCAGAATCTTCGTACAGTTCAAATAAAGTATTTGACGTTTGTGGTGATGATGATTGCCATAATTCTTTTAAAGATGACACAGCTGATCGAAAATGTTGACTTAGATCATTTGGATTGATTTTAAAAGTTGGAAATTCAAATTGACGATCTCCAGTAGAAATCCCTAATAATAATCGCTCGTTTGATATTAAATCAAGAGAGGTAGATGCTTTAGCTATATGCACAGGATGACGTAATGTCGCAACAATACTAGATGTTCCGAGAGCGATTTTTGATGTGTTAGCAGCGATGAAAGTTAAAAACACAAACGGATCGTAGTTTGTCGTTACATTACCAAGGTGCGGACTATATAAAGGATTATCTCGCGCAAATAAGCTTGTGAATCCAAGTTTTTCAGCATATTGAACTAATGCTATTTGTTGATCAATTGGCAATGCGATATTTTCAGAATCATCAAAGGGTGACATTAATCCTAAGGTTAAATGTTCCTGTTGAAAAGTTCTTTGAAAACCACTGTGTGTCTGAATTGTTGTCACGTCTATCCCTCCTCTTCAATTAAATTAAACAACGACTGTAAACTAAGTAACACTTGTTGTTTAGATAGATTATATGGCATGAGTTATTATAATGCAAACAACATGTTTATAAATTCATTGCATAAGCGACAAAGTGAGCAATATGTTGTTTAAATCACATAATTAATATACTAAGTAATAATTGATTAAAATCTTAAAATTCTGTAAATTTAAAAAGTAATATTTTTAATAGGAGGTAGGTTTTGTTGAAAAACATATTAGTCAGCATCATTATTGGCACACTATTATTTTTATCAAGCGCTATCAATGCTGAGGTACAAGCACAAAATCAAAATGATACTATGAAAAGTTCGCAACAGGCTAATGAGAGCAATCAAGTAGGTACTGCCACACCAAGAGTCATGTTACCAGGTGAAAATAGACATCAAATTGAAAATACTCAATCTAGTCATTACCAATCCATCGGCTACATAGAAAAAGGAGAAACAATCGCTACTGGTGTGGTTGTTGGTAAAAATACAGTATTGACGAATAAGCATGTAGTAAATAACGGTGATGGAAAGCTATCATTTGCGCCTGCTGCTGAAAACGAAAAGAGTTTTCCGTATGGTACATTTACAGAAAAAGAAGTGGTAGCCTATCCTGGAGATGCTGACTTAGTACTAGTTCATTTTAATAAAAACAATGAAGGGCAATCAGTTGGAGATGTTGTGACACCTGCCACAATTGGTGAAACTAGTACTGTGTCTAGTAATGATCCAATAACAGTTACAGGTTATCCAGGTGACAAACCTTTAGCAACGATGTGGGAAAGCTCGGGTAAAGTCATAAGTAACAATGACAGTATATTAACATATAGTGCCAGCACATTTGGCGGAAATTCAGGCTCACCTGTCTTTAATGCAAATAATGAATTAATCGGTCTACATTATGGTGGTATAGAAGGAGAAAGCAATAATGCAGTAGCGATTACAGGCGAAGTATTACAATTTATCAATGAACACAATGTTTAAGCATGTATTTTACTTAAATAGATCAATCCCCTCGTTAAAAAAGTTTCGATAACTTAAGCTTTAACGAGGGGTAATGTGAATGATTATAGAATAACTATTTTCATCGTCAAACTCACTGTGCAAATTACTTTTGATTTGAAAGTTGGGATGTAATGAAAGGTAATGACTTGTTGATGTATGATTCAGCAGGTAAATTACTCGAATGGAACCAATGTTTAGCAATGCCGTATAATCCCCATGATAGAAATCGTGCACTTGTAGCAAGAGTCTCTCTATCTATATCTTTGTGTTCATCAGACATTAATTTTAAGAAAATATCTTCTAATTCTTCTTTAACTCTTTTCTCGACAATTTCCCCATATGCTTCACTATTTAGACGGCACTCCTCATGAGTATCTTGGATATAACTAGTAATTGTAATAAAACATTGGCACAGTGCTTTTTCATTTAATTCTGCAACCATATTGAGCGATTGATTTAAATTTTTTAAGATTGTTTCGGACAATGTATAATCCATGATGTCATATTTATCGTAAAAATGAGCATAAAAGGTAGCACGATTGACAGTGGCACGTTCGGTAATATCTTTAACCGTAATTGACACTAACTTTTTTTCTTTTGCAATTTCACGAAAAGCGTTCATTAATAATTTTTTAGTTCTTATAATACGGGGATCTATATGAGTATGAGTCAATTAATTACACCTCTATATTTGTTATTATCATTAGACAAATTATCTTGCTTTACGAACAAGTTGTCAATAAACATAACTGGATTTGATTTTATTTCAATTCTATTTTACTGTCATTTATTTTACTATTTAAAAAACAATAAATGATGATACCTAAAATAATGATCATAATACCAACAATACTTAAAAAATTTGGTAACGCTAAGCCTAAAAGTAACATTTCGCCAATTAGTGTAAAAACGATTTCCATCGCTTGTGTCGCTTCAACAGCAGCTAACTTAGTTTGGTTATGTTTCACTATATTCGTTGCATAGAAGAATAATGTTGTTGCTATGATACCAGAGAAAATCGCAACTAAAAAGGTTTGCGTGATTTGATCTGAAGAGGGTAGCCCCTGAGTAGCTACTCCAATCAGAAAAATGATCAACCATAATGGTAAGGTAACTAAGGTCATGCCATATATCCGTTCGATCGTATTTAAATCGTTGCCAACAAGCACCATCATTTTACGATTACCTAAGGGGTAACAAAATGCTGCAATCATCAACGGTATGACAGATAATAGGAAAATATGTAATTCTATATTCGAAATGTGTGGAATTTGTACAATGATAACCCCTAATATCATAATGCTAGATGTAGTTAGTGAACGCCATGGTATACGTTCTCTCATTGATTGTCCTAGTTGTATATATGTGTAGAAAAATGGAGCTGTAAAAAGGCCGCAAATAATGGTTAATTGCCATGTCGCAGAAATAAGCCAACCTGGGCTATAATTTGATACAAAAGTTATGGGTACATAAAAAAAGACAAAACCAAGTGAACTCCACAATAACCACCTGGAAAAATTTTGCTTAATATGCAATAAAATAATATGATGACGACCTTTACGGTTCCAAATAACCATCATTAACAAAAAAGGGAACATAAAGATAAAGCGTAGTGACGCACTAAAAAGCCAACTGCCACCTTCGCTAGACATCGCATGATTTAGTATGAATGTAATAGAAAAAAAAGAAAGCAGCTAATATACCAATTAAAATTGCTCGCATTTAAGACCACCTCAAGTTGTGTAATGATACTAACTTACCAGTATTTTTAATTGGAGCAAACACAATTCATGCAAAAAATGTGATATTTCTATAAAAATATGTGAATTTTCGGAAAATAAAAAGCGGAACTAGTAGAAAAGTAGTATGATTGTTTTAACAGTAGTATAAAAAATAAATCTTAATAAATGAAGCAATGCCGTTGTAATTAGGGTAGTGATGCTGAATGATAAAATATTTACTACAAAACAATACTCATATTAAATTGATTTAATTCATATTTAATATACATAAGATGATTGGAGTGTGTTAAATGACTAAAAAGATAATCATGGATTGTGATCCAGGTCATGATGATGCGATAGCTTTAATTCTAGCAGGTGCGAAATATAGTACACTTGATATATTAGCCGTGACCACTGTAGCAGGAAACCAAGCAGTTGAAAAAAACACCAAAAATGCACTTAATGTATTAGAAGTTATGGGAAAACGAGATATCGAAGTATCTGTAGGTGCTTCGCGACCACTAATAAAACCTGCTTCTTTCGCTTCGGAAATTCACGGGGATTCGGGATTAGATGGACCTAAATTACCTGAAGTGCCATCGTTGAAACCAACTCAATATCACGCTGCAGATGTAATTATTAAGACATTAAAACAAAGCGCTGATCCTGTAACAATTGTTGCAACAGGTCCACTTACAAATGTTGCGACTGCATTAATCAAAGACCCTAGTATTGCTCAATCAATTGATTCTATTACAATTATGGGAGGCGGTACTTTCGGGAATTGGACGCCTACCGCTGAATTTAATATTTGGGTGGATGCAGAAGCTGCTAAACGAGTATTTGAAAGTGGGATAAACATAAATGTTTTTGGGTTAGATGTGACTCATCAGGTCTTAGCAACAGATGAAGTAATTCAAAGATTTAGTAGCATTGATAATAAAATATCTCAATTTGTTATTGAACTACTAGAATTTTTCAAATCTACTTATAAAACACATTTTAATATGGATGGGGGTCCTATTCATGATGCGTGTACAATTTTATACTTATTGCAACCTGACTTATTTACTATGCAGCAGACACACATCGACATAGAACATCAAAGTTCGCTCACTTACGGTACAATGTCAGTCGACTTAAATAATGTCACAAACAAAGAAAAAAATGCATATTTTGCTACGGCTGTAGATGTTGAACGTGTTTGGACATTGATGGAACATATGTTGAAAAGTTATAACGTGTAAGCTAAATTATGGATAGCCATTGTTCTCTAAATTTTGAAAATATTGATTTGTAACATTTGTAAGAGTTTAGGGATGAATTTTTTGAATTCTGTTAATACGATTAAAGAAAAGTATGGAATATAAGTATCTGTCACTAATAATAAACGTCAATTTCTAGCGCAGCAATATAGAAATTGGCGTTTTTTGTGTGTGAATGATATCAAATTTTCGTGTTTGAATTGAGTAAGTATGTATTGCTAAAGTTGTTTTAATATTTTCATTACAGTTATTTAATACGAAAGTATGAGATGATTTTAAGTTGAATAATTAGCAAAATACAGATAAAAGCATTTATTATGATATTAATATCATAATTTAAAAGGTGAATCGGATAGTGAAAAATACATTTAAAACGATATTATTATTAGTTATTATATTAGTACCGTTAATACTATTATTAACAAATATAGATACTGTACAACGATATGTAAGAGAAAATTTAGTACAACAAAATGATGGAAATAAAGATAGTGGAAAGACAGATAGAAGCATTTTTAATATAAGTAGAGAGACTGAATCTTTTGGTGATTATAAATATAATGACTTCGACGGTAAACACTATGGCATTGATTATGGCATAGCTAAAAACACGCCAGTAACTGCAGCGACAGATGGTAAAGTAACCAGAACTTTTGAAAATGAATTAGGTGGCAAAGTAGTGCAGATTGTGGAAGAAGATGGTGTACATCATCAATGGTATATGCATTTAAATGAATTTAAGGTGGAACCTGGTGAAAAAGTTAAAGCTGGAAAAATCATTGCACTTTCTGGTAATACTGGTTCTCAAACTTCAGGGCCGCATTTACATTTCCAAAGAATGAAGGGTGGCGTTGGAAATGAATATGCGGAAAACCCTAGAAAATTTATAGAATCGTTACCTAATGGTGAAGAGAGTCTGTATAAGAAATAATTGTTGAGAAAATGTATTATTCTATCCGCGCTTTATCCTAATAATACGATGTTACCGTAGTGATAGCGTAGCGTAATATAGAATGATTTGAGTTATAATTAAAATATTAAGCTCAACGTATTACGAAGATGATTCGTCTAAAAGTGAATCAATAGAGTCGTAATTTAATAAATTTTGATGAATTGCTTCCCATAAATAAAACGCCCCATATGAGGCATATGGATGCCATCGTTGTGCACATAGAGTGAGCTGTTTTTTTCTTTCAGCTTTTGAAGTTTGATAAAGCCATTGAGCAGCTCTCTGTAAACCTACATCAAAAATAGGCAGTATATTGTCACGTTTTAAGGTAAATATTAAAAATATTTCTGATGTCCAACGACCAATACCTTTGACCTGTGTTAAAACTTGCTTTACAGATTCATCATCTAATTCATGTAAATGAGTAAAATCAAGTTTGTTTTGCTCTATATGCGCTAGCAAATTTTGAATATAGTTTATTTTAGTTTTAGAAAGACCTATGTGTTTCATTTGTGCTTCAGATAAATTTACCACCGATGCAACAGTCCATTGATTGTGGATTGCTTCCGAAAATCTTTGGAAAATTGCTGAAGCAGCAGTATTTGTAATTTGCTGACCAATGATAGAACGAATTAATGACTTTAGCAGATTAGCGCGCAGTGTTATTTCTACATTGCCGATTTGTCTTATAAGTTTTGCAAGGGTCTCGTCTTGGTGCATGAGTGTCTGCACAGGTGAATCATTTATGTCGATATGCCATTGAGCCATCATATTCACACCTTATTGTAATAATTGTTGTAGCACAACTGCTTGATTATGTTTTTCATCTTTTGCACCATAAAGCAAAATGACATCTTGTTTACTGTTAGCAACAATATCTTTCAATTCATTAAAAGCTTCTTTTTGATCGTTATTTTCACGCAATTCTTTCTCGTATTTTTCTTTAAATGCAGCGTAAAGTTGAGGATCGTGATTAAACCATTTTCTTAATTCAGATGTTGGTGCAATGTTTTTTAGCCAATGATCCAAGTTAGCTTGGTCTTTTGAGATGCCTCGTGGCCAAACGCGGTCTACAAGTACACGTACGCCTTCTTTAAGTGGTTTTTCATAAATGCGTTGTATTTGAATAGTCATAAAAAGCTCCTTTACTCTTAATACTTCCAATTATTTTTCTATAGCCTAAAATGTAATATTAAAAACATTAGAAATCATATATTTTAACTTAAAGGGTATAAATAAATATAATGTTGAAAAGGAGATTTTAATATGACAAATTTTAATCAAGTTCAACCACCTGAACAATTTAAATATCGTAGTAATGCAGTACTTATTAAAAATTATTATGAATTTACTTGTGATAATCGCATATATTTTAGTCAAAAAGCACACAAAGATTTAGCCAATCAACACTATAAGTTCAATATTGAAATTTTATCTAAAATAAACGATGCTGGATTGGCATTAGATTTTAATGAAGTCGATAAAATATATAATAAACAAATCGCAACTTATTTGGATGGTCAACTGGTTAATGAAACATTACCATCTATGAATACAACAGCCGAAAACATTGCCTTTTGGATATGGGAACAATTTGAGCAACACTTACCAGAAAAAAACACACTTCAAAAGTTAGAATTTTTTGAGAATGCAACGCAAGGTCTCGTATTGACGCGTGAATTAATGGAAGCAAAATAAAGTAGTTTTAACAATAATATTTAGCAAACAAGCGGTACGTATAGAACATAACAATTACTTTCGACGTTATTGTTAAATATTATTTTAAAAAGCAACGAAAGTATATGGATAGATAAGTTCATTAAAAAGAAATGGACGTCTATCCGTTTTTTGTGCAATTTTTGCGTTTAGTAGACATAAAGAATGAATTGGAAATTGTAATGATATGATTAACTGTATTTTTATAGAGAGTGTACAAAAATAAATATTCTGAAAATTGCGATAATATGGTATATTTTATTTATTACAACATAGGAGGCACACAATGATCAAAGTAAGTCCGAAACAATTTATTAATAATGTATTATCTGGCGTAGCAATTGCAATTGTTGCTGGGCTCATACCTAATGCTATTTTAGGGGAGGTATTTAAACTTTTAGCGCCGAAATATGCCGTTTTTGAATCTTTACTACAGGTTGTTTTAGGTATTCAATTTACAGTTCCACTATTGGTAGGAGCTTTGATTGCAATGCGCTTTAGCTTAACACCATTAGCGACTGCTGTAGTTGCTAGTGCGGCTTTTGTCGGAAGTGGTATTGCACAATTTAAAGATGGTGTATGGGTACTTGCCGGCGTGGGAGATTTGATTAATACAATGATAACAGCAGCAGTTGCGGTATTTTTAATATTGCTAATCGGTGAACGTTTTGGTAGTCTGACATTGATTATTTTACCGACAATTGTTGGTGTTATTTCAGGATTGATTGGTTTGACGTTATTGCCATACATACAATTAATTACGACTGGTATTGGTAACTTAGTTAATACGTTTACAGAATTACAACCCATAATTATGTCAATGCTTATTGCACTTGTCTTTAGTTTTATAATCATTTCACCAATTTCTACAGTGGCGACAGCACTTGCCATTGGTATTAGTGGTTTAGCAGCAGGTTCAGCCTCATTAGGCATTGTAGCATGTGAAGGTGTTCTCGTCGCAGGTACGATGAAAATCAATAGATCAGGCGTACCTATTACAATATTTTTAGGTGGTGTTAAAATGATGATTCCCAATATGGTTCGACACCCTATCATTTTATTACCCATCTTCACCAATGCGATTATCACTGGATTTTTTGGTGCTTTATTAGGTATTGCTGGTACCAAGGAATCTGCTAGTTTTGGTATTATTGGGTTGGTAGGCCCCATCAGCGCATTTAAACACATGGAAGCACCATTACTAATTAATCTATTATATGTATTTATTGCATTTTTTGTCGTGCCGTTTATGATAGGTTTCTTAATTCATATATTCTATATGAAAGTTTTGAAATTATATGATAAAGAAGTGTTTAAGTTCCTAGCATAAAATAAGCAAAGATATAGATTTGCTTATTGTAATATATTAAAAAATGCACATTATCAATATATAAGTAAAAAGATTAAAAAGGCCTCAAATCAAAGGCCTTTTTAATTTTGTACAAAATAATTTGCAAGTATGACCCCAATATATAAATAATATATCGAAATATATTATTACAGTTATGTAACAATAAGATTGTTTGTAATTTTTCAGATTATATAAAAAATAAAGCAATTCAAGAGATATCATTCTTTAATATCAACAATTATAAATCATAAAAGTGAAATTGATTATTTGAGAATGTTGTATAAAGCAATTACAAAAGATTGCAATGTTACAAATCAGAATGCTTTTTGTAAAGTTTTGTTATGTAAGTGTAATATAATTGATAAAAATATATGGTATATTAACTATGGTCAAAAAACAAAACATAAAATTTAAAGAATTTTAGCAAATACGACAAAAAAATTATCGAAAATATATTTTATTAAAATTAAATTTGGAGGATTTATTTTATTATGAAAAAATCAATTTTAGCTTCATCATTAGCAGTAGCATTAGGCGTAACAGGATATGCAGCAGCATCTGACAACAATCAAGCTCACGCTTCAGAACAAAACATCGACAAAGCACATTTAGCAGAATTAGCATTAAATGGTTCAGCTGAATTAGATCAAAAACCATTACATGCTGGTGCATATAACTACAATTTTGTACTAGGTGGTAACGAGTTTACTTTTACATCTGACGGTAACACATGGTCATGGGAATACCATGCAGTTGGTGCGCAAGCTTCAACACCTAATACTACACAAGATGTAAGCTCAGAAGTAAGTGTCAATACAAATGAAAAATCAGCAAGTGACGTACGTTCACAACAATCATATACTGCTCCAGCAGCAGTAGAAGCACCAAAAGCTTCAGCAACTACAAATGTTAAAACAGCACAAACAAGTGCAGCTACACAAACATATAAAGCAGCTCAAGCATCTGCAGCTTCAACTGGTGGATCAGTTAAAGCACAATTCTTAGCTGCTGGTGGATCAGAAGCTATGTGGAATTCAATTGTAATGCCTGAATCAAGTGGTAATCCAAATGCGGTTAACCCAGCAGGGTATAGAGGCTTAGGTCAAACTAAGGAATCATGGGGTACTGGTTCAGTAGCTGATCAAACTAAAGGTATGTTAAACTACGCTAAACAACGTTACGGTTCTGAAGCAGCAGCGTTAGAATTCCGTAAAAACCACGGTTGGTGGTAAAATCTATAGCACTGAACGAATTATGTTTGGTGATATAGATAAGGAGTGACTCAAGCGAGTCACTCTTTTTTTATATTGACATGTTAGAATATTCTGATAAAATTAATATTAATTTAATTATAAAGTGACTTATCCAGAGAAGTGGAGGGACTTGACCCGTTGAAACTTCAGCAACAGACTTATCTATTATCATAAGTACTGTGCTACATTCAACAAGTGAAATACTTGGTAGATAAGTGTCATGTGAGAGCTATATGTCACTTATGAGGCATATAGTTTTTTATTTTAAGGAGGACTTTTAATGGTAATATCAGATCGGTTATCACAAATTCCGGATAGTTACTTTGGTAAAACGATGGGACGAAAAATAGAGCCTGGGCCATTACCGTTGATTAATATGGCTGTCGGTATACCTGATGGCGCAACGCCTAAAGGTATCCTTGATTGCTACGCAGAAGCCATCTATAAACCTGAAAATCAAAAATATGTCGCTTTTCATGGGAAAGAAACATTTAAACAAGCAATCGTCGATTTTTATAAAAGACAATATGATGTTGAATTAGATAAGGATGAAGAAGTTTGTATTCTATATGGTACGAAAAACGGCTTAGTCGCTTTGCCTACATGCATCGTTAATCCGGGTGAAAATGTGCTACTTCCCGATCCAGGTTATACAGATTATTTAGCAGGTGTATTGTTAGCAGATGCTAAGCCACAACCACTTGTGTTAAAGCCACCTTATTATTTACCACAATGGCATATGATAGATAAAGACGTCTTATTGAATACACGCTTAGTTTATCTAACTTATCCAAATAACCCTACAGGTTCAGTTGCTACAAAAGATGTATTTGATAAAGCAATTGCACAATTTCAAGGCACAAAAACTAAAATTGTTCATGATTTTGCTTACAGTGCATTTGGCTTTGATTATAAAAATCCAAGTATTTTACAATCAAAGGGTGCTAGAGACCTAGCAATAGAAGTATTTTCATTGTCAAAAGGATATAATATGTCAGGTTTTAGAGTTGGTTTTGCTGTAGGGAATAAAGACATGATACAAGCATTGAAAAAATATCAAACACATACGCATGCTGGCATGTTTGGTGCACTGCAAGACGCGGCTACATTTGCTTTAAATCATTATGATGATTTCCTTGTGAGTCAAAATGAAATATTTAAAGTCCGCAGAGATAAGTTCACAGCTAAATTGAAAGAAGCAAGTATTCCTTTTGAACCGATGAATGGTGGCATATTTTTATGGTTAAAAACACCTAAATATTATGATGGTGAAACATTTGAAACATATTTATTAAAAGAAAAGTCCATTTTGGTTGCGCCAGGTATTCCATTTGGTGAACATGGGCAGGACTATGTACGTATTTCATTAGCAGTGGATGAAGATAGCTTAATGGAAGCGGCAGAACGCATTCAATCATTAAAACATTTATATGAAGCAGAATAGGAGTGAAATGATCAATGAAAAGCATTAAACTTTTTGGTGTCAGAGAAGAAGATATCCCTTTTATTAATGAATGGTCAGAAAAAAATCAAGTGAAAGTAGATTTAGATAGTGACATATTATCTTCGGAAACAGTAGATCGTGTTAAAGGTTTTGATGGAGTATCATTGTCACAACAAATTGAATTAGATGAAGTAGTGTATCAGAAATTACATGATTATGGAATTAAGCAAATTGCTCAGAGAAGTGCTGGTTTTGATAGTTATAATCTTGATTTAGCTAAGCAATATGAACTAGTTATAACCAATGTACCTTCTTATTCTCCGAATTCTATCGCTGAATATACTGTGTCTCAAGCATTAAATTTAATTAGAAATTTTAATGATATACAAAATAAAACTGCAGCATATGATTTTAGATGGCAACCAAGTAATTTGTCACGTTCTATAAAAGATTTAAAAGTTGCAGTTATTGGTACAGGTCGTATTGGCTCTATTGTAGGTAAAATTTTTGCAGAAGGTTTTGGTTCAGAAGTAGTAGCATATGATATTGAACCTCAAGTCTCATGTGAAGCATATTTAACATATAAAGAAAGTATGAGTGAGGCAATTAAAGATGCAGATATTGTAACTGTACATATTCCAGCGACAAAGGAAAATACATATTTGTTTAATGAGGCAGTATTTACAGAAATGAAAACAGGTGCCGTGTTTATTAATTGTGCGCGCGGTACGATTGTTGATACAAAAGCCCTTATAGATGCATTAAATAGTGGAAAATTATTAGGTGCGGCATTAGATACTTATGAAGGTGAGAAAGGGCTATTCCCAAGTGATCAACGCAATACACAATTAGATGATGCAATATTAGTTGAATTAATAGAACGACAAGATGTCATTCTATCTCCACATATTGCTTTTTATACAGATGCAGCTGTGAAAAATCTTATTGTAGATGCGCTAGATGCAACATTAGAGGTAATATATACTGGTGATAGTAAGCTTCGTGTTAATTAAATATGTAATATAAAAATAGGGCTAAGACGTTTGAATGCGTCTCAGCCCTCATTTTTTTGAATGTGTAGGTTATTTAGCATCATAGCCTTGATCTTCGATAGCATCTTTCATGCTTGTCATTGTAACTTTATTATCGTCAAAATCAACTTCAACATTACCAGCATCAAGGTTCACGTCAGCCGTTGATACGCCATCTAGATTTGTAAGTGCAGATTCTACTGCATGTTTACAATGATCACAGCTCATGCCATCAACTTTAATTGTTTCTGTTGCCATAGGAATCACCTCCTTAAATCAACGATGTTTATTATTATTATTACAAAGTTGCATTATAATTTCATTCGTTTCAATCTGAGTGAATTTGTTACCACACTTACAGAGCTTAATGCCATAGCTGCACCAGCTACCCAAGGTGCAAGTAAACCTAAAGCTGCGATAGGAATACCAGCTACGTTATAGCCGAATGCCCAAAATAAATTTTGTCTGATATTACTTATCGTTGAATTACTAGCTTTAATTGCTTTAGGAATTAATAATAATTCTCCGCCTAAAATTGTAACATCAGCTGCCTCTATTGCTACTTCTGTACCTGTTCCAATAGCAATACCGATATCAGCTTGAACAAGCGCTGGTGCGTCGTTAACGCCATCTCCAACCATAGCAACAATTTTATCATTATCCTGAAGTTCTTTGATTTTTGAAGCTTTTTCTTCTGGTAATACTTCTGCAATTACAGCGTCTATACCTACTTGTCTAGCAATTGCTTGTGCTGTTCGCGCGTTATCTCCTGTAAGCATTGTTACGGAAATGCCTAAATCGTGTAATTGTTGAATCGCTTCATTGGCAGAATCTTTGACTGTATCAGCGACGGCAATCACACCTTGTAGTGTTTGATTAATAGCAATGAGCATTGCTGTTTTACCTTCGTATTCATATTTGACTAAATTATCTTCATACTTTGAAACATCAATATGAGCATCTTTCATGAATTTACGTGTGCCGACCAATATGTCTTGGTTATGAACCATTGCATGAATACCGTGTCCTGGCACTGCTTCAAAAGATGTTGTTTCTAATAAATCACTACCTTTATTATTTGCATAACTAACGATTGCTTCAGCGAGTGGATGTTCAGAATCTTTTTCTGAACTCGCTAAAAGTTGTAGTGTTTCATCATTACCATCAAAGTCCGTCACAATTGGTTTGCCGTTTGTGATAGTTCCTGTTTTATCAAGAACGACTGTTTCAATTTGGTGTGTACGTTCTATGTGTTCGCCACCTTTAAATAAAATACCATTTTCAGCAGCCTTACCAGTACCTACCATAATTGAAGTAGGTGTTGCGAGACCTAATGCACATGGACAAGCTATCACTAATACAGCGATTGCTGCTACAAGTGCAGGTTCGAATTGACCAGTTTGGACAAAAGTAATCCAAATGATAAATGTGAGTATAGCAATACCTACGACAATAGGGACGAAGTAGCCAGAAATCGTATCAGCTAAACGCTGTATAGGTGCTTTTGAACCTTGAGCATCTTCAACTACTTTAATAATAGAAGATAAAGCAGTGTCTTTTCCTACTTTCGTTGCTTCTATTGTAATGGTACCATTTTTATTCATCGTTGATCCTATCACATTATCGTTTAATGTTTTTTCAACAGGGATAGATTCACCCGTTAACATAGATTCGTCTATTGCAGTCATACCTTTGATGATATGTCCATCTACTGGTATTTTTTCTCCTGGTTTTACTTGTATATAATCTCCAACAACAACTTCACTTAGTGGCACCATTTGTTCTTTACCATTTTTAATTATACGTGCTTCTTTTGCTTGTAAACTTAACAATTCACTTAATGCATTTGTAGTTTGCGTTTTGGCACGACTTTCTAAATATTTACCGAATAAGATAAGTGTTATTAATACAGCACTCGTTTCAAAATACAAATGAGGTGTATAGTTTGTATCATTCAACCATTTTATCATTTCATAAATACTATAAAAGAATGCGGCACTCGTACCTAACGCGACTAATACATCCATATTGGCTGAACCATTTCGTAGATTTTTATATGCGCCTACATAGAACTGCCAACCAATAATAAATTGAACAGGTGTAGCTAATATGAATTGAAACCATGGATTCATTAAGAAACTAGGTAATGGTAGTCCGAATAAATGGATAAACATCGTCAATAATAAAGGTAAAGAAAGTATGGCTGAAACAATTAATTTGTTTCGCTTTCCTTTTAACTCTTGTGCTTTTCGTGAATTTTTTTCTGAAGGGGCTGCTTTGGTTTTTGCATCATAGCCGATGTTTTGTATTTTTTTAATCAATTCATCTATAGATGTCACTTCTGGATTATAATTAATCGTTGCATTTTCGGTTGTGAGGTTGACGTTTGCTTGTTCAACACCGTCAGTGCGGTTAAGTACTTTTTCAATACGATTTGAACATGCGGCGCAAGTCATACCAATGACATCTAAATCAGCTTTTTCAGTGACAACATCATAACCTGTATCTTTAATTTTTTGAGTTAAAGCATCTAGTGAAATATTATCTGAATTATATTCAATCGTTGCTTTCTCAGTTGTGACATTGACATTTGCTTTGACATCTTCCATTTTATTTAAATTCTTTTCGATGCGATTTGCACATGCAGCACAAGTCATGCCTGTAATGCCTAATGTCGTTTTTTTGTTGTTTCCCATCTCAGTGAATGCCTCCTTTTGCTTCATAGATTTATAATAAATCATTATTTGTATGTCATCTGTTAAATTTAATATACCCCCTGTAGGTATAAAAGTCAATGTGTTTGTTTGGAATAAAATAAGCTAACATCAGTATGTATGTAACAAGTGATGTTAGCTTATAATTTGAATCAAAGTTATATTAGATGCTGCTGATTAACTTTGCTGAGCTCAGAAACAATTTTACGGCTGTCTTTATTAAGATGTTGTATATAAATCATATTGTTTTTCTTTTTATAATTTTCTATTAAGGTATCTACTGCATTGACAGCTGAATCATCCCATAAATGTGCTTGGCTAAAATCGAGATAAATTGTTTTATCTCTTATTTCTAAATCTAATTGGTTCATTAAGGAATCGATAGATACAAAGAAAATTTGACCTTCAATTTTATAATAGACGTGATGATCACGTTCCTCATATTGAACAGAGACGTTGGATATCTTTGTAGCAAAACATAATGCACTGACAATAACGCCAACGATGACGCCGAGCGCCAGATTACTTGTGAACAATACGATAACTACCGTTAGCATCATCACAAATGCATCAGAACGTGGAGCTTTTTGTATAAATTTAAATGATTGCCAATTAAATGTACCTACAGAAACCATCACCATGATGCCAGCCAAAATTGGCATTGGAATTTCAACAACCCAGTCGCCAAAAACCATAATCAAGATGATTAAAAACACACCTGCTGTGAATGTGGAAAGTCGTGTGGTTGCACCTGAACGCACATTAATAACTGACTGCCCAATCATAGCACAACCACCCATTGCACCGAAAAAGCCTGTGATAAAGTTTGCAATACCTTGTCCGCGAGCTTCTTGGTTTTTGTTACTATAACTATCAGTTGCTTGATCGACGATGCGTGACGTTAATAAACTTTCTACAAGACCTACAATTGCCATTGATATGGAATAAGGAAATATAATTTTAAATGTTTCCATGTTAAATGGTACATCGGGGATTAATAAATGCGGTAAACTTTTTTTGATTTCGCCTAAATCTCCAACTGTTTTAACATCTACACCAGTAACTAAATATACGACCGTTAATACGACGATAGCAATTAATGGTGCAGGTATACGATTGAACACACGAGGTAATAAATAAATAATTAATAATGTGATGATTACAAATAAATATGTAGGTAATGAAATACCAAAGATATGTTTAAGTTGTGTCATAAATATCATTATAGCCAATGCATTCACAAACCCAATCATCACAGAATTTGGAATGAATTTCATCAGTCTGCCTATTTTTAATAGACCAAAGATGATTTGAATGATGCCCATTAAAATGGTTGCAGCAAGTAAATATTGTATACCATGATCGCGTACTAATGGCACAATGACTAAAGCGACAGCGCCTGTAGCAGCGGATATCATTGCGGGTCTACCTCCAACAAATGAAATGACGACAGCGATGATAAATGACGCATATAAACCGACCATTGGATCTACTCCGGCAATAATAGAGAACGAAATTGCTTCAGGAATTAATGCAAGTGCTACAACAATGCCTGCTAATATATTTGTTCCCGGTGCAGTGAGCCATTCTCTCTTTAATTTATTTAGCATAATTTGTGCTCCTTTATTAAAAGTCAATTTTAATAGTATAGCACATAGCATAAAAAAAGTTTATAGTACTTTATGACAAAAAAATTCAAAAATTATAATTTATTACGAAATAAAAATGTGACAGTTTTGTTATTTGAAATTATGTATTTGTTAGTAAAATCAAACGAGAAAATTAAATAAATTCGCTATGATAAAAATATAAATAAAAGTAAAGTGATTGAAGGAGTGTAATACATGTCTATTCTAAAAGTTGAAGGATTAACGAAAAATTATGGCAATAAACATAGAAAGCAAGAAGTACTAAAAGGTATAGATTTTACGATTGAAAAAGGTGAATTTGTAACAATCATGGGACCATCAGGTTCTGGTAAAACAACGTTACTTAATGTGATCAGTTCCATTGATTATATAACGAGTGGTACAGTGGAAATTAATGGTCATCAAATTAATAAAATGAGTAATAAAGCATTAGCAGACTTTCGTAAAAAAGAAATAGGTTTTATTTTCCAAAATTATAGTGTGCTAAATACATTAACGGTTAAAGAAAATATTATGTTGCCACTATCTATTCAAAAATTATCTAAACAAGAAAAAGAACAAAATTATGAAGAAGTCACTCAAGCATTAGGTATTAGTCAATTGGGTCATAAGTATCCAGATGAAATATCTGGGGGACAACAACAACGTACTGCTGCAGCAAGAGCTTCAGTACATAAACCAGCTATTATTTTTGCAGATGAACCAACAGGTGCATTAGATTCAAAAAGTGCACAAGATCTATTGAACCGTTTGGAAGAGTTAAACCAAAAGACAAATGCTACTATCGTCATGGTCACGCACGATCCCGTTGCAGCTAGTTATTCAAATCGTGTCATTATGCTGAAAGATGGGGATATACATTCTGAAATATACCAAGGTGAGGATAGCAATCAAGCATTTTATAAAAATATCATTCACATGCAAACGGCCTTAGGTGGTGTGACAAATGAATTTTAATCAAATCGTCATCAAGAATTTAAGGAAAAATATTAGACATTATGCTATGTATTTATTTTCCCTAATTGTCAGTATTGTTTTATATTTTAGTTTTGTAACTTTAAAATACACTGACAGTATTAATAATGAGCAATCATTAAAGACAATTCAAAAAGGTTCAGAAATTGGCGCAGTATTTTTATTCTTTATTATTGTTATATTCTTAATGTATGCGAATCAACTTTTTATTAAACGTAGAACAAGTGAATTTGCACTGTATCAATTGATTGGTTTAACAAGAAATAACATCATGAGAATGTTAGTCATTGAGCAAGCGATGATGCTGTTATTAACGAGTGTGATTGGCATGCTTATAGGTATATTTGGTTCGAAATTACTATTGATGATTGTGCTCAAAGTATTAGACATTAATATGAGCGTATCATTATCGTTTCAATTGCCAGCTGTAATGCAAACATTGATGCTTATTGTTGTGTCATTTGTACTCATACTAATACAAAGTTTTATATTTTTACGTAAACGCAGTATTTTAATGATGATGAATGATAACGCACGCACGGAAGCAACCAAGTCTCAAATTACTGTGATGGAAGTTATTTCCGGTGTGTTAGGTATTGTGATGATTGGTGTTGGCTATTATATCTCTACAGAAATGTTTGGTAAGTTCATCAATATGATCATCTATTCGCCATTTATCATTTTATTGTTAACGGTATTAGGTGCATATTTATTTTTCCGCAGTTCCGTGTCACTTATATTTAAAACGTTGAAACGTTCAAAAAGAGGTAACGTGTCAATCACTGATGTAGTGTTTACATCATCAATCATGCATAGAATGAAGAAAAATGCATTATCATTAACTATTATTGCAACTATTTCAGCAGTAACTGTAACAGTATTATGCTTTGGTGCGATTAGTAAATCAACGATGGATGAAAATACAGAGTTAATGGCACCCCATGATTTAAACTTTACAAATAGTAAACAAGCCAAACAATTTGAAAGTAAATTAAAACAAGCAGATATAGATGTGACAAAAGATTATAAAGAAGTAGTGCGTGGTGACATATTAAAAGATCAAGTATTTCAAAAATCCAATATGGGGCGCATGGATAGTTTATTTGTAACGAGTAACAAATACTTTAACGATAAAGCAGTGACTGGAAATAAAGCGAAATTGATTAATTTAGCAGCCGGTAATGGAATCGTAAAATATGACTTAAATAAAGAGATTCAGTTGAAGAATAGTGATAAGGAAACATTTAAGGTAATTGGTGATAGTAGCAGAGCGACATTTATGAGTGAAATAAGTTATGGCGGTCCCGTATTACTCGTGAGCTCTGACAAATATGAGGAAATCAAACAGGGGAGTAAGGAGACGAATAAACAATATGGTTATGATTTGAAACATCATACGGATTTGACTAAAGCAACGAAAATTGCACAATCGATTGATCCCAGCATCCAATCTCAAGGAATGATAAAACAAGAAATGAACGAGAGTGTCGGTATTTTATTATTTGTAACTTCGTTTTTAGGTTTAGCATTTTTAGTGGCAGCAGGATGTATCATCTATATTAAACAAATGGATGAAACTGAAGATGAAATACCGAGTTTTCGTATTCTAAGAAAAATTGGTTATACGCATCAAGATATGTTGAAAGGACTAGGGTTAAAAGTTGTTTTCAACTTTGGTTTACCTTTAGTTGTGTCACTGTTGCATGCATATTTTGCAGCAAAAGCTTTTATGGGGCTCTATAATGCAACGAGTATGACACCTGTTTATATTGTCATGATTGTATATTCAATTGTGTATTGTATATTTGCAATTATGTCCTTTATACATTCAAGCCGAATTGTAAAACACTCAATTTAAACAATATAAAATTTAATAAATCATTTTAACTAAAATGCTGTGGATTAAGTTATGGACATATGACGTTATTCACAGCATTTTTTAATATGTTTGTTGCTGCTTATTTGTGGTATGTAGTACACGATAGAATTATTACACATGGGGGTATAATGATGAATTTATTAGAATTTCATAAGCAAATTAAAGGGTATACACAAAATAAACAACCAGGTATCCAAAAAGATATGGATCCACAACCTATAACGGAAATGGAAGGATATAAAAGTGGCGGCAAATTAACAGGTAAAGTTGCTCTAATTACTGGTGGTGATTCTGGTATTGGACGTTCTGTAGCGATGTTATTTGCAAAAGAAGGGGCGAACGTTGCCATTGGTTACTATGATGAACATGAGGATGCTCAAAAAGTAGTGGATGATTTGAGAGAGGTAGGCGTGAAAGCTAAAGCTTATGCACATGATTTAAAGGTAGTATCAGAATCTCAAAAATTAATTGATCAAGTGGTTAAAGATTTTGATGGTTTAAATATTTTAGTGAATAATGGTGGTGTTCAATTTCCACAAGATAGTTTTCAAGAAATTACGCCAGAGCAAGTGAAAGAAACGTTTGAAACTAATATTTTTGGCATGATGTTTTTATCTCAAGCAGCAGCACCTCATTTAAAAAATGGCGATGCCATTATCAATACTACTAGTGTTACCGCATATAGAGGATCAGCGCATCTCATAGATTATTCAGCAACTAAAGGGGCAATCGTTGCATTTACGAGATCATTAGCGACAAGTCTGATAGAACAAGGCGTACGCGTCAATGCTGTTGCACCTGGCCCTATATATACACCTTTAATACCTGCTACATTTTCAGATGAAAAAGTAGCAAATCAAGGTGGGGAAACACCTATGGGTCGTCGTGGACAACCTGCAGAACTTGCACCGTCATATGTATTTTTAGCGTCTTATGCAGATAGTTCTTATATTACAGGACAGGTCATTCATGTAAATGGTGGTGATTATATTACTTCTTAAGCATAATGGGCATCTTGACGATGATGGTTTAACGAAATAATATATGTTTATATAACAATGATTGCAAGACTTACATTATTAAATTAGTGATGTATGTATGACGTTTGGTCTTTTAACAATCGTGGGAATATGTAATTAGGTATTATCATTTGATATTTTATAAAGATATACACTTTGATAGTGTCTTCTAGTTATTTTATTAAAAAACACTTTCATATAAATTCATTTAATAACATGAATTTAATGAAAGTGTTTCATTATATTTTATAGTAATTGTAAAACAATATGAAATATGAAAGTAGTTTTGCAATATGTGTAAAGTCTTTTAAAATTAAGCGCGTATTGTTCGTATGATATTTAATATAAAATGTTTTGATCTAGTCATGTTTTGAAAATTGAGAGACTACACGAGCAGTTAAATCTAAAAGGCATTCCTATATTTTTATAACTAAGGCTTCAAGTTTGATGCATACGCTCTAAATTGCTAAAAGAAATCTGAAGGAATGAAATCATCGACATTTATATTTTTCAAAGAGTCAAAGTTAACATTTTCAATATTTTGTAGTATTTCTCCTTCTTTAAATTGTTGATAATAATTTGTAGTTTCTGCGACGATATCGTGATCTTGAAATGTTTTTACAACACCTAAGATCAAGAGGACAGCTATTGCACCTTTGATGATTGTTTTCATAAGTAATGACTCCTTTTAATGATAATACATATATTATAAATGAAAATTGAGACTGTGACATGCGTCCATAGTATTTATATATCATCGTACCTTAGTTGTATACGACGTGCTTATGAAAATATATAGTCATCGACTGTAATTAAATGTGTCATTAGAGACCGAAAGCAATCGGTAACCAGAAATAAACAAATAATGATATGACAATAATAGTGAATATGTTTAATATAAATCCAGCTTTTACCATATCTTTCATTTCTAATTCATCAGAACTGAATACTGCTGCATTTGGTGGTGTTGAAATGGGTAACATGAAAGCACAAGTCGAAGATACTGCAACGATACCCATAATTATGAAAGGGTCTTGGCTGATAGCTGCAGCAAACCCAATACTGATTGGCATTAACATATTTGATACAGCCGTATTAGACATCACTTCAGTAAGGAACAAGATGCCAGTTGTAAGCACGATAACAATTAAAATGAGTGGTAAAGGTTTTACAACACCTAGCATGCCTCCAAACCATTTTGTTAGACCAGAGTCTTCAAAAGCAGCAGCTAACGAAAGGCCTCCACCAAACAATAGTAAAATACCCCAAGGGAGTTTGCTCATATCATCCCAAATAAGTAATCCACCTTTGTGAGATTTAGCAGGAATTAAAAATAAGAGCACTGCGCCTGTCATTGAAATAATGGTGTCAGATAAATGGAGGCTAGCTGGAAGAAGACTACCACTGATCCATAAGACACTGAC
Source organism: Staphylococcus sp. FSL W8-0271 (assembly GCF_038006605.1). NCBI lineage: Bacteria > Bacillati > Bacillota > Bacilli > Caryophanales > Staphylococcaceae > Staphylococcus > Staphylococcus sp. FSL W8-0271. Next base: position 393,515 of record NZ_JBBOVM010000001.1, read on the forward strand.
AAATAGGAATACAACACCGGTTAATTTTTCTTCTAAACTCATGGGGCCTAAATCACGTAATGATTTTTTGGCAAAGTCAGAAGAAATTTTATCTGCATCTTCAATTTTAAAGAGCCATTTTGTCATTAACAAGTATAATATGATAAGCAATATAATTGTTAAAGGTAAAGCGAAAATCATCCATTGTGCAAAAGAAACGGTTCTATTTAAGCTTGAAGCAGCGATTGCGGCAAACACTGCATTTGGTACTGAACCAATTAAAGTTGCGAGACCACCAATAGAAGCGGAATAAGCGACTGTAAGTAATAATGCTTTACTGAATTTATGTGCTGACTCTGGTTTTAAAAATTGTGCGCTTTGAATTTCATGTATTAAAGCTAATGCAATAGGTAGCATCATTAAAGCTGTTGCAGCATTTGAAATCCACATCGATATAAATGCTGTTGCAATCATGGTACCTAAAATTATACGATTGCTATTAGATCCCATCATAGCGATAATCGTCATTGCGATACGTTTATGTAAGTTCCATTTTTCAATTGCCAAGGCAATGATGAAGCCCCCCATATACATAAAGACTATCGGATCAGCATAAGCGCTTGCAGCCACTTGCTCATCTGTTCCACCACTTAAAGGTAATAGAATGAGTGGAATGAACGACGTTGCTGGAATAGGAATCGCTTCCGTAATCCACCATGTGGCAACAAATAGTGTTACAGCAAGTACAGCCCTAGGAGCGTCATCTAGACCAGTAAATCCAGGAATAAAATAAAAGATAAAGAAAAGTAACGGTCCTAGGATCAAACCAATTCTTTGTTTCATAAAAAATCCCCCTTGTTTTACCCTTGCATTAGTTAGAATATCAATTTGAAAAAGTAATGACAATTTATTTTTCAGAAAATTGTAAAAAAAGCGTGGTTTATTGTTAGAATAAGTTTAAACTTGTGCATTTGAGAAATAAAGGGAGTGATTTCATGATATTGGGTACACTGGTAGGTAAAGATGATACATGGGTATTATGGGCAATTATTATAGTGTGGGCTACAGTAAGTATCTTTTTAGAACAACGCTATCAATGGGCAAGTACGATTTCAGGAGCGATTATTGCATTGGTAGGTGCGATGATACTTTCTAACTTTAAAGTTATACCGACGAGTGCACCAGTTTATGATACCGTGTGGGATTATATTGTTCCTTTATCTATACCATTACTACTTTTTAGTTCGAATATATTAAAAATTTGGAAAGAAAGTCGACGATTGTTGTTTATTTTTTTAATTGCATCTGTAGGAACTATGATTGGAACAACTGTAGCTTTTATCATATTAAATCATTCAGTGCCTTATTTATCTAAAATAGGCGCAATGATGACTGGAAGTTACATTGGTGGTGGCGTAAACTTTGCTGCCTTGAGTTCCAAATTAAAAACACCTAGAGAAATGGTTTCATCCACAGTTGTCGCAGATAATAGTGTAATGGCATTATATTTTCTGCTATTAATTGCGATTCCATCGATGCCGTTTATTAAAAAACACTTTAATACACATTATAAAAATGACCATTCACCAGCATCTCAAGAATCATTTTGGCAACCTAAAAAAATTCAATTATTAGATATTGCATTTTCAATCGCTGCAGCGATCGCAATCGTTGCAATCAGTTTTAAACTTTCTGAATTCATACAACATGTCGTACCTCAAAGTAATTTGCTCTTAACCATACTTGTATCATTTTTTGGAGATTTCTATCTCTTACTTACAACTTTAACGCTTATCATTGTTGCCATTTGGGGAGACTTCTTTGAAAAATTAGCAGGTGCTTCTGAAATAGGAACATTCTTAATTTATATTTTCTTTGTTGTCATAGGTACACCGGCCTCATTTGTTACGATTATTAAAACGGCACCGCTGTTATTTATCTTTGTAATGATTATTTTAATATTTAATTTAGGACTGAGCTTGTTGTTAGGCAAATTGTTAAAATTCAATATAGAAGAGATATTACTAGCAAGTAATGCTACCGCTGGAGGACCCACTACTGCAGCTGCATTAGCGATAGGTAAAGGTTGGACTGATCTAGTCGGACCTATATTAATTGTGGGTACATTAGGTTATGTGATTGGTAATTATGCTGGTACGTTAATGTATCAATGGCTTTCTTATATTGCTTAGTGAAAAGGCATTTACTTAGAAATGTCACGACGAGATGATATAGTTAATCTGATAAATTAGTGAAGAGGAATGAGGGATGAAATTTGAGTGAAAAAGAAAAAATGTTAGCTGGGCAATGGTATGATGCAAACTACGATGCAAATTTGGACAAAGAAAGAAATATAGCAAAAGACTTATGTTTTGAATTAAACCAAACTAAGCCCAGTAATAAAGAGAGACGTCAAACAATTTTGAAAGCATTGTTACATGCTGAACCAAATCATTTAGAATTATTAAGTCCGTTTTATGTTGATTATGGTTATAACCTTTTTTTAGGTGAGCAGGTGTTTATTAATCATGACTGTTATTTCATGGATGGTGGTAAAATCTTCGTGGGCAATCATGTGTTTATTGGACCAAAATGTGGTTTTTACACTGCAATACATCCATTAAACTATCAAGATAGAAACCAAGGATTAGAACAAGCGCTACCAATACATATAGGAGATAATGTTTGGATTGGCGCAAATGTTATAGTTTTACCTGGAGTTACAATTGGTAATGGTACAGTTATTGGCGCTGGAAGTATTGTATCTAAAGATGTTCCAGAGAATGTAGTTGCAATAGGTTCACCGGCAAAACCAATAAAAACGATTGATAACAACTAAGCGACTTTATGCGCTTAAATTGTAAAATGAACTTTTTAATAGGAGTTAGTAACATGAATCAACGTTTGCAACGGATGATGTTACTGCTCCTTTTTTGTTTTGCTGCAAGATAAATAAAATACTATTGTGTGAAATTTTAAAACAAATTAAATTTGTTTTAAAAAATGTTCCGCGGAGCTTAAATAGAAAATAATAAAATTGTTCGGAATATAATAAAAATTTGTGTTAGAATATATAAATGTGGAAATTGAAAAGTTTATATTTTGTTAATTACAAATAATTTAATATTTATTTGTTACAAGTAGCTTTGGCATCCATATATAGAAAGGATTGAACTATTTATTTCACAAGTTTAAAAAGTGAGTAGTTCAAAGAAAGAGGAGAATTATTCATGGACATTTTAATAGGAACCTTGTTTTTAATCGTTGTCTTAGTGTTATTTACATTATTTACATATCGTGCTCCTAATGGCATGCGTGCGATGGGAGCATTAGCCAATGCAGCGATAGCAACATTTTTAGTAGAAGCTTTTCATAAATATGTTGGCGGAGATCTATTTGGCATTAAATTTTTAGGAGATCTTGGTGATGCCGCTGGTGGACTAGGTGGCGTGGCAGCTGCTGGTTTGGTTGCTTTAGCAATCGGTGTTTCACCTGTTTATGCTTTGGTTATTGCAGCAGCATGTGGTGGTTTAGATTTAATACCAGGGTTTGTTGCTGGTTATGCAATTGGTTATTTAATGAAGTTTGCAGAACATAAAGTGCCAGACGGCATAGATTTAATAGTAGGCATTTTGATTATAGCGCCACTAGCAAGGTTAGTAGCTACTGTAATCACGCCATTAGTAAATAATTCATTATTGAAAATTGGAGACATTATCCAAAGTTCCACAGAAATTAACCCGATTATTATGGGGCTTATACTTGGTGGCGTCATTACAGTAGTTGGGACAGCACCATTAAGTTCCATGGCGTTGACTGCATTATTAGGTTTAACCGGAATGCCAATGGCAATTGCGGCAATGGTTTCATTTGCGTCATCTTTCATTAATGGTACGATGTTTAATAAACTAAAACTTGGAGATCGCAAATCTAGAATTGCGGTTTGTATTGAACCATTATCACAAGCAGATGTTGTATCTGCAAATCCAGTGCCCGTCTATACTGCCAATTTTATTGGTGGAGCTTTAGCAGGTGCGGTTATAGCAACATCTGGTATGATTAATGATGCTACAGGTACAGCTACACCGCTCGCAGGTTTCCTTGTTATGTTCGGTTTCAACAACCCGATAAAAATAATTATTTATGGTGCCATTGTAGGTATTATAGGTTTAATCGTAGGTTATGTTTGTTCTGTTTGGTTTAAAAATTATCCAGTCGTTTCAAAAGAAGAGATAGAAGCGCGATAATACTGAGTAATAGATAAACGATATGAAAGATCGATTTAAAATAATCATATGTATTATACACTTAACATATAGTCAATTATATAAATTAAAAATCAGCAAATGGCATCCATCAATATTAAATGGATGCCATTTTGCTGCGCTTTTATTTTTATAACATTAAAAATATGTGTTTAAACAAGTTCAAGTTTAAATTAATTACTTAGCTGACTATCTGGAACATCAGTGATAAACATATGTCCAGGTGCATGTGTAATCATCAATTCTGGCTTAGCATCTAACGCAACAGATTGTGGAGTAACACCACAGCCCCAAAATACAGGGACTTCATTTTCTTTAATCGTGACAGGCTCACCAAAATCAGGGTTTGTTATATTTTCGATGCCAATTTCTGATGGATTTCCTATATGAATTGGCGTACCGTGAACATTTTTAAAATGAGTTGTAATTTCTGTTGCTTTTATCGCTTGTTGCATGGTCATCGGCCGCATACTTACAGTGATATTTCCTGAGAAATGACCGCTTGATGCGGCTGGAATATTTGTTATATACATTGGCACATTATGCTCTTCTTCAATGTGACGAATTGGTAAACCAGCATCCAACAAAGCATGCTCAAAAGTAAAACTGCAGCCAATCAAAAAACCCACCATGTCATCATTAAATATATGAGCTATGTCAGTTGGAGACTCCACTAATTCTCCATAACGGTATACATTATATTGTGCGACTTCATTTGTGATGTTAGCCTCTTTACCATAAGTAGGAAAAGAAGTTGATCCTATTTCTGATACATCTAAAAGTGGACATGTTTTAGGGTTTCTAAAACAGAATTTTAAAAAATCATATGCATAGGCAGAAGGTAATATGACTACATTGGCTTGGACATAACCTTTAGCCATGCCACTTGTATGACCAGTGAGGTCACCTTTACTTATCATTTTTCTTAATATACTCGGGTGTTGGTTTTGTAAATTCATTATGTGTTCATCCCCTTAAATTAGCTTCTTAGATATATTTTAGCAAAAATCAACATATAAGTAGTGCAAAATGTTCGGAATATTTAGAAAAAATAAAAAGCAGATGTAGTATTGAAATCGAAATATCGTTAATTTCAATACTACGTCCGCTGTCCAGTTGAGTTTTTTAAACACGTATAAACATTGATGATTGAGCTATTTTGATAATTTCGAGCAACATGGTCGATTAATCATCTTTGTCTTTGGTGTCTGCATCATGATTTTTATTTGTCGCAGCATTGTGATTTGATTCATTTTCTTCTACTGAAGCATCAGCATCAGTTTCTAAATCATTTGTTTCACGTTCTTCTAACGGTATAGAATAATCTTTATCATCATTGATGTAAGTCATTTTAAAGTGTTCAGTTGGTTCTCTTCTTAATGCGCGCATTAAAGAAAAGATCATGAGTAATAAAATAATTGAGAATGGTAGACCTGTAACAACAGATGCAGTTTGTAAACTGGTCAAACCACCTGCAATTGTCATAGCAACAGATATAGCACCAATTAATACCCCCCAAATAATTTTATGTTTGATTTTAGGGTTAGCGATTCCACCAGTTGCCATACCCGCAACAATATGTGTAGTAGAATCAGCGCTCGTGATGATAAATATAAAGATGAGTGCAATTGCTAATGCACTTGTGATGTCAGCGATAGGAAACTTGGATAATAATTCAAAAAGTGCAACAGTATAATCTTTGTCGACAATGTTTGCGATGTTGTCGTTACCACTTAATGCTATTTTCACTGCTGTACCACCAAATCCAGCTATCCAAGTAAACGAAATTAAAGGTGGAATAATTAGTACACCAACGACGAACTCTCTAATCGTTCTTCCACGGGATACACGAGCTACGAAACCTCCTATAAATGGCGACCATGAAATAACCCATGCCCAATAGAAAACAGTCCATTGTTGTATCCAGCTGTTATCGCCAGTATAAGGGCTGATACGTAAACTATATTCAATAAAATGACGTAAATAATCACCTATTGCTAATGTATAAGATTCTAAAATAAATTTAAAATCGCCAAAAATAAACATGAAGATAAGTAATATTGCACCTAAGCCAATATTGATATTACTTAACCATTTTACCCCTCTATTTAAGCCGGTAATTGCTGACGTTAAAAAGATACCCACCATTAAAATAGTGATTGATATTTTAGTGACATTATTGTTGGGGACATTAAAGACATGTTGAAGCCCTCCACTAATTTGCATAATACCTAAGCCAATAGATGTGGCTATCCCCATTACTGTAGCTATGATTGCTAATACATCTATTATATTTCTATATGGTCGTTTATAAGATTCACCAAATACAGGTTCCATTGCCGTTGAAATAAGACCATCACGTTTTTTTCTAAATTGGAAGTACGCCACTGTTAAACCGGCAATGGCGAAGATAGACCATTGAGAAATACCCCAATGAAAAAAAGTATAGCCCATAGCAACACGAGCAGATTCTGCAGAGGCGTCAGGTATTTTACCAGGAAATGGAGAATGTAAATAATGGGTTAATGGTTCTGCTACACCCCAAAATACAATTCCAACGCCCAATCCTGCAGAAAAAAGCATTCCAATCCAAGACATCATAGAAAATTCAGGATCTTCGTTATCATCACCCAATTTAAAACGACCATAACGTGAAATGGCTAAAGCAATTAAAAAGATATCTAAAATAAAAATAATTACTAAAAATAACCACCCAAAACTATTTGCTATATAGTCGTAGACTTGTTGTGCATGACTCCCAAAATTTTTAGGGAAAATACCCGCTATTAATGTGATAAGTACAATAATTGCAACAGATATCATATAAACAAGATTTCTATGTTTTTTCTTTCTGGCGTGTGCATTCTTGTCATTCATTATAGTATTAAATCATCCCTTTGTTTTAATTTATATTAAGAAATTACCCTAATGTAATGACACTATTCATTGAATATTCTGATAAAAATTTTTATATTGATTAAGTTGCATGATTCATATTTTTATGGGTATAGAAAATATGAAAATTTATAAATTGCTAAGGAGGTTGCATATGAAACGTACTTTGGAAAAAGTACTAGTTTGGCTAGGAATTTTCATACAATTTGTACTAATTTTTTTAATGGCTATTGCTGCGCCGTTTTTAAATGATCGAAGTTTTAAGGGTTCATTAATGGACTCTTTTGAAAATCAAGAAGCTATTACCAATAATTTAACTCAAACAGAAACATCACAATTATTAGATAATATAAGTCAATTATTTATTGTTGCTTTAGGTTTAGTTATTGTAACGACAATCTTAGCATTAATATTTGTATTACTTATCAATAAAATACCAAAAACAGTAGGTGTGATATTTATATTACTTGCTATTGTCAGTGTGTTCACATTAAATATTATTTCGGCATTGTTATGGTTAATTGCAGGTATTTTACTGTTAGTTAAAAAAGCACATAAGCATAATAAAAGTAAAAAAGTACATAAAAATTAACTATTGTTCGTTGACATGATAAAAATAAGCATTCAACAATGAATTAGATGAACATAGAAACAATTATAAATCGTCATCATATGAATCATACACTTTCTTTAAGTTCATAATTATATGTATAAAGAGGTTAAAGAGAGTGTTCTTTTAAAGTAATTTGGCCAATATTGAAAAAAGAGAAGTAAAATCGTTAAAAAGAAAGGTGTAAAATGCGATTTATTTTTACAAAAGTATTTGTAAGCGATTGCATTTGTTGTGTGATACCTATACAATAAAAATAAGAATGGAAGTTTTCCATTTTAGTTTTCTATTTACAAACTTACATGGGGGTAGAAAAAATGGTTGTCAACTATACAAATGAACCAGGCATTGACTTTACTGATAATAGCAATGTCGAATCATTCAAAGAAGCATTAAAAAAAGTTAAAGGTGAATTAAATCAAAAACTTCCGTTAGTGATTAATGGGGAGAAAATTTTTACTAAGGATACATTTCAATCTATTAATCCTGCAAACACTTCTGAAGTTATTGCTGAAGTATCAAAAGCCACAACAAAAGAAGTAGATAAAGCTTTTGATGCGGCTAATGAAGCTTATAAATCTTGGAAACGATGGACACACAGAGATCGTGCTGAATTTTTAATTAGAGTTGCAGCAATCATTAGACGACGCAAAGAAGAAATATCGGCAGTGATGGTGTATGAAGCTGGTAAACCATGGGACGAAGCAGTTGGTGACGCAGCTGAAGGTATTGATTTCATCGAATATTATGCTAGATCAATGATGGAACTCGCAGATGGTAAACCAGTATTAGATAGAGAAGGAGAACACAATCAATATTTTTATAAACCAATTGGTACTGGGGTAACAATCCCACCATGGAACTTCCCATTTGCAATTATGGCGGGTACTACTTTAGCACCAGTTGTTGCTGGTAATACAGTTCTTTTAAAACCTGCAGAAGATACGCCGTTAACAGCATATAAATTAATGGAAGTATTAGAAGAAGCAGGTTTGCCAAAAGGTGTTGTGAACTTTGTTCCTGGTGATCCAAAAGAAATTGGCGACTATCTTGTTGATAGTGTGCACACGCACTTTGTGACGTTTACAGGTTCACGTGCAACAGGTACACGCATCTTTGAAAGAGCTGCAAAAGTTCAAGAAGGACAACAATTTTTAAAACGTGTTATCGCTGAGATGGGCGGTAAAGATGCGATTGTTGTTGATAAAGATATAGATACAGACTTGGCAGCTGAATCGATTGTTTCATCAGCGTTTGGTTTCTCAGGTCAAAAATGTTCTGCTTGTTCGCGCGCAATCGTCCATAAAGATGTATATGATGAAGTATTAGAAAAAGCGGTTAAACTTACACAAGATTTAACTTTAGGAAATACAGAAAACAACACATATATGGGACCAGTTATAAATCAAAAACAATTTGATAAAATTAAAAATTATATCGAAATTGGTAAAAAAGAAGGTAAGTTAGAACAAGGTGGTGGTACTGATGGTGCTACAGGTTACTTTGTTGAACCTACAATTTTCTCTGGTCTTAAATCAAGCGATCAAATCATGCAAGAAGAAATATTTGGACCTGTTGTTGGTTTTGTAAAAGGAAAAGATTTTAATGAGTTATTAGAAATTGCTAATGACACAGATTATGGATTAACAGGTGCAGTTATTACGAATAACCGTGAAAACTGGATTGAAGCTGTTAAAGAATATGATGTTGGTAACTTATATCTAAATCGTGGTTGTACTGCAGCAGTCGTTGGCTACCATCCTTTCGGTGGCTTTAAAATGTCTGGTACAGATGCAAAAACAGGTAGCCCAGATTATCTATTGCACTTCTTAGAACAAAAAGTTGTTTCAGAAATGTTTTAATTTTAAAAAATGACTTGGAAATCATTCTAGTATCATAAAGCCCGTAAATGAATTTTTGGAAATTCATTTACGGGCTTTTTATATATCATATTGCCACCTACTATATTTAAGGAAATGCACGATAAGTAGGTTTAGTTTGCTTATAAGTACTTTGTAATACTCACTTTTTATATCATTGTCTTTAAATACTTATTAAAAATTAAATTAACATTGATGCAATTCATCAAAGTTATTGATGTGCTAATTTTTTATTCATCATTAACTTGAATATTAATCATTTTATGAAAAAGTGCATCAATGGCTTCATACGACATATTACTATTATGTTCACGCATCCATTCTATAAAACCGTATAAAGTCGCACCGTAAACATAAAATACTAAGTCTATTGGAACGCTTTGATCAACCGTTATCCGATGTTCGTTTGCTTTAATATCATTTTGCAGTATACGGATAAAATGATTTTCAACTGTACGTTCAAATTCTTTATCGTCTTCTTGTTTATGCTTTATTTTACTAAAATCGTCAATGTTTGTGACGGATTGTTCCATGCTAGTAAAAGGGTTATTGATACGTTCTTTAATATCTGTTGAAAAGTAATCTTTGGTTAAGAAGGTCATTAAATAAATAAGTAAATCATATTTATCATAGAAATGCTTATAAAAAGTTGTGCGATGAACCAACGCTTCATTACAAATTTGATTTACTGAAATAGTTGAAAATGTATATTTTTCTAATAATGCATATAGGCTTTGAGATAGTGCACGCTTTGTTTTGATTACACGTAAATCTTTTTCATTCATTCTACAATTCTCCTAATCTGTAGTTTAAGTATACGGAATTGCATATTTAGTTCTTTTTAAAATAGGGTAAACCATTATAAGATGTCAATAGAAATATTCTACAGTATATGTATAAACTATAACGTTGTTTAATTAAGGAGGCAATAGTTTGGCAAAATTTTTATACAAATTAGGTTCATTTGTTGCAAAACACAAATGGTGGAGTGTAGTTGCTTGGGTGATTATTCTTGCAGCAATTATTATACCGCTTACAATAAGTTCACCTAAATTTGATAATGACATAACAACGAATGGCTTACAGTCATTAGATACGAATGACAAAATAGAAGACGAATTTGGACAAGATAGTGAGAAAGCTCAAATTAGAGCAGTCTTTAAAAGTGATTCAGATAATGGCATAGTGAAACAAGATATGACTAAAGATATCAAAGATACATTGAAAGATATTAAGGATGATGATGAAGATATTAAAAACATCTCAGATCCTTATGACAATAAACAAATCAGTAAGGATAAATCTACAGCAATCGCTGATATTAATTATGATGTGTCTGCAACTTCATTAAAAGAAGATTCAAAAGATAAAGTGAAAGACCAAGTTGAGAAATTAGAAGATGATCATAACGTACAAGTAGAACTGATGGGTACAGGTATGGAATCTACTGAAATTGGTGGTTCTTCTGAATTAATCGGAATTATTGTAGCATTTGTCGTACTTCTAATTACGTTTGGTTCATTTATCGCAGCAGGTATGCCGATTATTAGTGCTTTACTTGGTTTAGGCACTGGCGTGGGTATCATATCATTATTGACCTATGCATTTGATATTCCAAATGTGACTTTAACATTAGCAGTCATGATTGGTTTAGCGGTAGGTATTGATTATGCACTATTTATTTTATTTAGATATCGTCAAATTGTAAAAAGTGAGCCCAATCATATTAAGGCAATCGGTTTAGCAGTAGGTACTGCAGGCAGTGCAGTTATCTTTGCTGGTGTTACAGTTATTATTGCTGTTTGTGGCTTGTCACTTGTTGGTATAGATTTCTTAGCCGTGATGGGCTTTGCCTCTGCAATTAGTGTATTTGTCGCAGTGATTAGTGCATTAACTTTATTACCAGCATTGATCAGTATTTTCCATAAACAAATTCATCCTAAGCAAACGAAAGCAGAGTTTGCAGGAGATGTAGATACGAAATGGTCTAAATTCGTAGTTGGTAAACCACTTGCAGCAGTACTGATTGGACTTATTATTTTAGTAGTAGCTGCTATACCGATTAATGATATGCGTCTAGGTATACCAGATGATGGTATGAAACCAGCGGATACGACTCAGAAAAAGGCCTACGATATTGTATCTGATAAATTTGGAGAAGGATATAATGGTCAAATTGCAATGCTTGTGAATGTGAAAGATCAAAATGATAATCCTAAAGCGTTGCAAAAAGATTTACAAAGTTTGAGTAAAGACATTAAAGATATGGATAATGTGAAGATGGTTGCACCGCCACAATTGAGCGAAAGTAAAGATTATGCATTAGTAGCGGTAATTCCTGATAAAGGTCCAAATGCTAAATCTACTAATGATTTAGTTCATGATTTAAGAGATTATAATGATGATGCTAGAGACAAATATAATTTCAAAACCGAAGTATCTGGACAAAGTGTAATTAATATAGATATGTCGCAAAAACTAAATGAAGCTATTCCATTGTTTGCTGGCGTTATCGTAGCATTAGCGTTCGTACTATTAATGGTTGTCTTCCGTTCTATCATTATTCCACTAAAAGCAGTTCTAGGTTTCGTACTTTCTTTAGTCGCAACATTAGGCTTTACTACTTTAGTAATGCAAGAAGGATTTATGTCTGAGCTATTTGGCGTAGATACAACGGGACCATTACTAGCATTCTTACCGGTTATTACAATTGGCTTGCTCTTTGGTTTGGCGATGGATTACGAAGTATTCCTTATGTCCCGTATTCATGAAGAGTATAGTAAAACAGGTAATAATGAACACGCGATAAAAGTAGGTATTAAAGAAAGTGGTCCAGTCGTTGTTGCTGCAGCACTTATAATGTTTAGTGTGTTTATTGCATTCGTCTTCCAAGATGATGTGATGATTAAATCTATGGGATTATCACTTGCCTTTGGTATATTGTTTGATGCATTTATCGTACGTTTATTACTGATTCCTGCATTGACACAATTATTTGGCAAAGCATCTTGGTATATGCCAGCGTGGTTAAATCGAATATTACCACATGTAGATATTGAAGGGCATGCCTTACAGGGTGAGATGCCAGCATCTAATTATGCACATATCAATCAGTCTGCAGGTAATGATAGCTATGATCGTACATTTAGCATCCGCAAACAACAAAACACATATAATGAAGAAAATAATACAATATCTGTGGATCAAAAAACGAAAATGTTATATAACGAAATTGCACAACAAACAACGCAACGTGCATTTTTATATGAAGCTTTAAAATCATATAAAAAAGATTTAGCACAGTCGCAAAATGAAAGTGATAAATCACCGTCCATCTCAACTCGAGTTGATAACAAAAACGAAAACTCGCTTGGTAGTGAAGATGATGAAATTGTTAAGCTACTAGCACAACAAAGTGAAAATATTCGTCATTTGAATGAATTAATTGAAAAAACAATTAATAAAAAATAAAAGTTTTAGGATGTAACACACATATTTAAAGCAAAAGACTAATCCATAGTTATACGGATCAGTCTCATACTGTCGACAAAGTCCCCGACTTTGTTGGCAGTTTTTTTATACACGCTTTTCGCGAGTACTACCGTAACCTGTAGTCTTCGGGCTATTGATATACCCGCAGGAATCGTCATAAATCACTGCCAATATTATAGTATATTTGCAGGCATGTTCTTTTATGTCTAATTAACGACAAATTAAAAAACAAAATAGCAAATACACATTTATTTTATTAAAATATATTTTAATAAAGAGGTGTGCTATGGAAAAATTTTATAATATCGAATTTAATCACAACAATAATTCAGTATTTAATTTTAATGATGGCGTACGTATCGTTCTCGTTTTAAAAAATAAGTTGAAATTCGTCAGTGGAACTAGTAGTCATAAATTTCAAGCGGGTGATGTTTTTATTATCAATCATAGAGAGCGCTATCGACTTATAGAAGAGGAAGATACCTTATATACCGCCATTCATTTGAAAGAATCGTATTTAAAGCAATATATTAGTGATTATAATGACAAAATATATATTTTAAATCCACAGACATTGCAAAAAGTTATATATCAACAAATTCTGAATGTTGTGGCTAAGATAGGTATCGTCTATATTCGAAAAGGGAAGTTTTATAGATTATATATGGAACAACCGTTAATTGACTTAATGTTTATGATTGTAAGATATTTGCCAGCTTATGAAAATATCAATCATGAACATGATGTTAATGATCACCGCTTAGATTTTGTATGTAAATATATTGAAAGAAATTTCACTAAACCAATCACGTTAAGTGAGGTAGCTGAGAAGGTGCATTTAAGTCACACATATTTGTCAAAATTATTCACAAAACATATGGGGATTGGTTTCAATCATTATGTCAACCATATAAGAATTGAACATTGTAAAAACGACTTAGTACAAACAAACGATGCCATTACTCACATCGCTTTGAAAAATGGCTTTAGTAACTCTAATATGCTGCTGAAATATTTTAAATTAGACACTAAATTAACGCCTTCGCAATATAGAAAAAGGTATCAGGTTGGAGATATTGTGGACACTGCAAAAACAACAGTTGAATCGGAAAACTATCAAATGTATCTATACTATTTAAATGCTTATATCCAACAAACGCTTGGTACTATGATTCAATCGCCTTATAATCAAAAAGTCATTGATATTACGCTGAATTACAATCAAACACACGATTTGTCAGATTATGATCATGTGATTCAAATAGGTAGCCTTGATACATTACTTTTTCAAAGATACAGAAAACAACTGATAGAAGTACAACAATTTTTAGGTTTAGACCATGTACTTGTCAAAGATCCTATTTTAAAAGGCTATATTGAAAATAAAATTATTGAAAGTGATGAACTTATTCCTACCATACATCCATATATGAAAGTAGATGAATGCTTGAGTTTTTTATTTGAACATCATATTGGTTTAGGAATTGAAATCGATCCTCCAACATTAACATCACAACTTGTACAATATATAAACGAATTAAGATTTTTATTAGAGCATATTTATAATACAGTGCCGGATAGAAAGGAATTTAAATTAGTCATTTACTTGAAGGGTAAGAAAGCCAATGTACTCTTAAAAATAATAAGGTTATTTAAAGAATATTTTGAGTATACTCAGATTATACTTAATACGGACATCACTGATGTCAATGAATTGGCAACCGCTAAACAAATTTTGGATAATTCAAGTGAAAGTGTTAATAGTATAGCGTTTAGTGCAAATCAAAATGATATTATCAATTTCAATTCAATTGAAAGTAAACAGTATGATTTAGCTAAACGACATATCATAGAACAGTATAATAAGATTACTGATGCGTTCAATATAAAGGGAAAAGATGTTTCGATTGTGCTGCTTAATTGGAACACATTAACAGGTAATACAAGTCTTACAAATGGTGAATACTTTAGAGCAGGTATTATTTTTGAACAGTTGATTGATATGAACCATCAAATAAATGCAATTGGCTACTGGCTTAATCATGAATTACATCATCAATATAATTCAAATGAGATTACTTCCGAATTAAATGGTATTGATTTATATCATCAATTTGATGGGAAAAGGCCTGCATTTTTTACAAGTATGTTTTTTAAAAAGCTATTTAACCAAGTGCTTTTTAAAAACGAAGACTGTATGGTTGTAGGACAGAATGACCATTTTCAAATTGTCGTGTGGGATGCAGAACATTATAATCCATATTTTACAACGAATGAACAAATAGATTATTTAAGTCATAAAGAGTACCAGCTCAATATATCAAATGTCACTACTGGTTCGTATAAAATAAAACATTTAACATTAGATAGAAATAATGGTGCACTTTATCAAGTTTGGCAGCAGTACAATACGCAACATGGTATGGATACAGAGACAATTAATTACGTTAACAGAGTCTCTTACCCTAAGTTAGATGTCAGCGAAGTGGATGTCGTAGATACGATTTCTTATCATTTGAAATTGCAAACCAACGCAATACAAATAATTGAATATAAAAAATATTTTTAATTATATGTGCAGGGTAATACAAAAAATTGAGATATCGCTGTGTTGTACGTTTGGCGCAAAATGACAAAAATAATATAGTTCATTTTTGTCATTTAAAGCTACAATTGTTATTTAGAAAATAATCGATACTAAAAACACAATTATTATATATTTTAACAAAATATATCCTACTACTATATTTTATAGAGAGGATAGCAAGTATCATTTATTGAAAATGTCGATAGTAAGTACATTTTCCAACTAAGCTAATCTTCCCTATTTGTCATTTTAAAAATATTTTAGGAGGATGAACAAATGACTCAACAGGGAAATACGAAGAGTTATCAAGGTGACAACAAATTAATATTAGGTATTGTATTAGGAGTTGTTACTTTTTGGTTATTTGCGCAATCTTTATTAAACGTAGTTCCTACGTTACAACAATCATTTGATAGTAATATTGGCACAATAAGTATTGCTGTTAGTATTACAGCATTATTCTCAGGAATGTTTGTTGTTGGTGCTGGAAGCTTAGCAGATAAAGTAGGGCGTGTGAAAATAACATATATTGGTTTATGGTTAAGTATCATTGGTTCTTTATTGATTATAATTAGTAACCTACCAATATTGCTCATTATAGGAAGAGTAATTCAAGGGTTATCAGCAGCAGCGATTATGCCCTCAACTTTAGCAATTATGAAGACTTATTTTGAAGGTAAAGATAGACAGCGTGCACTGAGTTATTGGTCGATTGGTTCTTGGGGTGGATCAGGATTAGCATCGTTATTCGGTGGTATGGTTTCCACTTTTATTGGTTGGAGATGGATTTTTATTTTATCCATTATTATTGCCTTAGTTGCAATGTTATTAATAAAAGGCACACCGGAAACCAAATCTGATAATACAACTAACTTGAAATTTGATTTTACTGGGTTGATTCTTTTTGTAATTATGATGTTAAGTATTAATGTCGTAATCACTCAAAGTGGTACATTTGGCATGCTTTCACCTATAATAATCGGGCTGCTTATTGTATTCATTATCTCAACCATAGTTTTTATAATAGTTGAAAATAAAAAACATAATCCATTAATTGATTTTAAATTATTTAAAAACAAAGCTTATACAGGTGCGACATTATCCAACTTCTTACTAAATGGTGTGGCTGGTGCTTTGCTTGTAGCCAATACATTCGTTCAAAAAGGTATAGGTTTTAACGCATTCCAAACAGGACTTTTATCGATTACATATTTGGTTACTGTATTGTTGATGATTAGAGTCGGTGAAAAAGTTTTACAAAAAGTGGGAGCTAAAAAACCGATGTTGTTAGGTACAACGTTTAATATGATTGGTATTATTTTAATATCATTTACATTTTTACCAAGTGCGCTATATGTCGTTGTATGTATCATTGGTTATTTACTCTATGGATTAGGTTTAGGCTTTTATGCAACACCTTCTACAGATATGGCGATATCTAATTCTCCAGAAGATAAAGTTGGTGTAGCTTCAGGTATTTATAAAATGGCTTCCTCATTGGGTGGTGCATTTGGTATAGCTTTATCAGGAGCTTTATATGGCGTTGTTACAGAAGCTACAAATGTGAAGTTTGGTGCGATGGCTGGTTTATGGTTAAACGTATTAATGGCATTGCTTTCATTCGTCATTATTCTTTTAGCTGTGCCATCATTTAAGAAACAAAATAGAGCATAATTCATTAATACAACGTTGTCATTTAAAAAGTATATAATGACATTAAGGTATCGTATATTTCATTGGAGGAATGATTATAATGAAGCAATTGATTGAAACATTGAAAGAAAAAGAAGCGCGTATGATAGAAATACGTCGTTACTTACATCAACACCCAGAACTATCTTTTTGTGAGAAAGAAACACCTAAATATATAGAAGCATTTTATGAAGGTAAAGATTGTAAAGTTGAAACGAATGTAGGCCCGAATGGTTTGAAAGTTACTATTGATAGTGGTAAACCAGGCAAGACCATCGCAATTCGTGCGGATTTTGATGCTTTACCAATTCAAGAAGATACAGGTCTAGCATTTGCTTCGAAAAATGATGGTGTCATGCACGCATGTGGTCATGATGCACATACGGCATATATGTTAATTCTTGCAGAAACACTTATTGAAATGAAAGATCAATTTAACGGTAAAGTTGTTGTCATACATCAACCAGCTGAAGAAGTACCTCCTGGTGGTGCACAAGCAATGATTAAAGACGGTGTTTTAGATGGTGTTGATCATGTATTGGGTGTTCATGTTATGAGTCATATGCCTGCAGGTAATATCTATTACAGAGAAGGTAATGTGCAAACTGGACGTGATTTCTTTAAGCTAAAAGTCAATGGTCAAGGTGGTCATGGGTCTTCGCCGCATACAGCAAATGACAGCATTGTAGCAGGTGCATACTTTGTAAATGCATTACAGACTGTTGTTTCAAGACGTTTAAATCCATTTGAAACGGGCGTTGTTACAATAGGTTCATTTGATGGTAAAGGACAATTCAATGTGATTAAAGATAGCGTTGAAATAGAAGGTGATGTACGTGCGTTAACCGATGAGACTAAAAATACAATAAAAAAAGAAGTGACACGTTTATCAGATGGATTGGAAGCAATGTTTGGTGTCACATGTGAATTAGACTACCATGATGATTATCCAGCGTTGTACAATGATCCTGAATTCACAAAATTTGTGGTAGATACAATACAAGAAGCGGATACTGATGCAATTTCAAGTGTAGAAAGATGTGATCCACAACCGCCTTCAGAAGATTTTGCTTACTATGCTAAGGCAATTCCTGGCACATTTATTTATGCTGGTGCAGCACCAGAAAATGGTGATATTCACCCACACCATCATCCTAAATTTAATATTAGTGAAAGTTCAATGCGAGTTTCTGCAGAAACTGTAGGATTAACTGTATTAAATTATCTTAAATAATATATTTGTGTTCATTTGTGAATGCTAGCATGTGTTTACTGTGACATACATGATTTTACAATATTATCTAAAGCTAATTAAAATTTGAGATTAAAAGCGTGCGTATACGGCGTTTATTACATGATAAACCATCCGTATATGTACGTTTTTCGTTGTATAAAAAATGTGCTGATATAGAAAAATAAAATTACGAGGAATACTTTTGAGCGCTTTCATTAAAATAAAAGTACGAATGATAACTAAAGGTTTAATATGAGGTCATTTGGTGTATATGTTAAATGAAAAAAGAAAGGAATGAGTACATTGAATGGCGAGAAAAAAATAGATACCTTGTTAGAAGACTATAATAAGCAATTAAAAAAATTATTTAAGTATGATAAAGCAAATGCGCTTGCTTTTGATAATGAAAGTAGAAGTAAAGTTGCAGAACAAAAAGGTGTTTTTGTGATTTTTGAAAATAAAACACCAATATTTGTGGGACAAGCTGGTGGATTTATGACTGGTTTTAAATTTACGCAAAAAGATTTATATGATAAATTAGGACAATTTAATTCAGCTTCAGACACTGGAACTACAAAATTTAGAAAAGCATATATAGAACATCATGGTTTAGATGAAGCGGAAATGAAAAACATAAAAGCAAATGAAAAAAAGTTAAAGTTTCAATATATTAAAGTTAAAGATAATTTAGCTTTTATCAATATTTTAGAAATTTTAGCATTAGAGTATGCTAAGAAAAATAAAATAAAGTTATTTAATTTTCCTAGTTAAAGCGTGGTGTTTTTGAACTGCTAAGAAAATGGTGATTAAAAGGAATGTTAAAACATTTAAGATTCACTTTCAACAACATGTGATTTTTGTGAAATTACCAAAAGGATATGATGAAACGAAAAAATGTCTGTCCGCTTATATTAGTACAAGATGGAGACGCGTTATTTAAAGATGTTGAGTGAGATATTATATTTGTCAGAATACTTCCAAACAATAGAAATCAGGAATATAGCCCATGGGGAGTAGTCTGTAGATGGGAATAATTATAGGTGGGAGCAGGTGCTTACATTTTATGAATGGCTAAGCATTTGCTTCCTTAAATTATTTTGATTTTGTCAATTTTAAGAAAAAATTAAGTTTTTAAAATGAATTATCAGAAAATTCGTAATAATTTATGAGTAATATCCCAATTTTCTATAAAATAGTGATAATATTTTAAATATATGAATTTTTATAAATTGTATTATGACTCATTATAGTATTCAAATTTATAAAATGCATGAATGAATGGATTCATCGTTATCATTATTTGAAATAGGGGATGCTTTTATGACAATGAAGACAGAAAAAGTTTCAGGTAATATGTTGTTAACTGGTATTGTTTTATCTATATTAACATATTGGTTATTTGCTCAATCTTTTTTGAATATTGGGCCTAAAATACAAACCACTTTTGATGCGAGTCCGGATATCGTAAATATTTCAGTGAGTTTAACATCATTTGTAACAGGCGTATTTATGGTAGTGGCTGGGAATATATCAGATAAATTTGGTAAAGTGAAATTGACTAGAATTGCTTTAGTATTGAGTATTATTGGTTCGCTGATGTTGATTGTTTCTGGCAATATTGTGATGTTACTACTTGGTAGAATTGTACAGGGATTTTCTGCAGCGATTATCATGCCAGCCACAATATCTATAGTGAATGACTTTTTTGATGGAGATGATAGACAAAAAGCACTCAGTTTTTGGTCAATCGGTGCATTTGGTGGTACTGGTTTATCTTCCTTTTTTGCAGGTGCAATGGCTACATTTATTTTTTGGCAATCCATTTTTATATTATCGATTATATTATCAATATTAGCTTTAATTTTATTGCGTGAATTACCAGAAAGTCGCATTAATAAAGCAGAAGCGAGTCCATTTGATTATATAGGTTTATTTATTTTTATTATAATGATTGGTAGTATTAGCTTTGTAATTACACAGGGTTATAAAATAGGATGGCTAAATGCTGTAACAGTGATCTTATTTGTCATATTTTTAATTTGTATATACATATTTTTTAGAGTAGAACGAGTCAAAAAGGTGCCATTTATTGATTTAGATTTATTTAAAAATAGACCTTATATTGGTGCTGTTTTAGCTAATTTTTTATTAAATACTGGCGTTGGAGTAATTGCCTTATTAAATATGTACGTACAAAGTGGTTTGAAGTTAACAGCCTTCCAAGCAGGATTGTTAACATTACCTTATTTAAATTCGCTATTGCTTGTCATTCGTTTAGGTGAGAAGAGTATAAAAAGATTTGGCGCCAAACGTGCGATGATTATTGGACCAATATTTACTGGTTTTGGTGTCTTAATGTTTAGTATGACATTTTTCGATACTGCTATTTATGTTGTTGTAGCGTTAATTGGCGCTGTGTTTTTTGGTGGTGGTACAGGATTATTTGCAACTCCAGCATTAAGTACAGCGGTCTCCACGACACCGCCAGAAAAAGTTGGTGTTGCTTCAGGTATTTTTAAAATGGGCTCTACATTAGGTGGTGCGTTTGGTATAGCAATTATGACATCTATTTTTACTGGCATTATTCAGAGTGGTCAAAACATGCATATTGCTGCAGGTACAGGCTTTATTGTAGGGACTTGTTTAGTGTTATGTTGTGTTTTAACAAGTGCAATCGTTATACCAACACGGAAAGTTAAATAGTGAAGACATTTCATTTATTCATAATTATGTTGAGTTTGGTCTGGGACATCATTGATTCGTTCCAGACTTATTTATATTGTTGGTAGTGGGTTTAACTGAAAGTTTACGGCACTACTCAATTATTGAATTAGTAGTACTTATGCAGGAATTTCAGCTCAAGTGATCGTTTTACATTTTTTTAATACTAGTCATCTTTACTGGATGGGACGACGAAATTGATTTGAATATCTCCCTCTTCCTTTATCATAAAGCAAGTGAATTGAGTACAGCGTAGTAATTGAGCTTTTTGTTACATAGTGACTAAGAAACTATGTATATACTGACGATGGCTTTCTATTATGAAGAAGTATCAAGATTTATTTTACATAAAAATTTAAAAGGATTATGATAATTACAAAATATACTAGAAAGAAGTGATATGATGCACTATAAGACATATTATGAATCACCGATTGGTCGGATTGCACTAACATCAGATGGCGAAGCAATTACAGGATTGTGGTTACCTAAACATGATGATTTTGAATCAAATTATGATGAATCGTTAACAGAAGCAAACTTACCAATTTTTGAAAAAGCGATTATTTGGCTTGATAAATATTTTTCCGGACATAATCCCAAAATAGATTTTGCACTAAAACCTATAGGAACCGAATTCAGAGAGCAAGTTTGGGATATTTTATTGAAAATACCATATGGAGAGACTGTTACTTATGGTGATATTGCTGAAGAAATAGGTATTAAAAGAAATAAACCAAATATGTCTTCACAAGCAGTGGGTGGTGCTGTTGGGACAAACCCGATTTCTATTATAATCCCATGTCATAGAGTAGTTGGCAAAAACGGTAGTCTTACTGGTTATGGTGGTGGCATTGATACTAAAATTGAGTTATTGAAACTGGAAAAAGTAGATATGCAACCACTTTATAGACCGAAGCATAGTACAAAACCATAACATAGTTACTTGACTGAAAATTGACGTAAGTAAATATTATTATTTTATACATTTTGTATTTTTTATAAATAAAATTTTCTAAAAATATAAAGTTGTTTCTATTGCTCAGTGTGTTATCCTATAAAACGTCTTTTTATTATTATTAGAGGGGTGGAAAATTTGGATAATACAAAAAAGTCGTTTTCTAGTGTATTTATCTATTCAGCACTAGTCGTAGGCTTATTAGTAGTTATTGGAGCTATCTTTCCAGCTAAATTTGGAGAAATTACTGGCATTATTTCTTCTTGGGTAACAAAAACGTTTGGCTGGTATTATATGTTACTGTATACAGTAATTTTAGGTTTTTGTGTATTTTTAGTATTCAGCCCTATTGGGAAATTGAAATTAGGTAAACCAACAGATAAACCGGAATTCCATACGGTATCTTGGTTAGCGATGTTATTCAGTGCAGGTATGGGCATAGGTCTTGTATTTTATGGTTCTTCAGAACCGATATCACATTATTTAGCGCCGCCAACAGCAGATCCGGAAACAAAGGAAGCAATGGCACAAGCCTTTAGGTCTTCATTTATTGATTATGGATTTCATCCTTGGGCAGTATACGGCGTAGTAGCATTAGGTTTGGCATATTCTCAATTCCGTAAAGGAGAAAATGGCTTAATTTCTAGAACACTAAGACCAGTGTTGGGCGATAGAGTAGATGGCCCGATTGGTGTCATTGTTGATGTCTTAGCGGTGTTTGCTACCATTATTGGTGTAGCCGTTTCTTTAGGTGTAGGCGCAATACAAATAAACGGTGGTTTAAATTATTTGTTTGGTGTGCCGAATAATGCTGTCGTTCAAGGAATTATTATTGCTGTAGTTACAGTGTTATTTTTATATAGTGCGTGGAGTGGTTTGAGTAAAGGGATCCAATATTTAAGTAATTTAAATATGTTTTTAGCAGCATTATTACTTATTGTTATTTTTATTGTAGGACCAACCGTATTGATATTAAATATGATGACAAGTGGTACTGGTGATTACCTTAATTCACTTATTTTTAATAGTTTAGATGTAGCACCATTAAATGAACAAAAAGCTGAGTGGTTGAAAAGCTGGACAATTTATTATTGGGGCTGGTGGATGAGCTGGAGTCCATTTGTTGGTATATTTATTGCGAGAATATCTAAAGGTCGTAGTATTCGCGAATTTGTAATTGCCGTATTAGGTGTACCAGTTGTGATTAGTATTATTTGGTTTAGTGCATTTGGTGTAACTGGTATAGACGTAGGACAATCCCATAGCGAGATATTTAAAATGCCACCAGAAACGCAATTATTTGGTATATTTAACGAGTTACCATTTGGATTTATACTATCAATTATTGCGTTAGCATTAATCGCTTCATTCTTTATCACTTCTGCAGACTCTGCAACCTTTGTTTTAGGTATGCAAACTGCATATGGTACATTGAATCCATCAGGATTTATAAAAATTGTCTGGGGACTTGCATTAGCAGCTATTGCATACGTACTATTATTGGCTGGTGGTGACACTGGACTAGATGCACTGCAATCTTCGGCAATTATTTCTGCATTACCGTTTAGTTTTGTAGTTATCTTAATGATGATTTCCTTATATAAAGATGGAAATGAAGAACGTAAATATTTAGGGTTATCGTTACAACCCAAAAGAGATATTGAACCGCAAGATTTAGACGAAACAAACCGTGATTAAATCTCATAAGTAATTTAATCATAATGTGTTTAGCATAATAAAAGAGGGTAGCTTTTATGTAAGTGAAGTAAAAGCCACCCTCTTTATTTTATATAAAAAAACCCGTAGTTGAATATCAAACAATTCATTTACGGGCTTAAATATTTGGAATTGTATCTAACCTTCGATTTTAGATACATATACCGTTTTATGTCATTAATCATACTAAATGAAGTGAGGTAAGATTAAGTGAATTGAAGCTTAATTTAATGTATTATAATTACGAATATGATCACTGATGCTTTCGAGATAGAAAATACCTTTTGTTTCATTTGCTAACTCTACATCATGATCAAATTCAAGGTTGTCGAAACGTTTGAAAAATGTTTCATATGTCTCAACAGAGATTTCTGTACGATGATTTAATAGATCTTTATGTTTTTCTATATCAAGTGCATCTTGATAGCCTTCGACTAATTTACCACTAAAGAATTCACCAACAGAACCTGAACCATAGCTGAACAAACCAATTGTATCACCAGCGTTTAATTCAGTATGTGTTTCTAACAATGAAATTAGACTTAAGTACAATGACCCAGTATAAATATTACCTACATAACGATTGTAATAAGTTGCTGCGTCATACCCTGTAGTTAATCGTTCTTTAGTTTCTGTGTTGATATCATCTGTTAAGATAGAATCAAGTGCTTTTTTACCCATTTTAGTAAATGGTACGTGGAAACATAATGATTTAAATGTATCTAATGTAGTATTATATCTACGTGCATATTCATTCCAACTTTCTTGGAATGAATGGATATAGGCATCTTTTGATAATGCACCATCCACTAACGGGTACGGTTGTCCACTTGGACGCCAAAAATCATATACATCTTCTGTAAATGCGACTGCGTCATCATTTAGTTCAAGAATACGTGGGTTTTGTGTTATCATCATAGCAACTGCACCTGCGCCTTGGGTTGGCTCACCGCCAGATTCTAGACCATAGCGAGCAGTATCACTAGCAATAACTAAAACTTTTTCGTTAGGGCGGTTAGCGATATAATCTTTCGCTAATTGAATGGCAGGCGTAGCAGCGTAACAAGCTTCTTTCATTTCAATACAACGTGCGAATGGTTGAATACCTAATAGATTATGTATTTGAACCGCAGATGCTTTAGCAGAATCTATAGCAGATTCAGTAGCAACAATAACCATACTAATTTGTTTTTTATCATCTTCAGTGATGATTTCTTTGGCAGCATTGGCACCCATAGTTACAATATCTTGGCTCATAGGGCTAACTGCCATTTCATTTTGCCCAATGCCAATAAGAAATTTATTTGGATCAACTTGACGAGATTCGGCAAGTTTAGCCATGTCTACATAAAAATTTGGAACATAAAAATTGATTTGATCAATACCAACTGTCATAAAGTGTATCGACACCTTTCTTTTAATAAATAAGCAATTGTATCATATCAAATCATATGTATAAAAGACAATAATTTACAATATGCACAGAAGGAGAATAATAATGAAAAAAATAGCAATCGTAAGTGCTAAGCGAACACCTATAGGAAAATTCAGAGGAAAATTAAGTAATTATACTGCAGTAGAATTAGGTACAAAAACGTTAGAGACTGCTATGTCAGCCATTAATCTCAAACCTGAAATGATAGAACAAGTCATTTATGGCAATGTACTTCAAGCTGGAAGTGGCCAAAATCCTGCACGACAGGTTAGTATCAATGCTGGTGTGCCTAATACAACACCTGCGATGACTATTAACGAAGTTTGTGGTTCTGGGTTAAAATCTATCATACTTGGCAAACAACAAATCCAATTAGGAGAAGCAAAAGTAGTAGCTGTTGGAGGTATTGAAAGTATGACAAATGCTCCCAAACTATTGTTTAATGAAGAAGCAGCACCAGTTGAAAGTTTTATGCATGACGGTTTAACTGATGCATTTCTAAATGTACCAATGGGCGTTACAGCAGAGAAAATAGCGGAAAAATATAATGTCACACGAGAACAACAAGATGCGTTTGCAAATGACTCACAACATAAGGCAGCGCAAGCTTCAAAAGCAGGTAAATTTGATAATGAAATTGTTCCATTAACAGATAATGAAGGCGAACTAATGACAACAGACGAAGGCATTCGCGGAAATAGTAGTATTGAAAAATTAAGTACTTTAAAAACAATATTTAAAGAAGATGGCACTGTCACAGGTGGAAATGCTTCAAGTATCAATGATGGCGCATCAACAATTATTTTGATGGATGCGGATTATGCAAGACAAGAAGGCTTTGAAATTATTGCAACATTAGGCGAACACGCGGAAATTGGCTGTGATCCTGCCTATATGGGGTATGCACCGTATCATGCAGTGACGGAATTATTAACAAAGTCCAAGAAAGCCATGAATGATATTGACGTTGTGGAAATGACAGAAGCATTTGCTGCTCAAAGTATACCGGTTAAAAACAATTTAGAGATACATCCTGATAAGCTTAACTTATATGGTGGTGCCATTGCTTTAGGCCATCCAATAGGTGCAAGTGGTACGCGGTTGGTGACTACTTTAGTAAATATCTTATCACAAGAAAATAAACAAAATGGGATTGCAACTGCATGTATTGGTGGCGGTTTAGGTATCGCATTATATGTAGAAAAGGGGGATGCCTAATGTTACCTTTAGGTAAAGATTTTCGCCATTTATCACGTGAAGAGAAGTTAGATTGTCTACTTGATTATGGTTGGTTGAATAAAGATAATCACGATATGTTATTAACACATCCTTTAATTCCAGAAGAAATTGCTAACAGTTTAATTGAAAATGTGATTGGTCAAGGTGCGTTGCCTGTCGGGTTACTACCTGAAATTATTGTAGACGACAAATCATATGTTGTACCAATGATGGTTGAAGAACCTTCTGTTGTTGCAGCTGC
The DNA here is from genome assembly GCF_038006605.1 of Staphylococcus sp. FSL W8-0271. NCBI lineage: Bacteria > Bacillati > Bacillota > Bacilli > Caryophanales > Staphylococcaceae > Staphylococcus > Staphylococcus sp. FSL W8-0271. The sequence continues at coordinate 420,459 of NZ_JBBOVM010000001.1, forward strand.
AAGCTATGGTGCAAAGTTAGTCAACGAAACAGGTGGTTTTCATGTCGTAGCTAGTGAGCGATTAATGATTGGACAAATTGTTTTCGATAACGTAAAGGATACACAACGTCTATCTCAAAATATTAAAGATCTTGAGCCGAAGATTAAGCAAATTGCAGATGAGTCTTATCCTAGTATTATTGAAAGAGGTGGCGGTTACCGTCGAATTGAGATAGATACTTTCCCAGAAGCGGAGTTATTATCACTCAAAGTATTTGTAGATACAAAAGATGCAATGGGCGCTAACATGTTAAATACAATATTAGAGGGGATTTCTGCATATTTGAAAACGGAACTTGAAGATGTAGATATATTAATGAGCATTCTATCTAATCACGCCACTGCCTCTGTTGTTAAAGTACAAGGTGAGATAGATATTCAATCATTATCTAAAGGTGGACGTGACGGTGCCGAAGTAGCGCGTAGAATGGAAAGAGCATCTGTGTTAGCGCAAGTTGATATTCATCGTGCGGCGACGCATAACAAGGGTGTGATGAATGGCATTCACGCAGTTGTTTTAGCTACAGGTAATGATACGCGTGGTGCTGAAGCTAGTGCTCATGCATATGCGAGTAAAGATGGACAGTATCGAGGAATAGCTACTTGGCAATATGATGTGTCACGCCAAAAATTAGTTGGTACGATTGAGGTGCCAATGACACTGGCAACAGTTGGTGGAGGTACACGTGTCTTACCAATTGCTCGAGCTGCTTTAGATTTAATGAAAGTGGATTCAGCACAAGAACTTGGTCATGTTGTAGCTGCAGTTGGTTTAGCTCAAAACTTCGCAGCATGTCGTGCACTCGTTTCGGAGGGTATTCAAAAAGGTCATATGAGTTTACAATATAAATCATTGGCAATTGTTGTGGGTGCACAAGGTGATGAAATCGCTAGAGTCGCTGAAATGTTAAAAGAAAAACCAAGCGCAAATGCAGCTATGGCAGAACAGATTCTCAATCAAATTAGAGAAGCACATTAGTGATTGAGTTATATTTTTGATAGGTATCATTGAGACTATAACACATTTAATATTTTTGACGGAGTAATGACTCATTGTTTTCATTACTCCGTCTTTTTGTGCAATAAATGACTTTGAAATAAAATATAAATATTTTATTTTGTGATTTGAGTTCCATATAATATAAATTATAATATCGAAAGAAAAGATTAAAAGAAAAGATTAAAAGAAAAGAGGGAGTATGATGGGGAATAATCTACCGGCATTATCATATGATCACAAGAATCATTCTGTGGTGCCAATTTTAGCATCTGAACAAGGTCTACAAACAATAACTGCAGAACCTTGGTTGGAAATTTCAGAAGAAGGATTACAATTGGAAGGTTTATGCTTTGATAGGAATGGTGATTTAACACTTTGCGAAGTATTTGGGGGAACCGTTTTTCACGTGACTTTGCCAGACAAAAAAGTTACTCAGCTTTTTACATCACATAAAGAAAATCCTGCAGCTATTAAAATCCATAAGGATGGAAGATTATTTGTTTGTTATTTGGGTGACTTTGAACGTTCAGGAGGCGTGTTTGCAGTTAATGCTGAGGGAGAAACAGAAGAGACGATTGTGTCAGATATTGACACAGAATATTGTGTGGATGATTTAGTGTTTGATAGTAAAGGTGGATTTTATTTTACTGATTTTAGAGGATACTCTACAAATCTTAAAGGTGGCGTATATTATGTTGCACCAGATTATAAATCCATAACACCTGTGCTTCAAAATTTAGCTGTTGCCAATGGCGTAGCTTTAAGTACTGACGAAAAAACACTATGGGTAACTGAAACAAATGCGAACCGATTACATCGTATTGATTTACTAGAAGACGGTGTAACCATTGCACCATTTGGCGCTTCTATACCTTACCATTTTACTGGACACGAAGGGCCAGACTCATGTTGTATAGACAGTGATGATAATTTATACGTTGCAATGTATGGGCAAGGTAGAGTATTAGTTTTTAATAAAAAAGGTTATCCTATTGGACAAATTTTAATTCCGGGTCGTGATCAAGGGCACATGCTTCGTTCAACACATCCAGCATTTATCCCAGGGACAGATCAGTTAGTGATTTGTGCTAATGATATTGAACAAGGTGGAGGTTCTTGGATTTATACGGCAAAAGGATTTGCAAAAGGTCATCATAGCTATCAATTTCAGTAAATATAAACCATAAAACGTTTTAGGATATGAGATAGAAATCTAATTTTATTGAAAAGATTTGATCATCGTACTTAGACAAAGATGACCAGAATAGAAGAAAATATAAAATGATTCTTTGCATTAACGTTCATGTATAACTTCTACTAACTTAATTACTGACAATATGAAAAAAATCTGAGACGAATCAATATCGTCTCAGATTTTTTAGTATACACCATCTTTATGAACGTCAATTATATTTTATTGCTGTAAAAATCAGAGCATTTAAATTATTATTTGAAGTTTATAGACAGGGGAGTAAGACGAGTAATGATGCTGATTTTAAGTGTAACAATAAATTAATTGAGGTAAAATTCACCAAAAATTTATAAATACATTATTGAAAGCGCATACATTTTTAAGTATGATATAAATTAACAAAGGTAGGTGTTTACTATTTTAAAGCCAAAAGATAAGCATAACGAAGAAAAACACGATTTAAAGAAACCACTAGGTGTTACGTCGGCGGTCGTTACATTGTCAATTATGATTATTACGATGTTAATAACTGTGGCTGTATTAGAAAAAGAACCTCATATCCCTCTAATGATTGGTACTGCGGTTGCTATCATGGTGACTATGTTACATGGATATGAATTTAGTGAAGTAGAAGAAATGATGTACAAAGGTATACGGCATGCTTTGCCAGCGATTATTATTATTATACTTGTAGGTTTAGTTATTGGCTCATGGATTGGTAGTGGTGTCGTAGCAACAATGATATATTATGGGCTGCAGTTAATAGACCCACGTTATTTTTTAGCAGTAGTAGTTATATTATGTGGTGTCGTAGCGTTAGCTATTGGCAGCAGTTGGTCCACAATGGCTACTGTTGGTGTTGCATCAATGGGGATTGGTGTTAGCATGGGTATTTCTCCAGGCATGGTCGCTGGTGCAGTCATTTGCGGTGCTTATTTTGGTGATAAGATGAGCCCGTTATCAGATACGACAAATCTTGCTTCAGGTTTATCTGGTGTTGAATTATTTGAACATATTAAACATATGTTCTATACCACAATTCCAGCTGTGATTATTGCGTTAATTACATTTTTCTTTATTGGTATGCAGTATGGTAATAAAAATTTTGATACTAAGCGTATCGATGCAATTCTTAATACTATGCAAGATAATTTTGTGATTACACCATGGTTGTTGTTAGTACCTTTAGTAGTTATTGTATTAGTAACGTTCAAAGTCCCAGCCATTCCAGCAATTTGTGTCGGTATTATATTTGGATTTTTTGCTCAAATTTTTGTACAAGGTGGAAGTATAACAGAAGCGCTGACAGCTTTACAAACAGGATATACAATTGAATCAGGTAATAAACTTGTAGATGAACTGTTTAATCGCGGCGGTTTAGAATCAATGTTTTATACGATTTCATTGACTTTAGTAGCGATGACTTTTGGTGGTGTGTTGGAATATTCAGGCATGCTATCTGCATTGATTTCGGTGATTTTAAAAGTAGCGAGAACAACTGGTTCATTGATTGCGTCAGTGATTGTTTCTTGTATCGGCACTAATTTCACATGTTCAGAACAATACATATCTATTATTGTACCTTCTAGAATGTATGCGAGTGCTTTTAAAGACAAAGGCTTACATCCTAAGAACTTATCTAGAGCATTAGAAGATGGTGGAACATTAACTTCAGTATTCGTCCCTTGGAATACATGTGGTGTATTTATCGCATCAACGTTAGGCGTATCGGTAATGGAGTATGCACCATTTGCTATTGTGAATTATACAGTTCCTATAATTTCAGTTATTTTTGGATTTATTGGGTTTAAAATAATTAAATTAAAAGATTCAGATGATGGAAATACAGACAATGCTAACTTAGCTTAATTTAGTGGATTTTATAAAAATCTATCATTTACTATAAAAAGAGGAGAAATCAAGTATGATATTTGATTTCTCTTTTTTTATAGTGAAAATGAGCATAGAAATTGATTATTCATGTCAGGGTGATTTTCAATAGTCCTAATCATTTCAATACCTTAAATAATGCATAAACTAAAAAGATTGAAAAAATAGTATATAACCGTATACTAGGATATACATATTGAAGTTAAGTATAGAGGAGCACACATATGGATATTAAACATATGAAGTATTTTGTAGAAGTAGTAAACCAACAAGGTATGACAAATGCATCTAAATCATTGTATATCGCTCAGCCAACGATAAGTAAGGCAATTAAAGACATTGAAAATGAATTGAATATGCCATTGTTTGATCGAAGTAAACGTCAACTTGTACTAACAGATGCTGGCTCAGTTTTTTATTATAAAAGCAAAGAAATCTTATCATTATACAAAGATCTGCCTAAAGAAATTAATAGTTTATTAGGTTTAGAAACAGGTCATATTAGCATCGGTTTGTCTGCAGTCATGAATATGAATAAGTTTATTCATATTTTAGGTGAATTCCATCAGCAGTATCCTAATGTAACGTATAGCTTAGTGGAAAACGGTGGCAAAATGATTGAACATCAATTAATTAATGATGAAATAGATATAGGAATTACAACATTACCAGTAGACCAATCTATTTTTCATTCCTTGCCATTATATCAAGAAGAGTTGAAATTAGTTTTGAATAAAGAACACCGACTTGCTCAATATGAACAAGTGAAAATGAGCATGCTAAAAGATGAAGATTTTATACTCTTTAATGAAGATTTTTACTTGAATGATAAGATTATCGAAGCGGCAAAAAATGCAGGTTATATACCTAATACAATATCTAAGATTTCACAATGGAACTTTATTGAAAATCTTTTAAATGCTCATTTAGGTGTAAGTATTTTACCAGAGAACATCGTTGGATTATTAGACAGTGACTTTAAGAATATAACACTTGAGGATCCAGGCATGAGTTGGGAATTAGGTGTGATATGGAAACGAGATAAATATTTAAGCTACGCAACCAGACAATGGATAGATTTTATGAAACAACGTTTATAAAAACGTAGGTTAGTATTCATATTATATATGATCATGAAACAACATTTGACTAAAAAGATTGAATCAATTGTGTGTTAATAATAGTAGTTTCAACCATAGTGTTGAGTAATTTAATGTATTGGTGGGAGTAGATTGCGCAATCAAACGGATGATTTGATTCCAATCCTGTTCCCACTATTTTTAATTATAAAAAGCTATCCTTAAAAAATTATTTGAAAAGGACACATTGTAAAATAGTTGATTTGTTTTATCATGTATAGATATTTGGAATATGTAAAATCGCTTTCATAGAAAAAAGTAATCGGTAATATGAAAAAACAATATTTTTATTATATTTAATGGCGCGTTATACTTAATCATGTAATCAACAAAGCAGTTAAAAAATCAGCAGTTCAAAAGTAATAAAAAGGGTGATGAGTATTGCAGGTAGCGCTAAAAATAATCAAAATTATGTTTCAAGCATTAATAATTATGGGTATTACCTTTATTGGTAATAAAATTCAAATGATTTTTGATATTCCGATTGCAGGTAGTATCGTTGGATTAATATTATTTTTCTTATTACTACAATTTAAAATTATTCCAACAAAATGGGTAGAAGAAGGCTCTAAATTTTTCTTAGCTACCATGGTATTTTTCTTTGTTCCCTCTGTCGTAGGTATTATGGATGTCGCTAATATGATTAACTTTAATTTTATTTTATTCTTTATCATGATTGTTCTAGGCACATGTTGTGTCGCTTTAATTTCAGGGTTTATTGCTGAAAAAATGGTTAAAGCTGAACAATACGGGAATGGTCAAGATTAGATGGAACTTCTAAAAGCATTGTTAATGATTCTACTGACAGTTTTTATGTACATTGGAGCAAAAAAATTACAGTTTCAATATCGGAGCCCATTTTTAAACCCTGCCCTTATATCATCAATTGGAATTATCATTGTATTAATGTTATTTAACTTAGATTATCAACAATATATGGTCGGTGGAAAGTGGATACACCAACTGTTGAATTGTACAGTGGTAACATTAGCATTTCCACTATATCAAAATCGTCATAAAATATTAGCTAATGGTAAAATTATATTTAGTAGTGTGATTACAGCAGTAATTTTGAACTTTGCATTTGTTTATGTCATATTAAAAATGTTTGGTTATTCAAAAGAAGTTATTGTTACGATGTTGCCAAGATCAATTACAGCTGCTGTAGGTATTCAGGTATCTCACCAAATGGGTGGTGTGGATGCAATAGCAGTGTTATTTATCGTAGCAACTGGTTTAATCGGGAGCATTTTAGGTGCATATTTGATTAAATTTGGAAGATTTAGAACTTCTATTGCAAAAGGTTTAACATTTGGTAACGCATCACATGCTTTTGGTACAGCTCAAGCACTTGATATTGATTTAGAAGCAGGTGCGTTTAGTTCAATTGGTATGATTTTGACCGCATTATTAAGTTCAATCGTTCTCCCGATACTCATAATCTTTTTATATTAAGCGTAGTGTTAAAACATAGTATTAACTATTTTAGGGTAAAAAAATAAATCGTTAAAATTTGGAAGGAGCAATTTTTACAATGGCAAAAATTAAAGCAAATGAAGCATTAGTAAAAGCATTACAAGCATGGGAAATAGATCACTTATATGGTATCCCAGGAGATTCTATAGACGCGGTAGTAGATAGTTTAAGAACTGAAAGAGATAATATTGAATTTGTTCATGTGCGTCATGAAGAAGTAGCAAGTTTAGCAGCTGCAAGTCATACAAAATTGACTGGTAAAATTGGTGTTGCATTAAGTATCGGTGGCCCAGGTGTCGTTCACTTACTTAATGGTATGTATGATGCGAAAATGGATAATGTGCCTCAACTTATTTTAGCAGGACAAACAGATAGTACAGCTTTAGGAACAAAAGCATTCCAAGAAACAGACATCAGTAAAATGGTAGACGATGTAGCTGTATATAACCGCCAAATCTCTGAGAATGATAAAGATATATTTGGTATTGTTAACGAAGCAATCCGTACAGCTTATGAGAAAAAAGGTGTTGCAGTCTTAATTCTGCCAAATAATCTATTGACAAACAAAGTGAAAGATACAACAAATACACCAGTGGACACTGCACCACCAGCACGTGTTGCACCAAAACCACGCAGCATTAAAAAAGCTACTAAACTTATTAATAAAAGTAAACGTCCGGTTATGATTATCGGTACGGGTGCTAAACATGCTAAAGATGAAGTGCAAGAATTTATTGAAGCAGTTAAAATTCCATCAATTATCACTTTACCTGCTAAAGGTATCTTAGCAGATGCTCACCCATATAATTTGGGTAACTTAGGTAAAATTGGTACTAAAGTGTCTTATCAAACGATTCAAGACGCTGATTTACTAATAATGGTAGGTACAAATTATCCTTATGTTGATTATTTACCTAAGAAAAATATCAAAGCAATTCAAATCGATACAAATCCAGAAAATATTGGACATCGCTTCGACGTGAATGCAGGTATAATTGGTGATAGTAAATTAGCATTACAACAATTAACTGATAGTGCTAAACATGTGAAAAATCGTGATTTCTTAAATAAAACATTAGAAAGAAAAGCAACTTGGGATTCTTGGATGGATAAAGATAAAGCAGATGAAAGTTCACCAATTCGTCCTGAACGTCTAATGGATGCAATCAACCAAGTGAAAACAGATGACGCGATTTTCTCAATCGATGTCGGTACATCTACTGTATGGTCAACACGTTATTTAGATTTAACAGTGAATAATAAATTCATCGTTTCTAGTTGGTTAGGTACGATGGGCTGTGCATTACCAGGCGCATTAGCAGCGAAACGTGCTTATCCTAACCGTCAAGTAGTGGGTATAGCAGGCGACGGTGCGTTTGAAATGGTAATGCAAGACTTTGCAACAGCAGTACAATATGATTTACCAATGACTATATTTGTTTTAAATAACCAAGAACTATCATTCATTAAATATGAACAACAAGCAGCTGGAGAATTAGAATATGCAATCAACTTCACTGATATAGACTTAGCACAATTTGCAGAAAGTTGTGGTGGCGTTGGTTATACGCTTAAAGATCCTAATAGAATTGATGAAGTTGTAGAAGAAGCAATGGCTCAAGATAGACCAACAATTGTCAACGTTTATGTTGATCCAAATGCTGCGCCATTACCAGGTAAAATTGTTAAAGATGAAGCGATTAATTACGGTAAATGGGCATACAGATCAATTACTGAAGATAAAAAATTAGATTTAGATGAAATTCCTCCAATGTCAACAGCTGTTAAACGTTTCTTCTAAGTTGATATAAGCAAAAATATAGAGACTTTAATTTCTGTGACTAAAATAAACGCCAATTTCTATTGAAATATTATAGAAATTGGCGTTTTCTTTGCTTTGTGAAGTTTTGTATCACGCTCATTTCGGATAGAAAAGTGTCATAGTGTAATGAAAACTAGAGGTATGATATGAGCGAGAGACTACAGGCTCGAATCATATCCCCAGGCAAGCATGCACGTTCAAAATCAAAATATTTTGTAATTTAGTTAAAGATATTTAAATATAGATTGAAAATTCAGCATAATATCTATAAAGTGTATAATTATAACAGTAATTTATTAAATTGATTGATTAGGTTATTTTTTAGATTATGATTTTTTCAATTAAAAACCATTTAATGGGGGATATTTAAAATGTTCAAATCAATTTTTAAAAAGATAACATTTAAAACACCACATACATATGCATTGTTATTATTTATCATTGTAGTGGCAAGTTTACTGACATATTTAATACCAGCTGGGGAATATGCACGCGAAAAAAAAGATGGACAAACATTGGTTATATCTGGTTCATATCAAGAAGTATCACAACATGGCGTTTCATTTTTTGATATATTTCGAGCAATACCAGAAGGATTACTAAGCGGTGGTGAAATTGTATTTTACATTTTCTTAGTGGGTGGCGCATTCGGTATTGTCCATAAAACAGGTGCATTTGAAAATGGTGTGAATAAAGCAATGAGCACTTTAGGATCTTATAAAGTATTGATGATTCCTTTGACTATGACGATATTTTCTATACTAGGTTTTTCAATAGGATTAGCAGAAGAGACGATTATCTTTGTTCCCATTGGAATTATTATAGCGAGAACATTAGGATATGATGCGTTGACTGGAGCGGCAATGGTTATACTTGGAGCAGCAAGCGGCTTTATTGGTGGTATGTTAAATCCATTTACTGTAGGTGTTGCACAATCTGTAGCGGAGTTACCATTATTTTCAGGTTGGGGCTTGCGTTCAATTATTTACATCTTTATCTTGCTGGCAGCTATTACAACAGTGATGATATATGCACGTAAAGTGAAACAAGATATGTCTAAAAGTATTGTTTACGAACTGGAACAAGTTGAAGGACAATCTACGGAAACGATGGATACGCCACGTTTTACGAAACGACAAAAAGTTGGTTTATTACTCATTGTTGCAGCAATCGTATTAAATGTGTTTGGTATTTTTAATTATGGATGGTCCTTTAACGAGATGAGTGCGAACTTCTTATTGGCAGGTTTACTTGCAGGTGTCATAGGAGGATTGGGCATCAACGGTACATTTGAAGCAATGATAGAAGGTATGAAAGATATTTTGTTTGGGGCAATGATTGTTGGCTTTGCTAAAGGTATTATTGTCATTTTAGAAAATGGCCAAGTCATAGATACCATCGTACATGGCATGACAACCTTGCTTACAGATGTACCTTCTTCGGCAGTAATCATCGCGATGTTTGTCTTACAATTCTTTTTGAATTTCTTTATACCATCAGGTTCTGGCCAAGCATTAACTACCATGCCATTAATGGTACCAATCTCGGACTTATTACATATCAATAGACAAGTTACTGTACTTGCGTTTCAATATGGAGATACAATCAGTAATGTCTTATTTCCAACTTCTGCAATTTTAATGGGTGCTTTAGCTGTTGGAAAAATATCTTATACTCAGTGGCTTAAATTTGCTTGGAAATTAATTTTAGTATGGGTAATCATATGTTGTATTGGCATGTCTATTGCCTTGATAATAGGTTATTAAGTAGTGATTTGCTAAGTCATTATACTAGCTTGAAATTCATGTTATTAGGAGTAGTCTCGGATATTAAAGGATTAATTAGATATCTGAGATGCTCCTATTTTTTATTTAATCATTAAAGTGTTGAAATATTCAGAAATTACAAATAAGATATGGTATAAGACATAATTATAGAAGGTGAGACAATGCAATATAGACCGTTTATAGAAATACTGCCAAATGTTTCATTAAGACCACCAGACCTTAGAATGGCTGAGTCATTATTTGAAACCATTCAAGAAAATTTTACACATTTATCGAGATTTTTAGATTTTATTACCGAAGATCTCACTGTAGATGCAGAAAAATCATATTTGAAAATGATGATACAACATCAAGCTGAAAGTAAAGGTCAATTATTTCTAATCTATTATGAAGATAAATTGATTGGCACAATAGATTTACATAAAATCGATTTAAAAAATAAAAAAGCAGAAATAGGTTATTGGCTGGCGAAAGGATATACAGGGAAGCGAATTGCGACGGAAAGTGTGGTGTTTATATGTCATTATGCATTTGAAATTTTAGAATTGAATAAACTCACGATTATTGCAGACGTAAGAAATATTGCTAGTAACAAAGTTGCAGAAAATGCAGGTTTTCATTTTGTCGCAACTGATATTCAAGACATGTTTGATGGTGAAAAATATCAGGATATGAATCGATATATTTTATTGAAAAATCATTTTGACTTGGCTGAAAGTAATTAAATGTTAGATTGATTGTCTGTATAGAACATGCTTAACGGTGTTTGGTGTGTCCAAGTCACAGACAATTGTTAGTTAACTTAGTGTATTGACTGATATTAGCTATGATATAAAGCAGACGAAAAATGATATATAAGGGGGATTACAACTTGATGACTAGAGGTATTAATCATATTGGTTTAACTGTACCTGATATTGAAATAGCAACTGCTTTTTTTAAGGAAGCTTTAGATGGTCGTATTGCTTATGATAGTCAAACTAAAATGGATGAACCTAGAGGTGGTCAATTTGTTGAACATGTATTGGGATTGGAGAATGGCGCTGAAATCGTTAAAAAGAGAATGATGGTGTTCAATGATGGACCTAATATAGAGATGTTTGAATTTGTATATGCAAATCAAAAAAGCGCTGTAAATTTACAAGACATAGGTTATACACATATTTCATTTTACGTGGATGACTTTGAAGCATCGTTTAATAAAATCAAGCAAGCTGGGGGACAACCTATTTCTGAACCGCATAGTAATACAAAATATGAAGATACAGATGGTAATCGAACGGTATATGTTAAAACTCCTTGGGGGAGTTTAATTGAGTTGCAAACGATACCAAATGGTTATTATTATCCTAGGGATAGCGAGGCAAGCGTATTTATTCCAGAAGTGTAAGAAATATTGACGCAGGAGGTTGAAAATAATGTTAAATAAAAAGTTAGATGTCGCCAACTTACCCACGCCTATTCATAAGTTAGAACACTTAAGTAAACGTTTGGGCAAAGAAATTTATATTAAAAGAGATGATTATACTGGCACTGAAATATCAGGGAATAAAGTAAGAAAGTTAGAGTATACGATACAATATGTAATTGATCATGGCTATGATACGATTATTACGACAGGTGCAATCACATCTAATCATGCTAGAGCAACAGCAGCACTATGTGCAAAATATCAAATTGAATGTCATCTCGTGTTAAAAGGTACAATGAAATCTTTTGAAGGTAATTTATTCTTAGATGCTATGCTTGGTGCTCATGTACATGTGATTGACGACGATCAGTCTCGAGAAATAGCGATGGCACAATTGAGCCATACACTAGAAAATAAAAACAAAACACCTTTTATGATACCAACTGGCGCATCAGATTGGATAGGTACGCATGGTTATATCAATGCTTTTGAAGAGATTATAGAACAAGAGGCTGAATTAGGTTGTCATTTTGACTCTATTAATGTAGCTGTAGGGTCAGGTGGCACATATGCAGGTTTATGGTTTGGTAAACACAGTCACAACCTACCTACAAAGATAATTGGATATGCAGTTAATGAAAGTGCAGCAGCCTTTAAAAATAAAGTGCAAACAATCATTAAACAGTTAGATGAAAGCATAGATACATTCGATACAATTACCATTAATGATAGTTATATTGGATTAGGTTATGCACAAGCAACTGATGAAGAATTAGCATTTTATATTGATATTGCACAACAAGAAGGTATTGTTTTAGATCCAACCTATACAGGAAAAGCTTTTAGAGGTATGGTTAAAGAAATTCAAGAAGGAAAATATGATGATCAACAAACAATTTTGTTTATTCATACAGGTGGGCTACAAGGTTATACTGAAGAAACGAGAACGCGTATTCAACGATTACTGCCAAATTTCAATAATGATTTGTAAATATATTTAGATATGATGATTACGTGCACATTTGGTAGTCGAAAGCATATAAATTGCGAAGCATGCTATATATGGTGCATAATATTAAACACTTTATAATTAAGGAGGGTGTTCTATATGACTCAAACATTAACTTCCATGGATGAATATCATTCATTTATTAACAAACAACCGCTCGTAGTCATTCATGTAATGAGAGATAATTGCAGTGTTTGCCATGCGGTGTTGCCGCAAATTGAGGACATGTTGCGTGAATTCCCAGGCATACCATTAGGTGTGATTAATCAAAGTAATATAGAAGAAATAGCTGGTGAATTATCTATCTTTACAGTGCCGGTTGATTTGATCTTTCTCAACGGTAAAGAAATGCATCGCCAAGGTAGATTTATTGATATGCAACAAATAGAACACCAATTATCCATGATGTATGAAAGTTTAAAATCATAAATGAATATGAAATAGTGTTGAATTATAAGTACTTAGACATCCTGTTGTTAGTTTATTAACATAAAAGTAATACTAATAATAGGATGTTTCAATTTTTAAAAATTTATAATTAAAAGTAAATTGTCTAAAATAAAAATGAGGTAAATTAAAACACAAGTATCATATATAATAAAAATAATGTATGATAAGATTAATCTATTGAATTGGGGAGGAGTATTTATGCGCATAGAAAGAATATGTCCGAATGAAGCTGAAGCGCTGTATACTTGCATGAAAAAGATTGATCAAGAGACACAATACATGCTCTATTTACCTGATGAAAGAAGTTTTAATAAAGATAGATTCGTTGATGATATTAAACACAACTTCTATATTGGTGTTAAAACTGATGAAAATGACATTCTAGGATATTTATCTGTACATATTAGTAGATTAGCAAAAATCAAGCATATCGGTTATATTGTAACCGGAGTGATAAACGAAAAACATCATCAAGGGTTAGCAACAAAGATGTTTCAAGAAACAATAAAATGGGCTGAGCGTAAGGGGTTAAGAAGACTAGAATTAACTGTCATTACAACTAATACTCCAGCAGTTAAATTTTATGAGAAATTAGGATTCAAAATTGAAGGTATCAAACATGAATCTATTTATATGGATCAAAATTTTTATGATGAATTATATATGTCAATGATGATAAACCAATCATTTTCAATAGATTCAGATATACTCGAGAGCTAACCTAATACAAATTAACATTACATCATTTCGTAATGAAATGTACAATACATATTAATAAAATGAGTTAACTATAATTCAACTTCGCTCTAGTTTTGGAAAATTGTATCCAAAAGGCGTTTTATAGCTTGTTCTTAAAAGGATTACTTGCTATTTTTTGATGTGTGAAATGCACTAATTATACAACTTATTTGAGCATGGCAAGCTTGTGTGTGATGTTTAAGTGCTTTAATAAACTTATGGATGAAGCACAATATAGAGTTTATCTTATTGTTGAGACTAACTCTATAATCACGAATTAATTGTTCACTGGAGGTAATATGAAATGCTAAAAAGAATAGTAAGCATTGCAAGTGTTAGTGTGATAGCTTCATATTTGTACGCTAAGCTTATAGAAAAACGTAGTTATAAAAGCTTTTTGTATGAAATAATGATTAGAGCAACAAAGATGAAACAACCATTTGAAAAGAAAGTAAACGCACAAAAAGCACTTGAATTTGTTAAAGCACAAACACAAGGCGAGTATGAAGGTACGAATTATCACTTTGACAATGCTGTTTATACTAAAAAAATTCACAATGTAACCAATTATATTGTGAATGATAAAGAAGATCGTCAACAAAAAGTAGTGATATACATTCACGGTGGAGCGTGGTTCCAAGATCCACTGCCATATCACTTTGAATATATAGATATGTTGGCAACAGCTATTGATGCAAAAGTAATAATGCCAATATATCCTAAAATTCCGCATGCCACATATAAAGAAACTTTCGAATTACTAGAAGTGATTTATAGACGTGAATTAGAACAAAAAGTGAGTTCAGAACGTGTTGTTATCATGGGAGATTCGGCTGGAGGCCAAATTGCATTATCTTTTGCACAGTATTTGAAAACAGTGAATATGTCACAACCAAGTGATATTGTGATGATTTCACCAGTACTGGATGGTACATTTAGTCATCCTGAAGTTTACAATTATGAAAAAGTTGATCCAATGTTAGGGATTGAGGGCAGTAAATATTTAATTAGTTTATGGGCTGGTGAACTGTCATTAACGGATTGGAGAGTTTCACCAATTTACGGAGCATTCAATGGATTAGGAAAAATGACTATTTCAATTGGCACAAAAGAAACGCTTTATCCTGATGCGGTTAAATTATCACAAGCGTTAAATGCTCAAGGTATTGATCATAACTTTATCCCAGGATACCAGTTATTTCATATTCATCCTATCTTTCCAATTCCTGAAAGAAAAAAATTTATCAATAAGTTGAAAAAAATTATAGACTGATATAATCACGTTCTAACGCGATAAAGAGTATAAAACATAAATCTCAGAAAAATAGCATTCAGATGATTTAATTCAATTCATCTGAATGCTTCTTTTTTTATTCAATATTTTTTATTGTTGGTTCGCTTTCTTTGGGGACGGATTCAACCTACAGTCTTCAACTTGTTCTATTTCCTCAAGCGTCTCTCCCCAATGCGTAACATTATTGAATTCGAAAAATGTAGTATAGGTTAGAAAAACAAACACGTCAAAAGTGAACTTGGTTTTGACTTAATAGCACTTGATATAAGAAAGTAGTAGATTAAGGAGATAACTATGATCAAAACAATAATGAAAAAGACAAATTCTATACTTTTTCAATAGAAATTGTCTGTTTTTACTTGTCTCAGAACTTTATGTCCCAGAGTCTTTTGATTTTATACTATTTTATCAAAATTGTATTTATGATTGATTTATAATCATACTTAGTTTGAATTATTTAGGTAAGTTGAGAAGAAATCTGTAAATAAATCAACAAATGTCAGATATATATCCTTTTCTACGTGCTCATCTACTTGGTGTGCTTGACTTACAGCCCCAGGGCCATACATGATAAATGAAAAGTTTTCATCTTTGTCTACTAGTAAATCAGACGCGTCGGTAACACCAGGTGAAGCTTCAGTTGGTAATGTTGTATTTAAATATTTTTCTCCCATTTCAACAGCAAGTTCAGCTAATTGGTTTTGTCCTGTAGTATAAACAGGTGGTCTAGACATGTATGTGTCAATATCAATATCCGTTTGTTCAGTTTCGACTTGTTTTAAGATTTCATTGAAATATGAAATGAACTGTTCGTTATCATGCTCAGGAATCGTACGAATATTAAATTCAGATTCAGCATGTTCAGGAATGGAATTCACCTGATTACCACCGTTGAAAATTGTGGCATTCATAATTGCATTGCCTAATAAATCATTACTTTTAGTGAATTTTTCAAAGCCTTCATCAGCTTTATAAACAAATTTTACTAATGGTGAAATTGCATTGAAACCTAGTTGAGGCATAGAACTGTGTGATGCCTTACCACGGGAAGTGACACGAATATCCATTGATCCTTTATGTGCATAAATAATTCGATCTTGAGAAGGCTCAGCAATCACTAGTGCATCAACATCATCCATATATCCTTTATCTTGAAAAGCTTTTGCGCCTTCACCTACGATTTCTTCACCAGCAGTTGCTAGTAAACGAATTTTCCCATGTTGCAATAAGTTTTGGTCATGAATATCTATCATACTGATTACTAATGCTGCTAAACCTGATTTCATATCAGCTGAGCCACGGCCGTATAGTTTACCATCGACTTCAGTAAGTTTGAATGGATCATACGTCCATTTACTTTCATCGCCCGCAGAGACAACATCCATATGACCGGAGATACCTAATACTGGGCCATCTTTACCGATTTCAGCAACTAAATTTGCACGACTGTCGTTAATTTTAATGATGTCGGATTTTATGTCATGTTCTGCTAATAACTTTTGCAGATATTCACAAACTTCGATTTCATTGTCATTAACTGATTTAATGCTAATCAAGTCTTCTAATATTTGAATTTTTTCTTGATCAGTAAATTTACTCATAGTAAAAACCTCATTTCAGATATAATAAGAAAGCTAATATCTTTATTATATCTGAAAATTCAGACGCTTTGAAATTATACCCCTTTGTAAAAGTGCATAATAATGAGATTTTGAACAAATTGTCAAAAATAGTTTACAAAAAGTTAAACATGGTTTTTAGATGCATCATTATCTAAAGACCATGTTTTTATCGTGTTATATTGATTGATTGTTGGTTGAGTCATGTGTTTAGATTGCAAATGTTTAGGGATAGAGCGGTTTTCTTGTGTAGATGGTTCAGAAGGTTTTGAAGTATTTTTGGTCTCATCTACATTTTCAATATGTCTTGTATTATCTGTATCAAGTACTGCACCACGCATATCATTACCTTGGAAGCTACCTACTAAAATCATGATTAAATAACCACAAGTTATAAGTGCAACAATAATGAGATAAAGCGAAACAGTTAGCTTTACAGGTTTGCTCATGTCCATCCTCCTAGAGTATCTTTAATTCCTTTCATCCTTAAGATAACATTCGAATTTTAATAATGTGTAAATTTCAAGTAAATATTATATTTCATGTTTTCAACCTTTATTATTAATTGATGAAAAATTTTTAAAAAAATTTTTTACTTAAATTTTTTTATTGAAGAAAAATGAATAACGTTGATATGAAAGTATTTCATTTAACCTTTAATATAATTTTACATTGAATGTAAATGTGTATTTACATTCAATTAACAGTTAATTTATAGACTTTATATAAAATCAACAACTACGTGGTAGCATGTCAGTATTGAAAGGTATAAAGATTTGTTTATACACAAAGGCCATTTGTTGTGCTAGATATTTTCACTAGATTAATGATCTTTGCACGCAATTAATAAATACGCAGATGAAAAGAGGGACAGAGTTTGCTACTAATCATAATTTGTATAGGTGTAATTCTATGGTTAGGAATCGTCGAAAAACGAAGACATTCTGACAGATTAGAAAAGATTCCTATACGTATTAATATAAATGGTATTAGAGGTAAATCAACGATTACACGCTTGATTTACAGTATTTTGCGGGAAGATAAATACCGCGTGATTGGTAAAACAACTGGTACAGATGCACGCATGATGTATTGGTTCACACCGAGAGAATATCCTGTATATAGAAAACCTCAAGGTGCAAATATAGGTGAACAACGTGATATCGTCAGAAAAGTTGTGAAGCAAAGAGCTAATGCATTAGTTAATGAGTGTATGGCAGTTAATCCAGACTATCAAATTACATTCCAAAAAGATTTAGTGAAAGCGAATATTGGCGTCATTGTTAATGTAATGGAAGATCATATGGATGTGTTAGGGCCAACGTTAGATGAGGTTGCTCAAGCATTTACAGCAACTATTCCATACAAAGGGCACCTCGTCGTAATGAAGGATGATTATACTAAATTTTTTGCTAAAGTAGCCAAACGGCGTAAAACAAAATTAATTGTTGTTGATAAAGAAGAGGTACCAGAATCATATTTACGAGAATTTGGATATATTGTCTTTCCAGATAATGTAGCAATTGCAATGGGTGTAGCTGAAGCATTAGGCATCGACAGAGATACTGCTTTAAGGGGGATGTTAAATGCGCCACCTGATGTAGGTGCTGTGGAAGTCAAATACTTTAATGCAAATAATACAACTAACGTGTATGTGAATGCTTTTGCAGCAAATGAGCCACAGTCTACTAAAGCCATTTTAAATAAAGTAGAGTCATATAATTACCCATATCAAAGAATTGTGATTATCTTAAATTGTCGTTCAGATAGGGTAGATAGAACTCGACAATTTGCAGAGAATTTCATAAAAGATGTACCGTTCGATACATTAATTTGTACTGGAAAAAGTACTCAAATGGTTACGGAAGTAATGAGAGAATTACCCGATAAAAAATATTTGAATTTTGAAGGTAAAAATATAAATGAAGTTGAACGTGCGCTTTATGCAGAATCACACAATGCTTTGATTTTCTGTGTTGGTAATATTCATGGACCAGGAAAAGAAATCGCACAATATATAGAAGGGATACATTAATATGATAGGTTCAGAGTTATATTTTTCATTATTCGTGGGGATCGTTTTAAGCCTCATTTTTGCCGAGAAATTCGGTATTAGTCCTGCTGGATTAGTTGTACCAGGATATCTAGCACTCATTTTTGATCAACCAATCATGCTACTATCTGTATTAATCATTAGTTGCATTACATATTTTATTGTGAACCATGGTATTAGTCGCTTTGTCATTCTCTACGGGCGCAGGAAATTTGCTGCAATGATATTAACCGGAATGGTATTAAAATTTGTATTTGACTTAATTTATCCCTTAACCCCGTTTGAGATGGTAGAAATGTCTGGTATTGGCGTCGTAATACCAGGTATCATTGCAAATACTATACAAAAACAAGGTGTTGTAATTACTTTATCTACATGTATGTTATTAACATGTATTACATACATTGTTTTATTCTTTTATAGCTTTATTAATTAGTAAGGAGCAGATATATGAAGCAATCTAAACGATTCTCTATCGATGAGCGTGTTTTGAAATGGACAAAACGCCATAAAAGAAGGAATTCCATATATACCGGCTTGATATTAATTATAGCGTTGATTTTGTTAGTATTTGTGTTGAAGCATCAGGATTTTGAGCCTGTTAAAGCTATGAATAAAGGAAAAGATGAAATTAAGCTAACATATCTAGGTAATGTGGAATTAAACAAACATACAAGAAAAAACAATATTAATGATACTTTTAGTGCTGTCGAAAACATGTTGAAAGATAGTGATTATTCTACAGCAAGCTTGAATTTAACCAAGTTTTCAGATGATAGAAAAACAAATATTAATAAAAATTTAGAAAATGTAATGTTTTTAAAAAGTTTAAATATTAAAAGTTTAAATATTATAAATCAAGTTACTGATAACATTACAGCAAGAGATTTTAGTAAAGCTGTTGAGGCTCAAAATGGATATAATTTTTTAACTGGTAATGGTTCTAATCCTATCAACAGTAAAACAGTACAACAAACGGTAAAAGGTAAAAAAGTAGCTAATGTTTCCTTTACAGACGTTGAGTCTGATTACACCGATCCTTTAAAAAACACTACATCCATCAGCTTGGAACCTAATATTTATGTTCCGTTAATAAAAAAATTGAAAGAAAAAAATGATTATGTAGTCGTTAATGTCGACTGGGGTATAACCGATGAAAGGTCAGTAACAACAAGGCAAAAAAAATATGCACACTCTTTAGTAGATGCAGGTGCTGATGTTATCGTCGGACATAACACAGTTGTTCAGGAAATTGAAAATTATAAAGATGCCAGCATTTTTTATAGTTTAGGTAATGTAACTTCAGAAGGTTTTTTATCAAAGAATAAACAAGGTTTAGCTGTCCAACAGAATTGGAACGGTAAAAATTCTAAATTCATGATTACGCCGATCAAATCAGTGGGCGGTAAATTGACTAAATCTACACCTAACAAAATTGAAGAAACAAAATTATTAAATAACATTAAAGGTGACAATATAAATCTTAAAAAAGAGAATGGAGGTTATACGTATGAACATTAAAGATCATTGGGTAAGTATTACAATCATTGCAGTTGTGTTGATAATATTCTTACTAATTGTATTCGCTAGAGCGAACGAAGGTTTAGACCGTTATGAACAAAATGAACTTAAATCTTCACACCATCAATATTTATCTAAAGGAGCTTAGCTATGAGTATTTATAATAAAAAAACGCTCATCGTAATATTACTCCTTACTATTATCATATCCTTTGCATTTTATATGATTACAAAAAAGGATAATTATGATAAAGATGATTTATATGAAAATAAAATTGCGGATCATCAACAAGACATATCGGATAAAAATTACGGTGTAGCTTCAAATAATCCGATTGCTACACGTGTTGGAGAAAAAATATTGAAAGATGGTGGTAACGCAGTTGACGCGTCAATCGGAGTGTCATATGCTCTTGCTGTAACTGAACCACACTCTTCTGGCCTAGGTGGCGGAGGTGCGATGCTGGCTTACGATGGTCAAGAAAATGTTGCACCAAAACAATGGCAGTATAAAGATATTTCTTCTTTTAATTACAAGCAAAAAGATAAAATTGGTGTTCCAGGTTTCGTTCGAGGTCTTGAAGATGCTCATAAAGAAGCAGGGAAAATGGATAGAAAGAAAATCATGAACTATGTTATTCCTTTAGCTGAAGAAGGCTTTGAAGTTGATTCAGAATTAGAAAGAAGTTTGAAACTATATGGTTCAGATGTAGATAGAGATTCACCTTTCTTTGAAGGAGAACAAACCAAAAGAGAAGGTGATGTCATTAAGCAACCAGCTTTAGCTAAAACATTAAAAGGTATCAGAGATAACGGGCCTAATTATTTCTATGATAAAGTTGGTAAAAGTATCACTAAGCAAACGGATGACAAACTGACAGAAAAAGATTTCCAAAGTTATAAAACAGAGAAAAAAGAGCCAGTAAGTACAGACTATTTAAATAATAAAGTTTATGCTGCATCTAATCCTTTAGGAGGATCACTGATGCTACAAGGTTTAGAAATTGATGAAGCTACTAATAATCAAGCAGCTCAAGGTGATCGTTTGGATTATATCACTGGTATTTTAAAATCTAGAGATTTGATGTACCGAAATAGGGATATTGTAAATGGGCAAGATGAAGACTATGATGAATATCTTTCCCAAGATTACCTGTTAGGTAGATTAAATGAAATTAATTTTGAAAGTAATTTCAATACAAATAACATTGATAATACGAGCACAACACACTTTGTGGTTGTTGATAAAGATGGACAGTTGACAAGTACAACGAATACGTTAGCAAGCTTCTTTGGTTCAGGGGAGTATGTAAAAGAAGGATTCTATATGAATAATTCATTAAGTAACTTCTCTTCTAATCCATCTAGTCCAAACTATGGTGCCAAACATAAGCAACCACGCTCATTTACTTCACCGAGCATCGTAGTTGGACCAGATTATTACATGGGTATAGGAACACCAGGTGGTAACAAAATTCCGACTACGCTCAATGAGGTTATTATTGATTACTTACGTAGCGATGGTACACTACAAGAATCTATTGATAAACCACGTTTTTATAACGATGGAGGAAAAATCTTTTACGAAAATGCTACAGATCAGCAAGATATAGACATTTTCAAAAGTTTAGGTTTTGAAATTGAAGAAAAACGTAATGATCCTAACTTTGGAAGTGTACAAGCTGCGCTTTATAATAAAAATGATAAAACAGTAGAAATCGGTCATGATGTGGGTAATAGATAGTCTATTTTCAATAAACCCAATAAAAAAGGTCCAAGACATAAATTGATGTCTTGGACCTTTTTTTGAATTTTAACGGCTGTCATTTATGTACTACGTTTATTGACGAAATTATTATATAACGTACGCACAAAAATGATCACTACAACAATTGCTCCTATATAACCTACAAATGGATATATAATGGATACTAATTCTCCAAAAGGTAATGTACCACAAATAATAAAAACAATACCTAACACAACTGTTACAGGAACGCTAAGTTTTGATGGGAAAATCTTCATAAATTCATTTTTAACTAACCAATACATTGGTGCAGTTGTAGAATAAATCCCTAATAAAATACATACTGAAAATATAAATGCTATAAACGGTGCAATTGTAGTACCTAAATAAAGTACAGGGACTTCTAATTCAAATACATGATCAGAATGTACTAATAAAGCAATAATCATTACAATTACTGTTAACATCAACACAGAGCCTCCAACAATTCCAGTAATACCAGCTTCTTTTCTACTATTTGATTGTTGACCAAGTTGTGAAAAGAAGATACTGCCTGCTAAGATGTTGTAACAGAAAAACAATCCGCCAGATTGCCACCAATGTGTTGTTGGTTGTAAATTTTTAGCGCTTTCTGGTAAATAGAGCATATTAGATAAACTACCGATATTTGAGAAGAAAACAATTAAGCAAATACCAATTGTTAATATCACAATGATCGGTCCAACAGTACCAATAATATCAACTAACTTTTGTAATCCTAAAATAACTGTAATCATTGCGACAATGCCCATACCTAGCACACCCACTAGATTTGGGAGATGGAATTGTTCTGCTACAACAGCTCCTGTACCAGCAATCATGATGACAACAATGCTAAAAATAAAAATAAGTGTAAAATATTCAATTAGTGTACCTAATATATTGCCACAATAGTATTTAAATATTCTGCCTGGCTGTTTTAATTGAAGATCAAATCCCTTCATCATTAAAGTGGAGCCAAGTAAACAGAATAATAATGCGCTAACTAAAGCTCCGAATATACCATATATACCAAAGGATGCAAAAAATTGCATAACTTCTTGTCCAGTTGCAAAACCAGAACCTATGAGATAAGCGATGTAAGCACCGCTAAGTTTTATAACATTTGTGAGTTTTATTTGTTGTTGCATCATTGATCCCTCCAATTTTACCAACCTTGACCAGCAATGTCGTAATTGTCTAATTTTCCAGATGCTAAATCTTCAAGCGCAGATTCTAAGACATTTAATGCTGTATCAAGTTGGTTATACGTTATGACTAACGGAGGTTGAAAACGGAGTACATTTCCAGCTACTGCAATAATCACAACACCATTATCAAAACAGCGATTGCAAATTTTTAATGCGGCTTCCGCATCACGTGTCTTATTTTCTTTATCAGAAACAATATCTATACCAATAGATAACCCTTTACCTCTAACATCTCCAACAGCTTTAAATCGTTCGATCCATGAATCCATACGTTGACGTACATACTCACCTTTATCTGTACTCGCTTGAAGTAAATTTTCGTCCTCTATCATACCAATTGTAGCCAATGCCGCTTCACAGCTCACTGGATTAGCTCCAGTTGTAAATAAATGTGCTGGCGCTTCTAATGTATCCATTATTTCAGCACGACCTACAATTGCAGACATAGGCAGACCGCCGGCTAACGATTTTCCAAATGTAATCAAATCTGGTTCAATATGATAATGTGAAACTGAACTCCATTCACCGGTACGACCAAGCCCTTGTTGGATGTCATCTACTGCTAACAATATGCCGTGTTCCTTGCATAAATCTTGTAAAGCTTTAAAGTAACCATCGACTGGTTCTAATAATCCACCATCACCTTGTATCGTTTCAATCATGATACAAGCTACTTCTTCGGCAGGTACGTATTTTTCAAACATTTCTTTAAGCGGCGCAAGGTATTCATCAATAGTGTTAGCGTTTGGACTACCAAACATACCTCTGTAGCTATCAGGGAATGGAATATGATAGAATCCTGGTAACATTGGGCCGTATTTTTTTCTCATGTTTAAACTTATGGCAGACATCGATAATGATCCATATGTAGAGCCGTGATAAGCATTGACGAAACTGATGATATAAGGTCTTCCTGTATACGCTCTTGCAAGTTTAACGATGCCATCGTTTGCATCTGAACCAGAAAGTCCGAAAAGTACACGCTTTTCATAATCCCCTGGTGCAATTTCACAGAGTTTCTTAGCAAGTTTAACTAAAGGTTCATGATACATATAAGCAGGCGTATAGTGTATGAATTTATCTACTTGTGATTTAATAGCATCTGACACTGGTTGAGGTGCATGTCCTACATTTTGTGAACTAGCACTCGCAAGTAAATCGATATATGTATTGCCATCCATATCAACGAGTGTTGCGCCATACCCATGAGAAATAGCTAATGGATAGTATTTTATCCTTCCCGGTTTCGCAAAATACTGACTATCTTCATTGATTAATTGTGCGGCTCTCTCCATTTTTTCCATAAATTTCAATCCTCCCATGTATTACTTAATATAAGTCGGTTTAATAGTTATACAAATTAAATACACACCTTTTACTTCATATCCCGTTGTTTAAAGAGAAAGGTGTTATTAAATATTTTTCGTTTACTTCATTAATTTTTAAAAATGGAATGAAGTAGTGATACGTATGAATATACTAAGAAAATTCGAAATTGTAAATATATTCTGAAAATTTAAAGTTGAATAACACTTAAAAAATGTAATATAACACATATAATCTTGAGAAATGAATGGTATGATGATAAATATGTATTATCTTTGTTTTTAGAAATGACGTATTGATTTTTATGAAAAATGAGGATAAATGAATATATATAAATGTGAAATGGATAGTTCGTTTTTGAGAAGTTTTTCGTTTATAATATAAATAATAGGAGCTATGTAATACGCTGTAATTGATAATTGTTTTCAATTATAGTATTTTGAGTCTACAATGATGTTATAGCTTAGTTATGTATATTTGTAATATTAATATTTATCGTTATGTGTAAAGAGGGAGTTTTAGATGAATAATAGTAAGATAGAAGTTAAAGATTTAATAAATATAGGACTCTTTACGGCAATATATTTTATTTTTATAGCACCTCCTGGCATTTTAGGTATTATACCTATATTCATGTTATTGCTTCCTGCAATGGTTGGTTTAATAGGTGGCATACCTATTCTATTACTGATATCAAAAGTTCAAAAATTTGGAGCATTGACGATATGTGGTACGATTGTAAGTCTTATTTTAGCTATAATGGGGCATCCATGGATTGCGTTGATATTTAGTATACCAGTTATATTAATTGCAGATGGCTTAATGGCAATGAAACACTATAAAAGCTGGAAATACAATTGTTTAGGCTATATGCTCTTTTCATTTTGGCCTATTGGTACATTTATACCATTTTACTTTATGAGAAATTCATATTTATCTTTTATTCAAGACAAATACGGTATTGAATATGAGAAAACTGTAGCCACTTTATTTTCTGTTGAAATGATACCAGTTATTATTATTACTACAATAATTGGTGCATGGATTGGCGTTTATATAGCAAAATTAATTTTAAAAAAACATTTCAAACGTACAGGTATGATTTAAAATGTATAGTCAAACTATCCCACAGACCCATTTATTAAATTTAGACCCAAGAATAAAAATCGCGTTAATCTTGATGATATCTTTAGTTGCATTAACAGGTGGCGTTACAGGTGTTGAAGTGTATTTAAGAGCAATAATAATACTTGTTCCGGCATTACTATTATTATGTATTAAGAAATACACAATAGGGTTATCCGTTTTGATTTTAACTGTGATAGCGTGGTATGGAGAAGCATTTGTAACGATTGATGGTAACCAAGTTGCTACATTATTAATTTTTGTACCTTCAGGCATCGTAACACGTTTTTTACCTTCACTCGCAATGGGCTATTATATTTTTAAAACTACACAAATTGAAGTGTTAATAACAGGATTGGAACGGATGAAATTGTCAAGAAAAATCACAATTCCAATTGCCGTTATGTTTAGGTTTTTGCCAACAATTAGAGAAGAATCGGCTGCTATAAAGGATGCTATGAAAATGAGAGGTATAACTTTGAAAATCGCCTTCATACATCCAATACAATATGTTGAATATCGTGTTGTCCCATTACTAAACAGTATTGTGAAAATTGGTAACGAATTAACAATTGCTTCAATTACACGCGGTTTGAATTTAACGCATAGACGAACATCAATCATTTCACTTAAAATTCGTTGGTTAGATTGGTTGTTATTAATATTAATACTGTTACTTTGTATCATTTATTATGTAATGTGAGGGTAGAATATGATTCAATTTAAAGATGTATCTTTTAAATACGAAGAAAGCAAAAGCAAGATATTAAATAATATTAACCTTACTATTGAAGATGGTGAGGTTATTTGTTTAACTGGGACTTCAGGCTGTGGAAAAACTACCTTGACGAGGTTGCTTAATGGTATTATTCCTAACTTTTATAAGGGAGATATGGATGGCCAAATTTTAATAAATCATAAAGATACACAACAGCAAGATGTTTATGAGTTAACGCAACAAAGTGGCTCTGTTTTCCAAAACCCAAGATCACAATTTTTTTGTTTGAACACGACAAGTGAACTTGCATTTGAACTTGAAAATTATGGTGTATCAGCTAGTCGGATTATGACACGAATCAAAGAAACCGCTGAACAGTTTAATTTTAAACACCTTTTAGATAGGGATATATTTAATTTGTCTGGCGGTGAAAAACAATTGCTATCTTGCAGTGCTATTCAAGTATATGGTCACGAATTGATTATTTTGGACGAGCCATCGTCAAATTTAGATTTTAATACAATGTTAAAGTTACAACAAATGATCAAAACTTGGAAAGCGGAAGGTAAAACAATTATTATTGCTGAACATCGATTACACTATTTAACTAAAATAGCTGACCGTTTTATGATAATGGATGACGGAAAAATAAGTGCAATTTATGAAAATGAACAATTTAATAAGTTATCAAATAAACAATTAGCAAAGCTAGGATTAAGAGCTATTCATTTAGAACAATTAGAACAATTGCAAGTAAAAACTAAAGTGAATAATAAAGTGGGTTACTTAAGTTTACAAAATTACTATTTTAGATATAAAAGAAGGCAAAAATTAACTTTAGATATAGATGATATCAGTATCAGTAAGGGAAAAGTGACAGCGATTATTGGCCATAATGGTTCAGGTAAATCAACATTTGCGCGCTGTTTAACTGGAGTCGAAAAAAAATTTAAAGGGACTATTAATACTGGAGAAAAGTGGGTAACACCACAACAAAGTCTTGCAGAAGCTTATTTGGTATTTCAAGATGTTAACAATCAATTATTTGCTGAAAGTGTGGAAGAAGAACTGAGGTTAAGTAATCCAACTTTAAATGATGAGACAATTAAGCGGTGTTTGCAAAACTATAGTATTTCTGAACATCTAGACAGACATCCTTTGTCACTATCTGGAGGTGAGAAGCAGCGTTTAGCTATTGCTAGTGCAGTAGAAACGAAAAGGGATATATTGATTTTTGATGAACCTTCTAGCGGTTTAGATGGTCACCATATGCGGGAAATGAGTACAATTATTAACCAATTGGCAAATGAAGGACACACAGTATTAGTTATAACTCATGATTATGAAATGTTACTCGCTTGTGCAGATGAAGTGCTTCATTTAGAAAAAGGAAAAGTAAAAAAGCAATATGAAATTAACAACGATACAATTGAATATTTACAATCATTTTTTAATATCATTTGAAAAATACAAGATGTAAATAATTAAACGAGATAGATATTATTGATATCTATCTCGTTTGTCATGTTTTTAATGTATTTTTGATAAATCAAGAATTAATCGGAAACATGATATATTTTATTTCTGATTTTGTAACTGTAATAGTTAGTAAATTATGATAACTATGCATCGTTAACTTAGAAAGTGGAGTATTAGCCTTGTTGATTTGTTCGAGAATTTTGGAATCAATAGCGCTTAAGTCCAGGTTATTTGGGATCAAATGTGAAATGATACCATGATTTTCGTTAAGCACTCGTGTGTAAACTGGAAAATCAGTGATGTAATTATGAACAATATTTGCAATTAGGTCAGATGTTGGTGTTGAATAGTTTAAACTATTAAATAATAGTATGTGAAAATGATGTTTAGATTTACCAATTAAACCATAAGGGAATTTAGCAATTTGCAAATTTAAAAAAGGTTTTAATAAACTGAAAACGTGAACGATTGGCATGGTACTACAATTATGATTAATCAGCATAAATTGTTCATCATCTTCAGAAAAATATGGAAATGCAAAGCCACCAATTAATGTTTGAAAATCAATTAGCAAATGCATCAGTAAGATATGTGGCGAAATGGACATATCTTTATAATAATGTTTTAAATTGGAATGTGTGAGATTATTAAAAACCACTTTTTTGGCAATAGTTGGATGTAATTGGTTTAAAAATAACATAATGGTCTGATGGGTATCAAAAGCATTATCAGCGTTGAACCAGTTTCTTGATATAATGTTTTTTAGTAAATACCAATCTGTATCAATGAAATAAAAATCAGCATTTAATGAACTAATATTTTTTTGAAATCTTGAAAAGTTTCCGCTGTTTTCCAAGATATGTCCAACATTAACCGCACATTTTATAGTGGGGAACTGTTGTTTAAAGTTATCAATTAATCTTTGGTCATTTTTAAATGTTTTATGATTTGTTTCAATAAGTAAACTAACATTTGAAATATGTTCATTAAGCAGCGTTAATGAAGTCAATAGTTTTATAATTTGGTAATCAATTGATTGTGAAAAGGATGGATTATCAACTTTCAAAGTTATTTCAAAACCTTTGATAAGCAATTGTTTGATTGCTGCAAATACATTGTGATGGTCTAATTTGTTTAAATCATCGAAATTAGTGTGAAGTAAAATTAAATTTGGTTTTGAAATTAGCGATAGCATATTAATTGAAAAAGTAGATTGATTAAATGAGATTAACTTATGTAAATCATTAAACGTGATAAAAGTACGTGTCATATTAAATTTCTGAGTATACTTCAGTTTATTCAAGACGATTTGATTAGACGAAATATGTTGATTATGAGAAAAATTATATAATTTGTTGATAGTCTTGCTTAAGTTGGGAGTGCTTAACGAAACTTGGTATAGTGAATTTAAATCATTTTTTCTGAATTGATGAATATAGAATTTTGGCGGCATCTTTATATAGAATTTGAAATTTTTAGAATATGTACTAACATTAGTGAAACTATATTTTAATGCGACGTCGTAAATGCTTTGTTCTTTCTCTAATAAATCAAATAAAGATAATGCAATTTTAAGAGAACTTGTATATTGTTTGAAGTCCATATTTAATATTTTGGAAAATAAAATAGATATATATGATTGTGATATATAAAAAGCATTAGATACTTGTTTTGTAGTTAAAGGTTCATTGATGTGTTTATGTATGTATTGAGTCAAACGTTGAACCAGAGGGTGTTTAGTATACAAAATAGGTAGATATTGATCGTCTAAATCAACTTTTGCTTCTTTAAGTAAAAACTCAATAATATTAGATATATAAAGATGCATACATTTTCTATTTTGAGTATGATTCTGTAATTTTTGCAAAACTAAGTTTCGAAATTGCTCTATATATTTAATTTGTTTGATATCAAACAAAGCATTAGCGATGGATTTATCTTTTTCTATAAATAAAGGTAATGGAATCTTAAGTTCTATTAAATTATCAATATCGATATATTGATAAAGGTCTGCATTATTGATTATACAAGCGTGATCAATAGTTATCATCGATCCATTTAAATTTATTTTACATGATTTATTTATAGGAATTAAAATAATAATTTCATTTATGCATCTTGCCAACTCAGTCATATAATGATTTTTTATTGATAGAGAGCTTATCACAAAGATCACCTTTACTTTATTTTGTTACACTCACAATTAAATGATTAACGTTATTGTACAACTGACACAGACAAAATAGTTAGGTTACAAATAAAGTTTGTTAAAATGATATTAAGAATTAATAATTCGTATTTTGGATATGAGTATAGATAGAAAAATCACTATTTTGGAAAATAAAATGCCTTTTGAAGTAATAAAATGATAGGTTTCTATTTAATTTACTTGAAAATGAAAAAATCTCAATATTTATGATAGCGCTTGCATTTATTGTGGTGAATATATATAATGAATCTAGCTGACATGAATAAGTCGAAGCAAATAACTTAAACGTTTAAGGTGAGTGGCATGGAAAAAAATAAACCTACACTTCATGATGTAGCAAAAGTTGCTGGGGTATCAATTGCGACCGTTTCCAATGTATTGAATAACAAAAGTACTGAATTAGGTAAAAAGACGAGGCAGAAAGTATTAGATGCAATTGATAAATTGCATTATGAACCGAATCAATTTGCAAGAAGTTTAAAAACAGGGCAGTCTAATTTAATTGTTTTTATTGTACCTGATCAAAATCCTTTTTTTACTGAAATACTGACAGAATTAAACAACGAATGTCAAAAACATCAATTGCATGTAGCTGTTGTGTCGTCTGAGGAAAACGAGTTAAGACAACAAGCGTTGATAGAAACATTTATCGCGCAAAATGTAAGCGCTATTATATTAGTTCCAGTGAAGTCTAAATTAAAATTTAAGAAAGAGTGGAGCCAAACACCTATCTTGACTATAGATAGGAAAGTAGATGGTACATATTTACCTTCTATAAGCGTGGATAACAAGAAAGCAGCGTTTGATGCAACTCAGAGAATTATTGATAGTACCTGTAAAAATATAGGGTTACTGTTAGCGAATCCTGATATAAGCACAACGTCAGAACGGAAATCTGGATATGAACAAGCGTTGAAAAAAAATAATATTAAGTTAGATGAGCAACTCATTTATTATAGCAATCAGCAATTGGGTACGGATGCACAAATTGACAGTGGGTATCATGCGACTAAATCATTAATTAACAAACAGGTTCAAGCTGTTGTGGCGACTAATCATTTATTGTTATTAGGTGCTTTACAAGCAATAAAAGAAAGTGGCAAAAAAATTTCTCAAGATATGATTATCATTGGTTTTGATGATAGTTACTGGAATGAAATTTATACTCCAAAATTATCTGTCATTTCACAACCTACAAAAGAGATAGGTCGTGTCGCAGGCGAAATGATCAATCATCTAATTCAAGGGGAAAATGTCTCTTCGATTGAACTAAATACAAAACTAATCATACGTGAATCTTGTTCATTTATAAAAGATAAGTCATTATGATAAAAACAAAAATGTATTCCAAGTCTGATACTTGTTGATTGTTGTTATGATTATATACATTGGAGTAGATATTGTATTATGAATTGTTTAAACAAGACGGGTTTTTGAAATCATTTGATTTTAATCCCGTTAACTTAATCGCTAAAACTTAAACGTTTAAGTTTATTTTAGTTATATTTTTAAATAAGGGGGAAATATTTTGAATAACATTACAATTTCTAAAGATAGTCCAAAAACATGGATGGGAATCCCGAAAATTATTTTTATTGCACTTATAGCTATATTTATTTTTATGACAGGAGATGGGATCGAACAGGCATTTTTATCAAAAAATATTGTTGATATCGGTTTTTCTGGTGGTCAAGCTTCCTTAGTGTTTACAGTATATGGCGTGATGGTAGTTGTGGGTTCTTGGTTAGCGGCCGTTTTATCTGATGTTTACGGTCCTAGGAAAATAATGGCTTTAGGAACAATAATATGGTTAATTTTCCACGTGCTTTTTTTAGTGTTTGGAATATGAATGGAAAATTTGCCTATGATGTTAGTGTTATATGGTATTAGAGGATTAGGTTATCCTTTGTTTTTATATGGTTTCTTAGTATGGGTAACCTATATCACTGATAAATCAAGATTAGCCACAGCAATTGGTTGGTTTTGGGCAATGTTCTCAGTTGGAATGGGGGTAATTGGTACTTATTTACCTAGTTTCACTATTCCATTTATAGGTTTTAATGGAACACTATGGATGTCATTAATATGGATTTTTATAGGAGGTTTAATTGCATTTATCGTTGTAGGAAAACGGGATGTAAAGCCGAATATAACGCTTTCGGTTAAACAAAGATATACTAAAGTATTAAAAGATATCGGCGTAGTTTATAAGAATCCAGAAATTATTAAAGTCTTTATCGTACGCATCATTAATCAATTATCTTTGTTTGGGCTAGTTATTATCTTTCCAGTATTATTCACGGAAACTATTGGATTTTCAATGCAACATTGGTTATGGACATGGGGAACAATGCATGTGACGTGTATCGTTGGTGATGTAGTTTGGGGTATTATTGCTGATAAAATTGGTTGGAAACGTCAAGTGATGTTATTTGGTTGTATCGGTTGTGGCATCACGACATTATTATTTTATTATTTACCAATACTTAGTGGTGATGTGTTTGCAATTGCAATTTTATGTGCAGTATTATTCGGTATTACACAATCAGCCTTTGTACCTATTTTTGCAATTTTTACAGCTTTAGAGCCTGATCATATTGGTGCTACACTTTCTTCACATAATCTTGCTGCTGGATTGAGTAATTTTATTGCACCATTAATTGCCACGCTTATATTACCGTTATTCAACGAAGTTGGCGTCGTATGGGCTTTTGCTATTTGTTATTTCATAGGTGCAGTAATCACTTATTATATTAAAGTTCATCAACCAGGCATTGGGGACGATAAAGTTGAAGCATTAAATGCACAAATTGAAAATTATTAAGAAAGGAAGATGTAAATTGGAACAGGTTGTACTTGGTATAGACCTAGGTACGAGTTCAGTGAAAATTATTGCTGTGAATAAAAGCGGTCATGTTATTGAACAATCAAGTATTCCTTTGAAATTGAGTCAGCCATATATTGGCTACAGTGAACAAGATCCTGAATCATGGGTGGAGGCAGTAAAAGAAGGTATAAAAAAGTTAATAAATACAGAAACAATGACAAATAAACGTATTAGTGCCCTTTCGTTTTCTGGACAAATGCATGGTTTAGTACCACTGGATAAAACATACCAACCTATTAGAAATGCAATACTATGGAATGACACTAGAACTACTAAACAATGCGAGGAATTAGAAAACAAATTTGGGAAGACACTTTTAAATAATCCTATACTTGAAGGTTTTACATTACCTAAACTTTTATGGATGAAACAGAACGAACCAAATTATTGGCAACAATTAGAAGTGTTTTTGTTACCTAAAGATTATGTACGCTATCGACTAACAGGTCATATTGCTATGGAATATAGTGATGCAGCAGGTACGCTTCTTTTCAATCCAAAAACAAATGACTGGGAAAAAGAAATTGGGGACAAGTTGGAACTTGGTGATATATACCCACCGTTAGTACAGTCGCATAGTTATGTAGGTAATGTTACAGAAATAGTTAAAAAAGAACTAAACATTAAAGAAGATATTGCTGTTTTTGCTGGTGGTGCAGATAATGCATGTGGCGCTTTAGGTTCAGGTGTTATTAATGAAGGTCAAACGTTATGTAGTATAGGAACTTCAGGTGTGATTTTATCGTGTACTACAAATAATCAAGTAGATTATGGACATAACATTCACTTCTTTAAACATGCCATGCCTAATATGTCGTATGCAATGGGTGTCACATTAAGTGCAGGTCATAGTTTAAATTGGCTCAAAGAAAAGCTTTTTAAAGCATATTCATTTGATGAAATCTTGAATTTTGCTGAGAAATCTACTATTGGAGCAAATGGTTTGTTGTTTTCACCATACATTCAAGGTGAGCGAACACCACATGGTGATGCATATATTAGAGGAAGTTTCATTGGGATAAATAGTAATACAGAAGAAGCGGATTTTGCACGAGCTACAGTGGAAGGCATTACTTATTCACTATATGAATCCATTGTATATATGAGAGAAAACGGTAGGCATATTGATGAAATTATTTCGATTGGTGGTGGCGCTAGAAGTAGTTTTTGGTTACAAATGCAAGCAGATATTTTCAATACTCAAGTCACTGCATTGAAATATGAAGAAGGCCCAGGTGTAGGAGCAGCCATGTTAGCTGCATATGGATTAGGTTGGTTTAATACAATGCAAGCATGTGCTGAAACATTTATAGCGCTAGGAGAGACATATAAACCTAATATAGAAAATCATAAAAAATATAAACAGTATTTTGAAATTTATAAGAATATATACGCTCAGACCAAAACGATAACAGAAAAATTATTAAAGATTAATTAACTATTAGGAGGAAATTAAAATGAATAATAATATTCCAGAAACTATGAACATTTCAATATTAAATAAACCATTTGAGATGGAACTTAAAGAAGTAGACGTTCCTAAATTAGGACCTACAGATGTTTTAGTAAAAGTGATGGCGGTAGGTGTTTGTGGATCGGATGTTCATTATTATGAACACGGTCGTGTAGGGGAATTTGTTGTTGAAAAACCATTGATTTTAGGACATGAATGTTCAGGAATCGTTGCTGATATCGGCTCAAAAGTAACACATTTTAAACCCGGGGATAGAGTTGCCATTGAACCTGGAGTTCCCTGTGGAGAGTGCGAATACTGTAAGGCTGGTAAATATAACTTATGTCCTGATGTTAAGTTTTTAGCTACGCCTCCTATTGATGGTGCATTTAGTCAATATATAAGTCATCCTGAGGGATTTTTATTCCATATTCCTGATGCACTATCATATGAAGAAGCAACATTAAATGAACCATTTTCAGTTGGCGTACAAGCATGTAAACGTGCAAAAGTTCAGCCAGGTTCCACAGTAGTAATAATGGGTATGGGCCCAGTTGGTTTGATGGCTGTTGTAGCAGCAAAAGCTTTTGGTGCTACAAGAATTATAGTGTCAGATCTTGAACAAATAAGATTGGATGAGGCATTAGAACTTGGTGCAACACATGTTATAAATATTAAAGAAGAAGATGTTATTACCCGTATCAATGAAATAACAAATCATAACGGTGTAGATTATGCTTTTGAAACTGCAGGTAATCCAACAGCCTTACAAAATGCACTAGCGGTCTTGAACAATGGCGGAACTTTAGCAATAGTTGGCTTGCCACAACAAGAAAATATTGAGTTAAATATACCTTTTATCGCTAACCATGAAATTAATGTTGTAGGTATCTTTAGATATGCCAATACTTATCCAATGGGCCTTGAGATGTTATCTTCAACTGCAGCTAATTTAAATACAATGTTTACCGATTCATATGATTTGGAAGATGCACAAGAGGCAATGGAAAGAGCAAGAACCAATAAAAGCGGATCATTAAAAGTTATGGTTTATCCTAATGGGTAATTAAAGTAATAGTATTATAAGAAGATCTAAAATCACTGCCTGAAAGTGATTTTAGATCTCTTTTCAAATGAGCAACTTTAGCACATTTGTTGAGAATGCAGTGCGATACCATTAGTGTTAATGGGTGCATAAAGTTTAATTCTGGGAATGGAATATAACTATGATGATAGATGGCAATAAAAGCCTAGAGATATAGCACGAAACATTCTCTTAGAATATTATATATCTTAAAATGTATTGTTACAATATAAAATTAAAAAAAATTAAAATAAATGATATGCGTTATAAATAAAAAATAGGTGCTTATTTGTAGTGATATAAAATTAAGCTTTGAATTAATTGAAGAGCAATGATAATTACTTATTTTTTTGATAAAGTTCAAATGCTTTGTACAGAAATATTAGGGAAGATACAATTAAAAATAAAGTGAATAATCCGTTAAAAATAGGATTGCTGAAAAATTGGAAAATAGTAACTGAACTTAATGATTCTAAAAATACTGAACCGGTTGTTTTTATTTGTAAGAAGTCAAAAGAAAGTAAAATCAAAGTAATCATCAACATGTAACCTACGGCGATAAAAAAGAGGTTTAGTAAATCTAATAGAAACATCCTTCTCATAACAACCAGCTCCCTTCTTACTGTTCTATAACCGATTTGTAGTATAATAAAGCTATATTTAAAGAAATTTACAAAAAATTAATAAACGATAGAGTGAATATCTTTTCAATTGTCCTTATCAATTTACATAAAAATAAAAATGATAATAAACTGTTTGACTTTGTTGAAATGTGATAAAGAATAAGTAAATGCGTGTTTTGAATAGGAGGTTTAAAATGTATAAAGCAATTATTTTTGATGTTTATGGAACACTTTTTGACATGTCCTCTTTAAAAAAAGGTATGACGCAATTTGATGATGAACAAGCAACATCAATTTCAAAGCTGTGGAGAAAAACGCAATTAAATCACATGTTTTTAAAACAAATTATGCAAAGATATATTTCCTTTGATGAGTTAACGAAAGAAGCTTTACGTTATACAATGGATGAACACAAAATACAATATGATCGTGAAGATATAAACAGGTTGTTTGATGCTTTTTTAAATTTAGAGTATTTTTACGAAGTACCTAAAATACTCGCGCAACTTAATAATATGGATATGGATGTTGGTATACTATCTAATGGAAATGATAACATGCTTAGACCATTGATTGATAATTCTGAGTTAGGGGAAAATATTAATACAGTTATGAGCGTTAATGAAATTAAACAATATAAACCCAGCCCTGCAAGTTATGCATTGATTTTGAAATATCATCATCTGAAAAGAGAAGAGATATTATTTGTTTCTTCTAATTCTTGGGACGTAACAGGAGCAACCAATTTCGGTTTTGATACAGCTTGGGTGAATAGACAAAATGGACATTTTGATTATAATGGACAAAATCCTACAATAACAGTTAATAATTTAAATGAATTAATTAATTGGTTAGAGATGAATAAATAAACATTTAAGATTGTCCAGAGAGTATTTACAGTCATTAAAAGTGAAAAATCATCATAGTAATTTGAATGAAAAAAATGGATGTTAGTTTTGAATGTTTATACAATTTACTCTAGTCAAATATATGATGGTAAAATTGAAAATGTTAAATACAAAATGGCTAATCCACTTCGTATGGATTAGCCATTTATAGAGTACGCAGTTTCTGTATTAAGCTTTGTTTAGTGATTGTAAGCGTGTTATATCACGTGCTTAGTGATTTTATTTAGCCGTATTTAAATATTGTGGTAATAACTGGCTATATAAATCTATAAAAGTTAGATAAGCATCTTTATAAACATATTCATCAACTAATAATGCAGCGCCGTCACTCGTTACTTCTTCTCCTGCAGTCGCCATAAATCTGATAGTACCTTGATTTAATGTACCTGCTTCTTTAATTTCTATTAAACTAATTGCTAAAGCGGCTAGTCCTGATTTCATATCTGCAGAGCCACGTCCGTGTAATCTTCCTTGATTATCCTCTGTAAGCTTAAATGGGTCATAATTCCATAAATTTTCATCACCTGTAGTGACAACGTCCATATGCCCTGAAATACCAACCACAGGTTTTCCGTTACCAATTTCTGCAACTAAGTTAGCTCTTGTGTTTTCGCCTTCCAGTTTTTCGATTTTGGTTTGAATTCCGTATTTATTAAATAAATCTTGTAAATAATGTGCGACATCAAGTTCTTTTTCGTTCACAGATTGAATTTCAACAATGTCAGACAATATCTTTACACGCTCATCATTAGAAAATACTGACATACAAACACATCCTTTATATATATTGAATACTTTAGTATCTACCACATTATTAATTTTTAAAACTATAAAAGGATTGATGCAAAAAAATATGCTTTGTTAGATAATGAGTTGTGCTATACTTATAATGAATCGTTTGATTTAGACAAAGGAGCATGCGTGACATGAAAAAATGGGGAAGTAGACTTGTCACATTAATTGGTGTGGCACTCATTATAATAGCAATTTATTTATTTATGAAACCAAAGATTGATAATTATTTTACTCAAAAAGACAATGAAAATAAAATAGAACATTATGACCAACAATCTAAAACTTCTGAAAAAAAGAAAGTAGAAATACCTAAAGATAAGACAAAGATGGCAGGTTATTTATCAATTCCTGATGCAGATATTAAAACACCTGTTTATCCTGGCCCGGCCACGCCGAAACAATTAGATAGAGGCGTAAGTTTTGTGGAATCAAACGAATCATTAGAGGATCAAAATATCGCAATTGCAGGTCATACATTAACGGGTCATTCGGATTATCAATTTTCTAGGTTACCTGAAACGAAAAAGGGAAGCAAAGTTTATTTTAAAGTTGGAGATGAGCGAAGAACGTATCAGATTACTAAAATTTATGATGTGAAACCAGATGAAGTTGAAGTGTTGGACGAACAAGCATCGAATAAGAAGCAACTAACATTAATTACATGTGATAATTACAATGAACAAACAGGTGAGTGGGAAGATAGAAAAATATTTATTGCCGAAGCACTATAACATGCACCGTTAAATAAAAAATCATATAAAAAGTCCGTATTCATTACCAAGTAAAAACATGGGTTTGAATACGGGCTTTTTTAAATGTTAATTTTCAATTGCTTGAATAAATCTTTTGGTGATTTCTTTAGGGCGTGTAATCGCACCTCCGACGACTGTACAATGAACATTTAAGGCTGTAACTTGTTTAAACATTTCAGGTGTGATGACATTTCCTTCAGCTATAACTTTTGCATGAACATGTGAAATCACATCTTTTAAAAATTTGAAGTTATCTTCATACAAAATATGTCCTTTAGTATAAGCAGTATAGCCTCGAAGGGTCGTTCCTATGTAATCAAAACCTAATTTATCAGCATATTGTGCTTCTTCAAGTGTAGAGATATCAGCCATAATTTCTATATTTGGTGCTTGCTGACGTATATAAGAAACAAGTTCTTGTAATGATTCTTCAGGACGCTCCTGCTTTGTAGCATCCAAGGCAATAACTTCACATTTGCTTTCTAGTAATTCATCGACTTCTTTACGTGTTGCGGTGATAAAAACATCAGAATTTGCATAGTCTCTTTTGACAATACCGATGATAGGTAAATTCACCTCTTGTTTTATCGCTATAATGTCTTCTTTAGAGTTTGCTCTAATGCCAACAGCACCACCTTCATATGCAGCTAAAGCCATTTTTGACATGATAAAAGATGAATGTAACGGCTCATTTTCCAAGGCTTGACATGAGACAATTAATCCTTGTGGTAACATAATAATACACTCCGTAACTTTAGTAGATTTAATAAAATACTTTACTATCTAATAGATTCATATTTTTAATATAACACCAAGAAAATAATAATCAATATATTTCATTGTTATGAAAAACATTTTCATTTATACTATAGCTATGATTGGGATGGGAGGATAGATAATATGAAATTTGAAAATCGCGTGCAACGTTATCATCATTTATTTACTAAAACAGATAAACAAATCGTAGCGTATATTCAAAACAATGACTTTGACGACACATTTTCAACAATTAATTCATTAGCATATGCGATTGGTACTTCGCCTGCAACGATTACAAGATTTAGTAATAAATTAGATTATGAGAACTTTCAGGATTTGAAGTTTAATTTACAGCAAGAAATGTCGGAAAGAGTAATAGAAAATAGTCCTTTAATTCAACGTATTCATAAATATCATCAAAATATTATTCAGCAAACAGGAGAATTTATTTCTGATGAAAAAATTCAAAGCTTTGTTAACCAAATTATTCGAAGTAGACAAATCATTTATGCAGGTCTTGGTAGTTCTGGATTATCAGCTACAGAATTTTACTATCGTATGATGAGAATGGGTTTGAAAGGGAATGTGTCTACAGATGCTCATCAAATGAAAATATTTGCTTCTTTGTTATCAGCATCAGATACATTTGTAGCGATTTCAAATAGTGGTGAAACTACAGAGCTTATAGCTGCAGCCAAAGTAGCACATGAACGTGGGGCTTATGTCGTAGTTATAACGAATTATGAAGGAAGTCCAATTACTGAGTGTGCAGATTTAGTGCTCATAACAACTGATCAATCTAGAAATAAAGACACACAATTTATTAATACTCAAATAGCAACATTGTTTTTAATAGATATTGTCAGTTACTTATTATTAGATGATACATATATGCATAATGTATATCAACATACGAAAAAAGTAGTGTTAAATGAATAGAGTCATTGTGAACGTAAACACGTAAATAAATGTTACGAGGTTCGTTAGGCATATAAGTATCCTTGATTAAAACAAAAGCGCCAAATTCTATTGAGATTATATAGAATTTGGCGCTTTTGTAGTCCATGGACATTAATATGGTGGATATATTTCAAAGTATGAAGAAACAAGTAAGTGCTGTGCTCGCTTAATTGTGTTTATTTATGACCGCTTTCTTCGTGTGCAACAGTAAATACCTGCATAAACGAAAAATTGGCTTAATATCAATATTTCTTTGATAGTAGGATTTTTGATGATTTTGGTACATAAAGGACGTAATTTTCATGGCTATAACAGCATAACGTCGTCAATAGCTGTTTTAAAATTTAGAGACTGCGCCATAAAGTGCAGCATGATTCTGTGTACGCGATGTTTGTATATGAGCATGACCGTATTGCTCAGGTAAGTAATGTTCGACTTTAGGTACGATGTATTTTAATAAATTTTGTCCTTGTGAAGAAACACCGCCACCGATCAGAATTAAACCGGGATCATAAATAATCTGTATTTGAGCGATACCTTCTGCGATTGAATCACTCCATTGATTGAGTATAGATAATGCAAGATTATCTTGTTGATCTGCGAGTTCAAATAATTTTGGTACATTGTCTTGATAAATAAATCCTTTTTCTAACATG
This sequence comes from Staphylococcus sp. FSL W8-0271, assembly GCF_038006605.1. Lineage (NCBI taxonomy): Bacteria > Bacillati > Bacillota > Bacilli > Caryophanales > Staphylococcaceae > Staphylococcus > Staphylococcus sp. FSL W8-0271. The sequence continues at coordinate 461,608 of NZ_JBBOVM010000001.1, forward strand.
AGTGTTTTTAAGGCAGTTGTTGAGGCACGTTGTTCAAATGTTTTGTTTGTTTGTCTATCAAAAAGTAAATAACCAATTTCATTAGCACGATTTCGTTCCCCGTTGTATAGTTGGGAATATTTATTATAAAAAGCGCCCCCAATTCCTGTACCTAGTGTTAAGCAAAAAATATTTTGTGCGCTGTAATCATGGAAAACCAATTCCCCTAACAAAGCTGCATTGACATCGTTAAATACGTTCATCTGAGCATTTATTGGTTTAAGCAAACACTTGAAGTCAGTATTTACGTAATTGGGTATGGTTGGACCAGCGTATTCAACTATGCCACGGCGTTCGTCTATAACGCCTGCGCTAGAAATGCCGACATAAAGTGGGGATATTTGATAAGATTTTTGAAACGTCATTACAATGTTATAAATTTTATCCTTAATAAATGTATCTATGTTGTTAGGGGTAGGTGTTTTGATATATTCTATAAAATTTAATGATTGATCAACTACAGCTGCTTTAATTTCTGTACCTCCAATATCAATAGCAATCTTATATGGATGCATATACAAATCCTCCTTAATTTTTAAAAGAAAATCGATATTGAAAAAAATTTTCGCTTATATTGTTTCAAAATGATGTATTTTTTCAAAATTCTATTGCCACACTCTATGATAGCGTTTACAATTTGAACTGTAAATAGAATAAATAAAAGATATTTTTTAAAGCATTATACAGTTATATAAATGATTTTGAATAATAACTTAAATATATAGATGGAGGGTTATACGATGGAAGAGAATTTAAAAGGTTTATATGCAGCATTATTAGTACCATTTGATGAAGATGGTCAGGTTAAAGAGAAAGGATTGGCGCAAATTGCTCAAAATGCCATTGAAACTGAAGGCTTAGATGGACTTTATGTTAACGGCAGTTCAGGTGAAAACTTCTTATTAAATAAAGAACAAAAGAAACAAGTTTTTAAAGTTGCGAAAGAGGCGGTTAATGAAAATGTAAAATTGATTGCTCAAGTTGGGTCGTTAGATTTAAACGAAGCAATAGAGTTAGGTAAATATGCAACTGAATTAGGATATGATGCGATTTCAGCAGTTACACCGTTCTATTATCCATTTTCATTTGAAGAAATCAAAGATTACTATTTTGAATTAATTGAAGCGACACAAAATAATTTAATTATTTATGCAATTCCAGACTTAACTGGCGTTAACATTTCTATAGAACAATTTGGTGAATTATTTAACCATAAAAAAGTGGTTGGCGTAAAATATACAACTCCTAACTTTTTCCTATTAGAACGTATTCGAAAAGCGTATCCAGATAAATTAATACTTTCAGGTTTTGATGAAATGTTAGTGCAAGCAGCTATTTCTGGTGTGGATGGTGCAATTGGATCTACTTATAACGTGAATGGTAGACGCGCAAGACAAATTTTTGAAAAAGCTAAAAGCGGTCAAATTGATGAAGCATATCAAATTCAGCATGATACTAACAACATAATTGAAAATGTGTTGTCTATGGGCATTTATTCTACATTAAAAGAAATTTTAGCGACACGTGGTATTGACGGAGGTTTACCGAAACGCCCATTTAAACCATTCAATGAAAATAACAGAGCTAAATTAGAAACATTAATTAACAAATACGATTTGTAGGTTACCGTATAAGGGGATGAATTAAATGGAACAAGTTGGTTTTGGTACATGGAACTGGGTAGCAGTAGTTATTTACCTTTTAGTTATGCTTTTAGTCGGAGCATATTTTACCAAACGCGCAAGCCAAAGTACAGATAGTTTCTTTACGGCTAGTGGTCGTTTACCTTCATGGGCAGTAGGTTTCTCTATCTATGCAACAACTTTGAGTGCGATTACTTTTATGTCTACGCCAGAAAAAGCATTTTTAACAGACTGGTCATATATTGCAGGTAATATTGCGATTGTAGCAATTATTCCTTTACTTATTTACTTTTTATGTACCATTTTTTAAAAAATTAAAAGTGACGTCTGCGTATGAATATTTAGAGGCACGTTTTGGACCTAGTATTCGTGTTATTGGTTCATTACTATTTGTATTATTCCATATTGGAAGAGTAGCTATTGTCATTTATTTACCTACGTTAGCGATTACATCTGTGTCAGATATGAACCCGTATGTTGTGGCAAGTTTGGTTGGTATATTATGTATTCTTTATACATTTCTTGGAGGTTTCGAAGGTGTAGTATGGAGTGATTTCATTCAAGGTGTCATTCTATTAGGTGGGGCAGCAGCAATTATTATTTTAGGTGTCGTCCACATTCAAGGGGGAATGAGCACCGTTGTCAGTGATGCACTGGAACATAATAAAATCATTAGTGCTGATAACTGGAAATTTAATACTGCCGCAGCAGCAATTCCCATCATATTTTTAGGAAACATTTTTAATAACTTGCATCAATACACAGCAAGTCAAGATGTGGTACAACGTTATCAAGCATCAGATTCTATATCAGAAACTAAAAAGTCTTTATGGACCAATGGGTTATTAGCTTTAATATCAGCGCCCTTATTCTATGGTATGGGAACAATGGTGTACTCATTTTATAGTCATGAAAGTGCATTGCCTAAAGATTTTAATACTTCATCTGTAGTACCATACTTTATACTTACTGAAATGCCACCATTTGTTGCTGGATTATTGATAGCGGCCATATTTGCAGCGGCACAATCAACCATTTCTTCAATTTTAAATTCAATTTCAGCTTGTATTTCTGTTGATATTAACCACAGATTCTTCGGCAAGAAAAATGAAAAAAGCGAAGTAGGATTTGCGAGATGGATGATTATTCTTTCAGGTTTATTTGGATTCGGCATGTCTATATATCTAATTGCAGCAGATTCTAATGATCTTTGGGATCTTTTCTTGTTAATTACTGGATTAGTGAGTGTGCCATTGGCTGGTGTGTTTGCGGTTGGTATATTCACACGGCGTACGAATACATTCGGTGTGCTGATGGGATTAATTTTTGGAATTATTTTTGCTTATATCTTTAATGGTATGGGTGGCGGCAATTCACCATTTTATGTATCAATTATTTCGTTTATAGTAGCCTTTGTTTTCTCTTATATCATAAGTATTATTGTGCCAGGCAAACAAAAAGACATTACTGGTTTAACCATCTATGATATTAAAGAAAAATCTAATTATGTCTCTATAGTCCGTATGAAAGAAGACGATCAAGAAGTCTAAAGCTTTATGTAGTTAGGTATAATAAATGATGCGTTGAATAGTTATAAAACGATTTACTTCTGTTTATCTCAAAATATTTTTGAGAAAATGAATAAGCTATTAAAGGCAGGTAGAATGAAGCATATTGTGTATATGCTTTCTATTCTGCCTCTTTTTTTAATCCTTGAAAACCATGTTATTTACAACATAAAATATGTGATTCATTTTAATTCCTCGAAAATTATGGATATAATGAATTACAGATATAAGCAGAGTATTCGAGGGGATGAAAAGTATGATAAAAGCAATCGCAGTAGATATGGATGGTACATTTTTGAATTCAAAAAAACAATATGATCAAGAAAGGTTTAATCGTATCTTTCAACAATTAAAAAATGAAAATATTAAATTTATAGCAGCAAGTGGTAATCAATATGCAAAATTAAAATCTATTTTTGGAGATAAAGCTATGTTTTTTGTTGCGGAAAACGGTGCGGTTATTTATGAAGACAATACGTTGTATGATTATCAAGCATTTGAAAAAGATGTTTTCCATAATATTGTTAATTACTTAAACATCACGCGTGGTATCAATGAAATAATTGTTTGTGGCGTAAAAAGTGCTTACATATTAAAGAATAATGCACAATCATTTAAAAAAGATGCACATTTTTATTATCGACAATTAAAAGAAATAGCATCTTTGCAAAATTTACCAGAAGATGCATATGTAAAAATAGCCTTAAATATAGATAGAACAACACATCCAACACTGGATGAAGATTTGTCAAATCGCTTTTCACAAGATTTATCACTTGTATCGAGTGGTCGAGATAGTATCGATATCATTCTACCTGGTATGACCAAAGGCAATGCGTTAGCAAGATTATTAAAAAAATGGGGACTAACGGAAGATGAACTCATGGCTTTTGGAGATGCAAATAATGATTTAGATATGCTGCAATTAGCAACACATAGTTATGTAATGGAAAATTGTGAAGATGAAACCTTATTCGAAATTGCAAAGTATGTAGCACCGTCAAATGATAAACAAGGTGTTTTATCAATTATTGAAGATAAAGTACTAAAATGAAAAATTAATATTTAAAATTTTGGCAGTATTACGCTTAAACATATTACTTTCATCCGTCTAACAACCTATTTTATACTAAAAAATATAAGCTACAAATGGAAAGGAAGGCAAACAAGAAATGAATGATATGCAACAGACAATTATAAATGCGTTTAATTTTAGACATGCAACAAAAAGGTTTGATTCAGATAAAAAGATAAGTGAAAGTGAATTTAACACAATCTTAGAAGCGGGTAGATTGTCTCCAAGTTCTCTAGGATTAGAACCGTGGAAATTTATCGTAGTACAAAATTCTGAAATTAGAAATAAGTTAAAAGAAATAAGTTGGGGTGCAAAAGGGCAGTTAGAGACAGCAAGCCACTTTGTAATTTTATTAGCGCGAAAAAACGTAACTTCTAAATCACCATTTGTACAACATATGATTCGAGACATTAAACAATATAGCGAAGACAGTATACCTGCTACAGAAGAAAAATTTGATAATTTCCAAACAATTTTCCATATTAATGATAGTGCGCAGACATTGTTGGAGTGGGCTAAAAAACAAACATATATTGCACTAGGTAATATGATGACGAGTGCAGCATTATTAAATATTGATTCTTGCCCTATGGAAGGATTTGATTTAGATGCTGTTACGCAATTTTTAAGTGATGAAGGTTTGATGGATGAAACGCATTTTGCACCATCTGTAATGGTTGCATTTGGTTATAGAGAAAACGCAGCAAAAGAAAAAGTACGTCAACCTCAATCACATGTAGTAGAGTGGGTTGAATAATAAGCGTTACGAGGACTCAAATATTTAAAATTCATAAAAAAGAAAGCCAATTCATTCATACAATGTATTGAATTATAAACGTCAATTTCTGTTGTCATTACAGAAATTGACGTTTTCTTTGTTTTATGAACTTTAAAAGTGAGTTGGATTATTATACTGATGGCGTGTGATGTCAATGTTTTTAAGTTTTATCAGCAATTAATGACATATTATTGTGTAATCTAATACTTAAACCATCTATAAAAAAAGTTTCTTCAGTATCGATACTTGGTTTATAAATATCGATATGGGCTAATCCATAGCTTGTATCATTTTCAACTCTAGGTAAGCGTGATTGCCAAGTATTTACTGCAATATGGTGATGATAATATTTAGATGACATAAATAGAGCTTGCGGGAAGTTAGAAATATGCTGGAGACCTAGTTGCTCAATGTAAAAATATTGAGCGATGGTTAAGTCGGATGTTTTCAAATGCAAATGTCCAATCTTCGCATTATTTGGCATTTCATCCCAGCCCATCTTTGTTCTTTGATTAAGTAAATCATTCGTATCTACTTGTAACGTATCCATTTTCACTTTATCATTTTCCCACAACCATACAGACTTAGGTCTGTCATAATAAACTTCAATGCCATTACCTTCTGGATCATTAAGGTATAAAGCTTCACTTACTAGATGATCTCCACCACCAACCGGAATGTTTGATTGCGAAATATGAAATAAGAAATTAGCTAAGTCTTTGCGGTCGGGCAGTAGAAATGCTACGTGAAATAGTCCTGCTTCACTTAAAGTAGGCTGACGTCCCTCTGGTATTTCACATAACGTAATTGTATGGCCGCTCAAACCTACTTGCAAAACTGCAGAAGTATCATTTGTTGATACCACTTTAAGTCCTAAAATATGTGAATAAAAATTCAACATCGTTTGTAAATTTTTAATGTTTAAGGTGATATTTGTTACTTGAATTGCTGATTTATCGTGAAAAGTCATCGCCTTGCTCCTTTATATTCGGTTATGAGTTATAGATACAAATTAATGTAAAAAGTATACCAAGTCAATTTAAGTGTCTCATGACGTAGAATTACATAAAGTTTAATATCACTTCTATATTTACATTTAACAACATATGGTAATATGTGAACATGGACAATTTGGAGGATGGAGTGGGGTGAGCGTATGCAAGTTTTTTGGAAATTGGGATGGTTTTTCAAACAACATAAAGGCAGTTATCTTATTGGATTGAGTACATTATTTTTAATTGCTTTAATTGAAATTTTACCTCCACAGATTATAGGTAAGACTATTGACGATATGGTGGGAAACAAATTAACGCCTAAACTATTAATGATTTATCTTTTGGTATTAGTATTGGTAGCAATTTTAACTTATGTATTAAGGTATATATGGAGATTATCAATATTTGGAACTAGTCAAAAGTTGGGGCAAATATTAAGAACATATTTATATAAAAAGTATACAGTTATGAGTGCTATCTTTTATCAAAATCGAAGAACTGGTGATTTAATGGCACATGCAACTAATGATATAAGAGCAGTGCAAAATGCCGCGGGTGCTGGAATATTGATGATTGCAGATTCTTTGATAACTGGTGGAACAGTGGTGATCACAATGGCTGTAACAGTAAGCTGGAAATTAACATTGATTGCAATGATACCACTACCTTTTATGGTATTGTTAACAAGTTTTTATGGATCGTTACTTAGTAAAGGATTTAAAAAAGCACAAGCAGCGTTTAGTAGATTGAACGATAAGACTCAAGAAAGTGTTGCTGGTATCAAAGTAACTAAGACATTCGGTTATGAAGCGAGTGACCAACAAGATTTTAAAGATTTAAGTGATGATGTGGTTGATAAAAATTTAAAAGTTTCGAAAATTGATGCATTATTTGATCCAACAATCACATTAGTGATAGGAATGAGTTACTTTTTATCAATCGTATTTGGTGCAAAATTGGTTTTTAATAATACAATCACACTTGGTCAACTGATTACGTTCACGACATATTTAGGGATGCTCGTTTGGCCATTATTAGCACTAGGACTATTTTTTAATATCGTTCAAAGGGCAAAGGCATCATATGAACGAATTGAAGAAATAGAAAATACCCCTAATGATATAGATACAGATTATAAACTTAACACTAGACCCTTTGGAAATATTGATTTTAATATTAAGGAATTTAATTTCCCGGGTGATTCGAAAGAAGGTATCTATAATGTACATTTTGAAGTTAGGGAGGGTACTACTGTGGGCATCGTTGGAAGAACTGGTTCAGGGAAAAGTACGCTGATTAGATTGCTACTTAGAGAGTATGATACAAAAGAAACGCATGAAATCACATATGGTGAGCATCCTATTCGAGATTATAATGTACAGCTTTTGAGAAATCAGTTTGGATATGTACCACAGGAACACTTTTTATTTTCAACTTCAATTCGTAATAATATTGCATTTAGTAATGAAAAAATAGGTGATAATCAAATATTTGCAGCAAGTCAAGCAAGTGATATTCATGAAGATATATTATCTTTTCCTGATCAATATCAAACAGTGGTAGGTGAAAGAGGCGTATCATTGTCAGGAGGACAAAAACAAAGAATATCCATTGCGAGAGCGCTATTAATAGACCCAGAGGTATTAATACTTGATGATTCCCTTTCTGCAGTAGATGCCAAAACCGAAGAAGTGATACTAAGCAATTTAAAAAAATAAGAAAAGGAAAAACTAATATTATTACTGCGCATCGGATGAGTGCTGTGAAACAAGCGGATGAAATTATTGTTATGGATAAAGGAACGATTGTGGAAAAGGGCACACATTCTACTTTGATGAATCAAAAAGGATGGTATTACGAAACATATCGAGCTCAAGCTTTACAACAAAAGCTCACGCGTAATTTAGATGACTTAACGAAAGGGGACGATACCAATGGTTGAGAAAGTTAATTTAACTGCAAAAGATCAAGCTCAGGCTTTGATTAGGTTATTTAAGTATACGACCCCTTATAAAGGAACTATTGCTTTAGCATTTTTAACGTTAACAATATCAACGATTGCAAGTATGTTGACGCCTTACTTAGTGAAAGTATTTATTGATGATTATCTTACGCCACGCGTTTTTCCCCAACAAGCAATGATATGGCTGATGATTATCTTTATTAGTATTCAAATAATAGGTGCAGTAACAATGTATTTAAGCCAATATCTTTTTCAATATCTTGCTTTTAAAGTGATCCAACAATTAAGAATTGACGCTTTTAATAAATTAGGTAAATTGGGAATGAAATATTTTGATAAGGTATCAGGTGGTAGTATAGTCTCTAGGTTAACGAATGACACTGAGACAATTGTTGATATGATTATAGGCGTATTTTCAACATTTCTTATAGCCTTTTTTATGATGATTTCTAGTTATATAATGATGTTTATTTTAGAGATGAGATTGGCTTTAATATCTTTAATATTTTTACCAGTTATTATATTTATTCTTGCGAGTTATCGTAAATACTCAGCTGTTTTATTTGCAAAATCTAGACAAAAATTGTCCGATTTAAATACAAAATTAGCAGAGTCTATAGAAGGCATGAAGATAATACAGGCGTTTAACCAAGAAAAAAGATTAAACAGTGAATTCAATCGTATTAATGATGAACATTATCAATATATGTTAAAAACTGTGAAACTTGATAGTTTATTATTGAGACCTGCAATAAGTTCTCTAGCTATTTTTGCGGTAGTTATGATTTTGGGATATTTTGGTATCATTAGCTTTACGACAGGTATTACGGCTGGCGTTGTATTTGCATTTGTTCAATATATGGAACGGTTTTTTGAACCAATTAGTCAAGTGAGTCAAAAATTAAATATTTTGCAACAAGCTTTAGTTTCAGCGAGTAGGGTATTTACTTTAATTGATGATGACACATACGAACCTGAACAACAACCTGTACCATCGTACACAATTAAAGAAGGAAAGATTGAATTTAGAGAAGTCAGTTTTAGCTATGACGGAAAGACAGATGTATTAAAGAATATTAATTTTACCGTTAATCCTGGTGAAATGGTAGCTCTTGTTGGTCATACGGGTTCTGGGAAGAGTTCAATTATAAATTTGTTTATGCGTTTTTATGAATTTGAACGAGGGAGCATTAATGTGGATGGACATTCAATAAAAACAATCCCTAAACAAGAATTAAAACAGAAAATAGGGCTAGTGCTTCAAGACGCATTTATATTTTATGGTACGGTTGCATCAAATATTAAACTGTATCATCCAACGATGACATTTGAACAAGTAAAAGCTGCAGCAGAATTTGTACATGCGCATCATTTTATTGAAAAATTGTCAGGTCAGTATCAACATAGAGTGATTGAAAAAGGAAGCTCATTTTCAAGTGGCGAACGACAATTGATAGCATTTGCAAGAACAATTGCTACAAATCCTAAAATACTTATTTTAGATGAAGCGACAGCAAACATTGATTCTGAAACAGAGGAACAAATACAACAATCTTTGAATACAATGAGAAAGGGAAGAACCACTTTAGCCATTGCGCACAGACTTTCTACGATTCAGGATGCAGATAAAATACTTGTATTAAATCACGGAGAAATTGTAGAGCAAGGTACACATGAAACGCTGATTAAAAAAAATGGTATTTATTATAATATGTATGCATTACAAAATGGTTAAATTACCCATTTTTGAACAAAATCAATGAAGTATGGAAATTAACGTTATTACAAAATTTAAATGAAACTAAACAATCAAAAGCCAAAATAAAAGGGGTGCAGTCAAAGAACTATTGAGGTAGCTCTATATTTTATAATTATGGAAGTGCGTTCGTTATGTATTAGAATCGAATGTAGGTTTAAAGAATAAACAAAGCAAATGAGCCTGGGGGACTACTGATTCATCCCAGGCTCATTCAAAATGATGATTTAGTTTAAGATGTTTTATATCCAAATTTATTTTGGACTTTGAAAAGGTTGTAGACACCTAATTAATCTGCATATACATCTTGAAATTCTGGTTTTTTCTCAATAACTGACTTAGCAAAAGGGCATGTCGCGGAGACTTTTAAATTGTTATCACGTGCATAGTCAACTACTGATTTTACAAGTTGTGAACCTAAACCTTGACCACCAAGTTCATCTGGTACACCTGTATGGTCAATGATTATATGGTTGTCACCTTGAGATTGAAATGTAATCTCCGCTTGTGGATTATCTTCGTTATCGCCTACATAAAATTTATTTGTACCTTGTTTGATTTCCGCCATTCTAACACCTCCATGTTATTAACATCATATATATTTAATATCACATTTTGCCTTAAGTTAAACAAATTTTAAAATTAAGCATATATTTCAAACATAAATGATGTTAGTAAAAATTGAAGAATAATAAAAAACCATTGAAAAAATGTGAAAATAAGTTTATAGTTTTAACGGAATAATTTCGATTTGGAGGGGCGTTTTTTGAAAAAAATTATGTTACTTATTCTGACCTGTATATTCATCGTATTGTTAAGTGCATGCGGAAATATAAATTCTGAGAAAAAAGACGTCAGTTCGAACAATAGATTAAAAATATATACGACAGCCTTTGCATTCCAAAGTTTCACTAATCAGATTGGAGGCAAATATGTAGAAGTTGATTCGATTTATCCACCTGGTGCAGATATGCACTCTTTTGAACCGACACAAAAAGAAATGATTAATATCGCTAAAAGTGACTTGTTTATCTATTCGAATGAAGAAATGGATCCCGTTGCCAAGAAAGTTGCAAGTTCAATTAAAAATAATAATTTGAAGTTACCTGTTGCTGCACACCTTGATCACCATGATTTAATTTCAAATCATGAAGCACATGACGATCATGACGAACATGAACATCATGAAACACATGAAAGCCATAATCATGGGGGGGAAGATCCACATGTATGGCTAGATCCGGTGTTAAATAAAAAATTTGCTAAGGTGATTAAAAATGATTTGATCGAGAAGGATCCTAAGCACAAAACGTATTACACGCGTAATTATAATCATTTGATAAAGGATATGAATGAAATTGATCATGAGATGAAGCGAATCACACAACATCCTAAACGTGATACAGCCATAATTTCTCATGACTCTATAGGTTATCTTGCAAATCGCTATCATTTTAAACAGCAAGGTGTTAGTGGCATGAATAATGAAGAACCTAGTCAACGTGAACTCATGAATATCGTTCAAAATATAAATAAAACTAAACAACCTTATGTATTATATGAACAAAATATAACATCTAAAGTTACAAATGTTATTCAAAAAGAATCTAATACAACCCCGCTAAAATTTCATAATATGGCAACCTTATCAAAAGAAGATATAGAGGATAAGCAAATATCTTATCAATCTTTAATGAAAGAAAATATGAAGTCATTAAATAAAGCACTTAATGAGTAATTTTAATATAAAGATAAGAGGTTGAGACAAAAAATTTGTCCCAACCTCTTTTGATTTTGTGATAGAAAGTACCATCATCGTTTTTTAATATACATTTAGTCATTTCAACATGTTTTGTATTTTTCAATAATTAACATTATTAATCATATCTGATGTAAGACACTGTTGTATTATAATATTCTTCAAGCCCACGAATACCATCAGCGCCTCCAATACCTGACTCTCTCCAACCAGCATGATATCCATTCACAACTTCTTCTGCTTCACAATTTGCATAAACCTCACCAAATTTAAGACGTTCAGTTGCTGTCATTACTTCTTTTAAATCTTCTGAAAATATATAAGATGATAAACCGGCATTTGTGTGATTGGCGTGTTCAATAGCTGCTTCAAAATCAGAATATTTAATTATAGGTAGTACAGGGCCGAAAATTTCTTCTTTAAAAGCTTCGTCGTCTGGATTAACTTGGTCTAAAATCGTTGGTTCATAAAAATAACCAGAACGATTTATGATGCTGCCACCTGTAATTAATTGAGCCCCATTTTGAATTGCCTTTTGAACTTTTTCATCTATGCTTGCTAATTGTTTTTGATTGATAATTGCACCGAAATCAGTTTGATCATCGAATGGATCGCCTACATTTAAAGTCTCCATTTTATCTTTTAGTTTGTTAATGAAAGTTTCGTGAATATCATGATGAACAAAGATGCGTTCAGGACAAGTACATACTTGTCCTGCGTTATTAATTCTAGCAGCCACAATGTAATCAACTGCCTTATTTAAATTGGCATTTGGTGTCACTATTACAGGCGCATTACCGCCAAGTTCAAGATTAACTTTTTTAACCGTTTGGGCACTTTTGGCATAAACGGACTTACCCGCGCGCATACTACCTGTGATTGATATTAATTGTATATCTGGATGTTCTGCTAATTGTGTACCTACCGTTTCTCCTTTACCAGGAACAATTTGAATAAGACCCGCAGGAATCGTTGATTGTCGGAACAATTCTGCAATTTTTAAAGTTACTAATGATGTTTCTTCACTAGGTTTTATTGTTACAGAACAACCTGAGATTATAGCAGGAATGACCTTTCTCATTAATACCATGATGGGTGCATTCCATGGTACGATACCTGCTGTCACACCAATAGGTTTTTTAGTTAATTGTATCGTCTCATTTTCACGACTATTTTGAATCACTTCACCTTTGCTATTCATACTTTGACTTGTCATATAATCTATAAAGTGTATTGCCTTGTTTATTTCACCGATTGCTGAATTGAGTGTTTTACCTTGTTCTTGAACATATAATTTTGCAATTTTTTCTTTATGTTCTTCTAATAACGGAATTAGCATTTTTACATGGTCAGCACGTGTTGGTTGAGGGACCTTTTCCCATTCTAATTGTGCATGTTTAGATTTTCCACAGCTGAATTTACTTCGTCTTTAGTCGCAAATGTAATTGTGTCTATGATTTCTTCTGTCGCAGGATTAATGACATTCATTGTGTCATTAGACTCACTTTCTACAAATTGGTTGTTTATAAATAATTTATTCATTACGACACCTCCACACTATTATATATACCACTTATTTGAGCAGAAGAAACGGTTTGAGAAATAATCATAAAACTTTGGTTTTGTTAAGTAATCGGATGTTAGTATATTTTTTATACTTAATGTGTTGACTTATGTTCAAAAGGGTATTATAATTTATCTCGAAATCGAAATAAATTGAAAGTTGGTGATGCAATGAATCGTACTAAAGAGTCATTGAATATCTTTATTGGTTTAAATCGAACCGTAGATCATTTAGAACAAATCGTCAGAAATGATATTCAACGTTATGGTTTGAATATAACGGAGTTTGCAGTTTTAGAGTTATTATATAATAAAGGTGATCAGCCGATACAACGTATTGGTGACAGAGTTTTAATTGCGAGTAGCAGTATCACTTATGTCGTTGATAAGTTAGAAGCAAAAGGATATGTAGTAAGAATTCGAAATATACAAGATAAGCGCGTAACGAATGCTTCAATTACAGAAGAAGGACATGCATTGATGAATGATATATTTCCAGAACATGCAGCTACGTTAGAATCAACTTTCTCAGTATTGTCAAACGAAGAATTAGCAACATTGCAACAAGCTTTAAAAAAATTAAGTGCTCAACCTATCAATAAGTCGTAGCACTTAAAAATTTTATTCAAAATTACTTCGAAATCGAGATAAATATAATGGAAAAAGGAGTTTTATTATGACAAACACTCAATTATTAGGAATACACCATGTAACAGCAATCACAGATGATGCTGAACGAAACTATAAATTTTTTACTGAAGTATTAGGAATGAGACTTGTGAAAAAGACTGTAAACCAAGATGATATATATACTTATCATACATTCTTTGCAGATGATGTTGGTTCTCCAGGTACAGATATGACATTTTTTGATTTTCCTAATGTTCCTCAAGGGCATTCTGGTACAAATTCAATTACACGTCCGTCATTTCGTGTGCCTGATGATGCAGCGTTAGCATATTATGAACAAAGATTTAATGAATATAATATTAAACATGAAGGCATTCAAACATTATTTGGTAAAAAGGTATTGCCTTTTGAAGAAGCAGATGGACAAAGTTATCAATTAATCTCAGATGAAAACAATAAAGGTGTGGCAGCTGGTCAACCATGGAAAGAAGGCCCAGTACCAACAGATAAAGCGATTTATGGTCTAGGCCCAATTGAAATAACTGTTAGTTATTTTGAAGACTTTAAAAAGATTTTAGAAGATATATTTGGTATGACAACAATTATAGAAGAAGAAAACGTTGCAGTATTAGAAGTAGGTGAAGGTGGTAATGGTGGCCAAGTCTTTTTAAGAAAAGATGCAACTGGACCAGAAGCAAGACAAGGTTATGGTGAAGTGCATCATGTTTCATTCAGATTAAAAGATCATGAGGCAATATCTAAATGGTTAGAAAAATATGAACAGTATGGTATTGGTAACTCAGGCTTAGTAGATAGATTTTATTTTGAAGCATTATATGCACGTATTGGTCATATTTTGATTGAAGTTTCTACAGATGGACCTGGATTTATGGGAGATGAACCATATGAAACATTGGGCGAAAGCCTTGCATTACCACCATTTTTAGAAGAAAAACGTGATTATATAGAATCAGAAGTGCGTCCATTTGATACAAGACGTTCACATTAAATTGTGAGATTGCTTAAATCTTAATATTAAAAAGTGAGAGGGTAGTTATTTTATGGAAGATATTAGTCATATTCATCATATTTCGGCGATTGTAGGTAATCCAGAAGAGAATATTCAATTTTATAGAAATATACTCAATTTAAAATTAATTAAGAAAACAGTGAATTTTGATGATCCTTCCACGTACCATCTATATTTTGCGAATGGCAATGTGGATAATGGAACAATATTGACATTTTTTAATTGGCCCAACAATTATAAAGGACGTATCGGTTCTGGTCAGGTTCAACGTATAGCATTTCGAGTGCCTAAAGGATCATTGGAAGATTGGGAAAAACATTTGCAATCACATGGGATAGAAACTGCGAGAACACAATTATTTAATAAAGCTACGGTCGAATTTTCAGATACACATGCGTTACCATTAGCACTTGTGGAAGCTGATGAAGCGCATACGTACGATAGTCGAGAAAATATTATAGGTTTTCATGGTGTTAGCATGCTATCAATTGAGCCATATCAAACAGTACGAACATTAAATGAGGATATGGGGTTAGAGCTAATAGATGAAAATGAGCGTCATATTCACCTTGAAACTAAAGGAGAATGGCGACACCATGTGATAGTTCAAAAAGAAGTTACCGATGTGCGTGTACGATGGGGTGTTGGTGTCGTGCATCATATTGCATGGTCAGTACCTAATGATGAGGAACACAAAGCTTGGCAAATGAAAATGAAAGACAAGGGCTATCATGTAACGGAAGTGAAAGATCGCAATTATTTTAATGCTATTTACATGAAAGAACGTGGTGGCATTATTTTTGAGTTTGCTACTGAAGGACCAGGATTTACGATAGATGAACGATTTGAAGACTTGGGTACACATCTTATGTTACCGCCACAATATGAGGAACAAAGAGAAGCATTATTGAAATTATTACCACCTATTCGAATATAAGTATATTAAAAAGGAGATGATAAATAATGGAACACATTTTTAAACAAGGTGATTTAAACGGTCCAACTTTTATTTTATTACATGGCACAGGTGGAGATGAACATGATCTTTTACCTTTAGCACAAGCATTAAATGCAAGTTATAATGTACTAAGTGTAAGAGGAGAAGTTTCGGAAAATGGTATGAATCGTTTCTTCAAGAGATATGGTGAAGGACAATATGATGTTGAAGATTTGAAATATAGAACAAACAATTTAATACGATTTTTAAAAGAAGCGGCTAAAACGTATCATTTTGATTTGACCCAAGCTATACCAGTAGGCTTCTCTAATGGTTCTAATATTGCGATAAGCATGATGTTACACCCAGATATTTCATTTAACAAAGCACTACTTTACGCACCTTTATATCCTTTAGAGTCAGTAAATGACAAAGATTTATCCAATTCTAAGGTATTATTATCAATGGGTGAAAATGACCCTATCGTTTCTGTTCAGGATAGTCAACATGTGATTGATATCTTTAATCAAGCTGGCGCAACAGTTAAACAAATATGGGTGAATAGTCACGAGTTGACACGTGAAGGCATTATTGCGGGCCAATCATTATTAGAAGATGAATAAATAACAATTTAATTAGATATAATGATATGTAAGTGCTGCGATAGCAAAATAAAAAACCTCTAGACCAACTCAATATTATGATTGAATGATGATAATATTGAAACTCTCGTCTAGAGGTTTTTGTTATGATGAATGTGATTTATAAAAGATACCTTTGATTAATATAGGAATTAACAAAATAAAACCAAAGAGTCCCATCAATGGAAATACTTTTCCAATTAACTCAATAAAACCGACAAACGTAGTAGCAAATGTAATAATTGCAATAATTATAATTAAAATATAATAATTTTGTTTATACGGTTCTGTGAAACGAGAGGCAAATGCATACATTAATCCCACAACTGTATTATAAATCACTAATACCATGATAATGGCCATAAAATGACCAATCACAGGTGAAATTTGTTTTGCCAATAATAGTGACGGTAACGCTACATTTGTTATTTTTGTAAATTCTGTGACCATACCAAGGTTTAACATTAATAATAAAAACGTTATGACCATGCCACCTAAAATACCACCTAAATATGTTGCCTTTTCAGATTTTATACGTCCCCCCATAACAGAAAGAAAACTAAACGCAGCTGCAACTTGCAAACTGCCATAATTAATTGCATCAAACCACCACCATTTATCTGTACGTGTGCCACTATTGGCATATTGCGACGCTGAATCAAAGTCAAAACTTCCAGTAGTGAAATAATAAATAGCAATTATTGATACAATAATAATTAAAAATGGTGTAACCATGCCTAAAACAGTGATTAAACGATCAAATTTTAAGCATAAAGTAGCCAAGATAATAATGACTAAAATCAAAGCGCTAATAGCATAAGGTATATCAAAATTTTCATGAATCGTTGAAACGCCACCAGCTGTCATTATCATAGCTAATGCAAGTAAAAACAGTGTTAAAATCATATCAAAAATTGTCGCAATTGTTCGAGGTAGGTAAAACTTTATGGGCTCAGTATGGCTGTGTGAACGCAATCGGTAGCCTGTATTTAATACAAATACACCAGCTATGGTAATGATAAATCCGGTGATAATAACGCCTAAAACACTAAATTTACCATTGCTAGTAAAAAATTGGAAAATTTCTTGGCCCGTCGCAAAGCCGGCACCCACAACAACACCTACAAACGCAAAAGCAACGATGATACTTTCTTTTAAACTAGACATATAATTGGAATCCTTTCTTGCCATACATATGGTAATCATACTTATTTAATAAACATCACAATGATTTATTTTATCTTAAACGAAACGAGAAATAAATCATAAAGTTCATATCATATATACATTTGTATTTTTTGAGAGAACGGAACAGCTCTAAGGTTGAGTAAACAAATTGAAAATATTCATAAAGGCAGAACCTAAAAAAACTAGGCTGCATACCCATGGAATTTAGGGATTAACAGCCTAGAAAATGGTGCTTTGATTAAGTTTACAATTTAAGAGAACGGCGTTTATAAATATTGTCGTTTTCTATATTTTTATGAAACAACGTAGCATTCGCCGCGTTGTTTTTTTGAACTTTTAGTCACTGAATACTGCATCATTTCATTATCATTTTATGAAGAAGTCATGGATAAAATTAGTTGACAAATCGGTCATGCATCAATACTTTTAACACATCAATTTTTTCTTGTATATCTTTACCAGTATTAGTATCACGTATTTTTTTACGTTTTAACTCTTTGTCTACCACGCGTCTTATAGAAAGCTCGTCAGCCCCATTGAGCAAGACATGTTTTTTAGAATTAAAGTGTTGGTGTGCTACAAGCTGCATTCCAAAAGAATTATAGAGTAAAGTATAGCCGGCAATACCAGTTGTAGATTGGTAGGCTTTTGAAAATCCACCGTCGATGACAATCATCTTACCATTTGCTTTGATTGGGTTTTCGCCGTCAATTTCTTTAACTGGTGTATGGCCATTGATTATATGTCCTTCTTCTGGATCTAAACCGAAATCTTTTAACATTTTTTTGCACATATTTACGTCTTCACGTAAATAGTAATAAGGGTTTTTAGTTTCTTTATGTGCTGATTTATCATTAATAAAATAACGTTCAAATGTTGTCATTGCTCTTTTTCCAAATAAGGACGAATACTTACCTGTCCATAGATACCAAACAAGATCCGTTGCTAGATCATCATGTATGTCTTTATGGTCAAATGCCTCTCTTACAAAGTATTCGAAATGGTCAAGCAAATCTCTGCCATAGCATTTTTCACCATCAATAACCATAGATTCCATTTCTCCATTTTCATCCACAGGAATACAACCATGAATTAGCAAATTGCCATTATAAGGAAGGTAAAGTTTCCCTTTTTGCATTAAAAATGTCATGTGACGTTTTAATTTTTCAGATTGTTGCACTGATAATAATAATTTTTCTATTACTTCGTGTTCATCTTCAGTTAATGCGTTAGGGTTGCTTGGATCAATTGTTTGGAAACAAGTATGTTCTAAAGCATAAGTTTTACCATAAAGTGTGGCTGTATGATTTTCATAGTCGATGCTTTCCAACACTAATCGTTCTTCCATTTCAAAGTTAGGTCTACGCTTAATGATAGGTGCTTCTAGTTTGAATTGGATGATTGCGATTGCTTGGTGAATTTTAGTGATTTGTTCTATTTCGGATTGAGACAGTCCTTCAGCATTTTTAGGTTTGAAAGCAGGATTGTCACCTGAATAATATTTTTCAGCAAGTGTTAATAATGGACGTAAATTAATACCATAAGCATCTTCAATAATGTCTAAGTTATCATAACGCGCACAAATTCTGAGTAAATTTGCTAAGCACACTTTAGAACCAGCATAGGCACCAATCCACAAGACATCATGATTTCCCCATTGTACATCAACAGAAGGATAGTCAATTAAGGTGTCCATGATTTTATCAGGTTCTGGACCACGATCATAAATATCACCTACAACGTGTAAATGGTTCACCACGAGATGTTGAATTGTAAAGGACAGACCGATAATCAGATCATCTGATTGTTCGAGTTCAATAATTTGATTCATTAGTGTCTGATAATATGAATGTTTATTATTATATTTATTACTTTTATATAACAACTCTTCTATTATAAAAATATAATTTTTAGGTAAAGTTTTGCGTAATTTTGTTCGTGTATATTTAGAAGAAGCATAAGTGACTAATTTGATAAGACGATTAATCGTTGTGATATACCATTCATCTAAGCGCTCTTTTGAGGTGAAACTATTTTTAATTAATTTTAATTTTTCTTCTGGATAATATACAAGTGCCGAAAATTCATTTATTTCTTGGCGTGTCAAAGTATCTTGAAATATATCACTGATTTTAGAACGAACATTTCCTGAACCATTTCTTAATACATGTTGAAATGCATGGAATTCTCCATGTAGGTCGCTGACGAAATGTTCCGTGCCTTTTGGAAGTTCTAAAATAGACTCAAGATTTATAATTTCAGTTGCTAATTCCTCTCTGTTATTAAATTGTTGAGATAATAAATCTAAATATTTTTCTTTTACACTTTTTTCTGTTGCATCATGCATTATTTATGTCACTCCAATTAGGTAGTTTTGTTACTCATTCTATTTAATAAAACGTTTCCATTGTATGTGTAATATTGTAGCATTAATTTTGGGGTGAGTGTCTAGTATTGATTACATTATTTATACTATCTTTTAATTAATGGAAATGGCTTCATTTTTTTGTCAAAAAAGCGGTAAAATTGTTAAAAATAACGATGTTACTCAAATAAACAAATTCTCATATAAATGTAAATGTTGTAGGGAACATACATTTTTTTGAAATAGAAAAATAAGTATTTAACTCTATAATTGTAAAAATACACATATTATTTAAAACGATAAAAACAGCTTAATAACAATTGTTTTGAGCGTTTTGAAGGTGATTTGGAATGTATTTGCAAAAACTATTTTTTAAATAGCGGTTTAAAAATTTTTAAAATTTTGTATAATAAGTGCATGTAACAAAATTATACAAAGGGAGTTTATTTTATGTTTACTTTAGGAGCATCGTTATCGAGTCAAGTAAATCCAAACTGGCAGACATATATTATGCTTGGTGCGTATTTTGTTGTGCTATTAGTCATTGGATATTACGGTTATAAGCAAGCGACAGGTAATATCAGTGAGTATATGTTAGG
Source organism: Staphylococcus sp. FSL W8-0271 (assembly GCF_038006605.1). NCBI lineage: Bacteria > Bacillati > Bacillota > Bacilli > Caryophanales > Staphylococcaceae > Staphylococcus > Staphylococcus sp. FSL W8-0271. The sequence goes on from NZ_JBBOVM010000001.1 coordinate 482,137, forward strand.
TGGTAGAAACATAGGACCTTATGTTACAGCATTATCTGCTGGAGCATCAGATATGAGTGGTTGGATGATTATGGGATTGCCCGGTGAAGTTTATACGACAGGGTTATCAGCTGCATGGTTGGCAATCGGTCTGACTATTGGTGCATACATAAATTATCTCGTTGTAGCCCCACGATTACGTGTGTATACAGAAAAAGCTGGAGATGCAATAACATTACCTGATTTCTTTAGAAATCGTTTAGATGATCAATCAAATGTGACTAAAATTATATCAGGTGGTATTATTGTCGTGTTCTTTACACTGTATACTCATTCTGGAATGGTTGCAGGTGGTAAATTATTTGATAGTGCTTTTGGTTTAAACTACCATTTTGGATTATTATTAGTTGCTATTATTGTAATTGCGTATACTTTCTTCGGCGGATATTTAGCCGTGTCGTTAACAGACTTTTTCCAAGGGGTAATCATGTTAATTGCTATGGTCATGGTACCAATAGTAGCGATGATGCAATTAAGTGGATTGGATACTTTATCGCAAGCGGCAGATTTGAAACCGACAAACCTTGATTTATTTAAAGGTACAACGGTTATTGGTATCATATCATTCTTTGCTTGGGGATTAGGTTATTTTGGACAACCACATATTATTGTGCGTTTTATGTCTATTAAATCAGTGAAACAATTACCGACAGCAAGACGTTTTGGCATAGGTTGGATGGCAATTAGCTTACTGGGTGCAGTTGGTGTAGGTCTTGTAGGTATTACATTTGTCAATCGTGGTGGTGTAACACTTGAGGATCCAGAAACATTGTTTATATTAATGGGTCAAATATTGCTCCATCCACTTGTGGGCGGTTTCTTACTTGCAGCTATTTTAGCAGCGATTATGAGTACGATTTCGTCACAACTATTGGTGACATCAAGTTCATTAACTGAAGATTTTTATAAATTGTTCCGTGGTGAGGAAGCAGCAAAAAAACATGAAAAGGAATTTGTTTTTGTGGGACGTATGTCAGTTGTTTTAGTTGCAATTGTTTCAATTATCATTGCATGGTCACCTAATGATACAATTTTAAATCTTGTAGGTAACGCTTGGGCAGGTTTTGGTGCTGCATTTGGACCACTTGTATTAATGAGTTTATATTGGAAAGGTTTAAGTCGTACTGGTGCAGTCAGCGGAATGATTTCAGGTGCAATTGTTGTAATTGTTTGGATTGCGTTTGTTAAACCATTAGGTGAAATTAATGATTTCTTTAATTTGTATGAGATTGTTCCAGGATTTTTAACAAGTTTAATTGTTACTATTTTAGTTAGTAAAATGACGAAGAAACCTCAAATTGATGTAGAAGGCGATTTAGAAGAAGTTCGTCAAATAGTAAAAGGTAATAAGTAATCATTATCATAGTAGTTTGATAAAGGGGTAGTATTTTGATTATATAAATATTAAAAGCGCACATAAGTAATAGAAAATTTTCTGCTCAAAATTTTAGGGAGAAATTAAAGATCGTGAAAGACTAACTTCAAAGGGGGAAGTTAGTCTTTTTTTATAAAAAAATCAGACAAAAACCCTACGGATTTTGTCTGATTGCTAAGATAGATATCAGTTATACGAGCAAATGACGTAAAAAGTTTTAAACTAAAGCAAAGCGTACACTTATTGATGTGTGCGATTCTTTTTGTAGATACGAATAAAGAGATATACGACAGCTATAGCGATGATGACATACATAATATATGAATAAGTGTGTAAGCCATTCATTAACGTATCAAAACTGTTGCTCAACATGCTACCTAAGAAGATGAGTGCAATGTTCCAAATTGTAGTACCTATTAACGAAAGAATAGTAAATAATACAATATTCATTCTATTAATGCCTGCTGGTATGGTGATTAATACGCGTAAAACAGGAATAAAGCGACAAAGAAAGACTGCAATAGCACCGTATTTTTTAAACCATTCATTAGCGCGAGCAATATCTTTTCCTTTGAGTTTGATCCATTTTCCATATTTATCAACAAAACGATATAAACGTGCTTCAGAGACGATACTACTGATGTAATAAAGTATGATTAAACCGATTAACGATGAAATGGTAGATATGATAAAAAGTAAAGGTATGGATAAATCAGATTTAACTGTCATCAGTCCTGCAAATGTCAAAATAATTTCAGATGGAATAAAAGGTAATATATTTTTAATAGGATTAATATTGCAATAGCAGTATAACCCCATGAATTTATAAAGTTTGTCAGTATTTGTTCCATGGTGATAAGTGTCGCTCCTTTTCTTAATCAAACATGATGGTATTTTTTAATTACTTCTGTATTATAATCTAAATTAATGTGTAATGCATATTTAAGGTAATATAAAGATAATTAATAAATTTGTTGCCTTGAAATTTCAATGCACTGAGGGATTTAAGAAAAACTTATTTCAACTAATATTATAGTGAAGATTTAGGTTTTTAAAGAACTGGTGTTAATACCTGTCACATAAACTGTGTACGCTGTTCATAAGAATGAATAAGGTATTATCATAAAATGAAAAAAGTAGTTGTAAGCGATTTCATATTGTGGTATATCTAGGCACACAATAGGTCATATGATGACTAGTGAAATAGGGAGAGAGTGTGGGTAAAAAAATGGAACAAAAAAGAACAAATATAAGATGGTATTTTGCTATTACGTTTTTCATTATAGGTGTAATTGCTTATATGGATAGGTCAAATATTTCCATTATTGCAGGACCTATGATGGAAGATTTACATTTGACGAAAACACAGTTTGGTTTATTAGCATCATTTTTCTCGTTAGGGTATGCGTTGATGCAAGTACCTTCAGGTTTTTTGGCAGAAAAATTTGGCTCTAAAAAAATGTTAACAATTGCGCTCGTATGGTGGAGTGCTTTCACGATTTTAACTGGTGTTGTTAAAAATCATGGTTTATTATATGCTGTACGTTTTTTATTTGGTATAGGTGAGGCACCTATGTATCCTTCGAATGCAGTGTTTAACTTATTTTGGTTTGCTAAAGGTGAAAAAGGACGTGCTTCGAGTGCATTGTTAGCGGGTTCATATTTTGGACCAGTGATTGCACCTGTAGTTACGATTGCTATCGTTAATATGTTTGGATGGCAAGCTGTATTTTATATTTTTGGTGCTATTGGTATTGTCATTGCATTATTATGGATTATTATTTCAAAAGATTTACCGGAACAACATAAAATGGTAAATGAAGCAGAAAAAAATATATTATGGAAAACCGTGATATCATAAAAACTGAAAAAAGTAACGCGCCGTGGAATATCTTCTTAAGAAGATTTAGCTTTTATGCATTGGCTGCACAATATTTTGTTGTACAATTTGTTGTGTCACTATTCTTAATATGGTTACCTACATATCTAACGGAACAATATAATGTCAAATTAACCGACCCTGATATGGCTTGGGCAGCAGGTGCACCATGGATTGCTATGTTCTTATTAATATTATGTGGCGGTGCAATCTCTGATAAGCTATTACAAAATGGAAAATCAAGATTTGTTGCGAGAGCGTCCATTGCAATCATCGGTTTTGTGGTATTTTGTATCTCATTATTCATGTCAATTCAAACAAACAATTTAGTAGCAAATGTGCTGTGGTTGTCATTATGTTTAGGCGGAATAGGAATTGCTACAGGAATGAGTTGGGCGGCAGCTACAGATTTAGGACGTAATTTTTCTGGTTCAGTATCTGGCTGGATGAATTTATGGGGCAATATCGGTGCTTTGCTGAGTCCTTTATTAGCAGGTATGATGGTTGATATTGTTGGTTGGACAGTGACATTAGAATTAGTTATTATCCTAGTCGTGTTTGCAATAATTATGTGGTTTTTTGTTAAACCGGATCAACCGTTAATCATTGAAAAAGAAGAACTTTAATACTCTTATAAACAAACTTTGCAAGAGCGATTATCTCAGGAGGTTATATATGATTTTAGTAACTGCAGTAATGAAGATTAAATCAGAACATAGAGAAAATTATTTAGCAGAGGTTGAACGCTTAGTCATTGCAGCAAATCAAGAAGCAGGTGCATTATATTATGCGCACTTTGAAAATACAAATGAACCTCAAACTTTTGCTTTTATAGAAAAATATAAAGATCAAGCTGCATTAGAAGCACATAATCAATCTGAACATTTTCAAACATTTTTTAAAGAAGTAGAAACTTATTTACTTGAAGCGCCTAAAATAGAAGTTGCTACAATTAAATAATTAATAAAATAAGCGTATAGAAGATAAACATCTATGATTAACGCATAAGCGCCCGTTTCAAATTCAATTGAATAGAAACGGGCGCTTTCATTTTTTTGAAATATTGAAGCGTATTAACTGAATATTTTCCTATGATGGATGTCATCTTGGTAAAACGAAGTTGACGTTTATTTATAGTTTGAATCGATATATATAAATGAAATCAAAGTGTGTTTTATCATAGTTTTAAAATAAAGCATATAAGGTTGATATCGAGAAATATTTAGGTTTCATTAATGCTTTGTGAGCACAAAGTTATTGAAAAACACAATTATATTGTATAATAATATGTTGTGAATTATTGTGAATAGTGAAATTCTTTAAAAAAGATACTGATATAAGGAGAGAAAATATCATGCTATATCAACATGGCACGCTCGGTACATTGATGGCTGGATTATTAGATGGCACTATGGAAATGAATGAAATTTTAAAACATGGTGATTTAGGTATCGGTACGTTAACAGGATCAGACGGTGAAGTTATTATATTAGATGGCGTCGCTTATCATGCTGATGCACATGGTAATTTCAAACAACTAGAAGGTAGTGAAATGACCCCTTTTTCTACGGTCACACCATTTCAACCGGATGTTAGTTTTGAAGTGAGACATATTACTGATTCTGAATATGTATTAAATCAAACCAAAAGCCACGCTGCCAGTGAAAACTTATTTTTTGCGGTTAAAATATCTGGGAAATTTGAAAACGTACATGTTAGAATGATGCCAAAACAAGAAAAACCGTATACTAAACTAATTGAATCGGCTAAACAACAACCAGAGTTTCATTATGATCAAATTGAAGGTACGATCGTTGGTTTTTATGCACCAACACTTTTTCATGGCATAGCTGCCGGAGGTTTCCATTTACATTTTGTAGATAGAGATAAAACAATAGGTGGACATGTATTGGATTTTGAAATGAATCATGGCGATGTAGAAATAAGTAATATTGAAACACTTGAACAACATTTCCCAGTAAATAACGCGACATTTTTAGAATCTGATATTGATTATTCAACAGTGCACGAAGACATCAAACAATCAGAATAAAATTACTCGTTAAAGTAGAATATAGTAATGATTAAACATATTCATTATAACGATTTGTAGGAAATGCCCTAGCAGAAACCAATAAAAGTGTTAAAATAGTTTAGTAATCGTTAATTAAAATGTATCTGATTTCTCAACCAAAATTTGTGAAATGAACTATTTTACAATGTACTTCCCCAGTTGTAGATTTATGTATTTGATAAAGTGAGCTGAAGGATAAATTAAATATCTTTAATATTGTATAAAAGCAAAGTATTTATATTTAAAGCTATGTATAACAAGTTTTTCACAAAACAAAATGACCTTAACGGAGACGGGACTATGAGATCGAAATATAAATTTTAGATTTCTAACCCGTCTTTTTTATGTTTTCCATCAAATCAGATGAAATATCATTGTTAAAATAAAATAAAAAGGAGAGGTGAATCGCCATTGATTAAATATTTAAAGTCACTCACAAAATTTAATGCTATGAAAATCGATGTTGCTAAAGGTATTAGACAAGCGATACTAATGTTTTTGCCATTAATGATTGGTTATTTAGTCGATTATTTTTCAATCGGTCTATTAATTTCAACAGGTACGTTAGCACATATTTATGTGTTTGGCGGTACGGCAAAGTCTAAACTTCGTACAGTATTTTTTACTTCAATAGTATTTGCATTATCGATGATGTTAGGCACGTTGACCGTCAATCAACCCATCATATTTGGTATTTTATTATTGATTGTAGCAGTAATACCATATTATGTATTTAGTTCATTAAACATTCCTGGACCATCATCAACTTTTTTTATTGTGGCATTTAGTTTGCCAATTAATTTACCAGTTGCTCCAGATGAAGCATTAATAAGAGGTGTTTCAGTATTTATCGGAGGTTTATTAGCAACATTTGTAGTAATCGTGGTGATTTTACTTTCAAAAGAATCAGCTGAAGTTAAATCAATTAAAAATGATTATAATATTATAAAACAATTAGTTTATAATTTTGATGATCCAAAAGCATTTTCAAAAGCATCCCGATTTGCTGTGACTGCTTTTAGAAATACTGATAACCAACTCATCACTGCAAGTTCTGCCAAATCTCAAAAGTCACCACAATTCCAACGTTTAATATTGCTACATATTATTGCACAAGGTATACATTCAGAATTACTGGAATTAAATGAAAAAAATGTACGGCCTTTACCTCAAGATATTAAATTGATGGTAGACTACGTAATCAATTTAGTATATACGCAAGGTAAGACAAATAAAACATGGACTCGCCAAGTTGATATTGATGAAGCTTATCAAAAACTTGTAGATAATATATTCAAAGTTGATGCCATAATGAATGCAAATGATGCACAACTGGAACACGAAGTGGATATACGTGTACCTATTTATGGTCATCGATTAGTTACGAATTTAACAATAGATTCATTTGTCTTTAGAAATACTATACGCTATATCGTTATTATGGCAATTGCGATTTTTATCGCATTGATGTTTGATTTTGACAAAGCATATTGGATTCCACTTAGTACGCATACAGTATTATTAGGTTCAACTACATTACACAGTTTTGAACGTGCTGGATCAAGAGGTATCGGTACGATTATAGGTGTACTTGTACTGTCATTAATACTATTGTCTACACCACCTGTACCTATCGCTATATTACTCCTTGCGGTTGCAGCAGGTATAACAGAAATATTCGTTGGAGCAAATTATTCATTTGCAGTTATATTTATCACAATCCAAGTTATATTATTAAATGGTTTAGCATCGAACCATCTCTCGATTTTAATAGCACTTCCACGAATTATTGATGTGATTGTTGGTATTATTATTGCTGTTGTTTCGCTACTGATCATAGGTAGAAAGACTGCTTCTTCAATGTTACCAGGCACGCTTGCTACAGTAGCTCGTAATGAAGCAGTGTTATTCCATTATTTATTTTCAAGCAACAAATACTCATCGAGAGAGCGAGATAAAAAAGAAATGTTGCATTTAAGTGTTCAACTAAATAATATGAAACAAATATATAATAGTGCGAATGGTGAAGTATTTAGTAATAAAAGGGTTATACAATACTATTATCCTAGTATATATGCACTAGAAGAAATCAGCTTTATGCTGACGAGGGCATTAAGTAATGAAAAACGTTACCATATTAATGATGAAACCATGGGAGAGTATTTGTTAGTATTTGAAAACATTGCTAAACACTTTGAAATCGGTTCTAATATCAATGTTCAAGAAATGGCAACTTTACCACAATACATGCACATTAGAACTTCTTTAATGAGTATTCAACATAATTGTCAAAATGCAAGACAAGCAAATAAATCACCTCATGAATAATGCAAAACAAGCCAATGTTACGGTAGTTAATATCCGATGACATTGGCTTGTTTTATATTTAAAATTTAATGAAGTGTTTTGTGAAGTCTTTACAAATATGGAAAAATAACAATGCTCTAATAAGCATTGCTACTTTCCGATATCTAGTTGGAATCTTGTTGTTTTCTAGCTTTTTCTTCTTCTTCTTGTCTTTTTTCCTTTATATCTAATTGTGCTTTTCTTTGTTGTTGTTCTTGTTGTTGTTGTTCTTTATGCAATTGCTTGTATCGCTGTTTTTGTCTATATCCGTAAGTACTTTCAAGTATGAGTGCTTCATTATTTAGACCAACACCTATTGCACCAGCTACAGTCGAAATTGATGCAGCAAACCAAGCTAAGTTTAGGTAAGTTGTTAAACCTGCAGATGTTTTTAATTGTAATGCTTGACCTAAATAATCTGAGGGGAGCACAATTAAACTTGCAATCAAAAAGAGTGAGAACAAAATAAAGTAATAAATAATAACTGAAACAGTTAAAGTCATCGTTGTAGTTAAGTTGTATAAGGTAGTGATTTGCTTATTCGTGCTCTCTTTTTTTGATTCCCATAAATTATGTGCAATGATCATCCAAATCATCATACCGAAAATTGCTACAAGCATCATTAATAACAAGCGCCACTCAGAATATACAAAGCTCAAATTCCACATTGTCGTAAAAATGATTCCAAAGGCACCTGTAGTGAATGCAATTGCCACAACATTACTTAAGCTTTTTAACATGTTAAATGGGTTGTTTGCAAATGTCATACCACTAACAAGACGAAAAATACCTTTAGACTTGGACGATACGTAGTATTGTGTATGTTGAGAGGTAGTATTTTCAAAGTAAACAGTTCGTGATTGTAAATTTGATAAAGGAAACTGCGCATTCATCAATGACATAGCGTCATGATTATTGTTAATTTTTTCAGAATGCTTAAATTCATCTATTGCCTTTAGAATAGCCAATATAGAGTTTTGAATTCTTTTTTTGATTGGACGCCATCCATAAGCAGGGATAGAAATTAAACTAGCACCATTTTGTCTATTGATATCAATGGCAACTACTTTTTGTTGTTCAATCATCGGTAGGTCAGTGAGTCCAATTGTAAAATGCCATTGATTATGCTCTTGATAATCAGCAATTTTACTGAAAATTTGTTGGACGCTTTCTGCTGAACCAGTCAAAGGATCAATAATTGTATCGATTTCCCATTTAACTGAATGCTTATATTGCTCACTAAGGATGTGGGGCAAATCAATTTCAAGATTACGCGCTACTTTTTCAGTGACGCCCGGTGCAGCAATAATACCTATTTTAGCCGTTGTTGTGTTCATTTAATCCCTCCTCATGATGTGATTGTTTTTCGCCCTTGTAGTAATCAGCTTTTGCATATGCGCTAGAGCTATCTTCATCTTCTTGTTCCAGTGATTTAGATCTATAGTATTGTCTAAAAGAATACGTCACACGTTTAATTTTTTCAGCATTTTCAACAGTGGATCCCATAGCGCCAGCGAGTATACCTAATGACGTAATAAACCAAATTAAGTTAATATAATTTAAAATAGTTGGATGCTCACTGTTTAATGATGTCCAATTTGAAAACAACTCGGGAGGTACAAATAATATTGTACTTAGAGATAACAAGATATATAGTACTATAAAATTTAAAAAGGTGATGGTCAATAAGGTTGTGAAGGTCGTGATGTTATAAATAAAGCGATAAAGTTTTTGTGTATTAGCGCTAGGTCTTTCCCATAATTTATAAGAATAAATTAGCCAACCAACCATGCCTAATACAGATAGTAACATCAGTAAAATATACCGCCAATAACTATAATCAAGACTGATATCCCAAGGTGTAGAAAATATTGCTATATAAGTTCCTGTGGCAAATGAAACAGATATGATTTTTTTAAAATCAAAAATGGCAGACCAAGGTTCATTGGCAAAAGTCATGCCACAAATCAAATGAAGCCAACCTAAAAATGTAGATTTGGCAATGATACGGGATCTATAATTTTCATTATTATCCTTAGGTATGACTTCTTTAAATTGAGTCAATTTAAAATGCTTAAAGTTTAAAGTGTTTTTGTTTCTACCAGAAGAATGTAAATATTCAATAATAAATATTAAGCACTGTCTTAATTTCTCTTTTAACTTAAAGTTTCCCAACGCTGGTAATGATAAAAGTGCTGTTTTAGTATCGAAATCAATATCACATAATGCACTTTTATTTTTAGAAAAATTAGGTAAATCCGTAATACAAATTGTATAATCCCAATTTTTTTGTTGTTTCATATTGGATGCAATATCCAAAACTTTATCCATATGTTCTGCAGTCCCAATCATAGATGCAACGTGTATTTCAAATTGCCATTCCACGCCATTATCTACATGTTTTGTGAAATCTTTTGGGAGCTCTGAATAAATTTTGTTGATTAATTTATGAGGCATGTCAGGAGAAGGGATTAAGCCAATGGATAGATTCATGTTAGTTAAACCTCCTTTTATTTAACACTGATTCTTACTCATCATTCCCTTTCAATTAATGAACAAATCATAGTTGTCTTAAATATTTATATCATTTTTAATGCATTTATTTAGTTTGTTAAAGGAAAAAAGAGGTAAAAGAGAATTAATATAAGTTTGAATATGGAGGTTTTATCACATGCCTTGGACGATGGAAGATTATCCACAAAGTTGGAAAAATATGGAAAACTTGGAAAGAAAAAAAGCAATAGACATTGGAAATGCAATGCTTAAAGATGGATATCAAGAGGACAATGCGATTCCAATCGCTACGAAACAAGCTGAAGATTGGTACAAAAATGCGACTGAAGATGAATTGAAAGCGTTGAAAAATAAAAAAATCACTGTTCATGAACGTGATCAATCTGTAAATCCACAATTAAATCATAAAGATGTTCATGTCTATTATGAGAATAGTGAGTGGAAAATAAAGTCTGATGGTGCGAAACAAGCTACGGATAGCTTCGATAAAAAGGCAGATGCTATGAAGCGAGCACGTAACATTGCAGATAATAGAAGGACTCAGATTATTGAACATAAAATGAACGAATAGTGTGAAAAAACGTGAAGGCGAAGCTGAAAATGTATTTGATTTAGTAGAATAGAGACTTTTGTATGTATAAGTGAAAAAAACAAAACATGTCAATTGAAGTAGTTGGCTTTAAAACAAACAATAGGCAGCTATGGATTTTATGAGCTCGAACAGCCGAAACTGAAAAATGCCCTTTCACATATCAAGTAATCTCTGACTCGAACCATTCATTGATAAATATTCACTGTATTGTTTCAAGTAGTCTTTAAATTTAGCTATAATGTTTGGAAAGAGATGAATTATTGGAGGTACGATTTATGTACATTGAACGTAAATCAACGTTGAATATGGATGATTTGAAAGAAGAATTTAAAGAGAGTTTATCATATATAAATAATTATGAAGAAGCATTTGAAATGGTCATTGATTTTGTTGCTTTAGAGCAATTATATTCATCCGCACTAAAAGAAATTAGCACTAAACTTGATATTTTAGACGATCATTTTCAACAATTGTATAAACATAATCCGATCCATCACATGGAACGTCGTGTTAAGGAAATGAGAAGTCTGATTAAAAAGTTAGATCGAAAAGGATATCAAATCAACACAGCGTCAGCGAAAGCATATATTTATGATATTGCAGGTATAAGAGTTATTTGTAATTATATAGATGATATTTATGTTATTGAAGAATTATTGTTAAAACAGGCGGATGTTCAGTTATTAAAACGAAAAGATTATATTATGAATCCAAAAGATAACGGTTATAGAAGTTTGCATATTGTAGTGTCAATACCGGTGTTTTTAGCGAATTCTGTAGAAAAAGTACCGGTAGAAATTCAAATTAGAACAATAGGTATGGATATGTGGGCGAGTTTAGAACATAAAATACGTTACAAAAATAATAAAAATACAGAGGATTATAGAGAAATTTTAAAACAATGTGCCAATGAAATTACAACTGTTGAAAGTAAAATGCAAAATATTCATTCCGAAATTTTTGAGAATTAGAGTCTTAAACAAATATTATGCACTAAAAACGAATGTTACACTTGCTCGTTACGTTAGGTCACCATGTATGATTAACGTCAAGGAGGTTATTTTATGACACTATATCAAACAGGAGAACTAGCAAAGCATTGCAATGTAACAGTAAGAACGATTCAGTGTTATGATAAAAAAGGACTCTTACAATCGATGCCATCATCAAGTAATGGTAGACGATTATTTGACGAACAAAGCAAAGTAAATTTAGAAATTATCTTAATATTGAAATCGATAGGTTTTTCATTGAAAGACATAAAAATATTACTAACAGACGACAAAAAGTTACAAGCAGTAAAAGTTATGTTACATCAAAAGAAAACTGAAATTAATGAAGAAATTGAAAAATTGAAACTTACTGCTTATCAAATGAAACAACTGGAAAGCAGTATCAGTGAAGATGCGCAAGCACCTATTGAAAAATTGATTAACACACATAAATATGTCATTCAAAATCAGCGTGGCATGACGTTATACATGCCACTGCTATATAAGCTGAGTCCTGCGAGCATAATACAATATACATCTATCATCGCTAGCGTATTATTAAAAAAATGGATGCCTTTTTTATCAACATTACCTATTCTAGTAATTTATGCTGGCATTATGACAAAAGCGATATATCAACGTGTGAGTTATTTATGTCCGAATTGTCAACAAATATTTAAACCTAAATTGTCGACGTGGATGTTTGCTGCACATACACCTAAAACTAGAAAATTACAATGCCCGCATTGTTACCAAACACATCATTGTGTAACAACGTTAAAAACAGGAAGTCATTAAAATGAAAAAAATCGGTATGTCGAGTGAAAACTTGATATGCCGATTTTTTATGGAATTTGGAGACGCTCCGTATAATTGCAAGCGCTTGCAATTATACGGAATGTATATTACTATACTTGTATACAAGTATATCGATTGAGTGGAGAGGTGAAGTCGTTTGGAATATATTTATCCAGAACAATGGCTTGAAGGTGTTTCTAAAGGTGAAATGATTGCTTCGGAAATACGTTTAAGAATTGTTGATGGCATGATTACACCAGACACATTGTTAACTGAAAACCAAATTGCCAATGAATTTAATGTGAGTCGTTCTCCAGTAAGAGATGCATTTAAATTATTAAAGCAAGATCAGTTAATTCATTTAGAACGAATGGGTGCCTACGTTTTACCTTTTAATGATAATGAAAAAAAAGAACTGTATGATTTAAGAATTATGCTAGAATCATTTGCTTTTAATAAGATAAAAAAAGATAATCATGAGCAAATTGTTAAAGAAATGCGGAAACAACTAGAAATGATGAGAGTTGCTGTTAAATTTGAAGACGCAGAGGCATTTACAGAACACGATATGAAATTTCATGAAGTGACGATATTAGCTTCTAAACATCAGTATCTAAAAACATTTTGGAACAATTTGAAGCCAGTGATGGAAGCGCTTATCTTGTTATCCATGCGCAAACGTATGACTGAAAATCCGGTTGATTTTGAACGAATTCATCATAATCATGAAGTGTTTATCGATGCGGTTGCAAAGCAAAGTGCAACAAAACTAAGAGAAGCATTTCATTTGAATTTTGATGATGTTGGCGAAGATATAGATAGTTTTTGGATGAAAGAGTAATTGTGAAACAAGAGGTACAATAGGAGGAAAAACTATGAAATACATGATAGGTGTTGATATAGGTACGACAAGTACAAAAGCAGTGCTTTATGATGAAAAAGGGCAGTTTATTATGAAACATAATATTGGCTATCCTTTGCATACACCAAATGTGGAGGTGTCAGAAGAAAATCCTGATGAGTTATTTGATGCAGTATTGATGACGATTAAATATGTTATGAGGGAAGCCAATGTTCATAAAAATGATTTGAAATTAATTTCATTTAGTGCTCAAATGCATAGTTTGATTGCAATGAATGCAAGTCATCAACGATTAACTGAGAATTTGACTTGGGCAGATAATCGTGCGACAAAATATGCAGAAATGATTAAAGACAAATATGACGGTGACGCGATTTACAGTAGAACAGGTACGCCTATCCATCCAATGTCACCTCTATCTAAAATATTTTGGATGAAACACGAACAACAAGAAATATATAATCAAACAGCGATGTTTGCAGACATTAAGACATATATTTTTTATCAGTTATTTGAAACCTATGTGATTGATCAATCGATGGCTTCATCTACTGGCATGTTTAACTTAGAGAATTTAGATTGGGATCAAGAAGCATTAGCGTTGTTAGGCATTCGTAAATCTCAATTGCCTGAAATTGTGCCGACAACACATATATTAAAAGGGATGAAACGTCGTTACGCAACATTAATGGGTATTGACGAAAATACGCCAATTGTTGTAGGTGCTAGTGATGGCGTATTGTCAAATTTAGGCGTAAATGCGTTTAAAAAAGGTGAAGTTGCTGTAACCATTGGAACTTCTGGCGCCATAAGAACAGTAATAGATAAACCACGAACAGATTATAAAGGTAGAATTTTCTGTTATGTTTTGACGGAAGATCATTATGTCATTGGAGGACCAGTGAATAATGGAGGTGTGGTATTACGATGGCTACGTGACGAATTATTGGCGAGTGAAGTGGAAACAGCAAAACGTTTAGGCGTTGACCCATATGATGTACTGACTAAAATTGCTAATCGTGTTAAACCGGGCGCAGATGGGTTGATATTCCATCCATATTTAGCAGGTGAACGTGCACCATTGTGGAATGCAGATGCACGAGGTTCATTCTTTGGCTTAACGCTAGCTCACAAGAAAGAACATATGATTCGAGCAGCGTTAGAAGGCGTTCTTTATAACCTTTATACAGTTTATTTAGCATTAGTCGAAGTAATGAATGAAACACCGTCCACGATAAAAGCAACGGGAGGGTTTGCTAAAAGTGAAGTGTGGCGTCAAATGATGGCAGATATCTTTGATACGAATTTAATCGTACCAGAGAGTTATGAAAGCTCATGTTTAGGCGCTTGTGTACTTGGCATGAAGGCACTTGGTGAAATTGAAGATTTTTCTATTATTGAAGAAATGGTGGGTACAACAAATCAGCATCGTCCAAATCAAGATAATGTGAATGTTTATCAAAAACTCATTTCAATTTTCATCAATTTAAGTCGCTCATTAGAAGAACGCTATGCTGAAATCGCTACGTTTCAGCGTGAACATGTGGTTGAAGATAAATCGTAGATACGATTTATTGGTACAAACTGAGTGAATGATAAGCTATAAATAAAAATATGTAAATTCCATTTAAGGCTATCATTTCATTCAGTTTAAAAAATTTAAAATTTTAAACATTTAAGTAAGCGTTATCATTGAGAGGGCAAGCCCTTTTGATATTATGAACGATTATGTTAAGTGTTAAAGGGGAGAACAATTATGTTTGAAACAATTTGGCCATTAATTACAGTGGTTATAGGTATCGTTGTATTATTATCATTAATCATTTTCTTGAAGTTAAATACATTTATATCATTAATTATTACATCTATTATCACTGCTATTTTACTCGGAATGCCGTTAGATAAAATTATAGAAACCATTGAAAATGGTATGGGAAGTACTTTAGGACATATTGCTCTAATTTTTGGTTTAGGTGCGATTTTAGGTAAACTATTGGCTGATGGTGGTGGTGCTACACGTATTGCCGATACATTGATTAAAAAGTTTGGACACAAACACGTACAATGGGCAATGTTGATTGCAGCCTTTATTGTAGGTATAGCGTTATTCTTTGAAGTAGGATTAGTACTATTAATACCATTAGTATTTACAATTGCAAAACGCGCGAATGTATCACAATTAAAACTTGGACTTCCTATGGTTGTAGCACTATCTGTGACACATGGATTCTTACCACCACATCCGGGACCAGTAGTAATTGCTAAAGAACTACAAGCTAATTTAGGTCATGTGTTACTTTACGGTATAATTATAGCAATACCTGTTACCATTATTGCAGGGCCATTATTTAATAAAGTGGCACAAAAAATTACGCCAACTGCTTATCAACGCGAAGGTGATATCTCAGCTTTAGGTGCGCAAAAAGAATTTTCAGAGTCTGAAATGCCTGGATTTGGTATCAGTTTACTAACTGCAATTTCACCAGTTATTCTTATGTTACTTTCTACAATTGTTCAGTTAGTGACGGGTAATGAAGAAGCGACAAATGGCTTTGAATCCTTCATTTACTTTATAGGTACTGCTGGTACAGCGATGTTAATTGCCGTTTTGTTTGCAATTATAACAATGGGTGTCAGACAAGGTAGAAAAAATGCTGAAATCATGGATTCTGTATCAAACGCAATCTATCCTATTGGAATGATGATTTTAATTATAGGCGGCGGTGGTACTTTCAAACAGGTACTGATAGATGGTGGTGTTGGTGACACAATAGCTAAAATGTTTGAAGGTACTGAAATGTCTCCTATATTACTAGCATGGGTAGTTGCAGCCGTTTTAAGAATTGCTTTAGGCTCATCTACAGTAGCCGCAATTTCATCAACAGGCATTGTATTGCCATTACTACAATCATCGGACGTGAATGTTGCATTAGTAGTATTAGCAATTGGCGCAGGTAGTGTTATCTTATCTCATGTGAATGACGCAGGCTTTTGGATGTTTAAAGAATATTTTGGTTTAACTGTTAAAGAAACGTTTCTAACTTGGTCATTACTTGAAACGGTTATTTCTGTTTCAGGACTAGTTTTTATTTTTATATTAAGTATCTTTGTATAATAAAATCACATAAAAACACATATAAATGGGTGTGTGTTACGAAATAGAGTCTGGAACATAAAGTTCTTGAACAAGTGAAAAAAGGCAATTTCTATTGAAATCATATAGAAATTGCCTTTTTCAATATTGTTTTAATTATAGTTAGGTCATTGATTTACTACTTGGGTTAATATAGGTCCTTATTTTTAAAAATATTTTAATGTGAATTTAGACATAAATAAGTCGTAGTATTGATGAGTAACAATGAATCACACAGATGGACTGAATTAAATCATCTTCATGTTATTTTTCTAGGGTTTATGTTCCAAATGCTATTTTGCATGAATTGCTTAGTCTTTTAAGTATTTCAACATAAATTATGGATAAAATGATAAAATTGAGTAATCGTAGAAATTTTAAGTAGTTTAGATGCCAAATATACAATAATCATAGTTATTATAATTGAAATTTTATTTAAGTTGTATATAGTAGACTCAATAAGGGGGTAACATGATGAAAAGAATATTACTGATTGCTAGTGCTTTTATCGGTGTCATCGTTGGTGCTGGATTTGCTTCTGGACAAGAAGTGCTGCAATATTTTACTAGTTTTGGTATTTTGGGCACTTTGGGTGCTATCATTACCACAGCGTTGTTTGCTTATGTTGGGATGATGCTTGTTTGGTTAGGGAGTAAGTTTGATACAGATTCACATAAAGTCGTTATACATAATATTACTGGAAAATCATTATTTGGAAAATTATTGGGATGGATTATTGATTTAGTCATTATCTTTACTTTGTTTGGTGTCGGTGTAGTGATGATTGCAGGTGCTGGGTCAAACTTAAATCAACAATTTGGGGTACCATCGCTCGTTGGTACATTATTAATGACTGTATTAATCATCCTTGCAGGAATGTTAAAGGTAGAAGGTGTAGTTAAAGTTATTGGCAATATTACGCCGTTTTTAATTATTTTTATATTAATTATTTCGATTTATAGTTTCTTAACTACAAATGTACCATTTTCTGAATTAAATACAATTTCAGATGCGAAACCTTCGACATTACCTAATTGGTTTGTTGCAGGTATTAATTATGCTTCATTTAATACAGCAGTAGGTGCTTCAATGGCTATTGTAATGGGTGGAGCAGAAAAAAATTCAAAAGTAGCAGCAATTGGAGGCTTAGTAGGTGGCCTGATATTGGGTGCTATGATTGTCTTAAGTCATTTAGCAATTTTTACACAAATCAATATTGTCGGTAATATGGAAATGCCTATGTTAGGTATTGTGAACCATATATCACCAATTCTAGGTATCATTATGGCAATCGTGATATTTGGTATGATTTTCAATACAGGACTAGGTATGTTTTATGCATTTGCAACACGTTTCACTGTTGTAGATTCTATACGTTTTAAGATATTTTATACTATTACAATCCTTGTAGGACTTTGCTTAAGTTTTGTCGGATTTACAGATCTGGTAGCAATCTTCTATCCATTAATCGGTTATTTAGGTTTGGTGCTTATCTTTGTCTTATTCTATGCGCCGTTTAAATTAAAATTGGGTAAGAAACAATAGACACAGAGTGATCAATAGCCTTACATGACTAAATATATAAAATACTAAAAATAAATTAAATATTTTTTATTTATTTGATACTCTATTCCTTAATATTTAGATATAATAAAAATATAAGGAATGGGGTGTTTTTTATGAAAAATGAAACGCTAGAAATATTGCAAATGCATGCTATACAATTGCTGGGTATTCAGTTAGAAGGTTATGATATGGACAACATAAAGGAGATTAGTAACCATATTAAGACACCTTTTATGAATACTACCAAAAAACAATATAGAAATGAGTTGAAACATTTTATTGTGCATATGCAAAGTAATAAAATTTATCACTATAAAAATAGTTTTAATGTTAGCTTTTTGATTTTTAAATTTAAAAAATATAGAAAAATATATATTATTGGGCCTTATATGGATAAACGACCCAATGAGCGCCAATGTAATGAAATGTTACTTAATTTAAATATTAAAATTTCTAAGCTGCCTACACTGAAACAATATCTACTTAAAATACCAATATGTCATCATGTTAAAGCACAAAAAATGTGTCGTTTAGCAATTCGTTTTTTGAAGAAAAGAAATATTGTCTATGAAACGGTAGAAATTGACTTCAGTTTTCATGCAAATGAAACATTTTTAGCTGATTCTAAGCTTCAAAGTGATTACACATTACAAGAAATAGAATATAGATATAATTTAGAAAATCAATTGTTGACTGCAGTAGAAAACGGAAATGTCGAAGAAGCATTAACGATTTTAAAAAAGATGAGTTTGTCTGTGACTGGTTTACGACGAGTGAAGGATGATCTATCAAATGAACAATATAAAGCATATTTGATCAATACTTTATGCTGTAAAGCTGGTGAAAAAGCGGGTGTAAGTCTTATACATATCGATGAAATATCCGCTCGATATGCTGCAATGATTGATCGGACATTGGATGTAGAAGTATTGGAAGAATTAACGTATGCAATTGTAAAGGAATATGCAGAAAGGGCTATGAAAATTAAAGCGAATGCCTTTAGCCCTAAAGTAAGTAAAGTGATTCAATATATTGAAAGAAACTTAGATAGTAATTTAACTTTAGAAGAATTAGCGAATTATGTGAATTTGGCACCTAGTTATCTATCAAGAATTTTTAATCAGGAATGTCATCAATCTTTATCACAATTTATTACAGCACTAAGAATAAAAAAAGGGCGTGACTTAATAGCGCGGACAAAAATGACTGTTGCCGAAGTGGCAAAATATGTTGGTTTTAAGGAACAAAGTTATTTCGCACAATGTTTTAAAAAGCAATATGGCAAGACACCATTGAAATATCGGACGGAACATAAAGAATTTTATTAGTAGATATAATGAAAAATCAGAAAATTAAATATTCAATAAAAAAATTGTAAAAAAATTGTAAAAAATTAGGAAAATATCAAAAAAATCATAATTATCTCTGAAAATAATTAAAATAGCACCAATTCACATTAAACTTAGAGCTAATTTAATATTTTCCGCGCAATTGTATGTAATAAAGTATAGTATCAATTTGGATTGGCGTTATTACAGACTTTAGCAATAGTTGAAAAAAATAGCATAGATGGATAAGTAAGACACAATTTTAACAACGTTGTTATTTTTTATTGACTGTTGTCATTATAAAAATATAATAAAAGTAAGAGCTCTATCAAAAAGTGTTAAGGGTGTATGCACGTGAAAATAATAAGCGTATCTATTCTAGAGGGTTTAAAATTTTTTATGTACGTAAGAAAACGCTCTCAATTCTATGGGGGAAGTTATGATTGATGGCCACATTCAATAAAACAGACTATGAAACTGCAAAGATGAGGTGCACAAATGTTGTTTCGATAGTGGAAAGAGGTAATCCTTATGGTTACAGCCAGATTAAAACCGGCAAATAAGAAATTGAAAAAATTTAACGAAATTGAATCACCGAAATTAAAATTCAAAGAAAAACTAGCTTATGGATTTGGGGATTTAGGAAACGGATTAATGTTTGATATGGGGCAAATTTATTTACTGCTTTTTTATACAGATATTTTGGGAATTCCGTCTGCCGTTGGTGGTCTCGTATTTTTAGTTGCTAAATTTTTCGATGCATTTGTAGACACGGGTGTAGGAACTCTTGTCGATAATCAGAAGAATTTTTCAAAACGGGGAAAATTTAGACCATTTATTTTATATGGGAGCGTTCCTTTAGAAATATTGACTGTTTTAATTTTTATTTCTCCTGATATCAGTGAAACAGGTAAAATTATATGGGCATTTGGAACATATTTACTATTAAATGCTGCTTATTCTGTCGTGAATATACCTTATGGTTCATTGTCTGCCTCAATGACGATTAATGCGGATGATCGAACACAATTATCAGTGTTTCGTAATTTAGGGTCACAAGGTGCCATGTTTATTTCAGGCATTGTTATTATTCCGTTAGTAAGTTTATTTCCGAATCATGCGATTGGTTATCCGATTGCAGTAGGAATACTTGCAATTGCAGGTGTGACACTACATATGTTGTGTTATAAGGGGGTTAAAGAGCGTCATACAATTGAACGTCCGCAAGTAAAAGGTTTAAGGCGTAAAGCGTTTTTTAATTTACTGAAAAATAGACCATTTATAATTCTAGCAATTTATACATTGTTAACGATTACTGCTTTATTTTTACAACAAGGTGCGCAACTATATTATTACAAAAATGTACTTGGTTTTGATAATTTAATAGGAATTGTAAGTACATTGAATTTTATTGTTTTAATGCCAGCATTATTCCTAACTACTTTCTTAAGTAAAAAAGTAGGTAAAAAAATGACAGCAGTCATAGGCGTAAGTGGTTTTATTATTTTCCAAATTGTGAACTTTTCGTTATTTTCAGAGCAAATTGTACTTTTCTTAATATTTAACACGATTGCACAATTATTCTTAGTTATTCCAAATACGGTGACATGGGCGTTTATAGCTGATGTTGTAGAATACGGACAATGGCAATCAGGACTTAGATCTGAAGGTATTATTTATGCAAGTTATAGTTTTACTAGAAAAATTTCACAAGGCTTAGCAGGTTTTATACCAGGTATGGCATTAACAATTATTGGTTATGTACCTAATGCGGCACAAACGCCTGATACAATATTCGGTTTAAAAATATTATTCTTTGTGGTGCCCGCAGTCATTTGTTTAGTTGCAGTGATACTTTTCTTCATTGCATACCCATTAACAGATCAGAAACATAAACAAATTGTTAAAGAACTAGCACTTAGAGAGGAATTATAACTATTTTGTATTTAATTTTATGAGAGGAGCATTTATATGCTATATCCAGTAACAAATGAACAGAGAAGTATCATAGACTTAAATGGTGTTTGGCAGTTTAAATTAGAAGAGAACTATGATCAAATAGATGTAACGAAACCTTTGGACACTGATTTAGTTATGGCAGTACCTGGTTCATATAATGATCAAGGCGTGACTGCAAACATACGTAATCATGTAGGAAACGTTTGGTATGAAAGAATGTTTACGATACCTAACGTACTATCAGATGAACGTATTGTGTTGAGATTTGGTTCAGCTACACATAAAGCAACTGTTTATATTGATGGTCAAGAACTCACATCACATCAAGGAGGATTTCTACCATTTGAAGTGGAATTAAATCAAAAATTCTCTACAGGAAAACATCGTTTAACGGTTTGTGTAAATAATATATTAGACGAAACGACTTTACCTGTTGGTAATTATAGCGAAACCACAGACAAAGATGGTAATTTGATTAAAAGAAATAAACCTAATTTTGACTTTTTCAATTATGCTGGTTTGCATAGACCCGTTAAAATTTATACAACACCACAAACATTTATAAAAGATATTGAAATTGTTCCAGAAGTTAAAAATAATGTGGCAGATATAAATTATAATGTTTCCATCAATGAACCAGTGGATGATATCTTAATTAAATTGATAGATGAAGCGGGAAAGGTTGTAGCAGAAACGACTGGTGCACAGGGTTCTATCAAAGTTGAACAGCCGCATTTATGGCAACCTTTGAATGCTTACTTATATCATTTAGAAGTAACGTTAGTAGATAATAACCAAGCTGTAGATAGTTATACTGAGCGTTTTGGTATACGATCTGTGGAAGTAAAACAGGGGCAATTTTTAATCAATGATCAACCGTTTTATTTTAAAGGATTTGGTAAGCATGAAGATACCTATTATAATGGCCGAGGATTAAATGAAGTAACAAACGTTATGGATTTCAATCTGATTAAATGGATTGGCGGTAACTCATTTAGAACGTCACACTATCCTTATTCTGAAGAAATGATGCGATTGGCAGATGAACAAGGTATTGTTGTCATAGATGAAACAACTGCTGTCGGCGTGCATTTAAACTTTAGCACTGTATTATATGGTGTGTCTACAAGAGATACATTTAAAGAAATTGGAACGAAAAAAGCACACGAATCTGTTATCAAAGATTTGATTGATAGAGATAAAAACCATGCATGTGTAGTAATGTGGTCAATAGCTAATGAACCAGCTTCAACTGAAGAAGGCGCAAAAGAATATTTTGAGCCCTTGGTCAACTTAGCACGTTCTTGCGATCCACAAAACAGACCTGTAACAATCGTAACCATTTTAATGTCACAGCCGGATAATTGCCAAGTTCAAGATTTAGTAGATGTATTATGTCTGAACAGATATTACGGATGGTATACACAAACAGGCGACTTGGAAGCTGCTAAAGAAGCTTTAAGAACTGAGTTAGATGGTTGGAGTGAAAAACAACCGCATAAGCCAATTATGTTTACAGAATATGGTGCGGACACAGTAGCAGGATTACATTCACTAAATGATGAATTATTTACGGAAGAGTACCAAATTCGTTATTATGAAGCAAATCATGAAGTCATTGATCAATATCCACAATTTATTGGTGAACATACATGGAATTTTGCAGATTTTGAAACATCTGCAGATATTATCCGTGTCCAAGGAAACAAAAAAGGAATATTCACGCGTGAACGTCGCCCTAAAGCAGTTGCACATTATTTCAAGAAACGTTGGGAAAACATACCTAACTTTGGCTATAAATCATAAACAACTAAATACAATTATAAGTATATTCACCCTGAAGCCTATAACAAGCTTTAGGGTTATTTTGGTTTTATAGAAAAGGGGGTATCAAATTGAATAATATGATTTAGCGGCATTATATATAATAAAATGTATTTTGTATGTTTAGTAAGTTTTAGTATAAATTAGTTTGTTTAGCTTTATGATCGTTATAAAAGGAGACAAAAGAGCACTGTGTTGACGCTGTAGATAATGAAATACGTGAATGTGTACAGTTCGAACAAACATACTCTAGCTATACCCATACGAAAGTATTTCAATATAAAAAGGACTAATCTCATTTTAATGTGAGAGATTAGTCCTTAATTTAAGCATAGTTATTATATCCTAAGCATGATATTATAACTCGCTTTTTTATAATTTTGCTTGCCATTTTTCTGTCCATACTAAGTCATTATATTGACCTTTAAATTCACTTTCTCCCATAATCTTATCAATGGTTTGTTTAATATTTTCTCTGTTGGAATGATAAGCGTTTATATAAGCTTTAACCATTGTTGCATCATGCAAGTGAGTCGTGAAATTGGTAGAAATAAACACGGTTGGTACTTCATGTACATACCACGGTATTTCATTGCTCATGGCTGTACCCCATTTAATGCGATAGTTATTTTCAGCAGCATAGCCGATAATATTTGCAAATACTAACGCAGCGTCTACTTTTTCACGATATTCTAATGTTTTACCTTTAATACGTGTTGAACCATCATTTAATGTCACATTAAATCCACGAGATTCGAGTTCTTTTATAATATCATCTGTGACGTTATTCGCTGATTTATAGATGCCATCTTTTTCGCCTTCGATCACATAAAGCATAATATTTTTATGTGTTTCAGGTCGGATAGGTAATTGATTTAAAGTGTTTTTTACAAGTGTTATGCCTAAATCAGCTGCTTCTGCGCGCATTTCTAAATGTTCTGTACAACCGATAATATCTAATGCTTCTTGAGGTTGAATGATTGAACCGTCTTCTTGTTTCATGTGAAGATTGAGTTGTGATTTTAAACCTAAGATACGTCTTACGGCATCATTTAATCTCTCTTCTGTGATGACCCCGTTTTTATAACCATTGAGCATAAATTGGTAATCTTCTTCCAAATCATTGAAGAACAAGAACATATCACAACCAGCTGCAATGGCTAATGGAACATAATCTTCGCGACGCATAGAAGCAGTCATACCTAACATATGGCTAGCATCAGTAACGACTAAACCATTAAATTTCATATCATCTTTTAGTAAATCAGTAATTAGTTCAGAAGAAAGAGTTGCAGGTAAAATGTCTTTATCTTCGAGACTTGGATTTAATTTTTTTGAATAAGCAGGTTGTGCAATATGTCCTGCCATTATCATCTGTACACCGCGATCAATGTGATGTTGATAAACTTTTCGGAAGCTGTCGTCCCATTCATCGGTAGATAGTTCATTTACTCCAAGCACCAAGTGCTGGTCACGCTCTTCCGTACCGTCTCCAGGGAAGTGTTTGATACATGTAATCATATCGCGTTCAGCATTAAAGCCGTCAATAAATGCACTTGAATATTTAATAACTGTTTCAGCATCTGTGCCATATGCACGTGTATTAACGATTGTATTGCGCCAATTCTTAAGTATGTCTACACAGGGATAGAAATTAATGTGTACACCAAGTGCTGAGGATTCACGTGCTGAAACGAGACCAGCATTATATGAAACTTTTGTATCTTGGGCAGCTTCACATTGAGCAGCACTTGCGATATATGTACCATCTTTACATGCACCATTTCCTCCTGAATCACAGTTTGCTGCTACAAGTACTGGAACTTTCGTATGCCTTTGTAAATCATTGAGTAAGTTTTGAACTTCTTCTTTGTTTCCACCTTCATATCGAGCGCCACCAATGTGATAACGTTCAAGTATATCTTTATTAGTTAAGTCTGCGTCAAAAAATTTTTTGCCACCTTCTAAAGAAAATAAGTTAAAAAATAATTGACCAATTTTTTCTTCGTCTGTTAATGTACCAAGTGTTTCTTCTACCCATGCTATTTGATTGTCATTTAAATGATAGGGTGATGCTGTTAAATCTACTTTAACCATAGTGTTAGTTCTCTCCTTCAAAATTATTAAAAAATATTTGTTTTAAAGTGTCATGTGTGTATTGGTTGAAAAGACCATCTTTAAACAATTTTAAATATTTATTGTTAAAGTCTAGCCACGATTGATCTTCATGACCTGCTAGTATTGGATAAAAGTACATACCATGAGATTCTGCTGCTTCTAAGTCTCCTTTGGCATCTCCTAACATGATGATGTCTTCTAAGTTGTAATATTGTTTTAAGTGCGCTAAACAGTGCTCTTTTGTACCTGCTTCTTGTGCAAACATGCCACTTAAATAGTCTGTTAATTTGTATGTTTCCCACTCATATTCTACTGCCGCTAAATTTGCTGATGACACAATTGCGATATCGGCAAAAGTTGAAGCATTTTGTAGAGACGTTTGTACGTTTTTAAATGGTCCAATACTTGGTAAGGTTTTGGTAATTGCATTAACACGGTGGGACCATGATAATGCTTTTTGTAATCCATTTTGTTGCGGATTGTTTGATATAGCTTTTTCGAGTGCTGGATTAGAGAAAGCATCTGTTGTTTGCACCCACTGCTTAATATGCTCGTATCCCTCAATATGAATCCCTTGTTCAACAAGTTCACTTAACATGCGTTCTAATCCTTTAAAGCGATTAATACCTCTAGTGATTTCATATAAATTTATATCATTCCAGCGCTTTAATAGTTTGGACTCTATATTTTCTAAATCCCATTCTTCAACAATAGCTGGACCAAATGCCCACTCATGCTTGATAGTCATAGAATCGATGGCACATCCGTCAGAATCAACGCAAATTAATTTTTTAAACCTAGGTTTGTAATGTGATAAAGAATCAATCATTTAATCTGTTCCTCTCAAGTTAAAATATGTGCTTTATCATATACCATTGCCTTACTTTTAAAATACTATTGTAAGCAAAACTCAAGGATATAATAAAGCGCTTTCTTTATAATATTAAAGTTAGCATTCATAATAGAAAAAAACTAGCGCATTTCGTATAACTTTGTGAGTATAATCACAAAGTAGATGTTTTATGTCATTTTATTACTAAAATAGTTATTTTATTAATAAAAATATTGGCTATTTGAGAGAAGTACGTGATCAAAGGTGCGTACATTTTATTTTTGATATCTCTCATCTATGGCATCCATTTTGTAAATAAAACACCAATATGCTACATAGATACTAATGATTGCTCAAATTGTTAACAAAATATAATGAATCTTACTATGAAAGGGTTACGTAGTCATCGATTGACGAAAATTAGATAAAAATTACAATGAAATAAAATGGATTGGAAAGGACAGACGCTAATGGATAAATTGTTGACTTTGGAACAATTACACCGAAACTACTTGGTAGGAGTAGTTAAGGGATCTACTTGTGATGATGCTATATTGAAAAGTGAAAAAATGATTGAGGGTGGTATGAAAAATATTGAAATAACATCTAACACGCCCTATGCAGAATTGGCCATAAAAGCGTTAACCCAAAAATTTGGTAAATCAATTATCATTGGTGCAGGTTCAGTTCAAAATGTTGTAACCGCACGTGTAGCGATTATAAATGGTGCTCGCTATATAGCAACGTCGCATTTAGACGTTCAAATAGCGCATATTTGTAATGTATACCAAATACCTTACATGCCAAGATGTGGTTCGAAAGATGAAGTAACTAAAGCGATACAGTATGAAGTACCAGTGATTAAGTTGTATCCTGCAAATATATTAGGTGTACCTTTTTTGAAAAACATTCGTGAAATCTTCCCCAATATACATATGATACCTTATGGCGGCATGTCATTAGAAAATATGGAGCAGTGGTACAAAAGTGGTGCCTATGCTATCGGTATTGGTAATGCATTAACTAAAGGGACACAAAAAAACCACTTAGATATGATTATTCATCAAACACATGCATTTGTAGAAAAATTAAATTCAGTGCGTTTGAGCTAAATGATTAGCTAAAATATGACAGCAATTTATCTAATGGTATAACTAACGCTTCGTGATTAAGCGCAATATTAACGAAATAGGTACTATAAATGGAATTTTATCGTTAACCTATGATGCGTATTTTTAAAATCAATCATTTTTAAAATTAAACAATTTGTCAATTTAAAAATGTGTGAAATATATTAAAAAGGACTAAAAGTGATTATTTTGTGAAATTAATCACAAAACACTTTAAATTCTTAACGTTATCGATTATGATAAGGGTGTAGAAGATAACAATGCCTAACGAAAGAAAAAATACGGAGTGATTATTAAATGAGAAAAGTAATTGAAGAAGTCATTTTTTCAAATGAAAGCAGTTATGATATATACACACATACTGGTGTGAATCAAGGCATTATTAATGACATTAAAGATGGATACAGAAGTATTGATTATATAGCTTATATTGATGCAGAAAAATTATACAACTATGGATTAGAAAAAAAGCTACTAGTAAGTAATTAATACACTGTATTCATCTAGTAGCATTGAAGTTTATACACATATACTTCATCGTATCTTGTGTGTAAAACTTCATGAATATTATTCTCCCTAGTATCACCTTTCATGATTTATTTAGAGCCCTTACAAAGTGGAAAAGCCTATGTTACTGTTCATCCAGTAACGTAGGCTTTTCTCATCATGATTAAACATAAGATTTAAAGTTATGTTTGATTTCATTATAGTTATAAATAGAATTATACATACGCATGCGAATGTGATCTTGTGAAGCATATGAAATACGCAATACATTACTTTGGGTGACATATTTTCTGAATTCACGTTCATATTGCTGGCGCTGGTTAAGCGATAGTCCAAGCCACTCTTCTTCATTAAACAATTGTTCAAAACGAAAGTCGAAACTTGTACTATCAATATTATTTCTTAGTTCTTTTATTCTTTCAGTGAAGTTCATGGATCATCCTCCTAATTTATTTAAAGATAAGTGAGTTATGTATGATATACCCACTTTATAATGATTTAGTGTATATGACAAGTACACATGTTTATGAGCTAACTCATTGTTTCAAGGGGGAGGGCACATGGTACAATCTTTGAGGACAGGGTATAAAATATAAAATACGTTTGATGAAAGGAAGATTCGATGGTTAAATTAGAGAACAAGGTTGCAATCATCACTGGTGCTAGTAGTGGCATTGGTGCTAGCATAGCAGAGGTGCTATCAAGTCACGGTATACAATTACTATTAACTG
Organism: Staphylococcus sp. FSL W8-0271; assembly: GCF_038006605.1. Taxonomy (NCBI): domain Bacteria; kingdom Bacillati; phylum Bacillota; class Bacilli; order Caryophanales; family Staphylococcaceae; genus Staphylococcus; species Staphylococcus sp. FSL W8-0271. Next base: position 510,736 of record NZ_JBBOVM010000001.1, read on the forward strand.
GTCGTAATGAAACAAAGCTGAAAGATGTTGTGAATCGCATTCGTTCAAACGAACATCATGCACAGGTTGAATATTTAATAGTGGATGTGACACAGCAACAAGAAGTTGAACGTTTAATAGCATATGCAAAAGAACAATTCGGTCGCTTGGATATACTTGTAAATAGTGCGGGTCAAATGATGTCTTCTGCTGTAACGGACGGTAATGTAAAGGCTTGGGAATCAATGATTGATACAAATGTGAAAGGGACACTATATGGCATTAATGCAGTTATACCAACATTTTTAGCTCAATCTAGTGGCCATATTATTAACATTGCTTCTATCTCAGGTTTTGAAGTGACGAAAATGAGTACAATATATAGTGCAACGAAAGCTGCAGTGCACACGATTACGCAAGGATTGGAAAAAGAGCTGGCTAAAACGGGCGTTCGAGTGACAAGCATATCGCCAGGTATGGTAGATACGCCTTTAAGTGGCCAGACAGATTGGGGAGAACGTAAAAAGCTAGAACCCAAAGATATTGCTGAAGCGGTAGTTTATGCATTACAACAACCTTCACATGTAAATGTAAATGAAATTACTGTCAGACCAGTCTAATATATATTTTTAATGTTACGACGTTGAGTCAGTTAATAGTAAAGTGATAATATAATGTGAAAGTAGGTAGAGCATGGAGTTTAGATGTCTTAAGAAAAGCGATGTAGAAGCATATCGCTCATTGCGCTTACAGTCTCTACAAACTGATCCTACAGGTTTTGCTTCAACTTATCAACGTGAGCTTCATTTACCAATTGAACGTTTTGAAGAGAGGATAGGGTCGAACGAAAGACATTTTACAATGGGTGTATTTGACGATGGAAAATTAATCGGTTATGCAACTTTTTATCGAGAAATATTAGAAAAAGTGATGCACAGAGGTAATTTAGTCGGTGTATATTGTGATCCACAATATAGAAAACAAGGATTTACTCAACAACTAATTCAAAAAATGATAGATATTGTCACTGAACAAGGTGTGGTTAAAACTATAGGTTTATCGGTTCTTACGGAAAACCAAAGTGCTATTAAATTATATGAAAAATTAGGATTTCAGAAATATGGCACTGAACCAAAGGCACTTTATGATGGCAAACGGTATTATGATGAAGATTTGATGGTGTTATTTGTATAAAAAATTAATAAATTCAAAACTATAGGCTAAAACAGTTATGATCTGTTTTAGCCTATAGTTTGATATATGAGTATATATAAGTAAAATTAACTGATTATGAAAAATCATGAAGCAATCAGTAATCGAATTTACCAATTTTTTATATCTGATCTTTCTCCTTTAAAGTTATTGGAAACTTGATGACGTTTTGACAAAGTTTTCTCAATATCTTCAAATTTGATGTTCAATGCATGTAAAAGTACAAAAAGATGATACATTAAATCAGCAGTTTCATTTGTTACTTCTTCTTGATTAGATTTCATAGCACCGATTACAACTTCAAAAGCTTCTTCACCAAACTTCTTCGTGATTTTTTCTAAACCTTCATTCAATAAATATTGTGTGTATGAATTTTCTTTATTAGAGTTAGCGCTTGAAGATACAGTGTCTTCGAACTGTTGTACATAGAAAGGAACCGTTGTATTGAAACAACTCTGGCTCCCAGTATGACAAGTTGGTCCATTGGGAATTACATCTATCAATAAGGTGTCTTGATCACAGTCTAGGTGTACATTTTGAACGACTTGGGTGTGACCAGAAGTTTCTCCTTTGGTCCATAAGCGGTCTTTAGAACGTGAATAAAAACAAACCTTCCCTTCAGCTAACGTTTTGTTGTATGCATCTTCATTCATATAACCAAGCATAAGCACTTGTTTTGTCTGAACATCTTGTAGTATGGCAGGAATAAGCCCTTTACTAAAATCAGGTTGTTGTGTCATCTTATTGGAATACCTCCTTGAGCCATTGATTGTTTAATTTCATTCACTGTGGTTTCTTTGTCATGCAGTATGCTAGCAGCTAATCCTGCCGAGACATTTGTTTGTTTGAATAAATCTACAAAATGCTCTGGATTGCCGCCACCACCAGAAGCAATAATAGGGATGTGCACAAGTTGTTCAATCTCATGTGAATGGTTAACATCAAAGCCTTGTTTCATTCCATCGTGTGTCATGCTCGTTATTAATAATTCGCCAGCGCCAAGCGCCTCCACTTCTTGAACCCAGTCATAGACACGTTTATCTGTACGTTTCTTTCCGCCATGTGTATAGCAAAAATAATCATTTAACTCTGTATCAAAGTTACTATCTATAGCGATACAAATACATTGGCTTCCAAATTTTTCACTGGCTTCTTGGATAAAAGCAGGGTGCTTTAATGCGCTAGAGTTTAGAGATACCTTGTCAGCACCATGATTTAGCAACTGGGAAATGTCATCAATTGTGGAAATGCCGCCTCCAACTGTAAGTGGAATGAATAGTTTTTCAGCAGTTTCTTCAATAACATCTAACATAAGTCCATGGCCTGCTTCAGTTCGAGAGATATCTAAAAAGACTAATTCATCTGCACCTTGCTCGTTGTAATAAAGTGCATAATCCACAGGATTTCCAAGGTCACGTAGCCCTTTAAATTGTATGCCTTTGACAACGCGGCCATCTTTCACATCTAGGCAGGGGATAATTCTTTTTTTAATCATGATAATCCCTCCCAAAATGCAGGGTTGTGTGCAGCTTTACCAACAATTGCTGCATGAACACCAAATTTTTCTAATTGTTCTAAGTCTTGTTGATGACGAATACCCCCAGAAGCAATGACAGGTTTTTGTGTTGCTTTGACAAGCTGTGCTGTTATTTCAAAGTTTGGGCCAGCCATGCGACCATCTTTAGAAATATCCGTATAGATGATACCTCCCAATGGTAGCGATTCGATTTGCTGAACCAAATCGAATAAGTCTAGATGTGCATCTTGTTCCCAGCCGTTTATTTTTATTTCGCGCTGATATGCATCTACTGATAGATAGAGTTTGTACGGATATTGATGAGACATTTTGGCTAACCATTCAGTATCTTGAATGCCTTTTGTCCCAATAATACAATAGTCTATACCGTCAGCAAAATAAGCTTTGATTGTTTCATAACTACGTATACCGCCACCAACTTCCATAGGTTTATTGGTCAGGCTTCTTAATTGTTTGATGTAGTCCTGTTCAATAGATGTTTGCTGCTTGGCACCGATTAAATCTACAATATGAATACGATCTACACAGTCGAACTTGTCATAAAAAACGACGCTATCTTCGGCACTGCGCGTCATTTTTTCTTCTGAATCATATTTTCCTTCAGTCAGTCTCACACTTGTTGCATTAATTAAATCAATAGCTGGCCAAATATTGATCATTATAAGAAACCACCTTTCAGAGCTTGATTAAGTATCGCTAAACCATCTTCACCACTTTTTTCAGGATGGAATTGGATACCTATAAAATTTTTATATTGAACAATTGCAGGAATCAACGTGCCATAGTCTGCATAAGCAACAACATGATCTGACATTTCAGCTTGATAGGAATGTACAAAATATACATCTTGCGTTAATGTTGTATAATTGCTGATTAAATTATTCCACCCTAAATGCGGTACCGGATAAGGTGTTTGAATAGGTATGATATTTCCTGGGAAAAGTTGTAATCCTTCTACATCACCTTCTGCGCTGTGTTCATAAAGCAATTGCATACCTAGACAAATACCGATGATCGGTTTATGTGATATATTTTGTAAAATAGACTTTAATCCCCGTTTTTCAATCGCTTGCATAGCATCTTTAAAATGACCTACACCAGGTAATATAAGGGTATCTGCTGCCTCAATATCCTCTACACGATCTGTTAAAATTGCATTAAAACCTAAACGATTAAGCGCACGTTGTATGTTTTTAATATTTCCTAAACCATAGTCAATCACTGCAATCATTCAATCACACCCTTAGAAGAAGGAGTGATATTAGCGTCATTTGAGACTAATGCATCTTTAAGCGCACGAGCAAAAGATTTAAATATACTTTCTATTTCATGGTGTGTGTTTCCACCGCGAATTAAGTCAATATGCGTTGTTAGACGTGAGTTGATAACAAGTGCTCTGAAAAATTCCTCAACGAGTTCAGTATCAAATGTACCTACTTTTTCTTTACTGAATTGAGCATTAAAAGATAAATAAGGTCGTCCACTAATATCTACGACTGTACGCGCAAGTGTTTCATCCATGGGTATGTAACTAACCCCGTAACGTTGAAAATATTTACGTTCCTTTACCATCGATAACAGTAACTGTCCAAGAACAATACCAATATCTTCTGTCACATGATGATCATCGACTTGAACATCTCCATTTGCTTCTATAGATAAGGATAATTGGCTGTGAAAAGTAAAGAGTGTCAACATATGATCCAAAAACCCAACGCCTGTATGGATATTACTTTCACGGTGGTCATCAGCCAGAGAAATACTTAATTGTGTTTCTGCTGTATTACGTGTTTTATTTAGTATCATATTGCGACCTCCAATTTTTAATAAGTATAAATAATTGATCTAATTGTTCATCTGTAGCAATAGAGTATCGTACATAGTCAGACATTTCTGGTTCATCGTATAATCTTGGAAGGAATCCATTGTCTTTAATATAAGCACCTAAACTTTGCGCAGCTTCTCCTTTGGTTAATACGAAATTTGTAGCAGAAGGGAAGACTACCATGACATCGTCAACAAGTTCATGAAACATATCTTTTAATTTTCGGGCAAGCTGTCGTTGTTGCTTTATAAACGCGCGAGTCATTGTTTGATTTTCAAACATATAAATCGCGATATGAAGCGTAATTGTATTCAAAGGATACGGATGCTCAATGCTTTGGATGAGTTTGATGGTATCATTAGTACCGATGAGCACACCTAGTCTTAAGCCAGCGATACCAAACGCTTTCGAGAGCGTACGCATTTGAATAACATGAGGTTGCATCTTAATATCATAAGATTCACCAAAATCTAAGTAAGCTTCATCAATGATAAAGTAACCACCCAATGTTTGCATCTTATCTGCAATAGCCATTAAAAATGTCGTACTATATTGTAAGCCAGATGGATTATGTGGATTACTCATAATAAAGAATGCAGGCTGTACTTCATCAATTCGTTTTAAAATCATTTCTAAATCAAATGTTAAATCTGAATTTGCTGGTACAAATTCAATAGGTCGAGCTACCTGATTAGCATAAGCTTGATACATGAAAAAGTCAGGATCTAAGGTCAATGCCGGTCCTTCTGGCATGATTAACATTAATTTTTGAATGAGCTCATCAGAACCATTACCTGCTATGACTTGATCAGGAGAAATATTATGAAAAGCTGCATAAGCTCGTTTGAAGCGCTCATACTCATCATCAGGATAAAAGTTAAATGCTGCCTGTTGAATAATTGTTGCAAGTTGTTCATTAGATAATGGTTTAAGTGGACTTTCATTTTTATTAATTCTAATCATTGTGTGGCTCCTTTGTTGTTCGCATTTCTATGGATTGTTCGTGATTATACAAGTGTTCAATATGTGCTAATTTACGTGCGGATTGTTCAATGTTTTTAAATGTTTGTTGTGATAAATCTATGACAGAATGTCTCGTTAAGAAATCATTCACAGATAGACCATTGGTAAAACGAGCAGTCTGATTTGTAGGTAGTACATGGCTTGGGCCAGCAATATAATCTCCGATAACTTCTGGAGAATAATGTCCTAAGAAGAGTGCACCTACATATTTCACATGGTTGATATAGTCATGTGGACATTGTGTTTGTATAGATGCATGTTCCGGTGCAATTTGATTCATCAAATCGCAAGCTTCAGTAAAGTTTTCTACTGAAATTAAGAAGTGATTGTGTTTTAAACTGGCTTCAACAATAGGTTGCCGTTTGATTTGTCTTAGAGTTTTTTGAATATTATTTTCTAATTGTTGTAATAAGTCTTTATCTTCGCTGATGACAAATGTTCTAGCGAGTTCATCATGTTCTGCTTGAGCAAATACATCATAAGTAATGGCATTTATGTCAGCCGATCGATCAATGATTAGTGCAATTTCACTTGGACCAGCAATCTGATCAATGCCAACTTGCCCATATAAATATTTTTTGGCATAGGCAACATATTGATTTCCAGGTCCAACAATTTTATCCACTTTAGGAATTGTCTCAGTACCATACGCAAGAGCAGCAATACTTTGTGCGCCACCAACTTGGTAAACTTGATCAACACCAGCAATATAACAGGCAGCAAGTACAATATCAGGTATACCTTCAATTTGTGGTGGAGTAACGACGACGATATTTTTAACACCAGCAACTTTAGCAAGTGTTACAGTCATTAACACGGTGGAGGGATAGCTAGCTTTACCACCTGGGACATAGACACCGACACGCTCTAACGGGTGATATATTTCGTAACATTCTGAATTATCCTGCTGATGCTCTTGTTTAATAGACATTTGATATGCCTTAATTCTGTCATGACTTTGTTCAAGAGCTTCCCGTATAGATGAGTCAATGCGTTGATAAGCAGTAAATAAGTCTTCCTTAGAAACTGATAATTGTGATGTTTCTACTTTGTCTAGTTTTAGATTGTATTCCTTTAAGGCGTCGTCCCCTCGAAATTTCACTTGATCACAAATTTCTTTTACGATTGGATATAAATCTTCGTTTAGTTCAGATTGGTTCAGGTAGTTATTCATAAATGTTTCTTTATTTGTAATCAATGAGCGTCACCTCCAAAGTTTTAATTAAATCATCAATTTCAGTTGATTTTTTAAAATATGATGCCTTATTTGTAATGAGTTTAGCATTGATGTTTTTAATCTTTTCTTTTTCAACTAAGCCATTTGACTTTAAAGTAGTACCAGTTTGAACAATATCAACAATGCCATCTACCATATCTACCAAACATGCCAATTCAATTGAACCTGATAGTTTTACAAGCTCAACATCTAAACCTTGTGCTTCAAAATATTGACGTGCTGTTTGGGTATATGAAGTAGCTACTTTTTTAAATTGATAAGCTTCTGGTTTAGCAGCAAGTGAAAAGTGACATTCGCCAAAAGGTAAATCCAGTAAGTTGTTAATAAAATAATTACCTTCTTCTAAAATATCGCTGCCGACGATGCCAATATCTGCAACGCCTTGTTCAACATATATCGGTACATCACTACCCTTGACTAAAATAAATTGTATATCATTAACTGTTATAAGTAATTGACGCTCTCTTTGTTCAAGTGCATATGCTATTTCAGTTTCTCTTATTTCATTTAAATACTTTATAAAACTTTTAAGTAATCTACCTTTTGCCAATGCGACAGTAAGCATGATTTTCACTCCTTGTTTATAGTATAAAACCTAGTCCAAAACCTTCTAATTTCCCTTTATAAAACCCACCAGTGAGACGCTGAGTTTTATTATTTTTTAAATGACATTTCATGAATGATCCTTTGTAATAAGAACGTGGTGGTCTAGGGGTTATATCAAGATGAATTTCAGTAATATTTTGTGATTTAAACCATTGTTCCCACCGATGTAAAGACTGGATGGTGCGATGGTCATGTGGAAATAGTTGTGTTAATAAATCAAGTTGTTCAGTTGTTTTTGTAGTGAGCAACTGTACCACAGGATGCGCAAGACCTAACTGTGCAGTTAACTCTGAAATATTTCGCTCTTGTATAAGATTTAATATCGATTGGCTTTGTTCGCTAGCTGTTAATAATAAATCGATTAATTGATAATGTCCTAAAATGACAAAGTCGATATCATCATTCAACGTATATTTAATAAAGTTATAAAACGTTTTAAAATCGTTTTGCATATCTGTAACAGTTGGGTTGTAATGTTCTATACCTAATTGAGTGTAAACTTCATTATTTCTGACGATTGGACCACTATAAGCTAAACGTTGTTGTTCAGGTTGATAATTACTGTAGTAACGCAATAATTGGTCAGTGAAATCATTGCGCAAAGCAAAAATATGATGGTCATGTTGCCAAAAGCTACGCTCTGTCATTTGTTGTAAATCATCAGGCGTAAGTGATTGCCAGGATAATGATTCTATAAAACTAAAATCAACAAGTTTAAAATCCGCTTGTTGAAAATGTTTTAAAAATGATAATTCATATTCTTTGTTATTAATAAGTGCTTTCGTATCCATAGTATAATGACCATCCTTTATTAAATACTTTGTTTCTCTACCGAACTAAAGTGAATTGATAAAACATACTTTAACACAGTTGATTTTAGAATTCAATAAATATTCAGAAAATATTCTTAGCAACGTGACTTTAGACGCTTTTATCTATATTTATATAAAAAAATAAAACCTAAAATATTGTTTTAGGTTTTAGAATGAAAGTAAGTGTGACGATACCACTTCGAACATATTATATTTATTATAAATTTTAACCAAGCCTAATGCCATCATTGAAAAAGAAGCAAGGTTATTATATATGCGTTTTTTAGATAAGGTATCGAGCAAAACATAAAGTGGGGTGTATACTTAAAGTTAAATGTTTGTTGTCAGGTATGTTTCTAAATCGTTGACGTTTATGATTGTTTGCCTTGAGCCACATATTTTAACATTTCTTCCTTAGGTACCATATTACCGCCAGTTGCCCATACAATATGATTGGCATTAGATAAATTAAAATGAGTTTTGTCGGTATGTTTCAACACTGCTTTTAAACCTGCAAACCCTGATGCTGCAGAGGGTTCAACAAATATACGTTCCTTTTGACTAAGCAAATATAAATATCGGTACATTTGTTGATCTTCTACAGTAAAAGCACCATATAATAATGAATTCATTATATGACCAACGAGTTTTGAAGGTCTGGCAACAGCAAGACCATCTGCATCAGTACGGCCGTCTAATCCAATATCTGTTACAGCTATTTGGTTGTGCAGTTGTGTCATCATTCCTAATGTCATGCATGGTGCATGTGTAGGTTCAGCAAAAAGACAATACACATGATCGCCAAATACTTGATTTAATCCAAAGGCAACACCACCTGGACCTCCACCAACACCACAAGGCAGATAAACAAAAAGGGGATGTTGTGCATCTACTTGTATACCTTCATTGCTAAGTTGTGTTTTTAACCGTAAAGCAGCAACTGTATAACCTAAGAAAAGATCAGCAGAACCTTCATCATCTATGAAATGACAAGTAGGGTCGTTTTCTGCAGCCTTCCGTCCTTCAGCAACTGCATATTGATAATCAGATTGGTGTTCAACAACTTTCACACCGCGTGACCGAAGTAAGTCCTTTTTCCATTGGCGCGCATCACTAGACATATGTACAATAACTTGAAAGCCTAATTGTGCACTTATGATGCCAATACTTAAACCTAGGTTACCAGTTGAACCGACAGCAACGGTATATTTACGAAAGCACGCTTTATATTTTGATTCGGATAAAATTTTGTAATCATCTGTATATTTTAAACCACATTCCTTTATAGCGATAGATTCAGCTAGTTTTAGAACTTCATATATACCACCTCTTGCCTTTATAGAGCCTGAAATAGCAAGATGACTATCGCATTTAAGCCATAATTTACCACTTTGCTCAAGGTGTTCAGAGTCAACTAATGCTTGTTGCATAAAAGGGATTGCTTTTAGTGGGGATTCAATCAGACCATGGTCTTTTTCAGTTTTAGGAAAAACATTACGTATATAACTGCTAAAACGTTTTAACCTTGCTGCAGCATCTTCTATATCATCTAATGAAAAAGGGAATGTTTCATCATTACGAAAATTTGGATTTTTCCAAAATATCGGTTTATATTGTTGCATGTCATTGACTAAAGGAAAGTTACTTTTTAATTTTTCAACATTTATCATAAGTGACACCTCATAAAAGTTAATAGTATTTAGTGTTTATTATAGCAAAATTAGATACATAAGATGTTATATAACTGATATTTCAAAATGCTATAAGTTGAGAATGAGATGAATTTTTTATTATTTAATAAGAGGATATCATACGAAACCGATAAAGATGATTTCGCAATAAGGATTACCTGAGCTTTAGCTCATGCATAAGAACCACTAACCCAACAAGTTGGGAAGTGGTTCTTTATCATCGTTTAAACGTATCTTTTAGTTTAGAAAACCATCGATTTTTATGTTGTATAGGAACTTCTTGTGGCAGGGTAGAAGCTTCTTTTAATTTTTGACCAAATGTCATCGCTTCTTTCATTAAATAAGCCTGTGAATTTAATGGTGATAAATTATTATGAATATAATGATAATAACCTTGTTCGTCCTGATATCGACCTTTTTGGTTATCTGATAATTGTAAATTCATATAATCTAATAAGCGTTTAGCAATTTTTTTATCTTCGACAGGGAACAATATTTCTACACGCTTAATCATATTACGTGTCATTGCATCTGCTGAAGAGAGGTAAATTTTTTCATCACCGTTATTATGGAAGTAATAGATACGAGAGTGTTCAAGGAAACGACCAACGATACTTACTACTTCAATATTATCGCTGACATCTGGGATGCCTGGTTTTAAACAACAAATACCGCGAATAATTAATTTAACTTTGACACCAGCACGAGAAGCTTCAAATAATTTAAGAATAATATCTTTATCTGTTAATGAATTCATCTTCATCATAATTTTTCCATTACCGTTTTCACGATGTGATTTGATTTCTTTGTCTATTCGAGCTAAGAATACATCACGTATGTCGTATGGAGCTACAATGAGTTTATTATATTCTGGTTTCAATGTATATCCACTGAGGTAGTTAAAGAAGTTAATAGCATCTTCTGCTATTTCTTGATTTGTTGTGATAATGCCCATATCTGTATAGAGCTTAGCTGTTTTATCGTTGTAGTTTCCAGTACCTAAATGTACGAAAGATGTGAGTTTGTTATTGTTGCGTTTGACCACAAGCGAAATTTTACTATGCGTTTTCAAATATGTCATACCATAAATAACATGACAGCCTGCATCTTCTAACATTCTTGCCCAGTGAACATTATTTTCTTCATCAAAACGTGCTTTTAATTCAACGAGCACAGTTACTTGTTTACCATTTTCTGCAGCTGTTTTCAAACTATTAATGATTGGTGAATCTTTACTTACACGATATAATGTTTGTTTAATAGCAATCGTGTTCGGATCATTTGCAGCATCACGAATGAAATCTACAATTGGTTCAAAGGATTCATAGGGATGATGAAAGAAAATATCACGTTTTAATGATAAATCAAAAATGTCTTCATTACCCAAAGATTGAGGTGGTTGTGGTAGATATTTATTATATGTTAAATGTTTTAAACTATTAGATAAATGGTCTACAAGATCGAAAAGCAGTGTTAAATCTAATGGACCGTCTACAAAATAGACATCATTATCATGAACTTCCAACTGATTGATAATCCAAACAACGTCTTCATAAGTTGCTTGTCTTCCGTCTATCTCTAAACGTACTGCTGTTCCGCGTTTACGCTCTTTTAAGAAGCGTTCTATTTCAATTAACAAATCTTCGGCACCATCTTCATGGATGGTTAGATCGGCATTACGTGTAATTCTAAAGGTGAAGGTATTTAACACTTCATAGCCAGTGAATAACTCATTAATATAATAAGTGATAATATCTTCTAACATTACAACGTATTGAGTTTGACCTTGATTTAATGTATAAAATCTTGGAATTAATGATGGTATTTGTACAATAGCCGAATTAATTGCATCATCGGTATCAATATCTACAAATATATTCAAGCTTTTATTGTTTAATTTTGGGAAAGGATGATAAGCATCGATACCTAATGGTGTTAATGTAGGTAAGATACCTGTTTTAAATTCACGTTCTAACTGTGGTAATAAAGACTCTGGTAAAGATTCAGGTTTTGTTACTTCCACACGATGTTGTTTTAACAGTTCTACTAATTCGTTATAACGTGCATACTGTAAATCTACATATTTTTTATTTTTTATTTTTATTTGCTCAAGTTGTTCTTTAGGTGTGAGTTGTGCTTTGTTCTCAGGTTTATCATAGCCCATTTTAACTTGATCTTGTAATCCGGCCACACGCACCATAAAGAATTCATCCAAGTTAGAGCTAAATATAGAAATAAATTTTAATTGTTCCAATAAAGGATTGTTTTTATCTTCAGCTTCTTGTAATACGCGATAATTAAAATCTAACCAACTGAGCTCTCTATTATTATAATATTGTGGTAAATTTAAATCTCTCTCTCCCAATTTCTTTTGCATAATTCTAATTCCACCTTATTGTAGTCTTGTTAACATATTTTGCTACGTACAATTTATCATATGAATTTTAAGATTTTGTAAAGATGATAGAAAGATTTTCTTTTAAAATTTTCTCGATATGCTTTTTTTGTCTAAGTGATTGATATTCTTCAGCAATCGGTTCACCAATATAATGGACATACAAAGTATAAGCACCATCTTCTTCTTGTAATGCCACACGTTCCACTGGGCTAGTATGTGATATATTTAGGGCATTTACAAATTTAATAATACCGCCTAAAAATTGAATATGATCCAACTCTTTGCCACGTAGCCATGCGGTCTCTTGGCTATAAAATTTTAAAAGAGATTTATTTTTAAAACTTGCTAACATTGCAAGTTTGACGCGATCTTCATGTGGAAAACCATCAATCATTGAATTCGCTATAATATAATACGTATGCGGTGAACTAGAATCTGCGTCAATAAATCTTCCTAAATAATATAAATATGCACCTTCCGCAAAAAGTTCTTGCTCTTTTTTAGTAACTTGAATTTTATCTAAGTCAATCAGTTGTGATAACAATGATTGAGCCAATTTAACGCGTTGTTTTGCACTAGATTCTTCGATGCTATATTCATTAGCTAAATGATATAATGCATCTTTTCTAATATTTTCTTTTTTAAATTCTTGTGGGTGACGTTCGGATATCAACTTCATTATATAGCCCTCACGTAGCCCTTTGCGTGAGAAAGTGAAGTGGGTTGCATTGATTTGTTCGAATAAAGTTTTGAATACGGATACTGCTGGTAATATGATGTCTATACGGTCTCTGCTTAATCCATCAATATCTTTTAAGTCATCACGTGAACTCTTTTTAATTATTTTATATACCTCATCCATATCTTCTTCAGTCATTGAGTAGTTATGAACACCACCAATGGGATAAGAATGTTCTGACTGATGAATGCGTGCTACGTTACGAGCCGATCCACCAATACCGACTAAAGCAATTTTTTGGTCTTGTAACCATGGTAGCTGTTCGAATTGCTTAGCTATAAATTTTTCCATTGCTTTAATTGCTGATTTATCATTATGATCTTTATCTTCGAAGAATTTTCGTTTTAATGTTACAACGCCAAATGGGAAACTATGCGCTTCAATGATCGTTTTATCTTTGAATAAAGTGACTTCTGTAGAACCACCACCAATATCGATAGAAACACCATCTTCTACATCTGTAGTATGAGTGATGGCATAAAAACCATAAAAAGCTTCTTCTTGATCAGGAATGATTTTGATGCTGATGTCAAGTTCGCTTTTAATGTGTTTGATAATTTCATTTTGATTGGTAGATTGTCTAATAGCAGCTGTCGCAACAGGATGTAATTCGTTTACTTCAAATTTATTAGCGACGCTTTTAAAGCTGTGTAATGTTGTTGTCAACACATCGATACCATCTTGGTTCATCTTTAAATCATCGGTTAAATATTGACTTAAGCGTGCGGGCGTTTTAATATTTAAAATTTCATTTAATCCTGTTTTAGTATCGAATTCAAAAATAACTAACCTTATTGTATTTGATCCGATGTCTACTAATCCTATGCGTTCCATAATCTCCTCCTGTATATATGAGGTAAATAGTTGTTTATAAATTTATTTACCCACTTTTCTCTTTAATATTACAATAAATAGCATGATTTGTGATACATCAATTGAATATTGTTCAATTCATGTTAATGATTTTTATATAGTTTGAAATTTAATATTGTTTTTGACTTATTCATTGATGTGTAAAGGGCCTCCAGGGCCTAATGGCCAGCCAAGTAAGTACCATATAATCATGAATATGGGCCATACAATACTTAGAATAATGGTATAAGGCATTAAACTAGATAACAGTGAGCCTAATTTCATATGTTTATCATATTTTTGAGCATAAGATAAAAGTAATGGCAAATAAGGCATCATTGGCGTAATTGGGTTACTAATTGAATCTCCAATTCTATACAACATTTGTGTGAATGCAGGATGAAATCCTACAATTATCAGCATTGGAATAAATATTGGAGCAAGAATTCCCCATTTAGCAGATGCACTACCGATTAATAAGTTAATGAGCGCACCTAAAAAAATCACTCCTAAAATAAGGACGATACCGTTTTGATCTTGAAGTACTTCAGCACCTTGTACTGCTACAATCACACCTAAATTACTCCATTCTAAAAATGCCAGTAATTGTGCTGCAAAAAAGACAATAACAATAAAAGACCCCATAGAAGCCATAGAATCAGCAAGCATTTTACCTAAATCTTTAGAATTTTTAAATTCCTTCATTAACATGCCGTACACCAAACCAGGCACCAAAAAAATAAGTAAAATAATTAAACCAACCCCATTAATAATAGGAGAATCATTCAATAAACTGCCAGTTTTGGCATTACGTAAGAAACTATTTTGTGGTATTGCTATAATGATAAGTAAAATAAGTGTAGTGAAAAAGCTTATATTTGCCCCAAACACAGCCTTACTTTCTTTAAGTGTTAATCCTTGATTAGTATCATCCACTTTAATATTAGACTGTGTATCGTCATATGAGCCTAAACGGGGGACGACAAAACGCATTGTAACCCAATAAATTGTTGGCAATAATACAACGACACTAGCTGCAATAAAGTACCAATTCATCGCTACATTAACTGCAATTTTATCAGAAACAATCTTTGTTGCTGGTTCTGTAAAGGCATAAAGCAATGCATCTGACATTCCTATCATGACATTCGCAGAAAAACCACCAAGTGCTGATGCGTAAGCCATCGCTAACCCGGCAATAGGGTGATAGCCTAATTTAATGAAGACCATCGCTGTTAACGGTGGTAAAACAATCGTTGCAGCATCTCCTGCAGAATTGCCAATAATACCTATAAGTATGATTACAGGCACAATGATTTGCTTGGGTGCTTTATGAACAATTTGTACCATTAATTTATCAAAATAACCTGTTTTCTCAGCAATACCTACCCCAAGCATCACTGATAATACTAAACCGAGTGCAGGGAACTCAGAAAAGTTTTTGATCGCATCATTCAAAATCATAGCAATACCATCTTTGCTTAAAATATTTTTGATGCCAATGGTATTACCTGTTCCAGGATGTTTTACTGTGACATGAAAAAGTGAAACAACCCATGTAATGATTGCGAGCCCAAGACACATTAGAAAAAACAATATACTTGGATCAGGTAATCTATTACCAATTTTTTCTACAATATTTCAGAAATTTATTTATAATTGTCGATTTTTCTCTCGTATTTGACCCCATTATTATTACCTCCCAAATAAGTTATCGAAATTATAACAAACTCATTTTGAAATGAGTATGATAAATTTTATGTTTCCAAGCAAAAGGCATCTATGAATGCTTTATACAAAGGTTTTAAAATTGATTTAAAAAGGAAATGTATTACAGATAAATTAATATTGAACAGTAGGGAAATGAAAGGGGAAGTTCATAGATGAGACGATTAGAAAATAAGATTGCTGTGGTAACAGGCGCTAGTACTGGCATAGGATCTGCTTCTGCACAAATATTGGCAAAAGAAGGGGCACATGTTTTAGCGATTGATATTTCTGCATCTGTACATGATACAGTAAAAGTAATTAACCAGGGCGGTAATAAAGCTTCAGGATATAATGTAGATGTATCAGATGCACATGCAGTAGAACGGCTTGCGCAATCTATTAAAGAAGATTATAATCATATTGATATTTTATGTAATAATGCTGGTATTGATAATGCCGCTGGACGTATTCATGAATTTCCAATCGATGTGTTTGATAGAATTATGAATGTTGATTTAAGAGGTACATTTTTGATGACTAAATTCTTTTTACCACTAATGATGTCAAATGGTGGCTCTATCATCAATATGGCGTCATTTTCTGGAATTGCTGCAGATTTAAATCGTTCAGCATATAATGCTGCAAAAGCAGGTATCATCAATTTCACTCGATCAACAGCGATAGAATATGGACGTGAGCATATCAGAGCGAATGCAGTCGCACCAGGTACGATAGAAACACCACTTGTAGATAAATTAACAGGTACTAAAGAAGATGAACAAGGAAAAATATTTAGAGAAAATCAGAAGTGGGTTACGCCTTTAGGTCGTTTGGGCACACCTGATGAAGTAGGTAAACTCATTGCTTTCTTGGCTTCTGATGACAGTTCTTTTATAACTGGTGAAACCATTACAATTGATGGTGGTGTGACGGCATATACTTGGCCAGGAGAAATGTTGAGTGATGCGCGTTGGAAAGATTCTACAGAATAATTTAGAGTGAAAGTGATATTATTTGAGTTTAATAGTTATTAAGAAGCACCAAAAAGCCGTAAACATTAGTGGTAGCACTTTGTTTACGGCTTTATTTTTTATAGGTTTGAGTGGTTTACCAAATGATGTTATCTACGGCATCGTCGTTTAAAGATTTAACGATTTCAGTGACTAAGGCAACCGAATTTTTATAGTCATCTGTATGCAATACAGAGACGTTTGAATGCATATAACGTAGAGCGACACCAATAGAGACCGTAGGCACACCTTCATTGGCAACATGAATACTTCCAGCATCAGTACCGCCACCAGGTGTAGAATCTAACTGGATATCTATATTATGTGCTTTAGCTATTTTTTTAATATGGTTTGTAAAACCAACATGACCTATGTTTGAAGCGTCCATAATAATGACTACAGGTCCTTGTCCAATAGCTGTCTCGCTAGTTTGGCCAGACATGCCTGGTGTATCATAGGCAACAGCTACATCGACAGCAAGAGCTAAGTCAGGTTTAATCTTATTAGCTGCAACTTTAGCGCCACGAAGACCTACTTCTTCTTGTACGTTAGCGCCTGAAACTAAATTAATATCAATGGATTCTTGTTTAAGGTTGTTTAAAACGTCTACAGCAAGGGCGCAACCATAACGATTATCAAAAGCTTTGGCAGTTAAATACTTGCTATTAGCTAGTGTTTCAAACTCACTGTATGGTGTGATCATATTGCCAATTTCAATGCCGAATTGTTCAGCTTCTTTTTTACTTTTAACTCCAATATCAATGAACATATCTTTTATTTCTACATTTTTTTTACGTTCTTCGGGTGATAAAGCATGTGGTGGTTTGGAGCCAATAATACCTCTGATTTTCTTGCCTTCATCAGTTGTGACAGTTACTTTTTGAGATAACATCACTTGGTTCCACCAACCACCAATAGGTGTGAATTTTAAAAATCCATCTTTATCAATTTTAGTAACTACAAAACCAATTTCATCTAAATGACCTGCCACCATTAATGTCTTATTACCAGTAGAGGTCGTTTTTTTACCGAAAATACCTCCCAGATTATCTTCAATAATTTCATCACTTACTGGCGTCAAATAATCACGCATAAGTGTTTTCACTGCTTTTTCATGACCTGCAATACCGTCAACATTTGTTAATGATTCTAGTAATTTTATTGAATTGTTCATGTTATACCCCCTAATCAAATATTTATATTCATTTTATCATGAACTTCGATATAAGCTAATTGTTTGAGCTTTGTGTTATTAATTTAATTTACATAACATTAGATGAAGTTTACGTTGCACGCTATTGTAAGGCTAAACGTGTGCATTCAATACCTGTCCATGATTCAATATAATTATAAACAAAGTGGAGGGATAGACGATGACAGAAATTAATTATTTAACAATAGGATCAGAATCAGCACCGATTAAAGTGGAGTCTTTTATCAATTTAGCTTGTCCATACTGTAAAAACTTCTTTTTCGCTGCAGACACTGTATTAAAGCCATTCATTGATCAAGGGAAGGTTCAACATACAATTAAACATTTTGATAAAACGAAGCAAGGCTTATTAAAAGGAACAATAGCAAATATATATTTAAACTATCAACGACCTGAAGAAACCTTAGATATTATTCGTGAGTTATACCAAACACAAGCTCAATGGAAAGTAAGTTTTTCGACAATTGAAGCCAAAATGGAAGAAGAATATAATCTTACACCTCATAAAGAAGCTGACGATCGTTCGTTAGCGATTCATGAAGAAGCATTTGAAAGAGGAATTAAAGGCATTCCGACCGTTTTTATTAATGGTAATTTATTTGAATTCAATCCATTGGAAGATCAACAAGAAACGATAGAATCTAAGCTAACAAAGCAATTGAATCACTTTATATGATAATGAACCATCGGACTTAAATATCTATTTGCAAAATAAATACGTCTGGACATCAGTGATTCGTCCCAGACGTATGCTTATCTTATCCTTCGAAATGTTGTTGAAGCTTATTTTTAACAAAGGTGTTTCTTTTAATCTTTGAAGTTAATTATGATTTAGTAAGTTTAATTTATAATCATGTATGGATTGAATGTTACCGTCTTTCTTTTTGATAATGATGTGTTCTTTCGATATCTGAGTTGGGGAAGTTACACCTACAGCGGCAGCAATGTTAAATAAGCCTTCATGTAAACTGGTTACAAAATTAGTGACGCGGTATTTTTTTTCATCTATAATTAATCCCCTTTCACGTTTTGGATCTGTTGTTGCAACACCTACAGGACATGTGTTCATATGACACTGCCTACTCATAATACATCCGACACTAATCATCATACCTCTTGCAACGTTGACTAAATCAGCACCTAGACCTAATGCAATCGCAATTTTATCAGGTGTTACAAGTT
The DNA here is from genome assembly GCF_038006605.1 of Staphylococcus sp. FSL W8-0271. Lineage (NCBI taxonomy): Bacteria > Bacillati > Bacillota > Bacilli > Caryophanales > Staphylococcaceae > Staphylococcus > Staphylococcus sp. FSL W8-0271. The sequence continues at coordinate 529,762 of NZ_JBBOVM010000001.1, forward strand.
TCCCTGAAGCAAATACTTTAATTCGATTGCGTATACCATACTTTTCGAGTACACCTGTTAAGATTGGTAAAGCAGTGAATAAAGGTAAACCTATGCCATCTTGCAATTCTTGAAATGTTGCACCAGTGCCTCCTTCGCCGCCGTCAATAGTAATAAAATTCGGAAACTGATTTGTTTCAATCATTGTTTGTGCGAGCGCTTCTACTTCTGATACTTTGCTGATTACAATTTTAAAACCAACAGGTTTTTGACCTACTTTTTGTAATTGTGTAACCCATTCTAATAAATCGGTTGGATTATCTATAGATTCAAAACGGTTAGGGGAATTAATCGTCCTCCAAGGTTCAACATTACGAATATCAGCAATTTCTTGTGTGACTTTATTACCTTGCATATGGCCGCCTCTTGTTTTTGCACCTTGTGCTAACTTGATTTCAAAAGCTTTGACCGTATCTTCATTTGCTAAAATTTGGAAAGCATTCATATCAAATTCTCCCGATTTATCTCGTACGCCAAATAAACCTGGACCTATTTGAAAGATGATATCTGCATCGCCCGATAAATGGTGTTTTGATAAACCGCCTTCACCTGTATTCATCCAAGTTCCAGCTTGTCCTAATCCTTTGGATAGCGCCGTGATTGCATGACTTCCTAATGCGCCATAACTCATTCCTGATTGACCAACAAGCCTTTTAAGTTTGAACGGATGTTTCAGTTCAGGACCTAAAATAATGGCATCTTCATCTGTTAAATAAAATGGATCTATCTCTGCTTTTGTGCGATGTTCGTCACGATTAAAGAGTCGTTCATTATCAATTGTATAAATAAATGATGAAATCAACGGTGATTGATTAATATGTAATTCTTTAGATTGCAACGGAAACATCGTATTTTGAATGTAAAACCCATCTTCATAATCCTTTTGTGTACCAAAACTAGTCATTCTTGAATTATATTTACCAGCTAATACAATATTGGTGTAATCATTACGAGAAAAAGGTTTGCCTTTGGTATCTGCTAAAAATAAATATTGGCGTAATTCTGGACCTATTTTTTCACCAAAATATCGAATACGTGCAAGTAATGGATAATTGCGTAAAACGCTATGTTGCTTTTGTCGTTTATCCTTAAAAAGCAATACAGCCCCTAAAACAAGTACGCTTATTAAACAAACGACAATGATTACGTTGACGATAAACTGTAAAATAGTCAAAATAGTCATGTAACATTCCCCCTTAATATAGTTATATAATACAATAAATTATGCAATTTACAATGTGTTCCACTGTAAAGGGGTAGAATGGTTAATTGTAATTTTCAAATAGAAAAGTAAATCAACTTATAATAATGATAAAATATTGTGTTATATTATTGTTAAACAGCTACAAGGAAGGTGACATATGACTGACAAATCATCAGCAACGCCATTAACCAAAAAGCATATATGGCAGCATCAGAAAATTGTTAAAAAAGACTTTTGGTTAATCCCTATATACATCATTGCTAATTATATTATACCACTTATATTAACGCTGATATTAATCGTATCATATGACATTTTTAATATTGGTAGTAAGTATCGTTTAAGTGATATGAATATACTGATTTTTGGTGGTGTTATTGCTGAAATATGTATCATCTTAAGTTTTTATGGCATGCATACTAAAGATAATATTACAGCAATTGTGATCAACAGGTTAAAATCAGTTCGTAAATATATTTTGCTTATTTTTATAGCATACATATCTACGCTCTTGTTGAATAATTTATATGATTGGCTTATGACTTTTTTACCGAAGTCATTACAATATCATGAAACACAGAATCAATTGATTTTAGAAGCACTATTTCAAGACAATTGGATGCTCCCATTTTTATTTTTAGATATTGTTATTTTGACGCCGATTATTGAAGAGTTATTATTTAGGCATCTCATCATTCATGAATTAGGTAAAAAAATTACATATGCTGCTGCAAGTGTATTATCAGTTATATTATTTGCTGGTATTCATGTATTAGGGGCTACATCCCCATTTGAAATCGGAAGCTATATTTTTATTGCGATTGGTCTAGTATTTGTATATTTGAAAAGTGGGAAAAACCTAGCAGTATCCATATCACTGCATACTTTTAATAATTTAATATCTTTTATTGCGATTGTATTTTTAAAATAATGTTTGCGTGTGATATTTAATGTTGTGTTTTGAATAAAACGATTGAATGCTACAATGATAGGAAATCAAACAGTCGTAATAGGGTATAAACTATATATGACCTAGGAGGTTCAAAATGTTAGAGCTTAGAAATGTTTCATACCAGGTGGATAACCGACAAATTATCAATAACATTAATTTGAAAATCGAAGCAGGAGAAACGATTGCGATTGTTGGGCCTTCAGGAAGTGGTAAAAGTACTTTGTTACGCTTAATGAATAATTTGATAAGTCCTACAGAAGGGGAATTATATTTTAATAATCAAGTATATGAAGATATTAGTCCAGAAAAGTTAAGAATGGAAATTAGTTATTTATTACAAGAAAGCGATTTGTTTGAAAGTACTATTGGTGATAACTTAGCTTTCCCCGCTCAAATTAGAAATGATAAGTTTAATCGTAAAAGAGCTAAAGCACTTTTGAAGTCGGTAGGGTTAGGTCATTATAACTTTGATACAAGCGTAAACCATCTTTCTGGTGGGGAACGACAACGTGTAACGATTGCGAGACAGCTAATGTATAAACCCAAAGTATTATTATTAGACGAAGCAACAAGTGCTTTAGACGTACATAACAGTGAAAAAATTGAATCTTTAATCTTTAAGCTTGCGGAGGAAGGTACAACAATTTTATGGATTACACATAGTAACGATCAAAGTATGAGACATTTCCAAAAGCGCATTAGAATTGTGGATGGACAAATTGAAAAGGAGGAGGAATTATGATGAGTACCACTGCTTTAGTACTTACTGCGACACTCCTACTTTTTCCAATCATCGTGTCATATAAAGAAAAATTACACATAATTAAAGATTTACTCGTTGCAACTTTAAGAGCAGTTGTTCAATTGGTGATTTTAGGTTATTTACTTCATTTTATATTTGATGTAAACCAAACATGGTTGTTGCTCTTGTTTGTATTGATCATCATTATTAATGCATCGTGGAACACGATCAGTAGAGCTTCACCTGTGATGCATCATGTATTTTGGATTTCTTTTATTGCCATATTTATAGGTGTAGCGCTACCATTAGTCGGTATTGTGATCACTGGCGCAATTGAATTCAAACCTAATGAAGTAATTCCAATTGCAGGCATGCTTGGAAGTAATGGTTTGATTGCTATTAATCTTGCGTATCAAAATTTAGATCGTGAATTCGTTAAAGAAATGAGTCAAATCGAAGCCAAATTGGCATTAGGTGCTAATCCAAAACTATCTTCCAAAGGAACGATCCGTGAAAGTATCAAAACGGCAATTGTGCCAACGATAGATTCAGTGAAAACGTATGGTATTGTTTCGATTCCTGGTATGATGACAGGGTTGATTATCGGTGGTGTAGATCCATTGGAAGCTGTTAAATTTCAACTTTTAGTAGTATTTATTCATATGACAGCGACAATTATGTCAGCGTTGATTGCAACATACTTGAGTTATCGTCAATTCTTTAATGAACGAGACCAATTAATTGCGCGACATATCCCCAAAGACAATCGCTAAAAGTTTTTGATGTATATTTGTTATAATAAACATGATGACAATTACTAAAATCAAATCTATTTGATGAGAAATTTTAAATTTAGATGAGCAGGAAACGTCAAGAAGTATCAAAATGGTTATTGATATTTCTTGCGTTTCCTGTTTTTTGAAATGAATTTAATAGCATGTATTGCTAAGTATTCATATATATTGACGAATGGTTTATAATGTAGCAGTTATAGAATTTTTGAAATCAGATTAAAGAGAGGAGGATATTTATGTCAGTTATGCGCATATTTACCTTTATATTAAGTATATTTATTGTAGGAATGGTTGAAATGATGGTTGCAGGTATTATGAACTTGATGAGTAGTGATTTACATGTTTCTGAAGCAATCATTGGACAATTAGTTACCTTATATGCCATTACTTTTGCAGTAGCAGGACCTATTTTAGTAAAGCTAACAAATCGTTTTTCACCACGAATGGTTTTATTGTGGGCACTGTTAACATTTGTTGTAGGCAATATCATTATTGCGATTGCGCCTAATTTTTCTATTTTAGTGATTGGACGTATCTTATCATCTGCAGCTGCAGCATTAATTGTGGTTAAAATATTAGCTTTAACTGCGTTATTAACTGCGCCACAACACCGAGGGAAAATGATTGGTATTGTGTATTCCGGTTTTAGTGGGGCAAATGTTTTTGGTGTGCCAATCGGGACAGTCATTGGTGATTTAGTCGGTTGGAGATATACGTTTTTATTTATTGTGATTATTAGTTTATTCGTTGGTATTCTAATGTATATATATGTACCGAAGCTAAGTGATCATCTATCGTCAAACACTGACATGGAGACAGGTTCAAATCGTTCAAACGCTTATTCTAAAGTGTTAAGACCCGTTGAAGTTACAAAATATTTAGGTATCACGTTTTTATTATTAGTAGCCAACTCGGTGACGTTTATTTATATTAATCCGTTAATCCTTTCCGGTGGGCATCAACTATCCTTTGTTTCTATTGCATTATTAATCAATGGTATTGCAGGTGTAATCGGAACATCAATGGGTGGCTTTTTATCAGATAGACTTACGAGCAAACGCTGGTTGGTTATTGCGACAGCCGTATTTATTGTTATGATGCTTATTCTTAATATGTTTTTACCAGGTACAGGTTTATTACTCATGATTATTTTCATTTGGAATATCATGCAATGGAGTACGAATCCAGCTGTGCAAAGTGGCATTATAGAACATGTTGAGGGTGATACGAGCCAAGTGATGAGCTGGAATATGTCTAGTTTAAACGCAGGTATCGGTATCGGCGGTATTGTAGGTGGATTAGTAGTATCGAACTTAAATGTCTACGCAACGACTTATTTTTCAGCTGCAATTGCGTTAGTAGCATTTATTTTAGTTATTAGCCTTAAAAATGTCGCTAAATACAATAAAGCATCATGATTTGAGCATGGGCTAATGGTAATATAAGACTGCAAAATTGAATTATATATAAATAAAACAGGGCGTGGAACATTGAAATGTAATTTCAGTTCGACACCCTGTTTTTTAAATTTTTGTGCAAATGTTTTTACTAAAGTCACACAGTTTAGAACTTAAAATGTAACGACTCCGATTAACATAGCGATAATTAACATGACGATGGCAAAACCCCATATCCAAAAGAACGCATACTTTATATATGTTCCCATATTTGCTTCTGCAAGCCCTACTGCTAACCATAATGCAGGTGAAAATGGACTGACAAACGTACCGATAATATTTCCAATTAACATTGCATATGCTGTTGACACAGATGACACACCAAACTGACCGGCTGTCTGTTCAACAATAGGTAAGATTGCGAAATAATAAGCATCCGTACTCGTTAATAAATCTAGTGGTACACCGAAAATACCGACAATAATGTGTAAGTATGGCCCTACGGCATTCGGTATAATGTGGATGAAGCTTACTGCTATTGCCTCAAGCATACCAGTTTCATTAAGTACACCTAAAAACATACCCGCTGCAATAATCACGGCAGCCATCATAAGTGCATTTGGCGCATGAGCCTTAAGCCTACTCATTTGTTCGTCTACATTTGGGAAGTTAATAATCAAAGCAATCGCAACACCAATCATAAATGCAAATTCAGGCGGAGCGATATTAGCTAGCATTACTACGATGATAGCGAGCGTAAGTATCACGTTAATCCAATTAATCCAAGGTTTCGTAACGGCAACACCACGAATTGGAAATTTAATATCTTGATCTTGTTCGTATATTTCAACCAATTTATGTATATCCACATCTTGTGTATTAGTTACTTCTCCCGAATTGATTTTACGTTGTATAATTGATTTTTCTCGAAAACCTAAAATTACAGCGAATAGTAAAACTAAAATAAAACCGATAATCTGAACAGGTATAACACCATACCATAATTCATTGACATTCTTAAAATGAATTACTGAAGCTGTACGAGCCATAGGACCACCCCAAGGCACCATGTTCATAATCGATGCACTCAGTCCGAGTAACAAAAGTAGTAGATACCGATTCATATTTAGTGCTTTATACAACGGTAATAATGCTGGTATTGATAATAAAAATGTTGTGGCTCCAGCACCATCGAGTTGCGCGAATATTCCGATAAGTGCAGTTACAATACAAACAACTACAACATTACCTCTAGTAAGCAAAATCAAACGCTTTACCAATGGTTTAAATAAGCCAGCGTCACTCATGATGCCGAAGAAAATAATTGCAAAAATAAACATGATGACGACGTTAATAACTTGATCTAAACCACTATTAAAGAATTTTACTAAATCGCCTATATTGTAACCTAATATGAGTGCACCTACACTCGGTATTAAAATCATGCCTACAACTGGACTAATACGTTTAGCAATTAGTAAACCAACAATGGAAATAATAATAATTAGCCCCATAATTGTTAGCCAAACACTCTCTTGTTGCATAAAATATCCCCTCCAAATATTAAAGCGCTTACAAAAAACTGAACAATGATTGTTCACACTTCTAAAAAGTGATTATTTATAAGTGTAACAGAGAAAAGCGAAGTGTATCAGTAATATATATAAATACTTATATAATTTTACTTATATTAAATTATAAGTAAAACAAATGTATTTTTGAATTGTATTAGTATGACAATATATAGGTTTTGTACCAGAGTAGTGTGAAGAAGATCAATAAAGGATTATCTAAATTGAGCACATTTAAAAATGGTTTAAAGAAATATTTTGAATTATTAAAGATATAAATAAGTATTATATTCATAGAAAATAAGACGTTAACATGATATAAAAGATAGTATGGATTAAATGTATATATTTATAGTAAAATTAAAATAAAAGGCGGTTTTTTATGAATGAATCAATTAAAAACGATAAAGTAGATGCGTTTATTGAACGCTTAGATCAATGGCAAGATGCTTTTAAAGTATTAAGAAATATAATCAATCAAACAGAATTAACAGAAGATTATAAATGGATGCATCCTTGTTATACTTTGGACAATAAAAATGTTGTCATCATTCAAGATTTTAAACATTATTGTGCATTGTTATTTGAAAAAGGTGCCATTATGAAAGATCCATATCATACTTTAATTCAACAAACGAAAAATGTTCAAGCTGCTCGCCAGTTGAGATTTGAAAGTTTAGACGAAATAGAACAACGTAAAGATGAAATTGCTTGGTATGTAGAAGAAGCCATTAGAGTAGAAAAGTCGGGTGAAAAAGTACCGATGAAAACGACAGAAGAATTCGATATGCCTGAGGAATTGAAAAATAAATTAGAAGCTTCGTCAGAGTTAAAAGAAGCATTTAATAATTTAACGCCTGGAAGACAACGTCAATATATGTATTATATAGGTCAAGCTAAACGTGCTTCAACAAGGGAAAATAGAGTTGAAAAGTATATCAATCATATCCTAGAAGGTAAAGGCATGAATGATAAGTAACCAATTAAGCTATAGCATGACTTAAGTCTTCAATGACAAAAAAGTGTTCGTGGTTGTCAAAATTTTTTAATCGTATTTTGGTTGAACCAAACCATCGTATTTATTTAAAAATAGATATCGCGTCGTTTATAAAATCCAGATTAATCTTGCAACTTTGTCATTTATCGTTTATAGTTTGCTCAAATATAAATATAGTAGATGAATCAAGTAATATTTTGTAAGAGAAGGTGTAGATATGGCAAGAGTGTCTAAACGTATTCAACTATTAGAAGCAGCAGCGGCTATCGTAAATGAGCAAGGTAGTGAGTATTTAACACTTGATGCAGTTGCTAAAAAAGCAGGTGTTAGTAAAGGTGGTTTACTGTATCATTTTAAAAATAAATTCGCATTGATACAAGGACTTGTGGATCATGCAGATGAGTTGTATCGAAATAATGTGAATGAACATGTTAAAAATGAGTCACAAGAAGTTGGCAAATTATTGCGTGCATTTATTGAAGCTACTAGAGAACACCGTTCAGAAAATGCATCAATTACTTCTGGTATGCTGGCTGCACAGGGTATTAATAGTAATTTATTATTACCACTACAAGATACCTATAAAGATTGGCAAGAAAAAATTGAAAAAGATGGCATTGATAAAGTCGATGCAACAATCATACGTTTAGCAGTGGACGGCTTATGGTTATCGGAAATATTTGGACTAGACGCACTTGATGAAACAATGAGAGCAAAAGTTTTAGAACGACTAACATCTTATACAGAAAACAAACAAATCGAATTAAAAGATGCATGAAAAAGTTGAAATTATAAAAAAATAATAAAATTTTCGATTCGTTGAAAGTATTGATGCTATAGGGATAAGTGATGAGAAACCATCACTTATCCCTTTTTTTAGCTGTAGCAAGGGTTGAAACTAAACCGTCCGGTTGGTACACTATCAACTGTGATCAAAACTCTGTTGGAGGTTTATATATGAAAAAAGTTATGCTAACAGCAGCTTTAACAGGTGCTGGAGATACTGTAGAAAAAAATAAAAGTGTTCCTGTAACACCTCAGGAAATTGCAGATTCAGCAATTAAATGTGCGAAAGCAGGGGCTACTGTTGCACACATTCATGCACGTGACCCAGAAACAGGCGGCATAAGCCATGATGTTGAATTTTTTAAAGAAGCAGTAAGATTAATAAGAGAAGCTGATGAAGATATTATTATTAATATTACTTCAGGTGGTGGCGGAGATTTTATCCCTAACCTAGAAGATCCATATACAGCAGGTGAAGGTTCAGATATGCAAACACCTGAAGAAAGACATGAAGCGATTGGCGCATTATTACCAGAAATGTGCACACTTGATTGTGGTAGTGTGAATATGGGTGACGCTGTTTACTTAAGCCCAGCTGATTGGTTAAGAAAACAAGCACAATTAGTAAAAGATGCAGGTGTAAAACCTGAATTAGAATGCTTTGATAGTGGGCATATTTCATTTGCAAAACAATTAATTAATGAAGGTCTCATTGAAGGCGAACCCATGTTCCAATTCTGTCTAGGTATTCCATGGGGTGCTGAAAACGATGCAGAGACAATTGAATATTTTAAAACACGTATTCCTGAAAATGCGCATTGGTCAGCTTTTGGTATTGGGAGAATGCAACTACCTACTGTAGAAGAAGCGGCGAAACGTGGTGGAAATGTCCGCGTAGGTTTAGAAGATAACTTGTATTTATCAAAAGGTGTTAAAGCTTCAAATGAACAACTAGTTGAACGTGCAGTTGAAATACTAAAAACATTAGATATAGAGCCAATGACACCGGCTGAAGCGCGTGAGCAATACCAACTTAGAGATCCTAAAGGAGGCAAATAATGAAATTTGCAGTTGTAGGTACGGGCGTTATAGGTAGTGGTTGGATTACGCGTATTTTAGCGCATGGTCACGAAGTAATTGCGACAGATCCCAGTGAAGGTGCTTATGAAAGCATGTTAAAACAAGTGAAACAAAACTGGCCATATGCTGAGCAACAAGGTTTAGCAGAGGGTGCGTCTTTAGAGAATTTATCGTTTACGGTAAGCTTAGAAGAGGCTGTTAAAGATGCAGATCATATTCAAGAAAATGTTCCAGAAATTGAAGAACTAAAAGCACAGGTATTATCTGAAATCGATACCTATGCACGTCAGGATGCCATTATTGGTTCTAGTACTTCTGGCATTATGCCTTCAGAATTACAACAAAATTTAAAACATCCTGAACGTTTGGTTGTTGCACATCCGTTTCACCCAGTATACATTTTGCCATTAGTTGAAATTGTACCTGGTAAAGAAACAACTGAAGCTGTCACAGTAGAAGCAGAAAAAGTGTACGAAAGCATTGGTATGGATGTGCTACATGTCAGACATGAAATTGAAGGACACATCGCAGATAGATTGATGGAGGCACTATGGCGAGAATCATTACACATTGTTAATGAAGGAATAGCAACTACTGAAGAAGTAGATAAAGCATTTACCCATGCAGCAGGTTTACGTTATGCACAGTATGGACCATTTATGACATTCCATCTTGCTGGAGGAGAAGGCGGTATGCGTCATATGCTGAAACAATTTGGTCCAGCATTGAAGAAACCATGGACAAAATTAATTGCGCCTGAACTAACTCAGGATTTATATGATAATGTGGTGAATGGTTGTGAAACGGCTTCACAAGGGCAAACGATGTCAGAATTAGACCAAAAGCGTAATGAATTCTTAGTTAAAGTGAAAGAATTAGCTGAAGCATATTGGCCAGAAGACACTGCATCAATGAAAAAGGGTATTAAATAATTGGAGGTTCATATGACTCAATTTCAATATCAAACCACTGTTAAAGATATTTGGGTCGATCATAATCAGCACATGAATGACGCTGAATATAATCGAGTATTTAGTGATGCCACAGATGCATGGCTGGCATCACTAGGCTTAGATGTGAATACAATTAAAAAATTGAATTATACAGTGTTCACTTTAGAAAATCATGTAGTGTATTTAAAAGAAATAAGCGTAGCTGAACTTATTACTGTGAACGTAAGTCTATATGATTATGATGCCAAACGTTTACATGTTTTTATGACTTTAGTAGATGCTCAAAATAACCGTTGTGCAACATATGAAGTAATGCTTATGGGCATGGACACTACAATAGGCAGACCTGCAGCTTTCCCTGAACAAATAAAAAATGCTATAGATGATTATACTAAAGTTGGAACAATTCATGAAGCGCCAAAAGAATTAGGCCGACTGATTGGCATAAAACGAAAATAATATTTTTGAAACATTGTTTTGAGCTATTGAATTGATAATTAATTTCAATAGTTTAATTAACAAAACTTAAGGTTATAAATTGTTTATTTTCATTTGTTGAGTTATCTTAATAGATATAGGATGAAAAAAATTAGTCAAAATTGATATTTTTGACCAACACATGAATAAAGTAGGGCTAGTTGTGCTACATGTTTTTACTTATTTTCGGATTTGTATAACATCCACAGTTAGCCTTATATTTATAAATGAAATGTTAAATGTAAATACAAAAATAGAAAGGAATTAACACATGTTAAGTATAAAAAACTTATCTAAAGTTTATGGTGGCACAAAAAAAGCTGTAGATAATATATCATTGGAAATCGAATCTGGTGAATTTATAGCGTTTATCGGTACAAGTGGGAGTGGGAAGACCACTGCTTTAAGAATGATAAATAGAATGATAGAAGCTACAGAAGGCGAAATTGCAATCAATGGTAAAAATGTGCGCAAAATGAACGCCGTTGAATTACGTAGAAAAATTGGTTATGTGATTCAGCAAATTGGTCTAATGCCTCATATGACCATTAAAGAGAATATAGTCTTAGTACCTAAATTATTAAAATGGTCAGATGAAAAGAAAGAAAAAAAAGCTAAAGAATTGATAAAATTAGTAGATTTACCAGAAGAATACTTAGATAGATATCCTTCACAATTGTCTGGAGGACAGCAACAACGTATTGGTGTTGTGCGTGCTTTAGCAGCTGAACAAGATGTTATTTTAATGGATGAGCCATTCGGTGCGTTAGATCCAATTACGAGAGATACATTACAGGATTTGGTTAAAGAACTGCAACAAAAATTAGGTAAAACATTTATTTTTGTCACACATGATATGGATGAAGCGATTAAATTGGCAGATAAAATTTGTATTATGTCTGAAGGAAAAGTCGTTCAATATGATACACCAGATAATATTTTACGACATCCTGCAAACGATTTCGTACGTGACTTTATTGGTCAAAATAGATTGATTCAAGATAGACCTAATATGAGAACCGTCAAAGATGCAATGATCCGACCAGTAACTGTACATGCAGATAGTTCATTAAATGAAGCGGTTAAGGTTATGAGAGATCGACGTGTCGATACATTATTTGTCGTAGGTAATAATGATAGATTACTTGGATATTTAGATATAGAAGATATTAACCAAGGTTTACGAGCTCATAAAGAACTCATTGACACAATGCAACGTGATATATACAGAGTAAGAGTAGATAGTAAATTACAAGATACGGTGCGTACGATATTAAAACGAAATGTAAGAAATGTACCAGTTGTAGATAGTGATGAAGAGACATTGATTGGACTAGTTACAAGAGCAAACTTAGTTGACATCGTTTACGATAGTATTTGGGGCGAGTTAGACGAAGATGTTAGTGCACAAAAAAATGCTATTGTTGAGCCCGATAATGTAGGAGCTGATAAGTAATGAAAGATTTTGTAGAGCAGTATGGTGGTCAACTGATATCAAAAACCGTTGAACATTTCTATATCTCAATCATCGCTTTGTTAATTGCTATCGTCATCGCTGTACCATTGGGTATTTTATTATCAAAAATGAAAAGAACATCTAATATTGTGCTAACTATTGCTGGTGTGTTACAAACGATACCAACATTAGCAGTGTTAGCAGTCATGATTCCAATCTTTGGTGTGGGTAAATTACCTGCAATTGTAGCTTTATTTATTTATGTATTATTGCCAATCTTAAACAATACTGTATTAGGTGTGCAAAACATAGATGATAACATTAAAGAAGCAGGCACAAGTATGGGTATGACACGTTTTCAATTAATGAAAGATGTGGAATTACCGTTAGCCTTACCGCTTATACTAGGAGGTATTCGTTTATCTTCTGTTTACGTAATTAGTTGGGCAACTTTAGCCAGTTATGTAGGCGCAGGTGGTTTAGGTGATTTTGTATTTAATGGATTAAACTTGTATGACCCATTAATGATTGTAAGTGCAGCAGTATTAGTGACTGCTTTAGCATTGATCGTAGATTTCCTACTGTCACTAGTAGAAAGATGGGCTGTACCTAAGGGATTAAAAGTATCCAGATAATTTAAGGAGGACATTATGAAGAAATTGAAACAATATTGTATTGTGCTTGTGTTGTGTCTGACGGTCTTATCTGGATGTAGTTTACCAGGATTAGGTAGCAACAGTTCAGAACAAGATATTAAAATCACAGCACTTGCAACAAGTGAATCACAAATTATGTCTCATATGTTGAGACTGTTAATAGAACACGATACAAATGGTGAAATTAAACCCACTTTAATTAATAATTTAGGATCAAGTACCATTCAACACAATGCGTTAGTAAATGGTGACGCGAATATGTCAGGTGCTAGATATAATGGTACTGATTTAACTGGTGCCTTAAATGAAGATCCAATTAAAGATCCTAAAAAAGCTATGAAAGCAACTCAAGATGGTTTCCAAAAAAAATTCGACCAAACCTTCTTTAACTCTTACGGTTTTGCTAACACATACGCATTTATGGTCACTAAGGAAACAGCAGAAAAATATAATTTAGAAACTGTATCTGATTTGAAAAAACATCCTGAACTTAAACTCGGTATAGATAGTTCTTGGTTAAACCGTGAAGGTGACGGTTATCCTGGATTTACAAAAGAATATGGTTTTAAATTTGATACTATCAGACCAATGCAAATTGGTTTAGTATATGATGCATTAAACTCTAATAATTTAGATGTAGCTGTAGGTTATTCAACGGATGGACGTATTGCAGCATATGACTTAAAAGTTTTAAAGGATGATAAACAATTTTTCCCACCATATGATGCAAGTGCGGTTGCTACGAATGAATTGTTAGATAAACATCCAGAGTTAAAACCAATCATCAATAAACTAGACAAAAAAGTTTCGACATCTGAAATGCAAAAACTTAATTATCAAGCAGATGGTGAAGGACAAGAACCAGCAGTCGTTGCTGAGAACTTCTTAAAAAAACATAATTATTTTGAAAATGATAAGAAAGGTGGTCAAAACTAATGGAAGGTAATTTATTACAACAATTAGTAGAATATTATTCAGTCAACTATGGCTACCTTTGGGATTTATTTTTAAAACATTTATTAATGTCTGTTTACGGTGTACTCTTTGCATCTATTGTTGGTATTCCAATTGGTATCATAATTGCAAGATATAGTAAGTTTTCTGGTGTTATTATTACTATCGCGAATATTATTCAAACCGTTCCGGTTATTGCAATGTTAGCGATACTCATGCTTGTCATGGGATTAGGTACTACTACAGTCGTGGTAACGGTATTTTTATATGCGCTATTACCGATTATAAAAAATACTTATACAGGTATAATGGGTGTTGATGCGAATATTAAAGATGCTGGTAAAGGTATGGGTATGACGCGAAATCAAGTATTAAGAATGATTGAGTTACCTTTATCACTCTCAGTCATATTAGGTGGATTAAGAATTGCACTGGTTGTTGCAATTGGTGTTGTAGCAGTTGGTTCGTTTATTGGTGCACCTACATTAGGTGACATCGTTATCCGAGGAACAAACGCTACAGATGGTACAACGTTTATCTTAGCTGGTGCGATACCAATCGCATTAATCGCTATTATTATAGATGTCGGTTTAAGATTATTGGAGAAACGTTTAGATCCTGCACATAAAGCAGAAAAAAGAGGTAAAACTAAGCCGCAAAGTATTAATGAATAGAAGGTCGTGAAATCATTGGCACTATTATCGATTAATTACAATTCAAAGACAATAGGTATGCATCATCATTTTATGGTAATTCTTCCAGAGGTTGAAAGTTATTTTAAAAAAGGTACACAGCCTAAACCACTAAAAACACTATTATTACTGCATGGTTTGTCTAGTGATGAAACTTCGTATATGCGTTACACAAGTATAGAGCGCTATGCGAATGAGCAACAACTTGCAGTTATTATGCCTAATGCAGATCACAGTGGTTATAGTAATATGGTTTTTGGTCATAAGTATTATGATTATGTGCTAGAAGTACTTGATTATGCACATCAAATTTTACCTTTGTCACAAAAGAGAGAAGATAATTTTATCGCTGGTCATTCCATGGGAGGTTACGGAACAATCAAGTTTGCATTAGCTGAGGGACATCGATTTGCAAAGGCTTGTCCCTTATCGGCAGTATATGATGCTCAGACGTTCATGGATTATGATTGGTACGATTATTCTGGAGAAGCAATTGCAGGTGTTTCAAAAAATGCTACAGGTAATGACTTGGACCCATATTATTTAGTTGACCAGGCAATTCAACAAGGTAAAGAGATACCAGATTTATTAATTATGTGTGGTACAGAAGATGCACTACATGAAGATAATAAAAAATTTATTAAATATCTAGATGAAAAGCAAATTTCATATTGTTTTGAGGATGGGCCAGGTGAGCATGATTATGCTTATTGGGACTATGCTATCAAACGTGCTATAGACTGGTTAGTAAAAGGGTAATATATGGTGAATCATATCACTAAGTAACGTTTAAAGTCGAGACGACGAAATCAATTTAAATACAAAATGGCTAATCCACTTGATGATGAACTGCACCCTGTCAAGTAGACAGTGAAAAAAAAAATGTTTATGGCTACCTTATATTTACGATATAAGGGTAGCCATTTTTAATGTTATTCTTTCTTGATTAAAAAATTCTATATATGAATTAATTGCTTTTATTGCTGTAGCCTTGTCTTTAAAAATCACTTTTTTTCTTCCTCTAAACAATTCACTTTTAATAGTTCCCCATACACCTTCCATAGGTCCATTATCTATGCAACATCCTGGTCGTGACATACTTTGTTTTATACCAAGTTGCTCTAACGTAACTTTAAATAATCTGCTTGTATATTGATATCCTCTGTCGCTATGTAAGAGTATACCTTCGGTATTCGGCACAAGTTTGACTGCTTTTTTGAGCGTATCTAATACAAATTTATTGTTATTTGAGGTACTTAATTTATGACTGATAATCTGTTTGCTGCCTAAGTCATAAATAGCACTTAAGTAAAGTTTTTTACCATTGCTTAGTTTGAATTCTGTAACGTCAGTTAACCATTTTTTATTTGGGATTTGTTCTTCAAATTTTCTATTTAATATATTATGTGCTGTAATTTCAGGTGTTGTTTTAATATATCGTTTTCTTTTAGGGCGGATAGTAGATTTTAGATTCAGTTGATTCATCAATCTATAGACACGTTTATGATTTACTTTTTGATGTAGTTTAAGTCTTAAATATATGTATATACGACGATATCCATATATGCCTTTGTATTTATTGTAGATATCAACGATATCTTTGATCAATTTTTGGTTTTCAATTTCTTTATTTGATGGTTTGCGATGTAACCATTTATAGTAACTTGAACGTGATATCTTTAATACTGAACATAACCAAGCTATCGGATAAAGGTTTTTAAATGCTTTTACCGTTTGGTATGATGCTTTTTGTCTGATGCCTGTTTCATCAACTTCCTTTCTATTTCTTCTTCCTTTTTTAAAACGTCATTTTCCATTTGAAGAAATTTATTTTTCTCTTTAAGTATCTTAATTTCAGCTTTTAATGCCTCTTCAGGTGTTAATACAGACTGGGGTTTCCCTTTTCCACGTCCATCTTTAAGCCCATCATATCCATGCAAGTTGTACTTTTTTACCCAGTTATATACTTGGCTATAATTGATGTTAAAATGATTTGCTGTTGTCTTATACGATTGGCCATGATTCATATAATAATCAACGATTTCTACACGATCTTCAAATGTTAATGATTTATATTTCAATTGATACACCTCGGGTTTTGGAGAATATGTTTTTAATATTTTACCCGACAAATACTTTGAAATCCATTTGTTTACAGTTGAAGTAGTGGGGATATTATATTTAACTACTAAATCAGTTAAAGATAGGCCATCATTTATATATTCGTGCACAACTTTAAGCTTAAATTCATTTGAGTAGGTATTATTTCTCTGAATTGGTAAAAGCACCTTTATTCCATGCTTCTTAAATTTATAATAGTTAATCAATAATGTTCTAGGAGAACAATTTAAATTTAATTTTTGAATTACATTTTTCATACTATATCCTTCTTCATATAAGCTGAAAGCTTTTTGATAAGTTTCAGGTGATAATTTTCTATGAGTCATAAAAAAGCTCCCTTCAAAGTTTACATTTTTAAGTGTCTACTTTGAAGGGAGCATATCATGATGATAGGGATTAGCCATTTATTTTTATATTAGACGATCATTTTATATCATTGTCGAATTTTTCATGTCGTCATCGTGTGTCTATGATTTTGATTTTTCATCTATACTCGTATACTAAACTGTAGTGCGGTATTCTTCTTCTAATTTTCCTAAATGTCTCAACGTAGGTGTAAGCGCAGCGAAAAAGAAACCTTCTTTCAATTTACGAGCTTGTGGCGCACGTGAAGAATATGCTCTAGAACCACCGTTTACCATCGAAGCTTGATTTACTTCTAATAATAGGTAACCAGCTTCTTTTTTAATTTTGATCAGTTCAGCAAAATTATCGTCTAAATCATCGTTTTCAATAATATGATAAAACGCGTTTTTAAGCTGTTTATATTGGTTTTCATACGCATTGATATCGAATTCTAAATATTTATTGATGCCATTTTGTGCGTCAGAAAATTTATGAATTAAATCTAACGAAGCTCTGATTGAACCGAGCGCTATAGGAATTTGTAAAGCTACAAATTGTGGTCGAATGGCAGAAGCAAAACTTTTTGCTTCTTTTGTTATAATTTGTGATTCAGGGATCTCTACGTTTTTCATTTCAATAGCAAATGTAGCCGACCCATTGACACCTAAGAAATTTGATTTTTCATCTAAAGTTATACCTTTTTGATTCGCTTTTACAATAAACATCACTAACTCATCTGTATCATTTGCTTTAGAAATTGCTCCAAAATAATGATCAGACGCAATATTACTTATTGCAGGTAATTTGCCATTAATAATTAATGTGTTGTCATTATAATGATGTGTTAAATTGAATGATTCTAAATCGTTAAAAGATTTCATAGGGTTAGATAAACCTGTTGCTCCTAAAATTTCTCCATTTAATAACTGTTGCTGTAAAGTTTTATTTAAATGTGGTTGATTTGCGTGTTGTAAATAAGTTGAAAATGCTAATTGACACCATAGACAAAAACCTGTAGTTAAGCAGGATTTTGAGACTTCTTCAATGACTTCTAGATTATTTTTTAAGTCATTTTCAGAAAAATAGCCATCTCTAAATAAGCCTTGAATGAATGGTCGTGGGTAATAACTCCCTTCATCAATTTCAATAACATAGGGATCTAATTCTGTTTCAATACGTTTTTGTAAAGTCATATAAATTACTCCTTTATTCTCCAAATCTGATTAAAATTAATTTTTCTAAATAACTAATTATTCTATCTATCAAAAATCCAAAGAGTCCAATAAAGAAGATCGCTGATAATACATCTTCTAAATTTAACATATTACGCGCATCTACGATTAAAAATCCTAGTCCAGATTGGGCTCCAATCATTTCACCTGAAACTAAGAAAATCCAACTTGTTCCCACTGCCATGTGAATACCAGCCATAATATGTTTAAATGAAGCGGGGAATAAGATGTTACGATATAACGTCCAACCACTTAAATTCATATTTGACGCAATTTTTAAGTATTGTGGCTCAACATTCCTAACGCCTTTAATCGTACTAAATACAATCGGGAAAAAAGCAGCGATAAAGATGATAGCCATTGCTGGTAAACTACCAATACCAAACCATAAAACAACAAATGGCGACCAAGCTATAGGTGAAATAGGTCGTATAAGTTGAAATAACGGCTCTATTGCAGTGTGCAATAAGGTGCTTCGACCTAAAATAAAACCTGTTGGGACACCAATTAAAATTGCGATACTAAATCCAATAAAAAATCGAAATAAACTGATGCCCAGATGGGTAAATATTTCCCCGGTAATAATAAAATGCCAAATACTCTGTGCTACTAGGATAGGACCTGGGAGTAATATCGGTTTATAATCTCCAATCCAAATGACACATTGCCAAATAAATAAGAAAAGTATAAATGTTAGTATAGGTAAAGTTTGCTTTTTAATTAAATTACCTGACATGCTGCTTATGCCTCCTTATACAGTGTTGGATCAACGAATGATTTATAAGATGGTGTTTCGAAAAGTTGATGTTGGTTAATCAACTGTGTAATTTTTTGATAACCATCTTCTTTAATAGATAAATTGCCATATGATGTCCATTCTGCGGATTGTTCCAATACTTTTCGATCTTGTTTAAAGTGCTTAGACATAATATCAACACTTTGTGATTTATCATTCATTCGATATCCAGCTTTTTTATAATCAGATATAAAACTTTGAGCAACATGTTTTTGATCTTTTATTAAGTCAGTTCTAAGTACTAAAGCACAACAGTATGCATCGGGAATCACTTCATTACCATGTTTTAAAGTTTTTCCTTTGCCTAACTTTTCTCCTAATGCGCCAAAAGGTTCGGCCACAGAATATCCAGAAATTCTATGTTCATTTAGGGCAGCTGGCATTTCTGCTGGAGCCATTTCATGATAACTGAATGTTTGAGCATTCAAATTTAATTGTTTTCTCATTTCTTCCAATAATAAGTAGTGCGTTGAATAACGATGAGGGATGGCAAATCGATACTGATGCTCATTATTAAAATTGTTTACCGTTTCACCTTTTTGTCCCATAATGACGTTACCTTCGTGGTGTCCTAGCGCAACTGCTTTAATATCAGCACCCTTTTGTTTAGATTTCATAGCTAATTCTATTAAGGTTGATGCGCCATCAATTCTCCCACTATTTAATGCATCCATAAGATCTGGCCAATTATTAAACTTAATTAATTTTAATTTATAACCATTATGTTTAGCTTGTGCTTTTACTTTTTGAGTCATCATTAAGTTAGCAGAATGTGTAATTGGCAAATAACCAATTTTTAAAGTCTTTTGCGGTTGATTATGTTGATTATTCTTCTGTATAGATTGATTATTACATGCACTTAGTATAAGGATCATAATTATTGGAAAGATGATTATTTTTTTCAATAGTTACAACTCCTTATATGTAATATTCAGGTTCTGCTTGATGGTGGTTTAATGCGAATTTTTCCATAATATTATTTCTTAAAGTTAATAAATAACTATCATTTCTATTTCTCGGATGTGATTGTTCAATTGAATATTGGCTTATAATATTACAGCCATCGCCGAGTAAGATAATGTGATCAGAAAGGTAAATGGCTTCATCAATGTCATGCGTAACTAATATAATCGTAGCTGTAGATTGTTTTTGGAGTTGTACAAGTTGATCTTGTAATTTATAACGTGTAAAAGCATCCAGTGCGCCTAATGGTTCATCCATCAATATGACTTTGGGTTGATGGACTTGTGCACGGCAAAGTGCTACGCGTTGTTTCATTCCTCCAGATAATTGCTCTGGAAACGTCTTTCCTTTATGATCTAAATCAACATATTTTAAATAATTATTGATTTCACCATCACTCATTTCGCGATTTAATCCTAAACGAATGTTGTCATTAATGTTTTTCCACGGCAGTAAATTATGATGCTGAAAAATCATTAAACAATCAGGTGATGGATTTTGTTTTAATTGATCTTCAATTTTAACAGTACCTGACGAAGGTGTTAAAAATCCGCCTATAATGTTTAACATGGTAGACTTTCCACAACCACTTTTACCTAGAAAAGTAACTATTTTACCTTTTTCAATATTTAAATTAAAATCATCGATAACACGATGGTCTCCAAATTGATGTTGGATGTGATTAATGCGAATCATGGCAACACCTCTATTATTCCTATCTAATTAATATGTTTTTTTGATAAAAAAAAAGCGGCAGAAATCTAAAATGTATCATTTGATTTCATATTGCCGCTCCTTGAATAGTGTTTAGGTTATTTATAAGTTTACCCCAATTTTTAGCTTAAATAAGATTGTTAGCTAGCAATGGTGTGACGAGTATGATACATACTTATAAATAACTTTTGCTAACTAAACCTATGGAATTATAAATATAAAGAGAAAGTTTAGTTATAATTTTTCAATATCATCAATAGGTGTATCTACAGCTTTTCTTGCACGACGAACGGCGTCTTCATCAGGTGCATCATATAAGCAGATACATTTTGACATATCTTCACATACATAAGTACGTTGGAATTGAACTTCAGGGACTTCTTCATAGTGGACAGAATTTTTCTTTTTACGCGCTAAATATTGATCCATTGTGATACCTTCTGGGATGTTCCACGTAACAAGATAATCAACGTGTGCATCACCTTTTTTAACTTCTTCTAAGTCTTTACCTACTAAACGTACTTCTTTAACTAAATTAATGTTGATAGATGCATCTTCAAGAAATTGTTTAGCTTCTGTATCACTGTTCGCTTCTACAATAAAATAGCCATGTGTTAAATCTTCTGTTGCTTGTACTTCAATTAATGTTGGTACTTCACCAGTAGTGAGTTTTGCTGCTTTATCTTCTAAGTCTTTTTTAGACTTTGCGAAATCAAGATTATTTGCTTCGAGTAAATATAATGTCATTTAATAGAACCTCCAATGTTTATAATAAATGCATAGTACTATAATTCTTATCAAAATACAAGGATATAAAAGGATGTTATTTTAATTTTCTGATAATTGTTAAAAATTATATTCTATGTAAAGTAAAATCTTTCGGGAAACATGTAACGTTAATTTTTAAAAAATTTCAAAACGTATATAAAATGATATAAACATTTATATTTAATTAAACTGTATTAAATATAAGAAAAAACGGGGGGAGAAAATTTTAGGTTTCATAAAACTAAAGAAAACGTCAACTTCTATATTTATCATAGAAATTGACGCTTAAGCTTGAGCAAGCATTGTTTATGTTCTAACTTTTTATCGTTGTGATTTTAGATATTATAGTAAGACTGTTGCTAAAATTGGTGCAACAACGACTACGATTACACCTACGATTACTAGTGAAATAGAGGCCATTGAAGCTTCTGTCTCACCAAATTCTTGTGCAGATGATACTCCTAATGAATGGCCACTTGTACCAAGTGCGAGCCCACGAGCAATAGGGTTTGTAATGTTAAATAATTTAATGAGTTTGGAACCTAAAGCATAAATAATGACACCATTTAAGATTACTGCCAATGATGTTAGTTCTTTAATACCACCAATATCGGCTGATACTGGTAAAGCAATGGCAGTGGTAGCACCTTGTGGTAACATAGATGCAATGATTTCATTTGAAAATTGGAAAGCACTTGCAATGAAATAGATAAATACCAAAGCAGCTGTCGTTCCGAAAGCAATACCACCAAGGATTTGTTTCCAATATTTCTTGAGCACGTCACGTCTTTTATATAACGGAATCGCAAAACAGATAGTTGCAGGTTCTAAAAAGAAATTGATGATGTCGCCACCGATTTTATAATTTGCATAATCTATACCTGTTAACTTTAGAAATGCTATACCGAAGACCATGCTGACAAATAATGGTGTAAATAAAAAGAAGCCATTCGTTTTCTTGAATAATATCGTTGCTACGATAAAAGGTATAATAGATAATAAAATTCCAAAATATGGTGTGTTAATGCCTAAATGTTCAATCATAATTTTTCCTCCGTTAACTGTTTAGGTTTTCTTTTCTTAGGTATAAATGATTTTGTAATTAACATTTGTGAGAAAAATCCAGTGCATAGTAATAATAAGATTGTAGAAATGATAATTAGCAATATAATCAAGATCGGACTTTGGCTTAATACGCCTAAAGAATTAATAACTGAAATACCTGCAGGTACAAATAAGAAACCAATATTATTTGTTAGCGTCGTACCCACTTTTTCAACTTCCCCAAGTTTAACAATCCCTGTACATAAAGCGATAAATAATAAGACTAGACCTATCACTGATGCTGGCATTGGAATAGGCATGAAACTTTCGATAATATTTGATAAAAGCATGATGATTGCCAGCACTAGTACTTGATGAAAAAAGTTATACGTTTTTGAATGACTAGGCTGCTTCTCAGTTTGTTTTTTGTTTGTTTCCATAATGTATTTCCTCCCGAATTAATCTTGAGTTAATTATAATATGAAAACGGTTGCTACTAGTCGTTTTAAAGGTGAATTACGAAACGTATATACTGAGTTGCATTAATTACGATGTGACATTCAAAGTAAGCCCATATTCTGCTTGAACGTTTTCATATATGAGCGACTGACTTGGAATTTTAATGCATTTGTCATCGTAAGTTGATAGGTATAGTTAAACCAATGTTCTATTGTTTGTATGTGTAATTTATTAACAAGCGTGGCACGGTGAATTCTCATAAACAAAGGATCCGCAATTTTTTTTTCGTAATGGTTAAGTGGTTCAGTTGTATGATAATTTTCTTGTAAGGTGTTGATCGTAGTAATACCGTTATTAACAGAAATAGCAATAATATCTTCTAAATTAATGATATGAATACGCTCATCTACTTCAATAGGTAAAACCATTTGTGAAGTTGGCGTATTTTCTTTGTGAGCATCATTTTGATGCTGGCTGACATCATTTGCTTGTTTATAAGTATCGTGATCGAGCGCTGTTTCAACTTTATGGATGGCCTGTGCAATACGTTTTTGTTCGAATGGTTTTAAAATATAATCCGTCGCATCTAGCTCAAAAGCTTTAACGGCGAAAGTATCATGTGCCGTAGCAAAAATAATATGTGGTGGGTTTTGCATTTTGTTAATTTTATTTGCTAAATCGAGTCCACTCTCTTCCATTAAATTAATATCTAAAAAAATTACATCATAACGATCATAAAGTAAGAGTTCTAATGTTTCTGAAACATTTTCTGCTTCATTAATTACATCAAACGTACGAATTTCATTTAATAAGTAATGAAGTTCGTTACGCGCTAAAGGTTCATCATCTACAATAATTGCTTTCAATGTTTTTCGTCCTCTCTTATGAAAAATGGAATAGTATAACTTACGTTGGTACCTTCTTTGCTGGAATGAATATGCATTTTAGCTGTAATACCAAATAAGCCTTCCAATCTGTGATTTAAATTCTCTAAGGCGCTACCTGTGCCTAAATCAGAATAAACACGTGTATTACCTATATTATTAATTTTATCATCAGGGATTCCTGAACCATTATCTTCAACTGATATATATAATCCATCTGCTGTTTTATAAGCGGTTACGATAATACGATTGTTATATTTACGGTTTTTAAAGGCATGTTTGATGGCATTTTCTATAAGTATTTGTATTGCAAATGGTGGTACAAGTGCACCATAACATGAATCTTCAATATTGAATGAAACATCAAAACGATCTGGATAACGTGCTTGTTCCAGTGATAAATAAGCCTCAACTTGTTGCAATTCCTTTTCAAGTGAAATCGTATTGTTACGTGCACCTTGTAAATTTGAGCGGAAAAATTGGCTGAGCTGTAACAGTAACTTTCTTGCTTTTTCACTATCAATTCTGACTAAGGCAGAAATTGTGTTAATGGCATTGAAAAAGAAGTGCGGATTTACTTGTGCTTGTAGTGATTTGATTTCGGCATCTCTAACTAAAGCGCTTTGTGTTTCAGCTTGTCCTAATTCAAGTTGACTAGAAAATATCTCTGCAAGGCCAGATGCTAACTGTTTGTCGGAATGAGAAACATCGTGCCTATTAGTAAAATATAGTTTTAAAGTACCAATAACATCATTCTTGACTCTTAATGGAACGACAATGGCTGCTTCAAGCGGGCATTCAGGATGATTGCAACCAATATCTTCCCTTGAATATGCTTCTTTTAAAGTACCTGCTTGTATTGCCTGTTTTGAAAGATTGGTAATGATTTGTTTTTGGGCAACATGATGATCACTTGCTGCACCTACATGCGTTAATATATCTTTACGATTAGTGATAGCGACTGCCGAAACACGCATAAGATCTAAAATAATGGTAGCTGCTTGTTTGGCAGAATGCTCATTTAATCCTGAGCGGAAAAATGGTAATGTTTCATTTGCTAGTTGTAAAACATCGTGTGTTTGAATAGCACGTGTTTCTTCTTCTTGTTTGATTGTCGATAATATAATTGATAAAAAAATTGCTGTACCGATTGAGTTGATTGAAATCATAGGTAAAGCAATTAATTTAACTAGTGACCAAGCATGCTCCGTATTATCAGAAAAGATTAAGATACAAATCATTTGAATAACTTCTGTAGTACCTCCAATGATAGTACCTTTAACTATGGTAGGATACTGACGTGCACGCATTGCTCTATAACCAAAATAACCGGATACTAGCGCAATAAATATAGATGAAATCAGATAAATATAAGCATCAGCACCACCAATATAAACACGATAAATGCCTGAAATTATTGCGACGAAAATAGCGACGAATGGTCCTCCAATTAACCCTGAAACGCCTATGGTAAGTACGCGCGTATTTGCGAGAGAAGCCTCAGGATCTAAGTGATTATAGACACTGCCATTAACGACTTCATTGCCATTGATTTGTATACCTGTGAAGTTTGAAATCATAGAGAAACACCCGAAAATGATGATGAGCTGCCATTGTGAACTTCGTTTATCTCTTTGATTCATCATTGTTTTAAAGTGATTAATATTCATTAATATATAAGCGATAATAATAATAAGACCTACACGTTCTAGTAATAAAATAAATAAATTTAACATCTCATACACCTTTATAGATAATTTGTCTATCTAGTATAATACATATTTTTGATTATGTATTAATTATTCTTATAGAAAAGAATAGAATTTTTAAACGCTATCAATATATTTTGTGGAATAATTAAAAAGTTACTTAATACACTTTGTGTGCTCTTTTTTAGCAATAAATTGAAGTAAATGTTATTTTTATCTTATTGACTTTTTTAAAAAATGTTTTGAATTTTAAAAAGTCATGTTTACCATGTAATCATTATTATAAGACAAGAGAAAATGTTTTGGAGCTGGACAAGTTAAATCATTAATAATGATTATGGTTGTTTTACGGGGATTTAGGAGGCAAAATAATATGGAATCAGAACAACCATTTGAAGGAGATAACAGACTTCTTTTAGGTATTTTTTTAAGCGTAATAACATTTTGGTTGTTTGCTCAATCGCTCGTTAATATCGTTCCTGCATTAGAAGCATCTTTCACAACTAGTTATGGAACGATAAACGTAGCCGTAAGTTTAACCACATTATTATGTGGTTTGTTTGTTGTAGGTACAGGAAGACTTGCAGATCGATATGGTAGGGTCAAAATGACTTATATCGGTTTGACTTTAAGCGTTCTTGGATCATTACTTATTATCATTCCAGGATTTTTGTCCCTTTGTTAGTACTTGGGAGAGCAATACAAGGGCTGTCTGCAGCATGTATCATGCCTTAGACATTAGCAATTATAAATGAATACTATATTGGAAGAAGGCGACAACGTGCGTTAAGTTACTGGTCTATCGGTTCATGGGGTGGTACTGGAATTTGTTCGTTTTTTGGTGGCATCATGGCTACCTTTGTAGGATGGCGATCTATATTTATTATTTCGATAATAGTAGCTTTAGTGTCTATGTATTTAATCAAACACACGCCAGAAACGAAAGCCATTCAAACTGAGGCATCAAAGCGTGCCAAATTTGATTTTGTAGGGCTAATTATATTAATAGTTGCAATGCTGAGTGTCAATTTAATCATTACACAATCTTCAAATTATGGTTTCTTTTCACCGCTTATTTTGATGTTAATTGTGATATTCATCATTTCAATTATTGTATTTATATTATTTGAAAACAAAGTTAAAAACCCATTGATAGATTTTAAACTTTTTAAACATAAAGCATACAGTGGTGCTACAGTGTCAAACTTTTTACTAAATGCTGTAGCAGGGACGCTTATTGTTGCGAATACTTATTTTCAATCGGGATTACATTTCACCTCATTCCAATCTGGTATGATGACTATTACTTACTTAGTAGCTGTTTTAATCATGATTAGAGTCGGAGAAAAAATCCTACAGGAAATCGGTCCTAAAAAACCAATGCTTATAGGTGCAGGGCTTAATGCGATAGGGATTCTATTAATCTCGTTAACCTTTTTACCTACACCTGTTTATGTCATCAGTTGTGTGTTAGGTTACTTAATTTATGGTGTGGGCTTAGGTATGTATGCCACACCTTCAACAGATACAGCTGTTACTACTGCGCCAGAAGATAAGGTAGGTGTCGCGTCTGGTGTATATAAAATGGCATCTTCACTTGGTAACTCATTTGGTGTAGCTATTTCAGGGACAATATTTACGATTATGTCAGCTCGTGACAATATTCATGTTGGTGCCATGTATGGACTGTGGTTTAATGCTGCATTAGCAATCATTGCATTTGTATTTGTATGGTTATTAATTCCGAAAAAGCAATTTAATAATTAGTTATGGTAATAAGATTTTTGAAGTAAATAACAAAATGAAATGCATCCTCTATGCTAGATTAAGCATCAAGCATAGAAGGGTGCATTTTTTAGAGTAGTATATTTGAAAAAATTAGGATATAGACAAACCTCATATGCGTAAATTAGTTTGAAATGTACAGTAAAATTATTGGTTATCATTGGGAAATCATATTATAATTTAGTAAACGCTTACAGGGAGGTCTGGATTGATGCAAACTTTATGGCAAAATGAACAAGATCGTTTAACTTTACTAAAACAACTTGTAAATCACCAATCAATTACGAATACACAAGGAGAGAAAACATTCCCTAATCTGGTAAACCAATTGTTATTTCAACTTAAATATTTTAAGACCAATCCCAATCAAATTCAAAAAATACTAACGGATGATGATAAAGAAGTATTAATTGCTTTTTATCAGGGTTCCCAATCCGGTAAAACTATTGTACTTGTTAGTCATTATGATACGGTCGATGTGTCGGAATTTGGTTTAGCTCATGATTTAGCTTGTAATCCTGATAAATTAAAGCAGTATTTTTTAGAAAACCAAAATTATTTAGATAAAGGGGCTGTAGAAGACTTACTTAGTGAAGATTACTTATTTGGTCGTGGGATTATGGATATGAAAGCAGGTCTCATGTTGCATATGTCTTTAATTGAATTAGCATCCATTGAACAATGGGATATTAATTTGATTTTAGTTACGGTTCCAGACGAGGAAGTAAATTCTTCTGGTATGAGAAAAGCGGTAGAAAAATTAGCAGAATTAAAAGCTAACTACGATTTAGATATACAATTACATTTGAATAGTGAACCTACTTTTCAGCAAGCTACTTCAGATGAAAAACATTATATATATTCAGGATCAATTGGTAAAATCATGCCAGCAGTACTGTGCTATGGAAAGGAAACACATGTCGGTCAGCCTCTTGAAGGTTTGAGTGCTAACTTTATGATGAGTTATATTGCACAAGCGGTAGAATATAACACACAGCTAAAAGAACATTTTGAAAATGAATCCACACCTGTACCTGTAACATTAATGATGAAAGATATTAAAGATACATATGATGTGCAAACGCCATACAAAACCATAGGATTATTTAACTTCTTTCTATTTAACAAAACACCTAAAGATGTTTTTAGAGAATTCATAAATACGGTCATCACTGCTGTTGAGCGTTGTGAATCGGATTGGCTATCTGTATTAGAAACAGAAGATTACCAATTCGATAAAAAAATTAATGTTCTGACATATGAGCAACTTAGGCAATATGTTGTTAAACAGTACGGTGAAGAAGCAATCACTAATCTTATAGATCAAACACTTCAAGAAACGTCAGAGTTACATTTACAGAATATTCATGTTGCAGATAAGCTGATGCAAATATGTAAGAATATAGCGCCAGCTGTAGTGACATTTTTTGCTTCACCTTATTATCCAGCTGTTAATGCTTCATCCGACAAGCACGTATCCTCAACTATAGAATTAGTGAAACATACACTAAATGAACAATTTCAGCGTAGTAGTGAACAAGTATATTATTTTAATGGCATCAGTGATACGAGTTATTTAAAGTTTGATGGAGATATGGAACAGATGGTTATATATGAGCAAAATACGCCAAATTTCAATCGTACATACACTATTCCTTTTGAATCAATAAAAGCCATCAGTGCACCTACATTGTTGATAGGACCCAACGGCAAAGATGCTCATAAATTAAGTGAGCGTCTGCATAAGCAGAGCGCATTAATAGAATTACCTGTCGTGCTAGAAAAAGTAGTTAAGTCATATATTTAAACTAGATATGTAGCTAGTACTTGTTAGAAGGTGTGCGATTACGCTATTATGAATAATAAATATTTAAATAACTTTAATTGAAAAATGGAGTGTCAAATATGATAGAGGCGTATAAAGATTTTTGGAAAAAATATATAGATTTTCAAAGTAAATCCAATAGATTAGAGTTCTGGACACCAGTGCTGATTCATATTGTTTGTATATTTATTGTAGCTATTATTGGTGTTATTGCTTTTATTTCAGGTGCTTTTGTTGTTGCTACAATCCTGTCAATATTGGTTGGGATTTTTGTTTTGGCAATGATTATACCAATGTTTGCTATTACATTGCGACGATTTTATGATGCAGGAAGAAGAAGAACTTCTGCCATCATTCTTATAGCTGTGTCTATTATTATGAACATTTCATTTGATTTGATTCAAATCAATAGCATAGCCATCTTACTTAATGTGATTGCATGGATATGTACGATTTTATTAATCATTGAAACATTGCTACCTTCTCGTAATGAATCGGATGCCACTTTAAAATGGTTATAGCATTTTAAATGCGAATGAAGATATGAGATAGCAAGTGTTTAGATGTATGAATTATGGCGAACTTTAATGTCGTAGTAGAGGAATAAGTATAATACACGCGTTTTAACAAAGATGTTCAAGTAATTTTCCAAAAATGAAAAATTAAAATTTATCGCTTATAAGCCGTTGTCATTAAAAGTCTGAAACATGTAAAAGATGTTTTGGACTTTTTTGTTTATGTTATTAGGGTATAAAAATTATCTGAAAATTCATTGTATTAAAAAAGTAAACCTTTAATATAAAAGAAGAAAGGTGGAGATAACATGGAATGGTTAAAATTGATTGGAATTTTAATTATAGTACTTGGTTTTTTATTCAAGATTGATACGATTGCTGTGATTTTAATCGCCGCTGTAGCGAAGGGACTTGTATCAGGTTTAAATTTGTACGTTATTCTTGAAACATTAGGAAAAGCTTTTGTTGATAATCGTTTAGTTACACTTTTTATTTTAACATTACCTATGGTGGGGTTAATTGAGCGTTTTGGTTTAAAAAAGCAGGCCTCGAATATGATTGGTAAGGTGAATAAAGTTACGAGTGGGCGATTGATGACTATCTATTTATTCATTAGAGAATTAGCGGGTGTTGCATCAATACGTATCGGAGGACATCCACAGTTTGTACGTCCATTGATTAATCCAATGGTACAGGGTGCGTTAAGAACACGCTATCATTTGCAAGAACATGAAGTAGACGAAAAGGATATCGAAAAGATTAAAGCGCAGACTTCTGCGATGGAAAATTATGGTAATTTCTTCGGTCAAAATTTGTTTGTAGGGGCAGCAGGTGTATTGTTAATGGTTGGTACGTTTCAGTCTTTAGATATTAAAGTGAATGCCATTGATCTTGTATTAGCATCATTACCAATCGCTGTTATTGTCTTTTTTATTGTGTGGATAAATAATATTAGATTTGATAAATATTTAGATCGGAAATACGGTAAAAAGCAGGTGGAAAGACATGAGTGAGCATACATTAAATCAAATTTTAGAACTATTTTACATATTAATTGGTTTACAATTACTTTATACGGCATATCGCGTGTTAAAAGCATCAACAAATAGCAAAAAATATGGTACAGCTTTATTTTGGATTTTATTAGCTATTTTATTTATTGCCGGTCCTTATATACCTAACGTAATCAATGGCATATTTATCATAGTTATGGGAATATTAACGCTATGTAAACAAGTGGTTATTAAAAATATTATAGATGTCAACGAAGCACAGGGAAATTTAGGTTCACAAAAATATGGAAATAAATTATTTATCCCCGCTATTGTTTTAGCTATAGCTGAGATTATCGTTTCTAATTGGACACCATTAGGAGGAGCAATAGGTTTAGGTGTTTCTTCGATATTAGGGTTACTTGCTGCATATATTGTTATTAAGCCAAATGGTAAATATATACTTTATGACAGTGACCGTCTAATCCAACAAATTGGAACAGTTGGTATACTACCGCAATTCTTGGCTGCATTAGGCGTACTTTTTACAGTGAGTGGTGTGGGGGATGTTATTTCCAAAGGCATATCCTCTTTTTTACCAGAGGGCAATCATCTTATAGGTGCGGCAGCATATGTCATTGGCATGGTGCTTTTTACAATGTTAATGGGTAATGCATTTGCTGCATTTACCGTTATCACAGCGAGTATCGGTATTCCATTTGTTATCGCCCAAGGTGGAGATCCTGTTATAGCCGGTGCACTGGCTATGACTGGTGGATTTTGTGGTACATTATTGACACCTATGGCAGCTAATTTTAATACTTTACCAGTTGCTTTATTAGAAATGAAACAAGAATTCGGCGTGATTAAAGCGCAAGCGCCCATTGCACTTATATTAATTTTGGTGCATATAGGATTAATGTATGTTTGGGCGTTTTAAAATGTAAAAAGTATAAATTAAAAAATGAAAAGGGGATGTTAATGATGAAAATATTAGTAACAGGGTTTGATCCTTTTGGTGGAGAAGAGATTAATCCAGCATTGGAAGCTGTTAAATTATTGCCAAATGAAATTGAAACACATCAGATTGATAAGATAGAAATACCTACAGTTTTTAATAAAAGCAAAGAAACTATAGTTAATAAATTAAAACAAGAACAATATGATGTTGTATTGACAATTGGACAAGCAGGTGGAAGATTTGAATTGACGCCAGAACGTGTAGGTATAAACATTGATGATGCGCGTATACCTGATAATGAAGGTAACCAGCCGATAGATGAAGTTATTCAATCATCAGGCGATGCCGCATATTTTTCCAATTTACCAGTTAAACGTATGACAGAGGCGATTAAGTCTGCAGGGGTACCAGCGAGATTGTCTAATACAGCAGGTACTTTTGTATGTAATCATATTTTGTATCAACTTGGATTTTTACAAGCAACACAATTTCCAAATATTAAATTTGGATTTATACATGTGCCTTTTATCCCTCAACAAGTCACAGACAAACCTGAAAAACCATCCATGTCTATTCAAACGATTGCAGAAGGTTTGGAAGCTGCTCTCAAAGCGATTATAGAATCAGATGAGGACATTAAAATTGCTTTAGGTGAAACGCATTAAATTATTTTTAGAACATATATTAAAATAAAAAAGCAGTGACACATACTATGATGATAGCGGGTGTCATTGCTTTTTTTAGTGCGTAAAACAATGTAGTAATAAAGTCGTAACTTGTTATTTTAATAATAGTGTTCATTTCTTGAATAATTCATACGAACTTCATAATAAGTTTTTCCAAAATAAGTAGCTTGTTTATCATTGCTCAACTTAAATCCAACTTGCTCATAAAAATGAATCGCATTTTTATTTTCTTCAACTACCCATAGGGTTACATTGTCAGGATAAGATAATTCCAAGGCACGTTGTGTAAGTGCATAACCAATCATATGACGCTGATAATCTTCCAATAAATAAAGTGCGAAGATTTCACTTCAGTCGTCAGAAGAAGATGAGGATTCCGTTTTGCCATAAGATATGAAACCTACTACTTCGTTTTCGACGAGGGCAACTAATGTCGGAACATTGTGCAAATAAGACTTTCTGATAAATTGAGCTTTGTCTAGGTTTTCTAAGTAATTATTTTTAGATAAATGGTCATAAGTTTCCAACCAACTTTCATAGTGGACAAGTGCTTTACCATACTTATCTGCTTCAGTTAATGCTCTTATTGTAAACTCCATACATCTTCCCCCTTTGTTTATCAAATTGTAAATATTATAGCATCTAACGATGTGTAAAAGAAATTTTTGAATTCATTACATGTAAATGAAAGAATTTTAAAATTCAATAAAGTAACATGACTCATTGTTTAGTTAATATTTGTTTAATTGAGAGAATCCGCAAGTTTTAAAGCTTCTTGTTTTGCTTGTTTACTGTAATATGAATGAGCAAAGTGCATTTGTAAAATTAAAAACAAACCACTAAATGTCCAATACAAACCAAGTGCTGCTGCAGAATGTAAAGATATGTAAGTTATAAAAATAGGTGATAATATCATCATCACATAATATGTTTTGCGTTGATTTTTAGGATAATGCATTGCATTTACAAGAGGTTGTATGAAATAAATAGCAGCTGCAATTAATGACATCCATAAATCAGGTTTTGTTAAATTGAACCATAAAAAATGAGGGAATTGATCTATTCCACCACTGCTAGGAAATTTAAGTGTCACGATTAAACCAAATAATATGGGCAACTGTATTAAAATTGGTAAACAACCGATAACGCTTTTTATTGGATTAATGTCATAACGCTTATAAGTGGTCATCAAATCTCTATTAGCTTCACGTTTTTCCTCCTGTGTTTGCGCATCTCTTACGCGTTGTTTGATGTTATCAATTTGCGGTTGTACTATCTTTGTTTTTTCTCTGATCAGATGCATGTTTTTAACTTGTATTAACATAAACGGCATTAAGATAAGGCGTATGGTCAGTACAATCATGATGATGGCTAACCCATAATTGTCGTTAAACAACTTTCCCAATCCATGCAAAAACATATCAATGGGTTTTACAAAAATAAAGTAAAACCAGCCACTTCTATCCTCTTGTTTTGAATAATCACAAGCAGTTAAAAGTAAAGGTAGCATCGTCATCATTAAGACAATCCAATTTTTCTTCATATGTTATTTCCTCCTGCTCGGGTTTTGAACAATGTAACTTTAACACAATTGCATACAATTTTTAAATATTATTTAAATAATTTCGAAAAACATTTTAATGAATGACTTACAGGTATGTTTGATATACAGAATGATTTGCTGAACGAAACTTATATGAATACAAGCGGAACATTTAAAGAATATAGTGAAGTTGTGTCATAATGAAATTGTTAAACGAGTAGAGGAATGTGATAAATATGTTAATAGGCATGATTTCAGATTTACATATCGATAGACATAATAAACTAACGCCCAAAGATTATGAACAGGCATTAGTTACAGTAATTGAGCAACAAAAAATTGAATTATTACTTATCGCTGGAGATGTTTCAAATCATTATAAGTTAACGCAATCATTTGTGAAGGAAATCGAGATACAAACAATGATAAAAGTACTGTTTGTACCGGGAAATCATGATTTTTGGTCAACGGATACTGGGGCGACTTCTTCTGAAATCTTGGATACTTATATCAAAATGGATAATTGCTTAATAGATGATCCTTTTGTCATAAATGAAGCGTGGGCGATTGTAGGTAATACAGGTTGGTATGACTATACATATGCACACTCTAAATTCTCTTTGGAACGCATTGCACGTAGGAAATATTATGGCGCTACTTGGCAAGATAAAGTGAAAATAGATTGGCAAATTGAAGACCAAAAATTATCAATGATAGCGGCCAAACAAGCGATGAAGGATATTGAAAAAGTAAAAGATAAAAAAATTATATTAATGACACACATCGTGACTCATCGTAAATTCGCAGTACCAATGCCACATAGAATATTTGATTATTTTAATGCATTTATAGGTACTTCGGGTTTTGATGAAATTTATACCCAATATGATATTAGATATAGTATTATGGGCCATGTTCATTTTCGAAATGTTTTTGAAGAAAACAACGTGACATATATTTGTCCGTGTTTAGGCTATCAACGGGAATGGCGTACACCATATATAGAACAGGAAATCAACCATGCGTTACACAAAATAGAAATTAATTAATTATTTTTGTAAATGAATGCTCATACGACCAGGTGCATTATAACTGCTTTCTAATTTCTGTTTGTTAATTTTTATAATTTGATATTTATTCGGAAAAATAGCAGGTATAATAATTGATTTCCATAAATTAGACCATAATGGATCAATATAATAATAATGGTTATCGTCATAACCAATCAGCACGGTAACATGAATGTTTGATACCAATTGATGATGTGTATTATCAATTTTAAATGTTTTGCTAAAAGGCTTTTGACCTAAAACAGTGTGATAAATGATGACAGGTTGCCCTTTATCAATGACGTCACATAATGAAGCCAGTGATTTCCCAGTACTATTAACAATACGTTTATCATACGTTTGTAAATAAGGTGCTAAGGCTGTAGGGAAAATCGTTTGATGATAACCCCATTTTACCCATAAGTGATGACCTACATAGCCTTTATATGGATTATTTGCGTGTTTCGGCCAGTGTTTCATGATATGTGTTGCTGGTATTTTGTGATTATTGAATTGTAATATCATTGCACTTGCTATGCCTTCGCACCCCATAATCATAGGTATCGGGAACAATTGGCTAATTGGTTTAACGGCTAATATTTTTTTATTCATAGATAGAGACTCCTGTATCGAATATTAAAGATTTATTAACATTGATGATTGCTTTTATTATATATCTATATCGATTTAAGTGACTACAAAGATGCTTAAATCATAGTTAATATTAGATATATTTTAATAAAAATGGTTATAATGTGCGAAAGGGGTTGAAAACAATGGATTATAGAATAGAAACATTACCCGACATTCCAGTGCCAGTTGTAGGGGTAAAAAAAGCATATGCAACTGGACAAAAAGCACAAGAAAATATTTTTAAATTTTGGAGGAATTTGAAGCAATGGGTTACAAAAATCACTTGATATCACAAAGTAATCAATACCTCGAAGGGTTATTAGGTGTTTGTCTTCCTAAAGAAAATGACGAAATGCATTATTTAATAGGTGTGACAAATGAGGAAACGCAAAGTGATTGGGAACAAGTAGAATTAGTAGAAGGCAGATACTTAGTATTTGATGCCAAAGGTCCAGTTCCAGAATCGATTAAACAAGCAATGCAAACCATTCATAGAAAAATCTTACATACTCTAGATTATGAATTGCGAAGCGCTCCTTTTTTGAGTTGTATAAACCAGGTGAATTACATTCAAACGACTATATTACTGAAATTTGGTTTCCAATCAAATAGTAGAATAGAAGTTTGAAATCAACGATGTTAGAAATATAAACACAATTGTGTCATGTAATCGTCCATTTCTATTTCAAGTCAAGTAGAATTGGACATTTATTGTGTTTATAGTATTTTATAGATTGGTATATTGAGCAAGCAAAAGAAAAGACGCCACTAAATAGCATGTTGAAACATGAATTTAGCGGCGTCTATATTAATTTTTTAACCTAAGTTTTCCAAATCAATACATATGTTATTAAATTAATTGTGAATGTTGATAATGCTTTGAATGTATTTTTTAAGCTTTAATTCATGTTATATGCTTATTAATAAGAAACGACTTTAACCCAATTTCTAACCCAATGATTAGCACTGCAGTGATTAGTAAAATAATCGTATATGGTAAGATACTGTATTCACCTTGTAATCCTACTAATGGAGACATGATACCACCAAGTATAAATTGAAATAGACCTAGTAAACTGGAAGCATTACCACTACCACCAGTACGCCCTTCCATTGCTAATGCAAAGCTTAAAGGTCCGAGACCTGTTACAGGACATACATTTAAAAAGAATGCGATAATTAATACCCATAATGGTAAATGCAGTGTTAATGTCACAATAATAAGTACAACCCCAATTATTTGAACGATTGTTAACATAATTAGCAAAAAGTAGCGATTTATATATGCCACAAGTAAGGCTGTAAGTTGACTCATAATAATAAGGCCAATGCCGTTAAAAGCAAACAAATAACTAAATTGCTGAGGCGTCATGTCATAAATTTTTTGTGTAATAAACGGTGCCGCAGATGAAAAACTAAATAACATTACGTACGTTAAGCCTTGTAAAATCATTGGAATAATAAATGCAGGCGTTTTTAACAAATGAGCAAAATCTTTAAAAATAACTTTAAAATTAAGTTTTGCTCGATTTGGTTGATATGTTTCTTCTAAATGGCGGATCGACAAAAATAAAATAATAACACTTACGATTGCCAGAATTACAAATATTGCTTTCCAATTGGATATCGTTAGTGCGTATCCACCTATGATTGGCGCAATAATCGTAATGATACCATTAATTACAAGTAATGCTGCTAGTCCTTTAGCTAATGCTTTTCCTTCATGCTGGTCTCCCATAGTAGCTTTGGCAATTACTATCGCGCCTCCGCCAGTTAAACCTTGAACTAGTCGCAAAGTGAGTAAGACACCCATGGAAGCAGTGAAAACCGCCAGTAAAGAAGCGAGCGCATAGATTGAAATGATAAACAAAGCAACTTTTTTTCGTCCATATGCATCAGACAAAGGCCCAAATATAAATTGGCCAATAGCAAGACCAATCATTGCAAATGATAAAGTAAGCTGTGCTTGAGATACAGATGTACTAAAGTCATGTTGCACATTCGGTAATGATGGCACATACATATCTATGGTTAAAGGGCCAAATGTAGTCATGATACCTAACACAATAATGACCATAATTGGCAGTTGACGATTTGAAATCTTGTCCATGTTTGAAACTCCTTTAAAATACTCTTTAATGTTTAATTATATACATGTTATCTCGTTTTGTAACTACTTATAAAAGTAATATATTAAATACCATGTATATTTAAAAACGAGCATATTAATTGAGCTCGTTGTAATTATTAATATAATACAAAACATACATTTATATGATAAAGTATTATACTAGACATAGCGCGTTAATAATATGTTTTTAATAGCAATTATTCAAAAAGACATGGAAATTTACTAAGGAGTAAAAAATGAATTTGACTAAAACACACTATGAAGTGATTAAATTTGTGATTGTAGGCGGTATGAATACTTTAAATTATTACATTGTCTATCTTTGTTTATTGAAGTTATTAGAAATGAATTATTTAGTTAGTCATATCAGTGGATTTATCA
Organism: Staphylococcus sp. FSL W8-0271; assembly: GCF_038006605.1. Lineage (NCBI taxonomy): Bacteria > Bacillati > Bacillota > Bacilli > Caryophanales > Staphylococcaceae > Staphylococcus > Staphylococcus sp. FSL W8-0271. The sequence goes on from NZ_JBBOVM010000001.1 coordinate 568,048, forward strand.
TTAGTTTTGTTATTTCTTATTATTTAAATTGTTACTTTGTTTATAAAGTGACACCAACTTGGAGTAAATTCCTAAAGTTTCCATTAACTCAAGTTGTCAATATGGGCATGCAAACTTTATTATTGTACATTTTTGTACAATGGTTTGGTATATCATCTGTGATAGCACCTTTTGCAGGGCTTATCATTACGATACCTATAACATTTGTGCTCTCTAAATATATTTTGAGAGATTAGTTAAATGATTAATAGACCAACATTTTAAATATAGTTATTTTTATGAGATCAAGTTTCGGAATCAAAAATATGATTTGTTTCAAACTTGGTCTCTTATTTTTGCTCAATTTTATAATTAATATTAGGATTGGCTAAAAAAATTAGTTTATTTATATTAAATAATTTTTAAATAAAAATCGTTGTAAATATGTTTGTATTGAGTCATAATAAGTATTCAATCATACTGAAGGTGGAACGTAAGATGAGTCAAAAAGAAAAATTGGAAACAGCACAAAAAGGTGCCTTTTTAAGTTTAATCGTCTATATCATATTATCAGTGACTAAATTTATTGTAGGTTATTTATATGATTCTGCAGCTGTAAAAGCAGATAGTTTAAATAACATGACAGATATTATTGTTTCTTTGGCCGTAATTATTGGGTTGAAAATTTCTATTAAACCTGCAGACCAAAACCATCCATATGGACATTTGAAATCTGAAAATATATCATCATTACTCGTGTCATTTATTATAATGTTTGTAGGTATCCAAGTCATTATAGAGAATGTTCCTGAATTATTCACAAACGAACATCATACTCCTAATATTATAAATATTTATGTCAGTGTCATTAGTGGTTTGATTATGCTAGCTGTGTTTTATATTAATCAAAGAATTGCTAATCATACCCAAAGTAGTTCTCTGAATTCTGCAGCTAAGGACAATTTGTCGGATGCGTTAGTGAGTTTAGGAACTGCAATTGGTTTAGTATTTACACAATTTGGATTTCCAATCATTGATACGATATTAGCCATTATTTTAGGCTTACTTATAATATATACTGGTTTTGGTATCTTTAAAGAATCAATTTTTACATTAAGTGACGGTTTTAACGAGCAAGAATTAGAAGCTTATAAAAATTATGTGTTAGAAATTGAAGATGTAATAGAAGTACAAAATATTAAAGGTCGTTACCACGGTAGTAGTGTTTTTGTAGATGTAACGATTGTAGTAAAATCAGATTTGTCTTTAGAGGAAGCACATCACATTTGCGACAAAGTAGAACAACATATGCATAGCAAAGGCATTTCTTCAGTTTATGTGCATCCTGAGCCACAGTCAATACAGTAACTAAGATGTCGAGAAAGTAAATAATTTTGATTATTATCATGACTTATATTCATATTAAGTTAATAAACTACTAAAGGATAACCTGAATTAAGGTATTTAATGAATATTGATGTATAAACTGAAATTTTATTAGCTTATTTTATAGTAAAAAAAAACGAGTGGAACAGAAATCTATTTTTATCAAAAAGATTTCACTGCTCCACCCTGGTAAGAATGACTAGAATTTTAAAAAAATATAGAGGAACACCTGAGATTCAGCCCATGCATAAGCCCCACTAACTCAATAAATTGAGAAGTGGGGCTTTATTTTTTTACATATTGAAGAAATGCATAAAATTCGTTTTACCACCAACCATTTGCAGCACGGAATTCAATTGCTGCATCAATTGAGCCATAACGTTCTTCAGCATATTGAATCATACCTTTTGTTTGTTCAGTTACAGATCCAGTACCCCAAGCTTCCTTCGTTTGTCCTAAACCTCTATATCCTAATTCATTCACCGCATCTGGGTTACCGCTTGATTCTGGCATTACAATGTTATCCCAAAGTGCTTTTGTACCACCAGCAGCAATAAATTCACTATATACATCATTGTTTGCTTGAGTAGTTTCTGCAGCATCAGCTGTAGATGTATTTGAAGTTAAACCAACACCAGCAGTAGCGATTGTTACTGATGCGAATGAAGCTAATAATAATTTTTTCATTTGAAAAATCCTCCTAATAATTGTTTGTTTTAAATAATTTCAAATTGTATTTGTTAATCTGCATAGTTGTTTTAAAAGTGCTTATTTTTGTCTGTCGTATTGCTCGGTTTATCAACGTTTACAACTATAACATCATTTTTTTATAGACAGGTTACAGTAAAATAAAAATAAAAAGTCATTTATGAATAAATGAATACAATCATTTCAAAATTAAGTGTAAATTGTTATAATTTTAATGTATGGCATGAGAAATTATAGATAAAGTATTGTCGTAACAAGATTTATATCTGTATATCACTGTAATATTTTTGTAAAACGGGTGATAATATAATTTTATTCAATGGAAAGAAGGAATATTATGCCAAAACTAATTTTATGTAGACATGGACAAAGTGTTTGGAATGCTGAGAATCTATTTACAGGTTGGGCTGATGTAGATTTATCAGAACAGGGAAGAACTGAGGCAGTAACGTCGGGAAAAAAATTAAAAGAACAGGGTATAGAGATTGATATCGCCTTTACGTCTTTATTACAACGCGCCATTAAAACTACATTTCACTTATTAGATGAATCTCAACAGTTATTTATTCCTGTTATTAAATCTTGGCGCTTAAATGAGCGTCATTATGGTGGATTGCAAGGTTTAAACAAAGATAAAGCAAGAGAAAAATTTGGAGAAGAACAAGTACATATATGGAGACGTTCATATGACATAGCACCACCTGAACAAAGTGAAGAACAAAGAAAAGACTATTTAAATGATAGAAAATATGAACATTTAGATAGAAGAGTTATGCCTGAATCAGAAAGTTTGAAAGACACTTTAATTAGGGTGATTCCTTATTGGAACGACCAAATTTCACAACAGTTATTAGATGGAAAAACTGTGCTTGTTTCTGCACATGGAAATTCATTACGTGCATTAATTAAGTATTTAGAAGATGTATCAGATGAAGATATTGTAGGATATGAAATTAAAACTGGAGCGCCTTTGATTTATGATTTAACAGATGATTTAAAAGTAATAAATAAATATTACTTATAGTTTTTCAATAAATGTAAGTAAAAAAAGACCTCATAAATAGATAATGAATCGTTTAAATAAAATAATGGCTGATCCTGAAGTATATAAATGTATATTTTCAGGAATCAAGCCACATTTTAGAAGTAATGCGACAAAACCAGAAATAAATTACCATTGGTTTTGAAGTGTTACTTCTATTTTTATTTATTGCGCTTATGTTGTTGGATAATTTTGCGTGCACGTTTCCGTGTTTTAATATTAGGACTATTTAAATTACGACGTGCTGTTTGTAAATCTAATTTCATGGTGAGGACCTCCTTTATCTATAGATATTATGTAAGAAAAAACCTGAAATGTAAATAGTAATTATTACGATTTATGACTATTTTTTAAATCTCTCAAAATAAAAGATTAAAATAAAACTAATATTTTAAGTATTTTTAATGATAAATTAAACTAAAATATGTATAATGCAGAAATGCGACTAAAAAGAGTTGATAAATTAATAGAAAATAGGAGTACAAAAATGGATCAAAAGACGAAAATTATAATGATTTTGATGATGTTGTGTGGTGGATTTTTTGGATTATTAAATGAAACCTTATTAACTACAGCATTACCAAGCATAATGAAAGATTTTAAAATAGATTACACACAAGTACAGTGGCTTACTACGGCCTTTTTATTGACCAATGGTGTAATAATCCCATTGTCAGCAATGATTATTCAAAGATACTCAACAAGAAAAGTATTTTTAACTGCAATATTTATCTTTTTTATCGGGACTTTAATTGCAGGATTTAGTCCAAACTTTTCTGTTTTATTAAGTGCAAGAATTGTTCAAGCACTTGGTTCTGGTATCATGATGCCACTGATGATGACGACGATCTTAGATGTATTTGAACCTCATGAAAGAGGTAAATATATGGGGACTTTTGGTTTGGTGATTGGTTTAGCTCCAGCAATTGGTCCGACACTGTCTGGTTATTTAGTAGAGTATTTAAATTGGCGTTCATTATTCCATGTCGTTGCTCCAATAGCTGCACTTACTTTCATTGGTGCACTTAAATTCGTCAAAAATGTTGGTACTAATCGAAAGACACGTATTGATATTTTATCAATAATCTTATCTGTGTTCGGTTTTGGTGGTTTGCTATACGGTACAAGTTCAATTTCTCGTGATGGCTGGAACGATCCAATTGTATTGACTACTGTAATTGGTGGCATTATTTTAGTTGCTGCTTTTATATTTCGTCAAACACGTTTGGAAAATCCACTGCTTGATTTTTCAGTATTCAAAGACAGTCAATTTGCCGTAGGTATTATCATAATGGCTTTTACGATGATTTCAATGATTGGTTCTGAAACTGTGTTACCGATGTTTGTGCAGAATATTATGAATGACTCAGCACTTCAATCAGGATTGATTTTATTACCTGGAGCTATCGTAATGGGGATTATGTCAGTGATTTCAGGTTTACTCTATGAAAAATATGGTGCTAAAATATTAGCATTCATTGGTATGTTTATTGTAGTTGTAACAACTTCTTATTTTGTAATCATGGATGAACATACTTCATCAGCGATATTAGCTACTGTATATGCTATTCGTATGATTGGTATCGCACTTGGTTTAATGCCATTAATGACACATACAATGAATCAATTAGCGCCAGAAATGAATGCCCATGGTTCATCGATGACAAATACTATACAACAAATATCTGCATCAATTGGTACAGCAGGTTTGATTACAATTATGAGTCAGGTTGCTAAAAACTACACACCAAATATGTCTGAGTTTAAAGATATGAGCCAAAAACAAATGACAGCAGAAATTCAACATCAAGCATTGCTAAGTGGGTATCACGGTGCCTTTTGGTTTGCAGTCATTATATCAATTATTAGTTTAATAAGTGTGTTTATGTTGAAAAGCAAAAGACAACTTAAATTAGAAGAAAAGAATGCTGAATAATTAAATTTGCGACATCGTACTGCATTAAGCGAAATTGTCTTGTAAATGATATTAATATTATGATACTTTGATATCAATATAAATATTATGAATGGAGCGTATGGATTATAGAACACTCGATGCATTTAAATAATGAACCTTTTCAATTAATGAAAAACGAAGTCAAAACGATTGAAATTAGATTGAATGATGAAAAAAGACAAGAAATTAAAAGCGGCGATTATATTGTATTCCAAAATTTAATGAATGAAGAAACATTAACAGTCCAAGTTAAGGAAATTGTAGTGTTTTCTTCGTTTCAGTCACTGTTGAATCAATATACAAATGAAGAAGTTGGAGCGAAAGCAGATGATCAACTTTCTCAAAAATTAGCGGCTATATATCAAATTTATTCACAAACAGATGAACTTAATTACGGTGCATTAGCAATCAAAGTGGCACTAATATGATGAAAATGAAAATAATTGAGTTATAGCTAGGATAAAGTTGTACCATAGGTGAAAATTTAATTTTTTACGGTAAATATGACACTTTCGTTAAATTCATTTATGAATGAATTTTTCGGAAGTGTTTTTATATAAATATAAAAATAATGTTATAGTTCTAGCACATCAAAGATTTTCGTTGTAAGATAAAACTTATGGTTAAATAATATTAGATATGAGAAGTAATATTAGGAGTGTAAATATGAAAAAATTAATGACGATGGTGTTCATTTCAATAATCATTATAGCTGGGTGCAGTAGTGGGAAATATGCTGATGAGATTGACAAAGCAGTGCATCAACAGAAAAAACAACAAAAGATTTTAGCTGATAAGCAAAATGGCGATGTGGAATCTAAGTTTGAAAAAAAGAATGCGAATATCTATGTGTATGACAAAGGTAAATATGTGACTATTGCTTATAAACCATTAAAAGATGATGATGAAGTTCATTTTTATACATATAAAATAACAGATGGTAAAGCACATTACTTAAAAAACTTTAATTCAAAATCATATTCACATGCACATGATGCGGATTATAAAGAAGAAAATATGAACTTAGAAGAATAAAACAAGATAAGAAGGTGTGTTTTTAACAAATGAAGAAATGTTGGTTAAGTTTGTTATTAATGGCAGTAGTCATTTTTGTTTCCGCATGTTCGAATGACAATCAAAATGTACATCAAGATGACAAATATGGAAAAGGTGGAAAGATTAAAATTATTGAGTATGGTGATTTTAAGTGCCCATATTGTAAAAAAGTAGAAGAACATATTATGCCTAAATTAAAAAAAGAATATATTGATACGAAAAAAGTAGATTATCAATTTGTTAATATGGCATTTTTAGGAAAAGATTCAATTATAGGTTCAAGGGCAGGTCATGCAGTAAGGCAATATGCACCTAAACAATATTTAAAATTTCAAAAGTTAATGTTTAAGCAACAACCGAACTCAGAAAAAAAATGGATTACCGAACAACTCGTTGATCAACAAATAAATCTATTGGAAATTTCAAATGGTAAAAAAGAAAAGATAAAAGCGAGTTATAAAACAAAAGATAGTGAATCATGGAAAGCAGCCGAACAAGATCAAAAACAATATAAAGAAAACCATATTGAAACAGCACCTACAGTTTTTGTAGCAGGTAAAAAAGTAGAGGACCCGTATAAATATAAGAACTATAAAAAAATACTTGAAGAAAGTTAAATATTAAAATTTAGATTTAAACTTTAATATCAAAAGCCCGTTCCTGAACGTTTTATAAAACATTTAGGAACGGGCTTTTTTAGTTTATATGAAAAAGAAGGACTAACTTATTGAATCGAAACAATTACGAAAAAAATCAAAATATGTATTGCATATCTCGAAAAGTACAGTTATAATTTTAAATCGTAATGATTACTATCTGAGGAGGAATAAGAATGAAAAAGTCAATATACATACTGTCATTTGTCATTATATTAGCGATCATCGTTACTGCTTGTAGTGCCACAAAGTCTAACGAATCAAAAGATAATGACAAAATAAAAATTAATACTACTGTATTTCCATTAAAATCATTTGCCAATCAAATAGGTGGAAAGTATGTTTCAGTTAAATCTATTTATCCTACTGGTGCAGATTTACATACATATGAGCCAACACAAAAAGATATTATGAATGCGAGTAAAGCAGATATGTTCCTGTATACAGGTGACGATTTGGATCCTATTGCTAAAGAAGTGGCAGCAACAATTAAAAAGGATGATAAAAAGGTATCGTTAGGAGATAAAATTGATAAAAGCGAATTATTAACTGATCAACACGACGAAGAACATGAAGAACATGGTGACCATCATGAACATGGACATCATCATGGTGGCTATGACCCTCATGTATGGTTAGACCCAAAATTTAATCAAGTCTTTGCAAAAGAGATCAGAGATAAATTAATAAAACAAGACCCTAAACACAAATCTTATTATGAAAAAAACTATAATAAGTTGAAAGAAGATTTGATGGGTATAGATCAAAAAATGCAAAACATCACTGAAGATAAGCAAGGTAATACCGTATATATATCACATGAATCTATTGGTTATCTTTCAGAAAGATATGGATTTGTCCAAAAAGGTATACAAAATATGAATGCTGAAGATCCATCTCAAAAAGCATTAGCAAAAATTGTGAAAGAGATTAATGATTCAGGCGCAAAATACGTTTTGTATGAAGCCAATGTTTCTAATAAAGTCACAGATACGATTCGCAAAGAAACAAAAGCAAAACCATTGAAGTTTAATAACATGGAGTCATTATCAAAAGAACAAGCAGAAGATAATAAACTGACATATCAATCCCTAATGGAAAAAAATATAAAACATCTTGATATGGCATTAAATGACGATGTTAAAACAGATGATGAACACGCACATGATAAACATGAAAAAGCAATTGCTGATGGCTACTTTAAGGATAGTCAAGTAAAAGATAGAAAATTAACTGATTATGAAGGAGAATGGCAATCAGTTTATCCGTTTTTAAAAGATGGCACGTTAGATGATGTCATGAAACACAAAGCAAAAGAAGATAATCAAATGACTGCAAAAGAATATAAAGCATATTACCAAAAAGGATATAAGACAAATATTAGTAATATAAATATTACGGAGGATACGATTACTTTTAAAAAAGACGGTAAGACCTTAACTGGCCAATACAAATACGATGGGAAAGATATTTTGAAATATGAAAAAGGTAATAGAGGTGTCAGATATTCATTTAAACGAGTAGGCTATAATAAAGATTTACCAAAATATGTACAATTTAGCGATCATAATATTGCACCTAAAAAAGCAGTACATTTCCATATATTTATGGGAGATAATAAACAAAAAGTATTAAAAGAATTAGACAATTGGCCAACATATTACTCAAGTGAATTAACAAAAGCACAAATTAAAAAAGAAATGTTAGCACATTAAAGTCTAAATCAATGTGTGGATTTAAGTGAAATTAATTATTTATATAGATAATGAGTAAAATTTTGTTTTACGGGAATATTTTTCATAGAAACACAAATATGAGCTTTTCTATCGATATATAAAATATACCTGATATAATAAATGCATCAATAGAAAGTTAATAATTTGGAGGTATGAATTTTTATGACAAAATTTAATTTTGATCCAGCACATTCAGTAGTAGAATTTTCAGTTAAACACCTGGTGATTTCAAATATAAAAGGTAGATTTAATGAATTCGAAGCTTCACTTGAAGGAGATTTAAATGATTTAAGTACAATTAAAGGTGGTTTAACAATCAAAGCAGATTCAATTGACACTCGCGTTGGTGATCGTGATAATCACTTAAAAAGTGGTGATTTCTTAGATGTTGAAAACTACCCTGAAATTAAATTTGATGTAACAAAAGTAGATGGAAATTCAGTTACTGGTAATTTAACAATTAAAGATGTAACTGAAGAAGAAACTTTTGAATTATCATATGAAGGTCAAAGTAAAAACCCATTAAATGGAGCTACAACAGCAGGATTCATCGCTAATGGCACAATTAACCGTGAAAAATATGGTGTGACATTTAACCAACCACTTGAAACTGGTGGCGTAATGATTGGTAAGGATATAAACTTCCAAGTAAGCCTTGAATTTGCATTAGAAGATTAATAACAAAAATTATAGTAAAAAGGTCCAAGACTGATGTTTGTCTTGGATCTTTTTTTGTTATATAAAATTTAAAATCCTTTTATGCGGGTATAAAGTATTAAAAAGGGAGATTTCAGTGGCAACAATGTTACCTAAAATTGGTCGTCCAGCAACGAATGCGTTAGCTTCGATCGGTATAAATACTTTAGAAGAATTAGCAAAATATGAACGAACTACTATATTAGATACTCATGGCGTAGGACCTAAAGCAATCAGCATATTAGAAAATGCGTTAACAGAAGCAGGACTATCATTTAAAAATGAAGCGGCTTCAGAATTTCCATTTGAAATGGTTGGAGATTTAGGGTGTGATAATGCACCCAAACGGCGAATCATGTTAGATTTTCTAATTGGATCTGCATTAGCTGATAAGAATAAGTTATCACAAACAGTTGTGTCAAATTTCAAGTGGCAAGTGCCTGGTGCTTTTGAATTGAACAGTTTAGATGAATTTCACAATGAAATTGAAGCGCATAAAGTAGATATTAAAAGAATAGAAGTGACGCATAATTTAACACACGGAAAGTTTGGTGCAATGCATGGTACTCAGTTAAATAGTGATGGCACAGCAGTCTACTTTGCGGATTTTATTGAGTTTGAAAGCAATCGTAAAAATGCCAAAATTAAAACAGTGACATCTTATGTAATTATGAATGATGAATAAAAAGGAGCGTTTTAAGTGAGTATAGAAGTAAATGAAAATAAAATTATATTTAAAAGAGATTTTGAAGCAACTGTAGAAGAAATATTTGACGCATATACTGAGCAGTCTTTATTTGAACAATGGTTCCACCCTCAAGGTGCAACAACAAAAGTGTTCGAATTTAATATTGTGACTGGAGGTCAAGCGTTTTTTGCAATATATACTGATCAAGGTACAAGTTATACATTAACAAAGTATAATGAAGTCAAAGCACCTTATTTAATTGATTATAACGATTACTTTACTGATAAAGAAGGTAATATTGATAAAAATATGGCTAGTATGCGTAATGTCATTCAATTAGAACAGAAAGGTGAGAATTCAACACGTATTATATCCACTGCAGAACTACCAGATCCTAAATCAGCACAACAATTACTTGATATGGGTGTAGAAGCGGGTATGAATAGCACATTTGATAATTTAGAAACACTTTTAAAAAATAAATAGTCATAGATATGTAAGAATTGAAACACTTGTACACTTTAGCTTTTAGTTATAATAAAAGTGAAAAGAGGTGAGTGTATTGAATAAACGTTATTTAAAAGTATTAGGGTTATATACGATAAGTACGCTTGGACCAGCTATGATGTTAAATGAAAAATGTTTAAGTAGCAGTACATTCAAATGGTTATTACGTACTTTAACAGGCTATGGTATTTTTGCTTATGGCCTACATATATTAACAAAATTTAAAAAATAACAGCAAGCAGCGCGATTAAGTTAGAGCTATCCACGCTCCAATATGAGCGCTAATTCGTTATGAACTGTCTCTAATATTTGGAGTGAAATAAAGACACTTTCGTTGAATTCACATTAATAAGAATTTATACGGAGGTGTTTTTTTATGTAAAATAGAAGTACGTCTATTAAACTTGAATAAAAAATAATACAATGAATCTGTAAGTTTGAAATCTAAATATTTTAAAGGGGAAGGGTGTCGATGTTGATAGATAATAATAAAGCCATCAAAGATACATATATGTCAGGCGAAACAATTAAGAACATTAATAATCAAGTTCAAATGAAGGATGTAATGTTTGACCAAACACCTGGACGTTATGCATTAAAATCGATTATGTCTGGATTTTTGTTAGCCATTGTAACAGTTTTCATGCTTGCAATAAAAACACAATTTGATGGTGCAAATGAAGGACTCATTAACTTAATAGGCGCTATTTCATTCAGTTTAGCCTTAGTATTAATCGTACTAACACATTCAGAATTATTAACGAGTAATTTTATGTATTTAACAGTTGGATGGTATTATAAACTTATCGGTATGAACAAGGCTTTACTCATCATGTTAGTATGCTTCTTTTTTAATATTATTGGAGGTTTTGTATTATTTGGGTTAATGAAGTTTACGCCTATAATGACAACGGAAATGGTGACAAGTTTAACAACGCTTGTAGATGGAAAGACCATAGATACGACATGGTATGCCATTTTAGTAAAAGCCATTTTCTGTAATTTCTTCATAAATATTGGAATTTACGTATCAATTCAATTTAAAGATGGTTTATCTAAAGCTTTCTTCATAGCCTGTGGTGTTATTGTCTTTGTATTTATGGGTTATGAACACGTAGTATTTAATGCAGGTTTATATGCTGGTATGGTTTTTTATAATTTTGACGCTGTCGCATGGCTACACGTTTTAAAAAATATAGTCTTTGCTTTTATAGGTAATTATATTGGTGGAGGTATATTTGTTGGGCTGGTTTATGCTTATTTAAACGGTAAACGCGATAGTTTGCGCAGTTGATTTTAAGATAAAGTAGAAAGACAATTCGGTTTCGTTAATGAAATCGTATTGTCTTTTATTTTTTATCTATAAAACAAAAAAATTGACTCATTTATCAAGAAACCATATTGTATTACTGTAAATTAATGTTTGAGATTTAATAAAATGAAGCTTTAAGAGAAACGCTAAGGAGTGACAAAATGTCTGACTATAATATTAGAATTGCTGAAATAGATGATGCTGAAGCATTGCAAAAATTAATGCATGAAGCATTTACACCATTAAGAGAATTAGGTATTGATTGGCCATCTGTCAACGCTAGTGTTGAAATGGTCGAAAAAAATTTACAAACGGGTACGACTTTTGTCTTGGAAAATAACACGGAAATTATTTCAACGATAACTGTACGTTATCCTTGGGAGACAAAACGACGTATTTCTATTTATCCGTTTGTATGGTGGTTTGCTACAAAACCTTCGTATGATGGTCAAGGATTGGGCGGCAAGTTATTAAAATACGTTGAAGAAACCTTCCTTAGAGATACGCTTAAGGTACCAGCAGTGACATTGGGTACATCTGCACGCAAACATCCATGGCTATTAGATATATACAAAAGAAGAGGTTATGAAGTTTATGCGGAACATGAAAATGACGATGGTGATTTAGGCGTTATTATGAGAAAAGTATTAATTCCAGATCGTTTTGATGAAGAAGTATTAGGACAACCGCCATTTTAAGTGATGATATGTAGTAGGGGATTCCTTTAGGTTTTAGTTAAGGGAATTCCCTATTTTTATATTTTAGTAAAGAGGCAGGTACTGCAAATGGTATTGTTTCTATGATGGGCGGTTTGGGGGATTCTTCCCACCGATTGTTATTTCTTATGTCACAATAGTTACAGGTTCCAGTCATTTAGCGTTTTTATTACTAGCGATATTTGGAATTATAGCATTAACAACAATGTCGAGAATGGTTAAAAATGTAAACTAAAACTATAAATTTCATAAAAAAAGCAACACTTCACTTTTAGGAAGTGTTGCTTTTAATGTTTAATCAATTTGAATATTATAAGAAGACTCTTTTTTCTCTTTTTTAGGTAGCGTCACATTTAGCATGCCATTTTCGTAAGCAGCTTTAATGCCATTTTCATCAACATTATCAAATTGATATTGACGTTTTACATCACTAAAGCTGCGTTCTTGATGAATCATGCGTCCATTTTCATCTTCTTTATTATTTTCAAATGATTGTTTACCTTCTATTGTTAAAACATTATTTTCAAATTGAAGATTAATATTTTCTTTTTTCATACCTGGTAATTCTGCTTCTACTACGTAAGCATCTTCAAGTTCTTTGACATCTGTTTTAATGCTATTACTTCCTGGAAATTGATCGAAAAATTGACGTCCAAAGTCTCTGAATAAATCACTAGGATTTGCATCGAAAAATGAATTATCGAATGGTTTCATATTGAATGCCATAAAGCATCTCTCCTTATATAATAAATTTATTTTGTTACGATTTAATCAATATTAATTTGTTTTTTTGTATGGTTAATAGGTAACGTAACATTTAATATACCATCCTTTAGCATTGCTTTAATATTAGGTTCATCTACATTTTTAAATATAAATTGTCTACTTTGATTATTAAAATTGCGCTCTTTAATCAAGTAATTATCTTGGTTTTGAGTTGTTGTAGAAGTATTTGTAACACTGATTGTTAAAGTCTTTTCATCAAATTGAATATCTATATCTTCTTTACTGTAACCTGGCAGTTCAGCCATGACTTGATATGCATCACTTGATTCATATACATCTACGTTAAAATCATGATGCTCGGTTAATAAATTTTCTAGAATATCTGTAGAAAGATTTTGAGTGTTTTGCATCATTTTTCACCTCTCCTTTAACCTTATATTTATATTATAATACATTAGTCAAAGAAAGTCAAAGTCAAACTATGAGCGTTGATTATTCTAAATATACGATCATATCAAAAATGGCGTATCAATGATTGTTAACGTAAGTATAATTAGAAAAAATAAAAAAGAGGCAAGTTTAAGTTTAAAATAGCATAAATAAACTACACACTTTAAACGTTTCTTTGCCTCTTAATATATTAAATTTCTTTAGTGAAATGTTTATTCACAAAATTTTGTAGTGTCTCTTTTAAGTGAACGGCTTCATCGATATCCATATCAAATTCACCAAAAACTTTTCTAGAGACACCGGATAATGAATCTTGAACTTTTGCACCATGTTCGGTAAGTGCAATTTGTAAATTACGTTCATCATCAATCTCACGTGTTCTACTAACAAACCCTTTTTTTTCTAATTTTTTTAGTAATGGTGTTAGCGTACCTGAATCAAGATAAACGCGTTGTCCAAGTGTTTTGATGTTGATTTTTTCATTTTTTTTAATTGCGAGCATAACAATATAACCAGTATATGTTAAATCATACTCTTTTAAATATGAAGTATATCTTTTTATTATTTCTTTTGATGAAACATAAAATAGAAAGCACAGTTGTTCTTCTAAGTAACTTAATTTGTCCTCCATTTAATCACCCCTTTTGAAATTTAACCTTATTATGAACTACGTACATTGTCAAGGAACAGTTGTGTCTTTATTCATAATATTTTTATACTGATGTGAAAGTGTTATTTGAGTTATTTTATTGATTTCATTCATATTAAAGTTAGGTGAAATTGTCCTGAACGGATTATTCAAAAAGTAATAAAGAATATATGTATATTTTATAATATATACAGTTATGCATAAGCGAAAAATTAAGAACATTTTGTTACAAAAGGTAATAATACTTTATAATTTATTTGTTATCGTTCATAATATTAATATTATGAATTTTAATAAGTAGTCTAGGAATTTAAGAGTATGAGGATTAACAATGGAGTATGTATAATAATTGTTTTTACTTAAAAGGAGATAAATAATGAAGACGTTTTTGAAAATACTAGGACTATTAATTATTTCGTTAATTTTGGCTGTAATTTTTTTCTTTGGTTTAAGAACTTATCAAGGTCACAAAAATTTAGAGTTAGTTGATAACTATTTAGATGAAACTCATCTAACTGATAAAATCCAAACAGAGAAAACATTATATAGTGCTAAAAAAGGTTTGTATTATAAAGAAATTAAATTTAAAGATGATTCAGATCATACTTATGTCGTTCAACCGATTAGTACATATAAAGGTATATTGGTGCAAGGTTTTGATCCGGAAACTAAGAAAAATGTCAAAGGCGCAAAACATAATGCTTTTAAAGAAAAATATCAACCTAAAGATTAAAAGTTATTTTTAATGATGTTATTATTTTATAGATTAAAGCAAAACAGGATAAAGTTGGCTGGTACCGTATTTATTTATGGCATCAGCCATTTTTTATTAAATGCATTTATCGTATAGATTACTTTAGTAAAAATTAAAAAACATAAGCATTTTGAGCACTATTTCAAGTGAAATGTATATAAAAATCATACCGATTTCTTATGTTACTTAAATAAAAAATAGACTAAAAGAGTAGTGGTTTTATTTGTGATTATATCATTATATCTAACTTTTAGTAAGCGATCATAGCGTGATATCATAGTCTTTAACGCCAATTTTGTATATTTGTCAAAATAATTATGTTACTTATATATATATATAATGAGTAAAAATAAAAATTAAGTGTAATATCAACTCTTTTTGCCGAAAAAATTTATATCTATATAAAAATTATTTTGATATAATTAAGCAATGTCAGAAAAAGGGGAGAAACATCATGGCAATTATAAGAAGAATCAGTTTACCAATGCAAGTTATTATCGCTTTGGTATTAGGTGTTATCGTAGGCCTATTACTTTATGGGCACGATGAAATTGCAAATTACATTAAGCCTTTTGGCGATGTCTTCTTGAATTTAATAAAAATGATTGTAATTCCAGTTGTTTTTTGTTCACTAGCATTATCTATATCCAATGTAGGTGAATCTAAAACAGTGGGACGTTACGGTTTTAAAACAATTTTATATTTTGAAATTATAACAACAATAGCTATAGGACTAGGTATACTTTTTGCGAATATATTTAAACCAGGGAAAGGTTTAGATCCAGATAAATTACCCAAAGGTGATATTTCAACATATGAATCCTCGGCAAAAGCTGCCGAATCATCTACATATGGAAATCACTTTATCGATACAATTGTAAACATTGTGCCTCAAAATCTTTTCGAGGCATTGACTTCAGGTGAATTACTACCAATCATTTTCTTTGCAGTGTTTTTTGGTGTTGCATTATCAGCAATTGGTAAAAAAGCAGAACCTGTAAAAGCGGTTTTAAGTGGTTCATTAGAAGCTGTGTTTTGGATGATTAATAAAATATTGAAATTAGCACCTATTGGCGTATTCGCATTTATTTGTACGACAATTATGACTTTTGGTGCTTCAGCATTAATACCATTATTAAAATTACTATTAGTGGTTATCGGTGCAATGATATTCTTTATTATTGTTGTACTTGGTATCGTAGCTAGATTATGCGGTATTAGTATTTTCTCTATTATTAAAATACTAAAAAATGAACTAGTATTAGCATTTTCAACATCAAGTTCTGAATCTGTGTTACCAATAATAATGAAAAAAATGGAAAACTTTGGTTCTCCAAAAGATATTACTTCATTTGTAGTACCAATTGGATATACATTTAACCTTGATGGATCTGCATTATATCAATCAATAGCAGCCTTATTTGTTGCTCAGATGTATGGCATCGATATGTCCATCGGCCAACAAATCATGTTAATGGTTACTTTGATGGTTGCTTCAAAAGGTATGGCGGGCGTACCAGGAGTATCAATTGTAGTACTTATTACAACATTGACAACAATGGGATTACCAGCTGAAGGACTGGCATTGATTATCGGTGTCGATAGACTATTAGATATGGTACGAACTTGTGTAAATGTATTAGGTAACGCATTATCTACCATTGTTATTGCAAAATGGGAAAATGCTTATGACAAAGAGAAAGGTCAAGCCTATCTAAAATCGATATAAACTAAATTAAAATTCTGACATTTTGCACTGAATAGAAAATAAATCTATTCAGTGCTTTTTTGTTAATTACGGTTATATTATGTTAATTATAAAACAACAACAGTAGGATGTTTTTGAAAACAAGTGATGGGTTAAACAAAATTAATGTTATTTAAGGCAAAAACAGCCCCATAAGCACTTCTAAGAAATGCTTATAGGGCTGATTTGTGACGCGGTTTTATTTATTTACATGCCTTTCATGTCCATATCGTGAATTTTCATCATTAGACCATGCGGAATGTCATCGTGATCAACGACTTCCATTTTACTATAAGTGTCTTCGTCCTCAGATTTAATAAGTTTTACAAAATCACCTTTTTTAGGATTAAATCCTGATTTAGAAGGTATTTTTACATTTTCCTCTACTTCATGGTCTTTTTCACTCACTACTTTATCAGCAGTTGTACTATTTTTCATGTAGCCAAAGTATGTCTCTTTTTGACCACCAGAAACCATCATAATAACTAAGACAATAGCTACAATCACCATTACTGCACTGATAATAATTGCAAACATTTTATTTTTTAAAATTAGATTCTCCTTTATATATCTTTACTTCAGTTATATCTGATATTTTAGCATAATGCAATTGAAGTATAAGCGATGACAAAACTTTTAAATTAAATTTTGCTAATA
Source organism: Staphylococcus sp. FSL W8-0271 (assembly GCF_038006605.1). Lineage (NCBI taxonomy): Bacteria > Bacillati > Bacillota > Bacilli > Caryophanales > Staphylococcaceae > Staphylococcus > Staphylococcus sp. FSL W8-0271. Next base: position 585,470 of record NZ_JBBOVM010000001.1, read on the forward strand.
TGTACTTATTTTTAAAGTTTCATGTCTATGCTGCACTATTATTTATTTGTAGGTGATAAGCGAATGTATTTCACCTCATCTCGACCAATATCAAACTCAATAGGTGTGTGTGGATAGGTAGTGTGTCGTAATTCTGATTTCGGCATATTTGAACGTTCTATATTTTTTAACAGTGATTGTTCAATGAAAATATCATTAAATATAGGAGATAAAGCATAATCTATAAAACCATGTTCTCTATTTAACGTACGTATAAATAAAATTAATTTTGAAATAATTGTTTGTTGTTTTAATATAAACTTTCGCTTGTTTAACGTTGTGTGCGTATTGGCATTGAATAATAGTAAATGTGTACATTGTTTATCTTTTGCAACTAAATAATTAGGTTGTATTAATATCGCTTTTCCATAAAATGGCTTTAAGAATTGCATTATATATACAATGGGTTCATATATACCGTGATAATTCATTAATGTAACGTCATATATACATTTATTCATTAGTTCATAGCCAACAGCAGAACCATTTTTAATCAATTGTATTGTATGTTGCATAATTTCTGATAATCCTAAAGGCGCTTTTTGATTATATTGAGTGAAGTGATTTTTAGTAAGTTTTGAGTACACACATTTATTAGGTTGTAGCTTAGAAAGTGTGACGAATTTATTATAATAATCACTATAACTTGATACATTATCGAATTGATGGCTATGCTTTAATAACATTGTACGTAATTCGCTACGTTCTACATCAATAAAATTAAAGTCAAAATTAAATCTATGTAAGAGTGTAAAAGTGTGTTTAAGACTTTGAGTTTGGGTTAACACGCCTTCTACATTGATTGCTAATTTGATATTAATATTTAAACTTCTGACTTTAATGTACAATCTGTTTATATCATTTAACTTTAAGTATTCTGAATCAAATAGAATCATAAAGTTATACATATTACCATTAGCATGATATTTAGGTTTGAATATTAAAAATTGGGAAATCACTTGTTCTATTTTTTTATATTCTTCCATGGATTTAATTCTAATAACTACGCCTATACAGTTAGAAAAAATAGCATCGATTAAATTGACAATCCCATTTAAATTGAGTGAAGATGATGCTAGATTGCTCACATTATTTATAAGTAAATAGCAGTTTGTAAGGTCACTAAAATTAAGTTTTTGATTTAAATTTGTTTGAATTATATCCATTAGATTATCAATATGAATAAAGATGGTAGGTTGTTTTCCCAAATCATTATACTTTAAGTGGTCTAAATTGATAATTTCGTTATCAAGTGATTGATTATTGTCATCTAAGTAGGCTTTGAAATAGTGTGAATATCCGCTAATATCAGTAGTTAATAACGTAATAGGATTATTGTGCAATATATTAAGCTTTTTTCTATAAGCAAGCGGTGTTAACTTGAGATGATATTTGAATTGATGAGTATAGTTAGCATAATGATTGAAACCCATATTCTCAGAAATAAGATAAATGGTTTTGTTACTATTAATAAGTTCATTAAGAGAAAGCGCAATTTTTAAACTTACTACATAATGTTTAAAGCTAATACCTAAATATTTTTTAAATAAAATCGATATGTATGAACTAGAAATATAAAAAATTGAAGAAATTTCTTTGGACATGATATGTTGTGTAATGTGCTTTTGAATATAATCTGATATTTTATTTAAAAGTTCATTTTCAGAATGGATTGTCGGTATATAAGCATAATCAGTTGATTTTTTAGTTTCTTGCTCTAAGGTAGAAATAAGCTCAGTTAATTGAGGTAATTCCATTGAATTCATAGTATTTAATTTTTCAATCATGTTTAGTATTAAATACTTCAAGTATTCTTGAGCATGCAATGCTTTTGCATCATAATAACAATTAAAAAATAATTGATTAAGCGGGATGATTTGTTGTATTGGTATTTTTAGTTCAACAAGTTGTTCTGCGTGAGTTATACAAAATAAATCACTATGATTGATGATAGCGATATTGTTTTCAACCGAAGTTTGTTTACCATTAATATTGATATTCAATTTACTATTTAATGAAAATAACAGTATGACTTGGTTGATACAACGTTGCGTGTCTGTAGTTAAAAAATCGTGGATACATAATGTGGCATGTTCCATTCTATCTAGCAACTCCTGATAACATATTGTTATATTGACTAAATTACATTATATAATAAATAGTTGTGAATATTAATATATTAAATATAACTATTTTCTTATTTCAAGCGCTAATTCAATCGATAAAATTAAATTGTGTACACCATTAAATTTGGAAAAAATAAATTAAACGAACTAATGATGAAAAATTTAAATATTTAAATATTAAAGAGGGAAAATAATGGAGCATATATACTCAAATTATTATGAAATAGAAGAGAAAATCACTGAACGAAAAAAAGATATTTTAGGTGTCGTTCTACACGATGATGCCGAAAATTATTCTGCCAAAAATTACATTACATGGTTAAATAAGCGCATTGAAAAAAACGAATTAGAAAAAGGATGGGCGAGCGTCTACATCGACCAAGACACATGTTACTGGTTTCATCCAACACAATATACTGAATGGCACTGCGGAAATATATTTGCCAATACGCATTATATTGGTATCGAGAGATGTCAGTCTAAAATCAATGGTATATTAACAGATAGTGCATTTATGAAGGTAGAAGAGGTTAGCTTTTGGCTAGCAGCTGCAATTTTAAAGAAATATCAATTGCCTGTTAATAGAGAAACAGTAAGAATCCATAAAGAATTTTATGATACTGAGTGTCCAGCAAGATCGTGGTTAATTCATTTGGAACAAGCTTCAAGCACATTGGAAAACATGAATAGATTGAAAGATTATTTTATCTATAAAATAAAATATTATTACGATGATATTACTAAAGAAGATATTATGCCTTTAGGTTAAGGCCAGTATCAAATTAAAGTCAGCTAATATTCATTTTTACCATCAGCAAAAAATAGTTTGGATTATAATATTTAAAAAACGTCAATTCTAATCGTATAGAAATTGACGTTTTTATTTTTGAAAATTAACCTGATGTGACAAGCTATTCTCAATATATAAATTTTAATAAAAAAGTGAAATAAATTTAAAAGGCATGTCTCCTAAATTTTTGAGGAAACAAGCTTTTAGAATATTACAGAAAACCAAAGTACAAATTTCAAGATTCAGTACAATAACACATGATAGAATCTTTCATATTGAGCATAAGCTTTATATCTAGTTATTTTTAAATGTGTGTTTGCTCTATATCAAAACTTTTGCTTTCGCCATAGAAATGCACCAACACATGAAACGATAATTAGTGAAATAGCGATCACGATAACCCAAGAGACATAGCTATGTTCATCAATAGGTAATGGAACATTCATGCCGAAAAAGCTAAATACTAAAGTTGGTAATGTTAAAAAGACAGTAAATAATGTCAATGTTTTCATCGTATTATTCATTTCATTTGAAAGTAGTGATGCATATGAAGTTGTAATACTTTCTAATATATCCGTGTATAATCTTGTGGTCTCTAAAGCTTGATTATTTTCTATGACTAAATCTTCCAACAAATCTTCATCTTCTTCAAATCGTTTAATTGCAGGTAATCTGAAAAGTTTCTTTACTATCGTTTCATTACCTTTTAATGCTGCTAAGAAATAAACTAAACTCTTTTCAACTTCCATTAAATTATATAGTTGTTTGTTTGTAACATTATTTTTTAAATCACGTTCTATACGTAATCTCGTTTTATTTAATAATCTAAGGTTTCTATTATAATGATTCGCGATCGTTAATAATATATTGAGCGCGAATCGGCTATGAAAATGTAAATTTAAATTTTGATGGCTAAATTTTTCTAGAAATTCGTTCTCCACATTACATACAGTAAATATTTTTTTATTACCAATAATAATACCTAGAGGAATTGTTATAAACGAGAGCACATTAAGATTTGTATCATTAACAACTGGCAAATCAAGGATTATGAGGGAATAGCCTGTTTCTTCATCGTATTCAACACGAGAACTTTCCTCAGTATCTAGAGGGTCTCTAATAAAATTTTCTGGTAAATGGTATAAATCTATTAAATGTTCTATTTCTTCCCAATTTGGGTCAACGACATTGATCCATGAAGCATCATGGTCTAAAGTTGATGTTATTATTTCTTGTGTTTGAGTATGTTTATAAGCAGTAATCACAATACAAATCTTCCCTTCATTAAATTCTTAATTATATTAGCGAAGATTAGAGCGGTTGACAAGTATCTTTCAATTTTAATTGTAATACTTATAAAAAGAATTAATTTAAGGATATTATAAGTATCATATTGTAAAATCTGCATGGTTAACGAATTTAGAAAGGTTTGCATGTATTGGTGAAATAAGATTACAGAAATGTTGAGAAAATACGATGTAATTTTAAAGATAAATTAACATTAGCTTAACAAAAATTAGTTATACTTCACATAGTTTACAAATATTTTAAAGAGGTGTAACGATGGATTCTTCTGTAATGGAGATTATTTTTACCTTTATTGGTGGATTAGGTATTTTTCTATATGGTATTAAACAAATGGGAGACGGTTTACAAGCCGCAGCTGGTGATAGATTAAGAAGCATTTTAAATACTTTTACAAGTAACCCTTTAATGGGTGTCTTGGCTGGTATGATTGTAACGATATTAATTCAAAGTAGTTCGGGCACAACAGTAATTACTATAGGTCTTGTTAGTGCAGGCTTTATGACAATGCGTCAGGCAATTGGAGTAGTTATGGGAGCGAATATTGGTACTACAGTTACTGCATTTGTTATAGGTATTGATATCGGTGAGTATTCGCTGCCAATTTTAGCAATTGGTGCATTTCTAATTTTCTTTATTCAAAAACGTAAAGTGAAAAATGTGGGTATGATTTTATTTGGTTTTGGTGCATTGTTCTATGGTTTAGAACTTATGAGTGGTGCAGTTAAACCATTAGCAAATTTAGACGCTTTTAAACAAATTATGTTAGATATGTCTTCGAATCCATTATATGGTGTGGTAGCAGGTACATTATTAACAGTAATTATCCAAAGTTCAAGTGCCACAATTGGTATTTTACAAGGATTCTTTGCCAATGATTTAATTAGTTTACACGGTGCACTTCCTGTACTTTTAGGCGATAATATTGGTACGACAATCACGGCAGTACTTGCCAGTTTAGCAGGCTCGTTGGCGGCAAAACGTGTGGCAGCTGTACATGTACTCTTCAATGTAATTGGCGCTATCATTTTCTTAATAATCATGCCTCTCTATCAATTAGTTATTGAATGGATGCAAGGGATTATGAATTTAAAACCTGAAATGGTTATTGCATTTGCACATGGTACGTTCAATGTAACAAACACAATTATTCAATTGCCATTTATTTTCATCCTAGCATGGATTGTGACGAAGTTAGTACCAGGCGAAGACTTGAATGAAAAATATAAACCAAGAATGTTAGATAAAAATTTAATCAACAGAGCTCCTAACTTTGCATTACAAGAAGCTCAAGATGAAATTCAAAATATAGGTCATATGACTTTCGATATGTTTAGATATGCTAAGAACTATGATGATAAAACAGAAAAAGATATAATTCAGAAGCATGCAGCTGTGGAAAGTATGTATGACAATGTAAGACAATATTTAACAAAAATCTCTGAGAAGAAGATATCCAAACAAGATGCAGAAAGAATGTCTGTGTTATTCGATGTTAATCGAACGTTTATTAAAGTAGCAAGTTTAACAGAAGCTTATTTATTGGATTTAAAGAAAAAAGAAACAGAATCAATTCAAATATCTGCAAAAGCAGAACAAAGTATTGAAAGACTATATGACCATGTCGATGCGTCACTTGAAAAAACAATTGATATGTTTAACGTATATGACAGAGTTAAAAAAGATGAAATCGTTCGTTTGAGTAACGATTCGTATACATTAGAACATGATCTTAGGAAGAAACATATCAAGCGCTTAAGTTCTGGAGAATGTTCTTTAGAAGGTGGTTTGCTATATCTAGATATGATAGCTATCTTAGAGCGTATTGGTTACCATTCTAGAAACATTTCAGAATCTATGATTGATATAGATAATATTGAACATGAGGATGATGAAGTGGAACATACTTTGGGTTGGTCATATTAAAAAGTAATTTTTACCACAATGTATGCAAAATTTAATATCATATAATGAGGCAAGCCATAACAGAAATAAATTTTATGCTTAGTCTTTTAAATTAGAGCGGAATAACATCACTTTATTAAAGGGTGATGTTACTCTGCTCTTTTTTTATGAGAAAAGTGTACTTGGTTAACAATTTTCAATTTAAATGATAAATGGTATGTAAAAAATGGAGTACTCGAGATGGCAAAAGCAACCCCTCTCTTAATCCTTAGTAAAACGATAAGGATACTTGACAAAATGTTACCGTGAGCATAAGATTGAAACTAATATAATTTTCAGAAATCGATGGGGGGATTGTTTATGACATCTATTAGTATACTTGATCAAAGTCCGATAGATCATAATGAAGCAGTTAGCGACGGGATAAAGAGAACAGTTGAACTCGCTCAATTAGCAGAAAACCTGAATTATACAAGATATTTTGTTGCAGAGCATCATAATATACAAGAAGTCGTTGGTACGAGTCCTGAAATATTAGTTACACATCTATTAAACCAAACAAGTAGAATAAACATTGGTTCTGGTGGGGTTATGCTACAGCATTATAGTCCATTTAAAGTGATTGAGCAGTTTCATTTTATGAGCCAAATCGCTCCGGGAAGAGTAGATTTAGGTATAGGTAAAGCACCTGGTGGTTTTCCTCTAGCGACACAAGCATTGCAAGAAGATATCAAAAGTTCACCTACATCTTTCAATGATAAATTTCATCTATTAAATCAATTTAATAATGGAAACTTTCCTAAAGAAAATCCATATTCAAATTTAAAAACAACGATTCGTAATAAAGAGGTTGAAAAACCACATGTTTTTCTTTTAGGTGGCAGTGAACGATCAGCGCGTTTTGCAGCAGAAGAAAAAGTAGGATTTATTTATGCATATTTTTTGAATTCGGATAATGAACTTTTACAAAAAGCCATTCGTACATACAAAGCATTTTACCCTGAGGGGAGAATAATTGTTGCCTTGGCTGCTGTTGTATCGAATAGCGAAGCGGAGTACACATTAATTGAAGAAGGGCGTACAAACTATGTTTTACACTTTGATGACGGTCAAAAATTAACAGTATCAAGTGAACACCAAATTGATGATTTTAAAAAGCAAAGTTCAAGGACATTTGAAATTGAAGCACAACAAATAGAGGTATTTAATGGTACAGCTGAGTCCATAAAACAACAGATTCATGAATTAAATATAGATGATGAAGTTGATGAATTTATGTTTCATATGCCCGTTCAAAATCATTCATTACGATTAAAAACAGTAGAGCAATTAGCGCGTGTATATAAAAAATCGACTTTGAAAGCAGGGGTAAAATGACAAATAAAAAAATAGATTTTGGAATTATGTTGAACGGTCCTGGTAGTCATATGCATGCTTGGAAATCAAGTGAGGTTCCAAGTGATGCAAGTACAAATTTTGAATTTCAACTTGAAATTGCTCGCAAAGCAGAAAAAGCTGGCTTCAGTTTCGTTTTTGTAGCAGATGGATTATATATCAATGAAAAATCGATACCACATTTTTTAGATAGACATGAACCTTTAACATTTTTAGCAGCTCTTTCTCCTATAACGCAGCAAATTGGATTAGTTGGTACGATTTCAACTTCGTATAGTGAACCGTTCACAGTGGCCAGACAACTTTCAACCATTGATAACATTAGTAAAGGTCGTGCAGGCTGGAATGTGGTAACTTCGCCTTTAGCTGGGAGTGCTGACAATTATAGTAAAGGAGATCATCCAGAACATGATGTTCGATATGATATTGCTGAAGAACATATCCAAGTTGTACAAGGATTATGGGATTCGTACGAAGATGACGCGTTTACGTTCGATGTTGAAAATGGTGAATATGTTGATAAAAGTAAAATGCATACTTTAGATTACAAAGGTCAATATTTCCAAGTTAAAGGTCCTTTGAATGCAAGTCGGTCAGAACAAGGACAACCTGTTATATTCCAAGCAGGAGCTTCTCCTAAAGGACAGGCATATGCAGCTAAATATGCTGATGCCGTTTTTACACTTGGTGAGTCACTTGAAATTGCTAAAAGTAATTATGACAGTATTAAAAAACAAGCCCAAGCATTTGAGCGTAATCCCGACCATGTTAAAGTCTATCCAATGCTAGCACCAGTCATTGGAAAAGATAAAGCCGAAGTAGAGCGACGATTAAATGAACTTAAATCATTAGCAACAATTGAAGAGGCTTTAGACTACTTGGGAAGATATTATGATCACCATGACTTTACTCAATACGAATTAGATGCACCATTTCCAGAGTTAGGTGACGTAGGGAAAAATAGTTTTCGTGCAACTACTGATGCAATTGCTGAACGTGCGAAATCACAAAATTTAACGTTAAGAGAAGTTGCTCTAGAAGAAACTGTAAGACGTTCACCATTTACAGGCACTTATGAAGAAGTAGCAGCATTAATAATTGAATGGTTTGAACAAGGTGCAGCAGATGGCTTTATCTTTGGACCACATGTCTATGGTGAAATATATGATGAATTTTTAAGAGAAGTGTTACCGATATTAGAAACAAAAGGTTATTATTCGAAATCTTATGAAGGTAGTACATTACGTGATCATCTTGGTATTCCGTTTAAAGAAAATCGATATCGAAACACAAAAGTAGAGCATATCTAATCTAAATGATTTTTAAGGAGTGAAATAGAATGTCTGAATATAGTGCAACTTCACATCATTCGCAAACAGATGTTGAACAAGACCAATTAAAAATAAAAGAAAAAAGAAAATTTCAATTGCCACACGTGTTATTAATGATGTTGATGATGATGATGTTTGCATGTTTACTGACATATGTCATTCCAGCTGGTGAATTTGACACGACAAAAAGTGGTGAAATTGTACAAGGAACTTATCATGCTATTTCACAAAATCCAGTTAATCCGTTTTATGCAATTACCTTAATATTAAATGGGGGTATACAATCAGCTCAAACTGTAACTTTATTGCTATTTGTTGGTGGGGCAATTGGAGGTATGTTGCAATTGGACTCAGTGACAAAGTTAACTAATTATATGATATATAGATTTGAACACGCAGGTGCTTTACCACTTATTATAGGATTATTTTCTTTAATGGCGTTTATAGGGTTTTTTGTAGGTGGCGATCAGATGATTGTTTTTGTTACGCTCGGTGTCATTTTAGCGAATAGGTTAAAATTAGATCCAATTATTGCCCTTGGCATGACCTTCCTACCTTTGTATATGGCATTTTCAGTTTCTCCTTCAGGTATGGCTAAAATTGGTCAAATCGTTTATCCGGAAGTCACATTATATTCAGGATATGGTGGGAGAGCAATTATGTATACAGTGTTTTTATTGGTCACTTTATTATATGTTATCTGGTATGCGAGAAGGGTTATTAAATCACCAAATAAAAGTTTGATGAATACTACATCTTGGCAACAAAATAATGTGCAAACAACAAATACAGAAATTGATTTGAAAGATAGAACAATTAATTGGAGAGATTTGGTTGTAGTAGGATTAGTGATTTTTACACCTATAGTGTTAGCAATAGGTAACGGCATGTTAAGTTGGACTGAGAAATATGGAAATGGTGTATTCATTACTGTTTTTGGTATTAGTTTTGTGCTTGCTTACTTAATAAAAAGTAAACGGCCTAGTGAAATGGTGGATGGATTTCTAGCAGGAGCTAAACCAATGCTAGTGGTTGCTTTTGCTATTATCATGGCAAACACAATCAGCGTCATTCTAGAAAAAGGTAAGATTTTAAGTACGATTGTCAACGGATTAACGACACAACTTGATGGTTCTTCAGCCGGTGTCGTATCAATATTAATATTTTTAGTAGCAACAGTATTTAATTTTTTAGTACCATCTGGTTCAGGTTTAATGAGTGTCATGGTTCCAATATTACAACCAGTTACGCATACACTTGGTGTGAATGACCAAATACTGTTAACTTCACTATCTTTTGGCGGTGGATTAGGTAATTTAATTACGCCAACATTGGGTGCGACAGTAGGTGCGATTGCTATTGCGAAAGCTAATTTTAGTTCATGGTTTAAATTTATGGCACCATTGTTTTTAATTTGGGTCATCGTAGGTTCAATTGTGTTGTATATCTTCACTACTGTTGGATGGTCAGGTGGTATATAAAAAGATTGGATAATTATTTTAAGTAAAAAAACTGTATCAATTAGGTATTAAATTATTCTAATTGATACAGCTTTTTAAATTGTTAATTTTGAAATTAAACAACAGTTAACTTAAATGGCATGTTTTGTAGCCATTTTTTTTGGGGGGGTTCATCAGTAATAACTTCAGTAATATCAGTGATTTTAGCAAATGATAAAGTAGATGAAATATCAAATTTACTGTGGTCTATCAGAGCAATTACTTTTTCACTTTCTTGAACCATCTGCTTTTTGAGTTGAACTTCAGGTAATGAAAAATCAGTCAAACCATTTTCTAAGGTGAAACCGTTTGCAGATAAAAAGAAATAATCAATATGATACATTTCTAAAATTTGTGAATCAATGTTTCCAGTAATTGCATTTGAATCTTGTGATACAAACCCTCCAACTACGAGCACTGTTAAGTTAGGATTTTCTTTTAAGAGTACTGCATTTTCCAATCCATTTGTAATAATCGTAAGTTCCATTGTTGTCTCAGATATTAATTTTGCAAGCTCATATGTAGTTGAACTTGCGTCGATGAGTATGCATTGTTGCGGTTCGATTTTATTTAACGCATGCTCACTTATTTTATGTTTTTCACGATGCTTTTGTGTTAAGCGGTAAGAAAAGTTTAATTTAGAAGTCATCGTATCATTTACTTTTGCTCCGCCATGTGTACGTGTAATCTTATTTTCACTTTCTAAAAGCCTTAAATCGCTCCGAACTGTTGCTTCTGTCACGCTTAAGTAATCTGAAAGTTGTTTTACAGTAGCTCTTTTATGTGACTTTATATAAGTATATATGTGCTCTCGTCGTTCATCTGCATACATTTTCATATGATTCGCAACCTCCTTATGTTCATAATTTAGTTTAACACAATTTTTTATAAAAATAACAAAACAAAAGCAAAACGAAAATAAACGAAAAAATATTTGAAATAAATGAAAATATATATTAGAATTATAGGTATAAATGAAAGCGTTTTCTAATGAAAGAAGGGGTTGTTGAAAATGACGAATAAAAATTAACCAGACAAAATGAATGCAGTTGTAGCATATGCGCCAGGGGATTATAAATATGAAACAGTAGAGACGCCAACAATTGAGAATTCAAAAGAAATTATAGTGAAAGTTGAAGCATGTGGTATTTGTGCAGGAGATATTAAAGCGTATGGCGGAGCACCAAGTTTTTGGGATGATGAAACGCAACCTTCTTATATTAAAGCACCGATGATACCGGGCCACGAATTTATTGCACGTATTGTTGAGAAAGGCGAAGATGTGACTGATTTTGAAATAGGTGATCGTGTCATTTCTGAACAGATTGTACCTTGTTGGGAATGTAGATTTTGTAAACGTGGAGAGTATTGGATGTGTGAAAAACACGATTTATACGGTTTCCAAAATAATGTCAATGGCGGTATGGCTGAATACATGAAATTCACTAAAGAAGCAATAAATTATAAAGTTCCTGAAGATCTACCTATAGAAAAAGCAATTCTAATTGAACCATATGCTTGTAGTTTACATGCAGTGCAACGTGCAAACATCAAATTAGGAGATTTCGTTGTATTATCTGGTGCTGGAACACTGGGGCTTGGCATGATAGGAGCTGCTAAAAAATCTGGCGCTGAAACTTTGGTTGTACTAGATATGAAAGATGATCGTTTAGAATTAGCGAAACAGTTTGGTGCAGACATTGTAATGAATCCAGCAAAAGTTGACATAGTAAAAGAAATTAAGGATATGACTGAGGGCTATGGTTGTGATACTTACATTGAAGCGACAGGACATCCTAAATCTGTTGAACAGGGTTTGAGTGCAATTAGAAAACTAGGAAGATTTGTCGAATTTTCTGTATTTGGGGATCCAGTAACTGTTGATTGGAGCATCATTTCTGATCGTAAAGAACTAGATTTAATGGGTAGTCATTTAGGACCTTACTGTTATCCGCTTGTGATAAATGGTATACAAAATGGTGATTATCCAACTGAAGGCGTAGTAACACATCAATTGCCACTGCAAGATTTTGAAGAAGGCTTTGAATTGATGAAAAAAGGAGATAAGTCATTGAAAATCGTGCTTGTACCTTAAAACAGCAAAGTGATAGATAACATAGATAGTTAAAAGGAGAGACTTTAAATGAAAAAGATGATTAATCATCCTGATGACGTTATAGAAGAATTAATGGCCGGATATTTAATTGCTTATCCTGAATATATTAGACGTTCAAACTTGCATCAAAGAGCATTAATTGGAAAAAAACGACACCCTAATCGTAAAGTGAGTGTTTTAATTGGTGGAGGATCAGGACATGAGCCAGCTTTTATCGGATATGTTGGTCAAGGTATGGCTGATGGTGTGGCAGTAGGTAATATTTTCGCTTCACCTTCACCAATTCCTATACAAGCTGTAACTAGAGAAATTCATGACGGAAATGGTGTGTTATATATTTATGGAAATTATGCAGGAGATTTAATGAATTTTGAAATGGCCAGCGAAATGACAGAAGTCGAAGATGATATTTAAACAGCAGTAGTAATAGGAAATGATGATGTTGCTTCAGCGAAGGAAATTGAAGAGAGACGTGGCATAGCAGGTGAATTACTGGTTTATAAAGCTGCAGGTGCTGCTGCTGATTTTGGCTATGATTTGAAGGAAGTACGTCGTATTGCACAACTGGCAAATGATTATACACGTTCGATGGGCATTGGGTTAAGTCCTTGTTATTTACCGCAAACAGGAAAACCAAGTTTTGATCTTGAAGATAACGAGATGGAAATTGGATTAGGACATCATGGTGAACCAGGTATTGAAAAAACAACGATTCGCACAGCAAAAGAAACCGTCCAAGTTATTATGAAAAACATTTTGAAAGAAGGTCTTTATCAATCAGATGATGAAGTGGTTGTGTTAGTAAATGGGTTGGGTGCAACCTCACAAATGGAATTATATATTATCAATAAAGAAGTTGATGCAATATTAAATGAAAATAATATAAAGACGTACAAATCGTATATTGGTAATTTTATTACATCAATGGAAATGGGTGGCTTCTCAGTAACATTGATGAAGGTGGACGAGACGTTAAAGTCATGTATAGATCATCCTGTCGATTGTCCAAATTTTAAAGAAGTCTAGGAGGAAATTGTAATGACATTAACAAGTGAAACATATAAATCATTCATCCTAGCATTAGCTGAGTTGTTTGAAGAACAAAAAGATAACCTATGTGAATTAGATAGAAAAATAGGTGATGGTGATCATGGTGTGACGATGAATATTGGTTATCAAGCTGTAAAAAGTACGATTCATAACGAGTTACAAGTACAAGATGATATTGCAAAAATCAGTGTTGCTGTTGGTAAAAGCTTTTTGGATGCAGTCGGGTCATCTGTAGGTCCTTTATATGCTTCAGGTTTTTTAAAGTCAGCAGTTGCAGTGAAAAATAAAACTGAATTAGATGATACAGACTTATATCAATTTTGGATTGCATTCAGTAAAGGAATTAAGGCAAGAGGTAAAGCTGAAATAGGTGATAAAACGATGATTGATACACTTGAACCATTCTATCTTTCATTAGAAACATCTAAATATCAAAGTATTAATTTCAAGGAAGCATTTGAGATTGCACTTTTAGAGGCTAAAAAAGGTATGGAAAGTACAAAGGATATTGTTTCAAATAAAGGCCGTTCTAAGCGATTAGGCTATCGTGCGCAAGGTCATGTAGATCCTGGCGCGATGTCAGCGTATCTGATGTTAAATACATTTAAATCATATGTATAAGTGAAGTGATAAGTATATAAGGAGGAGTTAGAATGAAAATAGCAATCGGTGCAGACCACAATGGTTACGACTTAAAAGAGGCAGTGAAAACGCATATAGAAGCACTGGGCCATGAAGTCGAAGATTTTGGTTGTCATCATTGTGCAGAGACGGATTATCCAGATGTTGCTGCTAAAGTTGGTAAAAGCATCCAACAAGGAGATAATGAACGTGGTATTCTTATTTGTGGAACTGGCATTGGCGTTGCGATAACAGCCAACAAATTAAAAGGCATACGCGCTGCTTTGGCGCATGATTACTATTCTGCAGAGCGTGCACAGTTAAGTAACAATGCTCAAATACTGACTATGGGTGCACAAATTATTGGTATAGAAGTTGCTAAAAAAAATGTTGAAGCATACTTAAATGTAAGTTGGGAAGGTGGTTCTCAACGTAAAGTAGATAAAATTGTGCAAGTTGAACAAGATGAATTTTAATGCGTTATATTTATGTAAACCATATCATTCTTGAAGAATAAGAAGTTGAGGCCTAAAGCGCATAATTAAAGCAAAGGACTAGTCCGTGTGAGAGTCGACGGATTAGTCCTTTGCTATTTAAATTTATACATAATTTGTAACTTAGCATTTCTAATAAAAACAAATTTAGCATTAGTTTAATACTTATTTTTATAACAACACATTATAAATATTTTTAATGGAAACAAAACTAATATTTTATTTCTAATTAATTGGAACAATAATATTTAATTTATAATTATTTGTCCAAAAAATGACAAAATGAAATTTATATTGTGAATATATATTTCTTTTATTTCATTGATAATATAAACTTTTTGAAAAAGGGGGATGAAAGTGCAATTAACATTTAAACTTCATAAGTTTTCTTATGTTATATTTATAATTTCGTTAATCATTGGGATAGTTACTTGTTCTCAGCAAGTTTCAGCACATGCAACTTTAGAAAAAGTTACTCCAGCACAAAATAGTGTTGTTGAAAACGCGCCAAAAGAAATAACATTACAATTTAATGAACCAGTCCATTCAAAGTATTCAAGCATAAAGATTTATGATGACAATGGTTCTGAATTGACTGAAGTAAAACCAAGTACAACAGGTTCCTCTCAAACATTGACATTTCCTATTGAAAATTTAAATAAAGGTACGCACAGTATAAAATGGCATACAATGTCTGCAGATGGCCATGAGATCAATGATAGTTTTGAATTTTCAGTTGGAAAACAGACAGCAAATGGAATTGATACAGCACCACCGTTTTATGAAAAGGCAGATTTTTGGTTTGGGGTTACGCGCTTTATAATAGAAGGATTATTGATTACACTTACCGGCCTTTATTTTGTCAACCGCTTAGCTAAAAGACAAAGTTTACCTCATTTAAATTTTAAAACATACACGATGCCAACCATTTTGACGTTGGTCATGATTTCCGTTATCACAGTTTTAATTTATATGATGACTTTATCTTCTAATGTTGTGTCAGATGTGTTAAGTCTACAAAAAGCAACTTTATTGCAAACACCATTCATATTAACAATGATTGCAGTTATCATATTATTATTGCTTTTCACTTTGAAAAATATGGCTACAAGTTGGTATATATTCATTCCAAGTCTAATATTAATTGCGCTTAGTATGTCTGGACATGCTTGGTCTCAATCTGTACCAATATGGTCGATTTTTATCAGGGTGATCCATATTACTGGAATCTCATTTTGGTTAGGGCTTTGATATACTTAGTGGTGATGGTATTGGGTAAAAAACAATTTGCAGTAAATCAAATGAGGCCTTTTTTATTAAAAGTAAATATTAGCGCTGTCATGTTAATTGTCATATCAGGTGTCCTTATGTCAATTGACCAAACGAATGTCTTAACATTGTGGAAAAATATTCAAACGTGGAGCGTTTTATTACTTATTAAGATTCTGCTAACATTTGTGATGATGACGTTAGGATTTTATCAAACAACTAGAGCGCTTGGTAAGCATCGTCAGACAAATAGATTTGCATTAATCATAGAACTAAGTATAGGTATTTTACTCATATTAGCAGGTGTAATTATGAGTCAATTAAATATCCCAGGATAGGAGTTTAAAAGATGAAAAGACAATTTATTTTAGCCATCGCAGTTTGTTTTACTGTTTTAGTATTTTCCAAAAGTGCTCATGCACATGTGACTATGAATCCTGACACAAGTGAACCAGGTTCTTATGAAAAATATGATGTTAGAGTTCCAGTAGAAAAAGAAGCGAACACGACAAAAATAGAGTTGAAAGTACCCAAAGGTGTAAATGTTGTAGGTGTTGCACCACAGGAAACATTTGATCATAAATTAACTAAAGATGACGATGGTAATATTACCAAAATCACTTGGACAGCTAAAGATAAAGGTATTGGACCCAATGAATTTGTCGATTTACCTATTCAAGTAGCAAATCCTGATAAAGAAGGCGAATTTAAATGGGATGCTTATCAAACTTATGACGATGGAGAAACTGTAAAATGGAATGGTGATGAAGACGCAGAAAAACCATCACCTATGACTAAAGTATCCAAAAAAGCTGATGTTGATTCTGAAAATAATCAATCGGGCAATGATTCTATCGCTTTATGGATTGTATCTATCATAGCTATTATTTTAGCGCTCATAGCAATTTTTAAAAAGTCTCGTAAAGAAAGATAAAGTATAAGTGATTAAGCTAGTAATCAGATTTTGATTACTAGCTTTTTTGTGAAGTTTGGTGAATTGTCACTGTATTTTAATTAAATTTATTTTATAATAATTTTTAAGGAGGATTTTGAATGCGCAGAATATTATACGCTTTTTTAATTTATACAATCTTAGGATTGCTTAGTGGTTTTTATTATCGTGAATTAACACTTGCTTATGACTTTACAGGTGATACACAATTAGTAGTAGTACATACGCATACGTTAATATTAGGAATGTTTATGCATCTCATTTTATTACCAGTAACAAAAGTATTTAATTTGAGTAGTTATTATTTATTTAATTGGTTCTTTATCGTGTATAATATAGGTGTATTGGTAACGATTGGTATGATGTTTACGAAAGGCACTTACCAAGTGATGGGACTTAAAGTTCCAGAATCATTTGCTGGCTATGCAGGAATGGGGCATACAGTGATTACAGCTGGTTTTATTTTATTATTCTTCTTGCTTAAAAACGCCATTGTCAAAAAATCAGAAAAATAATTTCTCTAAATAGATTTTTAAAACAAATATAGCAATCATAGATATAGCAGACGATCGATACGAATTTGATCGTCTTTTTATTTTATTTTAAAGCCATTATACATATAAAGTAATTAATTATTTAAAAAGTCACCCTTTTTAATTGATAAGCATTATCAATAATAGGATAATAGGTATTAATAAGTAGTACATGTAGGAGGATTATTATGGATGATGTAATCATTATCGGTGGTGGACCAGCCGGTTTGTTCGCGAGCTTTTATTCTGGATTAAGAGGGATGAATGTAAGAATTATTGATATTCAAGATAAGCTAGGAGGTAAAATGCACGTGTATCCTGAAAAGATTATTTGGGATATCGGGGGCTTGGCACCGAAACCTTGCTATGAAATTATACAAGATACTGTTAATCAAGGACTACATTTTAATCCTAAAGTAAATTTAGAGGAACGTGTGATAGATATTAGGAAATTGGCTGAACGTCATTTTGAAGTAGAGACCAATAAAGGAAATATATATAAATCCAAATCTGTTATTATCGCCATTGGTGGTGGCATCATTAATCCAAAACAACTTGATATCAAGGGAGCAGAAAGATATCAATTAACAAACTTACATTATGTTGTGCAATCTTTAAAACATTTTAAAAACAAAAACGTATTGATTTCAGGGGCAGGTAACTCTGCTCTAGATTGGGCAAATGATTTAAGTGGCTATGCTAAAAGTGTGACATTAATTTATCGAAAAGCGGATATCAAGGGTTATGAAGCAATGAAAAATATATTAGATGGATTGTCAGTAGAAAAGTTACCCAACACACATATCTATCAATTAATAGGAGACGTTACCCAGTCGCGTATAGAACAAGTGATATTGGAAAATATTGAAACAGGGGAACAAGAGGTACGTGCTTTTGACGAAGTCATCGTCAGTCATGGATTCGATAGAGAAAATACATTATTAGAACAATCTACAACTCAAGTTGATATGCATAGTGAATATAATATTAAAGGTTTTGGTAACACTGCAACGAGTATTGAAGGTCTATACGCTTGTGGTGATATTATTTATCATGAAGCAAAAGCACACTTAATCGCGAGTGCTTTTAGCGACGCAGCAAACGCAGCTAATCTAGCAAAGCTTTATGTTGAACCAGAAGCAGCTCCTGAAGGTTATGTATCGAGTCATAATGATGCATTCAAAGAATCTAATAAAGTAGTGATGAAAAAATATTTATAAATCATGGTTTAGCAGTCTGGGGGATGAAAATACATGGTTAAAATAAAGTACGAAGCGCCAACAGTACAAGATTATAGAAATATGAGAAAAAAAGCTGGGTTAAGTGAAAAATCACAAAAGGCGACAGAAAAAGGGATATCAAATGCATGCTTTGACATTACAATATATGATGATGACTTATTAATAGCGATGGGCAGAGTAATTGGAGATGGCGGTACTGCTTTTCATATTATTGACATAGCAGTAGAACCACGTTATCAAGGTCAGGGTTATGGTAAACAGGTTATGACTAATATTATGAAATATATATCATCTGTTGCAGAAGATGGTACTTATGTGAGTTTAATGGCAGATTATCCTGCAGATCAATTGTATGAACAATTCGGATTTACGACTACGGAACCTCATTCTTGTGGGATGTATATCAAATACTAAATTTAAATATGTTGAAGAATGTTTAAATGCGAAGCAGTAGTTTAAAGATAGTTATCTATGAAACACACGTCCATTGCTCTATCATAAAGATAGAATCTGACGTGTGTGATGTTGTGCTAATTGATATCATTTTTTAATGATAATACAACGCGTTCACATTCAGAGTGAATGATACCAAACCATCTTTTAGAAAACTATACGGATTAATTTGCGAGATGCAAAGAGAGCTAATCCAGAATGATATGCTCCCTTCAAAGTAGACACTTAAAAATGTAAACTTTGAAGGGAGCTTTTTTATGACTCATAGAAAATTATCACCTGAAACTTATCAAAAAGCTTTCAGCTTATATGAAGAAGGATATAGTATGAAAAATGTAATTCAAAAATTAAATTTAAATTGTTCTCCTAGAACATTATTGATTAACTATTATAAATTTAAGAAGCATGGAATAAAGGTGCTTTTACCAATTCAGAGAAATAATACCTACTCAAATGAATTTAAGCTTAAAGTTGTGCACGAATATATAAATGATGGCCTATCTTTAACTGATTTAGTAGTTAAATATAATATCCCCACTACTTCAACTGTAAACAAATGGATTTCAAAGTATTTGTCGGGTAAAATATTAAAAACATATTCTCCAAAACCCGAGGTGTATCAATTGAAATATAAATCATTAACATTTGAAGATCGTGTAGAAATCGTTGATTATTATATGAATCATGGCCAATCGTATAAGACAACAGCAAATCATTTTAACATCAATTATAGCCAAGTATATAACTGGGTAAAAAAGTACAACTTGCATGGATATGATGGGCTTAAAGATGGACGTGGAAAAGGGAAACCCCAGTCTGTATTAACACCTGAAGAGGCATTAAAAGCTGAAATTAAGATACTTAAAGAGAAAAATAAATTTCTTCAAATGGAAAATGACGTTTTAAAAAAGGAAGAAGAAATAGAAAGGAAGTTGATGAAACAGGCATCAGACAAAAAGCATCATACCAAACGGTAAAAGCATTTAAAAACCTTTATCCGATAGCTTGGTTATGTTCAGTATTAAAGATATCACGTTCAAGTTACTATAAATGGTTACATCGCAAACCATCAAATAAAGAAATTGAAAACCAAAAATTGATCAAAGATATCGTTGATATCTACAATAAATACAAAGGCATATATGGATATCGTCGTATATACATATATTTAAGACTTAAACTACATCAAAAAGTAAATCATAAACGTGTCTATAGATTGATGAATCAACTGAATCTAAAATCTACTATCCGCCCTAAAAGAAAACGATATATTAAAACAACACCTGAAATTACAGCACATAATATATTAAATAGAAAATTTGAAGAACAAATCCCAAATAAAAAATGGTTAACTGACGTTACAGAATTCAAACTAAGCAATGGTAAAAAAC
This sequence comes from Staphylococcus sp. FSL W8-0271, assembly GCF_038006605.1. Lineage (NCBI taxonomy): Bacteria > Bacillati > Bacillota > Bacilli > Caryophanales > Staphylococcaceae > Staphylococcus > Staphylococcus sp. FSL W8-0271. Next base: position 605,980 of record NZ_JBBOVM010000001.1, read on the forward strand.
TTTACTTAAGTGCTATTTATGACTTAGGCAGCAAACAGATTATCAGTCATAAATTAAGTACCTCAAATAACAATAAATTTGTATTAGATACGCTCAAAAAAGCAGTCAAACTTGTGCCGAATACCGAAGGTATACTCTTACATAGCGACAGAGGATATCAATATACAAGCAGATTATTTAAAGTTACGTTAGAGCAACTTGGTATAAAACAAAGTATGTCACGACCAGGATGTTGCATAGATAATGGACCTATGGAAGGTGTATGGGGAACTATTAAAAGTGAATTGTTTAGAGGAAGAAAAAAAGTGATTTTTAAAGACAAGGCTACAGCAATAAAAGCAATTAATTCATATATAGAATTTTTTAATCAAGAAAGAATAACATTAAAAATGGCTACCCTTATATCGTAAATATAAGGTAGCCATAAACATTTTGTTTTTTTCACTGTCTACTTGACAGGGTGCAGTTCAGAACGGATTAGCTCTCTTATTTTGAGCATAGGTTTTATACCCTAAAAACTCACATTAATTTTGTTTTAGCAATGTAATGTTTATTTGGATTCTTTAACATTGACATCAGTTGCATTTGTTCTAGATCTTAAATCAGCTTCTATTTCTTCTAAACTACGTCCGCGTGTTTCTGGTAAGTATTTAATAACAAAGATTAAAGCACAGACACCGATAGCTGCAAAGATTAAGAAAACTTGTTCTACTGATAAAACATCAGTCAAAATAGGGAATAATTGCGCAACTAGTAAACTACCAATAGATAGTACTAAAGCAGCGATTCCTGTTGCAGCACCACGTGCGCGCATTGGGAATAATTCTGGTAACATAACCCAAAGTACTGGTCCCCAAGTAAAACCAAAGAAGATGATGAAAAGCGTTAGACAAGCAACCATAATCCATGCAGAAGATTGGATACCAATTGTCCAAACTAATATTGCCATGATTAATAGTGAAGCTACCATACCAATATTACCGATGACTAATAATCGCTTACGATCTATTTTATCAATAATCATAATTGCTACAATCGTAATAAGGACGTTTACGGTACCAATACCAACTGTGCCTAATATAGAAGTTGCATTTCCAAGACCAGCTTTACTAAATATCGTTGGTGCGTAATAAATAATAGCGTTAATACCTATAATTTGTTGTAATAAAGCAAATACACTACCAATGATCAATGTTGGTCTTAACCAAGGTGATTTTAATACATTCCAAGTGCTTTCAGAAATAGCATTTATTTCTTTCATATCAGCAATTTCTTTATCAATTTCGCTTTCTTTAAATGTTAATTTCATAACGTCACGAGCAGCTTTTTCACTTCTGTGTTCAAGTAGCCATCTAGGGCTTTCAGGCATAAATGCTACACCGATTAATAGAATGAGTGAAGGTAATACTGCTAAACCGAGCATCCATCTCCATCCTTCGATTGGAGTGAAAGCATAGTTAATTAAATATGAAGATAAAATACCAATTGTAATCATTAATTGGTTTAAGGAACTTAACGAACCACGTTGTTCGGTAGGTGCCATTTCAGATAAATATACTGGTACGATTGCTGTTGAGCCACCGACAGCTAATCCGATAACAAGTCTACCAATTACTAATACTGGCATTGATGGTGCTAAGGCTAAAATTAATGCACCGACAATATAAATAATAGCGATAATAAATACAACACGTCTACGACCTAATCTATCAGACATAGGTCCACTCGCACCGGAGCCGAAGATAGCGCCGACTAACATCGATGCAACGACAAGTCCTTCAGTAAAACTATTTAACGGTATGTCATCTTTTATAAATAACAGTGCACCTGATATAACCCCCATGTCATAACCATAGAGTAATCCTCCCAATGCACCAAGGAAAAAGATGAGCTTTTTATTCACTTTGATTCCCATATTAACCCTCCTGATAATATTCAATAATAATAAGTATACGCTTTCATATTTTAATTGTAAATGTTAAAGTATAATAAATTTATCTATTGATATATATTTATATGAATTGTAATATTTTTGTAGTTTAAATAAAAATGTATAGTTATATAAGTTGATATCAAATAAAACTCCGCACATCAATTTTTGTTTGATGTGCGGAGTTTTATAAAATCATCTTATGCGTCGAATTCGATAACAATTCTACCAGAATTATTATGTTGAAACACTTCATCTATGCTGTTTTTAATATCTTTAAAGTTTATATTATGTTTTATATCATGTAATTGATCTGGTTTTAAATCTTTTGATAGACGACGCCAAATATGTTTCCGTTGTCTCATTTCTGTATATACAGAGTCAATACCTATAACGTTTACACCTCTTAATATGAAAGGAAAGACTGAACTATCGAATGTAGCGCCTCCTGTCATGCCAATGAGCGCAACGCTACCATTATAATTAAGTTGCTTAATGATTTGTGAAAAACTGTCACCACCAACTGGATCGATGACTGCTTGCCATGTGCGTTTACCTAAAGGTTTATTATCTTCTTTGTCAATTCTAGAAATAACATCTTTTGCACCTATGGTTTTAAGTGTTTCAGTAGCTTCAGTCTTACCTGTACTAGCGATCACATCATATCCAATGCCATTTAACATCATAATCGCTAATGTTCCTACACCACCTGTTGCACCTCTTACAAGCACTTGATCTTTTTCTACAGATAGTCCATTATGCTCTAATTTTTCAATTGCTAAACCAGCTGTGTAACCTGCTGTCCCATATATCATAGCTTCTTCAAGTGTGAGGTCTTTAGGTAAAGGTACAATCCATTCTTCTTTTACGCGAACATATTCACTAAAACCTCCGAAATGGTCTGTTCCTAAACCGTACCCTGTAACGATGACTTCATCTCCTGGTTCAAAAGCATGTGTGTCAGAGTGAGCTACCACACCTGCTAAATCGATGCCTGGCACCATTGGATAACTGTTAACAATTTTTGAATTGTCTAATGTAGCTAATGCATCTTTATAATTAATTCCAGAGTATTTCGTTTTAATCAACACTTCACCTTCTGGAAGATCATCTATTGTCATATCTTTAAATTCGCTTGTTACTTTGCCGTCTTGTTCATTGACCACAAAAGCTTTAAATGTTTTCGTCATTGCCTTATGGCACTCCCTTATGTATATATATTTATGAACAATTAAAAAACTAGAACTACTTTATCATGATATTGTGAATTTCACAATAAGTGTAAAAGCGCTGATTTAAAAGTAAGCGTTTTAATTTTAACAATCGTAAACTTTATGTCATTTGACTATACTTTAAGTTGTCAAAAAAATATATTAAGTCGTATAGTAACATATTTAACATTTTAGTATACTAATTGACAAGATGGTAAAAAGGGGGCATGCAGTATGACAGATAATATTGAATTGGTAAAACAATCGGAAGTACATCGGTTAAGAGAAATTTGTATTACAACATTTAAACATACATTCAAAGAAGGTGGATATACACAGGAAGATTTTGAAACCTATTTTAAACAGGCATATAATGTGGAAACGTTACAAGACGAATTGAATAATAAACATTCATTCACATATTTTTATCTCAGCAATAATGAAATTGTAGGTTATTTTAAATTAAATATAGACGATGCACAAACTGAGGCAATGGGTGAATCCTACTTAGAAATTCAAAGAATATACTTTTTACCTCAATCACAAGGTGGAGGAAAAGGGAAAAATGTTTTTGATTTTGCAATTAAAAAAGCACGCGAGTTGTATAAAACAAAAATTTGGTTAGGTGTATGGGAATATAATGAAAAAGCATTAAACTTTTATAAAAAACAAGGCCTACGTATAACAGGTTCCCATGAATTTCATACTGGTAACGTGGTAGATACAGATTTAATAATGGAAAAAAACATATAGCAGCTTTTGAAAAAGTCATTTATCCTGTAATCTGTTCAATTATCTTGGCGCATTGTATTCCTATTGCAAAAGCTAGATATTAAATTAAAGCTTCTATTTTTTAAGTTTTTGTAAAAATTATATTTATTTCAAAAAAAGTTTTGATAAAAGGTGTTTATTTAATAATAATAGTGAATAACATAATGATTCTCATTTATCCTAATTGTTAAACACATTACATAATTTTAAATTAGGCAATGGGAAGGACACAACTAAGGAGGCTTATTATATGAAGAAGTTATTAGCAGGTTTTCTTACACTTACATTAGCACTTGCTGCTTGTTCTAATGGTAGTGATGACAATGGCGGTAGTAAAGACGATAGTTCGAAAGACAAACAGTCTTCTGATGACAAATCAAAAGACTCAAAAGATTCTAAGAGCGATGACAAAAAGGACAATGATAGTTCCGATAAAGATTCAGATAGTAATTCGGACAACAAATCAGACAGTGATGCTGATAAAAATAGTTCTGACTCAGACTCTAGTTCTAACTCTGATGATAGCAGCAATTCTGGAAACAGTGACAATGCCAATGATAGTTCGACTAACGGTTCCAACGGCAGTGATAGCAATAGCGATAATTCAAATAATGATAACAATTCAAGCAATGCGGATAGCAATGAGAGTACAGCAAGTAATGCAAATAGTAATGCTGATCAAGCATCTAATAGTGCAGGTAATTCAAATGCGGGCAACACAGGTAACAGTGGTGCTTCTCAATATGTGGCGCCTTATCAAGGTCAAAATGCAGTGCCAGTCGCACAAAACATTACTTCAGGTAGCACTGACGCACAAACAGCTTTACAGTCATTGCCTAATTTCCAAAACGCTTTAGACAATGCAACTGCTGAAGTCAATGCGTTAAATGGCCAATCAAATCCTTATAATGATTATGCTATTGAAGGAAGCGAAGAGAATTATAGCTATATTTTTAGCTTCCAAAACCAAGCACAACCTGGTAGTTATTCAATTGTAACTGTTGACCAACAAGGAACTGTTAGAGTAGTTGATCCAGCTTACCAACAATAAAAGCATCATAAAATAACGTGATTTTTATACGTATTATAAAAAAGTGGCAAGTAGAAAGCATTAACTTCTAACTTGCCACTTTTTAATTTGGTAAAATTTTCTTTATGTGCGAATCGTTCGAGTATGATTCCTTTAAATGCATTTTATATTTAAATAAAAGCACCAAAGCCAATATTCATAATTTAAACTTTGAATTTTAAATTAGAATAACAAATTGTTGGTTGTATATGTGATGATTAGTTTAATTTATTGGAATTAATCGACTTTTGAATAATATGTGAAATCGTTTCAAAGGCATGGTTGTCTTTATTTATAAACGGATTAGCATGTATATCTTTCATTTGGTGACTGATTAAATCATTTAAGAGCGCTTTTGAATCACTATATCTGACTGTAGAAAGAGAATGCATAACATCTTCATAAACACCGCGTTCACTCACATATTTTTCATGGTCAGGCGTATATTGGCAGACAGTTTTATCAATCGTAAGTGCATCAAAAATAAGTGAAGAATAGTCTGTTAATACTGTATCTGAAACTAACAATAAATCTTGAACTTCAATATGTGATGGCGCAATGATAGCATTTTCAGGTATATAGTTAGATTGATCGTTGATATGTCCTTTAAAGATAACATTATATTTATTCAATAAGCCATCACTCATTGGTAACAAATCGGTTGCTTCATTTGCTGCTTTCCATGTAGGAACATAAAGTAATGTTTGTTTTTGAGGATCTAGTTTTAATTCTTTCTTTATAAATGAGATATATGGTTGATCAGATTGTTTATCTAACAGATATCTAATTCTCGGATACCCACAATTTAATAAGTGTGTGTGTTGTTGGGGAAACGCAGACTTGAAATGTTCCATAATGGCTCCGGAATCACTGATGAAGTAATCTTGTTGCAACCATTTATTATATTTGCGTGCACGATAATTATAGATATTGAGATTCTCATTAGGTTCATGACTATCTAAAAATAGTTTTTTAATAGGTGTGCCATGCCATAGTTGTATAATTGTACCATTTGGTTTGATATCATCAGGGATATCGTTTTCTAAAATAACCACACTTGCTGTTTCTATTAGATTTTTTGATTTCGCGTCATTTGGATCGATAAAATTAGGGCCATTTACATCATTCGTTATAAAAAATATAGGTAATTTAGAAAAGTACTTTGCAAAATGATTAAATAAATAGCGAGAATTACCTCGAAATCCATAATCAAAACCTAAAAAGACGATATGATTTTTAACTTTCGATTTATCTTTCTTATAAATATAACTGCTTTCATAATGTTTTTTTTCGTAATGACGATGAACTAAAGTATAAATCCAATGTGGAAGTTTGAATTTAGTATTTTTAAGCACTTTATCTGTAAATCGAATGTCATCATGATTAGGCGCTAGTGTTTCACTATTTTTAAATGGTATCGAGTGTTTATGTTCAAAGGCTAATTTGTTTAAATTGAATTTAGTAGTGTTTAATGGCGTGAATGCTTGAATGTAATCCCATATAGCACTACTGGTTGTAAAAGCATGTTTGAAATTGAAAACGACATGGCTATCTGTTACGACATCATCTTGCAAAAGTGATAATAATGCTAAGTCAAATATATTATTAATAGTATAATTGTTTATTATTTTTTGAGTGGTTTCTATATGGAAAATAATATTTGGAAAATGATTTAGATTATCCATCCAATCATTAAAAGTGATTTCGGCTTTACCAAAATATCGGCAATCATTTAAATATTGTTGATTGATTGTATAATCTGCAACGATAGTGACCGGTTTTAGTGTAACTGCGTCTAACATCGATTGATAAATTTCACTATTTTGATCTATATATACAAAGTGAGTATATCCTTGTGCTGTAGCTTTCTCAAGGTCCTTTACGAAAAGGTCCCACGTTGAAACTTCTATTTGCTTTATCATTTATAATCCCTCGATTTAAATATTATTATCCTTATTTTATCATTTAATACGTCATAGATAAAAGAAACTTCAATATTCATATTAGGATTGAAGAATTGCGTTTGAGATGATGTATATTCAATTGGAATTTATTAGAAAAATAAAAAACTTTAATTTTAGGCTATTAATTTTTGGGAAATTATTGTATTTTACTTAAAGGAAATGTTATAATTTATGTGAAATAATTCACAAAAGGAAGATGATTAATTAATTTAAGTATAGGAAGTGAGTATAAATGTTTGTAGAAAGTATTAACCCCTTTAACAATGTATTATTATCCAGTATTGTAGCCGCTATCCCTATCATTTTATTTTTATTATGCTTAACCATTTTCAAAATGAAAGGGATATATGCTTCAATTACGACATTAGTAGTTACATTGATACTTGCAATAACGATATTCAAATTGCCTATGAATATCGCAACAGGTGCATCAATTGAAGGATTTTTCCAAGGCATCATTCCAATTGGTTATATTGTGATTATGGCAGTGCTGTTATATAAGGTTACAAATGAAACTGGGCAATTTGATAAGATTCAAGATAGTATTGCGAGTGTATCGCAAGATCATCGTATTCAATTATTGCTCATAGGTTTTGCGTTTAATGGATTTTTAGAAGGTGCAGCAGGTTTTGGTGTGCCGATTGCCATATGTGCCTTGTTATTAACTCAATTAGGCTTTAAACCTTTAGAAGCTGCAATGTTATGTTTAATTGCTAATGCTTCAGCTGGTGCATTTGGAGCAATTGGCTTGCCTGTAACAGTGATTGATACACTTGGTTTACCAAGTGATGTTACAGGATTTGCGGTTTCTCAAATGTCTGCTTTAACTTTATCGATTATGAATATGTTTATCCCATTTTTATTAGTATGGATTATTGACGGTTTTAAAGGTATTAAAGAAACGTTACCAGCAATCCTTATTGTTGGTGGAACTTTTACGATATTACAAGCTTTGATTACGGTGTTTATTGGACCAGAACTAGCTGATATTATCCCACCGTTAGTATCAATGTTAGCGTTAGCCTTATATTCTAAAAAACATCAGCCTAAAAATATATTTAGGTTGAAAGATAGTGGAGAACCTAAGTCTATTGTAAAACATAATTTTAAAACTTTAATATATGCATGGAGTCCATTTGTGATTTTAACAGCATTAGTTATGATTTGGAGTGCACCACAATTTAAAGCGTTGTTCTCACCTAATGGTGCGTTGAGCGCATTAGTATTTAATATTCAACTACCAGGTACGTATAGTGACATTGCTGACAAAGCAATTACATTACCACTCAATATCATTGGACAAACTGGTACAGCGATTTTATTAGTAATTTTAATAACTATATTAATGTCAAAACAAGTGAACATGCTTGATGCAACACGCTTATTAAAATTAACTTTTAAAGAATTATGGTTACCTATTATTACAATTTGTATTATTTTAATTATTTCTAAATTGATGACTTATGCAGGTTTAAGTAATGCTTTAGGTGAAGGTATTGCTAAAGCAGGATCAATCTTCCCGCTATTGTCACCTATCTTAGGTTGGATTGGCGTATTTTTAACTGGTTCTGTGACAAATAATAATACACTATTTGCTCCGATACAGTCAGCGGTAGCTAATAATATTGGTACAAGCGGTGCATTGCTTGTATCTGCAAATACAGTAGGTGGTGTAGCAGCGAAATTAATTTCACCACAATCCATTGCGATTGCAACTGCATCTGTACAACAAGTAGGTAAAGAATCAGAGTTATTAAAAATGACGTTACGCTATAGTTTTGCATTTATTATCTTTATATGTTTATGGACTTTCATGTTGAACTTTATCATTCATTAAAGCATCATCGTGGTTATGGTTGTTAGTAAGATGCCTGTGATTATGGCATATTACAGATGATTAGGTTTATTGTAATAAAATATAAAGATCGAAATAAAAAAGAAGCCGTTTGGCTTCTTTTTTTATTTCGATGCAATCATCATTTGAAAGTAATGGTAGACTGAATCTGATGAAAATAATTGGACGGTTTGATACCCATTTTCTATGATGGATTGTTTATTAAATTCCTGATTGATAAGTCTGAGTAGTTTATTAGAAAGATCTTTTACATTTCCATGCGATACGAGGTATCCATTGACGTTATTTTGTATCAGAGCGTCTGGTCCTGCATTACCATCAAAACTAACCACGACATTACCTTGATTCATAGCTTCTAAAATTACCATTCCGAACCCTTCATTACGAGAAGGGACGACTGTAATATCACTTTTAGCTAATTTTTCGTTTAATTGCTGAGTTGAACCATAAAGTTTTACGATATCTGCTAGTTGGTGCTCTATGACTAATTGTTGTAAAAGCTCATGCTCTTTTCCGTCACCATAGATGTGTATTTGATATTTAAAACGTCTGACTTCTTGTTGAATAGGTATGATACTTTGAATTAATAGGTCGAATCCTTTTTCGTATTCTAGTCGTCCTGCGGCAGTAATGATTTTTTCTTTTGATATTGAGAGACGGGGCTCATTTAAAATGTTGGGTATGACATAAACAGGAGTTTGAACAATAGATTCATATTTACTTTTATCACTTTCTGTTAGTGTGGTTATTTTGTCTAAATATTGATAAGCATCTAAGATTTCTTGTTGTAGGGCATCGTTATGTGCTTCAAAATTCATATGTTCCATACCTATTTTCTCTACATTTTGTGGACCATAGTGAGCAATTAATATATTAAAACTCGCACGTGTACCAATGAGCATATCAGTGGAAACATTGCGTATTGCTTGAATCATTTTCTTTTCTATATAACGTGAAAACTGATAAAGACCTGGTTCATATTGTGAAATTAATTTTGGTCTAGAAAACGGAGTGTATTTGCGGATTCTATTAAAAAATATAGCTTTAATATTTAAAAAATGTAACTGATAGTCTGTTAAAGCACGAACTTTAATAGATTTATGTAGTTTGAAATAAGGTTTAGAAGCCCCCTTGAAAACGGAAATGATTTCAACCTTATGACCTTTTTCGGCTAAAACATTAGCTAATTGAGAAATAGATTTAACAGTACCACCCATAGCATAAACATTATGCGTAAAAAAAGTGATAGATTTCATTGGAATACCTCCAAAAGTATAAGAATTAAATTAAAATTTATTATAGCATGAAATTTAAGAGAGTGATAAAGTAATGAATGTTATGTGTGACACAATGTAATTTAATTTTAAGTGTCTAATGTTAATTGCAATTTAAGTCGTCTCATAGCTATTATAGTTAACAGGTATTAACATAATTTGAGTAGAATTACTGAAAGCCCTTTTTTCATAGGACAATAACGTATATAATTAGAAGTGTGACAAAAGATTCTGCTATTTTTTTAACATTTAGTATAATTATAGTAGATTAAGATTTAAATTATTCACTATAGAAAACGCTTTATCATGGCTGTGATTTTCCTAGATAAAGATAACGTGTCTATAAACATATATAAAAGGGGGACTGTGTTTGTTATGAGTAAACAACATAGCAAAATAGATGTCATATTAATTGGCGGCGGTATCATGAGCGCAACACTAGGAACGTTATTAAAAGAACTTGCACCTGAGAAAGATATTAAAATGTTTGAAAGATTATCTACACCAGCAGAAGAAAGTTCAAATGCGTGGAATAATGCAGGAACAGGGCATTCTGCATTATGCGAATTAAATTATACAAACGAAAACAAAGATGGATCAATCGATATTTCTAAAGCTGTTAAAATTAATGAACAGTTTCAAATTACAAAGCAATTTTGGAATTATCTTGTTAAGCAAGGTCAATTATCAAAACCTGAAGCCTTTATTAAGCCTGTGCCGCATATGAGTTTTGTACAGGGTGTACGCAATGTAGATTTTTTAAGAAGACGTGTAGAAAGATTAAATAAAAATATTTTATTTAGTAATATGGAAATTACAGATGACAAAGCGCAAATTTCTGAATGGGCACCGTTGATTATGGAAGGGCGTACATCCAATATACCAATGGCTATTACATATGATAAAACGGGGACAGATGTGAATTTTAGTGCGTTAACAAAAAAATTATTTTCAAATTTAGAAGATAAACATGTAGAACTTAATTACGAACATGAAGTAGAAAACCTAAGTCAACGTAAGGATGGCACTTGGGAAGTTAAAGTGAAAGATTTGAAAACGGATGAAGTGACAATAGTGGAAAGTGATTTTGTGTTTATTGGTGCCGGTGGTGCTAGTTTACCTTTATTACAAAAAACAGGTATCAAGGAATCTAAACATATTGGTGGATTCCCAGTAAGTGGTCTGTTCTTAGTATGTAGAGATGAGGCTATCACATCAAAACATCTTGCTAAAGTTTATGGAAAAGCAGCTGTTGGTGCGCCGCCAATGTCAGTACCACATTTAGATACACGCTATATTGATGGCAAACGTACATTATTGTTTGGGCCATTTGCTGGTTTTTCACCTAAATTTTTAAAGACTGGTTCAAATATGGATTTAATAAAATCAGTGAAACCAAACAACCTTATTACAATGCTATCGGCAGGAATTAAAGAAATGAACTTAACTAAATATTTAATTTCTCAACTCACATTATCAAATGAAGAGAGAATGGAAGATTTACGTCAATTTGTGCCAAATGCAAAAAGCGAAAACTGGGAAATTGTGGTTGCTGGACAACGTGTACAAGTCATTAAAGATACAGATAAAGGAAAAGGCACGTTACAATTTGGTACAGAAGTCATTACTTCCGAAGATGGTTCTTTAGCAGCATTGTTAGGTGCCTCTCCAGGTGCTTCAACTGCTGTTGACATCATGTTAGATGTACTTCAACGTTGTTATAAACAAGAATTTAACAATTGGGAAGAAAAAGTTAAAGAAATAGTGCCTTCATTCGGTATGAAATTATCGGAAAATGAAGCTCTATACACTCAAATTAATAAAGAAATAACTAAAAACTTAAAGATTAATTAATAGATATAGTACACTCATTTTAACAAATGAGAAGCTTGGGAGATAAATAGCCATAGTCAAAGTAAGAGCGCTAATCCACAAAGGATTAGCGCTTTTTTGTATTTAAAATCTCAAGGTTTTAATTGTGTATGTTTGCTAGAAAATATTGTAGCCTGTTATGAGCTTTAACTCATAAAATTCATAGGTATCAACTCACTTGTTACATTATTATTTATGGATGGTAACAGTGAATGTCGTACCTTCATATTTCGTACTTGCTACTTCAATTGTACCATTGTGTAATTCAAAAATTGCTTTCGCAATAGCTAAGCCTAAGCCATTGCTATTATCATGATTGCTTGCTTTATAGAAACGCTCAAATAGACGAGATTGGGTTTCTGGTGTCATGCCTTGACCATCATCAGTGATATTAAAATGAATTTGATCGGTATCATGTGTGAGTGTAATATCAATTGTACCCCCTTGTTCAGAATATTTGATCGGGTTCGTTATTAAGTTTTGAAAAGCTTGATTTAGTAAGCGCTCATTCCCAATTATAGATACATTAGCTAAATCAGACATAATGATTAAATCTTTTTGATTCGTCGCAAATTGTTCATGGCGTATAATCTGTTTAATCAGTTTATTAAGTTCGATGTTGTCAGTTAATTCTAGATGTTCGCCATTATCAATTTCTGATAATAATAAAAGTTCTTTGGTTAATTCACTAAGCTGTGTTGTAATTTGGTATATTTCATCGATATATTGTTCACGAGCTGTTGCGTCTTTAGCGAATTTTAATTGATCAAGTAAATGATGAATATGTGTTAATGGTGTTTTGATCTCATGTGAAACATTTTGAACAAAGTGCTGTCTCATGTCATCGACTTGTTTTAAAGAGAGTCTCATTTTATCAAATCGATATTGTAATGTGCCAAATTCATCATTACGTTTAATGTCTATCGGTACATCAAAATTGCCTTCCATTAACCTTTCAGTCGCTTGTTTTAACTGTTGTATCGGTTTAATAATCATATAAGTTGAAGAAATAACCCAAATGATTGAGATGACTAATAAGAGTGTAATTAATATGACTAAGAAAATTCTAAATTCACTAAAAGTTTTTCCGATGTCTGGTCTCATAAAAACAGCATAATTTTGACCATTGGATTGAAATTGCACACCCACAGTATTTTGAGTAGTATTTTCAAAAAATCCAGTGATAAAAGGGTTGTAGGGCAAATTTCTTATCCCATGATAATCATGGCCATTTAACACAGATTTAATGTTTTTAGAGTCAACATTATCTTTTCTAAATGCAGTGCCATAATAAGACTTTTTGCCATTTTCTGAGACGGTCATCACTTGATAATTCATTTGTCCAAGATGTTTGAAAAAGGGTTTTGGCATTTGTATCTTAGATTCTTTTTCATAGGAAATAGCATCTTTTAATGTTCTCATTATTTTTGCATCATTATTCTCTTTTAAATGATTGTGATAAATAATGTTAGTTAATAGAAAACTAAGCAATGCACTCGATAGTAAAATGACGACATTATAAATAGCAATACGTGAATATAGTGATTTAAACATTGTCATCAACCTTGTATCCTAAGCCACGTACTGTATGAATCGTAATCGTAGCTCCTAACTTTGACAATCGCTTTCTCAAACGTTTAATGTGTACGTCAACAGTCCGTTCATCACCTTCATAGTCAAAGCCCCAAATTTTTTCAATCAAATCGTCACGGTTAAATACTTGTTTTGGATGTGAAGCAAGTAAGAATAAGAGTTGAAACTCTTTATTTGGTAAGTTCATTGATTTAGTAGAAGATTGAAGTTCTAAATAAGCTTGATTGAGCGTGAGATTTCCAACTTTCAATTCATTATTAGCATTTATATTATACCGTTTTAATACTGCTTTTATTCTAAAGATAAGCTCTTTTACTTCAAATGGCTTAGTAACATAATCGTCTGTACCAGTTAAATAGGCTTGTTCCTTATCACTAAGTGCGTCTCTTGCTGTTAACATAATGACAGGCATTTCAAAATCTTCTTTTAAAACTTTACATAGTTCAAAACCACTCATGCCAGGCATCATTACATCGACGATAGCAATATCAACCTGATGTGTATCTAAATACGACAGTGCGTTTTCAGCACTTGATTGTGTCACAACATCTAGTCCTTCTCGTGAAATATAATTTGAAACATATTCTAAAATTTTACTGTCATCATCGACAATTAAACAAGTTGTCATGCTCAAAATCTCCTTAATCATTTTACAGACATTATATATGGAAAAATTTAACTTAACAAATAGGAAATAATTTAAAAAGTTAATCATAGTTCATATTGAGTTCATATAAAGACCTTAAACTTTAAATATAAGTTCTTGAAAGGGAGTGAAACACTATGAAATTGGCATGGCAAGAGATAAAATATTATAAATTTCGTTATATATTAATCATGTTAATTATATTGTTATTAGGTGTTATGGTTTTATTTATTAGTGGGTTGGCACAAGGTTTAGCAAGAGAAAATATTTCTATGTTAGATAATATGAAGTCAGAAAAATATGTGATGCAAAATAACAAAACACCACAAATCGAAAAATCAATTATTAAACCAGAACAGCAAGAGAAAATTGAAGATATTAGTGGACAGTCACCTTTAAAAATAGCATCTCAAACTTTGAAAATTGATAAAGATGAAGAAGATGTTGTTATGACGAATACAGTGAAAAATGAAAAACCAGAATTGTCAGAAGGACATTATCCTAAAAAAGACAATGAAGTTGCAATTAATAGTAAATTAACTGCAAGTGGGGTAGATGTTGGAGACAACATTAAAATTAAAGACGGTGAAACGTTAAAAGTATCAGGTATTTTGGATGACACAATGTATGCTCATAGTTCAGTGGTTATGATGAATAATAGCGGATTTGATAAATTGAATAAAAATGTAAGTACCGTTTATCCAGTTCAAGATATGTCACAAAAACAGATAAATAAATTAGAAGATATTAATGGTATCGATGTATTTACGGAAGACGACATCACGAATGAAATACCGAGTTATCAAGCAGAACAAGCACCACTTAATATGATGATAGTTAGCTTGTTTGTCATTTCTGCTATAGTTCTCAGTGCATTCTTCTATGTTATGACGATACAAAAAATTCCAGAAATTGGTATTTTAAAAGCAATTGGTATCAAAACAAGACATTTACTAAGTGCTTTAGTATTACAAATATTAATAACTACAATGGTTGCAGTGATAATTGCTGTTGCATTAATTAGTGGTTTATCATTAATAATGCCAATTTCTATGCCTTTCCACGTAACTGTTGCGAATATATTATTAGTCGTAGGCATTTTCATCGTTGTTGCAATTGTTGGCGCAGCACTATCATTTATTAAATTATTTAAAGTAGACCCTATTGAAGCTATCGGAGGTGGAGAATAATGAGTTTACAAGTTAAAGATATAAAAAAATCCTTTGGGAAAGGTTCTTCCGAAACTAAAGTTTTAAAAGGGATTAATTTTGAAGTGAATGAAGGAGAATTTGTAATTTTAAACGGTGCTTCAGGCTCAGGTAAAACAACGCTTTTAACTATTTTAGGTGGGCTATTGTCACAAAGTGGTGGTGAAATATTATATAATGGTGAGCATTTATATGATAGTGATAAAAAAGCTTCTGAGCTAAGACTAAATGAAATTGGATTTATATTTCAATCTTCACACTTAGTACCTTATTTAAAAGTTAAAGATCAGTTAACAACAATAGGTAAAGAAGCAGGTATGTCTAAAAAAGAAGCCACTGATAGATCAGAAAAACTATTAACACAAATCGGTTTAGCAGAACAGCTCAACGTATTTCCACACACACTTTCAGGCGGACAAAAGCAACGTGTTGCCATCATGAGATCATTGATGAATCATCCGAAAATAATCTTAGCTGACGAACCAACTGCAAGTTTAGACGCTGAACGTGCCACAGAAGTGATAGATATGATTAAAAATCAAATTCAAAGTAAAAATATGATTGGTATTATGATAACGCACGATAAAAGACTATTTGATTATGCTGATAGAGTCATCGAATTAGATGATGGTGTCATCGTTGATCAATAGTATAATTAAATGAGCCGTAATATAATTATGATTCCTAAATCAATGGAGTGGGACAGAAATCTTTTAATAAAATTAGACTTCTGTCCCACTCTTTTTCTATGAAGAAAACACTATATTCTATTGTAAATAGGATGCACAAATTATTTTGTGTATAGTGGCTTTAAATGGATGGAATATGCCACAACGCCATCATACTTGCCCAAAATAACACTACAAAGTAACAAGTTAGTAAAAGCTTATATTGGTACATGATTGCTAAAAAATCCCTAATTAATGCAATTTCAAAGAAATGATAAGGTGTATGACTGCCGACACCTTTTAAGTTGAGGTTTAATTTTTGTCCAAACCTTAAAGCGCGCATAATATGAAATTGACTTGTGACACATAGGATACTTGGTTCATATCTATATAATTGTTGAATGAGCACTTTTGTATATTTAAGGTTTTCTAAAGTGCTCGTAGACTGGTCTTCAAGTACTATCATTGAAGGATTAATATTTCTTTGGACTAAGTATCGATACATAGCCAAGGCCTCTGAAATTGGTTCGTCAGGACCTTGTCCACCACTTACAATGAGTCGAGCATTTGGATTTAAATGGTGTAATGCTATAGCTTTGTTTAATCTTTTAGCTAGCATAGGTGTTACTTGATCAGTAAAAATACCTGCGCCTAATACCAATATGACATCAAAGTCTTCTTTGTATGTAACATTTGAAAATGCAGATGTGCAAAGCGCATAACAAATGAAGGTGAAACATGCACTAAATGCAATAGCAGCTAACCAATAAAAAATCACATTGATACCTACAGGTATTAGACTAATATAAGCACAAGCAATCATAAACAGTAATACTCTATATGCAATAGCATACAAACGGCGCAAAAAAAGTGCGCTTAATCTATGTTTAAATAAATGATGATGTTTGATGTGTATTAACAACACGCCAACAAACATAGTGAATATGAGTGGCATAGGCAAAGATAACTTACCTACATGTAAGATGATTACAAAGTAACCTAAAATAATTTGAATTACAAAAAAAGTTAAATTAGTAGTGAATTTGAAATTTTTAATCATAGCAATAAAACCACATAAAATAATTAAACTTATAATTAAAGACAACGTATACATGGTTCACCCCGAAAGTTTATAATATTTTAAATGTAGAGCAATTATTAAAATTAATCAAATTTTAATGGTATTGTATTTTGTAATTTTGCTAGATTTAACAATTAAAAACGCAGTGAATACAAATTTCTGCTTTTATACCATCTCGAATATTGATATTATTAACATAATATAAAAAAATAACGTTTACTTATGTGAGCTAGAATAGTAGAGGTGCGAGAAGTTATGGTTAAAAATTTAAGTAGTCATATTGATTTTATGGGTGAATTTATAAATGATGTGAATACTTTGTTAGCTAAATTGTTAAAAGAATTAAGAGAAGACTATAACGTATCAAAAGAGCAGGCCAATGTTATATTAATGTTAGAAAACGAAAAAACCATGACGCTAACTGAAATAACTGAAAGACAAGGCGTAAATAAAGCTGCCGTTAGCCGGAGAATCAAAAAATTAATACAAGCAGAAGTAGTTCAATGGGAGAAAGCAGAAGAAAATACAGATCAAAGATTAAAATATATTAAATTAACAGAAAGAGGCAAACAATTTAATAAACAAAGTAAGGAAATTATCAATACGATTGTCAGTGATATTTTACACGACTTGTCTGATGAACAAATCGAACAAGCACGTTATGTTTTAGAAATTATTGACCAAAGATTAAAAAATTTCAATTTGAAGCACAGTATTTAATAGTATAAGCAATGAAAGTATTTAAAAGCAAAGCTAAATACATTTAATTAAAATCATGCTTCAACAACCGGAATGACGTACCCAAGTTAAAATGATTCATTTGAAGTGCATAATTAAAAGCTTAAGCTATATAAGATGAAAGAAAAAATCATAGAAGATATAAGAAGACATTGGACTAATGATGTATATCTTTTACTGATTTATATACATATAATAGAAATAAGGTAGCGTAAAAATAAATTTCACTTAATTAAAACATTACAAAAAATTGGTGGAAATGGCTTGATAAAGCCATATAGTTTATAAATATATTATGTTAAAATAACGGAATAATGTAAAAAATAAGGACTGAGCGTGGTGATAAAATGCAAAAGTGCCCTAAATGTGGGGGAAATATAAGGATAGGACAACGAAGATGTAGTCATTGTGGCTATCGTATAGAGTCGACAAGTAACGAAAAAATGACTCGAACTTCAAAAGAAAACAAAAAAACTGTTAATAACAAAGCAAGGAAAATTATTCCCTGGGGTATTGCAGCTTTTATCATTATTCTACTGGTGATTATATTTATCTTATTGAAAAATTTTAATTCTCCGGAAGCACAATCGGAAATATTAATTAATGCTGTAGATAATAATGATACTCAAAAATTATCAACCTTATTAAGCACACAAAATAATAGTGTGGATGAAAATGAGGCTAAAGCTTATATTAAATATATAAAAAAAGAAGTTGGCATGAAACAATATACAAAAGATATTAAACAAAAAATAGCTTCTTTAAATAATAATGAGACGAGTGAGGAAGACTTTGTAACAGCCAAAAATGGTGAAAAAGTTTTGCGTATCAGTAAAAATGGGCGACGTTACTTAATATTTGATAATATGAGTTTTACAGCCCCTACAAAAGAAGCGATTGTAAAGCCTAAGTACGATACAACTTACAAATTCAAAGCAAATGATAAACAAAGAACAGTAAATGCACAAAAGAATAAGACGACAGTAATCGGTGAATTTATACCAGGTGATTATGTCATAGAATCTAAAAAAGAGATGGCTAACGGACAGTTTAGCGGTGAACTCAAATTTAATTTTAATAATAGTAATCATGAGACAGTTGATGTATCTGAAGATTTTAATGAAGCTTATATCGTTTTAGATTTGAAAGGTGCATCAGAAATAGATAAAGATACTGTTAAAGTGAAAGTGAATGATAAAACATATGACTATACGAATAATAAAGAAATAGGGCCATATCCTAAAACACAAGAATTAACAGTTTCTGCTGAAGGAGAAGCGAAGAAAAAGACATTTAAATCAGCCGAAACGACTGTTAAAACGGATAACTTGAAAGATAAAACATATGTAACATTAAACTTTGATAGTGATGAAATTCAAGACTATGTAGATAAAAAAGAAAAAGAAGAAAATAGCTTTAGAAATAAGGTGGTTCGTTTTTTCGGTAATTATACGGCTGCAATGAATAATGCACACAGTCAAAGTAACTTTAATTTAGTTTCATCTTATTTGAAAAAAAATACCAATAACTATAAATCTATAAAAAATAATGTGAAAGAAAATGCTATTTTTTATTTACCTCAGCCACAAATTACTGAAATTGTGAGACAGGGCGAAACATATTATATTACTGCTCAGACTGTCAAAGAAAACGGACAATATGGTGAAGTGAATTACCAACTTGAAGGCGATGATGATGCCAGTAACCTTAAAGTTGTGAAATATTCGGAAGAGTAATGTAAAGGTATGTTTGCTATTAGCACTATAATATATGTAGTAGTGGATAAGCAGAGTAATCTGAAAATAAGCCAACGCTGACTCATGAATAGGTGTCAATTTCTATAATAGTTAATAGAAATTGACACTTTCTTTGTTTTTGAGCTAAAGCTATAATAGTAATAATGCTTATTAATTAGTAATTTGTAATAAGTTAGTTAGCAATACATTAACAAGTGTCGATATCGACGAATTGGATATTTTAAGTAATTTTTGAAGGAGTTATAAAATGGTAGATAATCAACAACAAAAGCAATCAATTATTTTTATTGTAATTCTAGGTGCGCTAACTGCGATTGGTGCCTTATCGATTGATATGTTTTTACCTGGTTTACCTCAAATTCAGTCTGATTTTAATACAACAACTTCAACTTCACAATTAACTTTATCTTTATTTATGATTGGTTTAGCCGTTGGGAATTTATTTACGGGTCCTTTTTCTGATTCAATAGGGCGTAAACAACCCCTAATGATTGCGATGTTGTTATTTACATTAGCAAGTTTAGGTATTATTTTTGTAGACAATATATGGTGGATGATCATTTTAAGGTTTGTACAAGGTTTTTGTGGAGGCGCAGGTGCAGTTATTTCTAGAGCGATTTCAAGCGATTTATACAGTGGCAAACAATTAACAAAATTTTTAGCTTTACTTATGTTAGTCAATGGTGTGGCGCCTGTGTTAGCACCTGCTTTAGGTGGCGTGATCTTATCATTTTCCACTTGGCATATGGTTTTTGTCATACTAACTTTATTTGGGATACTTATGTTTTTGGGAACTATGTTTAAAGTACCAGAATCATTAACTATAGAACAAAGGGATAGTCCTCATATAGCAATTATATTTAAGAATTTTAAACAATTATTAGTAACGCCACGTTTTGTATTACCAATGTTGATTCAAGGTGTTACATTTATTATTTTGTTTAGTTATATTTCAGCTTCTCCATTCATTACGCAACATATATATGGCATGTCTCCACAACAATTTAGTATTATGTTTGCAGTTATTGGCATTAGTCTTATTGTTTCAAGTCAATTGACTGGTAAGTTCGTTGATTATATCAATCGACAAACATTATTACGAATTTTGACATTGATTCAATTAGTAGGAATTTTAAGTGTAACGATTACTTTATTAAACCATTTTTCAATATGGATTTTATTCTTAGGTTTTATCATTCTTGTTGCACCAGTTACTGGTGTAGCAACACTTGGTTTTTCTATTGCGATGGATGAACGTACTGGAGGTAATGGGAGTGCATCGAGTTTGCTTGGACTTGTGCAATACTTATTAGGAGGGGTGGTCTCACCGCTCGTAGGTTTAATGGGAGAAGGAAATTATGTGCCTTATGTCACAATTATCATAATCGCGGGTCTGTTATTAATATTGCTACAAGTGATGAGTTACTTTGTGTTTAGAACGAGGAAACGAGCATAAGCGCATATGCGTAAAATCTTGGTGCTACATTGACAGTAGCTGATGCATGAGCTTCAGCCCAAATACTTAAAGTTAATTCAACTTTAGCCCCCAGTGAAGAAGGTGTGACAATATATTCATTTAAATAAATTAGACTGCTAAATTTCTATTTTTTTGTAGAAATTTAGTAGTCTTTTTAATTAGATGATTTATTAAGAAATTAGTTAGCGATTCAACTTAATTGTATTAGCTAATAAAATTTGAGCTAAATCTTTAACAGATTGATTACAGCCTTCTTTAATCCAAGTATAAACAAGGCCCATTTGACCACCTAGTGCGTATATTACAAACTGTTTTTTGTTTAATACATTGGTATATTCGTCCAAAATTTTAATATAAGTATCCCGCGTTGCATGCATATACTCAAAAAATAAATCACGATTGGGATATGTGACTAAAATAGCATGGAAATAACCATAATGACGTTTAATATAACGTAAAATGATTTTGAAAAACTGATATAACTTAGAGTGATCATCTGCAATTTCTTCTGAACTTTTATATAAATTTTCTAATAGTGTTTTATATTTTTGAATATGGTGTGATTGTATTGTGGCTAAAAGGTCATATTTATCTACGAAGTAATCATAAAACGTGGTCCTATTTATACCACTATATGCGCATAACATTTTGATAGTTATATTTTCAAATGGATGTACCTCGAGTAATGCAATCATATTACGGATGATTTTGCGTTTTGCATTTTGTTTCATAATAACTCCTTCATAAAACATAAATAATGTACCCAACACATTTTATTTAAGTGTCGGTATACTTTTAAATTTCATCTCTTTATAATATACAAGGTGAATTTTAAATGCAAATAGGAGGAAAGTATCATGAAGAAAATGGTATTAATCAATGTCATTACCATTGTTGTACTTGTTATTATTGGTGTCGTAGGATTCCATTTTTATAATCAAGCAACATCTTTTGTAAGTACAGAAAATGCTAAAGTGGATGGAGAACAAATTAAAGTGTCAGCTCCAGCTTCTGGCGAAATCAAGTCACTTGATGTTAAAAATAATGAAAAATTAAGCAAAGGTGATAAAGTTGCAGAGGTTGCTGCTAAAGGTGAAGGTGGTCAATCTCAAGATATGAGTATTAAAATGCCTAAAGATGGCACAATTGTAAAAGTTGATGGCATGGAAGGTTCAATGGCTCAAGCTGGCACACCAATTGCTTACGCTTATAATTTAGATGATTCTTATATAACTGCTAATGTGGATGAAAAAGATATTGCAGACGTTGAAGAAGGTAAAGATGTAAATATTAAATTAGATGGTGAAGACGCTGAATTAAAAGGTAAAGTAGAAGAAGTAGGTAAAGCAACTGCTTCAAGCTTTTCAATGATGCCTTCATCAAATAGTGATGGAAACTATACAAAAGTATCACAAGTGGTACCAGTGAAAATTTCACTAGATTCAAAACCATCTAAAAATGTTGTTCCAGGAATGAACGCTGAAGTAAAAATTCATAAAAATTAAGGAGGTCTTAAAATGACAATGACCTTCATTATTGTTTACATAGTCATAGCGCTCATTCTTGTTGGTGGACTTAATTTCTTTATCGTGAAAAGAAATAAGCAAAAATCTACCCAAAAAATGGAACAATCTAAGTATGAAAACATTGCTTCTAACGAAAGTTATCAATCTAAATTTAAAGTTAAAGACGATAATACAACAACAAAAAATCAAGAGCAAAACAAAGGTGAAACTACAGAAGAAAAAGCAGAGAAAGCAAGTCACACTAATAGTGACGCTTCTGAATCATCAACACAACATGATTCGGATCATGAACAAATCAATCCGAATTCTGAAGAAGCACAAGTAAATGAAAAGCTGAAAGCTAAACATAGTTCATTTATGTTTGGAAAAGGCACTTCTCAAGGCAAAGTTTTAATAGCGATGATTTTTGGTATGTTTATAGCTATTTTGAATCAAACGTTATTAAATGTTGCATTGCCTAAAATAAACACTGATTTTAATATTTCTGCAAATACAGGCCAGTGGCTTATGACAGGATTTATGCTTGTGAATGGTATTCTGATACCAATCAGTGCTTATTTATTTAATAAATATTCGTATCGTAAATTATTCTTAATAGCGATGGCATTGTTCACAATCGGCTCTTTAGTCTGTGGTATGTCAGGTTCATTTACAATAATGATGGTAGGCCGTGTACTACAAGCAATTGGTGCAGGTATCTTAATGCCACTTGGTACAAATGTATTTATGACTATATTCCCGCCTGAAAAACGTGGCGCAGCAATGGGCACACTCGGTATAGCAATGATTTTAGCACCCGCTATAGGTCCGACATTGTCAGGTTATATTGTAGAAAACTATCATTGGAACGTGATGTTCTATGGTATGTTCATCATAGGGCTTATTTCATTAGCAATCGCCTATATATGGTTCAGAGTTTATCAAGTTACTACAAATCCTAAAGCAGATATTCCAGGTATCATATTTAGTACAATAGGTTTTGGTGCGTTATTATATGGCTTCAGTGAAGCAGGAAATAATAGTTGGAGTTCTCCAATTGTTGTAGTATCTCTTATCCTTGGTGTCATTTTTATTACTGCTTTTGTAATTAGAGAGCTTACAATGCGTGTGCCAATGCTAAGCATGGAAGTTTTAAAATACTCAGGTTTTACATTAACAACTGTTATTAACATGATTGTAACGATGAGTTTATTTGGTGGCATGATTTTATTACCACTTTATTTACAAGACTTAAGAGGCTTTACACCAGTACAATCAGGTTTATTATTATTACCTGGTGCTTTAATAATGGGTGTCATGGGTCCAATCGCAGGAAAATTATTAGATACGATTGGTATTAAACCACTAGCTTTAGTAGGGACAGCAATTATGACCTATGCTACGTGGGAATTAACAAAATTAAACATGAATACAACGTATGGTCACTTAATGGTTATTTATATCATTCGTTCATTTGGTATGAGTTTTATCATGATGCCAATAATGACTGCTGGTATGAACGCGTTGCCACAACGACTCATAGCACATGGCAATGCTTTATCTAATACATTGAGACAATTGGCAGGTTCAATTGGTACGGCCTTGCTAGTTACAGTAATGTCTACACAAACAACACAACATATCGCTTCATATACTCAAGATTTAGATAAAACAAATCCATTTATTAAAGACCGTTTACAAGAAATGGCTCAAGCAATGGGTGGAGAACAAATGGCAACTTCACAAGTTTTAGAATTTGTGCAAAAGCTTGCTTCTATTAACGGTGTAAATAGTGCTTTCTTAATAGCTACTTTATTAAGTGCTTTGGCATTTATTTTGAGTTTGTTCTTAAAAGATAAGTCACATTATATTTCAAATGAAGAATAAGTAAAAAACCAGTGTAGTAACATCACTGACTAATAAATAAGCGTCAATTTCTATAATAGTTACGTAGAAATTGACGCTTATTTTCTTAATTAATAAAGTCTGAGTTTATATTTTCATATAGTTAAAGCGATTGAGACAAAAACTTGTGCTAAGTTAATTTTGTGTACATTATAAGTGAAAGCTAAATCGTTTTTATAAATGCGCCAGTTTATTAGATAATATGCATGCTATTAATTGTAGTTTTGAAAAATTGCTTGTTCTAAAATCCGTTTAATCGGTGCATCGATTAAGTGGAGATAAAAAAAGCCCGCAAATGAATTTTTTCAGTCATTCATTTACGGCTGTAATCGATAGTATATGTACCAGCTTTTTGGTGAAGTTTAAATGAAGTTATATTCTAGGTTTTCGATTTCTAAAAAATAAACTAATTAAAAGTAAAGCGATACTACAACCTAATAAAATAAAAGCGTTATGGATTGCATTTGACTCTGTTAATATTTGAGCTGAATCAACAGTGATATAATACTGATTCATTGAATCGGCAATTCTTGTTGCAATATTTTTAATCAATGCAGAAAAACCGAAAGTAATTGCAAGCATGATCGCTATAATAAACATGTTAACTATTTTCAATATCGTTTTGTTAAAAAACAGCGTAAAAAGGGTTAAGATTAAACTTAATATACAAGCGATAAAAAATACATAAAATACAAGTATCAAGCGATCAATGCTTGTTTGTAAGTTATCGATACTTTCAACGTTGATATTTAAATTCGTTAAGTTATTGATAGTTTCTTGAAAATTTGTTAATTCTTTAAAATTAACCGTTTTATCTACAAAAACTAAATTGAATATAGGTTCTTTAAACATACTATAGCCTGAAATAGCAACTAGGATTAAAACGATAATTTGTATAATAAGGCTAACCCAAGATTTTTTCTTTTTTCCATAACGAGCGCCTCGTTGCATTGTTTCACTCGTTAAAGTATGTTCAAAATCCTTAAATTGATGATTGTTTGCGGTCATAACTTACTCCTTTCATTACATTAGATGGGGATCTAGTTATTTTATGACTTTTATTTTGTTATAATATGTGATAACTGTTACATTTTAACCATTGAAGTTGAATAATTTAATTTTTAGTATGAATTGTCATACTTATAAACTTCAATATCTATTATAACTTCGTTTTTATGTCATTATTTTTATTTTATCATATAATTTATTTTAAATACTGAATTGAAACAAAAATTCTATAATTCTAAAATTTGTTACAAAAAAAGATAGGGATGATTATGAATGAAATCAAGACTAACAACAAAATTTGTTAATAAATACTTATTACCACATCGTTCAATTATATTTGATGACCAACAAAGCTTTGAAAAATTTTTACAAAAGAGATTAACGATGAATGAAAAAAAGCACAAGCAACCTGAAACTTTAAATGTAAAATCAGACTTAGAAAAACAAATGATGGATGATATGCAGGTGTTCAGATTTCGCTTTAGACACAGTCAACAAAAGAAAATATTATATATTCACGGTGGATATAATATTTTACAACCTTCCGCATTTCACTGGAGATTTATGGATAAACTTGCGTTAAGTACTTTAAATGAAGTTGTTTTGCCAATTTATCCAAAAGCACCTAAATATCATGTTGATGATACTTATGCTGCGATTCATAAAGTTTACCAACAATTATTAACAGAATGTAGTAATGAAGATATTATTGTGATGGGAGATGGAACTGGAGGCGCATTGGCGTTGAGTTTTGTGCAACAGTTAAAATCAAATAATCAACCTTTACCAGCTAAATTGTATTTGTTTTCACCGATGCTAGATGCTCAATTGGATAATGAAAATATTACAGATGATTTAATCGATAAAGATGTCATCATAAATATAGTAGGTTTACAAAAAATTATGAAAGTATGGTCTGGAAATCTTCCATTAAACGATAGTAGGTTATCACCAATTAATGGAGAATTATTTGGTTTACCACCCATATATATTTTTGGTGGCGGAAGAGAGATTTACTTACCAGATATGAAAAAATTGGTTTATATGTTAGAAGATATGCGTCAGCCAGTTCAATTGTATACTTTTAAAAAAATGGTGAATGCATTCGCATTATTACCTATTAGAGAATCGCATAAAGTTGTTAAAGAAATCGTCAATACAATTCACGATAAACGTTAATGTGGAAGTATATACCCAATTTTCAAAATGATGATAAGGTTACGAAAAATTAAAAACAGAGGCGGGGCAGACACCAAACATAATTTTGTTGATATCGCCTTGCTTCTGTTTTTATATGCTCAAACATTTGGGCCAATTAAGGGTGTTCATTCATTGTTGTATCGAGGACATTTAATATAGATTGTGTCCCTTTTAGCTTATAGTATTGTGCTATAAAGTCGTTGAAATCTTGTGTTGGTATATCCATATTGTTAAATTTCGAGAGATATTTTTCATATAGTTGTGTTTCTTCTTGAACAAAAGTTGTGTAACGCTGTATAAAAGTTTCTTCTACATCAATTTGTTCCACTAATGAAGTAATAGTATCTATAGCTTGTTTTTGACCTTGGTAGTAACTAATATCAAAGCCGCGTTTAATCAATTGACTATCAGGCCCATTAATGACCAGCTGTTTGTTTTGATTGAGTTCACTAAGTGCTGCTTTCATATCATCATTTAAATCATAAAGTTGCACTTTGACTGTGTCGATTAATCCTTGTGACATATTTATCACTCCTATCTTGAAATACCGATTTTATGACCTAATTGTTTTGGCCATTCAATTAATTGTTGGTTATCATAATAATTGCTAATTTGATCAGCAAATGACTGAGGGAATGGCGCTGTTTTGTTGATTGTGCGATCAATTCCTAACATCATTGCTTCATTTGTTGCTATATTGTTGCCATCTTGATCTGTCATAACGGAAAAGAAATGTAAGCTTTTTTCATTATAATCATAGATGTAAATTGTAATGGTAAAGGTGTCATCTTCAGTTAGTTCAGATAAATAGGCTGTTTGTTCTTCAACAGTGAATAATGTGTAATTTAACTTGGTGCGTTCTTCTAAAGATAAACCATGTGTATAATTAAATTGATTGATAGCTTCGCTGAAGACCATATTATAATTCGCATCATGTACATGACCGTTATGATCAATCATAGCAGGTGTCACATTGTTGGAAATTGTGAAAGGGTTTTTCATTGTTACATCTCCTTTAAAACATTAATTGTTAAAATAGATATATTTATATTATTTAAGCTAACTTAAGTTTACTAAAAATTGTATATAACATACACAAATAGTATTTCATGATAAAATAAAGAAAATGATTCTAGGGGTGACCTATGGCTATAACAATTAGATATTTATCTTCTGAAAAAACGTTAGCAAGCGTTAATTGTTTAGAAGACATTCCTGAAACAGCGCAGTTCATATGGTGTGATTTTAATCAACCAACTGAGGCTGAAAATACATTTTTAAAAACACGTTTTAACTTTAATAAACTTGAAATTGATGATACAGTAAACGGGACACCGAGAGCTAAATACAAAGCATATAACACATATCAGTATATAGTTGTTCATGATGTCGATACCGAGAATTTTAGTGCAAAAGCATTAAATATTTTTATAAAAAGCCGTTTGCTTATTACATACCATCATCAGCCATTTGATATTTTAAAGAAGGTAGAAACTACTTTCAAAACGCAAACAATACGTAATGTTCTCCCAACATATATATTTATCTTGGTGTTAGATTGTTTAGTGGATCGTTATTTTGAATTCGTTTATGCCATCGAAGATAAGGTATATGACTTCGAAGACAGTGAAAATATGAATGGTTCTATGAAATTTGCGATGGATAATGTATTTAAAATACGTTCTGAGCTAATTAAATTAAAGCGCGTGATTTATCCAATGACAGAATTAGTTAATCAATTAAAAGAAAGTCATCAATTATTATTCGATGACAAAGATAAACTTTATCTTCAACATATTGATGATCATATGATTAAACAACAAAATATTTTAAAAATATGCCAAGAAATGACAAACGAAATAAAAGATAATTTGACAACATATGCTTCATATAAAATGAACCGGATTATGCAAGTCCTCACTTTGGTGTCAGTTGTATTTTTACCATTGACATTAATTACAGGTATTTATGGTATGAATTTTATAAATATGCCAGAATTAAAATGGCAATATGGTTATTATTTTGTTTTAGTACTTATGCTATGTATTAGTATAGGTTGTGTGATTTATTTTAAAAAAGAAAAATGGTTTTAATATTATAGTATTAAATTAATGATGCAGTTTTAAACTGACTTGAGTAAAATAACTATTGAGGATTGGAGTAAATAATGAGTGATTTAAAAAGAGAACAAAGAAAAAATGAACACGTTGAGATTGCAATGGCACAAACGGATGCTACAATCTCAGATTTTGATGAAATTCGATTTGTACATGATTCTATTCCGAGTATAGATGTAAGTGATGTTAATCTTGAGCATTCGCTAAAAGACTTTACACTTAGCCAACCACTTTATATTAATGCGATGACGGGTGGCAGTGAATGGACGAAACAAATTAATGAAAAATTGGCAATTGTGGCTCGTGAAAGCGGTATTGCAATGGCAGTTGGTTCTACACATGCAGCGTTACGCAATAGTAATATGGCATCATCTTTTACAGTCGTGCGCGATACAAACCCAGAGGGGATTATATTTAGTAACGTGGGTGCAGATGTACCTGTTGATAAAGCTGTCGAATCAGTACAATTGCTAGATGCTCAAGCATTGCAAGTACACGTCAATGCACCACAAGAATTGGTCATGCCTGAAGGTAATAGAACCTTTTCTACATGGATGGACAATCTTGCGCAAATTGTGGAACGGGTAAATGTCCCAGTTATTGTCAAAGAAGTAGGATTTGGCATGAGTAAAGAAACAATCAAAAACTTATATGAAATTGGCATTAGGTATGTAGATGTGAGTGGACGTGGTGGTACGAACTTTGTAGATATTGAAAATGAAAGACGTGCCTACAAGGACATGGACTATTTAAGTATGTGGGGACAAACGACAGTAGAATCATTATTAGAAAGTACTTCTTTTCAAAAAGATATGGATATACTTGCTAGTGGTGGCGTGCGCTCTCCATTAGATGCAGTGAAATGTTTAGCGCTCGGGGCGAGTGCGGTTGGTATGTCGCGCCCATTTTTAAATCAAGTTGAACAATATGGTATTACTGAAACGCTAAACTATACTGAACAATTTACTGAACATATGAAAAAAATTATGACGATGCTAAATGCGCCTACAATAAATGATTTAAAAGGTTCGAAAATGATCTTTGGTCCTAGATTACAATCTTGGATAGATCAGCGAAATATTGATATTTCTAATTAATAACTCATAAGGAAATCATTTTTGTAGCTTAGGTCATTAACTACTGTGTCGATTTTCGTATATGCAATGATTATAGAAAAATAAAAACCTGAGACATTATGTCTCAGGTTTTCTTATGTTAAAAATCAAATTATATCATTAGAATAGATTGATAAATGTAGTAACGATTGGGACACCAAGCAAATCAATTAAAAATGCGCCCATGATTGGTACGACAAGATATGATTTTGGTGAAGCACCGAATTTTTTGGTAATCACATCTAGGTTTGCCATAGCATTTGGGGTTGCTCCAAGACCGTGACCAATAAAGCCACCAATCATTACAGCAGCATCGTAATTTTTTCCCAAACCGCGGAACACGATAAATATAGAGAATAGCACGATAAACACGACTTGTATTAAAACGATAATAATTAAAGGTAAAGCCAATTGATATATTTCTGTAAGTTGTATACTCATCAAAGCGATAGATAAGAATAGGCTTAGTGATATGTCGCTAATTTTATCCACGAATTTCATATCAATAAGGTTTAAATTATTATATTCAGAAATATTTCGAATAATTACTGCAACAAACATTGCACCAACATATATAGGAATGTTAATACCTGTTAAATCAGAGAATGTATTTCCTAAATATGAACCAATAGCCATACAAATAGTTACAATCGTAAATTGTAAGAAAAAGATAGTTGTAGGGTTCATGCGATTATGTAAGTATTCATTAGATTTTACGTTACCATAGTCTGTCGTAGTTTCTTCTGCATGTTCTGGTTTTAAGTTATATTTAGTGATTAAAAATTTTACTACTGGGCCACCTACTAAACCACCAGCTACAAGACCTAATGTTGCTGCTGCTAAAGCTGCGGTTAATGCAGAATCGAATCCCATGTCGCTTATAGTTTGACCATAAGCGGCAGCATTACCGTGGCCACCTTCCATAGACATAGAACCTGCGGTTAAACCTAATAATGGTGGTATGTTTAATACTTTTGCTAATGAAATACTAATAAGGTTTTGGAAGACTGCAAGAAAACCACAAAATATAAAATATAAAATAAGTACTTTTCCACCCAAACGTAATAACTTTAAAGAAGCGCCTAATCCAATTGTTGTAAAGAACGCAAGCATAAAGAAGTTTTGTATAAATTCAGAATCTAGTTTGATTGTTATGATATTTGTAGATTGTAATATTGCAACTAAAATCGAGAAGATTAAACCACCGATAACAGGTGCAGGAATACAAAGTCTTCTTAATATTGAAATATGATTAACAATATATATACCTAAAAGGTATAATAAACTTGCGATTGCTAAAGTAGTAATTGCATCTAGCTCTAGCATTTTCAATCCCCCTTAAATTTCAAATGAAACTCTCCTGTGTGTCTTGTTATATAGATGGAGTCATGTGCAAAATGACAATAAAGAAAGTGCTTACAAAACTCCATGCTATCTATTATACATATTTAAATAGTATAAATCTAGTTTGGAATTAAATATTAAATAGAATAAATAGAGATTGTTTTATTTGTAATTTTCAGATAATCATTCCCTTGTCTAATACGCAAAGATGCTAGAAGAATAAATACATTAATTATCTATAACATAGTACCTTGCAATGTATAGTAGTGTGTGTTATATTCTTTTCGACAGCTACTGTGTAATGTATAGTACTGGTTTTACATAGGAGGTAACATATGAATAGTCAATTTAAAAAGGGTGCGCTAGAGCTTATTGTGCTGCTTATTATCAAAAGAGATGACCAGTACGGTTACTCGCTCGTTCAAAATATTTCGAGACATATGAGTATTGCAGAAGGAACTGTGTATCCGTTGCTACGAAGATTAGTGAAAAATGGAGAACTCACGACATATTACCAACCTTCTTCAGAGGGTCCAGCAAGGAAATATTATAAAGTGACTGACCAAGGTAACGACAGGTTAGTTGACTTATTACATGAATGGCGATCATTTTCGAATATTGTAGAAGTATTTATAAAGGAGAGTGAACGGAATGACTAAAAATGAATTTTTAAAACAATTGCATAAACATTTGAGACATGATTCTGATGCAGAACGTCAAGATATTTTAAATGAGTATGAAACACATTTTTATAGTGGATTAAAAGAAGGTAAAACAGAAGCACAAATTTCAAAAGAACTAGGTGATCCTAAAACTTTAGCTAAAGAAATGAATGCGACAGCTGCTGTAGAAAAAGCTGCTGACAGTAAAAAATTTGGCGACGTTGGGAATGCCATTTTTGCAGTGATGGGTTTAAGTATATTAAATTTCTTTGTAATTTTAGTACCGTTTATTTTCGTTTTAAGCATCGTTATTTCATTAATTGTAACGACAATTTCATTCGTTTTAAGTCCAATATTGTTATTAGTGAAAGGACTTTTAAGTGGATTTGAAAATGTATTACTTTTTGATGTATATGCAGTAGGTGCATTGTTTGGAATGGGATTAATGTTATTTGTGATTACGTATTTAATTTCTAAAGCATTTTATTTAATTTGTGTGAAGTATCTCAAATGGAATATAAGTGTTGTGAAAAGGAGTGGGATTTCATGAAGAAAACATTGATTAGTCTTTTTGTAATAGGATTAATTATAACGATTGTTTGTGGCATTGGTGTCGTAAACCAATTTCAAATAGAAAGTAAAAAGTCGAAAGAAGTCACAGAGAATTATCATAAGGAATATGATGAAAATAAAGTGAAAAACCTCAATATAGATTTGAACAATAGTAATTTAAAACTTAAAAAAGGTGATCAACTTAAAGTTGAATCACGAGGTTCTAACGACAAAATAAATATGGATACTACTATAAAAAACGGCACGTTATATGTGAAAGATAAACCATTAGACAGCAATGTCGATATTACATTTATGGACTTTAAAAATAATGATGTCATAATCACATTACCTAAGTCATTAAGCCATTTAAATGTTAATACTGAATCTGGTTCGATTATGATTGATCAAATAAAAGCGGATTATGCTAAGTTATACGCAGATGTCGGGAAATTAAATATCACGCATGCTAAATTTGACCGTTTAATTGCTGAAGTTGATGTCGCAGATATGGATATGGCAATGACTCAATTTAATTCAGGCGAATTTGAAGCTGATACTGGATCAATTGATATCAAAGATATGCCAGCTGATAAGCCGATTAAAGTGAAAACGGATGTGGGCGATATAGCAATGGATTATACGGATAAAAAACCTAATAATACACGGATAGAATTTGAAAGTGACGTAGGAGAGTTGGATATTAATAATCACTTGTTTAAAAACAAGCAAGTAGGAAATGGATCAAATCTCATTCATATTAAAACAGATACAGGTAATGCTGAAATCAATTAAATTTGAAATATTAATTATTAAATAGCATTGTGTGAGCACAAGTCAATTTGATTTTGACTAATGCTCACATTTTATTTTTAGCGTGAGTTGTGACGAGATTTTAAATTTCTGTGTTTGCTTCTTTTTTGATATACTATAAGCCATATAAAATTACTAGGTTTAAAAGGAGGAGTGTTATGCAGGAATTAAATAGAAGTGATAAGCAATATGGTGTTTTAGCACTTCTACCGTTAATCATATTTTTAGGATTATATATTGGTGTAGGCATCACTTTTACCATAATGGGTAAAGAAGATGCGTTTGATCAATTACCTAGACATGTTGCTATTTTTATCGGCATCGTTATTGCTTGGACATGCTATGATAGAAAAACAAAGTTTTCTAAAAAAGTAGAAATATTTACAGCGCATGCAGGCAATTCAGGTATTGTTAATCTAGGTTTGATACTGTTATTAGCAGGCGCCTTTTCTACGGTTACATCAGAAATGGGCGGTAAGTCAGCGATGGTGAATATGGGGCTGAATGTCATCCCACCAAGTCTACTCATACCTGGTATATTCATTATGAGCGGTTTTGCTGCGCTAACGTTGGGTACTTCTACGGGAGCACAAGCTGCCTTTATTCCAGTAGGTGTTGCTGTAGCTCAAGCTGCTGACTTAAGTGTCGCAGCAGCAGGTGCCGCTGTTATTGCAGGTGCATACTTTGGTGATAACCTATCCATTATTTCAGATACGACGATTGCAGCTACAAACGGCGTTGGTGCTAAGATGAAAGATAAATTTAAGATGAATGTGTTGATTGCGCTACCTGCTGCACTTATTACTGCAGTTATATATGCAGTTGTGGGTGGAACAGGTAAGGTGGAAGGTGACTTAAGTTTTAATTTTATAAATATTCTACCGTATCTATTTGTACTTATAGCAGCAATCGCAGGTCTAGATGTTATTTTAGTGTTGATAATCGGTATCATAATGGCAGGTGTCATTGGTTTACTTCAAGGTGATTTGGGCATATTCCAGTTTACAAAAGCTATTGGTGAAGGTATGGAAAGCATGTTCCTTATTTTTCTTGTGGCGTTTTTAGTTTCTGGACTTGTGGCGTTAATTCGCTATTATGGTGGTATTGATTGGATTATTAAAACAATGAAAGAAAAAGCAAAAGGCCGAAAAAGTGCAGAATATGTGATTAGTTTAATGTCCGGTGTGCTTTCTGCTGCTTTATCACATAATACTTTAGCAATTTTAATTTCTGCGCCTATCGCTAAAGAAATTGGAGATGAATATAAGGTGCCACCTAAACGAATGGCAAGCTTATTAGATATATTCGCATGTTGTGCCTTAATGGTGCTACCGCACGATAGTGGTATGTTAATGGTTGAACAATATGGAGATGTTTCTTATATAGAAGTTTTAAAATACACATTTTATCCTGTAATCTTTGTCATTTGTACTGTTATTACGATACAATTTGGTTTACTTGATAAAGACAAAAAACTTTCTAAATAATTTGTGCTTTAATTAGGTTAACTATTAGAAAGTGAAAGTGATCTAACACAAACTAGGCATTCAAAATGAATGTATATAATTTAATAATATTTTAGGGGAACAGAGATTATATTAAATTTTAATCTCTGTTTCCCTTTTATTAACGCCATGTATCTTGTGGTGGTATAGTAGTACGTTTTGAAATTCTTGAAACATAAGGATTACCTTTAACAATAAAGCGCAGTGGTTTATGCGTCCATTCACCTTTATTAGGAATGCCAATTCTCGGTGTTTCCTCAATGTGTTTGGGATGTTTACGATTTTTAGTATCTATTTTTAGATTGCCTTCATTTAATCGTGAACCATCCAAATGTCTTGGTATATTAAATGCTTTAGTCCATTTTCCTGGGCCATTTGTTAATTCAAAGCCATCTTTGTTTCTATTTGAACGCATAGCTTCAATATTCTCTTCTGGTTCAACAGCACGTATCAGGACACCTTCAGGTACACCTTCTAATTGTGTTACAAAGTTGATGAGTAAATGCGTATGCATCACATGGGCATAAATAGTGCCACCAAGTTTATATAATGATTCTACTTTGGGTGTGCGTTTGCCATTAAATCCGTGAGCGGCTTGATCCTTTTCACCAACATAGGCTTCAGTTTCAACGATGTATCCAGTAAATGTATGCAAATCATCTTCGAAAATGACACGTACACCTAATAAATCTTTGGCGATAGTGACTGTATCACGTTGTAAAAAATCCATTTATTAATCCTCCATATATTAGTTTTCGAAATTAAATGTTTTTAAAATTTTTTTATTAAATTGTAAAATTGTGTTACAAGCATGTGGGAATTTTGGTAGAATAATCTTATAAGTTTACTAAAAATTAAAAACGCATAAGTTAAAGTATCAATGACTATATTAAAGTTAAATGAACATTTTATCAAATGTACTTGGAACGGGGGGAGCAATTTGGAAAGAAAAATTGGATTTGGAGAAGCATTAAAACTATTTTGGAGAAATTATTTTAACTTCAAAGGCCGTGCACGCAGAAGTGAATATTGGTATATGGTTTTATGGCATATGATTTTTCTAGTACCAGCGTTTGTTATATATATCATTGGTTTGATTGCACTAATTAGCGCTGCAGCTTCTCAATCTGAAACGGTCATTATGATAAGCGTAATCTTTCTTATTATCAGTGTGATATATATAGCTGTGTATGGGTTAGCTACTTTAATACCTAATTGGGCGATATTTATTAGAAGATTTCATGATACAGGTAGATCGATGTTACTACCACTTATTTATTTGGGCATTTCAGTGTTTTCATATATCATATTTACAGTAATAGCTATACTAGATTCAGATTTCAATCATATGGCAAGTGTTATTTTCATCGTATTAATATATGCATTCTATATAGGTTTTGGTATTTATGCGCTCGTCGTTAGTTGCTTGGATAGTGAACGAAAGACAAATAAATATGGTCCGAGCCATAAATATGCAAACCAATATACTAAAATTGACGACATGTATAGAGAGCAATAATTAAAATAAACCCAATTATGACAAGTCAAACTGTTAAACTGTTTTTTTGTCATAATTGGGTTTTTATAAATTTTAGTTATTAATATATGATAAATTTGGATAATGCTTTCCTAATACATCATGCAAAGCTTTGTAACGTTGAAAAAGTGCTTCATATTGTTTTACCTTTTCTGGATCAGGCTGTAAACGATAATAGACTGGTTGTTTCATATGATGTACTGTATCTTCAAGTGTTTGATAAGCACCGCCTACATTTGCACCTAACATTGCTGCACCTAATGCTGTAGCATTGGAAGAATCCATAACGACGACTTCTTTATTTAAGACATTAGTATATATATCTACGAGTAATTCGCTTTTAATAGGTATACCACCAGCAGCATAAACAGTATTAACCGGTATTTGGTTATCTTCAAATTGTTGCATAATTAACTTAGTCCCAAAGGCCGTTGCTTCCATATAAGCACGATGAATCATTTCGAATGGTGTTTGTAACGTTAAGCCAAAGATACTACCAGTAAGGTTACTATTGCTTAATATACTCCGATTACCATTATGCCAATCTAAAATGGTTACGTGCTGTTGATGAATTGGTATCTCAGAAGCCAAATTTTCTAAGTGCTCTAATACAGTAATACCTTCTTCTTCCGCTTGTTTTACAATGTACGCTGGCGCCTGACTAGCTGAATAACTAAATAAATCACCAACTGCAGCTTGATCGGCTTCATAAGCATATAAACCAGGGATAATTGCATCTTTGACTGATCCTGTAATCGCAGGAATTGCAACTTGCTTAGTGTCGAGCATGAGGTGACAAGTGCTAGTACCTATAACAGGTGTGAATTCGCCTTGTTCGATTGCACCAACGCCGAGTACTCCTGAATGCGCATCTATAATATAAGGAGAAATTTGAACTTTATCTGATAGTCCCCATAATTTTTGGTAATAAGTAGTTAAAGTCCCCGCACTTTCGCCAATATTTATCACTGGTGCCTCACATTTATTTTTTACAATCGAAGGTAAGTCTTTATCTACCGCTTCAAAAAATGAATAATTAAAGCCATCTTTTTCGTTGTAAAAACCTTTGAACCCTATGCCACAATTTGAACGAATATTGCGATTGGTTAATAGACTAACAATATAATCTCCAGCCTCCATAATATATGCACTCTGCGCTAAAATTTCTGGCGCTTTGTGTTTAACCTCTAATATTTTGGGAATCATCCATTCACTATTAACACTATGACCATAAAAGTCTAACCAATTTGCGTTATGTGTGTCATTTATTTTTTTCATAAATGTCGCTTCTTCTTGAGCACCATGGTGTTTCCAAAGCTTAACATAAGCATGTGGTTCATCTTTTAATGATTCATGTGTATGTAATGGTTTGAAATATTCATCTAAAAAGACGATAGTACAACTCGTGAAATCGATTCCCATACCAATTACATTTGATGGATTAATTTTACTTTCTGATAAAACGTGTTGAACACCTTTTTCTAATATATCTGTATAATCTTCAGCGCTTTGTAAAAAATAATTGTGCGGTAAGTCATGACCGTTCAATGAACCTGAAATTGTACCATGAGGGTATGCTTCTATGTAGCTAGAAATAATCTCTCCATTGGAGGTATCTACGAGAAATACACGACCAGATGCTGTACCAAAATCGATCCCAATACTGTAACTTTTGCGGCATTGCCTCCCAAAATCATTTTAATAAGTTCTAATTACTTATTTAATCTAATGATAGTGCTTGCAAAAAATATTGTAAAGATAACAATGTTTATAGATAATAAGAAAAAGTAAGAGCTGATATAGATCATGATATAAAAATATAAAGTACAATTTGAAATGTATTTTCAGGGTGTGAAATGTTATTATCAATATATATTCATTCGACTTTAAAGGGGGGGATCTTATCATGTCCTTAAAAATAGCAAATGTTACAAAAAAATATAAGGATTTTACAGCAGTTAATGACATATCGATAACTTTAGAATCAGGAAAGATGCTAGGATTTTTAGGACGTAATGGTGCAGGAAAGACGACAACTTTTAGAATGATACTTGGTTTGACGCCGATTACAGAAGGACAAATTTTATATAAAGATAAAGCGATTGACCAAACAATATATGATAAAATAGGATATTTGCCTGAAGAACGAGGGTTACATCCGAAAATGAAAGTAGAAGAAGAATTGAAATATTTAGCTACATTAAAAGGGATGAAATCAAAAGAGATAAGCAAATCCATTGATTATTGGTTAAATCGTTTTGATATTGAAGAGAATAGAGAAAAGAAAATAGAAGCGTTATCTAAAGGAAATCAGCAAAAAATCCAACTCTTAGCAAGTATGTTACATAATCCAGAATTATTAATCTTGGATGAACCTTTTAGTGGTTTAGATCCAGTTAATGTTGAATTATTAAAATCAGCCGTAAAAGATTTAAATGATGCAGGAACGACGATTATATATAGTTCTCATAGGATGGAACATGTAGAAGAACTATGTGATGATGTTTGTATTTTGAATAAAGGTGAACTTGTTGTTTCTGGGCCAATTGATGAGGTGAAAGCAAATCATGGCAATAAAAGCGTTATAATTGAAACAAATCATGCGATGTCAGAAATAGATGATATTACTGGTGTTATCCAGGTTGAACGGAATAAAAGGGAAATAAGAGCGTTGATAGAAGACGAAGTGATTGCAGAGGAAATATATAATATCGTTGTTCAGTATGGTTTTGTCAAAAGGTTTCAAGTTATAGAACCAACGTTAAATGAGATTTTTATAGCTAAAGTAGGTGATGCAAATGGATAAATTTTGGGCTACTTTTTCACTTACGTATAAAAGTAAAGTAAAAACAAAATCATTTATGATTTTCACTGCGATTGTAGTTATATTAATGTTGGCAGCGGCTAATATAAATAAAATTGTCGATCTATTTGATAATGGCCCTGATAAGATTGGTATTGCAGTTAATCAGGACCAAGTATATAAAGTGATTAAAGCACAAAGTAATCACCTTGATAGTGATGCGAAATTTAAAAAAGTGACTAAATCACAAGCACATCAACAAGTGAAAAATGAAAAGTTAGATAAAGCGTATGTCATTGATTTGCATGATAATCATAAACTGACTGGTAAAATTTTAAGTAAAGATACCGTGTCAAAAACAGATGAACAAAAATTACAAACTACTTTGTCAGCCATTCAAACCAAACTTGTGGCATCTAGTTTAAATCTATCTGAAGATGAGCTAAAACAATTGCAATCTCAAAGTGAAGTAAGCTCACAGGTGCTTTCAGATAGTGCGAACGAGACAAATTTAAGTGAGTCACAAAAAACATTTAATACGATTATCGTTTATGCGGGCATTATGCTCATGTTTTTCATAATCATAAATTATGCCAATCAAGTGGCAATGGAAATTGCAACTGAGAAGACCTCACGTGTCATTGAAATGATTATCACAAGTATATCTCCAGTAACACACATACTTGCAAAATTGTGTGGCGTCATCGCTGTGGCATTAACACAAATCAGTATTTTCATTATTGTAGGCATCATAAGTGTGTTGCTATTTGATATTGGAGACATGCTTAAAGGATTTGATGTTGAGCCTAATGAGCTAACAGTACAATTAATTATCGTAGGTATGCTTTCTCTTATTTTAGGTATACTTTCATATATTATATTGGCCGCTATTTTGGGGTCGATTACTGCGCGAATCGAAGATATTAACCAATCACTTATGCCGATGACTTTGATTAGTATCATTGCGTTATATATGGCAATGTTTGGTGTTATCAATCCTGACACGACACTCATAAAAGTTGCAAGTTTTATTCCTTTATTATCTCCTTTTATCATGTTTTTACGTGCATCAACACCTGACGTAGCTACTTGGGAAATTGTAGTAAGTATGAGTTTATCAATAGTAACAATATTTATCTTGCTTTATATCGCAGTAAGAAGTTATAAAGATACAATATTAAGTTTTGATAAAGGCTTGTTGAAGTCCATGAAACGTGTCTTCAGTAAAAATTAAAATGTGTTAACAATCGTTAAGATAAGTTATAGATAAAGCAATAACTTTTTGAAGCGTATTAAAATATATGAGTAGGAGAGTGAAGCTAAAAAGCATAATGGTTTCACCCCTACTTTTTTTATGAAAAATACTTAAAAGAATGATTTGCAAGTGCATTTAATATGCTAAATAAAACATATCTAGAAAAAACTAGAAAAAACATCACAATTTTAAATAATATTTGATAGAATTAATAATTAGTATAGATAATGATTTAGTTAAGTTGTTACACTATAGGAAAGTAAGATAACTACTTAGGGAAGTAGTAAACTATTTTAAAATTTTAAATAATAGTGAATGAAGTATTTTGCTCAGTAAATGGGGAGATCTTGAGCACATATTTATCTAAGCTAATTTAAAATGCTGTTTAATTCACTTTGAAAATAATGAATTATTAAACTGATGAGAATATTGTGTCTTGTTTGATAAAGCAGGAATGGTGTTCGTTACAGTCGTGATCGAAGTTTTATTCAAGATAAAGCTGAAAGTTAAAGTGAGAAATAATATGTTTGGTTCGAAAGGGAGTAATTGATGATGTTTGCAAAAGTAGAAAGACAAAGTAATGGTATTGACTTAATTAAAATAGACAATGAAGCAACTAAGATTGTTTTCACGAACTATGGCGCTCGTATCGTGTCATGGAAATATGATGATAACAATATTGTATTAGGTAATGTGGTAGAAGCGGATGAATTCTATCAACAAAATCCTTTTTATTTTGGTGCTACTGTAGGCCGTTATGGCGGACGTATAGCAAATGCTGAATTCCACTTAGATGGTAAAACGTACCGATTAGATACAAACGATGGTGAAAATAATATTCACGGTGGCTTTAAAGGGATAGATAAATGTTATTTCGATTATGAAATATTTGAGCAAGTAGGGCAAGTAAAAATTGTATTTTCTACCACAATTCAGCAGTCAGATGATCATTTTCCGGGAAATATCAATTTAGAGGTGATACATACTTATGATGTTGACCACAAATGGACAATTGAGTATAAAGCTGTAGCTACCGAAAAAACAATTTTTAATCCTATGAATCATGTATATTTTAATTTGAACAGAGACAATAATGTCATTGATAATCATAGCATCTCAAGTTCAGTATTAAAAATGCACTTATTAGATAATGATCATTTTGTAACAAAACAAGAACCATTAAATTTAGAAAGTGTTTTTGAGCGTAGTCAACTTCAATTTAAAGATATTTTTAATAGTGAACACCATGATATTCAAGAACAAATGAAACAATATGGTGGTCTGGATCATCCGTTTCAAATTGGAGAGCAAGGTATGACAGTTGAAAATAAGCATTTTCAACTGTCTGTTGAGACAGATATGCCCAATGTCGTGATTTTTACTTTTAATGATACTACCGAATGGGAAAGTGACTTTAATATTTATAAAGCACATTCAGGATTTACATTAGAAACACAATGCATACCTAATGATATTAATTTGTATGGAGAAAATGCACCATCAATATTAGAAGCAAATCAGCCTTTTTATTCTAAGACTTCATATAAAATTGCTGAAAAAAAGAGTGGGGAAGTAGAATAATATTACCGTGGTTGAATCAAGTACCTTGAAGTGATTTAAATTAGTGCAAAGTAATCAAGTGATACTTGTGGATAACCAACCGACGTTTTATAATACCGTACTATAGAAGATAGGTTAAAAAGTAATACTCAGGTTAGTGAATCTGTATGGATATCATCTTTTGTCAGTTACTTAACCTGAGTTTTATAAATGTATCATATTTACAGATGCTTGTTGTACAGGGATCTGTTTTTTTTATTACGCATTGGAATATGGCATTTTAGCATAT
The DNA here is from genome assembly GCF_038006605.1 of Staphylococcus sp. FSL W8-0271. Taxonomy (NCBI): domain Bacteria; kingdom Bacillati; phylum Bacillota; class Bacilli; order Caryophanales; family Staphylococcaceae; genus Staphylococcus; species Staphylococcus sp. FSL W8-0271. The sequence continues at coordinate 648,264 of NZ_JBBOVM010000001.1, forward strand.
TGTGATGTTTATTTTTGAGCACGTTTTAGATATTTTTCTAATTTGAGTCGTCTTTCTTCAGTTAAATATGGATTTTTTAGAGCATAGGCTAAGCGCGCTACATTTTTATTATCATTGTAATAAATATCATTGAGTTCAAATACAGATAAAAGGGAATCTTGCTCTCCGTATTTTATGAGCTGAAGTTGAGATGAGGCGCTAACAAAGCCTTCTTTAACTACTCTGAGGTAACAACCAGTTTTACATGAACTGGACATACGTTTAATTAGGTTAGGAATTTTATACTTTTCTTGTATTTTCCAACAAGGTTCTCTAATCTCTGCAACTTCGATAATCGCTTCACCTAATTGAAATTGATCACCAAAATGTAAGTCTTTTTCATCCAAATCTTTGACAGTTAAATTTTCACCAAACATTGCATACTCTGGTAAAACCGCGACATCATCTTTCCATAAATTGTAATTTTTTTCACTATATAAACACACAGCTTTATTTGGACCGCCATGTCCTTTGTATTCTTGCTCATCTTCAGAAAAACCTGTTTTTGAAAGCCACATCCTACCGGTAAAAGGCTGTTTGTTAAGTGCTGAACGCATCGGTCTTTTAGAACTATAAGGTAAATCTTCTATTTTTCCTGTAGCAATCGCTTTTAAATCATAAATCATGACAATCCCCCTTGTTGGTTATGTATTATTATTGTAAAGCACATATTTGATTATGCAAGAAGATATATTAATTTAAAATTTATACATATTTTTTAGCTATGTATTTTTTTCAATCTCATGTACAATAAAGGTGAGAGTAAGTTATGTAAAGGGGACGCATTATGGATACGAAACAGTTGAAAATTAGTACATTTAATGACGCGTTAAGCCAAATCAGCGACGGTATGGTAGTTGGAATTGGTTCTGGTTCAACAATAGAATTGCTTGTCCCAAAATTAGCTGAGAAATTGAACCATGAACAGATTGATATTACAGGTGTATGCACTTCTAATAAAACCGCTTATATCGCCAAAGAATTAGGTATTCGAGTAGTGGATGTTAATGATGTAGAGAAAATTGACGTTGCAATTGATGGTGCAGACGAAGTGGACAGTAATTTGAATTTAATTAAAGGTGGCGGTGGTGCATTATTTAGAGAAAAAGTGATTGACGCCATGGCGGAAAAATTTATTGTTTTAGTCGATGAATCTAAGTGTGTATCATATTTAGGTGAAACGTTTAATTTACCTGTAGAAGTAGATAAATTTAATTGGTTATTAGTTTCTAAAAAAATTGCAGCTTACGATAATTTACAAGTGATACGTCGGATGGTGGATGATGTCCCATTTATCACTGATAATGGAAATTATATTCTTGATGTTACATTGAATTCATCTATCGATCCTTATGCTATGCATGAATTTTTAATTCATTTAGTAGGTGTATTAGAAACTGGATATTTTATCGATGTTACAGATCAAGTCATTATAGGTACACAAACAGGTGTTAAAATTTTAGATAAATAATAAATCGGTATATTAAAATATAATAAAAGCAGGTTAACTAACGGTATACATTAAGATAATCACGAGATTTAGTCATGGTATCTGAATATACGATTAGTGTAACCTGCTTTTTGTTAGTTAGCGACGATGATCATGTCTGTTTTTTAATTTAAAAGGTGAGCGTTGTCGTTTTTTATTTTGTTGTGTGATTGACTCAGAAGTACTTTTATCATTATCATGTTCTGTTGATGTTTCTTCTATTTGCGCTCTTTCAGTAGAATTTTCAACAGCACCGTTCACCTGTGTTTTAACATGTTCATGTTCTCCTTGAACGTCGTTGTTTTCCGGTGATTGTGGTGTGTTTTCATCTATAATATTGTTTCGACTGTCATCATGATTTGTTTGTTGGTGATTATTTTGAGTGTCAGTATCATCCATAAGTTCAGTTGATGTTTTTGAATCAGTATCATCTGAATTTACATGTTTGTCTGTTGTCTCTTCAGTTTGAGAAGTAGTAGATTTACTGTGCTCGTCGTCTTCTGTATGAATTTGTGATTTTGTTGTTGCATCATCGGATGTTTCACTGCTGTCTTCTTCTTGAGATGCTTCTGAATATTCATTTACGTGGTCTAAATAATTATTACTATCGACTTCATCTAAACTACGCTTCGTAAAGAAATAAAGTATCGCACGAATAATAATACTTAATAAAATGTAAACGACTGCTACAGCTGATGTAGATAGTGCAATTACTTTCATTGCGAAAACACTGCCGAGCTCTTCATTGAATAAGAAAACAAGACCAAATGACATTGCTGCATGGAATATCGTTGCAATATAAATCGTGCGACCTTTTGTAGCACGAATCAATTCACCTATAATCATAGAGAATGCAAATGTATATAATAAACCATATAAAGTATATTCAAAGCTAATTGCCATGTTTATATTCCAAATAGAATATAATATACCAACAATAATTGAGGCAAAAAACGTATTCATTTTCGTTTCTATAATGTTTTGCAAGTAAGAACGGAAACCGAACTCTATTAAGAATGCCATCACTAGCTGTCCGAGTATAATTGCAGTTATAGAAACTGATAAATCTTCTGCTTGTAATAATACAAAACTATCTGCAAAAATGTTAAAGCTTACCATAGCAATCAAGAAAATGACTAAAGGTAATATAAATGCAAGTAGAATTCGTTCAATCACTTTTAAATCTATTGTTAGTTTTAAACCAGATAACTGTGCCTTGCGTTTACTAAAAACAATAATACATATAAGCGCAGCAATAAATGGTGCTATAGCACTTAAGTCAAAGACAAAAGTTTTAAGTGAAATAGTACTTTGTAAATCTTTTAGTATAATAGGAGCTGCATAAGCAATAATAAAGAAAATAAAAATCATTATTGCCCATTGAAAACCTGATATACGTTGTTTATTCATTATGTAACCTCCAATAGGGTTCAGAAAATCATTTATCACTAATTATACATATTTATTAATCAGAAATAAATTAAATTTAGATATTTATCATTGAAATGTAATAGTAATGCCAAAACTAACATCTAAATGAAATAATTAATTGTCATTTGAAAAATTAAGCAGCTGATTTTTGGGTAAATAAAAGCATAAATTGAATTGAATTCAATGTAAGCGTATACTTTTATATGAGGATATTGTTTTAAAAGGAGGAGAATTATGTATAAATTAGCACAGCGTGATTTCTGGACAGGTAGAGTCGATAGTGAAACAGATTCATCTCAATTTAGACATTTTCAAACTGTAAATTTTAGAAATATCAAAGATGACTATCGTGAGACACGCCAAGGTGTGGGGTTATTAGGTTATGCAGTAGACAAGGGTGTTGAATTGAACAAAGGAAGATTAGGTGCAAAAGAAGGTCCCGACGCAATTAAGAAAGCATTTGCCAACCTACCTGTATTGAGTGACTGCAAGATATATGATTATGGTAATGTAGAACACGATCACGATCACTTAGAAGAAACTCAAAAAGAATTCGCACAATATGTTGCAACATCAATCCAAAGACATAAACAGACTTTTTTATTGGGAGGCGGCCATGATATCGCTTATGCTCAGTATTTAGGTATAAGAGAAGTTTATCCTGATGCTTCTTTAGGTATTATTAATATTGATGCGCATTTTGATACTAGAGCAGAAGCACAGTCCACTTCTGGAACGAGCTTTAGGCAGATTTTAGATCAAGATAATCAAGCAGACTATTTGGTATTAGGCATACAACAAGGTGGTAATACACAAGGTCTATTTGATTATGCAGACGAAAAAGATATCGGCTTTGTTTATGCCGAGGAATTATTACATCAAATATCTCCTCCTGTAAAAGATAAGGTAGAACGTTTTATACACAACCATAACGTTATTATGTTTACAATATGTATGGATGTAATAGATAGCGCATACGCACCAGGCGTAAGTGCTAATGCAGTGTTAGGTCTATTTCCACATATTGTACTTGAACTTGCCAAACGCATTATCCCAAATGAAAAAGTCTCAACGATTAGTATTGCTGAAACCAACCCTAAATATGATGTCGATAATCGTACAGCAAAGCTCTCAGCTAATTTTTTACATCATTTTATTCTTTAATATTCCAATAATAAAGGCATAGATTTATAAAGGAAAGTACTCGTTCAGGGTGCTTTCTTTTTTTTAAGTAATTGATGTAAATCGTACGACTGAGTGTTGGCTTAATCTCAATTGCATCTAAATCTCGTGCATTAAAAGATTGGTAATAAACACGTGGTATAACTGCATAACCTAATCCTCGATGAACGAAATTCGTTGAAGCTTCAAAGCGATCGGCTTCTATAATAATATTTGGATGAATATTTAGACGGTTAAAATAGTCATCTAAATGCTTGCGTACTTGGGAACCTTTTGTAGGTAAAATAAGTGGTAAAGATTTAATAGAAACCTTCTTGCTATTAGGAAATGTATTTTTAGGCGTTATGAGTACATAAGATTCTTTATATAGTGGGACAGAGTGTATATCGTCATGGACAATCTGTTCATTTGTTAGGCCGAGATGATTTTCAAAATTTAACAGGCGCTCTAATATGGTGCTCTGATCATGTACTTCTGAAGCATGATATGTTTGGTCTGCATATTCCTTTTGGTGCATAGCAACTACTTGTGAGACCCATTGATTTGAAGATTCAAGAATAGAAAATTTTATTTTAGGTGCATGTCCCATTTTTAAATCATACATTTTTTCCAGCGTTTGATGATAGCTTTGCACGAGCTGAACGGCATAGTTATAAAAATGGATACCTTTTTCTGTAATTTTGATATCCTTTGTAGTTCTTAAAAATAAATCATAACCTAAATCTGCTTCTATTTTTTTAATTGTGTTCGTTAAAGATGGTTGGCTTATATGTAAAAAATCTGCAGCCTTTGTAAAACTATTATATTTAACGACGGCAATAAAATATTCTAATTGAATAATTTTCAAATGAATGTCACTCCTAAATGATTCGTATATTTATAGTTTAAAGCTATTAATAATTAGTTTATTGATATTGGTAGTCTATATAATAACATATTATACTTTTAGATATAGAGGGAGTCGTACTTTCATGTTAGGGGCGTGAAGTACATGTGGAGATTTTTCATTTATAGCTTGATTGGTATTATATTTTTCTTTGTTCCTGTGACTATACAAGGTCAATCAACAATTATGATTGATCATATTGTGCAATGGATCACATTAATAGTGAAACCTGTTTTACCATATTATGTATTGATTTTAATTGTTATAGGTGCAATTCATCCATTTCTTAATCAGCGGTGGAATGAATCGAAAACAAACATAATCTTTAGTTTATTTAAAGTAGTAGGGGTATTCATTGCTTTCATGGTTGTTTTCAATATAGGGCCTGCTTTTGTTTTAAAAGAAAGTATCGGACCATTTTTATACGAAAAGCTAGCAATACCATTAAGCGTTTTAATTCCTATAGGAGCAATATTTTTATCATTTTTAGTAGGTTTCGGCTTGTTAGAGTTTATCGGTGTGATTTGTCGTCCGATAATGCGACCAATATTTAAGACACCAGGAAAATCAGCGGTCGGTGCAGTAGCATCACTTGTTGGTAGTTATTCAATAGGCTTACTGATAACAAACAAAGTCTACAAGAGTGGTAGTTACACACATAAAGAAGCAGTAGTGGTAGCAACGGGATTTTCTACAGTTTCCGCTACGTTTATGATTATTGTGGCTAATACATTAGGAATTATTCAGCATTGGAATTTATATTTTTGGTTTACACTCGTAGTGACATTTATTGTTACTGCTATTACCGTACAACTCCCACCTATCAGATTTGAAAAGCATACGACATATAAAGACCAACCATATCAAGAAGAGATTCGCAGAAACATGCCATTGTTGAAAGAGTCTTGGTTAGAAGCAAAATTAGCTGTGAAACAGTCTAAGTCATTAATTGACAATGTATTTGAAAATTTAAGAGATGGTGTCGTAATGACTATAGCTATTTTACCTTCTATCATGTCAATTGGTTTTCTAGGATTAGTAATCACGGAATTCACACCAGTAATCGAATATATATCTTACATCTTTTATCCATTTATCAGCATTTTCCCAGTAGAAAATGTGGGGGTATTAGCACAGGCTTCAACGATTTCAATTGTTGAAATGTTATTACCAGCTGCAATTGCACAATCAGCTGATTTAGCAACAAGATTTACTGTAGCAGTAATGAGTGTTTCAGCGATTATCTTTTTTTCAAGCGTTGTTCCGGTCATATTATCTACAGAAATTAAAATTTCAGTAGGAAAACTTGTGCTTATTTGGTTTGAAAGAGTAGTACTAACATTACTGATAACAATTCCATTTGCATTATGGATATTTTAAATATCAAAACAAAGGTTGAATTAAATTCGATGAAGGAGAGATTTTTCATGAAAAAAATTAAAGCAAAAAAAGGTTTAGAGATTGAATGTAAAGGTTGGGAACAAGAAGCAGTGTTACGAATGCTATATAATAATTTAGATCCCGAAGTTGCAGAAAGACCTGAAGATTTAGTTGTCTATGGTGGCATAGGTAAAGCAGCTCGGAATTGGGAGGCATTTGAAGCGATTGAATCTACACTGCGTTCATTAGAAGCTGATGAAACGATGTTAGTCCAATCAGGTAAACCAGTTGCTGTATTTAAAACACATGAAGAAGCACCACGTGTATTACTGTCTAATTCTGTATTAGTACCTGAATGGGCAAACTGGGAGCATTTTAATGAATTAGATCAAAAAGGATTAATGATGTACGGACAAATGACTGCAGGTAGTTGGATTTACATTGGTTCGCAAGGCATCGTTCAAGGTACATATGAGACATTTGGTGAACTCGCTAATCAACATTTTAATGGCAAATTAAATGGGACGATTACGCTAACTGCTGGTCTTGGCGGTATGGGTGGCGCACAACCATTAGCTGTTACGATGAATGGCGGTGTTGTCATCGGTGTTGACGTAGATGAAACCCGCATTGATAAGCGTATTGATACACGTTATTGTGACGTAAAGACACGAGATTTAGATGAAGCATTAACTTTAGCAGAAGACGCACGCAAACAGGGCAAACCATTATCTATTGGATTGGTTGGTAATGCGGTCGATGTACATCAAGCAATTTTAGATAAAGGATTTAGTATTGATATTATTACGGATCAAACGAGTGCACACGATCCTTTAAATGGATATGTGCCACAAGGGTATTCATTACAAGAAGCAAGTGCACTACGCAATAAAGACCCAAAACAATACGTAAAAGAATCTCAAGCGTCAATGCATAAACACGTCTCATTGATGTTAGAATTTCAAAAACAAGGTGCGGTCGCCTTTGATTATGGAAATAATATAAGACAAGTCGCATATAATGACGGCTTAAAAAATGCTTTTGATTTTCCTGGGTTTGTACCAGCATATATCAGACCATTATTCTGTGAAGGTAAGGGACCATTTAGATTTGCAGCATTAAGCGGAGATCCTAAAGATATTGAGCGTGCAGATGAGGAAATGAGAAAGCTATTTCCGGAAAATGAAAAACTTATTCGTTGGCTAGATTTAGCACAAGAGAAAATTGCATTTCAAGGACTGCCTTCAAGAATTGCATGGTTAGGTTATGGAGAACGTGCACAAATGGGATTAGCATTAAATAGACTTGTACGTGAAGGTGAAATTTCTGCGCCAATTGTAATTGGTCGAGATCATTTAGATTCAGGTTCAGTAGCTAGTCCTAATCGTGAGACTGAAGGTATGAAGGATGGCTCAGATGCTGTAGGAGACTGGGCAATATTAAATGCATTAATCAATACTGCAGCAGGTGGATCTTGGATTTCATTCCATCATGGTGGCGGTGTTGGTATGGGTTATTCATTACATGCCGGCATGGTAGTTGTTGCTGATGGTTCAGAAAGGGCAGACAAACGGTTAGGACGAGTATTAACTACAGATCCGGGTATGGGAGTAGTAAGACATGCTGATGCAGGTTATGAATCAGCGATTAATGTAGCAAATGAAAAAGGAATTCACATTCCAATGATTACAGGAAAAGGAGATAAAAAATGAACGACTTAATCATTCAAAACATTAAACAACTAATTTTACCGAAGACTACCGATCGCCCTTTAAAAGGCAAAGAATTAGATGATTTAAACATTATTGAAAATGGAACAGTAGTTGTGCAAGATGGCAAGATTGTTTATGCGGGTGAACATTCTGAGGCTTGTGAAGCAAATGAGACAATAGATGCCTCAGGAAAAGTCGTTTCACCTGCATTAGTAGAAGCACATACGCATCTCGTGCATGGTGGCTCACGTGAACATGAGATGTCACTCAAACGTCAAGGTGTCTCTTATTTAGAAATACTTGAACAAGGTGGAGGCATATTATCTACTGTAGAAGCTACACGTCAAGCGACAGAAGACGAACTTTTTGAAAAAGCGGAAAAAAACCTATTAACCATGTTACAACACGGTGTCTTAGCAGTTGAAAGTAAGAGTGGTTATGGATTAGATAAAGAAAATGAACTTAAACAATTGCGTGTTTCGAACCGATTAGCAAAAAAATATAATTTAGACATGAAACATACATTCCTTGGGCCACATGCTGTACCAAAGGATGCGAAGTCTAACCAAGCTTTCTTACAAGAAATGATAGATTTATTGCCAGAAGTTAAACCGTACGCTGACTTTGCTGATATTTTCTGTGAAACAGGTGTGTTCACTGTAGAAGAATCTAAAGCTTATATGGAAGCGGCTAAAAAACAAGGCTTTGATATTAAAATTCATGCGGATGAAATTGATCCATTAGGTGGTTTAGAACTTGCAATTGATGAAAATGCCATCTCTGCAGATCATTTAGTAGCATCTAGTGAAAAAGGCAAACAAAAATTGAAAGATAGTGATACGGTTGCAGTATTACTGCCAGGTACAACTTTTTACCTTGATAAGGAATCATATGCAGACGCGAGAGGTATGTTAGATAACGACGGCGCTATTGCTATAGCTACTGACTTCAATCCAGGTAGCTGTGTGACTAATAATTTACAATTAGTGATGTCTATTGCAGCATTAAAATTAAAATTATCCCCAAATGAAATTTGGAATGCGGTGACAGTGAATGCAGCTAAAGCGATTGATGTTGATGCAGGTACCATCAATAAGGGTGATAAAGCAAATATTGTAATTTGGGATGCACCGAATCATGAATATATTCCTTATCATTATGGTATAAATCACGCAGAAAGAGTGATTAAGGATGGTAAGGTACTATTTGATAATCGCGTAAATCTTTAAAATTGAAACTGTAATTAAAATGAACCATTAAGACTTTTGACACGAGATAGAGTGAGGAATGAAATCAACAATATTGATTTGTTCCTTGCTCTATTCTTATTTTATTTATTTTTGTAATATACATACTTTATAAACGTAAAATCTAAGAGTACATAAAACGCAAGTTAATAAAATATTTTGACAATTATGATAGTATAGTAATTAAAGGGGTTGGGGGTGAGATATAGTGTGAGTAACGCTGGATATATTGATCAATGGAAAGGCGACATAGTACAGAATATGCTTACAGGTATATTACTTGCACTTGCATTGTTGCCTGGAGCAATTGCTTTTTCATTTATAGCAGGCGTGACCCCAACAATCGGTATGTTAAGTACTGGTTTGATGATGCTCGTACTCAGCTTGACTGGCAATAGAACACTGATGGTTTCAGCACCAAGTAGTGGTGTATCATTAGTCGTAGCCCCTTTAGCAGCAAGTCATGGGATGCAAGCAGTCATATTAGCCACATTATTTATGGGAATCATTCAAGTTATATTGGGATATTTTCAAATTAATAAATGGTTAGAATTGATACCAGTAGGTGTGGTAATTGGATTTATGAATGCTTTAGGAATACTATTATTCACATCTCAGCTAAAGAATATCTTGGGAATTTCTTTTGCAACGTATATTGTTGCAATCGTGTCATTTTTAATTATTTGGTTGGGCAATCGATATATCAAAATTATACCTGCACCATTAATATCAATCATAATATTGACTATATTTTCGTGGATATTAAAGCCTGATATTAAATATGTGCATGATTTATCTTCAATACATATTAAACTGCCTTATCCAAGCATTCCTACTGAAATATTAAATGTTAATTTCTTCTTAACTGCGTTGTTATATGGGTTAATGATGGCTATTGTTGCAATTGTTCAAACGACTTTAACAGCAGGTATGGTGGATGAAGTAACCGCTACAACAAGTGATAAAAATCGTGAATCGATAGGTCAAGGTATAGCCAATTTTGTAGTAGGATTATTTGGTGGTTATGGTGGAAGTGCGCTTGTTGGGCAATCACGTTTTAATGTGACAATGGGTGCGAATTCTAGAGTTTCGACATTTGTTACCGGTAGTTTTTTACTGGTAAGTTTATTTGTTTTTGGTGAAATTATAGGACATATTCCGATGGCTGTTTTAGCTACTGTACTTATTACCATTTCATTGAACACATTTGATCGACGCACAATACCTTTTATACGCCAAGCGCCTTTAATAAATGCTTTCATCGTAATACTAACGATGGTGCTTATCCTAATTTCTAATAATTTAGCGCTCGGAGTAGTGATTGTAACAATACTATATTATTTTTTAAAACGTTTTATAAATTTAGAAAGGACGTGACATGTAATGCCACAATATGAAGAATATGTAAAGTGGAGACGTACATTTCATCAGTTTCCTGAATTGTCGGATGATGAATATGAAACAACGAAACGATTAAGACGTATTTTAGAGAGTTATGAAATTAAAATTTTAGATATACCTTTGGAAACTGGATTGATTGCAGAAGTAGGACAAGGAGATTCATTTGTTGCTGTTAGATCAGATATTGATGCATTACCAATTAATGAAGAAGTTATACATGAATTCACGTCAACTAATGAAGGCATCATGCATGCTTGCGGGCATGATATCCATATGGCAAGTATTTTAGCAGTAGCTACAAGATTAAAAGAAATTGAAGGTCAATTAAAGGGCAGGGTACGTTTTATTTTTCAACCTGCCGAAGAGCTGGGCTATGGTGCTGTTAAATTAGCTGAGTCAGGTGCCATTGATGGCACAAAAGCAGTGCTAGGTTATCATAATTATCCTACCATGGATATAGGTTCATTAGCAGTGAAATCCGGTGCTGTGACATCTTCTGTAGATCGTTTTGAATTTAAAATTAAAGGTAAAGGTGCGCATGCAGCAAAACCTGAACAAGGTAATGATCCAGTCATCGTATTAGGTCAATTAATCAATAGCGTTCAATCCATCGTGAGCAGAAATTTATCTGCTTTTGATAATGCCGTGGTAACGATAGGAGAAGTATCTTGTGGTAACACATGGAATGTTATTGCAGATCAAGCTTATGTACAAGGTACAGTGAGAAGTTTTGATGAGCGGATTCGTACATTCATTGAAAAAAGGTTGAGAGAAATTGGTAATGGACTGGCAGAAGTATTTGATGTTGAAATTGAAACAGAATATATCCGTTTGCCAGGCGCTGTTATCAATGACGAAAAATTAACAGAGGATGCAATTAACGTTGCTAAGCAAGTGGGTTATAATGTGAATATAATGGAACAGCCATTAACCATTGGTGAAGATTTTTCTGGTTTTGCCAATAAGTACCCAAGTGTATTTGTCTTTATTGGTTCGAATAGTGAGTATGATTTACATCATCCAAAATACGATCCCGATGAGCGTATTTTAGAAAAAGTACCAGATTACTTTGTAACATTTGTACAGAAATTATTAAATGAATCTTAAAGTAATAGCTATGTTATGGAGGATTTAATTTGGGTAAAAAATAATTATAATCATTATTTTTGAGGAGGATTATGCCATGGCGTTTCAAGATCCTAGAACGAAATATTCAAATGCAGATTTTCCAAAACAAGAGCAAGCTGTTCCAGGTTTACAAAAAAATTTAAACCCTAAACCAGATTGTGGAGAAACTTCATATATTGGTTACGGTAGATTGAAAGGTTTAAAGATGTTAGTAACAGGGGGAGATTCAGCTATAGGTAGGGCTGCTGCGATAGCTTATGCTAAAGAAGGTGCTGATGTTGCGATTAATTACCTGCCATCAGAACAAGAGGATGCTGAAGAAGTAAAAGAAATTATTGCATCGGCTGGACAAAAAGCTGTTCTAATACCGGGTGATTTACGCAATGAACAATTCAATTATGAGTTAGTAGAGCGTGCATATCATGCGTTAGGTGGATTAGATAATGTTACACTCGTAGCTGGTCATCAGCAATACAGAGATACGCTTAAAGACTTTGATACAGCATCATTTGCTGAAACTTTTGAAACGAATGTGTATCCAATATTTTGGACAGTACAAAAAGCAATCGATTATCTGGAACCAGGCGCTACAATTACGACAACATCATCTGTACAAGGTTATAATCCTAGTCCTATTTTACATGATTATGCAGCTTCAAAAGCTGCAATCATATCGTTGACTAAAAGCTTGTCTGAAGAATTAGGTGCTAAAGGTATCCGCGTTAATTGTGTCGCACCAGGACCATTTTGGTCACCACTTCAAATATCAGGTGGACAACCACAATCGAAAATTCCTACATTTGGTCAAAAAGAAGTACTTGGTAGAGCAGGCCAACCTGTAGAATTAGCTGGTGTGTATGTTCATTTGGCAGCTGACGAATCAAGTTACACAACCGGTCAAGTATATGGCGTTACGGGTGGTACACAACTAGATTAATTTGATAGATGGCTATTTCAAAGTGATTAGTGCTTAAATGAACGGTTTACGCACTGACATTTTGACATAGCCACTTTTTATTTATGAAAGGAAAGTGAATTTCAGTGAAACATTTTAAAGCAAGCCAATTGTCTAAAAGGCAAAATTATAAATTATTGAGTGGCAGTATCATACCTAGACCTATAGCATTTGTTACGTCTCAAGATAAAAATGGCAAGTTAAATGCGGCACCGTTTAGTTTCTTTAACGTAGTGAATAGTGCACCACCGATGATTATGATTTCTACAGGACGTTCGAAAGGCAAACGTAAAGACACTTCGCTTAATATTGAAGAGACTGGAAATTTTGTAGTGCACATTACTGATGAAACAAATGTAGAACAAATTAATCGCACAGCTGCACCATTGGAGCGTAGAGAAAATGAATTAGAACGCACAGAATTAACCCTTGTTGACTCGGAACTTATATCTGTACCTGGCATTGAACAAGCAAGAATACGTATGGAATGTAAATTAGAGCGGATGATTCCTTTAGGAGATGCTGAAGAGGGATCGGATCTAATTATTGGTGAGGTATTGATGTTTCATATTAATGAAGATGTATATTTTGAAGACAGTAAGATAAATGCACAAGCACTAGAAGCCGTGTGCCGATTAGCCGGAAATGATTATGCATCAATCGGTGATACATTTACAATTGTTAGACCAACAGAGTAATATTTGAGTTAAAGTATTATTTCATATTACAAATATATAATTGACGAAGTCGCATGAATAGTGTACTGTTATAAAATAAATAAAATAGCTTATCTAGAGAAGTGGAGGGACTGGCCCTTTGAAACTTCGGCAACATGGTGATGCGTGTGCCAATTCCAGTAGCATAAATTGTGCTAGAAGATAAGATTAAAGATGTAACGATTTACTCTTTTCTTCTACAAGAAAAGAGTTTTTTATTTTTTATGGCAAGTATATTAAATGATTGATTATAAATGTAATGATAAGGAAAGTAGGTTTTGTATGGCGGAAAATAAAAAAGGTAATGCATGGGCGCTTGTACCACTTATCATATTTGTTGGAATATTTTTAGGTGTGGGCGTTATTACTGGGGACTTTTCAATAATGCCACTTAATGTTGCAATCATTATTGCATCTATCGCAGGCTTATTGATGAATAGAAAAGAAACATTTTATAAAAAAGTAGATGTGTTTACAAAAGGTGCAGGGCATTCAAATATTATTTTGATGATGTTAATATTTCTACTTGCGGGTGCTTTTTCTCAAACTACAGAAGACATGGGTGGAGTCAAGTCAACGGTTAATTTAGGACTATCCTTCATACCAGAGAACTTAATTATCGTCGGTTTATTTATCATTTGTATGTTTGTTTCTCTTTCAATGGGTACTTCAGTCGGCACAGTTGCAGCTATAGCACCAGTTGGCTTTGGTTTAAGTCAGGCGACGGATGTCTCTGCAGCGATTACAATGGCCACTGTAGTAGGTGGGGCAATGTTTGGTGATAATTTATCAATGATTTCTGATACTACAATTGCTGCAGTACGTACTCAAAAGACTAAAATGAGTGATAAGTTTAAAGTGAACATAAAAATTGTATTACCGGGTGCGATATTCACTGTTATAGCGCTCTGGTTTTTAACGCATGGTGCTCAGATAGATACAACAAAATCATATGATTATAATTTTATTAAAGTTATTCCATACTTATTGGTATTAATTTTAGCGTTAGCAGGCATCAATGTAATTATCGTATTGATTGGTGGTACCGTATTATCTGCCATTATTGGAATAGTTGATGGATCATTTAATTGGTCAGGCTTGCTTAGTTCGATTTCAAAAGGAATTGTTGGCATGGAAGATATTGCAATTATTGCGTTATTAATTGGCGGACTTGTAGCATTGATACAACATAATGGTGGTATAACGTGGTTGTTGAATTTTGTACGCAATAGGGTTAAATCAAAGCGTGGTGCAGAATTAGGTATAGCAGGACTTGTAAGTGCTGCTGATATATCAACTGCCAATAATACAATTTCGATATTAATGGCAGGTCCCTTGGCTAAAGATATAGCGGACGAATACGATATTGATCCAAGAAAATCTGCAAGTATTTTAGATATGTTTGCAAGTTGTTTCCAAGGTTTATTACCTTATAGCCCACAAGTTATAGCAGCGGCAGGTGTGGCGTCTATTTCACCAGTTTCATTAATGCCGTATTCAATTTATCCTATCATTCTAGGTATTTGTGGACTAATTGCAATCTTCTTTAGATTACCAAAATTAAATAAAAAAAATTGATTATAGGGAAGGGCGTCGGTTTATACCATTTGAATATAGACTGACTGCCCTGTTTTTAATAAAAAAGAGGGTAAAATTTTGACGTTTACTGACTAATAACGATAGAATAAATAAGCTGTCACTTTTATAGTGAAAATCAAAGGAAGTTGGATTTCATAGTATTATTGTTTAGAAGTCTAGTATAATGAGTTAGAATAGTAATAAGAGTGAAAGTAGGTGAACAATCATGGCTAGATACAATGTGGAAAATGAAAATGTAGAAATTCAATTGGAACGACTTTTTAAAGTTGAACCTGAATTAGTATATCAAGCTTGGACCGAGCAACGATTTCTTAAACAATGGTTTATGACAACTGAACGAACGAATAAATCAATAGAAATAGATGCTGTACAAAACGGTGGCTATGAAATTATTGATGTACGTAAAGGAAAAGAAAATATAGTAGAGGGTTCATATGTTACATTGAACCCAAATGAATATATTGTTATGACTATAGGTATGCCTGAATTAAGTGACTCTGAAGATACAATCGAAGTTGAGATGTTTGAAAGAGAACCAGGTATTACCCAAATGATTTTTAGTTACACGGCTTATGTGCCTAGAGAACGTAGACTAACATCGTTAGAGTATAAGCAAAAGAAAAAGGAATATCATGATTCCACTGCGCACGGTTTTGAAATGTTATTTGATAAGCTTCAAACAACGCTAGAAGCTTATGAAGAAGAACAATAAAATCATTATATCAATTCAACTGAGCTAAATAAAAAAGTAGTGGAACTTAGAGGCTGAGACAATTAACTTGTCCAGCCTTCTTTTATTTTATAGATTCATTATTGGTAAATTGACCATATTGTTTGCGCTCATTAAACTTACGCAGTAGCGTTTCAAAAAATATATGATAACTGATAAAACTGGAATAATCGATGCCATTTGTTAAATAAAAAGTATTACTTGAAACGTAAATATTATAATTTGCTTTTTGAGCTAATGTGTTATCTTGGAGCGTAGTAATAGAAATAAAATATTTTTGACGCAGTTGCAGTAAATTCGTTATGTCAGATAAATGATCTGTCTCTCCGGATAAAGAAATAATAAAAAATAAATCATTATCAGAAGCTTTATTTAATACCATTTTAAATTCATGTACATCGTGTAGCACAATAATATTTTTATGTATGGTTAATAAAATTCTTTGAGCTTCTTGCGCAACGTTCATTTGTGCTACACCTGTGCCATATAAGTATACCGTTTCAGCTTGATATATTTTGTCTGTAACTAGGTCGTAATCAATACGCTCTAAATAAGTGAAGGTATTTTCAATTTCTTGCTTAAAAGCGTTCATAGAGTCAGAAGGTAATTGATGAACTTGTTCAGATTCGAATTTTAAGTATGATTTAAAATCACTATAGCCATCAAATCCTAACTTTCGAGTGAAACGATGGATACTTGCATTTGATGCATGGGTATAAGCCGCTAAGTCTTGTATTTTCATTGTTTTACAATCTGATATATGTGTGTTTATAAAATGAGCGATTTGTAGGTCATTTTCATTTAATTTATTAAAATTATTGTTAATACGTTCATCTAAAAGCAATAGTCTCACCTCAAATTTTTGAAAATATTTTCACGTTTTGAAAATATAATCTTATTGTACAAAATTGTTCGTAATAGCGTCAAACTATTGTTTGTATGTAAGCGTTTACTATAAAATCGAAGATAAATTGATATTTAATCATTCGAACTGATAAACACTTTATAATTATAAATGGATAGTTTCAGAAATTTAGAAAGAAGGGGGAACTTTATATGAACGCAATAAAGAGATTTGGGAGTGCAATGATTGTACCTGTATTGATGTTTGCATTTTTTGGTATTGTACTCGGTTTAGCGACGCTATTTAAAAATCCTTCAATAATGGGGAGTATTGCAGAAGAAGGTACGAATTGGTTCAAAATATGGTCAGTGATAGAGTCTGGTGGTTGGACAATATTTAATCACATGGAAGTGGTGTTTGTTGTTGGACTACCCTTATCCTTGGCCAAAAAAGCACCTGGACATGCAGCATTAGCAGCATTAATGGGATATTTAATGTTTAATACTTTTATCAATGCCATATTAACGCAATGGCCACATACATTCGGAGCAAATTTGGATAAAGGTGTGGAAAATGTAACGGGGTTAAAAGCGATTGCTGGTATAGAAACATTAGACACAAATATTCTAGGCGGTATTATTATTTCAAGCATTGTGACATGGATACATAATCGATTTTATAGCAAAAAATTACCTGAAATGCTTGGTGTATTTCAAGGTTTGACATTTGTAGTGACGATTTCATTTTTTGTCATGTTACCGATTGCTTTAATTACTTGTATTGTATGGCCAACGGTACAAAACGGTATTTCTTCATTGCAAGGTTTTATTATTGGATCTGGTTATATAGGTGTTTGGTTGTATCATTTCTTAGAAAGAGTATTGATACCAACAGGATTACATCATTTTATTTATGCACCAATAGAAGTAGGTCCTGTTGTTGTGAATCATGGGTTAAAAGCTGAATGGTTTGAACATGTAAATGAATTTGCTAAAAGTAAAGAGCCATTAAAAGAATTGTTCCCGTATGGTTTTATGTTACAGGGTAACGGGAAAGTCTTCGGCTCAATTGGTATTGCTTTAGCAATGTATGCAACGACACCGAAAGAAAATAGAAAGAAAATTGCAGCATTGTTAATTCCAGCAACATTGACAGCGATTGTTGTTGGCATCACTGAACCATTAGAGTTCACATTTTTATTTATAGCACCTTATTTATTCGTTTTACATGCAATTTTAGCAGCAACAATGGATACGTTAATGTATGGTTTTGGCTTAGTAGGTAACTTTGGCGGAGGGTTATTAGATTTCTTTGCTACGAATTGGATACCTTTGGCACAGAATCATTGGTTAACTTATGTGATACAAATTGCAATTGGTTTAGGTTTTACTGCAATTTATTTCTTTTTATTCAAGTTTTTAATTGTAAAATTTAATATTCCACTTCCTGGACGTCAAAAAGGCGATAAAGATATGAAATTATATAGTAAAGATGATTATAAAAATAAGGATGGTAAAACAGAAGTTACTAAAAAAACTGGTTCAACAAATGAGTTTGAAGATAAAGCAATATATTATTTAGAAGGTTTGGGTGGAAAAGAAAACATTAAAGATGTCACAAATTGTACGACGCGTCTAAGATTGACAGTGAATGATGTCAATAAAGTTGAAGATAGTGATTACTTTACGCATAGACAAATGGCTCATGGTTTAGTAAAAAGTGGGAAAAATGTGCAAGTAGTAGTAGGGATGTCTGTACCACAAGTAAGAGAAGCATTTGAAAATTTAGTATTTGAAGATAAAAATAATTAATAAAAAGGTTGCATATAAAACTATGCTCAAAAAAGGACTAATCCATATGAAAAAAATGGATTAGTCCTTTGATATGGATAACTTGTGATTTTGATCGTGCATGCTTGCCTGGGGGTATGACTCGAGCCTGTAGTCTCTCGATCATATCATTTCCCTGGGCGTCAGCACGATGCAAAATCGTTTGAAATATTTCTCAAGATATAAAAGCAAAGGCTCATTTAAAACAATTCATTAATCCTAATAAATTAATGATGTTCTTATTTTATAAAGTTAATAACATAGTTAGTTTGAAATTATAAGTAATAAAGAATTGGTCCTTTTGATATGGATCTTGTGATTTTGATCGTGCATGCTTGCCTGGGGATATGAACTCGAGCCTGTAGTCTCTCGATCATATCATTTCCCTGGGCGTCAGCACGATGCAAAATCGTTTGAAATATTTCTCAAGATATAAAAGAAAAAGTTCATTTAAAACAATTCATTAATCCTAATAAATTAATGATGTTCTTATTTTATAAAGTTAATAACATAGTTAGTTTGAAATTATAAGTAATAAAGAATTGGTCCTTTTGATATAACTTGTGATTTTGATCGTGCATGCTTGCCTGGGGATATGACTCGAGCCTGTAATCTCTCGCTCATATCGTCAGTACGTAACGAAACACAAAAAAGTCAATTTCTATATAATTACAATAAAAATTGACGTTTATGTTTAAGCATTAGATGTTGATACTTTAGACTCATATTTATTTATTTATTTGCGGTGGAAATGAAACAAATCGAGATTGTTGTTTATATTAGTGATATTGTGCATGTGTGTACTTTAAGAAATCCTAGTTTT
Source organism: Staphylococcus sp. FSL W8-0271 (assembly GCF_038006605.1). NCBI lineage: Bacteria > Bacillati > Bacillota > Bacilli > Caryophanales > Staphylococcaceae > Staphylococcus > Staphylococcus sp. FSL W8-0271. Next base: position 667,655 of record NZ_JBBOVM010000001.1, read on the forward strand.
ATGCATTAAACGTGGTTGATAGGTCGCACTATAAATATCAATGTTGTGTGTCGCGATAGCGTGAATTAATTTAGAAAATACTGTAGGTGAACAAGAAACGTTGATGGTATTTCGATTGAAGGTATAAACAATAGTTTCAGTGTGATTGAGTAAATTCATAATATCGATAACTTTATCTTTAATAAAAGCATCGTGAAGGCCGTCAACAGCGATTTCGAAACGTTTAGATGATAATAATAAATGATCTAAGTCTAATAATTCATGTGCATGATTATTTTCTAAAATTTGATAGATTAAATAATTGTGGAAACTGAGAAAACTAATTAAATAAGGTAGTTGTTGCTTGGGTAAATTCACTTCTAAAGCATATAAATGATTTTTTTTGAAAATAGTAAACTTGAATGATTCACAAAAGTGTACTTGTTTCAAAAGTTTTAACAAATTTTTGCGGATATGACGTTTATTTAAACCACTGATGTTTAATACAAACGTTTCAGTTTTATCTAAAAACATATTATACCTCCATATCTATATAAAGTGACGTACGTATATTAAAAATAATATTCTACTGCACTTAAAATTGTACATGTTTTAAATTCTATTAAATTGTACCACTCTTTTTAAAAGAAGACACTAGGTCTTTAGAACGAAGTATAAAATTTGTTAAAAATTGCAAATTTTAAATTCATAATATTTAGAAAATTCTGTTGTTTCAAGGCTTAAAGTATGATACATTCTTCTTTATTAATACAGAGAGGGAAGTGTTTAGATGTTATCAAAAGTAAGTAAGTTTGCAACGAATACGTTCTTAATATGGATGCTTATTGCAGCTATCATTGGTTTTATATTTCCAGCGCAACTTGCTACTTTAAGTAGTTGGGTACCTTATTTACTAGGGATTGTTATGCTAGGTATGGGATTAACCATAGATCCTAAAGATTTTAAAATTATATTTCAAGCACCTAGATCAGTAATTGTCGGAGTGATATTGCAGTATACAATTATGCCTTTAAGTGCATTTTTAATTGTCAAACTGTTTCATTTGCCTCCGGAAATTGCTATTGGTGTGATTTTAGTTGGATGTTGTTCGGGTGGTACATCTAGTAATGTTATGAGTTACTTAGCAAATGCAAATGTTGCTCTGTCAGTTGCTATTACTAGTGTTTCAACATTGCTAGCTCCATTTTTAACACCAGCGTTAATATATTTATTTGCGCATGAATGGTTGCAAGTTTCATTTATTAGTATGTTTTGGTCTGTAGTTCAAGTCATTTTAATACCAATAATCATTGGTTTTGTACTTCAAAAAGTATTTAAGAAATTTGCTGATACGACTGCCACTGCATTGCCAATTGTTTCTGTTGTAGCTATTTCATTGATACTTGCGTCTGTAGTTGGTAGTAGTAAAGCACAAATTTTGGCCACTGGTTTACTTATTTTTGCGGTTGTCATTCTTCATAATTTGATTGGATATGTATTGGGGTATACATTTGCCAAAATCTTAAAATTAGATCGACCGGATAAAAAAGCAGTATCAATAGAAGTAGGTATGCAAAACTCAGGATTAGCAGTTTCTTTAGCCACAGTACATTTTAATCCATTGTCTGCAGTGCCAGGTGCGGTATTTAGCTTAATACATAATATTACAGGACCAATACTTGCAAAATACTGGAACAAAAGGTAAGTATATCTGATTTTAGTTTGAAATTAATAAGGAATTCATAACTAAGATGAAAACATTAATATTTTGTGTTTTCATCTTAGTTTATTTTATCAGAGGCGTTGGCAGGCTAGAGAAGTGGAAAGTATGATACACTGACAATAATTTGATTTTATCATGCTTATTTTAGAGGAGGGTAATGTATGTATCGCGCAGTGATATTTGATTTTGATGGAACAATTATTGATACAGAAAAACACTTGTTTGAAATAATAAATAAACATCTAAATCATTATGGTTTGGAGGAAGTTAGTTTAGATTTTTATCGACAATCCATCGGAGGTTTGGCTTCAGATTTGCACCAATACCTAGAGGTTCAACTCGGATCAGAACGCAAGGAAGCAATTTATCAAGAGCATAATGAAACAAGTATACATTTACCGATTGTTACGCATATGAAACAACTTATGGATTATTGTAAAGTGCGCCATATACCAATGGCTATTGCGACAAGTAGTTTTAGAAACGATATTAAACCCACATTCGATCAATTGGGCTTAGATACGTATATCGATGTAGTTGTTGGAAGAGAAGATGTAGAAGAAATAAAGCCAAGTCCTGAACTATATTTAACAGCAGTTCAAAGATTAAATTATAACCCAGTTAATTGTTTAGCCATAGAAGACTCGGTCAATGGGGCAACCGCAGCGGTAAATGCTGGTTTAGATGTGATTGTAAACACGAATGATATGACGGAAAAACAAGATTTTAGTAACATAGCCTATGTAGGTAAAGATTTATCAGGTACAGCAATCATTGAAAAATATTTTGAAAAAAGTAGAGGCTAGTGTATGAATGGATATTTAATTCTCTTTTTTTTAGGCGGTCCAATTATTTTAGCAATCGGAAATTTAGTTTTAGGTCCAATCTTTAATAAAAAAGTTCCGTTAAAGATACAATTTCGCTCATTCATGGTTGGAAGCTTTGTTTACTTATTAGGAGCTTTGGTTTTATATTTTCTTGTTTTACAAAATCAATTTTAATTTAAAACCCCTTATTTTGACATTGAAACATGTGTCAATAAGGGGTTTTATAATATAAAATGAAAATGATAGCTTATTTTAAAAATTGAAGTATTAGTGTCACAATAACTAACACGAGTAAAATAGAATCTATCCCTACCATAATTGCAAAACGTGGATTTTTTTCTCCAGTAGCTTTAGATTTTTTAACAGCTTTTAAATTAGGAATTAAACTTACGCTTAATAAAATGATAACAACAATACCAATGAAAATGCTCACGATTTATCACCACCATTTTTATGAGTATCTATAAATTCCCATAGATAACCCGCTATTATACCAATAATTAGTCCAGTTATAATACCGATTTTCAAGGCAGAAAACATAGCGCTGATAATGATTGCAATGAGTAGTGAAATAGGTAAAGTAATACCAAATTTATATTTTCGTTCTGGTGAATTTACAATAGTGAAAATTAAATAATATAGTATCCCGAATACAACAATCGTAAGTAAACTTTTTAGCACTAAATTTCCGGCAGAAACATCACTATCACTAAAATAATTGATCAGGAAAAATAATATGCCAAATATAATTGAAACTGTGATTGTTCGTTTCAATAGATGTTTATTCATATTGAACTCCTTTATAATAAAATCTATTGAGCATTATATCATATAAAATTAGGAACTATAACTTCATAAATACTAGACTTTAACTTTCAATTGCAATAACTTAAGCTGTAGTTAATGAATTTTGTTGTTTTGATATTGCTTATGATCATTTAAATAAGCATAGAACAAGCCTATAACCAAGCCACCACCGATATAATTGCCAATGCCTGCACCAAGCAAATTGATTAAAGCAGGTAAGACTGAAAGAACATCACTTTGATATACGACACCGCCTGCGAATAATACAGTATTATAAACAACGTGCTCATAACCCATAAATGCGAAAATTGATACACCAAACATCATGACAAACATTTTTGCCAGAACATCGTCTATTTGCATCGCTATGACAAGGGAGATGTTTATAAAGAAATTAGCAAAAATACCTTTTATAAGAATGGCGACAAAACCTGCAGTTAATGTTTTATTGTCAATTGTAGCTTCTAATTGTTGCATCATCTCAGGAGTCATTATATCTGAGGAACGTATTAATAAAAAGAATATTAATCCACCTAGAGCATTACCAATAAAACAAAGTGCAAAAATTTTAAAAACACGGAATGGCGAAATGACTCGATAATAAAGGCCTACTGTAAAATACATAAAGTTACTTGTTAATAATTCGGAATTTGTAAAAAGTATTAATACTAATGCAAAACTGAATGCAATCGCACCCACTAAATTTGTAACACCCATTGGAACATCGGATGCTAATGAGCCTTTAATGAGTAAGACAAAAACTGTTATCACGCCTAAGATAAATCCAGCCATAATGGCACGTAGCAGATAGCGTTTTAAATAAAAACTTTGCAATATATCTTTAGCACGAATTGTCTCTACGACATGATGGACCCAAGCTTTACCATAAAAAACTTTATCCCATTTGATATTTTTTCGTTCAAAACTTTATCCTCACTTTCTATTAATTAAAAATATTATACTATGTTATAACATTTTTGTGAAAGAATTCACAAAATAATCATAATTAAATAGTGCGGATTAATTAACTTATGAGAATATTTAATTGTTCACTATAATATCAAAAATAAAATTTACATTGCGTTTTCTCACAAAGTAATCTAAAATAAAAACATATGTAAGGGCTTACATAAACAAAAAATAATTGTTTTAATTTTTAGAATTTATAGTATAATAGCGTCATAATAAGTGAATTATTTTCACTTATATTTGAATGAGATGGGGTTTGAATGATGAATGAGAATAATGAATTACAAAGGGGACTAGGTGCACGTCAAATGCGGATGATAGCACTTGGTGGAACAATTGGTGTCGGACTCTTCATGGGGGCGACAAGTACAATCAAGTGGACAGGACCTTCAGTAATATTTGCATATTTAATAGCAGGTCTGTTTTTATTTTTAGTAATGAGAGCTATGGGGGAAATGGTATATTTACATCCAACCTCAGGTTCATTTGCAAACTTTGCAAGTGATTACATAAATCCAGTTGCTGGTTATCTGACAGCATGGAGCAATATTTTCCAATGGGTTGTTGTAGGTATGAGTGAAGTTATCGCCGTTGGAGAATATATGAATTATTGGTTCCCTGATTTACCACAGTGGATACCAGGTATAATTGTAGTATTATTGTTGGCAGGTGCTAACTTAGTGTCAGTTAAAGCATTTGGTGAATTTGAATTTTGGTTTGCAATGATCAAAGTAGTAACAATTATTTTAATGATTATCGCAGGATTCGGTTTGATATTCTTTGGTCTTGGTAATGGAGGAGAAGCTATTGGACTATCTAATTTATGGTCACATGGTGGCTTTATGCCTAATGGTTGGATAGGATTCTTCTTTGCACTTTCTATTGTAATTGGTTCTTATCAAGGTGTTGAATTAATCGGTATCACTGCTGGTGAAACGAAAGACCCGCAAAAAAATATTAAAAGTGCGGTTAATGGTGTTATATGGCGTATATTAATATTCTATATCGGAGCTATCTTCGTTATTGTAACTGTTTATCCTTGGGATGAATTAGGAAATATCGGCAGTCCATTCGTTGCAACATTTGCAAAAGTAGGTATTACATTTGCAGCAGGACTCATTAACTTTGTAGTTTTAACGGCAGCGATGTCTGGATGTAACTCTGGTATATTTAGTGCTAGTCGAATGACGTTGAACTTATCGCAAAAAGGAATGTTACCTAAGTTTTTCCGTAAAGTTATGAAAAATGGTGTTCCTATTTGGACAGTAACTGCAATCGCAATCGGTATTTTAATTGGCGCATTATTGAATGTTATTTTGCCTTTATTCATTAAAGGTGCGGACAGCATTTTTGTTTATGTATACAGTGCCTCAATTTTACCAGGTATGGTACCGTGGTTTATGATATTAATTAGTCATTTAAGATTCAGAAAGAATCACAGTGAAGAAATCAAGAATCATCCGTTTAAAATGCCAGGCGGTGCAATAACAAATTATATTACAATGGCGTTCTTTATCATGGTGTTAATAGGCATGTTATTTAATAAAGAAACAGTTGTTTCAGTTGTTATTGGTATCGTATTCTTAGGTTGTATGACATTGTTCTATTACTTGAAAGGCTATCATAAATTAAGTGATGATCAGCAAATTTAAATAATAAAGCAAAACGTAAAACAGTAGGCTGTTTTACAATCTACTTTAAAAAAGCCATAAATGATGCATTTACTTGTATCATTTATGGCTTATTTTGTTATCGACAATATCGTAAGTATGATTACACTAATGTTTTACAAAAAATTAACAATATAAAAATACTCACTCAAAACTCCTGCTTTAGAATAAAGCTGAAGTCATAATACATATTTAAAGGAGTTATTATATGAAAATACTTAATAAACTAGCTATTGCTACAATTGCAGGTACAATTATTGCCGGTTCATCATTAGGGAGTGGACAAGGGATTTATGCATCAGGGAAAAAAGATGAAACTAAAGATTCAAATCAGAATTCTGATGTAGCTTACATGGGCAATACAAAAAACCCTAAAAACGTCATCTTTTTAGTTGGTGATGGTATGGGACCTTCGTATAATGCTGCTTATCGCTATTTTGCAGATAATCCAGATACTAAAGAAATGGATCAAACCGCTTTTGATAAATATCTAATAGGTAGTCAGCGTACAAATCCAAATGATCCAAAAGAGAATGTTACTGATTCTGCAGCCGGTGCAACCGCATTTAGTTCAGGACAAAAAACATATAATGGTGCTATTGGTGTCGATGCCAATAAAAACAATGTTAAAACAGTTTTAGAACAAGCTAAGGAAAATGGTAAATCAACTGGTCTAGTATCTACTGCTGAAATTACAGATGCTACACCTGCTGCATACGCTTCACATGTAGATGATCGTGATAAAAAGGATGAAATTGCTAAACAATTTTACAATGACAAAATTAATGGCAAACATAAAGTAGATGTACTACTGGGCGGGGGCGCTGAGTATTTCGGTAAAGATAACGGCAACTTAAAAAATAAATTTAAAAAAGATGGTTACGATGTAGTTACTAATAAAAATGAACTACAAAACTCTAAAAGTAAACAAATATTAGGATTATTTGCAGATAATGATATGCCATTAGAGATAGATGCACCAGATAAAAATCCGAAATTAGTGGATATGACAGATAGTGCTGTAAACAAATTAAAACAAAACGACAAAGGGTTCTTTTTAATGGTAGAAGGCGCTTCTATTGATAAATCTGGACATCCAAATGATGTAACAGGGGTAATGTCTGAAATGTCTGGATTTGAAAAATCATTTGAATATGCTATGAATTACGCAAAAGAGAATCCAGATACGCTTGTGGTAGCCACTGCAGATCATTCTACAGGTGGTATGTCTATAGCGAAAGGTAAAGATTATGTTTGGAATCCAGATGCTATTCACCAAATGAAACATTCAGGTAAATATATGACTGAAGAAATCAGCAAGGGTAAAAACGTGGAGAAAGTGATTAAAGACGGCTATGGTTTCGAAGTTTCACAAGATCAAATTAATAAAATAAAAGATGAAGCTAAAAAACTTAAAGACCTTAAAAAAGACGAAAAAGCATATGAAAGTCAATTACAAAAAGTTCAAGATGCAGTACAAAAACCGATTAATGACGAATCTCATACTGGTTGGACTACAAATGGCCATACGGGAGAAGATGTAAATACTTATGCATATGGTCCTGGTAGTGATAAATTTAAAGGAAATATTGATAATACAGATAATGCCAAAAATATTTTCGACTTTTTCCAAAAAGATGTAAAGTAATGATGTAATAAACAAATAATGTTAAGGCTAGATTAAAAAAGAGAACGACATAGAAATCCTTTATAAAAATGCGATTTCTATGTCGTTCTTGTTTATTATGTTATTTAAAAAGTAATATTAGCATTGTTTTAGTGTTTAAATTGGATTTTTGATAAATGTTTTCGATAATTATCAAGTGCCATTTTGGACTGTGTGATTGAATCCAATGAGCGTTGATAATTTAAAGCAATAAATCGATAATACAGTATATCTACAGTAAAAAGTTGCGCAAACAAAGACGTTGTTGCGGCCATGCGTAGTTCATTCTCATCTGTTTGACCATAAATTAAAGTATAATCAGAAACTTTAGCTACAGGATTATTGTTCGAGCTTGAGATCGTAATGATAGGTATATTATAGTCTGTAGCAACTTTTGCCATAGATTGCATTTCACTATGACTACCCTGATTGGTCACGAAAATAATACAATCTTGTTCATCATGTGTAGCCATGGTAGTCATTAATAAATGCGTTTCTTGTATTAAGCGCACATTTAAACCGATGCGAGACAATTTTTGATATAAATCTGTGACAATGACGAGTGATGCACCATAACCAAATAAGAATATAGTACGCGCATGTTTCAATGTATCGCAGATATCATCGATGTTATGTTGCTCAATTTGTGACGCAACACAACTCATTGTATCGGTTGCTCTAGCTAACATTTTAGATTTGATAATATCGACTGATTCATTATCAATTAATTCCATATGATTATTGTTAATTGCATCTTCAGGCAAATAACGTGAAATTGTAATTTTAAGTTCTTGAAAGCCTTTTTCTGTGATTTTCTTGCTAAAACGTACAATTGAAGCAGTACTTGTATTAATTTCATTAGAAAGGTCTTGGACAGACATATTAATAATACGATGCGGTTCATTTAAAATAAAATCAGCAATTTTCTTTTCACTTTTTGTAAAAGTTTCATAAATGTTATCAATTTTATAAAGTACGTTGGTCATAGTTTAACCACCTAAGTTATCAGATTCTCTCATTGATTTTGTTGTACCTAAAAAGAAGGTGAAGAGGAAACCACCAATGTAAGCAGCGATTAATCCTGCAATATATCCTAAGTACATATGATCTGAAATCAAAGGTAACAATGAAATACCACTTGGTCCAATAGCATTGGCACCGATGTGTCCGATACCACCAACTACTGCGCCGCCAATACCACCACCAATACATGCTGTAAAGAATGGTCTGCCAAGAGGTAACGTAACCCCATAAATTAAAGGTTCACCAATACCGAGGAAACCAACAGGAAGTGCACCTTTAATTGCATTTCTCAAAGTAGTATTTTTCTTACATCTTACCCAAAGTGCTAATGCGGCACCAACTTGTCCTGCTCCTGCCATGGCAGCAATAGGTAATAAGTAAGTAGCACCGGATTGATTAATCATCTCAATATGAATAGGCGTAAATATATGATGTAATCCTAACATAACTAATGGTAGGAAGAAAGCACCAATGATGAAGCCGCTAAAAACACCACCGATATCAATAACGCCATTTACTACGGATACTAAACCATCAGAAACAAAGCCAGCTAATGGCATAATGATAAAGATCGTTGATAAGCCGATAACGAATAAAGTGATCGTGGGTGTTACGATGATATCTATGGCATTTGGTACAATTTTATGTAATCTCTTTTCTACGAGACTCAATAACCAAACTGCAAAGATAACACCTATTATACCACCTTGTCCTGCTTGTAAAGGTTCACCTGTGAAAATATTAGTAATCATATTTTCTTCTGTTAAACCTGTTAATAACGTTGTCCCACCAATAACGCCACCTAAACCTGGTGTTGCACCAAATTCTTTTGCAGCGTTTATACCAGTGAAGATTGCTAAATAAGCTAACATACCATCTTTAATTACATTAAAAACAGTGACAAGTTGCGTAATCCAAGCACCTGATATAACCTCGGCCGCAAGTAAATTGCTTAAAACTGCACCAATACCACCAATTAAACCTGCGCCAATAAATGCTGGAATCAATGGGATAAATATATTTGCGATTGTTTTTAAAAGTTTATTGAACTTACCGCGTTTTTGCTTGCTTTGAAAAGCTGCCTTGTTTTCTTTAGCTCTTGATTCAGTTTCAGCTTTATAATTTTTATCTTGGTGTGGAATGGTTTCACCTAAACGCACACCACTCATTTCAGATATATGATCAGCTACTTTATTAACTGTGCCAGGCCCAACGACCACTTGCACACGGTCGTCTTTGACCACACCCATAACGCCGTTAGTAGATTTTAATTTATCATAGTCAACTTTGTTTTCATCGTGCACTTTAATTCTAACGCGCGTCATGCAATTTATAACATTTTCCATGTTCTCTAAACCGCCAACTGCATTTACAATGTTTTCTGCAAGTTTTTGTTCTTTAGACATCGTAAAACCCTCCTAGTATACATAAATTATTTTAAGTATTTGGTTTAATCTCTGATTGCTTGCTTAACGATGTGATTATTATTGTCTAAGCGCTGTTTTGCGTCTTCTTTTGATGTTTCACACATATGCATAACGATAGCAACTTTAAGGTTATGGTCTGCAGCATTATATAACTTCTCAGATTGCTGATATGATGTGTCACAGATATCTTGTACGATGCGTATAGAGCGGTCAATTAATTTTTGGTTTGTAGCTTTTACATCGACCATGAGATTATCGTATACTTTACCGGCACCAACCATTGTGATAGTTGAAATCATATTAAGTATCAATTTTTGTGCTGTTCCTGATTTTAATCTAGTGGAACCTGTTAATACTTCCGGGCCTACATTAACTTCAATTGCTTTTGTAGCTATTTTACTTATTTTAGTATTGGTATTGCATGCAATTGAAACGGTATGTGCACCAATGCTATTTGCATATTTTAATCCTCCGATAACATAAGGTGTATTACCACTTGCAGCGATACCGATTACAACATCTTTTTCATTAAGGTGAATATGATGTAAATCTTCTTCTGCCAAAGAAGTACTATCTTCAGCACCTTCAACAGCAACTGTCATTGCTCTCTGACCGCCTGCAATTAATCCAATGACTTCATCTGGGGACGTATTGAAAGTGGGGATACATTCGGCAGCATCTAGTACACCTAATCTTCCACTCGTTCCAGCCCCCATATAAATTATTCGACCACCAGCTCTAAATTGTTTTGTCGTGATTTCTATGACTTTAGCCAATTCTGGTATGACTTTTCTAATTTGTTGAGGAACCTTTTGGTCTTCATCATTCATTGTTTTAAGAATTTCTGTAATAGACATTTCATCTAAATGCATTGTAGCTTTATTTCTAGATTCAGTAGTTAAATCACTCATTCATTTCTACTCCCTTGTTTTAATAATAAATTTAAATGTATCATTTGGCTTCATACAATGAATCAATCTGCGCTCAGACTCACAAATTTTACCTATAACATTAACATGAGGATGCGCTGGTAAGTCAGCTTTTAAGAGTTGTAATTCTCCTTGATAACGTCCGTTCAGTTTATTGTCAATTGTCACAGTACCCGTGTCACGATTTGTCGTATTATAAGCATTCATTTCACTTGTACAATAGTGTCTAGCTTCTTGCGATCGAATTACAGCTTGTGGATTGTCTGGGCGTACAGTGTGCGTTTGCTGTAATATAGAAGTCGCTTGAGTATCAAATAAATCAACTGTGAGTGTGAATGTTCTATGACACAATGCATTCATTAATTGTTCGTCTAATGGCGTATTAAGTTTAGAATCGCCAATCAAAATTTGTGTTGTCTGGTGATCTAATAGTAGTTGTGCACTCTCAATAGGGTGTTTTGTTCTCGTTGATTCTATAGTCGGTAAACCTTTAAATAAAGGCCCACGCTTTGTTGTACCTGTGATAAAACCGAAAATTGTTGCGTTTGGATTATACTTTAAAATTAGTGAGTTTTGATGATGAACAAATTCAGTTGTTAAACCTGTATCTGGACGTGGGTAATAATTATGGCAGTAACATAAATGCGTAAAGTCTTCGAGTTTTTCATAGAGTTGTTGAAGTAGCGATTCGGAAAGTATGCTTGCATTTAAGCAACAATCAAAACCGTGTTGAATGATGTCATTAATAATTTCTATAGAAGTACTGTGATCAATACGAATCATAAATTGAGCATGATGATATGATTGCAAGAATTCATAAAAAGAATGATTCAGCAATGTAGGATTGATATCAATCATATACGTAAGATGTTTGTCTGATAAATAATTTAAAAGTTCTCCCAAATAGCGATATTTAGATGCTTCATCTTCCTCTGGAATTTGAACAGATGTGAAAATGGTAGTATATCCCAAAGTAATCATTCGTCTAATATACGATTTATCAATGGGTTGTCCTAAATAAATAGAAAAGCCATGCATGTTATCACTCCTATATTGCTGTAATCGATTTCATTTTACAATACATGAAAAAGTATTACAATTTTAATTTTTAAAAAATATCATTTTGAAATATTATTACAAAAATGTTTGTAATAACTTGTGTGTTTCTAATAATTGATTTTGTAAGGTATCAAGATACTTAATTGTATTGCCGATAGTGAGTTCTTCGATAGGATTCTGGTCATGTATTAAAAGAAATTGGTAATAATTATAATGTGGTAAAGAAAAGCGTTGTAAGGATATATCTGAGAATAGGATAAGCTCGTCTTCAATAAATTGTTGAATATCTTGTTTGTATTGTTGTTTCTTTTTATTTTGAGTAACGATGGCAAATTTATATGTTTCAATTAAATTGAGTAGTTTATGAATGTGTTGCGCGAGTTGATGATATTCTAAGTTGTACATAAAATGCACCCTTTCATATAAAATTTAAAACGATGAATATGATTTTCTGAAATTGTTAAGAATGGTAGGATATACAATATAAAATTTTAAATAATTTTAAAAGGAGTTGTTGAAAGTGGAAAGAGTAAAATATCGTTTTAAAGATATTGTGTGGAAAGACTTTTCTTTGATTGTGATTTTAATTGTAAGTATGATTGTTTTTACATTAATTGGTATTTTATTTAGTTTTGTTTATGTAGATCATTTAACAGAAAAAATAGTGTTAAAGTTAAGTGTGGTTATACAACTACTCTCATATGTAGTCACTGTGTTTAGTTTTTATTTTTTACATATTAAAGATTTTAAAATGCATTTGAAGAAAAATACAGCATTTATAAAGCAACATTATATATTTCTGATTATCGTGACGATTATAATGATGGTTTGTAGTGCAATTTATAATATGACTATGCAAATGTTACCTGATGACATTGGTTTTAATGAAACTCAAAATGAGCTGGAACTAATGAATTTGTTTGATCAACCTTCATTTTTACCATTTACATTTTTATTGATTGTAATTGGAGCACCATTAGTGGAGGAAATATTTTTTAGACATTTACTGATAGGTGAACTAGGGAAGAAATTTAATACTATTGTTATGGGGATTATTTCAGCTATTTTATTTTCATTAATGCATGTGATGGGGGCAGAATCTCCATTCGAAATAGGGAGTTATATAATTTTAGCAATCGCTATGGTATATGCATATATCAAGTCAGGATGTAAATTAATAGCAAGTGTAAGTATACATATGCTCAATAATTTAATTTCATTTATTTTTACGCTTATTACATTATATACATAATGTGGACGCTTGAAAAAATCCCATTGAGTTTTTAGGACTCAGTGGGATTTGAAAATTGTTGATAGTTATTGATAGTAATATCTTGTGTTTTAATTTTTTTCTCAAAAGAATATGAAATATCATGGATATCAACAATAGGTATTTCATTTGTTTTACCGAGACCAATTTCAAAAATAACTGCTTTCCATAATCCGTCTGTACATAATAATCCGATAAAAATGACATTTTCAGTAATAATATCGTTATCTTTATTATACTCCATTGCCATCACATTTCGTTCAGTGCAATAGATTAAAACCTCTGAAAAGATAGGTGGCAAGTCAACATGTGTTTGTTGATTAAATTTTATGTACCTGTCGAGCTTTTTAAGCGCACGTTTCATTTTTGTATAAGGCAAATTTAAACATTTTTTTATAATTGCGTTTATCTCTTCTTTATATGGAAGTGTTGTATATGATTGACTTTCATTCAATACTAAGAATAAAGCAGTAAGTTGATTGTCAGTTAATTCGAGCTCATAACTATTAGGTGTTTCTTGAAGTTGATAACCACCTAATTTACCATGTTTTGCTAGAATTTTTACCCCTTGATCTTCTAAATCTTGAATATCTCTTAAAATCGTACGTTTCGATACATCTAAGTCTATTGCAAGTTCTGAAGCAGTAATTTGCTTATTTTGCTGTATTGCTTGTACCAATTTATTTTGTCTTTCGCGTTTATTCATTAGAAAGTCACCTCCCAAATGATTACATATTACATTCATTATAGCATAAAAGTGACAATGACGACATTTATAAAGTTTTAAAAAAAGTTATAGAAAACGCTTACATTTTCTGATTGTTTATGTTAGTATAATAATTAGTAACAAGGGGGTAGCGAAAAGATAACAAAGGGGTAGGCTATTACATATAGTTTTGTTAATATCTTTTTCGTACGAGTTACTAAGCAAACATCTTCAATATTTATTACTTACTTTCCTTTCTATTTAGAGGCTGGGGCAAATTAATTGTCTCAGCCTCTTAGCGTTTTATTGGGTTTCATCTTTGTCAGGGTTGATTGAAACAAAATGATTTTAAATTAATTCGATTTCAGTCCCATTCCTTTATTTATGGTATTGAGTCTACATAGAACAATAATTAATGGTAAAGGTTTGTTACTGTAATTATATTTATATGATAAAATAAAACAAATTATACATATTAAATAATTAAAATGAAAAAATTTATTGATTCGTTTAAAGAGGGGGTCGCAAATGAATAAAGAAGCGTTATTAAACATTGATAATTTAGTTAGAGATTGGTTAACAACATTAGATGATATTATTCCACAGTTAATCAAAGAAATGGTTACTTCAACGAAACAAAATCGATTTGATTTAGTGACCAATGTAGATAAATCTATTCAACAAAATTTCGAAAATTTTTTACAGCAACATTTTCCAAGCCACCAACTCTTTGCTGAAGAAAAATCGAATGATGACATCTTGGCAAAAAAAGGACCTGTATGGGTCATGGATCCGATTGATGGTACTACAAATTTAGTTAAGCAACAAGAAGATTATTGTATTATTTTAGGCTACTTTGTCGATGGGGAACCTACATTATCATATATTTATGATTATCCACACGGCAAGCTTTATAAAGCAATCAAAGGGCAAGGTGCATATATGAATGGTAATTTATTGCAACAGCCTGAAGCTATTCAATTAGAAGATGCAATTATTTCATTTAACACATTGGTGATGAATGATGATACAATTCATGAACTTAATGATGCTTCTTTTGGATATCGTTTCATTGGTTCATGTGGTTTAGATTCCGTGCGTGTGATTTTAGGGCAATTTGGTGCGCATGTAAATACTAATCCCAAACCATGGGATATTGCTGCACAATTTTTATTCGCTGAAGAATTAGGGTTAAAAATGACGACATTAAATAATACAACTTTAGATTTTGCGAAAGCAGGACCTTTTATTATTAGTAACAAAGCTTGCCATAAAGAAATGTTGACGATTCTAAATTCAGGATCTGGATATCAAAAATAATTATTTAAAATTATTAATTATTTAACAATAGGTCTTAAGCACCATGTTCATTAAATAAGTTTACTATATAATTTATAATTAATTGAAATAGAATATAGAATGGAGAATGAAAAAGGTGAATCGTTCTAACAAATATAATAAAAAGAAAATGGGGTTACCCACGAAAGTATTTTTGTGGTTCTTGGGTATATTGCTAATTTTAGCAATTTTAGCCGTTGTTTATTTAGGGTTTAAAATATTTTCTGTTGGTGGGGCAATACATAACCCATTAGATAGAGATAAATCATCTTTGAGAGAAGAAAAAGCTAATCTTAATAATGGAGATCCTTTTACGATTGCTTTATTTGGCGTAGATTCAGATGCTAAAAGGGATGCCGATGGTGGAGGACAACGTAGTGATACGATTATGGTGTTATCTATCAATCCTGAGAAGAAATCCACTGAAATTGTGAGTATACCTAGAGACACTCAAGCGGATATTGTAGGTAAAGGCACTACTGAAAAAATTAATCATGCGTATGCCTATGGTGGGCCTGACATGGCTGTGAAGTCAGTAGAAAAACTATTGAATGTGCCAATAGATCACTATGCAACGATTGATATGGACGGCATGAAAGATATGATAGATACCATAGGAGGTATTGATGTCACTAGTAATGCTACTTTTTCATATGATGGATTCCAATTTAATGAAGGACAAAAATCTCATATGGATGGAAAAGAAGCAATGGCGTTTATAAGAAGTCGTAAAGAAGAAGGCGCTGGTGGTGACTTTGGTAGACAAGAGCGTCAGCAATTAGTGATACAAGGTCTAGCGAACAAGTTAACGAGTATTAGTTCAGTTACACATTTTAATTCGTTGATGAATCACGTTGAAGACAATGTGAAAACAGATTTGACTTTAGGAGAGTTAAACAAAGTTAGAGGTAATTATAAAGATGCAAATGATAACGTACACCGTCATCAATTAGAAGGTCAAGGCGGAATACAAGATGATGGGCTTTATTACTTTATACCTAGCCAAAGCTCGTTATCTGAAATCGAAAGCGATATCAAAGATAATTTAGGGATTTAATTTAATAAATACACGCAATCAATTACATTGGTTGCGTGTATTTTTGTTTTAGTCATTAAAATAATCAATACTCAGTGAAAATGTATAACACTATAAAATAATATTTATATTAAGCAGTCGAAAAATAGTGGAAAGCCTTAACATTTTATTGATTTACATATACAATATAAATAACATTACCAAAAAGTGTGGGGCTTTTAGGATGGAATGTTACCAAACATCTTTGATTCATAAACATGGGCTTTATAAAATTAATAGGGGTGAATAGTATGCAAGAACATTTAATTATTACATTAGATGGCAAAGATTATCTTGTGGAACCCGGCACAAACTTACTACAATTTATTAAATCACAAGATACGTTTGTACCTTCTATATGTTATAACGAATCGCTTGGTCCTATAGAAACTTGTGATACGTGTACAGTAGAAATAGACGGTGTGATGCAACGTGCTTGTAGTACGACGATAGATAAACCAATGATTGTTAATACACAAAATGATAATGTACAAACAAGTCAAAAAGAAGCTTTAGACCGTATTTTAGAAAAACATATGCTTTATTGTACAGTATGTGATTATAATAATGGTGATTGTGAAATTCATAATACAATGGATCAGTGGGGGCTTGAACATCAAACATATGAATACAAGGAAAAGCCATATGAAAAAGATTATGGTCCATTCTATCGTTATGATCCAGACCAATGTATTCTATGTGGGCGCTGTGTTGAAGTTTGTCAAGATGTCCAAGTCAACGAAACTTTAACGATTGATTGGGAACGTCAACAACCGCGTGTTATTTGGGATAATGATACAACAATAAATGATTCATCATGCGTTGGGTGTGGTCAGTGTGCGACAGTATGTCCTTGTAATGCAATGTTAGAAGTCAACATGGAAGGTAACGCTGGCTATATGACAGATTTAGAGCCAGGATCACTTGCTGCGATGATCGATTTAACTAAAAAAGCAGAACCAGGTTATGGACCGCTATTTGCGGTATCTGATTCAGAAGCAGCGATGCGTGAAGAACGCATCGAAAAAACTAAGACTGTATGTACATATTGCGGTGTTGGTTGTTCATTTGACGTTTGGACAAAAGGTAGAGAAGTATTGAAAGTACAACCTCAACATGAATCTCCAGCAAACAAAATTGCAACGTGTGTGAAAGGTAAATTCGGTTGGGATTATATTGATTCAGAAGAAAGATTGACTAAACCATTAGTTCGTAAAAATAATCAATTCGAAGAAGTAGAATGGGATGAAGCACTGCAAGTGATTTCTGAAAACTTTAACAAGGTAAAAGCTTCTCACGGCTCAGATGGTCTTGCATTCATTTCTTCATCTAAAGCGACAAATGAGGAATCATATTTAATGCAAAAACTTGCGAGACAAGTGATTGGTACAAATAACGTGGATAACTGTTCTCGATACTGTCAAGCACCTGCAACCAAGGGATTATTTAGAACTGTAGGTCATGGTGGTGACTCTGGTTCAATCGAAGATCTTGAAATCGCTGACATGGTTGTTTTAATAGGGACAAACACTGCAGAAGCGCACCCAGTCATCGCTTCTCGTATTAAACGTGGACATAAATTATATAATAATACTTTAAATGTGTTTGATATACGTAAACATGAAATGGCTGAAAGAGCTGATAACTTCTATCAACCTAAACCAGGTACTGATTTAGTATGGTTATCTGCTGTGACAAAATATATTATAGATAATGACTTACACGATAAAGCTTTTGTTGATGAATGGGTAAATGGCTTCGATGAATATCATAAATCTTTAGCACCATATACGATGACATTTGCCGAAGAAACAACAGGTATTTCGCAAGAAGCACTCATTGATTTTGCGCATCAAGTGGTTAATGCTAAAACAGTGTCAATTGCCTGGGCAATGGGTGTAACACAACAAGATATTGGTAGTGACACGTCTACTGCAATATCCAACTTATTATTAGCTACAGGTAATTATAGAAAACCAGGTACTGGTGCATATCCGCTTCGTGGTCACAACAACGTACAAGGATGTAGTGACATGGGTAGCATGCCTGATCAATTCCCTGGTTACCAAAAAGTAGCAGACGATGAAATTCGTGCAAAATTTGAAAGAGAATATGGTGAAACATTACCGAGTGTTCCTGGTAAAGATAATCACCAAATGATGGAAGGTATTCACGCAGGTGAAATTGACGCATTGTATTTATATGGTGAAGATACAGGTATTGTTGATTCAAATATCAACTATGTACAAGCTGCACTAGAAAAAGTTGGTTTTTTAGTCGTACAAGATGAGTTTTTCACTTTCACTGCTTCATATGCAGATGTAGTTTTACCAGCATGTCCTTCACTAGAGAAAACAGGTACATTTACGAATACTGAACGCCGTATCCAACGTTTATATCAAGCCCTTGAACCTAAAGGCGAATCTAAACCAGATTGGGTCATTATTCAAGATGTAGCTAGAACACTAGGTTATGATTGGAATTACACGCACCCAAGTCAAATTATGGACGAAATTGCTAAACTGACACCATCATATTCGGGCGTGAACTATGACAGATTAGATGGTTACAATAGTTTACAATGGCCTGTGGCTGAAGACGGCACAGACCAACCAACATTATATATAGATGGATTTAACTTTGAAGACGGTAAAGCGAATTTCTATCCTTTAACATTTGATAACTTCTTTAAAGTTAATGAAGAATACGATTTACATGTCAACAACGGACGTTTATTAGAGCATTTCCACGAAGGAAATATGACATATAAAGTACCAGGTCTTGCATATAAAGTCCCTCAACCATTTGTAGAAGTATCTCCAGAACTAGCACAAGAAAGAGATATTCATGAAGGGGCAGAAGTTAAGTTGATTTCAGATAGTGGTGAAGCTGAACTAATTGCACATGTCACTGATAGAGTAAAAGGCAAAGAAATTTATATTCCACTTAATAACAATGCCATGATAAATGGTGATCAAGGTGCGATTAACTTATTGACGAACAGTGATGTGGATAAAGATACAGACACACCTTCTTATAAGCGTACAAGTTGTCGTATGGAAGTTAAAACACGTAGAGGAAAATCACCATTAAACCCTACAAACTTCCGAGTAGATAAACAAAGACAACCACAATATAGCGTACGTGTTGAAGACAAATGGAAACGTGATGATTACACTTTCCCAGGAAGTCAGGTGAATAAATAATGGCTGAGAGAATAACGAAAATTAAGCGCATGCAAAAGTCTGAAGAACAAATCAAACAAGAAAGTTTAGCAGAAGTAACAGATGCAATTGCAGCAAATAAAGATAGTATCATGAAAGCTATTAACATTATTAGCACGTTGGACGATGCTAAGATACTAGATGCAGTATCAGGTATGGTCAATAGTCGAGGTGTTATCGCTAATAAATTCGCAGTTGAATTAAACAAAGAACAATACACAGGATTGATTACAAATATGGCATCACTTGTTTTCCTTTTAGGTGATTTGAATGTCAATGACTTGAGCATTATGTTAAATAAAGTAAATAAAGGATTAAGTGTTGCAAATCAAGCTAGTCCAAACCAAAAAACATCTATCACTGGCTTAATGAGTGTACTGAGAGATGACGAAATGAATCGTAGTTTAACTTATATGTTAAATATGCTCAGAGGCATGTCTAGATCATAAAATGAAGTGTATATATTGATGAAAAAAGCCCTTATTGTGAATTTTTATTCACATGAGGGCTTTTTTGCTATGATAAATGACATATTGAAAATTAAGTAAATATGATACAATTTCAATAAACAGAATGATTTACTTAGAATATGATTACAAGGAGTGGAGTCTTATCAATCCGAAATTAATTAAAATCATGGCTATTATTTCAAATGTATTTTTAGTCATTGGTATTATATTTTTAATCACTTTAAATATTGCGATGGCGATTACAATGTTTGTTGTTTCATTGGCAATTAGCTTAGTGATTTTCAACACATTGTTTAGAAATCGAAAAGGCATGCGTATTGCAATTAATGTTTCCTTTATAATTGTACTTATTGCGATTATTTTTGCCTATTTCACATTGACTCAATAAAATGCAATGCAGGGAGATTTTAAAATATGAATGAGCGTGTTAAACAACGTATACCGTTGATATTATTAATATTAATTATCGCTATATTTGTGATTTTATTAATAATAAATGAAACATCTTTATTTGAGAAACAAAAGACCCATACCTTTAATGAAGCGGTAGATAAACAAGTAAGCTCAGACGCATTAAATATGAAAGAACAAGAAGGTAAATTTATTAAAGCTTCTACTGCAGACGTGAAAAAAGCAATGGAAGTTAATAGTGATCAAGACGATTTAAACCATATGGATATTTCTGAAAAAGTATCTATGTCCGAAGACGAGATAAATAAAATTTTAAAAAATAAAGGTATATTAAAAGGAAAAGGTAAAACTTTTCTAAAGGCACAAGAAAAGTATGATGTTAATGTTTTATATTTAGTGAGTCATGCTTTAGTTGAAACAGGTAATGGTAAATCAGAATTAGCTAAAGGTATTAAAGATAAAGATGAAAGATATTATAACTTTTTTGGTATAGGTGCATTTGATGAAAATGCTGTACATACTGGTAGTAGCTTTGCAAAAAAACAAGCGTGGACATCCCCTGAAAAAGCAATTATGGGTGGTGCTCAATTTGTAAGAAAAAATTACTTTGATAATAAACAAATATCACTTTATCAAATGAGATGGAATCCTAAGACACCTGGTGAGCATCAATATGCAAGTGATGTGGATTGGGATGACAATATCGCTTGGTTTATGAAACATTTTTATAAAAATTTAGGCATTAAAAAAGATGACATCAACAAAGATTATTATTTGTAGTGGTATCATAAAAGATTACAACCGCAATTTTTAGAAACTTACATTACATTTTGTTATGTTATTATACAAATGTGAATACATTATTAAAAGATTAGGGAAAGTTGGAGTGAATAAAGATGAAAATAGCCATCGTCGGTGCAGGTATAGGTGGTTTAACTGCAGCAGCTTTATTAATAGAGCAAGGTCATGATGTAAGTGTATTTGAAAAAGAAGATACAGTATCTGAATTAGGTGCTGGTATTGGCATTGGTGGTAATGTCATTGAAAAACTAAACGGTCATGATTTAGCAAAAGGACTTAAAAACATTGGACAAGTTATTGATGTGATGGAAGTTCGAGATGAAAAAGACAAACGATTATCAAAACTTAAGTTGAAAAAACACACAGTTAATTTAACAATGTCACGCCAAAGTTTATTAGATGTGATTAAATCTTATGTGCCGAATAGCGCAATTTTTACAAATCATAATGTAACAGGAATTGAAAATGGTGATTTGAAAGTGACCTTACAATTTTCTGAACAAACTTCACAATCATTTGATTTATGTATCGGCGCTGATGGTATCCATTCAAATATAAGGCAATCATTAGTACCAAATAGTAAACCAATTTATCAAGGATACACAGTATTCAGAGGCTTAGTTGAAGATATTGATTTAAAAGATAACCATATTGCTAAAGAATTTTGGTCTACAAAAGGTAGAGTGGGCATTGTGCCATTAATAAACAATCAGGCTTATTGGTTTATTTCTATTTCTGCCAAAGTTCATGATGCTAAAATACATGCTTTTGCGAAACCACATTTACAGGCGAGATTTAATCATTTCCCTAATGAGGTTAGACAAATTTTAGATAAACAAAGTGAAACAGATGTATTGTTACATGATATGTATGATTTAAATCCATTGAAATCATTTGTTTATCAACGTGTTGTGCTTCTAGGTGATGCTGCACATGCAATGACACCTAACATGGGGCAAGGTGCTGGTCAAGCAATGGAAGACGCTATTGTGCTCGCGAATTGTCTGCAATCATATGATTTTGATTTAGCTTTGGAACACTATGATAAATTACGTGTAAAGCATACAAAAAAAATAATAAAGCGTTCTAGAAAAATAGGAAAAACTGCGCAAAGAACAAATAAATTTG
This sequence comes from Staphylococcus sp. FSL W8-0271, assembly GCF_038006605.1. Classification (NCBI taxonomy): domain Bacteria; kingdom Bacillati; phylum Bacillota; class Bacilli; order Caryophanales; family Staphylococcaceae; genus Staphylococcus; species Staphylococcus sp. FSL W8-0271. The sequence goes on from NZ_JBBOVM010000001.1 coordinate 690,157, forward strand.
TCGTTAAAGTGAGAAATAAACTTGCTAAAATCCTTCCTGATCGATTACTTTCTAATCAGACAAAATTTATTTATAAATCGAAAGAAAAGTAAAACATATATTTAGGATAAAATGTTCAATATCAAAGAGGCCGTAACTGTATATTAGAAAAATACAGTTACGGCTTTTTTAGCTAAATTGACTATGATTTGTTTAACTTTTCTAAGGTAATAATGTAGTTATCATTTTCAATACTTAAATTATGTCATATAGAGAACAATCTGATTAAATATAATTTGCGCTTAATTTTTATTGCATAAACAACATTGAAAATAGAAAAACACTTCCGTGCTATACATTTTAATAAATAGCACGGAAGTGTTATTTTAATCCCATTAATTGTGGGAGTTTATAACTGTTTTGAATAGAAACAGTCCTTTAAACATGAGTCAAAATGAAGGTGTCCTTGTGTTTATGTTTTGTTAAATATTCAATGATTAATTAACGACAAATTTAGGTTCTTCACCATTAAGTTTACTTATTGTGTCACTAGCTACAATTTTTGACATCATATCACGAGATTCAAAAGTAGCATTACCAATGTGTGGCGTAATAACAACATTATCTAATGATTTTAGTTCATCATTAATTTCAGGTTCAAATTCAAACACATCTAATGCTGCACCTTCGATATCTTTATTTTTTAATGCTTCTACTAAAGAGGCTTCATTTACGATAGGGCCTCTAGCTGCATTAATGAGATAACTTGTTTGTTTCATTAATTTGAATTGTTCAGTGTCAAATAAATGGTGTAAATCAGGATTATATGCAGCATTAATTGTAATGAAATCTGAGTGCTGTAAGAGCGTATCAAAATCAACATATTTAGCACCTATTTCACGTTCCTTATCAACTTTTTGATGAGGTCCTGTGTAAAGTACGTTCATATCAAATGCTTTCGCACGTCTTGCCACTGCACTTCCAATTTCTCCTAAACCAATGATTCCTATTGTTTTACCAGAAACTTCTCTACCACGGAAGAATAACGGTGCCCATCCGTCAAATCCGGTTGTACGACATAATTTATCGCCTTCAGGAATACGTCTCGCTACAGCTAATACAAGTGCGAAAGTTAATTCTGCTGTAGAGTTTGTTGAAGCTTTTGGTGTATTTGTTACATCAATTTGTTTTTGACGTGCGTGTTCAACATCTACGTTATTGAAACCAGCGCCATAGTTTGTGATGATTTTTAAGTTTGAGCCTGCATCAATCACATCTTTATCAACATTAGTAGATAGAAGGCTGATTAAAGCATCAGCATCTTTAACGCCTTGAATCAATGTTTCTTTATCAATAATACCTTTGCCTTCATACATATCAACTTCATAACCTTGTTCTTTTAGCAAGTTATACCCAACTTCTGGTATTGAGCCTGCAATGAAAACTTTTACCATGTATAATCACTTCCTTTACCTAAAGTATAGTAAATTTTATATAAGTAAACAAACTTTTACATTGCTCTCAATTTTAACAAAGTACATATTACATATGATTATATTTCTAAAATAAAGTGATAATTTTATAATCGTAGATATTACGCTAATTTAAAAAGTTATTTTAACCAACAATTTTCAAGCCAACAATTGCTAAAACAATGATAACAATAAAGAAAATACGTTTGATATTTTTAGATTCATTATAGATAAGCATGCCGGCTAGCGTGCCTCCACCTGTACCAATACCACTCCATACAGCATAAGCAGTACCCATAGGTATACCCATTGTCATTGCTAATTTAAGTGTGCTAAAACTACAAATAAAGGCAACTGCTAAAAGCACAACGAATGCTTTCTTTTTAGTACGAGCAATTTCATTTAGAATAATGACACCAACAACTTCTAGTAAACCAGCCATAAATAGTATAATCCATGCCATTATTGTTCAGCCTCCTCTGTAGTTAATTTAAGACCGATAATTCCAATTACAAGTAAGATAACTAATGCTATTTTCGCAATGTTAAAATGGTCTCCGAAAAACATCATATCAACCATTACTGTTCCAATAGCACCAATACCTACAAATACAGCATAAACAGTTCCAACAGGTAACGATTTACAAGCTGAAATGACTAAATAGAAACTCAATATTAAAATAATAATCGTACCAGTCCAACTCAAGAATGAGTCAGCAGTGTTTAATCCAGTAACCCATAATATTTCTATAATTCCTGCTATGATAACTTTAAGCCACTGCATTTGCTTCAACCTCCTTTTTACATGAAACGCTATTATTTTCTCAAACTTTTAATTAGCCTGCAATATGTACACATCATTTCAATATAAAAAGCCTAAGGCATTAAAGAATATCTTAGACTCAGAAAGTAGACAAACTCTTCTCATTAATTTGCGGAGGGTTTGTTTATTTGCTATTTATACAGTTTTTACAAATAAGATTTTTTCCTTGAACTAATCTTTATGCGTTAATTTTTTTAATTTTTCTTGAAAGTGGAGTGTGTCCTTTTTAACTAATTCAGTTGTATACTTATTCTTATTTGCATTTGCTTTAATATATATGAAGTCAATATATAAATATGAGTGATCTACCAAATTATTTTTGATAGCTATTTCTATTATTTTCTCAAATATTTGTCTTCGACAAGTTCATATACAAAGTTTAAATCTAATATCGCATCGACTTTACGTAATCAATGATTATTAGGGACTAATTCAGAGATAGAAATTATTTCATATTGCTCTCTTTTCGCAAATGATTTATTCAGCATCATAACTATCATCACTGCTTAATTTACATATATTATAATATTGGTAGTGATTTATGCCGACTCTTGCGGGAATAGCACTAGTCGAAGAATACAGGCTAAGGCAGTGCCCACGGAAAACGTGCATAAAAAAACTGCCAACAAAGTCGGAGACTTTGTTGGCAGTCTGAACCTAAGACATTAAAGAATATCTTAGACTTTTTATAAGTTACTACTTATTATTGAAAAGAATTGTTATTGCTTTTTTACCATAAATAATCATATTTATCATACGTATAAAGTCGTCATTTAAGCACATGACTTTATGTTTCATATGCCTCCCAATAGTGATTATTTAATAGCAATATTAGTTAAGGTGGATATAGTTATATGAACTAGCTTCACCAGCTGAAATTGTACGTTCACTTACTGAGAATGGTCCACCATTATAGTTCATTTCAGAAACATTTACAGAACCGTCGCTGTTAACATTTTCAACGTATGCTACGTGGCCCATGCTACCTTCACTAGATTGTAAGATAGAACCTGCCTCTGGAGAATTGTTAACTGTATATCCTGCTGAAGATGCTGCAGAAGCCCAATTATTTGCATTTCCCCATGTAGAACCGATTTCGCCACCTGTTTTATCAAATACGTACCAAGTACATTGTCCAGCAGTATATAAGTTTGCACTTGAACCTGATGTAGCTTGTGTTGTGTTTTGATTAGCTTGTGTAGTTTGTTCAGCTGCATTAGCTTCATTTCCGTGATCTAAACCTACAATTGCTGCGCCGATACCTGCTGTCAATGTTGTTGCTGTTACTATTTTTTTCATAATAAAAAAGTCCTCCCAAATTTAATTCATCTATTATTTTAATAAAATTTATTTTTATAATTACTGCGTTAGTTTCAACGACAATTTATACAATAACAGAAGAACATCACTTTGTGTGGATTGTTACGTATTTGTAAAACAATTAAAAAGACCTCACATATTGTTGTAATAAACAACACGTGAGGTTACAAAAGAGAATATTGTTGTAATATGGTAAAAAATGCGCAAGTATAAGGTTTGAATACATCATCTACACATCTGCTGGATTTGTATATTACATTGAGTGTAAAGAATCACAAAATTTTGATTAAAATTATTTGAAAAATCTAATAGATAGCGGTGGTAAATAATCTTCTCCATTATACGCTTTTACTGCTGCTACAATTGTAAAAATAAAGTTTAAAATTGCGATGATAGGAAATAGAATAAATCCTATGAGAATGAACATCAAAATAGTTGAAACCGTTAACCAAATAACATATGAAATTAGGAAATTAAAATAATTTTTACCTGCTCTATCAACGAATGCTGAGTCTTCACGTTTAATAAGCCAAATGATTAGTGGTGCTAAAAATGTAGTGAAAAAACTAAGTACATAAATTAATGTTGCCATCAATCTTGCATCGCTATTAGGTTCTTGATTGAATACTTCACGATTTGAGTATGCTTCAGTCATTATTATTCCTCCTTTTAACTTACTATTACTATAACAAAACCAAAAATGAGTTGTACATTATTTGAAAAATTTTATAAAAAAGACTGTTTACAATGTTGCGATATTGTTAAAATATAGAAATGCACATAAGCAGGTATTTAATTGAAAAAATTAAATAGGTTGTATACCAGTGTTTATCATTTTTCTTAATAGGTTATACATGAGAGTAATGTTTAACACGAAAAATTCAATGTTTAAAGAAAGAAGGGTGTTTATGAAGATAGCTATTGTAGGATCAGGTAATGGTGCTGTTACTGCAGCACTAGATATGGTTAGCAAAGGACATGAAGTCAAATTATATTGTAGAAATCAATCGATAGATAAATTTGATAAAGCCATTGAGCAAGGTGGTTTTACATTTAATAATGAAGGTGAGGAAACCTTCGTAAAATTTACTGACATAAGTGACGATATGGAATACGTACTTGAAGGTGCTGAAGTTATACAAGTTGTTATACCTTCATCATTCATTGAACATTATGCACATACTATGGCACCATTTATCAAAGCACATCAATTAATATTCTTTAATATTGCTGCTGCTATGGGATCAATACGTTTTATGAATGTGCTAGAAGATATGCATATAGATGTAATGCCTAAGTTTGCTGAAGTAAATACATTAACTTATGGTACACGTGTCGATTTTGAGGCAGCACGTGTCGATTTATCTTTAAATGTTAGAAAAGTACATTTTTCAACATATGACAAAGAAGAGTTAAGTGATAGCTTCGATACAATAGAAAAATTGTATCCTTATATTGTAAAGGAAGAAAGCTTGTGGAAAACAAATTTAGAAAATGGTAACCCTGAAGTTCATCCTGGGCCAACGTTATTAAATGTAGGAAGAATTGATTATGCTGATACGTTCGCATTGTACGAAGAAGGGATTACGAAACATACTGTGCGCTTATTACATGCAGTAGAGTTAGAAAGACTAACATTAGGACGTAAATTAGGATTTGAGTTATCATCTGCAAAAGAAGCTCGAATTGAACGTGGTTATTTAGAAAGACAAGATGAGGATGAACCACTTAACCGTTTGTTTAATACGAGTCCCGTATTTTCTCAAATTAAGGGACCTAATCATGTGAAGAATCGTTATTTAACAGAAGATATTGCACATGGTTTAGTGCTTTGGTCAAGTTTAGGCCGAGAAATTGATGTACCAACGCCTAACATTGATGCGATTATTATTATTGCATCTACAATATTAGAACGTGACTTCTTTGAAGAGGGGTTAACGATAGATGAGTTAGGAAAAGATAAGTTAGGATTGTACTAATTATAATATTCATTCATATAAATAAGGGGAAATGTGTATGAAAAGACAACCAACTTTTTTAGAATCAATTTCAACGATCATAGTGATGATTATTATTGTAATTACTGGTTTTGTTGTGTTTGATATTCCAATTCAAGCACTGCTTATTCTTTCTTCAGCTTATGCTGCAATTATTGCGAGACGAGTAGGTTTAAAATGGAAAGATTTAGAAGAAGGCATTACCAATCGTTTAGCAACAGCAATGCCAGCGATATTTATTATACTATCTGTAGGCATTATCGTAGGTACTTGGATGTATTCTGGAACAGTACCTGCACTGATTTATTATGGCTTAGAATTTTTAAATCCTAATTTGTTTTTAGTATCAGCGTTTATTATTTGTGCAATTACCTCAGTTGCTACTGGAACTGCATGGGGATCAGCATCTACAGCAGGCATAGCACTGATGGCGATTAGTGCACAGCTAAATATTCCAGCTGGTATGGCTGCAGGTGCAATCATTGCAGGTGCAGTATTTGGTGATAAAATGACACCACTATCAGACACGACTAATTTAGCAGCGTTGGTCACTAAAGTAAATATCTTCTCACATATAAGAGCAATGATATGGACAACGGTGCCAGCATCTATAATTGGATTAATTGTATGGTATTTTGCTGGTTTACAATTTAAAGGTAGCGCGAATACTTCGCAAGTTAATGCGATGCTCAAGGAGCTATCAACGATTTATAATATCAACTTTTTTGTATGGTTACCGTTAATCATTATCATTGTATGTTTATTGTTTAAAATTTCTACGGTACCGTCGATGTTAATCTCCAGTGTAAGTGCGATTGTTATCGGGGCTTTTAATAATGGCTTTAAGATAACAGATGGCTTTAAAGCCACATTTGATGGATTTAATAAAAGCATGGTACCTAATTTACATGGCTCATTATCCGATAAAGCTGTTAATTTAATAGAACAGGGCGGTATGATGAGTATGACTGAAATTGTAGTTACTATTTTCTGTGGTTATGCCTTTGCTGGCATAGTGGAAAAAGCAGGATGTTTAGATGTAATCTTGAAGAAAATATCTAGTAATATCAATTCAGTGGGTACTTTAATTCTTGCCACAGTTTTAGGTGGATTAATGATGGTGTTAGCTGCAGGTGTTGCTTCTGTTGTAATAATTATGGTTGGTGTATTAATGATGGATATGTACAATAAAATGGGCTTGGATCGGTCAAATTTATCCAGAACATTAGAAGATTCAGGCACAATGATTATACCATTGATACCATGGGGCACCTCTGGCATTTATTATACTCAACAATTAGGTGTTTCTGTTGACCAGTTCTTTATATGGGCTGTGCCTTGTTATTTATGTGTCCTATTTGCGATATTTTATGGTTTTAGTGGTATTGGCATAAAAAAAGCTAAAGCGAGTGAAGGATAAAAATGATATATATTAGCAACATGCTAAAATAAAACTAAAGCGTAGTCATATATTCAAATTTTAACCTTGTTTATATGACTACCTTTAGTGAGATTTAAGTGAAATTAATAATAATATGTTTATGAGATAAATAATTCGGCTAAACAAAACTATGGATGAGGTGGTTCCGTATTATATATAGTGTTTATTGTAGCGATAATACTTTATTTTAAGGAATACATCAATATTTCAATATAGGTAAAGATTTTAAATATCCTTCTATTATCTATTTTATAGTCGGTTTTATATTGTATATTGTAGCGATGGTACAGTATAAAACCGATTTATCTGGAAAATACAATAATGATATATGTATCGTTACATGTCAATAAGTAAAGTATTAATTCAAAATTCTCATGACTATCCTTCAGTTTAATCTATTAATGATAGTAATGTTATATTTACAGTAATATAGGTATGAATGAAATTGTTAATTTGAGATACTATTTGATGAATAAATGTTTTATTACTTTACAAGTGTCTGGGACGAATCAATGATGTCCTAGACTTTTTTATTTTATTGCTTATATTGTAGAATACTTCAATACCAAAATAGTTTCATTCCATAAAATACCTGAGTAATCAACAATTTTCAAATCCGTTTTAAATGAAGCCACTGCTTAAATATATATCACATATGCAATTACGTTATCGAAACAATACATAAAAGTGAAATAAGAAAGCGCCAATTTCTATATTATTACAATAGAAATTGACGCTTATTTTTTAGCCAGTGATTTTATATCCTACCCGCTTATATATTTACGATTAGTGAATGTAGTTATAGCTTGAAGCTTGGCTAGCTGAAATTGTACGTGAAGTAACAACACCAGGACCTTGACCATAGTTCATTTCAGATACACGGATTGAACCGTCACTGTTTACACTTTCAACATATGCTACATGTCCCATAGCACCAGTTGAAGATTGTAAGATTGAACCTTGTGAAGGTGAGTTGTTTACTGTGTAACCTGAAGCAGCTGCAGCGCTTGCCCAGTTGTTAGCGTTACCCCAAGTTGAACCAATTTTACCGCCAACTTTATCAAATACATAATAAGTACATTGTCCAGAAGTATAAAGGTTGCTAGAAGAACCTGAAGTACTTGAAATAGAACTTGATGAACTTGATGGTGCGCTAGTTGTAGTTACTTTGATGTTACGGTCTGAAGTTGAGTTAGAAGCAGCTCCACCGCCACCTGTTGTATTGTTAGCTGTATATGATTGAGTTGAATTACCATATGTAGAACCGTAATTACTGCTTTGACCATTATTTGTAGCACCATTATTAGTTGAATGAGCTTGGTCAGCTTGACTTGGATTCCAATTACCTTGCCAAGTATAGTGGTAATTACCTTGTTGATCTATAGTATATGAATAGCTATAAGAAGTTGGGTCATTAGGGTTATAACCATTATTGTTTTCAGCAGCATCTGCTTCGTTTTGTGCAAATGCAAAAGTAGCGATTCCTGCAGTAGCGATTGTAGCTGTAGCGATTTTTTTCATTGTAAAATATCCTCCTAATAATTATAAAGCATTTTATTTATTATCTCAGTCTCTAAATGACAATAGTTTAATATATTTTTTTTCGTTGTTTTAACGACAAGCAATACTTTATCAGATAATGGTCGATTTGTGTGCAATGTTATCATTTTGTAATTTAACTCTAATAATTAATCACTAGATGTAACAAAAAATATTAACTCTTTTTAGACTTCAATGCCCATTATCATCGTGTTTTACCGTTATTAAGGTGTAATATTGCACTCTAATTTATTACAAATCTGTAAAATAACAGAAAATTACAAATGTTAATAAATGCTAAAATTTAGTTATTTAAATAATATATTATTTTCTAAAAAGAAACCTTATTTATTATTGAAAGAATTGAGGAAAATTTATAAAAATGCTTAAACGATATTGATGAGCAATGATATTGACAGTTTATTTGAAAGGTTTTATGATAATGAGTATAAAAAATATACTTGATAAGCGAGGTGAATGAATGAAAATTGAGATTGGCTTAACATCATTTGCTGATAATAGTGAAATTTTCACCGATAAAGGTAAAGAACCTGCAATTAGTAATGCTCAGAGGATAAGAAATATAATAGAAGAAATTGAAATTGCAGATCGTTATGGTCTTGATGTTTATGGGTTAGGAGAACACCATCGACCTGATTATGCTGTTTCTGATCCAGTTACAGTATTAGCTGCAGCTTCTAGAAATACAAAGCAAATTAAATTGAGTAGTGCTGTTACTGTATTATCCTCAGATGATCCTGTAAGAGTTTATGAAAGGTTCTCAACATTAAATGCAATTTCAAATGGGCGTGCTGAAATAATGGTAGGAAGAGGTTCATTTATAGAATCATTTCCATTATTTGGATATAACTTAAATGACTATGAACAGCTATTTAATGAAAAGATTGAATTATTGATGCAAATTAATCAAAATGAAATTGTAAATTGGACTGGTCAACTGAGAGCGAACATACAAAATTTAGGCGTGTATCCTAGAGTTGAGCAAGGTGTTTTACCTATTGCTATAGCCACAGGTGGAACGCCAGAATCTTCATTGAAAGCAGGAGCATTAGGATTACCCATCACTTATGCTATAATTGGCGGTGACCCTAAAAGATTCCGTAGAAATATGGATATGTATAAATCGATAGCTGAATCTTATGGTCACGATGTGACTAAATTACCGATTGCTACACATTCTTGGGGTTACATTGCTGAAACGGACGAACAAGCTTTTCGTGAATTTTTCCCTTCAGTAAAAGCAAGCCATGATGTATTAGCTAAAGAACGCGGCTGGCCACTATATGATGAAAATAGCTTTATACGTGAAGCAGGACCTCACGGGGCATTATATGTTGGAAGTCCAGAAACTGTAGCTAATAAAATTATTGAAACTGTTGAAACATTAGGTTTATCTCGCTTTATGTTGCATACCCCTGTGGGCTCAATGCCTCATGAAAATACAATGAACACCATTAAATTATTAGGTGAGCGGGTAAAACCTATTGTAGATAAATATTTTGAAAACAAATAGAAGGAGAGTAAAAATGATATTACGTTATTTAACAAATTTAAAATTAGCAAAAGAATTATATGGTGCGGCAAAACCTAAATTAAAAGGTGACAAATCTATGAAAGATACTTTTACTGAAGTGTTTAATTTGCCAGCAAATGCAGTACCTTTAGCTGGTGCTTTAGAAGGATTGAGTGCAGTATTTTTCGTATTAAGCTTTGCAAGTAAAAGACTATCACGCATTGCTTCTCTATTAACTATTACAGTGTTAGGTGTTGCAGCTTATAAACACTTTGAAGCTGGTCATGGTAAAGCAGGTGCCAAACATGCACTTGATTTAACAGGATTAGCAACACTTAGCTTATTAGATACTTTAGATTGTAAAAAGAAATAATTAATCATTAAAATTTCAGCTAGATATGGATATAATGAAGCGTTTCGTTTTAAATAAAAAAGAAAAGATGATAGTTAACACAACTTGGGACTTTAATAAATGACTCAAGTTGTCAAAACGTAGACAAACCCTTTGCATTAATTTGCGAAGGGTTTGTCTATTTATATAGTTTTTTTCAAAATAGTAGTGGTATTTCAGACCATTACTGTCCATTTTACTAACCATATTTCCATTTTTAAAGATTCATGACAACACAAATTAACATGGTATCCATAGAAATTTTGTCATGGCGTCTATATCTCGTTCATCGCATACCATGCTGTTCTTTTATATCGCCAAATCTTCTCTCAATTGTTTGACTGCGTAAATAATATTGTTTCTTTACAGTATCAACAGTGTTTTCAATGATATAACAATCATTATCTACACATGCAGGTAGACTATCAGCAAATTGTTTTTCTCGTTCTCTTATAACATATGAGTCTCTGAATTAGTAATATTTTTAGTGTGATATAGGCAGTGATTTGGGTCGACTTCTGCGGGAATAGCACTAGTCAAAGACTACAGACTGAGGCAGTGCCTGAGGAAAGCGTGCACAAAAAAACTGTCAACAAAGTCTGACAGTCTGAAAACTTGGAACTTTAATAAATGACTCAAGTTGTTTTTTACATATCAGGCAGACGCTTAATGAGCAAACGCTTGTACACAGTGATAGTAGAAATAGTAAAGCGTAAATCATCTCATTTTTAAAACGCTTATTTGATAGTTATGTTTTTAAAATGAGTATATGCTACATATAGATGCACTAAATTAGACATGTTGATTTAAATTTTGTTAGTTGTCTTATGTAACAATATTTGTAATTGATCGTTCAAAGTATATTTAGTTTGCTTTTGTGGTGTTCAATTTATTAAATTAACATCAAATGCTATTAATTTTAAAAATTTATAAGAGGCATTAATGAATTTTTAGTAACAAAAAGGATATATGTACCACTAAATTTTAATAATAAAAAGTGGTATTAAAAAAATAGTAGCAATTTCTAATATTTTTCATAGTAAGCCATATTGAATTCAATAGCATAAATAGGATAAAATTATATTACATAAAGACAGGCACACTTTGAAATATATTAACATCATGAAAAAACATAAGGAGTGGTTTTATGGAAAAATTAAAAGAATTAAATGAATTAATAACTTTGTATCAAAAAGGCAAGCAGTTTTTCAAAGAAACTAAAAAATATCACAAATTAAATTATGAAGAAATATTTATTTTGAATTATATACATGAATGTCAATCTTATGAAGTTACTGCGAAAGAAATCGCACAATATTCAGAGTTAAAACCGTACTATTTAACGAAGGCATTGCAAAAATTAATTAAAATGGGCTATTTGAGCAAAAAGAGAAGTGATATTGATGAACGTATAGTTGTTGTATATATAAATGAAACACAACATCAAAAAATTGAACATATGATAAAAACATTACAAGATTATCTCAAGTAACTTATTTTTTAAATGAGTCGTGTTACATATATAAAAAAACGAATATTCTGAAAAGTGCAATTTTATTTAATTAATTATATATTGAACTAAAATATTATTTGAGTAAAAATTTAAATGTGATATACTAATATTTGTTAAATGAGAGCGCATACAAATATTAGAAGGGTGTTATTATGAATTTACTTTTAGGGGTTATATTTTTAGGTATTGTTTTATGTTTGTTTACACTTTTTACTAGCAAGGCTCCAAATGGTGGAAAAGCAATGGGCGCTCTAGCCAATGCTGCAATAGCTTCCTTTTTAGTGGAAGCATTCCATAAATATGTTGGTGGAGATTTACTAGGGATTCCATTTCTAGGCCAGTTAGGTGAAGCGGCAGGCGGCTTAGGTGGTGTTGCTGCTGCTGGTTTGGTCGCTTTAGCAATGGGTGTTTCTCCTGTATACGCATTTGTTATTGCAGTTGCATGCGGTAACATGGATTTACTACCAGGTTTTGTCGCAGGTTACATAGCAAGCTTTGGTATGAAATGGATAGAGCGAAAATTTCCGGATGGTTTGGATTTAATAGGTTCAATTATTATTATTGCACCTATTACACGAATTATTGCAGTCGGTGTCGCACCTGTTGTAGATGCAACATTATTGCAAATAGGTAATATCATTAAAGAATCGACAACCTCAAGTCCAGTACTAATGGGGATAGTACTAGGGGGCATTATAACAGTTGTAGCTACTGCACCTTTAAGTTCGATGGCATTGACTGCTTTATTAGGACTAACAGGTACACCTATGGCAATTGGAGCATTGGCAGTTTTTGGATCATCATTTATGAATTTTGTTTTGTTTAAGCGAATGAAGTTTGGTGATCGAAAAACCACGATTTCTGTCGCTATAGAGCCATTATCACAAGCAGATATTTTTACAGCAAATCCTATTCCTGTCTACGCGACTAATTTTATAGGTGGTGCAGTATCAGGTGTAATTATCGCTATGTTTGGACTCGTTAATGAAGCTACAGGTACGGCTACACCAATTGCAGGTTTAATGGTGATGTTTGGCTTTAATAATGCATTAACTGTGATAGTTGTTGCGTTATTATGTGCGATAGGTAGTGCTATTTGTGGTTACTTAGGATCGATTGTATTCAAAAATTATCCTATTATTACTAAAGATGAATTACAAAAACGGTACAATGCCTAAAAAAGTTAAAAATTATTATAAAAGAAAAAGACAGTATGCCGAACGTTTGGCAATGTAGTTGTCTAATGATTTAGGTATGCTAAGTTCCAAAAATTCAAATAATATTGAATATCAATTTCAGTATAAAGCCCATTAATACATTATTCATAAATGTATTAATGGGCATTTTCATGTTCATTTTTTATCATTATATAGTAGCAATATCTCGTCATTGTTTGGTAAAACAGAAATCCAGCGTCTCTCCTGGAATATTCACTTTACATATGATTGACTTATATATTGATCTATAACAAATAAGACCCTTTGTATTACATACGTTAACTTTAAAAGTATAGTTAAGTTAAATTAGTATTGGAAACTGATAAAATAATAAAACTAAATAAGTATACAAAATTGTAATTTATGCTGAAGTTTTTGCAAACATATATTGAGTTGAACGGCTTTCTATTTTTGAAAATATCAATTCTAGTACGATGGCAAGTAACCAATAAAATATAGCAGCTACACTATATACTGTTATAAATCGATAACCTTCATTTGCAATAACATGACTGACTGCCATAATTTCAGTAACTTGCACCGCAAATGCTAAAGAAGTCCCTTTGATAAGCATGATAAATTGATTTTCAATATTGGGAAGTGCATAACTGAATGCTTGCGGCAGTATAATCTCTTTGTACGTTCGTATTGTTGAAAGACCTACAGTTTGAGCGGCTTCAATTTGATCAGTATCGACTGAAAGTAACCCACCTTTAATAGATTCTGACAAATATGCAACAGCATGTAACGAAAAAACAATAAAGGCAATAATTAAAGGTGAGAAAATATCAGGATTAATTGCTATTGTGAATTTTTCATTACCCCACATCACTAATTTTGGTAAGCCGTAATACATAATAAATAATTGAACAATAAGTGGTGTGCTCCTAAAAAAAGAATTATATATCACTACAAATTGAGAAAATAATGGAATATTTTTGGTTTGTATAAAGGCGAATAAAGTGCCGATGATTAAACCTACAATCATTGCTACAATTGAGATGATGATTGTATTAGGCACACCTTTAAGTACTTCTGAAACAGTATAAAGTATAAATGACAAAATAATGCCTCCTTAGACGCGATATGGTTTTTCGGCTCGTTTATTGATGAGTGCAAATATAGTTTGTATGATAAGGGCGATAATCCAGTAAATAATGGATATAACGATATAAACTTCTAGCATGCCTAGTCCATAGTTATTTCCAATAATTAATTTAACTTGGCCCATCATATCAATAATCCCAATTGTAAAAGCTAAAGATGTGTCTTTAATCAGTTCAATGACTTGTGTCGTCAAGTTTGGAATGCTATTACGTAACGCTTGAGGGATAATGATTTCCTTTAAAATCCGTGGATATGATAAACCGACAGAAAGTCCTGCTTCAATTTGGCTATAATCTACTGATTGGTATCCAGCCCGTATAATCTCTGATAAGTAAGCACCTGTATGTAATGTAAATGCTAAAATTACAAAAAACAGTCTACTGAAATGATTGATATCGATTTGGATGAATAATAATAATTGTGGCAACGCAAAATATGCCAAAAAAAGTTGTAAAATTAAAGGTGTACTTCGAATAAAAGACAGATAAATTCGGACGATAGGTGATAATATTTTCGCTCTTTTGATACGAATCGTTGCTAGTAAGCATCCCAGTATTAAAGCGAAAATGAGTGACAATATAAAGATGAATAAGGTTATTGGTAATTGTTGTAAAACTTGTCTAAATAAATCAAACCAATCAACAGAATTTGTCATGATTGCACCTCCAATTTATCTTTTTGCTTGTTTATTTCATCCAAATCATCAAATACATTAACATCAAAGTACTTTTCAGAAAGCTTCTGTAATTTGCCATCATCTATCAGCTCTTGAGTAGCCTCGTCAATATCATCATGTAGTTTTTGATGTTTTTTATTATAGACGATATGCAATGATTCTTTTTTTATGATACCACCAATTTTGACATCAGCATTGATCTGTTTTTGAATTGCATTATAAGTGTTCCAGTTTAAAATCATGGCATCACGTCTGGCATTACTAACCATTTTTAAATTATCCCCGTTAGAAGGCTCTTGAATGGTATCAATATCAATTTTTGGAGAATGCGAATTATTATACTGAGATAATATAGAATATAACCCGCCACTCGGTGCCATCGGTGTTAATTTTTTTTCAGTTAGGTCATTAAGTGAATGTATCTCAGAATTGTTTTGGTGCACAACAATCAAAGGTAATGCGTAACTATAAGGAACGTCTTGGTAGAGAAACTGTTTTTCGCGTTCAGGTGTTTTAAAAAACCAATTAATTCCCATATCAAACTTTCCGGCGCCAATACCTACAAGATTAGATTCTTCTTCACCAAATTCATATTTAAATTGGTATTGTGGTAACTTTTTTTCTAATAGTTTTAGATAGTCTATATCCAAACCAGCAAATTCATTTTGTTTATTTGTATACAGATAAGGTGGGTTAACTTCTGCAGATATTGCTACTTTGATTTCTTTCTTTTTATTCTGATTTGATGATTTTTGCACTTGACTACATCCACTTATTAATACCGTAATCAATAGTGTAATCATTAAAAAGCGTAACTTATTATTTTTCATAAAAAGTCACGCTCCATTTCTACGGTGTTTAAGAAACGGTTAATTCTTTTAGAATCAGAAGATGCTAAAACAGATTGAGGTGTACCTTGTTTTAATATTTTACCTTCATCTATGAATAGAATTTGATCAGCTATCGCTTTAGCAAATTGTATTTCATGAGTGACAATAACCATGGTCATCCCTTCTTGTGCAATAGACTTGATAAGCGACAAAACTCCTTGAATTGATTCAGGATCTAATGCAGATGTAGGTTCATCTAATAGCAATACATCTGGATTAAGCGCTAAAGCACGGATAATCCCTATACGCTGACTTTGACCTCCGGATAGTTGAGAAGGGTATTTATCTTTTTGATTTAATAAATTAAAACGTTCTAAATAAGAGATGGCTATTTCATTTGCCTGCTTAGCGGGCATTTTTTTACCATGTATCAAACCAACTGTAATATTTTCAAGTATTGTTTTGTTCTTAAATAAATTATAGTTTTGAAATACCATCGCAGATTTCTTTCGTAACTGTGAGATGTCTTTTTTTGAATGTTTATCGGCGATAAATTTTTGGTTGTCAATTTGAATAGTGCCTGATTTTGGTATAGCTAACGCGTTCAATGTTCTTAGCAGTGTTGTTTTACCTGATCCACTTGGACCTATAATAGCTGTCACAGTACCCTTATTTTGTGAAAAGCTAACGCCATTAAGAACAATATGGTCTTTATATTTATGTATTAAATGTTCAACTGTAATCATTTTAATCCCCCAGAATATCAATATGTACAAAGTATCACATTAATCCTTATCGGTAAAGTAAGATTTTAGATGGTTTAAAGGCTTTTATTCGTTATAAGCGAGTGTTACACTAAGGTTAATAGATAAAAGTCTAAAATGAGGTGGACACTGTGAATTATTCTGCATTAATACATACAGAGATACAAAAAAAATGGATAGATAAATTTGATTCAATAAAAGAACAATTTAAAGAAAAAGCTGAGTATAATGATAAACATTCAAGATTTCCATATGAGAATATTGATTGGTTGGTAAATGAAGGTTATACGCTATTAACGTTGCCTAAAGCCTATGGTGGTGAGGGGGCGACTGTTGAAGATATGGTTGTACTACAGACGTATTTAGGAGCAATAGATGGTGCAACTGCACTTTCTGTTGGCTGGCACCTTAGCGTTGTTGGACAATTATATGAACAACATGCTTGGGAACAAGATATGCTAGAGCGCTTTGCAACAGCAGTGAAAAAAGGTGCATTAGTGAACAGAGCTGTCAGTGAAGCTGAAACAGGCAGCCCTACAAGAGGAGCAAGACCTGCTACACATGCAATAAAAAAAGACAAAGGTTTTGTGATTAATGGGGTCAAAACATTTACTTCAATGAGTAGAAGGTTAAGCCATTTTATTGTAAGTGCTTATTATGAAGAAATAGATACTGTTGGGTTTTTCTTGATATCTGAAGATACACCTGGTGTTGAGATTGCAGACAATTGGAATATGGTGGGTATGCGTGCAACTGAAAGTCATGATTTGATTTTAAATGATGTTTTCATTCCAGAAGAAAATTTTGTTGAAATAAGAGGCGCTGGTGGTAAAAAACCGAATGGTTGGATATTACATATCCCTAGTACCTATTTAGGTATTGCACAAGCAGCGAGAGACTATGCTGTTGATTTTGCAAAAAATTATAGTCCTGCAAGCATTGATGGTGTGATTGGAGATATATCAACCGTACAGCAAAATGTCGGTAAAATGGAATCCTTACTACTGTCAGCACGCCACTTTTTATGGAGTACTGCAGCGTTATACAATCAGCAACAAGACATACCAATTTGGAATGAAACTTCAGCAAGTAAAGTGTTGGTGATGAACCAAGGATTAGAAGTGATAGATATTGCCATGCGTGTTGTGGGTGCTAAGAGTTTAGAAATGGAGCGTCCATTACAACGTTACTATAGAGATATGCGAGCTGGACTCCATAATCCACCTATGGAAGACATGGCTTATACGAATATTGCTCATAGTGTATTAGGTCACTTTAAATAAATAAAGAGAACATGGCCTATTTTTAAAGTAAATGAATGCTTTGAACAAGCTTTATATTTTGGAATGAGTATATGAAATCAATAATTAAAGTTGATTTCATATACTCATTCCTTTTTTTATTTTTTAAAATAATAAAAATTTTAGGTTTTCTATTGTACAAATTTTATAATCATTATATAATTCAGTGGTAATGATAATCATTTTCAACGGAGGGACCTTATGAAAAAATTAATATTTCCAATTATTGTAATGGTTTTAATATTAGCTGCTTGTGGGAAACAATCTGAAAGTGGCTCAGATAGTAAAAAAGAAGATACAAAAGCTTATACATTAGATAGTGGAAAGAAAATTGATATACCTAAAAATCCAGAACGTATTGCAGTGGTTGCACCTACATATGCAGGTGGAATTAAATATTTAGGAGGCAATATTGTAGCAGTAAATGAGCAAGTCGACAGCAGTAATATTTTAAAAGATAAATTTAAAGACGTTGAAAAAGTTGGAGAAAATGACGTTGAAAAAGTTGCTAAAACAAAACCAGATTTAATCGTAGCTTACTCTACTGATAAAAATATTAAAAAGTATAAAAAGATTGCACCGACTGTAGTTTACGATTATGGTAAGCATAAATATTTAGACCAACAAAGACAATTAGGTAAATTACTTGGAAAAGAAGATAAAGTAAAAAAATGGGAAGAAAAATGGAAATCACAAACCGTAAAAGATGGTGAAGCAATCAAAGAGAAAATTGGTGAAAATACAACAGTATCAATTTTTGATGAATTCGATAAAAAACTTTACACATACGGGCCTAACTGGGGTCGTGGTGGGGAAGTCATTTACCAAGCTTTTGGGTTAAAAATGCCTGACAAACTTAACGAATTAGTTAAAAAAGAAGGATGGGCTGAAATTAAACAAGAAAAAATAGCTGATTATGCTGGTGATTATATCGTTTCTACAAGTGAAGGTAAAACAAAACCAGGTTATAAAAAAACAGATCTCTGGAATAATTTATCTGCAGTTAAAAATGATCAAGTTATAGAGGTACAAGCAGAAACTTATTGGTATAACGATCCTTATACATTGGAATTTATGAGAAAAGACTTGAAAGAAAAATTTTTGAAATCTAACTCATAAAGCGATGGTTATAGTAGTTTTTTAAAGATTTAATTAGACATCATTAAAATAAAACATGAGTGTTGGACGAAGTGAAGTTGTCCAGGCTCATGTTTTTGTTTGTAAAAAGGCTACCGCCTTATTGTAAACTTTTTGTTTTTAATAGTTTACATTTGTGGTATAATTTTTTTTATTAAAGGAGGTTTGATGATGTCAACGAAATATTTAGTTTATACTGCTTTAATGACTGCAATTATTGCAGTTTTAGGTTTTGTACCTGCAATCCCGTTACCAATCATGCCTGTTCCAATTGTTTTACAAAATATTGGTATATTTCTAGCTGCTATTCTATTAGGTCGTAAATATGGAACATTGAGTATCATTGTTTTATTACTTTTAGTTGTTGCTGGATTACCGTTACTATCAGGTGGTCGTGGTGGTATTGGTGTATTTGCAGGGCCATCAGCTGGTTTTTTATTTATGTATCCTGTTGTTACATATCTCATTGGACTTGTAAGGGACTTATATTTGAAAAGAATCAACTTTATTGTATTATTGATAGCGACAGTAGTGATAGGGGTCGTTTTATTAGATATTGTCGGTACGATTATAATGGGACTGATAACGAATTTACCGATTTCTAAATCGGTTATGCTTTCTTTTGTATTTATGCCTGGTGATATTATTAAAGCTTTGATTGCCAGCTTAATTGGTAATATCATGTTAAACCATAGTCGATTTAAACAATTACTTAAGTAAAATCAGTTTCGATAAAGGGGAGTGAAAATAATGGCAAACATTACTTTAAACAATATTTTCCAACCCGGGAATATTTATGCTGAAGATGAAGATAAAGTAATTTATTTAACTCCTCAAATCCCTTTAGTATTTGATGCAAATAAATGGGTGTACAAACAAATGCCTTCGATTAAACAATGGAAAGCAGATATAGCTACACAAACACATATGCATAAGCAACAAAGCTCTAATCATTTAACCTTTACTTTTCCTGAAAATATAGAATTGGATCAACAATGGATAGCGTTAATTAATCAAGAACAATTTGAATTGGGTCTAATGGAGTTATATGCGATTGAACCCCAAAATTTCAAAAAATATGTAGACTCTGAAATCGAAGTTAAAGTCGTGGATGAGCATACCATAGATGATTATATAAGTGTTCATAGCCAGTTTGCAGCACCATATGGTGAGGAATATGTCAGGGAAAGTTCTAATATGATTAAAAACCAATATATTAATGATGCTAAAACACGTCTTATAGCTTATAAGCAAGGTGTTCCGGCTGGTATATTAGATTTGGTTATAGATGAGACAACTGTTGAAATTGATGGTTTTGGCGTATTAGCATGTCATCAAAGACAAGGTGTTGGTAGCGTGATGCAAAGTTTTGTTGCAGAGTTAGCCATGCCAAAACCATTGATACTGATTGCTGATGGAGAAGATAGTGCAAAAGAAATGTATGTGAAGCAAGGTTATGTATTTATAAGCTTTTGCTATCATATCGTAAAAGAAGATATTTGAATAAGCTCTAATGTTTTTTTACTATAATTTAAAAAGTATTTTCACATAGTGAAGATATTAGCGTGTCGACAAAGTTTCCAACTTTGTCGACATTTTTTATGCACGATTTCTGAAGACATAGCTTAATACTTTCATATTTGCCAAATGATTTTTTTAAACATCTGCACCAATTCACACTCAATATTTTAATAGTGAATGAGTATAGATGTTTTTATAACATTGCATAAATCAATGGATAAAAAACAAACATTAGGTAACATATCGCATAAGATTTACTTGTAATTTGACATTTTCATATAGTGAGGGATACTTTTTAATCACTATGATATTATGCGCTCTGGATGGCTATAAACATTAAAATTACCATCACGAATAAAACCGATTGCTGTAATATTTAAATCATTGGCAAGCGTTACAGCTAATGTAGTTGGTGCGGATTTAGATAAAATAACGCCAACACCAATTTTCGCAGCTTTAATAAGAATCTCAGATGATATGCGCCCACTAAAAATTAATACTTTGTCTCGCACAGGTATATGATGTTGTATACAATAACCATAAAGTTTATCTAAAGCATTATGTCTACCAATATCTTGTCTATGTTCAAAAAATGTCTCTCCATCACTAATGGCAGCATTATGTAAGCCACCAGTTTGTTTGAAAATTTTACTTGCGCTTTGTAAGCGTGTCATCATATTAAGTACTTGTTGAGGGGCAAGTTTAATTTTAGACATAGATGTTTTAGCTATAGCAGCATCATTGTGGAAATAAAATTCACGACTCTTACCGCAACATGATGCAATCATACGTTTAGTAGAATATTCAAACCGATCATTTAGTGATTTGCTTAATTCTACATGGGCAAAGCCTTTACTGTCGTCTATTTGGATAGATTTTAAATCATCATTTTTTAATATAGCTCCTTCTGAAGCTAAAAAACCTAAGACCAATTCTTCCATATGATTTGGACTGCAAATGACTGTTGCAAATTCTTCCCGATTGACCATGATTGTCAGTGGGAATTCTGTGACGTAATGGTCTGTTGTTTCAATAAGTTTGCCGTTTTCATATCTAACTATATGTTGATTTGTTAAAACATCTTCATTCATAGTATTTATCCCCCCAGTTCCTATTCACTAACTATTTTAGCGTATTTTTTGTTGCAAAAAAAATAAACTGTATTCATAAACATACTTATAACTACAATATATGATTGATATATAGCATGCTTAGAAGTAAACTTATAGTAAACATGAAGTTGAGAGGTGATTTGATTAATGGCTAGTATAAGAGATATTGCGAAGGAAGCGAAGGTGAGTCCAGGTACGGTTTCTCGTGTGTTAAATAATGATCCTACTTTATCTGTCGCTAAAGAAACGAGAAAAAGAATATATGATATAGCAGATAATTTTCAATATAAAAAGTCTGAAAGGAAAAATAAAAGCATACAAATTATTACATATGCATCACGGGCCAAAGAAATGTCTGATCCGTATTATCGTGAGATAAGGCTTGCCATTGAAGCGGAGGTGAAACGTTTAAATCTTTCATTAAAAAGAACGCTTCGTATTGATGGTGAACATGATTGCATTGATTTCACTAAAATAGCAAAGGCTGGTGCAATTATTGTTGTGGGGAATTTTGCTTCAAAAGCTATTTTAGAATTGCAGAGTTACAATCAGAATATTGTGGTTATCAATAACGCTAACACACCTAAATCTGTTGATGCTGTTTATTCGGATTTATATGATGCTATGATTCAATTATTAAATGATATAGATCGCTCAGGTTTAAACGATATTGTTTATGTGGGTGGTACGCATACAATAAAAAATCTTACTGGTATGCCAACATTGAATAGTCCAAATATTCAAGATAAGCGATATATCGCATTTACTGACTGGTGTGAAAAGCACCAAAGAAAAGGTAGATTATTAATGAATGGTTGGAATAAAGAAGATGGTATAAATGCAGTAAACGAATTATTACAAAACCATCATTTACCTCAAGTTTTTATCGCAGGTAACGATATGATTGCTATAGGTATATTGCAGCAATTACAACTAAAAAAATACACTTTACCTGATGATATAAAATTGATAAGTTTTAATGATTTAGAAGTCATTCAGTATGCAGTTCCTTCTATCAGTAGTGTACATATACCAATAGACGACTATGGGAAAATAGCAGTAAGAATGGCTGAAGAAAGAATAAATAAAACAAGACAAATTGCTATACATGTCATAGCAGAAGCACAATTAAAAGAAAGAATGACCTTTAAAGTCAACAAGTAATGTATATTGACAAAACATTTAGTAAACAAGTAAACTTTATTTAAGTTTACTAAGGGGTTAGATTTTGGTTTATATCGTTTTTTAAAGGAGTGGAATATTATGTTAGAAGCTATGCGCGAGAAATTTGAAAGAATATTTGACAAACAGCCTGAAGTGCGTGCATTTGCACCAGGAAGAATTAACTTAATTGGAGAACATACAGATTATAATGGAGGTTATGTTTTTCCAGCAGCAATTGAATTAGGCACATATGGTTTAGCAGTTAAACGAGAAGATAATTTGGTTCGCCTATATTCTAATAATTTTGAAAACATAGGTATGATTACCTTCGATTTAGACCATTTAGATTTTGATAAGGAACATGATTGGGCGAATTATCCTAAAGGTGTTATTAAATATTTAGTAGAAGCTTTTTCAGTAATTAAACAAGGCTTTGATATTTTGATTGAAGGTAATATTCCAAACGGCGCTAGTCTTTCATCTTCTGCATCAATAGAATTATTAATCGGTTGGCTGATAAAACAGTTATTCAACTTGAATTTAGAGAGATTAGAACTCATTAAGATAGGTCAACGTACTGAAAATCAATTTATGGGTGTCAATTCAGGAATTATGGATCAATTTATAATAGGTATGGGAAAAGCAGAACATGCCGTATTATTAGATACCGCAACGTTAAATTATGAATTTGTACCGGCTAAATTTGGAGATTATGTCATATCGATTATGAATACCAATAAACGCCGCTCATTAACTGAAAGTAAATATAATGAACGCAGAAGTGAATGTGAATCTGCGCTGTCATCATTACAACACAAATTGAATATTGAATCTTTAGGTGAATTAACGATGGAACAATTTAAAGCACATCAAATGCTTATTAAAGATGACGTAAAACGTAGAAGAGCAAAACATGCTGTTTCAGAAAATGAACGTACGAAACTTGCTTATCAAGCATTATCCGATAATGATTTTGAAAAATTTGGACAATTATTAAATGATTCACATGCATCTTTAAAAGATGACTATGAAGTAACAGGTATTGAACTTGATACGTTGGCTGAAACAGCTCAACAAGTGGAAGGTGTGCTCGGTGCAAGAATGACAGGCGCAGGTTTTGCAGGTTGTGCAATTGCGTTAGTGCACAAAAATCAAATCCAAGAATTAGAAGATAAAGTTACAATAAAATATATAGAAAAAATCGGTTATGAACCATCGTTTTATCATGTCGGCATTAGTGATGGCGTAAAAATAATTTAAAATCAAATTAAAAAAGGAAGGGTTTTTTCATGGGTGTACTAGTATTAGGTGGCGCAGGTTATATTGGAAGTCATGCAGTAGATCAATTAATTCATAGAGGCTATGATGTTGTTGTTGTAGATAATTTAGGCACTGGACATAAAGCAGCAGTAAACAATAATGCAAAGTTTTACGAAGGTGATATTCGTGATAAGGCATTTTTAGAAAACGTATTTAATAACGAAAATATTGAAGGCGTATTTCATTTTTGTGCATACTCATTAGTTGGTGAATCTGTTGAAAAACCACTATCCTATTTCAATAATAATGTTAATGGTTTACAAGTATTGTTAGAAGTTATGTATGATCATGAGGTAGCGCATATTGTTTTCTCATCAACTGCAGCAGTATATGGTGAACCAGATTCTGTGCCAATTACAGAGGATGATTCTAAAACGCCAACAAGTCCTTATGGTGAGAGTAAATTAATGATGGAAAAAATGATGCATTGGAGTCATGAAGCTTATGGTGTGAATTATGCTGCACTACGCTACTTTAATGTTGCAGGAGCAAAAGAGGATGGCACAATTGGAGAAGACCACAGACCTGAGACGCATTTAATACCAATTGTATTACAAGTAGCTTTAGGACAAAGAGATGAATTAACTGTTTTTGGCGATGATTATGATACGGAAGATGGCTCTTGCATACGAGATTATTTACATGTCGTCGATTTAATTGATGCACATATCTTAGCGTTTCAACATTTGAAAAATGGTGGAGAATCAGGTGCATTTAATTTAGGTAGCAGTCAAGGATATTCTGTGTTTGAAATTTTAGAAGCAGCAAGAAAAGTTACAGGTAAAACAATAAATGCAGTTGTAGGTGAAAGAAGAGCCGGAGACCCTAGCAAATTAATTGCATCAAGTAATAAAGCACAGCAAATATTAGGATGGAAACCTAAACATGATGATATACATGATATTATTGGTTCTGCTTGGCAATGGCATGAAAAGCATCCTAACGGATATCAGGAGGTATAATGCATGTTATTAAATAACTACGCTGTCCAATTATTTGTATCTCACGCTATTGTACATGGGGATTATGAAGCGGAAGACGCCATTTATATTCAAAATAGGTTACTGAGTATTTTAAATGCTTCAGGTATAGATGATACAACAACTTCCAAATTTAATTCAGAGACAACTGCACTTGAGATAACACAATACTGGATTCAAGAAGCAATTAATAACAAATGTATAGATGAGGCATTATATAGCAAAGAGATCATTGAAGCACAAATATTAGATTTAATCACACCACGTCCATCTGTACTGAATCATAAGTTTTATGAATTATATCAACAGAGTCCGAAGAAAGCGACAGACTATTTTTATAACATAACCAAACGCAATCATTATGTGAAAGAAGATGCAATTGCGCATAATATAAATTTCAACACAGCAAGTGAATATGGTGATATGGAAATAACAATCAATCTATCCAAGCCAGAAAAAGATGCTAAACAAATTGCCAAAGCGAAAGAAGCGCCTGCAACAGATTATCCTAAATGCGCACTATGCATGGAAAATGAAGGGTTTAAAGGCTCTGTAATACAAGCTGCGAGAACAAATCATCGTATTATCAGATTGAACTTAGGACAAGAACAATGGGGTTTTCAATATTCTCCATATGCCTATTTTAAAGAACATAGTATCGTTTTATCTCAATCGCATGTGCCTATGAACATAGATAAGCAAACATTTGTACAACTGTTAGATTTTGTAGATAAATTTCCACATTACTTCATTGGTTCGAATGCAGATATACCACTCGTTGGTGGTTCAATTTTGACACACAATCATTATCAATCGGGTAGACACACATTTCCGATGGACAACGCTAAGGAATTGCACAACTTTAGTTTAAAACAATTCCCAACAGTAGCGGCTTCGACATTGTATTGGCCTATGAGTGTCATTCGTTTGAAAAGTGAAGATAAAAACGACTTAGTAGCGGCGGCAGAATTTATTAGAAAAGCATGGAATAATTATTCAGATGAAACTGTAGATATAAGCGCATACAGTAAAAATGGCGAGCGTCATCACACTGTAACGCCTATTGCCCGTTATAGGGAACAACAATATGAACTTGATATTGTTTTAAGAGATAATCAAACATCAGAACAATATCCAGATGGTGTCTTTCACCCTCATAAAGATGTCCAACATATTAAGAAAGAAAACATTGGATTAATAGAAGTCATGGGTACTGCTATTTTGCCTGGTAGATTAAAACAAGAGTTACAACAGGTTAAGGCATTTTTATTAGGTGATCAACAACAAACATTAGGTATACATCAATCATGGGCAGAAGATATGGCGCAACGATATGATATTAATGAAAAGAACGTAGAAGAAATTATTGAAAAAGAACTTGGTTTTAAATTCAAACGCGTACTAGAGGATGCAGGTGTATTTAAAAATACACCACAAGGTCAAAATGCATTTAAGACGTTTATTACCTCGTTACAATAAATATTTTGAAAATTGAGCTATACAAAGTCGTTTTTACTTTAGTATATGCTCTTTTTTTTTGAAATAAAGAGGCATATAATTATATGAAAAAGGAGGCAACTAAATGAAAAGAACTTGGCTTTTTTTAATTATTGCTACTATTATGATTTGTATGTTAATAACTGGGTGCTCCAACTCTAACAGTGAAAATAATCATAGTGAAAAAGATGCTAGCAATAAGGATGATAATAAGAAAGAAATACATATTTCAGCAGCAGCAAGTTTAACAGATGTCACTAAAGATTTAGAACAAGCATTTAATAAAAAACATAAAAATGCAAAAATCACATTTAATTATGGCGGATCAGGAGCCCTGAGACAACAAATTGAGAAGGGGGCACCTGTAGATGTATTTATGTCTGCAAATACAAAAGATATTGATGCATTAGCCAAACAAGCTCAAAATAAATATGAATACGCACAAAATGATTTAGTACTTATAGGTGAATCTAATAGTACATATAAGAATGTGTCTGATTTAAAGCAAGGTGAAAAATTAGCTATAGGTGAGGCTAAATCTGTGCCTGCAGGTAAATATGCTGAGCAATACTTAAAAGATCATCAATTGTATGAGGATGTTAAACCACATTTAGTCTTTGCCAAAGACGTGCGACAAGTATTAAATTATGTTGAAAAAGGCAATGCCCAATTAGGTTATGTTTATAAAACAGATTTATATCAAAGTCAAAAAAATGGTGATAGTAATGTGAAAGAAATTCAAACAGCTGAGTTAAAACAACCTATCACATATAAGTCAGCGGCGATTTCAGATAAAAAGTTAGCAATAGCATGGGTTGAATTTTTAAAAACAGATGAAGCACAAGAAATTTTAAAAAAATATAAATTCAAAGTATAGGAGGTAGCAAAAATGCCAGATGTCACGCCATTTTGGATATCATTGAGGGTCGCGGTTATCAGCACGATTATCGTTACGATATTAGGTGTTTTTATATCAAGATGGTTGTATAAGCGTCGTGGCTTTATAACGAGACTTTTGGAAAGTTTCATTGTGTTACCAATTGTGTTACCTCCAACAGTGATGGGTTTTATTTTACTGATTATATTTTCACCTCGTAGTGTGATTGGTAGGTTTTTTAGCGATTTTTTACATTTGCCAGTTGTATTTACTTTAACTGGTGCCATATTTGCATCTATCATTGTAAGCTTTCCGTTAATGTATCAGCATACTGTACAAGGGTTTCGGAGCATAGATCCTAAGATGTTGAATACAGCAAGAACAATGGGCGCAAGTGAAAGTAAAATATTTTTTAAATTGGTTTTACCGTTATCTAAGCGTTCAATACTTGCTGGTGTAATGATGAGTTTTGCGCGGGCAATTGGAGAATTTGGTGCTACGTTAATGGTAGCAGGCTATATTCCCAACAAAACCAACACGTTACCTTTAGAAATATACTTTTTAGTAGAGCAAGGGAAAGAAAATCAAGCATGGTTATGGGTGATTGTATTGGTTGCATTTGCGGTCACTGTAATTGGTACAATCAATTTATTGAATAAAGATGGTTATCGGGAGGCTCGTTAATGCTAAATATATCTTTGAATCATCTTTTAAATAATACGCAATTACATGTGAAAATAGATGACACTACACCTAAAATCT
Organism: Staphylococcus sp. FSL W8-0271; assembly: GCF_038006605.1. NCBI lineage: Bacteria > Bacillati > Bacillota > Bacilli > Caryophanales > Staphylococcaceae > Staphylococcus > Staphylococcus sp. FSL W8-0271. The sequence continues at coordinate 718,430 of NZ_JBBOVM010000001.1, forward strand.
ATGCCATTAAAGGACCTTCAGGTATAGGGAAAACAACAATTTTAAATATGCTTGCTGGTTTACAACAACCAGATCAAGCGTTTATAAAGATTAACGACCATATATTGACAGACACTACTTCAAATGTTGATGTGAAGATTCAAAAACGCAATATAGGTTATTTATTTCAAGATTATCAATTATTTCCAAATATGACTGTGTTTCAAAATATCACTTTTATGACACAGTACTCTCAGCACATAGATAATTTAATGAATCAACTAAATATTGTTCACTTAAAAGATAAATATCCAATACGTTTATCAGGTGGTGAATCTCAACGTGTTGCATTAGCTAGAACTTTAAGTACTAAACCAGACTTGATGTTACTAGATGAGCCGTTTTCTAGTTTAGATGATGCAACGAAAGAAGAAAGTATTTTGTTAGTAAAACGAATTTTTAAATTATGGAATATACCTATTATCTTTGTTACACATTCGCAATATGAAGCTGAAATATTGGCACACGAAATTATTAATATAGGGTGATATGTAGTTATAGTTTATGTGCAGTTGAGTAATAAATATAATCACATTTATAAATAAGTAGGGGTGATGCAGTGATTATCGAATTTTTAGGAACTTCTGGAGGTATACCAACACTTTATCAATCAGTTTCACAGCATAAAGATGCACAAAAAAGAACAGGGCCTGGTATCTTCATTCATGATTTACAATTACTCATCGACACTTCAGAAGATATATTTCAACAACTAAGACAATCAAAAATTGGTGATATAAAATATGGCATTTACTCTCATTGGCATCCAGATCACACGATGGGGATTAGGATATGGGAAACACTCAATTTTGATTTTATTCACAAAATACCTAAGTCCAAAACGACGACGGTTTATATTACAACTCAAGAAGTGGAAGATTTTAAAGCATATTTTGCACGTTGGGAATATGTTCAATATTTAGAATCATTAGGTGTAATTAACCTGGTAATTGTTGACAATGATGCAGAAATTAGTTTTGATGGTACAACGATAGAATGGATTCAATTAGCAGAACAATTCGCGTTTGGTTTTTATTTAACTATAAATACCAAACGTATACTTATTATTCCAGATGAAATTAAAGACTTTCGACCAACGGAGAAGTTGAAAAAAGTTGATGTTGCTATTTTACCTTTTGGTAGCAATGAAGTTAATCCTATAACTAATGAACGTATTCATCCAAAAGGTATGTTAAATGCTTTAGGAGAGGCGACATTTGATGAATGTGTGACTATTGCTAAAGCTATTAATGCTAAGCATACATATTTTACCCATATTGAAGCTACTGAAAGTTTAACAAAGACACAAATTAAACAACTAGAAGAGCAATTAGCAGAAGATGGCTTAAAATCAACCATTGCATTTGATGGATTGAAAATTCAAATTTAAATAATGATTAGTGACTTTAATGACAAAAATCAAAGTATTAGTAATCACCATAAATGTATCATTATTTCTTTTGAAACTGTTTTGCGATAAAGAGTAGGAATATGAAATCACTATCTATATTTGATTTCGTTCTTACTCTTTTATTTTGTTAAGTTTTGTATTGCTAATATGAATAAAAGTGGCATATAGGATTTTCGCATAATGAATTTAAACCGTTGTTACATAGACCGTCAAGATTTATAATGAAAATAATGATGCAAAGTGAGGGGGTTCATAGTGAGTGTAGAGCGTTTTTCAAGACAAATGTTATTTAAACATATAGGAACATCTGGGCAAGAGAAAATTATGAATGCACATGTGTTAATTATAGGTATGGGAGCTTTAGGCACACACCTAGCAGAAGGATTAGTAAGAGCTGGTGTAGGTGAACTAACAATTGTAGATAGAGATTATATTGAATATAGTAATTTACAACGCCAAACGATGTATACAGAAATAGATGCAGCAGATAAATTACCAAAAGTAGTTGCAGCAGAACGCAATTTAATGGCTATACGTCAAAATTTGAGATTGCATATACATATTGCACATGTCGATCGGTTATTTTTAGAATCAAACGCACAAGATGTACAACTTATTTTAGATGCAACTGATAATTTTGAAACGAGACAATTGATAAATGATTTTGCGTATAAAGCTGGTATACCATGGATTTATGGTGGTGTTGTACAAAGTACTTATGTGGAAGCGACGTTTATACCTGAACAAACACCTTGTTTTAACTGTTTGATCCCACAGCTACCTGCTATTAATATGACTTGTGATACAGTAGGCGTCATTCAGCCAGCAGTCACTATGACGACCAGTTTACAATTAAAAGATGCGTTGAAAATATTAACAGGCGCAACAATTGCACCTAAAGTTACTTATGGTGATATTTGGGAAGGCACACATTTTACATTTGGATTTAAAAAATTGCAAGATAGCGCTTGTAAAACTTGTGGCACACAACCAACATATCCGTATCTCAATACAACACAAAGGCAATTTGCAACTTTATGTGGAAGGGATACTGTTCAATATGAAAACCCTGAAATTTCCCAGGAAATGTTGGAAACATTTTTGCAACGACAAGAGATTCCATATCAACGCAACCCTTACATGTTACATTTTAAATATAAAGCACATAGAATAGTTAGCTTTAAAGGCGGAAGATTATTGATTCATGGTATGACTAACCCACAACAAGCGATGACGTTAATCAACCAATTATTTGGCTAAGGAGGTTCAATATGCATACAAATGTTAAACTTGATAGAAATATTAAATGTGCAGTATTAACAGTTTCTGATACAAGAGATTATGAAACAGATAAAGGTGGTAAATTAGTTAAAGAGTTACTTTCAACATTAAACGTTACGATTACAGAATCACATTATAAGATTGTTAAAGATGAACAAACTGTAATTACTGAGCAATTAAAGCATTGGTTAGCAGAGGATATTGATGTCATTATCACTACAGGTGGAACTGGTATAGCACAAAGAGATGTAACGATAGAGGCTGTATCTAGTCTGATTACTAAAGAAATCGAAGGATTTGGAGAATTATTTAGATATTTAAGTTATGCAGAAGATGTTGGGACACGTGCGCTATTATCTCGAGCAATTGCAGGTACCGTAAATGATAAATTGATTTTTAGTATACCTGGCTCTACGGGCGCAGTGAAATTAGCATTGAATAAGCTCATTAAACCAGAACTGAATCATTTAGTTCAAGAGATTACAAAATAATTAGAGCCCAACGTTTATATGTTCGTTGGACTCTATCACTTACATATTAATATTTACGACAGTTATCTTTTGTAATCACCGGATTTGCCGCCTGTTTTTGAGAGTAGGTAAGTTTCGCCAATGACCATGCCTTTATCTAACGCTTTTGTCATATCATAAACTGTAAGTGCTACAGCTGAAGCGGCAGTGAGTGCTTCCATTTCCACACCAGTTTTTCCAGTTGTAGAGACGGTTGCCTGTATATTTAAAATGAATGCTTGTGCTTTTTTTTGCCAATCAAATGTGATATCTATACCAGTTAAAGGTAACGGATGACACATTGGTATAATATCAGCAGTATTTTTTGCAGCCATAATACCAGCAATTTGAGCAGTATTCAGTACATTTCCTTTTTGGTTAGTGTGATCAACGATTTGTTCATAAATCTCTGGATTTACCGTTATACTTGAATGCGCAGTAGCTGAGCGTTTTGTTATGTTTTTATCAGAAACGTCTACCATTTTTGCATTCCCTTGTTTGTTAATATGCGTAAATTCAGTCAATGTATCCCTCCTAATCGTGTTCTAGTATATCATGAAATTATTAATTATAAGGAGTAGATTTGCGATGCCTGTAGAGAAAAGAAACCCAATTCCAGTGAGTGAAGCAATTCAACGTGTGATAAACCAAGAAATTTTTATGGATAGAACCACTCTACCCTTAGCGGAAAGCTTAAATTACATTTTAGCTGAAGATATTGTAGCGACCCATGAGATACCAAGGTTTGATAAATCACCATATGATGGTTTTGCGTTAAGAAGTATTGATACAAAAGGTGCAAGCGGTGACAATCGCATTAAATTTAAAGTTATTGACCACATTGGAGCAGGATCAGTTTCAACTAAAACAGTTGGAGCATTTGAAGCCGTGAGAATTATGACAGGTGCACAAATACCTGAAGGTGCTGATGCCATCGTTATGCTTGAACAAACTGTCGAAGGTGAACAAGATTTTACAATAAGAAAAACATTTAGCGCAAATGAGAATATTTCGATAAAAGGTGAAGAAACAAAGGTTGGAGATGTTTTATTAGAAAAAGGTCAATGTGTTAATCCAGGGGCAATAGCTGTTTTAGCAACATATGGTTATACAGAAGTTCCGGTTTTTGAAAAACCTAGCGTGGCTGTTATCGCTACAGGAAGTGAATTATTGGATGTTGGAGATGATTTAAAACCAGGAAAAATTCGTAATTCAAACGGTCCTATGATAACTGCTTTAGCAAAAAAGCATCACTTAGAAGTCAACGCTTATAAAATTCAACAAGATGATTTGAATAGTAGTATTCAGGTGATGCGTGAAGCTATGGCTGAGCATGATATTGTAATCACTACTGGCGGTGTATCTGTAGGTGATTTTGATTATTTGCCTCAAATTTATGAAGCGGTCAATGCGCAAGTGTTGTTTAACAAAATTGCCATGCGCCCCGGTAGTGTAACTACAGTAGCTGTTGCTAATAATAAATATTTATTTGGATTATCAGGTAATCCATCTGCTTGTTTCACTGGCTTTGAACTCTACGTCAAACCTGCAATACAGCACATGATGGGCGCTAAAGCTATATATACACAAATTGTACAAGCTACACTTATGGTAGACTTTAAAAAGCCCAATCCATTTACAAGATTTATTCGAGCAACAGTGACTTTTAATGGTAAAGAGATGACAGTGGTACCATCAGGATTTAATAAGTCTGGTGCAGTAGTAGCTATTGCACATAGCAATGCAATGATTGTGTTACCAAGCGGTACAAGAGGATATCAAAAAGGTCATACAGTTGATGTCATTTTAACTGAATCGCAAACATACGAAGTGGACACTACGCTATGATATTACAAATTGTAGGCTATAAAAATTCAGGGAAAACGACATTGATGACACATGCAGTGAAATTTTTAAAATTGCATGGTTTTTGCGTAGCAACGATTAAACATCATGGGCAACATGATTTAAATCTATCAGATATTGAACTACAAATGGATACTGTTGACCACATGAAACATTTTAATGCTGGTGCCGATCAAAGTATTGTTCAAGGGCACCATCTACAACAAACAGTTACACGAATTGAAAAACAAAGGCTGGATGAAATCATTGATAAATCTGTTACAATAGACAGTGACATCATTTTAGTAGAAGGATTCAAAGAAGCAAATTATGATAAAGTGCTGATATATCGTGATGACGCCGATTACCAACAGCTAAATAAATTATCAAATATTCAGTACGATATTAATATTGAACAACCATTAGCACTTCAAAAATTTGAACAATGGTTATTATCTTTCGTTAATGAAAAAGGAATGGATTGAATGAAACAATTTGAGGTTGTAAACGAGCCAATAGCCACAGAACAATATCGTCAGTATGTGCTCAATGAACATCAAGGCGCCGTTGTTATTTTCACAGGTCATGTACGTGAGTGGACACAGGGAGTCAAAACAGAATATTTGGAGTATGAAGCTTATATACCTATGGCAGAAAAAAAGTTGGCACAAATAGGTGATGAGATTTCACAAAAGTGGCCGGGGACAAAAACGGCTATTGTGCATAGAATTGGGCCACTAGCGATATCAGATATTGCAGTATTGATAAGTGTTTCATCGCCACATAGAAAAGATGCTTATCGTGCTAACGAATATGCTATTGAACGTATTAAAGAGTTAGTACCCATTTGGAAAAAAGAGATTTGGGAAGATGGTGCTGAATGGCAAGGTCACCAACATGGTAGCCATGAGGATGCAGTTGGAGGGGAAAAGTTATGAAAGTATTATACTTTGCGGAAATCAAAGAAGTTTTGGGTAAAAGTTCAGAAGACATTGACTTAAGTTATGATATTACCGTTGATGAATTTGTAACAGATTTGTTTGAGCGTTATCCTAATATTAATAACAAAAAGTTTCAAATTGCAGTTAATGAAGAATTTGTCAAAGGTGATGATATCGTAACGTCTAATGATACTGTAGCGTTGATACCACCAGTTAGTGGAGGGTAATAGACATATGAAAGCAATTATATTAGCTGGAGGACAATCAGAAAGATTTGGTAAACCAAAAGCGTTTGCAAAGATTATCACACAAATGTTTTACAAACGTATCGTTGAAGTTTTAGAAGCTACTAATATGTTTAATGAAATAATTATTAGTACGAATGAAACATTAGCACATGAATTTGATCATAATAATATTGTTATCGATCATGCTAAAAACAAAGGTAAAGGTCCACTGGTTGGTATTTACTCAGTAATGAGACGACATTCAGACGAAACGCTTTTCTTTGTCATATCTGTAGATACACCTATGATTACACAAAAAGCAATAAGTAAATTGTATCAATTTATGGTGGAACATTTAATAGAAGATCAACTAGATATCGCCGGTTTCCAAGAAGATGGAATGCCTATTCCAACGATGGCTTTTTACAGCCCGCATACTTTATCTTTTATAGAATCAGCATTGGAATCAGGAGATTACAGCCTTAAGAATGTCTATTCAAAAGTCAAAAGTGATTGGTTAGATGTGCGTGAAATTGGTTCATCTGATTATTGGTACAAAAATATTAACTATCAACAAGACTTAATAGATTTACATCATGACATTATGAATAGATAGGGGGCTGATCAAATGGTAGAACAAATAACTGATAAACTTGGACGTCCAATTCGAGATTTGAGGTTGTCAGTTACAGATCGTTGCAATTTTCGTTGTGACTATTGTATGCCAAAAGAAATATTTGGCGATGACTTTGTTTTCCTACCCAAAGATGAATTACTCACTTTTGATGAAATGGTACGTATTGCTAAAGTTTATACACGTTTAGGAGTCAAAAAAATACGTATTACAGGTGGAGAGCCTTTATTAAGAAGAGATTTATATAAATTAATTTATGAGTTGAACCAACTTGATGGTATAGAAGATATTGGTTTAACCACTAATGGTTTATTATTAAAAAAACACGGCCAAAAATTATATGATGCTGGTTTAAGACGTCTTAATGTGAGTTTAGATGCGATTGATGACAAAGTGTTCCAAGCTATAAACAATCGAAATATTAAAGCTTCCACGATTTTACAACAAATAGATTATGCAGTCTCAATAGGTTTTCATGTAAAAGTAAATGTAGTTGTTCAAAAAGGTGTGAATGATGATCAAATTTTACCTATGATTCAATATTTTAAAGACAAAGATATTGAAATACGTTTTATTGAGTTTATGGACGTCGGCAATGATAATGGTTGGGATTTCAGTAAGGTTGTAACAAAAGATGAAATGTTAAAAATGGTAGAGTCATCATTTGATATAGAACCTGTGGAACCCAAATATTTTGGTGAAGTCGCAAAATATTATCGACATAAAGATAATGGTGCTAAGTTTGGTCTGATTACAAGTGTGTCTGAATCATTCTGTTCTACATGTACACGTGCGAGATTATCATCAGATGGTAAGTTTTATGGTTGTCTATTTAGTACCGTGGACGGGTTTAATGTGAAATCATTTATGCGATCTGGTGTGTCAGATGAGGCATTGTTTGAACAGTTTAAAGCTTTATGGAATATTCGTGATGATAGATATTCAGATGAACGTACAGCGCAAACAGTAGCCAATAGACAACGTAAAAAAATCAACATGAACTATATTGGTGGCTGATTTATTAGCTATTAGCATTTATGGAAACTGAACTTTTGACCATAAGTATGACGATCAGTTATTAAATATTTAAAATAACTAATTATTTTATAATCATAATCACTATTGTGATTATTCAAAAAATATTATGAGTAGGAAATAATTCAAAGATTCAATTTGAATTATCTTCTACTCTTTTTTATTATAATTTGAACTCATATCTTATGTGAAATGAGTTCAAAAATGTAGAAAGATATTTTTATATGAAAATGTATTATACATAAGTATTTTTTTAACGATTAAAGATAATGAACAATAGAAAAATATTACCATAATCAATTGTAGCTATATAAAAACTTTACAATAGTAAAATTTATTTATCTGTTTCTTTTAAAATAATATATTTAATGAAGAAAGTGTTATATAATATTTTAAAAGCTTATTCATTATATAAAGCCAATACTAACAATGAAAGTAAATCATGAGGAGGCCAAATTTATGGAAAGTAAAGCATCATTTTATATTACATCTGAGAGGGCTTTAAGTCAGTTAAAACATTGGTTGAAGTCAGTTCACCGTCTATCTATCGAAGAATTTGTAGTGTTGTTTAAAGTTTATGAAGCTAATAAAATTAGTGGAAAAGAATTAAGAGATACCTTACATTTTGAAATGTTATGGGACACTAGTAAAATAGATGTGATTATAAGAAAGATTTATAAAAAAGAATTGATCTCAAAAGTTCGATCAGAAACAGATGAAAGACAAGTGTTCTATTATTATACTGATGAACAGTTAAAAGTAATAGATGATATTATAAAAGAAATTGAAAACATAAAAGTAGCTTAATTATTAAAGTTGCAATTAGATGACCATTAACGACAATGAGATAAATAAGAGATAAGCCAAGTGCTATACTAGCATTTGGTTTTTTTAATAAACTTTAAATATACGATTATTCAAGCCCAGTAATAACTTTGAAATAACTAGTATTCAAAGTTAAATATATAAAGTAGATACTAAAGGGTTCGTATTTAAAATGAGTACAAAAAAACTGCCAACAAAATAGTTTTGTTGACAGCTAAAGCAAATAATTTACAGTAACTTTAACTTATTGTTTTATGAAAAAATTAATAGGTATTCATGTGTTTGACTTTTCTACCGTGAACGAAGTAATAAATAATACCAGTAATTAAAACCAATACGCCCATAATAGCGTATAATTGAGCGAATGAAACTGTAGATGTTACAAAGCCTAATACATAAGGTCCAAAGCCTAACCCTAAGTCTAAACCGATAAAGTAGGTTGAGGTAGCAATACCGTATTTAGCTGGTGGAGATACTTTGATTGCAATAGCTTGCATACAAGATGAAATATTGCCGTAACCAGCGCCAAGGAGTAATCCAGCAAGAATTAATAACCAACTATTATTTGTAATACTTAATGTTAAAAATGTAAGGATTAAAAAGACAAAAGCAGGATAAGCGATGACGTTTTCGTTTTTGAGGTCCATCATTCTACCAGCAATTGGTCTTGTAATGAGTGATGCAATAGCATAAAAAATAAAGAAATAACTAGATATTGTAACTAAATTGATTTCTTGAGCGAAAAATTGTAAAAATGTCAGAATAGACGAATAAGATAATCCTGCAAGGAGCATAATAATTGCCACAGGTAATGCCTCTTTGGCGATATAATTATTAATATTAAATTTTTTGCTTTCAGTTGTTTGTGTTTTCGGTATATCAGTAGTTATATCGATATCTAACTTAATGAAAAATGAAATGATAAAACTGATGATACCGCACATTAAACAAAGTAAAAATAACAATTGAATTGGGAATGTATTAATAAGTAAAAGGCCAAAAAATGGGCCGATTGCAGCGCCTATAACTAAACTTAAAGAAAACAAGCTAATACCTTCACTTTTTCTCTCTTGTGGTGTTGCATAAGCAGCAATTGTCCCCGTTGCTGTCGTAGTAACCCCAGTAGCAATACCGTTAACTAATCTCGTGAACATTAGAACAGCCAAGGCACCTTCTATAAAATAAAGTAGTTGTGTGATGATTAATAAGATTAAACCGATGATTAAAATACGTTTAGGACCTATTTTATTAACGTACTTTCCAGTGATAAATCGTCCAATTAAAGAACCAATAATAAATAATCCAGATACGAGTCCCGCCATACTGTCTGACGCATGATATTCAGTTTTTGTATAACTCGCTATGATGACGATAAGCAAATACATGCATAAGTAAACTAAAAAGTTAGTAATAAAATTGATATTAAAGTTTTTTGTCCAAATTGGTGACTTCATCGATGCTGTTTGATTCATGTTAAAATTCCTCCATTTCCAAAATTTGCTCGTGAATAAGTTGAAGTGATTTTGTAATGTGTTCAAGTTCTGAAACAGATAAACCTGTATTTTTAATAATTTCGTCTTGCACTTTATCTACACGTGAACTGATATTTTTATAAAGGTTTTCTCCTTTTGGAGAAAGTGAAAGCCATTTTTCTCGTTTATCTGTACCTGTTTCAACAGTTAATAGAGATTTTTCAGAAAGTACTTTTAGTATTTTTCTTGTGGTAGGCTTCTCAATAGAACGTCGCTTTGAAATTTGTACTAGAGTGGTCGGTGCATTGTAGGAAATATCTTTTAAAACGAGCCACTGTGCAGGATATAGCTCAAATGATTCAAAGATAGGTTGGAACATTTTTGTATACGGTCTATAAATTGCGATGATGTTATCAAATACAAATTTATTTTGCATGAAAGCATACCTCCGAAAATGGTTAGCAAAGCTAACTTAATTTTGAACAAGTTATATTTTAGTCCATTTGGACAGGGAAATCAATACCTATTTATTAAATGATGCGCTTTAATCTCTGAATAAAAATAAATTTATAATCTCAATTTAAATCATTATAATGGGTTATCAGAAGTAAACGTGTATACAATTTGTTAAAATAAATGTAAAGGAAAAATAGGGGGATAAAGGTATGCAAGATTTAAAGTTAGATCATATCGTTCATTATGTACAACAATTAGATAATTTCAAATTCCCAGGTCATTTATTTACACTATATCAAGGTGGTAAACATGAGAAATTAGGCACATACAATCGTTTAGCCTACTTAAATAATGCTTACATTGAATTATTAGATATTTATAAACCAGAGAAATTGCAAAAAATTGTAAAAAGTGAAGAAGGTCGAGTGTCATTTCCTTCGAAAATTGTTCAAGATCATTATAAAGAAGGATTAAAAACAATCGCATTTCAAACGCAAGATATTACCAAATTAAAAGAAACGCTGGAATCACAAAATATAGATGTCATAGGCCCTGTTGAAATGCAAAGAGAAAACACAAAAGGAGAAAAGACTACATGGCGCTTGTTATATATAGCTGATCCTGATTATAGGGTGAAGCCGCCATTTTTTATTCAATGGAATGAAGATATTGAAGCAAGAGAAGAAAAGTTAAACCCATTACGCCAAAATGCTTTTAGCATAAAAAGTATTGAAATTAATAGTACAGAAAGAGCACATACGGTTGAGAAATGGCAACAGTGGTTTGGAATGGAGATCGTTAACAACACAGAAACATGCACGACATTAAAATTGAAAAACGATGATATTGTATATCATATATATGATGGTGAATATTCGGGTTATAAAGCAGTCACTTTGAAAGATGATAATACAACTTCACCATATACATTAATCATTAGAGGGCTTAAGTACAAAGTTGAAGCAGATTAATAAATGTAAACATACATACTATGTGCAATAACAATGATGTGTATCAAAGAAATTATTAGTGTTAAAATAGTTAAGTAAGTTCCCCATTTATTGTTATTAGATAAAAGTAGTAAATAACCCGTTACTACAAATGTAAAAACAGCGAGAATAATTCTTAAACTTAGGTATGAAACATTAAAAGTTGTATTAAATGTTTGGATTACAAAAATTAAATTTATTAAAAAAAGTAATGACAAGATAATGATACGCACAAGAACACCTCATTTCGTATATTATTATATCAAATAATGGGAAATGATGTGAAAGAATGTGTGAAGCAATGTATAATAACAAAGTATGTAATGGTAAAAGGAGATATCAGTTTTATGGAAAAGATGAATATAACGAACCAAGCGCACGATGCCTTTGTTAAAGCGCACCCTCAAGGTGACTTATTACAATTAACAAAGTGGGCAGAAACAAAGAAATTGACTGGCTGGTACTCAAAGCGTATCGCAGTAGGTGAAGATGGTAAAATTTTAGGTGTGGCGCAGTTATTATTTAAAAAGGTTCCTAAATTACCTTATACGCTATGCTATATTTCAAGAGGTTTTGTAACGGATTATAGTAATAAATTAGCATTAGAAACATTGCTAGAATACGCAATTCAAATTGCAAAAGAAGAAAAAGCTTATACAATTAAAATTGATCCTGATGTTGAAGTAGATAAAGGTGCTGATGCACTATCAAATTTAAGAGCATTAGGGTTTAAACACAAAGGTTTTAAAGAAGGACTTTCGAAAGATTATATTCAACCAAGAATGACAATGATAACACCGATTGATAAAAACGATGATGCGTTAATTCAAAGTTTTGAAAGACGTAATCGTTCAAAAGTAAGGTTAGCATTAAAGCGTGGTACTAAAGTAGAACGTTCTGATAGAGAAGGTTTGAAAACATTTGCAAAGTTAATGAAAATCACTGGCGAAAGAGATGGCTTTTTAACAAGAGATATTAGCTATTTCCAAAACATATACGATGCTTTACATCCAGATGGAGATGCGGAATTATTTTTAGTGAAATTGGAACCTAAACCAGTCCTTAAAGATTTACGTCAAGACTTAGCACAATTAGAAGCGGAAAAAGAAAAGCTAGCTGAAAAAAAACAAGATAAAAAGACATTAAATAAAATAAACGATGCTGACAATAAAATGAAAAAAACACAAGAACTCATTAATGAAATGGAAGCGTTAGAAGCTAAGCACCCAGAAGGATTATATTTATCAGGTGCATTGCTCATGTTTGCTGGGAATAAATCCTACTATCTTTATGGTGCATCATCTAATGACTACCGAGACTTCTTGCCAAATCATCACATGCAATTTGCTATGATGCAATACGCTCGCGAGCATGGCGCAAAAACATATGATTTTGGTGGTACAGATAATGATCCAGACAAGGAATCAGACCATTATGGATTATGGGCATTTAAGAAAGTATGGGGAACGTATTTAAGTGAAAAAATAGGTGAATTTGATTACGTGTTAAATAAACCATTATATCAAGTTATTGAAAATGTTAAGCCGAAGTTGACTAAGACTAAAATTAAACTTTCACGTAAATTAAAACGTAAATAGTTTTGTTTGTAATTTTGTAAAAAGTAGACACGTTATAAAGTTTTAATATGCAATTTAAACTTTATAACGTGCATTTTTTATGAGTTTAGAAAATACATAGATATGACTATACATAAAGAAAATAAATGCAATATTGAATTAAAATGATATTTGAGAGGAGAAAAGATATGATTAAAAAACTATTGCAGTTTTCGTTGGGAAATAAATTTGCAATCTTTCTTATGGTATTGCTGGTCATTTTAGGTGGTGTTTATTCAAGTGCGAAAATGAAACTTGAATTATTGCCTGATGTTGAACCTCCAGTGATTACTGTACAAACAACCATGCCTGGTGCTACACCAGAAACGGTAAAGGATGACATTAGTGATAAAATTGATGACCAAATAAGGTCAATGGCAAGTGTTAAAAATGTTAATGCACAATCTATTCAAAATGCTTCTATGGTTTCTGTTGAATATGAAAATGGCACAGACATGGATAAAGCTGAAAATGATTTAAAGAAAGAACTTGATAAAATTAAGTTTGAAGAAGGCGTTGAAGAACCAGAATTAACAAGGAATTCAATGAATGCTTTTCCAATTGTGGCTTATTCTTTTACTACAAATGATAATAATTTAAAAGATACAACCAAAAAAGTTAATAATCAGTTACTACCTAAACTTCAAACAATCAATGGCGTACAAAATGCACAATTGAATGGACAGACATCGAGAGAAGTTTCAATTAAATTTGATCAAGAAAAATTGCAAGATAGAGGATTAACTGTCGATAGTGTGGAACAATTCTTAAAGAGTGCAACTAGTGAAACCCCATTAGGGTTATTCCAGTTTGGTAAAACTGAAAAATCAGTGGTAATTGATGGCCAATTCACTTCAGTAAATGCATTGAAAAACCTTGAAATTCCATTATCAGCTTCAAGCATGAGTGCTCAAGGTAGCAACGATGGAAGTGCAAATCAGGGTGCTAGTGCGCAAAGTTCATCACAAGACGGTAACATGGCAACAGCAATGCCTAGCTCAGTTGCTCAAGACGGAGAAAATAGCATGCCTTCTGTTAAACTCAAAGACATTGCAAACATCTCAGTAGGTGATGAACGACAATCAATTTCTAAAACAAATGGCAAAGATGCAGTCAATGTACAAGTGACAAAAGCACAAGATGCCAACACTGTTAAAGTAGCTAAAGACACGAAAAAAGAAATTGATGAATTTATCAAAGATAATAAAGATATAAAATCTACAAAAGTTATGGATACTGCGAAACCAATAGAAGACTCGCTATATACAATGATTGAAAAAGCAGCACTCGGTACGATTGTTGCCATAATTGTTATATTATTATTCTTAAGAAATATTAGAACAACTGCAATTTCAGTCGTTTCAATACCGATGTCTATATTAATTGCAATGGTTGCATTGAAATTAACAGATGTATCATTAAATATATTAACACTTGGTGCACTAACAGTTGCAATAGGTAGAGTTATTGATGATTCAATTGTTGTAGTTGAAAATATTTATAGACGTTTATCAGATAAAAAAGAACCATTAAGTGGCAATAAGCTCATTATTAGTGCGACGAGTGAAGTATTTAAACCAATAATGTCGTCGACAATCGTTACCATTATAGTCTTTTTACCATTGGCATTTGTCAATGGATCAGTCGGTGAGATGTTTAGACCATTTGCATTAGCGATTGCATTTAGTTTACTAGCTTCTTTACTTGTTTCGATTACCATCGTGCCTTCTTTAAGTGCTACTTTTTTCAAAAAAGGTGTTAAACAACGTAAAGAAGAAACATTAGGTATGGTAGGTAGAGGATATAAACGTATATTGCGCTGGTCATTAGCGCACAAATGGATTGTAATGATTTTAAGTACAGTTATTTTAATTGCTAGTATTGGTTTAGGTGCAGCAAAATTAGGCACTAGTTTTATCTCAACTGGGGAAGATAAATTTATGGCATTAACTTATACACCCGAGCCTGGTGAAACAGAAAAAGGGGTATTAGCACATGCTGAACAAGTACAAAAGTATTTGAACAATAAAGATAAAGTTAAAACAGTTCAGTATTCCGTTGGTGGATCAACACCAACAGACCCTACAGGTAGTTCGAATAGTATGGCTATCATGGTTGAATATGATAGTAATACACCTAATTTTGATGAAGAGCCTGATAAGGTATTAAAACATATCAACAAATATCAGCATCCTGGAGATTGGGCAAATCAAGATATGGGCACAGGTGGGACAAATAATGAATTAGCAGTCACTATTACTGGACCATCTCTTGATGCAATAAAAGGAACTGTGAATAAAATCGAAAAAGAAATGAAAAATATTCATGGAATAGCTAACGTTAAATCTGATTTATCTCAAACATACGAACAATATAATATCAAAGTCGATCAAAATAAAGCTTCTGGTTATGGCTTGTCTGCATCTCAATTAGCTATGACATTAAATCAGAATACACCTGAGCAGAGTGTCACAACCGTAAAGGAAAATGGTAAATCGATAGATGTGAAAATTAAAGAAGATAAAGAAACGGATTGGACAGAAGAAAAACTTGAAAACACTGAAATACAAACAGCTACTGGTCAAGCGATTGAATTAAGTGACATCGCAACATTAGAAAAAACAACTACGCCAAATAAAATAGAAACTAAAGCAGGAGACTATACCTCAAAAGTTTCCGGCAAAGTTACAAATGATGATGTGGGTGGAACTTCACAGAAAGTGTTATCAAAATTAAATAAAATAGATAAACCTAATAACGTAGACGTCAACATGGGAGGCGCAAATGAAGATATAGGTAACGCAGTAACGCAATTATCTATGGCGATGTTAGCAGCAATTATAATAGTTTATTTAGTACTTGTGTTAACATTTAAAGGCGCATTGGCACCTTTCACTATATTATTCTCATTACCATATACAGTTATAGGCGTTGTAGTTGCTTTAGTAGTAACTGGTGAGACAATATCTGTACCGAGCATGATCGGTATGCTTATGTTAATTGGTATTGTTGTAACCAATGCAATAGTATTAATTGACAGAGTGATAAATAAACAACAACAAGGTATGGAAATGCAAGCAGCATTGTTAGAAGCAGGCGGAACGCGTATCAGACCAATTCTCATGACAGCATTAGCAACTATTGGAGCGTTGATGCCTATGCTATTTGGTGAAGATAGTTCTATCATTATTTCAAAAGGTATGGCAGCAACTGTGGTAGGGGGATTGATTTCTTCAACCTTACTAACTTTAATAGTTGTACCAGTAATATATGAAATATTATTTACCTTAAAGGCAAAAATCTTGAAAAAACAAAAATAGAATAAAATATAATGCGGACATGCGAGATTACTACTTTTAAAGATTTCGCATGTCCACACTTATATATAATTAGGCGTTTGGAAATATAAATGATGTGAGTTTCATTCTAAGGTGATTGAGTAATGATTATTGTGTGGTATCAAAGATAATTTTTTGGAAAGTACAAGACCATGTCCTGTTCGAGGTAAGCACGTAAAGCATTACGAAGAAATATACAAAATCAGCCCCGATAAGTTTCTTATAATTAGAAATCTTTTCGGGGCTGATTATATATATGTTACGTTATATTATCTTTAAAATAATGGTTTTTTAATATAAAACTAAAGTCAAAATAACATAAATTACAAATAAAATAACGCTCATTATATTTAAAATTTGAACGGCTTTTTGATCATTTTTGCTATTTTTGAATGCTGTAATTTCTACATTACCTATGATAAGCAGTAGTACAATAAAGACCCACCAATTTATTGCAGGGAATGATAAAGTAGTAATAGCTACTACGAATAATAAAAGTAAAGACATAATAATACGTAAAATACGCGTTATAATGGTGTTCATTTTAAATATACTTATGTAACTTACGATTAAATATAACACTGGCAAAAATATAAGATACAGTTGCATTTATTACATCCTTTCTATGTTCGCCCTTAATCTTAGCATGTAAATTATTGATTTACTAGGATGTTATTTATTTTCTTTTTGTCTAATTTCTGAACGCACTTCTGACATTTCTTGTTCTATCTTTTCAAGTTGTTTAACTAAAGGGTCCACAGATTGATTGACGGATTCTCTTTTTTCAAGGTCGCCTTGTAATCTAACGTAATCATGTTTCAGTTCTGCTAATTTGTCATTTAAATCCATTCCAATACCACCTTTTTGTCTAATGTAAGCGTTTTGTATATAAATTAAATTATAACATGAATTCGAAAGCTTCTAAAATGGTTGCTACTTATGTTAAAGTATGAAAATAGAATGAAAACAGATGATTGGATGAAAGAAGGATTAATGTGACCCAACAATTTATCATTATTATTTTACTAATTGCACTAGGTTATACACTCAAACGTATCAATTATTTTAAAGCTAATGATAGTCAAGTTTTTTCAACACTCGTTTTAAACGTAACATTACCTTCTTTAGTGATTGTTAATTTAAATGGTGCAAGTTTAGATTTGTCGCTATCAGTACTACCGATATTGATGATATTGTATGGTGTTATCGCTAAGATCATCGTAATTTGGTTTTTCTTAAAATATGATAATCATATACGTGGCACAGTTGGAATGATGACTGCTTCGCTAAATATTGGTTTATTTGCTTACCCACTTGTAGAAGCGATTTGGCCTAAAACAGGAATGATATATTTCGGAATGGCAGATATTGGTGGCGCTGTGATTATGTTTGGTGTTACATACTTTGTTGGAAGTTATTTTAGCAGTGCGGGTGATAACTTTGACTTTAAGTATTTAGGCAAAAATTTACTAAAATCGGTTCCTTTAATGACATATATCATCATGTTTATTTTGAATATGCTTAATATTCATTTTCCAGAACCTGTCATTAAATTTTTCTCAGTGTTATCAGGCGCTAACATGCCTTTATCAATGATCTTATTGGGCTTAATGCTTAACTTTAGTATCGATAAGCGTTTCTTACCTATCGCTTTGAAATATCTAGGTTTACATTATGGATTAGGTGTCATCGCAGGATTGTTGGTTTATTTCTTTTTACCTGTTGATAATGATATGATTAAAACAACACTACAAGTTGCTTGGTTATTACCAGTAGGTGTTGCTATTATACCTTATTCAATTCAATTTAAGTATAAGACGTTGCCGCTTGTTGGTATGGTGAGTAACTTAACGATTTTAATCAGCATTATTATTTTATATATATATCAAGCATTATTTGTTTAATTGGTTATTTGGAAGGCTTTAAATATAAAAAGGAGTTAATCCGTTACGGATTAACTCCTTTTTATATTTTGAGCATAGATATTAATGACTAAGTTCATATCTTGTGATGGAACGTGAGGAATTTATCCTTTACCTCCCATAAATGCTGGGTAATTTGTCATGCCACCATCAACATAAATAGTAGTTCCATGAATATAACTCGCTAAATCAGAGGCAAGAAATCTTGCTACGTTTGCTACTTCTTCTGCTTCACCAATCTCTTTTGCTGGAATCATTTCTAATGTTTCTGCACGAGTTGTTGGATCTGAAAATTTTTCTTTTGTATGTTCCGTTACAATTGCTCCTGGTGAAATATTATTAATACGGATGCCGTATTGAGCATATTCCATAGACATTGTTTCCATCATTAATTTCAAACCGCCTTTACTTGCAGCGTAATTTACATAGTTAGGCCAAGGAATCTTGTCATGTACACTTGAGGTATTAAGAATAACACCTTTCTTATCTTCTTTAAGAAATTGATTAACTGCTGCTTTGGCACCTAAAAATGCGCCAGTCAAGTTAATATCAATTACTTTTTGCCATTCATCTAAAGGCATTTCATGTGTTGGTATTGCTTTTTCAAATCCAGCATTGTTAATCATGATATCTAATGTACCAAAATGATTTACAGTAGTTTGGATGAGATGATCAATATCATTCTCTTTAGAGATATCTGCTTGAACTTTTATCGCTTTACCACCAGCATTTTCAATTAATTTAATTGAGGATTCCATAGCGTCCATATGACGTTCGGATCTGTAATTTAATACAACATTCGCCTTTTCTTCACCAAATTGTTCTGCCATCGCTTTTCCAATACCACTACCAGCACCTGTAATAATAACTACTTTTCCTGCTAAATCTTCAAACATTTAAGATTCCTCCTAGTTATTCGGCATAAATTTAGTTTTTATAAAAGTTTATAAGTCGAATAAGATTTAATAATAGTTCTTTAACTAAGCTTTAATGTTACCTAAAACAAAGGCAGCTATAACGATTAAAATAATACCCGTCCAAATGCCTATCATCTGACGTTTATCTTTTCGTTCACCTAAAAGGAATATACCACCAAGTGTAGAAACAATTACTAATAATTGTGAAAATGAGAAGCTTGTTGCCACACCTACTTTGGGTTGAGAATAGAACATAAACAAGTTACCTATACCCCAAATGACACCTGGTATTAAGTTCCACACGGTACTTTTAATAGTAGTCTCATGTTTAGCAGATAATATTAATCCACCGATTGCCATACCAATAGATTGGAAGAATAGAGCATTCATGCCATCAACACCAAAAATTTGTGCAACCACAACATAGACGACATAACCAACAGTGGAAATTAACAAGATAGGAATTGCTTTACCAAAGTTTTTAGTACTTTCTGAAGCTTCATTTTTTCCTTTAATTGATGTAAGTGCAATACCTCCAACAAGTAAAATCATTGCAACTAGGCCAAGTATAACTTGCGTACCAGTACTCCATTCACCTAAGAATATAGCACTAAATAAAGTAGTACCTACAAGTTGTAATCCTGTTGAAATTGGCATTGTTTTAGATACGCCAATTAAACTGACTGATTTTAATTGATAACCTTGTCCCAATGCCCAAAAAGCACCAGATATTAAACCTACAATAATTACGATGGGGTCATCGAATTTTGTATTGCCAGTAAGTAATAATAAGATACCTATGATAAGTGCACCGAAAGTAGTCCCTCTAATTTGATTGTAAGGGCCACCACCAACTAGCACATTAATTAAAACAACACTCCCCCAAAATAACGCTGGGAGTAGGGCAATTAATAAATCCATAACTAAGCTTCACTCACTCTCTATTTAATTTTACTTTCCTTCTATAAAACAATCACTGAAGATTGCCCTAGATAATCATTTTAAAGTAAAGGCATCGAATAGTAAAAATATTAGATTACAGTTCAGCTTTTTAATTTTTAAAATAGTGTGTATATATTAAAAAATGCAAAAATATAAAACGCTTACAATTTAAATATATGCTGCTACGTATTTGAATTTTTTATATTCATAATTAATGTTAAAACCTAATTCATTGAAACGCTCAACAAGCGTAGTATTTTTACTGCGTATTTTAAAATAAATCTTATCAATATCAAATGTTGAAAAAGCAAAATGCAAAGAATATGAGAGTAAATCAAAAGCAATTCCCATTAACCTGTAATCAGAGTGAGAAGAAAAATATTTGATTTCAGCTATATTGTTATTTTCAGCGATTTCAAGATATAAATAGCCTTTTAATAGTCCTTCAGACATAAATATAAATAGACGATGGTATGCATCTAATGATTTTACAATTTCATCAGCAGTCATTACATCATGTTTGAATGTTTGATTGTGTAATTTACTAAAATAACGGTAAAACGCAGGTTGGTATTCAATAATATTCTGTTCATTACCAACGTCGCCAATATCTTTCGTAGAAATCAGATAATAATCAGTAAAACTATAGGATGCACCTAAAGATTTCATAAATGGTAAATATGCTTGCTCATGCTCTTCAAATGAAAAATTAAAATTTGCAGTATCCGGTTTACTTTGAGCTAATGCATCGAAAAGTTGTGTCATTTCTTCGATAGAAGGCTTGATGCTTTTGTCTATGAATGGTCCTAATACTTTATATTTATTGTCCTCGTACTTTAAAGCCAAAAGCAACATTGTAATTTCATCTTGATTGTTTACTTGTGCAAACACACCCGGATCTTGTATTGCATTGGTAATAACGGTCCTAATGTCATTATGCATTTGTGGCAATTTATACAAATAAGAAGCAGATTGATAATTAGCATTATTCAAAAATTCCAAGATTTGATCGACATCGTTCGGATTTGTTGTTTTCATATAATACCTCCATATGATGAACTATTAAGTTAATTATAAGAACTTTTTCATGTAAATGGAAGTTTTGATGTGCTATATACATGTTACAATAATAATATCATTGAAATTGAAAGGACGAAATTATGAAATCACTCATTATTGCTGAAAAACCGTCTGTAGGCAGAGATATTGCGCAAGCATTAAATATAAATGATAAACGCAATGGCTACTTCGAAAATAATAAGTATATTGTCACTTGGGCACTGGGGCATTTAGTTACAAATGCTACACCAGAACAATATGATGATAACTATAAAGAATGGAAACTTAACGATCTTCCTATCATACCTAAACGTATGAAGACGGTTGTCATAAGCAAGACAAAAAAACAATTTTCTGTTGTACAATCATTAATTAATAATAAAAATACAAAAGACATTATTATCGCAACAGATGCTGGTAGAGAAGGGGAACTTGTTGCGCGTTTAATTTTAGATAAATCACATAATAGGAAACCTATTAAAAGATTGTGGATTAGCTCAGTAACTAAAAAAGCAATTAAGGATGGCTTTTCAAAATTACAAGATGGTCGTAAATTTAATAATTTATATTATGCAGCGCTTGCTCGTAGTGAAGCAGATTGGATTGTTGGCATCAATGCAACTCGTGCATTAACAACAAAATACGATGCGCAATTGTCACTAGGTAGAGTTCAAACGCCGACGATACAACTTGTTCAAATGAGACAAGATGAAATCAATCATTTTACACCGCAAACTTATTTTAAGATGAATATTGTTGCTGAAGGCCTCACATTCCAATGTATGACGCCGGAGTTTAGTAATGATAAATCGGTTTTTGAAAAGATAAAAAGTGAAGTTATTGATAAAGAAGGTTTGGTTGAAAGTATTAGTAAGAAGCATAAAAAATCATATGCACCTAAATTATTTAATTTAACAGATTTACAACAAGAAGCCTATAAACGCTACCACTTTGGTCCAAAAGAAACATTGAATGTTTTACAGACATTGTACGAAAGACACAAACTTGTAACTTACCCACGTACAGATTCTAACTATTTAACTGACGATATGGTAAGTACGCTTAAAGATAGAATTCAAGCGATCATGGGGACATCATTAAAAGAAATTGCAAAATCTCAAATGGCACAATCTTTTTCAATAAATGAAAAATTTATAAACAATCAAAAAGTATCAGATCATCATGCGATTATACCGACAGAAGTACGTCCTGATATGAATCAACTCTCACAACGTGAAACAAAAATTTATCTGATGATTGCTCAAAGATTTTTAGAAAATCTTATGCCACCACATGAATACGAAGCTGTATCAATCAATATCGTAGCAGGAAATTATAAATTTGAATTTAAAGATAAAGTTACTAAAAAGTTAGGATTTAAAGCGATTTATGAAAATGAAGCAGCCGTCAACAAGCAAATTGAAAAAATAACCAAATCATCTAAATTGCACATAACACATCCTAAAATCGAACAACATGAAACAACACCACCATCATATTTTAACGAAGGTACTTTATTAAAAGCGATGGAAAGCCCTCAAAAATTCTTTAAATTAGATAATAAAAAATATAATGAAACATTGAAAGAAACAGGTGGGATTGGAACTGTTGCTACTAGAGCAGATATCATTGAAAAGTTATTTAACATGAATGCAATTGAATCTCGTGATGGTAAGATAAAAGTTACATCCAAAGGAAAGCAAATATTAGAGCTTGCACCACAAAAATTAACATCACCACTATTAACTGCTGAGTGGGAAGAAAAACTATCATTAATAGAGCAAGGTAAATACAATGCCGCGCAATTTATTTCTGAAATGAAAACTTTCACGCATGAAGTTGTTAATGAAATTAAAAAAAGTGAACAAAATTATAAACACGATAATTTAACAACAACAGAATGTCCTACATGTGGCAAATTTATGATTAAAGTTAAAACTAGAAATGGTCAAATGCTCGTTTGTCAGGATCCTAAATGTAAAACTAAAAAGAATATTCAAAGAAAAACCAATGCACGTTGTCCAAATTGTCACAAAAAAATGATGTTGTTTGGAAAAGGCAAAGAAGCGGTTTATCGTTGTGTGTGTGGCCATACTGAAACACAAGCACAAATGGATAAACGTCATAAAAATAAAAAATCAGATAAAGTGAACAAAAAAGATTTGAAAAAATATATGAATAACGATGATGGATTAGAGAATAATCCATTCCAAGATGCACTAAAAGGATTAAAATTTTAAATTATTCGAACGAAAAGTATAAATTTTGACAAGAAGTTCGTGTTTGCTATTGTAAAATAATGTAATTGGTATTAGAATGTGTAGGTATTTTAAAAAAAGGAGAACTAAACCGTGAAAAAGTATTTCAAGTTTGAAAAGCATAAAACAAACTATAAGAAAGAGATACTTGGTGGGCTTACAACTTTCTTGTCAATGGCATATATATTAGCTGTCAACCCTCAAGTACTTAGTTTAGCAGGCGTAAAAGGTGTTTCAGAAGATATGAAAATGGACCAAGGCGCTATTTTTGTTGCTACAGCATTAGCCGCGTTTGTAGGTTCTTTATTTATGGGCTTGATAGCTAGATATCCAATTGCCTTAGCACCTGGCATGGGCTTAAATGCATTTTTCGCATTTACAGTTGTGTTAACAATGGGTATTCCATGGCAAGTTGGTTTGACCGGCGTGTTATTCTCTGGTGTGGTTTTTGCAATTTTGACTATGACCGGTTTAAGAGAGACCATTATTAACGCAATACCCTATCAAATGAAAATGGCAGTTTCAGCAGGAATTGGTTTATTTATTACCTTTGTTGGATTACAAAGTTCAGGAATCATCACTAATAATGATTCTACATTAGTAACTTTGGGTCATATCACTGATGGACCTGTATTGTTAACGATTTTTGGTATTATTATAACAGTGATATTATATGCTGTTAGAGTACCTGGTGCGATATTTATTGGTATGGTATTAACATCTATATTAGGAATGCTTACTGGACTAATACATACTCCAAGTGGCATAGTAGGCAAAGTTCCTAGTATTGAGCCTACTTTCGGAGCTGCTTTTGAGGCATTTAAAGATCCTAGTCAATTGTTCACCGTACAATTTTTAATTGTAATTTTAACGTTTTTATTTATAGATTTCTTCGATACTGCAGGTACACTTGTTGCAGTGGCAACGCAAGCAGGTATGATGAAGAATAATAAATTACCTAGAGCTGGCCGAGCATTATTTTCTGATTCATTAGCAACAATAGTTGGTTCAATTTTTGGGACGACAACAACGACTTCCTATATTGAATCAACGTCAGGTGTCGCTGTAGGAGCTCGTACAGGGTTTGCTAGTGTTGTTACAGGTTTTTGTTTCTTATTAGCGATATTTTTCAGTCCTTTAATGGAAGTAGTAACAAGTGCAGTGACTACGCCAGCGCTTGTAGTCGTAGGTGTATTAATGGCAGCTAATTTTGCGGAAATAGACTGGAAAAAATTCGAAGTAGCAGTACCAGCATTTATCACAATTATTATGATGCCGTTATCTTATTCAATCGCAACTGGTATTGCTTGTGGCTTCATCTTTTATCCAATCACAATGTTGATTTCTAAAAGACATAAAGAAGTCCACCCAATCATGTATGCTTTAATGATACTGTTTATATTATATTTTGTATTTGTTCACGGCTAAATAAAAAATCCCTTTGCATTCGATTCAAATCGAAGCAAAGGGATTTTTTGTAAGTGTTAATTACCTGTATTCAGTTTATAAAAAACGTGTTTCTTCATTATAATGTAATAACCATACCTGTATAACTCTAAAATTTATTATTCTCTTGTTTATGTTGCGTGTAAACAACTTTTGCATGTTTATTTGGAACATAAAGTGGCGTAGAGAAAATAATCAAAACAAAGAACAACATTAAGAAAAATAAAACCCAATGAACAATCATCCCAACAAAAGGTATGAATGCTATGAAAGAACCAATAACGCCTAGCAATGGTATGATTAACATTGGTTTAATAGAATTTTGTTTATCAACTATTAATATAATCACGATTATAAAATATAGTAACGCATTGATTAATAAAGGCTGCCAACCAAAACTGAAAATGATACTACCACCTAAAAACGGGATGCCATAAATAAACTCACCAACAATTAATATTAAACTAAGTATTATAAGTGTCGAACGGATACCACTTTTCATCAATATTCACTCCTAACTAATACTAGTATAAACGAAATAAATCAAATGAAAATAAAAAAGGGAAAATAAACATTTAAAATTACAAACACTAAAAATTTCCTAAAAGTGGTTGAACTGAATAAGTAGTTCAAGTATAATAACAAGGTATGTGTTAGGCAAATAGTAAAAACTTTTGCAGAAAAGCTTGATAAATCACTGCTTTTCATGTAACATATCTAATGTTGGACTTTAAGAACACGCGATGAAGCGAAAGGTTACTGACACACCCGGCCACTTTGCCATGGCGCTGTGTGAGATAGTTTTCGTGGAGAAGTCTATCACTTAAATGTAGACGAATAAGGAGGGAAAATTATGGCAAAACAAAAAATTAGAATCAGATTAAAAGCTTATGATCACAGAGTTATCGATCAATCTGCAGAAAAAATTGTTGAAACAGCAAAACGTTCTGGTGCAGATGTGTCTGGACCAATTCCGTTACCGACTGAAAGATCAGTTTATACTGTAATTCGTGCCGTGCATAAGTATAAAGATTCACGTGAACAATTCGAACAACGTACACATAAACGCTTAATCGATATTGTTAATCCTACACCTAAAACAGTAGATGCTCTTATGGGCTTAAACTTACCATCTGGTGTAGACATCGAAATCAAATTATAATAGAAAAAATTAGGAGGTGGACTTTCGATGACCAAAGGAATCTTAGGAAGAAAAATCGGGATGACACAAGTTTTCGGAGAAAACGGTGATTTAATCCCTGTAACAGTAGTAGAAGCTAGTGAAAACGTAGTATTACAAAAGAAAACTGAAGAAGTAGATGGCTACAATGCAATCCAAGTAGGCTATGCTGATAAAGCAGCTTACAAAAAAGGAAGCAAGTCAAGCAAATATGCTAACAAGCCAGCTGAAGGCCATGCTAAAAAAGCAAGCTCAGCACCTAAGCGCTTCATTCGTGAATTCAGAAACGTCAATGTTGATGAATACGAAGTAGGTCAAGAAGTCTCAGTTGATACATTTGAAGCTGGTGACATCATTGATGTAACTGGCGTATCTAAAGGTAAAGGGTTCCAAGGTGCTATCAAGCGTCATAACCAAGCACGTGGACCAATGTCACATGGTTCTCATTTCCATAGATCACCTGGTTCAGTAGGTATGGCATCTGATGCTTCAAAAGTTTTCAAAGGACAAAAAATGCCAGGACGTATGGGTGGAAACACTGTAACAGTCCAAAACTTAGAAGTAGTTCAAGTTGACACTGAAAACAATGTTATCTTAGTAAAAGGTAATGTACCAGGTCCGAAAAAAGGATACTTAGAAATCTCTTCATCAATCAAAGGTAATAAATAATTATAGAGCGAAAGGAGGAAATGCATAATGGCAAATTATGATGTATTAAAAGTAGATGGAACTAAATCAGGTTCAGTTGAATTAAACGATGCAGTATTTGCAATCGAACCAAACAATAACGTTCTTTTTGAAGCAATTAATTTACAACGTGCTTCATTACGCCAAGGTACACATGCTGTTAAGAACCGTTCAGCAGTACGTGGTGGTGGACGTAAACCATGGAGACAAAAAGGTACAGGACGTGCGCGTCAAGGTACTATTCGTGCGCCACAATGGCGTGGTGGTGGTATCGTATTCGGACCAACACCAAGAAGCTATGCTTACAAAATGCCTAAGAAAATGCGTCGTTTAGCATTACGTTCAGCATTATCTTTCAAAGCACAAGAAAATAGCTTAACAATTGTAGATGCATTAAGTTTTGAAGCTCCTAAAACAAAAGAATTCAAAACTGTACTTTCTAACTTAGAGCAACCTACAAAAGTGTTAGTAGTTACTGAATCTGAAGATGTAAATGTTGCACTTTCAGCACGTAACATCCCTGGTGTTCAAGTAACGACTGCACAAGGTTTAAATGTTCTAGATTTAACAAGCGCTGATAGTGTAGTAATCACAGAAGCAGCTGCTAAAAAAGTTGAGGAGGTGCTCGGATAATGGAAGCAAGAGACGTTCTTAAGCGCCCCGTAATCACTGAAAAATCTTCAGTTGCAATGGCTGAAGACAAATATACATTCGATGTTGATACTCGTGCTAACAAAACACAAGTAAAAATCGCAGTAGAAGAAATCTTTGATGTTAAAGTTGATAGTGTAAATATTATTAACTACAAACCAAAGAAAAAACGTATGGGCCGTTACCAAGGCTATACAAACAAACGACGCGTAGCAATCGTTAAATTAAAAGAAGGATCAATCGATCTATTTAACTAAAAATTACCAATAAGGAGGTAAACGACAATGGCTCTAAAAAAATATAAGCCAATTACTAACGGTCGTCGTAATATGACTAGTTTAGATTTCGCAGAAATTACGAAAACTACTCCTGAAAAGTCATTATTACAACCGCTACCGAAAAGAGCGGGACGAAATCACCAAGGTAAATTGACTGTTCGCCATCATGGCGGAGGACATAAACGTCAATACCGTGTAATTGATTTCAAACGTAACAAAGATGGTATCCAAGCAAAAGTTGATTCAATTCAATACGATCCAAACCGTTCAGCAAATATCGCATTGTTATTTTACGCTGATGGAGAAAAACGTTATATTATTGCACCTAAAAACTTAAAAGTAGGTCAAATACTTGAAAGTGGTGCAGAAGCAGATATTAAAGTAGGTAATGCCCTACCACTACAAAACATTCCAGTAGGTACTGTTATTCATAACATCGAGTTAAAACCTGGCAGAGGTGGACAAATTGCTCGTTCTGCTGGTGCTAGTGCACAAGTATTAGGTAAAGAAGGAAAATATGTATTAATCAGATTAAGATCTGGCGAAGTTCGTATGATTCTTTCAACTTGTCGCGCTACTATTGGTCAAGTTGGTAATATCCAACACGAACTTGTTAACGTTGGTAAAGCTGGACGTTCAAGATGGAAAGGTATCCGTCCAACAGTTCGTGGTTCTGTAATGAACCCTAACGATCACCCACACGGTGGTGGTGAAGGACGCGCACCAATCGGTATGCCTTCTCCAATGTCACCTTGGGGCAAACCAACACTTGGTAAGAAAACACGTCGCGGTAAAAAATCATCAGATAAACTTATCGTTCGTGGACGTAAGAAAAAATAAAAATAACTTATTTGGGTGTGCGGCTTAACCGCTGCACGCACATAATAAGAAGGGAGGCGCCACTATGGCTCGTAGTATTAAAAAAGGACCTTTCGTTGACGATCACCTAATGAAAAAGGTAGAAGCTCAAAGCGGAAGCGAGAAAAAACAAGTAATCAAAACTTGGTCACGTCGTTCAACTATTTTCCCTGATTTCATCGGACATACATTCGCTGTATATGATGGACGTAAACATGTACCTGTATTTGTAACAGAAGATATGGTTGGTCATAAACTTGGAGAGTTTGCACCAACACGTACATTTAAAGGTCACGTTGCAGACGATAAAAAAACAAGAAGATAATATCTAACAGGTAGAGGAGGAAATTGGAATGGAAGCAAAAGCGGTTGCTAAAACAATAAGAATCGCACCTCGTAAAGTTAGATTAGTATTAGATCTAATTAGAGGCAAAAACGCTGGTGAAGCGATAGCGATTTTGAAATTAACAAACAAGGCTTCATCACCAGTAATTGAAAAATTATTAATGTCCGCTTTAGCTAATGCAGAACATAACTATGACATGAACACAGATGAATTAATAGTTAAAGAAGCTTATGCTAATGAAGGACCAACTTTAAAACGTTTCCGTCCACGTGCACAAGGTAGTGCAAGTGCGATCAACAAACGTACAAGCCACATTACAATCGTCGTAAGTGACGGTAAAGAAGAAGCTAAAGAAGCTTAATAAAATCTTAAGGAGGGAACACTGTGGGTCAAAAAATTAATCCAATTGGACTTCGTGTCGGTGTAATCCGTGATTGGGAAGCTAAATGGTATGCAGAAAAAGACTTCGCATCATTATTACACGAAGATTTAAAAATCCGTAAGTTTATTGATAACGCATTAAGTGAAGCATCAGTTTCTCATGTAGAAATTGAACGTGCAGCTAATCGTATCAACATCGCTATTCACACTGGTAAACCAGGTATGGTAATCGGTAAAGGCGGTTCAGAAATCGAAAAACTTCGTAACAAATTAAATTCATTAACGAATAAAAAAGTACACATCAACGTAATTGAAATCAAAAAAGTTGATTTAGATGCTAAATTGGTAGCAGAAAATATTGCGCGTCAATTAGAAAACCGTGCATCATTCCGTCGTGTACAAAAACAAGCTATTACAAGAGCGATGAAACAAGGCGCTAAAGGTATCAAAACTCAAGTATCTGGTCGTTTAGCTGGTGCTGATATCGCTCGTGCAGAACAATATTCAGAAGGAACTGTTCCACTTCATACACTACGTGCTGACATAGGCTATGCACACGCAGAAGCAGACACAACTTATGGTAAGTTAGGTGTCAAAGTGTGGATTTATCGTGGAGAAGTTCTTCCTACTAAGAACACTAGTGAAGGAGGAAAATAATAATGTTACTACCAAAACGTGTTAAATATCGTCGTCAACATCGTCCTAAAACAACTGGTCGTTCTAAAGGCGGTAACTATGTAACATTTGGTGAGTATGGTTTACAAGCAACTACAACGTCTTGGATCACATCTCGTCAAATCGAATCAGCTCGTATTGCAATGACTCGTTATATGAAACGTGGCGGGAAAGTTTGGATCAAAATCTTCCCACATACACCTTACACTAAAAAACCTTTAGAAGTTCGTATGGGTGCTGGTAAAGGTGCCGTTGAAGGCTGGATTGCTGTTGCAAAACCAGGTAGAATTTTATTTGAAGTTGCAGGCGTAAACGAAGAAGTTGCGCGTGAAGCATTACGTTTAGCTAGTCACAAACTTCCAGTTAAAACTAAGTTTGTAAAACGTGAAGAATTGGGTGGTGAAACAAATGAAAGCTAAGGAAATTAGAGACTTAACCACTTCTGAAATCGAAGAACAAATCAAATCTTCAAAAGAGGAGCTTTTTAACCTACGCTTTCAGTTAGCTACAGGTCAATTAGAGGAAACTGCACGTATTCGTACAGTGAGAAAAACGATTGCACGTCTAAAAACTGTTGCTCGTGAAAGAGAAATTGAACAAGGTAAGGCTAATCAATAATCAAATTGAAAGAGGAGGTTACTAAAGTGAGCGAAAGAAATGATCGTAAAGTTTATGTAGGTAGAGTCGTTTCCGATAAAATGGATAAGACAGTAACTGTACTTGTTGAAACATACAAAACACACAAACTATATGGCAAACGAGTAAAATACTCTAAAAAATACAAAACACATGATGAAAACAACTCAGCTAAATTAGGGGACATCGTTAAGATTCAAGAAACACGTCCTTTATCAGCAACTAAGCGTTTCCGTTTAGTAGATATTGTTGAAGAATCAGTAATTATTTAATAAACAGTGAAGATAAAGGAGGTTTAACTCATGATCCAACAAGAAACACGATTAAAAGTAGCAGATAACTCTGGTGCACGTGAAGTACTTACAGTCAAAGTATTAGGTGGATCTGGTCGTAAAACAGCGAACATTGGTGACGTTATCGTCGTTACTGTTAAACATGCTACACCAGGCGGCGTTGTCAAAAAAGGTGAAGTAGTGAAAGCTGTTGTTGTACGTACTAAATCAGGTGTACGTCGTAATGACGGTTCATATATCAAATTTGATGAAAATGCATGTGTCATCATTCGTGACGACAAAGGCCCACGTGGTACTCGTATTTTTGGACCAGTTGCGCGTGAATTACGTGAAGGTAATTTCATGAAAATTGTATCATTAGCTCCAGAAGTACTTTAATAAATTATTTATAAATATATAAATTTAAGGAGGTGCCACACATGCATATCAAAAAAGGTGACAACGTAAAAGTTATCGCAGGTAAAGACAAAGGTAAAGAAGGTAAAGTAGTAGCTACAGAACCTAAAAAAGACCGTGTCGTTGTGGAAGGTGTTAACACTATTAAAAAACACCAAAAACCAACTCAATTTAATCCTGAAGGTGGAATCTTAGAAACAGAGGCAGCAATCCATGTTTCTAATGTACAATTATTAGACCCTAAAACGAATGAACCAACTCGCGTAGGTTACAAATTCGAAGACGGTAAAAAAGTTAGAATCGCTAAAAAATCTGGCGAAGAAATCAAATCTAATAATGAATAACTAATTGAAAGGAGGATCCACTGTGAATCGTTTAAAAGAAAAATTTAATTCTGAAGTTACAACGGACTTAGTTAAAAAGTTCAACTATAGTTCTGTAATGGAAGTACCAAAAATAGAAAAAATTGTTGTAAACATGGGTGTTGGTGATGCTGTACAAAACTCTAAAGTATTAGATGATGCTGTAGAAGAATTACAAGCTATCACTGGTCAAAAACCATTAGTAACTAAAGCGAAAAAATCTGTCGCTACGTTCCGTTTACGTGAAGGCATGCCAATCGGCGCTAAAGTAACTTTACGTGGTGAAAGAATGTATGACTTTTTAGATAAATTAATTGCGGTATCACTTCCACGTGTTCGTGACTTCCGTGGTGTATCAAAATCAGCATTTGACGGTAGAGGTAACTACACTTTAGGTGTTAAAGAACAATTAATTTTCCCTGAAATCGACTATGACCGAGTAAGTAAAATACGAGGAATGGATATCGTTATCGTAACAACTGCTAACACTGACGAGGAAGCTCGTGAATTGTTAACACAATTCGGTATGCCATTTCAAAAATAATCTCTAAAGGAGGCTAATTAAGTGGCTAAAACTTCAATGGTTGCTAAGCAACAAAAAAAACAAAAGTTCCAAGTACGTGAATATACGCGTTGTGAACGCTGTGGTCGTCCACATTCTGTATATCGTAAATTTAAATTATGCCGTATTTGTTTCCGTGAATTAGCTTATAAAGGCCAAATCCCTGGCGTTCGTAAAGCTAGCTGGTAATAGAAAAAAGTCTGAAAGGAGGCAACATTCAATGACAATCAACGATCCAATTGCAGATATGCTAACTCGTGTAAGAAACGCAAACATGGTGCGCCATGATAAGTTAGAATTGCCTGCATCAAATATCAAAAAAGAAATTGCTGAAATATTAAAAAGTGAAGGTTTCATTAAAAACGTAGAATACGTTGAAGACGATAAACAAGGGGTTATTCGTTTATTCCTTAAATATGGTCAAAACAATGAACGTGTTATCACTGGATTAAAACGTATCTCAAAACCAGGTTTACGTGTTTATGCTAAAGCAAACGAAGTACCTAAAGTGTTAAATGGTTTAGGTATTGCATTAGTTTCTACTTCTGAAGGTGTAATCACTGATAAAGAAGCAAGAAAACGTAATATTGGTGGAGAAATCTTAGGTTACGTTTGGTAATAATTAATAACAAGGAGGTGCGATAACATGAGTCGTGTTGGTAAAAAAATTATTGACATCCCTAGTGACGTTACAGTAACTATCGAAGGAAATACAGTTTCTGTTAAAGGTCCCAAAGGCGAATTATCACAAACAATGAATGAAAGAATGACATATAAGCAAGATGAAAACACATTAGAAGTTGTAAGACCAACTGATTCTCAAAATGACAGAACAGTTCATGGTACAACTCGTGCTTTGATTAATAATATGATTCTAGGTGTAAAAGATGGCTACAAAAAAACACTTGAACTTGTAGGTGTAGGTTACCGTGCTCAAATGCAAGGTAATGACCTAGTATTAAACGTTGGATACTCACACCCAGTTGAATTTAAAGCTGAAGATGGTATCACTTTCGGTGTTGATAAAAACACTACAGTAACTGTAGAAGGTATTTCAAAAGAACAAGTTGGAGCTATCGCTTCAAACATTCGTTCAGTAAGACCTCCAGAACCTTATAAAGGTAAAGGAATTCGTTACCAAGGTGAATACGTTCGCCGTAAAGAAGGTAAAACTGGTAAATAATAAATAACTTTCAGAAGAAAGGAGTAATAAAATGATCAGCAAAATTGATAAAAACAAAGTGCGTTTGAAAAGACATGCTCGTGTCCGTAACAAATTATCTGGCACTGCTGAAAAACCACGCTTAAATGTTTATCGTTCAAACAAACACATTTATGCACAAGTTATCGATGATGTTAATGGTAAAACATTAGCACAAGCTTCAACACAAGAAAAAGATCTAGCTAATGAAACTGGAGCTAAAGTTGATTTATCAGCTAAAGTCGGCGAAACAATTGCTAAAAGAGCAAATGAAAAAGGCGTAAAAACAATTGTATTTGACCGCGGAGGATATTTATATCACGGACGTGTTAAAGCATTAGCAGATGCAGCTCGTGAACATGGTTTAGAATTTTAATTTAAAGGAGGGACATTTACATGGCTCGTAGAGAAGAAGCGAAAGAATTTGAAGAACGCGTTGTTACAATTAATCGTGTTGCAAAAGTTGTAAAAGGTGGTCGTAGTTTCCGTTTCAGCGCTTTAGTAGTAGTTGGAGATAAAAACGGTCGCGTTGGATTCGGTACTGGTAAAGCACAAGAGGTACCTGAAGCAATCAAAAAAGCAGTTGAAGCAGCTAAGAAAAACTTAGTTGAAGTTCCACGTGTCGAAGGTACAACTCCTCACATGATCACTGGACAATTCAGTTCAGGTAGTGTATTAATGAAACCAGCAGCTCCTGGTACTGGTGTTATTGCGGGTGGTCCTGTTCGTGCAGTATTAGAACTAGCAGGTATCACTGATATCTTAAGTAAATCTTTAGGTTCAAACACACCAATCAATATGGTGCGTGCAACAATTAATGGATTACAAAACCTTAAAAATGCTGAACAAGTTGCGAAATTACGTGGCAAGTCAGTAGAAGAATTATATAATTAAGGAGGGAAAATAAGTTATGGCTAAATTACAAATTACCCTCACTCGTAGTGTTATAGGTCGTCCAGAAACACAACGTAAAACTGTTGAAGCTTTAGGTTTGAAAAAAACAAACTCTTCAGTAGTTGTTGAAGATAACCCTGCTATTCGTGGGCAAATCAACAAAGTAAGTCACTTAGTGACAGTAGAAGAAAAATAATTAAGGAGGTGCCGAAATGAAATTACATGAGTTAAAACCAGCAGAAGGTTCTCGTAAAGTTCGTAACCGCGTAGGTCGTGGTGCAGCTACTGGTAACGGTAAAACTAGTGGCCGTGGACAAAAAGGACAAAAAGCGCGTTCAGGTGGTAGTATCAGACCAGGATTTGAAGGTGGACAATTACCTTTATTCCGCCGTTTACCAAAACGAGGTTTTACTAACATTAACCGCAAAGAATATGCTATTGTTAACTTAGACCAACTTAATAAATTTGAGGATGGTACTGAAGTAACTCCTGCTTTATTAGTAGAATCTGGTGTAGTTAAAAGTGAAAAATCTGGTATTAAAGTACTAGGTAGTGGTTCACTTGACAAGAAGTTAACAGTGAAAGCTAACAAATTCTCTGCTTCTGCAGCAGAAGCTATTGATGCTAAAGGCGGAGCACACGAGGTGATCTAATGTTTCAAACGCTTGTGAGCTTCTTTACTACAAAAGAAGTTCGTAACAAGATCTTTTTTACGCTCGCAATGTTAGTTATTTTTAAAATAGGTACTTATATTCCAGCACCTGGCGTAAATCCAGCTGCTTTTGACAGTCAACAAGGTTCTCAAGGTGTCACTGACTTACTTAACACGTTTGGTGGCGGAGCCTTGCAGAACTTTTCTATCTTTGCCATGGGTATAATGCCATATATTACTGCATCAATTGTGATGCAGTTATTACAAATGGATATTGTTCCAAAGTTTTCAGAGTGGGCAAAACAAGGTGATGCAGGTAGAAAAAAACTTAATAACGTAACCCGTTATTTTGCGATTGCACTTGCTTTTATCCAATCGATAGGAATGGCGTTCCAATTTAATAATTATTTGCAAGGTCAACTAATTATGGACCAGTCCGTAATTAGCTACCTAACAATAGCTGTTGTGTTAACAGCTGGTACAGCGTTCTTAATTTGGATAGGTGAACAGATCACTCAATTCGGTGTTGGTAATGGTATTTCCATCATTATCTTTGGAGGGATTTTATCTTCATTACCTTCATCATTAATCCAGTTTTACCAACAGTCCTTTGTAGGACAAGATGATACAACTTTAGCATGGTTAAAAGTTGTTGGATTAATTGTTGGAATGGTATTGCTAACGGTTGGTGCAATATTCGTACTACAAGCTATTAGAAAAATACCAATTCAATATGCGAAAAAACAGTCTGCACAACGATTAGGTTCACAAGCAACATATTTACCTTTGAAAGTTAACTCTGCAGGGGTTATCCCAGTCATCTTTGCAATGGCGTTCTTCTTATTACCAAGAACATTAACTTTGTTCTTCCCTGATGCAAGTTGGGCGCAAAAAATATCTGACGTGGCAAATCCATCGAATAATATAGGAATGATCGTTTATGTGATTCTCATTATCGCATTCACATATTTCTATGCATTTGTACAAGTCAATCCCGAAAAGATGTCTGATAACCTTAAAAAACAAGGAAGTTATGTTCCGGGTATTAGACCTGGCGAACAAACAAAAAAATATATTACTAAAGTTCTCTACAGATTGACCTTTGTAGGATCAATATTCTTAGCTGTCGTTGCTATACTACCAATCATTGCTACTAAGGTGATGGACTTGCCACAATCGATACAAGTCGGTGGTACAAGTCTACTTATCGTAATTGGTGTTGCGATTGAAACAATGAAGAGTCTTGAAGCTCAAGTGAGTCAAAAAGATTATAGAGGCTTTGGTGGTAGATAAATTGTAGGAGGGCACTTATGAATATCATTTTAATGGGTTTACCTGGCGCAGGTAAAGGAACTCAAGCGAGTGAAATTGTTAAGAAATTCCCAATTCCACACATATCTACTGGAGACATGTTCAGAAAAGCGATTAAAGATGAAACGGATTTAGGAAAAGAAGCTAAATCGTACATGGATCGTGGAGAATTAGTCCCTGATGAAGTTACTGTGGGCATCGTTAAAGAAAGAATTTCTGAAGACGATGCAAAAAAAGGATTCTTACTTGACGGCTTTCCTCGTACTATTGAACAAGCAAAAGCATTAAGTGAAATCATGCAAGAACTAGATAGAAAAATTGATGCTGTTATCAATATAGAGGTACCTGAAGAAGAATTAATGAACCGCCTTACTGGTCGTAGAATTTGCGAAAAATGCGGACACACTTATCATCTTGTATTCAATCCTCCAAAAGTTGATGGCATTTGTGATATTGACGGTGGTAAGTTATACCAACGTGAAGATGACAACCCAGAAACAGTTGCAAATCGTTTAAATGTCAATGTAAAACAATCTAAGCCAATCCTAGAATACTATGATAATGAAAATGTATTGAAAAACATTGATGGTTCAAAAGATATTAATGAGGTTACTTCAAACGTAATCGATATTCTTGAAAACCTAAAATAGTATCAACTTTGTACGGTCTATGTAATGCCAAGAGTATAAACGAAAAAGAGTGACAATGCGATATAGTAATTCATTTTAATTTTGTTGAACTTATTAACAACACTTATAGACTCGTATGGTTATAGTTGATCTTAGACGATAACCAACTATTGTAAAAAGGGGGAAGTTAATAAATGGCTAAGCAAGATGTTATTGAATTAGAAGGTACAGTATTAGATACTTTACCAAATGCAATGTTTAAAGTAGAATTAGAAAATGGTCATGAGATTTTAGCTCACGTAAGTGGTAAAATCAGAATGAATTATATTCGAATTCTACCTGGCGACAAAGTAACTGTAGAAATGTCTCCGTATGATTTAACACGCGGAAGAATTACGTATCGTTATAAATAATCGTCACTCCATAATATAGGGAGGTATTAAAATGAAAGTAAGACCATCAGTAAAACCAATTTGCGAAAAATGTAAAGTCATTAAACGTAAAGGTAAAGTAATGGTAATTTGTAGCAATCCAAAACACAAACAAAGACAAGGTTAATAAAGAGAGGTGTAAATAATTATGGCACGTATTGCAGGAGTAGATATTCCACGTGAAAAACGTATTGTTATTTCTTTAACTTATGTATATGGTATCGGTACTACTACAGCTCAAAAAATTGTTGAAGAAGCTAATGTATCTGCAGATACTCGCGTTAAAGACTTAACTGATGACGAATTAGGTCGTATCCGTGAAATAGTAGACAGTTATAAAGTAGAAGGTGACTTACGTCGTGAGCAAAACTTAAACATTAAACGTTTAATGGAAATCTCATCATACCGTGGTATCCGTCACCGTCGTGGTTTACCAGTACGCGGACAAAAGACAAAAAACAATGCTCGTACTCGTAAAGGCCCAGTGAAAACTGTAGCTAACAAGAAAAAATAATAGGTAAAGGAGGCAAATTTTAAATGGCACGTAAACAAGTATCTCGTAAACGTAGAGTGAAAAAGAATATTGAGAATGGTGTGGCACACATCCGCTCAACATTCAATAATACAATCGTAACTATTACTGATGAATTTGGTAATGCTTTATCATGGTCATCAGCAGGTGCACTTGGATTTAAAGGATCAAAAAAATCAACACCATTTGCAGCACAAATGGCATCAGAAACTGCAGCTAAAGCAGCTATGGAACATGGTTTGAAAACTGTTGAAGTTACTGTTAAAGGTCCTGGCCCAGGTCGTGAATCAGCGATCCGTGCATTACAATCAGCTGGATTAGATGTAACTGCAATCCGTGACGTTACTCCAGTACCACATAATGGTTGTCGTCCACCAAAACGTCGTCGCGTATAATATTATCGTTATTGTCGCAAGTCACTGAGAAACACAGTACAATTCAAGTCGACGTAATCAAGGAGGATATTTGTAAATGATTGAAATCGAAAAACCTAGAATTGAAACAATTGAAATTAGTGAAGATGCTAAATTCGGTAAGTTCGTTGTTGAACCACTAGAACGTGGCTACGGTACTACACTAGGAAACTCCTTACGTCGTATCCTACTATCTTCATTACCAGGTGCAGCCGTTAAGTACATCGAAATCGAAGGTGTATTACATGAATTCTCAGCAATAGACAATGTTGTAGAAGATGTTTCAACAATTATTATGAACATCAAAAAGCTAGCATTGAAAATTTATTCTGAAGAAGATAAAACATTAGAGATTGATGTAAAAGATGAAGGCGAAGTTACTGCAAGTGACATCACGCATGATAGTGATGTAGAGATTTTAAATCCTGAGATTAAAATCGCAACAGTATCTAAAGGTGGACATTTAAAAATCCGTCTTGTTGCTAATAAGGGTAGAGGTTACGCATTAGCAGAACAAAATAACACTAGTGATTTACCAATTGGTGTAATTCCAGTGGATTCACTATATTCACCAGTAGAACGTGTTAACTATACTGTAGAAAACACACGTGTAGGTCAAAGTAGTGATTTTGATAAATTAACTTTGGATGTTTGGACTAATGGTTCAATTACGCCACAAGAGTCTGTTTCTCTAGCGGCAAAAATCCTAACTGAACATTTGAACATCTTCGTTGGATTAACTGATGAAGCACAAAATGCTGAAATCATGATTGAAAAAGAAGAAGATCAAAAAGAAAAAGTACTTGAAATGTCTATAGAAGAGTTAGACTTATCTGTCCGTTCATATAACTGTTTGAAACGCGCAGGTATTAATTCTGTTCAAGAATTAGCTGATAAATCTGAAGCAGATATGATGAAAGTGCGCAATTTAGGACGCAAATCATTAGAAGAAGTTAAATATAAACTTGAAGATCTAGGCTTAGGTCTTAGAAAAGAAGATTAATAAAAAGGAGGTTAACTCATGGGTTACAGAAAATTAGGTCGTACTTCTGATCAACGTAAAGCGATGTTACGTGACTTAGCTACTTCACTTATTGTTAGTGAACGTGTTGAAACGACAGAAGCACGTGCAAAAGAATTACGTAGTGTTGTTGAAAAATTAATCACTTTAGGTAAAAAAGGAGATTTAGCATCTCGTCGCCAAGCTGCTAAAACTTTACGTAATGTTGAAGTCTTAAATGAAGATGAAACAACACAAACTGCACTTCAAAAATTATTTGGTGAAATTGCTGAACGTTATACAGAACGTCAAGGTGGTTACACACGTATCCTTAAAGTAGGCCCTCGTCGCGGTGACGGTGCTGAATCAGTAATTATAGAATTAGTTTAATTTAAATACACATACTACTATGTATAAAGCAAATGAGTGCAACGATAATGTTTGCCACATACAAATATTGTCTAGCTCAGAGTACCCCATCAACTTAATAAATTTTAAAGCGTGAACTCAAATATGATGGGGTGCGCGCTTTTTTTTGTTAGTCCCCCTTAATTCGAAGAATTTAGGGGGACTTATGCAATTGCGAAGCAATAGCGAACCGCCAAGCCTTAATTTGGATAAGTTAAAGGGATACATTGATAGAGTAAATGGATAAGAAGTTCTAACTAAACAATATTTTGTTCACAAATTTAAAACTAGACAAATTGCTAAGAAACAGTAATTGTTAACTATTCACCTTGATGAACTGCGTTTTCATGATTAAAAGTATCTTTATGCGTGTCTCAATAAATAAAATTTTAAAAAGAAATTAGTGAAGATGAAGTGCTTATTTATCGTTTTTCATGTAAAATGATTAAGTATATGATTAATATTTTTGATTTAGGAGATAACTGGTATGATAACGCAAGCAGAAGAAATAATTAAATTTGATCATGTATCTTTTAAATATAATAGCGATGAACCACTTGCGTTAAATGATGTATCATTTAGCATTCCTAGAGGCAAATGGACCTCTATAGTAGGTCATAATGGTTCGGGGAAATCGACGATAGCAAAACTGATGATTGGCATTCAAAAACCTTTTGAGGGCCAAATATATTTAAACGGTGTTAGTATCAATGATGATAACTTAAATAAGTTGAGACAGCATATAGGTATTGTATTTCAAAATCCAGAAAATCAATTTGTTGGGTCTACTGTGGAATTTGATGTAGCATTTGGTTTAGAAAATAATGCGATGACTTACGAGAAGATGCATGAAATTGTGCCTAAAGCATTAGCGGATGTAGATATGCTGGACAGAGCTACATATGAGCCACAATCACTTTCTGGTGGACAAAAACAACGTGTCGCAATTGCAGGTGTTTTAGCATTAAATACGGATATCATCATATTAGATGAAGCGACGTCTATGTTAGATCCAGAAGGTAGAACAGAATTAATTTCACTCATACATCGTTTAAAGGAAGAAAAAGATGTGACAATCATATCAATCACTCATGATTTATCTGAAGCTATAGATGCGGATCATTTAGTTGTTTTAAACCAAGGCTTTCTATATCAATCGGGTTTGCCTCAAGTTATTTTTAATAAAGGAGAGGCATTAACACAAATAGGTTTAGATTTACCGTTTGCAATGAGAATGAGCCAACAACTATTAGGTGTTACTGACTATATTTCTTATGAAGGGTTGGTAAGCAAATTATGACTGTTATATTCAATCAAGTGTCCTATGTTTATCAAAAGGGAACACCTTATGAACATCTTGCATTGAAAGAGATTGTAACTACTTTTGAACAAGGCAAGTATTATGCAGTGATTGGTCAAACAGGCTCTGGTAAGTCTACATTAATACAGCATATTAATGGATTGCTAAAACCGTCACATGGCTCTTTAGAAGTCGATGATGTCATGATTACACACAAGACGAAAGATAAGTATTTAAAGCAAGTGCGTAAGCGTGTAGGAGTAGTATTCCAATTTCCAGAATCACAACTTTTTGAAGATTCCGTGGAACGAGAAATTTTATTCGGACCTAAAAATTTTAATATGCCACTTGAAGAAGTAAAAGCACGAGCATTTCAATTATTATTAGAGTTCGGTTTTAATAGAGATATACTTGAACAATCACCTTTCCAAATGTCGGGAGGTCAAATGAGAAAAATAGCAATTACTTCTATATTGGCTATGGATCCAGATATTGTTATTTTAGATGAACCTACTGCAGGACTTGACCCTAAAAGTAGAAATCAAATCATGGAAATGTTAAAGAAACTGCAGCTTGAACAAAATAAAACAATTATATTAGTTACACATGAAATGAATGATGTTGCAAAATATGCTGATGAAGTGAAAATTATTAAGCATGGCAAGTTAGTGGAAAGCTGTTCTCCAAGAAAATTGTTTAATGCTGACGACTATGTTAAAGATATGCATTTAGATGTACCAGACATCGTCAAATTACAGAGAGATATCGAAGCAAAGCATCAATTTAAATTTGAGCGCACCGCATTAACCGAATCAGAATTCACAGAGATGTATAAGGAGTGGCAACAACATGAGAGATAAGTTTATTATAGGACGTTATCTTCCATTAGACACTTTTGTACATCGTCGTGATCCACGTGCCAAATTAATATTTGTATTTTTATTTATTATACTAATATTTTTTGCACATTCATTTATCACTTACTTATGGTTATTCTTAATCATAGTAACCATGATGAAAGCAGCGCACATAAAATCTTGGTTTTTAATAAAGGGATTAACACCCATATGGATTTTTCTGATTTTCACCTTTTTAATGCATTTGTTTTTAACTAAAGGTGGTATGCGCATATTTGAGTTAGGTTTTATTTCAATTGATACTCAAGGTATTTTAGAAGGTGTCTATATTGTTTTGAGGCTAATGTTTATCATTATGGTATCTACAATCATGACTTTAACGACGAGCCCATTAGATCTTACTGATGCGTTTGAAAGATTATTATATCCATTAAAGTTGATAAAAGTACCCGTACATTTATTGAGTATGATGATGTCAATCGCTTTACGTTTTATTCCAACTTTAATGAATGAGCTAGATAAGATTATTTTAGCACAGAAATCAAGAGGTTCTGAAATCAGTTCTGGGGGGTTAATCAACAGAGTTAAAGCATTTATTCCTTTATTGATACCCTTATTTATCTCAGCTTTCCAAAGAGCAGAAGATTTAGCCATTGCAATGGAAGTCCGTGGTTATGAAACAAACAAACAGCGAACAAGTTATCGTCAATTAGACTGGCAATGGTCTGATAGTTTGTTATTGATTTCAATTATACCAATAGCAATAATACTATTTGTGTTAAAGTATATGGGAGTGTAAAGAATGGTTCGTGTATTAGTAAATATTTCATATCAGGGTAGTCAATTCTTAGGTTTTCAAATTCAAAATAATGGTAGAACCGTACAACAACAATTTGAAAAAATACTTAAACGCATGCACAAACGACATATTAGAATACATCCTAGTAGTCGAACTGATCGTGGCGTGCATGCATTAGAACAATATTTTCATTTTGATACAGAGCTTAATATTGCACCAGATCAATGGCGATATGCGATGAATCGGGCATTGCCTGATGATGTTTATGTGAAAGATGTTTCATTTGTAGATGAATCATTTCATTGTCGATACGATTGTGTCGGTAAAACTTATCGCTATAAAGTTTACCAATCACCTAATAAAAATCCATTTGAATGTGGATTGAAAAGTCACGTACCAGAAAGTTTAAACTTTGAAAAAATGACACAAGCTGCTAATTTGTTTATAGGTACACATGACTTTACTGGATTTTGTTCTCAAAAAACAGAAGTTGAAAGTAAAGTCCGTACGTTATATGAAAGTAAAATAGAAAAAACAGAATATGGTTTTGATTATGTCGTTACTGGTTCGGGATTTTTATATAATATGGTGCGTGTCTTAGTAGCATTTTTAATTGGAGTAGGCAAAGGGAAATTCCAACCTGAGGTAGTTCCACAATTATTAAATGCTAAAGACCGCAATAAAGTTCCGTTCACTGCACCAGCGGATGGATTGTATTTGGAACATATATATTTATCCCCCGAAGCACTGAAAAGAGACTTTGGTGAAAATATAAAAATATATCAAAAAAAATCTACACAAAATAGTTGAATTACATTGACAAAACCCCATAAAAATTATACGATAACTAACGGTATTGTTTTATATCACCCCACGATAAGCCCCGGAATCTTATTGTGTAACAAGATATAGAAGCACGTAGAAATTATAAATTAACAAAATAAATGAATTTAAGTTTAAATATCACTTTAATTAGACAAGAAACATTTATTTATTCTAGGAGGACAATTATATGCGTCAAACATTTATGGCTAATGAAGCAAACATTGAGCGCAAATGGTATGTTATTGATGCTGAAGGTAAAACACTTGGTCGTTTATCATCAGAAGTAGCTGCTATTCTACGCGGTAAAAATAAAGTAACTTATACACCACACGTTGACTCAGGTGATTATGTAATTATCATCAACGCTGCTAAAATTCAATTCACTGGTAATAAAGAACAAGACAAAATGTATTACCGTCACAGTAACCACCCAGGCGGAATCAAATCAATCTCTGCTGGTGAGTTAAAAGCTAAAAACCCAGAACGTTTACTTGAAAACTCAATTAAAGGTATGTTACCAAGCACACG
This sequence comes from Staphylococcus sp. FSL W8-0271, assembly GCF_038006605.1. Taxonomy (NCBI): domain Bacteria; kingdom Bacillati; phylum Bacillota; class Bacilli; order Caryophanales; family Staphylococcaceae; genus Staphylococcus; species Staphylococcus sp. FSL W8-0271. The sequence continues at coordinate 762,677 of NZ_JBBOVM010000001.1, forward strand.
TCTAGGCGAAAAACAAGGTAAAAAATTATTTGTATATGGTGGCGCTGAACATCCACACGCTGCACAACAACCAGAAAACTACGAGTTACGTGGTTAATTAAAAGGAGGAAATTACATTGGCACAAGTTGAATATAAAGGCACAGGCCGTCGTAAAAACTCAGTAGCACGTGTACGTTTAGTACCTGGCGAAGGTAACATTACTGTTAACCACACTGATGTACGTAGCTACTTACCATTCGAATCATTAATCTTAGACTTAAACCAACCATTTGATGTTACAGAAACTAAAGGTAACTATGATGTATTAGTTAACGTTCACGGTGGTGGCTTCACTGGACAAGCACAAGCTATCCGTCACGGAATTGCACGTGCTTTATTAGAAGCAGATCCTGAATATAGAGGTTCATTAAAACGCGCTGGATTACTTACACGTGACCCACGTATGAAAGAACGTAAGAAACCAGGTCTTAAAAAAGCTCGTCGTTCACCACAATTCTCAAAACGTTAATATCCCAAATATTGTTGCGAATATTTTTCGTTCACAGGTTTGGTACATTAATTGCTTAGGTGATTAGTGTCAAATAGAAGAAACGTTTCAAACTTCCCATATTAATATGGGAAGTTTTTTTGTTTTATAAATAAACAAAAATGTATACAACTTTTGTCCCCGTAAAAATAGAAAGAGTTGGTTTATTTTAGTAAGTTCAAAAAGTATGAAGTATAATAAAATAAAACAATATTAGAGGTTATACATATGACATTCAACAAGCTAAACCATCACTTAAAAAAATTAAGTATCGTATTATTATTAATTATTTTTTCTAGCATTACTCTTTTTGTGGTGAACCAAGTGTTAAACAAAACGTTAATTAAAAATATGTCCAGTGAAACATCAGTGCCGACATTTTATTTACATGGTTATGCTGGAACAAGTCAATCAGAAAAATACATGGTAAATTCAGCACTCCAAAATAATATTACAAATGACGTTGTTGAAGCGAAAGTTTTATCAAATGGAAAGGTGACATTTAATAAAAATATATCTAACAAGATGAAACGTCCGATTATAAAAATTATACTTGAAGATAATGAAAATAAAAATTTAGAAAAAAATGCGCAATGGATCAGAAATGTTATGATAGCTTTTAATGCAAAATATCATTTTAAAAAATATAATTTTGTTGCACACTCAATGGGAAATCAATCCTTTAGTTATTATATGTTAAAGTATGGTGATGATAGAGTTTTACCAAAGTTAAATAAGCAAGTTAGTTTAGCTGGAAACTTTAACGGAGAAGTAGATATCAATGGTTTGGATTTAAATATACATTTAGACAAAAATGGCAAACCTAACAAGATGTTAAAAGAATACCGTAATTTATTATCTATGCATGCGCACTACCCTAAAAATGCTGAAGTCCTTAATATTTATGGTGATTTAAAAGACGGAACGCATTCTGATGGTAGAGTAACGAATGTATCATCAGAATCGTTAAGGTACTTATTATCAAATCATATTAAAACTTTTAAAACATACAAAGCTTATGGACCTAAAGCTGAACATAGTGAGCTTCATGATAATGAAAAAGTTACAGATCAAATTAATGCATTTCTTTGGAATTATAAATAAAAAAGATAACTCTAATATATTAGAATTATCTTTTGAACAATTGTGCAGCCACTATATTTTCTCATTTTAATTAACTTAAAATTGATTGTTTTCAATTGCTAATAATTGTAACAAGTTTTTGCGGTTTGATTCCCCATAAACATGTGGTTGAATCATTATTTCATCTGCATTGTAGTTATGTGCGATTGCTTGTAATTGAGTAAAAACTTCATTTGGTAAACCACTGATAAAGCGTGGTTCATTTTGCTTCATTTTTTCAAGTTCTCTTGTAGTTGGTTGTCTTTGTTGAGCAAATGTAATTGATGGATAGTGACTGGGTTGTTTTAAATAGTTAATGCGCAATAACCAAAGATGAAAAGCTTGTTCTAATTCTTTGATTTTTTGAATGTCATTTGCAGTGATTACAAAAGTTGAAATCATAACATATGGTGTTCGGTTTGGATGAAGTTTTAAAAATAGCTTTCGATAATCATCAATGGATTGTTTAATTTTATATTTTTGCTTTCCCATTAAAGCAGTGACAAAAGGTAAACCAAGTTGCGCAGCGAGTTCAGCACTATTTTGGCTCGTGCCCAATATATGCATATCAGGTTGTGTATTGATTAAAGGTGTAGCGTATAATCCCAGAAACCTTTGTCTTTGAATGTCATCATTAAAATAGTTTATTAAATCCACAATTTGAGTTTTAAAATCAACTTTGACTGTTTTGTTTTCATTTAGTGCTTTATTTACATTTTTAAAGCTCATAGAACGGCCAATGCCTAAATCTACTCTGCCAGGATGACGACCTTCTAGTATTTTAAAAACTTCTGCTACTTTATATGCACTATAGTGAGGAAGCATAATACCACCACTGCCTATGCGAATCGAATTTGTATTTTCTAGCAATGTCATCATTATCATTTCAGGAGCGCTAGAAGCAACTGACAATACTTTGTGATGTTCAGCAACCCAAAATCGATAAAAACCTAGCGATTCAGCAAATTGAGCTAATTCAACAGAATGATTTATCGCTTGAGTAGTATCGCTGCCTTCAAATATTGGGACATAATCTAGTATACTTAATCGCATATTACACTCTCCTTCATTACAATCATTTAAGTGCTCTATTCTGTTTATCATAACACGGGGACAAAATATCAAATAAGCGATTTGATTGATTGCATAACTTCATCACTATAGAATAGAAGAAAATATGAAATGGAGGTAAAATAATGAAAACAGAAAGCATTGTATTAGCAAAACGCCCAGAAGGTATACCTTCTGATGATGTATTTAGATACGAAACTATTGAAATAGATGAGCCTGGTAATGATGAGATTCAAGTTGAAGCGATATATATTTCGGTAGATCCATATATGCGTGGCAGAATGGATGATAGTAAATCTTATATACAACCATTTCAATTAGATGAACCATTGGCCGGACATATTGTTGGAAAAGTAATACAATCCAACGCTGATGCTTTTGACGAAGGTGATTATGTATTAGGTATGTTACCTTGGCAAAAATATACAAATGTATCAGCTCAAAAAGTTACGAAAATTACTCAGAGAGAGATTCCACTTTATTTATATCTAAGTGTATTAGGTATGACTGGGCAAACGGCATACCATGGTCTGCTGAAAATTGGCCAACCAAAAGAAGGAGAAACTGTTGTTGTATCTGCAGCTTCAGGGGCTGTCGGATCAGTAGTAGGTCAAATAGCTAAATTAAAAGGCGCACGTGTGGTTGGTATTGCAGGCGGAACAACCAAAACGAAATATTTAACTGAACAATTAGGATTTGATGCTAGTGTAGATTATAAAGCTGATAACTTCTCAGAACAATTAGCACAAGCAGTTCCAGATGGTGTAGATGTTTATTTTGAAAATGTTGGTGGGCACATTGCAGATGAAGTAATGAAACACTTAAATCAATTTGCTAGAATTCCAGTATGTGGTGCAATTTCTGGATATAATGATAAAAGTATTGAGCACGGCCCACGTATACAGCCGATTTTGATAAAATCACAAGCACTTATGAAAGGATTTGTTGTTGCAAATTATGCTGATGACTTTAAACAAGCGAGTCAACAGCTTGCTCAGTGGGTAAATGAAGATAAAATAAAAACAAAAACTTCGATTGTAGAAGGATTTGAAAACGTGCCTAATGCCTTTAGAAATTTATTTACTGGAGATAATTTTGGTAAACAAGTGGTCCAAGTTTCAGACTATATATAAGTAAAGGAGATGCACATATGAAAGCAATTGGTGCAGATAGACCGTTTACATTAGATGAAGGTAATCAATTTTATGAAATGGATATAGAGACGCCAAAGCCTCAGCAATATGAATTATTAGTGCGTTTAACTGCTATTAGTGTGAATCCAGTAGATACGAAAATTAGACAATCGTCTATAAGTGAGTCGCCAAGAATTTTAGGATATGATGCTGTAGGTGTTGTAGAAGCTATAGGCGAAGATGTTAAACAATTTAAGATTGGCGATGAAGTTTATTATTCAGGTTCACCTTCGTATCAAGGATCGAATCAAACATATCAACTTGTTGATGAACGATTGGTAGCTTTGAAGCCGAGTAATATTAGTGATGTTGAAGCGGCAAGTCTCCCTTTAACTGGTTTAACAGCGTCAGAAACACTTTTTGATGTTTTTAATATTTCTCATAATCCAGAAGAAAATAAAGGGAAGTCCTTATTAATAATTAATGGCGCAGGTGGCGTAGGTAGTATCGCAACTCAGATAGCAAAGTATTACGGATTACACGTCATCACCACTGCATCTCGCGATGAAACGTATAATTGGTCAAAATCATTAGGTGCAGACATCGTGTTGAATCATAAAAATAATCTGACAGATGAATTTAAAAAATATGAAATTAGTGAAGTAGATTATATATTTTGTACTTTTGATACGGATTTGTATTACGAAAAAATGATTGAATTAGTAAAACCACGCGGTAAAATAGCTACAATTGTTGCTTTCAACAATAATCAAGATTTAAATTTATTGAAGACTAAAAGTGTAACCTTTACACATGAATATATGTATTCAAGACCGCTAAATAAAACAGAAGATATGGCTATTCATGGTACCTATTTAAAAGATATCACTAACAAAGTAGAATCAGGTGACTATAAGCCCACAGCAAATGAAGTGCTAAAAGGATTAACAGCAGATAATATTTATGAAGCGCATAAAAAAATGGAAAATCATAGCATGGTTGGCAAATTAGTTATTTCCATTTAGTAAAAGTGATTGATGTTATAAATATGAACACTGCTATTGAGAAATAGTTATTTGTTAAGCAATACTAGAAGAGTTAAACAGTTTTCAATAAAATAGCTGCTACAAAGGAGCAATGGCAATCAAAACATTATATTTGATTGTTATTTTGCTCCTTTATTTTTCAAAGAAATTGTTTCTCACAATATCAATATCGAAAATTATTACTCTTAAACATATGCACAATTTAAGATATAGAATGTATAAATCAAAGTGTTAAATACAATTAAATTCATAAATCACGCATATTACCACAATGTAAGGGTATATATGACACATAAAGTAAAGGGAGAGTGTCATGTTAATATGCGTCTTAGAAAATTAACAGTAGTTTTTTGGGTAGCGCTAACGATTTGTACGCTATTTGTTATTTATGGCGCAATTGCGCCTAAACAATTAGAAACGGTTACACAAGCGATTACCAATTTTATTGCAGTAAATTTTGGATGGTATTATTTACTATTAGTGTTAGCTATTTTAGTTGTATCTATCTATTTATTATTTTCTAGATATTCAACAATAACTTTAGGAGAAGAAGGAGAAGACCCAGAATTTTCACTAAAATCATGGTTTGCAATGTTGTTTAGTGCGGGTATGGGGATTGGTTTAGTATTTTGGACAACAGCTGAACCCATCAGTCATGCATTTACATTAACACCGATACATAAAGCAGGAACACAAACTGCCATCAATGAAGCGATGCAGTTCTCATTTTTCCACTGGGGTATACATGCATGGGCAGTGTACGGAATTGTAGGACTTGTATTTGCATATTTTAATTTTCATAAAGGGTATCCTGGATTAGTGAGTGCGACATTAAGACCAATTTTAGGAGAAAAGATGATGCGTGGCCCAATAGGTGGCGCAATCGATGTGCTTGCAATTATCGCCACAGTGACTGGTGTTGCTGCGACACTTGGATTTGGTGCATTACAAATTAATGAAGGGTTAAATTTTTTATTTAAAATACCTTCTAATTTTGGTACACAAGTTGTGATTATTGTTATTGCTACAGTGTTATTTACGTGGTCTGCTTGGTCAGGTATTGATAAAGGTATTAAAAACTTAAGTAATATTAATATGTTTTTAGCTTTTGTAGTATTGATCGCATTATTTTGTGTCGGGCCTACGTTAAACATTTTAAATACGTTTACTAATTCATTGGGAGATTATATTGCTAATTTCTTTAACATGAGTTTGCGTATTCCACAATCAGGTGGAGAGAAATTCCAATGGTTGCAACAGTGGACGATTTTCTACTGGGCTTGGTGGGTCTCTTGGGCACCTTTTGTTGGCATATTCATTGCTCGAGTTTCTCGAGGTAGAACAATTAAAGAATTTATTTTAGGTGTCCTTTTTGTACCTGCACTTGTTTGTTTTTTATTCTTTGCAGTGTTCGGGGCGTCAGCGATTTATTTACAGCAAAATGATATTGCCAACATTGCTAAAGAGGCAACTGAAACTGCAACATTTGCAACACTTGAGCATTTTCCATTAGGATTTTTACTCAGTATTATTACACTTATTGTAATTATGATTTTCTTTGTTACTTCAGCAGACTCTGCAACTTATGTGCTAGGTATGTTGAGTTCTAAAGGTAGTATTAATCCATCTGGCGTAGTAAAAGTAAGTTGGGGTGTTATTTTAGCACTATTTGCTATGATTATGATTTATACAGGTGGAACACAGTCAATACAAAACTTATTAATCATAGCAGCATTACCTTTTTCAATCGTTATTATCTTTATGATTTGGTCATTATTCAAATCATTATCAATTGAAAAACCGAGACCTAGCAATAAATTACTTGTTTCAGATGAAAAATATTTACAATATCGAAAAGCGAATCAAGAGCATGAAAAAAGTATCCAATCACAAACGCATCACGACAGCAATTAAAATTATTTTACCAAATACATTATAATTTCAATTTAAAATGTTTTTACTTTTATTTAACGGGGTATAAAGATGTATGACATGTACATATAATTTGACTATAGGAGGTGTCATACGAGGTGAAGCGAATTAAAAATTTTATACTAGGTCTATTAATCGTAGTCATCGTTGGTTTTTTACTGTTTATGTATATCAAAGATTCTAGAATTAGTGAGTACCAAGACTACTTCAAACAATTTAATTGGTTTGAACCGACGCTTATTGGCTTAGCAGCCCTACTGATTTTAATAGGTCTAATACTTGTATTTAGCTTGTTTAAACCTACGTATAGAAAACCTGGACTTTATAAAGACTATGAAGATGGACATATTTATGTATCAAGAAAAGCAGTTGAAAAATCTGCATACGATACACTTGTAAAATATGATCAAATTCGTCAACCAAATGTTATAGCGAAACTATATAACAAGAAAAAGAAATCACATATTGCTTTAAAAGCGGATTTCTTTGTTCCAGGTGATGTTCAAGTTGGTTCATTGACAGAAGAAATAAGAAATGACATTAAACAAAATGTTGAGCATTTCACAGAATTACCAGTTTCAAAATTAGAGGTTAACGTTAGAGATCAAAAAGCCTCAGGCAAACGTGTGTTGTAAGGGAGGGTTATCATGGCTAACAATAATAACCAACAAAGACAAGATTCTACACAAGAAGTTGTTGATTTTTTCAAAACATTTAAATGGAGAATAATTGGATTTTTAGCATTTCTAATTATTGCTATTTTATTTTTAACGTTAGGTTTCTGGAGTACAATTTTAATTATTGTTTTATGTTTAATTGGTATTGGTATTGGGTATACTAAAGACCGTAAGCAAGATTTTTTGAATTTCTTAAATCGATGGAGTTAATTAATTTAAAATAGTAAATTAATCATTTTAAAATCTTATATAAAAAAGGAGAATTAATTATGGCAGTAGATAATAATAAAGCAAAACAAGCATATGATAATCAAACTGGAGTAAATGAAAAAGAGCAAGAACAACAACAGCAACAACAACAGCAACAACAAGAACCAGAATTCAATAATAAGTTAACTTTCTCAGACGAAGTTATTGAAAAAATTGCTGGTATTGCTGCACGCGAAGTAAATGGTATTTTAGAAATGAAAGGCGGCTTCGTTGATAACATTTCTAGTTCATTTGGTAGCAGTAACAACGTAACACAAGGTGTTAGCGTTGAAGTAGGCGAAAAACAAGCTGCAGTTGATTTAAAAGTTATTTTAGAATATGGTGAATCTGCACCTAAAATCTTCCGTAAAGTGACAGACTTAGTAAAAGAACAAGTTAAATATATCACTGGTCTTGAAGTTGTAGAAGTGAATATGCGTGTTGAAGACGTGATGACTAGAAAAGAATGGTCACAAAAAAATGAAAAAAACCAAGATTCAAGCAATGAAAATAAAGGCTTACAATAATGCTTAATACAAAACTACCGGTAAAGTAATTACTTTACCGGTAGTTTTTTGTACGTTTATATTGCGTATTTTTATCCCTGATATAATGGATTGCTAACCTTGATATAAGTATAATAATCCGCTTCATCTGTGAGGCGCATGGTTGTAACACATTTATAATCTATTTTTGGTGCTAATAGAATTGATTTAATATTTTCTACGCGCTGTTGATCTTCCATATCATGTGCAATAACATTTAACTTAGCAATTAAAATATCACGAATCAATTGCCAAAGCTGTGTTTCAAAATTAGAATGCTCACTTGATTTTGTTATACTGACAATTAATTCACCGAGGTGATTTTGAATACTTGAGTAAAAAACTTTATTGAATACTGTTTGAGGTTGATCAGATAAAATTAAAGATTTTTCATGAAATTGTGCAGTACTATAGCCCATCTTATTTAAATGCATTTGATCTATACGTAGCCCTTCAAAATCACGTATATAAAGTGTATCTAAAAGTCCATCTTCGGTAAATGTAGCGATTGAATTTTGTAAATGCGCTTCAAGGGCGATACCATATTTCACATATAGTGGAATTGTAATATCTATTAAGGCTTGGATGTATTGTTGTATCCAAGATAAAGCAGCTATTTCAAAGGTCGGAAGCTTGTTTTTTTCTTTATATTTGTTAATTAACGAGACAATTAATGGTTCATCATTATATATCGTTGAAGCGACTAACGCTGAAGGGATGATGGGTGTAGTATCATTTTTAATCAATTGATAAATATTGGTTCTAAATAATGTACCTAGTTGTTCACTTCTTTTTGTTCTGATAGTTGTCTCATCCAATGAGTTATAAAAGTGAATACCGGCAAGCTCATCAATTGTATCAGCGTTTATATGCTTAAATAGTGAATCGTTTTGTTTAATATCATTAAGGATACGTGTCACCTGTGGCCCGTTTATTGTAGTTTGTTCAGATAATGTTCTAATCTCACCAGTAATATGAACGTTAGTTGATAATTTAATATGAGGTGATTTTTCAGGATATTTAGGCATTAAAGTTCTAAAAGATAGTCCTGCGTAATATGATTGTTGATAATCAATTGGCATCACTTTCTTAGTATTTAATTCTTCTTTGTACTCCTGTAATAATATATGGTCGTATTGCCATGGATGCACGACCATTACGTAATATTGATTAGCCTGATCACGACCAACATGATCCATAACAGCTGCTTCTAACCCTTCAAACAATCTAAAAAGTAAATCATTTTCTTCTTCAATATAAGTTTGAGCTTTTGCTATTGATTTATGTATTAAAACAAATTGTAAGGATATGGCGTTACCAAACTCCGCTGAAAAATTAATTACAGTTTCTGGTGTCATTCCTTTACGTAATTTAGCGCCTGGATGAATTGGGTGACCTTCAATAACAAACTGTTCAGAACTCAAATAACTATCCTCTGATTTTATAATTAAATCATATAAACTGTTTTTATTATTTTTTAATGTGTATGCTTGATAGCTTAATGCAATTGCCATATTTGTGACACTGTTGTTCAAATCTTCATAAAATTGTGTGCTAGCTTCATTATCAAGTTCTGGTGATATTGTTAAAATGATGTTTAATATTTCATTTGGATGTTGTACTCTATTGTAACTGCCATTGTGTGCAATATAAAATGGCCCTTGAACATCTAAGCGATCAAATGCATGTTCTCCTGTTATAGTTGCATATAGTGTCTTATTAAGTTCAGGAAATGCAATGGATAGCAATTTACTATTTGATGGTAAGTGTTCAATGTTCAAATCTTGATTAGAAATAATCTTACTGCGGCTCCGACTTTCTACTAAATTTTCCCTATGTAATGAAGAAATTAATCTTTGAGATATTTTATCTCGACTATCTAAAAGCATATTTAGGAACAATTTTGCCCATTGTTCATTGATTGATGATAAATATTCAAATGCACGTTGTTCGTCATTGTTAATATTATTTAATAAATTGTTGTTAATACTTTTTGAATTCATAAAGCACCTCTAAAAATTATTTTACAAAAGTATAAGATATTTGTATAATCCATAATATCGATAATGATAATTATTATCAATTAAAAAAGTCAGGTGAAAATATGCCAAAGTATTTTTTTCCAAGTTCGTTCCTATTATTTTTAGGAAATTGGATTGGACATATCACTTTAAATTGGTACGTGTATACGTTATATCATAACGCAATTCATCTTGGACTCATTAATTTTTTCCGTCTTGTGCCTATTTTACTCATTAGTGTATGGGCTGGTGCACTAGCAGATCGATGTAATAGAGGGAAATTATTGAAAATAACAATCTCTTCTTCTTTCTTACTTACCACTTTATTGTGTGTCTTAATCTTTCAAGGATGGGATATACCGATTGTAGTATTTTTATTATATTCATTGGGTAGAGGTATTATGAGTGCAATAGAAACACCAGTACGTCAATCTGTACTACCAGATTTGACGAAACGTTTAACAACAACACAGGTTGTTTCGTACCATTCATTTATTATTAATATTTGTAGATCTATAGGCCCGGCTATAGCAGGTTTAGTAATGGCGAGCTATAACGCAGAAATAAGTTTCAGCATACAAGCGGTATGTTACTTAATATCCTTAATACTATGCTTACCTCTCAAAATTGAACAACCGAGGGATGGTGAAACAGAAACACAAATGAGTATGAAATTTGTGTTTGAATATTTTAAAGATAATAGTGTTGGCACTAGGATATTTGTAACATCTTTGATTATAATGGCTAGTGGTTTTACATATACTTCATTATTACCAGTTTTAACAGATAAAACATTCCCTGAACAAGTAACGATGTTTGGGACAGCAATGACATGTTGTGCAATAGGTGGTATCATTGCAACAATGATTTTACCTAATATACTAGAAAATTTCTCCATGGTGAAGATGTATTATTATAGTTCGATATTATTTGGCGTTTCTTTATTAGGTAGTATTAGCCAGAATATTGTTTTATTTTTTATTTCAGTTTTCTTAATTGGTCTGTTCAGTCAATGGATGAGGACTACTAATAGGATTTATTTTCAACATCGTGTTAAACCAGAACATCGAGGGAAAATACTAAGTATTGTAATGATGGATAGAGGAATGATTCCCTTAGGTGCCATGATCATGAGCTTTTTAACCGAATACATAGGTATTATAGAAACCTTCATTATTATGGGGTTAAGTACTTTAACGATTGCATTAATATTTGGCATGATTAACAGACAAAGAACAAATGGAGGCAATGTTGTATGATGCATTATATATGGAAATTAGCAGATTTAAATATTCAATACCGCATGTTTAACGCGATTCTTAAAGAACATATTTTTCCTGAGAAAATGTTCTTTAAGTCCTTTGATAAATGCCTAGAACTTCAATACAAAGGACAAGTACTAAATGTTAACTGTGTGAGAAAGAGTCCTTTAATGCGTTATGTCTTTGAAGGTGAGATACGTTATATTAAAGGTGACGCAAGTTTTAATATTGAATCTTTGGAACAATTGCTTGAATTATTAACAAATCAATTTGATATCCCTATTAGTACTAGACTAACAGCAGAGTTACAATCAAGCCGAGAAGGTCTAGCGATGAGTTATGAAAATTTTAATTATAGACAATTAAACATTCGTGATAGTTTGAATTTTTCAAGAATGCCAATGACGATCAACTTTTTTACTTGGCTCCAACATATGAAAGAAGATAATGATGTTAATGATTTAATTTATTCTGAAAGCCTTGTAGTGGAGGGGCATCCAACGCATCCTTTAACTAAGACAAAGCTACCCTTAACGAATGAAGAAGTTAAATTATATGCGCCTGAATTTGAAAAAATTATTCCATTGAAAATCATGCTTATCCATAAACAATTTTGTATAGCAACTGCGATGGAAGACGATGAACAATATATCATCAATCAAGTCATTCCTGAATATAAAGTTAAAATAAAAGCATTTTTAGATTCACACGATTTAGATTTAGCAGATTATCGAATTATATTTGTACATCCATGGCAATATGAAAATGTTATTCCACAACAATTTGGACATTGGATAGAAACACAACGTCTTTTAGCGACACCGTTTGAAATAGAGTCTAAAGCAACACTGTCTTTTAGAACAATGGAGCTACTCAATAAACCATTTCATGTCAAATTACCAATAAATGTACAGGCGACAAGTGCAGTGAGAACTGTTTCATCAGTAACAACCGTTGATGGCCCTAAATTAAGTTATGAGCTGCAAGATATGATGGATGTGTATCCACAATTAAAGGTCGCGTTGGAGCCCTATGGCATATATGCTGATACAGATGAGGATATCGCACGCCAATTAGCTTGTATTGTGCGTTATCAGCCACAAATTTCAAACACCGGCCTCACGATAGTAACGGGAAGTTTGGTCAATAGAAATCCTGTGGATAATCAAATCATTGTCGATAGTTATATAGAATGGCTTGGTCTAAAGTTAACCAAAGAGACAATTAAAAAATTTATTAGTAATTATGCATTAACACTTATAAAACCATTAATAGCCTATATCCAAGATTATGGTGTGGCTTTAGAAGCACATATGCAAAACACAATTGTTAATTTGAACCACGATTTTAAAATGAAGTTTATGATCAGAGATTTAGGAGGCTCAAGAATTGATTTAAATACGTTAAAAGCTCAATTACCTAACATTAATGTTACTAATAAAAGTTTAATCGCCGAGAATATTGAAGCGGTCATAGCAAAATTTCAACATGCTGTCATTCAAAATCAAATTTCAGAACTAATACATCATTTTACGCAATATGATGGTATAGAAGCAGACGAACTATTTGACCTTGTACGTGAAGCCGTTGAACAATCCATTGATTCAAAAAAAGCACATTCACATATACTACGACAGACCTTATTTGGAGCTAAAATAAATGTGAAAGCATTGCTACGTATGCGAATGGAAGGTAAAGTTAAAAATTATTTAACTATAGATTTAGATAATCCTTTAAGTAATGAGGTGTAATTATGGCAAAAATCAACATAAATCTTTCTAAAATTAAATACAACGCCATGACATTAAACTCACTTTTAAAACAACATCACATTGCTTTTACACCTGTGATTAAATGTGTGGCAGGTGATAATACAATCGTTGAAATGTTGAAAAGTATTGGCATTACACATATTGCAGATGCAAGGATCAGTAATATTCTAAAAAGTACAGATGAAGCCATATCTTTTACATTAATTAGAAATAGTAACCATGAAGAATTAGAAAATGTAGTACGCCACGTTGACATGAGCATCCAAACTGAATTAGAAACAATACGAAAAATCAATGAAATCGCAAGTAATTATAATGTGAAACATAAAATATTATTAATGGTTGATTGGAAAGATGCTAGAGAAGGTGTGCTGACTTACGACGTAATTGCTTATATTAGAGAAATTATGAACATGCATCATATATGCCTCAAAGGATTGGCTTTTAATTTTATGTGTTTTAATGCTATTGCGCCAACTGAAGAAGACGTTGAGATGATCAATCAGTTTATTATTTCAATCGAGAAAGAAACACATATGAAATTTGAAATAATCTCAGGTGGCAATTCTAGTATGTTATTATAAATGCTTTATAACGATCTAGGAAAAATTAATGAATTAAGGATTGGAGAAACTTTGTTTAGAGGAAGTGAAACGACTACAAATAACCATTTTGCTACTTTATATCAAAATGTCATCATTTTAGAGACAGAAATTGTTGAAATCAAACCTCGTATTAATATGAATGATGGGCAACACTATTTACAAGCAATTGTAGATATAGGAAATTTAGACACAGACGTCAATGACATTAAACCATTACATCATCAAGTAAAAGTTTTGGGCGCGACGAGTGATCACCTTATGATAAATTTATTAAATAATGATCATTACCATATCGGAGATAAAATACAGTTCAGTCTAGGTTACAAAGCTTTAGCACAAAGTATGTTTGTACCTAATTTAGCTAAAGATTATCAGAGTGATGATGTTATTGAAAAAATGTGTTATATCAAAAATATGAGAATGTTGAATAAAATTTGATTTTTATCAAATTTTAATAAAAAAATTATTGACATTGAGAATCGTTATCAATAAAATTAGATGTGTAATGATACATATCTAAGGAGTGAAAACGATGAAGCAGAGATCTAAATGGATGGGTCTATTATTAATCACATTAACGCTTATCTTGTTAGCGGCTTGTGGTAAAGTTAGTGATAATGGTTCTGACCAATCTAAAAATGACGACAAAACTAAAAATGGCACAACGATTAAGCATGATGGAGGAACAACTAACATTGATAAAAAACCTAAACGTATAGTTGCACTTGAGTTTTCATTTGTTGATGCTTTAGCAGCATTGGATATTAAACCGGTTGGTGTCGCTGATGATGGTAAAAAAGATAGAATTTTAGCACCGATACGTGAAAAAATAGGCGATTATCAATCAGTGGGTGCACGTAAACAACCAAACTTGGAAGAAATTAGCAATCAGAAACCAGATTTAATTATCGCAGATAGTAATAGACATAAAGGCATACAAAAAGATTTAGAAAAAATTGCCCCTACAATCATGTTACCAAGCTTTGATAGTGATTATAAAGACAACCTAGAAGCATTTAAAACAATTGCTAAAGCTACAGGTGAAGAAGATAAAGGAAAAGAAAGATTAAAAGAACATAATGAGTTAATGGATAAATATAAGAAAGAAATAACAATGGACAAGTCTCAACCAGTATTAGCTACAGTAATTGCCAAATCTGGTTTGCTTGCACACCCAGAAAATACATATGTAGGTGAATTATTAAAAGAATTAGGTTTTAACAACGCGCTTAATAAAACTGAAACAGATAACCTATCTAAGTATTTAAAAGGTCCATACTTACAACTAAATTCAGAAGTGCTTTCAGACATTAATCCAGGACGCATGTTTATCATGGTGGACAAAGGAAAAGCTGATCCAAACTTGAAAAAACGAGAAGAAGAGCCAGTTTGGCAAAGTTTAGATGCTGTTAAAAATGATAGAATTGCTATTGTAGATAGAAATACTTGGGCTCGTGCAAGAGGTATCATTTCTTCTGAAGAGATTGCTAAACAATTAGTAGAGATTTCAAAAGATGAAAAAAATGATAAACAACAAAAGTAAGGTGAACGGTAAATGACTAAGACTAATAGCATTAACCAAACCAAAACAGAAGACAAGAAAAATAGCAAACGCACAGCACTCACATTTATTGTGAGTGTGTGTGCGCTTTTTGTCATTATTTATTTTAATTTAAGTGTGGGCGCATCTCATATTACTTTCAATGACTTTAATGATTATTTTTTTGCGCATTCACAAACGAAACAAACATTTTTAATACATAATGTACGAATACCAAGGATGTTAGCCGGTTTACTCATAGGTGCAGCACTAGGGTTAGCAGGATTGTTAATGCAAGCGATGACTAGAAATCCTTTAGCTTCTCCTCAAATATTTGGCGTGAATTCAGGTGCATCTTTTGTGATTGTATTGATTA
This sequence comes from Staphylococcus sp. FSL W8-0271, assembly GCF_038006605.1. Taxonomy (NCBI): domain Bacteria; kingdom Bacillati; phylum Bacillota; class Bacilli; order Caryophanales; family Staphylococcaceae; genus Staphylococcus; species Staphylococcus sp. FSL W8-0271. The sequence goes on from NZ_JBBOVM010000001.1 coordinate 778,555, forward strand.
CTATGATTGTGCCATGGTTGTCATCTTTTGCAACGATACTAGCATTTATAGGTGCCTTTATAGGTGGTCTAACTGTCTACACTTTATCTGGCTCAACAAGAGGGATGACTCCAATAAAGTTAGCACTTGCCGGAATGGCAATCCATTTATTTTTTTCAAGTATGACACAGGGTATTATCTTATTAAATGAAGATGCAACATCAACAGTGATGTTTTGGTTAGTAGGATCTTTATCCTCGATTACATGGACACAAGTATTAGGTATCTTACCATGGTTAATACTTGCATTTATCTGTACAGTTATCATAGCTAAACAATTGACAATCATGGAATTAGGTGAGGATTTGGCCACCTCTTTAGGTCAAAATGTTAAATTGATAAGAATGATCATTGGTATCTTAGTCATTGTGCTGGCAGGTACTTCTGTTTCAATCGCAGGTCCAATTGGTTTTGTAGGACTGATAGTGCCACATATTGTTAAACATTATATTAATACAGATTATAGATTAATGGTGCCTTTAACGATGATTATCGGTGCAAACTTATTATTATTATCTGACGTTTTAAGTAGATTGATTGCCTTTCCTTTTGAATCACCTGTAGGTATAGTAACGTCATTTATCGGTGCTTTTTATTTCTTAGCATTTACAATAAAAGGAGTGAGAAGGCTATGAAGCGTCCATTCATATTTCGCTATTCGTTAGTTACAGTATTGTTATTGATTGCGTCAATTTCCTCCCTTTCAATAGGTGCTGTTTTCATCAATCCGTTTGAAGCGGTAAATAGCCTTTTTACACAAAATAGTTTTATAATTAACGAGTATAGAACACCAAGGATGTTTTTAGCATTAATAGTAGGCAGTAGCCTTGCTATTTCTGGTGCATTGATACAGGGTGTAGTAAGAAACGCTCTGGCTTCTCCTGATGTGATAGGTATTACCAAAGGTGCAAGTTTATCTGCCGTTACAATTATCATGTTATTTCCATCAGCGCCTTTATTCATATTGCCATTCGGATCATTTGCAGGCGCATTAATCATAAGTTTGATTTTAACTATATTAATATCAAGATTTAATGTAAAAGGTTCTAAGTTAGCATTAATTGGTTTAGCGATTGGTGCAATATGTACAGCAATTGTACAATATATGCTCATACGTAACCCACTTGATGCTAACACGGCATTAGTCTGGTTAACAGGTAGCCTATATGGTCATAGTATGTCAAATGTGTGGGTGATATTACCTTGGTTTATTGTTACGTTACCGGTGATATTTTATTATTGTCATCAACTAGATATTTTGACATTAGGAGATGATATAGCGATTGCACTCGGGGCAAAAGTGAAAAAGGTAAAAGCAATTCTTTTATTTTTAGCTGTTATTCTAGCAGGTGCTTCAATATCAGTAGTTGGTGGACTGAGCTTTTTAGGTCTCATTGCACCTCACATAGCTAGACAGTTAGTTGGTCATAAACATAAGCATATTACGCTTATGTCTGGCTTATTGGGTGCTTTAATTTTAACGATAAGCGACAGTCTAGCAAGAGGTATACATCCGCCAATTGATATTCCTGTGGGTGTCATTGTCGCGATTGTTGGTGTACCATATTTTCTGTTTTTATTGAGAAAATTATAAATTTAATATATAAAAGATTGAAAACGAAAGCGCTTTCATTTAAAGTAGAGGCTAAGACATTATGTATTCATGACAACCTCACTTCATATTGACAGAAAATGACTGAACTTAAAATGCGCTCTAGATTAGGCTTTTTCATTTCTAGTCAACCTTGTCGGGGTGGGACGACGAAATCTATTTAATAAAATTAGATTTCTGTCCCACCCCCTTTTATTAGCTATATAAACAAATTACATTAAAAAGGTATAAAAATTTGATTTACATATTTATACAAAATAGGTTATAATTATTGCTGTTGCTTTTTAAAGTGTTTATGAAAATATATATACACCTAAGGGGTGAACGAAATGGACGATTATAGTAAAGCACAAATTATCAAAGGAAGATTAAAATTCATTTTAATGTCAGTTTTGGGGATTATCCTATTTTTGATTCCTATAACCGTGACTGAAGATGGTGAAAAGCAAACGACTTTACCAGTGGCATTTTTAGCAGGACTATTAAAAGACTTATTAGGTGATGCGATGCCATTGATTATTGTAATAATAATTACTATTTCAGGTGTTTTATCTATCATCTGTTCGACGGTATTGAAAAATAAATTGAAACCTGAAGGATTAATGAATAACGCATTTAATGTAAAATTCGTATGGCTTATTTTAAGGATTTTAGCCGTTATTTTTGTTTGGATGACATATTTGAAAATAGGCTCAAAAGCAATTTATTCAGCTGATACTGGTGGTTTAGTGTTCGAAAGTTTATTACCAACGCTTGTATCTGTGTTTTTCTTTGCGGCACTTTTTTTACCTTTATTAATGGAATATGGTTTATTAGAATTATTAGGACCGATTTTCAGACCAATCATGCGACCATTATTTACACTGCCAGGACGTTCGACAGTAGATAATTTAGCATCATTTATTGGTGATGGGACAGTTGGGGTTTTAATAACAAGTAGGCAGTATGAAGGTGGATTTTATTCTAGACGTGAAGCGACAGTGATAGCCACAACTTTCAGTGTAGTATCTTTAACATTTGCAATTGTTGTTGCAGAAACAGTACATATGCAAAATCATTTCTTTTATTTTTATTTATCAGTAATCGTATCATGTATTGTGTGTGCCTTGATTTTACCTAGAATATGGCCATTGAGTACGATTAAAGATGAATATTCCAAAGAAGTATCTGAAGAAATGAGAACTGAGAAGTTACCTGAAAATAAAACTGCTTTGAGACATGGGTTTGATATGGCTACAGAAACAGGAATTAAAGCGCCAGGATTCAAAATGTTCTTTAAATCTGGTTTTAAAACAGTTATAGATATGTGGTTCGTTATATTACCAGTTGTAATGAGTGTTGGAACTTTAGCTACAGTCATTGCGACTTATACTCCAATATTTGCAATTATTGGTAAACCTTTTGTACCTTATTTAGATTTATTGCAAATTCCAGAAGCTACACAGGCTTCAGAAACAGTTTTAATAGGATTTGCTGACATGTTTTTGCCTTCGATTTTAATTGAAGGCGTGGGCAATGACATAACATTGTTTGTCATTGGTGCTTTGAGTATTACGCAGTTGATTTATTTATCTGAAGTGGGTGGTGTCATTTTAGGATCTAAAATACCGGTTAGTATTTTTAAATTATTTGTTATTTTCTTAATTAGAACTATCATCGCGTTGCCAATTATTGCTTTAATGGCACATCTTTATTTTAATTAAATAGAATAAAACACACATGAACTCATATTTGAAATTTTTAAGTAACCTGCCTTAAGTCATTTCTTATATTTGTAAATGTGTGTTTTTTAATTAGATTAGTGAAGTTCTGTTAAAACAGTAGCTTTGACAATTTTATTTCCTAAAATAGGAGATGGTTCATTTTGTTGGGAAGTATTGTTTTGACTATGCGCTTCTTTAAAAGCATCGCTTTTTAGCCAACCATTAAAAGATGCCTCATTTTCCCACCAAGTATTAACATACATTTGATCATAATCTGCTTCGTCATCTATTAACCACACTTCAATATGATGAAAGCCATCTAAATCTTGAATTTTCCCACCTTGTGTAAATTTTGGTGCTAATTTTTCAGCAAACCCTTTCTTAACATCTATTCTATTAGTAACAACATACATGTTATTCACCTGCTTTCTAATTGATAGTTTTAGTATAGCATTTAACTGGACCTTTACATTATTGAAAGCCATTGTTCAATAATTACTTTCTCTGCATAACTAAAAAGAAGTGAAATTCTATTTATCAGAATTTCACTTCTTTTTATAATCAAATAGGTTCATTAAATTAAACTTTTAGTGATTATTATTTTGTAATTTCATTATAAACTTTTTGATCATTTTGCGTGTAAATAATGTATTCATGATTATCAGTATCAATGATAACACGATTTGTTTTTCCAAATGTAGAACCAATACGTGAAACTTTTTCTCTATCTAATTTTGGAACTGCATGGATATTTTGATCTTGTGAAACATTTTTAATTTCACTTGTTGGAATCTTAATATCAGCGACTCTCCATTGAATTCTTATTTCATTGTTATCTTTTTTTACTGTCATTGCCATATCGCGAACACATCCTTTAAATTATTTATAGCTATAGCATACAATAAAAAGTAATCGTTTTCAAGTGATTGTGTGATACTTTTAATCATTATGTCATACTATTTTATTTCGCGAAAGTATGTTCGCATTATCTATGATTTTATGGTAAAATTTAGCCGAGAAAAGGGGCAATGAACATGACGGGTAAAACTCACACATCATGCGGTTTATTAGTGGGCGCATTAACGATAGAATATTACCAAACAGATTTATTTACATCGATTACAATTATGACGCTTGCAGTTATATCAAGCTTATTATCTGATATTTGTCATACGCAAAGCAAGGTTGGAAGGCGTTTCAAAGTATTGAGTTTTTTAGTTCGTATATTGTTTGGTCATAGGACATTTACACACTCATTGTTATTCCTTTCTATAATTAGCATCCTTTTATATTTTATTCAAACACCAGAGTATTATTTAGTTTCAATTATCCTTGGTTTGCTTTCACATGTTATACTAGATATGTTAACACCTAGGGGTGTAAAATTATTATATCCAATACCGTTAACGATTAAATTCCCCTTAGTTTTTAAAACGGGTGGCTTAGTAGACTTATCGTTAGCAGGCGCGCTTTCAATAGGTGCGCTTTACGTATTATTCAAATCATTTTTTAATAATCTCTTTTTAAGTTTTTAGTGATTATGGTTGTGATTATAATTGTAATAATATAAAGTGCATATAGTGAAATTATATATTCCTATTAGATATAAGATATTATTTTTATCTATTTTGAATATAAAGGAGAGAGAACATGTTAGATAAGAAAGAGTTAGCAAAGTATAACCAAGAACATCTAATAGAATTTGAAAAATTAATGAGTAATAATGAAAAAGAACAATTAGCTGGTCAAGTAGATAAATTAGATTTAGCTTACATTCAAGACTTATATCGTGATTTATATTTAAATAAACAAATGATAGATGATATATCTTCAGTAAATGAAGTGAAATACGATATAAAAGAAAAATTTTCAGATGAAGAAATTAAACAATTTGAAGATGTTGGCATAGAAGCAATTAAAAAAGGTAGATTTGCAGTAGTTTTAATGGCAGGTGGGCAAGGCACACGTTTAGGATATAAAGGGCCTAAGGGTGCATTTGAGATTGAAGGTGTGAGCTTATTTGAACTACAAGCACGTCAATTATTAGAATTGAAAGAAAAAACGGGTGTTTATGTAGATTGGTACATTATGACGAGTAAAATAAATGATAGTCAAACCCAGTTGTTTTTTGAAGAAAAAAATTATTTTGGATATGACAAAGATCATGTACACTTCTTTATTCAAGATAATATCGTCGCATTATCTGAAGAAGGCAAACTCATTTTAGATGTTGATAGTTCTATTTTAGAAACTCCTAACGGTAATGGTGGCGTATTTAAATCACTCAAAAAAGCAGGATATCTTGAAAATATGACAGAAAATGGTGTTGAATATATCTTTTTAAATAACATTGATAATGTTTTGGTAAAAGTCTTAGACTTATTTTTTGCAGGTTATACTTTCCAAAATAGTATGGATATTACAACGAAATCGATTCAACCCAAGCAAGGAGAAAGCGTCGGAAGATTAGTTACAAATGAGGATAAAGATACGGTGCTTGAATACTCAGAATTAGAAGCAGAAACCGCGAATCAATTAAATAATGCAAACATTGGTATACATATGTTTAAATTACAATTTATTAACACAGCTGTAGATAATCATTTGCCATATCATTTGGCAGTAAAACAGCTTAAACAATTGGATGATGACTTTGGCGTTATTGAAAATCCTGCTTTAAAATTTGAATTATTTTATTTTGATATCTTCCAATATGCGGACAGTTTTATAACATTACAAGTACCGAGGGATGAAGAGTTTTCACCATTAAAAAATAAAGAGGGCAAGGATAGTGTGGAAACTGCTACAGCTGATTTAAAACGTTTAAATAGGATCTAAGAAAAGGTGATTACACTAATGACTAAACCATTAGAAATTAAAAATAATAAAATCACTAAATCATTTAAAAATATCATACCATTAACTTTCGGAGAAGAAATTGGTAATGCAGTGTCACATGGCGTTGCTGCCTTTGTTACTTTATGCGCATTACCGTATGCGGCATTACAAAGTTATTTTGTACATGGTGTTTTAGGCTCTTTTAGTGTTTCTATCTATGTAATAAGTATTTTTTTAATGTTTCTATCTTCAACGGTCTACCATACAATGCCTAATTACTCTTCACATAAATTTATACTTAGAATCATTGATCATAGTATGATTTACATTGCCATTGCTGGAACTTATACACCAGTGTGTCTAGTGCTAGTAGGTGGTTGGATAGGATGGACAGCAATGATTGTTTTATGGGGTATAACACTTTGGGGCATACTCTATAAATCATTAGCTAAACATGTCAATCATAAGCTTAGCTTAACGATGTACTTAGTGATGGGATGGATTGGCGTAATATTTTTACCCACAATTATTTTCGATACTAGTTTGAAGTTTATGTTATTTATACTATTGGGTGGCATAGCATATACAATAGGCGCTTGGTTTTATGCGCAAAAAGATCGACCTTATTTCCATATGATTTGGCATTTATTTATTCTAATAGCTTCTGTATTTCACTTTATAGCTATTTTATATTTTATGTAATCATTGAAAAGATGGACCGTTTATATGTAAAGCGTGATTATTTTACAAAACTAATAGGAAAAAAATACACTCAAATAAGGGAGCGAGAAGTAAATCAAAAAAGTTCATTTGATTATAATTCTCGCTTTCTTTTTAATCCTTTTTTTATAGGACAAAAGAAGTAATTTACAGCAAACCTATTGAATTTAGGCACAAATAGTGATTTAGTAATGATTGATAATGAAAGTATCGCGTTAGGAGATTAATTATGAATATAAAAACATTTGGTGTTGTTGTTGCATTAATATTAATTATGTTTATGTCTGCAATTGAAACATCAATCGTTTCATTAGCATTGCCTACTATAAAAGAAGATTTAAATGTGACTGGTTCAATATCACTCATATTTTCAGTTTATTTTATAGCAATTGTGATTGCAAATCCAATTGTAGGTGAGTTGTTGGACAGAACTAAAACCATATACATAACACTGTTAGGATTAGTCTTTTTTACGATTGGAAGTTTTTTTTCAGGTATAAGTAATACATTTGGTATATTAATTATCTCGCGCTTTATTCAAGGATTAGGTGCAGGAATAATGATGGCTTTGAGTCAAATAGTTCCAAAGCTTGCTTTTGCGATTCCATTAAGATATAAAATCATGGGGATTGTGGGTAGTGTGTGGGGTATATCAAGTATCATAGGTCCAGTCCTAGGCGGTGGGATTTTAGAATTTGCTACATGGCATTGGTTATTCTTTGTCAATATACCTATTGCTATCATTGCGATGTTGTTGGTGGTATTTACATTTCATTTTGAACATGAACAAACAACAACTTCACATAAATTAGATATTAAAGGGCTTATGTTATTTTATCTGTTTGTTTTCTTTTTAATGTTTACGGTAATGAATAACAGTCATTTGTATTTAAATTGTATTTCGTTTATTGTAGCGATTGCTATGGGTATGATTTTAATTAAAAATGAAAAGGGTGTAGCGACTCCCTTTTTCCCCGTTAAAGAATTTAACAAAACAATTATACTTGTTTTCATCACAGATTTTTTATATGCAATGATATTGATGGGATATAATTTATATATGCCGATATATCTTCAAGAAGAACTCGGACTATCACCATTACAGAGTGGATTTGTTATTTTTCCAATTTCCTTTGCTTGGTTAGTGCTAAATTTCAACTTAAATAGGTTAGAAGCAAAAATGTCCAGAAAAGGCTTGTATATATTTGCTTTTACATTATTAACAATATGTGGCATTTTTATATTTGCAGGTACAAAAACACCAATATTTATAGCGTTTAGTTTATTGCTGGCTGGTATTAGTTTTGGAACAGTTTATACGAAAGATAGTGTTATAACTCAAGAAGAAACCTCTCCACAGAATATGAAGCGCATGATGTCATTATATACATTAACAAAAAGTTTAGGTAATTCTATCGGCTCTACAATTATGGGAACGGTTTATGGTTTAACAATCGCATTTATTCATTTACCAATACACAATGTGATTTTACTTAGTTTTATCATCTTAATCGTACTGTTTGTACTTTGGAATACACTGTATAGACAAGATGATTGCAAATTCAATTCTTAGAATGAAAACAAAAGTTATATGTATTTTAATTATTAAGCAAGTATTGAAGTTTAGTGAATTTTAATACTTGCTTATTTGTATTTGGGTCTATGTTGTTATAATGGTAAAATAAGAAACAGTTTTTATTTATGGATTAATGTGAAATAGGCAGAAAATAAATTAGGTGAAGGGGAGGACAGTAAGCAATGAAATATATAAAGTATTTATTTACGACGCTTATTGTGCTTTCGGTATTTATCATTTCTGGCGCTATATTTTTAGCATTCTTAGGATTTGGCTTATATGGATTAAGCCGTATCCTTATATTTTTTCATCTAGCATACTTTGGTTATAATAAAAGTTTTTATGATAACTTATTTTATTACGGTAGTTATATCGTATTAGGTTATTTTACGTTATTTATTATTGAAAACTTAATGGATTATTTCAGAAAAAAATTACCAGATAATCCCTATTTTCAAGGAATAACATATCATTTAATAACATTTGTTGTTACAACGTTATTATTTTATTTTATTGTTCACATTCATTATGCATATATAGATATTGATTTTTGGGTGATTGTTGTAATTATGGGTATTCTATTTATATGTAAAGAAGTCTTTTATCCTGATAGCAAAAATCTTAATCAGAATAAATAGTTGATGATATAAGTGCTAAGAGGTGGTTAAGTGACCGTTGAGCTAACTGCTTTTGTATTACCAAGATTATATTTATACTAAGTGTAAACTACTTAAAGCAAAATTAAGTTATGTTTGTTAGAATATTAATGGATATATTTATAAAATAGAGGGGGACGCTTTGTGTTAACGATAGAGCAAGTTAAAGAACTTGTTGGAGAACTTAAGGATCCAATTATTAATGTTCCTTTAAAGGAAACTGATGGAATCGTAGAGGTAACAACAAAAGATGAGATAGAACATGTAAGTGTTAAAGTGGCTATGGCTCAATTAGGAGGACAGCCGCAGTTAGATTTACAAATGGCTATTGTGGAAGTGCTTAAAGAAAATGGCGCGAATACTGTTGGAATAAGATTTGAGGAATTACCGTCTGATGTTCTTGAACAGTATAGAGGTAACAGTGATGACCAACCACAAACAATAGAAGGTTTACTATCAAAGGACAATCCTGTTGAATTTATAGCAATCGCATCTGGTAAAGGGGGCGTCGGTAAATCCACGGTAGCTGTAAACTTAGCCGTTTCATTGGCAAGAGAAGGTAAGAAAGTTGGACTTGTCGATGCTGATATATATGGTTTCAGTGTTCCAGATATGATGGGGATAGACAAAAAGCCAGAAGTGGATGGCAAAGAGATTATACCGGTTGAAAGACACGGAGTTAAAGTCATTTCGATGGCATTTTTTGTAGAAGAAAATGCACCAGTTATATGGAGAGGACCTATGTTAGGTAAAATGTTAACCAACTTTTTTGTTGAGGTACGTTGGGGAGATTTAGATTATCTTCTTTTAGATTTACCTCCAGGTACAGGTGACGTCGCTTTAGATGTACATACAATGTTACCATCTAGTAAAGAAATTATTGTTTCTACACCTCATCCGACTGCAGCTTTTGTTGCAGCAAGAGCAGGTGCTATGGCTAAACATACAGAACATTCTATTTTAGGTGTCATAGAAAACATGTCATACTTTGAAAGTAAAGAAACTGGCAATAAAGAATACGTGTTTGGTAAAGGTGGCGGTGAAAAGTTAGCTGATGAGTTACAAACAGAACTTTTAGGTCAATTGCCATTAGAACAGCCATCATGGAATCCACAAGATTTCGCACCTTCTATTTATCAAGCGGATGATCGACTAGGTAAAATATATCAATCAATGGCAAAACAAATTATCGACAAAACAAAAAAATAGATTGTTTATAGAAACTGGGTAGAAATTTTTAATTCTGCTCAGTTTTTCTCTTGCAATTTTTTGAATTGCTGTTAGAATGATTTCTTGTGACCAATAAAAGTACGATTAAGTAGCTTGAAAAGTTTGTTGCAAAAATATATATAAAGTATTGACTTTTTATTATGAAGTTGATAATATATAAAAGTCGTCAAAACGGCAAAACATTATTTTAAATAAATTTTAAAAAGTGTAAAAAATATACTTGAAAAAAAGATATTAATAATTTAATATTGTTAAAGTAATGTTAAATGATTGTTAAACAAATGAAATCTTTGTTGACAAAGTGTAAACAAAGATGATACAGTGGAAAAGCAATTATTTATTAAAATGAACATTGAAAACTGAATTGCAATATGTCAACGTTAATTCCGATTTCAACATTAAATGTTGAATCAAAACAACGTGTTATTGATAACACAAATTAGTATTTTATGAGCTAATCAAACATCATATTTTTATGGAGAGTTTGATCCTGGCTCAGGATGAACGCTGGCGGCGTGCCTAATACATGCAAGTCGAGCGAACAGATAAGGAGCTTGCTCCTTTGACGTTAGCGGCGGACGGGTGAGTAACACGTGGGTAACCTACCTATAAGACTGGAATAACTCCGGGAAACCGGGGCTAATGCCGGATAACATTTAGAACCGCATGGTTCTAAAGTGAAAGATGGTTTTGCTATCACTTATAGATGGACCCGCGCCGTATTAGCTAGTTGGTAAGGTAACGGCTTACCAAGGCAACGATACGTAGCCGACCTGAGAGGGTGATCGGCCACACTGGAACTGAGACACGGTCCAGACTCCTACGGGAGGCAGCAGTAGGGAATCTTCCGCAATGGGCGAAAGCCTGACGGAGCAACGCCGCGTGAGTGATGAAGGTCTTCGGATCGTAAAACTCTGTTATTAGGGAAGAACAAATGTGTAAGTAACTATGCACGTCTTGACGGTACCTAATCAGAAAGCCACGGCTAACTACGTGCCAGCAGCCGCGGTAATACGTAGGTGGCAAGCGTTATCCGGAATTATTGGGCGTAAAGCGCGCGTAGGCGGTTTCTTAAGTCTGATGTGAAAGCCCACGGCTCAACCGTGGAGGGTCATTGGAAACTGGGAAACTTGAGTGCAGAAGAGGAAAGTGGAATTCCATGTGTAGCGGTGAAATGCGCAGAGATATGGAGGAACACCAGTGGCGAAGGCGACTTTCTGGTCTGTAACTGACGCTGATGTGCGAAAGCGTGGGGATCAAACAGGATTAGATACCCTGGTAGTCCACGCCGTAAACGATGAGTGCTAAGTGTTAGGGGGTTTCCGCCCCTTAGTGCTGCAGCTAACGCATTAAGCACTCCGCCTGGGGAGTACGACCGCAAGGTTGAAACTCAAAGGAATTGACGGGGACCCGCACAAGCGGTGGAGCATGTGGTTTAATTCGAAGCAACGCGAAGAACCTTACCAAATCTTGACATCCTTTGACAACTCTAGAGATAGAGCCTTCCCCTTCGGGGGACAAAGTGACAGGTGGTGCATGGTTGTCGTCAGCTCGTGTCGTGAGATGTTGGGTTAAGTCCCGCAACGAGCGCAACCCTTAAACTTAGTTGCCAGCATTTAGTTGGGCACTCTAAGTTGACTGCCGGTGACAAACCGGAGGAAGGTGGGGATGACGTCAAATCATCATGCCCCTTATGATTTGGGCTACACACGTGCTACAATGGACAATACAAAGGGCAGCTAAACCGCGAGGTCATGCAAATCCCATAAAGTTGTTCTCAGTTCGGATTGTAGTCTGCAACTCGACTACATGAAGCTGGAATCGCTAGTAATCGTAGATCAGCATGCTACGGTGAATACGTTCCCGGGTCTTGTACACACCGCCCGTCACACCACGAGAGTTTGTAACACCCGAAGCCGGTGGAGTAACCATTTATGGAGCTAGCCGTCGAAGGTGGGACAAATGATTGGGGTGAAGTCGTAACAAGGTAGCCGTATCGGAAGGTGCGGCTGGATCACCTCCTTTCTAAGGATATATTCGGAACATCTTCTTTAGAAGATGAAAAGGAATAACATTGACATATTGTATTCAGTTTTGAATGCTCATTCGAGTATTCTTTAATGATTTGTACATTGAAAACTAGATAAGTAAGTAAAATTTATGATTTTACCAAGCAAAACCGAGTGAATAAGAGTTTTAAATAAGCTTGAATTCAAAAAGAAATAATCGCTAGTGTTCGAAAGAACACTCACAGATTAATAACATTTTGGGTTTTCAACCGACGGTTGTCGAGTTGAAAGCAAATAGATTAAGTTATTAAGGGCGCACGGTGGATGCCTTGGCACTAGAAGCCGATGAAGGACGTTACTAACGACGATATGCTTTGGGGAGCTGTAAGTAAGCTGTGATCCAAAGATTTCCGAATGGGGAAACCCAATACGAGTTATGTCGTATTATCGATACGTAAATACATAGCGTATCGAAGGTAGACGCGGAGAACTGAAACATCTTAGTACCCGCAGGAAGAGAAAGAAAAATCGATTCCCTGAGTAGCGGCGAGCGAAACGGGAATAGCCCAAACCAACGAGCTTGCTTGTTGGGGTTGTAGGACACTCTATACGGAGTTACAAAGGAATAGATTAGACGAAGCATCTGGAAAGATGCATCAAAGAAGGTAATAATCCTGTAGTCGAAAATCTGTTCTCTCTTGAGTGGATCCTGAGTACGACGGAACACGAGAAATTCCGTCGGAATCCGGGAGGACCATCTCCCAAGGCTAAATACTCTCTAGTGACCGATAGTGAACCAGTACCGTGAGGGAAAGGTGAAAAGTACCCCGGAAGGGGAGTGAAAGAGAACTTGAAACCGTGTGCTTACAAGTAGTCAGAGCCCGTTAATGGGTGATGGCGTGCCTTTTGTAGAATGAACCGGCGAGTTACGATTTGATGCAAGGTTAAGCAGTGAATGTGGAGCCGTAGCGAAAGCGAGTCTGAATAGGGCGTTGAGTATTTGGTCGTAGACCCGAAACCAGGTGATCTACCCTTGACCAGGTTGAAGTTCAGGTAACACTGAATGGAGGACCGAACCGACTTACGTTGAAAAGTGAGCGGATGAGTTGAGGGTAGCGGAGAAATTCCAATCGAACCTGGAGATAGCTGGTTCTCTCCGAAATAGCTTTAGGGCTAGCCTCAAGTGATGATTATTGGAGGTAGAGCACTGTTTGGACGAGGGGCCCTTCTCGGGTTACCGAATTCAGACAAACTCCGAATGCCAATCAATTTAACTTGGGAGTCAGAACGCGGGTGATAAGGTCCGTGTTCGAAAGGGAAACAGCCCAGACCACCAGCTAAGGTCCCAAAATATATGTTAAGTGGAAAAGGATGTGGCGTTGCCCAGACAACTAGTATGTTGGCTTAGAAGCAGCCATCATTTAAAGAGTGCGTAATAGCTCACTAGTCGAGTGACACTGCGCCGAAAATGTACCGGGGCTAAACATATTACCGAAGCTGTGGATTGTCCGTAGGACAATGGTAGGAGAGCGTTCTAAGGGCGTTGAAGCATGATCGTAAGGACATGTGGAGCGCTTAGAAGTGAGAATGCCGGTGTGAGTAGCGAAAGACGGGTGAGAATCCCGTCCACCGATTGACTAAGGTTTCCAGAGGAAGGCTCGTCCGCTCTGGGTTAGTCGGGTCCTAAGCTGAGGCCGATAGGCGTAGGCGATGGATAACAGGTTGATATTCCTGTACCACCATGTATCGTTTTAAGCGATGGGGGGACGCAGTAGGATAGGCGAAGCGTACGATTGGATTGTACGTCCAAGCAGTAAGACTGAGTGTTAGGCAAATCCGGCACTCTTAAGGTCAAGCTGTGATGGGGAGAGGAAATTGTTTCCTCGAGTCGTTGATTTCACACTGCCGAGAAAAGCCTCTAGCTAGATTTATGGTGCCCGTACCGCAAACCGACACAGGTAGTCAAGATGAGAATTCTAAGGTGAGCGAGCGAACTCTCGTTAAGGAACTCGGCAAAATGACCCCGTAACTTCGGGAGAAGGGGTGCTCTTTAGGGTTCACGCCCAGGAGAGCCGCAGTGAATAGGCCCAAGCGACTGTTTATCAAAAACACAGGTCTCTGCTAAACCGTAAGGTGATGTATAGGGGCTGACGCCTGCCCGGTGCTGGAAGGTTAAGAGGAGTGGTTAGCTTCTGCGAAGCTACGAATCGAAGCCCCAGTAAACGGCGGCCGTAACTATAACGGTCCTAAGGTAGCGAAATTCCTTGTCGGGTAAGTTCCGACCCGCACGAAAGGCGTAACGATTTGGGCACTGTCTCAACGAGAGACTCGGTGAAATCATAGTACCTGTGAAGATGCAGGTTACCCGCGACAGGACGGAAAGACCCCGTGGAGCTTTACTGTAGTCTGATATTGAAATTCGGTACAGCTTGTACAGGATAGGTAGGAGCCTTAGATACGTGAGCGCTAGCTTACGTGGAGGCGTTGGTGGGATACTACCCTCGCTGTATTGGATTTCTAACCCGCACCATTAATCATGGTGGGAGACAGTGTCAGATGGACAGTTTGACTGGGGCGGTCGCCTCCTAAAGAGTAACGGAGGCGCTCAAAGGTTTCCTCAGAATGGTTGGAAATCATTCATAGAGTGTAAAGGCACAAGGAAGCTTGACTGCGAGACTTACAAGTCGAGCAGGGTCGAAAGACGGACTTAGTGATCCGGTGGTTCCGCATGGAAGGGCCATCGCTCAACGGATAAAAGCTACCCCGGGGATAACAGGCTTATCTCCCCCAAGAGTTCACATCGACGGGGAGGTTTGGCACCTCGATGTCGGCTCATCGCATCCTGGGGCTGTAGTCGGTCCCAAGGGTTGGGCTGTTCGCCCATTAAAGCGGTACGCGAGCTGGGTTCAGAACGTCGTGAGACAGTTCGGTCCCTATCCGTCGTGGGCGTAGGAAATTTGAGAGGAGCTGTCCTTAGTACGAGAGGACCGGGATGGACATACCTCTGGTGTACCAGTTGTCGTGCCAACGGCATCGCTGGGTAGCTATGTATGGACGGGATAAGTGCTGAAAGCATCTAAGCATGAAGCCCCCCTCAAGATGAGATTTCCCAACTTCGGTTATAAGATCCCTCAAAGATGATGAGGTTAATAGGTTCGAGGTGGAAGCATAGCGATATGTGGAGCTGACGAATACTAATCGATCGAAGACTTAATCAAATTTAAAAGTTTTGTTGGTTGAACTAAATTTTACTTACTATCTAGTTTTGAATGTATAATAGTTATACATGATATTGTCTGGTGACTATAGCAAGGAGGTCACACCTGTTCCCATGCCGAACACAGAAGTTAAGCTCCTTAGCGCCGATGGTAGTCGGACTTACGTTCCGCAAGAGTAGGACGTTGCCAGGCAATATTTCATTATTCCACAGTAGCTCAGTGGTAGAGCTATCGGCTGTTAACCGATCGGTCGTAGGTTCGAGTCCTACCTGTGGAGCCATATGGCCCCGTGGTCAAGCGGTTAAGACACCGCCCTTTCACGGCGGTAACACGGGTTCGAGTCCCGTCGGGGTCATTTTTATACATATTGGAGGATTAGCTCAGCTGGGAGAGCATCTGCCTTACAAGCAGGGGGTCGGCGGTTCGAACCCGTCATCCTCCACCATTGCTAATTTAATAATGCGGAGGGGTAGCGAAGTGGCTAAACGCGGCGGACTGTAAATCCGCTCCTTCGGGTTCGGCAGTTCGAATCTGCCCCCCTCCACCATTAATGGGCTATAGCCAAGCGGTAAGGCAACGGACTTTGACTCCGTCACGCGCTGGTTCGAATCCAGCTAGCCCAGCCATTAGAGCCATTAGCTCAGTTGGTAGAGCATCTGACTTTTAATCAGAGGGTCAGAGGTTCGAATCCTCTATGGCTCACTTTTTAAGCATTCCTTTGGGAATGCTTTTTTGTTATTTTTATAAATGAAAATTTTTTTGATATCTAGTATATACATTTTTTTGTTTAAAACTATAAAAATACATTGCTATATTTAGTTATTTTGAATTAAAAATCGCTTTTTTGTTTCTTTATGTAATTTGTTTAAAGTCTTATAACTGAGGTCGTTTGTATTAACTTGAAAGTCACATCACTTTAGATTATCCTAATATCAAACGCAAACAAAGGGGTTTTTTAATGGATAAATTAGTAGAGATTATTGGTGTACCTTCGACTTATGGCCAAAAAAAATTAGGGGTAGATTTTGGTCCAGATGCAATTCGATACGCAGGTATTGTAGAACGAATACAAAATATTGGAATTGATGTTAAAGATTCAGGTAACATTAATGTTCCTGCAATGCGTTTAGAGAAGTTTAACTCAGTTCAAAAAGGATTACGTAATTTAGATGAAATAGTAGAAGTATCTAATCAACTTAGCGAAACAGTATCTCAAAGTGTTGACGATGGGAATTTTCCACTTGTTTTAGGTGGAGACCATTCTATTGCAATAGGCTCTATTTCGGGTATCAGTAAACACTATGAGAATTTAGGTATCATTTGGTATGATGCTCACGGTGATTTAAATATACCTGAGGAGTCACCTTCAGGTAATATTCATGGGATGCCACTGCGGGTATTAGCCGGAGATGGTGATTCACGTTTAGTGAATATCTCAAATTTCGCACCTAAAGTTAAACCAGAAAACATCGTGCTTATAGGCATGAGAGATTTAGATAAAGGAGAACGTCAATACATTAAAGAAAATAATGTTAAAACATATACAATGGCAGATATTGATAAACTAGGTATTAAACAAGTGATGGAAGAAACTTTAGATTATTTGAAATCTAAAACAGATGGCATTCATTTATCATTAGATGTAGATGCTTTAGATCCAGCTGAAACACCAGGAACTGGTACACGAGTACTGGGAGGCTTAACATATAGAGAAAGTCATTTTGCACTTGAATTATTACATAAGTCAAATTTAATCACTTCAATGGATTTAGTAGAAGTCAATCCATTGATAGATATGAATAATCACACAGCAGAACAGGCAGTTTCATTAGTAGGTAGTTTCTTTGGTGAAACATTATTATAAAAACAAATAAAAGGAATAATATGGCATTATTTCCATATTATTCCTTTTTATATTCCTTTTAATTTTATGATAAAAATTTAATACTTAATATGACAGTTAGTGTTATGATTGGTATAATATATAACATGGGAACAGATAACCGGAGGAGATGTTATGGATTTATCCAACTTTTTTGATGATTGGAGTACAGTCAAAATAATTGCAAGTGTACTCGATTTGCTCATTGTATGGTATGTACTTTATCTTCTCATTACAGTATTTAAAGGTACAAAAGCGATTCAATTACTGAAAGGTATTGTAGTAATTGTAATCGGCCAACAAGTGAGTAAAATGTTAAATTTAACAGCGACATCTCGTTTGTTTGATTTAGTAATACAATGGGGTGTTTTAGCTTTAATTGTTATATTTCAACCGGAGATTAGACGTGCTTTAGAACAGCTGGGTAGAGGAAGTTTGTTTAAACGCTATTCCACAAGTTTGAATAGTGATGAAGACAAACTCATTTCATCTGTTTCTAAAGCAGTACAGTATATGGCTAAACGTCGTATTGGCGCATTAATCGTATTTGAAAAAGAAACAGGATTACAAGATTATATTGAAACAGGTATAGCAATGAATTCTGAAATTTCTCAAGAATTATTGACTAATGTGTTTATACCTAATACACCTTTACATGATGGTGCTATGATTATTCAAGCGAACAAAATTGCAAGTGCTGCTAGCTATTTGCCACTATCAGACAGTGCTAAAATAGCTAAAAGTTTAGGAACAAGACATAGAGCAGCTGTAGGTATTTCAGAAGTTTCAGATGCATTTACAGTGGTAGTATCTGAAGAAACTGGATCTATTTCAGTCACGTTTGATGGAAAATTAAGAAAAGATATATCAAATGAAGCATTTGAAGAATTATTGGCTGAACATTGGTTTGGCACACACTTTCAAGAGAAAGGTGTGAATTAATATGTTAGAAAGTAAATGGGGCTTAAGATTAATAGCATTAGTTTTAGCATTAGTATTTTTCTTATCTGTCAATAACATGTTTGGTAACATCTTCAATGCTGACCAATTAGGACAAAAATCTACGGAAACACTTCAAGATGTACCAGTACAAGTTAATTATGATAGTAAATCGTTATATGCTAGCGATGTGCCGAGTAAGGT
This sequence comes from Staphylococcus sp. FSL W8-0271, assembly GCF_038006605.1. Lineage (NCBI taxonomy): Bacteria > Bacillati > Bacillota > Bacilli > Caryophanales > Staphylococcaceae > Staphylococcus > Staphylococcus sp. FSL W8-0271. The sequence continues at coordinate 797,181 of NZ_JBBOVM010000001.1, forward strand.
AGATATTGAAATATCTGGCCCACAATCTCAAGTATTAAAAGCTGAAAACGGTGAAAATATTAAGGCAGTTCTTGATTTGAGTGGTGAAAAAGCTGGAAAGCATACCACACAATTCAAAGTCAATGGTTTAAATAAAAACATTGATTATACAGTTAAGCCAAAAGAAACAACAGTTAATCTTGAAGAAAAAGTGACTAAAAAACTTAAAGTAGAACCTGATGTGAGTGATAACGATTTAAATGCTAATTATAAAGTAAGCGATCAAAGTGTATCACCTGAAACAGTTAAAGTGACTGGTGGTAGCAAACAAATTAATAAAATTGCATATTTAAAAGCTACATTTAAGGATAAAGATAAAATCAGCAAAGATACTACGGATATTGCACGAATCACTGCTTTTGACAGAAACCTCAATAAAGTTAAAGTATTAATTGAACCGAATGAAGTTAATTTGAGTGTAAAAGTAGAAGATTATAGTAAGAAAATAAAAGTTAAAACAAAAGCAATAGGTGCTTTACCTAAAGGTAAAGAAATAGATGATATAAAATTAGATGAAAAAGAAGTGGAAATTTTCGGTAATAGAAACGACATTCAAGATATTGACGAAATTACTGCAGAAATCGATTTAGATGGTGTTACAGAATCAACTGAAAAAAATGTAGAATTTAAATTACCAGATGGCGTTTCAAAAATTAATCCAAAAGAAACAACAGCAAAAATTAATATTAAATAGATTTTTTTATAAAGGAGATATAAATCATGGCAAAATATTTTGGTACAGACGGCGTAAGGGGCGTTGCAAATAAAGAACTAACGCCAGAACTTGCGTTTAAATTAGGACGCTTTGGGGGTTATGTGTTAGCCCATAATGAAGGTGAAAAGCATCCTAAAGTACTCGTTGGTAGAGATACTCGTGTTTCTGGTGAAATGCTTGAATCTGCATTAATTGCTGGATTGATTTCAATTGGTGCAGAAGTGATGCGTTTAGGTGTTATATCAACACCTGGCGTAGCGTATTTAACTAAAGAGATGGAAGCTGAATTAGGTGTTATGATTTCTGCGTCTCACAATCCTGTTCCAGATAATGGTATTAAATTTTTCGGCTCTGATGGTTTCAAACTTTCTGATGATCAAGAAAGAGAAATTGAACAATTATTAGATCAAGAAACCCCAGAATTGCCACGTCCAGTAGGGGACGACATTGTGCATTATTCTGATTATTTTGAAGGTGCGCAGAAGTACTTAAGTTATTTAAAATCTACGATTGATGTTAACTTAGATGGCATGATAATCGCTTTAGATGGCGCTCATGGATCTACTTCATCACTAGCACCATTTTTATTTGGAGATTTAGAGGCCGATACGGTTACAGTTGGCTGTAATCCTAATGGTTATAATATTAATGATAATGTAGGATCAACACACCCAGAAACGCTATCTGAGAAAGTAGTTGAAGAAGAATGTGACTTTGGTTTAGCTTTTGACGGTGACGGCGATAGATTAATTGCCGTTGATGAAAATGGGGACATCGTAGACGGAGATCAAATTATGTTCATCATTGGTCAAGCAATGAGCAAGAATCAAGAATTAAATAATAATATGATAGTCTCAACAGTCATGAGTAATCTAGGGTTTTACAAAGCTTTAGAAGATGAAGGCATCCAATCTAATAAAACAAAAGTTGGAGATCGTTACGTAGTTGAAGAAATGCGTAGAGGTAATTATAACTTAGGTGGAGAACAATCTGGTCATATCGTGTTAATGGATTATAACACTACTGGTGATGGTTTATTAACAGGCGTGCATTTAGCTAGTATTATTAAAATGACTGGTAAAAGCTTGAGTCAACTTGCAAAACAAATGAAAAAATATCCTCAATCTTTAGTCAATGTACGTGTGACTGATAAATATCGCGTGGAAGAAAATGTAGATGTTCAAGAAGTCATGACTAGAGTTGAAGTTGAAATGAACGGAGAAGGACGTATTTTAGTTAGACCTTCAGGAACAGAACCTTTAGTAAGAGTTATGGTTGAAGCAGCAACTGATGAAGCAGCGCAACGATATGCTCAAACAATTGCTGATGTAGTTAAAGACAAAATGGGTCTAAATGAATAAGCTCTTTATTTATTATAAACTGTCAATACAATACTAATAGTATCGTTAGTACATGTATTGACAGTTTTTTTAGTAATATATCAAATACATAGGGTAGTTCCTAAAATTATATTTTAAAGTCACCTAAATAAAGGTGTCGTATGCTTAGTAGAATATTATATAAAAAAACTACAAGATTGAGTTACAATCATAATATACATCTGACAAGCATTATCCAAACTATAAAAGATTAACTATAAAAAAGGTTAATCCGTATTTAAACGGATTAGTTTAAGAATGTCGACAAAGCCTCCAACTTTGTTGGCAGTTTTTTTGTGCACGCTTTCCGCGGCAATGATTTAGCCTGTAGTCTTCGGCTAGTACTTCCCGCAGAAGTTGGCCTAAATCATTGCCAATATTATAATATATAGAAATTAAATAATGATGGTGTTTATTATGTTGAATAAATTAATTGATAATCATTTATTACGTAAAGTTGATACGATATTAGATTTAAATTTTGTATATGAACAGGTCAAAGACAAATATTGTCTCGAAAATAAATGGTAGATATTCTATAAATCCAGTTATTTTAGTAAAAATTATACACGTCGTTTTCATGATACAGATACAGATTTATTTGAACAAATATTTAAGAAAATACTCGAAACAGCTATCAAAAAATAACTATATAAATAAAAATAGACAAGCCCTACACATTAATTTGTGCAGGGGTTGTTTACTTTCTGTAGCCAATTCGTATTTAAACTGATTAGTTTTTGATTTAGAATTTTATGTTGTTCAATACTGTAAGTAAATATATTATTTTTTAATAATTTAATGCTATAAGACGTTGTATTCTTTGCTAATTTCAGATGCTAATTGATCATCAATTTTAGCGTATGCTTTTAAGAATGTTTCAACACCATATTCACTAATATAATTATTTTTTTCTACTGTTTCTTGATCATTCGTGTCATCATATTTTAACAGTAATGCAGCTGCCTTAATTAACGCATGATGTTTCAAATTATTTTGATAAAGATAATTTAATGGTTTAATAATTCTGTCTTGCGGTCCGATTTTACGGATTGTACCTCGACCTACACGAGTTACTTCATCTGAAAGATGAGGGTTTTTAAAGCGTTCAATAATTTTATCAACATATTGTGCTTGCTCAGTTGTTGAAAAATCAAATTGGTTGGTAATGTACTGGCTTGTTTCTTTCAAGACTTCTTCCAGATCATGTTTGATCATTTTATCATTAATTGCATCTAAAATCGTCGGTTGATTATTATATCTACCAGCATAGGCTAAGTATGCATGGCCAGTGTTTACCGTCAATAATTTTCTTTCAATATATGGTGTCAAATTTGATACGTATTTAATATGGTTTAATTCTGGACCATACCATGCATCTTTTTCTACAACCCATTCATAGAAAGGTTCCACGATGACATCTAGAATATTTTCGTTTGTTTGCAGAGGAACAATTCTATCAACTGCCGAGTTAACAAAATGAATATGTTCATCTAATGGACCAGTGATATCTAGAATTGCCTCTTTTAATGTATTTGTGGCCATAATGGCATTTTCACAAGCAACAATATTTACTGGTGTTTCTTTTTCTTTTAAATAAGGTGCAAACGTTTTAGCAATAATCGGTAAAATATTGACACCGACTGCAGTAGTAATTAAATCTGCTTCTAATACGGCTTCTTTTAATTTAGCAGAAGGTTGCCCTGAATTGATTGCGTCTACATTGTGTACACGAGTTGTTGTGTTTGCCTCGTCTGCTAATATGACGTCATATTCTTGTTTAGAATCTAACGCATCAATAATTTCAGCATTGACATCTGCAAATGTAACCTTAATATCATTATCAGCTAAAATATAACCAATAAAACCACGACCAATGTTACCTGCACCAAAATGTAATGCTTTCATTATGCGTCAGCCTCCTCGAATACTTGCTTAATTTCTTCAGCTGATGAAGCATTGATAATGCGTTCAACATTTTCTTCTTCACTAAATGTGATGGCAATTTTTGATAATAAATCTAGATGCTCACCATCTTTACCTGCGATACCAACAACAACTTTAACTTCTTCACCATCCCAATCGACACCTTCAGGAATTTGAATTAACGTTAAGCCTGATTTTAAAACACTTGTTTTGGCTTCATCTGTACCGTGAGGAATAGCTAATCCATTGCCCATAAATGTTGTTACAACTTGCTCACGATCTTTCATAGCTTGAATATAGTCTGCTGTAACTGCACCACTGGATACAAGTGCTTGTCCTGCTTTTTCAATTGCTTCGTTTTGATCTTTCACAGTTTGATTAATAAAAATATTGTCATTGCTAAATAATTCGCTCATATTATTCACTCCATGTTTAATTGATTTTGTAATGCTTTCAGATAACTTTGTTTTAGTAAACCTGATAATTGTTCTGGTTGTTGCATAAATTGATCGAGATTATCGAGGTGCTCACCAATTTTTCCAGATAATTCACTAATAAGTTGTGCCATGATATCATCCGGAGGTATGAACATATTTAATAAATATGTTATAGAAACTTTGTCATTTTGATTACTATTAAGCATAAGTGGTTTTTCTAAAATAGTGACTAGGATAAATGGCTTTTTAATTAAATCACTTTTTAAGTGTGGCATAGCAATAGGGTAAGGATCTAAAACAAAGCCTTGTTCATCCATGCGTTGCTTAATAAGTTCAGCGAATGACTGTTTATCTTCAATAATATGATGTTTAAATAATTGTCCAGTTAAATACATAATCCAATCTTGAGTATGTGTATAATCAATATAAATTGAATCAATGACTTCTAGCCCTTTACGAATATATTCTAATTGATATTCAGGATTTGCAAACGTTGTATTAGCGTCATCAAATATTTGTGTTTGTGATTTGTCTTGTTGCATGTTTAGAAAAGCAGCTACATGATTGATATCTGCATCTGGTAACAATGGATTAACTGTGAGGTAGGGTAAGCTGATATCTAAATTGACTGTTGAAATAATTGCATCATATTGTTGAATATCAATGGAATTAAGATCACCCACAGACGCTTGTGTTGTTTGTTGAATTTCACTAAATGTTTGTTGTAGTCGAGTAGCGAGTAAACGACTTGTTCCTATGCCACTACTACAAATGACAAGTACATTATAAAATGGTGTCGCTTGTTTTTGAATTGCACCGCCGAAATGTAATACAATAAATGCAATTTCACTTTCTGGAAATTTAAAATTTGGCCACGTTTTTATTAACCCCTGATGCACACTTTCAAATAGCCGTGGATATTTATGTTTAATCATTTCAGTTAAAGGATTATAAGTTTCTATATTAGCATTTAATCGATTGATTGCTGGTATAATATGCAACTTTAACCCCTCACTGAGTGTTCTCCAGTCTTTAAATGTTTGCTGAGAAAATTCTGAAACCAAATGAATAAGATTTTCGATGCGTTGATCATCTTTATTATTTTTAAATACTTCAGTAGTTTCTTTGCGTTTGGCTCCGCGTAAATGAATCGTGATGAAAGTAACTTCCGCTTGGTTGAATTGAACACCATAGATGTGCTCTAAATGTAAGGCTAAAGCTGAAGCTACTTGGTGTTCAAAGGTATCTTTGACACTGTTAAAAATATCGTCATTTAAAGCTACATATTCTTCTTTAAGCATTCGATCAATGCTGAGTACAATGTGTACTGTTAAGGTTAGATAGCTTGATTCTGTAAGAGAATAGGGCAGTTGCCCCAAATGATCCATAAGAATTCTCTCAACTTGGAAAATTTTATCTAAATCAACCATTGGTAACTGAGATTGATTAATAGATTGATACACAAAGTGATTTTCTATTACAGAGTAAACACTTGTACTGTTTAAATTATTTACCATTAATTGGCTTAATAATTCTCTTTTTTTTGATTCAGCACCATAAAGGTGAATACCTTCACCACGTTTTTTTTGAAGTGTTAATTGATACTGGTCTAGTTCATCATCTAATTCATCTAGTAATTTAGCTAGTGTTTGCGTAGAAACACCAATTTCATGTGCTAAACTGTACTGTTTGATTGGTTCTTTAGCTTGGATAAGTGCATATAAAATAATTACTTTTTGTTCCTCTTGAGACAAATCAATCGTAACTTGTTGAATTAATTCATTTTTTAATGAATGTACCGCAGATGAATTACCAGATAACTGTAATCCCTTTTTCGTAACGCGTTCTAAGTCAATGTTAAAACTTGCTAAAAAGGGTTCAATAGACTTCAATTCTCTATGAATAGTACGGGAGGATACAGCTAAATGTTGAGCAATGTCGTAAATAGTGACATATTGACCGTGATACTTAATTAACATTTCGATAATTTCTTTTTCACGCGTACTCAAAAACATAGCCATACCCTCCAATTTATATCTTTTTAGTGAGTGATTAGTTTTCTTCTTTTTTAAGGTTTTCTAGTAACTCATCATATCTAGGAGAATTTAAGAAATTCTCTACTGAAATATGAATTGCATTTGGAACTTGTTTGATTGCTCTGTCTGTTAATTTTTTCTGAGTAATGACAAGTTGCGCATCGCTAGGTAATTGATTAATCGCTGTATTTGTTACTTCAACGTCTTGTATGCTAGCTTTTTTGAATTTGTTACGCAACATACTTGCACCCATAGCACTTGATCCCATGCCTGCATCACAAGCGAAGATAACGTGATTTACTTTACTGTAGTCATGTGCGTCTACATTCTCAGTATCATAGTTATCTAGTAAATCATCTTCTGTTTGACTATCACTATTTTTGTCAGTTTCATCAGTCGCAGTTGCCGAAGTATTATCATCACTATTCCCTGTTAACTTAGAAGATACACTTGATTTTTTACCTTTTGATGCTTCCATTTTCTCTGTTGCAGCTTCTAAATCTTCTTCTGTTTCTTTTGTGAATTTTAAAATAATTGATGAAACAATAAATGATACGATTGCTGCTAATAATACGCCTATAATCATGTGTAAGAATTCACCTTTAGGTGCGTTTAACATATAAACGATAAATGAACCAGGTGAAGCTGGACTCTTGAATCCAAAGTCTAATAATGAATAAGTTGCAACACCAGTCATACCACCTAGTATTACTGCGACGAACAATAACGGTCTCATTAATACATAAGGGAAGTAAATTTCATGTATACCACCTAAGAAGTGGATAATTCCAGCACCATATGAAGTAGCTTTAGCTGTGCCTTTACCAAAAATCATATAAGCAACTAATACACCTAAACCTGGACCAGGATTTGATTCAATTGTGTATAAAATAGATTGTCCCGCAGATGCAGCTTGATCAGCACCCAGTGGTGTAAATACACCGTGGTTAATAGCATTGTTTAAAAATACGATTTTAGCAGGTTCAACAATAATACTTACCAATGGAAGTAAATGCGCATGTACCAATGCTTCAACAGCAACGGACAAAATATGCATGATAAATTCCATAATTGGTGCTAATATTTTAAAACCTATGATTGTCATTATAAAACCTAAAATACCAGCTGAAAAATTATTGAATAACATTTCGAAACCTTGTGGGGTTCTTGGTTGAATGAATTCATCAGTTTTTTTCATCAACCAACCAACAAGTGGTCCCATAATCATTGCGCCTAGTAACATTGGTGTTTCTGGTAATGCTACAATCACACCCATTGTTGCTACAGCCGCAATAATACCGCCACGCATCTCATGAATTAAACGACCACCACTATAAGCAATCAATAATGGTATTAAATAAGTAATCATTGGTCCAGCCAATTCACCTAAATCTTTATTTGGCCACCAACCGCCGTCTATAAATATTGCCGCGATAAAGCCCCAAGCAATGAATGCACCAATGTTAGGCATAATCATGCTACTTAAAAACGAACCAAAAGCTTGAACTTTACGACCAATCCCTTTATTATCTTGAGCATCTGTTTGTGACATAATTTGCACCTCTTTTTCTCTGTATTTAACTATTATTGTAGGTGTGTTTACATAAATTAACAACAAATAGTAATCCCAAATTTGTCACAGAGTTTTTGACAAGTTTATGACTATTAATATATGGAAAGTTTTGAATTTTAAATAATAAAACAATTTCACAATTATTTTAAGGATGAAGTTAATAAAAAATTTGCATTTGGTTGCAGAAGCATTGTACAATTAGTGGTATTGAAGGAAAGGAGGACAGGTTGACATAAATATATCAATAAAAGCGCCTGTGCAAGTGAAAAGGTTAAATATTTAGCATTTAAGATTTAAAACAGAAATCTTAATAGATATGAAATCGAAGCTTGTAGACGAGGAGGATAGTTATCGAACCATCGGCGGATGCTATCCCGGATGTGGCTCATTCGTAAACTTATTAAGGAAAACATTAGGGCAACCTGGTGCACAAAGTTAATAAGATAGCCAAATTAAATAAAAATTAAGATTAAAGGTGAATGGGATTTCTGTGCCTTTTTTTAAAATTTCTTACGATAAAATGAATGTTAAGAAATTTATTTAAATTGGCCTCATATATTGAACAGGTTCCTGTACGCCGAACGTTCGATACCCTTCACCATTAAATTGGAGGAGTATGTATATGTGTGGAATAGTTGGATATATCGGGCATGATAATGCCAAAGAATTATTATTAAAAGGATTAGAAAAATTAGAATATAGAGGATACGATTCTGCTGGTGTTGCTGTAGTTAACGATGATGGTACAAATGTATTTAAATCAAAAGGACGTATTGCAGAGCTAAGAAAAGTTGCAGATAGTAAAGATGTAGATGGCAACGTAGGTATAGGTCACACGCGTTGGGCAACACATGGTGTACCAAACTATGAAAATTCACATCCACATCAATCCGCAACTGAACGTTTTACTTTAGTTCATAATGGTGTAATCGAAAATTATGAAGAGTTAAAAAATGAATATTTATCAGATGTAAAATTTCTATCTGAAACGGATACAGAAGTTATTGTTCAATTAGTTGAATATTTTTCAAATACTGGACTTTCTACAGAAGCAGCATTTACAAAAGTGGTATCGTTATTAGAAGGTTCTTACGCATTAGGCCTTATTGATAGTCATGATCGTGACACTATGTATGTTGCAAAAAACAAATCACCGTTATTGATTGGTGTAGGTGATGATTTTAATGTTATCGCTTCAGATGCACTTGCAATGTTACAAGTTACAAACCAATACAAAGAAATTCATGATCATGAAATTGTCATTGTTAAACGTGACGAAGTAATTATTAAAGACCAAGAAGGTAAAGTACAAGATAGAGAAGCTTATACTGCTCAAATTGATGCTGCTGATGCTGAAAAAGGTGTTTATGATCATTACATGTTGAAAGAAATTCATGAACAACCTGCAGTAATGCGTCGTATTATTCAAGAATATCAAGATGCTGATGGCAATTTAAAAATGGATGCGGATATTATAAAAGATGTAGCAGATGCTGACAGAATTTATATTATTGCAGCAGGTACAAGTTATCATGCAGGGTTAGTTGGTAAAGAATATTTGGAAAAATGGGCAGGCGTTCCTACAGAAGTGCATGTTGCTTCAGAATTTGTATATAATATGCCATTGCTTTCAGAAAAACCATTATTTATTTATATTTCACAATCGGGTGAAACAGCGGATAGTCGCGCTGTATTAGTAGAAACTAAAAAACTAGGGCATAAGTCATTAACAATTACGAACGTGCCTGGTTCTACACTATCACGCGAAGCGGATCATACTTTATTATTACATGCAGGTCCTGAAATAGCGGTTGCATCTACAAAAGCATATACAGCACAAATTGCAGTGCTTTCAATTTTGTCACAAATTGTAGCGAAAGAACATGGTAAAGAAGCGGACGTTGAGTTATTACGTGAACTTGCAAAAGTGACTACTGCTATTGAAACAATTGTGGATGATGCAGATGTAATGAAACAAATTGCTACAGATTTCTTAGAAACAACAAGAAACGCATTCTTTATTGGTCGTACAATTGACTATAATGTTAGTTTAGAGGGCGCATTGAAGCTTAAAGAAATTTCTTACATTCAAGCAGAAGGTTTTGCAGGTGGCGAACTTAAACACGGTACAATCGCACTTATTGAAGAGGGTACGCCAGTGATTGCTTTAGCAACACAAGAAAATGTAAACCTTTCTATTCGTGGTAATGTGAAAGAAGTTGCAGCACGTGGTGCAAACCCTTGTATAATTTCTATGGATGGATTAAATAAAGATGGTGACACATATGTTATCCCACATGTCCATGAGTTATTAACACCATTAGTTGCTGTTGTGGCAATGCAGTTAATTTCATATTATGCTGCACTACACAGAGATTTAGATGTGGATAAACCACGTAACTTAGCTAAATCTGTAACAGTTGAATAAATTAATAAATTAGATTGAGCTGAGACATTTTGATGTCTCAGCTTCAGAATGTAGACAAACCCTTCGCATTAATTTGTGAAGGGTTTGTCTATTTATATAAATTTTTCAAAATAGTAGTGGTATTTCAGTCCATTATTGGCCATTTTACTAACCGTATTGCCAATTTTTAAAGATTCATGGCAACACAAATAAGCATGATATCCATAGTAACTTTGTCATGACGTTTATAACTCGTTCATCGGATCATGCTGTTCTTTTATATCGTCAAATCTTCTCTCAATTGTTTAATTTCGCAAATTATATTGTTTCTTTACATTATCAACAGTGCTTTTCAATGATATAACAATCATTATCTACACATGCAGGTAGACTATAAGCATATTGTTTTTCTCGTTCTCTTTTAACATATGAGTCTCTGAATTAATAATATTTTTAGTGTGATATTGGCAGTGATTTGGGCCGACTCCTGCGGGAATAGCACTAGCCGAGGACTACAAGCTAAGGCAGTGCCCGCGGAAAGCGTGCACAAAAAAACTGCCAACAAAGTCGGATACTTTGTGGACAGTCTGAGCTGAGACATTTTGATGTCGTAGCTTTTATTTTTAACGTATAGTAAAAGTGAAATATTTTCAAAAATATAAAAAATTTAATATGCTATGTAGAAGCTTACATTTTAGAAATAAAGAAAGGTCGTATAAAACAATGACAAAACCTAAAATTTATACCATGGCTTTTGGAGAAGTTTATCCTCATTTGGTGAAAAAAGTCGAAAAAAAAGGTAGAACAAAAAATGAGGTAGATACTGTCATTAAATGGATGACCGACTATAATCAGTCACAAATAAATAGAATGATTGATGATGGCACAGACTATGAATCATTTATTCAACAAGCACCACAGTTAAATCCACATAGAACTAAAGTGACTGGTGTTATATGTGGTATTCGTGTTGAAAATATGGAAGATTCAATAATGAAAGAAATTAGATATTTAGACAAAATGGTTGATGAATTGGCTAAAGGCAAGACATTGGAAAAGATATTTAGACAAAATCAAAAATAAATGAAAATTTTAAAGAGGAGGATATATATGCTAATTGAATTGAACAATATAGCAAGAAGAAAAGATGGTAAAGAAATTGTTCAAGGAGTGAGTTGGCAAATCAATGAGGGAGAAAAATGGATGCTATATGGTTTAAATGGGGCAGGTAAGACTACACTATTAAATATTTTAAATGCATATGAGCCAAACACATCTGGTGAAATGACTTTATTTGGTATGCAGCCTGGTAAAAAAGGGTATTCTGCTGAAAATGTACGCCAACAAATTGGATTTGTATCAAATAGTTTAATGAATCGATTTCAGGATGGTGAAATTGTTTTAGATGTTGTAATTAGTGGGATATTTAAGTCAATCGGTGTGTTTCAAGATGTACAACAACATTACATAGATTTGGCTAAAAAATATTTAAAACAAATGGGAATCGCTCAATTTGAAAATCAATATTATGGCTATCTTTCTACTGGAGAACGTCAAAAAGTGTTGATAGCAAGAGCTTTGATGGGGAACCCTAAACTATTAATTTTAGATGAACCAGCCTCAGGTTTAGATTTTATTGCAAGAGAAGATTTATTAAGTGCACTGACACAATTGTATAAGCAAAATCCTCAATTAGCAGTAATTTATGTAACGCATTTTGTAGAAGAAATTACACAAGATATTGATTATGGGTTTTTATTGAAAAATGGGCAACCTTTTAAACAAGGTCAAATATCTGAAATTCTTAATCATACAACATTGAGTCATTTCTTTAAGAGAAATGTCAACATAGCATGTAACAATGGGCGATACACACTGTTTTTAAAAGATGGAGACATTGCAGAAATATAGATTAAGTGCCATAATTTAATACGATAACGTAGGATGGAGGATTTTAATTACATGAAAAATGTTAAAGCAATATTTTTGGATATGGATGGCACAATTTTACATAAAGATAATCGTGTAGATAATGAAACGACAGAGGTTATACAAACATTAAGAAATCATGGCTATAAAGTATTTTTAGCTACTGGTAGAGCACATGATGAGATTCATTACCTTGTACCTGAAAATTTTAAGGTGGATGGTATTATTAGTTCTAACGGCACTAATGGTGTTGTTCACAATGAAACGATTTTTAAACATAGTTTAACATTTGATACGGTTAATGAAATTGTAAAAAGAGCAAAAGCACAAGCAATTTATTATGAAGTTTTTCCTTTCGACGGCAATCGAATTATTCTTAATGAAGATCAAGCATGGGCAAAAGCGATGTTTAAACAATCAACACCACCTGAAAACGTAGGATATAGTGAATGGACATCTCGAAGAGAATCTATCGTTGAAAAAGTAAGTTGGAAAGCAAGTATCCCTAACACGTCATTTTCAAAAATTTATTTATTTTCACCAGATTATGATAAAATTACTCAATTTCGAAATCAGTTAATCGATGACCAAACGATACTTCAAATCAGTGTATCAAATTCATCTCGCTTTAACGCAGAAACAATGGCTTTTGGAATTGATAAAGGAACTGGAATTAAAGAAATGATAGACTACTTTGGCATTAAACAAGAAGAAACGTTAGTCATTGGTGACAGTGATAACGACAGAGCGATGTTTGCGTTTGGCAATTATACTGTGGCGATGAAGAATGCTCGACCAGAAATTCAGTCTTTAGCAGATGATGTCACTTCATTCACAAATGAAGAAAATGGTGCCGCATTATACTTAAAAAAACATTTATTATAAACTATATGCATAGATGAATTAATTAAAAAAGACACTTTCTCTCATTTAATAACCATTATTAAATGAGAGAAAGTGTCTTTTTTGTAATTTATATTCCAATATATTATTTATCTTTATTATTTATTTGATCTTTGATGTCTGTAGTTTTTTCTTTTGCATTATCTTTAAATTGATCAGTAGTATGATTAACTTTATCAGTAGCTTTCTCAGTTGTGTGATTAACACTACTAGTTACTTTAGATGTTTGATCAGATTGCTTAGAAGCTTTAGATTTTTTGACTTCTGATTTATCTATGTTCTCACCATTTTTATTGTAGTATTGAATAATTGCTAATAAGTTTGTGTAATAAACGATCAATCTAATTATTATAACAATTACTGACACAATATAGATAATAGTCATTGCTAATGTTTGTGAAATACCGCCAGTACTAATTGACACTAACTGACTTACTGGATTTGCTAAGATTATAACAAGTAAATTTAATAATAATATACCTATATAAAATTTAAACCAAGTTTTATTTCCGTTTTTAATTGCTTTAAAGCCACGTTTTACAGAAGACCAAGCACCTTTATTAGGTTCTTTAACAAAAGCTAGTGTATAGTTGACGATTAAGATTGTAAAGAACCAATAAACAAATGACAATATGAATACTTGTAAAGTAGCAGCAATAATTTGGAATGTTAATGACCATCCAAGTGCATGATCAGAACTGCTTAACGGTCCTTGTAATGCAGTGAATAATTGCACAATTCCTAATTGTAATAGCTTACTTATTAGAAGATTAAGTAATAATATAATAATAATACTTAATAATGTGATTAAAGATAATTTTAATGATTTAGCATATTTACCCTTTTTAAATATTGAAAATAAATCTTTGAATTTAGCCTTGTCTTTATTAATTGCATTGTCTATAGTGTATATAGTTCCAGCAATAAGTTGATATCCTACAAATATAAAAACCACTAATGGAATTAGTATTGCTAGTATCAATGTAATTAATGCACTTCCAATAGGTTGTTGCATTGCCATTGACATTAAAAATTTATATATTGCTGGTTGAACTGGTATAAAAGTTAGTACAGTCAAAGCAAACAATATGATAAAACTTACAATTGTGAATAGTAAAATTTTAGCATTTTGCGGTTTTGCATTTTGTAATGCTAGTTTATGAAATTTAAACAAATTTTAAGCACTCCTTTTTAGTGATAAGCATATGCTATCAAAAAATTAGGGATTTTAAAATTAATAGGTAACAAAATGGCTATAAAATGTTAAAATGACCAAATGAGAAAATGTTGAAAGGAGATATCATCATGAAATTTGCAATTCTTACTGATGTACATGGCAATTTTGATGCGTTAGATACAGTATTGGATGATATTGATAGAAGAAAAGATATAAATAAAATATATAACTTAGGCGATAATATTGGTGTAGGCCATGAAACAAATAAAGTTCTTGATGAAATATTCGAAAGAGATGATATGGAAATTATTGCAGGTAATCATGATGAAGCGGTGATGTCAATTGTTAACGATACACCTTATCCTGAAGACTTAAAAGATAAATTTTATGAACACCACCAATGGATTGAAAGCCACTTAGACGAAGATTATTACGATAAATTAAATGCTTTACCTCGTGTTATTGAAAAAACAATGAATCATAAAAAAGTCATGTTTATCCATTACGAAATTCCAAATGATAAATTGAATACGCCGATTGATGGTCAACCATTTAGTCCTATTGTAGAACCTACTGAAGAAAATATAAAATCACTTTTTGAAGATAAAGAGGCTGATTTAATTGTTTTTGGTCATAATCATACAGTTCATTTGTTTGATGATAAATCCAAGGTTTATTTTAATCCTGGGTCTGTTGGATTAAATAACGGCGCATACGCTGTATATGGTATTGTTACTATCGAAGAAAATGAATTTTCATTTGAACGAGTTAAAGTGCCTTATGATAATGAAGAATTTATAAGAGGTTTTAAAGAAAAACAAGTGCCAGCTAAAGAATTGATATTTGATAAGTTTTTATAATGTATAAAGTGTTATGAATTTGTTATATATTTTAATAGTAATTAAAATCATAAAAGTGACTAGATTAAATGATACTGCTTGTTTCAAGCTTTAAAATCTAGTCACTTTTTATTTTTTTACCTCATGTTATTTTTCTGTATAAATTGCTGAACATAAGGTATTGCTGTCATGATTATGATATTCTGTTTCAAATTGTATTGTCATATGTTGAATGTTTAAATGTGTTAGACGATGTTCGAGTAAGTTTAAAAGTTGTTCACCTTCTTCAATTGTCATGTCATTAGGTACGACTGCATGACAACTTAAAGCATTTATTTCATTAGAAATAGTCCATATATGACAATCATGTACATTTTTTATTTGCACTTCACTTGTAATAGCGCTAATGATTTCATCCATATTGACATCACTGGGTGAACCTTCCATCAAAATATTAAGAGATGATTTCGTTATGCCCCAACTACTTTTGATAATAAGTAAGGAGACGATAATGCTTGCAATTGGATCTGCAATTGTCCAATTAAATGACCAAATAAGAATAGCTGCTACAATGGCTCCGACAGAACCTAATAAGTCTCCGATTACATGGAGAAAAGCGCCACGCATGTTTATATTATGATCTGTATCTCCACCTTTAAACATAAAAGAAGCAACAACGATATTAACAATGAGGCCAATTACACTGATGATAAACATTTCTGTAGATTTTACCGCTATTGGATTAAAGAAACGATCGATTGCTTCTATGATGATAAAAATACCGATAACAAATAATGTTACACCATTAAATAATGCTGCTAATATTTCGAAGCGTTTGTAGCCAAAAGTCTTAGTTTGAGTAGCATGTTTTTCAGAATAAATAAAAGCTAATAAAGCTACACCTAATGAAATTGAATCGCTAAACATGTGTAAACCATCTGATAATAATGCTAAGCTATGTGCTAAAAAACCTCCGATGATTTCAATTATCATAAATATACCAATAATTAAAAAGCTAATAAGTAAGATTTTTTTATTATTGGTGTGTACATGTCCGTGTGTATGATTGTGTGTGTGATTGTGTTCGTGATGTTGTGACATATAAGTTCAGACCTTTCATTATAGTTTTATAGTTTATGATTTGCATGATGTATTGCTTGTTTCAATAAATCAGTCACATGTGTATCATCAATTGAATATATCATTGATTGGCCTTCTCGGTTAGATTTGACTAGGTGGGCCTGTTTTAATATGCGTAACTGATGTGACACATTGGATTGCCCCATATTTAAAGTATGTGCAATATGACCTACACTGCTAGAATTTTGTGATAATAAATGCATGATGCGTATGCGATTCGTCTCACTTAATGCCTTGAAAATATCAGTTACATGCTCTAAAGTTTCAGTGTTTATTGGGGGATTCATAAATTTAACCCTCCTATCATATGAATATATTAATATATATTCATATATTAATGTTATTGTGCGAATATGTCAATTGAAATTGCATATTTGTTTTAAATTCTTATAAAAGTGGTAGACTTTTAGTATTAACTCGATAAGGAGGTACCAATATGAGTATTTTAGTTATTGGCGCAAATGGTGGCGTTGGTCATCATTTAATAGAACAGTTAAAAGAAAAAGGGGTAGATTTTACCGCTGGAGTTAGAAAAGAATCACAAGTTGAACAACTGAAGGAAAAAAATATCAAAACAACTTTAATTGATGTTGAGACAGATGATGTTCAAACTTTAACTGAAAAATTTAAAGGTTTTGACCGTGTAGTATTTTCCGTTGGTTCAGGAGGTAGTACAGGTGCAGATAAAACAATTATTGTAGATTTAGATGGTGCTGTTAAAGCTATTAAAGCAAGTGAGGTAAATAATGCGAAACAATTTGTGATGGTGTCAACATATGATTCTAGAAGAGAAGCATTTGATGCAAGTGGAGATTTGAAACCCTACACAATTGCCAAACATTATGCTGATGAATATTTAAAACAAGCATCAGTACCTTATACGATTGTACATCCAGGTGCTTTATTAAATGATGAAGGTACAAACAAAATTGAAGTAGGTGCCTTTTTTGAAGGTAGAAGTTCGATTCCACGAGAAGATGTTGCTTCAGTCATCAATCAAGTTGTCTCAAGTGACGACTATTTAAATACTGAATTCCAAATTATTAGTGGAGATGTAGAAATATCACAGGCTTTAGATAGCTTTAAAAATAAATAATCGATAGTTACAAATGTGGGCCAATTTACAAATTAATGTAATTTGGTCCATTTTTAATTGAAATATCTATTATTTTAATAAATTTTATGATGAAAATTTGATACAATAATAGATATCGTTTGGAGGTAACTATGAAGATTTCAAACACTAAAATTTATGAACAAGTTGCAGATACTTTATTGGAAAGCATTAAATCTGGAAATTATCAAGTTGGAGATAAAATACCATCTATACAAAAGCTCAGTAAAGAATATGGTGTGAGTGTGGCTTCGGTAAGAGAAGCTTTAAATGCATTAAGAACGATAGGTGTATTGGAGATTAAACAAGGTTATGGGACATTTGTAAAGCAAATTGAACCGACTTTTTTTGAATTAGGAGATAAATTTAATTCGTTAGTTCAGATAAAAGAATTATTAGAGTTAAGAGAGATTGTTGAAAGTGCAACCGTCAAAATGGCTGCTTGGCACCGTACAGAAGAGAACTTAGTTGATTTGGAAAAGGCTTTGAATCGAATGGGTGAAGCAATAACAGATGGTACATCAGGAGAAAGAGCTGATTTAGAGTTTCATCTATTAATCGCAAAAGCTGGCAACAATTCCTTGTTAGTTGAATTACTAAATAATATATCTGAACTTATGCAAGATTCTATGAAAGAAACAAGAAAAATATTTATTTATAGTAAACAAAAAACAATGAATAAATTATTAGAGGAACATGTAGTCATTTATAATGCAATTGCTAACAAAGATGATGTAGAAGCTGTTAAAGCCATGGAGTCACATTTATTAGAAGTTAAAGAAACAATTTTAGCTAACTTTAAAGAAAAATAAATTTTAGAACGTAACATACTTATAATCTTCAAATTTATTTTAATGCTTTCCAAGTTCTTAAAGTATAAGCACATATAATTAAATTTCAAGTAATAAAAAGCCCAAACTAATATTAGTTTGGGCCTTTTTTGCAAATTTTATATTTTGAACAGTGATCATCTGATCAAAATAATCATAATTTATTACCTTATATGTAAAAGAATATGAGCCCTTTGAAGACTCTAGTGTCATTATAATGTTAAAAATGTTGTGAAGGCAAGTCTTTATTTAAAAAATTTACGACAATTGAATAATTTTATTGTCAAATTTAATTGAATGGAATCGGGGGACATTAATTTAACTATACGTTTATTAAGTGTATTGATATAATAATTAATGATTTGAATATGACTAAACGTTGAAGTGACAGTTTATAAAGCATTAAGATATGTGATACAATTTCAATAGTTCTGTAAAATTAATTTTAAAATGTAATATAAATAGTGTAACTTTATATTTTTCTAAATTGTATATATCAGATTAAACAATATAAAAACTAAGTTTGGAGGTGTGGTGAATGCCATTATTTTTAAAACCAGTATTACATGAGAAAATTTGGGGTGGCACAAAGTTGAAATCACTCGGTTATGATTTGCCTACTGAAAATATTGGAGAAGCATGGGGGATTTCAGCACACCCAAATGGAAGATGTGAAGTGTTGAATGGTCCATACAAAGGACAAACATTAGATATGGTATGGAAAAATCATCGGGAATTGTTTGGTGATTTTCCGAGTCAAGAGTTTCCGTTAATGACAAAAATTGTAGATGCTAAGGAATCATTATCGATTCATGTGCATCCTGATGATGCCTACGCTTATGAAAATGAAAACGGACAATATGGTAAATCAGAATGTTGGTATATTATAGATGCAGAAGAGGACGCAGAAATTATGTACGGCGTGAACGTAGATTGTAAAGATACTGTAGTTGATCAAATCGATGAAACAGACTATGAAAATTTATTTAATAAAGTTAAAGTCAAGCCAGGTGAGTTTTATTTTATACCAGCAGGAACGATTCATTCTATAGGTGCTGGTGTACTTGTGTATGAAACAATGCAATCTTCTGATGTCACATATAGAGTTTATGATTTTGATCGAGAAGAAGCAGCACATGATAGCAGAGGATTGAATCAAGCAAAAGCGAAAGAAGTCATCGAAGTTACTCAAGAAAATATTAATATAGCAACAGACACCGAAATTGTTGAAAACCATAAACGTATTCAACTTGTTTCAAATGATTTTTTTACAATGGTTAAGTGGGAAATATCTGGCACATTAAATTATATGAAACCTAGAGAATTTGTTTTAGTTTCCGTATTAAAAGGTTCTGGACAAGTCATAGTTGATGGTGATATTTATGATGTGACACAAGGTCAAAATTTCATACTAACTTCAGACGATTTAGATACAATTTTTGAAGGAGATTATGAATTAATTATAAGTTATTTATAGATAAAAAAACGGAGTGTTTCAAAATGTATAAGTATTTATATGTATCATTAATTTGCGGTTTATTAGCTGGTGCGGGAATTTTTTTAAAAATACCTATTTTCCCTTCATTTTTCTTACCAGTTATCATTGGTGCAATTGGTATCATTGCTGCATTAATTACGATACCTAACAAAGAAATAAATGGATTATTAAAACTTGGTGGTGTTCTCATTAATTTAATGCCAATTTTGGGTGCATTGACGATGGTTCAATAATCAATAAATTTAGTATCTTTACTTTCAGAGTAAAAGGTACTTTTTTTATAAGCAAAAATCATTTGTGTCATTAACTAAATCAACTTTACTTTTAACAGAATACATATTAGTGATTATAATTAATAAGATTTGTAATTAAAAGATTATAAAATATTCTTTAGCGATAAATTATTTATGGTAAAATAGAATTTAAATTGGAGGTGGGCTAAATGTCGAAATCTCGAGGTATATTGATGACTTTTATTATTGCACTTATTGCATCGATTATGGGAAGTAAATTTCCAGTAATTGGAAGTGCAATATTTGCAATTGTTATAGGTATTCTTTTAAATAATTTTATTGAAATCCCAAAAAAATATCGTGCCGGTATCCAATTTAGTAGTAAAAAAATATTGCATTATAGTATTATTGTTCTTGGTTTTACATTGAGTTTTCAATCTATTGGTTCAATTGGTTGGAGATCTTTACCAATAATAATCATAACTTTATTAGCAGCATTTATAATCGTGTTTATATTGATGAAAATATTTAAAATTAATGAAAATCTAAGCATTTTGATTGGTGTCGGTACTTCTATCTGTGGTGGATCTGCAATTGCTGCTACAAGCCCAATCATCAAAGCTAAAGAAAATGAAGTAGCTTTCGCAATTTCAACTATATTTTTATTCAATTTAATAGCAGTTTTTATATTCCCACCACTTGGTCATTTAATGAACATGGGTCAAACGGCTTTTGGCTATTTTGGTGGTACAGCAATTAACGATACATCTAGTGTTATTGCTGCTACATCTAATTACGGAAGTAAAGCTTTAGAAACTGGTGCTATCGTAAAATTGACACGTACATTGATGATTGTTCCAGTAGTATTATTTTTTACATATAGAACGATACGCAAAGAAAAATCAAAACAAACAGGCACATCGATTAAACAGATATTTCCATGGTTCATTGTTTGGTTTATTGTAGCTTCACTGATTAGTACAATTTTTAATTTTTCACCTACAGTTATTCACATATTCCAACAAATATCATTATTCTTAATAACGATGGCAATGGCAGGTATAGGATTAAACGTAGATTTCAAACAGTTTAAACAAGCTGGTGCAAAGCCGATTTTATTAGGTTTAGTGACTTGGATAGTAGTAATAATAACAAGTTTAATATCAATGAAATTGATTAATTTATTATAATCATTGTTTGAGAACTGATTTTTAAATATAATGAGAAAATAGAATTTTTTATATGAGATAAGGAGTATCTAAATGGCAGAGGAAACAAGTTATTTTTGGTTGAATTGCGGATATAATCGCTGGAATCATAACGAACCATTAGTGGGTCAAACAACATTATTTGAATCAGGTGCACAATTTAATCCGTCACAAGGTTTCCGATCTTTTAAACAAGCTAAAGTAGGAGATAAAGTTATATTTTATCAAGTACAGATGGATACTGGTTTACTGGGATTTGGTGAAATTACTAGTGTACAAACAGGTGCACAAAATAAAATTCGCGTGCATTTTCAGTTATTAGAACAATTGAAACCATTAACTGCTGATTACTTAAAAAGAAGTGAACAATTAGAATTTCGAATTACTAATATGAAAGAAACATTGTTTAATCAAATTACAAAAGATGAATTTGACTTAATCGTAAGTTTAGGTAAAGGTGAAACGAAAATACCTAGATACTTCTTTATATCAGAGGAACAAGAATTCGAACCCAATTCTTATAATACCTTGTTTACACACACATATAATGGTATTAAACGAAATGGATACCATTTTTATAGACAGCTTGAAATTGGTGACCAACTCGTTTTTTATAATAAACATAGAGAACAATCAGTGATTGGTGTAGGTGAAGTAAGTCAACATTTACATGAAAAATCGCCAATTCCTGGTCGCACAAACAGTACTGCGATAGAAGTTTATTTTGAAAAAGAAATCGAACCTGTAACATTGAGTACTTTAAATAAACACCCTAAATTAAAAAATTTATATTATTTACAAGAAAATGCAAAACAAGCTATTGCAAGCATGTCACGCACACAGTTTGATGCAATACTTGAAATGAGTGAAAACGATGGCATGAAATCTCAATTTGAAGCGGTAAAAAGTCAAGGCGTTATCGATAAAGCAGATGATGATATAAAACCATTTATTCTTTTAGTAGTTGGTAAAGGTGAAGGTTTAAATGCTGCAGAAAACTTGTTACAAAAGACCAATGCTAATCCAGTAATTACAGTAGGTCATCCAGATTTTACAGAAGACATGCTGTATGGTAAATATTTACCAAATGAGGCTGGTGCTTTGTATTATAGAGAGGGATTCATTACTAATCTTATGCCAAGAAATGATAAAAGTTATCTAGTTATAGATAATTTTAATCGTATAGACCCAGACATTTTTCAAACGTATATTAACGTTTTAGAAGGTTATGAAATGACATTGCCAAGATATAATAGGGACGGTAGTATGGTGAAGTGGTCTAGAAAAAAAGATTCATTTTATCATTTTAATCCGAATTGGCATATCGTCGGTATCACGTACGATAGCATAAATGATATAAAGCAAAAATATACTGAACAATTTTTAAAGTACACAAGAATTGTTAAGGTTAATCAAGATTAAAATGACAGTAAAATTATGATTAAGCGTCTGGGTATCATTGATGAGATCCAGACGCTTTTATATTGTCAGAAGATGATTGGACTTCAGCTTAAGTCATTATTTTATACATTATCAATGCTAGTTATCCTTGTCAGAGTGGTAAGACGAAATCTTTTTAATAAAATTAGATTTCTGCCTCATCCTTTTTTTGTATGTAAATGTAATAGTTAGTGATACATATTAAGGTAATTCATATCATGATTTATTTTTATCATTTTAGGATATAATATAACTGTGAATAAATAATTTATATTTTATGATAACTAATCATAAAAAGGAGATGAACGTATGCCAATAATTTATTACGATGGTAATTGTGTATACTGTTATAATTACGCAATTTGGCTTATACAAAATGGGTTGTCTAGTCGCTACCAATTTGCAAAACTTCAAGGTGCTACAGCTCAAAGTATGTTTGCCAATTATCCTGAAACACAACAACACGATAGTGTTATTTTGCAAGAAGGAGATCAATTTAAATATAAATCAGATGCAATAGCATCACTGATTTCATCCTTAACAAATTATAAATGGATTGGATTATTATTATATTTAACGCCTAAATTTCTGAGAGATTTTGGTTATCAACTTTTTGCGGATAATAGAAACAGAATGTGGAAAACACATTGGCACAAACCTAATGATTATGAGCAATCATTTTTTATTGACTGAATGAATAGATGGAGGAAAAGAATATGGGAAACATAATTGTGATTGGTAGCGCATCAATCGATCTAGTGGTGAAAACAGATATTTTACCTAATGTAGGAGAAACTGTAATGGGTGAATCATTTTTTACAAATCCTGGAGGTAAAGGTGCTAACCAAGCTGTTGCGGCTGCGCGTTTAAGTGATCATGTTTATATGATTGGAGCTGTAGGCGATGATGATAATGGCCAACAAATACTTTCAAATCTTAACAACAACAATGTAAATACAGCGTATATGGATGTTATTGAAAATGAAGCGTCTGGAACTGCACATATAACGCTATTTGATGATGATAATCGTATTATTGTAGTGCCGGCAGCAAATAATTATGTAACGCCAGATAAAGTAATTCCAAAACTTGATTTTTTTGAAGCTGGCGATATTATTGTAATGCAACATGAAATACCGGAAGAGACCATAAAAGAAGTAGTGGATTATGCACAAAAACATAAAATGAGAGTAATGTTAAATCCTGCACCATTTCGTTCATTAGACAAAGAAATTATTGAAAAAGTTAATTGGCTGACACCAAATGAATCAGAAAGTGAATTATTATTTGAACATAAGGTCGATCAAGCTTTAATGATGTATCCTAAAAAATTAATTGTAACTAAAGGCGCTTCGGGGGCATTGTTTTACAGTGATTCTCAACAACTTGTAAAAGGTTATAAAAAACAAGTAGTTGATACTACAGGCGCTGGAGATACATTTAATGGTGCATTAGCAGTTGCACTAATTGAAAATAAATCATTAGAAGAAGCAGTTAATTTTGCCAATTTAGCTGCTAGTTTTTCAGTTACAGGATTAGGCGCTCAAGGTGCGATGCCATACAGAAAAGAGCTAGATTAAATCGTGTGATTCAGGGTATAATGTAAGTAGATAATTAAGCTGCATTCTAAATTATAATAATTTTAATTTAGGAGAGAAAACCGCTTTACAGATTATAATTATTATAATATAATAATTATTGTAATAGAAAATCGATTGTCGCTTAATTATGACAATTATTCAAAGGAGAGATTTTTGATATGTCAAAAAATAATGAAGAAGTTGTAAAAGTATTAAATCAGCAAGTAGCAAACTGGACAGTTGCATTCACCAAATTACACAATTTTCATTGGTATGTAAAAGGGCCAAATTTCTTCTCACTACACACAAAATTTGAAGAATTATATGATGAAGCAAGTCAATATATAGATGATTTAGCAGAACGTATTTTAGCAGTAGGTGGTAATCCAGTTGGAACATTGAAAGAAAGTTTAGAGTTATCAATTATAGATGAAGCTGGCAAAGGTTATACTGCTGAACAGATGGTTGAAGCGTTATCAGTAGATTTTGATAATGTTTCTAAACAATTAGGTGAAGCAATTGAAGTAGCTTCTAAAGCTGAAGATGATGTAACAGAAGATATGTTTATCGGTATGCAAACAAATATTGACAAACATAATTGGATGTTAAAATCTTATTTAGGAAAATAAAAATATAGATAGACAAACAGTTTTTATGAATAAAAGAATAAAAGACAGAAATCAAATGATAAAATCATTTGATTTCTGTCTTTTTTGTGATAAAACTATAAGAACATAATAGCTACATACTTCATACATAAACATTATAAAATTTTGTGTTCAGCAATTTCAGTTAAATCGTATAAAAAAACAGCTTGGGATTATAATTTTTAATCTAAAGTTGTTTTATTTTTGTAGGTAAGCTAAACATGTTCAAATGTTATTCAGCAATTTCTAAAGCAATTTCCATCATTTGAGTAAATGAGTTTTGACGTTCTTCTGCAGTAGTTGCTTCATCACGTAGAATATGATCACTTACTGTGAAAACACCTAATGCTTTTTTATTAGCATAAGTTGCATTTAAGTATAAAGCAGCTGATTCCATTTCAATACCTAAGATGCCCATACGTTGCCATTTTTCGTTAAATGTTGGATCAGCATTATAAAATGTATCTGAAGAAAGAATATTACCAACATGTGTAGTAGCACCAATTTCATCTGCCTTTTGTTTCGCTTTTAACATTAAATCAAAATCAGCTAAAGGTGCATAATGTCCAGGAATATTATATTGTTCTACATAACTAGAGTTCGTAGAAGCACCTTGAGCAATTATGATGTCATATAAGTTAACATTTTCTTGCAAAGCGCCACATGAACCAATTCGTATGATTGTGTCGACATTGAAAAAATTATAAAGTTCATATGAATAAATACCAATACTTGGAATACCCATACCAGAACCCATTACAGAAACTTCTTTTCCTTTGTAAGTACCTGTATAACCAAACATGTTTCTAACTTCATTAAATTGTTTTACATCTTCCAAATAATTATCAGCAATATATTTTGCTCTCAAGGGATCACCAGGCATTAAAACAGTTTTAGCAATTTTAACTCCATTAGGTTGAATATGTGGTGTAGATTTTGTCATAGACTTCTTCTCCTTTAAATTCTTTTATCAAAATAAAGATAACATTTGTTTATTATTTTTGCGAATTTTTGTAATATAGAGGTAAAGCACTTGTTGTGTTGTTATTAATTTTTTAGAATAATAATGACTTTCAAGAATGAGAATAATTTCAGACAGATAATATTTTAGGAGGAATTAGAATGAATTATGCAAAATATATAGATCACACTTTACTAAAACCGGAGTCTACAAGAGACCAAGTCGATAAAATTCTTGATGAGGCAATTGAGTACCACTTTAAATCAGTGTGTATTAACCCAACGCACGTAAAATACGCAGCAGATAAATTACAAGACACTGATGTGTTAGTATGTACAGTAATTGGTTTCCCATTAGGTGCTACAAATACTGAAGTGAAAGTGTTTGAAGTTGAAGATGCTATTAAAAATGGTGCATCAGAAGTAGATATGGTTATCAATATTGGTGCCTTAAAAGATGAACGTTATGACGAAGTTCAAAAAGACATTGAAGGTGTTGTAGCAGCAGCAAACGGTAAGACAGTGAAAGTAATTATTGAAACTTGCCTTTTAACTGATGATGAAAAAGTAAAAGCTTGTGAGTTAAGTAAAGCAGCAGGCGCAGACTTTGTGAAAACATCAACTGGATTTGCCGGTGGTGGAGCTACGCCTGAGGATGTTAAGTTAATGAAAGATACAGTTGGAGATGCTTTAGAAGTTAAGGCTTCAGGTGGTGTCAGAAACTTAGAAGATTTCAACAAAATGCTAGAAGCTGGTGCGACTCGAATTGGCGCTAGTGCAGGTGTACAAATCATTCAAGGATTAGAAAGTAATTCAGATTATTAATCACTATCTTTAAGTTTAAAATGAGACATATAAAGACATAAATGTCTAACAGGGGAGGCCAACTCAAATGAGAATGGTAGATATTATTGAAAAGAAACGTGATGGTCAAGCTTTAACAAATGAAGAAATAGAATTCTTTATTAATGCTTATACCAGTGGTGAAATACCAGATTATCAAGCGTCGAGTTTAGCGATGGCAATTTTTTTCCAAGATATGAATGATCAAGAAAGAGCAGCACTTACAATGGCAATGGTTAATTCAGGTGACGTGATTGATTTATCAGCGATTAATGGGATTAAAGTTGATAAACATTCTACAGGTGGTGTTGGTGATACAACTACACTAGTATTAGCTCCATTAGTAGCTTCTGTTGGTGTTCCTGTGGCTAAGATGAGTGGTAGAGGATTAGGTCATACGGGTGGCACAATTGATAAATTAGAATCAGTTAAAGGGTTTCACGTTGAAATTAGTGAAGATAAATTTGTTGAACTTGTAAATGAAGCAAAAGTAGCTGTAATAGGACAAACTGGGAATTTAACACCAGCAGATAAAAAGCTTTATGGCTTACGTGATGTGACTGGAACAGTTAATTCAATACCACTAATCGCATCTTCTATTATGAGTAAAAAAATTGCTGCTGGCGCTGATGCCATAGTATTGGATGTAAAAACTGGTAACGGTGCCTTTATGAAAACAATCGAAGATGCTGAAGCACTCGCACATGCGATGGTAAGTATTGGAAATAATGTCGGCCGAAACACGATGGCAATTATTTCAGACATGAGTCAACCATTAGGAAATGCAATAGGTAATGCTTTAGAAGTTAAAGAAGCGATTGAAACATTGAAAGGTCAAGGTCCAAAAGATTTAACTGAGCTAGTAATGACTTTAGGTTCGCAAATGGTAGTAGTTGGTGGTAAAGCTAAAGATTTAAATGAGGCTCAAGCATTATTAGAAAAAGCTATTCAAGATGGTTCGGCACTAGAAAGTTTCCGTACATTTTTAGAAAATCAAGATGGCGATGGCTCTGTCGTTGATGATGTCAGTAAACTACCACAAGCACGCTATCAAATTGATTTGCTTTCGCAAAAATCGGGTACTGTAACTGAAATTATAGCCAATGAAATCGGTGTTGCATCTATGATGTTAGGTGCAGGAAGACAAACTAAAGAAGACGATATTGATTTAAGTGTAGGTATTGTCTTACACAAAAAAGTAGGAGATTCAGTTGATGAAGGCGAAGCTTTATTAACGATTCATAGTAACCGTGAGCAAATTGATGATGTTAAGGAAAAATTAAATCAAAGTATTGCGATTACTTCACATGGTGAAGTTCCTACGTTGATTCATAAAATAATTACTGAATAGGAGATGGAATGATGACGATACCATTTAAGAGGGTACATTTAATTGTCATGGATTCAGTGGGTATAGGCGAAGGACCTGACGCAAAAGCCTTTAATGATGAAGGCAGTCACACTTTGAAGCATACGCTCGAAGATTTTGATAAATCATTACCTAATTTACAAAGCTTAGGTCTAGGTAATATTGCCACTTTACCTAACGTTAAAAAAGTGTCTAAACCTGACGCGTTTTATACTAAGATGAGTGAAGCTTCTGTAGGTAAGGATACAATGACGGGTCATTGGGAAATTATGGGATTAAATATTATGCAACCTTTTAAAGTTTATCCTGATGGCTTTCCACAAGAACTAATTAGTGAAATTGAAACAATGACAGGTCGTAAAGTAGTGGCAAATAGACCTGCTTCTGGCACACAAATTATTGATGAGTGGGGCGAACATCAGATGAAAACTGGAGACCTGATCGTCTATACATCAGCAGATCCAGTGCTTCAAATTGCGGCACATGAAGATATTATTCCACTTGAAGAATTGTATGATATTTGTGAAAAAGTAAGAGAATTAACAAAAGATCCAAAATATTTAATTGGTCGAATCATTGCGCGACCATATGTCGGTGAACCAGGTGCTTTTACAAGAACTTCTAATCGACATGATTATGCGTTAAAACCATTTGGACGTACAGTGATGAATGAGTTAAAAGATAATCAATTTGATGTGATTGCTTTAGGAAAAATCAATGATATTTATGATGGTGAAGGTGTTACTGAAGCAATTCGAACTAAAAATAATATGGATGGTATGGATAAACTAATAGAAACTGTACAACGTGACTTTAAGGGTTTAAGTTTCTTGAATTTAGTGGATTTTGATGCACTGTATGGACATAGACGTGATAAAAACGGTTATGCTGAAGCATTAAAAGATTTTGACGAGCGTTTACCCGAACTGATCAAACATCTAAAGGATGATGACTTAGTCATCATTACTGCAGATCACGGTAATGACCCAACGGCACCAGGGACTGATCATACAAGAGAATATATCCCGGTCCTTATGTTTAGTCCTAAAATCAATGATTATCATGAGCTATCTATGGATGATACCTTTAGTTCTATAGGTGCTACTATTGCAGATAATTTTGGTGTTAAATTACCTGAATTTGGTCGTAGCTATTTGAAAGAAATGGGTGTCGATAAATGAAACGATTATTAAGCTTAATTTTAGGTTGCGGTTTCATGATTATTGGTGTCTTACATTTTAAACATGAGTCGCGCTTTAGAAAAATTGTGCCTGATTATTTACCGTTTAGAAAATCGGCTGTTATCATTTCTGGAATTATTGAAATGATTTTTGGAATACTTTTAATAGTGAAAAGACCAAGTTCATGTCTAAAGAAAATGATTAATTTATTTTTATTAGCTGTATTACCAGCAAATATTTATATGGCTAGGAAAAAATTGCCACTAGGTGACAAACAACTACCAGAAAGTTTGTTGTTCGGTAGAATTCCACTACAATTTGTTTTGATAAAAGTTGTGAATAAATTATAGATTAAACAATCACTCGTTTTGTGATCGGTTTATAAATTATAAAGCGATAAGGGTTTAAACTGTTACGCTGTTTTATATATCATGGTTACGATATAAATTTGAAGGTACTAGACTTATATGAAAATATCTGTTTTATAAAGTACAGTGATTATAGTAATGTTGGAACATATGAACAATCGGTAAAATAATACAGGTTGGAGACCGCATGTTCATTTGTTACCACAATTGATTCCTGACGAACATGTATGTTGAAAAATGGAAACATTAAAAAGGCTGAGACAAATTAATTGTCTCAGCCTTTTATCTTGACCTTTTTAAATAAATTCAATTTTGATATCTTACTTTATAATGGTAATTAGATATTATTTATTTTCACCATAAATATCATGCCATTGCTCTCTTTTATCTAAAAATGCCTGTGCAATTTCTTTTGCACCTTCTAATGAATGGCTAGCAGCCCAACCACATTGTACTTCATTACATGCAGGAACTTCTGTAGCGGATAATACATCTTGAAGTGTTTTTTCAATGATATTTAATACATCATCATAATCACTGTGATTTATAAAAGATACATAAAATCCAGTTTGACAACCCATTGGACTGATATCAACCACTTTATCCGAATGATTTCTAATGTTTTCAGCCATTAAGTGTTCTAATGAATGTAAACCAGGCATCTCCATATGTTCTTTATTGGGTTGTTTGAAACGAATGTCATATTTATGGATAACATCTCCATTAGCACCTTCCATTTTACCTGCAAGTCGAACAAATGGTGCTACTACTTTGGTATGATCTAAATTAAAACTTTCAACGTTCATTTTTGGCATGTGATGTCCTCCTAAAATAATAATTATCATAATTGTAACAAGACATAGTGGCATTTACAATTTCTATAAATTTTAGAAAATACAAGTAATTATCGTTTTTTAAAATTTCAGAAAAATAATGACAGAATTAACCAAAACGGATAGAATAAATAATAATCAAAATGTATTTTGCACGTTTATTATTGAACATACATTTTTATAACTTCAATAATAATACGTGTGAAATATTGTAATACAAGGGAGTTGTATTGAAAATGACACATGAACAAATCATATTGGATTATATAGAAAATGAAAAATTATCATACATAGAGATGAGCCACCTTATCCATCAAAGACCTGAATTAGGCAATGAAGAAATATTTGCTTCAAGAACGTTAATTGAAGATTTGGAAAAGCATGATTTTGAAGTTGAAACTAACATTGCAGGTTATGCTACAGGTTTCATTGCACGTTATGATTCAGAAATCGATGGTCCAACCATTGGATTTTTAGCAGAATATGATGCTTTACCAGGTCTAGGGCACGCTTGCGGTCATAATATTATAGGTACGGCAAGTACATTTGCTGGTATAGCTTTGAAGCAAGTGATTGAACAAACAGGTGGAAAAGTAGTAATACTTGGTTGTCCAGCCGAAGAGGGCGGTGTCAATGGTAGTGCAAAAGCTGCATATGTAAAAGAAGGTATTGTAGATGAAATAGATGTTGCTTTAATGGTTCATCCAGGTAATGAAACTTATAAAACAATTAATACATTAGCGGTAGATGTTTTAGACATTAAATTTTATGGTAAAAGTACGCATGCTTCTGAAAATGCTGAAGAAGCAAGAAATGCTTTAGATGCAATGATTGCGTATTTTAATGGTGTAGCTCAGTTAAGACAACATATCAAAAAGAGTCAAAAGGTTCATGGCGTTATATTAGACGGTGGAAAAGCTGCTAATATTATTCCAGACTATACTCATGCGCGTTTTTATACACGTGCAACATCACGTAAAGAATTAGATATATTAACTGATAGGGTAGGGCAAATTGCAAAAGGTGCTGCAATTCAAACAGGTTGCGACTTTGAATTTGGCCCTATACAAAATGGCGTCAATGAATTTATTAAGACACCTAAATTAGATGACTTATTTGCAAAATATGCGACGAAAATGGGAGAAGCGGTCATAGATGATGATTTTGGTTTTGGTTCGACAGATACGGGTAATGTAAGTCACGTTGTGCCAACGATTCATCCTCATATTAAAATAGGTTCTAGGAATTTAGTAGGGCATACGCATCGCTTTCGTGAAGCAGCAGGAAGTGCTCATGGAGATCAAGCTCTAATAAGAGGTGCTAAAATCCTTGCATTAACGGGATTGGAATTAATAGAAAATCAAACAGAATTAAATGAAATAATTGAACAGCACCACTATATAAAGGGGAACAAAAAATGAAAAAACTAAGTACTCAACGCCCTAAATTAACACTTAGTGATTTATACAATGATGATGTCGTATATAGTTCTAGACCATCTTATATATCAAATCCATGGTTAGAACCAGAAGAACATCAATCTAATTTCTTGACTGGTAGAGAATTAATTATTGCTGATCAAATGCCGGTTATTGTTCATAAAGCAAGCGCCACAAAGAAATTAGAAATATTATTGGAAACGATTGGCAAGCCAATGCCCACAAATATTTACACTTTTGACAACCAAGCTTCTTACGAACAAACAATAAGAAAACTCGCTGAACAAGATAATAAACGTATTTATTTTCAATATATTCATAGTGAATCTATTTTAGAAAAAGAATATTACGCTATGGATAAAGATATCTTTGTTGCTTTAAATAATAAAGCACGTATTCCAGAATGGACTAATCAAAAGTATTTACCAGCACGTGAAGTGGTAAAAATAGAAGATTTCGAAAATGCAATTGCAGATTGGAAATTCCCTTTTGTCTTGAAGCCAGGTGATGATTTACCAACTGCAGGTGGCTATGGTGTGATGATTTGTTATGACGAAGCAGATTTAATTAAAGCAAAATCACGGATTGAACAAGCAAGAGCAGAAACTGATACAATTATTATTGAACAAAAAATTCAAGAAACATCTAATTATTGTGTGCAATTTGCATGTGAAAAGGACGGGGAAATTCACTATATTGGCACATCAGAGCAAATTACAGACAAATATGGCCATTATAGTGGCAATCAAAATGTACAAGATGTGCCAGAATCAGTCATTCAAGCTGGCAAAGAAATTATGGAAATAGGTGTTGCCAAAGGTTATTTTGGAATCGCAGGTTTTGACTTACTATTAGATAAACATGGTGATATATTTGCGATTGATTTGAACTTTAGACAAAATGGTTCGACAAGTATGCTTTTATTAGATCCATTAATGCAATCTGGATATCAAAAGTTTTATAGTTATATTGCACCTAACGATAATGAGCATTTCTTTCAGACAATTATAAAATATGTGAACATGGGTTGCTTATTTCCACTATCATATTATGATGGTGATTGGTATAAAAATGAAAGCGTGCCTTCGAGATTTGCATGTATTTGGCATGGACAATCACAAGAACATATAGAAAAGTTAGAACGACAATTTTTAGAAGAATTAAAAATATAATCAGAAATATAGTAAAATTTCATTTAATAGTATTTGATAACTTAAGTTTATTGTTGAGATATATTAAAATTTTAATATTTATTGTATAACGTTAATTGACTATAGTAATATACTCATTTATATTTTAAATATAGTTAAATATTTTAATGAATTGAAGGTGTAATTATGTCTTATAAAGCAAGTTCATTTTTTCAAGATATTCTAGTCAATGAATATTTTTATATAGCAACAAAGTCAAAACAATTAATTAGACATGAAATTTTAGAGAAGGACGTCATTTGTGTTTGGACTCAAAAAGAAACAGCTGAAACTTTCTTAAATAAACATGACACCGATTATGATAAGCTTAAAAAAATCGATATTGATCGTTTTGTAACTTATGAAATGGATGATATGTTTGCACAAGGTGAAGAAGTGTTGATGAATGCGTCATCTCAGACAGATGGTGATTTAGTCAATATTATTGATTTTACAAATGAATTAATGTCAGATTTAGATGAAATTCGTCTCAAAGAATTTATAATAGATGTGGCGAAAGAAGACGCTGTGTTCGGTTTAACTAATAAAAATGAAAAACAATTTATCATGATTAGTGATGACGAACATCAAAAGCCACATATTATGCCGGTGTGGAGTATTAGAAATAGAGCAGAAAAAGTAAGAAATGAAGACTTTGAAGAATGCGATATCATTGAAATAGAAGGTGAAGTCTTCGCAGAATGGTTAGATATTTTAAGAGATGATGATAAAGCAGTAGCGATCGATTTGAAATCAGGTGTTGTAGGTACTGTAGTCTCAGCTCAAAAAGTAATAGATCAATTACCGTTTTAAAGTAAATGAAGATGTGAACTAATGGAAGTAGTTATTTTGAAGGAATATTCATCATCAAATGAAATAACTGTTTCCATTTTTTTTTACCATGACATAAGTATAGAAACTTTAATTCTTTATACTTATGTCATGGTAATTTTTATTGTAAATGTATTGCACCTAATGCGCCGGAAAAGGCACCGTGTTCAATATAAAATGGCTTGAAACCACGTAATATCGTATAATCTTTAACAACTTCTTTAAGTAAATGATTATTATGGAAAGATGAACCAATATAAGCCACGTTTTCAGTACCGTATTCTCTCGCTACTGTAATAGCCATCGTAGTAATGACTTCCCCCACGACACCAATCAATGAAGCTAATTTGTCAGAATCTGAAAAATCTTTGTCTAAATTATGCAACACATGACCGAAATTAGCTGCAGTTAAATCACCTGAAATCGGAGGTTCACTATCTTTATAGATATGTTTTACTTTCAAATCAATAAATTCTCGCTCACCTTTTTGGGCAGTATCTGTCAATTGTTTGTAGTCTTTTAATCCAGTTAATAAATAGCCAAGGCCTTGTATCATACCGCCACCTGCTCCTACACCACCAACACGTTGTTGCTTTTCGCCATTTGAATAATGCAGTGATGTTCCGGTTCCAACATTAGTAAAAATGTAATTATCTAAATGATGACCTTGTTCTTCTAACAAGAGTTCTAAACCTTTTGCAGCAGCATCAAACTCTACAAAAATACGTGATTCACATTTTAACTTATTTTGAATTGTTCCAGCTTGACCACCTGTTAAGCTAATACTTTCACATGATTGTTGCCCTAACCAATCAATGACTTCATTAATTTCAGTAGTTAATTTTGTAGTATACTGTCGATTGCCATTATCCTCCTGAACAATTTTTATAAGTGTTCCGCCGGCATCAATGCCTATTTTCATTTGTGTACCTCCTAAAAAATTTACATTATAACTTATATTATAATAAAATGAGGGAAAATCAACTATAGAAAATTTGAAAGGGATGGTTTTAATGAATTTAAGTCCGTTTATTAAAGTAGATGATGTAGAACAGGCACTTGCATATTATAAAAATGCGTTTGGTGGTAATGAAAAAATATTAAATGAGACAAACGGGAAAACTTTACATGCGGAGCTTCATGTTAATGAAACAGTTGTATTACATATTTCCAGTACATATGGACGTGAATGGAGCAATGACAATACGAACATTATTTTAACTTTCGATGATTTGGCTACTCAAAAACAAGTGTATGATAAATTAAGTGAAGCAGGAGAACCGCATATGCCTCTGTCTAAAACATTTTTTAATGCGATGCATGGACAAGTGAAAGATCAGTTTGAAGTCAATTGGCTCATGAATTGTTTCTTAGACTAATAAGATAAAATGTTCAAATTTCGATTATATTAATGCAAAAGTGGTATTAATAACTAATAAAAGTTAAACACAATAGGGGATATAATATGTTTATTAAAGAAACGTTTGAAAATATTACAATACAAGTTTTTGAAGAAAAATATAAATCAGCTGTTTGTCATTTTAAATTAAGTGAGCGCCAACAGATATATTCTTCATTGCCAAAAGATGTGCTTAGTGATGCGTTGAAGGATAACGACCGTGTAGCTAATATTGCTTTGAATGATGAAGGAGAAGTAGTAAGTTTTTTTGTCTTACATCAATATTATCAACATGAAGGCTACGATACACCTAAACAAGTTATATATGTTCGTTCTTTATCTGTAAACGAAGATTTTCAAGGGTTTGGGTATGGTACAAAAATGATGATGTATTTGCCACAATATGTTCAAAAGCTATTTCCAAACTTTAATCATTTATACTTAGTTGTAGATGCGGAAAATAAAGGTGCATGGAATGTATATGAACGTGCAGGTTTTATGCATGCTGCCACAAAAGAAGAAGGCCCGATTGGCAAAGAACGTCTATATTATTTAGATTTAGATTCTAAACATGTATCTTCTTTAAAGCTAACAGCAAATGGAGATACATCACCTTATGATGTGCATATTATTGATATGATGAAAGACGATAATAAGGTAGGTTTTATAGCAATTGAGCAACATGAACAGCGTATGAATATTAATTCAATTGAAGTTGATAAAGCAGAGAGACATAACGGTATAGCGGAAAGTGCATTGAGACAATTACCTACATATATTCGAAAACATTTTGAAAGTATAAAACTAATAACGATTACACTTTATGGGGAAAATAATGAATTAAAACCACTATGTATAAACAGTAATTTTGTTGAAATTGAAAAGGCAGAAGATTTTTCTGTTTTTGAAAAATATATTAATTATTAATAGTGTTTGCGAAATCAGGGATTGTCATTTATAATTTACTTTTGTTATTATTACTTAAGATGAATAGTACTGATTTGGATAAATGCATAAATGCCTCTGAAAGGAAGAATAAATAATGAGAATTCAAGATTACACTAAAGAAATGGTTGACGAAAAATCATTTATTGATATGGCCTACACATTATTACTTGAAAAAGGCGATACAATGAACTTATATGATATTATTGACGAATTTAAAGCTTTAGGTCATTACGAAGACCACGAAATTGAAAATAGAATTGTTCAATTCTATACAGACTTAAACACAGATGGTCGTTTCCTAAATGTTGGAGAAAACATATGGGGCTTACGTGATTGGTATTCAGTTGCCGATATTGAAGAAAAAATAGCACCAACTATCCAAAAATTCGACATTTTAGACGATGACGATGAAGAAGATAAAACATTAAAATTACTTGGTGAAGATGAGGCAGACGACGATGATGACATCCCAGCAGTCACTGATGACCAAGAGACAATCGAAGAACCTGATGAAGAAGAAGTTGACGAAGAGATTCCTGAAAATGAAATCGTTATTGATGAAGACGATGACGAAGATGAAGATTTAGAAGAAGACGAAGATGAATATGATGAAGAGGAAGAAGACGAAGAAAATTAATCAATAATCTATCAATATTCATTTGACTTTTTCTGCGAAAATGATAAAATTTTATTCGGGCTCCTTTAATTAGGACGACGTGT
The DNA here is from genome assembly GCF_038006605.1 of Staphylococcus sp. FSL W8-0271. Lineage (NCBI taxonomy): Bacteria > Bacillati > Bacillota > Bacilli > Caryophanales > Staphylococcaceae > Staphylococcus > Staphylococcus sp. FSL W8-0271. Next base: position 834,312 of record NZ_JBBOVM010000001.1, read on the forward strand.
ATAAATATTATACGCTCCCCCTTGCAAATGCTGTGAGAGGGAGCGATTTTTTTATTTGAATTACTATACAAATTTTATAAAATTTTAATTTATGACGTTATTTATAGTGAATATAATGATATTTAAAAATTATAAAGCTTTGACGTTTAGATAAATTATAACCATTTCAATGATTAATGAAACATGCCATAAATTTTTGTTGGTATTGTGAGAATGACTGTTTTAATAATAGGAGGCAGAAAATGACAAAGTTTATTTTTGTAACTGGTGGAGTTGTATCTTCATTAGGTAAAGGTATCACAGCAGCATCTTTAGGACGTTTATTAAAAGATAGAGGATTAAAAGTTACAATACAAAAATTTGATCCATATTTAAATGTTGATCCAGGTACAATGAGTCCATACCAACATGGTGAAGTATTTGTTACTGATGATGGTGCGGAAACAGATCTAGACTTAGGACATTATGAAAGGTTTATTGATATTAATTTAAATAAATATTCAAATGTTACAGCTGGTAAAGTCTATTCACATGTTTTGAAAAAAGAACGTCGTGGTGATTATCTTGGTGGTACGGTCCAAGTAATCCCTCATATTACAAATGAAATTAAAGAACGTTTACTGTTAGCGGGAGAAAGTACAAATGCTGATGTAGTTATTACTGAAATTGGTGGTACTACTGGTGATATTGAATCATTACCATTTATTGAAGCGATTAGACAAATTCGTAGTGATTTAGGGCGTGAAAATGTCATGTATGTACATTGTACACTTTTACCATTTATAAAAGCTGCCGGTGAAATGAAAACAAAACCAACGCAACATAGTGTTAAAGAATTACGTGGGTTAGGTATTCAACCTGACTTAATCGTAGTACGTACAGAATATGAATTAACGCAAGATTTAAAAGATAAAATTGCTTTGTTCTGTGATATTAACAAAGAAAGTGTAATTGAATGTCGCGATGCCGATTCACTCTATGAAATTCCTTTACAATTAAGTAAACAGGATATGGATGATATCGTAATTAGACGCTTAGAACTTAACGCTAAGTACGATACTCAATTAGATGAATGGCAATATTTATTGGACACAGTCAATAGTTTAGATGGCAAAATAACTATTGGTTTAGTTGGTAAGTATGTCAGTCTTCAAGATGCGTATTTATCAGTTGTTGAATCATTAAAACATGCAGGTTATCCATTTAAAAAAGATATTGAAGTTAAATGGATAGATTCTAGTGAAGTAACTGATGAGAATGTACACGATATACTTAATGATGTTGATGGCATTTTAGTTCCTGGTGGATTTGGATTCAGAGCAAGTGAAGGAAAAATTTCCGCTATCAAATACGCGAGAGAAAATAATGTACCATATTTCGGCATCTGCTTAGGTATGCAACTTGCTACAGTAGAGTTTGCTAGAAATGTACTTGGCTTTGAAAATGCACACTCTGCAGAATTAAATCCTTCAACACCACATCCGATTATTGACCTATTGCCTGAACAAAAAGACATTGAAGATTTAGGTGGTACGTTAAGACTAGGTTTATATCCATGCCATATTAAAGAAGGAACTTTAGCGCATAAAATTTATGGCGAAGTAGATATAGAAGAAAGACATCGTCACCGTTATGAGTTCAATAATGAATATAGAGACCAATTAGAAGAAAAAGGCATGATATTCTCTGGAACTAGTCCAGATGGTAGACTAATCGAAATGGTAGAAATTCCTGAAAATGATTTCTTTGTCGCATGTCAATTCCATCCAGAATTCCTATCTAGACCTAATAGACCGCAACCTATATTTAAAGCGTTTATAGAAGCGTCATTAAAACACCAACAAACTAAGTAAATATGGTTGTAAAAAGGCTGAAACGATAACATACGTTTCAGCCTTTTTAAGTAAGATTGTCTATTAAATTTGATGAAATGTTAAAGATTTAAATCTCTAACCATTTCAACCATTTGTGTATATATATCATAATAAATATAGTTAAATGCAATAGGATGTGGTATAACAATTTTATCGTAATCTTCCGTATAGACAATAGGTCTAGGCGTACTTAAATTAACAAAATGAAATAAATGATCCTGAAAGGTTTCTGTCTTTGGTTTATTACAAATTAAGACAAAATCTACATCGTTTGCAATTAATGCGTTAACGTCTTTTTCTACTTCCTCGGTATAATAAGGAGAAAAGAGCAGCACTCTATCTGTTGTATCAATATCTTCGAATGTATTGAGTGAGCGTAGCGCTATACTAGATTCTAATTTTTCATTACTGTTTAATATATAGCTTTCAAAAAAATTCAAATCTCCATAACCTTTAACAAATACATTACCTTCACCGCCAATTGCTTGAATTAAGCATTGAGCTGCCATTTGAATATCTAAAGCTTGTGCTTCTATTCGATTAAAAACACCATTTAATTGTGTGTTCAAAATTTTAGACATATATGTACCTCCGTTCTATCCACTCAACTTATTGTAAATAATGGTAGTAAATATTGCAATTTTATATAAAAACATGAAAATTAAAGACTGATTTAAAAGTAATAAATTAAAAAAATAAATTAAAAACGCTTACAATTGAACAGAAGAATGCAAATTGCTTGGGATTTTGATATAATTAAATTGTAAAAATATGTGCTTAATGCACTAAGGAGGAACTTTCATGCCTTTAGTTTCAATGAAAGAAATGTTAATCGATGCAAAAGAAAATGGTTATGCAGTTGGCCAATACAACTTAAATAACTTAGAATTTACACAAGCGATATTGGAAGCTTCACAAGAAGAAAATGCTCCAGTTATTTTAGGAGTTTCTGAAGGTGCAGCACGTTATATGGGTGGATTCTATACAGTAGTTAAAATGGTAGAAGGATTAATGCATGATAAAGAAATTACGATTCCAGTTGCAATCCACTTAGATCATGGTTCAAGTTTTGATAAATGTAAAGAAGCTATTGATGCTGGTTTCACTTCAGTTATGATTGATGCTTCTCATGAATCATTTGAAGATAACATAGCAATTACATCAAAAGTAGTTGAATATGCTCACGAACATGGTGTATCAGTAGAAGCTGAATTAGGTACAGTTGGTGGACAAGAAGACGATGTTGTTGCTGAAGGTGTTATTTACGCAGATCCTAAAGAATGTCAAGAGCTTGTAGAAAAAACAGGTATTGATACATTAGCACCAGCATTAGGTTCAGTTCATGGACCGTATAAAGGTGAACCGAAATTAGGATTTAAAGAAATGGAAGAGATTGGTGCTTCAACAGGTTTACCATTAGTATTACATGGTGGAACTGGTATCCCAACTAAAGACATTCAAAAAGCGATTCCATTTGGAACTGCAAAAATCAATGTTAATACAGAAAACCAAATTGCTTCTGCTAAAGCAGTACGTGAAGCTTTAGACAAGGATCAAGAAATGTATGATCCTCGTAAATATTTAGGACCAGCACGCGAAGCAATTAAAACAACGGTAATTGGTAAAATTAAAGAGTTTGGTACATCAAATAGAGCTAAATAATCAGCTTATAATAAAAAGTTAGTTTTTTAAAACAATCTTGATGATTAAACTGATAAGGCTGCGACAATTTTTAATGTCGCAGTCTTATTTTTTTATGTTATAATCTATGAGCATTAAAATTAAGTAAATTGAAAAAATTAATATAATTTTTAAACAGAAATAAGACAAATAGGATTTGAATCCTATTAAATCGGGAATAAATATATCATTATAGTATACATAAAAGTGAAGCAATACATAATTTAAAATTAAAAAGGTTTTGTTTCATTGGTGTGTTTTGCAAACTGTATTTTTTTACTTTATAATGCAAATAATGTAACTAAATTGAAATACTGATTGAAAGGCAAAGGAGATCAAGCGAATGGCTCAAGAAGTAATAAAAATTAGAGGCGGTCAAACACTAAAAGGTGAAGTTAATAATCATGGTGCAAAAAATAGTGCTGTAGCAATTATTCCAGCAACAATTTTAGCGGAAGATAAAGTTACAATAGAAGGGTTGCCACAAATCTCAGATGTTGAAACGCTTGTGAGTTTATTAGGTGATTTGAACATTAAGGCAAACTTAGAAGGTATGACTCTTGAAGTTGATCCAAATGAAATTGAAAATGCGCCGTTACCTAATAACAAAGTAGAATCATTACGTGCATCATACTATATGATGGGAGCAATGTTAGGTAGATTTAAAAAATGCGTGATTGGTTTACCTGGCGGTTGTCCATTAGGTCCACGACCGATTGATCAACATATCAAAGGTTTTAAAGCATTAGGTGCGCATATTGATGAATCCAGTGAAACATCTATGAAAATTGAAGCTGATCGTTTAATAGGAGCTAATATATTTTTAGATATTGTTAGTGTAGGTGCTACGATTAATATTATGTTGGCAGCAGTTCGAGCTGAAGGGCAAACTGTAATTGAAAACGCAGCGAAAGAACCTGAAGTTGTTGATGTAGCAAACTTTTTAACAAGTTTAGGAGCTAATATTAAAGGTGCTGGTACGAGTACTATTAAAATAAAAGGTGTTGAGCATCTTCATGGATCACATCACCAGGTGATTCCAGATAGAATTGAAGCAGGAACATATATGTGTATTGCAGCAGCTTGTGGTGAAGATATTGTGATTAATAATATTATTCCTACTCATGTTGAGCCATTAACTGTTAAGTTGAAAGAGCTTGGTGTAGATATCAATGTTAGTGATGATAGTGCAACAATTAAGAGGAGTGCACCATATGCTAGTGTAGACATCAAAACATTAGTATATCCTGGTTTCGCCACAGATTTACAACAACCTATTACGCCGTTATTATTTATGGCTGATGGCGTGTCTTTTGTGACTGAAACAATTTATCCTGCTAGATTCAAGCACGTAGAAGAACTTAAAAAAATGGGTGCTAATATTACATCAGATAATGGTACTGCTACTATCAAGCCATCCAAATTAACTGGTGCAGAAGTATATGCGAGTGACTTACGTGCAGGTGCTTGTCTTATTGTAGCTGGTTTATTGGCTGAAGGTGTTACTACAATCTACAATGTAAAGCATATTTATCGTGGTTATACTAACATTGTTAAAACACTAAAATCACTTGGTGCAGACATTTGGACTGAAAAAATATAAAACATGTGGTATAATAATTATACTGAATGAATAAAACATAATTATAGTTTATGCAGTGGGAAATATAATTGATATGAGGTGATGACCATGGAGGTTTGCCCTTATCTAGAAGAGACCTTTAAAATAGTAGGCAGAAGTTGGAATGGTCTTATCATTAATTACTTGTCTAGATGCACAGAAAAATCTGCTCATTTTTCTGATATGAAGCGTGATTTGAAAACAATTACGCCTCGTGCACTTAGCATAAAATTAACAGACCTAAATGAATGGGGGCTTGTAGAGAAAAAGATTATTTCTACTAGTCCGATGAACATTTTATACCAACTTACAGATAAAGGTGATGCCTTGGCAACGGCATTGGTTCCTATGGAAAAATGGGCTCAAGAATATATCGAATTAGAAGGCTAAAGATTTTAGCTATCTAATTTGATATTCTACGTAATATTGGTAGATAAATGTTGCGTTGAGGTTATTTTTAACATACTTAGGTTAGCTATAAAGAAATCTTTAATTAAAGATTTCTTTATAGCTTTTTTATTTATTGTTGAGTCATCTTTTTGCAATAATTAAAAATGACTTAGGTGATTGACATATCGTATTATGCTTAATAATTAATAAGATGATAAGTGAAATTTTTAAGCTATAAGTGTTATTTCATGTCGTTATAGCATCAGTTAATGTTATTAGAATAATGTGCAATTATTATGCGCAAAAGCCTGTAATAACAACGTTTGAAAAGATTTGATATGAGCAGATATGTTTTAAAATTAAAAATCTAGGTTAGAATGAAAATATGAATACAAATTTAAGGAGTGAATAATAGATGAGAAACTTCACTAAACAATATATCAACGGACAATGGGTAGAAAGTTCAAGCGGAGAAACACTTGATGTTATCAACCCAGCAACTGAAGAAGTAGCAGGTAAAATTGCCAAAGGTAATAAAGAAGATGTTGATAAAGCGGTAGAAGCGGCAGATAAAGTATATTTAGAATTTAGACACAGTTCTGTAGAAGAAAGAAAAGAACTCTTAGATAAAATCGTTCAAGAATATAAAAATAGAAAAGATGATATCGTTGACGCAATAACCGACGAATTAGGAGCTCCTTTAAAAGTATCTGAAAATGTCCATTACCAAATGGGATTAGATCATTTTGAAGCAGCACGAGACGCATTAGATAATTTTGAATTTGAAGAAAGACGCGGTGACGATTTAGTCGTCAAAGAAGCGATTGGTGTTGCAGGATTAATTACACCATGGAATTTTCCAACTAACCAAACTTCATTAAAATTAGCTGCAGCTTTTGCGGCAGGAAGTCCGGTCGTGTTAAAACCATCAGAAGAAACACCATTTGCAGCAATTATTTTAGCAGAAATATTTGATAAAGTTGGCGTACCTAAAGGTGTGTTCAACTTAGTAAATGGCGACGGACAAGGTGTGGGAAATCCGCTTAGCGAACATCCAAAAGTAAGAATGATGTCCTTTACTGGTTCTGGTCCAACTGGTGCGAGTATTATGAAAAAAGCAGCTGAAGATTTCAAAAAAGTATCACTAGAATTAGGAGGTAAATCTCCATATATCATTTTAAATGATGCTGATATCGATGGCGCTGCAAGTGCAGCTACTGGCAAAGTCGTTAATAACACAGGGCAAGTTTGTACTGCAGGAACAAGAACTTTAGTACCAGCAAGTATAAAAGAAGAATTCTTAACAGCTGTTAAAGAAAAATTTAGCCAAGTTAAAGTTGGCGATCCTCGTGAAGAAGGTACACAAGTAGGACCAATTATTAGCAAAAAACAATTTGATCAGGTTCAATCATATATTGATAAAGGTGTAGAAGAAGGTGCCGAATTATTATATGGTGGTCCTGGAAAACCTGAAAACTTAGAAAAAGGTTATTTTGCAAGACCAACTATTTTTAATAATGTTGAAAATGATATGACAATTGCACAAGAAGAAATTTTCGGCCCTGTAATGTCTGTAATTACGTATAATGATTTAGACGAAGCTATTGAAATTGCAAATGATACGAAATATGGCTTAGCTGGTTATGTATATGGACAAGATAAAGAAAAACTTCACAAAGTAGCGCGTTCAATTGAGGCTGGTACAGTTGAAATTAATGAAGCTGGACGTAAACCAGATTTACCATTCGGTGGTTACAAGCAATCAGGTTTAGGACGTGAATGGGGAGATTATGGTATAGAAGAATTCTTAGAAGTTAAATCTATTGCAGGATATTATAATTCATAATTTATTATAAAAACTAAGTGTGATGTTGTAATAAAAACAAACTGAGACAAAAATCTCACGCTCAAAAATGACTAATCCGTAGCCCTATGGATTAGTCATTTTTAAAATCTTGCGATTTCAATCGTGCATGCTTGCCTGGGGATATGATTCGAGCCTGTAGTCTCTCATTCATATCATTTCTCCGGGTGTCAGCACGTTTTAAAATCGCTATATACTAAAGCTTAACTTATTTTATTCAGTGAAATTTTAATTCCTAATATCATTAAATCGCGATATGTAAATTACGACTTATATATTTTTTAGTAGCCATCGATAATTATGCTTGAAATAAAGCTATTTATATCTTAGCGCTTATTATATTTAGTAAATTTGAATTATAAAGTAAAGTTTTACAATTTAACATACTGTTTTATTAACTAATTAGCTTTAAAGCAGTATTTATAAATTTCAATTATTGAAATACATTTTGTAATTAAATAAAATATTTGCTATAGTTATAAAGGTAAATAGCGTAGTTCATTATGTTATTTAAAACTTATTTATGAAATGGGTGCAAGATAATGCCTGAAAAAGTACGAACATCACCTCAGTACGAATCGTTCCATGAGTTATATAAAAATTACACTACTAAAGATCTCACTCAAAAAGCAAAATCACTGAAATTAACAAACTATAGTAAATTAAATAAAAAAGAGTTAGTTCTTGCAATTATGGAAGCGCAGATGGAAAAAGATGGAAACTATTATATGGAAGGCATCTTAGATGATATCCAACAAGATGGTTACGGCTTCTTAAGAACTGTCAATTATTCAAAAGGTGAAAAAGATATTTATATATCTGCTAGTCAAATACGTCGTTTTGAAATTAAACGAGGTGATAAAGTAACTGGTAAAGTAAGAAAACCAAAGGATAATGAAAAGTATTATGGTTTGCTACAAGTAGATTTTGTCAATGATGAGAATGCAGAAGAAGTTAAGAAAAGACCACATTTCCAAGCATTGACACCATTATACCCAGAAGAACGCATCAAGTTAGAAACAACGAAAGAAAATTATTCTACGCGTATTATGGATTTAATTACTCCAATCGGTTTAGGACAACGTGGTTTGATTGTTGCCCCACCTAAAGCTGGGAAAACATCATTATTGAAAGAAATTGCAAATGCCATCGCAATCAATAAACCTGATGCAGAATTATTTGTGCTACTTGTCGGTGAAAGACCAGAAGAGGTTACTGATATAGAGCGTTCTGTTGAATCAGCAGAAGTTGTTCACTCAACATTTGATGAACCTCCGCAGCATCATGTCAAAGTGGCAGAATTACTATTAGAACGTGCAAAGCGTTTAGTAGAAATAGGTAAAGATGTCATTATTTTAATGGATTCCATTACAAGACTTGCACGTGCATATAACTTGGTTATCCCACCAAGTGGACGTACACTTTCAGGTGGTTTAGATCCAGCATCATTACACAAACCTAAGGCGTTCTTTGGTGCAGCAAGAAATATTGAAGCTGGTGGTAGTATGACGATATTAGCTACTGCGTTAGTTGATACTGGTTCACGTATGGATGACATGATATATGAAGAATTTAAAGGAACAGGAAATATGGAATTACATCTTGATCGCAAGCTAGCTGAACGTCGCGTCTTTCCAGCTATTGATATCGGTCGGAGTTCTACACGTAAAGAGGAATTGCTAATACCACCAAAAGATTTAGAATCACTTTGGCAACTACGTAACATGTTTACAGATTCACTTGATTTTACAGAAAGATTTGTAAGAAAATTAAAACGAACAAAAACGAATCAAGAATTCTTTGAACAATTACAGGAAGCTGCCAAGGAGAGTACTAAAACTGGAAAGCCAATTATTTAAAGCGGCTTATCATTTAAAATGCGATTTAGGGTTGCGTTTTAGTTTTATAACAATTATAATTATCAAGTATTGGGTAAAAAAACTCACAAACAACTCTGTTCCAGATGGTTCAGGGCAAAGGAGCTGAAAAAAATGAAACAAAATATTCATCCTGAATACCACAAAGTTATCTTTTTAGATACAACAACAGACTTTAAATTCTTAAGTGGTTCAACAAAATCTTCATCAGAAACGATGGAATGGGAAGATGGAAATGAATACCCAGTTATTCGTTTAGATATTTCTTCTGATTCACATCCATTTTACACAGGACGTCAAAAATTCGCTGCTGCGGATGGTCGTGTGGAACGTTTCAACAAGAAATTCGGATTCAAATCAAGCAACGAATAATTGTTGTAATAAGGCATTCTCATTTTATGAGAATGCTTTTTTATTTAACATGGATGATGGATAGGTGTAAACAGAAGAGTACAAATGTTTTAGTACATTAATTACATATAAAATTACAAATAACTTAAGAGAAATTGATATTTTAAGATAGAAAATATGATATAATAAACCGATTATGTTTTGAAAAAGGGTGGAACGCATAATGAATGAAACTTATCATTCCGGCTGGATAGAATGTATAACTGGAAGCATGTTTAGTGGTAAATCTGAAGAATTAATTCGTCGCTTAAGACGTGGACTATATGCTAAACAAAAGGTGGTTGTATTTAAACCAGCAATAGATGACCGCTATCATAAAGATAAGATTGTTTCGCATAATGGCAATGCAATTGAGGCAATTAATATCTCAACAGCAGCTGAGATTTATAAACACGATTTATCAAAATTTGATATTATAGCAATCGATGAAGTTCAATTTTTTGAAAACAACATTGTTCATATTGTAGAAGAATTAGCTGAAAAAGGACATAGAGTGATTACTGCAGGTTTAGATATGGATTTCAGAGGTGAACCATTTGAACCGATACCTCATTTATTAGCAGTAAGTGAAGAAGTGACTAAACTACAAGCTGTTTGTGCAGTATGTGGTTCGTCATCCAGCCGTACACAACGGTTAATTGATGGCAATCCAGCAAAAATTGATGACCCTGTGATTCTCGTCGGCGCAAACGAAAGCTATGAACCTAGATGTAGGGCACATCATATCGTTGCACCAAGTAATCATGAGAAGGAGGAAATGTAGTGTTTGATCAATTAGACATTGTAGAAGAAAGATACGAACAATTAAACGAAATGTTAAGTGATCCTGAAGTCGTAAATAATCCAGATAATTTACGAAAATATTCAAAAGAACAGGCTGATTTGCAAAAAACAGTTGAAGTGTATCGCGAATATAAACAAGTTAAAGAAGATGTAACTGAAATAGATGAAATGTTACAGGAAACAAAAGATGAAGAAGAAGTTGAAATGCTCAAAGATGAAAAACAAGAATTGAGCCAAAAAATTCCAGAATTAGAAGAAGAATTAAAATTCTTGTTAATTCCAAAAGATCCCAATGATGAAAAAGATGTAATTGTTGAAATTCGTGCAGCAGCTGGTGGAGATGAGGCTGCAATATTTGCTGGGGATTTATTTAGAATGTATTCTAGATACGCTGAAGCACATAGTTATAAGACAGATATAGTCGAAGCTACTGAAAGTGACCATGGTGGTTACAAAGAGATTAGTTTCTCTGTTTCAGGCACAGGTGCTTATAGTAAATTGAAATACGAAAATGGCGCACATCGTGTACAACGTGTACCAGCAACAGAGTCAGGTGGGCGTATTCACACATCTACAGCTACAGTTGCCGTATTACCAGAAGTTGAAGATGTTGAGATAGAAATTCGTAATGAAGATATTAAAATAGATACCTATCGTTCTAGTGGTGCAGGTGGACAACACGTAAATACTACAGATTCTGCCGTTCGAATCACACACTTGCCAACGGGTGTCATTGCTACTTCATCAGAAAAATCTCAAATTCAAAACCGTGAAAAAGCAATGAAAGTGTTAAAGGCACGTTTGTTTGATATGAAATTACAAGAAGAACAACAAAAGTATGCAGCACAACGTAAATCAGCTGTCGGTTCAGGTGATCGTTCAGAGAGAATTAGAACATACAATTACCCACAAAGTCGTGTAACGGATCATCGTATTGGATTGACATTGCAAAAATTAGAACAAGTTATGGAAGGCAAGTTAGATGAGATTATTGATGCACTAACTTTAGCTGAACAAACAGATAAATTGAAAGAACTGAATGACGGTGAATTATAGAGAAAGATTGAAGATTGCGCAAAGCAAATGTGAAGCAAAAAATATTGAAGCAACAAGAGCTGAATGGTTAATGCTTGATTTATTTCAATGGCAAAAAACAGATTATTTGTTGCACGCTGACGAAATTATGACAGAAGCACACAACGTGTTGTTTGATAGTGCAGAAGCAAGGATGTTACAAGGTGAACCTATTCAGTATATTGTAGGCACACAATCTTTTTATGGTGAAATATTTAAAGTGAATGAACACTGTTTAATTCCGAGACCTGAAACAGAAGAAGTATTACTACATTTTTATAATTTGGTGAAGTCTGGGGATAAAGTTGTAGATATAGGTACAGGTAGTGGCAACATACCTATTTTACTAAAAAAAATGAATCAATATTTGGACGTTTTAGCTACAGATTTATATGATGCAGCTTTATCGGTGGCCAAAGATAATGCTCAGTATCATGATGTAGACATTACATTTTTACAAGGCGACGCCTTAAATCCTTTAATAGAGAAAAATATTAAAGTGAATGGCTTAATTTCAAATCCACCATATATAGCTGATAGCGAAAAAACTTTAATGGAAGACACAGTATTGCGATATGAACCTACCAGTGCTTTATTTGCTGAAAATAATGGCTTTCAGGTTTATGATAAGATTTTAGAACAATTACCAGATGTATTGTTACCCAATGCAATAGTTGTGTTTGAAATTGGTTATAAACAAGGCCTTACTTTAAAGAAAAAAATTGAAGAAAAATATCCTGCTGTTTGTGTTCAAATAATAAAAGATATTAACAATAATGATAGAATTATTTCTTTCAAATGGTAATTTAAGAAGTTGTGTGCTGAACATGATAAGTCATGAAGGTGCATAACTTCTTATTTTGTTTTAAAATTGAAATTAAGATGAAAGGGCGTGTATAGATGGAAACAAAAATATGGGGTCTGAGAAATCATCTGACAGATGACGTTAATATAGATACTTATAATGAAATAAAAAATGTTTTTGAAGCTGGTGGACTCATCGCAATACCAACTGAAACTGTATATGGTTTAGGTGGTGATGCAAGAAACGAACAGACTATAAAAAATATTTATGCAGCAAAAGGTAGACCTTCAGATAATCCTCTAATCGTTCATATACATCATGTTAAACAATTAGATGCATTCACAGAGCATATTACACAAGAAGTTAGGATGCTAATGAATCAATTTTGGCCTGGGCCAATTTCATTTATTTTACCACTGAAAAAAGGTTATTTATGTGAAAGTGTAAGTGGTGGACTTTCATCCATAGCAGTTAGGATGCCGAGTCATCCTATTGGAAGGAAAATATTAGAATTTGTAGATATACCGATTGCTGCGCCCAGTGCTAATTTAAGTGGTAGACCTTCTCCAACTAATTTTGAACACGTATATCGTGATTTAAATCAAAGAATTGATGGTATTGTCAATGGTGACCAAAGTGAAGAAGGTTTAGAAAGTACAGTTTTAGATTGTACACAATACCCATTTAGGATAGCTCGTCCAGGGTCTATTACCAAATCTATGATTGAAAATGTGTTGCCTGGATCTATTTCAACAAAAGAGAACTTGAATCAAGAAAATCCCATAGCCCCAGGAATGAAATATAAACATTATGCACCAGATACCCCAATAACAATTGTATACGCGGTTCATCAACAACTATCCTCTAGTAAAGATTGGCGTAATGTCGCTTTTATATTTCCAAAAGATAAGCTTAAATATATTCCTGAAAATGCAACTTTTATTCCATTGTGTGAAAATGAAAGAGATATTAAAGGTGCAAATCATAATTTGTATCAAATATTGCACGACATAGACCAAAATGAAAATATTAAAGAGGCTTATATATTTGGATTTGAAAATCGTGATGATGCAGTTGCTATCATGAATCGTATGCAAAAGGCGGCAAATTATACCATTGTAAAAGGAGAAACTTTATGAAAATCGTTTTTGTATGTACTGGAAATACTTGCAGAAGTCCGATGGCAGAAAGTATTGCAAAAGCTAAAATGCCAGATATTGAAGTTGCATCACGTGGTTTGTTTGCAATAGATGGTACACCTACATCAGAATACACACGCGCTATCGTAAAAGAAAAACAATTACCATTACCAGAAAATGCTCAAAACTTCACTGAAATTGATATGAATGCAGACCTTATTTTGACAATGTCAACAAGCCATAAAGAAGTAATTAAACAAATGTATGGTAGAGGCACACATATATTTACTTTAAGTGAGTATGTATTGCATGGTGAAGACGTAGCTGACCCATTTGGAGGAACTAAATCAGATTATCTTGAAATTTATAATGAATTAAATTCATTGATTGAAAAATTAAAAAATAAAATATTAGAGTAAATAAATATGTGAAATTAGTATGAGTAACTCATTAAATACGTTATAATAATAACGTGTAGCAAATGTGCTAGCAATTAAATTTGTCTGAATGGACTTATGTATTTTGGCTTACTTTTTATCAAAATAAATAAGGGGTGCTGAACATGGAGGATTTAAAAGCGTTATTAGATGAACTAAAAACTAAATCTTTCTTTAAAGACGACGAGCTTTGCATTATAGGTTGTTCTACTTCAGAAGTGATTGGCGAACGCATAGGTAGTGTTGGATCTATGGAAGTAGCAAAAGACATATTTGAAGCATTAAAAGAGATTGAAACGGAAACAGGCGTTTCTTTTGTATTTCAAGGCTGCGAACATATCAATAGAGCAATCACTATTGAAAAAGCAAATTTCGATCCCTTAACGATGGAAGAAGTAACCGTTGTACCAGATGTCCATGCTGGAGGTAGTTTAGCTACATATGCATATCAACATATGGCTGACCCTATAGTCGTTGAAACAATTAACGTTCCAAAAGGGATAGATATTGGCCAAACTTTAATCGGTATGCATATTAAGCATGTAGCAATACCCGAGCGTACAAGTGTGAAGCAAATTGGCGAAGCAATTGTTACAATCGCTTCTTCAAGACCTAAGAAAATTGGTGGCGAAAGAGCAAAATATAACTAATACAGAAACGAGGGTTTACTAATGTCATTTATTAAAGATCAAGATAAAGAAATTTATGAAGTGATTCAAAACGAGTTCAACCGTCAAAATAACAATATAGAGTTAATCGCATCAGAAAACTTTGTGTCGGAAGCAGTTATGGAAGCTCAAGGTTCCGTATTAACTAACAAGTATGCTGAAGGTTATCCGAACAGAAGATACTACGGTGGTTGTGAATACGTAGATGTATCTGAAACATTAGCTATTGAAAGAGCAAAGCAATTGTTTGGTGCAGAACATGTTAATGTTCAACCACATTCTGGTTCACAAGCAAATATGGCTGTTTATCTCGTTGCATTAGAACACGGAGATACTGTATTAGGTATGAATTTAAGTCATGGTGGACACTTAACTCATGGTGCACCAGTAAACTTTAGTGGTCAATTTTATAACTTTGTCGAATATGGTGTCGACAAAGAGAGTGAACAAATAGACTATGACGAAGTTTTAAAAGTAGCAAAAGCGCATCAACCTAAATTAATTGTTGCTGGTGCATCTGCATACTCAAAAACAATAGACTTCAAACGTTTTAGAGAAATTGCTGATGAAGTTGGTGCTAAATTGATGGTAGATATGGCGCATATCGCCGGATTAGTAGCTGCGGGTCTACACCCAAGTCCAGTAGAATACGCTGATTTTGTAACTACGACAACACATAAAACATTACGCGGTCCTCGTGGTGGTATGATTTTGTGTAAAGAGGAATACAAAAAGCAAATTGATAAAACAATCTTCCCAGGCATTCAAGGTGGCCCTTTAGAACATGTTATTGCTGCTAAAGCTGTAGCGTTTGGTGAAGCGCTTCAAGATGATTTCAAAACATATCAACAACAAGTTATAAAAAATGCAAAAGCTTTAGCGGATACATTAAATAAAGAAGGGTTTAGAGTAGTATCTGGCGGTACTGATAATCATTTAGTATGCGTAGATGTAAAAGGATCAGTCAATATTACTGGTAAAGTAGCAGAAGAAGCTTTGGACTCAATAGGTATTACTTGTAATAAAAATACAATTCCATTTGATCAAGAAAAACCTTTTGTAACAAGTGGCTTAAGACTTGGTACGCCAGCAGCTACAACACGTGGTTTTGATGAAGCAGCATTTGAAGAAGTAGCCAAAATTATTAGCCTAGTGTTAAAAGACCCTGAAAATGAAACAACATTAAAAGAAGGACAAGAAAGAGTTAAAGCATTAACTACGAAACATCCTTTATATAATTAAATTGGAGGAAGTAATTATGGGCAACGTACATGTTTTTGATCACCCACTTATTCAACACAAATTAAGTTACATTAGAGATGTACATACAGGTACAAAAGAATTTAGAGAACTCGTAGATGAAGTTGGTATGTTAATGGCATACGAAGTAACTAGAAATCTAGAGTTACAAGATGTAGAAATTGAAACACCAGTCACTAAGATGATTGCTAAAAGACTAACAGGTAAAAAACTAGCATTTATTCCCATTTTAAGAGCGGGACTTGGTATGACACAAGGTATCTTAAATTTAGTGCCGGCAGCAAGAATAGGTCATGTTGGACTATACAGAGATCCCGAAACATTAGAAGCGGTTGAATATTTTGTAAAACTACCACAAGACATTGAAGAAAGAGAAATTGTAGTAGTTGATCCAATGCTAGCGACTGGTGCTTCTGCAATTGAAGCGATTAATTCACTTAAAAAACGCGGTGCTAAACACATCAGATTTATGTGTCTGATTGCGGCTCCAGAAGGTGTAGAAAAATTACAAGAAGCACATGAAGATGTTGATATATATATCGCAGCATTAGATGAGAAATTAGATGACCATGCTTATATTACACCTGGTTTAGGTGACGCTGGTGACCGTTTATTCGGTACAAAATAGTTTAACCCAGGAGTGGAGTAATATGAAAAAAGTTATGACTGTTTTTGGGACACGTCCTGAAGCGATAAAGATGGCACCACTCGTTTTAGAGTTGGAGAAAGATTCTGAATTACAACCAATCGTTGTAGTGACTGCACAACACAGAGAAATGTTAGATTCTGTCTTGAAAAGCTTTGACATAACACCTGATTATGATTTGAATATTATGAAACAGAGTCAATCATTGTCTGATATAACTTCTCGCATACTCATTCGATTAGAGGATGTGATAAAAGAAGCGCAACCAGATATGATACTTGTTCACGGAGATACTATGAGTACATTCGCTGGAAGCTTAGCAGCATTATATAATCAAGTCCCAATCGGACATGTCGAAGCTGGTTTACGAACTTGGAATAAATACGCTCCATTTCCTGAAGAAATGAATAGACAAATGGTAGGAGTAATGTCTGATTTAAACTTTGCTCCTACCAATAATGCTGCAAACAATTTGATCGCTGAAAACAAACCAGAAGACACAATCGTAGTGACAGGCAATACTGCGATTGATGCTATGAAAACGACAATTCATAATGGTTATGAATCAGAAATCATAGCTAAGCATAAAAATAAACGTATTATTCTCTTAACTGCGCATAGACGAGAAAATATTGGAGAACCTATGACACATATTTTCAAGGCAGTACGTGATATTGTCGAAGCATACGAGGATGTTGTTGTCGTATATCCAATACATAAAAACCCTAAAGTACGAGAAATTGCAGATTATTATTTGTCAAACCATACAAGAATCGAACTTGTCGAACCATTAGAGGTTGTTGATTTTCATAATTTTGCACACCAGTCTTACTTAATTTTAACTGATTCTGGTGGAGTACAAGAAGAAGCGCCTTCATTAGGCAAACCAGTACTCGTATTAAGGGATGTGACAGAGAGACCAGAAGGTGTGGCAGCGGGTACATTAAAAATTGTAGGTACAAATGCAAAAAACATTTTTACAGCAACAAAAGAACTATTAGACAACAAAAATTTATATGAGACAATGAGCACAGCTAAAAATCCATATGGAGATGGCAATGCATCATATAGAATTTGTCAAAATATTAAATATTTCTTTGGTTTAATTGAAAAAAAACCTTCTTCTTTCAAATAATTATGTATTTATGTGTCATTTTTGTGACATTCTTGTAAAAAATTGAATTACAATTTGAATAGAATTGACACGTAAAGTATCCTATATTATTATTAAAATTGTATGATTGGAATGGTTTTCATATGTGAAAGATAAGGTGAAGCGAGGCACTGTAATGAAACGTTTCAACATCATTTTTAGTCAGTACATACAATACTATTTATATTGTATTATTGTACTTGTAATTGTGTTTATTTTCACATACTCTGCATTTATATTAGGTCTTATAATTGGTATGATCGGATCGCTAATCAATACTTTTACTTTTGAATATTATTTGGCGAAAGCAAAAGAAAAGGATAACATACATATTTCAACGGGCAACATTTGGCGATATTTGATAGTGATATTAGCTTGTACGATATGGTATTTTTATAAGGACTATATAAACATTTTTGGAGTAGTTGTTGGTTTAATGATTTCTTATGTTTTAATTGTTTTCAAACCATTTTTACACAAGAAATAAAATTTATAATGAAAGAGGTGAGAAAGCATGGATCATAAAGACCCTCTAGTCAGTTGGAATGTGTTCGGTCTAGACATCGTGTTTAATCTATCATCGATTATGATGATGTTGATTACGGCGTTTATTGTTTTTGTAATAGCTATTATTTGTACACGTAACCTCAAGAAGCGTCCAACAGGCAAACAAAACTTTATCGAGTGGGTTTTTGATTTCGTAAGAGGGATTATTGAAAGTAACATGGCTTGGTCAAAAGGCGGTCAGTTCCATTTCTTAGCCGTTACATTAATCTTTTTCATATTTGTTAGTAATATGCTCGGATTACCGTTCCAATTAATTTCGGGACACACCCTGTGGTGGAAATCTCCCACAGCCGATCCAACTGTGACACTAACATTATCAACTCTGATAATACTATTAACACATTATTATGGAGTTAAAATGGTTGGAACTAAAGGATATTTTCAAAATTATACAAAGCCAATATTCCTATTGCCTATCAATGTGTTTGAAGAATTTACTTCAACATTGACGCTAGGATTACGACTTTACGGAAATATTTTTGCAGGTGAATTATTGCTAGGATTATTAGCAGGTTTAGTATTCGACTTCCCAGCATGGGGTTGGCTAATTGGATTACCTGGCCTAATCGTATGGCAAGGGTTCTCAATTTTTATCGGTACGATTCAGGCATATATATTTGTAATGCTTTCGATGGTATATATGTCACACAAAGTACAAAAGAGTCATTAAATTAAAAAATAAAAAGAACAAATTAGGAGGATTTTTAAATGAATTTAATCGCAGCAGCAATCGCAATCGGCTTATCAGCACTTGGTGCAGGTATTGGTAATGGTCTTATCGTTTCAAGAACAGTAGAAGGTGTCGCTCGTCAACCAGAAGCACGTGGTCAATTAATGGGTATTATGTTCATCGGTATCGGTTTAGTTGAGGCGCTACCAATTATAGGTGTCGTTATCGCTTTCATGTCACTATAAGTAAACTAGTCTTTATGGCGAAGTCTTCTGGGCTCTCGCCGTTCGTTTTTATCAAAATACCTTATGATTATACTGGATGAAAGGAGTGTCTATGAAAGTGACTGCTACGACTAATATGTTCGTTCTAGGTGCGGCTAGTGGCGGCGGTGTACAATGGGGGACAATCATTGTTACGATTGCTACATTTGCCATATTACTTTTACTTTTGAAAAAGTTTGCTTGGGGCCCACTTAAAGAAGTGATGGACAAACGTGAACGCGATATTAATAAAGATATCGATGATGCTGAACAAGCTAAATTAAATGCTCAAAAACTAGAAGCACAAAACAAACAAACACTAAAAGAAACACAAGAAGAGGTTCATAAAATTTTAGAAGAGTCTAAAATACAAGCCCGTAAACAGCACGAAGAAATCATTCATGAAGCCAACATTAGAGCTAATGGCATGATTGAAACAGCACAAAATGAAATTAACAGTGAAAAAGAACGCGCACTTGCGGATATTAACAATCAGGTTTCTGAACTTTCAGTACTAATTGCTTCAAAAGTACTTCAAAAAGAAATTTCAGAAAAAGATCAAAAAGAATTAGTTGAAAAGTACATTAAAGAGGCAGGCGATAAATAATGGCTAATGTAGCAAAAAAATATGCAAAAGCGTTATTTGATACTGCTAAAGAAAAAGCGTTACTCGATCAAATGTATGAAGAATTTTCAACAATTGACGAAGCAGTACAACCTGAAGTTGTGAAATTAAAAGAACTAGACACAGATCCACAAAAAGATGTAGCACAACGTCAACGTTTTGTTGCTATTATTTTTGGACACGCAAATCAATATTTACAGAATATGTTTATGGTGCTTGCAAGTAATCGTCACCTTACATATACACATGAAATATTTTTAGCTTTTGAAACCTTATACAATGAATATCATAATCAAGACTTTGCAGTTATTGAATCTGTTTATAAACTATCTGAAGATGAAATCGCAAGTATTGATTCAATTATAAAATCACGTACAAAACTTTCAAAACTAATGATAACAAATGAAATTAATCCCGATCTTATCGGTGGTATCCGAGTTAAAGTCGGTACGAAAGTGATGGATGCAAGTATTAAAAATGATCTTGCCAAACTTGAAAAGCAATTTATTAGAGTGAAATAAAAATCGAAGGAGTGACATAGATGGCCATTAAAGCTGAAGAAATCAGTGCATTACTTCGCTCACAAATAGAAAATTATGAGTCAGAAATGGCTGTTACTGATGTAGGTACAGTTCTGCAAATTGGTGATGGTATCGCTTTAATCCACGGATTAAATGACGTTATGGCTGGTGAGCTTATTGAATTTAATAACGGCGTTCTAGGTTTAGCACAAAACTTAGAAGAATCCAATGTCGGTGTAGTAATTTTAGGCCCATACACGGATATAAAAGAGGGAGACGAAGTAAAACGAACTGGACGTATCATGGAGGTTCCAGTTGGTGAGGAGTTACTTGGTCGTGTCGTTAACCCATTAGGACAAGCAATTGATGGTCAAGGACCAGTCAATACAACAAAAACACGTCCTGTAGAGAAGAAGGCAACTGGTGTAATGGATCGTAAATCTGTAGATGAACCATTACAAACAGGTATCAAAGCAATTGACGCACTTGTACCAATTGGTCGTGGGCAGCGTGAATTAATTATCGGTGACCGTCAAACAGGTAAAACAACGGTTGCCATTGATACAATTTTGAACCAAAGAGATCAAGATACAATTTGTATATACGTTGCTATCGGACAAAAAGATTCAACAGTTCGAGCAAATGTTGAAAAATTACGTCAAGAAGGTGCATTAGACTATACAATTGTTGTTTCAGCTTCAGCAGCAGATCCAGCACCTATGCTTTATATCTCGCCATATTCTGGTGTAGCAATGGCTGAAGAATTCATGTTTGCTGGTAAAGATGTTTTAATCGTTTATGATGATTTAACAAAACAAGCTGCAGCTTATCGTGAGTTATCACTATTATTACGTAGACCTCCAGGTCGTGAAGCTTATCCTGGTGACGTATTCTACTTACATAGTAGATTATTAGAGAGAGCAGCTAAATTAAATGATGATTTAGGTGGCGGTTCAATCACAGCGCTACCTATTATTGAGACACAAGCAGGCGATATTGCTGCTTATGTACCTACAAATGTAATTTCTATTACAGATGGACAAATATTCTTGCAATCTGACTTATTCTTCTCCGGTGTTAGACCAGCGATTAATGCAGGACAATCAGTATCACGTGTTGGTGGTTCTGCACAAATTAAGGCTATGAAAAAAGTTGCCGGAACTTTACGTCTAGATTTAGCTTCATATCGTGAATTAGAATCATTCGCGCAATTTGGGTCTGATTTAGATGAATTTACTGCTAAAAAATTAGAACGTGGTAAACGTACAGTTGAAATATTAAAACAAGATAAAAACAAACCACTACCTGTAGAAAATCAAGTTTTAATTATTTATGCTTTAACAAAAGGACATTTAGATGATATCCCAGTAGTTGATATTACGCGTTTTGAAGACGAGTTGAATCAATGGGCTAAATCGAATGCATCTGATTTATTAAATGAAATCAAAACGACGGGTGCTTTACCTAACGATGAATCATTTGAATCAGCAATCACTGAATTCAAGAAGAGTTTTAGCAAATCAGAAGAAGCATAATAGTTAATGTAGATAAAAGGTGGTGAGATAATGGCATCTCTTAAAGAAATCGATACACGAATAAAATCAACAAAAAAGATGAAACAGATTACGAAAGCAATGAACATGGTTTCTAGTTCAAAATTGCGTCGTGCTGAAAAAAACACGAATCAATTCAGACCATATATGGCTAAAATGCAAGATGCAATTACAGCTGTTGCTGGTGCGGATAGAAATTCACATCATCCAATGTTACAACAGCGAGAAGTGAAAAAAAGTGGTTATATCGTAATTACTAGTGACCAAGGCCTTGCAGGTGCATATAATGCAAATGTATTGAAACATCTGATGAAAGATATTGAACGCAAACATAGTAGTAGTGATGAATATTCTATCTTAGTTTTAGGTCAAACAGGTGTTGATTTTCTTAAAAATAAAGGATACGAGATTCATGATTCTTTAACAGAAGTTCCTGATCAACCTTCATTTAAAGAGATACAAGCAATTGCTAAAAAAGCGATAGATTTGTATAACGACGAGATTGTGGATGAGGTAAAAATTTATTACAGTCACTTCGTAAGTGTTTTAGAAAACACACCTTCGATGAAAACTGTGCTTCCATTGTCTCCGGAAGATTCAAGCTTAGGACATGGTCAAATGTCTTCATATGAATTTGAACCAGACAAAGAAGCAATATTAAGTGTTATTTTACCTCAATATGTTGAAAGTTTAATATATGGAACGATTTTAGATGCAAAAGCAAGTGAACATGCTACACGTATGACGGCTATGAAAAATGCATCTGATAATGCGACAGATATCATTGATGATTTATCTATCGAATATAACAGAGCGAGACAAGCAGCAATCACTCAACAAATTACTGAAATTGTTGGTGGCGCAGTTGCACTTGAATAATGATTAAAGGAGGAAAATAGCATGGGATTAGGCCGTGTAACACAAGTTATGGGTCCAGTAATTGATGTTCGCTTTGAGCACAATGAAGTTCCAGAAATTAATAATGCCTTAGTTCTCGATATAGAAAGAGAAGAAGGTACTGTTGAATTAACGTTAGAAGTTGCATTACAACTTGGTGATGACGTAGTACGAACAATCGCAATGGATTCAACTGATGGTGTTAAACGTGGTACAGAAGTTAGAGATAGCGGAAATAGTATCAGCGTACCAGTTGGTAATGAAACATTAGGTAGAGTATTTAATGTATTAGGTGATACGATAGATTTAGATGAAGACATAGATGACTCAGTGCGTCGTGACCCAATTCATAGAGAAGCACCTGCATTTGATCAGTTATCTACTAAAGTTGAAATTTTAGAAACAGGTATCAAAGTCATTGATTTATTAGCACCATATATCAAAGGTGGTAAAGTTGGATTATTCGGTGGTGCCGGTGTTGGTAAAACTGTATTAATTCAAGAATTAATCAATAATATCGCTCAAGAGCATGGTGGTATATCCGTATTTGCTGGTGTAGGTGAGCGTACGCGTGAAGGTAATGACCTATACTTTGAAATGAGTGATAGTGGTGTTATTAAAAAGACAGCTATGGTATTTGGACAAATGAACGAACCACCTGGTGCGCGTATGCGAGTAGCACTTTCTGGTTTAACAATGGCTGAATATTTCCGGGATGAACAAGGACAAGATGTTCTATTATTCATAGATAACATCTTTAGATTTACTCAAGCTGGTTCAGAAGTTTCTGCGTTATTAGGTCGTATGCCTTCAGCTGTTGGTTACCAACCAACGTTAGCAACTGAAATGGGACAATTACAAGAACGTATTACTTCTACAACTAAAGGTTCAGTAACATCAATTCAAGCGGTATTCGTACCAGCCGATGATTATACTGACCCAGCACCAGCCGCAGTATTTGCGCACTTAGATTCAACTACAAACTTAGAGCGTAAATTAACTGAAATGGGTATTTATCCTGCAGTTGATCCATTAGCATCTACTTCTAGAGCGCTTGACCCATCAATTGTTGGCCAAGAACATTATGAAGTAGCACGTGAAGTACAATCTACTTTACAAAAATATAGAGAATTACAAGATATTATTGCTATTTTAGGTATGGATGAACTTTCTGAAGAAGACAAACAAACTGTAGAACGCGCGCGTCGTATTCAGTTCTTCTTATCACAAAACTTCCACGTTGCTGAACAATTTACTGGTCAAAAAGGATCTTATGTTTCTGTTCAAAAAACAGTAGAAGGCTTCAAAGCAATATTAAATGGTGATTACGATCATATTCCAGAAGACGCATTCCGTCTGGTTGGAAGTATGGATGAAGTAATTGAAAAAGCTAAAGATATGGGTGTTGAAGTTTAAAATTAGGAGGTATGGATAATGAATACATTAAGCCTAAATATTGTCACTCCTAATGGTTCTGTTTACGACCGAGAAGATGTCACTCTTGCAGTATTACAAACTACTGCTGGAGAAATCGGAGTCATGTATGGACATATTCCAACAGTTGCAGCACTTGAAATTGGCTATGCCAAAATTAATTTTGACGGTGGTTCAGAATATATTGCAGTGAGTGAAGGTTTTGTTGAAGTAAGACAAGATAAATTATCAATCATTGTTCAAACTGCAGAGCCTGCGAATGAAATTGATGTCGCTAGAGCAGAGTTAGCAAAATCAAGAGCAGAATCTCATTTAAACAATGAAGAAGATAGCAGTGACATAAATAGAGCCAAACGCGCATTAGATCGTGCTAATAACCGTCTTCGTGTCGCTCAATTACAATAATGAATATAAGATATTCTATTACGTTTATCAAAAAAGTCGACAAAGTTTTATACTTTGTCGACTTTTTCTATTTTCTGATTAAGACATGTTAGAATCAAAATTTTAGCCTAAGATTATCAGTGATATATTGATTTAAGTAATAGCATGTATTTACTATATTAAAATAATTTTTATGAAAACTTACTTTTACATATGATTTTTCATAATCATTTATAAAGGAAGATAATAATTGATAAATGACTAAAACAAATAAAAATATTTAATTTTAATTGTTATGCATATATGTCATATATAATGGGAAAATAATAATAAATTGACGCTTTATTATTTAAATGTCAGTTATCTCATTATTAAGTATCTTTTGCATAGTGTTTCGTGTAAAATATATAAATAGTGTTTAGCAAGGAGAATAACTTATGGAATATTTGGGACAGTTTTCAATTGTACATCTCATTTTACATGTCCTTTGTATTTGTATTGCTTATTGGGCATTGAATGCAGTGAGATTGGAACAATTTTTTAAAAAAGGTTTTCCAGTACAAGTTCAAATTTGTATGATATTTTTAGCAATACTAATCGGAACGTCAGTCAGTAATTTTATTGTAGATTTGTTACAATTTTCTACACAAATAAAATATTTGGCACAATAATTCAAATAATTGTATATTACGCATGATTATCGATATAATTTAATAGTAAGTTTGATTGAAAATTAAAGGCAATTTATAAGTAGTTAAGTGGAGGACTTAAGATGGATAAGATAGAAATTAATGGTGGTAAAAAATTAACTGGTGAAGTGAAAGTTTCAGGTGCAAAAAATGCAGTATTACCAGTATTGACAGCATCACTATTAGCATCAAAAGGCGTGAGCAAGTTAAAAAATGTACCAGCACTTAGTGACGTAGAAACAATTAATAATGTAATATCAACATTAAATGCTGATGTTTCTTATAATAAAGAGCAAGAAGAAGTTACAGTAGATGCAACGAAACAATTAAATGAAGAAGCACCATATGAATATGTAAGTAAAATGAGAGCAAGTATTCTTGTTATGGGGCCATTATTAGCACGATTAGGTCATGCCAAAGTGGCTTTACCAGGTGGTTGTGCTATCGGTTCTAGACCGATTGAACAGCATATTAAAGGTTTTGAAGAGCTAGGTGCAGAAATCCATATGGATGGCGGTTTTATATACGCAAACACTACTAATGGATTGAAAGGTACAACGATTCACTTAGATTTTCCTAGCGTAGGTGCGACTCAAAATATTATAATGGCAGCTTCTTTAGCTGATGGCAAAACTGTTTTAGAAAACGTTGCAAGAGAACCAGAAATCGTTGATTTGGCTAATTATATTAATGAAATGGGCGGAAATGTATTAGGAGCCGGTACTGACACAATCACGATTGAAGGTGTTGAAGCTTTATATGGCGTTGAGCATTCAATTATACCTGATAGAATAGAAGCGGGTACATTATTAATTGCCGGTGCAATTACAAGAGGAAATGTATTAGTAAATGGTGCAATCAAAGAACATATGACGAGCTTAGTATATAAACTAGAAGAAATGGGAGTTAATCTAGAATATCTTGATGATGCAATTCGTGTAAGTGTCGAAAACGAATTGAAACCAGTAGATATCAAAACGCTTCCACACCCTGGATTTCCTACAGATATGCAATCACAAATGATGGCGTTATTATTAACTGCTAATGGACACAAAGTAGTAACTGAAACAGTGTTTGAAAATAGATTTATGCATGTCGGTGAATTTAAAAGAATGAATGCTAAAATTACTGTAGAAGGTAGAAGTGCAAAAATTGAAGGTAAAAGTGAACTTCAAGGTGCTCAAGTTAAAGCAACAGATTTGCGTGCTGCAGCTGCACTGATTTTAGCGGGCTTAGTTGCTGAAGGTACAACATATGTTACTGAATTAAAGCACTTAGACAGAGGATATGTTGATTTACATGGAAAATTAAAAGCATTAGGTGCTGATATCAAAAGAACACAAAATTAATGTTATAATATATTAATAAATCGGAAATAGATAGAAGTATAGTTGGAGGAAGCAAATTATGGAAACAATTTTTGACTACAACCAAATAAAAGAGATTATTCCACATAGGCAACCATTTTTATTAATTGATCGCGTTGTAGAATACGAAGAAGGTCAACGATGTGTGGCAATTAAGCAAGTTTCAGGTAATGAACCATTCTTTCAAGGTCATTTTCCAGAATATGCTGTAATGCCTGGTGTATTAATTACTGAAGCTTTAGCCCAAACAGGTGCAGTTGCTATGTTAAATAGCGAAGCAAATAAAGGTAAACTTGCACTATTTGCTGGTATCGATAAATGTCGTTTTAAAAAACAAGTAACCCCTGGAGATACTTTGCGTTTAGAAGTTGAAATAACGAAACTCAGAGGCCCTATAGGTAAGGGTAGTGCTAAAGCAACAGTTGATGGACAATTAGCATGTAGTTGTGAGTTAACATTTGCTTTGCAAGATAAATAGTATATAAAAATAGTGTCACAGACTGTTTTCAACAGACTGTGACACTATTTTTTATTTATCAATTTTTTCATCTTTAAGTCTTGGTTTAGATTGCATCAATCTATTAAATGACTTCTTCAAGTCGTCGCCAGTTAAACCTTCATCTATTAATTGTTCTAATAAACTTTCAGCGTAAACTTGTCTCAATGTGTAAATATGACATTCACAAACAACAGAAATTGTATCTTCTAGTTGGATGATATGTTTAATCGTTGCATCAAACAAAGCTGGATCGTTCGCAGGTCTAGTGATAACAACACGTATATCTAATAATGTCTCGTTTTCCATATATGCTTTCATAGTTTCATAGTGATAATCTGAAATGACGATTTCAAGCAACCAGCCAGTGCCACTATTTTCCTTATTGATGATGACACCATCTTCTAATTCGTACTCAGTCACGCCACCATTCTCTGATACGATTTGAAATCGAACGGCTTTAAATGTTTTCATCGTCTCACATCCATTTAATTAATTTAAACTCTACAAAAAATGCATTTATATTATTATTATAACGTAATTTTCTATGTGAAAGGTGAAAAAAGTAGAAATAAGTAATCGATTATTATTTTAAATTTTGAAAAATGTGTTTTGACGAAATCATATGAATTTTTTATGATTAGCTTATAAAGGAGGTGACATATGATTAACAGTATTGTCATTGTAGGGAGACTAACAAAGGACCCTAAAATTTATGAGAAGGAGGGAAATAAACTAGCTACATTTTGCGTAGCTGTTACAAGAAACTATAAAGATAAAAATCAAAAAACTATTTGTGATTATTTATTCTGTAAGGCATTCGGAAAAATTGCTAATAATGTCGAAAAATATATCAATCAAGGCTCATTAGTTGGTATAACTGGACAAATGCAATCGAGAAAATTTGAAAAAGAAGGACAGATGCATTTTGTATCAGAAATTTTTATTGAAACTATTAAATTTATGTCCCCACGGTCTAAAAATGAAGATGAAGCACTTTTTGATCCACTTCCAATAGCCTCAAATCAAGAACTTATTAATAATTTTCATTTAGAGGAAAACGATATTTATGAAATTGTATAAAGTTTCAGGCATTCCCAACTCCCCGTTAATTTAACCCATCAAATCTAATATACATTTAATCCTACTATTTAATTATACTTCTATCAGGCTATTCCTATTAACTCAAAAATGATTCAATAGGAATAGCTAATATACATACTATATAGAACACATATCCATTATTAAAAAAGCTGAAATTCATGCTGATATAATACAGAATAATCAGATAAATTACAATATTATTACACAACATAATTTTTATTATTACTAATATAAACTTTCATAGCAGTTTCTGAAGTGAAAAGTAATGCATTGATACTATTTTGAAAATGTAATCCCCGTGTAAAGAAAAGGTGTACTTTTTTATTTGACTGTAACCTGCTATTGTTTTTAAGATGTTATAGTTGTAATTGCAAATTAATCATAACGAAAAAATTATTTACCTTATAGGAGGAATTTTTAAAAATGAAAAAAACAGTATTAGCTTCAACATTAGCAGTAGGATTAGGTGTAACAGGATTCGCAGCAGGTAACTCAGCTGACGCAGCAGAACAAGATGTAGATAAAGCAGAATTAGCAAACTTAGCTCAATCTAACCCAGAACAATTAAATGCAGCACCAGTACAAGAAGGTTCATATAGTTATAACTTTAATTACAATGGTTTAAACTATAACTTTGAATCAAATGGACAAACTTGGTCTTGGAGTTATGGTGAAGGTTCAAGCGCTAACGCTTCAACAGTTGAACAACCACAACAAGCACAAACTCAAACTGAGCAACCAGCTCAACAAGCTGCTCCACAAACTGAACAAACACAACAACCACAACAAGAAGCAACTACAAAAGCTTCAACTCAATCATCAAGCTCAAATGAAGCTTCAAGTGGTTCTTCAGTAAATGTTAATTCACATTTACAAGCAATCGCTCAACGTGAATCAGGCGGCGACTTAAAAGCTGTTAACCCATCATCAGGTGCAGCAGGTAAATACCAATTCTTACAAAGTACTTGGGACTCAGTAGCACCAGCTGAATATAAAGGTGTATCTCCAACAGAAGCACCAGAATCAGTACAAGATGCTGCAGCTGTAAAACTTTATAACGAAGTTGGCGCTTCACAATGGGTTACTGCATAATATAACATTAATATACTAAATTATATTATTATACAAAGCTAAGACAATTTATTGTCTTAGCTTTTTTATTTTATAGAAAATAGTTTAGGTAAACTTAGAGCCTAACTCATTTTTTCTATCACAAATATCGGAGGTATATAAATGCTAATATAATTATATTTTTGTATAACTATTTGGAGTGAATACTTATCATGAATACTCTTTTATTAATTGGTTTCAGTTGATATAGACCATTTTATTGCAATAGGTGGTATACTTTGATATGTTTTATATAAATACATCATAAAAACTACTAGGGGAGCCTAATGGCTGAGATGAGAAATTCAGACCCTTATAACCTGATTTGGTTAAGACCAACGTAGGAAAGTAGCGTTCATTAATATTTGGGAAATTGCTCTAATATATTTATTAATAAACTACATTCCTATGGGGGTGTAGTTTTTTTAATTAGGAGGGCTAAATTTGTTATTTTCACAGGAATTAAAAGAAGCTTCAAAACCAATTATTGAGGATATTTACAATGATTCATTTATTCAAGAAATGTTAAACGGTACGATTTCTAACGAAGCTTTGAAATTTTATTTAAGAGCAGATGCTTCGTATTTAAAAGAATTTGCAAATATATATGCATTGCTAATACCAAAAATGAATAGATTGGAAGAAGTCCAATTTTTAGTAGAACAAATTCAATTTATAGTTGATGGTGAAGTAGAAGCACATGAAATATTAGCAGCATACGTACAAGAAAACTATGATGAAATCGTCCAAGAAAAAGTTTGGCCACCAAGTGGAGATCATTATATCAAACATATGTACTTCAATGCTTATTCAAAAGAAAATGCAGCTTATACAATTGCAGCAATGGCGCCATGTCCGTATGTGTATCAGGTGATTGCTAAAAAAGCATTGAAAGATAATGCATTAAATAAAGACTCAATTTTATCAAAATGGTTTGAATTTTATAGTACAGAAATGGATGAATTGGTAAATATCTTCGATGGTTTAATGGATCGGTTAACTCAAAATGTTTCTGTTGAAGAGGAAGAGGCAATAAAGGCTTGTTTCTTACAAAGTACGATACATGAACGAAATTTCTTTAATATGGCATATATACAAGAAAATTGGTTATATGGAGGTCAAACGAATGAATAAACCTAAAATAGCATTAACGATTGCAGGAACAGACCCTACAGGTGGCGCAGGTGTCATGGCAGATTTGAAATCATTTCATGCATGTGGCGTATATGGTATGGCCGCAATAACTAGTATTGTGGCCCAAAATACCAAAGGTGTACAGCACATTCATAATCTAGATTCAACATGGTTAGAAGAGCAAATGGAAAGTATATTTTCCGATGAACTGCCACATGCTTTGAAAACTGGTATGATTGCATCAAAGGAAATGATGGAGATTATTCAAACATATTTAAAAAAATATGATGATATTCCTTATGTCATTGATCCGGTTATGTTAGCGAAAAGTGGTGATTCACTAATGGATGACGATGCCAAAGCTAACTTACAAAATATTTTATTGCCTTATGCTACAATAGCGACACCTAATTTACCAGAAGCTGAGGAAATTACAGGCATTACTATTAATGATCAACAATCGATTTATCAAGCTGGCAATATATTTATCAATGAAATTGGTAGTAAAGGTGTAGTTATAAAAGGTGGACATTCAAATGATGAAAATAAATCTATAGATTATTTATTTACACAAGATGATGTGTATACTTTTGAAGAGCCAAGATACGATACAAAACATACACATGGTACGGGATGTACTTTTTCAGCCGTTATTACTGCAGAGTTAGCAAAAGGTAAATCTATGTTTGATGCAGTTCAAAAAGCAAAAAAATTTATTTCTCTTAGTATTAAACATACACCTGAAATTGGTTTTGGTAGTGGACCAGTAAACCATTTTGCATATATGAAGGAAGTTGGTTTAGATGATGAATAATTTGGAAAAATTAAGGGCGGCTCAACCGCTTGTAATATGTTATACGAATGATGTAGTGAAAAATTTTACTGCGAATGGTTTGTTAAGTCTTGGTGCGAGTCCAGCAATGAGTGAGGCGCCTGAAGAAGCATATGATATGCTGACAGCTGCAAAAGCATTGTTAATAAATATCGGTACGTTAACAAAAGAAAGAGAACAAGATATTTTAAAAATCGCAAAAACAGCGAACCAACTTGGCAAACCGATTATATTTGATCCAGTTGCTGTAGGTGCTTCACAATATCGCAAGGATTTTTGCAAAAAGTTCCTGAATGAAATAAAAGTTACTGTTATTAAAGGAAATGCTTCTGAAATTTTAACGTTAATTAACAGTGATACAAAAATGAAAGGAACTGACAGTGACAATAGTTTAGATTCAGTATCAATTGCAAAAGAAGCATTTGAACATTTTAATACAGCGATTGTCATCACAGGCAAAGAGGATATCATTGCTCAAAATGAACGCATATTTAAACTATCTAACGGATCTTCTTTATTGGCAAAAATAACTGGTGCTGGTTGCTTATTAGGAGCTATAGTTGCAAGTTTTGTTGAATCGGAAGATCCATCCATAAATGCATTAATAGAAGCGGTCTCTCTATATAATATCGCTGCTGAACAAGCCGAACAAATTTCAGCAGGACCTGGTACTTTTAAAGTAGAGTTATTAAATGCATTATATAACATTACTTTTGAAACATATGTACAATATCATAATAAGCAAGAGGTGTAACTATGTTTAATAAGGAGTATTTAAAGCTATATTTTATTTGTGGAACGCAAGATATACCAAAGGACAAATCAATCATAGATGTTGTAACTGATGCCTTAGAATCAGGGATTACAATGTTTCAATTTCGAGAAAAAGGAGAAGGCTCATTAACTGGAAATGCCAAAATAGAGCTTGCACAAAAATTATTCTCTTTATGTAAGAGTTACAGTGTTCCTTTTATTGTTAATGATGATGTAGACTTAGCAAATGCGATAGATGCAGATGGAATACATGTAGGACAAAATGACGCAAATGTAGATATATTCGCTAGTGCATTTACCGATAAAATAATAGGACTTAGTGTGAGTGATTTAGAAGAATATCAAGTATCGGACTTATCCAATGTTGATTATATCGGTGTTGGGCCAATGTATCATACTGGATCAAAATCAGATGCTAAAGCTCCAGTAGGGCCAGAAATGATTCAAACATTAAGAACTAAAGTTCAAGATTTTCCAATCGTTGCTATTGGAGGTATTCATACAAAAAATGCTGAAACAATTATGAATCATGGTGCAGATGGATTATCAATCATTTCAGCTATCGCTAAAAGTTCAAATATCTCAGAAACTGTACAACAATTTTTACAAACTGTTGAATAATGCGGAAAATTTCTTTTTTTGTTTTCTACTTTCCTTTGAGTATGATAAAATAAATTTTATGTGAATATATCATTAGAGGTGGAAAAATGAAAAAGAAAGCGCTACTACCTTTATTATTAGGTGTAATGGTCTTATTAGCAGGCTGTGACTATTCTAAACCTGAAAATAGAGATGGATTTTTCTTTAATACGTTTGTAGAACCAATGGACAAATTAATTCATTGGTTGGGAACAAGTTTTAACAATGATTATGGTTTAGCAATAGTAGTACTTGTATTGGCAATACGTGTTGTATTATTGCCTTTCATGTTATCAAACTATAAAAATAGTCATATGATGCGAGAAAAGATGAAGGTTGCAAAACCAGATATCGATGCAGTTCAAGAAAAAGTTAAGCGTTCAAGAACGCAAGAAGAAAAAATGGCTGCAAACCAAGAAATGATGGAAGTATATAAAAAATACGATATGAATCCAATGAAGAGTATGTTAGGTTGTTTACCAATCTTAATTCAAATGCCAATCATTATGGGCTTATTCTTCGTATTAAAATATCCTTCAAGTGGTGGATTTACTGAACATCCAAATTTCTTATGGTTCAATTTGTCACAACCTGATATTTGGATTACAGTTATCGCTGGTATTTTATACTTCTTACAAGCATTTGTATCAAGTAAGAGTATGCCAAATGAACAACGTCAAATGGGATATATGATGATGATTATTTCTCCAATTATGATTGTTTGGATTTCTTTAAGTTCTGCGTCTGCATTAGGTCTTTATTGGTCAGTCAGTGCGGCATTCTTGATTGTACAAACTCAAGTTGCTAACATGTATTATTCTAACCTTGCTAAAAAAGAAGTTGCTCCAATGATTGAAGCAATGAAGAAGAATAATTCTGATAAAGCTAGCAAAGGCAAGAATACACAAGTAGCATCTAAGAAATCTAAAAAGAAATAGTGCGTCATATCATTAATTAAAATGACAAACCTGGTACATAATAAATAGCAGGTATAAAGCATATGAAGCGTCAGGGACATAAAGTCCTTGGACAAGTGAAAAAAGGCAATTTCTATTGAAATAATATAGAAATTGCCTTTTTCATTTTTGTGTTTGGTTTTGTGGCAGCCACATCACTTGGATACAATCATTAAGCAGTTTTTCTATTTTACTACCAAAGAATACGGCTTGTGATTAAGTACCATAATTAAGATTTTAAAAATACCATTCTTTAAAAAAGGTATCTATATAACTTTTCATATATTCATGGCGTTGCTGTGCCAAATTTTTTGCAGTTTTAGTATGCATAAGAGATTTAAGTTTAAATAATTTTTCATAAAAGTGTTTAATTGCAGAAGGCTCCCATTCAAAATATGGTTGATTAGATTCGTCTATGTTATAAGATGGATGTTCAACCCACATGGGTTCGCCGAAATAACCTGCAAATTGAAACGTGCGTGCTATACCAATTGCACCAATAGCGTCTAAACGATCTGCATCACGAACTATTTGTCCTTCAATTGACAATTGAATATGATCATTCTTACCATTTTTATAACTTATATGTTCAATGATATGTAATATATTTTGTTGTACCGTATTATCAAGTTCCAAATGATTAAGAAATTGTACTAATTTTATTTTTGCTTCTTTGGTATGAGTAAGTTTTTCATCTATGGTGTCATGTAAAATACTTGCTAATTGAATGGTGAGTAAATGACCTTGTTGTTCATTCATAGCAATATATTTTGCCAATCTTGTAACACGTTTTACATGTGCAACATCATGTCCAGTTGTATCATCACAGTGAAAAGATGTCATATAGTCTTGTGCTTTAGAGATTAAGTCATTATCCGTCATAAAAAGTGCCTCCATTTTGAGAAAATTAAATTAATAAATAAAATTTGAGGTTAAAATAGTGAGAAAAAATCAATATTTTTAAGATAAAACGCTGTATAGCTATATAAGAATGACCCAAAAGTATGTATATACTCTAAAAATTCATATGTAAAGAAACACATTTTATTTTAGCCGCGAGCAATTACTAAGATTAAAAATGTCCGAGACATATGATAAGCCTCGGACTACTAATTATTCTATAAAATAGGAGATAATAACCTTGAAATGCCTTCTTTAAATTTGACCCATAAACTTCTCTGTTCATATAATGCTTTCGTTAGTCTATAAGAAACGTTTAAATCTTTTTCAAAAGCCACTCTTAAAGCTTTAGCAATATGTGTATCATAGATAAATGCATTTATCTCAAAGTTTAATGTGAAGCTACGATGATCCATATTTGTTGTACCAACGCTTGCAACTTCATCGTCAATCACGAGTGTTTTAGAATGTAAGAAACCATTATTGTAGTGGAAGATATTCACACCAGCATCTAATAAAGAAGCAACATTATTGTATGTTGCCCAATAAACAAAAGGATGGTCTGGTTTATTAGGTATCATGATATTAACATTCACACCACCTAATGACGCAATTTTAACAGCGTCTAGAAATGCTTGGTCAGGTATAAAATAAGGTGATTGTATATAAATGGAGTGCTTTGCAGAAGCAATCATTTTTAAATAACCGTATTTTATCTGTTCCCACGTTTCATCAGGACCACTTGAAGCAATTTGTACACCCGTTGTACCACCTGAATCTACATCTGGAAAATAGCGTTCTTCATATTTTAAATTATCACGTGTTGAATGTGAGTTCCAGTCTAGCATAAAGCGTAGTTGTAAAGCGTTAACAGCATCTCCAACAATTCGGAGATGTGTATCTCTCCAATAGCCAAACTTTTTCTTAAGTCCTAAATATTCGTCACCGACATTAAAACCACCTACATAACCGATATGTCCATCGATAACAACAATTTTTCTGTGATTACGGTTGTTCATTCTCAAATTAATTAATGGTAATTTAGAAGGAAAGAATGCTTCTACGAGTCCACCTTTTTTTCTAAAAGCTTTAAAGTCTTTAATTGACAAACCTCTAGAGCCCATATCATCATAAAGCATTTTCACTTCGACACCTTCATTAAGCTTATGTTCTAATGCTGTCAATATGCGTTTTCCTAATTGATCATTACGGAAAATATAGTATTGAATATGTATATAATCTTTGGCATTATATATATCTTCAATGAGTGAATCAAACTTTTCTTTTCCATCTACAAAAATGGTTATATCATTATCGGTAGTTAAGAATGCCGCATTATTATACAATAACATTTGTACCATATCTTTAAATTTCACGATTTGATGATTGCCTTTTGAAAAGTCATCATTTTTCAAGGCTTCTAGTTGTTCATTTACAATCATTTCAATGCCGACTTTATCTTCTTCATCTAAACTAAAGATATGTTCTCGTTGGATTTGGCGACCAAAAAGTAAATATACGATAAAACCTAAAATAGGTATAAGACCCAAAACCAATATCCATGCCCAAACAGAACCTGCAGATCGTCGCTCCATAAAGATAATTGTAAATGCAAAGATTAGGTTTAATATAAATGCGCCAATCAGAATGACATTAATGATGACGTTCGTATGGTTGTATGTTATAGCAAAAATATCTATCATATTAAACCTCCAAGTTGCTATTCAATTAATTTCCAATTGATAAATTCTTAATCATTGTAACATGGTACCACGTTTTTATCACTTGACTAATACCTTGTAGGGGTATATTATAAATATATATAAATAGGAGGCGTTGAATCATGGCCGATTTGCAAAAAGCGCATCATTCTGAACAAATTAAATCAAATTTAAAATCCCGTTTAAATCGTATTGAAGGTCAAGTGAGAGCAATCAATCGTATGATAGATGAAGATGTATATTGTGATGATGTACTTACACAAATAAGAGCGACAAGATCAGCACTTAACAGTGTTGCTACGAAACTGCTGGATCATCATATGAAAAGTTGTATCATGGATAAAGTTAATCAAGGTGAGCAACAAGAAGCGATGGATGAGTTATTAGTAACTTTTCAAAAGTTAATGAAAGATTAGATCAGGTGACGTTAATGGAATCACAAATTATATATTTAAGTAAAATAAATCATAAACAAGATAAGCTTCAAATAGAAAATAAATTATCACAAATCATCGGTGTGAACCATGTTTCAGTTGATATTGAAAAAGCTCAAGTGTTTATAGAATTTGAAACACCAGCAAGTTTAAACAATTTAGAAAAAGACTTATATGATTTAGGATTTGATATTTTATATTAAGTTAGCCTATGCCATAGAAATGTTATCTTACTCAAATCATTTCATAAAAGATTGATATGAAATTATCAATAAACTTACACTGAGTTATATTCTACTTTTGGATTTTAATAGTTAAAATAATTATTAAGTGAAAATTTTAAAACTACGTAATAAAACAAAAATTTTTTTATAAAAATAAAGGAAATTTCAATAACATGTAGTAATTTGTAAATAAATAGGGTAAAATAGAATAGAAGCTAGAAGCTAGAAGCTAGAAGTTAGGAGTGATGATATGAGTAAAGATAACGAAAAGATTCAAAATGTAGTTAAACTATTATCATCATTAGGGGTAAACATAAAGAAAACTAAATCAAGATTAGAAGTCATGCATACTTTACCAACGACTGTGAAAGCCGCTAACGAATTGAAATAGTGAGTTACCCATACTAAGAATAAAGCATATATGCAAAAATTAAGAGGCTGAGACAATTTTATTGTCTCAGCCTCTTATCGTTATATTGACAGTCAGTCTTGACTGATTGGACAGAAGCAATCATTTTAAATAAATTAGATTGCCTCATAGCTCATTTAATGCGTGTGATTGAATGGCTCATTTACATTCATACATAAAAGCGTTGGAAACATATTGATTTCGCATTTATCAATTGATTTATTCAACAAAATAAACATCACCACTGCTTAATTTATACATTAAAATATTTTTCGTATAATATTGGCAGTGATTTGGGCTGACTCTTGCGGGAATAGCACTAGCCGAAGACTACAGGTTAAGGCAGTGCCCGCGGAAAGCGTGCACAAAAAAACTGCCAACAAAGTCAGAGACTTTGTCGACAGTTTGAGACGATATTTATTTGTTTTGTGTTGTATATTGTCTAGATTGGTGGTAATAAATTGATAATATAACACCTATGCCACACATTAAACTCCATAATGAGCTACCGCCATAACTAATAAATGGTAATGGTATACCAGTAATTGGTAATAGTTGAACAGTCATACCAATATTTTCTAAGATATGGAATAGTATCATCGTCGTAAATCCAATGATGAAAATTTTACTAAATGGTAATTCTATTTTAGTGGCAAGTCGTACTAGATGAAAAATAAACGCTAGAAAAATCAATATCAAAATGACAGAACCAATAAAACCAAATTCTTCCCCGATAACCGAGAAAATAAAATCAGTGTGATTTTCTGGAATATAAACTTCACCTTGATTGAATCCTTTTCCAAATAATTGACCAGATCCAATCGCTTTAAGTGACTCAGTTAAATGAAATCCATCCCCACTACTATAAGTATAAGGATCGAGCCACGAATTGATACGACTTAATTGATAAGGTTGAATGCCGAAACTATTTTCTAAAATAGAAGGTTTATAAATCACTGATAATATTACTGTCGACGCGATAACGACTGCTCCTATTAATAAAGGGGCTAGTATTTTCCACGTTATTCCACTGATTATCATAACCCCAATAATAATCGCAAAAATAACTAGGGTTGTACCTAAATCATTTTGCAATAATATAAGTACCATTGGTATAAAGGCTATACCGATAATTTTAAAGAATAATTTAAAATCAGTTTCTAAAGATTTGTTAAAAGTAAATTGATTATGTTTTGTTACAATTTTAGCTAATGCTAAAATCATAACTATTTTCATAAATTCAGATGGTTGGACACTGATTGGACCAAATGTATACCAGCTTTTTGCTCCGTTAATAATCGGTGTGATGGGAGTTTCTGGAATAATCAGTAATAATAATAATGAGAAACAAAGTATAATATAAAGTAAATATGTATATTTCATCAGTTTTTTAGGTGAAATTAACATTATCAACAATGCGATGATCGCCCCAAAAACATAATATAATATCTGACGTATACTAAAGTTAGCGCTATATTGGCCTCCACCCATTGCAGAACTAATTAATGTAATACTAATGATAGCGAATAACGCGATGAAGCCAACTAAAATCCAGTCTATTTTTCGGATCCAATGATTATTTTTTGATTGACGTGAAGTATTCATTTCTTACTCCTTTGGAAAACTATTATTTCAATTATATGTAGTATATATAGATTTTACCGAACTTTATACGATTTTGCTAGAAGTAGGGTATGTAAAACTTAAAAAACTTCAATATACTAATAAAAAACAATAATTTTACTACTACATAACAAATGCAAAATGCTAATAAATCGTGATATGATGTAGTTTAAGAATTCTATATGGAGGCTAAAATATGGCTAAAGAAAATGTTTGTATCGTATATGGAGGTAAAAGTGCTGAACACGATGTTTCAATATTAACGGCACAAAATGTCTTAAATGCGATTGATAAAGAAAAATATCAAGTGGACATTATTTACATAACAAACGATGGTGATTGGAAAAAGAAAGAAAATATCGTAGATCCTATAGATGACATAGATACGTTACGATTAGCAGAAGTTCCTGCTGGAGAAATC
This sequence comes from Staphylococcus sp. FSL W8-0271, assembly GCF_038006605.1. Lineage (NCBI taxonomy): Bacteria > Bacillati > Bacillota > Bacilli > Caryophanales > Staphylococcaceae > Staphylococcus > Staphylococcus sp. FSL W8-0271. The sequence goes on from NZ_JBBOVM010000001.1 coordinate 873,741, forward strand.
TCCAAATTATTGAATGAAGGAAGTCTAGGCACAGCATATAGTGCAGTTTTCCCATTATTACATGGACCGAATGGTGAAGATGGGACAATTCAAGGTTTATTTGAAGTATTAGATATACCATATGTTGGTAATGGTGTGTTAGCAGCCTCAAGTTCAATGGATAAACTTGTAATGAAACAACTATTTGCACATAGAGGGTTACCTCAATTACCTTATGTAAGTTTCTTAAGAAGCGAATATCAAAAATACGAAAATAATATTCTTAAATTGGTACACGATAAGTTAGAATATCCTGTATTTGTGAAACCTGCGAATTTAGGCTCAAGCGTAGGTATTAGTAAGTGTAACGATGAGGAAGAATTAAAAAAAGGTATAGAAGAAGCATTTCAATTCGATCGTAAATTAGTGATTGAGCAAGGTATCGATGCTAGAGAAATTGAAGTGGCTGTATTAGGTAATGATTATCCTGAAACGACATGGCCTGGCGAGGTAGTTAAAGATGTTGCCTTTTATGATTATAAAGCCAAATATAAAGATGGGAAAATCAAATTAGATATTCCGGCTGATTTAAATGATGAAGTGAAAATGACTTTAAGAAATATGGCTGTAGAAGCTTTTAAAGCAACAGATTGTTCAGGATTACTGCGTGCAGATTTCTTTGTAACTGAAGATAATCAAATTTTTATTAATGAAACAAATGCAATGCCTGGTTTCACTGCTTATAGTATGTATCCAAGCTTATGGGAAAATATGGGTGTCAGCTATGCAGAACTCATAAGTAAATTAATTGAATTAGCAAAAGAAAAACACGAAGATAAAAAGAAAAATAAATACAAAATTGACTGAGGCGGTTAAATCATGATTGAAGTAACTTTAGAACAAATCCAAGATTGGATTCCTTGTGAGATTAATAATGATTATTTAGATTACACAATTAAAGGTGTTTCTATAGACTCAAGAAAAATTGATGAACAAAATTTATTTATTCCATTTAAAGGAGAACATGTCGATGGACATAAATTTGTGAATCAAGCATTGAAAGATGGTGCTGGTGCAGCATTTTATCAGAAAGACAGTGTTTTAGATCCTCAAATTTCTGGTCCAATTATTTGGGTGGATGATACATTGGAAGCATTGCAGCAATTAGCCAAAGCATATTTGGCGTTTGTTAATCCGCATGTGATTGCTGTTACTGGGTCTAACGGTAAAACAACGACTAAAGACATGATTGAAAGTGTATTGAAGCCTCAATTCAAAGTAAAAAAAACGCAAGGAAATTATAACAATGAAATCGGTATGCCATTAACCATTTTGCAATTAGATCAAGATACAGAAATTTCTATTTTAGAAATGGGAATGTCAGGTTTTCATGAAATTGAAGCATTATCACAATTAGCAAATCCAGATATTGCAATCATTACTAATATTGGTGAATCACATATGCAAGATTTAGGATCGCGTGAAGGTATAGCGAAAGCTAAATCCGAAATTACAATTGGACTTAAACCTCATGGCTTATTTATTTATGATGGTGATGAACCATTGTTAAAGCCACATGTTGATAAATTAGTGGATTTAGATTTAATCAGTATAGGTAAAAAGGAAAGTAATGATTTGGTCTGTCAAATTGACAATATAGATGATACAGGTATTGTTTTTAATATTAATGGAGCTGAAAATTATGAATTACCTATCTTAGGTGAACATAATATGAAAAATGCGACTATAGCTATTGCCGTTGGTAAAAGATTGAATCTGAGTTACGACACGATATATCAAAATATTCAAGATGTTCAACTCACAGGTATGAGAATGGAGCAACATCATACTGATTCAGGTATACTTGTTATTAACGATGCATATAATGCTAGTCCAACTAGTATGAAAGCTGCAATTGACACACTCAGTAGTATGGAAGGCAGAAAAATACTTGTATTGGGTGATGTCTTAGAATTGGGTCCTGACAGTCAAATAATGCATGAAGCGGTTGGAGATTATTTAGTTAATAAACAAATCGATGCGTTATATACTTATGGAAAAGAAGCGGGCCACATTCATCATACAGGCAAAGCATTTGTAAAATCTGCGGAACACTATACAGATAAAACAGCATTGATTAAGTCATTAAAAACAAATATTGAACCACAAGATAAAATATTAATAAAAGGTTCAAGAGGGATGCAATTAGAAGAAGTTGTAGAATCCCTAATTTAAAATTATAGACACCACATTTTTCATCACTTTTAATAATGAAAATAGTGGTGTTTTATTTTTTGTTTGTTTTAAAGAATAGTATGTAGCAATATTTAGTAACTTGAATCAGTATATTTAAGTTACTAAATATTTGAATATTACTAATAATTATCAAGATAAATAAATCTACAAATTTTTTTTTCGAAAGAAAAAATAAATACCGAAAAATAAAATTAAACGCTTACAACCTATATATCACAGTATTTTCTTAACATAATGTGATTATAAATGAGGAAATTTAGACGATTATTATAAATTTGGTTTATTGCGATTATAGACTTGAGGTGGTACTATAAAGAAGTTGAAGAAACTTAGATGAACATATATGTAGAGAAATACAGATAAATAAAGGAGAATTATATTGCAAAATTTTAAAGAATTAGGGATCTCAGATAAAACGGTAGAAACCCTAGTATCAATGGGGTTCGATGAGGCCACTCCTATACAAAAAGAGAGTATCCCTCTTGCCTTAGAAGGTAAGGATGTTCTTGGTCAAGCGCAAACAGGTACAGGAAAAACAGGCGCTTTTGGTATTCCACTTATTGAGAAAGTGGCAGGACAAGACGGAGTTCAATCATTAATATTAGCACCAACAAGAGAATTGGCGATGCAAGTTGCTGAATCACTTAGAACGTTTGCGACAGGTCAAAATGTACAAATAGTAACTGTATTTGGTGGTATGCCAATAGATCGTCAAATTAAATCACTTAAAAAGGGCCCACAAATTGTTGTAGGTACACCTGGACGTGTTATCGATCATTTAAATCGTCGTACGTTAAAAACAAACGATATTCATACATTAATATTAGATGAAGCAGATGAAATGATGAATATGGGCTTTATTGATGATATGAAATTTATTATGGATAAAATACCAGCAGCACAACGTCAAACAATGCTGTTTTCAGCTACCATGCCAAAAGCTATTCAAACATTAGTGCAACAATTTATGAAATCACCAGAAATTGTTAAAACTATGAATAATGAGATGTCAGATCCTCAAATAGATGAATATTACACAATTGTCAAAGAATTAGAAAAATTTGATACATTTACAAATTTCTTAGATGTACATCAACCTGAGTTAGCAATTGTTTTTGGCCGTACTAAGCGTCGTGTTGACGAATTAACAAGTGCATTAATTTCAAAAGGTTATAAAGCTGAAGGTTTACATGGTGATATCACACAAGCTAAACGTTTAGAAGTATTGAAGAAATTTAAAAACGATCAATTGGATATCTTAGTTGCTACAGATGTTGCAGCAAGAGGCCTTGATATATCTGGCGTAAGTCATGTTTATAATTTTGATATACCTCAAGATACAGAAAGTTATACGCACAGAATTGGCCGTACAGGTCGTGCTGGTAAAAAAGGTGTAGCAATCACTTTTGTTAACCCAATTGAAATGGATTATATCCGTCAAATTGAACAAGCAAATAAACGACAAATGACAGCATTGAGACCACCTCATCGTAAAGAAGTGCTTAAAGCACGTGAAGACGATATTAAAGGTAAAGTTCAAAACTGGATGTCAAGAGATAGCGAACCAAGACTAGAACGTATTGCAACAGAATTACTTGAAGAATATAATGATGTGAATTTAGTAGCAGCATTACTACAAGAGTTGGTTGAATCAAACGATGAAGTTGATGTTCAATTAACATTTGAAAAACCATTATCTCGAGGCAAAGGTCGTCAAGGTAAAGGTGGACCAAAACGTGGCGGTGGAAACCATAAACGTGGTGGCGGCAAATTCGATAGCAGAAATCGTCGTCCAAATAAAGGCGGCTTCAACAATAAAAAGAAAAATGATAGATCATCAGATAGAAACAACAAAAAATCAATGAAAGGTCGCACATTCGCCGACCATAAAAAATAAAATACTTTATCATATATGAATTTTAGGTTTAGTCACTCCAATTTATTGGGGTGACTTTTTTATATATTAAAGTAATACGGACACATAAAAACGATTAGTAAATGTGCAAAATTATAAAACCAATTAGAAAATATTTGAATGATCATCTAGTTCTAATACTATAATGAAGCAAGCATATCGCTATGTTATAATGAATTGAAAAATTTTATTAAGGAGTGTAATTATGACTAACGACCAACAATTTAGGCGTAGCCCTAAGCAAGCAATGAGATATTATTACATACTTGAAGTTCTTGAATTGATTGTTAGTTTAATATTTATGGTGGCATTAGTGTTTTTATGGAGTCATTATAATTGGTGGCATTTTTTAATTTACATATTTATTGCAATAATAATTTTTGATGTTATCTATATGCTATTAAGACCTTGGTTGAAGTATAAATACACATTTTATTGTGTGAAAGACCACTATATAGAAATAAAAAAGGGATTATTTTTTAAAAAGTATGAAATTATTAAATTTGAACGTACACAATTTTTAAAAAGAAAAAGCAATCCATTATTAAGACAATTACATATATCAAAACTAACTTTGATGACTGCTGGACATTCACTTGATTTCCCATTGATGTTAACAAAGGAAATTGAAGTATTTGAACATAACATTTTAGAATACTTACGAGGAGCTGATTACGATGTATAGTCCTCAAAAATTACATCCAATTTCTTATATTACTGGAATAATTGAAGCGATTAAACAAAATATTATTTTAATTATCATTTTTTTAGTTTTCAATTTACGTGACTTTGATTTTACCGATTATAAATCATATATCTATCCAGGAATTGTTACTATTATTTTTTTAATCTCGTTTGTATTACAAATATTAAAGGTTTATAACACTAGATACTGGATTGAAAATGATCATTTTATCTTGGCTACCGGTATTTTTAGCAAAGAAAAAAAAGAGTTGAATATACGGAGAATTCAAACGCTAGATACATCACAAGGTATTATTAATCAAATTGTTGGTGGGGTAATACTTCAAATTAAAACACCAAGTGATGGTATAGAGTTAGATACTGTATCAAAAAAGCAAAGTGATTTTATCCAGCAAACCTTAAAAGAAAAGCAACAAAGCTTAACTCAAAACAGCGAAATCAGTGACACTGATAGTTCGTTTGCAGCGCAGGATACTGAAAAAGAGCAAAATATGCAGTCGCCCGCTATTAATATCTATAAACTGAATTTTAAAGAACTTTTATTTATGGCTTTAACGAGTGGTGTAATTGGTGTAGCTTTTGCAACTCTTTCACCAATTATGTTTGCACTTAATGACATTATACCTTGGGACAAAATTACAGCTACATTTTCTGAAATCTTTCAAGCTACTTTTATGATTATTTTAATGATTGTTGTCTTGGTTATTGTAGCAAGTTATATTTTTGGAACTGTCATTGAGATAATAAGAAATTTCAATTATACGGTTACGCAGCAAGGGACACAATTAAATATTCAATATGGTTTGTTTAATGTCAAAAGCATTACTGTACCAACTGACCGAGTGCAAGCAATTGTAGAACGTCAATCATTTTTAAGGAAGTTATTTGGCTACACTTCAATTCATTTCGTTATTACTAGTGACATGGGTAGTTTAAATAAAGATGATGTTACACTAGGTGGCAATGTAATGATCTTGCCATTTATTAAGAGAAAAAAAGCATTTGAACTTATAAAGCTGCTTATTCCAGACATGAAATTTACTAGACCTAAACTAGGCATGCCTTGGAGAGGATTTCATAGATATTTTTGGAGAGAGTCATTAGTATTACTTATTGGTGCTGCGATTGGTACTTATTATTGGTCTGTCTGGTCGTTTGTTATAGCAGGGTGCTTAATTGTATTAATGATTCTTCACAGTTTTATCGTTATTAAGTATTCAGGCTTAAACTTAAAGCGTGATGAATTAGTTGTACGGAATGTAACCATGTTTGGCTTTAAAAGCACATACTTTAAACACAATAAATTATTAGGGATGCAGATGTCAGAAAATCCTTTTCTAATTCGCAGTAGACTAACGAACTTTAAGTTTATAATTGCCAAAGCTGCTGGTAGCGAAGAAATAGGATTGAAATACAGTGAAGTTACTAATGTAGAGACACTAAAGTCATGGTATTTGAGAGGTGATTTTGATGAGTGAATATAATTATATGGATAAATCTGGTAAAACAGTAATGCGTATTACTTCTATAATTACAGTAATCCTATTAATTTTAATTTTATCAATTGTTACAATAATTGATAAAATATGGTTACATTTCATAAGTTCTAAAGTATTGTTTTGGTTATGGACGATTAATATCACGCTTGCATTAATTGTTATAATTGTAGGTGGGATTATAGCACCAATTTATAGATATAAAATATTTAGATATAAGCTAGAAAATCAAGAAATAACGGTTAGAAATGGTTTGTGGTTTGTTAATGTAGTAAACATCCCTTTGTTTCGTATTCAAAATGTAGATACACATGAAGGTATCTTAATGCGAAAATATAATTTAGCGAGTTTAACCTTGTCTACAGCTGGTGGAAATACTGAAATAAAGTTAATTGACAAAAATGAAGCAAATGCTTTAAAGCAAGAAATAAAAAAAGGTGATCATTCTATGCAACAGAGTTTATAATATAAATACTTGTCATAGAAAGTTAGGAGTAGCTAATGATATATGGTATTGGCATTGATTTAATTGAAATTGATAGAATAAAAAAACTTTACCACAGACAAGACAAATTAGTAGAACGAGTTTTGTCAAAAAATGAGCGAAATCGTTTTCACAAGTTTAAAAGTGAAGCTCGTAAAATAGAATTTTTAGCGGGTAGGTTCACCTGTAAAGAAGCCTTTAGCAAAGCGCTTGGTACCGGACTTGGAAAAGAGATTGCATTAAATGAAATTGACTGTTTTAATGATGAACTTGGTAAACCATGTATCAATTATGATGGTTTTATAGTTCATGTAAGTATTTCACACACAGAATACTACGCGGTGAGTCAAGTCATTATAGAAAAATAAAACTATTTTAATATAAAGATTTGGCTATCTTTATTTAATTGTTATAAACTTAACTTAATGTATGTCAAAGCGTAATTTTATTTTTTGAAATGGAGGTCTCGTTTCATGACTGATAAGTATTATAGATCCACCTATTTAAACGTAGATTTAAATGCAATTGTGGCAAATTTTCAAGTTTTTCAAAAATTACATCCAAATAAAACGGTGATGCCAATCGTAAAAGCAAATGCTTATGGGCTTGGCAGTGTGAAAATAGCGCGTCATCTAATGGATCATGGGGCTGATTTTTTTGGCGTAGCAACTTTAGATGAAGCGATAGAATTAAGAATGCATGGTATAGATGCCAAAATTTTAATACTGGGAGTTATACCTACATATAATATAAATAAAGCTATACAACATCGTGTAGCCATTACCGTTCCATCAAAAGCATGGTTAGTTGAAGCATTAAAAGAAATTCCAGTAGATAACGACAAAGATTTATGGTTGCACGTAAAAATAGATACTGGTATGGGAAGATTAGGTATTAAAGATATAAATGAGTACAAAGAAGTTATTGAGTTGATCAATAATCATGAGCATTTAGTATTTGAAGGTGTGTTTACACATTTTGCTTGTGCAGATGAACCTGGAGAATCGATGAATCAGCAACAAAGTCTATTTGAATCAATTGTCAATGAAGATGAAAAACCACAATATATACATTCACAAAATTCTGCAGGTGCATTAATGAAAGATAGCCAATTCTGCAATACAGTACGGGTGGGTATATCATTATATGGTTACTATCCCTCAGGATATGTCAAAGACAGTGTGAAAATACATTTAAAGCCAAGCGCACAGTGGATTAGTGAAATTGTACAAACAAAAGTCTTACAACCTGGAGAATCTGTAAGTTATGGCAGTATTTATACAGCAACAGAACCTACAAAAATAGGTATCATTCCCGTTGGGTACGCAGATGGTTTTCCAAGAATGATGACTGGATTTTCTGTCAATGTAAATGGCAAACAATGTGAAATTATTGGAAAAGTTTGCATGGATCAAATAATTATTAAAATTCCAGAAGAAATTCAAACAGGAGATAAAGTGATATTGTTGGATCATCATTCAGACAGTAAACAATCTGTGGAAGCGCTGGCATATCAACAACATACAATCAACTATGAAGTTTTATGTCGTTTGAACAGAAGGTTACCACGCATATATTATGGTACCCAAGACCTAGAAATCCTCAATGAATTACTAAAATAGTATAGTCACTGTATTTAAAATTTGTTATTATATATCTAACAAGAAATCTCAATATATTCTATTTTAGTCACATGGAGGTCTTTATTCATGGCAAGTTTTAATCAAAACAGAAATCATAGTATTGAACAACTTTTAAAAGAAGGCTATTCTCAAATGGCTGACTTGAATCTCTCCCTTGCGGCCGAAGCATTTCCATTTGAATGTGAAGCTTGCGATTGCAATGAAGTCTACATTATATCTAAGAATAACAATGAATGATGAGAAGAGGAGACGTTTATTTAGCTGATTTGTCACCAGTACAGGGTTCTGAACAAGGGGGAATAAGACCCGTAGTCATTATACAAAATGATACTGGTAACAAGTATAGTCCTACCGTAATTGTAGCTGCAATTACAGGTAGGATTAATAAGGCTAAAATACCTACACATGTAGAAATAGAAAAAAGCAAGTATAAACTCGACAAGGATTCTGTTATATTGTTAGAGCAAATACGGACTTTAGATAAAAATAGATTAAAAGAAAAGTTGACATATTTATCTGAAGAAAAAATGCAAGAAGTTAATAATGCTATAGATATTAGCCTTGGTTTACATAATATTAGAAATCATAGAACATAATTTTTAAAAGCAAGCGTAATAAAATAACGAATGATAGACATCAATTCCTTATACATGCAACAAACACTTAATTGTAAGATAATTTGAAATAGAACAGAGAAAACATAACATGTGTTTGTAATCAAATATTTTTGAATAGGATGTTTAAGTTGAAAAGCTTTAGGTTATCCTAAAGCTTTTTTCGATATCAACATAAATCATATATATATAAATATTTTGTTTTGCTAGAAATAAAAACTGTATTGCTTGTTTGATCATTTAATACACATACATATAACAGAATATATTCATGTTAAACCGATGTATGCGATTTATATTTGCATTTTGAGGAGGAAATACTGAGTGAAAGAGTTCAAAAATCAATATAAAGCGCTAATTGATGAAAGCCTACACACAGTAAATGAGACAGATTTATTAAAAAAGTGTGAAGGCTTTACTGAAGAAGTGAAAAGAAAAGACTTACTACCTGAAGATATCGTTGAAATTCATAAAAATTATGTTCAAGCCTTAGAGTTAGATAATGAACAAATTACTAAAACATTCAATGTGCTTAAAGAAGTAGTAAAAGGATTTGGCTATAATTATAGAGATTATCAAGATCTTGTAAATCGATTACAATATCATGATAAAGAAATCGACTTAGCATCTCGTTTACAACAAACGATGCTTAAGACTGATATTCCTCAATTTGATAGTATACAAATCGGTGTAATTTCTGTAGCGGCGCAAAAGGTAAGCGGTGATTACTTTAATTTAATAGATCATAAAGATGGTACGATGAGCTTTGCGGTAGCAGATGTTATAGGTAAAGGTATACCTGCTGCATTAGCTATGAGTATGATCAAATTTGGTATGGATTCATATGGGCACTCACAATTACCAAGCGATGGGCTTAAAAGATTGAATCGCGTAGTAGAAAAAAATGTGAATCAAAATATGTTCGTAACAATGTTTTATGGATTATATGAAGAGTTAAATCATTTATTATATTGTAGTTCTGCCGGCCATGAACCGGGGTATATTTATAGAGCTGAAACCGAAACATTCGAAGAAATTAAAGTGAGAGGTCGTGTTTTAGGTGTCAGCCAACAAACGAGATACAATCAGCAAGAAATACCAGTTTATTTAGATGACTTAGTCATCATTTTTACTGATGGTGTCACTGAAGTTAGAAATGAAGCAGGTGACTTTTTAGATAAAAGTTACCTACTCGACATGATAAAAAAGTATAAACATATGCATCCACAAGATATCGTTCAACTTTTATATGAGGCAATTTTAAAAATACAGAATCCAGAAAAAAGAGATGATTTAACAATATTGATTATAAAAAGAGTGAATTAAAGAAGATTAATGATTAAAATAAAAGGGTATAACGGTTATTAATGAGACTATGCTTAGGAGTGTAATTTATGAATCTAAATATTGAAACAATATCACATGATACACATTATGAAGTCAAAGTTGGCGGAGAATTAGATGTTTATACTGTTCCGGAACTTGAAGAGGTACTCGTGCCGATGAGACAAGAGGGAACGCATGACATATATGTAAATTTGGAAAATGTAAGTTATATGGATTCAACTGGCTTAGGGTTATTTGTAGGAACATTAAAAGCTTTAAATCAAAATGATAAAGAATTATATATTTTAGGTGCTTCAGATCGAATAAGTCGACTATTTGATATCACAGGTTTAAAAGATTTGATGCATGTTAATGAAGGAACGGAGGTCGAATAACATGCAACTTAAACAAGATTATATAGAAATGCGTTTACCAGCATCAGCAGAGTATGTAAGTTTAATACGTTTGACATTATCAGGTGTATTTTCTCGTGCTGGAGCTTCATATGACGATATAGAAGATGCCAAAATAGCAGTAAGTGAAGCAGTAACAAATGCAGTAAAACATGCATATAAAAACGATGCTACAGATATAGGTATGATTAACCTTTGTTTTGAAATTTTCGATGATAAAATTAAAATAGTTATTTCTGATCAAGGTGAAAGTTTTGATTATGAAGAAACTAAAGCAAAATTAGGTCCATATAAAGATAATGAAAATATAGATTTCCTTAGAGAAGGAGGTCTTGGTTTATTTTTAATTGAATCATTAATGGATGAAGTTACAGTAGATAAAAACTCTGGTGTAACCATTAGCATGATTAAGTATATAAAAAAAGAGCAGGTGCGAAATAATGGCGAGAGAGTCGAAATCAGTTAATGACGTATCACCTGAACAAATCAACCAGTGGATAATGGAGCATCAAAATAATGAGAATACAAATGCACAAGATAAACTTGTTAAACATTATAAAAAGTTGATTGAATCATTGGCATATAAATATTCAAAAGGTCAATCTCATCACGAAGATCTCGTTCAGGTTGGTATGGTTGGTTTAATTGGCGCAATTAACCGATTCGACCTATCCTTTGATAGAAAGTTTGAAGCTTTTTTAGTACCAACTGTAATTGGTGAGATTAAGCGTTATCTACGTGATAAAACGTGGAGTGTGCACGTTCCAAGACGAATTAAAGAAATCGGGCCCCGTATTAAGAAAGTTACTGATGAGTTAACAAATGAGTTAGAGCGTTCACCTTCTATTGCTGAAATTGCTGATAGGTTAGAAGTCAACGAAGAAGATGTGCTCGAAGCTATGGAAATGGGACAAAGTTACAATGCTTTAAGTGTAGATCATTCCATAGAAGCGGATAAAGATGGCTCGACTGTTACATTATTAGATATTATGGGGCAACAAGATGATAATTATGATTTAACAGAAAAGCGTATGATTTTAGAAAAAATACTTCCAATTTTGTCTGAACGTGAAAGAGAAATTATACAGTGCACATTTATTGAAGGTTTGAGTCAAAAAGAAACAGGTGAAAGAATAGGGTTAAGTCAAATGCATGTATCTCGTTTACAACGAACGGCTATAAAAAAATTGCAAGAAGCAGCAAATCAATAAAATACATGCTAAAAAGCAGAATTCATTCAATGAATTCTGCTTTTTTATAGTTCATTTACTTTCGTAAAAAGAATCAATATAACGTAATATGTTAGAATATATTAGTAATAGTAATTAATTTTTTATTTATGAGTGGAGGATACTATGGATAGTAATTTAATACAATCTATAAAAGAAAAATATAAATTTTCAAGTAAACAAATTAATGCAGTCTTAACTTTGCTTGAAGAAAAAAATACGGTACCATTTATTGCGCGTTATCGTAAAGAACAGACTGGCGGTTTGGATGAAGTAGAAATAAAGCAAATTAATGATGAATACCAATATATGGTCAATCTTCAAAAAAGAAAAGAAGAAGTTATACATAATATAGAAGAACAAGGTCTATTGACTACAGAATTAAAAAATGACATTTTAAAGCAAACTAAGCTACAAAGAGTTGAAGATTTATATAGACCTTATAAACAGAAGAAGAAAACAAGAGCTACAGAAGCTAAAAGAAAAGGTTTAGAACCTTTGGCAAATTGGCTTAAAAGCTCTAGTTTAGACATGACAATAGAAGAAAAAGCAACACAATTTTTAAATGAAGAAATAGAAAATGTAGAACAAGCAATACAAGGTGCACAAGACATTATTGCTGAACAAATTTCAGATGAACCAAAATATAGAACTAAAATTCTTAAAGATACTTTCCAACACGGGAAAATTGTTACACAAAAGAAAAAGAATGCTGAGGATGAGCAAGAAATTTTTTCAATGTATTACGATTATTCAGAACCAATAAAGAAAATCGCTAACCATAGAACATTAGCAATCAATCGTGGAGAAAAAGAAAAAATATTAACAGTCAAAGTAGAAATGGATATTCAAGGAATTGAAAATTTTATTCGTAAGTATGAAGTAATATACCATCATGATGGTTCGAATATCATTGAAAAAGCGATTTCTGATAGCTTAAAACGATTAATTATGCCTTCGATTGAAAGGGAAATTAGAGGGGATTTAACGGAAAAAGCTGAAAATCATGCTATTGATGTATTTAGTGAGAATTTAAGAAATCTTTTATTACAACCACCAATGAAAGGTAAACAAATTCTAGGAGTGGATCCTGCTTTTAGAACAGGGTGTAAATTGGCTGTAATAAATCCTTTCGGAACTTTTATTGCTAAGGGAGTCATATACCCACATCCGCCAGTAAATAAAAAAGAAGAAGCGGAGAAAACGTTTGTTCAATTTGTAAATAATTATGACGTTGATTTAATTGCTATTGGTAATGGTACTGCTAGTAGAGAAACAGAACAATTTGTAGCTTCAATGATTCAGAAACATAAATTAAAAACACAATTTATTATTGTTAACGAAGCTGGAGCTTCTGTTTATTCAGCTTCAGAAGTTGCTCGTTCAGAGTTCCCAGATTTTCAAGTAGAAGAACGTAGTGCTGTTTCGATTGGAAGAAGAGTGCAAGATCCATTAAGTGAACTTGTAAAAATTGACCCAAAATCAATTGGAGTTGGTCAATATCAACATGATGTTAACCAAAAAGCATTGGAAGGCGCGTTAACGTTTGTTGTTGAAACAGCTGTTAACCAAGTAGGGGTAGATGTAAATACAGCTTCACGTTCATTACTGCAATATGTCTCTGGTTTGTCTTCTACTATAGCTCAAAACATCATTTTATATCGTGAAGAAAATGGGCCTATTAAACATAATAAGGATATTGCCAAAGTAAAAAGATTAGGTGCTAAAACATTTGAACAAAGTATTGGTTTTCTAAGAATTATAAATGGCAATGAACCTTTAGATAATACATCAATTCATCCAGAAAGTTACCATGCAACCTATCAATTGTTAAATGAAATAGATTTTGGTGTAGAAAATTTAGGAAATGATGATTTGAAAGCGGCATTAAATCATGTGGATTTGACTAATATGGCTGCAAAACTAAACATTGGAAAACCAACGCTTGAAGATATTATAAAATCATTAATTGCACCTAATAGAGATCCTCGTGATGAATTTGAGACACCAATTTTAAAATCAGATGTCTTATCAATAGAAGATTTAGCAAAAGATATGAAATTAAGTGGTACTGTAAGAAATGTCGTTGACTTTGGAGCTTTTGTGGATATTGGTGTTAAACAAGATGGACTTGTACACATTTCAAAATTATCTAAGAAATTTGTTAAAAATCCTATGGATGTTGTTAGTGTTGGAGATATTGTCGATGTTTGGATATTAGACATCGATGACAAGAAAGGGAAAGTTTCATTAACTATGATTGATCCTCATGGATAATGAAAAGCTACAAAAAATGACAGAATATATTTCTATCACAGTTTTTGAAAGGCCTTTTAAACATAGTGCTTATTTTAATAAACGACTTAGAACAACAGGCGGCCGTTATATACTAAATACACATAATATAGAAATAAATGAAAAACAATATGATGCTTTTGGAGAAAATGCCGTTATTGATATTATTAAACATGAATTATGCCATTACCATCTTCATATTCAAGGAAAGGGATATAAGCATAGAGATAAAGATTTTAAGGTGTTAAGTTCACAGACAGGTTCTCCGAGATTTTGTTCAGCGATTGAAAGTTATGAAGATAGGGTTAGGTATATCTATAAATGCTCAAACTGTGGTGCGAAATATGCTAGGATAAGAAAAGTAAATATAAATAAGATGTTTTGTGGACACTGTAAAGGCAAGCTGATAGAAAAAAAACGTGTTTAAAAACGTGAATTTAATTAAAAAGAGAGTTGAAAATATCAACTCTCTTTTTATTATGAATCACTAGTCATTAGTCATTTGATATTCTCAAATGAAAATGATTAGATTTATTATGAATATTGTGTATTTAAGTAAATAAAACATCTTAAAATGAATATTTACTCTAATTTGTTATTTGTATGTGTTGACGTTATATAATTTATGTTATATGATATTAAACGTTGCGAAAATAATATGAAATTAAATGAAGGAGTTATTAAGTTTGTTAAAGAAATTTTAAAAACTTATTGACAAAACATTTCAAACATATTACAATGAAATACGTTAACTTGATAAACGAAAGTTTTTAGCGTCAACCGAGCGGCCGTGGCGGAATGGCAGACGCGCTAGGTTGAGGGCCTAGTGGGATTTATCCCGTGGAGGTTCAAGTCCTCTCGGCCGCATTAAAATACTTTACATATCATTTATAAAAAATATGCGGGTGTAGTTTAATGGCAAAACCTCAGCCTTCCAAGCTGATGTTGTGGGTTCGATTCCCATCACCCGCTCCATTGAGAAATTTTAAAATGAACATTGAAAACTGAATTGCAATATGTCAACGTTAATTCCGATTTCAACATTAAATGTTGAATCAAAACAACGTGTTATTAATAACACAAATTAGTATTTTATGAGCTAATCAAACATCATATTTTTATGGAGAGTTTGATCCTGGCTCAGGATGAACGCTGGCGGCGTGCCTAATACATGCAAGTCGAGCGAACAGATAAGGAGCTTGCTCCTTTGACGTTAGCGGCGGACGGGTGAGTAACACGTGGGTAACCTACCTATAAGACTGGAATAACTCCGGGAAACCGGGGCTAATGCCGGATAACATTTAGAACCGCATGGTTCTAAAGTGAAAGATGGTTTTGCTATCACTTATAGATGGACCCGCGCCGTATTAGCTAGTTGGTAAGGTAACGGCTTACCAAGGCAACGATACGTAGCCGACCTGAGAGGGTGATCGGCCACACTGGAACTGAGACACGGTCCAGACTCCTACGGGAGGCAGCAGTAGGGAATCTTCCGCAATGGGCGAAAGCCTGACGGAGCAACGCCGCGTGAGTGATGAAGGTCTTCGGATCGTAAAACTCTGTTATTAGGGAAGAACAAATGTGTAAGTAACTATGCACGTCTTGACGGTACCTAATCAGAAAGCCACGGCTAACTACGTGCCAGCAGCCGCGGTAATACGTAGGTGGCAAGCGTTATCCGGAATTATTGGGCGTAAAGCGCGCGTAGGCGGTTTCTTAAGTCTGATGTGAAAGCCCACGGCTCAACCGTGGAGGGTCATTGGAAACTGGGAAACTTGAGTGCAGAAGAGGAAAGTGGAATTCCATGTGTAGCGGTGAAATGCGCAGAGATATGGAGGAACACCAGTGGCGAAGGCGACTTTCTGGTCTGTAACTGACGCTGATGTGCGAAAGCGTGGGGATCAAACAGGATTAGATACCCTGGTAGTCCACGCCGTAAACGATGAGTGCTAAGTGTTAGGGGGTTTCCGCCCCTTAGTGCTGCAGCTAACGCATTAAGCACTCCGCCTGGGGAGTACGACCGCAAGGTTGAAACTCAAAGGAATTGACGGGGACCCGCACAAGCGGTGGAGCATGTGGTTTAATTCGAAGCAACGCGAAGAACCTTACCAAATCTTGACATCCTTTGACAACTCTAGAGATAGAGCCTTCCCCTTCGGGGGACAAAGTGACAGGTGGTGCATGGTTGTCGTCAGCTCGTGTCGTGAGATGTTGGGTTAAGTCCCGCAACGAGCGCAACCCTTAAACTTAGTTGCCAGCATTTAGTTGGGCACTCTAAGTTGACTGCCGGTGACAAACCGGAGGAAGGTGGGGATGACGTCAAATCATCATGCCCCTTATGATTTGGGCTACACACGTGCTACAATGGACAATACAAAGGGCAGCTAAACCGCGAGGTCATGCAAATCCCATAAAGTTGTTCTCAGTTCGGATTGTAGTCTGCAACTCGACTACATGAAGCTGGAATCGCTAGTAATCGTAGATCAGCATGCTACGGTGAATACGTTCCCGGGTCTTGTACACACCGCCCGTCACACCACGAGAGTTTGTAACACCCGAAGCCGGTGGAGTAACCATTTATGGAGCTAGCCGTCGAAGGTGGGACAAATGATTGGGGTGAAGTCGTAACAAGGTAGCCGTATCGGAAGGTGCGGCTGGATCACCTCCTTTCTAAGGATATATTCGGAACATCTTCTTTAGAAGATGAAAAGGAATAACATTGACATATTGTATTCAGTTTTGAATGCTCATTCGAGTATTCTTTAATGATTTGTACATTGAAAACTAGATAAGTAAGTAAAATTTATGATTTTACCAAGCAAAACCGAGTGAATAAGAGTTTTAAATAAGCTTGAATTCAAAAAGAAATAATCGCTAGTGTTCGAAAGAACACTCACAGATTAATAACATTTTGGGTTTTCAACCGACGGTTGTCGAGTTGAAAGCAAATAGATTAAGTTATTAAGGGCGCACGGTGGATGCCTTGGCACTAGAAGCCGATGAAGGACGTTACTAACGACGATATGCTTTGGGGAGCTGTAAGTAAGCTGTGATCCAAAGATTTCCGAATGGGGAAACCCAATACGAGTTATGTCGTATTATCGATACGTAAATACATAGCGTATCGAAGGTAGACGCGGAGAACTGAAACATCTTAGTACCCGCAGGAAGAGAAAGAAAAATCGATTCCCTGAGTAGCGGCGAGCGAAACGGGAATAGCCCAAACCAACGAGCTTGCTTGTTGGGGTTGTAGGACACTCTATACGGAGTTACAAAGGAATAGATTAGACGAAGCATCTGGAAAGATGCATCAAAGAAGGTAATAATCCTGTAGTCGAAAATCTGTTCTCTCTTGAGTGGATCCTGAGTACGACGGAACACGAGAAATTCCGTCGGAATCCGGGAGGACCATCTCCCAAGGCTAAATACTCTCTAGTGACCGATAGTGAACCAGTACCGTGAGGGAAAGGTGAAAAGTACCCCGGAAGGGGAGTGAAAGAGAACTTGAAACCGTGTGCTTACAAGTAGTCAGAGCCCGTTAATGGGTGATGGCGTGCCTTTTGTAGAATGAACCGGCGAGTTACGATTTGATGCAAGGTTAAGCAGTGAATGTGGAGCCGTAGCGAAAGCGAGTCTGAATAGGGCGTTGAGTATTTGGTCGTAGACCCGAAACCAGGTGATCTACCCTTGACCAGGTTGAAGTTCAGGTAACACTGAATGGAGGACCGAACCGACTTACGTTGAAAAGTGAGCGGATGAGTTGAGGGTAGCGGAGAAATTCCAATCGAACCTGGAGATAGCTGGTTCTCTCCGAAATAGCTTTAGGGCTAGCCTCAAGTGATGATTATTGGAGGTAGAGCACTGTTTGGACGAGGGGCCCTTCTCGGGTTACCGAATTCAGACAAACTCCGAATGCCAATCAATTTAACTTGGGAGTCAGAACGCGGGTGATAAGGTCCGTGTTCGAAAGGGAAACAGCCCAGACCACCAGCTAAGGTCCCAAAATATATGTTAAGTGGAAAAGGATGTGGCGTTGCCCAGACAACTAGTATGTTGGCTTAGAAGCAGCCATCATTTAAAGAGTGCGTAATAGCTCACTAGTCGAGTGACACTGCGCCGAAAATGTACCGGGGCTAAACATATTACCGAAGCTGTGGATTGTCCGTAGGACAATGGTAGGAGAGCGTTCTAAGGGCGTTGAAGCATGATCGTAAGGACATGTGGAGCGCTTAGAAGTGAGAATGCCGGTGTGAGTAGCGAAAGACGGGTGAGAATCCCGTCCACCGATTGACTAAGGTTTCCAGAGGAAGGCTCGTCCGCTCTGGGTTAGTCGGGTCCTAAGCTGAGGCCGATAGGCGTAGGCGATGGATAACAGGTTGATATTCCTGTACCACCATGTATCGTTTTAAGCGATGGGGGGACGCAGTAGGATAGGCGAAGCGTACGATTGGATTGTACGTCCAAGCAGTAAGACTGAGTGTTAGGCAAATCCGGCACTCTTAAGGTCAAGCTGTGATGGGGAGAGGAAATTGTTTCCTCGAGTCGTTGATTTCACACTGCCGAGAAAAGCCTCTAGCTAGATTTATGGTGCCCGTACCGCAAACCGACACAGGTAGTCAAGATGAGAATTCTAAGGTGAGCGAGCGAACTCTCGTTAAGGAACTCGGCAAAATGACCCCGTAACTTCGGGAGAAGGGGTGCTCTTTAGGGTTCACGCCCAGGAGAGCCGCAGTGAATAGGCCCAAGCGACTGTTTATCAAAAACACAGGTCTCTGCTAAACCGTAAGGTGATGTATAGGGGCTGACGCCTGCCCGGTGCTGGAAGGTTAAGAGGAGTGGTTAGCTTCTGCGAAGCTACGAATCGAAGCCCCAGTAAACGGCGGCCGTAACTATAACGGTCCTAAGGTAGCGAAATTCCTTGTCGGGTAAGTTCCGACCCGCACGAAAGGCGTAACGATTTGGGCACTGTCTCAACGAGAGACTCGGTGAAATCATAGTACCTGTGAAGATGCAGGTTACCCGCGACAGGACGGAAAGACCCCGTGGAGCTTTACTGTAGTCTGATATTGAAATTCGGTACAGCTTGTACAGGATAGGTAGGAGCCTTAGATACGTGAGCGCTAGCTTACGTGGAGGCGTTGGTGGGATACTACCCTCGCTGTATTGGATTTCTAACCCGCACCATTAATCATGGTGGGAGACAGTGTCAGATGGACAGTTTGACTGGGGCGGTCGCCTCCTAAAGAGTAACGGAGGCGCTCAAAGGTTTCCTCAGAATGGTTGGAAATCATTCATAGAGTGTAAAGGCACAAGGAAGCTTGACTGCGAGACTTACAAGTCGAGCAGGGTCGAAAGACGGACTTAGTGATCCGGTGGTTCCGCATGGAAGGGCCATCGCTCAACGGATAAAAGCTACCCCGGGGATAACAGGCTTATCTCCCCCAAGAGTTCACATCGACGGGGAGGTTTGGCACCTCGATGTCGGCTCATCGCATCCTGGGGCTGTAGTCGGTCCCAAGGGTTGGGCTGTTCGCCCATTAAAGCGGTACGCGAGCTGGGTTCAGAACGTCGTGAGACAGTTCGGTCCCTATCCGTCGTGGGCGTAGGAAATTTGAGAGGAGCTGTCCTTAGTACGAGAGGACCGGGATGGACATACCTCTGGTGTACCAGTTGTCGTGCCAACGGCATCGCTGGGTAGCTATGTATGGACGGGATAAGTGCTGAAAGCATCTAAGCATGAAGCCCCCCTCAAGATGAGATTTCCCAACTTCGGTTATAAGATCCCTCAAAGATGATGAGGTTAATAGGTTCGAGGTGGAAGCATAGCGATATGTGGAGCTGACGAATACTAATCGATCGAAGACTTAATCAAATTTAAAAGTTTTGTTGGTTGAACTAAATTTTACTTACTATCTAGTTTTGAATGTATAATAGTTATACATGATATTGTCTGGTGACTATAGCAAGGAGGTCACACCTGTTCCCATGCCGAACACAGAAGTTAAGCTCCTTAGCGCCGATGGTAGTCGGACTTACGTTCCGCAAGAGTAGGACGTTGCCAGGCAATTAAATAGGATGCGATGAGCCGAGACCGAAAGGTCTCTTTTTTTTACCAAAAAAGGAGCTTAACTTCCAGTTCGAAGAACTGCAAGCTGACAAAAGAAAGCGCTTGAAGCTGACGAAGTGAACGAAAAACGAAACGAGCTTACAAGTGGTAAGTGAGTGAGGAAAGCGTGAAATAGTAAAAGGAATGCATGAGCTAAAACTCATGCATAAGTACCATTAGAACAATAAATTGAAAATGTTAAATTCGTATTGAACATAAATTAAAAAGTCTAGCTTACGCTAGACTTTTTAAATTAATAGTGAATAAAGCATTTTATTCTCATTAATGTAGATATTTGAAGGATCAAATTCATCTACATTTGACTTTAAGTTATCTAAATCTTGATGATTATTTAATTGTATACCGATGATAACAGTCCCTGTATTTTGAGAACTTTTTTTAAGATACTCAAATTTAGTAATATCATCTTTTGGTCCAAGCACATCATTTACAAATTCTCTTAATGCACCAGGTCTTTGTGGGAAGTTGAGAATGAAATAATGTTTCATTTCTTCAAATAATAAAGAACGTTCTTCGATTTCTTTCATGCGGTTAATATCATTGTTACCACCACTTACGACACAAACAACTGTTTTACCTTTAATTTCTGAACGATATTGTTCTAATGCTGAAACACTCAGAGCACCAGCAGGTTCAGCAATAATTGCTTGTTTAGAATACATGTCCAATATTGTTGAACATACAGCACCTTCATGTACTTGTACGTAGTCATCAACTACATTTTTAGCGATATCATATGTGATTTCACCGACTTTTGCTACAGATGCACCATCCACAAATTTATCAATTTCAGGTAAAGTTACAATTTGATTTTCTAGCACAACCGAAGCATACATGCTACTAGCGCCAGCAGGTTCTACGCCAATGATAGAAGTTTGTGGTGAATGTTCTTTAAAGTAAGTACCTACCCCTGAAATTAATCCACCACCGCCTATAGCTGCAAATAAATAATCAAATTGTACGTTGTCCTCTTTAGATTGTTCTAAAATTTCTTTAGCTAGTGTACCTTGGCCAGCGATTGTATAAATATTATTAAATGGATCGATGAAATTCATTTTATGATCTTGTGTATACGTGAGCGCCTCTTTTAGACAATCATCAAATGTATCACCGATGAGTACGACTTCAGCGTTACTTCCACCAAAAAATTTCACTTGATTTATCTTTTGAAGAGGCGTAGTCACAGGCATAAATATAACAGCATTTAAATTAAGTTTGTTAGCCGTGTATGCAACACCTTGTGCATGATTACCTGCGCTTGCACATGTAATACCGTTTTGTCTATCACTTTCATTTAACGCTATAATTGCGTTATAAGCACCTCTCAATTTAAATGATCTAACCCATTGTAAGTCCTCTCTTTTTAAATAGACATCACAGTCATATTTATGAGATAAGTAATGATCCTTTTGCAAAGGAGTTTCTTTAACAACATCTTTCAATTGTAAGAAAGCTTCATCTATATCTTTTGAAGAAACAGTTGTTTTAACAGCCATAAATTTCACACCTTTATTTAAGTTTCGTTAAAAAGTTTTTGATGTTTCATAAGCTTGAATTTCATCTTCGTATTGTAGTGTTACCGCAACATCATCAAGTCCATTAACAAGTTTATTTTTCCATGTTCCGTCAATGTCAAAGTGAAATGATTTATTATTTGCAGTTACTGTTTGATTAGGTAAGTCAACAGTGACTTTGCCTGCATTGGCAATATATTGACGCTCATCTGCATTTAATACGATAGGTAACATCGCATTTTTAGTACAATTCATATAAAATATATCGCTATAACTACCAGCAATTATAATATCAAATCCATAATCTTTAATTGCCCAAGCTGCATGTTCACGGCTCGAGCCACAACCAAAATTATCACCCGTTACTAAAATAGTGGCATCTTGGTATTCTGGTTTATTTGGATTGAAATCTGGATTGTCGGATCCATCCTCTAAGTAGCGCCATTCATCAAAGGCAAAAGGTCCAAATCCAGATTTAGAAATTCGTTTTAGGTGCACTTTTGGAATGATTTGGTCAGTATCTATATTATCATGGAACAGTGGCACAACTTTACCAGTATAGGTTGTGATTGGTTGAATTTCCATATTATACAACCACCTTTCTTACGTCTACAAACTTGCCATTAATAGCGGCAGCAGCTGCCATAGCAGGGGAGACTAGATGTGTTCGTGCGCCTTTGCCTTGACGTCCTTCAAAATTACGATTACTTGTTGATGCACAATGCACACCAGCAGGTACTTGATCTGGGTTCATACCAAGACACATTGAACAACCAGGTTCTCTCCATTCAAATCCAGCATTTTTAAATACTTTATCAAGACCTAGCTTTTCTGCTTCTATCTTTACAGTTCTAGACCCAGGCACAACGATTGCTGTAATATTAGGATGCACTTGATTTCCTTTTACAATATGGCTCGCTTCTATTAGATCAGATAGTCGGGCGTTCGTACAGGAACCTAAAAATACATAACCTAAATCAATGTCTTCTGCTTTTTGGCCTGGTTTTAACCCCATATAGTTGTAGGCACGTTCATCATTAACATCATTGATTTCGGGAAATGGTGTATTAAAGCTAACACCCATTTCAGGGCTAGTACCCCAAGTAACTTGTGGTTCTAAATCAGATACATCTAGTTGTATGATTTTATCAAAATTTGCATCTTCGTCTGTGTATAATTCACGCCACTCGTCTACAGAGTATGCATAATTTGTTGCATACGGTCTTCCTTTAACATATTCAAATGTAGTTTCATCCGGAGCCATCATGCCATATTTTGCACCTGCTTCGATTGCCATATTACAAATAGTCATTCTAGCTTCCATTGATAGACTACTTATGGTTTCACCTGAAAACTCAAGCGCATATCCAGTACCAAAGTCAACACCATGTTGGTTAATAAGATGTAAGATAATATCTTTTGCATATACACCTGTAGGTAATTCACCAGTTACATCAATTTTTAAATTTTTAGGCTTTGTTTGCCATAATGTTTGTGTTGCAAAAACATGTTCTACTTCACTCGTTCCAATACCAAATGCAATTGCCCCAAAAGCACCGTGTGTGGCAGTATGTGAGTCTCCACATACGATTGTTTTTCCAGGTTGTGTAAGTCCGGTTTCAGGACCTACCATATGCACGATACCTTGTTCATCAGACCCCATATCAAAAATATGCACATCAAATTCTTTTGCATTTTTTTGAAGTGTTGTTATTTGCTTATTAGCAATTTCATCTTTGATATTAAAAATATCAACTGTAGGGACGTTATGGTCTAGTGTTGCATATGTTAGATCTGGTCTACGCAACTTTCTATTTTGTAGTCTGAGTCCTTCAAAAGCTTGAGGAGATGTGACTTCATGTATTAGATGTAGGTCTATATATAATAATTGTGGGTCACCTTCTTTACCAGTTAAGACATGCTTATTCCAAACTTTGTCAAATAATGTTTTACCCATATGACATCTCCTCCTTTTTAAAGATTTTGTTTAATGAATTTAAAAATATCTGTTGTTTTATAATTACCATTGAGATCTTTAGTCGTTTTTTCATTTTCGATAAGTTGATATATGACTGATTCTAACTTTTGAGCTGCTTCAGGAGCATCAAGACTTTCTCTTAAACACATAACCACTGATAAAAGCATGCCGAATGGATTTGCAATATCTTTATTTGCAATATCCGGTGCAGAACCATGAATTGGTTCGTAGAGTCTTGGTCCTTTTTCACTAAAACTCGCTGATGGCGAAAGACCGAGTGAACCCGGAATTACAGATGCCTCATCACTTAAAATATCTCCAAATAAATTTTCAGTTACAATGACGTCAAATTGCGAAGGATTTGTAATGATGTGCATTGCGCAAGCATCTACAAGTAAATGATTAACCTCAACCTCTGGATATTCTTTAGATACATCATTTATAACTTTTCTCCATAATTTACTGGAAGCTAGTACGTTTTCCTTATCTACTGAAGTTAATTTTTTGCGACGATTTTGAGCTAAATCAAAAGCAACCCTTGCAATTCGTTCTATTTCTGTGCGTGTATAAGTTAAGGAATCTAAAGCTTGATCTTCATTCCAATGTTTTGGTTCGCCAAAGTAAATACCACCTGTTAACTCTCTCACTAAAATAAAATCTGTACCAGCTACACGTTCTTTTTTAATAGGTGATAAATGACTGGTACCATTTGTTACAATAGTGGGGCGAATATTAGCAAATAGACCTAATGCTTTTCGAATACCTAATAGACCTTGTTCAGGTCTATTATTGGGGTCTGTCCATTTTGGGCCACCAACAGCACCCAATAGAATTGCATCAGCTTGTTTACAAGCGTTTAG
Organism: Staphylococcus sp. FSL W8-0271; assembly: GCF_038006605.1. NCBI lineage: Bacteria > Bacillati > Bacillota > Bacilli > Caryophanales > Staphylococcaceae > Staphylococcus > Staphylococcus sp. FSL W8-0271. Next base: position 898,575 of record NZ_JBBOVM010000001.1, read on the forward strand.
CGTCGTATCTGGTAGTGGTGTACCATGATTATCAATAGCGATACCGCCAAAATCATGTGTTTCTATTTCATAGTTAAAATTATAGATATCACTTAGTTGTGAAAGAATTTCTAGTGAACCATTTAAAATTTCTGGTCCAATCCCATCCCCGGGAAGTGCTACAATCTTATAACTCATGAGTGAATACCTTCTTTCACTTCTGAATTAGAAACGTATTTAGCATGTGCTTCAACATAAGATTTACATGATGCTAATAAGATGTCATGGTCAATACCTACACCAGTAACAATTTGATCTCCTATTTTAATTTGCACGTGAACTTCTGCTTGTGCATCAGTACCTTCAGTTACAGATTCAATGCGATAATCTATAAGTTCAGTTTTGCGATCGAAAATTCGATCTATTGCATTGTATACAGAAACAATTGAACCAGTTCCAATACTTGAGTCTTGATACGTATTTCCGTCTTTATCTTGAATTACTACGACAGCACTTTGCAGTCCATTTGAGACAAATTGTAGTTGTAATGCCTCTACTTTATAGATGGCATTTTGTTCGTGTTTAGTACCTTGAATGAGCGCATGTATATCTCTGTCAGTAACTGCTTTTTTCTTATCAGCGATTGCTTTAAATTGTTTAAATAGTTCTTTTTGTTCTTCAGAATCTACATCATATCCCAACGCGACTAACTTTTCTGAAAAGGCATGCTTACCTGATAATTTACCAAGTGGTAGTTCAGTAGTTTTGACGCCTACTAATTGTGGTGTCATAATCTCATAAGTTTCGGGGTTTTTAAGAACACCGTCTTGATGAATACCTGATTCGTGACTAAAAGCATTTTGTCCGACAATAGCTTTGTTTCTTGGGACTCGAATACCTGCATATCGTGCTATTAAATCAGATGTATTTTTAGTTTCTTCAAGATTTATTTGTGATTGATTACCATAATGATCTTGTCGAACGTATAGGCCAAGTGCAACTTCCTCAAGGGCTGTGTTACCTGCACGTTCGCCAATACCATTTAAAGTGCCTTCAATGCGTTTTGCGCCATTTTCAATTGCGGCCATACTATTTGCAACTGCCAAGCCTAAGTCATCGTGACAGTGTGCACTATAAATAACTTCGTGATTTGTTTTAACGTTTTCTTGGAGAGTTTTAAAAATTTTGCCATATTCTGTAGGATAGCTAAATCCAACAGTATCAGGTATATTGATTACACTTGCTCCCGCATCAACTGCAGTTTGCACACATTCGATTAAGAAGGGCAGTTCTGTTCTTGTAGCATCTTCTGGTGAAAATTGAACTACGTCAAAATACTCTGTAGCATAAGCAACATGCTCTTTGATTGATGTTAACACTTCTTCTTTAGACATCATGAGTTTTGAGTCACGATGTATAGGGCTAGTTGCTAAAAATACATGTATTCTAGGTTTTACAGCCTCTTTAGTCGATTGGTACACTGCGTCAATGTCTTTTTTTACACAACGTGCTAAGCCACAAACAGCAGTGGTTGTTAATGCTTTAGAAATAGCTTCCACAGATTTAAAGCTACCTGAACTTGAAGCAGGAAAACCAGCTTCGATGATATCAACGCCCCATTTTTCAAGTTGCTTCGCAATTTTCAAGCGTTCATCGAATGAAAAGTTTACGCTTGGCGTTTGTTCTCCGTCTCTTAGTGTTGTATCAAAAATTTGAATATGGCTAGTCATTTTAAACATCTCCTAATAAATAGATTTTAGTTGAATATGATGTGTCGGCTGAAGAATCTTAACTTGTCTTTAAAAGAAAAGAGGATTTCGCTTGATTCTTCAACCATCATCATATAACTAGTTATTTTTCAATACTCTTGGATTTAATGAACGGCATCATTTCGCGTAAGTCTCTACCTACCGCTTCAATTTGATGTCCATGTTGTTCTTCACGTAGTTTATGGAATTCTTCAAAATTATTTTCATTATCTTTAATGAAACGATCACTGAAGTTTCCTTGTTGGATATCATTAAGTACTGCTTTCATATTATCTTTAACATCTGGAGTGATTACGCGTGGTCCTGATACATAGTCACCAAATTCAGCTGTATTTGAGATAGAATAACGCATGTTTTCCATGCCACCTTCATACATTAAATCAACAATTAATTTCATTTCATGTAATACTTCGAAGTAAGCAATTTCTGGTTGATAACCAGCTTCAACTAAAGTTTCAAAACCAGTTTGAATTAGTTTTGTTGTACCACCACAAAGTACAGCTTGTTCACCGAATAAGTCAGTTTCAGTTTCTTCTTTAAATGATGTTTCTAAAACGCCAGCACGTGTTGCGCCAATGCCTTTTGCATAACTTAACGCTAAATCAGTAGCTTCCCCACTAGCATCTTGTTCAACTGCAAATAGGGCAGGTACAGCACTTCCTTCAGTAAAGGTACGTCTAACTAAATGTCCAGGTCCTTTTGGTGCTACTAAGAATACATCTACCGTTTCAGGTGGTTGAATAACATTAAAGTGAATATTAAATCCATGTGCGAACACAAGTGCATTATTTGGCTCTAAATTAGGTTCAATTTCTTCTTTATATACTTGTCCTTGAATTTCATCTGGTAATAATACCATGATGACATCAGCTTGTTTTGCTGCTTCATTTACAGGATATACTTCGAAACCATCATCTTTTGCTTTATCAAATGAACGCCCTGGTCTGATGCCAATAATCACGTCATAGCCGTTATCTTTTAAGTTTTGAGCATGGGCATGTCCTTGTGAACCATAGCCAATGATAGCTACTTTTTTACCTTGTAATGCATCTTTCGTTACTGATTGGTCATAATAAACTGTTGTCATAATAAAATCCTCCATGTTTTTAAATTATAGTTTGGTGACTTGTGTTTTAAACTAAACCGGCTGAACCAGTTCTTGAAACTTGTTCAATGTTATATGATGATAGATCGTCTAATAAATTATCCATTGTATATTGTGGACCTGATGCTTGAAGATAGGTATAAGGATCTTCATTTTTTAAAATAGAGACTAGCGCATCATAAGGTTTAATTACTTTTTGCAAGTCTTGATGATTGCTTGGTGTTTCTAATTTCACAAGCACCAATTCTCTGTTGTAAGTGTTAGTATCAGTGATATCTTCTACATCAATGATATTTATTTGTTTTTCCAATTGACTAATTAGATTTCTTAGAACATCTGAATCTGGAATTTCTGCTACGAATGTGATGTTAGAAACGCCATCTTCTCTTGTAGGTGTAACTGATAACGTGACAATGTTAAATTGTCTGCGAACAAAGATGCTCGTTAATCTATTTAAAGTACCAGCTTTATCTAAAACTTTTGTTCTAAATGTGCGTCTCATAATAATCCCTCCATTTCATAATTCACTTTACCACTAGGAACCATTGGGTTAACTGGTTCGATAGGTGAGATACGAACATCAATTAATGCAGGACCATCATGTTTGAAAGCAGCATCTAATTGTTCTTCTAAATGTGTTGGATTATCGATAAGGAAACCTTTAACATTGTATGCTTCACCCAATTTTAAGAAATCGGGTTGTCCATTAAATACAGAATGAGAGAAACGTTTGTTAAAGAATTTATCTTGCCATTGCTTAACCATACCTAACGTACCATTATTGATAATTACAACTTTTATATCTAAACCGTACTCTTCTAGTATTGCTAGTTCTTGATTGGTCATTTGGAAACCGCCATCGCCGACAAAAGCGACAACTGTTTTATCAGGTTGGGCCAGCTTTGCACCGATTGCTGCAGGTATACCAAATCCCATTGTTCCTAAACCGCCACTCGTAACTAATTGGCCATGATTTTTAAATGGATAGTATTGGGCCACCCACATTTGATGTTGGCCGACATCAGTGGTAACTATTGCATCACCTTGTGTAATTTCTCCTATATACTCAATTGTGCGTTGTGGTTTTGAAAACGTATCATCAGGGTCTTCACTGTATGCAAAAGGTTGTTCTGCTTTATTGTTAAAGCAATTTTCTAACCAGTCATCATGGTTGATTGAATAGCTATCGAATTCAAGTAAAGCTTCTAATGTTGCTTTACAATCTGCAATGATGCCTAAATCAACCTTGATTATTTTATTAATTTCTGATGGATCAATGTCGATATGAACAATTTTTGCATTAGGTGCAAATTCATCTGGCTTACTAGCAAGTCTGTCATCAAAACGACTACCAAAGTTTATGAGTAAATCACACTCTGTTAATGCCATATTGCTTGCATATGATCCGTGCATACCTCCCATACCTAAAAATAGGGGGTTTTCATATGGTATGGCACCTAAACCTAATAAAGTGCTAACTACAGGCAATTGATGTCGTGTAACAAATTCAGTGAAAACTTCATTTGCTTTAGCGTGATTTATACCAGCTCCTGATAAAACGACAGGTTTTTTAGAAGTTTTTAAATAATCACGTAATTTTTGGATTTCTGTTTTGTCTGGTTGATTAGGCACTGAATAGCCAGGTAGATTCAATTCGTTTGAAATTTCTGCGTTAGTAGATAAGATTCCCATATCTTTTGGGAAATCAATAACTACTGGTCCTTTTCTTCCTGTGTTGGCCACGTGAAATGCCTCGTGGATTATTTTTGGAATTTCATTTACATTTTTAATCTGATAGTTATGTTTCGTTATCGGCGTGGTCATTGAAAGCAAGTCTGCTTCTTGGAAAGCATCTTTACCTATACCAGCTGTTGCAACTTGACCTGTGATAACGACAAGCGGCAATGAATCACTATAGGCATCTGCAATACCAGTGATTGCATTAGTTGCTCCTGGTCCACTTGTAACAACAACAACACCAGTTTTTCCAGAAACACGGGCATAACCTTCAGCAGCATGTGAAGCGCCTTGTTCATGTCTTGCTAGAATATGTTTTATTTTCCCGTCATAAAATGTGTCATATAGTGGAAGTACAGCACCACCCGGGTAACCAAATATAAAATCTACATCCTCATTTACAAGTGAATCTACTAATAATTCTGAACCAGATTTCATTTCATCAATTGTTTCTTTTTCTAATTCAACTTCGGGTTCAATTGCTTCTGCTGTTTCGAAATAATCTAAATTTTCTGATTTTTCATATTCAAGTATTTCAGTTTGTTTAGACATCATACTCACTCCTTAAATGAGATCTTCAGGTACCTGCATAATACCACCAGTGTTAGCACTCGTTACTAACGCTGTATAGCGTGCAAGATAACCTGTTTTCACTTTTGCTTTAAATGGTTTCAAGTTTTGCTTTCTAGATTCTAATACTTCTTCTGTAACTTCTACATTTAATGTTCTGTTTGTTAAATCAATTGTGATATCGTCGTTGTTTTCAATTAAAGCGATCGGGCCACCCGCTGCAGCTTCTGGTGAAATATGTCCAACCGCAATACCTCGTGTTGCCCCTGAAAATCTACCATCAGTGATTAATGCAACATCTTTACCTAATCCTCTTCCTACAATAGATGATGTAGGGGCCAACATTTCTGGCATTCCAGGGCCACCTTTAGGGCCTTCATACCTAATCACAACTACATGACCTTCACGTACGACGTGATTATCAATCGCTTCAACGGCTTCATCATGTGAGTCAAAACAAATTGCTTTTCCTTTAAAGACTTTAATTGAAGGATCTACACCACCTACTTTTATGACTGCACCTTTAGGAGCTAAGTTACCATATAGGATTGAAAGGCCACCTTGTTTATCGTAAGGATTATCAAGGTGTCTGATTACATCGCTATTTAATATCTCTTTTTGTTCGTTATTTTCACGAAGTGTTTTACCTGTAGCTGTGATTCTGTCTGGATGGAGTGTACCTTCTTTTTTAAATAATTCATTAATGATAGCTGGAACGCCACCAGCTTCATGCACATCATGCATAGAATAGGAAGAACTTGGTGCTATTTTTGACAAATAGGGCGTTTTCTTCGCAATTTCGTTAATTCTTGATAAATCATAATCAATACCTGCTTCATTTGCAATTGCTAATGTGTGTAATACTGTATTGGTAGAACCCCCCATAGCCATATCTAAAGCAAATGCGTCATCAATTGCTTCTTTAGTTACAATGTCTCTAGGTTTAATGTCATTTTTGATATTATCGACTAGTTTAAATGCTGCTTCTCTAATCATTTCTCTACGTTGTTCACTTACTGCAAGAGCTGTACCATTATATGGGAGCGCTAAGCCTAAAACCTCCATCAAACAATTCATTGAATTTGCTGTAAACATACCAGAACATGAGCCACAAGTAGGGCAAGCATTTTGTTCCATATCCAAAAATTCATCTTTTGAAATTGAACCATCTTTAAATGCTCCGACAGCTTCAAACATTGAAGAAAGTGTTAAAGCTTTGCCTTGTGATGATAAACCTGCTTTCATAGGGCCACCTGAACAGAAAAAAGCAGGAACATTGGTTCTTACAGCAGCTAATAACATGCCAGGTGTAATCTTGTCACAGTTTGGTATGTAAAACACGCCATCAAACCAGTGTGCATTGATAACTGTTTCTGCAGCATCAGCGATAACTTCTCTAGATGGCAGTGAATATCTCATTCCAATATGTCCCATTGCAATACCATCATCTACACCGATTGTGTCAAATTCAAAGGGGATGGCACCTGCTTCGCGAATTGCTTCTTTAGCAATATCAGCTAATTCTCTTAGGTGAACGTGCCCTGGAACAATGTCGATATATGAATTACATATAGCTACGAAAGGTTTGTTCATATCTGTTGGTTTTTCTAAAGCACCTGTTGCATGCAAAAGGCTTCTTGCTGGAGCTTGATGATCTCCTTTTTTGATCATATCGCTTCTCATATTAATTCCCCCATAAATTTGAAAATAAAAAAGCGTCCCAATAAATAATTGGGACGCTTTCAAGTCCCATTCAACTAGAAATAGGACTTAAACATTTAGTAGATTCTTTACTAAAGTTCCAGTCCTAATAGCATAATAAAATGACTAAAATATTTGAAGTTGTTGGTTGGTATTGCATTGTATATTTGGTCATCTCATTATGCTCCTTTCCATTAGAATGGTTTATCTTTTAATGTGTTTAATTGAATTGTCTAAAAATTCGATAAATTAAATTTACTATACTGAACTTCTACTGTCAATGATTTTTTTAAATTTTCTATCAATTCAAATAATTTCAAAATGTTGGAACTTGTTTTAGTTTGAAGTAAAATAAGAAAAAATTTGTTAAACTATAATAGTTAATTTAATGATAATAAAGTTTTTAATGAAGTAGATAATCATTAAGCGCTGATGTAATTACTAAATATATTAGTCATTTTTATCCATCAACAATATTTTGGAAGTAAATAGAAATACTTGAGCGAAGTTCAAGCATAAGCGACCCTAACTAAATTAATTTAGAGCTGTTGCTAAAAAAGGAGAGGCATATGATTAAAATAAATGATTTAGAAAGTTTGGCACATTTTGCAGAAGTGTTAGCGAAACATTTATCTGCAGGGGACATTATTTTATTAAATGGTGATTTAGGCGCTGGTAAAACTACATTAACACAATTTATTGGTAAAGCCATAGGTGTAAAACGAAATATAAATTCTCCGACGTTTAATATCATTAAATCTTATCAAGGTAGTGCATTTAAATTACATCATATGGATTGCTATAGATTAGAAGATAGTGAAGAAGATTTGGGATTTGATGAATATTTTGAAGATGAAGCTGTCACATTGATTGAGTGGAGTGTATTTATCGAATCATTTTTACCAGATGATCACCTAACTATAAATATTAAAACTATAAATGAGACGAAAAGACATTTAGAGATAAAAGCAGTCGGTGAACATTATCAAAAGTTAAAGGAGGTTGTTGAATATGATATATCTGTTGATTGATACATCGAATCAACCATTGTCTGTTGCAGTAATGCAAAATAATGTAGTATTAAGTGAAATCAATACTAACGTGAAGCAAAATCATTCTACTCAGTTAATGCCAGCCATTCAACAGTTGATAAATGAGAGTGAAATAGCAAAAGAAGAAATAAATGCAATTATTGTTGCACAAGGACCTGGTTCATATACTGGACTTAGAATTGGTGTAACCGTTGCTAAAACTTTAGCTTATGCATTGAATGCTGAACTATACGGTGTTTCTTCACTAAAAGCACTTGCTGCCACTGTTCAAGATGACGAACGCCTATTGGTTCCAATATTTGATGCACGTAGAGAAGCGGTTTACACTGGCATTTATCAGTTTAATGGAGATCAATTGGTCCAAATAGAAGCAGATCAATATTTACCAATACAAGAACTTCTCAACTTATTACATAGATTGGGGAAACCCTATGTATTTGTGGGCATAGATACTGAAAAAATAAAAGATTTATTAGATAGTGATTGCATACCCAACTTACCAAAAGCAAAGTATATGAAACATTTAATTGAAACTACTGAAGATATCCATCAATTTAAACCAAACTATATTAAATTATCAGAGGCTGAAAGAAATTGGTTAAACCAACAGAAAAAGAGTTAAATATACGTTTGATGACTTTGAGCGATGTGCCTCAAGTATTTGATATTGAAAGAAATAGTTTTAACGACAGTAGTTGGACAATTGATACTTTTTATCATGAAATAGAACAAAATGAGTTTGCACATTATTTTATTATTGAATATAATCATATGATTATTGGGTATATTGGTATTTGGATAGTGATAGATCAAGCTCAGGTTACAACAGTTGCCATAGATGAAACATATAGAGGTTATGGATTAGGACAATTATTATTAAAATATGCGATGAATTATGTACAAACCAAATGTGAAATAATGAGCTTAGAAGTTCGTGTAGACAATGAGGTTGCACAACATGTGTATACAAATTTAGGCTTTCAATTTGGTGGTAAACGCAAAAATTATTATGGTGAAGGTGAGGATGCGATAGTGATGTGGGTGAATTTAAATGAGTGATCAAACGTTGATTTTAGCAGTTGAATCAAGTTGTGATGAAACGAGTGTTAGTATTATTAAACAGGGCACAGAGGTTTTAAGTAATATTGTATTAAGTCAGATTGAAAGTCATAAACGCTTTGGTGGTGTGGTACCTGAGGTCGCTAGCAGGCACCACGTGGAAGGCATTACAACGACAATTGACCAGGCATTAAATGAAGCAAAAGTAACAATGGAAGATATAGATGCAGTTGCGGTAACACAGGGACCTGGGCTCATAGGTGCATTACTAGTAGGAATCAATGCAGCTAAAGCGTTAGCTTTTGCTTATGATAAACCACTGATACCTGTACACCATATTGCAGGGCATATTTATGCGAATCATTTAGAGCAACCATTACAATTTCCTTTAATAGCTTTAATCGTTTCAGGAGGGCATACAGAACTTGTATACATGAAAGATCATTTGAATTTTGAAGTTATAGGTGAAACAAGAGATGATGCTGTTGGTGAAGCTTATGATAAAGTCGCAAGAACGATTGGCTTAGGTTATCCAGGTGGGCCACAAGTTGATCAATTAGCAGCAAATGGTCAAGATTGTTATAACTTCCCAAGAGTTTGGTTAGAGGCAAATAGTTACGATTTTAGTTTTAGCGGGTTGAAAAGTGCAGTGATAAATAAATTGCATAATTTACGACAAAAAGGGTCTGAAATAAAGCCTGAAGATGTTGCAACGAGTTTTCAAAATAGTGTTGTAGAAGTATTAGTTGGAAAAGCAGTGTCAGCTTGTGAGGCTTATGATGTGAAACATTTAATTGTAGCTGGTGGTGTCGCAAGTAATAAAGGTTTAAGAGCAGCGCTTAATAATGCATGTAAGGATAATGATATCAATTTGCGTATACCAAGCCCAAACCTTTGTACAGATAATGCTGCAATGATTGGTGCTGCAGCACACTATTTATATCAAGCAGGGTTAGTTGGAGATATGTCATTAAATGGATTTAATGATATGGATATTGAACAATTTTCATTAAATACTTAAATGCGTAATAACATATCTTAGTGTAGTTTTAACTTAGTATCATAATGTACTTATTAAATGTGCACAAAGTATATTAATTATTAATACTGGAAATATTGGAGTAGGGATTTTAAATCAAGCAGTGATTTGATTTATGTTCCTACTTCTTTTTTTGAAATTTACTACTATGATTTTCAGAAAAATATAAAGGATTGATTTTATAAATTTAAGCAAGCTCAAATGTTTAAATATTAAAAATGGGGTATATATTTTAATATATAGTCATACTATATAGAATAATGTAAATAAGCATTACATTATTAGGAGGCGGCTTATAAATGAAATCAGTTCAGTATTTTAATTTTGAAAATAGTTTAGCAGCATTAGACTTTTATGAAAAAAATTTAGGTGCCACAGATATTCAACGTATTGGTGGTGACCATGAAATGTTTACAGATATGCCAGAAGAATTCCAAGTAGATAAAAACTTTACAATGAATGCTTCATTTAAAGTCTTAGGTGAAACATTTTATTGCAGTGACACATGGAAAAATAAAAAAATCGATAATAGTGGTGCGATTGTAACATTTACATTCGATCACAGTAATGAAGTAGATAAACAACAGGCTATTGATTTTTTTAATAATGCCATAGCAGCCGGATGTGAAGAGGCAATGCCGTTAGGTAAAACGGAGTGGTCAGAATTATATGGTATGTTTAATGATCCTTTTGGTGTTACTTGGATGATTAATGCTGAATAAAATATTTAAACCAAATAAAGGAACAATGAAGTAAATGCAAACTTCATTGTTCCTTTTTCGGCATTCATAAGAGCATTTATGATTATATTATTAGGTTTAAGATTTTAAAGACTTAAGTGGAAGATGATTTAGCTCGCGTATATACTTGATTAGGGAATTTTAAGATTCTTAATAATTCAATCGCATTTCTTGTATCTGCTTTTCCAGGTTTAATTTTATAATCAAAAGCAATTTCGTTTTCATAAATAATCTCATTAAAATGAAAGTTTTTGAAATTATCTTCTAATAACGTGGCTAATTCAATATCATGAGTCGCAGCTATGATTTCGTAATTTTGCCCATTGCCTAAATAATTTAACACGGATTCAGAAGCAGCGATACGTTCAGTTGTATTGGTTCCTTTAAATATTTCGTCTATAAAGCAATAAATTTTATCCTCTGTTTTTAAATCAAATAATCGCTTAATTGATTTGATTTCTGTCATAAAATAACTATCACCAGACAAGATATCATCTTGGTTCACCATAGAAGTGAAAATTAAACCAGGCTTATACTTGAAGTAATTTGCAGTAACTGTATTTATCGTTTGAGCTAATAAAAGATTTAAGGCGATTGCTTTCATAAAAGTTGATTTACCTGACGCGTTTGACCCAGTTAATAATATATGGCTATCGATTTCTAAATCATTAGAAATAGCATCGACAAGTAATGGGTGTGTAAGTGCTTCAAATTCTACTGAATCATCATTACTTGCTTGGGGCAATGCATATTGTGATAGCGTTTCTCTCCACAATGCTACTGCATAATGATTGTCTATGCTACCTATATATTCATAACAAGCCATAACTTCAGATTCATATTTTTTAAAGCTATGTTGTATTAAATGGAAGATATGATAGTCCAACATAAATATAGCTTTAAATAAAAATGCAAATATCATAGAATCTTCTGTTGTATTTACTCTTCCTAGAAGACCACTTAGTCTACGAGCAACTTTAAAATGATTAAAGTCAACATCTATGGAAGGCGCACCATCTATTTTATGAATTGCATAAGCTTTTTTAATAACATTTGACGTATAAAATAAAGAATTCAAATCTTGATCGAACGTTTTTCTAAGTATGCCACTCAAAATCATATTGAATATAGCAGCAAGTATAGTTAAAAGTATACCGATTTCAGGTTTTAAAAATGTAACAAGCAAAAATACTAACGGAAAATACGTAGTCAACATAAAAAAATAATTACGTTTCACTGTAGTCAATTGATCAGGGAACGTTGGATAAATCGCTTTACCTATTTTAGCAAGGTGGGTTGATATTTTAAGACGAAAAATTTCATCATTCTTAAATTTTTGAATTAAAGTTTGATTATGAATCGTAAACATTTTTCTTAAGGTTGCATACAAGCGCATTTCGCCAATTGCAGAAAAATTAAAGTTCATGTTGTCGAAAAGGGCATTTAAATTCAAATCAGCGTAAGTTTTATCATCTATAAGATTTGTTTCATCAAATTGGTGTTTATATGTATCGAATTGATAACTATACCTGTGATTAGGTCGAACAAAAGATTCTAAAGGTTTTCTTAGTGACCATAAAGGTTTGATATCATGTTTTAATTTTTTATTGGCAATGATTGTAGTGATAATAAATAACAGTGTTGTTCCGATAATTAATGCGATTAAGAACCAAAAAATAGGATACATAAGTTTCACCTCATACTAAATTAATATGTTTTATTATGTCATGAAATAAATCGATTCACAAATAGCTGGTTATGTTAAGTACTGATATATGTCAATAGAGAACGTGCGTACTTATCAACAATTAGTGTATAACTTGTTGATAAGTCGTGGGCAAATGTGTGGATATACATTGTTTTCTGAATATTCAATGGTACAAAAGTTACATTTTACTTGTGGATAAATAGGATAACTCTGTGGATAGCTTTGATAATAGGGTTGAAGCTGTGAATAGTTAATGTGTAAAATAATAATAAAAAGTACGAAAAATGAAAAAATCATTTTTCGTACTTATCGTTAAAATTAGTTTTAAATTAACTTTTCTTGTAATTCTGCCCATTTCGACATGACTTGTTCTAATGCTTGTTCGCTACTTTCTTTCTTCTTAGCTAATCGATTTGCTTCCTCTGGATCACTATATATATCTGGTAAAGTAAGCAATTCATTGATTTCATTAATTTTAGTTTCAAAGTTATCTATCTCGGTTTCGCATTCATCAATTTGGCGTTCAATTTGACGTTGTTCGCGTTTTTGAAGTTTTTGATCAATATAATTATCGTTTTGCGTCACCATCGGTTTTGTCTGATGTGAAGCTTCATATTCTTTTTTAGCTTGAATCGCTTCGTTTTCTTCTTTTTTCTCTATAAAATACTGATAGTTACCTAAATACATTGTGCCACCATGAGTGTCTAAATCATAAACTTTGTTTGCAAGTTGATTAATAAAATAACGGTCGTGAGAAACAAATAAAATCGTTCCTTCGAAGTTATCCAATGCCTGTTCTAACATTTCTTTTGAATCTATATCAAGATGATTTGTAGGTTCATCTAAAATAAGTACATTGTTACGTTCAAGCATTAACAAAGCTAATTGTAATCTAGCTTTTTCACCACCAGAAAGGTCATTAATGATTTTTTTTACATCTTCTTGTACAAATAAAAATCGGCCTAATACTGCACGTATGTCTTTCTCATTCATTGAAGGGTATTGATCCCAAAGATAGTCTAGTATTGTTTTACTAGATTTAAATTCAGCTTGTTTTTGATCATAGTAACCGATTTTTAAATTGGCACCAGTAGTAATTTCACCATTTAATTTTGGTTGTATACCTGCAACTGTCTTGATTAAAGTAGATTTCCCGATACCGTTAGGTCCAATAATAGCGATATGGTCTCCTTTAGTTACTTCAATGTTGATACCTTTGGTAATTGTCTGTTCATAACCAATTTCTAAATCTTTGATGTGAAAAACATCGTTACCTGTATTTCGATCAAAATCAAATTGGATATTAGCACTTTTGGCATCAACCATTGGTTTATTGATTCTTTCCATTTTTTCAAGCATTTTCCTACGGCTTTTTGCCATGCCAGTAGTTGATGCCCGAGCTATATTTTTATCAACAAATGTTTCTAAACGTTTAATTTCATCTTGTTGACGTTCATATTCTTGCATGCGTTTTTCATAATACTTGTCTCTTTTTTCAATAAATTGTTTATAATTACCTATATAATGTTGCACATCTCCAAGTGCAACATCATAGATTTGATTTACTATTTTATCTAAAAAATATCTGTCGTGGCTAATGATAACAATAGCCCCTTTAAAATAGTTTAAATAACTTTCTAACCATTGTGTTGTTTCCATATCTAAATGGTTAGTTGGTTCATCTAGCAATAATAAATCAGGCTCGCTTAATAACATTTGGGCTAATGATAGCCTTGTTTTTTGACCACCACTAAAGTCATTAATAGGGCGATTGAAATCTGGTTCAGTGAAATTTAGACCGTGAAGTACCGTTTTTATCTTACTTTCATATTGATATCCATCTTGTTGTTCGAATTCATTGGATAAGTATTCATAACGATCAATATGATTTTTATATTCATCTGTATCATATTCATTTGCATGCTGTGCTAACCAATCCGTTTCTTTTTTCATTTCAAATTCAAGTTTTTTCATATTTTCAAAAGGTTTGGACATTTCTTCAATCACAGTTTGGTTTGTGTTGAGTGTCATTTGTTGTGTTAAATAACCAAGTTTTAAATTTTTACTTTTTGAAATATGACCACTATCATAACCTTCGACGCCAGCGATAATTTTCATTAATGTAGATTTACCAGCTCCGTTACGTCCGACGATACCGATACGTTCGCCAGTTTTAACTTCAAAATTGACATTGTTAAAAATATCTTCTCCGTCGAATGATTTTGTAATGTCGTTTAATTGTAATAATATCATCCGTTTTTGCACCTCTCTATTCATTATCATTCTACCGTATTCTGCCTATTGTTAAAACTACCAGTGTTTATTTTTATAAAGTATTAATGTATAATGTTGAAGTAATTATAAGATTAATTAGAGATTATAGTATAGGAGGACAAGATCTTGGCTAACCAAAGCGAAAAGATTCCTCGTGCCACGTTAAAACGGTTACCGTTATATTATAGATTCGTCAATACTTTGAAATCTAAAGGGATAGACAGAGTTAATTCTAAAACAATTAGTGAAGGTTTGAACATTGATTCTGCAACAATTCGTCGTGATTTTTCTTATTTTGGTGAATTAGGCAAAAAAGGATATGGCTATAATATTGATAGCTTGTTACATTTTTTTAAAAATGAGATAAGTGAAAATGATGAAATTAAAATAGCCATCGTAGGTGTAGGGAACCTAGGTAAAGCATTACTAACATATAATTTTTCTATTCATGATGAAATGACTATTACAGAAGCGTTTGATATTCGTGATGATGTAATAGGAACACAAATAGGTAATGTGGTTGTAAGCTCATTTTCAAAAATCACTGATGTATTAAAGCAAGAGCAAATTGATGTCGTGATATTAACAACACCTGAAAACGCAGCACAACAAGTTGCAGATACATTAGTTGAAGCAGGCATTAAAGGGATTCTAAATTTCACACCAACACGTGTTTATACGCCGTCAGATGTACAAGTTCATCACATTGATTTAGGGATTGAATTACAGTCTTTACTTTTCTTTATGAAAAATTACAGTAATAAATAATGATTTTAAAATATTAACTTTGTAGAGATACAAACATTTTTGATGTTTAGTTGTCTCAACAAAGTTTTTTTGTTGTTCACTTAGCTCTGCTTTACCTTATACATATACCTATGAATAAGCCTTAAAACATAAAGGTTGAAATTTCAGTACAAATCTAATATGATAATTCTTATTGATTTTATCGGAAAGAGGTAATGTTATGACGTGGTTAATAATCAGTGGCTTAATCGTAGGTGGACTTTTGGGATTTGTCATGCAACGTACACGATTTTGTCTTGCTGGTGGATTTCGAGATATGTATATTCAAAAAAGTAATAAAATGTTTTATGTCTTGTTAATAGCAATATCCGTGCAAAGTATCGGACTGCTAATTCTAACTTCGACAGGGTTAGTAGAAATACCAGAGTCAACATATCCAATCATAGGTACGGTTATTGGCTCATTTATTTTTGGTATTGGAATTATATTAGCTGGTGGTTGTGCAACTGGTACATGGTATAGAGCTGGAGAAGGATTAATTGGTAGCTGGATAGCACTTATTGCATATGCATTTACATCAGCAGCTACTAAATTTGGTTTATTATTACCTTTAATGGATGGCATCAATAAACCTACTAATGTAAATACAAGCATGGCTCAAACAACTGGTATTCCAACATGGGTATGGGTTGCGTTATTAACAATTATAACGGTTATATTTGTTGTTAAAACGCTTCGTAAACCAAAGCCCAAATTTGCAGTACCAAAATTAAAACAAAAGTTTACGGGGATTCGTTATTATTTATTTGAAAAAAAATACCATCCCTTTGTTGCAGCTATTGCAGTTGGTCTAATTGCATTATTGGCTTGGCCAGTGAGTGAATCTACTGGCAGAATGTACGGTTTAGGAATTACAACGCCTTCTGCAAATATCATTCAATTTTTTGTAACTGGTGATCTTCAACTATTAGATTGGGGTGTATTCCTTGTTTTAGGTATCTTTGCTGGTTCTTATGTTGCAGCAAAAGGAGCTAGAGAATTTAAGTGGAGGCTACCTGATAAAAAGACAATCCGTAATAGTGTTATTGGTGGCGTATGCATGGGATTTGGTGCATCAGTAGCAGGTGGTTGTTCTATCGGAAATGGTTTAGTTGAAACAGCTACAATGTCTTGGAAAGGCTGGATTGCGCTTGCATCAATGATACTAGGTGCTTGGTTTATGAGTTATTTCATATTTATTAAGCCGATGAAAAAAGCACAAAAGTCTACAGCTCAAACAGTTTCCACACAAACACAAACGACATAAATTTTATTTTTAGGAGGATTTCATTATGGTATATGAATTAGGTACAGTAGGTATGGTTTGTCCTTTTCCTTTAATTGAAGCACAAAAGAAAATGACTACTTTAGAAAATGGTGACGAATTAAAAATTGATTTCGATTGTACTCAAGCAACTGAAGCAATTCCAAATTGGGCAGCTGAAGAAGGTTACCCAGTTACTAATTATGAACAACTTGATGATGCTTCATGGACAATCACTGTTCAGAAAGCTTAATGATATAACATTAAATTTAAATAACTGAGTAAGATGAAAGTTAATGTTAGATTAAAAAATATTATTTTATTATATACTGCTCACTGAGAGAAAGTCCGAGACATATTTTATGATGTTTCGGACTTTATTATGTTTTATAAAAATGTTTTATAGCTTTTATATTGAGTGACGCATGTTGAATAGGTAAATGAGATTAGTCGTCTTTGAATGATATATAATTTAATACTAATCATATATAGAGTTGCTTCTTGAAGTCGGCATTATTTTTTGTGTTTATAAAGTAGTTTGAGTTTGACTTTTAACAGTATTTAAAGGGAATACAATATGATAAAATAGATGATGTTTACAATGCCAAGTAATGAGAGTGAAAATAAAATATGATTGGCATATCTAAATGTAAGATTTTTATATAATTGATTATAAATTCAGTTATTGTCAATATGTGCAATGATGGTGTCAAAATAATATACGATAAGTTAATTTATAGACGTTATTAAATCTATACAATTGTAAATAATAATTTAAAAATTGATGTGTGAGGAACTTTTTATTTGAATAAAGTTGAAACTATTTTAAGTATCATTGGTTGCTAGTGTCCATGTTACAGGAATCACATTTCGATTAATACATCATGCCACATGTGCAATTGTTTTGTAGCAGTATAAGCCATAGCTTTGTACTAATGAGTAGGATAAAACTAATATAATGATAATGAAATACATAATTTGATGATGAACTGAATTGCGACAGAACAAATATCAGAAAGTAGTAGTTTGTAATAGGAGGAAATAAAGTGAGTGAATGGACAAGAGATGAACGTTACCAACGTTATGAAGATATTAATCAACAAACAATGGACGAATTAACTGAGCGTGTGAATCAATCTAAATATAGACAATTGTTTCATATCCAGCCGAAAACAGGATTGTTAAATGATCCTAATGGTCTAATTTATTATAAAGGAGATTATTATATCTCACATCAGTGGTTTCCTTTAGGAGCCGTCCATGGTTTGAAATATTGGTATACATATAAAAGTAAAGATTTAATAAATTTTGATAATCAAGGAATTTCACTAAGACCAGATACGAAAGATGACAGTCATGGTGTATATAGTGGTAGCGCATTTACATATAACAACAACTTGTATTATATGTATACAGGAAATCATAGAGATGAAAATTGGAATAGAAAGTCTACACAAAATATAGCTAAGGTACATGACAATGGTGATGTTCAAAAATTTCCTAAACCAGTAATAGCTGCACCACCGTCAGGATATACGCAGCACTTTAGAGACCCTAAAGTATTTGTTAAGGATGAAGTTTACTATGCAGTAATAGCTGCACAAAATGAGGAAGGATATGGAAGAATACTTCAATATCAATCAACAGACATTGTGAATTGGACATTTCAAGGTGAAATAAAAACCAAACTCGAGTCATTTGGTTTTATGTGGGAATGCCCAGATTATTTTAATTTAGATGGTTTCGATTTACTGTTATTTTGTCCTCAAGGTATTGAACCAGAAGGTGAAAAGTTTAGGAATATTTATCAATCTGGTTATATCATGGGGCAATACGACATAGATCACCTCGTTATGGATCATGGCGATTTTCATGAATTAGATCATGGTTTTGATTTTTATGCGCCTCAAACTTTTACAGATGAATTTGGTAAAAGAATACTCATTGGTTGGATGGGTTTACCAGGAGTAAACTATCCTACAGATTCAGATGGTTGGGCTCACTGTTTAACAATTCCACGTATTTTGACAATTGAACAAGGTAATTTAAAACAACGTCCTATTAAAGCACTTCAACAATTAAGAACGAATAAAGAAACAGCATTAGGTTACGCTAATAAATTTACGCGATTTTTAAATCCATATGAAGGTAAACAATTTGAATTGATTATTGATATTTTGGAAAATGACGCTACTGAAATTTATTTTGAAATTAGAGCTTCAAAATCACAGTCTTTACTTATTGCTTATAATACAAAAACAAAAAAAATCACATTGGATCGTAGTGAAAGTGGCTTATTACCAGAACCAGTCGATGGTAATACACGTAGCACTTATTTAGATACGCCATTATCTCAACTACAAATGTTCGTAGATACATCGAGTATTGAACTATTTTGTAATGATGGTGAACGTGTGATGACTTCAAGAATTTTTACAGATGATGATGCCATAGGTTTTAAAGCTTCTACCGAATCTGGCCAAGTCTTTCTTAATTTTACAAAATATGACATAAAGGATGATCAATAAATGAAACGTTTACTTGCAATAGGGGAAGCACTTATCGATTTTATCCCTAATCAAAAAGACTCAAAATTAAAAGACGTTGAAGGATTCACAAGACAAGTCGGTGGTGCGCCTTGTAACGTTGCCTGTACTACTACAAAATTAGGTGGGCAAGCAGAAATGATTACCCAGTTAGGTAATGACGCATTTGGCGATTTAATTGTTGAAACCATAAGTAATATTGGTGTACATACAAACTATATCCGACGTACAGATGAAGCGAATACTGCTTTAGCATTTGTAAGTTTAACCAAAGAAGGGGAACGTGATTTTTCATTCTATCGTAAACCATCAGCAGATATGTTATATCAACCTAGCAATATAGATGCAATTACTGTAACAGAAAATGATATGTTACATTTTTGTTCTGTTGATTTAGTAGATAGCCCAATGAAACAGGCGCATAAAGCATTAATAAATAAGGTGAAGTCAGCAAGTGGTACGATTATCTTTGATCCTAACGTACGCTTGCCGTTATGGACTAGTGAAGAGGAATGTAAAAATGCAATTCGTGAATTTTTGCCATTAGCGCATGTGCTAAAAATTTCAGACGAAGAGCTGACATTTGTGACTGGAAATAAAGTTGAAAAAGAAGCTATCGCTTGGCTTTTCCAAGGTAGCGTAGAGGCAGTTATTTATACTAAAGGCAAAGAGGGTGCAGAAATTCATTTTAAAGATGGCACAGTGATTGATCACTCTGGTTATAAAGTGAAAGCGATAGATACTACTGGCGCTGGAGATGCTTTTATAGGAGCATTAATTAATAGATTGGCAGTATCTGATATTGATAATCCTATAGCAGCATTAAAAGTACAAGGTGAAAATATACTTGAATTTAGTAACATAGTTGCTGCAAAAGTTACTACTAAATATGGCGCGATTGAGAGTATACCTAATTTAAATGAAGTTAATGAAGTACTTGAACATTAAAAGTGTGAACATGGAAAACACTTCTATTCATTGAATCCAATTCCGTTAAGATGAGTACGGGAAAATAGAGATTTAGAAATACTTGAGCAATATAGCTCATACATAAGCACCGCTAACTCAATAAATTGAGAACTGGTGCTTTCATGATAATAGGCAGAGACAATTAATTGTCTCTGCCTATTAATTTATGTATTAAATTTTTTTGACATTACGTACGGACGCGTAGCAGTGTTCATTATTTTTGAAGTAAACAATACGAGACTTAGAATCAATGGATTCTATATTGTGTCTATTAACAACAAAACTATTATGACATCTAAAAAATCGTTCATCTAAATTATCGATCTCTTTTAAATTACCATAAAATTCTATTTGTCTATTATCTAAATGAGCAATCAAACGATGTGAATTCGAAGAAGATTCAAAGAACATTACATCATCATATTGAACATAAATAGAATTACTGCCACGTTTGAGTTCGATTGTTTCAACTGTGTTTTCTTTTGAAAGTAGCTTCAATCGAGTTTCTGATGTTTCGAGACAATCAATTACTCTTGATTTTAATTCATCAGGATCATCTTTGAAAATAAAATCCATAGCAGCAACTTTATATACAAAAGTTAAATAAGTGAGCTCACTGTGACTTGTGACAAATATAATATTGCTCACTGGATCGTATTTTCTAATCTCACTTGCTAATTTAATGCCATTAATATCAGCTTCTAATTGTATATCAAGAAAATAACAACCAATATCTTTAAGTTCTTTTGCACGTTCCAATACCTCATAAGGATCTGACGTAGCTACTTCAATTTCCATTGGCTTTTCTTCTATCATGATGTAATTATTGATAATTGAAACTATATTTTCACGTTGTCTTACATCATCTTCACAAATGAATATTTTCATATTTACACATCCTTATGAATTAGAATTTAATATTTCTACTTTTTGGATAAAATAATTATTGTCAATTGTTGTATCTAATAAAACGTTGGAAGTTGCATCGGTTATTTCCTTTAAGCTAGATAACCCTAAACCACGATTTTTTCCTTTTGTTGAGTAGTTTTCTTGGAATAAAGTATGTACCCTAGGCATATCAGGTTTACATTTATTCATGATGATAAACATCACTGAATCGTCTTCATTTTTGATAAAGGCAATGCGAATTAAAGGGTCATCTTCAATTTTTTCTGATGCTTCTATGGCATTGTCTAATAAAATACCAATAACTCTACTTAAATTGATAATAGGCATATCAATTTTCTCAATCGGTTCTGGAACTTCAATGCTCAATCTTATATTTTTTTCTTGAGCTTGTAATATTTTAGTTGTTAATAAACCTTTAATTTCGCGAACTTTTAAATTTTCAATGCCATTAATTTTAAGTGTTTTCATTTGCATATTATCTTGCATAGGTATGATTTCTTCATTAAAATACTTACGTAAACCTTCCATATCATCTTCTCGGATATAATCAGATAAGGTTGAAAGTATATTAACATAATCATGTCGGAATTTACGCATCTCATTATTGATTTTTTCAATTTGTAACGTATATTTATAATAATTTTCTATTTCTTTAATATTACGTTTATATTGAATTTGACGTATAATACTGAAGGAAATAGTAATGATTAAAATAGCAGTAGTAATGATGACCACTGCATACATGATCACAACAAATTTAATATCTGAAAATGATAAAATAGAATTTGGTAAATAAAAATAAATTAACAATAAAACTGTGAGTAAAAACAAGCACACAATTGAAAGATATATTTTATTTAAAGATAAAAATGAAGTTGACATTTTTATAAAAAAATATTTTATTATGTATCCTAAACTTATTGCAATTAAGATAAAACTTACTGCATAGAATGAACTAAAAATATAATTTAATGTGATAACTTCTATTAATTGAGTAGCTAGCCAAATAGAAATGAAGTTAGCCATATATAAGATGAAAAAACTGATTAATGCTGCAACGACACCTATGGTTTGTTTTCTTATGTACATAAATATAACGACAGCTATTAATAATAAAATAGTTGTCTTTTCACTAATAAAGTAATAAATAATAGTAGAAGGGATTATAATGCAAATCATTGCGATATAATCCCTAAAAGTATATTTGATGTTCGTTAAAGTTTTAACATTAACGAATAAAAGAACTGATTGTATTATTGCTAACAAAACAGAATTAAAAACTACCATATATATACACACTTTCTAATAACAAATTATTTGTATAAATCTGTAATTTCTTTTGGTACCTCAGGTTCATCAAAATAAGCACTGCAAACTTTTCCACCTGAAACTGCTCCTAAAACACTAAAAAATTTAACGAATAAGTTTATAATAGATTCAAAAATATGCATATCTAAACATCCTCCTTAGGAAAAAATATTGGGAGTTGTGCAAACGCAATTAGTGTAAGACCTAAAAGCACTAATTGTGAATACGGCTCCTTTAAAATTAATGATATAAATAATAATAATAAAGTTACAACAATTGTTTTGATTTTTTTACCTTTTCTAAGTTTTATTGGAATCGGTTGTTTTTTAGTTGCTGAAGGTGCATAAATAACTAAAATAATAAAACCTAATAAAGCAAGTATATACATAAGTAAAATATCCATTTTTATATACCCAATAAACCATGGCAGTAAAACAAATAAAACAATGTTTTGAATATGACACGAAAGTGATGACTTCGCATGTGCACCGTGTGCATACTGTCTAATCAAGTAATAAGATAAGTGTACAGTTAGTGTGTATAAAAATATATGGCAAAGGATTGAAATGCCATAAACTACAATAGTTTTCGCAAGATTGCTAACAAAAACTTGCATGCCTAAACGGAGTTTTAGGAACTCAAGATGATCAAGACTATTTCTTTGTTGAAGATATCGTGCTAAGTTTTCAATTTTGTTATCAATTCCCCTTAACATGGCTATTCTCTCCTCACCCGTATTATACAATTTTAATTATATTTTAGGCGTCTCATTGCTTAACTGTAAGTTTTGTATTCCTAACTGTTTGAATTTCTTATCTTTTTAATTTTAACATATAATTCTTAACAAATAAGTATGAAATATAACGAGTTAGGAATTATTAAACGCAATCTAAGAAATACATGGTTTAATATACTTGTATCACAAAGAAGTGATAAAATTATTTAGACTTAACCGTTTAAATGATGATGTTAATTAGACTTTTGAGCAGGAGTCTAATTGACTTTACTAAATTGTAACTGTATCTCCGTATAGTTATTGAAGTTACAAGTTTAGTTGTCGGTTTCATTTCTTTGAATACGGACAAGAGGAGGCTGATGTTGTGACAAGAACCTTTTCAGTAATAGCTAGTGGTTTCGTAAAATAGTACTAGATTAGTACACAACTCGCTTAATACGTTAAGCAAATCCCTTAAATTTGTATTTGTAGACCTTTCCCAGTCTCAAAACAAATCTATTTTAACTTTGTCTATAACAGAGACAATTTAAAATTTAAACATGTAAGCTATCGTAAACATCATTCAATTTATCATTTTAATCGGTAAATTCACTAATTTTTTTCATAATTAATAACATCCCCAAAAAATAGATAGAGAAATAACTGTATAAAACATTCCCTTAATAATAAGTTGCAAAAAACCGTGAGTCCCTCCCAAGCTCACGGTTTTTTTATGTTTATTTATAAAGGTGTGGTCTCAAATTTTTAAAGACGGGTATTGCTTCACGTTGTTTGGCAACTTCATCTAAATCAAGTGAACAACTTAATCTTCCTTCTTTGTCATTGAGCTGATCTATAATTTCACCATTTGGATTAATAATCATTGAGTTACCAGCATATTCGGTTTTACCATCGTCACCACAGGTGTTACAAGCGACGACAAACATATCATTTTCTATCGCACGTGCTTTTAGTAAAGCAATCCAATGGTCTAATCTAACACTTGGCCACTGCGCTACATAAAATGCGATTTCTGCACCTTTACGTGCTGGATAACGTAATATTTCAGGAAAACGTAAGTCATAACAAATAATTTGTGCAATTTTCACCCCATTAGAAAGTGAAAAAGGCTCAGGCACAGCGTTACCTGGACTCATAAAGAGTGGCTCATCTAGCATAGGGACGAGGTGTACCTTATCGTAACTATGGATTAAATAGCCTTGTTTTGATACTGCAAAGGCAGTGTTATATACATTTTCTTTCATAATATTAGATACAGAACCTGCTACAATATCTACTTGATATTGTATAGCTAATTTTGAAATAAATTCAAAACTTCGTGATAACTGTTGATCAGCTAGTTTGTTTAATTGGGGTAAGGCATATCCGTTATTCCACATTTCTGGCAATACAACAACATCCGTATCACTTGTTACATAATTAGAGAACCAATTTTTAATGGTTGTTTCATTAAACGAAACATTTGCTGGTTCAATTTTAAGTTGAAAGATTTCTATATTCATCAATTTCACCCCTTATATTAGTATTAAACTAAATATACTAAATATATTTAGAAAATTCAAAATTTGGTTAATAGTATTATTAAGAAGTAAAAAAAGAGGCGAAGACATGAAAGTCTTTGCCTCATATATAGATAGTTATACAAATATATATAAATAAATTTATTTTTGTATATGTTTGTTGTTGGTGGATGTAATTTATCTTGTCATTTTGTAGATATTTAAATTTTTACTTTTTTATAAGGAAGCGTTTATCTATATCATTAAATTCTTTTTCGCTAGCTTCTTCACGAATATTACCGAAAGGCATTTGTGCCATAAGTTTCCAAGTTTTTGGAATATCAAAAGCTTCAGAGACTGCTACGTCTACAAGTGGATTATAATGCTGTAATGAAGCCCCTATACCTTCAGTACTTAGTGCTGTCCAAATAGCGAATTGATGCATGGCATTTGTCTGGCTAGACCAGATCGCAAAGTTTTCTGCATAGTTAGGCATTTGATTTTGTAAACCTTCGATGACTTCTTCATCTTCAAAGTATAAAACTGTACCGTATGAATGTTTAAAATTATCAATTTTATCAGCGGTAGGTTGGAAATCACGATCAGGTCCCATCGTATTTTTAAGTTCTTCCTTTGTGATTTCCCAGAATTTATCATGATTATCATTTAATAATAAAACAATACGTGTAGATTGTGAGTTAAATGAAGAAGGGACATGTTTAATTGCATGTTCAATTATATTTTCAACTTCTTTATCTGATATTGAGATTTCTTTATTTAAACTATAAATTGTACGTCTCGTTTCTATTGCTTTTTGAAATGCATCTAAATCTTTTGATTTTTTTGTGAATAATCCCATTATAGTAGCTCCTTCATTAATTCAAAATATATATCTAGTATAATAATTATATCAGAGTTTGTAAATAGGCTTTTTACAAAAAATTTCAGATTTATTACTTTTTCCTTTCAATAACCATCTATTTAATGAAAAAAAGTGAGCTTTCTAATATAATTATAATTAATATAAGATTTATTACTATGGAGGTGAGAAAATGAAAGGGTATAAAATGAATAAAATATTAGTTTCTAGCTTCGCTTTTGCTATAAGTGCTTCTTTATTATCAAAACCGATTCAAGCAGCTGAATATCAAAATAGTAAAATATCAACCGATGCAAAAGATAATTTTGCTAGAACTGATAATATTGGACATTCAAATTTTGCGCCTTCAATTTCCGACCTTTATAACATAAATGGTAAAGAAGATTTTGACACTAACGTTGAAAACGATAATACAATAAATAGTGAGTTGTCAGCTGATAAATTAAATTCAGGTGAAAAAGAAGAATCAGTAAACGATGACACACCATCAGAGCCAGATGAGCCAAGTGATGGAGACACGTCTAATTCAAGTGAAGACGATAATACAGGAGGGCAATCCACACCGGATCAACCAAAAGAAGATGAAAGTAAACCATCAGAGCCAGATGAGCCAAGTGATGGAGACACGTCTAATTCAAGTGAAGACGATAATACAGGAGGGCAATCCACACCGGATCAACCAAAAGAAGATGAAAGTAAACCATCAGAGCCAGATGAGCCAAGTGATGGAGGCACGTCTGATTCAAGTGAAGACGATAATACAGGAGAGACATCCACATCGGATCAACCAAAAGAAGAAGAAAGTAAACCATCAGAACCAGATGAATCAGGCGATGAAGACACGTCTGATTCAAATGATGGAGATAACTCTGATACAAATGAGGGAACAGACAAACCAACGAATCCAGACTCACCAAATGAAGGTGGGGGTACGCCACCAAAACCAGATAAACCAAGTGGTGGAGATAATTCTGACACAAATGAGGGAACAGACAAACCAACGAATCCAGACTCACCAAATGAAGGTGAGGGTACGCCACCAAAACCAAATAAACCAAGTGGTGGAGATAATTCTGACACAAATGAAGGAACAGACAAACCAACAAATCCAGACCGACCAAATGAAGGTGGGGGTACGCCACCAAAACCAGATAAACCGAATAATGGAGATACATCAGGTTCAAATGGAGGAGCAAACGTACCAACAAATCCAGACCGACCAAATGAAGGTGGGGGTACGCCACCAAAACCAAATAAACCAAGTGAAGGAAGTTCACCAGGTTCAAATGGGGGAACTGGTGCAACGACAAATCCAGAGCGACCGAATTTGACACCACCTCCACAAACACATTATCCAAATAAATCAAGTAATGGAAATCATAGAAGCGGTAATGACGATGTGTATCAACCAACACAACCAGTCAAACCTTCAAACTCTACACGATCAAACTTAAAAAGACCAAATGAAAATACGCAACCAAACAAATATCAAAATGATATAAACTATGGAGACTTGTCAGTTAGACAAGACTCAAGTCAAACGTCAACGCATACAAATAGTGATCGTCAAATTTTAAATAGATTTAATCAAATGTCTACCGGTTCGTTTAAATATAATCCTTTTGTCGTAAATCAAGTAAAACAATTAAATAATGGGGAACAAAAAATCTCTAACAGGGATATTTTATCCATTCTTAGACCACAACGATTTGATGATAATGCTTTTTTAAATGAGTTACAGAAAGGTACGAATTATTTTAAATTCCAGTATTTTAATCCTTTGAAATCACAAGATTATTATCAAAATTTAGATGATCAAGTTTTAGCTTTGATTACTGGTGAAATTGGATCAATGCCAGATTTGAAAAATCCCAAAACGGAAAGTACTTCAGGTAAATATGAGTATCACGCTAGCAGTGATGAAGAAATGACTGAAACTGCAGATGAAAATTCAAAAAATACTATCGATATAAAATTTGAACGTATTTTATTTGCTTTAATAGCAGCTATTTTTATTATATTTATTGGTGTCGTAGTTGGTTACTTTGTTCATCGCAAAAACAAAAATAATGAATAATTGAAATATAAAAGGGATTAATCCATTCAATGATATGGATTAATCCCTTATTTTGAGTATAGAAGTTATTTCCAAATTTTATAAAATCATATT
The DNA here is from genome assembly GCF_038006605.1 of Staphylococcus sp. FSL W8-0271. NCBI lineage: Bacteria > Bacillati > Bacillota > Bacilli > Caryophanales > Staphylococcaceae > Staphylococcus > Staphylococcus sp. FSL W8-0271. The sequence goes on from NZ_JBBOVM010000001.1 coordinate 926,375, forward strand.
TGTTAAATAATAAGACTGAAAATAAAAGAAGTAGTTTCTTGTAGTTCTTTTATTTTTTCTGGGCCAATTAAAACTTGAATTATTACCACAAAACCATTTTGCATCATATGTACAGCAATAGGTACCCATATGCGTTTTGTAAAAGCGTATAGCCCTGAAAAAATCATTCCCATACCAAAATAAATGATGAAGAAGGCTGGGTCACCATGTGCCGCACTAAATATAATAGAACTTACTACTGAAGCTACTATAAACTTTAGGGTTTTATTGCCTTTCATAAGTTGATATAACTCACCAAAAATAACTTTTCTAAACACATATTCCTCGAGTATTGGACCTACAACTGAAATTAAAATAATGAAGACGGGAATATCTTGAGCTACTTTCATTAATCTTTCGGTATTTGGACTTGATTGTGGACCACCTAATACGAACATATTAATTAAATTAGCAATAATTTGATACGCCATAACACAAACATATCCAACGAGCGCCCATAATACTGCGTAGCGTTTCTTTTCTTTTGTTCGTTGTTCTAATTGCGTTGGATTAGCAATGAAATTATTGATTATAATAATAATGATTGATGCGATTATAAATAAAATAACTTGTGTATAAATATTGGTAAACATTAACGATTTACCACTTAAATTGTCGAAAAACCCTGCCATATGTAAAAATAAAACACCATATTGTGCTAGACCATAAATAAATAATGTCAATATGGATACCCACAAACGAGACATAATGAACCTCCAAAAAATAGTTTATATCTTATTTTAGCGTAAATTATCGTCACACACAAAATATACAACGATGGTTTTAACTTGAAATGTTGACCAACTTTGATTATTATAGAAATTAGATTAGCACTCAAGGTAATGAAGTGCTAAAGATTTCCAATTCTAAGGAGGAACAATCAATGTTAAAACCATTAGGTAACCGAGTAATTATTCAAAAAATAGAACAAGAGCAAACAACAAAAAGTGGTATTGTATTAACAGATAGCGCTAAAGAGAAGTCAAATGAAGGTACGATAATTGCAGTAGGTGCAGGACGTATTTTAAAAGATGGTTCTCGAGTTGCTCCTGAAGTGAACGAAGGCGATAATGTTGTTTTTCAACAATATGCTGGCACAGAAGTTAAACGTGGAGACGAAACATATTTAATCCTTAACGAAGATGATATTTTAGCAATTATTGAATAATAAATTATAAAAACGATAAATCATATTAACAACATGGAGGTTAAGAAATATGGCTAAAGATTTAAAATTCTCTGAAGATGCACGTCAATCTATGCTAAGAGGTGTAGATAAATTAGCAAATGCTGTTAAAGTTACAATTGGTCCTAAAGGGCGTAATGTTGTATTAGATAAAGAGTACACTTCACCATTAATTACTAATGATGGTGTAACAATTGCAAAAGAAATTGAATTAGAAGATCCTTATGAAAATATGGGTGCTAAACTAGTACAAGAAGTAGCAAATAAAACAAATGAAATCGCTGGTGATGGTACAACAACAGCTACTGTATTAGCACAAGCAATGATTCAAGAAGGTTTAAAAAATGTTACAAGTGGTGCTAATCCAGTCGGCTTACGTCAAGGAATCGACAAAGCTGTAGAAGTAGCGATTGAAGCGTTACATGAAATTTCACAAAATGTAGATAATAAAAATGAAATCGCTCAAGTTGGTTCTATTTCAGCAGCTGATGAAGAAATTGGTAAATATATTTCTGAAGCAATGGAAAAAGTTGGAAATGATGGTGTTATTACAATTGAAGAGTCAAGCGGTTTTAATACTGAATTAGAAGTTGTAGAAGGTATGCAATTTGACAGAGGTTATCAATCTCCATATATGGTCACAGATTCAGATAAGATGGTCGCAGAGTTAGAAAGACCGTATATTTTAATTACAGATAAAAAGATTTCATCTTTCCAAGATATTTTACCGTTATTAGAACAAGTGGTTCAAGCTAATCGTCCAATTTTAATTGTAGCTGATGACGTTGAAGGCGACGCATTAACAAATATAGTCTTAAACCGTATGCGTGGTACATTCACAGCAGTAGCAGTAAAAGCGCCTGGATTTGGTGATCGTCGTAAAGCGATGTTAGAAGATTTAGCAATTTTAACAGGTGCACAAGTGATTACTGACGATTTAGGTCTAGAACTTAAAGAAGCATCAATTGATATGCTTGGTACTGCTAACAAAGCTGAAATCACTAAAGACAATACTACAGTTGTCGATGGTGATGGTGATCAAAACAATATCGATGCAAGAGTAAGTCAAATCAAAGCACAAATTGAAGAAACTGATTCTGACTTTGATAGAGAAAAACTGCAAGAACGTTTAGCAAAATTAGCAGGCGGTGTTGCAGTAATTAAAGTTGGTGCTGCAAGTGAAACAGAATTAAAAGAACGTAAATTACGTATTGAAGATGCTTTAAATTCTACAAGAGCTGCCGTTGAAGAAGGCATCGTAGCAGGCGGTGGCACAGCATTTATGAACATTTTTGATAAAGTATCGAAAATTGAAGCTGAAGGCGACGTAGCTACTGGGGTTAATATTGTCTTAAAAGCTTTAGAAGCTCCTGTACGTCAAATAGCCGAGAATGCTGGTTTAGAAGGTTCAATTATAGTTGAAAGACTTAAAAATTCAGAAGTTGGCGTTGGCTTTAATGCGGCTACTAATGAATGGGTGAACATGCTTGAAGCTGGTATTGTAGACCCAACTAAAGTAACACGCTCTTCACTTCAACACGCAGCAAGTGTTGCAGCAATGTTCTTAACAACAGAAGCAGTCGTAGCCAATATTCCTGAAGAAAATAACAATGAACCACAACCAGGCATGGGTGGTATGCCAGGTATGATGTAAAAAGACCATAGAACGTTGATATGACAGTATATCATTCGTCCAATGGTCATGATTTGGTCATAGAAATTTTAAAATAATTCTTTACTGACGTTTTCCATTAGATTACTAAATCTTTGGGAAACGTCTTTTTGTATCGTAGTTTAGATTAAAACAAAAATGTTATAAATCTTGAAAATTAATGATAATAAAATGTTAGTATAAACGTTTTACTTATAGTTTATATCTGAATTTTGAATTAAGGTGAAGTAGATTAATATTCATTTTAGTATTGTGAATAAGTATTAAATAAAAGGGTAGAGAGTGGGTGTACGTTTTAATAGTTGCAACATATTTTAGCTGCACGATATTTGAAGAGTGGAGGGAATTAAATTATGACTAAGAAATCAGTATATGATGTTATTGATATGGGTGTTAATTATTTAATTTCAGGTTATGATAATTGGAATAATGACCAAGTATTGGACGATAAAATTGATTTATTTCCAAATACAATACATTGGCAATATGGTCATGTTTTAACTATATTTGAATCTGCTTTATCTCTATATGATAAAAATACAGTTGATATTGAACAATACACTCGCTTATTTGGTTATGGTTCTTCACCAGAAAAATGGGGAGATGAAACAATACCGAAAATAGACGAGATATTGAACGATATACAGACCTTACCAGAGCGCGCTCAAAAACTTTCAGATGAAGAACTACAAACAGAATTAACTGAAACAATCGCAGGTTGTAATACGTTAGACGAATTGTTGGCATTAAATGCCATTCATATTCCTTTACATGCTGGTAAAATTGAAGAAATGTCACGTGTTTTAAAACAACAACAATAAATTAAAAAAGATGAAATTGCTATGAACAGCAATTTCATCTTTTTTTTATACATTTTGTAAATCAGAAATGGCTTTAGCTATTGAATCAAAGACATGAGGGATATCATCTTTTTCTACACAACTAAAAGCAATTCTAATGTCAGAATCATTTAATGCAATTACACCAATAGAGTAATTTTCAATTAAATGCTTACGCAATTGTTCTGGATTAACATTTTTAACTTTAAGCGCCATAAAGTATCCAGAGTTAAAATCATAAGGTTGCCAATATGTTGAATATTTTTCGTCATAAACAACAGATTTTGTAATTTGGTATCTTGCATTTAATGTCTCAATATTCTTTTGAATTTCTTTATCAAATTGATCATGGTTTTCAAGTACATATTTAACTGCGCTTTGAGAGGGCATAGGTCCACTAGAAATATTACTTCTAATTAAACCTTTTACTTTGGCTTCTAAGACTTGCTTTGTAATAGGGTCGTTAACACCAAAACTGATAAATCCTACGCGTAATCCCCATGCAAAGAATTCTTTAGTAGCCCCATCTAAACGGATAGGTAATAAATGAGGTAAATGTAAATTTGTTAATGCAGTAAATAAAGATTGCGTGTAAACATCTTCATAGAATAAACCATAATAAGCGTCATCTATTAATGCAATAACATTGGTACCACGCTCTGCAAGTGATTTGATGGCATCGACAATAACGGCTACTTCATCTTTAGTAGGCGTGTAACCAGTTGGATTATTAGGGTAATTTAGGATTAAAATAACTTTATCTTTGTTATATTGTTCTAAAGTATGAACAAGCTGTTCAGTGGTAAAATGTCCTTGTTCATCGAAGATATCATATGTTTCAATTTCAGCACTATGTCTTGTACTATATACTAATTTATAGTTACCCCAATTATGTGATGGTAGTAAAATTGTGTCTCCGCTATCAACAAACATATCCCCTACAATAGATAGACCGTGTGTCAAAGCATTCGTAACAATAGGTCTTGTCATGTGGTTCGCAGTTAAATCAGGATTGTCTTTCAACATTTTTTGTTGCCATAAATCACGAAGTGCTTCTAAACCTTGAGGAGGTGCGTACGGAAAGATGTCATTTGGTTCTAAATGATTGAACATATCATTTAACGTTTCAGCATACATTTTACTATCTTTATATGTTGCCATACCAATTGTGGCATTATACTTAGTAGCTTTCGCTTCTGCAGATTGTGATAAAATGCCTTTTGGATAATACATTAATTTGCCTAAATCAGAAAGCATATCTGCAATTTCTGGATTGGATTTAGATAATTGTTCGTTTAAATCTAAAGCTAAAGGATTCATAGTTTGTTAACCTCTCTTTACTTTTTAAATGATATAACTATATTATCTTGAAATCAGTTAAAATTAAAGCGTTGCAAACATTTTATAAGAAAAATATAAATTTAAGGTCATTTTATACGAACATGTGTTCTGTTTTATGTTAGAATATAGATAGGCCATCAAAATCCTACATGGTACTTTTTTTGTGGGGGGTGTAGTATGGTTACGTGGTGGCAAGAAATTTTAGTAACTTTAATAACAGGTGGCTTACTTGTTGTATTCCGTGTTTGGTTAGAAAATAAGTGGAAAGACAAATAGGTGGCCTTACACAAAAAACCCCAAGTCTGCGCTATCAGACTTGGGGTTGTGTAGTATAATTCGTGGATACAATTATATTTTAGCACCGCTAAGTATAAACTGCAAACAATATATTCTATTGCGTGTAATGCAAATTAATAATAAGATAATTTCAAAATTAGAATAGTATGAATGAGTTTTAGAAATTGTGAGTAAATTTTGATACAATGTAATTATTTGAGGTGAGTATAGTGAAACATTTAACAAAAATATTTGTGATTATTGCTATTGTATTATTTGTCGTTGGTTACTATTTACAAGCTACTGGACATGAAAATTCAGGCATAAAATTATTAATTGCAGCAATTATGTTTATGATTTGTGCATTTATAAATAGAAGTAATGATAGACGCAAAAAAAATAATCAAAAGAAATAAGTAGTAAGAGATAGACATGTATCTCTTTCATACTAGGTATAAGGCTGACCATTTTATGTGGGTTAGCCTTTTTTATTTCAGATAGTATAGTTATTTGCACTTATTTTAGCTCAAAATTTTTTAGTTAAAATGAAAATTTGACTTTACAAGTGTGTATATATTGTATATATTGTGTATGTACAGTTATAAAGGAGGACGTTAATGAAAATACTTTTAAAAAACAGTAGTGAAAGACCGATTTATGAACAAATCAAACAACAAGTAAAAGAGAACATTTTAAAAGGACACGTTACTCCTGGAGAACATTTGCCATCAATGAGAGAACTGGCACAAGATTTAAGTGTTAGTGTGATTACGACAAAACGTGCTTACGAAGATTTAGAAAAAGATGGTTTTGTTTTTACTATAAGAGGAAAAGGTACATTTGTGAAGGAACAGGATAGTTCAATTTTAAAAGAAAAACAATTTATAGTTATCGAGTCCTTAGCCAAATCAATGAGTAAAGAAGCCAAGACCATTGGTATGACTTTATCTGAGTTACAAGAAATTTTATCGTTGATTTATGAGGAGGACGACGAATGAATGCTATAGAATTGAAAAATATTAACTATCAATATAAAGAATTTCAATTAAATGATATTTCATTTGAAGTTCCTCAAGGTTTTGTAACAGGTTTCATTGGTGCAAATGGCGTTGGCAAAACTACAATCATTAGGTTAATTATGGATTTAATTGAGCCCAATAATGGTGAAATATTAATTTTCAATCAAAAAATGAAAAATAACGCTGTAGCAATAAAAGATAAAATTGGTTTTATTTATTCGGAATTATATCTTAATGATAAATGGACCATTAAAAAAATCGAAAATTATATTGCACCATTTTATAGTTATTGGAACCATGATGTTTTTGAACATTATGTTGGATTATTTGATTTGCCTTTCAATAAAAAGATTAAAACATTCTCAACGGGAATGAAGATGAAGTTATCCATTGCAATCGCATTTAGTCATCAAGCTGAACTTTTTATTTTAGATGAACCTACTTCGGGTTTAGATCCTATTATTAGAAATGAAGTTTTAGATATCATTCAAAAAGAACTTATTGATGAAAGAAAGACTGTTTTTTTATCTACTCATATTATTTCTGATTTGGAGAAAATAGCTGATTATTTAGTTTATATTAAGGATGGCGAAGTTGTTTTAAATGACTTTTTAGATCATCTTTTAACTCAATTTAAAATTGTCAAAGGTGATTCCAACCAAATTGATGAAGAATTAAAGCATTTAACTCAATATTTTGAAATTAATAAAACTGGTTATACTGCATTAACCACACAGGCTAATGTGTTCTATGAAATATTTGGTAATGCTGTTGCAATCACGAGTCCAACAATTGAAGACTTAATGGTTTACCTCGAAAAAGGGAACTCCAAAGAATGATTTGGGGCTTTCTAATAATTAATAATGCGGGAGGTATAAGATGAAAAATTTACTTATTCGAAACCTTAAGTTACGCAAATGGACGATTGTTTTATATTCAGTTTTACTGATTATTTCCCCTTTACAATTAATTTTGAATCATGACACATTGATAAATAAAGTGCTTTATTCTGCCCTAGTTATGGTACTAGTAGTTATTTCAGTGTTGGATTCAGGACATGTTTTTAGATTTAATAAAAAGTTAGGATATAAACAGTCATATGATTTTTTTGCTAGTTTACCGGTTTCTAAATTATCTTTACTAAATGCGAACTATATAACTGTTTTGGTATTTACTTTGGTTGGTGCAGGTATTTTATCTTTATATGGCATATCCAATGATAACTATTCAAGTAATACAATTAATATTAACTTCACATTGCCATTTTCTTATATTGCCATTAATCTCTTCGCGATACCATTAGGTTTTAAGCGGTTTATAGAACAAAAGGCAGAATATATTTCATTTATTCCTTATGTGTTAGGAATGTTAATTTTCTTACCTTTTATCATTGCAATTATCATTATTGGTTGTTCTTTACTATTTGATTATGATTTTGAACATTTAAGATATTTTAAAGATTTCTTTAACTATGGCTTCTTATTGTTAAGTGTTGTATTTTTAGGAGTAAATTATATCATTCAATATAAAAAGCTAAGTTAACTTTAAAGGAGGCGCATTATGCAGTTAAAACAAATTACTAAAACATATGGTAATAATAATGTATTAGATCATATTGATTTTGATTTTGGCCATAGTCAAATTGTTGGTTTAATAGGTAAAAACGGGGTGGGTAAAACCACTTTAATGAAAGTGATGAATGGCAACATTGTAAATTATAAAGGTGAAGTTCAATTAAGTAATAAAGAAAATGTAGGCTATTTAATAGAACACCCGAAACTATATGATAATAAATCTGGTTTATATAACTTGAAACTTTTTGCAAATGTGTTAGGAAAAGGATTTGATAAAAAGTATGCTGATCAAATTATTGATGCATTTGGAATGCGTAGTTATATTAAAAAGAAAATTAAAAAATATTCAATGGGAATGAAACAAAAGTTAGCCATTGCAGTTTCTTTAATGAATAAACCTAAATATTTAATATTAGATGAACCGACAAATGGAATGGATCCTGATGGCTCAATTGACGTTTTAAAAACGATACAATCGCTTGTTCAGGAATTAGATATGAAAATTTTGATTTCTAGTCATAAACTTGAGGATATAGAATTAATTTGTGATAGAGCAGTCTTTTTAAGAGATGGTACATTTGTGCAAGATGTTGATATGAAAGAAGGCGCCCCAACAGATTCTACAGTATTGAATCTTGAAGCGGCTGACTTTGAAGCAGGATTAGCTTATTTAAATGAACACTTTGATGTAATACAGTCTCAAAGAGAGACAGGAGAAGTTATATTAAAGGCTCAAAAAAACTATAAAGATATATTAAAAGGACTAGCAAGTAAAGAAATTTTCCCTGAGTTTATTGAAACGCGCAAAAGTTCTTTACGTGATACGTACTTCAATATCAATCAGAAAGGTGGCCAATAATGAACAGTATTCAACTTGTAAAATATGACTTAATTAGTATTTTTAAAAGTCCTTTAACTTACTTAGCATTATTATTGACTATTTTACCAATGATTGGATTTACAATTTTATTTGTTCAACAATCTGATGAAATGAACGGTAACACATTACTTTCAATAGGTAGTTGGTTCTTTTCTATTATGGGGCTACTTTTTGTAATAAAAACAATCACACGTGATATTTCACAAGGTACGATTCAATTATATATGAATAAAACATCAAGTCGTGTAGGTTATGTTGTTGCAAAAGTTGTTTCTATTATATTAATTGCCATATTAATAACAGCAATTCTTGTTGCATTTGTTTTAATTGTTCAGGGTATTGTAGACGGTGAAAATATTAAAACTGATAAAATTTTTGAATTACTATGGTTTTTCTTAATGTTCCATCTATTCTTTGGATTACTATTATATTTATTTGCATTAGTAGTACCTAAAACAGCACTTATTTTCACATTAGGAATTTTCTTAGTATTGATTGTGCCTTTTGCAGAGCCTTTCTTACCAATGATTCCAAAAATTGGAGATAATATACAAGACTCATTAAAATATATTCCATTTAGTTATTTAACATCTAAAACGACTTCTGGAGATTATACATTCAGTAATTGGCAATGGTTTATTACCTCAGCTTCAATTGTTATTTTATTTATTATTAATCTATTCTATGCATCTAAAAAAGATATTTAATAGTAGAAATTTAACTTCAATAAAAACACGTATGAATTGTAGTAAAGCTAATCCAATTCATACGTGTTTAATTATTTAGTGATTAATTTATCTAAGATTGAGTCGTAAACATGCTTCCACATTTGTGAGTCTGTTTTGTAACGATTTGCAATAATTGTATGTGTTTCTGCAGATTTATCATTAAATGTAGGATCGTCTTTTTCAGGTAACTTTGAACGCGTTTCATCTACAAAGTTTTGGACTTGTCTAGCACGAGGGCCCCAAACAGTTTGTTGTTCAAAGTCATCATTTAGGAAAACAAATATTGGAATGGATCTAGCTGTGCCATTTGTTAAGTATTGGTCTATTAAATCTGTATTTTCATCACGATGGAATACTTTGACTTCCAAGTGTAGTTCTTCGCTTATATGCTTTAGAATAGGAAGGTTCATCATAGCATCTCCACACCAATCTTCCGTTATTACAAGCACTTTACTGTAAGGTAAAGATTTGATTTTTTCAAGACGTTCATCATCTTGAGGAAGTGAGAATGATTTATAAATTGTTAGTAGATTTTCTTGGTTTTCAGTCATATCCTCAATGTACTGATCAAGTGGTTGACTGTTTTTGAAATAAGTTTCTAAACTTGTCATTATTTTTCCCCCTTTAATTTATTAGCTATTATTATACCAACAATTTTAAATGAAAGAAAATTTTTAATACTTAGAAAAGTAATAAGTTTTAATATTTGTTTTAAATGAAAATACTAAATGTTTATGCTATATTGATTTAGTATGAATAGTGTAAAACAACATTAAGTTACATAACTTTTTGATATCCGTTTTTTAACTAATAATATTTAAACATTAATTTATTATATATAATCATTGAACTTTTGTAAGTTATATTTGGATAACTAAATATATATATAAGTGTTTATTGTACATAGAAATGATGAAATATAGAGCGTTGAAATATATAGTAACTAAATTTGGTAATGACACTCTGCAGTGGTTTGCCATTTTTGAATTGAAATAGAAATTGATTAAATCCTAAAATTTGAATGGCGGTAGATAACTTGGATAAAATCACATTTTTAAATGCGTTAGAACAAGAATTAGAAAACCTACCTCGAAACGAACGAGACAAAGTGATGTATGAATATGAACAATATTTTTTTGAACAAGAAAATAATGGCAAAAATGAATACCAAATCATTGGAGCTTTAGAATCGCCCAAGCAGATTGCTAAACAGATAATGGCAAAAAATGCTATTGTATCTGCCGAATATAGGCCAAATACTAAAAATATTGTCAGAGCAATTATGGCTTCTTTAGGTATGGGGATTTTGTCATTAATTATTATTTTGATACCCATGGTTATATTAGCAGTGTTTATGTGTGCATTATTGCTCGTTGCGTTTTTCTTAACTATTAGCCCTGTATTGTTAATTGTTCATGGATTATTGAATCATATGATCAGCCTCGCGATAAGTAATTACTTTTTTGCTTTTTCTTTTACAGGATTAGGTATTGTTTTATTTGTAATTATTGCTAAATTAGCACAACTTGTCTATCGTTTAATTTTAAAATACTTAAGATGGAATATCCGAACAATTAAAGGAAGTGTAGATTTATGAAGCGGTTATTTTTAGGTGGGCTAACTTTATTTATAACATGCTTTCTTTTAGGAAGTGTTACATGGTTCGGTTTTGAAAAACAAAATGAAAAATTAAATAGTGTTAATAAAGTATTGGATTCTAAAGATATTAATAATTTAGATGTCTTAACTGAAAATTGTAAAGTTTTAATTAAATCTGGAGATAAAACGTCAGTGAGATATAAAGGTAAGAGAAATCTTGATATAAACAATAATGATAAAACGTTGAAGGTTAAAGAGACTGAAAAACTAGAAAACCATTATGGTTTAAATTACAATCCATTTAGAAATTTTGAGGATAACTTAATTATCACTTTACCTGAAAAAAAATTAAATAAGCTACATGTATCAAGTAAATATAATACTATAATTGTTAAACAATTAAATGTAAATGATGCAGATTTGTCAAAAAAACATAAAAATGGCGGTAAAGTGTTTTTAAATGAATCGAAGTTTGGAAAGTTAAAATATAAAGGATTAAATTCAGCTATTACGTTTAAAGAAAGTGAAATAAATAAGGCTAATATTGAAACTGAAAATGCTAGAATAACGGGTGAAAATACGCTTATTCAAGATTCAGTGTTATTAGTAAATAAGGGAACTATAAGATTATCTGAAACTGACATCAATTCTAATTTTAAAGCATCTGCTAAAAAAGGAGATATTAATATTAGTTATAAAAACGCTCCGAAAAACACACTTCTTAAGTTATATCCATTTCATGGTGATAAAAAAGTTAATAATAAGCATTTTAAGAATGAAAAAGTTGGAAATGGGGATAACATTTTAGAGCTATATACTACTGATGGGGATATAGTGATTGATTAATTATTGAGACATCATTGATTCGACTCGTCCCTGATTCGTGCTTGTTGTTAGGGGATTAATGAACTTCAGCTCAAGTAATCATTTTATACTTTTTTCGATCCTAGTCATCTTTATTGTTATGGGGCGATGAAATCTTTTTAATAAAATTAGGTTTCATCGTCCCACTTTTTTAATATAGTTTAATATGTTGCAAAAGTTAACTCGGTATCTAAATGACCAAAAAGTGTATCTGTTGATAAAGCTTGCCCATTAAGCCAATCTGTAAAGTTTATTATGGTCGGATGATTATTTTCCCCGATTGCAATATGTGCAGTTAAACTTTGTGGTTCATACATACTTGTATGTATTGTTCCTGACCAACTTTTAAATAATTTACTGTAAATTTTATACTGTGGATTATTAAATAGCTTGAAGGCCTCTGCTTTATTTAAGTGTGTCGGTTTATGCTTAATAAGCCGTTCTAAACGCGCTTCTGATTCTGCTGTATAATTTCTATTTTCATGTGTTAATAATTTAAAGTGATTCGTACAAGTTTGGTCATAACGCACATTAATCGAACGAGGTGTAACTTCAATGATTGCATGTTCTAGGTTTTTATCCATAACAATGTAACTAAACGAACTTCTATGTGGGATTTCTTTTAACAATTGAATTGCTTCTGGTACAGTTTTACAATACTGCAAAATAATTCTGCCAATCATGTAACATACAAAACCATCACCAGGATGTTTACGATGCATGAAATTGTAACCCATAGAAAGACCAGCTTCGTTCATTCCATCCATTCTTCCAGTTACACGTGAGGTTGGGCCAATCTGTGCTAAACCACCATCATTTGGTTGAAATAATAAATATCGACCATCATAAGTGGCAGGATGATAATCGTAGTTGCGTACCATGTAATCATTTCCTAAAAATACAGTGCAACCGCTATTTTTTAATGGTGTAAAACGATAATGCCCGAAGTTTAGTATCATTTGTTTGGTAGGAAGGTTTAAGACCTCTTGCATACCTTTTATTTCTTCCCAAATTTGTGGTGCGTATATTTGGAAAATATCATATGTTTCTTTAATATTTATATCAAATCTAGGCATACGCTTTTTCCATTCTTTTTCTCTATTTTTTAGCATTGGCGTTTGTTGCATCCATTGAGCAGTTTTGATGCCTAAATCAAAATGTGATCCTCGATGTGTTAAAATATCTGATTGTACTTTTTGCATAAAAAAACTCCTATGTTAAGTGTAACCTTACAATAATGTTATCTCATTGTAACGTCATGTTAATTGTATTACTGTTGTGTGGAAGTTATCATAAAATTAACTTTTAAAACTAAAGCTTAATTTAGTTGAATGAGGTGATGATTATGTTAAATTACTATGGACAATTAAGAGATGCTCTGTCAACTTGGTGGGGGAATTAGTATCTAATAATTATTTTATAGTAGTATCATGTTTACTTCAAATGGTTATTAATATTCCAGTTCTTTTCAAACTATATTAGGGTATAATAGTTATTTAGTACATTCATAATGTAATTTTATATTATGAATGTTAAGAATAATTTATTTGAAAAAGGGTAGATATTTATTGATGTCTTTAAGTATGCTATCATTAATGTTAGACATGTTAATAAATTATTGAGGTGAAACAGAATGTGGAATTTTATTAAAGGTTTATTTAAATTTGTATTCGGTACAATTCTTACTGTATCGTTAGCAGCAGGAATAGGTGCTGTTGTATTTGCTTATATTTTCAAAAAAGACTTTGAAGATATCGAAAATAAAACAAAAGAAATCGTTTCAGACATCGAATCTAATAATTAATTATTGATAGAACACTTTTGAGTGTTCTATTTTTTTTAGCCTCCGTACATCTGCAGAATGCAGATGTACGGAGGCTTATGCAGTCGAAAGACTGCGAACCTAAAACAAGAGAGCTGCAGAATGCAGATGTTACGGAGGCTTATGCAGTCGAAAGACTGCGAACCTAAAACAAGAGAGCTGCAGAATGCAGATGTTACGGAGGCTTATGCAGTCGAAAGACTGCGAACCTAAAACAAGAGAGCTGCAGGATGCAGATGTTACGGTGGTTTATGCAGTCGAAAGACTAGGAATTAAATGCACCCAATAATTGACTTTTAATACGACTTTGGCTGGTGCTTTAGATTTATACTTGTGATATCAAAAAGCGATAATTTTATTGTGTTTGGAGTAGCAAGTGGATATCCTTCTAAATACATATGAAGCATATCAATATTCTTAATTTCCAATGTGATATATTCTAACCAACCATTCTTATAGTATTCGATACTCACTGGTGTATTCGCATGTAGTGCTTGATGTAGTTGGATATTGAGTTCATTTAATTGATCGTCTGATAAAATAGGACGGTCAATTTTATTTTGATCAATGATATGTTGTTGTACTGCCTCAAATTGTTCGGGTAACGTTGCAAAAGGAGCCCATTTAACCATACCACGCCCTTGTGGAATATTAGGATTTAATTTTTCTCTAGGTATTTTTCTGTAATCAGTCTCTTTATTATTATATTTACTTGAACACATCCAATCACCTCAACTTAATAATAGAACACTTGTTCGTATTATTGCAAGTTATTTTTCAATATTTAATAGAATGTGGATTCCAATGTTTGAAAACTTAGTTATCTTATAATAGAAAATAGATAATAATTAAAATGAAAGCTAGAAAATGATAAGTTTAATTAAGATAAATCAGTTTCATAAAAGGAAAATATATTTATGTCATACAAGTTTCAATAGGAATATTTATAAACGGCGTATTAACGCTAAAACCATTATATTGTCATTTAGTATTAATATTTATTAAAATGAAAGTATCATAATATGGAGGGGTTTACATGACTACAGTAGGATATATCGGTTCATATACGAAAAAAGAGGGGAAGGGCATTTACCGTTTTGAATTAGATGAACAAACAGGAACGGTTGTCGAGATAGAAACGGGGTATGAATTAGAAGCATCAACATACGTGAATCAGCATCATTCATTTTTATATGCTGTCACACGTGAAGGTGAAAACTGTGGTATCGCAAGTTTTAAAATAGAAAAAGATAGCAAACTTAGCCTTATTAATAAATGTTTAGCTTCAACAAAAGGTAGTGGATGTTATGTTTCAGTTTCACCAGATGGAAAATATATTTTTGAGGCAGTTTATGGTGCAGGACTGGCTCGTATTTATGAAGCGAATCCGACTACTGGTGAAGTTATTCGTTTAATCCAAGAGTTAGCACATGATTATCCAACAGGCCCTTTAGAAAGACAAGAACAGCCTCATGTCCATTACCTTGGTATAACGCCAGATGAAAAATATGTGGTAGCCATGGATTTAGGGACTGACAAGATTGTGACGTATGAATTTGGAGATAATGGCTACAGTGAATATGCTGTATATGATTTTGAGCCTGGAGATGGGCCACGACATATTTCATTCCATGAAAATGGCAAAATTGCTTATGTTGTACATGAATTATCAAATATTGTAAGTGTCATGGCATATGAAAATGGTGAATTCTCAGAAATTGAACGCCATGCAACAATACCCGAAAATTTTGAAGGTGCAACAAAATTAGCTGCAGTAAGATTATCTCATGATCAAAAATTCCTATATATCAGCAATAGAGGACATGATAGTATTGCTATATTTAAAGTTGGAGACAATGGATCAACAATTTCACTTGTAGATATAGTCGCGAGCGGAGGAGCATTTCCACGTGATTTTAATATTACTGAATCAGATGATTTCTTAGTTTGTGCTCACCAAGAAGGTAATTATGAAGTAGTTGTATTTAAGCGAGATAAAGTTACTGGAAAATTAGAGAAATCAGATGAATCACAAAATGCGCCAGAAGGTGTTTGTGTTCAGTTCTTAAAATAAAAATAAATGATAAAAAGCCCGGAAACTATACTAAGTTTTCGGGCTTTAATATATCAAAATACTATTTGTTGAAAAATGCTTTAATATATTTAAATTTTCCTTTATAAGGAGGGAACAGTAGGCTTGATTCAAGTCTTGTAGATTTGAAAATATAAGATTTATCATGACTAAAAGTATCAAATGAGTATTTTCCATGATATTTTCCTATACCGGAAGCACCAACACCGCCAAAAGGTAAGTTAGGATTTGCTAAATGCATAAGGGTATCATTGATTGCACCGCCACCAAATGATAATTCATTTAATATTCTCTCTGAACTATTTTCATCTTCACTAAATAAATAAAGGCTTAGTGGTTTAGGTTTAGTACGTATTAAATCAATTGCTTCGTCAAAATCATCATAAGTTATAATAGGTAAAATTGGGCCGAAAATCTCATTTTCCATAATTTTTGAATCGAAAGTCGTACCTTCTATAATAGTAGGTGCAATAAAATTTTCATCAATGTCAGTTTGACCACCAAAAGTAATTTCAGGGTGATGAATATTTAATAATTCGTTTAAACGATGATAATGTTTTTTGTTTACAATTCGTCCATAGTCCGGACTATCTTGAATGTTTGTGCCATAAAATTCAGTGATTGTCTTTTTTAATGCACTGATGAGTTCATCTTTAACTTTGCGGTTTACAAGTAAGTAATCCGGTGCAACACAAGTTTGCCCAGCATTTGTAAACTTACCAAAACAAATACGTTCACTTGCAACTTTAATATTTGCACTCTCATCAATGATTGTAGGTGACTTTCCACCTAGCTCTAAAGTTACTGGTGTTAAGTTTTTACTTGCTGCATTATAAACAACGCGTCCAACTTGTTCACTACCTGTAAAGAAAATATAATCAAAAGGAAATTGAAGTAAAGTTTGAGTTGTATCAGCATTTCCTTGAATGATATTAATGTATTCAGGATCAAATGCATCGGCAATGATTTGCTGTATGACACCAGATACATTAGGTGTGAACTCAGAAGGCTTTAGTATCACAGTATTCCCTGCAGCAATTGCACCAATTAACGGTTCTATTAACAATTGGAATGGATAGTTAAAAGGTCCGATAATGAGTACTGTGCCATAAGGTTCTTTCATAATGTAGCTTTTAGTAGGGAACATGAATAATGGTGTGTTTACTTGTTTGGTTTTCGCCCAATTTTTAAGCTCTTTACGAGCTGATTTAATATTTTTTAATGTAAAGCCAATCTCAGTTGCATAGGCTTCTACTTTATTTTTACCTAAATCTTTTTGAAAAGCTTCAAGTAATTCACTTTCATAGTTTTTAATACTCTTACTTAATTGTTTGAGTTGCTTTTTTCTGAATTTAAGTGATTTGGTTTCATGAGTATTAAAATATTGTTTACTATTGTGGAAAGATTGTTCTATTGAATTCAAATATTATTCCTCCTAGTATATTGGTGATTTAGATAGTTTAAAATGATGGATAAAAAACTGGAACATAATTATTATTATGTTCCAGTTTTTCTATATAGTAAACTATTTAAGTTTTTATTATTATAGCGTTATATATTGATAAAGTATGAAATTAACTTAAAGCTTCTGTAATTTGTGGTACAACTTGTTTTTTACGAGATACAACACCTGGTAAAAATGCAGTATTGTTGTCTAGTTGAACATTGAATGCATTGCCTACTTTATCTTTTTCAGCACCAACGACTAAAATCTTAGAGTTACTGTTAATGATATCAGTTACAAGCAATACAAATAAATCATATTTTTCGTTTGTACTCACTTCTAACATTTCTTTTTCTAACTCTTCTTGACGTTGGAATACTTCATCAATATCTACAGTATTAACTTGACCAATACGTGTAATATAGTCACCCATATTAAATGATTTCGCATCCATATTTAACAGTTCAGATGCAGTTTTATCTGTTGTAGATGCACCTGCTTTTAACATTTCTAGACCATAGGATTCTAAGTCAATGTCTGCAATTGATTTTAAAGCTTCAGCAGCGTCAATATCTTGTTGTGTACAAGTTGGTGATTTAAATAGTAGGCTATCTGAAATGATAGCAGAAATCATTAAACCAGCAATTTCAGGTTTGATTTCAAATCCGCGTTCTTTGTACATTTTGTATAAGATTGTTGCAGTACAACCTACTGGCTCTGCGCGATAATACAATGGTGCTGCAGTTTCAAAGTTTGAAATTCTATGATGATCAACGACATGTTGAATTGATGACTTGTCAATCGTATCAGCACTTTGTTGGAATTCATTATGGTCAACTAAAATAACATTTTGATTATTTAAATCATCACTAAGTAATTCTGGTGTGTCTACATTAAAATGATCTAATGCATATTGAGTCTCAGGTCCTACCTCACCCAAACGATAAGGTGTTGCCTCTGTATTTCCTGTTTGTTGTTCAAAGTCTGCCATAATAATAGCTGATGAAATTGCATCTGTATCTGGATTTTTATGACCGAAAATATAAGTTTTTGCCATGTTTTAATTCTCCTTAATTTTTTATTTAATTTTATTTTATCATGATTTTCTATTGTTATTCTACTTCAGCACCTAATGAATTTTTAAAATGATCTAATGCCCATTGATGTCCTGTTGGATTAAATGAGGCAACACCCTTATGAGAAATTGAAATAGTATATCCCAAATTGTAGGCAGTGATAGCAGTGTGAAGTACACAAATGTCTGTACATACACCGACAATTTCCAAATGAGTAATGTTACGTTCGCGTAACATAATATCTAAAGGTGTACCACAAAATGAATCATAACGCGTTTTATCTAAATAATGAACATGATCATTAAATAAGATATTCTGATAAATATCATTCACTTTACCGTAGAGTTCTCTTCCAGTGGTGTCTATTATATTATGTGGTGGGAAAAGTTTGTTTTCTGGATGATAGCTATTTTCTTCATAATGTAAATCCATAAGAAAAAAGATATTAGCCTGTTTTTTATTATATACTTCAATTCTTTCAACAATATAATTTTCAATTTGTTGACCAGGAAGGCCACAAGTTAATTTGCCATTATCAGCAACAAAATCATTTGAATAGTCAACAATAATAAGCGCACTATTTTTCATCTAATGTAACACTCCCAAAATTAAGATTATAGTTATTATATACTAAGTACATAAATCATTAAAGGTGCATTTAAAGCGTTTAAAAACTAAATATTAGTTTATTATAAAGTATTAAGTAAGGAGGAAGAGTTGCTAATGATCATTAATGCAATGCAATTTGGATTAAAAGGTAAGCATAAATGGGCAGATACACGTGCGATTCAAAAAGCATTGAAATATGCTAGAGACCACAAAAACACAACAATTTATATTCCTAAAGGAGAGTATCATATACGTAGACCGTTGGTAATATATGACTCAACTACTTTGATATTGGATGATGAAGCAGTATTAAAAAGAGTAGGTAAAGATACTTTATTAAAAAACGGTAGATGGTTGAAATCTTATTATGGATACGAAGGTAATGGTGCAATCTGTATTGCTGGTGGCACACTGGATATGAATGGTTATAATTATCCATATAACAATACAGCAATGTGCATGGGCCATGCTCAAAATATTCAAATTTTAGACGTAACATTCAAAGATGTTGTTGGAGGTCATGCCATAGATGCATGTGGCATCAATGGATTATATATCAATGGATGCCAATTTTTAGGATTTAAAGATGACAAAGGGGAAAGATTGTTTTCAGAAGCGGTACAAATTGATATACAAGTAAAAGGTGCTTTTCCAAAATTCGGTGCAACGGATGGTACGATAACTAAAAATGTAGTGATTGAAAATTGTTATTTTGGAAATTCTAAAACACCTACAATGGGTGCGTGGAATAGAGCAATAGGATCTCACGCGAGTAGATTTAATCAATTTTATGAAAACATACACATTCGTTTTAATACGTTTGAAGGTATAAACCAATATGCACTGACACCTTTAAAATCAAAAGATACTTTTATTCACGATAATATATTTAAAAATTGTGGAGGTGGTATTCGGTTTTTAGCAGTGAAAGATGGTAAAAATGCGCAAGACCTTACAGGTAAGGTGAGAACAACACAATCTGGAAGTAATTTGTATATTTACCAAAATCATTTTGTTGGTCATATGTCTAAAGATGCAATTCGAGTGCAAAGTTACCATAACGTAAAACACAATAATATATTTATTGCACAGAATCATTTTGATAATAAACATCAAAGACTTTATTTAAAAGATATAGAAAATTTGTATCTATCAGATGAAAAAAATATAAACATTAAAAAAATAAACATAAAATAATGATTCTTTATTTTAGTAGTTCTGAATTAAAACACAATATAAAACATATTGTAATTTAATTGAAATTATATTATCTTAAAGAGTAATAATGTAAGAAAATTCAGAAAACAACTAAAATCGGGGGGAACATTATGACTAACACGAACAAAGGGGAATTTAGACGTTCGCATTATTTAACATTTTTTTCTGAAAAAAATAAGTCTTATAATGCAGGACAACTGACAGGATTGATTTTAGGGCCACTACTATTTATTTTGACATTGTTAACTTTTCAACCTGAAAATTTATCTTATAAGGGTGTTTTTGTGTTAGCAATTACAATTTGGATAGCTATTTGGTGGATTACGGAAGCAATACCAATTGCAGCAACTAGTTTATTACCATTAATTTTATTGCCTATTGGTCATGTACTTAGCCCAGAAGAAGTATCTGCTCAGTATGGGAATGACATTATCTTCCTATTTTTAGGTGGATTCATACTAGCTATAGCTATGGAAAGATGGAATTTACATACACGTGTAGCATTAACAATTATCAGTATTTTAGGTACAAGTACTGGAAAAATTTTATTAGGTTTTATGATTGCGACAGGATTTTTATCTATGTTTGTTTCGAACACTGCAGCTGTGATGATTATGATACCGATAGGTTTAGCAATTATTAAAGAAGCAAATGATTTAAAAGGGGAAGAAATGAATGCTAAAAGCATCAATAAATTTGAACAGTCATTAGTATTAGCTATCGGATATGCAGGAACAATTGGTGGATTAGGAACTTTGATTGGAACACCACCACTTATTATTCTAAAAGGACAATATCAATCAGCTTTTGGTGAAGAAATCAGCTTTGCCAAATGGATGGTTGTTGGTGTACCAACGGTCATTGTGCTATTGATTTTAGTATGGCTATATTTGCGTTATGTTGCATTTAAACATGATATGAAAGAACTGCCAGGCGGTCAAAATTTAATTAGAAAAAAATTAGATGAATTAGGTAAGATGAAATATGAAGAAAAAGTAGTACAAGCAATTTTTATATTGGCAAGCTTATTATGGATTAGTAGAGAATTCTTATTGAAAAATTGGTCGTTCACCTCAGAAGTTGCCGACGGTACGATTGCAATGTTTATAGCTGTATTACTATTCTTAATTCCAGCTAAAAATAAAGCGCAACATACACGTATTATTGATTGGAATGTTGCCAAGGACTTGCCATGGGGCGTGCTCATTTTGTTTGGTGGAGGTTTAGCACTTGCTAAAGGTATTTCAGAAAGTGGTTTAGCTACATGGTTAGGGGAACAATTAAAGTTAATCGAAGGTGTCAGTCCATTAATTATCGTTCTTGTCATCACAATATTTGTGTTATTCTTAACAGAAATAACTTCGAATACAGCTACTGCAACTATGATTTTACCTATTCTTGCCACACTTTCTGTTGCAGTTAATGTACATCCGTTACTACTCATGGTGCCGGCTGCTATGGCAGCCAATTGTGCTTATATGTTACCGGTTGGTACACCGCCAAATGCTATTGTATTTGGTACTGGAAAAATTAGTATTAAAAAAATGGCATCAGTTGGATTTTGGGTCAATATATTGAGTATTATTGTCATTGTGTTAGTGGTTTATTTCTTAGTACCACCAGTATTAGGCATAGATGTTACCAAGCCATTACCATTAAAATAATTAAAAGCGTCATAGAGCCTGAGGCATATAAATGTCTCAGGCTCTATTATTGAAGTATATAAGATGATAAGCTTGCGAGTTAAAGTTTCAATAAGTTTTACTTTAATAGTTAATCGTGATTTAACTTATTGAAAGACCCAATGACTGTAACTTGAAAATCTAAAGTGTTCAAGATTTTAATGACTTTAGATAATTCTTCTGTTAACCCAGTGTCTGCTTGGACGAAAAAATGATACATACCTAATTGTGTTTTTAAGGGTCTAGACTCAATCCAAGATAAGTTGATGTTAAAAAGCACAAAGGTATTTAGAATACTTGCTAGTAAACCTGGTTTGTCAAATTGCGGTGTGATGAGTAACATAGTATCGCTTGCATTGTCCAAATGTTGCGGCTGGTTACTTACGACTAAAAAGCGTGTAACATTGTGAGGGAAATCTTGAATGTTTTGTTCTATAGGTTGGAAACCATAAGTTTCCCCGCTACCTAAAGGTGCGATTGCACCAACTTGGTTAGTTATTTTTTCTAAACTTTGTATCGTGCTATCTACATAATCATATGTGAAGTTATGCTGTTGTATATATTTACTTGTTTGACTAATTGCTGGGCTTATTGAATAAAC
The DNA here is from genome assembly GCF_038006605.1 of Staphylococcus sp. FSL W8-0271. Lineage (NCBI taxonomy): Bacteria > Bacillati > Bacillota > Bacilli > Caryophanales > Staphylococcaceae > Staphylococcus > Staphylococcus sp. FSL W8-0271. The sequence goes on from NZ_JBBOVM010000001.1 coordinate 948,936, forward strand.
TTTTGAGATATCATTTACTGTAGCATTTTCAGGGCCATATAAAGCAAATTGTATATCTAAATGAATTTCTCCCTGAGCATAAATGTTCTGTTGCGTTAAGGCATCGGCAACAATATTGATTGTACCTTCGATTGAATTTTCGATAGGCACAACAGCAATGCTTTGATCATCTTCTGAGACAGCAGTAACAACTTCATACAAATTAGATTTGGATATATAGTCAAACTCAGATTCTGATTGATATTGTTTTGCTGCTAAATATGAAAATGTTCCTTTTGGACCTAAATAATATAATTTCATTTGACGTTACCCCTTGTATATATGTGTTAATTTTAAAAATTAATGGAAAGGACACCCAGAAGCAGGTGATTGTTTTTTATAAAAGAAATTTGGTTCTCTAACCTCGTTTTTATATCCATGATGGTAATTAGATACTAGCGTAGGAGATAAAGAGGGTGCTAACCAAGACCATTTACCAGTTACATATCTTCCATTTTTGCGTTCATTTTTTTCAAATCTTTCAAATTGTTTTGAAGCGGTTAAATGATCAACCATTGACACGCCCTCATTTTTAAATGAATGATATACTGCATAATTCAATTCAACTAATGTTCTATCTTTATTAAAAGAATTATTCTTTAGTGTATCAAATTCAAAAGCTTCTGCAACGGTTTCTAGTAAATTATAGCGATATGAATCGGTAAAATTACGCACAGCAATTTCATTTACCATATACCAACCATTGAATGGTGCAGTTGGATATGTGATTCCACCAATTTTCAAGTCCATGCTTGATATAATTGGTACGGCATACCATTTTAAACCAAGCTTTGCTAATTTTGGAAAACGGTCATGTGTAATGGGAACTTCCTTAATTAATTCAGGTTGATAATTATGAAATTTCAATGTTTCACCAGGAATTTTATAAATTAAAGGTAAAATATCAAAATCAGTATGATTGCTTGTCCATCCTAAATGTTCTGCTAATTGAGTGATTTTTATTTCAGCAGGGTCACCAACATCTTCATATCCAGCATATCTGATGAGTTGATTATTAAATATTTTTGGTGGGTTTTGAGCGGCAAAAATAGTGATACATGGTTTGATTTTTCCATCATTTGTTGCAAATTGAATATGATTTTCTATAGCGTCTATAAATTCATGTTCTGACTGAACATGCCTTGCATCTTTGACAGTTAAAGCATCCCAGAATGCACGACCTATACAACGATTTGAATTTCTCCATGCCATTTTAGCACCATATACAAGTTCTTCATTCGTATGTTCATACGTACCTGATAAGTTGATTTGTGTTTCTATCTGATTTATCCGTTCTAATATAGTATTTTCATTATAATTTAATTCTTGATACATTGTCTGAATAAATGATTTAGCTTCATTTAACATATAAAACACCTCGCACATATTATACGATATTTCTTTCTATTTTTATTGTTTAACTATAGAATTGTCATGATTTTGTCGCTACTATTTTGAATTTACTAATAACTAAATAAATAATAAATAACAAAATTATATTTAATAATGTTCAGAAGTTATCATAGAAGTAATATAGATAAATTTGTTTCAGATATAAACGTTTAATTTTTTGTGTTAAACTAATGAAAAAGCCGATAGGAGAGATAGCGGTGTACCAATTTGAGGATGATACTTTAGTATTACATAATGATTTATATCAAATAAATATGGCGGAGAGTTATTGGAATGATGGTATTCATGAGAGATATGCTGTATTTGATTTATATTTTAGAAATATGCCATTCAACAGTGGTTATGCAGTGTTTAATGGATTAAAAAGAGTTATTGCTTATATTAATAACTTTCATTTTTCAGAATCGGATATTAAATATTTAAAATCTATTGGTTATCAAGAAGACTTTTTGGAATATTTAAAAGATATGAAGTTTACTGGTGATATTCGTTCTATGCAAGAAGGAGAATTATGCTTTGGTAATGAACCTTTATTAAGAGTTGAAGCACCACTCATTCAAGCGCAATTAATTGAAACGATGTTGTTAAATATTGTAAATTTTCACACGTTAATTACTACTAAAGCAAGTAGAATAAAACAAGTTGCGCCTAATGATACATTAATGGAATTTGGAACAAGACGTGCACAAGAAGCAGATGCTGCTTTGTGGGGTGCAAGAGCAGCATATATTGGTGGATTTGATTCGACTAGTAATGTGCGTGCCGGAAAACTTTTTGGTATACCAGTATCAGGGACACATGCGCATGCAATGGTTCAAACTTATGGTGATGAATATATTGCATTTAAAAAATATGCAGAACGTCATAAAAATTGCGTGTTCTTAGTTGATACTTTTCATACCTTGAAATCTGGTGTGCCAACAGCGATTAAAGTGGCTAAAGAACTTGGTGATGAAATTAACTTTATTGGTATACGTTTAGATTCTGGTGATATTGCATATTTATCAAAAGAGGCACGTCGTATGTTAGATGAAGCTGGATTCACTGACGCTAAAATTATTGCGTCAAATGATTTAGATGAGCAAACAATTACAAGTTTGAAATCGCAAGGTGCAAAGGTCGATTCATGGGGGGTTGGTACTAAGTTAATTACTGGTTACGACCAGCCAGCCTTAGGTGCTGTATATAAACTTGTGGCAGTTGAAGATGCTTCAGGGAATTATGTAGACCGAATAAAGCTATCTAACAATGCAGAAAAGGTAACAACACCAGGTAAGAAAAATGTGTATCGCATTATTAATAAGAAAACCAACAAAGCTGAGGGTGACTACATAACGTTAGCGCATGAAGATCCTTATGATGAGTCGCCACTTAAATTATTCCATCCTGTTCATACGTATAAGATGAAATTTATAAAGTCTTTTATAGCTAAACCATTACATCATGATATTTTTAAAGCTGGTGAACTCGTTTATGACTTACCGAGCGAAAAGGAAGCGCAAAACTATTTGACTGAAAGTCTTTCATATTTATGGGATGAAAACAAACGTCACCTTAATCCACAAGAGTATCCGGTTGATTTAAGTACAGAATGTTGGGAAAATAAACACAAACGTATATTTGAAGTGGCAGAACATGTGAAGGAGATGGAAGAAGAAAATGAATGAAATTCAAGATATTATCGTTAGAGAAATGAAAGTTAAATCCAACATTGATAGCAAATTAGAAACACGTAATATTGTTCAATTTATAAAAAATTACATCCAATCTCATTCATTTATCAAATCCTTAGTTTTAGGCATTTCAGGTGGACAAGATTCGACTTTAGCTGGTAAGCTGTGCCAAATTGCAGTAAATGAATTAAAGGAAAAGGATATTGATTGTCAATTTATTGCGGTTAAATTACCGTATGGCGAACAAAAAGATGCGGATGAAGTTGAAGATGCCTTGAAGTTTATAAAACCAGATCGAACAATTACGGTTAACATTAAACCTGCTGTAGATCAAAGTGTACAATCGTTAAAAGAAGCTGGAATTACGCTTACTGATTTCCAAAAAGGGAATGAAAAAGCACGTGAGCGTATGAAAGTGCAGTTTTCGATTGCATCAAATAAACAAGGTATCGTAGTGGGAACCGATCACTCAGCGGAAAACCTAACAGGATTTTTTACAAAATATGGTGATGGTGCAGCGGATATTGGCCCGTTATTTGGTCTGGATAAACGTCAAGGACGACAAATCTTAGCGTATTTAGATGCACCAGCACATTTATATGAAAAAATACCAACGGCTGACTTAGAAGAAGATAAACCACAGCTACCAGACGAAGAAGCACTTGGTGTTAGTTATGCTCAAATAGATGATTATTTAGAAGGTAAACAAGTGCCAAAAGAAGCAAAAGCTATCATAGAAAATCATTATATTAAAAATGCACATAAAAGAGAATTAGCTTACACAAGGTATACATGGCCAAAAAATCAAACAGATTTCGAATGATTTTAGTGACAAAATAATAAGTTACTGATAAAATAATTTGGATTTAATGAGAAAGAAAGGGAAATGAACATGTCAGTAATCACATCTAATCCATGGTTAATGGTTTTAGCTATTTTTATTATTAATGTTGCTTACGTAACTTGTTTGACAATGAGAACGATATTAACACTCAAAGGTTATCGTTATGTTGCAGCAGTTGTAAGTTTCTTAGAGGTTTTAGTCTATGTAATTGGTTTGGGAATGGTTATGTCTAGTTTAGATCAAATTCAAAATGTCTTTGCATATGCTTTTGGATTTTCAATCGGTATTATTGTAGGCATGAAAATTGAAGAGAAATTAGCGCTTGGCTATACAGTTGTGAATGTTACTTCATCTGAATATGAATTAGATTTACCAAAGCAATTAAGAGATTTAGGTTATGGGGTTACGCATAATACTGCTTATGGTAGAGATGGTACGAGGTTAATTTTACAAATATTAACACCAAGACGTTTCGAATTAAAATTAATAGAAACAATTAAGCAAATTGATGAAAAAGCGTTTATTATTGCATACGAACCAAGAACAATTCACGGCGGTTTTTGGGTTAAAGGTGTGCGCAGTAAGAAACTTAAACAATATGATCCGGATAAAGTGGAAAGTATATGAAAAAGCAGCAAAAGTTTAAAGTAGAAGAAAACGAAACGATACAAGATTGTTTGCAACGTATGCGAGATGCTGGATATATGCCTATTAAACGCTTTGAAAAACCAATTTATAAGGAAAATAAAGATGGTGAATACGAAGTATATAGACAAGAAATTCAATTTGTTGGCAAATTAATAGAATAATTGTTCCAAAATAGCTAAGAAATTAGATATGAATAAGTGTTATATATATATAAGTGTAATCGTTGACAGAGATAAAAAACTCAGGTCAACGATTTTTTTAATCATGTAGTTCCATTTTTGATATAGATTAATAATTTTTTTGAGTAGAATAAGGTTTTTCTGCACGCCTTTTGATAAAACGTGTTAAAATTTCTGTAAGAAGATAGAAAAGACTTATACATTTATGGTCAATTCTGTTAAACTAATAATGACAAGATTAAACACGAACTTTAATCGTATTTTTTAATTGAATGTACATGTTTTTGAAGTTTGTGAACTAAAACTTACGCAAGATAGGAGCTTATTTCAATGATAGAACGTTATTCTAGAGAAGAAATGTCTAATATTTGGACGGATCAAAATCGCTATGAGGCTTGGTTAGAAGTAGAAATACTCGCATGTGAAGCTTGGAGTAAATTAGGTGATATACCAGCTGAAGATGTATCGAAAATTCGTCAGAACGCAAAGGTTGATGTTAACCGCGCAAAAGAAATTGAAGAAGAAACACGACACGATGTCGTTGCATTTACAAGACAAGTATCAGAGACATTGGGTGAAGAGCGTAAATGGGTTCACTACGGTTTAACATCAACTGATGTAGTTGACACTGCACTAAGTTATGTTATTAAACAAGCAAACGATATTATTGAAAAAGATTTAGAAAGATTTATTGATGTTTTAGCTCAAAAAGCTAAAAATTATAAGTATACTTTGATGATGGGACGCACACACGGTGTACACGCGGAACCAACAACATTTGGTGTTAAGATGGCATTATGGTATACAGAAATGAAACGTAATTTAGAGCGTTTTAAACGTGTGAGAAAAGAAATAGAAGTCGGTAAAATGAGTGGTGCAGTAGGTACTTTTGCGAATATCCCGCCCGAAATTGAAGCGCATGTCTGTGAAAATTTAGGTTTGGATACAGCAGCTGTTTCTACTCAGACATTGCAACGTGATCGTCATGCATATTATATCGCTACTTTAGCGTTGATTAGCACTTCTATGGAAAAATTTGCAGTGGAAATACGTAATTTACAAAAAACTGAAACAAGAGAAGTAGAAGAAGCTTTTGCTAAAGGTCAAAAAGGCTCGTCAGCAATGCCACACAAACGTAATCCAATTGGTTCAGAAAATATCACTGGTATTGCACGTGTTATCAGAGGATACATTACAACTGCATATGAAAATGTAGCTTTATGGCATGAGAGAGATATTTCGCATTCATCTGCAGAAAGAATCATGCTACCAGATGTAACGATAGCTTTAGATTACGGATTAAACAGATTTACAAATATTGTAGAAAGACTTACTGTATTTGAAGATAATATGTTAGCAAATATCGATAAAACATTTGGTCTTATTTATTCGCAACGTGTATTATTAGCGTTGATAAATAAAGGTTTAGCACGTGAAGCAGCATATGATAAAGTACAGCCAAAAGCGATGGAGTCTTGGGAAACAAAAACACCATTTAGAACATTAATTGAACAAGATTCATCTATTACTGATTTATTAAGCACTGAAGAATTAGATGAATGTTTCAATCCAAAACACCATTTAAATCAAGTTGATACGATTTTTAAACGTGCAGGATTAGAATAATTGAAATTTACTGATGAAATCGTTACACTTTAATGTATTAGCACGTTGAATTAAGATTAAAATGAAAGTACAGGGGTTGTTTTTAATGCAAATAGAAAAATTAAGAGGAAAAGCATTAGATGAATTATTTGATGCAATTCTTACATTAGAAAACAGAGAAGAATGTTACCAATTCTTTGACGATTTATGTACAGTAAATGAAATCCAATCGTTATCTCAACGATTGCAAGTCGCAAAAATGATTAAGCAAGGATATACTTATGCGACGATTGAACAAGAGTCTGGTGCTTCAACTGCAACGATTTCTCGTGTTAAAAGATCTTTACAATGGGGAAATGATGCTTACACAATGATTCTAGACCGCATGAATATTGAAACGACCGATTAATTAACAATTCTATATATTATAGCGAAGTGTAATTTTAATGATTTCATTTGAAAAGCTGTTAGCAAAGAAACATTCTTTGCTGACAGTTTTTTTGTTGTTAATTTAAAGTGTATTGATAAAATAGAGTCGAGGCTTTAAATGTTTTGAATATATTTAGCTAGAAACATGATTAACTTATGATTTATTTGTCATGTTAAAATACATTGTGAAATCCTATATCGTTTTAGAACTCGGTGGTTAAAAATGATATAATCAAAAGTATGCTAAAAAAAGGAGTAACATATCATGTATGACATTAAAAAGTGGAAACATATTTTCAAATTAGATCCTGCCAAGTCTATTTCTGATGAAGATTTAGACGCAATATGTATGTCTCAAACCGATGCAATTATGATCGGTGGAACAGATGATGTTACTGAAGATAATGTTATTCAATTGATGAGTAGGGTGAGGAGGTATCCTTTACCTCTAGTTTTTGAAATTTCCAATATAGAAAGTGTTATGCCTGGATTTGACTTTTATTTTGTACCGACTGTATTGAATAGTACAAATGTAAAATATCACAATGGCATACTTTTAGATGCATTGAAATCTTTTGGACACGTTATTGATTTTGAAGAGGTTGTTTTTGAAGGATATGTTGTCATGAATCCTGAAAGTAAAGTAGCACAAGTTACACAAGCTGAAACAAATTTAACAGATGAAGATATTGAAGCATATGCTCAAATGATTAATGAGATGTATAAATTACCAGTCATGTACCTTGAATATAGTGGTACATATGGAGATGTTGAAAAGGTTAAAACAGCTGCAAATATGTTAAGTGATACACAACTATTTTATGGTGGTGGCATTAGTAATCAAGAAGAGGCTGAAAAAATGGCTTCGATTGTTGATACGATTATCGTTGGTGATATCGTTTATAAAGATATTAAAAGCGCATTAAAAACAGTTAAGATAAAGGAGTAACATAAATGAATGCATTAGTAAATAAGATGAATGATGAACAAAGCTTAGCAGTACGCACTACAGAAGGGCCATTACTTATTATGGCGGGTGCAGGTTCGGGCAAAACACGTGTTTTAACTCATCGTATAGCTTACTTGCTTGATGAAAAAGACGTATCTCCATACAACATTCTAGCGATTACTTTTACAAACAAGGCAGCAAAAGAAATGAAAGCACGTGTGGAAGCTTTAGTTGGTGAACCAGCTCAAGTTATATGGATGTCAACGTTCCACTCAATGTGTGTAAGAATATTGAGAAGAGACGCAGATAGAATTGGCATTGAACGTAATTTTACTATTATTGATCCAACCGATCAAAAATCAGTTATCAAAGATGTATTGAAAAATGAAAATATTGATAGTAAAAAGTTCGAACCAAGAATGTTTATCGGTGCTATAAGTAATCTAAAAAACGAATTAAAAACACCAGAAGATGCTCAAAAAGAAGCTGATACTTATCATGAGCAAATGATTGCTACAGTATATAAAGGATATCAAAGACAGTTATCAAGAAACGAAGCATTGGATTTTGATGATTTAATCATGGTTACAATTCGATTATTTGAACGTGTGCCAGATGTATTAGAATTTTACCAAAATAAATTCCAATACATACACGTCGATGAGTACCAAGACACGAACAAAGCACAATATACATTAGTTAATCTTTTAGCATCTAAATTTAAAAACTTATGCGTAGTTGGAGATTCTGATCAATCTATTTATGGCTGGCGTGGCGCTGATATTCAGAACATACTTTCCTTTGAAGAAGATTATCCTGAAGCTAAAACGATATTTTTAGAACAAAATTATCGTTCAACTAAAAATATATTAAATGCAGCTAACGAAGTAATCAAAAATAATTCAGAGCGTAAACCTAAAGGACTATGGACAGGTAATACATCTGGAGATAAAATTCACTACTACGAAGCTACTACTGAGCGAGATGAAGCTGAATATGTAGTCAAAGAAATTATGAAACAACAACGCAACGGAAAAAAATTCAAAGACATGGCTATCTTGTATCGTACTAATGCACAATCTCGTGTGTTAGAAGAGACTTTTATGAAATCTAATATGCCTTATACAATGGTCGGTGGTCAAAAATTCTATGACCGAAAAGAAATTAAAGATCTACTTAGTTATTTGAGAATTATATCCAATAGTAATGATGATATAAGTTTACGCCGTGTAATAAATGTGCCGAAACGCGGTGTTGGACCTTCGACAGTAGATAAAATTCAAGCCTATGCTGCTCAAAACGATATAAGTATGTTTGACGCGCTAGCAGAAGTGGATTTTATAGGTTTATCTAAAAAAGTTACGCAAGCATGTATTACTTTCTATGACATGATACAGAACTTAATTAAACAACAAGAATTTTTAGAGATTACTGAAATCGTAGAAGAGGTACTAGTTAAATCAGGTTATCGTGAGATGTTGGAACGAGAACAAACATTAGAATCAAGAAGTAGATTAGAAAATATAGATGAATTTATGTCAGTGCCTAATGATTATGAAGAGAATACCCCATTAGAAGAACAGTCATTAATTAACTTTTTAACAGACTTATCTTTAGTTGCAGATATAGATGAAGCGCAAATAGATGATGGTATAACATTGATGACAATGCACTCAGCAAAAGGATTAGAGTTTCCTATTGTATTTATAATGGGGATGGAAGAATCATTATTCCCACATATAAGAGCAATCAAAAGTGATGATGATCATGAAATGCAAGAAGAAAGAAGGATTTGTTATGTTGCGATTACACGTGCTGAAGAAACGTTATATTTAACGCATGCAACTTCAAGAATGCTTTTTGGCAGACCTCAGTCCAATATGGCTTCAAGATTCTTGAAAGAAATACCTGAAGATTTATTAGAGAACGAAAATAAAACACGATCTGCAGCACAAGGGAATCGATTTAAATCTGCAACCAAACAACCTGAAAAAAGAGGTTATAGTAAACGTGTTACTTCTTCTAAAAAAGCACAACAATCAACGGATTGGCATGTTGGTGACAAAGTTATTCATAAATCATGGGGTGAGGGCATGGTGAGCAATGTAAATGAAAAAAATGGTTCAGTTGAACTAGATATTATCTTTAAATCTGAAGGCCCTAAGCGTTTGCTTGCTCAATTTGCACCTATTGAAAAGAAAGGGGAATAAAGTGTGGCTGACTTACAATCGCGTGTCGATGTATTACATCAATTGCTAAATCAATATAGCTATGAATATTATGTACAAGATAATCCTTCAGTACCAGATAGTGAATATGATAAACTTTTGCACGAATTGATAGATATTGAGACAAACTATCCAGAGTATCAAACAGTTGATTCACCTACAGTAAGGGTAGGTGGTTCAGCTCAATCAACGTTTGAAAAGGTAAATCATGATACACCGATGCTGAGTTTAGGAAATGCGTTTAATGAAGAAGATTTAAGAAAATTTGATCAGCGTATACGTGAGCAAATTGATCATGTTGAATATATGTGCGAGTTGAAAATAGATGGTTTGGCTGTGTCTCTTAAGTACGAAAATGGTAGGTTCGTACAAGGTTTAACACGTGGTGACGGTACTACAGGCGAAGATATTACCGAAAACTTAAGAACGATACATGCAATACCATTAAAGATTAATGAAGCTAGAACATTTGAAGTTCGCGGTGAAGCATATATGCCTAGAAAATCATTTTTTGATTTAAACGAAGCCAAGGCACAAAATGACGAGCAACCATTTGCTAATCCAAGAAATGCGGCTGCTGGTTCACTGCGGCAATTAGATTCCAAACTTGCCGCAAAGAGAAAACTAAGCGTTTTCCTATATAGTGTGAATGACTTTACACAATTTAATGCTCACACACAAAGTGAAGCTTTAGATGAATTAGATAAATTAGGTTTTAAAACAAATAAAGAACGAGAACGTGCTCAAACTATAGAAGAAGTATTTGACTATATTGAAAAATGGACGGAAGCGCGGGAACAGTTGTCATATGATATTGATGGCATTGTTATTAAAGTGAATGATTTAGATCAACAAGATGAGCTTGGCTATACACAAAAATCTCCGCGTTGGGCAATTGCATACAAGTTCCCTGCTGAAGAAGTCATAACAGATTTATTAGATATTGAACTTAGTATTGGTAGAACAGGCGTCGTGACACCTACGGCGATACTTGAACCAGTAAAAGTAGCGGGAACTACAGTTTCTAGAGCTTCTTTACATAATGAAGATTTAATTCATGAAAAGGATATCCGAATTGGCGACAGTGTAGTAATTAAAAAGGCTGGAGATATCATACCAGAAGTTATAAAAAGCGTTTTAGATCGTCGACCGAAAAATGCAGAAGTTTATCATATGCCAACACATTGTCCTAGTTGTGATCATGAACTAGTAAGAATAGAAGGGGAAGTAGCATTAAGATGTATCAATCCAAAATGTCAAGCACAACTCGTTGAAGGTATGATTCATTTTGTATCACGACAAGCAATGAATATAGATGGTTTAGGTACTAAAATCATTCAACAACTTTATGAAAATAAAAAAATAAAAGATGTTGCTGATATATTTTACTTAACTAAAGATGATTTGCTACCATTAGAGAGAATGGGTGAGAAGAAAGTCAACAATCTATTAAATGCGATTGAACATTCTAAAACAAACTCATTGGAACATTTACTATTTGGTTTGGGAATCAGACACCTAGGGGTCAAAGCGAGCCAAGTCATTGCTGAAAAATATGGAACGATGGATCATTTATTTGATGTTACTGAAGAATCATTAATTGAAATTTATGATGTTGGTCAAAAATTAGCACAATCATTAGTCACTTATTTAGAAAATGAAGATATCCGTGCACTTATTAATAAATTAAAGGAAAAACATGTTAATATGACTTACAAAGGCGTCAAAACAACCGAGTTAGAAGGTCATCCAGAATTTATTAATAAGACCATTGTATTAACTGGCAAGTTATACCAAATGACAAGAAATGAAGCTTCAAAATGGTTAGAATTGCAAGGTGCTAAAGTTACAAATAGTGTTACTAAAAAGACAGATTTAGTAATTGCTGGAGAAGACGCTGGTTCAAAACTTACAAAAGCCGAAAAATTTGGCACAGAAGTTTGGACGGAGGATGATTTTGTCCAGAAACAAAAAGAAATAGAGGGATAGAGGAGATAATGCATGAAAAGAACGATTATACTATTCATCTCAGCAATTTTTCTATTATCAGCATGTGGAAATGATGATAGTGAAAAAAGTAAAGAACAACCTGATGACAATAAACAGCAAGAAAAATCCGGTTCAGTAAAAGAAATCGCTACTGATAAACATGTTCAAGGCAATAATTATAGAACGATTTTACCATTTAAAGAAAGCCAAGCACGTGGTTTATTACAAGATAACATGGCAAATAGTTATAATGGGGAAGATTTCGAAAACGGCCTCTTAGAATTGAGTAAACAAGTTTTTCCAACTGACGATTATTTATATCAAGATGGTCAGTACTTAGATAAAGATACGATTAATGCTTATTTAGATCCAAAATATACTAAATCTGAAGTAGATGCGATGGATGAAGATGAACGAAAAGAAAAGAAAGCGAATGAGAATTTAGGTCTAAATCCATCTCATAATGGAGAAACAGATCCAGAAAAAATTGCTGAAGAATCACCTGCGTATCTTTCTAATATTTTAGAACAAGATTTTTATGCGAGTGGTGATACTAAAGGTAAGGAAATTAAAGGTATGACTATCGGTCTAGCTATGAATAGTACATATTACTATCAAAAAGAAAAAGATGGCGAAACCTATAGTAAAAAATTAGATGACAAAGAAATTAAAAAACAAGGTAAGCAAATGGCAGGAGAAATTTTGTCGAGAGTCAGAGAAAATAAAGATTTGAAAAACATACCAATACACTTTGCAATTTATAAACAAACAGGTGAAAATTCAATTGTTCCAGGTGAATTTATTGCTGGTACGACAGTTGAAGACGGCAAGACGCGTATTAATGAATGGAAAGATATAAATCAAACTACAGCATTGTTACCTTCTGATGAAGCAGGCGAAATTGATGAAAATTTAAATAATAATTTTAAGCAATTTAATGATAATTTACAGACGTATTTTAACAACTTTACTCAAGCAGTGGGTACAGTTAAATTCGATAATAAAAAAGCGAAACAATTAACAGTTGATGTACCGATTGATTATTATGGTGAAGCAGAAACAATTGGCATCACACAATACATCACTGAACAAGCAGAGAAATACTTTGATGATATTGACGAATATGAAATTCGCATAAAAGATGGTAACAAAGCAAAAGCTTTAATCAGTAAAACTGAAGATGACAAAGATCCACAAGTTCATATTTATAAAAACAATAATTAATATACGTTTCCTCGATAAAAGCCACTCTATGTAATCACGACAAGTGTTACAAGAGTGGCTTTTTAGTATCAATTTATAGTGAAAGCGTTGCGATTCGATTATTCTTTAACAATCTCTTTTACTTTATTTAAATCGTGCTCTACAAATTCACCAGGTTTTTTAGTAATTTTACTTACTAGATAAGTAACTATCACACTTGCTAGAAAACCAGGTATAATTTCATACATACCAAATATTTCATTTACTGATGCTAACGGTTTAACCCAAGCAATCCATACAATAACGACTAAAGCTCCTGTAATCATACCACTCAGCGCGCCAGCGTGAGACAACCCTTTCCAGTATAGTGAGAAAATCACTAACGGACTGAATGCTGCGCCAAATCCTGCCCAAGCATTACCGACAAGATTTAAAATTGTATCATTTGGTGACCAAGCAATCCAAATAGCAATAATTGCAACTAGTAAAACAGATAGTCGTCCAATCATTACAAACTCTTTTTCGTGAGTTTTTGCTTTCGCTTCACCACGAATAAGTTTATAAAAATCTTCAGTCAATGAAATAGAAGTCACTAATAACTGAGATGAAATTGTGCTCATGATAGCTGCCAAGATAGCTGCCAACAAGAAACCGCCTACAAGAGGATGGAATAAAATTTGGCTCATAATGATAAAGAGTGTCTCTGGATCTTCCATTTTAATATGGTATTGAGGTATAAATGCGATACCTGTGAGACCTACAGCAACTGCGCCTAAGAGACCAATAACCATCCAGCTAATACCTAAACGCCTTGCTTTTGGTAAAAGTTTATGTGATTTAATGGACATGAATCGAACAATGGTATGTGGTTGACCAAAATACCCCAAACCCCAGGCAAATAATGAAATAATACCTAAAAACGTTGTACCTTTAAACAAATCCATATTGGTAGGTTTCATAGCTGCTACTTCGCTAAAAGTATCCAAACCGTTGAGTTTTATAAGTGCTACAATAGGAACCATTATCATTGCGATCAGCATAATTACACCTTGGAAGAAATCTGTAATGGATACAGCTAAATATCCACCAAAGAACGTATAAAAAATAACTATAGCCGCAACTATGATAAGTCCCCAATGATAGTTTAATCCAAAAGCACTTTCAAATAATTTTCCACCAGATACAAACCCAGAATGTGTATATAAAGTGAAAAACACAACAATAATTAGACCTGAAATTATTTTTATGTAATTTTTACGGTCATTGAGTCGATTTTTGAAAAAGTCTGGCAGGGTGATAGCATCTCCTGCAATTTCAGTATAAATGCGGAGGCGAGGTGCGACTACAAAATAGTTAATATAAGCACCGAGTGATAAACCGATTGTAATCCACATTGCTGATAAACCAGTACTATATACAGATCCAGGGAGACCCATAATCATCCATCCACTCATATCTGATGCACCTGCTGATAAGGCAGTTACGTAAGGGCCAATGCTTCTACCTCCCAGCATAAATTCACTTAAATTACCTGTCGATTGCTTGTAACCGTAATAGCCAATAATTAATAAAATGATAAAATAAATGATAATCATAATATACGTTTGCCAAGTAGCGTGAACTTGATTAGCTAAAGATGTGCCTAGAATAAACATAATACTTCAACTCCCTTATCCCCAGAATATTAAATTGTGTTACATGAATTATTATGCAATGTAATTTATAAATAGAGTGGATTTATTTTTAGTTTTTTAAAATATTTAGCTCAATGACCAAAATGAAAATGCTTACAAAATATAAAATGATATTACACAGTTTATAAAAGTTATGATTTATTATGCAATAATTGTCATTAATACTATGAAAAGTGTATATATTGTTTTTGAAACATATTTAAGTTACATAATTACAAATGTTTAGCAAACGGAACTTAATTAAAATATGGTTATTTATTGTTATTGTTGAAAAGTTTAGATTTTTGCTTGGAATTTTGATACAATTTTATAATGAATGAGTAAAAAGGAGGCTTTTATTTAATGGCTAAAGTTACACGTGAAGAGGTAGAGCATATTGCTAATTTAGCTAGACTTCAAATATCTGAAGAAGAAACAATTGAAATGCAAGATACATTAGAAAGTATTTTAAATTTTGCTAATCATATAGATACAGCAGACACTAGCTCAATTGAGCCAACTTATCACGTATTAGATTTACAAAACGTGTTAAGAGAAGATAAAGCAATCGAGGGCATTCCTCAAGAGCTTGCATTAAAAAATGCTAAAGAGACGGAAGATGGACAGTTCAAGGTACCATCTATCATGAATGAGGAGGACGCTTAAGATGACCATCCGTTATGAATCTGTGGAAAATTTAATTACATTAATAAAAAATAAAGAAATTAAACCTTCACAAATAGTGAACGATATCTATGATGCAATTGAAGAAACTGATCCAACAATTAATTCATTTCTTGCATTAGATAAAGATAATGCTTTTAAAAAAGCACAGGAATTAGATGAATTACAAGCCAAAGACCAAATGGAAGGCAAACTCTTTGGTATTCCAATGGGAATTAAAGACAATATTATTACTGAAGGTGTAGAAACAACTTGCGCTAGTAAAATGTTAGAAGGATTTGTACCTATTTATGAATCCACAGTAATGAATAAATTACGCAATGAACAAGCTGTTTTAATCGGAAAACTAAACATGGATGAATTTGCAATGGGAGGTTCTACAGAAACTTCTTATTTCAAGAAGACGTTAAATCCATCTGATCACACAGCTGTTCCTGGTGGTTCATCTGGTGGTTCAGCAGCAGCTGTTGCAGCGGGATTAGTACCTTTTAGTTTAGGTTCAGATACTGGTGGCTCAATTCGTCAACCTGCAGCTTATTGCGGTATAGTAGGTTTAAAACCAACTTATGGTCGTGTATCACGTTTTGGTTTAGTAGCATTTGCGTCTTCATTAGACCAAATTGGACCGTTAACGCGTAATGTTAAAGATAATGCTTTAGTATTAGAAGCAATTACTGGTTTAGATGAAAATGATAGTACGAGTGCACCTGTAGAAGATGCAGACTTTACATCTGATATTGGTAAAGATATTCAAGGCCTTAAAGTGGCATTACCAAAAGAGTATCTTGGTGAAGGTATATCTGATGAAGTGAAAGCATCTGTGAAAAAAGCTGTTGAAACATTGAAAGAATTAGGTGCTACAGTAGAAGAAGTTTCATTACCGAATACGAAATATGGCATTCCTTCTTATTATGTAATCGCATCATCTGAAGCATCCTCAAACTTATCACGCTTTGATGGTATCAGATACGGTTATCATTCTCCAGAAGCAAATTCACTTGAAGAATTATATAAAATGTCAAGAAGTGAAGGATTTGGTGAAGAGGTTAAACGTCGTATTTTCCTTGGCACATTTGCACTAAGTTCAGGATACTATGATGCGTTCTATAAGAAATCACAAAAAGTTAGAACATTAATAAAAAACGATTTTGATCGTATTTTTGATAACTATGATGTTGTAGTTGGGCCAACAACACCAACAACTGCATTTAATATAGGTGAAGAAATCGATGATCCACTTACAATGTATGCGAATGACTTACTAACAACACCAGTTAATTTAGCTGGTTTGCCAGGTATATCTATTCCTTGTGGTAAAGCGAATGGACGTCCTATTGGTTTGCAATTTATTGGTAAACCTTTTGATGAGAAAACATTATATCGTGTCGCTTTCCAATATGAATCAAAATTTAATTTGCATAATGAATACGAAAATTTATAAGGAGTGGAAATCATGCATTTTGAAACAGTTATTGGACTAGAGGTCCATGTTGAGTTAAAAACAGAATCTAAAATGTTTTCTCCATCGCCAGCACATTTTGGAGCGAAACCTAACTCAAACACAAACGTAATTGATTTGGCTTACCCTGGAGTATTACCAGTTGTCAACAGACGTGCCGTTGATTGGGCGATGAGAGCGTCAATGGCATTAAATATGGATATTGCAACAGAATCAAAATTTGATCGAAAAAACTATTTCTATCCTGATAATCCTAAAGCATATCAAATTTCACAATTTGACCAACCAATAGGTGAAAATGGTTATATTGATATTGAAGTAGACGGTGAAACAAGACGTATAGGTATCACACGCTTACACATGGAAGAAGATGCTGGTAAATCAACACATAAAGATGGTTATTCATTGGTTGACTTGAATAGACAAGGTACACCATTGATTGAAATTGTGTCTGAGCCAGATATTCGTTCACCACAAGAAGCATATGCCTATTTAGAAAAATTACGTTCGATTATTCAATATACTGGTGTGTCAGATTGTAAAATGGAAGAAGGTTCACTACGTTGTGATGCCAATATTTCTTTACGCCCATACGGTCAAGAAGAATTTGGAACAAAAGCAGAGCTGAAAAATCTAAACTCCTTTACTTATGTACGTAAAGGGTTAGAATATGAAGAAAAACGTCAAGAAGAAGAATTGTTGAATGGTGGAGAAATCTTACAAGAAACGAGACGTTTTGATGAATCTACAGGTAAAACAATTCTTATGCGTGTGAAAGAAGGGTCAGACGATTATCGTTACTTCCCAGAACCAGATATCGTACCTTTATATGTTGACGATGAATGGAAAGAACGCGTACGTCAAACAATTCCTGAATTACCAGATGAACGAAAAGAAAAATACGTGAATCAATTTGGTTTACCAGCATATGATGCACACGTGATTACATTAACAAAAGAAATGTCTGATTTCTTTGAAGGTGCCGTAGCAGAAGGTGCTGATGTAAAATTAACTTCCAACTGGTTAATGGGTGGCGTAAACGAATACTTGAATAAACATCAAATAGAATTATTAGATACAAAACTTACACCACAAAATCTTGCTGGTATGATTAAATTAATTGAAGATGGCACAATGAGCAGTAAAATCGCTAAAAAAGTCTTCCCAGAACTAGCTGAAAATGGTGGAGATGCAAAACAAATTATGGAAGATAAAGGTTTAGTCCAAATCTCTGACGAAGCGACACTTCTTAAATTTGTAAATGAAGCATTAGACAATAACCCACAATCAGTTGAAGACTATCAAAATGGTAAGGGTAAAGCAATGGGCTTCTTAGTAGGTCAAATTATGAAAGCTTCAAAAGGTCAAGCTAACCCACAATTAGTGAATCAATTATTAAAACAAGAGTTAGATAAAAGATAACAATATCATTTGTATTTTAAACGGTTATAATCTAATTAATGAAGAGCCCGAGATATAAACATCTTGGATAAAGTATTAAACGTCAATTTCTATAACAAAATAGGAATTGACGTTTTTTTATAAAATTTTAAGCGCGCATTGAACTACTACTTTTTAATACGATTTTATAAATTGCTAAATTCAAGGGATAGTATGTGTGAAATACTATAAGAACGATCGATATATCAGACAAGGTATGATACGCAGTCAAAATCTTAAATTTAATATATAAGAACACTAATTTAAATTATGGATAGTGCCATGTTTTGAGAATAGGAATGAAAGTTTCAATTTCTTTAATATTAAGTAGTATATTATAATTTCTTTTTGAAAATAGCCTAAATGCTTTTATCATTTAACTAAATCATTTAATATATATACTGAGTATAAAAAGTTGAGGGATAAAATATGAGAAAACGAGCTAGAATCATTTATAACCCAACATCTGGTAAAGAATTGTTTAAACGAACATTGCCAGATGTGTTAATAAAATTAGAAAAGGCCGGTTTTGAAACGAGTGCCTACGCAACTGAAAAAATTGGTGATGCAACAACTGAAGCTAAACGTTGTTTAACACAAGATTATGATGTTTTAATAGCTGCAGGTGGCGATGGGACGCTCAATGAAGTCATCAATGGTATAGCAGAACATCCAAATAGACCTAAGATTGGAATCATCCCAATGGGAACTGTAAATGATTTTGGGCGTGCATTGCATTTACCCAACGATATTATGAGTGCGATTGATGTGATTATAGAAGGCCATTCAACGCGCGTTGATATTGGAAAAATGAATAGTAGATATTTTATTAATTTAGCTGCAGGGGGACAATTAACACAGGTATCTTATGAAACACCAAGTAGATTGAAATCAATTGTTGGTCCTTTTGCGTATTATATTAAAGGATTTGAAATGTTGCCTCAGATGAAAGCTGTTGATTTACGTATCGAATATGATGATGAGGTATTTCAGGGAGAGGCGCTCTTATTTTTATTAGGTTTGACCAACTCTATGGCAGGATTTGAAAAATTAGTGCCTGATGCCAAATTAGATGATGGTTATTTCACCTTGATTATAGTGGAAAAAGCGAATTTAGCAGAGTTAGGGCATATTATGACCCTTGCTTCAAGAGGTGAGCATATTAAACATCCTAAAGTACATTATAAAAAAGCAAAATCAATCAATATCTCTTCATTTATAGATATGCAATTAAATGTGGACGGTGAATATGGTGGTAAATTACCCGGAAACTTCTTGAATTTAAAACAGCATATTGAAGTTTATACACCAAGTGATATTAAAAATGAGGAGCTAGTTGAGCAATAACAAATAAAATATTAAAATAAATCGTAATCGTGAACTAGTTTAAATAAGTTAAAATGAATCTTCAAAAACGTTAATAGACAAAGAGGTTAGGTAAAGAGACAAATAGCCTAACCTCTTTTATATGGGGTGATAATATGAGCATATTACAAAAAAATGAAATCTTAGAAGGACACGTAATTGATTTAACACATGAAGGACACGGTGTTGTAAAGTTAGATCGGTATCCTGTGTTCATTCCTAATACTTTAATAGATGAAACGATTAAATTTAAAGTGATTAAAGTTAAAAAGAATTTTGCAATAGGTAAATTAATAGAAATTAAAGAACAAAGTAAAGAACGTGTTGAGCCGCCATGTGTATATTATTACAAATGCGGAGGCTGTCAATTACAACATATGACATACCAAGCTCAATTGAATATGAAAAAAGAACAGGTAATTAATTTGTTTCATCGAAAAGCAGATTTTAAAGATACGATTATTAATGAGACAGTTGGTATGGAAAATCCTTGGTATTATCGAAATAAATCACAAATACCTATTGGAAAGCATAAAGACGGAGAGATTATCTCAGGTTTTTATAGACAAAGAAGTCACGATATTATAGATATGGAAAGTTGTTTAATTCAAGACCAATTGCATCAAGAAGTTATGAACCAACTTAAAGTTTGGTTTAACGAATTAAATATTAGCATTTATA
The DNA here is from genome assembly GCF_038006605.1 of Staphylococcus sp. FSL W8-0271. Taxonomy (NCBI): domain Bacteria; kingdom Bacillati; phylum Bacillota; class Bacilli; order Caryophanales; family Staphylococcaceae; genus Staphylococcus; species Staphylococcus sp. FSL W8-0271. The sequence continues at coordinate 969,437 of NZ_JBBOVM010000001.1, forward strand.
ATGAGCATAAAAAACAAGGGCTTATGAGACATGTTGTCATTCGTACTGGACACCATACAAGAGAATTAATGGTGATCTTTGTGACCAATGGCAAGAAGTTTAAACAGAGTGATTTACTTGTGCAAAAATTAGTTAAAGCATTTCCTGAAATTACGAGTATAAAGCATAATGTCAATAATACTCATTCAAATGTAATATTAGGAGCGGAATCTAATACGCTATATGGTAAGACAACAATCAATGATAAATTATCAGACGTTACCTTCAAAATAAGTGATCAGTCTTTTTATCAAATTAATTCGATACAAACTGAAAAATTGTATCAACTTGCGATTGAATACGCAAACTTAAAGCAGGATGATGTTGTCTTGGATACTTACTGTGGTATCGGAACGATAGGTTTATATATGGCACCAAAAGCGAAACATGTTTATGGTGTAGAAGTTGTATCAGAAGCCATTGAAGATGCTAAACAAAATGCGACTATAAACCAATTTGAAAATACTACTTTTGTCTGTGGTAAGGCAGAAGAGGTTATATTAAAATGGAAATCACAAGGAATTAAACCTGATGTAGTGATGGTTGATCCGCCTAGAAAAGGCTGTGACGAAACATTTTTAAAAACATTATTAGAATTAAACCCAAGAAAAATTGTCTATATTTCATGTAATCCTTCAACACAACAACGTGATGCGCAATATTTAGCACAACATTACAAACTAACGAAGATTACACCCGTAGATATGTTTCCTCATACAACACATGTTGAAACGGTTGCTCAATTCAATCGTATATAAAACATAGGTTAATAGATAAGCATGATTTAATAAATATTGTGTAAAGTTAATTAATCTGTTGTTTACTCAGTGTTGCAGTTTATTTCATTGTAAGAAGATTTGTTAAAATTCAATTACAAGTCATTAACTTTGTTCAATAGCTCTTTCTAAGTGGTTAAAATCATTGTATACTTTAGGTAACAACAAAGCATTTGGAGGGTTGCTAATGTTTAAAATTGAGTTGTTTTCTAATAAAAAGTTATTAGAAGGATTCTTACTATTCCAATTAACAATAGTAATGATCAGTATATTGTTATCATATAAATTTGCTTATTTATTTGCTTCAGTTATAGAGCAAAATATCTTATTTAATTTATTGTATGGTATTTTAGGCTTTACAATTGTTTATTTCTTACATGAATTGATTCATAACTTAATGTTTCGAATTTTATCAAAAGGTCGAAAACCTATTTATCGTGTTAAATATGGTTTGATAAAGTCACATATGCCACAAGTTTATTTCAAAAAATGGTAATATAGCTTAATTATGTTAGCCCCTTTAATTATTATATCATCCATTTTATTTATCATATTTTTTATTACGCTTTATTCATCTATCATATTTATTACAAGTTTTCATATTGGATATTGTGTTGTAGATTTGTATTTACTTTCAGGTGTGTTAAATGAAAAAGTGGAAGTCATAGAAGATACTGAGGATGGTATTAAATATTATACAAAAAACCCTTCAATTGAATTGCAAACTGAACCAAAATCATAAGCATTAATTAATCTGAGTTAGTATTACTGCTAAATACATAATTATCATTATAGATGATATCGTATTTAAGAAGCGGATAGCTAACTCTTTTTTGTTTGTTTTACTATAATGAGCATATATTATGTAACAAAATCATTTAGATTGTAATATAAATAACAATAATATAATTATATAAGTTTAAAAAGGGAGGTGTGTGCATTGACAGAAAGAAGAATTATTCATATAGATATGGATTATTTCTTTGCTCAAGTAGAAATAAGGGATAATCCAAAGTTAAAAGGGAAACCAGTCATCGTTGGTGGAAAAGCGAGCGGTAGAGGCGTGGTGTCAACAGCTTCGTATGAAGCAAGAAAATATGGTGTTCATTCTGCAATGCCCACTGCACAAGCACATAAATTATGTCCGAATGGTTTTTATGTACCTCCTAGATTTGAAGCTTATAAAGAAGCTTCAAACACAATTATGAATATTTTTAAAAGTTACACTGAAATCGTTGAACCATTGTCATTGGATGAAGCATATTTAGACATTACGCATTTAGTCCGTCCTGATTTACCAGCGTCTATGATTGCACAATATATACGTAGAGATATATACGAAGCTACCCAATTAACGTCCTCTGCAGGTGTTTCTTATAATAAATTTTTGGCAAAATTAGCGAGCGGTATGAATAAGCCTAACGGTTTAACCATTATTGATTATAAAAATGTACATGAAATATTAATGGGCTTAGATATAGGTGATTTTCCAGGAGTGGGCAAAGCTTCTAAAGAAAAAATGCATGAGCATAAAATTTATAATGGCCAAGATTTATATAACCAAAGTGAGCGTGAATTAATTCGTCTTTTTGGAAAACGCGGTTATGGATTGTACAATAAGGCGAGAGGTATAGATAATAATGAAGTGAAAGCCACAAGAATTAGAAAGTCAGTTGGCACAGAACGCACCTTTGCAACAGACGTTAATGATGATGATCAAATTCTTCAAAAAATTTGGGAATTAAGTCATAAAACAGCTGAACGTTTAGCCAGAATTCAAAAATCTGGCAAAACTGTCACTGTTAAAATTAAAACTTTTAAATTTGAAACTTTGTCAAAACAAAGAAGTTTGAGAGATCCCATAAGAAATGAGACGGATATTTATAACATTGCTTATAGTTTATATACTGAACTCAAAGATTCAGAAACACCAATTAGACTTGTGGGTGTTACAGTAGGTAACTTAGAAAAAGCAACATATGAAAACATGACAATTTATGACTATATATAAATGAAATACCATGGAAATAAATTCTGATTTTGAATAAACTAATCTTTATCTTTTAACTGCTTACCAAATATTGATAATATACTATTCAAATCATCATAGTGTTTTAATAATCGAAATGTAATCATTGCGCATGCTTTGGCATCATTTAAAGCATCGTGATGACCGTGAAAATCTAGATTGTAATAATGCATCATATGGTTCAACCCATAACGATGATTATTTACTGTCTTTCTTGATAGTTGTAGTGAACAAAAATAAGTGATTGTTGGTGTGTCTTGGCCAATTTGCTTAATGCTGTCATATAAAACATTCATATCAAATGCAGCATTATGAGCAACTACTGGTAACCCATCAATAAATTGCATCATATATGGATATACTGAGTCAAATGTCGGCGCATCTTTTACATCATTTGGATTAATACCATGTACGGCAATGTTTTGTTTTGAAAAATAGTCATTTGGATTAACCAGTGTATAAAAAGATTCTGTGATTTGATGATTGATAACTTTGACCATTCCCACTGAACATATACTCGTTCTTTTTCCGTTTGCAGTTTCAAAATCTAAAGCAATATAAGCATTGGCTGTCATCAAGCAAGAACCCTTTCTCTTATAGAATATGTTATGACTTTATATAATTCTCTTTTCGAAGTCAAGTGAGTAAAATCACTTAAACTTAATAGATGACCAACAGTCCCTTGCTACTAACAGAAAATGACTTAAAAAAGCATGCCAATCATGTTGGCATGCTTCTGTATATTCATCATTAATTTAAAAATTGTTAGCGTATTAACGCTATGCCTCATCTTCATTAAATGAACGTGCAGCTAATTCTTTCTCATATAAATATAAAGTGTTACTATCATCACCGATACGGTTTAAATAATCAATATGTGTATCAAACATTGATTCTTCTTCGACTTGTTCATCTAGGAACCAATTTAAAAATGAAATTGTGGCATAATCTTTATCTTTATTAGCTAGGTCAGATAAGTTGTAAAATCTACGTGTTACATCTTGTTCTTGAGCTAAGCCATCTTCAAAAGTTTCTAAGATACTTGTGAATTCAGATTTAGGTGCTGGTATTGAATTAAATATTGCTTGTTCACCACGATCATTGATATAATCATAAATTTTCTTACCATGAAATCTTTCTTCTTTTGCCTGCTGAATATAGAAATTAGCAAAGCCTTCGTAGGACTTGCTATCACAATATGCAGCCATTGCCATATAAGCATGTGCAGCAAAATATTCGTGGTTCATTTGTTCATTTAATGCATCTAATAATTCTTTATTCAACATAAGTAATAGCCTCCATGTATCAGTTTTCATTAGTATAGCAAATTTATTCTCATTCGTAAATAATAATTATTCTAATCTGAAGAAAGCGAAAGATATTTGCATTGAGAATTGTTTGGAATACAACTTAATCGTGTTATAATATTTGAGTGAATAGTAGAGGAGGAAGTAGATGAGACAATGGACTGCAACACGTCTAGCGAGACTGGCAAGACAAGTAAGTCGTACTGTTGGGAAAAAGGGAACAGACTTACCAGGACAAGTCGCTAGAAAAGTGGATAAAAATATTTTAAGAGAATTAGCATCTCATGTAGATGAGATTGTATTTATAAGTGGTACAAACGGGAAAACGACTACATCAAATTTAATAGGTCATACTTTGAAAGAGAATCAAATAGAAATCATACATAATAATGAAGGTGCCAATATGGCTGCTGGCATTACATCAGCCTTTATTTTGCAAATTAAAAAAAACACAAAAATTGCAGTTATTGAAATTGATGAAGGTTCAATACCAAGAGTACTTAATGAAGTTACGCCTACGATGATGGTGGTTACTAATTTCTTCCGTGATCAAATGGATCGATTTGGGGAAATCGATATTATGGTAAATAATATTGCCAAAGCAATTGATAATAAAGGGATAAAATTATTGTTAAATGCTGATGATCCATTTGTGAGTAGATTAAAAATAGCGAGTGACACTGTTAATTATTATGGAATGCAAAAGCACGCGCATGATTTTGAACAAAGTTCTATGAATGAAAGTAGATATTGTCCTAATTGTGGTCGCTTATTACATTATGATTATATTCATTATAATCAATTAGGCCATTATTATTGTGAATGTGGCTTTAGACGAGAAAACTCAAAATATGAAGTAACTCAATTTGATTTAACACCTTTTATTAATTTAAATGTTGGGACTACTACATTTAATATGAAAATTGCAGGCGATTTTAATGCATATAATGCAATTGCTGCTTATACCGTGCTCAGAGAACTTGGATTAAATGACGCGTCAATTCGAAAAGGTTTTGAAACTTATACTTCTGATAATGGCAGAATGCAGTATTTTAAAAAAGGTACGAAAGAAGCAATGATCAATCTAGCTAAGAACCCTGCAGGTATGAATGCAAGTCTCTCAGTTGGTGATCGGATAGAAGGGAACAAAGTTTATGTCATCAGTTTAAATGATTATGCTGCAGATGGACGTGACACATCATGGATTTATGATGCTGACTTTGAAAAATTAGCGAATCAACAGATAGAAGCTATAATAGTTACAGGTACACGAGCAGAAGAGCTACAATTGAGATTAAAGCTTGCAGAGATAGATGTACCAGTTATTTTAGAAAATGATATCTATAAAGCGACTGCGAAAACAATGGAATATACTAATAGTTTTACTGTAGCAATACCTAACTATACTTCGCTTGCTCCAATGTTAAAACAATTGAATCACTCTTTTGAGGAGGATAACGTAAAATGAATGAGTTGACGGTCTATCACTTTATGCCTGATAAATTAAATTTGTACAGTGATATAGGGAATATCATTGCACTTAAACAACGTGCAAAACGCCGTAATATCACTTTGAAAGTTGTAGATATTAATCAGACAGATAATGTTACTTTTGATGAATGTGATATCTTCTTTATAGGTGGAGGTAGTGACAGAGAACAAGCATTAGCGACATTAGAATTGAGTAAAATAAAAAATAAGTTAAAAGCTGCTATTGAAGATGGCTTGCCTGGTTTAACTATATGTGGTGGTTACCAGTTTTTAGGACGTAAATACATTACACCAGATGGTACTGAATTAGACGGTTTAAATATTTTAGATTTTTATACAGAATCTAAAAAAAATCGTTTGACAGGGGATATCGTTATTGAAAGTAATACTTTTGGTACAATTGTAGGATTTGAAAATCATGGGGGCCGTACTTATCATAATTACGGAACTTTAGGTGAAGTTACTCATGGCTTTGGTAATAATGATGACGATGCTAAAGAAGGCATTCATTACAAGAATCTACTAGGTACTTATTTACATGGACCGATATTACCTAAAAATCATGAAATTACAGATTATCTATTAGAAAAAGCATGCGAACGTAAAGGCATTGTATTTGAACCGAAAGAATTAGACAATTCAGAGGAAGAAGCAGCTAAGAAGGTAATTGTTGAGCGCGTTTCTCAACAAAAATAGTAAAGATTTAACTCGTATGAATAAAATAAATCACAGCCTAGGACAAAATGTTCTAGGCTGTTTTGTTGATGTAACAATATTTAATTGATTATATTAGGCAAATCGATTATTTAAAATTCTATAAATTAATAGTATTTCATAGACAATATGACTTTTTAATTGATTTTTATCAAACTCATCTAAACCTTTGACAGTGGATTTAAGTAACGACGCTGATTTTGGATGACGTTCAAAATGTCCAGTTCTATGTATGTTATTTATACTCTCAGCAATATTTAGGATGGCAAGTTGCTCATCTTTAGTAAAAGTAACTTGTGTATCTTTTGGTAAAAAAACTAAGTTAGATAAGTGCGTTATAAACAAGCGATTTGTATGTGTTCGTGTAGTTAAAGATTTTAAACGAATCCATTCTGAATTGTGGTGTTTGTGATAACTGAGCTCATCTTTTTGATAAGAAAGTAACGTCTCGACTTTTTGGTTTAAATTTAATAATGTGGTTAATTGTTGATTGGTCGTTCCATTAAAAAATTTACCAATAACAAGTTGGCGCATACGCTTATGAAATAATGCGTACATTTTTTCTTCAGTTTGAGTAATAGCATCCTCCAATTGATCATAATATTTGGGAGGTAAGACAATAAAGTTTACTAGGCCCGCTGTAACTAATCCAATAATTGCCGTTAATAACCTGGAGAAGAAATTAAAGTAGTAAGCATCATGTATGCCCGGAATCATAGCCATTGCAGTTAAAGTTGCTACAGTTGTACCTACTTGTAAATTTAATTTTGTACAAAGAATAATTGTGAATGTTGCACTAAATGCATAGGCAAAAGCAGATTGATCGCCAAAAATAAAAGTAAATATAACGGCAAACAACGCACCGATAATTGTTGCAGGTAGTCTTCTATAACCTTTTATTAACGATGCCTTAGCGGTTGGTTCAATTGTGACAATAGCTGTTAATATAGCAAAAATTGGATTTAAGTTTAAAGCTAAACAAAAAAGAGCAGTTAAAAATGTAGCTAAACCTGTTTTCAAAGTTCGTGCACCAATAATATTTTTATACCAAGAATCATTCATATTAAAACTCCTATAAAAATAAACGTTTAATGATTTAACCAGAATTGTAAAAGTGGTTATGTCATTATTTGGTTAAAATGTTAAACTATATATGATAAAAATTTTCTAATTTATTATATCAAAAAAAGTCTGCTATAATAAGAAAGAATATAATTTACAAAAAGGAACGGGATAAAATGATTGTAAAAACAGAAGAAGAATTAACAGCACTAAAAGATATTGGATATATCTGCGCACTAGTTAGAGACAAAATGCAAGAAGCTACTACACCTGGCATCACTACTAAAGAACTTGATGATATCGCAAAAGATTTATTTAAAGAGCACGGTGCTATCTCAGCACCAATTCATGATGAAAACTTTCCAGGTCAAACTTGTATCAGCGTTAATGAAGAAGTGGCACATGGTATCCCTGGAAAACGAAAAATTCGTGAGGGCGACTTAGTAAATATTGATGTTTCTGCATTGAAAAATGGGTATTATGCTGACACTGGTATTTCATTTGTAGTTGGTGAAGCGGATAATCCATTGAAACAAAAAGTTTGTGATGTTGCTTTAGAAGCATTTGAAGCAGCTATGACAAAAATCAAACCTGGTGCAAAGCTGAGCCAAATTGGTAAAGCAGTTCACGCAACTGCACGTAAAAATGATTTAACTGTAATTAAAAATTTAACAGGTCATGGTGTTGGTCAATCATTACATGAATCTCCAAGCCATGTGATGAATTATTATGATCCAAAAGATAAAACTTTGCTTAAAGAAGGTACTGTGATTGCGGTTGAGCCATTTATTTCTTCAAAAGCTACATTTGTCACAGAAGGTAAGAATGAATGGGCATTTGAAACTCAAGATAAAAGCTTTGTTGCTCAAATTGAACATACGGTGATAGTAACAAAAGAAGGACCAGTTTTAACTACTAAAATAGATTAGAATAAGTTTCGGTCTAAAGTCCTAATATAAGATGGTTCCGGAGCCTATACTAATGGTTCCGGAAATTTTTTATAATAGAATCTAATCAATCATGAGGTGATTCTATGAATTATATTACGACTTATCTAGAAAAAATGACTAAACAAACCTTTTATTCAAGTTTAATTGAATACAGACAATATCTTGATAAAAAATTAAGAAGTATAGAAATGTACATAAATTATCTATTTGAAAGAAAAACTTATGTAGCTAGATTAATAGATCATTTAACATTATCTTTAGAAAATAAGTATATCGACATTTTAGATGAATCTGATATTGAATGTGCACAAGAGATTGAGCACTATGATATAGAAAAAATTAAAAATGATTTGAATGAAATGGAAGCAGACTACGCACGTATTGTAGCCGATTTATCACAACAGGCAAAGGAAAAAGTGAATGTTGAAACAGAATGTGATTTAATCGAACAAATTAGTTTAGTCGCTTGAAGAAAGGTGGCGAAACATGACTCATAAATATATATCAACTGAAATGTTGATTGTGTTTACAGCATTAATGATAATAGCTAATTTCTACTATATTTTCTTTGAAAAAATAGGTTTTATTTTTGTATTATTACTAGGCTGCATATTGGTTTATGTAGGATATTTATATTTTCATAAAATACGAGGGTTATTAGCGTTTTGGATAGGGGTATTACTTATTGCTTTTACTTTACTATCCAATAAATACACAATTATCATATTATTTATATTTTTAATTGTGTTAATTGTGAGATATATATTTTATAGGTTCAAACCTTTGAAAATTATTGCGACAGAAGAGGCAGTAGAATCTCCAGAATTTATTAAGCAAAAGTGGTTTGGTGAACAACGTACACCTATTTATGTTTATAAATGGGAAGATTTACAAATACAGCATGGTATTGGTGACATTCATATAGATATGTCTAAAGCTGCTAATATTAGAGAACATAATACTGTAGTAATCAGACATTTTTTAGGTAAAGTGCAAATTATTGTGCCTTTAAATTACAATATAAAATTACATTTTTCAGCACTTTATGGTAATGCATATGTTAATGAAACATCATATAAAGTTGAAAACAACAATATTAAAGTTGTTGAAGAAACAAAAGAAGATAATTATGCTGTTAATGTCTATTTGTCAACATTTATTGGAGATGTTGAGGTGATTTATAAATGAATCACTACATAAGAGCAATAGGATCAATGTTGATATTAGTTTATAGTACATTTTTCGCTATGTTTTTTATAGATAAAGTTTTTGTGAATATTATATATTTTCAAGGCATGATTTATACGCAAATCTTTGGAATACCAGTTTTACTATTTATCAACTTATTAGTTATATTACTTTGCATCATTGTTGGCTCAGTATTAGCGTATAAAATCAATCAACAAAATCATTGGTTACAAGACCAAATTGAGCGTTCTATAGAAGGACAAACAGTAGGTATCAATGATCAAAATATAGAATTATATAATGAAACAATTGAATTATATCAAACGCTTGTACCGCTCAATCAAGAAGTTCATAGATTGCGTTTAAAAACACAAAATTTAACGAATGAATCATATAATATGAACGATGTGAAAGTTAAAAAAATAATTGAAGACGAAAGACAAAGACTGGCTCGAGAGTTACATGATTCCGTAAGCCAGCAATTGTTTGCAGCAAGTATGATGCTCTCTGCTATTAAAGAAACTGATTTGAAAGCACCTTTAGATCAACAAATTCCAGTATTGGAAAAAATGATCCAAGATTCACAGTTAGAAATGCGTGCCTTGCTATTGCATTTAAGACCAATTGGCTTGAAAGATAAATCACTTGGCCAAGGTATCAAAGATTTAGTGGTTGATTTGCAGAAAAAGGTGCCTATGAAAGTTGTACATGATATTGAAGAATTCGACGTACCCAAAGGTATAGAAGATCATTTATTTAGAATTACACAAGAAGCAATTTCAAATACATTAAGACATTCAAAAGGGACAAAAGTTACAATTGAATTGTTTAATAGAGAAGAATATTTATTATTACGTATACAAGATGATGGTAAAGGCTTTAATGTAGATGATAAGGTAGAACAAAGCTATGGGTTAAAAAATATGCGCGAACGAGCACTTGAAATAGGCGCAACGTTTCATATAGTATCACTGCCAGATTCAGGAACACGAATTGAAGTCAAAGCCCCATTAAATAAGGAGGATTCATATGCCGATTAAAGTATTATTTGTTGATGATCATGAGATGGTCAGAATTGGTATTTCTAGTTATTTATCTACTCAACCAGATATAGAAGTAGTCGGAGAAGGGCAATCGGGTAAAGATGCAATTGAAAAAGCACATGAACTAAAACCTGATTTAATTTTAATGGACTTACTGATGGATGATATGGATGGCGTAGAAGCTACAGAACAAATTAAGAAAGATTTGCCACACATTAAAGTTGTTATGCTAACAAGTTATATTGAAGATAATGAAGTGTACCGCGCGCTAGATTCTGGTGTAGATAGCTATATTTTAAAAACAACAAGTGCCAGTGATATCGCTGAAGCAATACGCAAAACATATCGTGATGAATCTGTATTTGAAGCAGAAGTGTTGGTTAAAATGAGAAATCGTATGAAACAACGCGCTGAATTATATGAGATGTTAACTGAACGTGAAATGGAAATATTATTATTGATTGCAAAAGGGTACTCAAACCAAGAAATTGCCAGTGCTTCACATATTACAATCAAAACAGTTAAAACACATGTGAGTAACGTATTGAGTAAATTAGAAGTACAAGATAGAACTCAAGCTGTAATCTATGCATTTCAACATAATTTAATACAATAAAAAAAGCTAAAACCTAAGCAGAGATACAATACTGTGTGCCTAGGTTTTAGCTTTTTTAAATTTATAATCGGAGAAAGATTCTGTCGTTTAATCTACGCTGTTATTCTTTTCTTCTTCAATTTGATCAATTGTAATTTCTTCTGGTGTTTTACCTGCAACTACTTTTCTTTGATGCATAATTGCATTGATTTCAGCACCAATAATGATGATAAAACCAGTAATATAAAGCCATAACATTAATATAATAATACCGGCGATACTACCATATGTTTTAGAATAGTTAGCAAAGTTTGAAATGTAAATACCAAATAAATAAGAGCCGCCTAAAAATACGATAGTTGCAAAAATAGCTCCTGGTATAACAGAAAGCATTTTAATTTTAACATTTGGTGCTAACGTATAAAGTACTATAAATGCTATGAGTACTACAATAACAGGTAGCGCAAATCTAACTAAGTTGAAAATCCATTTAACTTGATCGCCTAAGCCTAAAGGTCCAAATAGCAATGACCCGATTTGTTCACCAAATGTAGGCAATACAATTGCTAGTGGTAAGACGATAATTAATGCCAGTGTAAATACTACACTTAATAGTTTAGAAACAATAAAATTTCTGCTATCTTCTACGTCATAAGCCACATTAAAAGAATTCATCAAAGCGGTCATACCATTAGAAGCAGACCATAACGCTAAGATTAACCCTACAGATAAAATACCGCCACTTGCATTACCCATAATATCGCCAATAATAGATGATACTTGTGGTGCGTAATCTTGTGGCACATGTTCCTTAATCATGCTTCTAATCGAACTTTGTTTAATACCGAGGTACGGCACAATTGATAACAAGAAAAGTAACATAGGAAATAGAGATAACATAAAATAATAGGATAGTTGTGCTGATAATCCTGATGCATCGTCTTTTCCTATTCTATATACTAAATAAGAGAAAAAATTTGAATCTTTAGTATATTTTGCAGGCTTATTGATACGTGATACAAAAAATTCTTGATTGTCTTTTTTTGGTGATTTCGATTTAAATTCATTTGGTGTTATGTATATACGATCACGTTCAATTTGTTCGTTCTTATCTTTTTTGTTCTTTTGATCTTCCATTTCTTTAGTTTCATTTAGAAAATTAGAAGATGTTTTTTCATTTTTAGACATATCAAATCTCCTTATGTATTGATATTTTACGTATACAGTTTAATATACTGTAAAATGCATTAAAGGTAAATATGTGTTGCTATATTCTTTTAAAATAAAGTAACTTTTGAAAAATAAAATACCAAAATAACAAATCAAAAATAAAGGGGGTTAGGAAAGAAATCAAAACTTATAAAGTAGATTTCCAATTCCCACCCCCGATTGGATGACTATGTTATATTATGCGTAAGTCATCTATGACCCTTCACTTCAAACAATCATTATGAAGCGACCAAACATTTTATTATGTTCACTAGTCACGATATTATTTATTTAATTTTTTAAACGATTATTTTTGCGTTCAACAAATGTGTCTTTTGCATCTTTTAAGGAACGCTCTAACTCTGGATTATTACGTCTGATTTCTTCTATTGCATCTTTCCAATAAGAGACTTCATCTTTTATATTAGAAATTGCTGAAGGTTTTTGTGAACGATTACCTTCTTTAATATCTTTAATTGATTGTTTTAATGATTGGCGTGTAGATTTGTCAGCAAGTGTTGCTGCGCCTCCTATTACAGCACCTAATAATATACCTGGAATTAATTTGTTTTGCATGATGTTGTTACCCCTCTCTTAAATTAGCATCTTTAATAATGAAATCAATTAAATTATCACAAGATGATTGTACCATTTTATACACGCCTTCGAAATTATTTGTATAATAAGGATCTGGTACATCAGTTTCAGTCATATCACTGAATTCTAACAATTTAAATAATTTTCCTTTAATATTTGGATTAATACTTTGAATATCATCAACGTTACTTTGATCCATAGCAATAATATAATCAAAGTCGTCGTTAGATTCAAATAGTTCACTAATCATACCATTAAATGGAATATTGTGTTCAGATAATATTTTTTGTGTCCCTTCATGAGGTGATTGTCCAAGATTCCATTTACCTGTACCTCTTGAAGTGACTTCTATACCATCGATACTTCTATCTTTTAACCTTTGTCGCATTATAGCTTCTGCCATAGGCGAGCGACAAATATTTCCAAGACAAACAAAAGCAACTGTAATCATATATTGACCTCCAAATTATATAATTCTATTTCCCATTTTAATGGTTTATTAATCATTTCTAAAGAGGAATTATGATAAAAGTTTTACAAGGTTAGCAAATTTGATAAAATAAACTAAAAAGAGGTGAGAGTAGTGACTAAAAGTAACGAAGAAATGATTGAAGAAATTCGAGGTCGTTTAAATCTAGTAAATCAAAGTTTAATCAATCCCGAAAAATATAAATCTGCTGATGCACAAGAAGTAAAAGAGGTATATGATTATGTAACGTCCAAAGCCTCATTTACGCCAAGTGAAGCTTCGGCAATTGCAGACGCACTTGGACAAATTCGTAAATAAGGGAGAGTTTAAATATGGGGCAATTACAACATAAAATGAAACAGTACGCTGAATTATTAGCTGGCATTGGCATGAACGTACAAGAAGGACAACCAGTGTTTATCCGTTCAAGCGTAGATGCTTTAGAATTAACGCATTACATAGTTGAAGCAGCATATAAAAGAGGCGCTTCAGATGTGAAAGTAGAGTATAGTGATGATCGTTTGGCACGACTTAAATTTGAAAATGAAACAGTTGACCACTTTGAAAATAATGAAATTAAAGCTTATGAAGTTGCTAAACGTATGGATTATGTTAACCGTGGTGCAGCTAATCTCGCACTAATTACTCAGGATCCAGATCTATTAAATGGTATAGATAGTGATAAATTAGCCACTTTCCAAAGGCAATACGCTACAGCATATAAAGGTTATATGGAAGCAAGTCAAAAAAATCAATTTCCTTGGTGTGTAGCAGCATTTCCGTCTAAAGCTTGGGCAGCACGTGTATATCCAGAATTAACTGTAGAAGAAGCATATGAAAAATTTATTGATGAAGTGCTAGATATAGTACGTGTAGATGGAAACGATCCAGTCGCAAATTGGGAAAAGCATATTGCTAATTTAAGTAAACATGCAGATAAACTGCAACGTAAAAACTATGCGTCATTACATTATATCTCTGAAGGAACTGATTTGGAAATTGGTCTTCCAGAAGGTCATATTTGGGAAGATGCAACAAGTTATACAGAGGATGGTCAAGCATTTGTTGCTAATATCCCAACAGAAGAAGTATTCACAGCACCGCATCGTTTGAAAGTGAACGGTTATGTGACCAATAAATTACCATTAAGCCATAATGGTAATATTATTGATGGTTTTACACTTACGTTTAAAGATGGTGAGGTAGTAGATTTTAAAGCTGAACAAGGTGAAGAAGTGCTACGTGATTTATTAAATACAGACGAAGGTGCCAAACATTTAGGTGAGGTTGCTTTAGTACCAGATGATTCACCAATTTCAAATCGTAACACAATATTTTATAACACATTATTTGATGAAAATGCCTCATGTCATATTGCATTAGGTTCAGCTTATGGTTTTAATATTGAGGGTGGTACAACAATGACTACTGAAGAAAAATTAGCACATGGATTAAATGATTCATTGATTCATGTAGACTTTATGATTGGTAGTTCCGATTTAACGATTTATGGTATCACTACAAGTGGTGAACAAGAACTGATTTTTGAAAATGGTAATTGGGCAAACTAACTATTTGAAAATGAAGAAAAATTTGATTATGAGATACTTATTTCATCTATAGTCATCATTATCGGGGGTGGGACGACGAAATCTTTTTAACAAAATTAGATGTCTGTCCCACTCCTAATTTATATTAGGTTAAGTTTAAAAAAGGGAAGGAAGATATTATGGGAACTACAAAAATGAAATCGATGTCTGAATCTAGAAGTGTTAAAGCAAGACAAGTATTTCCACAAGATACTAATCATCATCATACGATGTTTGGCGGAATGTTGATGGCTAACATTGATGAAATAGCAGCTATTACAGCAATGAAGCACAGTAACACACAAGTTGTTACAGCATCTACAGATTCTGTTGATTTTTTAAAGCCAATCAAAACCGGCGATATAGTGTCATATGAAGCAATGGTGTCATATGCAGGTACATCATCAATGGAAGTATGCGTACAAATTATAATTGAGGATGTCTTGAAAGATGAAAGGCACCTAGCTGCACTAAGCTTTTTGACATTTGTTGCCCTGGATAATGAAGGCAAGCCAACACATGTACCACAAGTCTATCCAGAAACAAAAACTGAAAATTGGTTTCACGAAACAGCATTAGCGAGAGTTAAACGCCGTAAAGAAAGAAGACAAGAAAGTAAAGAAACAATTGAGTTTTTAGCCAGTGTGCAACATATAGAATAAAGTTAAGGAATGTCTATTTCGAATATGGTGATTGAAATCCTTGTTTTGATTATGGATATTCATCATATTTGAAAAATAGACATTCCCTGTTAATTGAATATTTAAGCTCAATAGATATGATTATTGCATAGGATAAAGTCGATGCATATCTATTTCATTTTGTTTGAAATTTGTATCAGGATAATACATATTTTTTACTAGAACATTTGGGCCTAAGCAATTGAATTTAGGACAATGGCAGTTAAGTGATTGTGCTAAAGGGGTCTTTAACCATGCATCAAAAACATCCGTGAGTTTATCATTTTTAATATTTGATAAAGTGCCATTCTCATCACCAAAATCAGTCACTATAATGTTTCCAGAAAACACATTCACATTCAACCTATTTCTACCATCTGGGTCATTTCGCATCGTAATATTTTTGGAATTTCTTAATCTGTGCAACAATGCTTGATCATCTTCGTTGGTTATACATGGATAAATAGGCAATGTGCCAAAAAGCATCCATATATCTGGGTGTCGAATATCTAGTAAATGATGAATTGCTTCTTTTATTTCAGTTAATGATAGTACCTCTAATTGACTAGCAAAGTCAGAAGGATACATCGGATGAATTTCATGTCTTTGACATTTCATATCATTAACAATTTCATTATGTATTTTATTCAAATAGGGCCTTGTACTTTTGTTTAACATTGTTTCAGCAGAAATGAACATACCTTGTTCAGAAAGTGTTCGAGCGTTTGATAACATTTGATCATAAAGTCGTAATTTCGCTTTCAGTGGTGGTTGTTTTTCCATTGCTCCAAATCCAACTTCTGTAAATTCATCTATTGTTCCCCAATTATGTGAAATATGCATTACATCAATATATTCAGCGATATCTAAATATCTGTCGATAGGTAACGTTAAATTTGAATTCATTTGAACATAAATTTCGCGATCATATGCGTACTTCAATAGTGGTTTCACAACATTTTTAATGGATTTTTTTGAAAACATAGGTTCTCCACCAGTGATTGACATCGTTTTTAAATTTGGAATTTCATCCAAACGGCGATAAATTAAGTCCATTGGCAAAGGGGAAGGGTCCGCAGTTTGAAGTGTGTATCCTACAGCGCAATGACTGCAACGCATATTACAGAGATTCGTCGTGGTGAATTCAATATTACTTAAAGTTAATGCATTATGCTCTTGAATATCATTATAGGTTTCCCATGGATCATTAAATATAGATATAGGTTTTTTAATACTAGATAATAAAGATTTTTGATAGGTCATTTAAAACATCCTTTTATTAAAGCTTGGTTTAGGTTTAAATATATGAAATGGTTAAACATATAGAAATTATTCTAATTTAGTTAAATTATTTCAGTTTATAATTATTAAGACTTTGGCAAAATTTGTCAAATCCATGTTAGTATAATAATATCTGAAAAAAAGGAGTTACTAATACAATGGATGACAATCAAACAATAGATCAAATAAAAAAGAGATTAGAAAAATTTATGAATGATATTGATCATGTAAACCCTAATGAAGTTAAAGTAGAAGACATAGACGAATGGATTGGCTTATTAGATCAATTAGAAGAAAAAGTTAAATCAGTTTCGAAATCATCAGATTAAATTTCGGAGTATTAAAAGTTTTTATGTTTAAAAAACTTCGGTTTCGTCTATACAGAGTATATAACATAAATATGGAAAGGTGATAATTCATGGCTAAAAAAGTAGCAATTATTGTAACGAATGAATTTGAAGATGTAGAATTAACAAGTCCTAAAGAAGCAATTGAAGAAGCAGGACACGAAACTGTTGTTATTGGAGATGAAGCCAATAGTGAAGTTGTTGGAAAACATGGTGAAAAAGTTTCTGTGGATGTAAGTATTGCTGATGCAAAACCAGAAGATTATGATGGATTATTAATTCCAGGTGGTTTCTCACCTGATCATCTACGTGGTGATTCTGAAGGCAGATACGGTACATTTGCTAAATACTTTACCAAAAATGATGTTCCAACGTTTGCAATTTGCCATGGACCACAAATTTTAATAGATACAGATGACTTATCAGGTAGAACATTAACTGCAGTATTAAATGTTCGTAAAGATTTAGCGAATGCAGGTGCACAAGTAGTTGATGAATCAGTAGTCGTTGATAATAATATTGTAACTAGTCGTACACCTGATGATTTAGATGACTTTAATAAAGCAATTGTAGATCAATTAAACGCTTAAGGAATTAAACGCTAATTGAATCATTGATATTTTTTTAAGAGGTTGTCTTTATTTTTGATGAATTTACTTTTATGATACAAAAGTGGTTCATTATAAAATATAGGCAACTTCTTTTTGTTTATTATAGAAATTTTTAAATTGAAAGTGAGATTTGGAAATCGATGATATTATCATATATATGTTTAAATAGATTGGGTTAAATCGCTTATTATAATGCCTTGATAGGAGATACATATACACCCTTGGACTGATTTTTATGATTTACTATAGATAAAAATTCCAACAATTGATAAACTCACTTATAATGATATGAGAGCAATATAAAGGAGCTACCGCATGAAAAGAAGCGATCGTTATAAGCAAACAACTAAAAAATCTCAAACCGATACTGTAAACGAACCTCAATATAATACTTATTTTCAGCCAGTAACAAAATCACAAAAACATAAAAAAGGAAAAGGGCTTTTCTTTAAACTACTTGTTCCAATTATAATTGTTTTAGGTATATTTATTGCTATAATGTATGCTTTCAGTACTCGTGCAGATGTTGATGAATTAAAAAAAATAGAAAATAAAGATTCGTTTGTATCTGTGTCAAATATGCCAGATTATACTAAAGGTGCATTTATAGCTATGGAAGATGAGCGTTATTATAAGCATCATGGATTTGATATAAAGGGAACATCACGAGCATTATTTTCAACATTAAGTGATAAAAGTGTACAAGGTGGAAGTACAATCACACAGCAGGTAGTAAAAAATTATTTTTATGATAACGAACAATCAATCACGCGTAAAGTTAAGGAATTATTTGTAGCTCATCGTGTTGAGAAATCATATAGTAAAGATGAAATACTCAGTTTTTATATGAATAACATTTATTACGGTAGTGATAATTACTCAGTAGAATCAGCTGCAAATTATTACTTCGGGGTGACGACAGATAAAAATAATCAGGAGTTACCACAAATTTCAGTTTTACAAAGTGCGATTTTAGCAAGTAAAATTAATGCACCTAGTGTTTATAATATAGATGATATGTCCGATAATTTTATTAATCGAGTGAAAATTGATTTAGAAAAAATGAAACAACAAGAATTTATTACAGATGAACAATACAAAAATGCGTTATTAGAATTAGGTGTATGATTATAGTAATATCATTAATGATTAATAGCTGTATAAAATAAGTCGCCAATGACAAACTCCTTTCCAAGAAGTCATGTGAAAATGATTACTTGGAGGGAGTTTTTAATATCATTTAAAATTTTAAAAGATACAATATATGTTAACTGCAATTGAAGTTAAGAAAATTTTTAAGTATGTAAAACACTATAAAATATACCGATATATGCAGATTATGTATGCTATTTCATGAAAGGATTATACTGCAAACCATGTTATAATTTGTACATAATCATAGTGAAGTTGTAGTTTGCAAATAAAAATCACTATAATTCCATTCATAATCAATATAAGTTATTCTTATAAGTGGAGTGAAGATAATGCCGAAAATCACAAAAATAGAAGTTCAAAAAAATAATAAAGACCGTTTTAATTTATATTTAGATGATGAATTTGAGATGGGTATTGATATTGATACTTTTGTATATTTTAACCTTAAAAAGGGACAAATTGTTGAAGCATCAGATATGGAAAAAATTCAAAATTATGAGCAATATAGACAAGCAATTAATATAGCGATTCAATATTTATCATACAGAAAAAGAACTGAACACGAAGTATCACAACATCTAGCAAAAAAAGATATTTCAGAAAGTGTAATTGCAAATGTATTAGATTATTGCCACAAACAAAACTTAATAGATCATAAAGATTATGCTAATAGTTTAAAAAATACGATGATTTTAACTACAGATAAAGGTCCTGAAATTTTCAAACAAAAATTACGTGAAGCTGGTATAGAACAAAATATCATTGATGAATATGCGCTTTTATATGATGATGAGCAATCTTTAGATAAGATCATAAAATTAGCAAATAAAATATTGAAACAAAAAAAAGGACCACAAATAAAGCGTAAAGAAAAGCTAAAACAATCTTTAATACAAAAAGGTTATACATTTGAAACGATTAATATTGTTATGGAAGAATTAGATTTTTCACAATCAGAAGAAACATTAGATATGTTATTACAAGATGATTTAGAAAAAGCGTATACTAAAACTTCAAAAAAATTTACAGGTAAAAAATTGGTCAATAAAACAATTGAAACACTTATGAGAAAAGGTTATCAATATGATAAAATAAAAGCTAAACTAGAAGAGAGTGGTATTGAAGATGGAACGGAAGAAATTGAGTGAAATGAGCGAAATAGAATTACGTCATGAAATTCAAGGATATAAAGAACAAATGCGCAAAGCAGAAATGAATGGTATTTATAATGAGTATGACGTATATGCAAGTAAAGCAATCATAGCGGAAAGTTATTTAGTAGATAGAAACAAAGTAGAACTTGGAAAAATATATAAATTAAATGATGGTACTGGAAGTTATTTTAAAGTAGAGCGACTTAAAGGAATATTTGCGTGGGGATTCAGAATCAATAGTTCAGAGCCAGAAGAAGGTTTACCCTTAGCACTATTAAAACTGTAGAAGGATGAAGATAGCATGGGTAGTTCAATTATTTTAAAGTTACTTAATGTAACACATTACTATAGAAATAAAAAATCAAAAAAGTGGTATCAACCTTTTGGTTATGATGCAGATAACATAGAGTTAAATAATATAAACCTACATATCTATCAAGGTGAATCACTTGGAATTATCGGTGAACCTGAGTCTTCAAAATCTCTTGTAGGTCGGATATTAAGTGGTGAAATCAAACCTGACAAGGGTAGAATTGTGCGTAAAGCAGATTTGTTTTATGCAGATATAGACGATAAATATTCACAAAATATATCAGTTAAAGATTACATATCAAATGCAGTTACGCTTTTCCCATACAAAGTAAATACACATAAGGTTGAACAAGTTTTAAAGTATGCACATGTCGAAGAACAAAGTGATACATCCATATGTGAATTATCAGATGAAGCTTATGCGCGTATACTTTTTTCTCTTGCCAGAACATCTAAAGCCAGTATTATCATTTTTAATAAAATACTGCAAAATTTAACAGACGAATATTTTGAAAAAGCAATTGAACTATCAGATGAATACATAAATAATAATTTAACCGTTGTTATGATAGATGACAATGTCGAAAGAGTTAGTAAAGCAAGTAATTATATAGCATGGATTTCGCATGGTCAACTTAGAATGGAAGGTTCTATTAACCAAGTCATTCCTGTCTTTAATGAACATGAGAAAGATAGAGCATCTTTAAAAAGTAAAGAAGAAAAGCAAAACTTTGATTTGGATTGGAAAAAGAGCAGAGCACGTACGCCAGAATTAACATATAATTTCAAACGTATCGAAAGGTATAATCACGTCAAACCACCGATTGTATTAGTCAGGTTCTGGACATTTATTACTATTTGTATCTTAGGGGTGCTTTTAACAGCGTTACTAATGTTTAATGATATTGGAAAAATTGAAATTGGACAAAACGAGGACCAGGCTTCTATTCAGAATCAACCAAAAAATCCCTATGAAGATAAGCTATCATACGGAATTGTATTAGATGATTCAGTCAAATTAGATAATTTTAAGAATGATAAAGTTTTAAGTCCAAGCAAATATGCTTTGCTTACAATAACAGGTGAAAATACTAAGAGTTATCGCGTTAGTGTCGATAATCAGTCTTATAAAGTTGGTAAAAAAGATATACGTTATTTTGATCCAGCTGGTTTATTCGAAGAACATAGTGGTGATGCACTCGCGCCATTTATGAGTAAAAATTATAGTAATTATTACGAATTTTTTAATAGTCACTTACATAAAAAACATGGTACTGTGACTGATTCGCTAGTTCCAGAAGAAGGAAAAAATGATCGTTTTATTGTTCCTATCGTTCAACAACCGATTGCTATGATATTTAATGATCAAAATAAACTCTCTGGATTTACAATTCCGATGAAAGATAAAACGAAGTTAAAAGATAAATTTAATATTGATAATAACTTTTGGATTACTAAATCAGGTAATGGTTATTTCATGGCAGATTTTAAAAATGATAAATGGATATATATTGAATTGTAGGTGATATAAATGATAGATAATCTAATTATTTTTTATAAGAATGCACCATTTTTAAGTAAACATTTGTATCATCGGTTAAAGGGACAATGGAAATGGTTTGTTATACCATTTATTAGTAGCATCCTATTATTATGTTTGTTAATGTTTATATTTAATGTGAATGGTACAGAAGAAATAAAACAAGCACGAGGCTATTTTAGGTTAGCAGCATTAATAAGTTTTTCATTTATTTGGATAGCTATTTATCAAAGTTACCAATTGTTTAAAAAAGAGTATTTTACTGCAAAAGTTTTTAATTTAAATCCCATTTTTCAAACTATTATGATAGCTATTATTACTAGTTTATTGATGTTTATTGCATTAATGATGATTATCATAATGACACCAGTTAACATAGAAAGTTCTATTCCATCAACAATATATTTTGTCGTTATGTCAATTATATTTGTTGTAACAATTTCTACGGTATTTGGTTTACTGACTATTACCAAAAATAATGTAAATATCATATTTTATATATTATCAGTAATCATGTTCTTTATCGTACCGATTGTATTTATCCCGTCCAGTAATTCAACTGTATTTTCACATATTTTAATGTTAAATCCGTTGTTTTATCTTATAGAGGGAATTTCACAGTCCGTTGTTTTAGGTGCATTAAGTTTAAATAATATACCGTACCATTTTTATTTTATATTTGTAATGGCTACATTATGTGCAGTTATATTTGCGATGTATAGAATGACTGCGTATCAAAAATTTAGATTTGGAAATGACACAGTAGAAAAATCGACTGATACTAAATTAAAAAACAAGATAAACCATAATGAAAACGTAACTGCTCAAGATACAAACACAAATCATAAATAATGATTTTATATTTTAATTATGTATCTTCAATATCATATTAAAGGCTGAGACACATGATTGTGTCTCAGCCTTTGTTAATATCAATAAAATATCACTTAGCAAATAATTTTCTTTGTAGTTTATCTTCGCTAAACACCCAACCAATATAAGAATGATCAATATTCATAAACTCATCTAAATGTGCGATTGCTACAAATGAATAGTGTCCGTTTTTGAGATAGCGTAAATCAATCAATCTAATTTCTGTCGTATCATCATCTAATTTTCTAGCTTCCCAACGATAAATAGATGAGAAGTTAAGGAAAGTTTTGATATTTTTATCATCTTCAACAAACTGCATTAAATCATTACTAGGGAAAGAATGACGTTCTGATTTATCACTAAAAACGATGTTTCTACCATAACTTCGTCCAACATAATCGTACTTTTCTGTTTGAATAGCTACGCGCCATTCCATAAATCGCATGGTAGGTGCAACAAAAACTTTAACAGGATTATGTTCTTGCTTTATCTGTTTAAGTGCTTGTTGTTTAATGATGGCTTGCATTCTAAAACGAATAATATAATAAACAACAAGAATAGCAAAAATAGGGAAGAATGAAATGTAAGGATGTAAGCCTAATACCCAAAGTATAATGCCAACACACCACAGAGTGAATATGATTGGATCAAAAGTATTGATTACACTTAGTTGAATCCATTTATTTGTGATGGGTCTGAGCGCCTGAGTTCCATAAGAATTAAATATATCTACAAAGACATGAAGAAAAACTGCAAGCTGAGCCCATAACCATATATGGCTAGCATCAATATTTTTGAAAAATGTAAAAATAAATAAAGTTATAAGTAATGGCCACAAAATCGTAAAAGGTATTGAATGTGTTATACCTCTATGATTTGATATATAAGTAGCATTATCTTTAAGTTTTAAAACTGTATCACCATCTGGTATCAGTGAACCAATGATTAGAGTCGTTGCTGTTGCTGCAAATGAGCCAGTCATTGCAGGATCTTGTGTTGCCAAAGCGGTTAATCCAATACCCATGACAATATGCGTACCTGTATCCATAAGTATCCTCTCATTTCATTTCAATATTATTTCTATTATAATCTAATATACTAAATAATAAAATTAACATACTAAAATGAAGAAAAAAAGTTTTAGAATCACATAGAGAAAGAGATGTATAACATGTATAATGAATCGCAATTTAAAAATAATCTCGTAAAATGGTTTGAGAAAAATCAAAGACAAATGCCTTGGAGAGAAACTAAAAATCCATACTATATTTGGTTGAGTGAAGTAATGTTACAACAAACCCAAGTGAAGACGGTTATTGATTATTATCATAAATTTGTAAATAGGTTTCCAACAATTACTGATTTAAGTAATGCACATGAAGATGAAGTGCTTAAATATTGGGAAGGGCTTGGTTATTATAGCCGTGCACGTAACTTCCATACTGCGATAAAAGATGTAGCAATTAATTATAATGGTGAAGTTCCCGATGACCCTGAGCGCTTTAAAGAACTTAAAGGTGTGGGTCCATATACACAAGCAGCAGTCATGAGTATTGCTTTCAATCTTCCATTAGCAACAGTAGATGGTAACGTTTTTAGAGTTTGGTCAAGATTAAACAATGATCATCGTGATACCAAATTACAAACCACAAGAAAAGCATTTGAAAAGGAATTGGAAGTTTATGTCCAAGAGGATTCAGGTACTTTCAATCAAGCTATGATGGAACTAGGTGCATTAATTTGTACACCTAAAAACGCGTTATGTATGTTTTGTCCTGTCCAAGAACATTGTGAAGCTTTTAAACAAGGAACAGTAGATGAGTTACCTGTAAAAACTACGAAAGTGAAGAAAAAACATATCAAACAAAATGTATATATCGTGTGTAACGAAAAAGGCGATTTATTAATTGAAAAAAGAACCCAAAAACTTTTGAATAATATGTGGGAATTTCCTATGTATGAAGCGGAAAGTAATGAAAATATTAATACGGAGTTATCTACAGAAATTGAATTTCAAAGTAAACCTGTTTATTCATTAAAACATCAATTCACACATTTAACTTGGGATATTGATGTATATTTATCTCAAAGTTACGTTAGACAACAAGAAATTACATTAACTGACAACATGGTGTGGATGCGCGTTAATGATAAAGATGAATATAATTTCCCAGTAAGTATGTCAAAAATATATAATTTTTTGCTAACAAATATTTAAGGTCGTTCTGTCATCGCTAATTATGTTATAATTCAATATGTGAAATCAGAAAAGGTGGTGTGGAGCATGGTTAAAGAGTCCATACCTAAAGAGGGTCAGACGATAAAAATTCAAAGTTATAAACACGATGGAAACATACACCGTGTTTGGTCTGAAACAACTATTTTAAAAGGTACGGATCATGTTGTCATTGGTGGTAATGACCATACATTGGTAACAGAAAGTGATAATCGCACATGGATTACAAGAGAACCTGCAATTGTATACTTCCATTCCGAATATTGGTTTAATGTTATTTGTATGTTTAGAGAAGATGGTGTTTATTATTATTGTAATTTATCTTCACCATTTGTATGTGATGAGGAAGCTCTAAAATATATAGATTACGATTTAGATATTAAAGTTTATCCCAATGGTAAATATCATTTATTAGATGAGGACGAATATGAGCAACATATGCGCCAAATGAATTATTCATCTGATATTGATGTGATTTTACGAAGAAATGTAGATATTCTTCAACAATGGATTGAGCAGAAAAAAGGGCCATTTGCACCAGACTTTATTAAAGTTTGGCGTGAAAGATTCAAAAAGATTAGAGATTATTAAGCATATTTAATGTATTTGATAGTTATATTCGATATAGTTATGTAGGTATATATGATACAAGTTAATTGTATAGAATAAAAAAATCATAGCAAATGCTTAACTAAATCATCTGATTGTAGATAATTGTTTAACAGCCTCGTTGAATTTCAGCGAAGGCTGTTTCATTTGCTGAAATAAGCAAGGAGGTATAGTTTGTATGATTCGCAGATATATACAATTCGTAAAACCATATAAATGGCGAATCATTGCCACAATTCTTGTAGGTATCTTAAAATTTGGTATTCCAATGCTTATTCCGTTATTAATTAAATACGTTATTGATGACATTATCAATAATGGTGCAATTTCGGTAGAAGAAAAATTTACTAGATTAGGAATTGCGCTAGGAATAGCCTTATTTATTTTTGTAATCGTAAGACCACCTATAGAATTTTTAAGACAATATTTAGCTCAGTGGACAAGTAATAAAATATTATATGATATTCGTAAGCGTCTATATAATCATTTACAAGCACTAAGTGCAAGATTTTATGCTAATAACCAAGCTGGGCAAGTTATTTCAAGAGTAATTAATGATGTTGAACAGACAAAAGATTTCATTTTAACAGGACTTATGAATATTTGGCTTGATTGCATAACAATCATTATTGCCTTATCAATTATGTTTGTATTAGATGTAAAATTAACACTGGCTGCAATTATTGTATTTCCAGTGTATATTCTGACTGTCTATTTCTTCTTTGGACGTTTAAGAAATTTAACACGAAAAAGATCACAAGCTTTGGCTGAAGTCCAAGGTTTTTTACATGAACGTGTACAGGGCATGTCAGTCATCAAAAGTTTTGCAATAGAAGATAACGAAGCAGTTAACTTTGATAAACATAATAGTAATTTCTTACAACGTGCATTTACACATACAAGATGGAATGCTTATTCATTTTCTGCAATTAATACAGTGACTGATTTAGGACCTTTAATTGTAATTGGTTCTGGTGCAGTATTAGCTATCAACGGTTCCATTACAGTAGGTACACTCGCTGCATTTGTGGGTTATCTTGAACAATTATTTGGTCCATTACGTAGATTGGTTTCTTCATTTACTACGTTAACGCAAAGTTTTGCATCAATGGACCGTGTCTTCCAGCTAATGGATGAAGGTTATGATATTAAAAATAAAAAAGGTGCCTTACCATTAGAAATTAAAGAAGGACGTATTGAAATAAATAATGTGAGTTTTAAATATAATGCAGATGAATCTACGATATTAAACCATATTAATTTGGATATCGAACAAGGAGAAACGGTAGCATTTGTCGGTATGAGTGGTGGAGGAAAATCGACACTTATCAATCTTATACCGAGATTTTATGATGTTACAGATGGCGAAATCAAAATTGATGGTACCAATATAAAATCCTACTTAACAGGCAGTCTCAGACATCAAATCGGATTAGTCCAACAAGATAACGTACTATTCTCAGATACAATTAAAGAAAATATTTTATTAGGTAGACCTGATGCAACAGACGAAGAAGTCATTGCAGCTGCAAAAATGGCGAACGCACATGATTTCATTATGGAATTAACAGATGGATATGATACAGAAGTGGGTGAAAGAGGCGTCAAACTTTCTGGAGGTCAGAAGCAACGCATATCTATTGCGCGAATCTTCTTAAATAATCCACCGATAATTATACTAGATGAAGCAACAAGTGCATTAGATTTAGAAAGTGAATCTATAATTCAAGATGCATTAAATATTTTAAGTAAAGATCGTACAACATTAATTGTGGCACATAGACTATCTACAATTACTCATGCAGATAAAATTGTTGTTATAGAAAATGGTGAGGTAGTAGAAAGTGGAACACATCAAGAATTACTAGCGAAAAAAGGTGCTTATGAACATCTATATAGTATTCAAAATCTATAAAAGTGATTTGCTAAATTTTGATTGTTTAAGCGCAGTGAAAGTGTAAGCATAATTTTAAATTGAATAAAAGAGATAAAAGACCAGAGACATTTTATATTGTCTCTGGTCTTTTTAGTTCAAATTTTGAGGATTTATAAATCAAAATCTTCTTCTTCAATTTCAATTTCATTATCATTAGAGTGATATGAGAAGAAACTGATAACTAAGCGATCCAAATGTTCTATAGTATAACGATATTCTTCAATAGCTGAAATAATCTGCATTATATTTGTAAATGAATATGTTGTTTGGTATGGATCTTTAATGATTTCTCGTTGGAAAGCATCCATTAAATCCTTTTTTTGTGGATTTTCAATCTGACTATCAAAATGACTTATATCATATCGTGCTTTTTTTGAAATGCTGATGAAAATTTGTTCGTGATAAGCAATGAGCAAATCTATTTCTAATTTTATTTGAAGTAACAACTCATTATTTAAATTATGAAGATCGTTTTGATAACGATTCATTCGTTTTAAAACATCGTATGCTTGCCGTGTACTACGCACGACTTGTTTAAATAGAATTTTTTTTCTATTTTGTGCATAAATTTGTTTTTTCGTCCAAGGTCGTTCTTCCTCATAGTATTCAAATATTTGCTCTAATTTCGAAATTCGTTTGCTGATTAGCCCTCTATCTTCTTTTATATGATGATATTCAGATGTATCATTTAACACAAGTTTGAACCATACAAAGATATCTGAACAAATGTTTAATGAATTATAATAAATTTTAGACTCGAATTTAGGGGGTAAGAATAAAAGATTAACTGCAGAAGAACTAATTACACCTACCATAACAAGGACAAATCTGTAAAATGCAGAAATATAAAAGTTACCAGTATGTGTTCCCATAATAATTAATGCAGTTATACTTGCAAGTGTAGCTACATGTTCCAATTTAAAACGGAATAAAATAGCAATTAATAATATAACAGTAACCCCCATGATTACTGGATTATTACCAAAAACAGTAACCATAACTACTGCGAGTATTGCACCGATCAGGTTACCAATTGCTCTTTCAGAAATTGTTTTAATGGAACGAAAAACACTTGGTTGCATCGCGATTACCGCACTGACAGCAGCGATTGCTTTTAATCCTGCTTCATCAGGGAACAGAGAAGCGATAAACAAAGCAAGTATAATAGCTATACCTGTCTTCAGAATGCGTGCTCCTAATTTCAAATGTACCGCTCCTTCGTATATTTAATAAAATTATGTTTATACTTGTTATACAACGATTCCCTATAAAATTCAAGTTTATTTCATTTGACTAAAAGCGTAATCTACAGCATCTAATGTTTTATCAATATCATCTTTAGTATGTTCAGTTGTTAAAAACCAAGCTTCAAATTTTGAAGGAGCAAGATTAATGCCTTGATGTAACATGAGTTTAAAGAATTGTGCGAAAGCATCACCATCTGAATTTTCAACTTGATCATAATGTGTGACAATTTCATTTGTAAAATAAAGTGTTAATGCACCATAAACTCTATTGACTGTAGCAGTTATATTATGTTTTTGAATTAATTTATTCAAACCATCTTCTAATTGTTGACCTAGGCTATCTAAATGTTCGTAGATACCATCTTGTTCTAATACTTCTAATAATGCGATGCCTGCTTTCATAGATAATGGATTACCAGCCATCGTTCCAGCTTGATATGCAGGGCCTAGAGGAGCAACTTGTTCCATAATGTCTTGTTTGCCACCATAACCACCAATAGGTAGACCGCCACCTACTATTTTACCGAAAGCTGTTAAATCTGGATAAACTTGATATAAATCTTGAGCTCCGCCAAAATGGAAACGAAATGCAGTAATAACCTCATCATAAATTACTAAACTTCCATTATTATGTGTAATTTCATTTACTTGTTCTAAAAACCCAGGTTTAGGTTTGACCATACCAAAATTACCAACGATAGGTTCGACTAATACTGCTGCAATATCATCTCCCCAATAATCAATTGCTTCTTTATAAGACTCTATATCATTGTAAGGTACCGTGATGACTTCTTGAGCTACACTTTGAGGAACTCCGGCTGAGTCAGGTGATCCTAATTGAGATGGACCACTCCCAGCTGCAACTAATACTAAATCTGAGTGACCGTGATATTGGCCAGAAAATTTAATTATCTTATTTCTTTTAGTATACGCACGTGCCACTCGTATGGTTGTCATTACAGCTTCTGTTCCAGAATTAACGAAGCGAATTTTTTCTAAAGAAGGGATAGCGCTACGTAATTTCTTAGCGAAATTTATTTCAAGTTCTGTTGGCGTTCCATATAATACGCCAAGTGCAGCTTGTTCTTGAATCGCTTTAGTTATATGAGGATGAGCATGACCAGTAATTATTGGACCATAAGCTTGTAAATAATCGATATATTTATTTCCATCTACATCAAATAAATAAGGACCTTGACCTGATTTCATCATTACTGGAGCGCCACCACCTACAGCTTTATACGAACGAGAGGGTGAGTTGACGCCTCCCAATATATATTCATTTGAGTAATCTTGAAGTCTTTCACTTTCTGTAAATTTCATTAATATCAACCTCTTTTATTTAATATTTTCGTTTATTATCGTATCATATAATTATTAGTAAAAAGAAATAGGGTGAGTTATTTGTTGAAAAAAGGAGATCAATTTCCAGAATTTAAACTTGAAAACCAAAATGGCGATATTATTTCTAATGACACATTAAAAGGATATAAAGCAGTGCTTTATTTTTATCCAAGAGATAACACGCCAACATGCACAACAGAAGCCTGTGATTTTAGAGACAATTTATCATATTTTAATGAACTTAAAACAAAAGTTTATGGAATTAGTGGAGATACAAAGAAAAAACATCAAAACTTTAGTAATAAGCATAATTTAAATTTTGACTTATTGGCCGATGAAGATTATCAATTATCCACAGAAGTGGGCGTATACCAATTAAAGAAAAATTTTGGAAAAGAAACTATGGGAATCGTAAGAACTACGTTCATTATAGATGAAGATGGCATTATAATCGATGTCATAGAAAAAGTGAAAGTAAAATCACAAATGGACGAATTAAAAGCAATACTGGAGTGATTAAATATGAAAGCAGTTAGTTTGAAAAAAATGGGAAAGTTGGAAAATGATTTAGTTGAAGCTTTTCCAAACGTCAATTTTATATTTACACATGGTGTTTCTGAAATTAATGATCATGATAAAAAAGATTTAGATATACTGTTTGGGTATGATGGTCAATTAGATGAAGACTTTTTGAAGGAATGTCCGAATTTAAAATGGCTGGCTTGGTATGCTACTGGTGTCAATAATCTTCCTTTGGAATATATTAATAACCACAATATATTGTTGACGAATGGTCGTGGCGTTCATGCAAAACAAATGTCTGAATTTATTATGGCTTTTATATTAGATGACTATAAGAAAATGAAGGTTTCATTTATTAATCAAACAAATAAAAATTATGACTCAAAGTTAACTGGTAAAAGAGTGAGCGGTGAAAAGCTTTTATTTTTAGGAACAGGGAGCATAGCTCAAAAAACGGCAACTATTGCGAACGCGATGGACATGATTGTACATGGTGTTAATACAACTGGTCACCCAGTAGAAGGCTTCTCAAAAACGTATACTATTAATCATTTATCAAAAGCATTGGAAGAAGCAGATATTGTTGTAAATACGTTACCTGAAACGCAACAAACGATACATTTACTTCAAAAAGATCATTTTGAAAAGATGAAAGACTCTGCTTTATTTATTAATGTAGGAAGAGGAACAATTGTTGAGGAAAATGTAATAGCAAATGTTATGAGAGAAAACGTCATACGACAGTCATATTTAGATGTGTTTGAAAATGAGCCACTTAAACCAAGCAATCAATTATATGACATAAGTAACATTACAATTACAGCACATATCACAGGTAATGGTGTAGAAAATAAACAAGAAGTAACTGAGATATTTAAACGCAATCTTAACCATTTTCTCAATAAGGATACTTTAATTGAGAATGAAGTAGATCCCAAAACAGGATATTGATTGAAATGGTCTTTGTTTATTGACAATTCAATGATGCAACAGTTATATTAATATTAAGTAATAATAATTATTAAATAGAAAGATGGTGAGGGACATGAGTGCAGAGATGGAAACAGTTGAACATCAATTAGAAGATTCTATTGCGTCTTTAAGAGATAACGGTATAAGAATAACACCACAAAGACAGGCGATATTGAAGTTTTTAATTGTCTCTGAAACACATCCCACTGCTGATGAGATTTATCAAGCACTTTCACCCGATTTTCCAAATATAAGTGTTGCAACGATATATAATAATTTACGTGTATTTAAAGGAATTGGCATCGTTAAAGAATTGCCTTATGGAGATGCTTCAAGTCGCTTCGATTTTAATACACATAATCATTACCATGTTATATGTGAAAATTGTGGAAAGATTGTAGATTTTCATTATCCACAACTAGATGAAGTTGAACAATTAGCTCAACACGTAACAAATTTTGATGTAACGCATCATCGTATGGAAATTTATGGTCTATGTAAAGAATGTAAAGATAAAGAGAAATTACAGCAGTAATACAATTGAATAATTATAAAAGTTATTAAGATTCAAAGTGCCGCATTTTATAAAATGATTATAAATGCGGCACTTTGAATTACTAAGAGATAAATATAGATTAATAAAAGTAAAAATGCATAAGAAGATAATTATAGACAGTGTTATTGAAGGAATAGACATAAAATACAAACATAATTATAGGATTTCATAATATTAATACATATAAAAAATAATTAGTTATTACAAAGGTAAAATTTAACTAAAAAGTTATTGGAATTGAATTGACGTGTGAGATTTATCTTGATATTATATAAAAGTCGTCAAAACGAGATGACTTAAAAAAACCAAACAAAAATATTATAAAGTGTAAATTTGACACTTGTTAAAATTATTGAATGGTTATACAATATTAAATGTTGAGTTAACAAACGAAACAAACTTAATAATAATAAAGAAAATTTATTATTGACTTAACAAAAACTTAATGTTACAATTAATTCTTGTAACACATCAATGAACATTGAAAACTGAATTGCAATATGTCAACGTTAATTCCGATTTCAACATTAAATGTTGAATCAAAACAATGTGTTATTGATAACACAAATTAGTATTTTATGAGCTAATCAAACATCATATTTTTATGGAGAGTTTGATCCTGGCTCAGGATGAACGCTGGCGGCGTGCCTAATACATGCAAGTCGAGCGAACAGATAAGGAGCTTGCTCCTTTGACGTTAGCGGCGGACGGGTGAGTAACACGTGGGTAACCTACCTATAAGACTGGAATAACTCCGGGAAACCGGGGCTAATGCCGGATAACATTTAGAACCGCATGGTTCTAAAGTGAAAGATGGTTTTGCTATCACTTATAGATGGACCCGCGCCGTATTAGCTAGTTGGTAAGGTAACGGCTTACCAAGGCAACGATACGTAGCCGACCTGAGAGGGTGATCGGCCACACTGGAACTGAGACACGGTCCAGACTCCTACGGGAGGCAGCAGTAGGGAATCTTCCGCAATGGGCGAAAGCCTGACGGAGCAACGCCGCGTGAGTGATGAAGGTCTTCGGATCGTAAAACTCTGTTATTAGGGAAGAACAAATGTGTAAGTAACTATGCACGTCTTGACGGTACCTAATCAGAAAGCCACGGCTAACTACGTGCCAGCAGCCGCGGTAATACGTAGGTGGCAAGCGTTATCCGGAATTATTGGGCGTAAAGCGCGCGTAGGCGGTTTCTTAAGTCTGATGTGAAAGCCCACGGCTCAACCGTGGAGGGTCATTGGAAACTGGGAAACTTGAGTGCAGAAGAGGAAAGTGGAATTCCATGTGTAGCGGTGAAATGCGCAGAGATATGGAGGAACACCAGTGGCGAAGGCGACTTTCTGGTCTGTAACTGACGCTGATGTGCGAAAGCGTGGGGATCAAACAGGATTAGATACCCTGGTAGTCCACGCCGTAAACGATGAGTGCTAAGTGTTAGGGGGTTTCCGCCCCTTAGTGCTGCAGCTAACGCATTAAGCACTCCGCCTGGGGAGTACGACCGCAAGGTTGAAACTCAAAGGAATTGACGGGGACCCGCACAAGCGGTGGAGCATGTGGTTTAATTCGAAGCAACGCGAAGAACCTTACCAAATCTTGACATCCTTTGACAACTCTAGAGATAGAGCCTTCCCCTTCGGGGGACAAAGTGACAGGTGGTGCATGGTTGTCGTCAGCTCGTGTCGTGAGATGTTGGGTTAAGTCCCGCAACGAGCGCAACCCTTAAACTTAGTTGCCAGCATTTAGTTGGGCACTCTAAGTTGACTGCCGGTGACAAACCGGAGGAAGGTGGGGATGACGTCAAATCATCATGCCCCTTATGATTTGGGCTACACACGTGCTACAATGGACAATACAAAGGGCAGCTAAACCGCGAGGTCATGCAAATCCCATAAAGTTGTTCTCAGTTCGGATTGTAGTCTGCAACTCGACTACATGAAGCTGGAATCGCTAGTAATCGTAGATCAGCATGCTACGGTGAATACGTTCCCGGGTCTTGTACACACCGCCCGTCACACCACGAGAGTTTGTAACACCCGAAGCCGGTGGAGTAACCATTTATGGAGCTAGCCGTCGAAGGTGGGACAAATGATTGGGGTGAAGTCGTAACAAGGTAGCCGTATCGGAAGGTGCGGCTGGATCACCTCCTTTCTAAGGATATATTCGGAACATCTTCTTTAGAAGATGAAAAGGAATAACATTGACATATTGTATTCAGTTTTGAATGCTCATTTGAGTATTCTTAATCGAAGGGGCCTATAGCTCAGCTGGTTAGAGCGCACGCCTGATAAGCGTGAGGTCGGTGGTTCGAGTCCACTTAGGCCCACCATTAGAGTTTAATATCGATTTTGGGGGCTTAGCTCAGCTGGGAGAGCGCCTGCTTTGCACGCAGGAGGTCAGCGGTTCGATCCCGCTAGTCTCCACCATAGAAATTATAATTGTACATTGAAAACTAGATAAGTAAGTAAAATTTATGATTTTACCAAGCAAAACCGAGTGAATAAGAGTTTTAAATAAGCTTGAATTCAAAAAGAAATAATCGCTAGTGTTCGAAAGAACACTCACAGATTAATAACATTTTGGGTTTTCAACCGACGGTTGTCGAGTTGAAAGCAAATAGATTAAGTTATTAAGGGCGCACGGTGGATGCCTTGGCACTAGAAGCCGATGAAGGACGTTACTAACGACGATATGCTTTGGGGAGCTGTAAGTAAGCTGTGATCCAAAGATTTCCGAATGGGGAAACCCAATACGAGTTATGTCGTATTATCGATACGTAAATACATAGCGTATCGAAGGTAGACGCGGAGAACTGAAACATCTTAGTACCCGCAGGAAGAGAAAGAAAAATCGATTCCCTGAGTAGCGGCGAGCGAAACGGGAATAGCCCAAACCAACGAGCTTGCTTGTTGGGGTTGTAGGACACTCTATACGGAGTTACAAAGGAATAGATTAGACGAAGCATCTGGAAAGATGCATCAAAGAAGGTAATAATCCTGTAGTCGAAAATCTGTTCTCTCTTGAGTGGATCCTGAGTACGACGGAACACGAGAAATTCCGTCGGAATCCGGGAGGACCATCTCCCAAGGCTAAATACTCTCTAGTGACCGATAGTGAACCAGTACCGTGAGGGAAAGGTGAAAAGTACCCCGGAAGGGGAGTGAAAGAGAACTTGAAACCGTGTGCTTACAAGTAGTCAGAGCCCGTTAATGGGTGATGGCGTGCCTTTTGTAGAATGAACCGGCGAGTTACGATTTGATGCAAGGTTAAGCAGTGAATGTGGAGCCGTAGCGAAAGCGAGTCTGAATAGGGCGTTGAGTATTTGGTCGTAGACCCGAAACCAGGTGATCTACCCTTGACCAGGTTGAAGTTCAGGTAACACTGAATGGAGGACCGAACCGACTTACGTTGAAAAGTGAGCGGATGAGTTGAGGGTAGCGGAGAAATTCCAATCGAACCTGGAGATAGCTGGTTCTCTCCGAAATAGCTTTAGGGCTAGCCTCAAGTGATGATTATTGGAGGTAGAGCACTGTTTGGACGAGGGGCCCTTCTCGGGTTACCGAATTCAGACAAACTCCGAATGCCAATCAATTTAACTTGGGAGTCAGAACGCGGGTGATAAGGTCCGTGTTCGAAAGGGAAACAGCCCAGACCACCAGCTAAGGTCCCAAAATATATGTTAAGTGGAAAAGGATGTGGCGTTGCCCAGACAACTAGTATGTTGGCTTAGAAGCAGCCATCATTTAAAGAGTGCGTAATAGCTCACTAGTCGAGTGACACTGCGCCGAAAATGTACCGGGGCTAAACATATTACCGAAGCTGTGGATTGTCCGTAGGACAATGGTAGGAGAGCGTTCTAAGGGCGTTGAAGCATGATCGTAAGGACATGTGGAGCGCTTAGAAGTGAGAATGCCGGTGTGAGTAGCGAAAGACGGGTGAGAATCCCGTCCACCGATTGACTAAGGTTTCCAGAGGAAGGCTCGTCCGCTCTGGGTTAGTCGGGTCCTAAGCTGAGGCCGATAGGCGTAGGCGATGGATAACAGGTTGATATTCCTGTACCACCATGTATCGTTTTAAGCGATGGGGGGACGCAGTAGGATAGGCGAAGCGTACGATTGGATTGTACGTCCAAGCAGTAAGACTGAGTGTTAGGCAAATCCGGCACTCTTAAGGTCAAGCTGTGATGGGGAGAGGAAATTGTTTCCTCGAGTCGTTGATTTCACACTGCCGAGAAAAGCCTCTAGCTAGATTTATGGTGCCCGTACCGCAAACCGACACAGGTAGTCAAGATGAGAATTCTAAGGTGAGCGAGCGAACTCTCGTTAAGGAACTCGGCAAAATGACCCCGTAACTTCGGGAGAAGGGGTGCTCTTTAGGGTTCACGCCCAGGAGAGCCGCAGTGAATAGGCCCAAGCGACTGTTTATCAAAAACACAGGTCTCTGCTAAACCGTAAGGTGATGTATAGGGGCTGACGCCTGCCCGGTGCTGGAAGGTTAAGAGGAGTGGTTAGCTTCTGCGAAGCTACGAATCGAAGCCCCAGTAAACGGCGGCCGTAACTATAACGGTCCTAAGGTAGCGAAATTCCTTGTCGGGTAAGTTCCGACCCGCACGAAAGGCGTAACGATTTGGGCACTGTCTCAACGAGAGACTCGGTGAAATCATAGTACCTGTGAAGATGCAGGTTACCCGCGACAGGACGGAAAGACCCCGTGGAGCTTTACTGTAGTCTGATATTGAAATTCGGTACAGCTTGTACAGGATAGGTAGGAGCCTTAGATACGTGAGCGCTAGCTTACGTGGAGGCGTTGGTGGGATACTACCCTCGCTGTATTGGATTTCTAACCCGCACCATTAATCATGGTGGGAGACAGTGTCAGATGGACAGTTTGACTGGGGCGGTCGCCTCCTAAAGAGTAACGGAGGCGCTCAAAGGTTTCCTCAGAATGGTTGGAAATCATTCATAGAGTGTAAAGGCACAAGGAAGCTTGACTGCGAGACTTACAAGTCGAGCAGGGTCGAAAGACGGACTTAGTGATCCGGTGGTTCCGCATGGAAGGGCCATCGCTCAACGGATAAAAGCTACCCCGGGGATAACAGGCTTATCTCCCCCAAGAGTTCACATCGACGGGGAGGTTTGGCACCTCGATGTCGGCTCATCGCATCCTGGGGCTGTAGTCGGTCCCAAGGGTTGGGCTGTTCGCCCATTAAAGCGGTACGCGAGCTGGGTTCAGAACGTCGTGAGACAGTTCGGTCCCTATCCGTCGTGGGCGTAGGAAATTTGAGAGGAGCTGTCCTTAGTACGAGAGGACCGGGATGGACATACCTCTGGTGTACCAGTTGTCGTGCCAACGGCATCGCTGGGTAGCTATGTATGGACGGGATAAGTGCTGAAAGCATCTAAGCATGAAGCCCCCCTCAAGATGAGATTTCCCAACTTCGGTTATAAGATCCCTCAAAGATGATGAGGTTAATAGGTTCGAGGTGGAAGCATAGCGATATGTGGAGCTGACGAATACTAATCGATCGAAGACTTAATCAAATTTAAAAGTTTTGTTGGTTGAACTAAATTTTACTTACTATCTAGTTTTGAATGTATAATAGTTATACATGATATTGTCTGGTGACTATAGCAAGGAGGTCACACCTGTTCCCATGCCGAACACAGAAGTTAAGCTCCTTAGCGCCGATGGTAGTCGGACTTACGTTCCGCAAGAGTAGGACGTTGCCAGGCAATTATAAATGGAGGATTAGCTCAGCTGGGAGAGCATCTGCCTTACAAGCAGAGGGTCGGCGGTTCGAACCCGTCATCCTCCACCATTTTAATTTGCCGGCCTAGCTCAACTGGTAGAGCAACTGACTTGTAATCAGTAGGTTGGGGGTTCAAGTCCTCTGGCCGGCACCATGTTTAGAGCCATTAGCTCAGTTGGTAGAGCATCTGACTTTTAATCAGAGGGTCAGAGGTTCGAATCCTCTATGGCTCACCATTAAACATATATCGCGGGTGTGGCGGAATTGGCAGACGCACTAGACTTAGGATCTAGCGCCTTACGGCGTGGGGGTTCGACTCCCTTCACCCGCATTTGCAGAAGTAGTTCAGCGGTAGAATACGACCTTGCCAAGGTCGGGGTCGCGGGTTCGAATCCCGTCTTCTGCTCCATTATTTTGCCGGGGTGGCGGAACTGGCAGACGCACAGGACTTAAAATCCTGCGATGAGAGATCATCGTACCGGTTCGATTCCGGTCCTCGGCACCATCTTTGAATTAAGCGCCCGTAGCTCAACTGGATAGAGTGCTTGACTACGGATCAAGAGGTTATGGGTTCGACTCCTATCGGGCGCGTAATTAGTGCTTCATCCTATGAAAAACGGGAAGTAGCTCAGCTTGGTAGAGCACTTGGTTTGGGACCAAGGGGTCGTAGGTTCGAATCCTGTCTTCCCGATATCTGCTAAAATAATTTTAAAATGGGGGCTTAGCTCAGCTGGGAGAGCGCCTGCTTTGCACGCAGGAGGTCAGCGGTTCGATCCCGCTAGTCTCCACCATATATTATTGTTTCAAACTAAATTACAACGGCGGTGTAGCTCAGCTGGCTAGAGCGTACGGTTCATACCCGTGAGGTCGTGGGTTCGATTCCCTCCACCGCCACTATTATTAGTTGTAAATTATACTCTGGACCTTTAGCTCAGTTGGTCAGAGCTAACGGCTCATAACCGTTCGGTCGCAGGTTCGAATCCTGCAAGGTCCATATAATTTTGGAGGAATACCCAAGTCCGGCTGAAGGGATCGGTCTTGAAAACCGACAGGGGCTTAACGGCCCGCGGGGGTTCGAATCCCTCTTCCTCCGCCATTTTATAACAATTTAATAATTTTAATTATCATATATTTATGGAGGAATACCCAAGTTCGGCTGAAGGGATCGGTCTTGAAAACCGACAGGAGCTTAACGGCTCGCGGGGGTTCGAATCCCTCTTCCTCCGCCATTAATATCATTATCGCGGGATGGAGCAGTTCGGTAGCTCGTCGGGCTCATAACCCGAAGGTCGGTGGTTCGAATCCGCCTCCCGCAATTACTTAATTTGGTCTCGTAGTGTAGCGGTTAACACGCCTGCCTGTCACGCAGGAGATCGCGGGTTCGATTCCCGTCGAGACCGCCATTATCTTAATATTATGGTTCAATAGCTC
Organism: Staphylococcus sp. FSL W8-0271; assembly: GCF_038006605.1. Taxonomy (NCBI): domain Bacteria; kingdom Bacillati; phylum Bacillota; class Bacilli; order Caryophanales; family Staphylococcaceae; genus Staphylococcus; species Staphylococcus sp. FSL W8-0271. The sequence continues at coordinate 1,009,053 of NZ_JBBOVM010000001.1, forward strand.
AGTTGGTAGAGCAATGGATTGAAGCTCCATGTGTCGGCAGTTCGACTCTGTCTTGAACCATTTTATACAAGCCGGCCTAGCTCAACTGGTAGAGCAACTGACTTGTAATCAGTAGGTTGGGGGTTCAAGTCCTCTGGCCGGCACCATTTTCATGGAGGGGTAGCGAAGTGGCTAAACGCGGCGGACTGTAAATCCGCTCCTTCGGGTTCGGCAGTTCGAATCTGCCCCCCTCCACCATTCAATTTAATAGGGGCATAGTTCAAAGGTAGAATAAAGGTCTCCAAAACCTTCGATGTGGGTTCGATTCCTACTGCCCCTGCCATGGCGGTTGTGGCGAAGTGGTTAACGCATCGGATTGTGGTTCCGACACTCGTGGGTTCGATTCCCATCAACCGCCCTTATTTATTAATGGGCTATAGCCAAGCGGTAAGGCAACGGACTTTGACTCCGTCACGCGCTGGTTCGAATCCAGCTAGCCCAGTTTTATTGGCGGCATAGCCAAGTGGTAAGGCAGAGGTCTGCAAAACCTTTATCACCGGTTCAAATCCGGTTGCCGCCTCCATGAATTATGCGGGAGTAGTTCAATTTCTAGAACACATTCCTTCCCGGAATGAGATATAGGTGCAAGCCCTATCTTCCGCTCCATTTAATTTAATATCATGCGGGAGTAGTTTAACTCTTAGAACACATTCCTTCCCGGAATGAGATATAGGTGTAAGTCCTATCTTCCGCTCCATTTAGTTTTTATATCATGCGGGAGTAGTTTAACTCTTAGAACACATTCCTTCCCGGAATGAGATATAGGTGTAAGTCCTATCTTCCGCTCCATTATCACTTCCTGATTGGAAGTTTTTTGTTTATAACATTGAGCCAGCGTGGCGGAATTGGCAGACGCGCGGGACTCAAAATCCCGTTCCTTTTTGGAGTGTCGGTTCGATCCCGACCGCTGGTATAAATAGCATATTAGTATTTCTCAGAAACCTCGTTTTTAGAGGTTTCTTTTTTTATGGATTTCATTATATAACATTTACTTTAAATACTCTGAACATTGAATTGCTACAAAATATTGTGAAAATTTTGTTTTGCAAGGTTTAGTAATTTTAACTTTTTTTGTTATTCTAATTATCAGCTCAACAATTCATACTTGTTCTATTGATATTGTAAATAATAGAAAATTTGTCGTACATTTATTACAGTGCTAGTTTTTAGTTATTTAAACGCTTTGTGGCAAAGTTTTTTTGTTGTCAGTTTGTGAGAAACGAGATGATGTATTATATATTATAAAATACTGTTCAATATTTAAATATTGGTTTTTAATATTAAACTTCATATTGTAGTTTAGTCAAAAATATAATATTATAAGTCTAATGTTATATTTGGAGGATACAAGAATGGTAAAATCTAGCACAGCCAAGGTTACAGGGAAAACATTTTTTAGTAATATTTTACAAGCTGTAGGAGCAGGTGTAGTCATAGCATTAATACCTAATGCATTATTAGGTGAATTATTAAAGTTTTTTAAAGAAGGCAATCAATTACTAGAAACTATTTATCAGTTAGTCGTTTTGATTCAATCATTTATGGCATTTATAATTGGTGTTTTAGCAGCGCATCAATTTAAATTTAACGGTGCTGGTGCCACGATGATAGGAGTTTCCGCTATGATCGGTAGTGGTGCGGTTAAAATGACACCAGATGGATTTTTACTTAATGGCATTGGTGATATTATTAATATTATTTTAGTTGTAGTAATATCTTGTTCTTTATATTTGTTATTACAAAATAAATTAGGGTCATTGGAAATGATTTTATTACCTGTTATTATTCCTGTTATAAGTGGATTTATAGGTTTGTTTACGTTAGGTTATGTATCAAATGTCACTAAAGGAATTGGTCATGTAGTAAATGCATTTACAGAATTAAATCCATTGATGATGTCTATATTGATATGTGTTACATATGCTTTGTTAATGGTTACGCCAATATCTGTAGTTGCTATCGCAACGGCAATTAGCTTATCTGGTTTAGGTAGTGGTGCAGCTAATATGGGTATTGTAGCAGCTTGTGTGACTTTTTTATTTGGTTCAATTAGAGTTAACGGTGCTGGCGTCAATTTAGTATTGATAATTGGGGCCGCTAAGATGATGATTCCTGTTTATTTTAAACATTTAATTATTGCAATACCATTAATCATTAATGGCGTGATAGGTGGTTTAGTAGCATATTTTATTGGAATTAAAGGTACACCAATGTCTGCTGGTTTTGGTTATACTGGTTTGGTTGGGCCTATCAACGCGTTTAATCGAATGGATGGAGATCCGACCATGAATATTATTTTATTAGTATTCGGATATTTTATAATACCGTTTGTATCAGCATTCTTTGTGCATGAAATTTGTAAAAAAATGATGCGTAAATATACAGATGATATTTATAAATTTGAAATCCCTAAACAGTAACAAAGCTTTACAATTACATAGATAATAAATAGCTATGCGTTTTATCTATCTATCTTTCAATATTATAATGCATGTTTATAACAGTCGTTATACATATTAATTGATATAAAATTTGAAAACAGAACAATGAGCTAAAAAACACCTTCATATTAAATGGAGGTGTTTTTTAATATATTGAGAATATAGCTGTCAATTAACGACATCAAATATACCATTTTATATAATCATACTAAGATGAACTTTTAAAATTAAGAAAAGAAACAAAACTCTTATTGAATATTTTTGCGTATTTATGTATAATAATAAATATTATAGAAAGGGGATTAATAGATGAAACAAATATTGAAAGTGATTACTGTTTTTTCATTCCTTATAAGTACTTTAATTATTTACATAAATCCAGAAGTAAATGCTAGTGAAAAAGATCAATGGCACAAAATTAAAGAGCGTGGTGAATTGCGTGTTGGTTTATCAGCTGATTATGCACCTTATGAGTTTGAACATAATGTTAATGGTAAATCAAAGTATGCAGGCATTGATATTGATATCGCAAAAAAGATTGCGAAAGATAATCATTTAAAATTAAAAATTGTAAATATGCAGTTTGATAGTTTATTAGGAGCGATACAAACTGGTAAAATTGATATCATTATTTCTGGAATGACACCTACACCAGAACGTTTGAAAGAGGTAGATTTTTCAAAACCTTATATGACGGTCGATCAAAAAATGATTATTAAAAAGTCTGAGGCAGATCGTTTTAAAACAATAGAAGATTTTGCGAATAAAAAAATTGGTGTACAAAAGCAAACACAACAAGAAAAAATTGCACAAACTGAAATTGATAATGCACAAATTCAATCCTTAACACGTGTACCTGAAGTTATAATGTCATTAAAAAGCGGAAAAGTTAATGGAATGGTAATTGAAGGGCCAGTTGCAGAAGCGTATTTAAAACAAAATAAAGATTTAACTTTTGCTAATGATGTTAAGTTTAATGAAGGTAAAAAAGAAACGGCAATTGCTTTGCCTAAAAATTCTCCAATGCTTATGGATAAATTAAATACCTCTATCAAAGATGTTAAAAATAAAAATTTGCTGGAAGATTATAAAGCGTCAGCTGCTGATGCAATGCAAAAAGATGACGGTAATTTCTTTACGAAGTATGGCAGCTTTTTCTTAAAAGGAATTAAAAACACGATTTTAATTTCTATAGTTGGAGTTGTTTTAGGTGCTGTATTTGGTGCATTTATTGCATTATTAAAATTAAGTAAAGTTAAAATATTGAGATGGATTGCTTCAGCTTATATTGAATTTTTAAGAGGCACTCCATTATTAGTACAAGTATTTCTAGTTTATTTTGGTACCACAGCAGTTTTAGGTCTAGATATCTCAGCATTGATATGTGGTATGATAGCGCTTGTTATAAACTGTTCAGCTTACATTGCAGAAATAATAAGAGCTGGTATTAATGCAGTTGATAAAGGACAAACTGAAGCTGCAAGAAGTTTAGGACTTACATATGGTCAAACAATGAAATCAGTTATTTTGCCACAAGCTGTAAAAAACATATTACCAGCTTTAGGTAATGAGTTTGTTACTGTTATAAAAGAATCATCTATTGTATCCGTTATAGGTGTTAGTGAAATAATGTTTAATGCACAAGTTGTACAAGGAGCATCATTTGATCCATTCACACCGCTCATTGTAGCTGCAATATTATACTTTATACTTACATTTACTTTATCAAGAGTGATGTATTTCTTCGAAGGGAGATTGAAAGTTAGTGATTAATATTAAAAATTTATATAAATCGTTTGGAAAAAATGAAGTTTTAAAAGGGATAAATCTAACGGTGGATAAAGGTGATGTTGTTGCTATAATAGGTCCTTCAGGTAGTGGTAAAAGTACACTTTTACGTTGTATAAACCTTCTTGAAACCCCTTCAAGTGGTGAAGTGATATTTAAAGATCATAGTTTAACAAATGAAAAAACTAAATTGGAAACACTAAGACAACAGATGGGTATGGTTTTTCAAAATTTTAATTTGTTTCCACATAAGAAGGTTATAGACAATATCATATTGGCGCCTAGTTTATTAAAAAAGGGTAATCAAAAAGATTTGAAAAAGGAAGCAATGGATTTGTTGAAAAAAGTTGGATTAGAAGACAAAGCTAATGCTTATCCTGCTCAATTATCGGGTGGGCAAAAGCAAAGGGTAGCTATTGCTAGAGCTTTAGCCATGAATCCAGAAGTACTTCTGTTTGATGAACCTACCTCAGCACTAGATCCAGAAGTGGTTGGTGATGTTTTAGAAGTAATGAAAGATTTAGCCAAAGAAGGTATGACTATGGCAGTTGTAACACATGAAATGAATTTTGCAAAAGACGTAAGTGATAAAGTTGTGTTTATGGCTGATGGTGTCATTGTGGAATCAGGGACACCGCAAAATATTTTCGAGAAACCACAACATGATAGAACTAGAAACTTTTTGGCACGTGTTTTATAAATATAAAATCAACCAAGGTGTTTGCAAATGGATTATTGTAATTCATTCATAGCACCTTGGTTTTTTTAATAAATATTGAAAATTGGATTATCGAATTCTCTTATTAATAATGAATATGTTAAACTATAGAATGTATGTTTTTAAGGTGAGGTGTGAAAGATGAATGTAGATCAATTGAAACAAGATGTCATAGACTATGCTCACTCAATTGGTATTGATAGTATTGGTTTTACCACGGCTGATCCATTTGATGAATTAAAACAAAAATTAGTTGATTATCATGAGAAAGGATATGCCTCTGGATTTGAAGAATCAGATATTGGTTTGCGTACTGAACCTAAGTTAACATTACCTACTGCAAGATCTATTATTGCTATTGCTGTTGGTTATCCCAATAAATTAAAAGGTGCACCTAGAAGTGTACGTGGAGACAGAAGAGGTATGTTTGCTAGAGCATCTTGGGGCCAAGATTATCATTCAATCATGAGAAAACGTTTAGATAAATTAGCTGAGTATCTAGAGACTAGAGTCCCAGATGTGGAAATTAAATCTATGGTTGATACGGGTGTGCTGTCAGACCGAGCTGTTGCTGAACGCGCAGGATTAGGTTATGTAGGTAGAAATGGGTTTGTCATAAATCCAGATCTTGGTACTTGGACTTATTTAGGAGAAATGTTAGTTAGTGTGCCTTTTCCTCCTGATGACCCAATCATTGATAGTTGTGGAGATTGCACAATATGTGTTGATCGATGTCCAACAGGAGCTTTAGTTGGTGATGGACAACTAAATAGTCAAAAATGTATTAGTTTTTTAACACAGACAAAAGGTTACATGCAAGATGAATATCGATATAAAATTGGTAATCGACTTTATGGCTGTGATACATGTCAACAAGTTTGTCCAAGAAATCGTGGCATTAACACACAGCACGATGATATTGTGTTAGAACCAGAAATATTAAAACCAAGGTTAGTACCATTATTACAAATGAGTAACAAAGAATTTAAAAATACTTACGGTCATTTAGCAGGTGCCTGGAGAGGTAAAAAACCAATTCAAAGAAACGCAATTCTAGCGTTAGCACATTTTAAAGAGGAAACTGCGATACCCGAATTACAAGAAGTCGCATTAAATGACCCAAGACCGATGATTAGAGCTACAGCTTATTGGGCAATTGGACAGATTCAAGGAGAGCAAGCAAGACCATTTATTGAAGCACATTATGACAGTGAATTAGAGGAAGTCCAACATGAGATGTTAAAAGGACTAGATATGAGGAGAGAATAAAAAGCATGACGAACCACATTGTATTATTTCAACCACAGATACCCGGAAATACTGGTAGTATCGCTAGAACCTGTGCTGGTACATATACACATTTACATCTAATAAAACCACTAGGATTTAGTACAGATGACAAGATGTTGAAAAGAGCAGGATTAGATTATTGGGATTCTGTAAATATTAGTTATTATGAAAATATAGAATCGTTTTTTGAAAGTACGCAAGGTGAATATTACTTATTAACTAAGTTTGGTGAAAAAACTTATTCTGATTTTGATTTTACTGATGAAGAGGAAAATCATTATTTTATTTTTGGTAGAGAAACTACTGGTTTACCTGATTGGGTAAAAGAGAAATATAAAGATACAGCATTAAGAATCCCAATGAATGATAATATAAGATCATTAAATTTATCAAATACTGCATCTTTACTTATTTATGAAGCGTTAAGGCAACAAAATTTTCCAAATTTACATTAAATTATATATTAATCAATGAAAAACGACTTTGACATTTGTATAATGTAGATAAAGCTAAAAGTAGTTTTTGAAAATTTAGTTGATTATTAAAATTATATAGTTTATGAAGATAGCTTCAAGGGTATTATTATAAATAATGCTAGAACGCGTCTTAAAAGATTAAGAGGAGTGTAATAACTATGGCAATGAACTTTAAAATTTTAGAAAACGAAAAAAGTGTAGCAGAATATGCTGCAGATATTTTAAGAAAACAGTTTAACAATAATCCAACTACTATAGCAGGCATACATCTTTCTAATGATAATGCACCAGTATTAGATGAATTAAAGAAAAATGTAGATGATCATGCAGTAGATTTTAGTCAAATTAATATATTAGATTATGACAGCAATAAGTCTTATTTTGAAGCGTTAGGCGTACCAGAAGGTCAAATATATGGTGTTTCATATGGTCAAGATACAGAATCATTTATAAGTGATAAAATTAAAACTAAAGAAAATAAAGGTAAATTGATTACACAAATACTGTCAATAGATACAAATGGCAGACTTAATGTAAGTATCAATCATGGTCTCTTTTCTGCAAGAGAAGTAATTTTAGTGATTACTGGTTCTGAGAAAAAAGATGTTGTGCATAAATTATATGAAGAAAATGGTAAAACTTCATTTGAGCCATCTGATTTGAAAGCACACCGTATGGTAAATGTTATTTTGGATGAAGCTGCTGCAGAAGGTCTTCCTGAAGATGTTCGTCACTATTTCACTGCACGTTTTGCATAAAATTAAAAATGTGAGGTGTAACTAATGACAGATGATAATGCAAATAAAAAGTATTCTAACCATGAAGCAGAACCAAAAAATGAAATGGTTGATGATTTTGAAGATATCGTAGAATTGGGAAAAGAAATGGAACAAATTTCTGAAGAAAATGATGAAGATAAACTAGATAAATCACATGATTCAAATGTACGTTCTGATTTAGATAATTAAGGTGTTAGGTTTGTTTAATAAATGATTAAATAGCATCTTTCAAAGTCTAAATGATATGCTATGAGTACTACTAACAAACAAAATCATTAATTCGTTTATAAATAATTGGAAGCAAGTAAGAGATGGTCAAATATTAAAAATTTGATGTCCTTCTCGCTTCTTTTTTATATTTATTTAATCAATTTGCCAAGTTATTTACGTATGATTTTATGAATAATAAAAAAATAATGCCAACATAAATTTGATTATGTTATTATTAAGTCATTATTTGAATTAAGGAGTTATCATTAATATGTTAAGTAACTATTGGAAACACCTCATGATATGTGCTGTGATTGTAAATTTAATTTCTATAAAAGGTTTTCCTATGGCCATTGGAGCAATATATCTGCCAATCTTGTTTAAAATTATTCAATTACAAATCAACTTGTCACATGGACTGGTAGATAAAGTAAATGCTTCTACGTTTGTAAAAAGTAATCAAACTGGAATCATTATTAGTGTAATATGCTGTATTGTTATAACAGTATTGTTATTTAAGCCGCTTGGGGGTTTTTATAATAGTTTAACTGGATTTTTAGGACTTCTTATCACAGTTAGTCCTGTGACTGTGGTTATTGGGGCGATTCTTTTAGTCTTAACTGCAATAGGTATTATACAAGCAGCAAAGATGAAATTTAACGATGTAACAATTACAAAAGGTTAATGAATAGATGTAAAAACCAGGAACTAAAAATTAGTTTCTGGTTTTTTAATGCTAGCAACTACGTATCTAAACTTTGTAAACCGTTGTTATTACCTAGACATTTTTTATATAATGAAAACGCTATATTAAGAGATTGCCCAGTTAAATTAATTAATGCTATACTAAAGTTAAATACATATTGAAGGGGAGATTTTTAAATGTCAGTTAGAATTGAACATGATACATTTGGTGAAATTGAAGTACCTGCAGATAAATACTGGGGTGCACAAACAGAAAGAAGTAAACGTAACTTTCCAGTTGGAAAAGAACAAATGCCAATTGAAGTAGTTTATGGATTCGCTCAATTAAAAAGAGGGGCAGCATTAGCCAATCATGAATTAGGAAAACTAAGTGACGCAAAAAAAGATGCTATCGTTCATGCATGTGATCGTATATTAAACAAAGAATTAGATGAACACTTCCCATTAGTCGTTTGGCAAACAGGAAGCGGCACACAAAGTAATATGAACGTCAACGAAGTTGTGAGTTATGTTGCAAATATGTATCTCAAAGAACAAGGTAGCGATGAGTCAATACATCCAAATGATGATGTGAATAAATCTCAAAGTTCAAATGATACTTTCCCTACTGCGATGCATGTTGCATTATATAATGAAATTGAAGTGAAACTTGAACCTGCATTAAAATCATTACGTGATACTTTTAAAGAAAAAGAAGCAAAGTTTAATGATATTATAAAAATCGGACGTACTCATTTACAGGATGCTACACCTATTCGTTTAGGCCAAGAAATAAGCGGATGGCGTTATATGTTAGATAAATGTGAAACATTACTTAGTGAGTCAAAAGCCCATATTTTAAATTTAGCAATCGGTGGTACTGCAGTAGGTACCGGTATCAACGCTCATCCAGAATTTGGTGATAAAGTTGCTAAATTTATTTCAAAAAATACAGGGTATCCATTTGTATCATCTGAAAATAAATTTCATGCATTAACTGCGCATGATGAAGTCGTTCAATTACATGGTTCTCTCAAAGCTTTAGCTACTGACTTAATGAAAATTGCAAATGATGTGAGATGGTTAGCGTCTGGACCACGTGCTGGGCTTGCTGAAATTTCTATACCAGAAAATGAACCTGGTTCATCTATTATGCCTGGTAAAGTCAACCCAACACAATGTGAAATGTTAACGATGGTTGCAGTTCAAGTTATGGGCAATGACACTGTGGTTGGCATAGGTAGTTCACAGGGGAATTTTGAATTAAATGTCTATAAACCTGTGATTTTGCATAATACATTACAGTCTATATATTTATTGGCGGATGGTATGCAAACATTTAACAATAATTGTGCAGTAGGCATTGAACCAATTGAAGAAAACATTGATAATTATTTAAATCAATCACTAATGTTAGTAACAGCATTAAATCCTCATATTGGATATGAAAAAGCTGCTAGCATAGCTAAAAAAGCGCATCGAGAAGGTTTAACATTAAAAGAATCTGCCATCCAATCTGGATATTTAACTGAAGAACAGTTTAATGAGTGGATTAAACCAGAAGATATGGTTGAGCCTAAATAAATTTAAAATCTTAAAGTATATCAATATCTTTGATTAACGAAGAAACGTCAATTTCTATTGAAATGAAATAGAAATTGACGTTTTTGCATTTATTTTGATTCATTTTAACTACAATGTTGTTCGTGCGATAAAAGCTATAGAGAGAATTGAAAATTAAACCTATCTCTTTTAAATTTCATCATCTAAACTAACTGATATTTTTTCTTGTGTTAATGGGTGAATAAATTCAATTTTATAACTGTTCAATTGCAGTTGTCTTAAAGTTGAATCACCGTATAATGGATCTCCGATAACAGGATGTCCTATTTCTGCTAAATGCACACGAATTTGGTGTGTTCGACCTGTGTCCAATTTCAAATCGACTTCACAAACATTTTCTTTGACCATATTCGAAGATAATATGTGTGTAATGGCAGATTGTCCTGTTGTAGATACTCGGCGTTTGTTCGAATGAAATTTATCTTTACCAATAGGCGCATCAATGGTTTGTGGTTTAATTGGTAATAAGCTATGTACCTTTGCTTTATAGATACGGTCAATTTTATTTTCTTCTAACATACGGTCTAGGATTTTTTTCATTAAAGGATTTTTAGCAACAATTAATAAGCCTACAGTTTCTTGATCTAAGCGATGTATCGGTTCTGCATAGTCACTATTGATTGTATATATCACATGATTCATTAATGTATTACTTTCTTTTAAATCATTAGGATGTGTTTTAACCCCTTTAGGCTTCATAACAATTGCTAAATCATTGTCTTCATAATAAATTTGAGCATATCGATAACTTGGTAAATAATTACTTTTTTCTTCTGGTGTTGGAATGTAAACTTGATCGCCTGTTTGTACTTGTGACGTGAGTTTTGCATTTATATCATTGATTTTAATCTCTTTTGACATATTTAAATTGTGTAAATCTTTTTTTGGTAATTGTAATTGCTGGAAAATTTCTCTTAGTGTTAATGTATTATAATTTTCTGGGATTTGAAATTTCATAATATCCTCCTCTTTAACCAATTATTATCATACCATAAACACGCTGTTAAAAATATTAGACCTTGAGATTGATTTAATAATTTTTTACATTGTTTTAATTCAAGTAAAAAGGAATTATTTATCTATTTTTAAATGCTATACAAACTTGTATAATGTATGTAAATAGTGTTGTTAAAGAATGGACTGGTTAAATGGAAAAACCGACAAGATTAGCATTATTAAAAGAAATTGCTGAATTTTTAAATGAAGAGACAGAAACATATAGTATGCTACAAGGCGCATTAAAATCGTTAATTGATGGTAGTGAATTTACTACAGGCTGGATTTTTTTCATTGATGATGTGGGGCAACATGAACTCGTATCATATAATGGTTTACCAGGAGCATTGGAAAATAATCATTGTGAATATATGCGAAAGGGTACGTGTTGGTGTGTTCAAGCATATCAAAATAAAAGGTTAACGAAGGCTTCAAATATCATAAATTGCTCGAGAATTAATTTAGCAAATCGAGCTTATCATGAAGAAACTGACGGTATTACACATCATGCTACTGTTCCGTTAAGGTCTGGTGAAGAACAATTTGGATTACTCAATGTTGCAACACCTTATACAAGGAGATATAGTGCAGAAAACTTAGAGTTATTAGAATCTGTTGCATTGCAAATCGGATCTGCAATAAAAAGGATTCTCTTAACCGATCAAGAAAAAGAAGCTGCGCGTATTAGTGAACGTAATAGATTAGCTAGAGATTTACATGATTCAGTAAACCAAATGCTTTTTTCTGTTAAATTGACAGCTCACGCAGCATTAGGGATGACACAAGAAAATGTTTCTCGTAAAGCATTCCAAGTGATTGAAGATACAAGCCAGCAAGCAGTAAATGAAATGAGAGCTTTAATTTGGCAATTAAAACCCGTTGGTTTAGAACAAGGATTAGTTAGTGCGCTAAAACAGTATAGTGAGTTATTACAGTTAGAGTTAATTGTTAAAGTAGATGGTTTAATTAAACTTCCAAGTCAAATAGAGGAAAATGTTTATAGGATTGTTCAAGAAGCAATGAATAATACAAAAAAACATAGTGAAACCACTCAAGTTCGATTAGATTTAGTTCAAGCGGACAATTATTTATTGGTAACAATCTCTGATTTTGGCAAAGGTTTTGATAAGCATAAATCAAATCTTTATCACTCGCATGGTTTGAATAATATGAAACAAAGGACTAAACAGATAAGTGGCAAATTGACAATTGAAGGTGAACCAAACAAAGGTACAAAAATTTATATTTCAATACCACTTTAAAGTTTCGAAAGGAAGGTCAAGATGAATCGAATCATTTTGGTAGATGATCACCATATCGTAAGACAAGGTTTAGAATTTCTATTATCAACAGTTGATGATATAGAGGTTGTTAAAGGTTTTTCAGATGGCAAATCATTTTTAAGTTATTTGGAAGCGCATGATTTACCCGATATTGTATTATTAGATTTAGTGATGCCCAATATGAATGGTATAGAAATCACTGAAATTATGAAACAAAAGTATCCAGAAGTAAAAATATTAGTGCTAACCAGTTATGTAGATGATGAACATGTAATTTCTGCAACTGATAAAGGCGCTGATGGTTATGAAATGAAAGATGTTGAACCTGAGAAGTTAATTAAAACAATTAAGAACGTATTGTCAGGTGAAAAAGTTATCCATCCACAAGCCCAAAGTGTTATGGAATCTGTAAGCAGTAAACCGCATTATACAAACAAACTTTCAAAACGTGAATCTGAAGTATTGACAGAAATGGCAAAGGGTAAAACAAATAAAGAAATTGCGGAAACTTTATTTGTCTCAGAAAAAACTGTTAAAACACATGTCAGTCACATATTTGCTAAATTGCAAGTATCCGATCGTACACAAGCCGCTATTTATGCTATGCAGAATAATCTTATATAATATATTAGATGTTATGTAAATATTATTTTACATAGCATTTTTTTATTCGATATATACTTTTGTTTCAAAATGTATAATATTACTATATACTATATCTAATAAACATAAAGGGGATGTTATTATGAAGACTAAAAATCTTTCATTGAAAATTGTTATAGCGTTAATTCTCGGTATAGCAATAGGCTCCATACTTAACACGTTTGCGCAATCAAGTTTTGTAGTCAACGTTGATAAATATGTCTTCAATGTTATTGGGCAAATTTTTCTGAATTTAATTTTCATGTTAGTGGTGCCAGTTGTGTTTGTTTCAATTGTGTTAGGTGTAGTAGGTGTGGGCGATCCTAAATTACTAGGTGGTATTGGTTTGAAAACGATTAGCTTCTTTTTAACCACTACTGCAATAGCTATTATTATTGGGATTACTTTAGCTTTAGTTTTACAACCGGGGGAAGGGAAATCAGATTTATTAAAAAGTGAAGATGTTTCAAGTTATCAAAAAACATTAGATAAAGAAGATAATTCACAAAGTTCTGCTGCAAAGCAATCTTTTGATCAAACACTGATTAATCTTTTTCCTAAAAATCCATTACAAGCCATGAGTGAAGAAAATATGTTGCAAATTATTACATTTGCCATTTTCATAGGGGTTGGTTTGATAATGGTTGGTTCGAAAGCAGAAGCGGTACACCGGTTATTTGAGCAAACCAACGAAGTTTTAATGTATATAGTGACGATGATCATGAGTGTATTTGCGCCTATTGGTACGTTTGGTCTTGTTGCTCATGCATTTACAGGGGCAGGATTTGGAGCTATCCAACAACTTGGTATGTATTTCTTTATAGTGCTTCTAGCGCTATTTATCCATTTCTTCGTTGTATATGGTTCAGCGGTGAAATTTATGGCTAAATCAAGTCCACTAAAGTTCTTTAAGGGATTTCTACCTGCAATTACACTTGGTTTTAGTGCATCGAGTTCCACTGCAACCTTACCAGTATCACTTAAATGTACAAAAAATATGGGTGTTAGACCTGAAGTAGCATCTTTTGTACAACCTCTCGCTGCTACGATAAACATGGATGGAACGGCAATCATGCAAGGTGTTGCAACAATATTTATTGCACAAATCTCAGGTGTAGAGCTGTCATTTATGCAAATTATTACTGTTGTGGTCATCGCTGTTGTAGCATCTATTGGTACAGCTGGCGTACCTGGGGTTGGACTGATTATGTTAGCAATGGTTTTAAATGCCGTTGGATTAGATCCAGCTGCAATTGGTATTATTTTAGGTATTGATAGGTTATTGGATATGACACGAACATCTGTCAATATTACAGGTGATGCTGCTTGTGCACTTATCATTTCAAAAGCTGAAGATAAAAAATTAGCTGCTAGAAATGAAAGTTAATAAAATAATAGACATAAATATAAGGAATTTAAAATCTGAGAGTGGCTCTAACATTTATATGTTTTGGCTACTCTTTTTTTAGTTGATACACATGAGAAGTGTTGTAAAATAGATGTTGATTTATAAAAGTATTTGTCTATCTAAAAAAACTAAACCATCACAATGATAGCTTAGTTTAAGATTAACCTAATGAGTTACTTATTCAGAAAGAAGTACATTATACAACTCTACAAATTTCTTACCATCTTTTCTTGGAACCTGGTCAAAAAGCCAAGGCTCTCCGTCTGCTTCCATAATAGTTATTCTAAAAGGGGTTAAGGATAGACCAAATTTAACACTTTGAAGTTCATCAAATGGGAATAAACTTTTGATTTCATGATTTTCAATTACTCCTTTTGCTTTAAACGTAATTTTATCATTATACAATGTCAAAAGGCCTGGAATCATTTGAGCATTAATAAATTTCATAGAAGCACTGGTAGAAATTAGTTTTGTTGAAGTATGATTATTCAAAGAAACATCCCCTTAAAATTTGTTTCTGTTAATATATCATTTTGAAAAATATTATTCAATTTCATGTTCAGTAACAAAAATAAAAGTAGTGAATGATATCTATATTTCAAATGATATCAATGCACTACTTTTTAGATGTACTACATTTTAATAAGCACGATAAATTTAACCTGTCGTAATAAAGTTAATTAGGGGTGTAACCTTTAAAATTTACATATTGATAATCTTGTTTTACTTCAGCCTCGGTAGGTGCTGTTATATGCTCTAAAGCATAAGGTAAACCTAGTGATTGCCATTTATGGACACCGAGTTGGTGATATGGCAGTATTTCAAAGCGCTCAACGTTATCGAGTGAATTTATAAATTCACCTAACCGTATTAAATCTTGTTTATCATCTGTAAGACCTGGCACTAGTACATGTCTTATCCAAACAGGCTGTCCTTTACGTGAAAGTGTTTTAGCAAAGTTTAATATATGAGTATTAGGTTGGCCAGTTAATTTCTTATGTTTAGCATTATCAATATGCTTAATATCTAATAATATTAAGTCTGTATATTTTAATAAAGCATCTAATTGTTTTTCAAAAGTGGGTGTATTTTTCGCTGTACCAGCCGATGTATCTATACAGGTATGAATATCGTATTTTTTTAACGATTGAAATAGGGCGGTTAAGAATTTAATTTGTAGTAAAGGCTCACCACCACTTACTGTAACACCTCCATTTGATGCATCAAAATATGGTTTAAAAGGTATTATTTCGTTTACCATTTCATCAACTGTAACTGCGCGTGTATAGTCATTTATTTTCCAAGTATCAGGATTATGACAGTATAAACATCTTAGTAAACAACCTTGGGTAAATAAAATATAGCGTAATCCTGGACCATCAACGGTACCCAAACTTTCAACAGAATGTAAATGTCCTTTTAACATATATAGGCCACCTTAAATTCAAATTACATTTTTTCATGGAAAGTACGTGAAATAACATCTAATTGTTGTTCTCGTGTTAATTTAATAAAGTTAACGGCATAACCAGAAACACGAATCGTTAATTGTGGATATGCTTCTGGATGTTCCATTGCATCTAATAGTGTTTCTCTATTAAATACATTAATGTTTAAGTGATGTCCGTGTTGCATAGCATAGCCATCCAACATACTTGTGAGATTTTTACATTGATCATTACTTTCCTTGCCAAGTGATTTTGGAACGATGCTAAATGTGTTAGAAATACCATCTTTACAACAATCATAAGGTATTTTTGCTACGGTACTTAGTGAAGAAAGTGCGCCTTTTTGGTCGCGTCCATGCATAGGGTTTGCACCTGGTGCAAATGGTTCTCCAGCTTTACGTCCATCTGGTGTATTTCCAGTCTTCTTACCATATACAACATTTGATGTTATCGTTAATACACTCATTGTATGTTCTGAATTACGATAAGTTTTATGACTACGTAATTTTGTCATAAAGCGTTCTACAAGGTCAATTGCTAAATCATCGACACGTGCGTCATTATTGCCATATTTAGGGAAATCACCTTCAATTTCAAAATCTGTAACAATACCGTTTTCATCTCGAATAGGTTTTACTTTTGCATATTTGATTGCAGATAATGAATCTGCAGCAACAGAAAGACCAGCTATACCTGTAGCCATTGTTCTAATGATATTTGTATCGTGTAATGCCATTTCTATACGTTCATAGCTATATTTATCATGCATATAATGAATAATATTAAGTGAATTAATATATACTCCAGCTAACCAATCCATCATTTTATCAAATTTTTCAAATACTTCATCATATTCTAGGACTTCTGTTTTTATACTTTCATAAGCAGGCCCAACTTGTCGTCCTGATTTTTCATCTACTCCTCCATTAATCGCATATAATAATGTTTTTGCTAAATTAGCACGAGCACCAAAAAATTGCATTTGTTTACCAATTGTCATAGCAGATACACAACATGCAATACCATAATCATCACCATAAGATTCTCTCATTAAGTCATCATTTTCGTATTGAATTGCACTTGTTTTAATACTCATTTTTGCGCAATATGTTTTAAAATTGTCAGGTAGGCGAACTGACCATAATACTGTGAGATTTGGTTCGGGTGCTGGACCTAAATTATCTAGTGAATGTAAGAATCGGAATGAGTTTTTAGTTACTAATGCACGTCCATCAATACCTACACCACCGATAGATTCTGTTACCCAAGTAGGGTCACCAGAGAATAACTCATTATAGTCAGGTGTTCGAGCGAATTTTACGATACGTAATTTCATAATAAAGTGGTCTATGATTTCTTGCACTTCACGTTCTGTAATCAATCCATTGTTTAAATCTCTTTCAGCATAGATATCTAAAAATGTTGAAGTACGACCTAAGCTCATAGCTGCACCGTTTTGTTCTTTAATTGCGGCTAAATATGCTAAGTACAACCATTGTACTGCTTCTTTAAAGTTATAGGCTGGGCGACTTAAGTCAAATCCATAAATATTACCTAATGTTTTTAATTCATTTAATGCTCGGTATTGTTCAGACAATTCTTCGCGTAATCGGATGACATCTTCTGACATTTCTTTAGACATATTGTTGAAATCTTCCATTTTTTTCTGCATTAGGAAGTCTACACCATATAAAGCGATTCTGCGATAATCTCCAATAATACGTCCACGGCCGTACGCATCTGGAAGTCCAGTAATGATTCCAGCCTTTCTGCAATTTAACATCTCTTTAGAGTATGCATCGAATACTCCTTGGTTATGCGTTTTACGATAGTCAGTAAATATTTTTTCAGTTTCACTATTTAAATCATAACCATACGCTTCACAAGCTGCTTTGGCCATACGAATACCACCAAAAGGTTGCATCGAACGTTTGAATGGTTTATCGGTTTGGACACCTACTATGCTTTCTAATTCTTTATTTAGATAACCTGCCTCGTGAGAAGTGATGGTAGAAGGGATCTTTGTATCCATGTCCCACATACCACCGCGATCACGTTCTTCTTTAGACAATTGCATGACTTGCTCCCAAAGTTTAGTTGTTGCCTTTGTAGGACTTTCTAAAAATTGATCATCACCTTCGTACAATGTGTAATTTAGTTGAATAAATTCTCTTACATCTACATGATGTTGCCAGCGACCTTTTTTAAAATCATTCCATGCTGTGGATTGCATATTATTTTCTTTTAACATATCATTACCTCCAAAAGTATGTTATTTTTTTCACAATAATTATATCATTTGTTTTGTTAAAAAAATCACAAAGTTTTTGAATAATTTTAATCTAAAATGTGAAAGCTTTTGGAATCTGTATTAAAAAGTAATACACTTAAGGTGTGTTATAGGTCTGTTATAGCACAGTTTTAAAAGTGTATCTTTAGTTAAGATGTAATAGAAAAAGCTAAACATAGCAGTTTAGCAAATGTGTTTAATAATAAATGAGTAATTCATATGAGATTTTGAGTTTGTAAGAAGATAATCATTTAATTACATGGATCAAAAATAATAAATATAAATGATTAGATAAATAAAAAATAAAAAGAATTTTTAAAAAACTCTTTTATTTTCAAATTTTTCTGATAATGTTGTATCCAAGTTGCAATGATTTTGTAATATTGTTGTAACAAAATAGTAAGAGGTTTTTATTTATCATTACAGTAGAATCAGGAATAAGTAAAAGTATAGTAAGTATAATTATTGGAGCATTAATTATTTCATTACTGAGCATTTTTAATAATGCAGAAGCGTCTGAAAGTAAAGATAATGTAAAATTAAGTCAGCCTAACGAGAGCACATTGCAAATTAAAGAAAGTGACGGTGTTACAAGTACTCAAGATGACAACGGCGTAGTAACTTTAAAAGATTAAAATGGTAAAACTGAAGAGTTACCTACAGAAGCAAAAGATAAAGATGATAAAGACGTAGTATTAAAATACAAAGAAACAAAAGATGGATATGATATACAAGTTTTAGATAAGAATCAAAAAGAAGGATGGGCAAAATGTACTCTAGGCACAGCTGGTGGAACAGGCACTGGCGGACTAGGTGGAGCAGGAGTCGGTTCAGCGGTACCTGGAATTGGTACGGTTGCTGGTGGAATTGTAGGTGGCGTTTCTGGAGCTGCTACTGGAGCTGCTGCATCTTGTTTCTAAATAATTATTAGGAGAATTGATATGGAAAATTCTATATTTTGGTCTAAGAAATTCATACCAGTTTATTTCATAGTTGCATTTCTAAGCTTTGCTTTATTTAAGTTTTATATACAAACAGATAATTATTTAGTGTATATTCTTATAATTTTAGTACTTGGCTTAGGTATTGCATCATGCATATATAATTTTAAAAAAGATAATAATCAGCATTCTAATTAAACTTGATTTAGGCACTTATATTATTTTATAAGTGCTTTTATTTATAATGTGATAAGTTAGACGAATAAATTTAATCTCTTCTGTAGTTGAATTAACTTCATTACATTTGTCTTTCTAACGATAATAAGTTGATTTTGAAATATTAAATACTTTTAATACAAGTTTAACTGAATATCTCAATTTCAATGATTCAACGACTTGTATAATATTTTTGGCTCAACTTCCCTTCCAATTTCTTGTACTTTTTAAAACATCAATTTCAGCTTTTTGCCTCTGTTTTCTATTCTTAACTTTTCTTCATTATTTATTTATTCAATATTCTTACCATATGAATACTGTTTACCAACTTGTTGGTAGAATCTATGAGTTTTACCATTTTTACCAAGTTTTCACTTGTGCACTGTTCCTAATGTTTAATGTTTCCGTAATTTCGCTTGTACAGTAACCTTCAATTTTCATTTCTATAGCTTTATTTTTGATTTCTAATGAGTAAGCAACTCTTTTCATAGAAAAAACACCTCCGTATTTTTCATTTTAAATGAATTCAACGGAAGTGTTTTTATTTTATTCCCACAAATTGTGATCAGCGCAAAAAGCTATCTCAGGTTTTTTTATGAAGATTAATTAAAAACTATTGTCTTACTATTTGCAGTCACAATCACCTTATGGAGCACATGATATTCTACAGCTTGAGCTAACACACTTGATTCAACATGCCGACCAATTTTACGTAAATCTTGTACATTGTACCGATGATTAATTCGTATAACGTCTTGATCTATAATAGGGCCCTCATCCAAGTCAGAAGTAACATAATGACTTGTTGCTCCAACTAATTTGACACCGCGTTCCCATGCTTGTTTATAAGGATTTGCACCTATAAATGATGGTAGGAATGAGTGATGAATATTGATGATTTGGTTTGGATAGTGACTGACAAAATGATCGGATAGGATTTGCATATATTTTGCTAACACGATGAGTTCAACTTGATGTTCAGAACAAACATCTAGTATTTTTCTTTCCACGATTTCTTTATCTTCGTTGCTCGGTATGTAATAAAAAGGGATATGAAGCGTTTCTGCGAATTGTCTATTGTTTTCATGATTACTAACGATGCACACAATTTCGGCAGGCAATTCATTTCTGTTAACACGTAATAAAATTTCGTTGAAAGCATGATCTTCCTTAGAAACAAAAAGTGCTATTTTTGTATGTTGTTGATTATCAAAGAGTTTAAAATCTATTTGATGTGTTTGCAACGTTGTTTCTAAATCTTCTTTCAATGATGGTACATTTTCAAATTCTAATCTCAAGTATAATTGACCAGTAGCATTTGGTGAATGGTCATATTCTGTAAAATGATCTAAATGTAGAATATTAGAATCATATTGAGCAATTTTATTAGTGATTAATGAAGTAATACCGACTTTATCTGTACAAGTTGCAAGTAATATATATTTCTCTGTCATCTTTTACACCTCAATTATTAAAGTAACCCTGATTATAATGAAAATTCTGAAAAAAGTAAATAAATGATCATTTTCAATTATTTAAGGCAAAGTATATGCCAAAAGGGAAAAATTAAGATATAATAATGAATAGTGTTTTTATATCAAAAGAGTAATAAGTGAAAAATATAATCACATTTCACGCTTGTTATGCGCTTACAATAAAAGTGGTATAAGTGTTTAAGTTAATTATAGGATATAAGATTGATTATTTAGATAATTTCGCAAATAATAAAAAACAATGAAAATATCATTTCGCTCTTTTATTTTATCGCAAATTGTATTAAGATGTAATTTGTGTTTCAAGAAACGTGTATTATTGCAATTTCTTGTGTCCGGATAAAATATTCTTTTATGAAAGGTAGATTAAAGTAATGGATAGACAGAGTTTTACAGATTTAATTCAAACAAAATTTAAAATGGTGCGTATTGAGGCGGGGTACACGCAAGATACAATGGCACAAACGATTGGTCTTTCAAAAAAGACATTAGTACAAATTGAAAAAGAGAGAGTATTGCCTAACTGGACAACATGTGTGTCAATTTGTGCATTGTTTAGAGATTCTGATGTTCTAAATAGTACTTTTGGTTGCGACCCATTAGAAATGGTACAAACAATTTCACGTAACCATTGTGCGTATCCAAATCATTCTACAACTAGTGATATATATTGGAACACAGTTGATACTCGTAACGGCTATATTTTACAAAGCAATAAAGTAAGTGATATCTACCGTGTACTAAATCAGGAAACACAACCTATTTTTGGTACTTCTAAATTAAGAGAAGCTGAAACATATTTTGGTAGAGTTTCAAAAGAAGAATTAATGCACGTATAAATAAATGCATTTTGTGATAGAAGAATCATTATTTATAACATTAACTAATGAAGTTATGGCTTATATATTGAATGGTTTAGTCACTATAGTTTAATTGAAATCGGTCATGAACAAATGAACCGAACTTAATAGGTAAGTTGATTCAGTTTTTGACCCATGATAAAAAGAATACATCAGTGTAAGAGCGAACACGGGAAATCAAATGTTGATTGATTTCTAAATCGCTCTTTTTTTATTTCTGTATTTTTACTAATTCAAATTGAATGTACTCATAGTGATTGCTGCCAAGCAATTTTGTTTATGAAAAATAATAAATAGTATACACATTTTCTTGATATATGTTATACAATGTAAAAATGACTGATATGATTGTACCTTCAGTTTATAACAAATTTTATTTGAAGGAGAATTAATTATGCACGCTTTTTTAATAATTATAGCGATGATGATTATTGGAGCAATAATAGGTGGCGTCACAAATGTAATTGCTGTAAGAATGTTATTTCATCCGTTTAAAACTTATTATATTTTTAATAAACGAATTCCTTTTACACCTGGATTAATACCAAAAAGAAGAACAGAAATTGCAGATAAAATTGGACAAGTCATTGAAGAACACTTATTGACTGAAACGTTAATTAAGTCAAAATTAAATGCACCTAAATCAAGAGAAGCAATCGAATCACTAATCTTAAAACAGATCCAAAAATTAAAAGCAGATCATATGACGATTCGATCGTTAACGAAAAGTTTCGATGTTGATGTTGTACAGGTTACTAATGATAAAATGTATTCAGTTATCAATAATAAATTAGAACAATATTATGCTGAACATAAAGAAACCCCTATAAATCAACTGATTCCTTCAGATATTGAAGAGAATATTGATGCAAAGGTAGATGGAGTACCAGAATTATTGTTTGAACGTGCACGCGTCTATCTTAAATCAGAAAAAGGCGCTGCTGATATAGCATCAATGTTAGATACTTTCTTTAACGAGAAAGGTAAAATCGTAGGTTTGCTACAGATGTTTATGACTAGAGAAAGCATTGCAGATCGAATACAACATGAATTGATTAGATTAACTAATCATCCTAAAGCTAAAGCAATTGCAAAGCAGATTGTTGAAAATGAATACGCAACATTTAAATCAAAGACGCTAGCAGAAATCATCAATGAAGATCAATTTGACTCACTCAAGGTAACAGTTACTGATTTAGTTATGAACTATGCAAACATAGATAGTATATCGAATCGACCATTGAAAGAAGTAATGCCAGAATTTATAAAATTCTTAGAAACAAAAATTTCAAAACAACTCACAGAATTGATTATTGATAAAGGTTCTAAACATATTTCTCCAATTATGAAAAAAATCAACCTAAGACAAATGGTTGAAGAACAAATAAATTCATTTGATTTAGCATATATTGAACGCTTAATCATAGATATTGCAAATAAAGAGTTGAAATTAATTATGCTTTTAGGCTTTTTATTAGGCGGCATCATAGGCTTATTACAAGGTGTGATTGCAATTTTTGTATAACATATTAAATTATGTTATTGTAATATCGATGTGGTTATAACACATATACAAATAAAGGAGTGAAGCACAGTGGCAGTAAATTTATACGATCATGCAAATCAATTAGAACAAGCTTTAAGAGAAAGTGATGAATATCAAGCAATTCAAAAAGCTTATGCTAAAGTAAAAGAAAATGATGAATCAAAAGCACTTTTTGATGAATTCCGTGAAACACAATTAAACTTCCAACAAAAACAAATGCAAGGTGAAGAAATTGGTGAAGAGGAATTACAAAAAGCTCAAGAACAAGCACAAAAAATCGAAAATGATTCTAACATTTCAGAATTAATGGCTGCTGAGCAAAATATGAGCCAAGTATTCCAAGAAATTAATCAAATCATTGTTAAACCTTTAGATGAAATTTACGCTGACTAATTAATTAATCAGAATGTTTAATTTTAAAAGTAATCTAAAGTTTTTATAAAAATTTAAAATATTTAATGTGTTGCTATGTAAAAATTGATTTTCGAAATCAATGCATGGCCACAACCATAATTGAAAGAGATATATGAACTTTTATTCAAGCATATGTATGATAAACTCAATATATTGAGAAGTGATATACAAAAGAATTGATACTTATAAATGAGTTCTTTAATTGCTGGATAATCGTTCATTTTTTATTCGATGAACTATGGTTAATATTGAATTTAAAGCTGAGACATATATATTATGTTTCAGCTTTTTGTTTTATCGACTGTACAATAGTCGATGTGGTAAAATAAAGAGATACAAGGTATTAGTATGTACATAGGTATGAGTCAGATTTTTGAATTTCAAATTGAATGCCTAATTTTCATGCTTTTTATAAAAACCTTTAAATAAAGGAGAACTATAAGTATATGGTTAAATTTATTCATTGTGCAGATTTACATTTAGATAGTCCATTTAAGTCTAGAAGCTACTTAAGTCAATCGATATTTGAAGATATGCAAAAAAGCGCTTATGAAAGTTTCAAAAAAATTGTGGATTTAGCGTTAAATGAAGAAGTAGATTTTATGATTATAGCAGGTGATTTATTTGATAGTCATAATAGAACACTCCGTGCTGAAGTGTTCTTAAAAGAGCAATTTGAACGACTATCAAAAGAACAAATATTTGTTTATCTTTGTCATGGTAATCATGATCCGCTTTCTTCATCTATAGGTACTGAATGGCCAGAGAACGTTTCTGTTTTTTCTGAAAATGTAGAAACATATCAAACAATTACCAAAAATGGCGAAGAAATATATTTACATGGTTTCAGCTATCAAAATGAAGCGAGTTACGAAAATAAGCTTGATGCATACCCATCAAGCCAAGGCCAAAAAGGCATCCATATAGGTATATTACATGGTACATATAGCAAAACGAACACAAAAGACCGTTATACAGAATTTAGATTAGAAGATTTAAACAATAAACTTTATCATTATTGGGCACTTGGTCATATACACGAGCGTCAACAACTAAGTGATATGCCTCAAATTCATTATCCTGGTAATATTCAAGGTCGTCATTTCAAAGAAACTGGAGAAAAAGGCTGCCTATTAATAGAGGGAGATGATTTACATCTAAATGCTAAATTTGTGCCAACCCAGTTTATTCGATTTGAGAAAGCTGAAATAGATACAGACATGACTTCAAAACAAGGCTTATTTGACGCAATACAAAGCTTTAAATCACAAGTTAGAGCTGACGGTAAAGCAATTTATCAATTAGTAGTACATGTCAATTCAGACGAAATTATTTCTGATCAAGATTTAATGCAAGTACATGAAATGATCAGCGAATATGAAGAAAACGAGCATAATTTTGTGTTTATAGAAGATTTAAAAATAATGAATAAAGATGATGATAAAACGACCCTTGTTAAAGAATTTTCGCCAGATTTGATTGAAGATAATTCAGTTTATGAGCAAGCTATGAATGATTTATATCTTAATCCAAAAGCTTCCAAATACCTAGAAAATTATGATGATTTTGATCGTCGTGAATTAATTAAACGAGCTGAATTATTATTAAAATCAGATATGAGGGGGGAATAAAATGAAGATTAAATCATTAGATATATATGGTTATGGTAGATTTATTCAGAGAACTATTCAATTTGATGAACATTTCACAGAAATATATGGAGAAAATGAGTCAGGAAAGTCTACGATACAGGCATTTATACATTCTATCCTATTCGGTTTTCCAACTAAGAAAGAAAATGAACCACGATTAGAACCACGTTTAGGTAATCAATATGGTGGAAAACTTACATTGATTCAAGATGATGGTTCTTTGATAGAAATTGAGCGTATCAAAGGTGCGGCAACTGGAGATGTTAAAGTTTATCTACCAAATGGCGCCATTAAAGATGAAAGCTGGTTAAAAAAAGAACTTAATTTTATCTCAAAACGTACATACCAAGGTATATTTTCATTTGATATATTAGGTCTACAAAATATTCATAAAAACATGGATGAAACGCAATTACAAAACTATTTACTTCAAGCTGGTGCATTAGGATCAACAGAATTTACTAGCATGCGTGAAATTTTGAATGATAAAAAAGAAATATTATATAAGAAAAATGGTAGAAATCCAATGATTAATCAGCAGCTTGAAGAATTGAAGTCATTAGAGCGTCAAATTCGCGAAGAAGAAGAAAAGCTATCCTCTTATAAACGTTTAGTAGATGATAAAGATAAAGCTAATCGACGTTTAGAAAATTTGAAACAAAATTTAAATCAACTGTCTAAAATGCATGGTCGTAAACAAAAAGAATTAGCTTTACATGAACAAACACAAGAATGGAAAACACTAGAAACACAATTAAATATCGAACCTGTCACATTTCCTGAACAAGGTATCGATCGCTATGAATCTGCAAAAATTCAAACACAAAATTTAAAAAGAGATATTGGTTTAAGAGAAGAGCGTTTAGCACACTTAAAAAGTGAAAACGAAAAAATCAATGTCCCTAAGCAATCTGATATAGATGCTTTTAACCATATACAACAACAAGAAAATGAAATTAAACAAAAAGAATACGAATTAAAATCAGTTGAAAAAGAAATTCAAGATAAAGAACGTGAAAAATCCGGCTTAAAGTCTAATATTGGCTGGCAAGATGTGTACCATGAAGTAGACAGTTCAGATGCAATGAAAAGTCACGTAAGTAATCAAATTAAAAATAAACAAGAACAGACTGCTTTTATTCAACAATTAGAACGCAATATTGAAGAAAGTAAAATTGATAAAGAAACAAATCAAACTGAGATGGATGCATTAGAAAAAGATATTGTGTCTGATGAAAATTATGAAAAGAAAAAGCAATATAACAATCGTGTGTTTGAACTACAAGAGAAGAATAATTTATATCAAAAAATGAAAGAAGCATTTGATAAAGAACAACAAGAAAATGAACGTAAGCAGAATATCTTCCGATTTGCCTTAATTATATTAGCGGTTGTTGGTATTGGGTTAACAATCTTTTCATTTATTTCTGCTAATTTGGTCTTTGGTATTGTATTTGCAATACTATCTCTTATATTTATCGTAGGCATCTTCTTAGTTAAATCGAAAGAGATTGGACATAGTGAAACAATTTCTAATGAAATTGAAGATTTGCAACATCAAATAAATGATTTAGAAGCTAATTATAATTTGGATTTTGATTTAGATGATCAAAATAGGATTCGCGAACAATTTCATAATGCTATTAAAACGAAAGAAGCATTAGATAAAAAAGCAAATTATTTATCTTCTAATTTAGAAGCGGCTCAGCACCAATACTCAAAATCAGAAAATGAGATTAACCAAATTAAAGATGAATTACATTTATCTGATAAAATTTCAGACGAACTCATTATTGATAGTATTGCGACGATGAATAAAATTAAGGATTATGACAATCATACGGTTGAATTGAACGATCAAAAAATTGAGTTACAGCAAGCATTAGATACATTTTATGAACATGCAAAAGCAGTAACACAAAATCAATTTACGGCTTTTAACACGTTATCTTTATTTCATGATGTAAATCAATGGTTAAAAGAAGAAACAACGAATTTAGATAAATGGAATAGGAATCAAGAACAAATCGCTTTAATAGAAAGTGAATTATCACAGCTTAAACATCGTTTAAATGAGAACAGTAATGTGATTTCACAATTATTTAACTTTGTAAGTGCAAATGATGAAGAATCATTTTATTATCAACATGCACAATACCAAGCTTATCATCAACAATTAAATCGTTTTAATGATTTAACAAAATATCTGGAAAATCAAAATTATAATTACGAAGCTAGTTCTATGTTAAGTCAAAAAACATATGCACAATTATCTGAGGAAGACGAAGTGTTGGAAAGACAAGTAGATCATTATAATGACCAATATTTAGAAATGCAATCAGAAGTCAGTGATTTAAACGCTAAAATCACTGATATGGAAACAGATAAAACACTAGCGGATTTACGTCATAAGTTCCATATTTTGAAAAACAGAGTGAACGATGAAGCGAAAGATTGGGCAAGTCTCAGTTACTTACAATCTTTAGTGGAAGGACATATTAAACAAATTAAAGACAAGCGTTTACCACAAGTGATAAATGAAGCAACAGAAATCTTTGCACATTTGACAAATGGAAATTATGTACAAGTTACTTATGCGAATGAAGATTTAATGGTAAAACAAGTGAATGGTCAAATGTACGAACCAATTGAATTAAGCCAGTCTACTAAAGAAATACTCTATATCGCATTGCGTTTAAGTTTAATTAAAACATTAAAACCTTACTATCCATTCCCTGTAATTATTGATGATGCATTTGTACATTTTGATAAACATAGAAAAGAAACGATGATGAATTATCTAAGACAAATGCCTAATGATTATCAAATTTTATACTTTACATGTGTCAAAGATACAAGTGTGCCTTCAAAACAAATTATTACTTTGAATAAACCTGAGGAAGGCGGTAAATAATGAGAAATGTAGAAAAATTAAATCCTGGAGATTCAGTTGATCACTATTTCTTGATTCATAAAGCGACTCAAGGTGTGACTGCTCAAGGAAAAGACTATATGACGATATATCTTCAAGATAAAAGTGGAGACATCGAAGCCAAATTATGGACTGCTACTAAGGAAGATATGCGCGTGCTAGAACCAGAGAAAATTGTACACGTCATTGGTGATGTTATAAATTATCGTGGACGTAAACAGATGAAAATTAATAAAATTAAATTAGCATCAGATGAAGCTGATTTAAACATACATGATTTCGTAGATGGCGCGCCGCTGACACCAGAAGAAATCAGAGAAGAAGTCTCTCATTACATGTTAGAAATTGAGAATGCCAATTTACAACGTATTACAAGACATTTATTGCGCAAATATCAAACGGAATTTTTTACATTCCCAGCAGCAAGTACACATCATCATAATTTTTCAAGTGGGCTAAGTTATCACGTATTAACTATGTTACGTGTCGCAAAATCTATTTGTGATATATATCCACTGTTAAACCGTAGCTTGTTGTATAGTTCTATCATTTTACATGATCTTGGTAAAGTTAAAGAATTGAGTGGTCCTGTTGCAACAACATATACAGTTGAAGGCAATTTGTTAGGCCATATTTCTATAGCAAGTGATGAAGTAGCAGATGCTGCTCGTGAATTAAAAATAGAAGGTGAAGAGGTATTATTACTACGTCATATGATATTAGCGCATCATGGTAAAATGGAATTTGGCTCTCCAAAACTACCTCATATGAAAGAAGCGGAAATTTTATTTTTCATCGACAATATTGATGCAAAAATGAATATGTTTGAAAAAGCATATAAAAAAACACCAAAAGGTCAATTTACTGAACGTATATTTGGACTTGAGGGTAGACAATTTTACAATCCAACATCATTGGATTAAACAAAAAACTAATATACGTTTAAAAAATAAATTCTTAAAAAGGACTAATCCAATTTTGTGAACTGCACCCTGTCAAGTAGACAGTGAAAAAAACAAAATGTTTATGGCTACCTTATATTTACGATATAAGGGTAGCCATTTTTAATGTTATTCTTTCTTGATTAAAAAATTCTATATATGAATTAATTGCTTTTATTGCTGTAGCCTTGTCTTTAAAAATCACTTTTTTTCTTCCTCTAAACAATTCACTTTTAATAGTTCCCCATACACCTTCCATAGGTCCATTATCTATGCAACATCCTGGTCGTGACATACTTTGTTTTATACCAAGTTGCTCTAACGTAACTTTAAATAATCTGCTTGTATATTGATATCCTCTGTCGCTATGTAAGAGTATACCTTCGGTATTCGGCACAAGTTTGACTGCTTTTTTGAGCGTATCTAATACAAATTTATTGTTATTTGAGGTACTTAATTTATGACTGATAATCTGTTTGCTGCCTAAGTCATAAATAGCACTTAAGTAAAGTTTTTTACCATTGCTTAGTTTGAATTCTGTAACGTCAGTTAACCATTTTTTATTTGGGATTTGTTCTTCAAATTTTCTATTTAATATATTATGTGCTGTAATTTCAGGTGTTGTTTTAATATATCGTTTTCTTTTAGGGCGGATAGTAGATTTTAGATTCAGTTGATTCATCAATCTATAGACACGTTTATGATTTACTTTTTGATGTAGTTTAAGTCTTAAATATATGTATATACGACGATATCCATATATGCCTTTGTATTTATTGTAGATATCAACGATATCTTTGATCAATTTTTGGTTTTCAATTTCTTTATTTGATGGTTTGCGATGTAACCATTTATAGTAACTTGAACGTGATATCTTTAATACTGAACATAACCAAGCTATCGGATAAAGGTTTTTAAATGCTTTTACCGTTTGGTATGATGCTTTTTGTCTGATGCCTGTTTCATCAACTTCCTTTCTATTTCTTCTTCCTTTTTTAAAACGTCATTTTCCATTTGAAGAAATTTATTTTTCTCTTTAAGTATCTTAATTTCAGCTTTTAATGCCTCTTCAGGTGTTAATACAGACTGGGGTTTCCCTTTTCCACGTCCATCTTTAAGCCCATCATATCCATGCAAGTTGTACTTTTTTACCCAGTTATATACTTGGCTATAATTGATGTTAAAATGATTTGCTGTTGTCTTATACGATTGGCCATGATTCATATAATAATCAACGATTTCTACACGATCTTCAAATGTTAATGATTTATATTTCAATTGATACACCTCGGGTTTTGGAGAATATGTTTTTAATATTTTACCCGACAAATACTTTGAAATCCATTTGTTTACAGTTGAAGTAGTGGGGATATTATATTTAACTACTAAATCAGTTAAAGATAGGCCATCATTTATATATTCGTGCACAACTTTAAGCTTAAATTCATTTGAGTAGGTATTATTTCTCTGAATTGGTAAAAGCACCTTTATTCCATGCTTCTTAAATTTATAATAGTTAATCAATAATGTTCTAGGAGAACAATTTAAATTTAATTTTTGAATTACATTTTTCATACTATATCCTTCTTCATATAAGCTGAAAGCTTTTTGATAAGTTTCAGGTGATAATTTTCTATGAGTCATAAAAAAGCTCCCTTCAAAGTTTACATTTTTAAGTGTCTACTTTGAAGGGAGCATATCATTTGCATGGACTAGTCCTTTTTATATGTGAACTCATTCGGTTTTGACCGTGAAAACTTATATGTAATATATTGTAGTAGAGTAGGGATGCGTCAGTAGTTTTTATTCATGGGATAATTTGACTTAGTGTGAGTAGTTTGAACAAGTATTTATCATATGTTGTATATTAATATAAAAAATAAAATACTATCGCTTATGCCCCTAATAAAGAAATATAAGTTCGTTTCATTGATAAAAAAATAAAGCAAATGCTATTAATAATAGCATTTGCTTTATTTAAGTTTTGAGATATGATTTTATTGTCCAGAGGTCATACCAGCTCCACCTTGTTGCATCGCTTGCTGTTGTTGTTGCTGCTGTTGTTGTTGTTTGATTTTATCTGGATCTAGAATGGAATCTTCGATAGCTTTTTTGATATCTCGATCTTTATAATCTACTTTGTATTCATCTAATAATTCTTTATAAGCGTCAGTTAATAATTTAGGACTCTTTTGTACTTTTTGTTGGATTAATTGTGATTTTAGCTTACCTTTTTCTTTATCAAAGTCATTTTCTTTATCTGCTTTAATAATATGATAACCATAATCCGTTTTAACTACTTTTGAAACGTCACCTTCTTTAAGTTTGAATAGTGCTTTTTCAAAATCTTTTTCCATTTGTCCTTTGATAACATAGCCTAAACTACCATCTTTTTTAGCTGAAGATTTATCCATGGATTCTTTTTTGGCAATTTCTCCAAACTTATCAGGATTTTCTGATACTTGTTTTTGGATTTTTTCTGCTTTTGCCTTCGCATCTTTATCTGATAAACCTTCTTTGTCATCTTTATTCTCTTTAACTTTAATTAAGATATGTGAACCTTTTTTCGTAGATTCTTTGATTTCTTTATCAGAGATATCTACTTTATCATTTAGTAGTGCTTTTTGATAAGATTGTAATTTTTTCTGCTCTTTATAGTCACTAAGTGACATTTTTTGTTGTTTCAACATACTTTCAAATTGATCTTTACCACCATATTGCTTCTGTTCTTTCTCAACCTCTTTATCAATATCTTTAGTATCTATTTTATCTTTATACTTATCTGCTAACAATTTGTTTAATAAAATTGAAAAAGATGTATTTGCAACTTGCTCATCGCCCATTTTATTCATTACATCTTCAACCTTAACATCGCCAGCTTTTGATGAAATGATTGTATCTTCTTTAGAATCTGTAGCACTATTACCACAAGCACCTAATAGTAATGCACTGGCAGTAACAGGAATTATAACTTTTTTAAATGTTTTCATGTTTGGGAACTCCTTTTGTAAGAATAACAACGTAAATATAACATATAAAGTCGTTTTCACCAATTAGAAACCTAATATATACGACTATAGTTGTAAGCTTTTTAAGTAAAAAAGAATGCATTAAATAAAAAAAGCAAACATTGCTGTTTGCTTAATCAAGTTCATTATTCAAATTTGAGGATACTTTATTTAAAATATTAATACCTGTTTGATGTTCTTCAACATAAGCCCCTTCATTTGAAAATAATATAATTTTTAAATAAAGAAAATCCATAACTGAATAGCCTAAATTTAAAGCAATTAAAAACATTAAATAATGACCATATTGCGGAATTAAAGTACTTACATAAGCACAGATAATTGTAATAAATAAAGCAGGCGTGATTAAATCAAAACAAAAGTAATATTTATTAACAGGTGTATTTACGTACACATTATAAAATGGCACAGGTTTACGTTTTACTAATTTATATTTTTTAAATGATTTACGATAGGGATAGAAAAATAATAAATGGATTGATTTATGTAATGGATACAAAAGTACCACTAAAATTAAAAATATCAAAAAGTGATCATCTGTTAACTTGGTATTTGAAAAGAAGTATAATAGTTCGTATGCAATTAAAAAAGTAATAATTGTAGTAGCAAAACTAAGGAAAGCAATTCTAGGTATGCCAAAACGAGCGTTAATATCTATTTGACGTGTACATAAATACATTACGCAATCATACTCCTTTTAAAATATATTGAATATACTTTCGTATTATCTAACGTATTAATGCAATCGTCAAGTTTAACTTCATGCTAATTTTAGAGATTGAATGATTATTTAGGAAAACACACTTGTTGAACGTTATTGTTCTTGAGCAAAGAAATTTATAAGACTATAAATTAGTTCTGAATTAGTATTATTTCAAATGTTTAAAAAATCTATTGTAAAAAATAAAAGAGTTATAACTCTTTTAAAAACTAAGTCATAACTCTTATTTAACAAACTTATTATTTATCTTTTTCAAACGCTTTTGAAATTTCTTCGCCACGATTTTGTAAATTCTCAATATGAGATTGCAAATTTTCAATATTAGGATCGATATCAGATTTAAAATCGCCAATCATCGTTTTTACTTCGTCACCGATAGTGCTTCCAATTTCAGTACTTTCGGATTTGATTTGAGCAATGTAATTTACAATATCATTGACGTTTTGTTTTATTGTATTGATTTCTCTATCAAATTCAGATTCAGCACCTGTAGGTTTACGCGCTTCTGTCACGTATTGGCTTGAATTTTTCTTATCACGATTCATTAATGCAACACCAATTCCAGTTGCAACACCAGCACCAAGACCTAGTAATAATTGAGCTGTTTTCATAAAAATTCTCCTCATTTCTAAAATTTCTGAGCCATTAATAATTTTAATATACCCTATATCATATCAGCTATGCATAATTAATTAAATTGAGCTGCAATTTCTTCTGCAATTTTTTTCTTCTGATCATCGTCTATACTTTCTTCATGTGTTTCCCATTTATAACCAAAACCATCTACTTCATTTTCATATCTTGGTAATAAGTGAAAATGTAAATGGAAGACAGATTGATCGGCAAATTCACCATTATTTTGTATAATATTTAGACCATCAGGGTTAAATGCGTTTTTAATTGCGTTTGCTACTTTAGGTAAAGCAACGCCTATATGTTTCATTGTTTCACTATCTGTTTCAAAGATATTTGCAGAGATTTTTTTAGGAACTAATAAAGTATGACCCTTAGTCACTTGAGAGATGTCTAAAAATGCATAAACAAATTCATCTTCATATACTTTATAACTAGGAATCTCACCATTGATTATTTTACTAAAGATTGTTTCGGACATAAATCTTCACTCCTTGTCAGATATTTAATAACCATTATAGCATTACTGATTAATTTCCGTCATTTTTTGCAGTAAGTTTATGAACAATGTTTGATTTTTGATACAATACTATTTGTGGAGGTGCCTTATGACAGTAAAAGTAGAGCATTTAACAGGTGGATATGGCAAAAGACCTGTGATTAAAGATATAAATTTTGAATTGAAAAAAGGAGAAATTGTTGGTTTGATAGGATTGAATGGTGCTGGAAAGAGTACTACTATTAAACATATGTTAGGTTTATTAACGCCGATGGAAGGGCAGTTAACAATTTCAGATATTAATATCAAAAAAGATGTAGAAACTTATAGACGAAAATTATCATATATTCCAGAAGCACCAGTGATATACGATGAATTAACGTTGCAAGAACATATTAACATGACTGCAATGGCGTATAATATTGATAAAGAAGAAGCTATGAAAAGAGCAAATCCATTATTAAAAACATTTAGGTTAGAAAATGAGTTAGATATATTTCCGAGTCATTTTTCTAAAGGTATGAAACAAAAAGTAATGATTATTTGTGCATTTATTGTGGATCCAGAACTATATATCATTGATGAACCATTTTTAGGTTTAGATCCTTTAGGTATTCAATCTATGCTTGATTTAATGGTTGAAAAAAAAGAAGAAAATAGAACTGTATTGATGAGTACACATATTTTGGCAACTGCTGAAAAATATTGTGACAGATTTTTAATAATGGACAAAGGTCAAATCGTGGCATTCGGTAATATAGATGAATTAAGGGAACAAACTGGATTAAATGGTAAAACCTTAGATGAAATATATATATATGTTACCCAAGGTGGCCAGAACTCATGAGACAGGAAGCTAAACAATTATTTGATGTAAGAAAAAAAGAAATCACAAAGGAGAAAAGTTATTATAATAAATTTATATTTAATGGTCATTTTTCCGTATTTCTTGTGATTTTATTAGGTGCATTTATTTTGGGCTATGGAGATTGGTTGAAATCAATACCTAAACATATTAATTATGCCTTAATTGCAAGTATAATCACTGCCATTACTTCTATGTTTCCAATTAGGACTCTATTGAAAGATGCAGATAAATTATTTCTATTGCCGTTTGAAAATCATATGTCTGAATATATGAAAAAGAGTTTGATGTATAGTTATGTTACTAGATTACCTATACAAATATTATTAATTATTATATTATTTCCATTATTTTATGTGCTTAATAACAAAACGTTTGGCTTTTATATTATCTTTGCTGGACTAGCAATTATATGCCCACTCTTAGGTTTATTATTGAAATGGCAATGGTATAAATTTAGACTTGAACGCTGGTCATTATTTAGCATTTTGTTTGTAATATTTACATCTGGTTATTATGTAGCTTTAGATCCTAAAAATATTTCAAGTATTTTTTCAGTTATTATACTTGTTGCATTGACACTGTTAATAAAACATTTAAACAAAGACTATTTGTTCCCATGGGAGCATATGATTAATACAGAACAACAACATCATATGAATTATTATAAATTTGTAAATATGTTTACAGATGTAAAACAATTAGAAGAGAAAGCAGTAAGGAGAAGCTATTTAGATCCGTTATTGTGGAAACCAAAACCTAAAAAATTTAATGACAACTATATGTATCTTTATTTATTTATTAGAAGTTTTGCTAGAGGTAAAGACGCATTTAATATTATATTACGCTTGATAATTATAGCCTTAGTTATGATGATATGGTTACATCAAGTTATCGTAATTTTATTAATTGGTAGCCTGTTTATGTATATAATTTTGTTACAAATGGCTCAATTTTATACACAACAAGCATATGGTTTATGGCCTCAAGTGTGGCCGGTATCTGATAGTAAGGTGATAAAAGGGTATGAACAATTTTTAAATAGATTAATGTGTTTTATAGGCGTGATATTTATTGTTACTTTTGCTATTGTTCTCCCACAATATAGTTTATTTGGATTGATATTCTTTCTTGTAGGATGGTTGACGATTAGAAATATAACTAAAAAACTGAAATATCAAGAAAGTTTGCTAACAGATTAAAAAATCGCTACTCAAGTTTTAGCTTAGTGCTAATTTTGAGTAGCGATTTTTAATTAATAATCATCAATTGGGAATAAATATCTTTCAAAGTAACTAGAATGTTGACCACTAGAACCAAAGAATTGACTTAGTGCAAGTTTATCAAAGTTGTCTTGGAAAACGGCAGAGGCTTTGAAATCCTCATAGTCTGTACGACTATTAAAGCCAAAATAAATTTTGTATGTTAATCCTTGATTTGGTTTTAAAAAACGGTAACTTCTGTAACCAGCAAATTGTTTAAAATCAGTTGTTACATTTTCTAATTTCTTTTCTAATTGATAAGCATGATCTTCTGATGTTGGTATGAAAATAACAGAATAGAAGTAATTTTCATCTAAATTCCCTTCAGATTTAATGATGTCATAAGCTAACGGATGTTTTAAAACAGTTTCACCTTCTGTTTCTTCTATAATGACTGAAGAGTCAGAAGCTGAAAATTGTAATAGATTATGTGTCGGATTATTCAGTTTAATTTGATTCAAATAACCAAATGTACCGTAAGATGCGTATATTTTCATAAATTTTCCCCCTTGAATTGTTTAAGAAACATTGGATAACTATTATAATTTACTATATATACTTCTAATATTTCAAATAAATGTAAAATAGACTTTAACAGTATTATAATTGATTTCTGCTAGAAAACAATAGTCAAATAATTAAGATCATAAAGTGACACACTTTGTCATTTTTATGACATTTCTATACATTGAATACGGTAAATTAATGGATATGGTAATATTAATAAGAATGATTATAATGTAGGAGGATTACAAGGTGCATAATAAAAATAATACAATCCTAGATATGATTAAGGGCAAAGAAGTTAAACACACACCTGTGTGGTTTATGCGTCAAGCTGGTAGATCACAGCCTGAATATAGAAAATTGAAAGAGCAATACTCTTTATTTGAAATTACACATCAACCAGAATTGTGTGCATATGTGACACATTTACCAGTAGATAACTATAATACGGATGCCGCGGTTTTATATAAAGACATCATGACACCGTTGCAACCGATAGGCGTTGATGTAGAAATTAAGTCTGGGATAGGTCCAGTAATTCATAATCCGATTAAAACTATTCAAGATGTTGAAAGATTAGGGAAAATTGATCCGAAACGGGACGTTCCATATGTATTAGATACAATAAAATTATTAACTGAAGAAAAATTAAATGTGCCATTGATAGGTTTTACAGGTGCGCCATTTACATTAGCAAGCTATATGATTGAAGGTGGTCCTTCTAAGAATTATAATTTTACAAAGGCGATGATGTATAGTGATGAAGCAACATGGTTCGCACTTATGGATCATTTAGTTGATATGTCCATCACTTACACGACTGCCCAAATAGAAGCTGGTGCAGAAATTATTCAAGTATTTGATTCTTGGGTTGGTGCATTAAACGTCCATGATTATAGATATTATATAAAGCCAGCAATGAAAAAGTTGATTAATGGAATTAAAGCGAAACATGATGTGCCAGTTATTTTATTTGGTGTCGGTGCAAGTCATTTAGTACATGAATGGAATGATTTACCAATAGATGTATTAGGTTTAGATTGGAGACTATCCATTAAGGAAGCAAATGATTTAAATATAACTAAAACATTACAAGGAAATTTAGACCCTTCTTTACTATTAGCACCTTGGGAAGTTATAGAAGCAAGATTAAAACCTATTTTAGATCAAGGTTTAGCTCATGGCAAACATATATTTAATTTAGGTCATGGTGTTTTTCCACAAGTTAAACCTGAAACTTTAAAAAGAATTACTACATTTGTTCACGAATATACACAAAGATAGTTAGACATAAACATAGTGAGCAAGATTTACAATTAATTATGTCATCTACATCTAAAAAATTTAAATAAAAGGATGATTTTAAAATGGCAAAAACAGTAGGCTTATTAGTAATGGCTTATGGTACACCTTATAAAGAAAGTGATATAGAAGCTTATTACACAGATATTAGACATGGAAAAAAACCTACAGAAGCAGAATTGCAAGATTTAAAAGATAGATATAAATTTATTGGTGGTTTATCACCACTCGCAGGCACTACGAATCGACAAGCTGAAGCTTTATGTTCAGAGCTGAATAACCAGTATACAGATGTTAATTTCAAGTTATATATAGGCTTGAAACATATTCATCCATTTATTGAAGATGCTGTAAAAGCTATGCACAAAGAAGGCATAGAAGAAGCGGTGACTGTAGTACTCGCACCACATTATTCTAGTTTTTCAGTGGGCTCTTATAACAAACGTGCACAAGAAGAAGCAGATAAATATGGTATTACTTTAAAACATGTTGAACATTATTATCAACAACCTAAATTTATCCAATATTGGACTGAAAAGGTAAATGAAACTTTAGAGCAAATACCAAAAGAGGAACATGATGAAACAGTTTTAGTTGTATCAGCACACAGTTTACCAAAAGGTCTTATCGAAAAAAATAACGACCCATATCCAAACGAATTGCATGATACTGCTGAATTATTAAAAGCTAAATCGAACATCATTCATGTAGCTGAAGGATGGCAATCGGAAGGTAATACAGGTACACCTTGGTTAGGACCTGATGTTCAAGATTTAACAAGAAATTTATACGAAAAATATAATTATAAAAATTTTATTTATACACCTGTAGGCTTTGTATGTGAACATTTGGAAGTATTATACGATAATGATTATGAATGTAAGATAATTTGTGATGAATTAGGAATCAATTACTTCCGTCCAGCAATGCCTAATACAGATCTACTATTTATTGGTGCAATCGTTGATGAGATAAAAAATGTTTGTTAAAGGAAGCGTGAATTACATTGACTAAGCGTATCGCAATTATTGGGGCAGGCATCACTGGTCTATCTAGTGCTTATTTTATAAAATCTAAACGACCTGATATCGATGTCACAATTTATGAATCTTCTAATAGAGTAGGCGGGAAAATTCAAACATACCGAAATGAAGGTTATACCATTGAATTAGGTCCAGAATCCTATTTAGGGCGCAAACAAATTATGACAGACATAGCCAAAGACATAGGGCTTGAAGATCAACTTATTACTAATAAAACTGGGCAATCGTATATATATGCTAAAAACAAGCTCTATCCGATTCCTGGGGGGTCTATATTAGGAATACCGACAGACATCAAACCATTTCTAAAAACCAAATTAATTTCTCCGTTGGGGAAATTAAGAGCTGGAATGGATTTGTTTAAAAAAACAGTAGACATGAATAGCGATATGTCGGTAGGTGAATTTTTTAGAACACGATTAGGTGACGAAGTGTTAGAAAACCTAATAGAACCATTAATGGGTGGTATTTATGGTACAAATATCGATGAGCTTAGTTTAATGAGTACTTTTCCTGAATTTAAAGAGAGAGAAGAACAATTTGGAAGCCTTATTAAAGGAATGCGATATGAGAAAGCGCAAAGAATCAAACAACGTGAACTTTATCCTGGTGCACCTAAGGGACAATTTAAACAGTTTAGACATGGATTGAGTTCATTTATAGAACATTTAAAAGATGATTTGGTAGCAAAAGGTGTTAATATTAAGTATCAAACTGCAGTTCGCGATATTACTGCTTCACAGAAAAAATATGTAATAAAAACAGATAATGAAAAGCATATTCATGACAGTGTTCTAGTTACAACGCCACATCAAAAATTCTTACAATGGTTTGGTAATGATCCTGCTTTCGATTATTTTAAAAACATGGATTCTACTACAGTAGCAACAGTTGTACTTGCATTTGACGAAGCAAATATCATCAATAACTATGATGGCACAGGATTCGTTATTGCTCGTACAAGTGATACCAATATTACAGCTTGTACATGGACAAGTAAGAAATGGCCATTTACAACACCTGAAGGTAAAGCGTTAATTAGAGCTTATGTTGGTAAACCAGGTGACACTGTAGTTGACGATCACACAGACGAAGAAATCGTGAAAATTGTGAAAAAAGATTTAAGTAAAATGATGACCTTTAAAGGCGCACCTGATTTTAGTATTGTAAATCGATTACCAAAAAGTATGCCGCAATATCAAGTAGGACATATTGAACAAATTAAAGCGATACAATCACATATTAGAAATAATTATCCTAAATTACGTATTACAGGTGCATCATTTGAAGCTGTAGGGTTACCAGATTGTATAAAACAAGGTAAAGATGCAGTGGAAGAGATTTTAAATGAAATTTAAATAAATAATAAAAAGTCATTTTCTACTTGATAATTTTTAATTATTGTAGAATTGACTTTTTTTATTAAGATGAGAATTACAATACGTGTGAAATTTATGAGATACTTTAATAGTAATATTTGTAAAGTGGGGGATTGATTTATGACAGATATAGTAATAGTACATTCGAAGTTAGGTGATTCAACGAATCACTGGTATGAATGGTTAGCAAATAATCTTACCTTGGAAGGTTATGTAGTTACACTTTTTAATATTCCGGAAGAACAAAATAGTGATATACGTAAATGGATCAATGTTATGAATGAACAAATTCATATCCGTAAACAAGATACTTATTTTGTAACTCATGGTTTAGGTACAATTGCATCACTTGAATTTATTCAAAGTAAAGACCTAAGCAATATTGAAGGCTTATTTAGTATTTCAGGATTTAAAGAGGATGCACAAGAGATTGATGAGTCGTTAAAATTAGATGATAAAATCATCGACTATGATAAAGTTAAAGAAAAAGTGAATGAATTTTATGGTTTATGTGCAAAGGATGATAAACATGTTTCTTACAAAGAAACAAAGCGTTTAATGGACGCGTTAGATGGCAAGTGTAAAGTCACTGATTTTGGTGGACACTTCATGGAAGATGATGGTTTCACAACATTTACAAACTTGCAAAGTAAAATGATGGGTATCATGAGTAAGTAGATTGGATATTTATAAACATCGCGCATAAAGTAAGACAATAATTTCTATAATTTTAATTATAAAGTGAATAGTTTTTTATAGCTTGCCAACATTTTAAGTGAATAAACTTCGGCAAGCTATAAAAACAAATAAATTTGTGTCATTTATCAACTAAAATTATAATATTATAGTTATATTCCTTTTTTACACAAAATACTTTAATGAAAGCATTGACGAAAGTAATAAAAGTTTATATACTAAATAAGTATTCAGAAATGAGATGGGCTTAACCACTCATTATGACATTTAATTTTTAATTATAAATTAATTATTTGTAAATTAATTTTAAAATAATGTTGATTTTGTAATGGCAATATGGTATATTTAATAGGTAGGCGTCATTAATAATATTAACGCGGGATGGAGCAGTTCGGTAGCTCGTCGGGCTCATAACCCGAAGGTCGGTGGTTCGAATCCGCCTCCCGCAATTACATAATTTGGTCTCGTAGTGTAGCGGTTAACACGCCTGCCTGTCACGCAGGAGATCGCGGGTTCGATTCCCGTCGAGACCGCCATTATTGATTTACTATTAAGGTTCAGTAGCTCAGTTGGTAGAGCAATGGATTGAAGCTCCATGTGTCGGCAGTTCGACTCTGTCCTGAACCATTTTATTTTTGGCGGTTGTGGCGAAGTGGTTAACGCATCGGATTGTGGTTCCGACATTCGTGGGTTCGATTCCCATCAACCGCCCCATAATCGTTATCAAGCGGGTGTAGTTTAATGGCAAAACCTCAGCCTTCCAAGCTGATGTTGTGGGTTCGATTCCCATCACCCGCTCCATTCAAATTAATCCACAGTAGCTCAGTGGTAGAGCTATCGGCTGTTAACCGATCGGTCGTAGGTTCGAGTCCTACCTGTGGAGCCATGGCCCCGTGGTCAAGCGGTTAAGACACCGCCCTTTCACGGCGGTAACACGGGTTCGAGTCCCGTCGGGGTCATACAAACAGAAGTGAAATATCGCTTCTGTTTTTTTAATTCTATATTGGAGAGTTGTCCGAGTTGGCCGAAGGAGCACGCCTGGAAAGTGTGTAGGCGCCACAAGCGTCTCGAGGGTTCGAATCCCTCACTCTCCGTTAATTACATAATTTGAGTTTCTTTGAAACACCGTAACCTTTGATATATTTGGGTTTCGGTGTTTTTATTTTGCATAGGTTTTTAATATTTTGTCATTTCATGGTCAAAATGGCCAAAAATATAATTCTACGCCATTGACCAAAGCGTTGACAAATTAACTCAGTATTACCTGTGGTGCAAGGCTTTCTAGTATTATTATTTTGTTATTGATAGATTAAGAATCATCATATAACCATCTTTTTAAATAATATGGGATGCCGTCTCTTTACTTAATGATTAATTATACTAAGCGTTATGGTTTATCAATTTTAATTGCAATGTCTTCTAATCTATCTTTTACTTCTTTTAGTGTATGGCTCTCTGAAAAAGTGAAATGAAACGGGGTATTTTTGTTTGTTTTTGCATATATTGTTATTAAGTCATAATATAAGCCTTGCTCAATTTCGTATTTGATAAATTTCATTTTATTTTTATCTCCTTCATCATATATATATAATTAAAAACGTTTATCTTTCTTCTTATCTAATTATGCTATAAGTATAGGAGAGGGAAGAGTTCGAACCTCTGACACTTTAATAATCTATTAAGATAACGAGAAATACTTTCATAGACAGTTTTTTGTTTATGTGCTTATAATTATTTGAAAGCGAAGTCATTTTTACTATCATATCACCAAAATTCATCGCATACAACTTAAATTTTGACTGTTTTACAAAAGAAATGTAAACAAATAGTATAAATATGTATTTACGGTAAGAGTAATTAATAAAATGCATCAACTCTGTTAAATCAAAGTAAAAACGTTATAATGGTCAATGAGATGGAGGAATGACAGATTGGAATTTTGGTTGAAAACGCAAGCAAAACAAAATGGAGATAAAATATTTATTGATGATGGTACCAATAAAATTACCTTTGCTTCAATGTATTACGAGGCAAGTCGATTAGCTTATCAAATAAAACAATTGAAAAAAAAGCGTATAGGTATATATATAGAAAATCAAATTGAATCTATTACTTTGATTAATGCGTTGTGGTTAGCAGGTGTAGAAATAGTGATGCTAAACACGCGTTTAACCAAAGAAGAAATGCAAAATCAGTTATACTCTATAGAAACCGATACAGTTATTACTACTAACAATTTATTGTTACAAGACATAGAGATAATTGACTTTAATGAATTAAGAAAAGAGGTTTCTGACAACACGTTTGAGGCTATATTCAATTTGGATCGAATTGCTTCAATTATGTTTACATCTGGAACAACTGGACCACAAAAAGCAGTTCCTCAAACTTTTAGCAATCATTATGCAAGTGCAGTTGGTTGTAAAGAAAGTTTAGGATTTGGTCAAGACACAAAATGGTTATCTGTGTTACCTATTTATCATATATCTGGTTTAAGTGTCATACTAAGAGCACTTATGGAAGGCTTTACAGTACGTATTGCAGCGAAGTTCAAATCACAAGTAATTCTTGAAATAATCCAAAAAGAGTTACCAACACATGTATCATTGGTTCCACAAACTTTAAAATGGTTAATGGAAGAAGGTTTGGATCAACCATTTAATATACAAAAGATATTGTTGGGTGGGGCTAAACTTTCTAGTACTTTAATTGAAAATGCTTTGAAATCAGAATTGCCAATTTATAATTCATTTGGAATGACTGAAACATGCTCTCAATTTTTAACAGCATCACCAAATATGTTAGCGAAGCGATATGATACTGTTGGAAAACCAAGTGAAAATGTTTTTGTTAAAATAAAAGACCCTAACGATCAAGGACATGGAGAACTGCTTATCAAAGGTGATAACGTTATGAATGGGTATCTATATCCTGAGAATTTAATGGCTACTTTTGAAAATGGTTATTTTAAAACGGGAGATATTGCAGAAATTGATGAAGACGGTTATGTAATGATTTATGACAGACGTAAAGATTTAATTATTAGCGGTGGCGAAAATATATATCCATATCAAATAGAATCTGTGGCAAAACTTCATGAATCAATTGTTGATGCAATGTGTATTGGGGAACATGACAGTACATGGGGAGAAGTACCTTATTTATATTATGTTTCAAAAACAGAATTATCAAATGAAGAATTATTGGCACATTTTAAAACGCATATAGCGAAGTATAA
The DNA here is from genome assembly GCF_038006605.1 of Staphylococcus sp. FSL W8-0271. Lineage (NCBI taxonomy): Bacteria > Bacillati > Bacillota > Bacilli > Caryophanales > Staphylococcaceae > Staphylococcus > Staphylococcus sp. FSL W8-0271. The sequence continues at coordinate 1,053,337 of NZ_JBBOVM010000001.1, forward strand.
AATCCCGAAATATTTTAAACATGCAACAGAATTACCTTATACATCTACAGGTAAATTGCAACGAAAACATTTAAAAAATTAGGCGTGAGCAATTATGAAATTGAGTGAAATGAAACTTTATATTTGTAATAATTATTTTAAGCATGCAATCGTTACTCCTAAAGTAACAATGGACAGGCGTAAAGCACTTTTTGTTGAGTTTATAACTGATAAGCATATACATTATTTTGGAGAGTGTAACGCTTTTGAAACAGATTGGTATGCAGATGAAACAATAGAAGTAGTTTATGACCAAACAATAAAGTGGTTTGAAGCATATAAAAACCATGAATTTGAACGCTTTTCGGATGTACAAAATGCACTTCAATGTTTGGAGCAATATCCTGCTACACGAAGTATGATTGTGATGGCCTGTTATCAGGCTTTTTACGAATTGGAAACGTTTAATGTACCCTATGGTGCTACAGTTAGTGGTCTAACATATAAACATATTTTCAACTTAAAAGACACACAACCACAACGCGTAAAAATAAAATGGTCTGAAAATATTTTAGAAGATGTAATACAGTTGAAGAGATTGCCATTTAAATCTCAAATCGTCATTGACGCTAATGAATCAGTTAAAAATAGTGAATTTGAGAAAGTTATGCTACTTTCTAGCAGCGAGATACTTTATTTAGAAGAACCTTTTAAAGATATACAAAAATTAAAAGATTTCAAAGATTCTGAATTACCTCCCATAGCCATTGATGAAAAGGCAGTATCATTGAAAGCAATTTTATATTATGTTGAAAATTATAAAATTGAAGTTGTGGTATTAAAACCATTTAGACTCGGCGGCCTTGATAAAGTCATGGAAATAATTGAAATATTGGAACAAAAACATGTGAAATTTGTCATTGGTGGTATGTATGAATATGGTTTGAGTCGTTATTTCACGGCTTTATTAGCACGATATGCCACTTATCCAAGTGATATTACACCACACGGATTTTATTTTGAAAATGATATTGTAGCGCATTCGGGCATATTAAAAAGAGGCTCAATTTATTTTGAACCTCCTTTTGTAAACAAGTTTTATTTAACTCAGATTAATTAAAGTTTATGCTTTTTATCTTTTTTTAGTGGTACTGGATCAAATCCACCTTTATGGAGTGGATGACATTTTGAAATACGTTTAACACCTAACCAAGTACCTTTGATGGGTCCGAAAACTTCTATAGCTTCTCTTGTATATTCAGAACAGGTGGGGTAAAAACGACATGTAGCCGGAGTCATCGGAGAAATGAAATGTTGATATATATAGATAAGACTTAGAAAGATTTTTTTCATAATATTTTGCCTCCAACAATTTACATAGCAATGATAGTTTAACATATATAAAGGGAGTTTGATGTTTGTGAAGTTTAAAGATAAAGAAAATGATGATGTCTATTTATCATTAAAGGATGAAAACGACATCCCGGATGGTGATCATGTCTTGGTTATTCCTATATATCAAGGACAATTGCTTTTCACCAAACATAAATTAAGAGGCATAGAATTTCCAGGAGGCAAAAGAGAAGAAGGAGAATCGAGTGAACAAGCGTGTGAAAGGGAATTGTTTGAAGAAACAGGTGCGCTTATAAATATCAAAGACCAACATTATATTGCTCAATATTGTGTTAATCGACAAAATAGTCTACCGTTTACAAAAGATGTTTTTATGGTTAAAGTAGATCGATTACAAACCAAAAATGATTATTTAGAAACTGAAGGTCCATTACTTTTCAATAGTATTTCAGACATTAAAGAAGAACGTAAAAGTTATTTATTGAAAGATGCTGCAATCTTACAATGTTTAGAGAGAGTGATCGAACTTGGATTTTATGCATAAAAAAAGAATGCCTATAGAAGTACCTGACCATACTTTTGAAGAAGTCACTTACAAAGTAGATGGCATTAATGTTAGAGGTTTATTAATGCAACCTCATAAAAATGTAAAGAGAATTGTTGTATATTTGCGAGGTGGTAAAGGGCAAGTCGGCAAAGTAAGAGCAGGGAGACTAATGCAATTTTCAGATGCGCAAACACTTGTATTTGGGCCGTATTATAGAGGTAATAATGGTAGTGAAGGCAAAGATGAATTTTATGGCAGAGATTTAAATGATGTTACGGTTGCTATACGAATATTAAATACACTATATCCAGAGGCTTATATTCATATGATAGGCTTTTCTAGAGGTGGATTACAAGGGTTACTTACATTTCAGGATTTGCCTATAACTAGTTATATTATTTGGGGTGGTGTGTCCGATATTCGTCTCATGTACGAGGAAAGAATAGATTTAAGGGGGATGTTGAGGAGGATGGTTGGACATCCAAAGAAAAAAGAAAATGCATATAAGCAAAGAGATGCGATAACTAATATACATGCCGATAGTCCGCCGATACTTATAGTACACGGAGGAAAAGATAAACAAGTAGGGATTCACCAAGCCTATTATTTGGAAACACAATTGAAACATATTGGTACAACTTATCAAACATTTTACCAAATGGATGAAGGCCATGTACCAAGGCCATTTGCGATGAAAAAAGCGTTAGCTACAGTTAAACAATGGATGGCACAAGTGGAAAAAAATAAAACAATTACTAATAAAGCACATGGACCACAATAGTAATGTGGTCCATGTGCTTTATTTAGTATTTTATTTAAAATCCACCGTTTTGTGCTAAATCTGAAACTTCATCGCCAAATTTTTCGAAATTATGTTTAAATCTGTCTTTTAAATCTTGCGCTTGTTCTCTATATGCCTCTGGCTTACTCCAAGCATTTATAGGATTTAGTAATGTTTGAGGTACATCATCAACTTCCACTGGTATATTTAATCCAAACATATCATCTTGAATATACTCCGTATCTCTTAATTGACCAGTAATTGCCTGATTGACCATTTGTCTCGTATAATTTAAGCTAATACGGCGTCCTGTACCATATTTACCACCAGTCCAACCGGTGTTTACTAAGTATACATCTACATCGTGTTTATCTATTAAGTTACCTAGCAAGTCTGCATAAACTTTTGCGTGTAATGGTAAGAAAGGTGAACCGAAACATGTTGAGAAAGATGGTTCAGGTTCAGTTATACCTCTTTCTGTTCCTGCAAGTTTAGCTGTGAATCCACTTAAAAAGTGATACATTGCTTGATCTTTGTTGAGTTTTGAGATAGGTGGTAACACACCAAAAGCGTCAGCAGTTAAGAAAATAATCGTATTTGGATGTGCTGCTTTGGAAGGTGTAACGATATTATCTATATGATTGATTGGATAAGCGGCTCTCGTATTTTCAGTATAATAGTTATCATCAAAGTCGACATCGCCTTCTTCGTCTACAACAACATTTTCTAAAATCGTACCGTATTTAATTGCTTCATAAATTTGAGGTTCTTTTTTGTAAGAAAGGTTGATTGCTTTTGCATAACAGCCACCTTCGATATTAAAAATACCATTTTCATTCCATCCGTGTTCATCATCACCAATTAACTTTCGAGTTGAATCTGCTGAAAGCGTGGTTTTACCTGTTCCAGAAAGTCCAAAGAATAGAGCTACGTCACCTTTTTCACCAACGTTTGCGGAGCAGTGCATACTCATAATATTATCTTTAGGTAGTAAGTAGTTCATTACGGAGAAGATACCTTTTTTCATTTCACCAGCGTATTCAGTTCCGCCAATTAAAATGACCTTGTGTTTAAATGAAGTAATAATAAATGTTTCTGAATTTGTACCATCTTTACTTGGATCAGCTTTAAAATATGGTGCCGATACAATAGTAAAGTCAGATTTGATTTCTTCTGCTTCTTCTTTTGTTTCGGGACGAATAAACATATTTTGTGCAAATAGATTATGCCAAGCCAATTCGTTTACAACTGTTAGTTTAAGTTGTGAATCCTGATCACTACCTGCATATCCTTTAAATACATATAATTCATCTTTTTCATTTAGATAATTTAATACCTTATCATATAACTTTAAAAATGTGTCCTCTTCAATAGGTTGATTGATATTTCCCCAATCAATGTCATCTCTGTATGATGGTTCATTAACAATAAACTTATCCTTCGGTGAACGACCAGTGTATTTACCTGTTTTAGCGTTAATTGCACCTAGTTCGGTTAATTCTCCTTCATTGTTATTAAGAATTTTCTTATACAACTGTGTTGTGGATTGTTGAAATAATGAAGTCTTCTTGTCCAAAATATTTTGAACTTTTTTTGTGTAAGTGTATGTATCTACCGCCATACTAAATCCCTCCAACGCTATTAAATTAATGTAAGCCTTTACAATTACAGAGTATAACACATATGATTGATTAGTCCACACCATATTTAAAGGAAATTAAATAAATATCAAATTGACATTACTACTTAGTTTCGGTACTATAGTGATTAACGGATTCTCTTATCCTGAGTGGCGGAGGGACATGGACCCAATGAAGCCCAGCAACCTCTTCTTACAATGAAGAAAGGTGCCAAACCGTTTGCGGACAAATAGCGTCTGAACGATAAGAGCGAATGGACGTATAAGGGCCTTCTCTCTATTCATATAGTGATGAAGGCTTTTTTTAATGAGCTCAATCAAAGAGAATTTTCGTAATCAAAGACAAAGGAGCAAGTTAATTTATGACTTATAATAGAAGATTATTTACTTCAGAATCGGTTACAGAGGGGCACCCAGATAAAATCGCTGACCAAGTGTCTGATGCAATTTTAGATGAAATTTTGAAAGACGATCCTAATGCGCGAGTTGCTTGTGAAACAACGGTAACTACAGGTATGGCATTAATTTCCGGAGAAATTTCTACTGCTACTTATGTAGATATACCTAAAGTTGTAAGAGAAACAATTAAAAATATCGGATATACACGTGCGAAATATGGTTATGATAGCCAAACGATGGCTATATTAACCGCAATTGATGAGCAATCACCTGATATTGCACAAGGTGTCGACAATGCCTTAGAATATCGTGACAATATATCAGAAGAGGAAATTGAAGCAACTGGTGCAGGTGACCAAGGTTTAATGTTTGGTTATGCGACGAACGAAACGGATACTTATATGCCGTTACCAATATTTTTATCGCATCAATTAGCTAAACGATTATCAGATGTGCGAAAAGATAAAATTTTAAAATATTTGCGCCCAGATGGAAAAGTTCAAGTGACAGTGGAATATGATGAACAAGATAAACCGCATCGTATAGATACAATTGTCGTTTCAGCTCAACATGCAGAAGATAATACTTTAGAACAAATTCAAGCTGATATCAAAGAACATGTTATATATCCAACAGTACCTGAGGGATTAATCGATGATAATACAAGATTTTATATTAATCCGACTGGAAGATTTGTAATCGGCGGACCTCAAGGCGATGTTGGTTTAACAGGTCGTAAGATTATCGTAGACACATACGGTGGTTATGCACGTCATGGAGGAGGTTGTTTTAGCGGGAAAGATCCTACAAAAGTAGATCGTTCAGCTACTTATGCTGCTCGTTACGTAGCCAAAAATATTGTTGCTGCTGATTTAGCTGATAAATGTGAAGTTCAACTCGCTTATGCAATTGGTGTAGCGGAACCAGTTTCGATTGCGATAGATACTTTTGGAACAGGAAAGGTAAGTGAAACAGAACTAGTAGCTGCTGTTAGAAAACACTTTGATTTAAGACCAGCAGGCATTATTAAAATGCTAGATTTAAAACATCCAATTTATAAACAAACGGCTGCGTATGGCCACTTTGGACGAACAGATATACTGTTACCATGGGAAAAATTAGATAAAGTTAATTTATTAAAAGATAGCGTAGAAATATAAGCACGAAGTATTTATTTTTTAACTTTACTATCGAATGATGAGCTCATATCTATTATAATTAAGTTACTGAACACATAAAGGAGCGTTGTTGTTATGAATTCATTTGGCCCGATAGAAATTGGTTTAATCGTGGCAATAGTCGTAGCAGTTATTTGTTTAATCTTATTTTTAGTTGCTTTGAAAAGTAAGAAAAAAGCACAGCAAACCATCGAGGAGCAATATAAATCAAGAGAACAAAAACTTAGCGATGAACATGATGAAGAGTTAGAAAAAGAAAGAATTGAAAATAAAAAGCAAGTTACTAAACAAAAAGAGGACTACGAAGCTACAGTAAATGCGAAAGATCAAGAAATAGATGCATTGAAACTGTTCTCAAAAAATAAAAGTGAGTACGTAACGGATATGAGATTAATTGGTATTCGCGAGCGTCTAGTTAATGAGAAACGCATTCGACCAGAAGATATGCATATCATGGCAAATATTTTCTTACCTAAAAATAACTTCAGTGATATACGTCGTATAAGTCATTTAGTACTTACGCGTACAGGACTATATCTCATTGATTCTCAGTTGTTAAAAGGTCATGTGTTTAATGGCATTAATGCTAACCAATTCAAAGAACAACCGATGATGGAACAAGTGTTTGATACGTTAAACCTTGATAAACAAACGGCACAAACATTAGTAATGGATCAAAATGATGATAAAGATTCTTTATCATTTGTGAATTATACAAATTATTTAAATGAAATTGAAAAACTAGCTGGTGAATTACAAACAGAATTAAACTTGAAGTTCACACCGACGTCAATCTTATATTTTAATCCTAAAGATGAAGGTGCTGTGACTATTTCAAATTATGCACAAAGTACCAATTCTAAAGTGTTAGTTGGACCAGAACAACTTGATGAATACTTTAATAAGTTTGTTTTTCATGGTCGTATCCAGTACAATGTTGAAGATTTACAACGTGTGATGGATGAAATTGAAACATTTAACTAATAAAGTATCAAAAATATAAATCTTAATACAATATGCTCATAAATGAATTTTTTGAAAATTTATTTATGGGCTTTTTTTTATCAAAATTTCATATGTATTAGCTTGTATTTCTTAAACGCAAGCTTCAATATTTCGTTTTAAGTTTATTTGCCTATCAGTAATAGAGTATCCAAGACTCCATTTATTAATGATATCCTAACTATATACAACACAATAGAGACTTGAATCTTGGAACAAATGTGCTTAAACTTAATTTTTAAAGGTGTTTTTGTTTAGCGAAAGTGACAAAGGATATTTTAGTATTTTACGTCTATATTTTTAAATTATAGTCGAAATGAATGACAAAAATAACTATTTTAAAACAAATTATTTAATATTTAGGCATTTTAATTTAATAGTTTGCCAATTTTGATTATTATTATAGTTAGTTTAATAGTAAAGGGGAGCTCAAATTTGGAATTTGTAACTTTTTATAATGGTAATGAAATGCCTATCATAGGTTTAGGTACTTTCCGAGTTGAAAATAATGATGAATGTAAGAAGGCAGTTAAACATGCAATTGAAAATGGATATAGACATATTGATACTGCAATGATATACGAAAATGAAGAGATGGTTGGACAAGGTATTGCAGAAGGACTAGCTTCTACAGGTTTAGAAAGAAGTGATCTTTTTATTACATCTAAATTATGGCTCGATGATTACGGTCGTAATAATGTAGCTGAAGCTTATGAGACTAGTTTAAATAAACTAGGTTTAGATTATTTAGATTTATATTTAATGCATTGGCCAGGTCTAGATGAAGCGTTAATGATAGATACTTGGCAAGGTATGGAAGATTTATATAAAAATGATAAAGTTAAAAATATAGGTGTTAGTAATTTTAATGCAGAACATTTAGAAGCATTACTAGCTCAAGTTTCGATTAAACCTGTGATTAATCAAGTTGAATTTCATCCTTATCTCACTCAGTCAGAATTGAGAAGATATTTAGAAGTTCAGAATATACATGCAGAATCTTGGTCACCACTAATGAATGCACAGATTTTAGAAGATGATACAGTTAAGTCGATAGCATCAGAAATAAATAAAACACCTGCACAAGTTATTATTAGATGGAATATTGAACATGATGTAGTCGTAATACCTAAATCTGTCACACCAACTAGAATTCAAGAAAATTTAAATGTATTTGATTTTGAGTTAACTAAAGCACACATAGAGCGATTAGACAGTTTAAACGAAGATAAAAGAATAGGCCCAAATCCTTCAGAATATAGTGGGCATTAAAAAATTGAAATAAAATATTGAAAAAGACCGTAAGTATAGTAGTTAATAACTATATTTACGGTCTTTTGTTATGTAAGTTAAACCATGAAATATCCTAATAAACATGCGACGAAGGACACTACATATTGTAAAATTGAATAAACAATAAAGTGAAATACGTGCTTGTTTGTTGTTAACATTTGAACTAACTCAGATGACAAAGTTGAAAAAGTTGTTAGTCCACCTAGAACGCCGACAATTAAAAATGTGTTAATCCAAGAAATATTTAAAGCAAGACCCATGAGCAAACCAATCAAAAAACTACCTAAAATATTTACGACAGGTGTTGCAATAGGTAATGCACTATCAATTTTATTGTTAAAGAAGTTTGTAACAACAGAACGAAGAACTGCGCCTATTCCGCCACCTAACATAACTAAAAATATTTGACTCATGATAAATGTGCCCCCATTTTAACACCGATATAACAAACAAATATACCTATGATGTAACTAAGTAAAGCGTAGGTTATGAACAGTACATATGCTTGTTGTTGTAATATGCCAACAAGTTCGAATTGAAACGTTGAAAAGGTGGTAAGTGCACCAAGAAACCCAGAAGTCATACCTTTTTTAAGTAGTGGATTGTTTCTAAAATACCGTATTGCTAAAGAACCTAACAAGCCCATAAAAAATGCACCTATAATATTTGCAATAAACGTGCCAGATGGAAATCCATCATTAGTATTTAAAAAAGATAATAGATAGCGAATGAATGTCCCAAGGGCACCGCCAATAAAAATATATAAATATTGCACGATGATTTCTTCCTTTCAAAAAAATAAACTACAAAAGTAGTATAACTTTTGTAGTAAAAATTAGAAAATAATACCAAATGTTGAAAGAGAAGCTATAATATGAATGGCGATCACAATTAATAAGATATAAGGTAAAATTTTACTAACCGGTCGAATCCAGTCTGAATCTTCATGTAAATGTTTAACGGATTTATCAGAAAAGATAATAGCAATTATTAAAATAATAGCATTGATAATACTACAAACAAAAATAAGTTTAATCATTGAATTAAAGTGCATATTTAATAGAGGGTTTCTAGTATTAAAATAAAAGCTAATAATAATTAAAATGCATGATAAATAAAAATAAAGTTTTGAACGTGCCATAATTACCTCCTAATGCAATTCATTATGTAATAATACCATAAATTAACTTAAAGTTAACTAAATTTACAATAAGAAAAATATTTTAGTGAATAATAATATAAATTATAAAGCTCGTCTATAGTGAATCCAGGTTGATAACCAATTATTGTATTTTTAGTAAGTCATCATCTATAAGCAGAAAAATAGAATTTATGACATAAAGGTGGTATAAATAAAGTGTATGGTTTAAACCGTTATAAAAATAATTCTTTATAGAATTATTTATTTTAGTCAGGAGGAATTAGTAATGGCAAATTTAAATGTTGAAGTGTTTGCAGATGGTGCAGATATTGAAGAAATGAAAGCAGCTTATAAAAATAAACAAGTAGATGGTTTTACTACAAACCCAAGTTTAATGGCAAAAGCAGGTGTAACAGATTATAAAGCTTTTGCTGAGGAAGCTGTGCGTGAAATTCCTGATGCTTCAATTTCATTTGAAGTATTTGCAGATGATTTAGAAACAATGGAAAAAGAAGCAGAAATTTTAAAACAATACGGAGATAATGTTTTTGTTAAAATTCCAATTGTAAACACTAAAGGCGAATCAACTATTTCTCTAATTAAAAAATTATCAGCAAACAATGTTCGTTTAAACATTACTGCTGTTTATACATTAGATCAAGTTAAAGAAATTACTGACGCTGTAACTGAAGGTGTTCCAACTTATGTTTCTGTATTTGCTGGACGTATTGCAGATACAGGTGTAGATCCAATTCCATTGATGAAAGAAGCAGCTGAGGTTACACACAGTAAAAAAGGTGTAAAATTATTATGGGCAAGTTGTCGTGAAGTCATCAACGTAATCCAAGCTGATGAAATTGGTGCTGATATTATCACATGTCCTGCAGATGTAGTTAAAAAAGTGAATAATAATTTAGGACGTGACGTTAACGAATTATCAGTAGATACAGTCAAAGGCTTTGCGAAAGACATCCAAAGTTCTGGACTTTCTATTTTATAATCGTGAGCTCAGTAAGTTCATTGCTGAGTTAATGCTAATCTAAGAGAATAAAAAAACACTTTCGTAGAATTCATTGCTTAATGAATTGATACGGAAGTGTTTTAATTTTTATCAACATTGCTGACACACTTTAAAATTTAAAATACGGTTGTTGAAATAATGATGATGAGTGCACAGAAAAGTTGTATTATTAATACATTGTTGAGTTGATTTGCGTGGGTTTGAGTTAATTGATTTTCTAGTCACAATGGAAACAAGAATTATCGGATAGTCCACTTTAACTAAGAAAATGTAATTTGATTAAAAAATTTTTATAATTTCATTGAAACCATGAGATAAATAACTTATCCTTTATAATGATAGTATAAGTGTTATACATTTAAGGAGAAACTTTAATGAAGGCAAATATTTTTAAACAGAAAGTTAAAAAGCATTTATGGTTTTTAAATAAAAAAGAGAAACATCAACTAGACCAAGTATTAACAAATGTCTTGGATAAACACCATGAAGAAGAACTCAATCGACCGATTGCGTTTTCCAATCAATTTTTGAAAAATTATATCTTTGAAGAAAAAATAGTTTCATCAACTTATTTCTTCATGTTATTAATTAGTATTTTATTTACATATATTATTTTATTAGGATTATTTTTATTTGCTTTATTGACAAGTTTGTCATCAGTCCAATTTTTTATTAAACCAGAAGTTGATTTATCTAGTGTTATAGTTATATTGACACTTATTGGTGCAGTATTATTACTGATAATTAGCCTGTATTTAATTAAGGTAGTAACAGGCTATTTTACGAAAAAGCTATTAGAATATAAACACAATAGATCACTATGATGCGTTAAATTAAAAGGTGAGAAAGTGTAATACTTTCTTGCCATTTTTTATATACAAAAGTGTAGGGTGCATCAACGATGATATATGTAGCATTTTCAAAATAAATCGTTGTTTGATCATTATTTGATTTAATGCCAACAATCGCATTTGCATTAATGTAGTATTGCAAGGGCGCACGCCTCGCTTTAAGAGGAAATAAAGTGATTTGTGGAGTAATAAATATGGGGACCATCTTTCTTATTTTTAAAATTTGTTTAGCTTGTTTTGTTTGATAAGAGAGAGATAAGCCATAGGTTTCAAGTAGATAAGTAATTGTAGGCATTATTGAAGTAGGATAGTGAAATTGATGTGTGGTATATTGTCCTATTGTTATGATTTCATTTCCAGCAACTGATTTTAAGTATAATAATTTTGTAAACTGTGTCATTTTCCAACTCCTATTTTTGATTTAGTCCGTAATATTTAATGTATTTTACTTGAACCTTTTTTCGGTAATTTTTTATTGTAGAAATAGAGCAGTTTAACATCGAAGCAATCTCAAATTGCTTATATCCAAGCAATTTTAATCTAAGCCAGTTTTTTTCGTTAGTAGTTAATAGTTGTAAAAATTGCTCATACATAAGTTGATAATTCCTATGATCAATCATATTAGTTTGCTGTTCTATTAAATAATGAGAATGTATTTTGATTTCTGATTGTTTTTGACTGCGAAACAAATCAATCAAATAGAAATTCAAACGAAAGAATAGAAATTGTTCTAATGTTGTAGAATGATGTGGTGAATATTTTTGTGTTAATTCCCACATTTTGATAGTAAGTAATTGAGTATATTCTTCTCGATTATACTCAATATGATATTTTTTTAATAACACAAAAATAATATATTTAAATTGAAAATAAGTTTGTTCGAAAGACATGCTGTAGCTCCAATGTTATATATAACTTTGATTTCCGGATGAAATCATTTTATTTTAAATTATAGTAATTTTCATTTGCTAAATAATGATAATAGGTGTTAAATAGAGATAATAAGATAGATAAAATTTAAGTTTTATAACATCAACGCGTATTCAACTTAAAGATATAACACTTTAGAGTTTTAGTATTATCTTCGGACAACAAATCAGGAGGTTTATATGGATTACGCACATTTAAATTTAGAACATTTTTTTGCAAGACATGATGATTTAGATATGATTAAAGATAAATCAGACTTTGTTATGATAAATAATCTAACAAAAGAAATGATGTACCGTGATGGTGAAATTGAAGGAACAATTGATTTAAATCGTTATTATTATAAAAATAGATCTCAAGCAGTAAGCTTTGTAATGATGGAATATAATAAAAGTCAAGAGTAATGAAATTAAAATTTCATTACTTTTTTTATGAATATGTAACAACAAACATATTAAATTGTACGTTCAACTATTTAGTGTTAGAATTTAAATTTAGATAGTCTCTTATAGTATATTTCTATAAAGAGAGAACTTAATATTCTTATTATTACCTATGAGGTGTGGACATGACGAAGCATAAGAAAGGCTCGATACTATCAATTATTGGCTTATTGGTGGTGTTAGTGATAGCTGTTATCGTTGTATTTTCAATGATTTCAGATCAAATCTTTTTTAAAAAAGTTAATCAACAAGAAAAAGTAGAACAGCTCAATATTTCTTTAAATAAAGCATCAAAAAAACAAATCGATAATTATACTAGCCAACAAATTTCAAATAAAAATAATGATTCGTGGAGAGATGCATCTTCAACAGAGATTAAAGCAGCGATGGATAGTAAAGAATTTATCGAAAGCGATACGCAAAAATACCAATTTTTAGAATTAGATAAATATCAAGGTATTGATGAAAATAGAATCAAAAGAATGTTAATTGATAATCCAATATTATTAGAACATTCAGATGATTTCATAAAAGCAGCGAAAGAAAAGCATGTAAACGAAGTATACTTAATATCACATGCATTACTTGAAACAGGCTCAGCTAAAAGTGAGTTATCTAGTGGTGTTGAAATTGATGGTAAGAAATATTATAACTTTTTTGGAGTTGGCGCACTTGATGAAGATCCAGTGAAAACCGGTGCTGAATATGCAAAAAAACACGGTTGGGATACGCCAGAAAAAGCAATTACTGGTGGCGCTAATTTTATACATGAACATTTTTTATCAAATAAAGATCAGAACACACTGTATAGCATGCGCTGGAATCCAAAAAATCCTGGTGAACATCAATATGCTACAGATATTAAATGGGCAGAAAGTAACGCAAGTCTAATGTCAAACTTTTATAAAGATATGAAAACTGAAGGTAAATATTATAAATATTTTGTATATAAAGATGACAATAAACATAAAAAAGAATAATTAATTTTGTTATTCAAAAAGGACTAATCCGTCGGAATGAACTGCACCCTGTCAAGTAGACAGTGAAAAAAACAAAATGTTTATGGCTACCTTATATTTACGATATAAGGGTAGCCATTTTTAATGTTATTCTTTCTTGATTAAAAAATTCTATATATGAATTAATTGCTTTTATTGCTGTAGCCTTGTCTTTAAAAATCACTTTTTTTCTTCCTCTAAACAATTCACTTTTAATAGTTCCCCATACACCTTCCATAGGTCCATTATCTATGCAACATCCTGGTCGTGACATACTTTGTTTTATACCAAGTTGCTCTAACGTAACTTTAAATAATCTGCTTGTATATTGATATCCTCTGTCGCTATGTAAGAGTATACCTTCGGTATTCGGCACAAGTTTGACTGCTTTTTTGAGCGTATCTAATACAAATTTATTGTTATTTGAGGTACTTAATTTATGACTGATAATCTGTTTGCTGCCTAAGTCATAAATAGCACTTAAGTAAAGTTTTTTACCATTGCTTAGTTTGAATTCTGTAACGTCAGTTAACCATTTTTTATTTGGGATTTGTTCTTCAAATTTTCTATTTAATATATTATGTGCTGTAATTTCAGGTGTTGTTTTAATATATCGTTTTCTTTTAGGGCGGATAGTAGATTTTAGATTCAGTTGATTCATCAATCTATAGACACGTTTATGATTTACTTTTTGATGTAGTTTAAGTCTTAAATATATGTATATACGACGATATCCATATATGCCTTTGTATTTATTGTAGATATCAACGATATCTTTGATCAATTTTTGGTTTTCAATTTCTTTATTTGATGGTTTGCGATGTAACCATTTATAGTAACTTGAACGTGATATCTTTAATACTGAACATAACCAAGCTATCGGATAAAGGTTTTTAAATGCTTTTACCGTTTGGTATGATGCTTTTTGTCTGATGCCTGTTTCATCAACTTCCTTTCTATTTCTTCTTCCTTTTTTAAAACGTCATTTTCCATTTGAAGAAATTTATTTTTCTCTTTAAGTATCTTAATTTCAGCTTTTAATGCCTCTTCAGGTGTTAATACAGACTGGGGTTTCCCTTTTCCACGTCCATCTTTAAGCCCATCATATCCATGCAAGTTGTACTTTTTTACCCAGTTATATACTTGGCTATAATTGATGTTAAAATGATTTGCTGTTGTCTTATACGATTGGCCATGATTCATATAATAATCAACGATTTCTACACGATCTTCAAATGTTAATGATTTATATTTCAATTGATACACCTCGGGTTTTGGAGAATATGTTTTTAATATTTTACCCGACAAATACTTTGAAATCCATTTGTTTACAGTTGAAGTAGTGGGGATATTATATTTAACTACTAAATCAGTTAAAGATAGGCCATCATTTATATATTCGTGCACAACTTTAAGCTTAAATTCATTTGAGTAGGTATTATTTCTCTGAATTGGTAAAAGCACCTTTATTCCATGCTTCTTAAATTTATAATAGTTAATCAATAATGTTCTAGGAGAACAATTTAAATTTAATTTTTGAATTACATTTTTCATACTATATCCTTCTTCATATAAGCTGAAAGCTTTTTGATAAGTTTCAGGTGATAATTTTCTATGAGTCATAAAAAAGCTCCCTTCAAAGTTTACATTTTTAAGTGTCTACTTTGAAGGGAGCATATCAGGAAAGTGGATTAGTCCTTTTTGAATGCTTTAATTATTGATTTAGATATTGGATTAATAGCGTAGTTATGTTTTATAAATATATAAGTATACTTACTTACGCACAATGTGAATGCATTATTCATTTAGGACATAGGCTACTTGAGTGTTTAATTTCATTTTGCTTTGTTTTTTTGCCCAAATAATATAAAAAGTAAGATCGTCGATAATATGACTTTTAAAATGAATTTCATTTAATCACTTCCTTAACTATGTAACTATAGTAACATTAATTGATTAATATCACATATAAAGTAATGTTGAAATTTAGTTTTCATCTTCGAAATAATTATGTTTTTCTAAAAAACTTTTGGCTACAATTGCTGGTTCTTTACCCTCACCATCTGCTTCATAATTAAGCTTTTGCATTTGTTCAGTACTAATTTTATCATTTAATTTTGCAATGGATTTTTTAATTTGTGGATTTTCTTGTAGTAATTCATTTGGTGCAACGGCACTAGCATCATATGGTGGAAAAAAGTTTTTATCATCTTTAAGAACTACTAAATCATAGGCTGCAATTCTTCCATCTGTTGTATAACCAAGTGCAACATCAAGTTTGTTATTTTTTAATGCATCATAAACAAGTCCAATTTGCATAGGTTTTAAATCATTGAATCCAAAACCATAATGTTCACGGAATGGTGCATAACCATCGCCGCCTCGCTTAATCCATGTAGTATCCGTACCAACTCTAACTTTGTCTTTGACCTTTTTTTAATCTGAAACAGTATGTAAATCATATTTTTTTGCGGTTTCTTTAGTAACCATAAAAGCAAAGGTATTTTCAAATCCGTAAGAGTCGAAAAACGTTTGGTTAAATTTTTGGTTGAATAATTTTTGAGTAACAGACATTGCTTTTTTAGTATCTGTAATGGGTTGTTGTTCTAAAGCTCCAACCAAATCAGTGCCAGTATAGCGTGTGCTTGATATATCAGCATCTCCACGGAGCAATGCATTATGTTGAATTGTAGCTGAACCTAAATTGTTAATAATAGATCCAGTAGTTTTCCCGTTTGTATCATGTTCAATTAAATCTTTGAGCATATAAGCCATGATTTGAGATTCACTCGTAGCTAAAGCAGAAATTTTAACTGAGTTTTTAGATTGACCGCCACCTAAACCAGGTAAATCACAACTTGCTAATAAAAGTGAACTTGCAATCAATAAAAAGATTATTCTTTTAAAAAAATTCATATTTTAACCCCTTATATGTTTTAGAAATATTTTTTGATACACCATTTTTATATTAACATATTTATTAATTTTGTATAATGGTGGCATAATTCATTAATATGTAATGTTAATTCGATAATTGATATACTATGTATAAATTAATTAAAGTAAGGATGAGTGAAATGCGTTTAGCTATCATTGGTATGGGCACAGCAGGTGTTAGTTTGTTGAAAGAATTGGTAAAATATAAGGAATTCAAGCAAATGGAAATAGACGTTTACGATAATCCTAAAAATATGGGACAAGGCGTGCCGTTTCAAAATGACAGCGACCAATTATTAATCAATTTACCTGCAAGTCAAATGTCCTTAAATTTGAATAATGAACGGGAATTTTATGAATGGTATCAAGAACAATCCGTATTTAAATTTTCTAACCCTGAGTATCTACCTAGATTTATTTTTGGACATTATATGAAAGACTATTTGGAAACATATCATAATCACTATAGTAATATTCATATGATCAAAGAAGAGGTTTTGGAAGTTTTTATAGAATCTAATATTGGTGATACGCATGTTAAATATGTTGTTTGTACTTCTGAAAATCTAGAGAAACGCCGACGTTATGATATCGTATTTTTAACGATCGGTACGATGTCCTATCATGACCCATATCATTTAAAAGGGACACCAGGTTACATAAAAACACCTTACCCAACATATGACACATTAAATGAGGTTGATAGTACTGATAGAATTGCTATCATTGGAACAGGACTAGCAAGTTTAGATGTAATTCGATTTGTAACGGCACATCATCCCAATTTACCTATTACTGTGACGAGTCGTAAAGGTCATTTACCTAGTGTTAGGGGAGATATGCCAGAAATTCAATTTAAATATCTTACACCAGAAAATTTTAATGAAATCAAAAAAGCATATTTTGGGAATGTACCTTTGGAGGAAGCATTAACATTATTTAAAAAGGACTGTGAATATTATGATATTCCAGTGGAGAAATTAGTCCACAGAAGACAAGGAGATCCAATTTTAGATTTAACATATGATTTACAACATGCCGATGTGCTAGGGAGATTTCAAAGTATTTTAGAATTAACAAAAGAAAATCTAAATTGGATTTGGAATAGTTTCAGTAGACAGGACCAGAAGATATTTTTAGAAAAATACCAATCAATATTAAAAGAAAATTCAAATCCAATGCCCCCGCGTACAGCAAAATTAATTATTGACCACATTGAAAATGGGCAAATCGAAATCAAAAAAGGGTTGGAAGATGTAACATATGACGGACAGCAGTTTTGTTTTAAATATGAAGATGATTTTAAAGCGATTGATAAATTTGATATTGTTATTAATGCTACTGGTTCAAAATCACATTTATCAGAATTAGACCAAGATGATCAACTAATTCTAAACTTAGAAAATAGACAAGTTGTCCAAGCACATCCACTGGGTGGTATTCAAATCATTCCAGAAACAAATCAAATTATAAGTCCGCGTTACGGTACTCTACAGAACATGTTTGCCTTAGGCCAAGTTACAAATGGGATTAACCAATCACGTAACGGCGTTATGATGATAGTAAAACAAGCTGTAAGTGTGGTAGAAAAATTATTAGACACTAAGCATGATTAAATTTGTAGTGAAGCATTCAAACGAACATTGCTCATATAATTAAGCAGTAAGTGAAATATGTTTGTAAATGAATATAAATATGTATACATTATGGAATAAGGCTATCAATTTTATAAAGGTGGATAACAGTTGTTTTTTAATTTAAACTAGACACGCAAAAATATTTAAATTGTTTTAATGCTTAATTACTTATGTAATTATTTAGAAAAATATATTTTGAAAATGATTTTGTAAAAATTGCTTATACGCACTGCTGGTCTAAGGATATAGGAAAGTGGTTGTTTATAAATAAAGCCGACTTAGATAATATGAATTGTTTTTTGTTGAAATATATAGTAACATAACGATGTAGCTTTCATAAAGTTACTTTGACTCAATCATCAATTACAATTTCATAAATATTCTTTCGGGGCAGGGTGAAATTCCCAACCGGCAGTAAATTAAGCCTGCGACCTGCATTTGTTTTTGACAAGTGTGGCTGATCTAGTGAAATTCTAGAGCCGACAGTATAGTCTGGATGGGAGAAAGAATGAAGTATAACAAAAAAGCACTTTTTTTAGTGTTTATTTAACATACATTTTTCTAAAAATTGGAGAAGTGTATTCAAATTTAAGTAAATTATGTTATATCTAAATACATCCCACACCTGAAATCAATTTCAGGTGTTTTTTTATTATTAAGAGGTGATTATATGAGTCAATATTTAAACTACGCAATCCAATTGGCACAAATGGTTGATGGTCAGACAGGCGTAAATCCACCAGTAGGTGCAGTTGTAGTAAATCAAGGTAGAATCGTTGGCATCGGTGCACATTTACGAAAAGGTGATAAACATGCTGAAGTGCAAGCTTTAGATATGGCTAAAGAAGCTGCAAATGGAGCAACAATTTATATATCTTTAGAACCTTGCTCACACTATGGTTCAACACCACCATGTGTAAACAAAATTATTGAATTTGGTATTTCAAAAGTTGTTTATGCAGTTAAAGATACGACATTATCGACTAAAGGTGACGATATTTTGCACAATGCTGGAATAAAAGTTGAGTTTCATCATAAGCCAGAGGCTGAAGCATTGTACAAAGACTTTTTTATTACTAAACGACAAGGCGTCCCTGAAATTACTGTAAAAGTCTCTTGTAGTTTAGATGGTAAACAAGCTACTGACCATGGTGAAAGTAAATGGATTACTAATAAAACTGTTAAACAAGATGTATTTATGCTCAGACATAAACATGATGCAGTTATCACTGGTACTGGCACATTAAATGCAGACAATCCACAATATACTACTAGGATTGAAGAAGGTAAGCAACCGATACGTGTGATACTTTCAAAATCTGGCCAAGTAGATTTTACCTTAGACATATTTAAACAACCGATGACACCAATATGGATTTTTACGGAAAATAAAAATTTAAAAAGTGAAGATACAAATATAGAAATTATATATTGTTCGAATTGCACGATTGAAAATATTTTAAAGCAGTTATATCAATATGGGATTGGAAGTGCTTTGGTTGAAGCAGGCCCTACGATTACTTCAGAATTTCTTCAATCTAACTATACGAATGAGCTCATCTTATATTATGCCCCGAAAATAATAGGTGGTTCTGGTGATTATCAATTTTTCAAAACAGAAAATGTCTTTAATTTATCAGACGTACCTCAATTTGAAATTGTAAATTCCAAAATGCTTGAGCAAAATATTAAATTAGAATTGCGAAAGAAGTGAATAATTATGTTTACTGGTATTGTTGAAGAAATAGGCACTATAAAAAAAGTTACAACACAACAATCCGTTGTTAATTTAACAATTGATTGTAAGACAATTTTAGCTGACATGCATATTGGTGATTCTATTAGTGTAAACGGTGTATGTTTAACTGTAATACAATTTGATAATCAGTCATTTTCAGTCCAAGTAATCAAAGGCACTGAGAATAAAACCTATCTAAATCAATTAAATCAAGCTACTGAGGTAAATTTAGAACGAGCAATGAGTGGTACGGGAAGATTTGGTGGCCATTTTGTACTTGGCCACACAGATGAAGTAGCTAAAATCACTAGAATACAAAACTCAGATAATTCTAAAATTGTAACGATTAAACCATCTACTTCTATTATAAATCAAATGGTACAACAAGGTTCAATCACTGTAGATGGCGTAAGTTTGACAGTGTTTCAATTAAGAGATACAGAATTTGATATTCATCTTATACCAGAAACAAGAAGATCAACTATTTTAAATCAAAAACGTGTAGGAGACCCTGTACATATTGAGACAGACATGTTGTTTAAATATGTGGAAAAAATAGTTGGCAATAGTGAAAAAGGTTTAACTTTAGAAAAACTAAGCGCTTTTGGATTCTAGGAGGGGTAAAATGCAATTAGACAGTATAGAATTAGCACTTGAATCACTTAAAGAAGGTAAAAGTATCATTGTAGTAGATGATGAAAATAGAGAAAATGAAGGCGATTTAGTAGCAGTGACAGAATGGATGTATGATAATACAGTCAATTTTATGGCTAAATATGGTAGAGGATTAATTTGTGCGCCTATTAGTAAAAAAATAGCTGAAGATTTAGAACTTCATTCAATGGTTAACCATAATTCAGATGTTTATGGTACGCAATTTACTGTAAGTATCGATCATGTTAAAACAACAACAGGTATCAGTGCAGATGAAAGAATGCTCACCGCGAAGGCATTAGTCGATAATAGTACAACAGCTGAAGATTTTAATAAACCAGGCCATCTATTTCCATTAATAGCTCAAGATGATGGTGTGTTGGTTAGACGTGGTCATACTGAAGCCTCTGTCGATTTAGCTAAACTAACTGGTGCAAAACCTGCAGCACTCATTTGTGAAATAATGAATGACGATGGCACAATGGCAAAAGGCGACGATTTAGAAGCATTTAAAAAGAAACATAATTTGGTAATGATTTCTATCGAAGATTTAGAAAAATATAGAAAGCAATCTGTTTCGTCTATTGAAGCTAAAGCAAAAGTAAAGATGCCTACTGAATTTGGCGATTTTGACATGTATGGTTTTAGCACGAATGATAACGAGGAGATTGTAGCAATCGCGAATGGTGAAATTAATGAAACTGAGAATGTGCGCATACATTCTGCTTGTTTAACAGGGGATATATTCCATAGTCAAAGATGTGATTGCGGTGAACAGCTTGCTGCTTCTATGGAATATATTAATGAACATGGAGGCGTTATCCTTTATTTACCTCAAGAAGGCAGAGGAATCGGTTTAATTAATAAATTAAAAGCCTATGAACTGATAGAACAAGGTTACGATACTGTTACTGCAAATATTGCGCTCGGATTTGATGAAGACTTGAGAGAGTACCGATATGCTGCAGAAATTTTAAAATATTTAGGTATTAAACGTGTGAATTTATTAAGTAATAATCCTAAAAAATTTGGAAGTTTAGAAAATTACGGTATTGATATCGCTAAAAGAATTGAATTAGTAATACCTACAAATCAATATAATCAAGCGTATATGCAAACAAAAAAAGAGAAAATGGGTCATTTAATATAGGAGGAAAAAACATGAATTTTGAAGGTAAATTAATAGGATCAGATTTAAAAGTAGCAATTGTAGTAAGTAGATTTAACGATTTCATTACGAATCGTTTGTTAGACGGTGTTAAAGATACCTTAGTTAGACATGAGGTACCAGCAGAAAATATTGATGTTGCATATGTTCCTGGTGCTTTTGAAATTCCATTAGTAGCTAAAAAATTAGCTCAAAAAAGTGATTATGATGCAGTCATCACTTTAGGATGTGTGATAAGAGGTTCAACGTCACATTATGATTATGTATGTAATGAAGTGGCAAAGGGTGTTTCAAAAGCGAATGATGTTTCGGATACACCAGTTATTTTTGGAATTTTAACTACTGAGAATATCGAGCAAGCTGTAGAACGTGCAGGTACAAAAGCAGGCAATAAAGGATCTGAAGCAGCAGTAAGTGCTATAGAAATGGCGAATTTATTTAAAGAAATTTAATATTGAGTAGTTATAGAAATCATACAATTTAAAATTTTAAAAGTATGACGTAGTATGTAATATAATTACTTATGCTCAAAATAAGAGAGCTTACCTCTATGGGTGAGCTCTCTTTTAGCTTAATGTTTTATATTTTTGTTCTTGCATACCTGCGAATATGATTTACTTAGTACGTGTTTGTAATCTTTCATTCACAGTTTTGGTATTATATTTCTTTAATCTAAAATAATGTTTAAAACGATTTTAATTACATACTTTTAATTTGAAAGTTTGCTAGTTTTTAAATTTTTTGTATAACAATCCACTAATTGCTCCAATGGTTGATAATGCTCCAACTACTATCCCAGTTTTTTTCAGCACTTCTGGTTTCATAATTTCTAAAAACATCAGATTTAAATTTTGAGGACGCTCTGCTAATCTTCTCATAAAATAACTAAACCAATCATCACCATATGGCACATAGATACAGAAATGATTGCCTTCTCGCGCTAGTGATTCTGCTAATTCTGAGCGGAAACCATATAGCATTTGAAATTCATAGCTATCCTTTTCAATATTGTTGTCTTTAATGAATTGTTTAATATGTGTGATGATAGCATCATCATGTGTAGCAATAGAAGTGACATTTTTCGCATTTAACAGTCGCTTTTTAATTAAGCGTATGTAATTATCGTCAATTTCTTCTTTAGTTTGATACGCGATGTTTTCATTTTCTTTGTACGCACCTTTAACCATACGTAATCGTAATTCTGGATATTTATCAACGAGTGCATCCGCTTTATATAAATATCCTTGTATAACAGTTCCCACGTTTTTAAATTCGCCTTTTAATCGGTCTAAAACTTGAGTAATATCAAATAAGCTATTATATTTTTCAGTGTCTATATTAATATGCATATTACCAAATTCGTTAGCTTTAAGTAATATTTCACGTAAATTGCGATAAGCAAGATCAAGGTCAAATTCAGAACCTAGATGGCTGATTTTGATAGACATGTGACCATCTAAATTATGATTGTAGATAGCGTACATCACTTCTAATATTTGGTCTTTTGCTTGTATTGCCTCACCTTCATTTAAAACAAATTCACCAAGACAATCTACTGTGACAGTAATCCCTTTGTTATTTAAACGTTCAATTGTGTCCACTAATTCTGGAATAGTATTCCCTGCAACTACTTTCTTGGCACCGAACATAGGACCAATTTCCTTAGCTGCTTTATTTAAAAATGGATTGTTAGATAATCCTATAAAAAAATTTTTCACAATTGGCATATTAATTCCTCCCATTCTGCTAATAGCTGTTCTTTCAATAATAGTGTAGCATGAATCGAATAGTAATGAAATCGTTTACAATAAAATTTATTACACTAAATATTATATACTACACGATAACATTGACTCACGCTTTAAATATGACATTTAATGATAAAGTTGAAGTAGCATATAACGGTAAAATTTATGCGTTAAAAATGGAAAAAGTACATCATATTTTGATACAATGTAGTTATTGAAATTATTGTAGAAGGGGAAGTATGGAATATGTGGAAATGGGAAACAGAAAATGAAGCTAAGGGTGTCATTGTAATTGCCCATAACATGCTCGAACATACAGGTAGGTATGCATATGTTATAACTATGCTACGTAGAAATGGTTACCATGTAATCATGGGTGATTTGCCTGGTCAAGGTCAAACGACGCGTGCGAATAAAGGGCAAATAGCAAACTTTGAAGTATATCATGAGCATGTCCTTGAGTGGATTAGAATAGCTAATGAGTATAAACTGCCGACTTATGTTTTAGGTGTGGGCCTTGGTGGACTTATCATTTTAAATTTACTTGAAAAAGTGGATGTGCCTATTGAAGGACTAATGTTGATTTCTCCATTGTTAGAATTTAAGAAAAGTAATAAAACTAGAAAAGATAAAATTGTATCGAATGTGGGGAAATTAACAAAAGATACGAGGTTTAAAATAGGTATTACGATTGAAGATTTAACACGAAATGAAGAAGTTATTGAAGAAGCAAAAGAGGATCAACTGATGTTGCAGAAAGTGACTTATCATTGGTATAAACAAGTCATAGAAATCATGAAAGAGACCGTTACACATTTAAAAGATATTAAACCACTTCCTTTATTATTAATGTATGGACTTGAAGATAAAGTTTCAGATATTTCTACGATGTATTTAATTAAAGAAAAAATTGCAACAGAAGAACTGTATTTTAAAGCTTGGAAAGGGTTAAATCATGAAATACATAATGAACCTGAAAGAGATGAAGTAATGCGTTATATTCTAGCATTTCTTAATAATAGTGCTAGTAACATTGGTTTTATTGTACATGATGAAAATGAACTGTCATAGTTCGTTTAGTAAATGATGAATATCGTTTTATGGAAGTAAGTAATTTAACTAAAATCCAATTTATTCAAGTTATGACTAAATAATTGCGTATAAAAAGAGTGTATAAATGTAATTTAACGTTGATTTTATTCACGCTCTTTTTATTTATGAGAAATAATGTGAAAAAAATCACAATAAACATTGATTTTTAAAATAATAATTGTTATATTTATATTGTGAAAAAAATCACATTAAATTTTAGAAATATTTACTTTGAAATAAAAGGAGCGATTGAACATGAAATTTGAAAAAGGGAATAAAGTAGTTTTAATTGGTGATGGTGCAGTTGGATCAAGTTATGCATTTGCACTAGTTGCACAAGGCTTAGCTGATGAATTAGTAATTATTGATTTAGATGAAGCGAAAGTTAAAGGCGATGTTGCAGATTTAAATCACAGCGCACCATATGGTGATTCACCTGTTAAAGTAAAAGCTGGTAATTATGAAGATTGTGGTAATGCTGATTTAATTGTTATTACTGCAGGAGCTGCGCAAAAGCCAGGTGAAACTAGATTAGATTTAATAGAAAAAAACACAAAAATATTTAAAGAGATTGTCACAAAAATTATGAACACAGGATTTAATGGTATTTTTCTTATAGCAACTAATCCTGTAGATGTATTATCATATGTAACACAAAAAGTTTCAGGCTTACCGAAATCACAAGTTATTGGGTCTGGTACGATACTAGATACTGCACGATTTAAATTTGAACTAGCACAAGAATTTGGTGTGTCACCATGGAGTGTGGACGCACAAATTATTGGTGAACATGGTGACTCTGAATTAGCAGTGTGGTCACAAGCTAATATTGCTGGTAAACCAATATACCAAGCATTGAAAGATAACCCTGATAAACAACATAGAATAGATGAAATATTTATGAATACAAGAGATGCTGCATATGACATTATCCAATCAAAAGGTGCAACTTATTATGGTATAGCAATGGGCTTGGTTCGTATAACACAAGCAATTTTAAAAAATCAAAATGTAGTATTACCAGTTTCTAGCTACTTAGAAGGTGAATATAATCAAAATGATATTTATATTGGAGTTCCAACATTAATTAATAGAAATGGTGCAATTAAAGTATATGAAACACAATTAAATAGTGAAGAAAGTGAAAAGTTTGAAAATTCTGCCATAATTTTGAAAGATATGCAAAATAAAATCAAACAACTAATTGCATAATTCATAATTTAATTTTAAACTGTATATAAGATTAATTTTATTGAAAATATCAAAATTTATTCTGATATGAATAAATTTTGCTTTGAATGATTTTTTGGTAAATTAATTTTACATGTTTAACTTTATATTATGATTGGGGGATATTTCTATGGGGAAGACAATTGCTGATATGGTAGATAGTGTCCTTAGATTGGAACATGTACTTAAAGATATTGAAGACATCTTTGGAAAGGTACAGAAACAATATAAAATGTCAAAAGAAGAAATATTAATTCTTTTAACACTTTGGGAAGAAGGATCAATGACGCTTAAAGAAATGGATAATTATGTGAAAATTAAATCATATAAACGTACAAGAACGTATAACGATTTAGTTGAGAAAGCATGGATTATTAAAGAAAGACCCGTTAATGACGAACGTACAGTAATTATACATTTCAATGAGGATTTAAAAGATCAAAGGGAAGAACTTTTAAATTGTTTTAAAGCGGAAATAAACGAAAAATCATCTACTATACAATCTAGTCTTAAATCTATCTTAAAATTATAGGGAATAATTATAGTTACAAAATGATGAGTTAGACTCAAAAAGTAATAGGTAATCACTATCTATACTAAAATAAAAATGCATCTCCTTTTAAGCGGAGATGCATTTTTATTGTTATTTTATATATTATCTTTTTTCAATTGCACAGATAAATGGTGCATTGTTTTTTTGATTAATAAATTGATATTGTAATATGTGAGCTTTGTTTTGGTCAAAATGTTGTAGATAATTTAATAATGCATCGCGTTCGATTTTACCTTCATCGTGCCCATGATATATAACTAGTACTATAATACCTTCTGTCGCTAATATATTAAATATTTCGTTTATCGCTGCTAATGTACTACTAGAGTTTGTTACAATTGATTTGTCGCCTTTAGGCAAATACCCTAAATTAAAAATGGCTGCATCAATTTGTCCAATTTCATTACTTTGTATATATTGCTTTACTTTAGCATGACTATCTTGAATTAAGTGTACATTTTTAAATGCGTTTGTCTTGTTGCTCGTATTTTGAATTGCAATTTTTTGAATATCAAAAGCGTAGACTTTACCATTTGGTACTTGTTGTGCTAGAAATTCGGTATCATTACCATTACCACAAGTGGCATCAATAACAATACTATCCTTGTTGATGTGTTGTTGTAGTAGTGTTTTGGAAAATGGTAAAATACGTTCTAGTTTCATGATTTAACCGTCGTTTCATAGTATTTTCCTTGATAAGAATTTCTTCGTGCTAATTCCTCATCAATTTCGTTAAGCACTTCCCATTTGTTGACACTCCACATTGGTCCAACCATCAAGTCAATCGGACCATCGCCAGTAATTCGATGGACAATCATTTCTTTTGGTAAAATTTCCAGCTGATCACAAACTAAATTTGTATAATCATCTTGTGACATGAATTCTAGCATACCTTTTTCGTATTGTTTTACCATTGGTGTACCTTTAAGGAGATGCAACAAGTGTATTTTAATACCTTGGACGTCCATTTGTGCTACTTCTTTAGCTGTTTCTATCATCATGTCATAATCTTCTTCAGGAAGACCATTTATAATATGTGTACAGACATTTATATTATGTTTACGTAGCTTAGCTACTCCTTCATAATACGTTTTCATGTCATGTGCACGATTAATCAAATCTGAAGTTTTTTGGTGTACTGTCTGTAGACCTAATTCAACCCATAAATAAGTACGTTCGTTTAATTCAGCTAAATATTCTACAACATCATCCGGTAAGCAATCAGGACGCGTTCCAATAGATAATCCGACAACACCGGGTTCTTTTAATGCAGTTTCATATTTTTCTCTTAATACTTCTACTGGTGCATGTGTATTAGTAAATGCTTGGAAATAAGCAATATACTGACCTTCATGCCATTTTTCATGCATTCTATCTTTGATTTGTTGAAATTGAACATCTATCGGATCTACACGATTTCCTGCAAAATCTCCACTTCCAGCTGCAGAACAAAATGTACAGCCGCCATGTGCAACCGTGCCATCTCTATTTGGACAATCAAAGCCTCCGTCAATTGCAACTTTAAAGATTTTTTGCCCAAATTTATTTTTTAAATGATAATTCCAAGTATGATATCGTTTATTCTCGAATGCGTAAGGGAAGAATTGTCCCATATAACATTTTCCTTTCTAAATTCATTCTAGTTAAAGATTTTAACATATTTTAATGATATAGTGTTTAGAGTAAAAACAGAAATTTTAAAAAAGAAAGGAGCTTATGGTTATGAATATGCCAAAATCAGTGTGGTGGTTGGTGATTGGTATGGCATTAAATATCACAGGCTCAAGTTTTTTATGGCCACTAAATACAATATATATGAATGAAGAATTAGATAAAAGTTTAACCATGGCAGGGTTAGTTTTGATGATTAATTCATTTGGCATGGTCATTGGAAATTTACTAGGTGGTAATCTATTTGATAAATTGGGTGGCTATCGGACAATTATGATTGGTACAGTGATCTGTTTAAGCAGCACTACTTTGTTGAATTTTTTTCACGGATGGCCATGGTATGCAGTTTGGTTAGTTTGTCTTGGCTTTGGTGGTGGCATGATTGTACCAGCAATTTACGCACTAGCCGGTGCAATTTGGCCGCAGGGTGGTAGACAAACTTTTAATGCGATATATTTAGCGCAAAATCTTGGTGTGGCGATTGGCGCAGCTTCTGGTGGTTTTGTGGCAGAATTAAGTTTTAATTATATATTTATTGCTAATTTGCTCATGTATATTGCGTTTGGCGTAGTGGCAATTAGTCAATTTAATATTAAATTGGACGTTAAAGTAAAATCAAATGATGCCATGAGTTTATTAGATAAAGCGTATAGACCTCAATTCATCGCATTAACATTGTTATGCGTAATGTTTAGTATTTGCTGGATTGCTTATATTCAATGGGAAAGTACTATAGCTTCATTTACACAAGAGCTAAATATCTCTATGAGCCAATACAGTTTATTATGGACAGTCAATGGTATCATGATATTAGTAGCTCAACCATTAATCATTCCGATAATCAGATTATTGAAAGGTAATCTGAAACATCAAATGTATGTTGGAATAGGAATTTTTATCATATCTTTTTTTGTCACAAGTTTTGCTGAACAATTTTCTGTATTTATGGTAGGTATGATTATATTAACATTGGGAGAAATGTTTGTTTGGCCAGCTGTTCCAACTATCGCAAATCAACTTGCACCTAATGGGAAAGAAGGTTCATTTCAAGGTTACGTTAATTCTGCAGCGACAGTAGGTAAGGCATTCGGACCACTTATTGGTGGTGTAGTTGTTGATATGTTTAACATGCAAATTATGTTTTTAAGCATGATTTCATTGTTAGTCTTATCACTCATATTTTTAACTTTCTATGACCACAAACTACCAAAAGATATTTAGCAAAAAAGTGTGTCAATATTGTAGTCAACAATAGTAGATTTAGTTAACTTTTAAACCCTGATGATTGTTGTTATATGAAAAAAGGATGAATATTGTTAATTCAGCAAGTAATGCTTATTGAATTAACAATATTTTTAAGTATTATTTTTATAAATTTATTTATGCATTAAGATGAAGCTTGAAAATCAACTTTATACTTGAAATAAAGGGCTTTTTCAAATATCATAAGAAGAGTATAGGAGTAGTAACTTGAAAGCTTTTCCACAGAGAGCTAAGGTTGGTGGAACTTAGCGTAAAGCATCTAGTGAACTTACCAGGACTTAAAATGAATGAATGACATCTCTTACTATTAATTAAAATGAGCGCACATTAAGTGAAACAGGGTGGTACCGCGGTGAAAAATCGTCCCTATTATATAATAGTTTGAGGTGTCTTTTTATTATTGAACAGGAGGAAATGAAGTGAATTACAATCATAATGAAGTTGAAAAAAAATGGCAGGATTATTGGGAAGAGTATAAAACATTTAAAACCGAAGATAATTTAGGCCAAAAAAAATTTTATGCACTTGATATGTTCCCTTACCCATCTGGAGCAGGATTACATGTAGGACATCCTGAGGGTTATACTGCTACTGATATTATTTCAAGATACAAACGTATGCAAGGATATAACGTATTACATCCTATGGGTTGGGACGCATTTGGTTTACCAGCTGAACAATATGCGCTAGATACCGGAAATGATCCTCGTGAATTCACTAAACAAAATATCCAAACGTTTAAACGTCAAATTAAAGAGTTAGGATTTAGTTATGATTGGGATCGAGAAGTTAATACAACAGACCCAGAATATTATAAATGGACACAATGGATATTTATTCAATTATATAATAAAGGTCTTGCTTATATAGATGAAGTAGCAGTGAACTGGTGTCCTGCCTTAGGTACTGTATTGTCAAATGAAGAAGTTGTCGACGGTGTTTCTGAACGTGGTGGACACCCTGTTTATAGAAGACCGATGAAACAATGGGTGCTTAGAATTACTGAATATGCAGACAGATTACTTGAAGATTTAGATGACTTAGATTGGCCTGAATCTTTAAAAGATATGCAACGAAATTGGATTGGACGTTCAGAAGGTGCATCTATAACATTTAATGTAGAAGATATTAATGATCAAATAGAAGTGTTTACAACACGTCCAGATACTATTTATGGTGCTACATTCCTAGTGTTGAGTCCTGAACATGAGCTCGTTAACAAAATTACTACATCAGAACATCAAGAAAGTGTTGAGAAATACCAACAAGAAGCGGCGATGAAATCAGATTTAGAACGTACTGGACTAGCTAAAGAAAAATCTGGAGTTTTTACTGGAGCGTATGCAATTAATCCTTTATCTGGTGAGAAAACGCCAATTTGGATAGCAGATTATGTCTTATCTTCTTATGGTACAGGAGCAGTTATGGCTGTCCCTAGTGGAGACCAAAGAGACTATGAATTTGCCAAAACTTTTGATTTACCAATTACAGAAATCATTGAAGGTGGAGACATATCTGAAGCAGCTTATGATGGCGATGGACCTCATATTAATTCAGGAGAGTTAAATGGTCTATATAATAATGAAGCGATTGAAAAAGCAATTACATTATTAGAACAAAACAATGCTGGAACTAGAAAAGTTAATTATAAACTGAGAGATTGGCTATTTAGTCGCCAACGTTATTGGGGTGAACCTATTCCTGTTATTCATTGGGAAGATGGTACTATGTCGACTGTTCCTGAAGATGAATTGCCATTACTCCTACCGGAAACTGACGAAATTAAGCCTTCAGGTACAGGTGAATCCCCATTAGCTAATATAGATGCATTTGTTAATGTCGTGGATAAAGAAACTGGGATGAAAGGTCGTCGTGAAACAAATACAATGCCACAATGGGCAGGTAGTTGTTGGTATTATTTACGCTTTATTGATCCAGATAATGAACAGATGTTAGCTGACCCAGAAAAGTTAAAACATTGGTTGCCTGTAGATTTATATATTGGTGGTGTTGAACATGCAGTGTTACACTTATTATACGCTAGATTTTGGCACAAAGTCTTGTATGATTTAGGTGTAGTACCTACTAAAGAACCATTCCAAAAATTATTTAACCAAGGTATGATTTTAGGTGAAGGTAATGAAAAAATGAGTAAATCTAAAGGTAATGTAATCAATCCAGACGATATTATCAAATCGCATGGTGCTGACACGTTGAGACTATATGAAATGTTCATGGGGCCTCTAGATGCTGCAATTGCCTGGAGTGATAAAGGATTAGATGGTTCAAGACGTTTCTTAGATAGAATTTGGAGACTTTTAATTACAGAAGACGGTTTAATCACAGATAAAGTAGTCAATACTAATAATAAAGCTTTAGATAAAAGTTACCACCAAACTGTGAAAAAAGTTTCGGAAGACTTTGAAACATTAAACTTCAATACGGC
The DNA here is from genome assembly GCF_038006605.1 of Staphylococcus sp. FSL W8-0271. NCBI lineage: Bacteria > Bacillati > Bacillota > Bacilli > Caryophanales > Staphylococcaceae > Staphylococcus > Staphylococcus sp. FSL W8-0271. Next base: position 1,085,029 of record NZ_JBBOVM010000001.1, read on the forward strand.
AATTAGTCAATTGATGGTCTTCATTAATGATTGCTATAAAGTTGATGAGATTTATAAACCATATATTGAAGGGTTTATTAAAATGTTAGCACCGATTGCACCGCATATGGGTGAAGAATTATGGGCGCGCTTAGGACATGAAGAAACAATTACTTATCAACCTTGGCCATCATTTGATGAAACATTATTAGTCGATGATGAAGTGGAAATTGTCGTTCAAGTAAATGGCAAAGTTCGTGCCAAAATCAATGTTTCTAAAGATATTTCAAAAGAAGAAATGGAAACAGCAGCATTAGGTAACGAAAATATTAAAGCTGAAATAGAAGGCAAAGATATTAAAAAAGTGATTGCGGTGCCTCAAAAACTTGTTAATATTGTTGCCAAATAACACAAAAGGGGCGTATATATTATGGAAACTATTACTATAGATGAATTGAAATCAAAAATTTTAAATTCTAATCCTATTCATATCGTAGATGTGAGAACTGATGAAGAAACAGCGATGGGCGTAATACCAGAAGCGGAAACGATACCAATGGATAAAATTCCTGATAATTTAAATCACTTCAATTCAGAAGATACGTATTATATCATTTGTAAAGTTGGTGGCAGAAGTGCACAGGTCGTTCAATATTTAGAGCGTAATGGCGTTCATGCAGTCAATGTTGAAGGTGGCATGGATGCATGGGGAGATGAAGGCTTAGAAATTAAAAGTATTTAGTCTTTAGATAGAGTGAAAATAAGACAATGATTTTGCATTTTATGCAAATATAGTGTTATAATGCATTTAACAAAGATATCAATACAGATACACCAACCCCCTCACTATTGCGAGTAGTGAGGGGGTTTTTTGGTGTTAGCTAAGTGTCGCCTATTTACTTGTCATTACGATTGCGCAGCCAGTACGCAAATAACGTAACGATACAACCACTGATGACAGTAGTCATAATATGAACAAAGATATCAATCACAAAATACACCTCCTCTCTACGTCTATTGACGCCTGAGAGTAGGCGACTTAAGTATTATAACATTGCATGTGTCACCCGCATAGAAAAGTATCAATCATTAAAATGGATAAATAGTGAATTTGTTTTAAATATAACTAGTGGCTCTAATAGGTGACAAATTATATAAATTGATATGTTTAACGTTGAAATTTACTTGCATTTGTTCCTGATATGTGACCTGTAACTAAAGCACTAGTAATATTATAGCCGCCAGTATAACCATGGATATCTAGTAATTCGCCACACATAAATAATCCGGGACTTAATTTTGACATCATCGTTTTGGGTTCGATTTCTTTAAGTGAAACGCCCCCTCCAGTTACGAAAGCTTTTTCAATTGATAGAGTTCCATTAACTGTAAACGTAAAGCCTTTAAATAAAGTAATCAATTTATTAAATTGTTCATTAGATATATGATGTGCTGTTAATGTTTCTGAAATATTTGCTAGTTCTAGCATATATAATAAGTAACGTTCTTCGATTAAACCATGTAAGCTATTTTTCACATATTTATCTGGAGTAGTTCTTAATAATTCACTTACTTTATCTTCTAATTGTGCAAAGCTTAGTTTTGGAAAAGCATCTAATTGCATATCAATATCTTGGCGTTTTTGATTTTTTTGTTCTTTATATACAAATTGGCTGCATCTTAAAGCGGCAGGGCCACTGATTCCGAAATGAGTGAATATCATATCCATTTGATGTGTCACACGTTTTTTACCATTTTTCTTTAATACTGATAATGCAACATTTTTTAAGCTCAATCCTTTTAACCTTTTATTATTTATAAAAGGTTCGGAGGATGTAATTGGTACTTCAGTCGGGAAAAGTTCTGTGATTGTATGTCCCAAATGTTCAGCGAATTTGTAACCATCACCAGTTGATCCAGTCTTTGGCACGCTCGTACCACCTGTAGCGATAATCAAACTATTGCCTTCAACAGTTTGTTGATTATCTAAAAATACTTTAAAAGTCTGTTGTGGCGTATGTTCAATAGCATGCACTGTGGTTTCTTGTTTTACAGTTACATTATTCTCATCAATTGTACGAATTAATGCGTCTACAACATCCTGTGCTTTATTGGATACAGGAAACATACGCCCATGATCTTCTTCTTTAAGTGCAACACCACGTGATTCAAAAAAGTGAATAATAGATTCATTATCAAATACGGAAAAAGGACTATATAAAAATTTTCCATTTCCTGGTATATTTTTAATTATCTCTTCATATGGTAAACGGTTTGTGACGTTGCAACGCCCGCCACCAGAGATTTTTAATTTGCGACCGAGTCCCTTTTTCTTTTCTATGAGAAGGACTTTATCGCTATGTTGGCTTGCGGCAGCAGCCGCCATTAAACCGCTAGGGCCACCGCCAATAATAATTGTTTGGTACATTTGATTGCCTCACTTTACTAAATAGTGTTATTTTATAGTTTATAGTAATATAGTTTTGAAAAAAAGTGTTTATAACGTTATGATTAAAGTTATGATTGTAAAAATTTAATTTGAGATAGGAAGATCTGAATGAGTGAAAGTAAAGAATTAGTTAGGGGTACCTTTTTAATCACCCTTAGTATATTGATTACTAAAGTCTTGGGTGTTTTATATATTATTCCTTTTTACTCCATTATTGGTGGAGAAGAAAAATTGGCACCTTTTAACTATGCATATACGCCGTATAATATTGCCATTGCAGTCGCAACTGCTGGGGTGCCATTAGCGGCGTCTAAATATGTGTCTAAATATAACGCTTTAGGCGCTTATAAAGTAAGTGAAAAGTTATATAAATCTAGCTTTATAGTTATGACTATAACAGGATTTATTGGATTTTTCATTTTATATTTATTAGCACCAAGTATCGCTACAATTACTTTAGCACATGAATCTGGTACTAAAGGTGGTTGGTCAGTAGCTGATATTACATGGATTATTAGAATAATCAGTATGGTGGTCATATTTATACCATTACTTGCTACATGGCGTGGTGTGTTCCAAGGTTATAAATCAATGGGGCCAACTGCAGTTTCAGAAGTCATTGAACAAATCGCACGTATATTATTTATTTTAGTTGGAAGTTATTTAGTACTTAATGTCTTTGGTGGAAGTGTGCTACAAGCCAACGGTATAGCAACATTTGCTGCTGCAGTAGGTGCAGTAGCAGGGATATTTACATTATGGTATTACTGGAGAAAGAGAAAACCTAACATTGAAAAAATGGTAGCAACGGATACTTCAGATATCACAGTTTCTTATGGAAAAATGTATAAAGAAATTATTTCTTATAGTATCCCATTTGTAATTGTTAGTTTGAATTTCCCGCTGTTTAATTTAGTAGATCAGTTTACACATAATGGTGCCCTAGATTTGGCTGGAGTACCAAGCCGATTACATGACTATTTCTTTACCATTTTAAACATGACGACAAATAAAATAGTGATGATTCCAACGTCTTTATCTGCTGGTTTTGCAGTGAGTTTAATCCCATTTATTACTAAGACGTATGAATCAGGTGAATTAAAAGAAATGCACAGACAAATCAGAACATCATTAGGGGTTCTAATGTATATTACCGTTCCAGCAAGTCTGGGTATTATGGCCTTAGCTTTACCACTATATACTGTCTTTTATAGTTACAATGTCGATGGTAGTCAATTGTTATTTTATTATGCACCTGTGGCAATTTTAATTGGATTATTGAGTGTGACAGCATCTATGCTACAAGGCATTGATAAACAAAAATTAACAGTATTTGTAATTTTAGCGGCAGTAGTATTAAAAGTAATACTAAACACGCCATTGATTTTGGCTTTCCATACTGCTGGAGCAATATTAAGTACGGCAATAGCATTACTATTTGCTGTTATCTGTAATTTTTATATACTTAAAAAATATGCTAATTTTGATTTCTCAGAAACATGGCTACATTTTGGTAAAATTTTCTTATACGGCTTCCTAATGATGGTCGTAGTTGAATTATCATCATTTTTATTACAAATGGTTATTTCACCGCAAACTAAATTTGGCGCTTTAGCAATTTTAATCATAAGTGTCATTATAGGTATGATTGTTTACGGTGGTATTACGATGAAGACAAAACTTGCCGACCAGTTTTTAGGAGATATTCCAAATAAACTTAGACGTAAATTAGGTCTTATAAAATGAGATTAGATAAATTCCTAGCTAATATGAGTGTCGGAACGCGTACAGAAGTTAAACAGTTATTGAAAAAGGGAACTATTACAGTTAATAATAAAATAGAAAAATCTCCTAAAAAGCAAATAGACCCAGAAAATGATGTAGTTCAAAAAAACAATGAAACAATTCATTATATAGATAAAGTCTATTTAATGTTAAATAAGCCTAAAGGTTATGTATCTGCAACAGAGGATGACCAACATCAAACAGTTGTAGACTTGGTCGAACCATATCGGTTTTTAGAAGTTTTTCCAGTAGGGCGATTAGATAAAGACACTGAGGGTTTGTTATTAATTACGAATGATGGAACTTTTAATCACGAACTAATGAGCCCCGCAAAGCATGTTTCTAAAACGTATGAGGTAATTTCTAAAAAAAATATTACAAATAATGATATAAAATCATTTGAAATGGGTATTGAATTGAATGAGGGTTTGGCGAAACCTGCAACTTTAGTAAAAAGTGATGAGGCGTATAAATCATTTATCACAATTTATGAAGGAAGATATCATCAAGTTAAGCGTATGTTTCATGCTATAGATAATGAAGTTCTAGAATTGAAACGTATTAGCATTGGTGAATTAAAACTGGATGAGACTTTAGAACCAGGTGAATATCGCCATTTAACTCAAATAGATTTTAAACAATTAGGATTAAAATAATAAAGAGGTGTTAATATGTCAAAATTATTAAAAGCAATTATAGGTGTTGGAGGCGCAGCTGCTGCAGTTGTTCTTTCTAAAAAAGAGAAGAGAGATAAATTAAAGGATGAATATAGCAAATATAAATCAAATCCTGAATCCTATAAGCAAAACGCAAAAGATATCGCTAGTCAAATCAGTTCAAAAGCAAATGAAACTTATAATGAAGTGAAACAAGACCCTAAAGGTTATGCTTCAAAAGTAAAACAAGATCCTAAAGGTTTCATTAACGAACAAAAAGATCGTTTTAAAGGCGAATCTGAAGAAGAAGAACATGTTGAAGAAGCGAGATTTACTGATGAAGGTGCAGCTGATCCTTCAAATAATCTTCGTGTCGTTACTGAAGAAGAACTCAAAAACAATAAAAACAAATAAGCAATGATTAATTTAGTTTTTTAACCTAGTTCATAGTTTTGAACTAGGTTTTTTTATATTAATACAGATTTTGAAAGGCATGTATGTGAAAGGCTTCAATCTGTTTTTCAATTAATTATACAGTGGATTTTTTAAAATAATACTCACATCTCACTGTAGTTTCTGTACTACTTCATGTAAAATATTAAATATATAAGTATTAAAAAGGAAGTTGATGCTAAATGTGGAAAGATAAAGTGAAAGAATACGAAACAGATATAATAAACGATTTAAATGGCTTATTATCTATTGAAAGTGTGAGAGACGATAATAAAATTTCTTCAGAAAATCCGGTTGGACCTGGACCACGTAAGGCATTAGATTATATGTATGGCATTGCTGAACGTGATGGATTTAACACACATGATGTTGAACATATTGCAGGGCGTATTGAAGCTGGTGAAGGCGAAGATGTTATGGGCATTTTATGTCATGTTGATGTAGTGCCGGCTGGCGATGGTTGGGATTCTAATCCTTTCGATCCTGTTGTAACTGAAGACAAGATTATTGCTAGAGGTACGCTTGATGATAAAGGACCAACAATAGCAGCATATTATGCAGTGAAAATATTGAACGATATGAAAGTCAATTGGAAAAAACGTATACATATCATTATAGGCACTGATGAAGAGTCAGATTGGCAATGTACAGAGCGTTATTTTAAAACTGAAGAAATGCCAACTTTAGGCTTTGCACCTGATGCTGAATTTCCAGCAATACATGGTGAAAAAGGTATTAGTACATTTGATGTGGTTCAAAATGACAAAGCAGAGGATAAAGATGAGCCAGAATACGAACTTATTTCTTTTGCATCAGGTCAACGCTATAACATGGTGCCTGATGAAGCAATCGCTAAGCTTGCAGTTAAAGAAAATATGACTGACGTCATTCAAAAATTTGAACAGTTCTTATCTGATAATAATATTGATGGTGAAAGTATTGTTGATAGCGGTGTATTAGTACTTAAAGTTTATGGTAAAGCTGTACATGGTATGGATCCATCTATTGGTGTGAATGCAGGGTTGTACTTATTGAATTTCTTAGCTGAATTAAATTTAGATAAAACTGCCGAAAACTTCACTCAATTTAGTGAACAGTATTTATTCAACTCTCATTTCGGTGAAAAAATGGGAATGAAATTCCATACAGATGTCATGGGAGATGTAACTACTAATATTGGTGTCATTTCATACGATAATCAAAATGGTGGCCGATTTGGTATTAACTTAAGGTACCCGCAAGGTTTTGAATTTGAAGAAGCCATGACACGTTTTAAAGGAGAGATTCAGCAACTTGGATTTTCAATTGAATTAGGTAAAAATCAAACACCTCATTATGTGGATAAAAATGATCCTTTCGTGCAAACGTTAGTGACAGCATATCGTAATCAAACTGGTGACCAAACTGAACCTTACACAATAGGCGGTGGAACATACGCACGTAATTTAGATAAAGGTGTTGCCTTTGGTGCTATGTTTAATGACTCCGAAGATTTAATGCATCAAAAAAATGAGTATATTACGAAAAAGCAATTATTTAATGCAACTAGTATTTATTTAGAAGCTTTATATGCACTATGCGTGGAGGAATGATGATGACAAAAGTACTTATTAATGAACATTTAGTAGATGAACAAGATGCAAAAGTACCATACAATGATCGAGGTTACGTATTTGGTGACGGGATATATGAATATATTAGAACATATAATAATAATATTTTTACTGCCAAACCCCATTTTGAAAGACTTTTAAGAAGTGCTAAAGAAATAGGTTTAGAATTGAAATACAATGTGGACGAACTTACTGAATTAATTCAAGAATTATTAGCAGCGAATGGCGTTGTTAATGGTGGTGTTTACATTCAAGTAACGCGTGGAGCAGCACCTCGCGACCATGCTTTTCCAACACCATCAGTAGAAGCTAATGTGATGGCATTTACCAAAACTTATGAACGTCCATACAAATTATTAGAAGAAGGGATTAATGCGATAACAACTGAGGATATTCGTTGGTTAAGATGTGATATTAAAAGCTTGAATTTACTTGGAAATGTGTTGGCTAAAGAGCGTGCAGTAAAATATAATGCACAAGAAGCTATTCAACACAGAGGTGACATTGTTACTGAAGGATCATCAAGCAATGTATATGCTATTAAAGCAGGCGAAATCTATACACATCCAGTAAACAATTATATATTGAATGGTATTACACGAATGGTTATAAAAGATATTGCCGAAGAAAAGGGTATACCATTTAATGAAGGTACATATACTGTAGACTTTTTAAGAAACGCAGACGAAATTATTGTGTCTAGTACTTCTATTGAAGTGATGCCAGTCGTTAAATTAGATGGTGAACAAGTAGGAGACGGAGAAGTCGGTCCAATAACGAAATCATTACAAGAAGGATTTAATAGTTATATTGACACAGATAGTTAATATTTTCCATAAAAGGATATAAAATGTAACATCTATAAAAGCTAAATTATGTTATAATGCTTACTGAGCCGATTTAAAAATTACAGAAAAATACTGTAGTAAAATGTGACTTTTTGTTTCTCATTATTGGTTGAAATAAATCTCTAAACATTATAAAATCTTCTATGAGACTTGAAATTGAGACTTGAAATTGAGACTTGAAATTTCATAAAAAACTAAAGGAATTTTTCAAAAAAATACTGTTACGAGATCATGTATGATATGATGTTAAAGTTATTATTAATCTCGATACAGTATTTCATATTTAAATATGAAAACTTGATTCTATGGGACAAAATGATAGTCATGATTAAATGACTGTGATATAGAATTTAAAGTTTATAAGTGTATTAGAAAATGATTATATTTGGCTCTCGAAATCTGTTTTCTTGAGCCATTTTCTAATTGAAAGTGAGGTGAACGTGTTGGAGCAGTTTTATCAATTAGGATGGACACTTGATTCAGCAGGTGGTGCATCTGGAGAAGCATATATGGCTGAACAAGATGGGCAGAAATTGTTTTTAAAACGAAATTCAAACCCATTTATTGCAGCCCTATCTGCTGAAGGTATTGTACCTAAGCTTGTATGGACAAAACGAATAGAGACTGGTGAAGTCGTTACAGCGCAACATTGGAAAAATGGCAGAGAGTTAACTTTCGATGAAATGTATGAACAACGAGTGGCTAATTTATTGAAAAAAATACATAGTTCAAAAACACTTTTGAATATGTTGAAACGTATGGAAATGTATCCTATTACGCCTGATATTTTGTTAAATAAAATAAACGCCTCATTATCTAGAGAAGTGTTAACGCATCATGTAGTGCGAAAAGCATTAACTTATTTAGAAGATCATATGCCAAGTCTTGACCCTAGATTTTTTACAGTTGTCCATGGAGATGTCAATCACAATAATTGGTTGTTGTCTGACCATGATGAATTATTTTTAGTGGATTGGGAAGGTGCAATGATTGCGGATCCAGCAATTGATTTAGGCATGCTGCTATACAATTACGTTCCTGAAAATAAATGGCCTCAGTGGTTAAATGATTACGGTACGAAAGATTCTATAGACTTGCAAAAGAGGATGAAGTGGTATACTGCTGTCCAGTCTATTGGAATGATACAGTGGTATGAAGAACAAAAGCGCTATAAGGATATGAATATGTGGCTGAAGTTCTTAAATGAAGTGATGAATAACAATGCATTTATATAAGGAGTTATCAAGAAAATGAGAATGCGTTACAAGCCATGGGCTGAAGATTATTTAAAATCGCATCCTGATATTGTAGATACGGATGGCAGCCATGCGGGACATATTAGTGAGTGGTTTGACAAGGATCAACCAATTTATATTGAAATTGGTTCTGGCATGGGACAATTTATAACGACACTTGCTGCACAAAGACCAGAAATTAATTTTATATCTATGGAACGTGAAAAAAATGTTATGGTCAAAGTGTTAGATAAAGTGAGAGAGCAAAATCTAACGAATATTAAATTGATATGTAATGATGCGATAGAACTCAATGAATACTTTAAAGATGGAGAAATTTCTCGTATTTATTTAAATTTTTCTGACCCTTGGCCGAAAAGAAGACATACTAAGCGTAGATTAACGTATCACACGTTTTTATCCTTGTATAAACAAGTGTTAAAAACAGATGGAGAAATTCATTTTAAAACTGATAATAGAGGATTATTTGCCTATAGCTTAGAAAGTATGTCTCAATTTGGTATGTATTTTACAAAAATAAATTTAAATTTACATCAAGAAGAGAAAGAGAATAATATTGAAACAGAATATGAGCGTAAGTTTTCTGACAGAGGTTCAAGAATTTATAGAATGGAAGCCAAATTCCATAATAATTAAATATTTGTTATAACTCTTATGTTCAAACTAAAGGGGTAATCCGTAAGAAAGACGGATTACCCCTTTAGTTGTTTTAACAACATTGTGATTTTGGCCGTACATGCTTGCCTGGGGATATGGCTCGAGCCTGTAGTCTCTCGCTCATATCATTTTCCCGGGCGTCAGTACGTTACAAAATCACTAAAGGTGATGTGTTTCAATATAATAGAAAAAGCTTCGTATGATTTAACCTATACAACTAAAAGAAAGACTTGTTTTAATTTACCAAATGACAAAACTTAATATGCATACAAATAACGTATTACCCCTTTAGTTGTTTTAACAATATTGTGATTTTGGCCGTACATGCTTGCCTGGGGATATGGCTCGAGCCTGTAGTCTTTCACATATACAAATTCATGATTGTCAATGTGTTGTAAAATCGCAAAGAAATGATTATAGCAGGAGGATTAATAAATTCGTTATTTTACGTGTAACAAGTATTATATTACTATATTAAGTGATTAGTAATTAAATTAAGAAATGGGGATTGGTTATGAAATTAGGAAATTTCAAGATACATTACCTTAACGGCGGTATTACGAACATTGATGGGGGAGCGATGTTTGGTGTAGTACCCAAAGTTTTATGGACAAAAAAATATGAACTGAGTGAGGACAATCGGATTCCATTACCTACACATCCGATATTAATACAAACAGAAGAATTTAACTTCATCATTGATACTGGTATAGGTAATCAAAAGCTTACGGAAAAAGAGCGTAAAATATTTGGTGTGCATTATGAAAGTAACATAGAAGAAGAGTTAAAATTATTTAATTTGACGACGAATGATATTGATTATGTATTAATGTCACATCTACATTTTGATCATGCGTCAGGATTAACTGATAGTGAAGGACGTGCGGTTTTTAAAAATGCGATTCATATTATTCAACAAGATGAATGGCAAGAGTTTATTAGTCCTAATATACGTAGTAAATCAACGTATTGGCAGAAAAATAATGGTGATTTCTCCAATAAATTATTGTTATTTGAAAATGAAATTGAAATAGTCAAAGGGATTAATATGTACCATACAGGAGGTCATAGTTACGGCCATTCTATTATTACAATTGAAAGTGAAGGAGAAAAAGCAGTGCATATGGGAGATATTTTTCCCACAGTCGCTCACAAAAATCCGCTATGGGTAACTGCCTACGATGATTATCCAATGCAGTCTATAAGAGAAAAAGAACGCATGATACCTAGATTTATTTTAGAAAATTACTGGTTCTTATATTATCATGATGTGAATTACTTTGCTGTAAAATTTAACCCAAAAGAACCCTCTGAAATCGAACATTATATTACTAGAAAATAAAGTAAAAGGTTAAAGTTTTGAACATTTGAAATAGCACTATATCTTTAACAAAAAATACAAACAATGTCTTCTTGCCTTGAGCAGTGATATAGTTTATTTCTTTCAATGTAGTCAATAATCAATTACTACATGATACAAACATGTTCATAACTTTAACCATTTATCATTTACATTCAACGATGTTTATCACTTCACCGCTTTTAGCATTAGCATAAAAATCATAATAAGTGCGTTTGCCATTATGAAGGGTAGTGATACCACCTTGAAAGACTTCTAATTGATCGCCAGCATTTTGATACATTATCGTTTCGTTTAATATGTAAGAACCTACAACATTCATAAAATAAGTTTTTACATCTGAAATAATAATTTCAGGATTACGATTTTGTAGTTGCTTTTGGCGAGTATAAAAATAAATTGATCCAACAATAGTTGTTATTAGGATTAAGCCGATGAAGAACCAACTTTTTTTATTCAACATATTACAATCTACCCCCAATAAATTCATATTTATAGTTTACCATAATGAAGATGATATAATAAATATTAAGGAGTGAATGTCATTGAGTATAGACAAAAGTAAAACACTATCAAGAATGAAAATATTAACGGAATTACATGGCGCGCCAGGATTTGAAGATGAGGTTAAAGGATATTTGAAAGATGAGATGTCACCGTATGTAGATGATTTTGTTTATAATCGTATGGGTGGTTTTTATGGGGTTAAACGATCTAAATCTAAAGATCCTAAAAGAATAATGGTTGCTGCTCATATGGATGAAGTAGGTTTTTTAATAACGAACATTACAGATAATGGGTTTTTACAATTCACTAATTTAGGTGGAGTAGCAACTGATATTTGGCAAGGTCAAAGGCTAAAGGTAAAATCAAGAAGCAACGAAGAAATTGTTGGAGTCGTAGCAAATATACCGAAACATTTTAGAACAGGTAACGAAGGCGCACCAAAAATTGAGGATTTATTATTAGATATAGGCTGTGAAAACGAACAAGATGTCATAAATCGAGGCATTCAAATAGGTGATACTATAGTTCCAGACACACCATTTACACAATTATCAGAGCATAGGTTTGCTAGTAAAGCATGGGATAATCGCTATGGTTGTTTAATTGGTATAGAATTATTAGAATTATTAAAAGATATAGAGTTAGATTTTGATTTATATGTTGGTGCAAATGTCCAAGAAGAGGTTGGTTTAAGAGGTGCAAAAGCCTCTGCCGAATTAATTGATCCAGATGTTGCTTTTATAGTAGATTGTTCACCAGCAAATGATATGAAAGGAAAGCAAAATCTTTCCGGTGAACTGGGAAAAGGGACTTTAATTCGTATAAAAGATGGAACAATGATACTAAAACCAACGTTTAGAGATTTGCTGTTAGATTTAGCAAACAAATTTAAAATTCCTCATCAATATTATATGTCTCCAGGTGGTACAGATGGGGGAGAAATTCACAAAGCAAACATAGGTATACCAACTGCAGTTATTGGTGTTTGTGCACGCTATATTCACAGTACAAATGCAGTATTTGATTTTCGCGATTATGATGCTGCAAGAAGCTTAATATTACAATCAGTTAAAAATTTAGATAATGAAGTAATAAATACTTTACAGTATAAATAATGTTTTGGAGTGATTAGATGGAACAATTAGAAAATGAACAACAATTTTTAGAATTAAAAAAAGGACACACAGTATTTTTATTTACTGCTGATTGGTGTCCGGATTGTAAAGTGATTGAACCAGACCTACCACAACTTGAAGCAAAGTATACAAATTATAAATTCATATCAGTGGATAGAGATAAATTTATAGATATTTGTATTGAACATGGTATTATGGGCATTCCTAGTTTTTTAGTATTTAGTAATGGACAACAAATTGGAAGTTATATTGGCAAAGAACGTAAATCCATTGAACAGATAGATGAATTTTTAGCTTCTTTATAAAAACAAAGTGAATTAAATGTATAAATGTGTACGCTAAAAATATACCCTTAGAACTTACTTTTTTTCTGTTCCTAAGGGTATATTTATTGTAAACTGTATAAAGACACGTAAATAGGAGTGTTAACGATGAATGTCTTTCAAATGAGAGATAAATTAAAAGATAGATTGAAACATTTAGATGTTAAATTTAGTTTTAATCGTGATGAAGAAACACTACGCGTATCTAGAAATGATAATGGCAAAGGTGTTACTGTCAAAATTTCTACAATTGTAGCGAAATATAAAGAACAAAAAGAAAACATTGTAGATGAAATTGTATATTATGTTGAAGAAGCGATTGAACAAATGAAAGGGGAGGCTTTATCTGATGCAGAGAATATTGAGATAATGCCTGTACTAAGATCCCCTAGTTTTGATAAAAAAGACAAAGAAGGTAATTCTTTTGTTATAGATAAACATACTGCAGAAACAAATATTTATTATGCAGTAGATTTAGGAAAATCTTATCGATTAATAGATGAACAAATGTTAGAAAAATTAAATCTTACTAAACAACAAGTCAAAGAAATGGCATTATTTAATGTTAGGAAACTTGAAAACAAATATAAAACTGATGAAGTTAAAGGTAATATTTTCTATTTTGTAAATTCAAATGATGGCTATGATGCAAGTAGAATTTTAAATAATACCTTTTTAAATGACATACAAGCTCAATGTGAAGGTGAAATGTTGGTAGCAGTACCACATCAAGATGTGTTAATTATTGCTGATATACGAAATAAAACAGGTTATGATGTCATGGCACATTTAACGATGGAATTCTTCACTAAAGGTTTAGTTCCAATCACATCACTGTCATTAGCTTATGATAAAGGACATTTTGAACCAATATTTATACTAGGTAAAAATAATAAACAAAAAAGAAACCCAGATGTCATCCAAAGATTAGAAGCAACTAGAAAACAATATGAAAATAAAGATAAGAAATAAGGAGTTAAAAAAATGAATTTATTTTACAATAAAGAAGCTGTAGGAGATGTAGCTTTTTTACAAATTGAACCCACAACAGGTGAATTTACTTATGAAATAAAGAATGATGTAGTTGAAATTCGTCAAGATAATAAGGTTGTAGGTTTTAATATATTCAATGCATCAAAGGTCTCTAATATTACTGGAAAAGGTCATATAAAATTGGATGAAAATTTGATTCATGACTTACAAAAAGCAATTAATAATGCTGGTTTCACATTTGAATTAAACGCAGATTTATCACCAAAATTTGTTGTCGGTTATGTTGAAACTAAAGACAAACACCCAGATGCAGATAAATTAAGTGTATTAAATGTAGATGTAGAAACAGAAAAGCTACAAATCGTTTGTGGAGCGCCGAATGTTGAAGCAGGACAAAAGGTCGTTGTAGCAAAAGTAGGAGCTGTGATGCCAAGTGGCATGGTTATTAAAGATGCAGCATTACGTGGTGTAGATTCAAGTGGAATGATTTGTTCTATGAAAGAATTAAATTTACCAAATGCTCCACAGGAAAAAGGTATTATGGTATTGTCTGATGAATACAAAGTTGGACAGGCATTTTTTGAAGAATAGAAGGAGGTAATGTCCGAATGAGCTGGTTCGACAAATTATTTGGAGAAGAAAATGATCCTAATAAAGATTATCTAAATAAAAGAAACCAACGACGCCAAAAGAATATGCAGCAAGAACATCAAGACACATTACTTCCTCAAAATAACGATGTTTATGAGAGACCCAAAGGAAAATTTAGATTTCCAATGCGTGTTTTAGAAGAAAATAGTGACATTGAGGACGCTAATAAAGCATCATCAGAAAATGAATTTAAAAATTCCAATCATAAGTCATCTAATCATCATACTGAGAATCACCACTATAGAAGACGGAGACAAATGGCTGATGAAACAACTACAGATAAATTTAATCAACCATCTACAGAATCTTATCCATCATCACGTAGTAAAACAAATGCGTCATTAGATAATGAAATTCGTAAAGAAAAGAAACAACACAAAGGAAAAAGAACAAGAATTCAAACAGATGTTTTAGGCGGTACTGGACACGGAAGTGGATATAGTACAAAAAAACATGAGCCTACTACACCTCAATATCATAAAAGCGAATTTAAAGCGAGCGAAGTTCCTTCCGCTATTTTTGGAACTAAAAAACCACATCCTTTAGAAAACGGTGTGATAAAACCTAATAATCGTTTTACAGATGATAATGAGAGTGAAATGCAAGAAGAACAAAAACCAAATTCTAACAATAATCAAAGTGTCACTGATGAATCAACGTTTGATCAATCTTCTCAAGTTGATAGTGAACAACCATCATTTAAAAAGAGCAAAGAACAAACGCAAAATAAATCTATGCAACAAGATCATGTATCACAATCAACAACTACACCTAAAAAGAACAATACAATCAATATAGAAAATATCTACGCGTCTCAAATTGTTGAAGAAATTCGTAGAGAACGTGAGCGTAAAGTGCTTCAAAAACGTCAGTTTAAGAAAGCATTGCAACAGAAGCGACAAGAAAATCAACAAGATGACGAAGATACAATTCAAAAAGCAATTGATGAAATGTATGCACAACAAGCAAAACAATATATTGGAGAAAGTTCATTAGACGGAGCAGAAAATAATAATAGTAATACAGACTATGCAAAAAAAATGTCTGATAAAGATACAAATGAAAAAAATGATGCTGATGGCCAAAGTGATACGTCACAATACAAGTATCAAGAAATTAATTTAGATCATATAAGTGATGTACATAACATTGACAATAACCAATCAGATATTGAGTCAGATGAAAGTGAGAAACAATCTGTCAATGTAGAAAATGAATCAAGTATTACAGAAACATCAACGAGTCAAGCTAATGAAGATACAAATCTTTATCAAGATAGTAATCGTGAAGAAACAGCTAACATTCAACAACAAAATGATGAAAACGCAACAGAATCTATCGGTGATACTGAAATTTCGGATGCAACGTATAGAGAAATTTCAGATGTTCAAAATGATATGTCACAAAATACGCTTGATTCAACTCAACAAACGCACAATAATGAAGTGAAAACATCAAAAAATGAAAATGATTATTCTGTGGATGATACATCAATGTATACAAACCATCATTTTGAAAAAGAAGATGAGCAAAATGATGGTGACTCTGATGATTTAAATAAAAATGTTTCACGATATCAGAAAGATTCATCTGTTAATACTGAAGCGGATAGAACTAGTGAAAATACTTTTGTTAACGACGCACAGATTTCAGAGAATAAAGATGATGAAGCGCAGCAAGTTCATGATAAGCCAGTAGCTAAGGTTAATAGTGATGAACAAAGGAATCAACAACATAAAAAAGCAACTAGATTGAAAGGGAGCAAACCTTTCAATGTAGTGATGACACCATCTGATAAAAAACGAATGCTTGATTCTAAAAAAAATCTTAACAACACGAATACTTCTGTCAACTCAAATGAGGTTAAATTACAACAATCAGATGATAATATAGATAAATCAACACAAACGAAAAAAGATGAAACAACTGCCTCTTATCATCAACAAATGCATACCGAAAATAATGTGGAAGTAAATGCTTCTGACGATAATAAGTCAAAAATTACGGATAAGCATGCGCAATCTGAAATATTGACTGAGGATGTACAGTCCAATAAAGGTCTGAAAGATGAAGCTATAGATAACGAACATGGTGAAAAAACACAAAATCTTGAATCCACACATTTAGACAATCAATCAGTTGATGATACGAAGTCTCAGAATTCAAATTCTGTGGGTCAGCCAAGCCAAAATACGCAAACATCTCAAGAAAGTAAAACGACAATAAGAAAAGGTCCGAATATTAAACTTCCAAGTATTGATTTACTTGATGAACCTAAAGTGCATGAAATAGATAATCAATGGATTGAAGAAAAGAAACAAGAATTAAATGAAGCATTCTATTATTTCAATGTACCTGCGGAAGTTCAAACTGTTACGGAAGGACCAAGTGTGACTCGTTTTGAATTGTCTGTTGAAAAAGGTGTGAAAGTATCTAGAATTACTAACTTACAAGATGATATTAAAATGGCATTGGCAGCAAAAGATATACGTATTGAAGCACCTATTCCAGGTACGAGTTTAGTAGGTATTGAAGTGCCAAATCAGTCTTCAACACCTGTTAATTTACGTTCTATTATAGAAGATAATACATTTAAAAATGCTGAATCTAAATTAACAGTTGCTATGGGACTTAGAATTAATAATGAGCCGTTGGTAATGGATATAGCAAAAACACCTCATGCATTAATTGCTGGTGCTACAGGCTCAGGTAAATCTGTATCTATTAACAGCATTTTAATGTCATTATTGTATAAAAATCATCCTGAAGAACTAAGGTTATTACTTATCGATCCTAAGATGGTTGAGTTGGCACCATATAATGGCTTGCCACATTTGGTATCCCCTGTTATTACTGATGTTAAAGCTGCTACACAAAGTTTAAAATGGGCAGTTGAAGAAATGGAACGTCGATATAAAGTATTTGCCAAATATCATGTTAGAAATATAACTGCTTTTAATAAAAAGGCAAATTATGAAGATAGAATGCCAAAAATTGTTATAGTAATAGATGAATTAGCTGATTTAATGATGATGGCACCACAAGAGGTTGAACAATCAATTGCACGAATTGCACAAAAAGCACGCGCATGCGGGATTCATATGTTAGTTGCAACACAAAGACCATCTGTAAACGTAATTACAGGATTAATCAAAGCGAATATACCAACGCGAATTGCCTTTATGGTATCTTCAAGTGTAGATTCACGTACGATTTTAGATAGTGGTGGGGCAGAACGCTTATTAGGTTATGGGGATATGCTCTACCTAGGAAGTGGAATGAACAAACCAATACGTGTACAAGGAACTTTCGTTTCTGATGAAGAAATTGATGATGTAGTTGATTTTATTAAACAACAACGTGAACCTGATTATCTTTTTGAAGAAAAAGAATTGTTGAAAAAAGTAGAAAGTCATCCGCAAGATGATTTATTCGACGACGTATGTCGATTTATGGTACAAGAAGGACATATTTCTACTTCACTGATACAAAGACATTTCCAAATCGGTTATAATCGCGCTGCTAGAATTGTAGACCAACTAGAACAGTTAGGTTATGTTTCGGAAGCAAACGGTTCTAAACCTAGAGATGTGTATATCACTGAGTCTGATTTGAATGATAATTAATATAGAGATAAAGGAGTGTTACAATGACACATTACCATTTTGTCGGCATTAAAGGTGCCGGTATGAGTTCATTAGCACAAATCATGCATGATCTTGGAAATGAAGTACAAGGATCAGATATAAAGAATTATGTTTTTACAGAAGTAGCATTAAAAAATAAAGGTATAAAAATCCTACCTTTTGACGCAGATAATATAAAGGAAGATATGGTCATTGTTCAAGGTAATGCCTTTCCTGATACGCATGAAGAAGTAGTGCGCGCACACGATTTAAATTTAGAAGTAATTCGCTATCATGATTTTTTAGGTCATGTTATTAATCAATACACTTCTGTTGCGGTAACAGGTGCACATGGTAAAACGTCTACAACTGGCTTACTATCACATGTTATGAACGGAGATAAAAAGACTTCTTTCTTGATTGGAGACGGTACAGGTCTAGGTATTCCTGCTAGTGATTACTTTGCTTTTGAAGCATGTGAATACCGTAGACATTTTTTAAGTTATCATCCGGATTATACAATTATGACAAATATTGATTTTGATCATCCAGATTATTTTAAAGATGTACATGACGTTTTTAATGCTTTTCAAGAAATGGCACATAACGTAAAAAAAGCAATTATAGCTTGGGGAGATGATCCATATCTTCGTGATTTAAAAGCAGATGTACCTATTTATTATTATGGATTTTCTGAAAATGATGATATATATGCGGATAATATTCAAATTAGTGAAAAAGGTACACAATTTGATGTTTATATTAATAATAAATTTTATGATACTTTCTTATCTCCACAATTTGGGGATCATAATATTTTAAATGGACTTGCTGTAATAGCAATAAGTTATTTAGAAGGATTAAATGTTGATAATATTAAAGAAGCGTTAGAAACATTTGGTGGTGTAAAACGTAGATTTAATGAAACAAAAGCGGGTAAACAAATATTAGTGGATGATTATGCTCACCATCCGAGAGAAATTAGTGCTACAATTGAGACAGCACGAAAAAAATATCCTAATAAAGAAGTTATAGCTGTTTTCCAACCACATACTTTCAGTAGAACACAGGCTTTTTTAGAAGAATTTGCTGAATGTTTAAATCTTGCTGATAAAACATTTTTATGTGAAATTTTTGGATCAATAAGAGAAAATAATGGCGAACTAACTATTCAAGACCTAGTTAAAAGGGTGGATGATTCCACGCTTATTGATGAGCAAAGTGTAAATACGTTAGAACAGTATAAAGATGCAGTTATCTTATTTATGGGTGCAGGCGATATACAAAAAATCCAACGTGCATATATGGAAAATATCGGTGTAACTACCTCATTTTAATATGTTTATGTTAAAATGATGTGGGTATTTATATTAAATAACAACATATGTTTTTTTAGGAGGCGTTTTAAATGGAATGGATTTTACCTATAGCTGGAATAATTGCAGCGATTGCTTTTTTAGTATTATGTATAGGAATCGTTGTTGTATTACTTTCAGTTAAGAAAAATTTAGATCACGTTGCTAAAACTCTTGATGGAGTTGAAGGACAAATTCAAGGGATTACACGTGAATCTACTGACTTACTTCATAAAGCGAATCGCTTAACTGAAGATATTCAAGATAAATCAGAACGTTTAAACTCTGTCGTTGATGCTGTGAAAGGTATCGGTGATTCAGTTCAAACATTAAATGGTTCTGTTGATCGAGTTACAAACTCAATCACGCACAATATTTCTCAAAATGAAGATAAAATTTCTCAAGTTGTACAATGGTCAAACGTTGCAATGGAAGTTGCTGACAAATGGCAAAACAGAAGAAATCGTAGAGAAAGTGCAAATTATAAAGCAAGTAGCGTAGCAGATGATGCAAATCATAGCTATACTACACGTGTTGACCATTAATCATTTATATACTTAAAAAACAAATGCACTTAAATGAGGTATAAACTTATTTAAGTGCATTTGTTATAGGAGGCATTCAATTATGAAGTACTATAATCGAGATGATTTCGAAAGAAATTTAGAAAGTTATGAAGTTCCAGAATATTTTACATCTGGCGCTAGAAATGTGTTTGTTTATGGATTTATAGTGGGTGCAGTGATAGGTTCGGCTGTAGGGTTGGTTTCTATTAGTAAATCACGTCAAAGTGATAAATCCGATCCTAAAAATAAAAAAGCATTCAAATCAAATGTAGTTAAAGAAACTGAAAATGATAAAGCAGAAGCAGAACGTCAAGTTGCGCACATAAAAGAAAAAGCAATTACAAACAATGAATTAGATGCACAAAAAGTTGCTATTCAACAAGAGACGGCTACACACAACTTATCTAATACGTCACCTCAAGCACAAGAAACATTAACTGAACAAAAATCAAGTGAAGCATCAGATGATG
Source organism: Staphylococcus sp. FSL W8-0271 (assembly GCF_038006605.1). NCBI lineage: Bacteria > Bacillati > Bacillota > Bacilli > Caryophanales > Staphylococcaceae > Staphylococcus > Staphylococcus sp. FSL W8-0271. Next base: position 1,105,712 of record NZ_JBBOVM010000001.1, read on the forward strand.
ATTTAAACAATATTGATGTACAAGCACAACCAACTGAAAGTGAAAAAAATGCTCAAAAAAATGCAATTAAGCAAGAGTCAGAAACACATCATTTATCTGATTCTACAGTTGCATCATCTTCTGACGAAACATCAAAAAATGGTACAGTATCGGCTACAAAATTAGCGAATGCTGCTGAAGAGAAAAATAAAGCTTTAAAAAATGACGCGACAGTTAAGGAAAACACAAATGCACTTGTAGCTGAAGAAAATGTAAAATCTAATTCTAAAAAGACAGTTCCTAATTTAGTTACTAAAAGTACTGAAGCTGAATCAACAAATAGTTTAAAATCAGCAACAGTTGCAGGTAGTATTACTGCTGCAGGATTAGCATTAGCAGCTAACCAAAAACGTGATGCAATGTCTAAAGATCCTAAGGTAGCTGAAAAGACAGTTGATTTATTAGAACCTGAAACGCTAACAGCCAAAGTTAATCAAAAGGTACCTAATTTAGTTACAAAGAAATTAGATAATGCAGTAGAAAATAATAATAAAGTAGAAAATTCTGCAGATAAACATGGTCAAGCTTCAACTAATAATGCACCTCAAGCTGCAGAACAACGTGTTAAACAAACACACAAAAGTGTGTCTTTTAAAGATGGTATAATTGTTCATGATAATGCTGAACAAGGTATAAATAAGCAATCTTCTAGTAATAATAGTACTGTTTCAGCTAATTCTGACCAAGAAGTGCCAACATATTCAAAAAACAGATTACAAAACAAGAAGTCTGAAAAAGCGAAAAGTAAAATAGATAAAAGAACATTTAATGACTAAAAGCTGTTATCTGAATTTGGAATAAATTCTATAATCAAATGGAGTTTGGGACATAAATCCCCATTCTCAAAATTAGAGGGCCAATCCTTAATATGGATTGGTCCTCTTTATATTTAAAATATTACGATTTTGATCGTGCATGCTTGCCTAGGGATATGGCTCGAGCCTGTAGTCTCTCGTCCATATCATTTCCCTGGGCCGTCAGCACGATGCAAAATCTCTATAAGTGATGTGTTTTAATACATATAGAAACAGCTTCGTATTATTTAACTTATAAAGCTAATAGCAAGTCATATTTTAAATTAACCAAAAGATATAACTTAATATGAAAACACATGATGGATGAGTCCATTTTATATAAAAAACTTACAATTTTGATTGCGCATGGTTGCCTAGGGATATGGCTCGAGCCTGTAGTCTCTCGCTCATATCATTTCCCCGGGCGTCAGCACGATGCAAAATCGGTACAATTTAAATTTTGTTATTCAAAAATAAGCCTCTTACGTATATTTTAATAAACACTACTTAAATAAATTCACTAAGTGCTTTGTTTATATAGGTTATAACGTGACTCAATTTATACACTAGCAATGGAAACTTTAATTCTTATTTCCACAAATATCTGTGCATTCAAAAGTAACGATTAAAAAATAAACGTAAGATAAAATAGGTATAGTTATTTATATCAAGTGATATATATCATTTACTTGCATACGATGTAACGAATTGTTGAAATAAAATTATATTTTATGTAATAGTGTAAAAATACGGCTAGTAAATAACAGAAAATTCAGTTATCATTAAACGTATTCACTTTAAAAGTGATTTTTTACGTTTGAGACTTGAACTTATGTGTAGTTATTGTTAGAATTACGTTTAACAAATATTTTATCGCTTTAAAGCAGAACAAAATATCGCTGTAAAATTTTCATAGAGGTGAATAAAATGACAGACAAATTACAAGAATACAGAGATGAAATTGTTGGAATTAATGAACAAATATTAGACCTTTTATCTAAAAGAGGGAAAATCGCACAAAAAATAGGTGAAGAAAAACGCAAACAGGGTACAATGGTATATGACCCTCAACGTGAAAAAGAAATGATTAATCAACTTTTAGATAAAAATGAAGGTCCGTTTAATGATAATGTGATTAAACAACTATTTAAAGAAATTTTTAAAGCCTCTACTGACTTGCAAAAATCAGAGAATGAAAAACACTTATATGTGTCTAGAAAATTGAAACCAGAAGATACGATTGTTCAATTTGATAATGGAGGCATTATTGGTGATGGTAATAAATCATTTGTTTTTGGTCCATGCTCAGTTGAGTCACAAGAACAAGTAGATGAAGTTGCTGCAAACTTACAAGCTAAAGGTGAGAAATTCATTAGAGGTGGTGCATTTAAACCTCGTACATCACCTTATGATTTCCAAGGATTAGGTGAAGAAGGACTTAAAATACTTAAAAATACAAAAGATAAATATGGTTTAAATGTTGTAAGTGAAATTGTAAATCCAGCAGATTTTGAAATTGCTGACCAATATTTAGATGTCTTCCAAATTGGTGCACGTAATATGCAAAATTTCGAATTATTAAAAGAAGCAGGGCGTTCTAATAAACCAGTATTATTAAAACGTGGATTGTCCGCTACAATTGAAGAATTTATTTTTGCAGCTGAATATATTGCGTCGCAAGGTAATGAAAATATAATTTTATGTGAACGTGGTATACGTACATATGAAAAAGCTACTAGAAATACATTAGACATTTCCGCAGTGCCGATTTTAAAACAGGGGACACATTTACCAGTTTTAGTAGATGTTACACATAGTACTGGACGTAAAGATATCATGTTACCGACTGCAAAAGCAGGTTTAGCTGTTGGTGCTGACGGCATTATGGCAGAAGTTCACCCAGATCCTTCCGTTGCATTAAGTGATAGTGGGCAACAAATGGATTTAAATGAATTTGAAAAATTCTACAATGAATTAAAACCATTAGCTGATATGTATAACAGCAAACAATTAAAATAAAGTATATGTCATTATGATTTTATAACCTCTATTTTGCACACTAACTATTTAGGTGCATATAGAGGTTTTTATATTTCTTTATAATAACTATTTATACGGAAAATAGATACTGTTTTTAAAATTTATTGTTAATGGAATAAAAAAAATACTCAAATAAGATTTAATGAATTATTATGAAATTGACATAATTATGACATTCAAATCAAAATGATTTTACATTTACGAAAAATATGGTAAACTTTGAAAATGTTATGAAAACAGAGTATAATGATAAAGAAATCGCTTTCAAGGAGGGAGTTTATGACTGTAACAATTTATGATGTAGCTAGAGAAGCTAGAGTATCTATGGCTACTGTTTCGCGTGTCGTAAATGGTAACCAAAATGTAAAACCAGAAACCCGAGACAAAGTGAACGAAGTAATAAAAAAATTGAGTTATCGTCCTAACGCAGTAGCAAGAGGATTAGCGAGTAAACGTACGACGACTGTCGGGGTAATTATCCCAGATATTTCAAATGTGTATTATTCACAACTTGCACGTGGTTTAGAAGACATTGCTACGATGTATAAATATCACTCAATCATCTCTAATTCTGATAATGATCCGAGCAAAGAGAAAGAAATTTTTAATAATTTATTAAGCAAACAAGTAGATGGCATTATCTTTTTAGGTGGTACCATATCAGAAGAAATTAAAGAGTTGATTAATAAATCATCTGTACCAGTGGTTGTATCAGGTACGAATGGTAAAGATGAAGGAATTTCATCTGTCAATATTGATTTCCAAACTGCTGCAAAAGAAATAACGGCACACTTGATCGAAAAAGGGGCAAAGCGTTTTGCTTTTGTAGGTGGAGATTATTCTAAGAAGGCACAAGATGATGTGTTAGAAGGATTAAAAGAAGTTTTATCAGAAAATCAATTAACATTGGACGAACAATTAATCTTCAATGGTAATGAAACATATAAAGATGGTTTACGTGCATTTGGTGCATTAAAATCTACTAAACCAGATGCTATTTTATCAATTAGTGATGAACAAGCAATTGGTTTAGTTCATGCAGCACAAGATGAAGGTGTAACTGTTCCGGATGATTTACAAATTGTTAGTTTTAATAATACGCGATTAGTAGAAATGGTTAGACCACAATTATCAAGTGTGATTCAGCCATTGTATGATATTGGTGCAGTGGGAATGAGATTATTAACCAAATATATGAACGAAGAAGAAATTGATGAACCTAATGTGATTTTACCGCATAGAATTGAATATAGAGGTACAACAAAATAAATTTAATAAAACATAGATGGTATAACCAAAAGCATGTTTACTATGCTTTTGGTTATAGTTTAGTAAGAATGCACTGGTTTTAAATTTTACCTGAGCTGAAATGCATAAGCCCCACTAATCTCAATGAACTGAGTAGTGGGGCTTTATCATGCTCTGTGTTTTTATGTAGTAAAACTATCAAAATAAGTGTTATTTAAACCAACTTAATACTTGAGTTGCATGTTTCATATTGATCTCTGTAATTTCTTTACGTCTGGGTATCAATTGATAATCTAATTTTTGATCTTTCCAAGTCTTTGGTAGTTCACAAGTAGCGTAAGGTGTCCACTTAGCTATCCATTTTTCAGGTAATTCACCTTGTTGTTTTTGTTCACCTATTAATGCCAAAAATACATGTGTCCATGCACGAGGTACAACTTTCCAAATATTGTAACCACCGCCTCCAAACATAATCACTTTTCCATCAGTATATTTATCTGCTAATGCTTTAATTTTATAGGGGATTTCATATAGTGCATTTAGGGTACAACTCATATGTGTGAGTGGATCTAAATAATGAATATCTACACCATGTACACTCACAATGATATCAGGTTTGAAAGAGGCAACAACAGGTTCTAATGTTTCATTTAAGACCTCGAGATATGATTCATCTTCTGTGTACGGTTCAAGTGGTATATTGACGGTATAACCGAAGCCTTGTTCATTGCCACGTTCTGTATAGTTTCCTGACCCAGGGAATAAAAATTTACCCGTTTCATGTATAGAATAAATTAAAGCATCGTTGTTAGTATAAAAACTCCATTGTGTTCCATCACCATGATGTGCATCTGTATCTATACACATCACACGTAAATCATAATGCTTGATGAGGTAAGCAATGGTAATTGCCACATCATTGTATATGCAGAAACCATTTGCACGACCTGGCAAACTATGATGTAATCCACCACCTAAATGACAACCATTGGTGAACGTACCGTCCATAATTTTATCAGCTAAATTAAGGGCACCACCCACAATTCGTGCACTGTGTTTATGCATCATTCTAAATTGCAGTGTATCGCTTCCATCTAAGCCGTATTTCTTAGCTTCATTGTCATTTAAAATGCCATGTGATGCACGTCTGATAGATTGTATATAATCATAGCTATGAATCAAATTTAATTCGTCATCTGTTGCAATACGTGGTTTAACAATGTGTTCAGGTTTTAAATAACCTAAATCACTTAATAATTCAGTTGTCAGTTTCAATCTCATTTGATTGAAAGGATGTTGATTACTAAAACGGTATTGTAAGATTTCGTTTGAATAAACAAAACCAGTTTTTTGGTTATTGCTCATATTGATTTAACTCCCCTTTAAAAGAAAAAGCGATTCTTGTATCTTAAATCATCGAATGCTTGTAACTGATCAATGGAAATGCGTGCACCTATTCTTGCCATTAAACAATTGGCTGGATGACTAGTGATTTCAGGATCATCTGTAGCAAAAATTTCTAGGCCTCCATAACCCATTAATTTTTGCATTAATTTTTTATAAGCAAAAACATCAAGACCTGCATTTTTTAAATCCCAATGCCAATAATACTCAGTGGTTAATACGATATAATCTTCATATTCATCAGCAGACAAACTTAAACGAATGAGTTTACTGCCCAAATGTAAATGTCGATAAGGTAAGCTGATTTCTATGGCACCCAGTTCTATTAAGTACTCAAGCTTACCATCAGACCAACGTTCTAGTGGGTCAGGATAATGATAAGTGACATAACCTATTATATGTTTATGCTTTCGTATCACAAAAATTCTGCCTTCTGCTAATTCACTAATTTCTTTTATAGCTATAAATTGATCGTCGGGTTGTCGAAAAGCAGAAAGTCCATCATCAAAAGTCATAAGTTCAAGATTTTCTCTAGAAACAGGACCTTCTATAATAAATGTACCTTCGTCCATATGAAATGATTGAAATTGATACGTTTTTATATGTTCCATTTTTTCACTCCAAACGACTTTAGATGAATATCATATTCACCCTTTAATAGTTTTAGTATAAGGGATTTTAGAGAAAATTAACACGATAATGTATCCGTTTACACCAATTATTTTGAAAATTGCGAATTTGTTAGTTATAATATGCATTAAGTATTCGATTTCATTAAGAGGGGGATTTAGAATGAAAGTAGAAGTATATAAAGGGGAAGAAGGAAATTTTAACCTTCAAAACTATGAGAAACAATACAACAACTTTGATTGGAAAGAGGTCGAAAAAGCATTTTCATGGTATGACACTGGTAAAGTGAATATGGCACATGAATGTATTGATCGCCATGTGGATGAAGGTAAAGGAGAAAAAGTTGCACTTCATTATAAAGATGATCAGCGACAAGAAAGCTATACTTTCAGTGAAATGAAATTAAAATCGAATAAAGCTGCAAATGTTTTAAAGGATAAGGCAAATGTTGAAAAAGGTGATCGTGTATTTATTTTCATGCCACGAACACCTGAACTTTATTTTGCATTATTTGGTATTTTGAAAATCGGTGCAATTGTCGGTCCATTATTTGAAGCATTTATGGAAAAAGCTGTTGGAGATAGACTAGAAAATAGTGAGGCAAAAGTAATTGTTACTACAAATAGCTTATTACCAAGAATACCTGTAGATAAGTTACCAAATTTAGAAACAATCATAGTAGTTGATAATGATGTCGATCAAGCATATGTAGATTTCAATAGTGAGTTTGAACAAGCAAGTGATCAATTTGATACGGAATGGTTAGATCTAGATGATGGTTTGATTTTACATTATACATCAGGATCAACTGGTCAACCTAAAGGTGTATTACATGCACAAAAATCAATGTTAGTACATTATATTTCAGGTAAATATGTACTTGATTTTAAAGATGATGATGTGTACTGGTGTACAGCAGATCCAGGATGGGTCACAGGGACATCGTATGGTATATTTAGTCCTTGGTTAAACGGCATTACGAATTGTATTGCGGGAGGTAGATTTTCTCCTGAAGCATGGTATGGCATGATAGAAGAATTTAAAGTGACTATCTGGTATACAGCACCAACAGCGTTAAGAATGTTAATGAGTGCTGGTGACGATATCGTCGAAAAGTATGACTTGTCATCCTTGAAGAGCATTTTATCTGTCGGTGAACCGTTAAACCCAGAAGTCATAAAATGGGCAAAAGATGTATTTGGATTGCGGGTATTAGACACTTGGTGGATGACTGAAACGGGCGGTCATATGATTGTAAATTATCCTTCGATGGATGTGAAATTAGGCTCAATGGGTAAACCTTTACCAGGCATTGAGGCATCAATCGTAGATGACCAAGGTAATGAATTACCTCCAAATCGCATGGGTAATTTAGCAATTAAAAAAGGTTGGCCATCCATGATGATTTCCATTTGGAATAATCCTGAAAAATATGAATCGTATTTTATCGGCGACTGGTATGTTTCTGGAGATTCAGCTTATAAAGATGAAGATGGATATTTCTGGTTCCAAGGTCGTGTTGATGATGTAATCATGACAGCAGGAGAACGTGTAGGTCCATTTGAAGTAGAATCAAAATTAGTAGAACATGAGGCTGTTGCAGAAGCAGGAGTCATTGGTAAACCTGATCCTGTACGTGGTGAAATTATCAAGGCATTTGTTGCCCTACGTCCTGAATTCGAAGAAAGTGATGAGTTGAAAGAAGAAATTCGTAAATTTGTAAAAGAAGGATTAGCTGCACATGCTGCACCACGCGAAATAGAATTTAAAGAAAAATTACCTAAAACACGTTCAGGTAAAATTATGCGTCGCGTATTAAAAGCATGGGAACTTGACTTGCCAGAAGGTGACTTAAGTACGATGGAAGATTAATTAAATACAAAGTATTTTATGATTATTCAGTAAGCAAAACTAGCTAAAAACACTCCTTTATTGATAAGTTTTAACGTAGCTTAAAATTTTGAAATAAAGGAGTTTTTAGTGTAATAAAACAATATGAGTAGAAATATATATCATATCTTTACAAAAGACGCTTATTATTTTGAAAGCGTTATCTCTATTAATCGACAACACAACATTATTTAGTTATTATGAATGTGTAAGGAATTTTGACTCACTGATTGAATTTTAAATTTAAAAAGTGATAAAAATTTATATAAGAAGGGGCGAATTAATTTGGCACATTTATCAGACTTAGATATTGCTAATCAATCAACATTACAACCAATTGGAGATATTGCTGAAAAAGTGGGCATTCCTGCAGATGCTTTAGAACCATATGGACACTATAAGGCTAAGATAGATATCAACCAAGTTAAACAAAAAGAGAACAAAGGGAAAGTTGTGTTGGTAACAGCTATGAGCCCAACACCAGCTGGTGAAGGGAAATCAACAGTTACAGTGGGATTGTCAGATGCATTTAACCAATTGAAACAAAATGTCATGGTTGCTTTACGTGAACCTGCTTTAGGACCAACGTTTGGTATTAAAGGTGGGGCGACAGGTGGTGGTTATGCTCAAGTATTACCAATGGAAGATATTAACTTGCATTTTAATGGTGACTTCCATGCGATTACTACCGCGAACAATGCTTTATCAGCATTTATTGATAACCACATTCATCAAGGAAATGACTTAGGTATAGATCAAAGAAGAATTGAGTGGAAACGCGTTTTAGACATGAATGACCGTGCCCTAAGAAATGTGATTGTAGGATTAGGCGGACCAACACAAGGTGTACCTCGCGAAGATGGCTTCAATATTACAGTTGCTTCAGAAATTATGGCGATTTTATGTTTAGCTAACGACATTCAAGATTTGAAATCTAAAATCAGCAAAATTACAGTAGGTTATACAAGAGATCGTAAACCAGTCACTGTTGCGGATTTAAAAGTTGAAGGTGCTTTAGCGATGATACTTAAAGACGCAATCAAACCGAATTTAGTACAAACGATAGAAGGAACGCCTGCATTAGTACATGGTGGTCCATTTGCAAATATTGCACATGGTTGTAACTCGATTCTTGCTACACAAACTGCTAGAGAATTAGCTGATATTGTCGTAACAGAAGCAGGATTTGGCTCGGATTTAGGTGCTGAGAAATTTATTGATATCAAAGCGCGTGAAGCAGGATTTGAACCATCTGCAGTTGTAGTAGTAGCTACAATTCGGGCGATTAAAATGCATGGTGGCGTTGCAAAAGATAACCTTAAAGAAGAAAATGTTGATGCGTTAAAAGCAGGAATTGTAAACTTAGAGCGACATGTAAATAATGTGAAAAAATATGGATTAGAACCAGTGATTGCATTAAATGCATTTATACATGATACAGAAGCAGAAACTAAATTTGTTCAAGAATGGGCAAAAGAAAATGGTGTTCGACTAGCTTTAACAGAAGTTTGGGAAAAAGGTGGTAAAGGTGGTATCGATTTAGCTAACGAAGTGTTAGAAGTAATCGAACAACCACAAGATTTCAAACATTTATATGAACTAGAGCAACCATTAGAAGATAAAATTGAAACAATCGTAAAAGAAATTTACGGTGGTAGCAAAGTAACATTTAGTAGTAAAGCTCAAAAACAATTAAAACAATTTAAGGAAAATGGTTGGGATCATTACCCTGTATGTATGGCCAAAACACAATATTCATTTTCAGATGATGCTACATTGTTAGGTGCACCTGAAGGTTTTGAAATTACAATCCGTGAATTAGAAGCTAAAACAGGTGCTGGATTTATTGTTGCACTGACTGGTGCAATAATGACAATGCCAGGATTACCTAAACAACCTGCCGCATTAAATATGGATGTTACAGATGATGGACATGCAGTAGGTTTATTCTAAAAAATTGTACAAAAAAGAGCCTTTGATATAACCTCTTTTTTAATACAATCTTCAATTTCTATCGAATCATATAAGAATTAATCCTAATTAGTGAGATTAAAATAAAAACACTTTCGTTGAGTTCATTTAAAATGAATCATACGAAAGTGTTTTTCTATGCATAGACTTGCTAACTTAATAGAAATTAAAAACATGTATATGATTAATTTTATTTAGTCATTAAATGAGCTTTAATATCATAATTTTCTGCACGTCTATAATCATAAAGGGTAATTTCATCTTCTACTAACATACGTTTTAACACATAATGTTGTCTATTTAAACTGACTTGAATTTGATCGCTAGATTTAAGTGAACCATCTTCATTATAGGGTGTGTAATAGTATGGGCTTTGTAATAACCCAACTAAATAAGCAGATTCAGCAATATTCAAATCCTCGGCAGGTTTGCCGAAAATACTATAAGCAGCTGAACCAATGCCAGAAATATTTGTGCCATTATAATCACGACCAAAGGGAACAATATTTAAATATGTATATAAAATTTCGTCTTTAGTCAGTATTTTTTCTGCGCGCATTGAGAGTACCAGTTCATTTGCTTTTCGGTTATATGTTTTTTTATTGGTTAAAACTTGGTTTTTAACAAGTTGTTGCGTAATTGTACTACCACCAGTAGCATCAATTGAATTAAATATATCCTGTCCAATTGCTCTTAAAACGGCTTTAGGTAATATACCATTATGACGAAAGAACAAACTGTCTTCTGAAGCTGTTAATGCTTTGATCACATTGCTATCAACATGTTTTGGACCAACAATAAGTGTATTAATAGAATTGTTATATTCTGATAAAATGTTGTCACTTTTATAATCAATATCTTCATTACCAGATACATTTAATAATTTATGTTTTAATTCATTATCTGACATATGTGTTGCTTCTTTTGTTAAATTTTGAAAATAAAGTACAGATATTGCGAGTAAGATAAGCAAAGAACAGCCAAATATGAAAAACAACCCTACGAAAAAGTGTTTGATTTTTTTATAAATAAATTCAAACTGTTCCAGTCTGGTAAGTTGTTTATCTTCACGAATGTCGGTATCAAACGTTTGTTTTTCCATAGTGGTCCTCCTTAGCTAAACAGTATTATAACATAAGATAGACTATTGACTTTTAAAATAGAATTAAATATAATAAATATCAATTCGATATCGTTTTTGGATAGAGGAGAAGTAATATATTGTATCATCCTCAGAGAGTTAGTGGTTGCTGTGAACTAACGTTGATCTTTATATGAATACACCTTTATAACGCAATTATCCAAACGTTTTAGTTAATGAACGTATCATTAATAAAGTTGTTTGACTTAAAGTATGGTGGTACCGTGCACTTGCGCCCTTACATAAATATGTAAGGGCGCTTTTTTGCATTTTCTAATATTATTTTTCTTGAATATATATAAGTAATGCAAATAAAGCCTATTCAAAACTTTATCAATATTTAATTAGGAGGTTGATATCATGACAAATGCATTAATTGAAGAATTAAAATGGAGAGGCTTAATTTATCAACAAACGGATGAAACAGGTATCGAGAATTTATTAAATAAAGAACAAGTTACGTTATACTGTGGTGCCGATCCAACTGCAGATAGTTTACACATTGGTCATTTATTACCATTCTTAACTTTACGTCGCTTTCAAGAGCATGGTCATCGACCACTTGTATTAATTGGCGGCGGTACAGGGATGATAGGCGACCCATCTGGTAAATCAGAAGAAAGAAAATTACAAACTGAAGCACAAGTTGAAACCAATGTACAAGGCATTAGTAAACAAATGCATAAAATTTTTGAATTTGACACAAATAAAGGTGCAAAACTAGTTAATAATAAAGATTGGCTTGGACAAATATCACTGATTGAATTCTTACGTGATTATGGTAAACATGTCGGTGTAAATTACATGCTGGGCAAAGATTCTATACAAACCCGTTTAGAACACGGCATTTCATTTACAGAATTTACTTACACAATTTTACAAGCAATTGATTTCGGACATCTTAATCAAACATACAATTGTAAAATTCAAGTAGGTGGTTCAGACCAATGGGGCAATATCACTAGTGGTATTGAACTCATGCGTCGTATGTATGGAGAAAATGAAGCATTTGGTCTGACGATTCCGTTAGTAGTTAAATCTGATGGTAAAAAATTTGGTAAAACAGAAGGTGGCGCAGTATGGTTAGATGCTGACAAAACAAGTCCTTATGAATTCTACCAATTTTGGATTAATTCAACAGATGAAGATGTTATTAAATTTTTAAAATACTTCACATTTTTAAGTAAAGCAGAAATAAATGATTTAGAAAAATCACTGCAAGAAGCACCACATTTACGAGAAGCACAAAAAGCATTAGCCGAAAATGTTACTAGATTTATTCATGGCCAAGATGCATTAGATGATGCAATTAGAATTTCACAAGCTTTATTTTCAGGTGATTTGAAATCACTTTCAGCTAAAGAATTAAAAGAAGGATTTAAAGATGTACCACAAGTTGACTTAAACCACACGACTTCGAACCTTGTTGAAGCCATCGTTGAAACTGGCATATCTTCATCTAAGAGACAAGCACGTGAAGATATAAATAATGGTGCGATTTATATAAATGGGGAAAGACAACAAGATGTAAATTATGAATTGTCAGAGGATGATAAAATCGATAATGCATTTACAATTGTGCGTAGAGGTAAGAAAAAATACTTTATGATCAATTATAAATAAGGTTATACTTAATCATAAGCTTTGAAATATAAAAGGTGTGGAACTGAAATCTAATTTTTATTAAAATGATTTCGTTGTCCCATTCTTAGTAGCGATAACTCCAATTGTAAAAATTTAGAGCTAAAGCTTATGCATAAGTCCCACTACTCAATAAATTGAGCAGTGGGACTTTATTTTAAGATTAAGTTTTGATTCATGTTATGTTAATATATTATCACATTTTATTAATTAAAAGGGACGGCTTCTTCTTTAGATGAGTCATTCGTATTAGACTTTTGTTCTGTTAATTTGACATCTATACTTTGTGTTTTACCTTTTCTTTCAATTGTTAAATTAACATTATCTCCCGGTTTTTTATGTTCATATAAATAAGAGCGTAGTTCTGTATCTTCTTTGACTTTTTCATCATCAATTTTTGTAATAATGTCACCTTCTTTTAATCCACTGTCAGCATATACTTTTGCTACATATATACCTTGTTTTCTATCCGTATTTAATTGTTTTTTATACTCATCTGGTATTTCACTTAAATTTAATAAACCAATACCAATAGAAGGGCGATCGATTTTTCCGTTTTTAACGAGTTCCTTAATTGTAACTTTCACTTCGTTACTAGGTATAGCGAAACCAATACCTTCAACTTGTTCATTCGCTATTTTCATAGAATTTATACCTACTAAATTCCCATTTAAATCTACTAACGCACCACCAGAATTACCAGGGTTAATGGCTGCATCTGTTTGTAGTACATTTACTTTGTTCGCACCTGCAGATGTTTGCGTATCAATTGTACGTTCACTTGCTGAAATGATACCTGATGTTACAGAATTTGCGAATTCTAAACCAAGTGGGTTGCCCATTGCAAATACACTGTCACCTGTTTTCACTTTAGAGGAGTTGGCAAAATCTATCGCTTTTGTACCTTTGGTATCATCAATTTTTAATACAGCAATATCAGTAAGTGCATCTTTACCTATTAATTTGGCATCTACTTGTTTTGAATTATGTAATTGTACTTTAATTTCGCTTGCGCCATCAATTACGTGATTATTCGTAACAATATATGCTGACCCATTATTCTTTTGATAAATCACACCAGAACCTACGCCAGCTTCTTCAGATTTAGCAGATTTCCCTTTAAGCAAATCATCTAAATTTTGTGCTTTTTGCATATTGATGACACCGACAATTGCAGGTGATACATCTGTAATCATTTGATTGACAGAATCATATTTATCATTTTTGCCATCTAATGAATTACCAGCATTACTGTTATTATTTGCTTCTTTGACGGTTGAACCATTATCATTTAAAACAGTATTCTCCATCAATTTGCCAATACCTAAGACGATGAGTGCACCTATGATACCAGCTATGAGTGCAACAAGAACAGTTTTAAACCAAGGGAATTTTGGTTTTGTTCGTTTACTAAATGTCGTCTGAGTGTTATTTGATGTTTGCGCGTCAGGTTGTTTATTATTTATATTTTGATCGTTGTTAAATTCTGACATATTATACCTCCGATTTATTCTATAAAACCTATTATGAAAGGTTTGTCCAACTTTTTCTAGTATATCACTATCCAACTTTAGACTGAAATATAAATTATCTTGTTCATTAATGCACTAAATGATAGAATCAATAGGGTAATATAAGGTAAAAAAAGTAGGTGGAAAAATGTATAGAATAGTTAGTGGTATATTAAATTTTATTTTACGTAAAATAAGTAAATCATTAGAAGTACAAGGAAAAGAAAACATCCCTCAATTACATAGATACGTAGTCACTTGTACCCACGAAAGTTACAATGAAGTCATTATGCTAGGTATGGCTATTTATCCCAACCAAATTCATTATATGGCCAAAAAAGAGTTGTTTCATAATAAATGGTTCTGTGGATTTTTAAGTTCACTTAATGCTTTTCCAGTTGACAGAGAAAACCCTGGACCAAGCACGTTGAAAAAGCCAATTAAATTATTAAAAGAAAATAAAACAGTGGGTATTTTTCCAACTGGACATCGTATGAAATATGATGAAGGCTCACCGATGAAACGTGGCGCAGTTACAATCGCTATGATGGCGCAAGCACCCATTTTACCAGCGGCATATATTGGTCCCCAAAAAATTCAGGGCTTAATCACAGGCAAATCAATTATTAAATTTGGTGAACCCATTGAAACAAAAAATTTGCCTAAAGATATGAAGCGAAACGAGAAATTAGAATATTTAACAAAAGAATTGGAAAAAAGAACAATTCAATTACAAAATGAATTAAATACGTATGCAGCACATAAATAGTTAATTTTACTCATTTTGAATCTTATTTTATATACGAATTTTATAGAACTTGTGTTATTATGGAATTGTACAATGACAACAAGTATAACGCTTTCATTCACCACGTGGACATTTTGTACATGTGGTGATTTTTTGGGTAATTTATTGGGAAATGGGGAATGATTATGTATAGTTTCTTTCAACGTTTGGGAAGATCGCTCATGTTGCCAGTTGCTGTGTTGCCAGCAGCAGCAATTATCGTTGGTATTGGTAATGCATTAACAGCACTCGGTATCTTGCCAACCATAGCTGCGTTCTTTTCTACAGCAGGCTCAACGATTCTAGAACAACTAGGAATATTATTTGCAATTGGGGTCGCTTTAGGTATGGCGAAAAAAAATGACGGAGCAGTGGCGCTTGCTGCAGCTGTTGGTTTCTTCTTAACAACCGTCGTGCTTAGTCCTGAAAAATTAGCACCATTATTGGGTGTAAAAGAAACAGGAGTAAATGAAGCGTTCGAACAAATGAATAATCAAAACGTCTTAATCGGTTTGATTATTGGTTTAGTTGCTGCATATACGTATAACAGATTTAGTAAAACAGAATTACCAACAGCGTTATCGTTCTTTAGTGGTAAACGTTTGGTACCTATTTTAACTGCATTCTTTAGTATATTTATAGCAGTTATTATGTTGTTTGTTTGGCCGATTGTGTACTCAGCAATTGTTGCATTTGGAACATGGATATTAGATTTAGGTCCTGGTGGCGCATTTTTATATGGCTTTTTCAACCGTTTGTTAATACCTACTGGACTGCACCATGCATTGAATACAGTGTTCTGGTTTGATTTAGCAGGTATTAATGATATCGCTAAATTCCAAACGGGTGATGGTGCCGTTCAAGGTATTACAGGACGCTATATGGCTGGTTTCTTCCCAGTAATGATGTTTGGGATTCCAGCAGCAGCATTAGCGATGTATCATACTGCTGAGACAAAACAGAAAAAAAGAGTTTATGGCTTAATGTTTGGTGGAGCGATATCAGCATTTTTCGTTGGCGTGACTGAGCCAATCGAATTTTCATTTATGTTTGTAGCACCAATACTATTTGTCATTCATGCACTATTAACTGGTTTATCTCTGTTTATTGCAGCGCTATTCCACTGGACAGCAGGGTTCTCATTTAGTGCAGGATTAATTGACTTTTTACTATCTCTGATTAATCCAGTAGCAAATCATCCACTGATGTTGATGGTTCAAGGTGTAGTGTTCTTTGTTATTTATTATGTTGTATTTAGATTAGCGATAAAATGGTTGAAACTAAATACACCTGGTCGTGGCGATAACTTACTACCTGATCCGACATCAGAAGAAGCTACAACAGGTGACACTGCAGATTCAGATGAGTCTGAAAGGGAATTACAGACAAATAAGTATTCAAAAACGGCTAGTCAAATTTTAGAAGGTCTTGGTGGCAAAGAAAACATTACTTCTTTAACAAACTGTGCTACACGATTACGTATGGAACTTAATGATAATAGTATCATTGATGAAACTAAGATAAAAGCTGCTGGTGCAGTAGGTGTTACAACAAGTGGTAAGCATAACACCCAAGTTATTATTGGTACGCAAGTACAACAAGTAGCAGATGAAATGGAAACACAATTAGAAGATCATAATTAGATAGCAACCTTTGAAAGATTTACTATAAAAATATAACAATTCATAAAATCACGTTTGGAAATAAGCGATAAGTACATGTTATCGTTTCATTTTCAAGCGTGATTTTATTTTCAAATTAATTCTATGAAATTAATAATATTTTTCTATATATATCTTTTGGAAATACATTGCTCTTTTCATATGTAAATAGTACGATATACTAGTATCAGAATTTTCTGATTAAAGGAGAGGAACTAAGATGAAGTCGGTATTATTTGATGTTGATGGTGTGTTTTTAAGTGAAGAAAGGTGCTTTGATGTATCTGCATTAACTGTTTATGAAATGTTAATGAGTAAAGATTATATTGGTATTGACCCGTCTATAGATTTTCATGAACTGGATGATGAGCAAATTTCTGAAATAAGAGATATTGTCTTCTACCATGATGAAATTTTAACAAAGTTAAAATCTTTAGGTTTGAATTCAAACTGGGATATGTTATTTATCGTTATTGCATTACATTACATTGATTTATGTAAATCACTTTCTCAAGAGGAATTATCTATTGCATTGAATAGTGAAAGTTTTAGTGAACAAACGCTACAATTTCTCGTTGATCATATTTCAAATATTGAGCTTAATTTTGAATTACCACTTTCATTTTTAGATGGTTTAAGTTCTGGTAAAGAAAATATATATCAAGCGTTAATTGAACATGCAAAAGTACAGTTAAATACAGAAGATGCTGAATTATTTGAGTTGAAAAGTCCATTCTGGACGCTAGCACAAGAAATTTATCAGGAATGGTATTTAGGTTGCCAATTGTATCATGAAGTAGAACAGAAACAACAACGCACTGACTTTAAAAAGGGCTATATATATCAAGAGGTAGTGCTCAGACCTGTCAGTGAAATCAAGCAATTGTTGGTAGATTTGAAAGAGGCTGGTTACCAAATTGCGATTGCAACAGGTCGACCACGAACTGAGACAATTGTTCCATTTGAGACACTAGGCATTAAATCTTTGTTTGATGATTTACATATTGTAACAGCCAGTGACGTATTGAATGCAGAAGAGCATTTTCCTGAATTAAAGCCGCTAGGGAAACCAAATCCGTTTAGCTATTTAGCTACGCTTGATGGTAATATTTTGGAACATTATAAAAAATATGCGACAAATCAAGAAAATCGTGTAAATCCAGATGAAGTATTTATTGTTGGTGATTCATTAGCTGATTTATTAAGTGCGAAAAAGATAGGTGCAACTTTTATCGGTCCTTTAACAGGTTTGAAAGGTCAAAATGCACGTGAGGAATTAGAAAGTTATGATGCTGAATATATCGTTAATCATGTAGGTGAAATTCGAGATATTTTATTATAATACAAATGTTGACGATTGAGGAATATAAAAATATTAACGTATATAATTACATCTTGATAAAGATGATTACGATGAATGAGTTACAAGGTTGAGCTGAACTAAAACGCATATATAAACATTTTGGATGATGTGAGTAGCATCACGATGAATTTGAATTTATCGAGTACAATTTCGAGGATTGTTTCAACGCTTTCATTCACATGTCGTGACACATCATATATAGAGGTTTTGCATTGTGCTGACGCCCGGGAAAATGATATGAGCGAGAGACTACAGGCTCGAGCCATATCCCCAGGCAAGCATGCACAATCAAAATCGTAAGTAATCCATATAAAAAGGACCAAATTTTTATTATTTATAATTTCAAACTAACTATGTTATTAACTTTATAAAATAAGAACATCATTAATTTATTAGGATTAATGAATTGTTTGAAATGAGTCTTTGTTTTAGTTTCTTGAGAAATATTCCAAACGATTTTGCATTGTGCTGACGCCTAGGGGAAAGATATGAACGAGAGACTACAGGCTCGAGCCATATCCCAGGCAAGCATGCACAGTCAAAATCGTAAGATTTTAAATATAAAGAGGACCAATTCATATTAAGGATTGGTCCTCTAATTTTGAGAATGGGGATTTATCTCCTAAACTCGTTAATATTAAAATGAATAGGGCGGTTAATAAAAGTTTGGATTAAAAGTATTTAGATAAATAAAGCTGAAAGAACAATCGTTTTGTTGTCCTTTCAGCTTATTATTGTTAAATATTATAATTTTCACTTACTGCAACATCTAACTCTACACTTCTTATTAGATTAAATCCTTCAATTTCATACAAAGCATCGATTACATCTTGTGTTACAGGATGATCAATCGATAAAATCATCAACGCATTACCACCTTGGTTTGTGCGTCCTAAATGCATAGAAGCGATATTAATATTGTATTCGCCTAATATTTGACCTGTATGTCCTACGATACCTGGTCTATCGTTATGATTGATAACCAGTTGATGCTTTTCGGGTTTGAAATCAACAGGGTATTCATTAATACGTACGATTCTTGGGCCATAGCCATTTAGTACAGTGGCACCAATTTTAATTTGTGTGTCTTTATTAATTAAAGTTAATTCAATATAATTACTAAATCCACGATGTTTGGTATCTTTTTCAATATTATATGATACACCTTGCTCATTTAGTAACACTAAGGCATTTATTAAATTGACACGTTCCGCTAAATCTTGGCGTAATACACCTGATACAAGAGTTCTCGTAAGTAAACTTGTATCATCAAGTGCGATATCCCCTTTATATTTAATTTGTAACTCACGAGGGGCTTTTTCCAATAATTGAATACCTACTTCACCAGTTAATTTACTTAATTCAATATACGGCTTTAATTCATCATTAATTTCATTGAAGGACATTTTTGGTGCGTTAATTGCATTAACGACATTACCATGTTCAAATATGTCTATGATTTCATTGGCAACAGAAACTGCAACTTTTTCTTGTGCTTCAACAGTAGATGCACCTAAGTGTGGTGTGACAATTATTTTGTCATGCGCAACAAGTGGTGATTCAGTTGCAGGTCCGCTTTCAAATACATCAATTGCAGCACCTTGAATTTGATCAGTATCTAATGCTTCGACAAGCGCATCTTCATCAATGATACCTCCGCGCGCAACATTGATAATTTGAAGGGTCGGTTTTGCTTTTTCAAAAAATGCTTTATCTACAATACCTCTTGTTTTTGGTGTTAGTGGGGTATGCACTGTTACAAAATCTGCTTGTTCAGCAATTTCATCAACTGTAGCACGAGTTACATTAAGTTCTTTAGCTTTGTCTTCTGACAGATAAGGATCAAAAGCAAGTATGTTCATGCCAAAACTTTGTGCACGTTTTGCTACACCAATTCCAATTCTCCCAGCACCAATGACACCTAATGTTTTGTTATAAAGTTCAGTTCCTCTATACGCTTTACGATCCCATTTTCCGTTTTTTAATGATTGGTGGGCTTGAGGGACGTTACGTGCCATGGATAAAATCATTGCCATTGAATGTTCTGTAGCAGAAATTGTATTCCCGTCAGGTGCATTAATAACGATAACACCATGCTTAGTAGCAGCCTCTACATCAATATTATCCACACCAACGCCTGCACGTGCGATGACTTTTAAGTTTGGTGCAGCAGCAATGATATTAGATGTAACTTGGGTTTGGCTTCGTACAATTAGCCCCTCATAGTTAGGAATAATTTCAGCTAATTCTGTTTCATTCAAATCAGTTTGAATGTCGACATTAAAATCGCTATGATCTGTTAAATTTTTTAAACCATCTGGTGAAATTGGATCTGAAACTAAAATTTTATACATACGCTTTTACGACCTCCATATATTGTGTGATAGCTTTTCCAACATAAGATTCATTTCTAAATTCTGACAATAGTATTTCTAAAGCTGATACAACTTGTAAAATATCAAATGGTGATATTTGACCCATGTGGCCGATACGTAATATTTGGCCTTTTAAATGACCTTGACCACCAGCAATTGTAATGGCAAATCTATTTTTTAATTCATTTTTAATATAGTTCAGTTCATCTTTAGATTTTGGAATAAACGCAGTGACAGTAGGAGATGCATAAGCATCTTGGACCAATAACTCCAAATCTAATGCTCTCAATGCTTGTCTTAATCCATCTCTTATCGCATAGTGTCTTGCTACAACTTGATTTAATCCTTCTGCATTGATTAGTTCGGCGTATGCGTTCACACCTCTAAATAAAGAAACATTAGGTGTGAAAGGTGTTGAATGCTCAGACAATGATTTTAAATATTTATTTAAATCTAAATAAAATCTAGGCGTTACTACTTCGTTAAATCGCTCTTTTGCACGATTATTATAAGCTACAAATCCAAGACCAGGTGGCAGCATAATTGCCTTTTGACTACCTGAAACAAGGACATCGATATAATCACGGTCTAAATCTACATCAACAGCTCCAATGCAGCTGACTCCATCAACAACAAAATAAATCGATGAATCAAAGTCGCTTAATGCTTTACCTAGTTCATGTATAGGATGTAATACAGCTGTAGAAGTTTCACAATATTGGCTGAAGACTGCTGTGATATCAGTGTTTAAAGATTTTAAGAAGTTGATAAAATCAGGAACATTAACTGCTTGACCCCATTCAACTTCAAATATATGTACATTATCGTAATAAGTCTCTGCTATTTGTTTAAATCTATTGCCAAATGCACCAGAAACAATAATAACAATGTCATCATCTGGGTTTGCTATATTTAGCATACTTGCTTCAAGTACGCTTGTACCACTTGAAGTAAGTATCATAACCTCATTTTTAGAACCAAAGATAGGTTTAAGTGATTTAAAAGCTTGTTCTGCGATTGTTTCAAAATCACTTGATCGATGTCCGACCATTGGTAATTGTGTAGCGTGTAATATATGTTCTGGTACAGGTGTAGGTCCTGGTGTAAGTAACAAAGGATGATAATATTTCATGTGTAATTCCCCCAATGCTTATGATTGTCAAGTTTAGCAAATTTTCAGAAAATATAAAAGTGTAAAAATTTAGAATTATTTAATATATTCAAATTTCAAATAATATGTAAGGGCATACATTGTTATTATAATCATATTCCGTCATACATAAAATGATTGCAAAATTATTTTAGTATAGGCTCTATTTTGACGTCGACATTGCCTCTTATAGAATTTGAAATCATACAATTATTGTCTGCAATCTTTAGTAACTTTGGTAATTTCTTTTTTAATTGTTCTTTCTGAGTTGTATCCACTTTTATTTCAGGATAATGTGTAATCGTGTCCATTTTAAATTTAGCATTTTCAAATATAGCAAATCCAATTGTTGATTGTTGGATATCTATCTGTGTAAAACCTGAGCGTTCTAATACAGCTGCAAGGGAAATGATATAACAAGACGATGCTGCTGAAACTAGTAATTCATCAGGATTCGTACCAGTTCCATTTCCACCCAGACCTGCTGGGATAGATATTTGTTCATCTAAAATATCACCTGATAATTTACCGACTGATTCACGCCCATCTGCCCATTTTGTAGTTACTTTAAATTGATGTTGGACCATTGCTTTGACCTCCAATGTTTTTATGATAACTTAAGTTTAGATGATTCTACTTAATATTGAAAGGGGAGGACACTTTTTATGTCATTTGAATTCGAAGACCATCACATAATGTTAGTTGCACATCGTGGCTTGGCAATGGACTATCCAGAAAATACTATCATTGCAATTCAAGCTGCCCTTCAAAGTAATGCAGATATGTTAGAGATAGATTTACATAAAACGCGGGATGGTCAGTTAGTTATGTTACATGATGATTCTATTGACAGAACATCCGATGGTAGTGGAAAAGTTAAAGAACAAACACTTTATGATTTAAGAAGATTTGATTATGGTATAAATAGTAATCCAAGATATACAAAACAAACATTGCCGACATTAGATGAAGTACTAACATTAATCAAATCATCGCCTCAGTTATTATTAATAGAAATGAAACAACCTAAAAATTATCCTGGTATTGAAAATGATTTAATAGATAAACTAAATCAATATGAGCTAAATAAAAATCAAGTGATTATTCAATCATTTGATCAAAATTTTATAAAACAACTATATCTGCAACATTATGGTTATCGATTAGGTGTTTTAATTAGCAAAAAACGATATTGGTATAAAATGCCATCTTTTAAAAAAATAGCTGAATATGCTGACTATGTTAATCCGCACTATTCATTAGTGACGGAAGCGTTTATGAAGAAGGCACATGACTATGGATTGAAAGTAATGCCTTATACCGTTAATGAAAAAAGCCAAGCGATAAAACTGATCCGTATTGGTGTCGATGGTCTTATTTCTGACAAGCCACATCGTTTATTTTGTTAAGCCAATGATTAGTTTTAAATAAAAGTTTGTGGTGTCACTTTATCCGCTCTGTTAATGTATAGATTTAAATTGGAATATATTGTCAAAATTGACAGGGTATAGACATCGAAGTAATTTTTACATTCAGTCTGACAAGGGAAGATAGCTTAGTTTTCAGGATTAGTTGAGCTAAAGCACATGCATAACCGCCACTAACTCAAAAAGTGAGAAGTGGCGGTTTATACGTTTATTTTTGTTGTTTAATCCAATCATCTTTCAAAAGCCCCATTACATGGCAATCATTATATTTTCCTCGTGTATAGAAATGTTCTTGTAAGGTACCTTCGATTTTAAAGTTTTGTTTTTGGTAAATATGTACAGCTTTTTCGTTCGTAACGTCTACAAATAAATATATTTTATGAAGATTTAACACTAAAAAAGCATAATCTATAGCCATTTTAAATGCTTGTGAGGCATATCCTTTACCACCATATCCTTCATCCACGATAATTTGAATTTCACAATTGCTATGTATAAAATCAATTTCTACTAATTCAACGACTCCGATACGTTCAGAATCATTTTCGATAATAAATCTTCTTTCAGATTCATCTAATAGATGTTTTTTGTAGAGTGATTGTAATTCACTTAGAGATTGATATGGTTCTTCAAACCAATAAGACATAATGGAATATTCATTATTCAAATGATGTACAAAGTCTAAATCTGTTTCTTCTAAAGCTCTGATTTTCAATGATAACACTCCTTTTTACTAAATATAAACAAAGTGAAGTAAAAAGTAAAATTGAAGGGGCGTAGAGAGGAGATGTTATATCTTTCTTTAACATTGATTGAATCAGTGGCAAACATAAAAAAAACTTTTAATATAGCGAAATTTATTAAGCTTTAGCACTGAAATGATAGCATAATGACTCATTGCATATAAATTAGCATGGAGAAATAAAAAAACACCGACAAAAAATTTGTCGGTGTTTGAGTATGAAACTTATTATCTTGAGTAGTACTCAACGATAAGTTGTTCATTGATTTCAGCTGGTAATTCACTACGTTCAGGAATACGAATGAATTTACCTTTTAAGTTATCTGCATCAAATTCTAAGTAATCAGGTACAAAGTTGTTGATTTCAACAGATTCAGCAATGATATCTAATTTAGCAGATTTTTCACGTACTGAAACTTCTTGACCAGGTTTAAGTGTGTATGACGGAATGTCAACACGTTTACCATCAACTTCGATATGACCGTGGTTAACGATTTGACGTGCTTGACGACGTGTACGAGCTAAACCTAATGAATATACAACTGCATCTAAACGTGCAGCAAGTAATTGCATGAAGTTTTCACCGTGTACACCATGTTGGTTACCAGCGATTTCGAATGTGTTACGGAATTGTCTTTCAGTCATGCCATATAAATAACGTAATTTTTGTTTCTCACGTAATTGTAAACCATACTCTGACATTTTTTTACGTTGATTAGGACCATGTTGTCCTGGTGCGTATGGACGTTTTTCTAATTCTTTACCTGTGCCACTTAAAGAAATACCTAAGCGACGAGATTTTTTCCAGTTTGAACCTCTGAATCGAGCCATAAATTGACTCCTCCTTTTTCTCTTTTATTGTTATGAAAAAACAAAAAAGAGTGTTGCATGCTTAATTGGATATATTGTTTTATGTGTCCTCGCCTCATAGCTACGGTTACACGGCACGCCCACTTTGGGAACAACATAGCGCCAATTAATATACAACTGCTAATTTCGTTTATTCACACAAAGAACATTGTACCATGATATATTAATCTGTCAATAGTCGACTTTGCGTTTGTTTGTGACAGCTAAACATAAAATTTATGATAATTGTTGTTCAATGATTTTTACAATCGCTTCTAATCCTTGTTTATCTTCATTATTAAAACGATTTGTGATTGGTGCATCTATATCTAAAACACCTATTACATTATTATCCTTATGAATAGGTACTACAATTTCAGATTTACTGTTAGCATCGCAGGCAATATGACCAGGAAATGCATTGACGTCTTCTACTAATTGTGTTTTATCTTGGGCAACAGCAGTACCACATACCCCTTTACCAATTGCGATATGTACACAAGCAGGATGTCCTTGAAATGGTCCGAGAATCAATTCGTTATCTTCTATTAAATAAAAGCCAATCCAGTTAATTTGATCTATTGAGTCATTTAATAATGCAGATACATTGCTTAGGATAGCAATCATATTTGACTCATCTTCAATTAAACCTGCAACTTGTTTTTGTAATAAATCATAATTTGTTTCAGTGACCTCTAGCATAAAAAACCTCACTTTTTACTTTTCATTTATTATAAAGACTGTTTTAATAGTAATCAATCAATAGATTTTAGAAGTTTTTCAAAATATCGTTATACATATGATTTAGGTGAGAATGAACTTATGATTAATTTTAAATAATTGAGATGATTCACTCATTTTCTCTTTAATGGGTAGGTATCTTACGTTATAATGAATAGTGATAAAATAGGAGGAGAAAACATATGGTATTGTATGTCATTTTAGCAATTATTGTCATTATACTGATTATTGTCGGTATATTATTCTATATGCGTTCCAACAAAAGTCAAATGATTGAAAAGGCTGAAACGCGTAAATCAAAAGTAGAACAATTACCCTATGATGAAAGTCTATCTCAATTATCTGAGCTAACTTTAACTGGGGAAACAAAAACGACTTATAACAGTTTAAAACAAAATGCATTAGATAGTAAAAATCAATATTTATTGCCAGTAGAAGAAAAAATTCATCAAGCGGAAGGATTACTTGATAAATTTAAGTTTTCACAAGCTCAAACTGAGATTGATGAAGCTCATGAACTAATGGATAAATATGAAGAAAACTACAACGAACTTAATTCAAATATTGAAAACATTTTAAATCTACATAAAGAAAGTGACCACCTATATGAAGAATGTAAGGTGGATTATCGTGAAATGAAGCGTGATGTGTTAGCCAATAGACATCAATTCGGTGAAGCGGCTGCTCCATTAGAACAAGAAATTGAAACTTTTGTTCCAGAGATGGAAACATACGAAACACTAAAAGAAGACGGCAATTATAACCAAGCGTATGATCACATCAAAACACTTAATGAAGATATGAATTATCTTAAAAAAGATATGGATGAAATTCCTGAATTAATTAGAGAAGCACAAAAGGAATTACCAGGTCAATTCCAAGATTTAAAATATGGTTGTCGCGATTTGAAGGTCGAGGGTTATGATTTAGACCATGTCAAAATTGATAGCTCATTACAGACGCTTAAAACAGAATTGAGTTTCGTAGAACCGATGATTAGTAGATTAGAATTAGACGAAGCAAATGATAAATTAAATAGTATCAATGATCGTCTAGATGAAATGTATGAATTAATCGAACATGAAGTGAAAGCAAAAAATGAAGTAGAAGAAACAAAAGAAGTCATCACAGATAATTTATTTAGAGCTAAAGAAATGAATTATACATTACAAACTGAAATTGAATATGTGCGTGAAAATTATTATATAAATGAAAGTGATGTTCAAAACGTCAGACAGTTTGAAAATGAAATTCAGAGTATGATTTCAGTTTATGATGAAATTCTACAAGAAATGGCAAAGTCAGCTGTAAGATATAGCGAAGTTCAAGATAACTTGAAATATATCGCAGAACATGTTGATGTTATCAATGAAAAACAGGAAAAATTACAAAATCATTTAATTCAACTTCGCGAAGATGAAGCAGAAGCAGAGGAAAATATCTTGCGTGTACAAAGTAAAAAAGAAGAAGTTTATAGAAAACTCTTGGCATCAAATTTACCAAGTGTACCTGAAAGATTCATCATTATGAAAAATGAAATAGATTACGAAGTGCGTGAAGTAAATAAAAAATTCAGTGTAAGACCGATTCATGTAAAACAACTTAAAGATAAAGTATCTAAAGTAGTCTTACAAATGAATAAATTTGAAGATGAAGCTACAGATGTCCTCGTTAATGCAGTTTATGCTGAAAAATTGATCGAATACGGTAACCGTTATCGTAAAGAAAGTTCAAATATTGATAAAAGTCTTAACGAAGCGGAACGTTTATTTAAAAACAATCGTTATAAACGATCAATTGAAATATCTGAACAAGCGCTTGAAAGTGTAGAACCAGGCGTTACAAAACAAATTGAATCACAAGTTATCAATTAAATAACAGTAATCTTTTTTGAGGCTGGAACATTTTTATGTTCCAGCCTCAAAAAATTTGTTGGACGTAGAAGTTCGCATTAATAGATTATTAATATTTAATGGTCATTCAAAAATTTATTTCGATAGTGATGAAGAAATTATATTTTAAAAACCAATTTCTATTTTAACTCTCTTTTCTTTTTAATAAAAGCGAGTATAATGCTAAAAGGGAAACTTTAAAATATGAAATAAAATGTTGATATAAAATATAAATATGAAACGTTTAAAAATATAAAATGATATACAATTGGAGTGAAAATATTGATTTATCTTGATAATGCAGCGACAACAAAACCAAGACAAGACGTATTAGATACCTATTTAAAAGTAAATGAGTCGTTATATTTTAATCCAAATAGTCCACATAAAGCAGGTATACAAGCAGAGCAGTTATTACAACAATCAAAAGATCAAATCAAAGCGCTATTTAAATTAGAAAAAGATTTTGATATTGTATTTACAAGTGGTGCAACTGAATCGAATAATATTGCAATTAAAGGAATTGCTTACAAGAAAAAGGCATTTGCAAATGTCATAATCACCTCTGTTTTAGAACATCCTTCTGTTTTAGAGGTGGTACGTTCGCTGGAAACTGAAGGGTTCGAAATAAGATATGTAAATATTACAAAAGATGGACAAATTGATTTAGAACATTTGGAATCGTTAATGTCAGACAATGTAGCACTCGTGACTTGTATGCATGTCAATAATATTATGGGACAAATTCAACCTGTCGAAGCAGTGTCAAAAATTGTTCATCAATACCCTAAAGCACATTTACATGTCGATGCAGTACAAGCAATAGGTAAAATTGCTTTGAATTTTGAAGCTGCTGACACACTGAGTTTAAGCGGCCATAAATTTCATGGCTTAAAAGGCCAAGGTCTTTTATTTGTTCGTAATTTACACCAAATTGAGCCCATTGTGCATGGTGGCGGTCAAGAGTATGGACTTAGAAGTGGCACAGTCAATCTTCCTATTGATATAGCTATCGTAAAGGCTTTGAAAGTCGCTGCTAAAGAAAGTACGCAACTGTATGAAAAACTAAGTGAGTTCAATCAGGAAATTATAAGATTTTTAAGTGGATTTACTGGAGTGAAAGTTAATTCTCCTAACGGTGCATCACCACATATTTTGAATATTGGCTTTCCGGGTGTGAAAGGCGAGGTTTTAGTAAATGCATTTTCAAAAAATGATATTATGCTTTCTACTACAAGTGCGTGTTCATCCAAAAAAGCTTCATTGAACGAGGTACTTTTAGCAATGGATATTCCAAAAAAGCAAATAGAAGGCAGTATTAGAATATCGATGGGTGCCAACACTACCGCTGAAGATATCCGTGATTTTAAAGTGAAATTTAAGCTTGTATATGAAGAAGTGAAGGAGTTGTTAATATGATTTATGATCACATTTTAGTGAGATATGGTGAGTTGACTTTAAAAGGTGCTAACCGTAAAATGTTTGTTAATAAATTACGTTCGAATGTCAAGCGTGCATTAATGCCACTGCAAGGATATAACGTCAAAGCCAATAGAGATAGAATGTACATTGAATTGTATGAAGGTGCAGATATTGAAGAAATGTGTCGTCGACTAGAAAAAGTATTTGGTATTTATTCTATCAGTCCTGTATTGAAAATTGATAAAACAATGGAAGCAGTACGTGATATAGCAGTAAAATTTGCACAAGGTTATGCACATGGAGATACATTTAAGATTGATGTCAAACGTTCAGATAAAAATTTTCCGTTTGATACCTATCAATTGCAAAAAGAACTCGGTGGTACAGTGTTAAACGCTACTGATAACCTAACAGTAGACGTACATAACCCGAACCATACGATTAAAGTAGAGGTTCGATTAGACGCTATTTATGTATATGATAAAGTAATTGCTGGATCTGGTGGATTACCAGTCGGTACAGGCGGTAAGACATTACTTATGTTATCTGGAGGTATAGATTCTCCAGTAGCTGGTATTGAAGTTATGAGAAGAGGTGTTACTGTAGAAGCCATTCATTTTCATAGTCCACCATTTACAAGTGAAAAGGCTAAGGATAAAGTAATTGAACTTACAAGAATCATGTCCACTCATGTAGGCCCTATAAAATTGCATATCGTGCCATTCACTGCTTTACAAAAACAAATTAACAAAGTGGTACATGAGCGTTATACGATGACTTCAACACGTAGAATGATGATGAGAGTAGCGGACAAGCTTGTGCATGATATTGAAGGACATGCCATAGTAAATGGAGAGAATTTAGGGCAGGTTGCAAGTCAAACCCTTAAGAGTATGTATGCTATCAATCATGTGACGTCTACACCAATTTTACGACCGCTTTTAACATTAGATAAAGAAGACATTGTGAAGAAAGCTAAAGAAATTGGCACATTTGACGTATCTATCCAACCATATGAAGACTGTTGTACAATCTTTACACCTAAAAATCCTGTGACGGAGCCAGATATTGAAAAGGTGGAAAAATTTGAAACAGTGTATGATTTTGAACCACTTGTACAGGAAGCATTTGAACAAATAGAAACATTAACAATTACGCCAGACTATCAAAGTGAAAAAGATACTGAAACGCAAGCACTGGCAGATGATTTATTTTAATTTTTATTATGAATATTCAATTCCATACAAACAACATTAGCTAATCAGACATAAGAATAAAACAGACAGGGGATGGAATTATGCTAGATTGGGATATTTCGATCGTTCTTATAATTATACTTCTAGGGTTTTTAGCAGCGTTTATTGATGCTGTTGTAGGTGGCGGCGGTTTAATTTCTATTCCGGCATTATTAGCTGTAGGTATGCCACCAGCTGTCGCTTTGGGTACAAATAAATTAGCAAGTTCATTTGGTTCACTTACAAGTGCATTTCGTTTCTTGAGATCGGGTAATGTCGATTTGAAGATAGTAGGAAAGTTATTTCCATTTGTATTTATTTTGGCAATTTGTGGCGCGAGTGTAGCCACATTTCTACCCGCCGAGCTTTTAAAACCACTGGTTATCATTATTTTGACGTTAGTCATGATTTATACATTGGTGAAAAAAGATTGGGGCAATGTACGTACATATACAAAATTGACATTTGGTAAAGCAATTTTATTTGTAAGTATTATGTCGCTCATTGGATTTTATGATGGTTTTTTAGGTGGCGGCACTGGCTCATTTATGCTTTTTATTCTACTTATGTTCGGTTTTGATTTTTTAGGTGCTGCTGGCAATGCAAAAGTATTAAATTTTGCTTCTAACTTAGGTGCTTTAATTTTGTTTATGATATTAGATCAAGTTGACTATTTTTATGGTTTGATTATGGCAGTAAGTATGATTTGCGGATCGTATGTTGGGGCGACTTTCGCAATTAAAAAAGGTGTCAGTTATGTAAAAACTTTATTTATCGTAGTAACTGCTATT
This sequence comes from Staphylococcus sp. FSL W8-0271, assembly GCF_038006605.1. Classification (NCBI taxonomy): domain Bacteria; kingdom Bacillati; phylum Bacillota; class Bacilli; order Caryophanales; family Staphylococcaceae; genus Staphylococcus; species Staphylococcus sp. FSL W8-0271. The sequence continues at coordinate 1,136,456 of NZ_JBBOVM010000001.1, forward strand.
TTGATTATTAAAAATGCTTACGATTATATTATGCAATTAATCAATTGATTACATTAAAAATAAAACTGTAATACTTCAATGGTATTCGGGTGTGTGTATGTTGCTGAGACAAAAATGTCTCAGCTTTTTTCATTTTAAAACGATTAGTTTTCTATACCACTCAGATCTTCCTCTTATTTTATTTTTCTTATAAAGGTATACATTGTTTAATTGATTATGTTTAAATTGTATTTGGAACGATTGAAAAAATATTCTGGGAGTGAATACGTTATGTCGAAAAAGAGAATAATAGCAATAGTACTTGCCGTAATAATCGTGCTTGGTGGTATTGTTATGAGTTCGATATCTACTGTGATATCTTCGCTTTTTAGTGAAGATGGCATGTCAGAAATGGATCCTTTTACTGAAACGGTAGAATCAGAAGGTGACAGTTCAAAACGCATTGTACACCTAACTTTAAATGGTGAAATTAGTGAAGGTACTGGTGAAGGATTGTTTGGAAGCTCTGGTTATAATCATGAAGCATTTCTCAAACAGTTGGATAAAGTGAAAAAAGATAGCTCGATAAAAGGTGTTTTATTAACCGTTAATACACCTGGCGGAGGTACATACCCAAGTGATGAAATTTATAAAAAAATTGAAGAAATAAAACAAAAACATAAAAAAGTTTATGTACATATGGATGCGATGGCTGCATCTGGTGGATATTATATTTCAGCCCCTGCCGATAAAATATATGCTGGCCCTCAATCTACTACTGGGTCCATTGGCGTTATTATGTCAAATGTTGATTATTCTGGATTACAAGAAAAACTAGGCATTAAGGAAAATGTCATTAAATCAGGTGAGCATAAAGACATTATGAGTAGCTCTCGAGAAATGACTAATGAGGAAAAAGATATCCTGCAATCTGTATTAGATGATAGTTATCAAAGATTTATTAATATTGTTGCAGAAGGTAGAGATATGCCAGAGAAAAAGGTTGAAAAGTTAGCTGATGGACGTATTTATAGTGCACAACAAGCTGAAAAGAACGGACTGATTGATGAAATTGGTTATAATGATAATGCGTTAAAAGCACTTAAGAATGACATAAAAGCAAAGGATGCAGAAGTGTTTAAATATAGTGCAGACGAAGGCTGGTTTAGTTCTATTTATTCAACTAAATCAACACTAGATCAATTCAAAAATGAATTAAGTGATTTGAAATCAATTATAAGCAATGATACAGAAGCTGAACCTATGTATCTATATAAAGGTTAGGTGTATAAAATGGAGCAGTATACAAATGAACAAACATTACAAACAACTCCAGAAAATGATAAATCTGATATAGAAGCAATGTATCAAAAACAATTAGCACAGTCTGTATATGCAGGTTTTGGTATAAGGTTTTGGAGTTTTATTATTGATTTACTCATTATATTTGGTATACGTGGACTGATATTGAAACCGATATATCATTTTACACATATAGATGAAATTAAGTTATGGATTGAATATTTTAGCCTAGGTCATCTTTTAGATGCGCTGGTATTTTATCTATACTTTGTATTATTAACCAAATTTTTCAAACAAACGATAGGTAAAATGATTTGTAATATTCGGGTAGAACGGATAGATCGTCAATCCCTTACATGGTCAGATGTATTATTTAGAGAGTGGATTGGACGTATTATAAATGGCGTGTTATTTAATTTACCTTACTTAGTTACTTTGTTTACAAATAAACACAGAGGTATTCATGATATCTTCGCTGACACGGTCGTAATCAGAAATAAATTCGAAAAATTATTTTATTTAAAAAAATAAAAGTAAACTTTAGTAATCTATGAGTTTATTTTGAGACAATAGATGGGTATACTATTGTAGTAAGAACTATTTAATAGGAGGCGTGCAACATGGCACAAATTACATTCAAACAAGAACCAGTAACACTATACGGTTCACAAGTAAAAAAAGGAGAATATGCGCCAGATTTTACTGTTTTAGATAATGATTTAAATGAAGTTAATTTAGAAACTTATGACGGACAAAAAAAATTAATTAGCGTTGTTCCGTCTATAGATACAGGTGTTTGTGACCAACAAACACGTAAATTTAATGAAGAAGCTGCTAAAGAAGATGGTGTAGTTTTAACAATTTCAGCAGACTTACCATTTGCACAAAAAAGATGGTGTGCGTCAAATGGATTAGAAAATGTAATCACATTGAGTGATCACAGAAACTTATCTTTTGGTAAAACGTACGGTGTTGTTATGGAAGAATTACGTTTATTAGCACGTTCTGTTTTCGTTTTAGATAAAAACAATAAAGTTGTTTATACTGAAATTGTTTCTGAAGGCACAAATTTCCCAGACTTTGATGCTGCATTAGAAGCTTATCGTAGTCTATAAATTATATAATATTGTCACATGATTATACTAGTAAAACTCATAAAACAGTATCGTTGACATTATAAATTAAACTGTCCATAATTATTTGGTAATATAAGTTAGGGTACTGACTTAGTTTCAATTAAATTATGGGCAGTTTTTTTAGAAAGGACTTTTAAATGGCACAAGAAGAAACAGTAATGGAACAATTATTTAAGGCACTTGATGAAAAAACCAAATCTTTAAATGAAGAGAATGGTCAAAGTTTCATAGAAAATTTAGGTCTTGCAATGGAAAATATTTATACGAATCAAAGATCATTGCTGGAACAAGCTACGTTACAAGATAGACGTAAAGCATTTCAATTTGCTTATTTAAATTTAATGCAAAAAGAAGATATTCAAGCAAATCATCAAATTACTCCTGATTCAATTGGAATGATTCTAGGTTTCCTTGCCGAGCGTTTTTTAAAAAACAAAGAAGCATTTCATGTCGCAGATATTGCGAGTGGGGCTGGACATTTGAGCGCTTCTGTACATGAAGTATTAACTGAACATACAGTTATGCATCATCTTGTTGAAGTCGATCCAGTATTATCGCGTGTAAGTGTACATTTGGCAAACTTTTTAGAAATTCCATTTGATGTTTATCCCCAAGATGCTATCATGCCACTTCCTTTTGAAGACGCAGATGTTGTGATTGGTGATTTACCAATAGGATATTATCCAGTGGATGATAGAAGTAAAGAAATGGATTTAGGTTTTGAAGAAGGACATAGTTTTTCTCACTATTTATTAATTGAACAAGCAGTAACTGCATTAAAAGCATCAGGTTATGCGTTTTTAGTAGTACCTAGTAATTTATTTGAAGGTACGAATGTGAAACAGTTACAAAATTTCATTGCAACAGAAACAGAAATGCAAGCTTTTCTAAACTTGCCATCTACACTGTTTAAAAATGAAAAAGCGCGTAAATCGATACTCATTCTACAGAAAAAAGAAACTAATGTAACAAAGCCTGTAGAGGTTCTGTTAGCTAATATACCTGATTTCAAAAGCCCTCAACAATTTCAAGGTTTTTTACAAGATTTAAATGCTTGGATGATGGAAAATCATCCTGAAAATTAAACTGTAATATTCTTGAATTCTTACTGTATTAATGATTAAATAGATATGGATATAAAAAAACTTAATTTAAATTGGAGGCATTATGCTATGTCAAAATTAATTTTGGCTATTAACGCTGGTAGTTCATCATTGAAATTTCAACTTATTGAAATGCCGGAAGAAAAAATTATTACTAAAGGACTTATTGAACGTATTGGATTAAAAGATTCTGTATTTACTATTGAGGTAGGCGAAGAAAAACACAAATCAACTTTAGATATTGCAGACCACGAACAAGCGGTTAATATTATGTTGGAAAGCTTCAAAAAACATGGTGTGATTGATAGCATTTATGATATCGATGGCACAGGTCATCGTGTCGTACATGGTGGCGAATTATTCCCAAATTCAGTATATGTTACAGATGAAGTTGAGGAACAAATTGAGTCATTAAGTGAACTAGCACCATTACACAACCCTGCAAATTTAATGGGCATTCGTGCTTTTCGCAAATTATTACCAGAAATTCCACATGTAGCTATTTTTGATACTTCATTCCATCAAACAATGCCAGAGAAATCTTATTTATACAGCTTACCATACCAATATTATGAAGATTATGGTATTCGTAAATACGGATTCCACGGAACAAGTCATAAATATGTATCACAACGCGCTGCTGAAATTTTAGGCAAACCGATCGAAGAATTACGCATGATTTCATGTCATATCGGTAACGGAGCATCTATTGCTGCAATTGATGGTGGAGAATCTGTTGATACTTCTATGGGATTCACACCACTAGCTGGTGTTACTATGGGTACGCGTTCAGGGAATATTGACCCTGCCCTAATACCATTTATTATGGAAAAAACTGGAAAAAATGCTGAAGAAGTTCTGAATACATTAAATAAGGAATCTGGTTTGTTAGGTATTTCTGGTACTTCAAGTGATTTAAGAGATATTATTGATGAAGCAAAAGCAGGTAAAGAACGTGCGCAATTAGCATTAGATGTATTTGCATCAAGAATTCATAAATATATTGGTTCTTATGCGACACGTATGCACGGCGTAGATGTAATTATCTTTACTGCAGGCGTAGGTGAGAACTCTGACCCTGTTAGAGCAAAAGTTTTAGAAGGTTTAGAATTTATGGGTGTTTATTGGGATGCTAAGAAAAATGAAGCAATTCATGGTGAAGAAGGTTTCATTAACTATCCACATTCTCCTGTAAAAGTTATTGTTATTCCTACAAATGAAGAGGTAATGATTGCACGTGATGTAGTTAAATTTGGTAATCTTGAATAAATTTGAAATCAAAAGTATGATAGTTTAAAATGCACGATAGGTTATGACATAGTTTAAGATATAAAACAATGTTTAAAAATTAAAATCTATGATATAAATATCTAGCTTATAAATAATAGGGCCAATCCTTAATGTGGATTGGCCCTATTTATATTTGAAATATTACGATTTTGATCGTGCATGCTTGCCTGGGGATATGGCTCGAGCCTGTAGTCTCTCGTCCATATCATTTCCCCGGGCGTCAGCACGATGCAAAATCTCTATAATTTATATGTTATCTGCCTAGTTACCTTTAATTTAAATAGACATATATAAATTCCAAAAATAAAAGCTGTTTTTTGCAATTCTTAAGGTTTTATTTCAAATGCAGTAAGGTTCGTTTGTTGTTTTTGATTAAAGTTATTATCTGATATAAGAACTAAACTGTCGTGACCATTTGGCAATTTTGGACCAAAAGACATACCTTCTATGTTGTCAATATGTCCGATGTCTTGCGCATTAAGATTTGCAATTAATTGTTTTTTAACAGGTGTAACATGGTTCTTTTGCAGTGATTTGATATTTTTAGTATCTGTTCCGCTTGTGCTATCAATTTTATAAATACGTATATAATTTTTGAAATTGTTATTTTTATCTTGAACACTGGCACGCTCAAGTACAAGTAATTCCTTTTTATTCAATGTTAAAATTTCAGCTATTCCATTTTCAGCATCTTTGTTTTTTCCTGGTTTTTTTGAAATTGGATCTAGATTATAAGGCTTTTCTGAAATAACATCACCTTGACGATTATATTTTGTTAGGCGTGTTTTAGCGCTTGATTTTATGGTTGGTAATTGATCATCTTGAAGTAAAGGTGCTTCCATAGAAGTCCAAATATACTTACCATTTTCGGAAAAACTGCTACCTTCTAACGCAAGGTTATTTCTAAATCCATGTTTATTCTGATGTCCCATTTTAATAGGGGTATGGATTTGGAGATTACTAATAAATGTGCCATTTCTAGCAGCTGTCCTTATAAATGGATTGAAACCAAGTTCGCGATCGCCTTCACTTGTATAAAGCAGACGTTTATGATTTAAAGGGTCAATTCTTATCGACTCAGGGTCAGCTACAACATCATGTTGGTGCTTCTTAAATGATGTCTTACTTGGATATTTTGTGCCATTGGGTTGTGTTAAAAAGTGCATTTGCGTGAATTTCACTTTGTTAAATTTATGTTTATTGTAATTGATTTGAGCTTCATAAAACCTAGCAGGATTTTCTTCTGAGCGGTCGTCGCTAATCATTAGCCACTTTTTGGACTTAGCATCATAAGAAATACCAGAAAGACCGCCTATTTTTGTATTTTTGAATGATTTATTATAAGGGATGGTTTTTGTGTCAATATATTTTAATTGAGAAGCCGTTTTTTCATTTTTTACATCATCGTTATAAGCATATGTATGTGTTGACGCAGAAATAAAAAAAGCACTAATAGATAAACTAACCATCATCATTCTCTTAAATTGGTTCATATCATTTACTCCTTTATGGTATGCCTTAATTCTATTTTACATATTTGATATGAAGCTCATTTAAGGATGATATAACAATTTCTTAACAACTAAACAGGCGATGTGAAGATGATTAAGCAAAAAAGATAGTTTTACACGATATACAGTGTAAAACTATCTTTTTTCTATAGCTGAATGTCTTTATTAAATAAGTTGTACTTTAACGTTAATGTGCTTGATACTTGGATCTAAATTCATCTGTAGCTACCTGTGGTTGGAAATCTTCAGGAAGTTCTTCTGTACGTACGACCAACACGTCACAAGGAGAGTGACGCACAATCGCTTCTGATACAGAACCTACGATAAATCTTTCAACTGCGTTTAAACCTGATGTACCACACATAATTAAATCTGCATCAACATCAGCAGCTAATTTTTTAGGTATGATTGCTTTCGGTGAACCAAATTCTAGTCTCGTTTCAACTTCAGTAACACCAGCATTCGTAGCCACTTCTTTATAACCTTTTAATAAATCATCAGAGAAGTTTTTTGATTTTTCAGTAAATTGCGCATCATAAACTTCATAAGAAGAGTAAGTTCTTGAATCAATAACATTTACGATTGTTAGTTTTGAATCATTACGTTTTGCAACTTCTACAGCTTTATTAAATGCCCATTCAGCTTCATGTGATCCATCGACTGCGATTAAAATATTTTTATACGTTAGCATCACAATTACCTCCTTCATCTTCTTGCTTATATTATACCACTATTTACAGAATATTAACATAATTCGCCTTAATACATGTTGTAAAAATACCCTAAACTATGATTGCGCTTTCATATAATACGCGTTACTATAAATTTGGAGGTGGATAAAATGATAATAGGTATTCCGAAAGAGATTAAAAACAATGAAAATAGGGTGAGTTTATCACCAAGTGGCGTACATGCATTAGTAGAACAAGGTCACTCAGTTATTGTTGAAAAATCTGCTGGTTTAGGTTCATATTTTGAAGACGAAGATTATATTACAGCTGGAGCTAAAATTGGTGATGTACCGGCTGAAGTATGGAACGTTGATATGGTTATGAAAGTTAAAGAACCATTAGAAGAAGAGTTCCAATATTTTAAGGAAGGGTTAATACTATTTACTTATTTACATTTAGCAAATGAAAAGAAACTCACACAAGCTTTATTAGATAATAAAGTAATAGGTATTGCTTATGAAACAGTTCAATTGCAAGATAAAACATTACCATTATTAACGCCGATGAGTGAAGTGGCAGGGCGTATGTCTGCACAAATTGGTGCTGAATTTTTACAAAAATATAAAGGCGGTATGGGTATTTTACTTGGTGGTGTACCTGGCGTAGCTAAAGGTCGCGTAACGATTATCGGCGGCGGTCAAGCCGGTACAAATGCTGCTAAAATTGCATTAGGTTTAGGTGCCGATGTAACAATTTTAGATGTTAACCCTAAGCGTTTACAAGAGCTTGAAGATTTATTTGATGGCCGTGTACACACAATTATGTCTAATCCATTAAATATTGAAGAATGTGTTAAAAATAGTGACTTAGTCATCGGTGCGGTATTAATTCCTGGTGCCAAAGCACCAAACCTAGTTACTGAAGACATGGTAAAATCCATGAAAGACGGTTCGGTAATCGTTGATATTGCTATAGACCAAGGTGGTATTTTCGAAACGACTGACCGTATTTCAACACATGACGATCCAACATATAAAAAACATGGCGTTGTACATTATGCTGTGGCTAATATGCCTGGTGCAGTACCACGTACTTCTACTATTGCATTAAATAATGCAACGTTACCTTATGCATTACAAATTGCGGGAAAAGGTTATTTAAAAGCATTACAAGATAATGAACCTTTATCATTAGGTTTAAATACTATTAATGGCGTATTAACCAATAAAGGTGTTGGTAAAGCTTTGAATTTACCATATTCTAACGTTGAAAGCACTCTAAAATAATAAAAAATAACAAACAAAAACTGGTAATCTCTTCCATATAGTAGAGGTTACCAGTTTTTAAATTCAGTTTTAATACGATTTATTAAAATTTAGTGCACGCGTAATAAGCTTTTAAAATATAATATAAAATTTGATATTTGTATTAAAACAATTACTTAAGTGAAGAGCATTATAAAGTGGATTGTCAATGGTCTTATGGAAATTGTGTTGCCATTATATATTGAAATTTTCACAAAGTATATATGCTATTGTTATACAATTTTTGTACCATGTACCTCTTGAAAAGGAAATGCAGTAATGAGTTCTTGAACATTAGATTTTGTTAAACCGCCACCAGGCATGATTTCAATCTTTCCTCCTGAATTCACGACCAATTTACCAAGTTGATTTAAATTGTCAAAAATATTGGTGTCAGCCGGACCCCCATGTGTGAGTAATCTACTAAACCCAAGTTCAATTAATTTGTGTAATGCTTTTACTTGACCTTCTAAATGTATTTCATCAAACGCCATATGACAAACAACAGGTATCGGCGATGCTAGTTGTTTTAATGTTTTCATTTGCCATTCATTCAATGTGTTATCATCTGTTAAACAACCGAATACAAAATAATCAATATCAAATGATTTAATTGCTTTAATATCTCGCTGCATAATTTCAAAGTCATATAGGCTATATACAAAATCGCCACCGCGTGGACGAATCATGACAGCAATTTCTACGTCGTTTGCTTTGCAAATTTCAGTAGCAATTTCAACCATTCCTATACTTGGCGTGGTTCCTCCGACATGTAAATGATCACACAATTCAACACGATCTGCGCCATTTTCAATTGCATATTCAACTTGTTGGATTGTTTCAACTACGGCTTCTTTGATCATTTTTCGTAACCTGTCAAACTTTCATTTCCATTTTCAGTTACGAGAATATCATCTTCAATACGGACACCAGCTACACCAGGCACATAGATGCCAGGTTCAACAGTTACAACCATCCCTGGTACAAATTCATTTGCATTTGTACTAGAAACATCTTGATATTCATGCTCTTCTAATCCAAGACCATGCCCTAGTCGATGAGGGAAATAGTCTCCGTATCCAGCATCTGTAATAATACCTCGGGCAATAGCGTCTATATCTTTAATTTTTACACCAGGTTTAATTGCAGCGATTGCCTCTTGTTCAGCTTTTAATACGATATCGTATATGTTTTGAGCATCTGAGCTAGGTTGTCCAAATTTAATTGTTCTTGTCATATCACTACAATAATTTTCATAAATGACACCTAAATCAAATAATACGAATTCATTATTTTGTAATTGACGTTCACCAGGTATACCATGTGGTGACGCTGCATGATCACCGAAGAGGACCATCGTATCAAAGCTCATTTCATTTACGCCATACGCTTTGATTTCATATTCAATGTGATTAACAACTTGTCGTTCTGTCACACCTTCTTTTAAGAAACTTGCACCAATTTCAATACATTTATCTGCAAGTTCACATGCTTTACGAATTTTAGCAATTTCAGAGTCACTTTTAACATTACGTAGTGACTTTATTGTTTGATCAATATCACCGAACGCTTTTACATCAAAAGCTGCGATTAATTCACGTTGACGTTGCACAGTTAAATGTGCCGCTTCAACTAACATTTTATTGAAAGTAAAGGGATACTTATCTAATGCATTTTCTGTATCAAGGTAACCAATGATTTCACCATCAAATGGTGAAGCCTTTACTTCTTCGACTTCTAATTGTGGACAAAATAGGACTTGATCGCCATTTTCTTTGATTAATAATGCTAGTAAACGTTCATGAGGATCACTTAAATAGCCTGTGAAATAAAAGATGTTCAATGGGGTAGTAATCCATGCTGCGTCAGCTTGTTGTGATTTTAATGATTCTATAACTTGTTGTAACTTCATTTTACTGCCTCCTAAATATATGATTATATTAATTTTAAGTTAGTTGTGTAAGGAATTCAAAAATAATATGTTGAAATAAGATATATTGCTAAAATTATTAAAAGAATTATCATATATAAGCACGTATTTTGTTAAAAGCGTGTTATAACTATTAATAATTGTGGTATATATAAAATAAATAGTTTTATGGGAGGAATTATCGATATGAAATTATCTTTTCATGGACAATCAACGATTTATTTTGAAGCGAATGGCAAAAAAGTAATTGTTGATCCATTTATTACGGGCAACGATTTATCCGATTTAGATGCTGAAACTTTAGAAGTTGATTATATTATTTTGACACATGGTCATGGAGATCATTTTGGTGATACGATTGAATTAGCAAATCGAAATCACGCAACAGTTATTGGTTCAGCAGAATTAGGTGATTATTTAACGACTACTAAAAACGTTGAAAATGTTAGACCTATGAATATTGGTGGTAAAGCAGAATTTGATTTTGGAACGGTTAAGTTTGTACAAGCGTTTCATAGTTCTAGCTTGACTGACGACAATGGTATTCCCGTATATTTAGGTATGCCGATGGGGCTAATTTTAGAAATAGAAGGCAAGACGATTTATCATACTGGTGATACAGGATTATTTGGTGACATGAAATTAATTGCCGAACGTCATCCAGTTGACATTTGTTTTATTCCAATTGGTGATAATTTCACAATGGGCATTGATGATGCTAGTTTTGCAATTAATCAGTTCATTAAACCTAAAATTACAATACCAATTCACTACAATACATTTGACTTAATCAAACAAAATCCAGACGACTTCAAGTCAGCTGTTTCAGAAGGTGAAGTACAGATATTAAATCCAGGAGACGCAGTTCAACTTTAAAGTGATTGCGATATAAACAGCTTACACATAAAATGTAAACGCCAATTTCACTAACATCATAGTAGAAATTGGCGTTTACTTTGTTTTTTATGGAATTGAACTAATTGTTGCAATGAGATGATTTTCCCAGTTATTAAACCGTTGTACTATTTTACTATTAGCACAGGGATGCTTGCTCTTTTAGCAACTTTGTGACTCACACTACCTAGTACGAATTTTTTCTTTTCTTCGGCACGACGGTTACTGAGGACAACTATTTCATATTTACCACTATTTGCTTCTTTTACCAATTGTTCTTTGGCATTACCACGTACAATGATTTCATCATATTTGATGCCATATTCATCGAGCGTATTTCGAGTGCTTTCTAACCCTTTACTACGTTTTTCAACAAGCTTATCTAAATGAACACCAGATTTAATCGATGCTTGTGCATCTTGCTCACTGATTGCATTAAGAATTGTTACAACAGTATCTTCGCCAGCTAATTTAGAAACTTCTTTAAGTGCTTTTTCATTTTTAAGTGTTGTATCAACACCTAGTAAAATATTTTTAAACATTATTCCATCCCTCCTTAATTCTATTCTAATTAAAGTTTATCACAAATCAAATTAAAAATTATATATTTTCATATTAACAGAGTAAAAAGTTTTATAGATATTAATATCTTAGTGAATATATGTCATAATTAAAGTTAAAATATATTTTTCAAGTGATTAAATCGCAATTTTAGTTATAAAAAGTTATAATATCATAGAAAATGTCCAAAAATGAGGTTATTACAATGACAAAGCATGAGCAAATTTTATCTTATATCGAATCTTTAGCAGTAGGGCAAAAAATTTCTGTTAGAAAAATAGCGAAAGATTTAAATGTCTCTGAAGGGACAGCTTATCGTGCGATCAAAGATGCCGGTAGAATTGGTTTAGTAGCAACAATCGATAGAGTTGGTACTGTCCGAATAGAAAAGAAAACACGTGAACAAATTGAACAACTTACATTTGGAGAAATTGTAAAAATAATTGATGGACAAGTATTAGGAGGAAGAAATGGCCTCATCAAGACATTAACAAAATTTGCTATTGGCGCAATGGAAATTGATGATGTGGTAAAGTATTTAAGTCCGCATACATTGTTGATTGTAGGAAATCGAAAAGACGTACAATTAGCCGCTTTGAAAAGAGGAAATGCAGTATTGATTACAGGTGGTTTTAGAACGTCCAATGAAATAATCAAATATGCTGATGAACATGATTTACCAATACTATCATCTAATTATGATACATATTTAGTTGCAAATATTATTAACAGAGCGATGTATAATCAAATGATTCGGAAAGAAATATTAGTCGTCGAAGATATAGTGAAATCTGTGAATGAAGATACTGTAGTTTTTGACAATATGACGTTGCACGATTATAAAGAAAAAGCAAAACGCACAGGTCACTCCAGATTTCCAGTTATCGATGAACATTGGCGTTTAGTTGGTATCATTACGAGTAAAGAAATTATTAAAATGGAAGACAAGGATACTTTAGCACATTTTATGACTAAGTCTCCGCTTAATGTACAACTATCAACTACAGTAGCAAATTGTGCACATATGATGATTTGGGAAGGTATCGAATTATTACCAGTGATTTCACCAAGCAAAAAATTAATTGGTGTAATTACAAGAAAAGATGTGTTGACAGCAATGCAATTATTAAGTCGTCAACCCCAGGTAGGCGAAACTATTAATGATCAAGTAGCTAAACATATTACAATTGCAAATGATGATATTCAAGTACAAACTTCGCCTTTACTTACAAATCAGTTTGGCACACTGAGTAAAGCGGTGTTTGTAGCTATTATTGAAGAAACTGTGCGTTATGAAATGCGGAAGTTAAAGAAACTTGAAGTAATGATTGAAAGTTTAAATATCATTTACATTAAGATTGTGCAAATTGAATCTGAAATTAATGTACATTATGATATGTTAGATGTAGGAAGAAATTTTGCTAAATTAGAAGTAACGATGACAAGTGATGGTAAACATGTTGCAAAAGCAATGATTATTTGTCAAATGATAGATTAAAAGCATATATAACTTAAAAAAGGAAGATAAAAATGACGATAGAATTTAACCAAATTATGGATGAAATAAAAGCGGTTCAAACAGTAATTATACATAGACATGTAAGACCAGACCCAGATGCTTATGGATCACAACTTGGAATGAAAAATTATTTGAAACTTAAATTTCCAGAAAAGAATATTTATGCAGTAGGAGAAGGAGAACCGTCACTTGATTTTATCGGTACTTTTGATGATATTAGTGATGACCAATATAACGAAGCATTGGTTATCGTATGTGATACTGCTAATTCTCCTAGAATCAGTGACCATAGATTCAATGCTGGCAAACGTCTTGTTAAAATAGATCATCATCCAGCAGTTGACCAATACGGAGATATTAACTATGTGAATGACCAAGCATCATCAACGAGTGAGATTATTTTTGATTTTATAAGTCATTTTAATGATCAATCACTAATTGATGATTCTGTAGCAAGAGTATTATATTTAGGTATTGTAGGCGATACTGGACGGTTTTTATTCAATAATACAACACCACATACTATGGAAGTCGCAAGCCAATTATTAAAATATTCATTTAACCATCAGCAAGAATTGAATAAATTAGGGGAAAAAGATCCAAAACTATTACCTTTTCAAGGCTATGTTTTACAGAATTTTGATTTAAATGAAAAAGGTTTCTGTAAGGTGAAAATCACCAAAGATGTACTTGAACAATTTGATATTGTAGCGAATGAAGCTTCGCTTTTTGTCAATGCGATTGCTGATATTCAAGGGTTGAAAATATGGGTGTTTGCGGTAGATGAAGGTTCCGAGATTAGATGTCGTATTCGTTCTAAAGGTATCGTCATTAATGATATTGCTAACACATTTGGTGGTGGAGGTCATCCGAATGCATCTGGTGTTTCAGTTGCAGATTGGCACCAATTTGAAGCATTAGCACAAGCATTAAATAATAAATTGTAATATTAAGGAGGTATTTGCTGATGGTTGCGCATTTAAACGTTCATACATCGTATGACTTATTGAATTCAAGTATTAAAATTAAAGATGTCATTGCGAAAGCAGCGAAAGAAGGTTATACATCGTTAGCAATTACAGATACAAACGTTTTATATGGGTACCCTCAATTTTATGACGCGTGTATTACAGCAAATATCCATCCTATATTTGGAATGACGATTTATCTTACAGATGGTTTGTCATCAGTTGAAACTATAGTACTTGCTAAAAATAATCATGGTCTAAAAGATTTATTTAAATTATCTTCTGCGATAAAAATGAAAGAGAAGACTGAAACGCCAATAGAGTGGCTAAATAAATATATTGATCATTTGGTTATCATATTTAAAAATGTTACGGAAGCACACCAAAGTATATTACAAAATTTCACTGATAAAGATGATATATTTGTAAATCACAATAGCCAACAAAGATTAGATTTTCCTGTTGTATGGGCGCAAAGTACAAATTATCTAAATGAAGATGATGCGGATACTTTAACGGCTTTAGCTGCTATCAAAAATAATGAGAAATTAGATTTGGTTAAAGAAGTTCATAATTATAATGCACATATGTATAGTCAGTCCGATTTGGATGCGTTTAATTTAAGCGAGCAAATTTGGCAAAATACAAATTACGTTGCGTCCATTTGTAATGCCGAACTACAATATCATCAATCGTTATTACCTAAATTCAAAACACCGAGTAACCAACCGTCTAAAGATTACCTTTATCAAGTTCTCCAACAAAATTTAAAACAACTAAATTTACCCAATGCTTCATTACAAAAATACGATAACAGGCTTAATCATGAATATGAGATTATCACACGCATGGGTTTTGAAGATTATTTTTTAATTGTTAGTGATTTAATCCATTATGCTAAAACGCATGATGTATTAGTCGGTCCGGGTCGTGGTTCATCTGCTGGCTCCTTAGTCAGTTATCTATTAGATATTACGACGGTTGATCCCATTAAATATAACTTGTTATTTGAGCGATTTTTAAATCCTGAACGTGTTACTATGCCAGATATTGATATCGATTTTGAAGATACGCATAGAGAAAAAGTGATTAAATACGTACAAGAAAAATATGGTGATAACCACGTTGCTGGCATTGTGACGTTTGGTCATTTATTAGCGAGGGCAGTTTCAAGAGATGTAGGTCGAATTATGGGTTTTGATGAAATAACATTAAATGAGATCTCATCTTTAATCCCTCATAAGTTAGGTATTACATTAGATGAGGCATATGAGCAAACTGAATTTAAACAATTTGTGCATAGAAATCATCGGCATGAACGCTGGTTTGAAATTTGTAAAAAATTAGAAGGATTGCCACGACATACGTCAACACATGCAGCAGGGATCATTATAAACGATCATCCTTTATATGAATATACACCATTAACTTTAGGAGATACGGGGTTATTGACACAGTGGACCATGACTGAAGCTGAACGTATTGGCCTTTTAAAAATTGATTTTCTAGGTTTACGAAACTTATCTATTATTCATCAAATCGTTAAACAAGTAAAAAGAGATATGAATATTGATATAGATATTGAAGCCATTCCTTTTAATGATCCAAAAGTATTTCAGTTACTCTCGCAGGGTGACACAACAGGTGTATTCCAATTAGAATCTGATGGCATACGAAATGTATTGAAAAAGTTACAGCCAGAACAATTTGAAGATATTGTGGCAGTAACTTCTTTGTATAGACCAGGACCTATGGAAGAAATTCCAACCTATATTACAAGAAGACACTTCCCTGAAAAAGTACAATATTTGCATAAAGATTTAGAACCTATATTAAAAACTACTTACGGTGTAATTATTTATCAAGAACAAATTATGCAAATCGCGAGTAAGTTTGCTAATTTTAGTTATGGTGAAGCGGATATATTAAGACGTGCTATGAGTAAAAAAAATCGTGCAGTATTAGAGAGTGAGCGACAACATTTTGTAGAAGGTGCTTTAAGTAACGGATATGATGAACGATTAAGCAAGCAGATTTTTGATTTGATTTTAAAATTTGCAGACTATGGCTTTGCACGTGCACATGCAGTGAGCTATTCCAAAATAGCTTATATTATGAGTTATTTAAAAGTACACTATGCTAATTATTTTTATGCCAATATATTGAGCAATTCAATTGGTAGCGAAAAAAAGACGGCACAAATGATTGATGAAGCGAAACATCAGCAATTAAATATATTGGCACCTAATATTAATGAAAGTCATTGGTTTTATAAAGCAAGTAATAAAGGTATTTATCTATCTTTAGGTGCGATTAAAGGCATAGGTTATCAAAGTGTTAAACTCATCGTCGATGAAAGAAAAAATAATGGTGCATATAAAGATTTCTTTGACTTTACACGTCGTATCCCTAAAAGAATAAAGAGTAGGAAATTACTTGAAGCATTAATATTAGTCGGCGCTTTTGATACATTTGGTAAGAATCGAGCGACTTTATTGCAGTCTATTGACCAAGTATTAGATGACGTTTCCGATGTTGAACAAGATGGTTTTATTTTTGATGTGTTGACACCTAAAACAACATATGAAGAAAAAGAAGAGCTACCAGATCAAGTGTTAAGTGATTATGAAAAAGAATATTTAGGGTTTTATGTATCTACTCATCCTGTAGAAAAAGCATTTGAAGAAAAACAATATCTTGGTATTTATAAACTTAATAATGCCAGAGATAATCAACCAATCTTTGTTCAAATCGACCAGTTAAAACGTATTCGTACTAAAAATGGACAAAACATGGCATTTATTACGTTAAATGACGGTCTTAACAATTTAGATGGTGTAGTGTTCCCAGACGCATATAAAAAATTTGAGGTATATTTAAACAATACAGATACGCTTATCGTGAAAGGTAAATTTGAAAATAGAAATAATAAAAAGCAACTTATTATTAATCAAATAGAAAATGTTGCGTCATTTGAGAACAATAAATTAGCAAATGCGAAACAAATAATCATTAGAAATATTGAAAGTTTATCGGAAATAAAACAGTGGTTAAATTCACAAGAGACTGCAGACGATATCCCAGTGAAATATTTTCAAGAAAAACAAAATCAATTTAAAATAATAGGTTTTATATCACGTGAAAAAGAGAAAATTGAAGTGCTTATATCTAAGTTTTCACCGTGGGATATAAGGATAATTTAACTTTATCAAGTCTATAAACTATGATATAGTAAACTGATGGTTAAGTTGAAACTTGCCATCAGTTTATATTAAATGATGACATCTATACTTCATGTGAAATATATGTTTTTATTACAAAAGTTAACATACAACTTGTGCTTGCTATTTAATGCTAACGATAACATTTGTAATTTATGTTAGATTGTAATAAAAATATATATGACTGATTAAAATTATTGAATGTAAGGGGTAGGTTTACATGACATTAAGAGACGACGCACTAGAAATGCATAGAATAAATCAAGGTAAATTAGAAGTTACACCAAAAGTACAAGTGACCAATAAAGAAGAGTTGAGTTTAGCGTATTCACCTGGTGTAGCTGAGCCATGTAAAGAAATACACGAAGACCCTAGAAAAGTATTTGAATATACCATGAAAGCAAATACAATCGCAGTTGTTACAGATGGTACGGCTGTACTTGGACTGGGTGACATAGGTCCAGAAGCTAGTATTCCAGTAATGGAAGGTAAAGCAGTTTTGTTTAAAAGTTTTTCAGGCATAGATGGTGTACCAATTGCACTAAATACTACGGATACAGATGAAATCGTTAATACAGTGAAATTATTAGAACCTAACTATGGTGGCATTAATCTTGAAGATATTTCTGCACCACGTTGTTTTGAAATAGAAGAGCGTTTGAAAAAAGAAACAAAAATACCTGTTTTTCATGATGATCAACATGGTACAGCAATTGTTACAGTCGCAGGTATGATAAATGCGCTACGCATTATAGATAAAGAATTATCAGATATAAAAGTGGTACTTAACGGAGCTGGCGCAGCAGGTATGGCAATTGTTCAATTACTGTATTCATACGGTGTTAGAGATATGATTATGTGTGATTCAAAAGGTGCAATTTATGAAGGCCGTTCCCACGGAATGAATGATACAAAATCATTTGTAGCTAAATGGACAAACAGAGATAGAGTAGAAGGTTCATTAAATGATGTAATTAAAGATGCTGATGTATTTATTGGTGTTTCTGTAGCTGATTTATTAACAAAAGAAATGGTTGAGTCAATGGCTAAAGATCCAATTATATTTGCAATGGCGAATCCTAACCCTGAAATCAACCCTGATGTAGCAAAAGAAGCAGGCGCCAAAGTAATTGGAACGGGTCGTTCTGATTATCCAAATCAAATCAATAACGTACTTGCATTTCCTGGTATATTCAGAGGTGCATTAGATGTAGAAGCTACACACATTAATGAAGAGATGAAACAAGCTGCAGTAGAAGCAATTGCAGACTTAATTAAACCGGAAGAATTAAATCCAGATTACTGCATTCCAGGTCCATTTGATAAACGTGTTGCACCTTCTGTTGCTAGAGAAGTTGCAAAAGCTGCAATGGAAACAGGGGTAGCAAGAACAGATATGGATCCAGAAGAAATTTATAATAAAACAATGAAATTAACAGACTTAGATAAATAATATTCATGAATACTGATCTCAAAATATTGAGTTTATAATATTGGAAAGACAGTAATGGTTAAGTGGAGGTTTAAAATGTTTAAAGATTTTTTCAATAGAAGTAGTAAAAAGAAAAAATATGTGACTGTTTCTGATTCAAAACAAAGTGATGTTCCAGCGGGAATTATGACGAAATGCCCGAAATGTAAAAAGATTATGTATACCAAAGAATTAGCTGAAAATTTAAACGTATGTTTCAATTGTGATCATCACATTGCTTTAACAGCGTATAAAAGAATTGAAGCCATTTCTGATGAAGGTACATTCACAGAATTTGACAAAGGAATGACCTCTGCGAATCCATTGGATTTTCCAAGTTATGAAGAAAAAATTCAAAAAGATCAACAAAAAACAGATTTAAATGAAGCTGTTGTTACTGGTACAGCGTATTTAGAAGGCATTGAATTTGGTGTAGCTGTGATGGATGCTCGATTTAGAATGGGGAGCATGGGGTCAGTTGTTGGTGAAAAGATTTGCAGAATTATTGAACATTGTACTGAGCACCGTTTACCATTTATCCTATTTTCTGCTAGTGGTGGTGCTAGAATGCAAGAAGGTATCATATCATTAATGCAGATGGGTAAAACAAGTGTCACATTAAAAAGACATATGGATCATGGATTGCTATACATTTCATATATTACAAATCCAACAACAGGTGGCGTATCGGCAAGTTTTGCTTCAGTTGGTGATATTAATTTAAGTGAACCCAAAGCACTCATTGGTTTTGCTGGCAGACGTGTGATCGAACAGACGATTAATGAAAAGTTACCTGACGACTTCCAAACTGCTGAATTTTTATTAGAACATGGACAACTAGATAAGGTTGTACATAGAAAAGAAATGAAAGTAACACTTTCTAATATTCTAAAAATGCACCAAGAGGTGAAGACGAATGCTTGACTTTGAAAAGCCGCTTTTTGAAATAAAAAATAAAATTGAATCGTTGAAAGAATCACAAGAAAAAAATGATGTGGACTTACAGGAAGAAATTGATATGCTTGAGGCGTCCTTAGAACGTGAAACTCAAAAAGTATATACTAATTTAAAGCCTTGGGACCGTGTACAATTAGCGCGCTTACAAGAAAGACCTACATCATTAGATTATATACCGTATATTTTTGATTCCTTTATTGAATTACATGGTGATCGTAATTTTCGAGATGATCCAGCTATGATTGGTGGTATTGGATATTTAAATGGCCAAGCAGTAACAGTAGTTGGACAACAGCGGGGTAAAGATACCAAAGATAATATTTATCGTAATTTTGGTATGGCGCATCCTGAGGGGTATAGAAAAGCATTACGTTTAATGAAACAGGCTGAAAAATTCAACCGACCTATTTTCACTTTTATTGATACAAAAGGTGCTTATCCAGGAAAAGCAGCAGAAGAACGTGGTCAAAGTGAGTCTATAGCTAAAAATCTCATTGAAATGGCAGCACTTAAAGTGCCAGTCATTGCAATTGTAATAGGTGAAGGTGGAAGCGGTGGGGCTTTAGGTCTTGGTATTTCAAATCGTTTGTTAATGCTTGAAAACAGCACTTATTCTGTTATTTCACCAGAAGGTGCATCTGCATTACTATGGAAAGATAGTAATTTGGCACAAATAGCTGCTGAAACAATGAAGATTACGGCAGAAGATTTATATGAGTTGAAAATTGCTGATGAGGTTTTAAAAGAACCACTTGGCGGTGCTCATCATGATATTGAAACACAAGCACAAAGTATTAAAACAGCATTTTTAAATCATTTGAGTGAATTAAATGCACTTAATGAACAACAAATCATAGATAATCGTTATGATAAATTTAGAAATATTGGATCATTTAATGAATAACTAAAAAGGCCTTGATGTTTACACCAACAAAACAATTTTTTACTACACATTCTTGCTATGAGTCATTTATTGACTAAGTTTTTCAAAGAGCATTATATTGGAGTCAGGTTTCAATACTTGATTTCATATTAGTGCTCTTATTTTTATTGAATAAAGCAATGTAGAAATGGAAAATTGAGATACCTGTTTAATAAAGTGAAGTTAAAGGTATGATAAAGTATAGTTGTTTTGACAATGTTAGATAAATTAAAAGGAAACGCTTTCGTATTGTAAAATGTTTTTTTACTATAATTAAAAACGTTTACATGAGTTACTATGCCTTATTTTAATGGCACCTTCTATGATTTTATGGTATTTTTAGAATAAGAAATACATGTTAGAAAGGTATGTCGTCATGAAAAAAATTGCAGTGTTGACTAGCGGTGGAGATTCACCAGGCATGAACGCGGCTATTAGAGCTGTTGTTAGAAAAGCGATTTATAATAATATTGAAGTTTATGGTGTTTACCAAGGCTATCAAGGATTATTAAACGATGATATCGAGAAGTTAGAGCTCGGTTCTGTTGGTGATACAATCCAACGTGGCGGAACTTTTCTGTATTCAGCAAGATGTCCTGAATTTAAAGAAGCAGAAGTTCGGAAAAAAGCAATAGATAACTTACGCAAAAGAGGGATTGAGGGACTAGTGGTTATCGGTGGAGACGGTAGCTATAGAGGTGCTCAACGTATAAGTGAAGAATGTAAAGAAATTCAAACGATAGGAGTACCAGGTACAATTGACAATGATATCAACGGTTCCGATTTTACAATAGGATTTGATACAGCTTTAAATACTATTATAGATTGTGTTGATAAAATTCGTGATACGGCCTCAAGTCATGCAAGAACTTTTATAATTGAAGTTATGGGTCGTGATTGTGGAGACTTAGCTCTATGGGCTGGACTTTCAGTTGGGGCAGAAACAATTATTGTCCCAGAAGTAGAAACGGATATTAAAGACGTTGCTGAGAAAATTGATAATGGGATAAGACGTGGAAAAAAACATTCCATTGTTATGGTTGCAGAAGGTTGTATGTCTGGAGAAGATTGCGCAAAAGAATTGACAAAGTACATTAATGTCGATGCGCGCGTATCTGTACTTGGCCATATCCAACGTGGTGGCAGTCCAAGTGGCGCAGATAGAGTGCTTGCTTCACGATTAGGTGGACATGCTGTAGACTTATTGCTAGAAGGAAAAACAGCAATTGGTGTTGGTATTCGCAACAATGAATTAACAGATACATCGTTTGAAGAAATATTCAGATCAAACGAACACAAATTTGATTTTGAAACTTTTGCTTTAGCAAATGAATTATCGATATAAAATACTGGGAGGCATTAATAATGAGAAAAACTAAAATTGTTTGTACAATAGGACCTGCATCAGAGTCTGAAGAAATGCTAGAGAAATTAATTAAAGCTGGAATGAATGTTGCAAGATTGAATTTCTCACATGGTGATCATGCAGAACATAAAGCTAGAATTGATAGAATTCGTGAAGTATCTCATAGATTGGGCAAAACAGTCGCTATACTATTAGATACTAAAGGTCCTGAAATCCGTACTCACAACATGAAAGATGGTGTTATTGAACTTGAAAAAGGTACGGAAGTCATCGTAAGTATGACTGAAGTTGAAGGTACACCAGAAAAATTCTCAGTAACTTACGATAATCTAATAAATGATGTTCAAGAAGGTTCATATATTTTATTAGATGATGGTCTTATTGAATTACAAGTAAAACAAATAGACAAAGCTAAAGGTGAAGTTGTTTGTGATGTTTTAAATACTGGAGAGTTAAAAAATAAAAAAGGTGTTAACTTACCGGGTGTTAAAGTAAGTTTACCTGGCATTACTGATAAAGATGCTGAAGATATTAAATTCGGTATAAGTGAAAATATTGACTTTATCGCTGCAAGTTTTGTTCGTCGTCCAAGTGATGTATTAGATATTCGTAGATTACTTGAAGATGGTAACAATACAAACATTAGCATTATTCCTAAAATTGAAAATCAAGAAGGTATTGATAACATTAAGGAAATACTTGAAGTTTCAGACGGTTTAATGGTTGCGCGTGGTGATATGGGTGTTGAAATACCACCTGAATCAGTACCAATGGTGCAAAAAGACTTAATCAGACAATGTAACAAATTAGGTAAACCTGTTATCACAGCGACGCAAATGTTAGATTCAATGCAACGTAATCCTCGTGCAACACGTGCTGAAGCAAGTGACGTTGCGAATGCGATTTATGACGGTACAGACGCAGTTATGCTTTCAGGCGAAACTGCTGCTGGATTATACCCAGAAGAAGCAGTTAAAACAATGCGTAATATTGCAATTTCAGCTGAAGCTGCACAAGATTATAAACGATTATTATCAGATCGTACTAAATTAGTGCAAACTTCATTAGTTAATGCAATTGGTGTTTCAGTAGCGCATACTGCATTAAATTTAAATGTAAAAGCAATAGTCGCAGCAACTGAGAGTGGGTCAACAGCTAGAACAATTTCTAAATATCGTCCTAAATCAGATATTATTGCAGTTACACCTCATGCTGAAACTGCACGTCAATGTGCATTAGTTTGGGGTATCCATCCTGTTGTTAAAGAAGGACGTAAAACAACAGATGCTATGCTGAACACAGCAGTTGCTACAGCGGTTGAAACTGAAAAAGTTCAAAATGGTGATTTAATCATTATTACAGCAGGCGTACCTACTGGTGAAAAAGGAACTACGAATATGATGAAGTTACATTTAGTTGGTGATGAGTTAGCTAAAGGTCAAGGTATCGGTAGAAACTCAGTAGTTGGAAATACTTTAGTAGTTAATGATGCGAGTGAACTTGAAGGCAAAGATTTAAGTGAAACAGTTATTGTAACAACTTCTGTAGATGAAACGCTCGTTCCTTATATTGAACAAGCAAGTGGCTTAATTGCTGAAGAAAGTGGTATTACGTCACCAAGTGCAATTATAGGTCTAGAAAAAGGTATTCCAACAATTGTTGGTGTTGAAAATGCGACTAAAGAGATACAAAATGACATCTTGATTACTGTAGATGCAAATCAAGGTAAAGTATTCGAAGGATATGCGAACGTACTTTAATCACATTAGTCATTATTCATGCATTAAACAGCATAAATGACAATATAAATAAAATAAGAGGACCAATCCTTATTAAGGATTGGTCCTCTTTATATTTAAAATATTACGATTTTGACAGTGCATGCTTGCCTGGGGATATGGCTCGCGCCTGTAGTCTCTCACTCATATCATTTCGCGGCCGTCAGCACGATGCAAAATCGGTAAAATTTATATTTTGTTATTTAAAAAATAAGGACTTTCATATAATTTAATAAATGCCCTCAAACTAAATTAACGAAGTGCCTTATGTATAAAGATTACAACATGGCTCAACTTACACTACCAATAGAAATTTCAATTTTTATTACCACAAATGATACATCACGACATGTGAATGAGATCGTTGAAACAATCTTTGAAAATGTATTTGATGAATTCAAACATCATCGTGATGCTACGCATATCATCCCTAAGTGATGTTGAAAATTATTCTATATGCGTATACACAATTTTTTTAACGGATTAAAACCAATAGCCAGTGCAATTTACTTCTCTCTATAACTATAAAAAAATAGCTATGAAGAAATCTGTGACGATAGATTTCTTCATAGCTAATCTTAATATATTTTTTTCTGAAACTATAGCTATTCCTTTATAATTGTCACTTAAAATCCTGTTTCTTATCTTTCTTACATAAAAAGATTGCGCATATGGAGAAAGTGCAAAACGCATAAATAACTCGAAATTGAATGTATATTTTAACTACCTTGATATGATATATACAACGAAAATTAAAATACGTAAACATTTTAGTTCTAGACAACACATATTGATTGTCTATCATCCTCTTCCCATAAAGCAAAGCCCAAGACTATTTTATGTCTTGGGATGTTTTTATTAACTAATTGAAATAGTAAAGTGCTAATGCAAGATTAATGATGCAGTTATTTTACATCTGAACTTGCGATTTTTTTATATCTTAGATACATAAGACTCAGGATGATAAACCAAATAGGTGTTAAATAAACTGCTCTTCTTGTCTCTACATTTACAAAAAGTAAGCAAAAGACTAAAAAGAAGAACGCTAAAATGATATATCCTATATATTTACCACCAAATAATTTATAGGTAGCATTTTTGTGCATTTCTGGATTTTGGCGATGATAATTAATATAAGCAACTATGATTAGTGCCCAAACGACTAAAAACAACACTGTGGAAACGGTTGTAATATATGTAAATACTAAAGTTGCATTTGGAATAATGTAATTTAATAATGCTGAAATTAATAATAACGCACATGATACTAAGATAGCTATATGAGGTACTCCATTTTTGTTTGTTTTTTCAAAAATAGGCGGTGCTTGCTGTTGATTTGAAAGTCCAAATAACATACGACTGTTTGAAAATATACCGCTATTACAAGATGAAGCAGCAGCTGTTAATACTACAAAGTTAATGATTCCTGCTGCAAATGGAATACCGATTAAAGCAAATAATCTAACAAAAGGACTTTCTTCAGGATTAATATTGTTCCAAGGAATGATGGACATTATTACAGTCAATGCACCGACATAAAAGATTAAGATTCTTATCGGTACACTATTAATTGCTTTTGGAATGGTTTTAGTTGGATCTTTTGTTTCACCAGCCGTTACTCCGATTAATTCAATTCCTACAAAAGAAAAGAGTGCCATTTGGAATGACATTAAAAATCCACTAATTCCTTTAGGAAAAATACCATGTTGATATAAATTGGTTAATGATGTATGTCCAAATTGTGTGTCGTATGCCATGATAATCATTACCACACCAACGACGATAAGTGCCAAGATTGTAACGACTTTAATGATTGAGAACCAGAACTCTAGTTCACCGAAAAGTTTAGCACTCAGTAAATTTAATGACATTAAAATTAATACACAAAATAGAGCACTTATCCAATTAGGTATATGCGGAAACCAGAAACTGACATATTTTGCAACTGCTGTGACTTCAGCCATACCTGTAATAATCCAGCATAACCAATACGTCCATCCGGTAACAAACCCGGCAAATGAACCTATATATTGATTTGTCACATCAGCAAAAGATTTAAAATTTGTATTTGTTACAAGTATTTCTCCTAAGCCACGCATAAACATAAATAACATAAATCCTATAATGATATATGTAAGTAAAATAGACGGGCCTGTTAATGCTATGGTTTGACCAGCACCTAAGAAAAGTCCTGTACCGATTGCGCCTCCAATTGCAATTAACTGTATATGTCTATTGCTGAGTTCTCTTTGTAGCTGTTGTTTTGCCATAAGTTTTAACTCCTTTATTAAGTTATTTATTATTATGATACGCAATCTAAAATAAAACAATACTTTTTTATAGTTGTATCTCAAAAAAACCAGTGTAATATTATATTAATAATTTGTTATTAATCATGATAACCAATTAAAAACTTTGATAAATTGAAGAAAGGGTAATTACATATTAGAATGATGATATAACAACGTTCATTAATTAGGGCGTGTTTATGGGCATATAAACAAATTATCGTTTCTTAATGATTAATCAGGACTTTAAACGGAAATATTCACAAAAACGTAAATATTGGCTATAATAGTTTATGAAAGCCGTTTCATTATGAAATAGAAAAGGGGAATATATATGGCAGAGTTACAAAAAGGTTTAGAAGGGGTAATTGCAGCAGAAACAAAAGTGAGCTCAATCATTGATAGTCAACTTACATATGCTGGCTATGAAATTGATGATTTAGCCGAAAATGCTGAATTTGAAGAAGTTGTCTTTTTATTATGGCATTACAGATTACCTAATAAAGAAGAACTACAAACATTTAAAGAAAAACTCTTTAAGTATATGACATTAAATCCTAGAGTGTATAATCATTTTAAAGAATATGCTACTAGTAATGTACATCCAATGACAGCGTTAAGAACATCAGTGTCTTACGTTGCACATTTTGATGAACATGCTGAGGATGAAAGTGAAGATCAAACAATGGAACGTGCAGTGCGTATCCAAGCTAAAATCGCCTCACTTGTTACAGCGTATGCTAGAGTTAGAGAAGGTAAAGAACCTGTCAAACCTAATAGTGATTTAAATTATGCCGGGAACTTCTTATATATGTTACGTGGTGAATTACCAACAGATATTGAAGTTGAAGCATTTAATAAGGCATTGGTACTACATGCAGATCACGAGTTGAATGCTTCTACCTTTACTGCTAGATGTGCAGTGTCTTCATTATCAGACATGTATTCAGGTATTGTAGCAGCTGTCGGATCTTTAAAAGGTCCATTACACGGTGGGGCAAATGAACGTGTGATGAGCATGCTATCAGAAGTTAAGTCTATTGATGACGTAGACGAATACATTGATAATAAAATTAAAAATAAAGAAAAAATAATGGGGTTCGGTCACCGTGTATATAAAAATGGTGATCCAAGAGCAAAATTCTTGAAAGAGATGAGTAGAAAAATTACTTCAGAAACAGGTCAAAGTCAGTTATTTGATATATCTGTAAAAATAGCTGATAAAATGAAAGAAGAAAAAGGCCTTATCGCCAATGTAGACTTCTATAGTGCAACTGTATATCACAGTATGAATATTGAACATGATTTATTCACACCAATTTTTGCAGTTAGCAGAACTTCAGGTTGGATTGCACATATTCTTGAACAGTACAGAGACAATAGAATTATGCGTCCAAGAGCGCAATATATTGGTGAAACCAATAGAACATATGAACCAATTGAAGAAAGATAATTACGAATTAGCATTCTAAAAAATAATACAAATGACGGAGGTATTTTTACATGGCAGGAGAAAAAGTAGTAAAATCAGCAGAAGGGTTAACTGTACCAAATAATCCTATCATTCCTTATATTATTGGAGACGGTATCGGCCCAGATATTTGGTCAGCTGCTAGCAGAGTCATCGATGCAGCTGTAGAACAAGCTTATAATGGTGAAAAGAAAATTGAATGGAAAGAAGTACTTGCTGGTCAAAAAGCTTATGATGAAACAGGCGAATGGTTACCGCAAGAAACTTTAGATACAATTAATGAATATTTAATCGCAATTAAAGGACCACTTACTACACCAATCGGTGGTGGTATTCGTTCATTAAACGTTGCACTACGTCAAGAACTTGATTTGTTTACTTGTTTAAGACCAGTACGTTGGTTCCAAGGCGTTCCTTCACCAGTTAAACGTCCAGAAGATACTGATATGGTTATTTTCCGCGAAAACACAGAAGATATCTATGCTGGTATTGAATTTAAAGAAGGTACTCCAGAAGTTAAAAAATTAATTGACTTCTTACAAGATGAAATGGGCGCTAAAAATATCAGATTCCCAGAAACATCAGGAATTGGTGTAAAACCAGTTTCTAAAGAAGGTACAGAGCGTTTAGTGCGCGCAGCAATTCAATATGCTCTAGATAATAATCGTAAATCTGTAACTTTAGTTCATAAAGGTAATATCATGAAATTTACAGAAGGTGCTTTCAAACAATGGGGTTATGATTTAGCACATAATGAATTTGGTGATAAAGTATTTACTTGGCAACAATATGATGAAATTGTTGAAAAAGACGGTAAAGAAAAAGCGAATGAAATTCAAGAACAAGCTGAAAAAGACGGTAAAATTATTATTAAAGATTCTATTGCAGACATTTTCTTACAACAAATCTTGACGCGTCCTGCAGATCACGATGTTGTAGCTACGATGAATCTTAATGGTGACTATGTGTCAGATGCCTTAGCAGCACAAGTTGGCGGAATTGGAATTGCACCAGGAGCAAATATTAACTATGAAACTGGCCATGCGATATTTGAAGCAACGCACGGTACTGCTCCAAAATATGCCGGTTTAAATAAAGTAAACCCATCTTCTGAAATTTTAAGTGCTTCATTAATGCTTGAACACTTAGGTTGGCAAGAAGCTGCTGATAAGATTACTGAGTCTATTGAAAAAACAATAGCTTCAAAAGTTGTTACTTATGACTTTGCACGTTTAATGGACGGTGCAAAAGAAGTATCTACATCTGAATTCGCAGATGAATTAATCAAAAATATTAAATAAATGAACAACAAATACTATAACGAAGTATTTTTCAAATGAAGAAGCATAATTTTAGTTAAGAGCGAGGATATGAAATCATTTTTATAATGATTTCTATCTCGCTCTTTTTAATTTTGCTTGAATGCATGTTGCTAACTAGCAATAATTGGCCTTAATTTGGTTGAAAAGAAACAATTACTAGTTTGAATATAAAGTTAATGTTAAGTTAGTATTAAGATAAACAATATTATTTATTTAAAATGCTGGAGATAGGTTCATTGAAGAATTGTTTAAGAAGACGATACAAATTCTTTGTTCATTCTTTACAAATAACTAATTATTTTCTATTTATTAAGTTTATGTAAAAAAACTTTTAAGTATGTTATTTTTATTAAAATTTACGTTATAATTAATTTGTAATCATAAAATTGGAGGTATACTATGTCACAAAAAGTACTTGTAGTAGATGATGAGCAATCAATTGTAACCTTGTTAAAATATAATTTAGAGCAAGCTGGATACATAGTGGATGTTGCCTATGATGGTGAAGAAGCCTTAGAAAAAGTGAATACTGTAAATCCGGAATTGGTTGTATTAGATGTTATGCTTCCTAAGAAAGATGGTATCGAAGTTTGTAAAACAATTCGATCTGATAAAAATTTAGTACCAATTTTGATGTTAACTGCTAAAGATGATGAATTTGATCGTGTGTTAGGTTTAGAGCTTGGTGCAGACGATTATATGACTAAACCGTTTTCACCGAGAGAGGTTGTCGCAAGAGTTAAAGCTATTTTAAGACGCTCTGCAATGATCAATGAAGCAGTACCAGTTGAAAATGATGAGGATGATATTTTAATTGGTTCTATAAGAATTAGACCAGAATATTTTGAAGTTTATCGCGAAGATGAATTATTAGAGCTCACGCCTAAAGAGTTTGAACTGTTACTTTACCTTATTGAAAGACAAGGCAGAGTAATCACGCGAGAACATATGTTAAATTCTGTTTGGAATTATGAATTTGCAGGTGATTCAAGAATTGTGGATGTACATATAAGTCATTTAAGAGATAAATTAGAAGAGAATCCGAAACAACCTAAATTGATAAAAACAGTTAGAGGTTTAGGTTATAAATTGGAAAGACCTAAAGTCTAATGCTAAAGTTTAACCAAAGACTCTTATTTTTATTATGTACCATCGTTATCATTAGTTTTGTTGCATTAGGTGCAATAATTACACATGTCATTTATAATACTGTCATTTCGAGCCAACAAGGTGACTTAGAGCATCAAGCACAACATTTAGTTAGTTTATATAATCATGATAAAACAGATGAAATCAAAGATATTGCAAAAAATGAAAATTTCACATTTATACTCACGAAAGATAACGATGAAGTGTTTTCCACAAAAGAAAGGATCCAATTTAACGACGATATTAATAATGAAGCGAATCCATCTAAAATAGTTTACGATAAATTCGGGGATGATCGAAGATACACTTTTAAAACATCGATTAGAGATAAAGATGTGATTATCAGTGGTATTAATAATCAAATCCTAGAATTACAAATAGGTATATGGAAATATGTTGGCTTAATTGGATTATTTGTTTTGGTTATTATTTTCTTTGTCGTCAGAAGTATTAATAGAACTTACATTAGACCCATTAATGAAGTGACATATGCTACCAATCTTTTAGCTGAAGGTTATTATCATGTAAGAGTTCCAGAAAGTAATGTAAAAGAAACAAGGGAACTATTCGTCACCACTAATGAGTTAGCCAGAAGATTACAACGCTTAAATCATAAACAAAAGTTGCAATCTAATCGCTTGAAAACAACGATAGAAAATATACCTAGTTCAATTTTAATGATTGATAAATATGGCGAAATTGTAATTGCCAATAAATCGTATTACGATGTGTTTAGTCCAGACAATGTTGTAGAACATAAAAGTTATATTGATTTTATAGATCCAGAGATACAGAAGTTAATCGCTGCAGCATTTAAAGTTGAAAAACCAACATATGATCAAATCGAATTGACGATTGACCAGGTCCATCAAAAATATTTTGACACTGCATGTATTCCAATTTTATCTAAAAATAAAAAAAATCTTTATGGTATGGTTGTTGTGCTACATGATATTACGAATTTGAAAAAGTTGGAAAATTTAAGACGTGAATTTGTGGCTAATGTATCTCATGAATTGAAAACACCAATCACATCTATAAAAGGATTTGCCGAAACACTGTTAGACGGTGCAAAAGATGATGAACAAACATTAAATGACTTTTTAAAAATTATTTCTAAAGAATCTAATCGTATTGAAACATTAGTATATGACTTGTTAGATTTATCTCATGTTGAAAAACAAACACAATTGGAAACAGAGCCAACAAGTTTGTCTGAAATTGCTGAATCAACAATGAGACATATGCAAAATATCGCAGAAAGTAAAAATATAACAATCGTTAATGAAATTGCACCAGATATTATTATAGAAGCGAATAAAGATAAAGTTTCGCAAGTAGCACTTAATTTACTTTCGAACGCAATAAGTTATTCTAAAGTATCTGGACAAGTCATCGTGCGTGTTTTCAAAGAAGGTAATAAGCGCATGCTTGAAGTTCAAGATTTTGGTATTGGCATTAGCAAACAAGATCAAAAACACATATTTGAACGCTTTTATCGTGTAGATAAAGCACGTAGTAGAGATTCTGGAGGTACTGGTCTAGGTTTATCTATTACGAAACATATTATGGAAGCACATCAAGGTAGAATTAATGTGTTTAGTGAACCGGAAAAAGGTTCTACCTTTAGAGTCACATTTTTTGAATAAAATAATATCTGCAATCGATTTAACCATAATTGGTCAAGGTTAAATCGATTGTTTTATTTTGTGACTGTAAAATTCAATGAAAGTATATATTTAATCAATTTGATGATGCTTGTGTTGTCATGTACATGCGTAAAGGTGCACAGAAGGAATAAGATAGAGGATTAATTGAGCAGAGACTCATGCGCTTGCATCAGTCGTACAAGTACATAAAATTAAAAAGTATGCCTTTATCAGTGACTACCAATCTAATGCTAATTAGTTGAGAAGCTCAATTTGACGCAACGTCATCGAATGAATACGGATTGTCCTATAATTTATGATAAAATGAAAAGTAAATATGTGTTGGAGGTTAAAATATTGAATAAATTAATTTTAATTGATGGAAACAGTTTAAGCTTTAGAGCTTTTTATGCGTTACCATTATTACAAAATAAAGCTGGTATTCATACGAACGCCGTTTATGGTTTTGCAATGTTGTTGGAAAAGATAATTAAAGAAGAACAGCCCACACATTTTTTAGTCGCTTTTGATGCTGGGAAAACAACATTTAGACACGCGCAATATAGTGAATATAAAGGTGGACGACAATCCACTCCTCCAGAGCTTAGTGAGCAATTTCCATACGTGAGACAGCTATTGGATGCATATCGTATTAAACGTTATGAATTAGAAAACTATGAAGCAGATGATATAATAGGTACATTAAGTAAACAAGCTAATCAAGAAAACTTCCAAACAATAATCATTACAGGAGATCGTGATTTAACACAGTTAGCAACCGATGATGTAACCATTTATTATACTAAAAAAGGTGTGACAGACGTCGATCATTATACACCGACGTTTATAGCTGAAAAATATAATGGTCTAACACCGAAACAAATTATCGACATGAAAGGTTTAATGGGGGACACTTCAGATAATATTCCTGGAGTAGCTGGTGTCGGTGAAAAAACAGCAATTAAACTATTGAAGCAATTTTCAACTGTTGAAAATGTATACGATCACCTAGATGAAGTATCAGGAAAAAAACTGAAAGAAAAACTTGAAAATAGTAAAGATGATGCTTTAATGAGTAAAACATTAGCAACCATCAATTGTGATAGCCCGATTGATGTATCGTTAGAGGATACAAAATTACCGGATCATTCAGATACTGAGGATAAAATTGAACTATTTAAAAAGTTAGAATTCAATCAACTCTTAGATCAGATGGATGCTTCAAATAATGTAACTGAAGTGCAAGACATGGATATTGAAATAGAAGATAATTTTACAAACGTTGATTTCAACTCATTAGAAGCAGCTACTATCCATTTTGAATTGGATGGTGCCAACTACTTAAAGGATAATATTTTGAAATTTGGTTTGTTTGATGGTCAACATTATGTTGTAGTTAATGCAGAACAATTAACTCAGAATCAATCATTAATTGCTTGGCTTGAAGACGATAAAACTGAAAAGATTGTTTATGATGCCAAAAAATCTTATGTTGTTGCACATCGACTTGGTATTAGTATTAAGCATATTGTGTTTGATGTGATGTTAGCAAGTTACATTATTGATCCTTCACGCACAATTGATGACGTGAATTCTGTGGTGGCAAACTATGGTCAACATTATGTCCAATCAAGTGTAGCGATATATGGAAAAGGCAAGAAAAAACATGTCCCTGCAGATGACGTATTAAATCCTTATGTGGGGTCTATTATCAATGCTATCAGTCAAGTTAAACCAAAAATTCAACAACAATTGGATGAATATAATCAAACCGATTTATTGTATGATTTAGAATTACCATTAGCACAGATATTAAGTGAAATGGAAGAAACTGGAATTTATACAGAAATCAGTGAATTACAACAAATGGAAACAGAAATTCAAAGTAAATTAGATGTCTTAATAGATAACATCTATGACGCTGCTGGTGAAAAGTTTAATATTAACTCACCAAAACAATTAGGTGTCGTATTATTTGAAACATTAAAATTACCTGTGATTAAAAAGACTAAAACAGGATACTCTACTGCAGTTGATGTGTTAGAACAGTTGCAAGGGGAACATCCAATCATAGAGTATATTTTAGAATATAGACAATTAGCGAAATTACAATCAACGTATGTTGAAGGGTTACAAAAAGTGATTGCTGAAGATAATCGTATTCATACTCGTTTTAATCAAACATTGGCTCAAACAGGGCGTTTATCATCAATTGATCCAAATCTTCAAAATATACCAGTGCGTTTAGAAGAAGGTAGAAAAATTAGAAAAGCATTTAAATCAAGTGATAAAAATAACGTTATATTTTCAGCGGATTATTCACAAATTGAATTAAGAGTATTGGCACATATAACGCAAGATGAAAGTTTGAAACAAGCGTTCATCAATGATGAAGATATCCACACGGCCACAGCAGTAAAAGTGTTTGATGTGGATCCTGAAAATGTAGATAGTTTAATGCGTAGACAAGCAAAAGCCGTGAACTTTGGTATCGTATATGGTATAAGTGACTATGGTTTAAGCCAAAGTTTAGGTATAACTAGAAAACAAGCTAAAAAATTCATAGATGATTATCTAGATAGTTTCCCTGGCGTCAAACAATATATGGAAGACATAGTTAAAGACTGTAAAGCACAAGGCTATGTAGAAACACTGCTTCACAGAAGACGCTATATTCCAGATATCACTAGTAGAAACTTTAATTTAAGAGGTTTTGCTGAAAGAACAGCGATGAACACACCTATACAAGGTAGCGCAGCAGATATTATCAAACTTGCGATGGTACATTTTGCTAATGAGGTTAAACATACAGATTTTCATGCTCAGCTATTATTACAAGTTCACGATGAGTTGATTTTTGAAGTACCAAAAGAAGAAGTAAATGATTTTGAAAAATTCATTGAAAAAATAATGGATAATGCATTGAAGTTGGATGTTCCATTGAAAGTTGAATCTAGTTATGGACAAACATGGTATGACGCGAAATAGAAAGAGGGGAATATAGTGCCTGAACTACCTGAAGTTGAACATGTTACAAGAGGAATAAGACCTTTTGTACAAGGGCAAAAAATTGAGGATATTATTTTCTCTGATAAAGTGATAGAAGGGAAAAATAATCAAAAAGAAACGATTATTAAAGGTCTATCTTTAGATACATTCAAAAATTTTACTAAGAGTTACACGATTAATAATATTGAAAGACGTAGTAAGTATATTGTCTTTTATATTCAAAATAATTCAACACAACGAATTCTAATTAGTCATTTAGGTATGGCTGGTGGTTTTTTTGTTGTAGATGATTTAGATGACATTAGTGCTCCTAATTATCGTAAACATTGGCATGTTATTTTTAAATTAGATAATGACAAACTATTAGTTTATTCAGATATTCGCAGATTTGGAGAGATTAGAAATGTTGCTTCATTTGAAGGATATCCATCATTTTTAGAAATCGCACCAGAACCTTTTGAGAAAGAAGCATTACCACATTATATGTCTTGGTTTGATAAAAAATTATATCAAAATAAACCAATCAAACAAATGATACTAGACCATAGAGTGATTTCAGGTTGTGGTAACATCTATGCTTGTGAAGCATTGTTTAGAGCTGGCATTCACCCAGCACGTATATCTAAGGATTTAAATCATCAAGAAAAAGAAATGTTATTTTATTATGTTCGAGAAGTACTAGAAGCGGGTATAAAATATGGTGGTACTAGTATTTCAGATTATCGTCATGCGGATGGAAGTACTGGTACAATGCAACAATATTTAAATGTATATAAACAAAAGACATGTAAAGTGTGCGGAAATGATATTGAGACACAAATTATTGCAACACGCAATAGTCATTTCTGTCCTGTATGTCAAAAATGAAGGAAGAGTGAAATTATGCCTAAAGTTATTGGATTAACTGGTGGTATCGCATCAGGAAAATCAACTGTTTCAGAATTGTTAACAGCACATGGTTTTAAAATTGTAGATGCAGATATTGCATCACGTAAAGCAGTTGAAAAAGGCTCTGAAGGGCTTGAACAAGTTCGTGCAACATTTGGAGAAGAAGCAATTGATGAAGATGGTAATATGGATCGCGGGTATGTAGGAGATATCGTCTTCAATTATCCCGAAAAAAGATTAGAATTAAATGAAATCGTCCATCCTATTGTTAGAAACATTATGGAACAAGAAAAAGAAGCATTTTTAAAAGATGGCTATAATGTAATCATGGACATTCCTTTACTTTATGAAAATGAATTGCAAGATACAGTAGATGAGGTATGGCTTGTTTATACTTCAGAAAGTATCCAAATAGATAGATTAATGCAACGCAATGATATTTCTATGGAAGATGCAAAGGCACGTGTTTATAGTCAAATATCCATAGACAAAAAACGCAGAATGGCAGATCACGTCATCGATAATCGAGATTCTAAATTAGATTTAAAACAAAACTTAGAACAATTATTGACCGATGAAGGCTATATTGAAAGTGAAACAGGTCATTCGCAAGAAATATAAAAATAAATATAAAATGTGTGTAATAAAACATACACGCTTAATTCCTTCAAAGTGGACAATTAATAAATGAAAACTTTGGAGGGATTTTTTTACATTTATAACGATTTGTAACATGCAGATTATGGAGAAATAATAAGAATGTGAAACTACAGGATTGAACTATATCATCAGGCAAGCATGCACGAAAATCACAGGATAGAAATATCAAAGCAATAAATGATGATTTCATAAAAATTTAATCATTTAGAAAACTATAATTTTAATTGTTTTAAGATTTTTAAATTTTATTCAAGAAAACGCTTTCGCATTTATCGATTTATGTTATACTAATTCCATAAAGTATAACACTAAAACGAGGGGTGCTTCGAATGACGACAAATATTGCAATTAATGGAATGGGTAGGATAGGTAGAATGGTATTAAGAATAGCGCTTAAAAATGAAAATATGAATGTAGTCGCGATTAATGCTAGCTATCCACCGGAAACAATTGCTCACCTAATCAATTATGATACAACACATGGTAACTACGATTTAAAAGTAGAACCTATTGAGAATGGTATAAAAGTCGATGAACATGAAATTAAACTTGTAGCTGACAGAAACCCAGAGAATTTACCATGGGCTGAACTTGATGTAGATATTGTAATTGAAGCTACTGGTAAATTTAATCATGGAGATAAAGCAGTCGCTCATATTACTGCTGGAGCTAAAAAAGTATTGTTAACAGGACCATCAAAAGGTGGAGATGTTCAAATGATTGTTAAAGGTGTAAATAATGATCAATTGGACATTGAAAAATATGATATCTTTAGTAATGCGTCTTGTACAACGAATTGTATTGGACCTGTAGCTAAAGTGCTTAATGACCAATTTGGTATTCAAAATGGTTTAATGACAACAGTACATGCCATTACCAATGATCAAAATAATATCGATAATCCACATAAAGATTTAAGACGTGCTCGTTCATGCAATGAAAGTATTATTCCTACTTCGACAGGTGCTGCTAAAGCACTAAAAGAAGTTTTACCTGAACTAGAAGGAAAACTTCACGGTATGGCTTTAAGAGTGCCAACTAAAAATGTATCATTAGTTGATTTAGTAGTTGATTTAGATAAGAGTGTGACAGTAGAACAAGTTAATGATGCTTTCAGAAATAATACGTTAGAAGATGTGATTGCTACTGAAGATGCGCCACTTGTATCTATGGATTTTAACACAAATCCACATTCAGCTATTATCGATACGCAAAGTACAATGATAATGGGTGATAATAAAGTAAAAGTGATAGCTTGGTATGATAACGAATGGGGTTATTCAAATAGAGTTGTTGATGTCGCTGAAGAAATTGGTCAATTATTAAAAAATAATGTATCAACTGTTGTTAATTAAGAGTGCAATTATTATTAGTGTTTTACATGGTTATTGCTTTGTAATTGCTTAATCAAGAAAAATAATTTATTGTTAACTTATATCTAAACCTCTCGTTAAAGTGAAATAATAGTTTCACTTTAACGAGAGGTTTTAACTTTAAATATGAAGAACCAGTGAATCTAAATAGGTAAATGAAATTATTGTGTAATACCATTCTTTTGTGACTTAATGATTTATAGTATAATGAATGGTAATCAAATTGAGAGGGTGGTAATTCGATGAAATGCCCGAAATGTAGTTCAACGCACTCTCGCGTTGTAGATTCACGACATGCTGATGAAGTAAATGCGATTAGACGTAGAAGAGAATGTGAACAATGCGGCACAAGGTTTACTACGTTTGAACATATTGAAAAAAGACCGCTAATCGTTGTAAAAAAAGATGGTACACGTGAACAATTTTTGCGTGAAAAAATACTCAATGGTTTGGTGCGCTCTTGTGAAAAAAGACCTGTGCGTTATCAACAATTAGAAGATATTACCAATAATGTGGAGTGGAAGCTAAGAGATGAAGGACGTGCTGAAATATCTTCAAGAGAAATTGGGGAACACGTTATGAACTTATTAATGCATGTTGATCAAGTTTCTTATGTGCGTTTTGCATCTGTTTACAAAGAATTTAAAGATGTTGATCAATTATTACAATCAATGCAAGGGATTTTAGCAGAAAACAAACGGAGTGATTCTTAAATGGGATTACAATCCTATGATTATGGTTTGAGGCCACAAGATGACTTTCACGTGTTACGTCATTTTTATTTAAATCATAAGCATTTAGAAATTCTAAATAGATTATTTACGCCAATGATTGGATCAAATGCTATCGGTTTGTATCATTATTTGAATCAATTTGTGGAATTTAAGCAAGATGTTGTCTTGACTCATTATATTATTATGAATGAATTGAAAATTAATCTACTTGAATTCAGGAAAGAAATGGATTTATTAGAAGGCATTGGTTTATTAAAATCTTTTGTTCATCATTTTAAGCAACACTCTTCTTTCGTTTACAAACTCATACAACCACCATCAGCACAACAATTTTTTAATGATCCTATGCTTTCTGTATATTTATATAGCCAAGTAAGCAAGCAACGTTACGTACAATTAAAATCACATTTTGAGGATCAAATGTCTATTGATTTAAATCAGTACCAAGATATTACACGCACA
This sequence comes from Staphylococcus sp. FSL W8-0271, assembly GCF_038006605.1. Taxonomy (NCBI): domain Bacteria; kingdom Bacillati; phylum Bacillota; class Bacilli; order Caryophanales; family Staphylococcaceae; genus Staphylococcus; species Staphylococcus sp. FSL W8-0271. The sequence goes on from NZ_JBBOVM010000001.1 coordinate 1,175,344, forward strand.
TTTACTGATGTGTTTAAAGTTCCTAACCAAGCACTTACTGAAGATGAACAGATGATCGAAGGTGAAGAAACCTATAGTGGCATAGATTTATCTAACGTAAATTTTGATTTTGAAGTACTTTATGATTTATTACAAAATCATTTTATTAGTACTAAAATGATTGATGGTGAAGCTAAAGCGCTGATCACACAAATTGCGACTTTATATGGTTTGACACCAGAAGCAATGAAACGTATTATTTTAAAATCAATCACTAGTGCACAAGAACTTTCTTTTGAAGAAATGCGTAAACATGCTAGAACGTATTATCTTATAGAGCATGAGCAGCAGCTTCCCAAATTAAATGCTAAAAAATCAAATTATATCAATGATGACAACACGGAAAATAAAAATCATATAAAAGGTGATTCAAATAATTGGTTAAAGCAATTAGATGAAACCAGTCCTATTGATATGCTTGCTTCGTGGTCAGAATCTGAACCGACGACTCAACAAAAATATATGGTCGAAGAATTGATAGAAAGAGAACAATTACCGTTTGGTGTAATTAACATACTTTTACAATTTGTAATGTTAAAAGAAGATATGAAACTCCCTAAAACTTATATCTTTGAGATCGCATCAAATTGGAAGAAAAAAGGCATCAAAACAGCAGAGGAAGCATATCAATATGCTAAAAAGGTAAATCAACCTACATCCAATCAATCAAATCAACTTAAAAATGGTAGTTATAAACCTAAGCAACTCGTTTCTAGAGAAATGACGCCTAAGTGGCTTGAAGAAAGGGATAGTAAAGATACGAAAAACCAAAGTTCAGAAAATCATACTAATCCAGATGAGGATGAAGCATTAAAACGAGACCGTGAAGCACTGTTGAAACGATTAAATAGCAAGCGAGAGGAGGAGTAATATATGAAGTCTTTCAATCATATTATGGGTGATTCTAAAGATTTAAGTAAGCGCATTGAAAAGATAAAAAAAGATGTTATTAATGACCCTGACGTTAAGATGTTTCTAGAATCTCATCAATCTGAAGTGACGAATGCGATGATTGATGAAGATTTGAATATTTTACAAGAATATAAGGATCAAGAAAAACATTATGATGGACATGCTTTTAAAGATTGCCCTAATTTTGTTAAAGGTCACGTACCTGAATTATATGTAGAAAATCAACACATTAAGATTCGTTACTTGCCTTGCCCATGTAAAATTAAACATGATGAAGAAAAATTCGATGCACATTTAATTGCTTCACACCATATGCAACGAGATACATTAAATGCCAAGTTAAGCGATATTTATATGGATAAGAGAGATCGTATAGATGTCGCAATGGCAGCAACGGATATTTGTGAAAAAATAGTAGAAAACCCCCCCCAAGTTAAAGGTTTATATATACACGGTCCTTTTGGTACAGGCAAGTCATTTATCTTAGGTGCAATTGCCAATGAATTAAAAGTTGAAAAAGTACCTTCTACGATTGTATATTTACCGGAATTTATTCGCTCTTTAAAAGGCGGGTTTAAAGATGGTAGTTTCGAATCAAGGCTTGCGAAAGTGCGTGAATCACATGTATTAATGTTGGATGATATTGGTGCTGAAGAAATTACACCTTGGGCGAGAGATGAAGTGATTGGACCATTATTACATTATAGAATGGTTCAAGAATTACCAACGTTCTTTAGCTCTAACCTAAGTTTTGAAGAATTAGAATATCATCTTTCTGTTACGCGTAATGGTACAGAAAAAACAAAAGCAGCAAGAATTATGGAAAGAATTAAATCTTTAGCAACACCATATTTTTTGGAAGGCAGAAATTATCGTAACGATTGAATTATAAAAAAAATGTTGTATAATATAATTAAATCTAAATTAAGCGAAATAAAATGAAGACATGATAGGTAAATGATTACTTCACAGAGAACCAATGTATGATGAGAATTTGGTAAGTATCATTATCTGTTACTACTTCATTATAGATGTTTTAATCGACATCCGGCTCAAGACCGTTAACTTATGTAGAGTAAAGTTGTTTCATTGTTATAGAAATAACTTTAATTAGGGTGGTACCACGAAGACCTCGTCCCTTTTAGGGATGGGGTCTTTTTGTTTTTACATTTGTAATTATGTCTTTTTCGCTATGATTTAAGGTAAGTATAAATAGGAGGAATTTAAATGGCTCAAATAAATATTACTTTTCCAGATGGTAATGCGAAAGCATTTGAAAAAGGAATTACTACTGAAGAAATTGCGCATTCAATCAGTCCGGGTTTAAGAAAAAAGGCAGTTGCAGGTAAATTAAACGGACAACTCATTGATTTAACAAGACCCATTGAAACAGATGGTGAAATTGAAATTGTAACACCTGGTAGTGATGAAGCTTTAGAAGTTTTACGCCATTCTACTGCGCATTTAATGGCGCAAGCATTAAAACGTTTGTACGGAGATGTGAAATTTGGCGTAGGTCCAGTAATTGATGGTGGTTTTTATTATGACTTTGATATGACTGAAAGTGTGTCATCCGATGATTTTGAAAAAATCGAAAAAACAATGAAACAAATTGTTAATGAAAACTATCCTATAGAGCGAAAAGTAGTTTCGAGAGATGAAGCTAAAACATTTTTTGCAGATGATCCATATAAGTTAGAATTAATAGATGCTATTCCAGAAGATGAAAATGTTACTTTATATTCGCAAGGTGAATTTACTGATTTATGTCGTGGTGTTCATGTACCGTCTACTTCCAAAATTAAAGAATTTAAGCTTTTATCAACTGCAGGTGCATATTGGCGCGGAGACAGCGATAATAAAATGCTTCAACGTATATACGGTACTGCTTTCTTCGATAAAAAAGATTTAAAAGCACATCTACAAATGTTAGAAGAACGTAAAGAACGCGATCACCGTAAAATTGGTAAAGAGCTAGAATTATTCTCAAATAATCAATTAGTAGGTGCTGGGTTACCATTATGGTTACCAAATGGCGCAACAATTCGCCGTGAAATTGAACGATATATTGTAGATAAAGAAGTGAGTATGGGGTATGATCATGTTTATACACCAGTAATGGCTAATGTAGATTTATATAAAACATCAGGTCATTGGGACCATTATCAAGAAGACATGTTCCCAACTATGAAATTAGATGAAAATGAAGAAATGGTACTAAGACCTATGAACTGTCCTCACCATATGATGATTTATGCAAATAAACCACATTCATATCGTGAATTACCAATTCGAATTGCTGAGTTAGGTACAATGCATCGTTATGAAGCAAGTGGTGCTGTTTCTGGGTTACAACGTGTTAGAGGAATGACTTTAAATGACGCACATATTTTTGTAAGACCAGATCAAATAAAAGAAGAGTTCAAACGGGTTGTTAATTTAATCGTCGATGTTTATGAGGACTTTGGCTTTGAAAATTATAAATTCCGCTTAAGTTACAGAGATCCAGAGGATAAAGAAAAATACTTTGACGATGATGAAATGTGGAATAAAGCAGAAAGTATGTTGAAAGAGGCGGTTGATGAACTAGGCTTAGCATACGAAGAAGCTATTGGTGAAGCGGCATTTTATGGTCCTAAGTTAGATGTCCAAGTACAAACAGCTATGGGTAAAGAAGAAACATTATCAACAGCACAATTAGACTTTTTACTACCTGAAAAATTTGAATTATCATATATAGGAAAAGATGGTGAACAACATAGACCTGTAGTCATCCATCGTGGTGTTGTTTCGACAATGGAACGCTTTGTTGCATTTTTAACAGAAGAAACTAAAGGTGCTTTCCCTACATGGTTAGCGCCAAAACAAGTTGAAATTATTCCTGTAAATGTCGACTTGCATTATGATTACGCCAGACATTTGCAAGATGAACTTAAATCACAAGGCGTAAGAGTCGAGATAGACGACAGAAATGAGAAAATGGGATACAAAATTAGAGAAGCTCAAATGCAAAAAATCCCTTATCAACTTGTCGTTGGAGATAAAGAAATGGAAAATAATGAAGTGAATGTTAGAAAATATGGTTCTCAAGATCAAGAAACGGTTGAAAAAGAATCATTTATTTGGGATTTAGTAGATGAGATCAGACTTAAAAAACAAAGATAACCTTGAAAGTAATCTTGAAATCATGTATATTAAATCTTAGTGAAATAAAAAAATAAAAAAATTGAGTTAGAGGTTGCGTTTTTAATCAGTAACAATCCGGAAGCTATTTGGAGCGTATGTAGGATTTGTGAAAGGTAAAAATGCCGAAACCAAAAGTGACCATTTGCGCTTTTGGTTGGGTCAGTTTTCGAAAGGGACTGGACTGTCACATATGTGATGTGCTACCTATATAAATGCTATTACTAAAATGGTTGCATATCTAATAGGTATGCAACCATTTTATTTTAGGTTAAAGATTATTATTCATACTAAAACGGGAAATTTATAGCAAATTGATTAAATAACATGTATATTCCAATATTCATGTTAATAAAAACTATAAAAGTATAATTATAATCGCATAGTAAGTTGGCCTCTAAGTTTAAAGGAAAGGGAGCATCTATGGCAAAAGAAGGAAATCAAAATAATGGAGTTAAAAGAGGACTAAAAGATCGTCATATATCCATGATAGCAATTGGTGGTTGTATTGGTACTGGTTTGTTTATGACTTCTGGTGGTGCAATTCATGATGCAGGTGCCTTGGGTGCATTACTTGCATATGCAATTATTGGTGCAATGGTATTTTTCCTTATGACATCTTTAGGAGAAATGGCTACTTATTTGCCTGTTTCTGGGTCATTTAGTACATATGCAACGCGTTTCGTTGACCCATCACTTGGTTTTGCATTGGGGTGGAATTATTGGTTCAACTGGGTTATTACAGTTGCTGCGGACGTAACAATTGCTGCACAAGTGATTCAATATTGGACACCACTTTCAGGCATACCAGCATGGAGTTGGAGCTGTTTGTTCTTAATGATTATATTTGGATTAAACGCATTGTCTGTTAGGGTATATGGTGAAAGTGAATACTGGTTTGCATTAATTAAAGTTGTAACAGTTATTATCTTTATTGGAATTGGACTACTTACTATTCTAGGTATTATGGGTGGAGAATTCGTAGGTTTTGACACATTTACTAAAGGTGGTGGGCCAATTCTTGGTGACGGTTTAGATGGTAGCCTACTAACAATCCTTGGGGTGTTCTTAGTTGCAGGATTCTCTTTCCAGGGTACTGAATTAATCGGCATTACAGCTGGTGAATCAGAAAATCCAGAACGAGCAGTACCTAAAGCAATTAAACAAGTGTTTTGGAGAATCTTGATTTTCTATATATTAGCAATTTTTGTAATCGGTATGTTAATACCATATGATAGCTCTGCACTAATGGGCGGTGGAGATGATATTTCAACTTCACCATTTACATTAGTATTCCAAAATGCAGGATTGGCTTTCGCAGCATCATTTATGAATGCGGTTATCTTAACATCAGTTTTATCAGCGGGTAATTCTGGAATGTATGCATCGACGAGAATGCTATACTCTATGAGTAAAGATAAATTAGCTTATCCAATTTTTGGTAAAACAAATAGAAACGGTGTTCCATATGTATCGCTAATCACGACAGCAATCATTGTCGTAGGTATCTTTATATTGCAACATTTGAGCGGTGACGCTTATGAATATATCGTTGCTGCAAGTGGTATGACTGGCTTTATCGCATGGGTAGGTATTGCGGTTAGTCATTATAGATTTAGAAAAGCATTTGACAAGCAAAATTATGATAAATCTAAATTAAAATACAAAGCTAAACTATTCCCATTTGGCCCAATCTTTGCTGGAATACTTTGTGTATTAGTCATAATTGGACAAGATGTTGATTTTATCAAAACAGGTGAATTTAACTTAAATCGTTTTGTAATCACGTATATGGGTATTCCAGTATTTCTTGCTTTCTTTATTTATCATAAATTGCGTTATAAAACTAGAATGGTTCCATTAGAGAAAGTAAACTTACATCAAGATGTAGATATGGACGAAATTAAATAATAATTAAAACAAACTGTTGACTTATATGAATATTGTTGCTAAGATAGGTAATGTTGAATACGAAACGAACCAAGTAGAAGCTCCCGCTTCTCACCTGTGGCGACGCTAAACGCAGTTGGCAGGTCTATATATACATGGGAATATCATGTGTAGAGAAGAGCGGGTATATTATATACTCGCTCTTTTTGCTTGGGATAATTTCGTAAAAATCTTGGAGGTGTCAACCATAGCAAAAGATCAGACTCAAGTTAACGAAAAGATTCGCGCAAAAGAATTACGTTTGATAGGGCAAGATGGAGAACAAATTGGTGTTAAATCAAAATCCGAAGCCCTAGAAATGGCTGAAAGAGTAGGTTTAGATGTAGTCTTAATGGCTCCTAACGCTAAACCACCTGTTGCAAGAATTATGGATTACGGTAAATACAAATTCGAACAACAGAAAAAAGAAAAAGAAATGAAGAAGAAACAAAAAACTATCAACCTTAAAGAAATTCGCTTAAGTCCAACAATTGAGGAACATGATTTCCAAACTAAATTGAAAAATGGACGTAAGTTCTTAGAAAAAGGCGATAAATGTAAAGTTTCTATTCGTTTCAGAGGACGTGCGATTACGCATAAAGAAATTGGTCAACGCGTTTTAGAAAAATTCGCTGAAGAATGTAAAGATATCGCAACTATTGGGCAAAGACCTAAAATGGACGGTCGTCAAATGTTCATTATGCTTAACCCAATAAACGAAAAATAATACCAGATAATACAGGAGGAATTGAATCATGCCTAAAATGAAAACACACCGTGGAGCTGCTAAACGTGTTAAAAGAACTGCTTCAGGTCAATTAAAACGTTCAAGAGCTTTTACTTCACATATGTTTGCAAATAAAACGACTAAACAAAAACGTAAATTACGTAAAGCTTCATTAGTACACAAATCAGATATGAAACGTGTAAAACAATTATTATCTTATAAAAAATAATTGACGAGTTAGCGTGAGAAACAACGAAAATATTAAACATGTACACATTTTAAGGAGGAATTTATTATGCCACGAGTAAAAGGTGGAACAGTAACAAGAGCTCGTCGTAAAAAGACGATTAAATTAGCTAAAGGTTACTTCGGTGCAAAACGCACATTATACAAAGTTGCAAAACAACAAGTAATGAAATCAGGACAATACGCTTTCCGTGACCGTCGTCAAAGAAAACGTGACTTCCGTAAATTATGGATTACACGTATTAATGCTGCAGCACGTCAACATGATATGAGTTATTCAAGATTAATGAACGGCTTGAAAAAAGCTGATATCGACGTTAACCGTAAAATGCTTTCTGAAATCGCAATTTCAGATGACAAAGCTTTTGGTGAATTAGTAGCTAAAGCTAAAGAAGCTTTAAAATAATTTTAAAATAAAGCCTGGGACACCATATTGTCTCAGGCTTTTATGTGGTATTGGCAATGCGTAAATACTTTAAAATAGAGAAGCTTGAACAAATACCAATATAATAATTATTTTTCAAATCAGAGATTCGAATAAGAGATTATTAAATTTTATTGCTGGTAAGAGTTCTGACATTAGTATTATTTTGAGATACTTAAATGTTTTGATAAAATAACAAAGAAGTCACACATGAAGGAGAAACTAATGTCTAAATTTGATGAAATGATTACAGTTGTACCAAGAAAAATCTTATTTGATAATGAAAATAATCAATTTAATGGATTTTTAGATAAAAATTCGAATAAAGGACAAGACATTTTTGAAACACTATCGAATTATGAAATTAAACGTCGTGGTGATATGGAGGAAAATTCAAGTTATAAACAACTTATTTCATATTGTATATTAGAAAATGAACACGATGAAATTTTGGTTTATGAACGTCTAACTGGTGGTGGAGAAACGCGTTTACACGGGCAATCTTCAATCGGTGTTGGTGGCCATATGAATGACGTTAAAGGTGCTGAATCTATTAATGAAGTGCTCAGAGTGAATGCTCAGAGAGAATTAAATGAAGAAGTAGGACTTTCTGAAAGTAAATCACAAAATTTAGCATACATAGGCTTTATCAACGATGATACAAATGAAGTCGGTGAAGTTCATTTAGGTGTTGTATTTAAGATAAATGTTAATAGTAATGATGTAGAAGCAAAAGAGACAGACACTTTAAAAATAAAATGGGTCAATCATAATAAGATAGATAATTATGATGAATTTGAAACATGGAGTGCACTCATTTTACAGGCAATACAATAGAGGTGTTGATCAATGTCTGATATCATTCCATTTCCGCGATCAAAAGAAAAGTTGATTAGAGAAATTAAGCAAGCTTTTAATGAAAATAATTTCGAGCAAGCCTATGATTTATTTGAGTCATTAGAGGCTCAATTCGAACTTGATGAACAAATGTCGCTTTTAAAATGTGCGATGCTTTTTAAAATGGAATATTATTTAGAATTACGTGAAGAAGCCATCATTTTATTAAAACAAGGTATGTCCAATTATGACGATTTGATGATTTACTATGTCCAAAGTTTAAATGGCTTGGGGCAATATTTTGAAGTTGTCGAAATCATTAACCAAATCATAGATGAGGTTAATGATCATAAAACTAGAATGGAACTGTTTCCAATCAAGGAATTTGCATTAAGCCAAATTGATAAACATAATGAACATGCAGCTCAAATGCTACAAAATTTTGATACTTTAACACTTAAAGAACAAGTTAATATTATGTTGACGCTCATAGACCATAGTCAATATCGTTACCAAGAAACAGTCATCCATTTGTTGAATGCGTTAGAACTAGCACCAAATGTTGTAAGCATTATGTTGGAATACTTGCGTTTTGCAAAAAATGCCCAAACGATTACTATTCATAAATATGGCTATGAAATCGATGTGATTCCTCGTGATCTTGAAGGACTAGAACAAACTTTATTTAAAACTACAATCATACCTAATGTATTAAAGCAAATTGAAGATGGTGCATCTCAACTTGTAGAGGAAGCACTTCATTTGCTGAATAATCATGCCATTTTGCTTTATCCATTAAATATTGAAAGCATTGCAACTAAGCAAACTTGGATAGAAGGTTATACAAATTATTTCAAATCTATGGTCGGTTTAGAAAAACTTGATGAAACGAATCATGTGCTTACACTCATCGTGTCACTAGATAAAGAAAAATAGGTTGTTTTATCATTAACTCATATGAAAAATGGGTAATGATGTTAAGAGGTAATATAAAATTAAAATAAATTTCAACTTTTTATTTATTATTCATAGAAAATTCATAATTTGTGTCGAGCTTTGACGTGTGCTATAATAATGAAGTTGAAAAAATAAAATAGGATAATCATGGAGGTTTTTATACATGACAGCAACTTGGGAAAAAAAGGAAGGTAACGAAGGCGTTTTATCTGTTACTGTTCCAGCAGAAAAAGTAGACAAAGCAATTGATCAAGCTTTCAAAAAAGTGGTTAAACAAATTAATGTGCCAGGATTCCGTAAAGGGAAAGTACCTCGCCAAATTTTTGAACAACGCTTTGGTGTAGAAGCATTGTATCAAGATGCAGTTGATATCTTATTACCAGAAGCATATGGTGAAGCTATTGACGAAACTGGCATTAAACCAGTTGATCAACCTGAAATTAATGTAACATCAATTGAAAAAGGTGAAGACATGACATTTGAAGCAAATGTTGTAGTTGAACCTGAAGTTGAACTTGGTGATTACAAAGGTTTAGAAATTGAAAAGCAAGATACTGAATTAACTGAAGAAGAAGTACAAGAATCAATCGATCATCAACTTGGACATTTAGCAGAAATGGTTGTTAAAGAAGATGGTGCAGTTGAAAACGGTGATACTGTAAACATTGACTTTGATGGTTATGTAGATGGCGAACAATTTGAAGGTGGACAAGCAGAAGGCTATGACCTTGAAATTGGTTCAGGTTCATTCATTCCAGGTTTTGAAGAACAATTGGTTGGTGTTAAAGCTGGTGAAGAAAAAGATGTTAATGTAACGTTCCCAGAAGAATACCATGCTGAAGAATTAGCTGGTAAAGAAGCAACATTCAAAACAAAAGTTAATGAAATCAAATATAAAGACGTTCCAGAATTAAACGATGAAATTGCAAATGAATTAGATGCAGAAGCTAATTCAGTTGATGAGTATAAAGAAAACGTACGCAAACGTTTAGCGGAACAAAAAGCAACAGACGCTGAAAACACTCAAAAAGAAGAAGCTATTAACAAAGCTACGAATAATACAACAATTGACGTTCCAGAGGCGATGATTAAAACTGAGTTAGACCGCATGGTTCAAGAATTTGGACAACGTATGCAACAACAAGGTCTTAATTTAGAAACTTATTTCCAAATTTCTGGACAAGATGAGTCACAATTAAGAGAACAAATGAAAGACGATGCTGAGGAACGCGTTAAAACAAACTTAACATTAACTGCGATTGCTGATGCTGAAGAAGTTGAAGTATCTGATGCTGACATCGATAAAGAATTAGAAAAAATGAGTGAGCAGTTTAATATCTCTGTAGAAGATATTAAACAAACACTTGGCAATACTGACATTGTTAAAAATGATGTACGTATCCAAAAAGTTATCGATATGTTAGTAGATGAAGCGAAATTAGTAGAACCATCTAAAGATGACTCAGAAGCATAATTAAAAATGTCTCAAGCATATTGTTTGTAGAAACAAAGAATAGTTGTTTAATATTGTAAACTAGTAGCAGATGCATTCAATTAATGTGTCTGCTACAATGTTTTGTGCAAAAAACTTGAGATTTGTTCAAGTTGCATATTAAAATGCTATCTAGTATAGTCTTTAGGGAATAGGGGTGTAAATAGAATGTTCAAATTCAATGAAGATGAAGAAAATTTAAAATGCTCTTTCTGTGGTAAAGATCAAGACCAAGTTAAAAAATTAGTCGCAGGAAGTGGCGTATACATTTGTAATGAATGTATTGAGCTGTGCTCAGAAATTGTTGAAGAAGAATTAGCTCAATCAGAATCAGAAGGACTAACAGAATTACCAACTCCTAAAGAAATTATGGACCAATTAAATGATTATGTTATTGGACAAGAAAAAGCTAAAAAATCTTTAGCTGTCGCTGTATATAATCATTATAAACGTGTTCAAAATTTAGGTCCAAATGAAGATGACGTAGAATTACAAAAGAGTAATGTTGCCTTAATTGGTCCAACAGGTAGCGGTAAAACCCTTTTAGCTCAAACTTTAGCTAAAACATTAAACGTACCTTTTGCAATCGCAGACGCTACGAGTTTAACTGAAGCTGGATATGTTGGCGATGACGTTGAAAATATATTGCTTCGCTTAATTCAAGCAGCTGATTTTGATATAGATAAAGCAGAAAAAGGCATTATTTATGTCGATGAAATCGACAAAATCGCTAGAAAATCTGAAAATACATCTATCACAAGAGACGTTTCTGGTGAAGGTGTGCAACAAGCACTATTGAAAATTCTTGAAGGTACGACTGCTAGTGTGCCACCACAAGGCGGACGTAAACATCCAAACCAAGAATTAATTCAAATTGATACTACAAACATCTTATTTGTACTAGGCGGTGCATTTGATGGTATTGATGAAGTGATCAAACGTAGACTTGGTGAAAAAGTAATCGGATTTTCTAGTAGTGAAGCATCTAAATATGATGAAGATGCTATCTTAGAACAAATTAGACCTGAAGATTTACAATCATATGGTCTGATTCCAGAATTTATTGGTCGTGTACCAATTGTATCTAATTTAGAAACATTAGATGTAGATGCATTAAAAAACATTTTAACGCAACCAAAAAATGCTTTAGTAAAACAGTATACAAAAATGTTAGAACTTGATGATGTAGAGTTAGAATTTACAGACGAAGCATTGTCTGCAATTAGTAATAAAGCGATTGAGCGTAAAACAGGTGCACGTGGATTACGTTCAATTATTGAAGAAGCACTGATTGATATTATGTACGATGTTCCATCTTCTGATGGTGTTGTAAAAGTAGTAATTACAGAAGAAACAATTAATGAAGAAAAAGATCCTGAACTATACGATAAAGAAGGCAACCTTGTAAATAAGGAACAAACTTCTGCTTAAGTAAGACAGTTTTGAAATAAGGGCTAAAGCCAACGCGTTATTTTATGTGTATTGGCTGTGCTGCAAGGTTAGATTAACGTTGATATGATGTATAATTATCAAAATTTCAAATGCGTCAACGTTAAAAATTCAAACTACGAGGCTGAGACATTTTTTAATATGTCTTAGCCTCTTTCTTTTTAAAAGCAGTATAAATCATATAAAAATACATATAAATATGTGAAATTGTGTAATATAATAATGAAGTGACTTAATAGAAAAGAGGGTCGGGAATGAAAATAAATCCTAATGAAATTGAATTATTAATAAGTGCGGTAAAGCCTGAGCAATATCCAGAAACTGGATTAAGTGAAGTTGGACTTAGTGGTCGCTCTAACGTTGGTAAATCATCCTTTATCAATAGTATGATTGGACGAAAAAATATGGCGAGAACTTCACAACAACCAGGTAAAACGCAAACACTCAATTTTTATAACATTGATAATCAACTGGTATTTGTAGATGTGCCAGGCTACGGTTATGCAAAAGTAAGTAAAAAACAACGTGAAGCATTTGGAAAAATGATTGAAAAATATATTTCTCAAAGAACATCTTTAAAACTTGTCATTCAGCTTGTTGATTTGAGGCATAATCCTACTGAAGACGATATCTTAATGTATAATTATTTGAAGTATTTTGATATTCCAACATTAGTGATTGCTACAAAAGAAGATAAAATTGCTAAAGGCAAAGTACAGAAACATTTAGCTAATGTTCAACGAAAACTTGAAATGGAACCTGAGGATGAAATTATAAGTTATTCTTCTATCCGAGCGAATAAACAACAACAAGTCTGGAATATAATCGAAAAATATTTATAAAAACTTAAAAATTCGTTAAAGTGTATAAATTATGACAACTATTTGAATGTAAATTAGAATATTTCTAATTTACGTGCGCAAGATGCTTAACTCAAATGATAATTGTGTTATAATCTACTTATTGTAATATGTATGGAGGGCGTTATAAATGCATTTAATTGCGATAAGCATTAATCATCGTACAGCAGATGTAGCACTGAGAGAACAAGTTGCTTTTAAAGATGATGCCATACGTTCAGCTAATGTTGATTTATTTGAAACTAAATCTATTTTAGAAAATGTAATATTATCAACATGTAATCGTACAGAAGTATATGCGGTTGTTGATCAAATTCATACGGGTCGCTATTATATTCAACGTTTTTTAGCGAGAAATTTTGGATTTGATGTAGAAGAAATTAAAGAAATGACTGAAGTAACAGTGGGGGACGCAGCAGTAAAACATTTATTGCAAGTTACTTCTGGATTAGATTCTGTAGTATTAGGAGAAACTCAAATTCTTGGACAAATTAGAGATGCATTCTTTATCGCTCAAGAGGAAGATACAACTGGTACTATATTTAATCATCTATTTAAACAAGCGATTACTTTCGCGAAAAAAGCACATAATGAAACAGATATTGCAGATAATGCAGTAAGTGTTTCATATGCGGCAGTTGAACTTAGTAAAAAAGTATTTGGCAAAATTAATAATAAAAGCGCATTGATAATTGGTGCAGGGGATATGAGTGAACTGTCACTCTTAAATTTGATTGGTTCAGATGTAACTGATGTGACAATCGTTAATAGGACTGTCAGTAAAGCACAGAAATTAGCAATCTCACATAATGTTAAGTATGAATCTATGGAGGCACTACCACAACTTTTGGCACATGCGGATATTGTAATCAGTTCAACGAGTTCAGATGAATATATCATTACAAATAGCATGATGGCTTCTATTCAATCACAACGGAAAAATGATTCACTCGTATTGATTGATATTGCGGTTCCAAGAGATATTGAACCAGGCATTGATACACTTCAAGATGTCTTTAATTATGATGTTGACGATTTGAAAGGCTTAGTAGATGCTAACTTAAAACAACGTCAAAATGCGGCTGACGAAATCTCACAAAGAATTCCAGCAGAAATTGAAGCACATAATGAATGGGTTAATATGTTAGGTGTTGTTCCTGTTATTCGTGCACTTAGAGAAAAAGCGATGGATATTCAAGAAGATACCATGAGTAGTATTGACCGAAAACTTCCTGGTTTGACAGAAAGAGAACGCAAAATAATATCAAAACATACCAAAAGTATCATTAACCAAATGTTAAAAGATCCCATCAAGCAAGCGAAAGAGTTGAGTAGTGACAAAAAAAGTAACGAAAAATTAGAGCTATTTCAAAACATTTTTGACATTGAAGCTGAACAAGCTTATAAACCAAAAAAGAAAAAGCGTAATGTAGCTACGACAAGTCAAATTTTTAGTTTTGAATAAGCATATGCAAATGGTGATGATATGCAAGAATTTTCGTTCATTAGATTAAATGAACTTATATTATTAATTTATTTATTTAGCATTGCTTGTTATTTCTATGATTTTTTGAAAAAACATCATAGAATTAAAATGATTGGTTTTGTTTCATTAGGGATTGTTTGGATGTTACAAACAGTCTCTTTATCTTTATATGTAAATGTAACGAAACAAATTCCATTAGGGAATATATTTGATGTGTTTTTTGCGTTAGCATGGCTTATTATTTCTATTTCCATAGTTATCAATGTGATCAAACAAATAAACTTATCCATATTTTTATTTAATATGATTGGTTTTTTATTCATTGCAATCAACACATTCCAACCTATGCATTATCAAAGTACCGGTGAAAAACTCAATATTATCAATGAATTACTTATAGTGCATATTAGTTTGGCGGTAATTAGTTACGCATTATTTGCTTTTGCTTTTGTAAATTGTATCTTGTATTTAATACAATATAATAATTTGAAACAAAAACGATTTGACCAGAAATATTTTAGAATTGGTAGTGTGGCCACACTTGAACAAGTGGTATTTTACAGTAGTTTAATCGGTTTCATTTTCATAATATTAAGTATTGTACTAGGTGCGCAATGGGGTTTTAATACTTTAGGTGTAGACATCATTATAGATCCTAAAGTTATTATGTCATCAGTCATAACATTGCTATATGGAATTTATTTGATTTTTAGAGTGAAAAAAATACTAACTAAGCATAAATTAATTTATTTTAATATATTATTGTTTTGTCTTAGTATGATTAATTTATTTTTTGCTTCACATATATCTGATTTTCATCAATGGACAGGTATTTATTGAAGTGTAATTAAGTTGAATGAATAGACTTGTTTCTAGGAGGATGCGCATGATGCGTAAATTAGTAGTAGGTTCACGAAGAAGTAAGTTAGCTTTAACGCAAAGTAAACAATTTATTGATAAATTAAAATCAGTAGATCCAAGTTTAGAAGTGGAAATAAAGGAAATCGTAACAAAAGGCGATCGAATTATAGATAAACAATTATCTAAAGTGGGCGGAAAAGGTCTGTTTGTTAAAGAAATTCAAAATGCCTTATTTAATGAAGAAATTGATATGGCAATTCATTCCTTAAAAGATGTCCCAAGTGTAATTCCAGATGGATTGACTTTAGGTTGCATACCTGATAGAGAAAATCCATATGATGCGTACATTGCTAAAAATCATATTCCACTAGAAGAATTACCAAAACAAAGTATTGTTGGTACTAGTTCGTTAAGACGCGGTGCACAAATTCTTGCAAAATATCCACATTTACAAATAAAATGGATTCGCGGTAATATTGACACACGTTTGAGTAAATTAAATAATGAAGATTACGATGCCATACTATTAGCTGCAGCTGGGCTAAAACGTATGGGTTGGTCTGATGATATCGTCACTTCATATCTAGACGAGCGGACTTTGATACCCGCGATAGGTCAAGGTGCATTAGGTATAGAATGTCGTTCAGACGACAAGGAATTGCTAGAACTTCTTGCTAAAGTCCACAATCAAGATGTTGCAGAATGTGTAACTGCAGAACGCACGTTTTTAGAACGGATGAATGGTAGTTGCCAAGTGCCTATAGGGGGCTATGCTAGTAAAAACAGTGATGGTACAATAGAATTTACAGGACTAATTATGTCACCTGATGGTAAAGAACGTTACGAACATACCGAACGTGGGTATGATCCTGTAGAACTTGGTGAAAAAGTAACAGAAGTTTTAAATGCACAAGGTGCATACGAAATAATTAAAGAACTAAACGAAGAACAATAATCATTCGAGGTGAAAATAATGAGACCAGTTATAGTTATGACGCAAACTTCTAAATTTGAACAAAACGATAAGTTTATTCTACACAA
The DNA here is from genome assembly GCF_038006605.1 of Staphylococcus sp. FSL W8-0271. Taxonomy (NCBI): domain Bacteria; kingdom Bacillati; phylum Bacillota; class Bacilli; order Caryophanales; family Staphylococcaceae; genus Staphylococcus; species Staphylococcus sp. FSL W8-0271. The sequence goes on from NZ_JBBOVM010000001.1 coordinate 1,191,787, forward strand.
ACCATTTATAGATGTAGAGCCCTTATCATTTGATTTAAATTTATTAGATGTCGACTATGACTGGCTTATTTTTTCGTCTAAAAATGCGGTGAGATATTTCCAACCATTTTTATCACAAGTGAAAGTTAAAAATTTCGCTGCAATAGGTGCTAAAACAGCAGACTATTGTAAATCATTGGGTTTAGATGTGCTGTTTTATCCTTCAGATTACTCACAAGAAGGGTTTCTTAAATGCTTTCAAACTTCAAAAAACAGCAAAATTTTAATACCCTCAAGTGCTTATGCAAGGCCTTTGTTGCAAGAAAGTTTAAGTCAACAAGGTTATCAAGTTTGTAAAATTGATTTATATCGTCCAGTACCACATACTAAAAATATTGAAGATGTTAAGCATATGATAAAAAATAACGAGCTAGATGTCATTACATTTGCGAGTTCATCTGCAGTAAGATATTTTTTTGAACAAAGTGAAACACCGCAATTTAATCAGTATTACGTCATAGGACAACAAACTTTAAACACTATAAAGCAATATGGTTATGATGCGACAATATCAAATATTCAAACATTAGATTCGTTAATAAATAAAGTTGAAGAAAGTTGGGAAAATGATGCAATTTGATAGACACAGAAGATTACGTAGTAGTAAATCTATAAGAGACATGGTTCGTGAAACACATGTACACAAAGAGGATTTAATTTATCCTATTTTCGTTGTAGAACGAGATAATGTTAAAGAAGAAATAAAATCAATGCCAGGTGTGTATCAACTCAGTTTAAACTTACTTGATGAAGAAATTAAAGAAGCATATGATTTAGGTATTAGAGGAATAATGTTCTTCGGTGTACCCAATGAAAAAGATGCTGTTGGTACAGGTGCTTATGATCACAATGGTATTGTTCAAGAAGCTACTAGAAAAGCCAAAGCAATGTACAGCGACTTACTCGTTGTCGCAGATACTTGTTTATGTGAATATACGGATCATGGTCATTGTGGTGTTATTAATGAAAAAACAAATGATGTAGACAACGATAAATCTTTACCATTGTTAGTCAAAACTGCTATCTCACAAGTGGAGGCTGGTGCCGATATCATTGCGCCTAGTAATATGATGGATGGTTTCGTTGCAGAAATTAGAGCAGGTTTAGATGATGCTGGTTATTACAATATACCAATTATGAGTTATGGTATTAAATATGCTTCTAGCTTTTTCGGTCCATTCCGTGATGCTGCTGAATCTGCACCACAATTTGGAGATAGAAAAACGTACCAAATGGATCCTGCAAATAGAAGAGAAGCACTAAGAGAGCTTGATAGTGATTTACATGAAGGTGCAGACATGATGATTGTTAAACCTGCTTTGAGTTTTTTAGACATTATTAGAGATGTCCGTAATACGACAAATGTTCCTGTAATTGCATATAATGTAAGTGGTGAATATAGCATGACGAAAGCAGCTGCACTTAATGGATGGATTGATGAAAAACAAGTTGTGATGGAACAGATGATTTCAATGAAACGTGCAGGCGCGGACATGATTATCACATATTTCTCTAAAGATATTTGTAGATATATTGATGAACAATAAGGAGGAAAATTTAAATGGGATATAATAATTCTATAGAAGCAATGAAGACAGCTGAAAATCTAATGCCAGGTGGTGTAAATAGTCCAGTTAGAGCATTTAAATCTGTAGATACACCGGCGATTTTTATGGATCATGGTGAAGGTTCAAAAATATACGATATCGATGGTAATGAATATATTGATTATGTTTTAAGTTGGGGACCATTAATTTTAGGTCATAAAAACAAACAAGTGAATGAAAGCTTACATGAAGCTGTTGATAATGGTACAAGTTTTGGTGCTTCGACGTTAATTGAAAATAAGTTAGCAGAACTCGTTATCGATCGTGTACCTTCCATTGAGAAACTACGCATGGTATCTTCAGGTACAGAAGCGACATTGGATACATTACGCTTAGCGAGAGGTTATACTGGTAGAAATAAAATAGTGAAATTTACAGGATGTTATCATGGCCATAGTGATTCACTTTTAATCAAAGCAGGGTCTGGTGTTGCTACTTTAGGATTACCTGATTCTCCAGGTGTACCAGAAGGTATTGCAAAAAATACAATTTCAGTACCATATAATGACTTAGCGTCAATAAAAGTAGCTTTTGAAGAATTTGGTGATGACATTGCTGGTGTTATCGTTGAACCTGTAGCGGGTAATATGGGGGTTGTACCACCAGTAGAAGGATTCCTACAAGGCTTGAGAGATATCACAAATGAATATGGTTCTTTATTATTATTTGATGAAGTTATGACTGGCTTTAGAGTGGGATATCATTGTGCACAAGGTTACTTTAATGTGATGCCTGATTTAACTTGTCTTGGTAAAGTCATAGGTGGAGGATTACCTGCAGCAGCATTTGGTGGTAAAAAAGAAATCATGGATCATATTGCGCCTTCAGGCAATATTTACCAAGCAGGAACATTATCTGGAAATCCGCTAGCTATGACAAGTGGTTATGAAACTTTAAAACAGTTAACACCAGAGTCATATGAATATTTCAATAAACTTGGAGATATATTAGAAAATGGCTTAAAAGATGTTTTTAAAAAACATAATGTACCCATTACTGTGAATCGTGCAGGATCTATGATAGGGTATTTCTTAAATGAAGGACCGGTAACTAATTTTGAAGAAGCAAATCAAAGTGATTTAGAAATGTTTAGTCAAATGTATAGAGAAATGGCAAAAGAAGGTGTGTTTTTACCCCCTTCCCAATTTGAAGGGACATTCCTTTCTACTGCGCATACAGAAGCGGATATAGAAAAAACATTAGCAGCATTTGATACTGCATTGAGCCGTATTGTTTAATTTTAAGCACTTAAAATTTATATTGTTATTTCCAATTCAGTTAAAATAAATAGTGTTTTAAAAGGCTCATTAATAACATTTAATTGTACTTACTTTTTAGAGTTCTTTTACCTAAATGGGGCGAGGATTCGAAATCAAATTAAGCATTTTGATTTCTAACTCGCTCCTTTTAATTTAATTAGTTATGTATATAAAGATAACGATACTAAAGAAAGTTGTGAGCAAATGAATAAGCATTTAAAAAGTAATTTTATCGTATTAATGTTAGCGCTTATTTTTAGTTTAGTACTAAATGCAGCTCATGTTTTGCTGCCGTTTATGTTTGGACCAATTATTGCTAGTATCGTTTGTATACGCTATTTACACTTAGATATAAGATGGCCGTTTTGGTTAAGCCAAATTGGTTTAGTGCTATTAGGAGTTCAAATAGGATCTACTTTTACAAAAAATGTCATATTTGATATTAAAGATGATTGGCTCACGATTGTTTTGATAACAATTATGTTACTTATATTAGCCTTAATCATTGCTTATTTTTTCAAAAAAATTGCTAATGTTAATACCGAAACGGCAATATTAAGTGTGATCCCAGGTGCTTTGAGCCAAATGTTAATAATGGCAGACGAAAATAAAAAAGCAAATATCATGGTTGTTAGTTTAACTCAAACATCAAGAATCATATTTGTAGTTATATTAGTTCCATTTATATCGTATTTTTTTCAAGATTCTGGAAATCATTCAACTACTGGACGAACTACACAAGTTTTGACACAGGCTTTAACAATTCCGAATATAGCCTTACTTATTATTGCAATAACTGTTATTTATTTTGTTATGACAAAAATAAATTTTCCGACCAAACAATTACTTGCCCCGATTCTCGTACTGATAGGCTGGAACTTATTTACTGGCGTGACTTTCACTTTAGATAATTACATCATTGCTGCAGCACAAATTATATATATGATTCGAATAGGTATACAAATAGCAAAGTTATTAGACCAAATGAAAGGAAGAATTGCTATAGCAATTGCATTCCAAAATATTTTATTAATATTATTAGCATTTGTCATGGTCTTGTTTATAGCAACCGTATCACATCATCAAGTGAACGAATTGTTCTTAGGTGCCGCCCCTGGAGGCATGAGTCAAATTGTATTAGTTGCTATTGAAACTGGCGCAGATGTCGCGATGATATCTAGTTACCATATCTTTAGAATTTTCTTTATATTATTTTTAATTGCACCGATGTTAAATTATTTTCTTAAATTTAGGGAAAGACAAAGCGAAAGTAATAAAAATGATTACTAAAAATACAACAGTGTAAAATCTATTTATATTTTACAATAATTTAATATTTATTATATTGAACAACGTGTTTTGGTTTGATATTATATAAGCGAAGTACCTCCAGTACTTCATCCTTTTGACCACTCTGCGGAGTGGTTTTTTTATACATTTAGCGTCATAATTGAAAGTAAACCAAATATTCGCTTTTGACACTTTTTAAATTTTTAAAAGACTTTAATATGCTTAAACTAAAAAACATGAGCAAAAGCTCATGTCAGACTGCCGAAAAACTAGTTGACTTTGGTAGCAGTTTTTTGTGCATGTTTTCTGCGTATATAAATTATTGATGCAGGTTAAAAAATACCTTTTAGCACATGATCTTTTGGAAAAAGCAATCATGTTATTCAATAAAATTTAATGAATGAGACAACTGCTCGTTAACTATATTAAAGTGGTTTATTTTTATTGGAAACCTTCGCCATTGTATATGTTAGGGTTATAAGGGCATGCTTGTAGGTGAGCATTATATAGACCTGCTGCCTCCAAAAATGAGAAGACAGTAACTGGACCTAAAAACTTAAATCCATAATGTTTTAATTTTTTAGAAAGTTCCGTGGCACGCTCATCCACTGTCATTCGTTCAGTTGATTGACGATAGCCTAAATCGAGTGGTTTATGATTGACATAAGACCATAAAAACGCACTAAAACTGCCATAATCTTTTTCGATTTTGAAATATCCTTCTGCTTGATTGACGATGGCCTCTAATTTTTTTCTATTATGAACAATATTGGGAAACTCCATTAACCTATCAATATCTTCTGACGTCATATTTACAATTTTCGATGGATCGAAATTATAAAATGCCTGTTCATATGATTCTTTTTTCTTTAAAATAGTTAACCAAGATAGCCCGGCATGTTGAGATTCTAATGCCATTAATTTAAATAGTTTCAAACTATCATATATAGGATGACCCCAACTTTCATTGTGATAATTAATGTAAACAGAATCTGTAGTGCCAAATGCACATTCATTCATAAATTTCACTCCATTTTATTGACTTATTTTCATATCCATTATACTATAATCAAGTAAAGAAATATTGTCTACTGGGAAGAGTAAATAAGCTGAAATTTAACAGAGAGTACATGGTAGCTGAAAATGTACAATTTAACTTATTGAAGGTAGCCCACATTGAACTTTAGCTGAAATTTGTCAAATCTAAGATAATAAAGTAGGTTAAAGCGTGTTTGAGCGTTAATCATAATTTTAAGTGCTTGAAATTATTATACTAATTTCTTGAATTTAGGTGGTACCACGGTAAAACCCGTCCTATTTTATTAGGATGGGTTTTTATTTATTTAAGGAGGATTTTACACATGGAAATGAAACCCAAATATAATCCAAACGAAGTCGAAACTGGACGTTATGATCAATGGGTCAATAATGGCTATTTTAAAGCAGCAGAAGATCATTCAAAAGAAACATATACAATCGTTATCCCACCCCCAAACGTAACTGGTAAATTACATTTAGGTCATGCTTGGGATACAACGTTACAAGACATTATAACAAGAATGAAACGTATGCAAGGGTATGACACACTTTACTTACCAGGTATGGACCATGCTGGTATAGCGACACAAGCTAAAGTAGAAACGAAACTCAAAGAAGAAGGTTTATCTCGCCATGATTTAGGTAGAGAGAAGTTCCTAGAAAAAGCTTGGGATTGGAAAGAAGAGTATGCTGATTTTATTAGACAACAGTGGGCAAAATTAGGTTTAGGTTTAGATTATAGTAGAGAGCGCTTTACATTAGATGAAGGACTTAGTAAAGCAGTTAAAAAAGTATTTGTGGATATGTATAATAAAGGTTTAATTTATCGTGGTGAATACATTATCAACTGGGATCCAGTTGCACGTACTGCTTTATCTGATATAGAAGTAATTCATGAGGATGTACAAGGTAAGTTTTATCATTTTAAATATCCTTATGCAGATGGCAATGGTTTCATTGAGATAGCCACTACACGTCCTGAGACGATGTTAGGTGATACTGCAATCGTAGTAAATCCGAAGGATGATCGTTATAAAGATGTTATAGGTAAAACTGTAATTTTGCCTATAATTGGTAGAGAATTACCAATACTAGCAGATGAATATGTGGATATCGATTTTGGTAGTGGTGCGATGAAAGTTACACCATCACATGATCCAAATGACTTTGAAATTGGTAATCGTCATGATTTAGAACGTATTACAGTTATGGATGAGTCTGGTCACATGAATGCGCATGCTGGTAAATATCAAGGTATGGATAGATTTGAATGTCGAGAAGCATTAGTTAAAGATTTATACGAACAGGATTTAGTGATTAAAATTGAAGAACATGAACATTCTGTTGGACATTCAGAACGTTCTGGTGCAGTCGTTGAACCTTATCTATCTACACAATGGTTTGTTAAAATGAAACCATTAGCTGAACAGGCATTAAACAACCAAAAAACGGATAATAGAATCGATTTTGTGCCAAATAGATTTGAAAAAACATTCAATCGTTGGATGGAAGAAATTAGAGATTGGACGATCTCACGACAATTATGGTGGGGGCATCAAATACCTGCTTGGTACCATAATGAAACTGGAGAAATTTATGTCGGTGAAGAGCCACCACAAAATATAGAAGAATGGACACAAGATGAAGATGTATTAGACACTTGGTTTTCTAGTGCTCTTTGGCCATTTTCAACATTAGGTTGGCCGGATACTGAAAATGAAGATTTTCAACGTTATTACCCAACTAATGTACTTGTAACAGGTTATGATATTATATTCTTCTGGGTAGCTAGAATGATATTCCAAGGACTCGAGTTTACAGGACAACGCCCATTTAACGATGTTTTATTACATGGGTTAGTTCGTGCTGAGGATGGTCGTAAAATGAGTAAATCATTAGGTAATGGTGTTGATCCAATGGACGTTATTGATGAGTATGGTGCAGATAGTTTAAGATATTTCTTAGCTACCGGCTCGTCTCCTGGTCATGATTTACGTTATTCCACAGAAAAAGTTGAATCAATCTGGAATTTTATAAATAAAATATGGAATGCTGCTAGATTTAGTTTGATGAATATTGGTGACGATTTCAAAGTTGAAGATGTAGATTTATCAACTAATTTATCTTTAGCAGATAAATGGATTTTAACACGCTTAAATGAAACAATAGATACAGTTACTGATTTAAGTGAACGTTATGAATTTGGTGAGGTTGGCAGAGCGCTATATAACTTTATTTGGGATGAATTCTGTGATTGGTATATAGAGATGAGTAAAATACCTATGAACGGTGAAGATGAAGCTCAAAAACAAGTTACACGTTCTGTATTAACTTATGTGTTAGATAATACAATGAGAATGTTACATCCATTTATGCCATTTGTAACAGAACAAATTTGGCAAAATTTACCACATGAAGGTGAAACGATTGTCAATGCAGCTTGGCCTAAATCAAATAATGAGTTAGTATTTGATGAAAGTAAAGAAACGATGCAACAACTTGTTGAAATTATTAAATCCGTAAGACAATCTCGACTAGAAGTAGATACGCCATTATCAAAAGCTATTCCAATTTTCATTCAAGCAAAAGATGAAAATATACGAGAAACTTTATTAAATAATTCAAATTATATTGATAGATTCTGTCATCCAAGCGAACTAATTATCCAAACTACAATAGCTATCCCGGAAAAAGCAATGACATCAATTACTTCTGCTGGTGAAGTCATATTACCATTAGAAGGTTTAATCGATATGGATAAAGAAATTGCACGCTTAGAAAACGAACTCGAAAAATGGGAAAAAGAGTTAGATCGTGTCAATAAAAAACTAGCTAATGAAAATTTTGTTAATAAAGCGCCTGAAAAAATTATTAATGAAGAACGTGAGAAAAAACAAACATATCAAGAAAAATATGATGGTGTACAAGAACGAATTAATCAATTAAAAGCATAGGAGTCCTTAACATGAATTACCTAGACAGCTTATATTGGATACATGAACGAACTAAATTTGGCATTAAACCAGGTGTTAAACGCATGGAGTGGATGCTAGATAAATTAAACAATCCACAATTTAATATCAATGGTATTCATGTCGGTGGTACAAATGGTAAAGGGTCAACAGTTGCCTATTTAAGGTCAGCGCTTGTTGACAATGGATATGAAGTTGGGACCTTTACGTCTCCTTTTATAGAAACATTTAATGAACGTATAAGTTTAAATGGTGTACCAATAAGCGACGATGCCATTGTAGAATTAGTTCAAAAGGTAAAACCAGTAAGTGAAGCATTAGAAATAGAAACAGAACTTGGAACAGCCACTGAGTTTGAAATTATTACAACGATGATGTTTCTATATTTTGGAGAAATTCATCCAGTTGACTTTGTAATAGTAGAAGCAGGCTTAGGTATAAAGAATGATTCTACAAATGTATTTAAACCAATACTTAGCATTTTAACGAGTGTTGGTTTAGATCATGTTGATATTTTAGGCGATACATATGTAGATATCGCCAAAGATAAAGGCGCAATTATTAAACCTGAAACGCCTGTCATATATGCTGTGAAGAATGAAGATGCACTTAAAATCATTCGTGATTTTGTAGAACAACAAAATGCAGAAGGTATTGAGTTAGATAGAGATATTAGTGTGATTTCTCAAGGTGAGGAATTTACATATCGCTATAAGAATTATGAACTAGAAACACTTATTTTGAATATGCTTGGTGAACATCAAAAAGAAAATGCAGCATTGGCAATTACAGCATTAATCGAATTAAATGAATCTGGTTTAGTTGAATTAGATTTTAACAAAATGATTAATGGGATTGAAGCTGTGAATTGGACAGGAAGAATTGAGAAAGTTAAAGATGAACCATTGATAATTATAGATGGTGCCCATAATTTGGAAAGTGTAGAAGCACTCATAAAGACGTTAAAAGACTATTATAAATTAGACAATGTCGACGTATTGTATGCGGCTATTAATGGAAAGCCAATTCACGCAATGATTGATCAATTAAAAACAATTGCTTCAACAATGTATATTACAGATTTTGATTTTCCAAAAGCATGCGCAAAAGAAGAAATTTACGATGAAATACGATTTGATCAAAAAGAAACTGTGGATGATTTCGTTCGATTTATTGAAAATTATGAAGGACAGGGCTTAGTCATTACAGGTAGTTTGTATTTCATCAGCGAAGTTAAAGCTAAAGTGAATTTCTAAATATTTAATTTGAATATAATAAAGCTAGTTATTATTTAACACCTTAACTAAACTTATATAATGGTTTTGTTAAATGATAGACTAGCTTTATTTTTTGTATCTTTCTATTATTATTTGAAAAGTGATGTTTTTGTTAAAGTGCTAGACTTGTGTTGTTATAATAAGCAAGAGGAGGCGATTCATTGCTTATTTTGTTTGTTGTTTGTCCTGTGTTATTTAGCTTTCTTTATCAATTATGTTTTGTTGAAACATTTAACTTAAAGTATTTGGCAACAAGATCCAAGTGTGATTTCTGTAATAAGCAATTGAGGTACAGAGATATCATACCAATATTCAGTTATATTAGACTTTTAGGGAAAACTTCATGTTGTAAACAACCGCTTAGCAGACTTTATATTTTAGGTGAGGTATTGTCATTGGTGCCAGCCTTATATTTGATATTTAATCCAAGTGCAAAGTCGTTATGCACTTTCATATGCATATACTTATTTCTCCTTGTTTTTGCTCTCTATGATATACAAACTTTATCTATCCCCTTACACACATTTTTAATATTTGCTTTTAGTAGTACAGTTATTATTGATGGCAACCTCTTTTATTTTGTTATTACCACACTCCTGCTACATATATTTTATTTTTTATTCAAAAATGCTATTGGATATGGTGATATATTAATTTGTTCACTTTTATCATATTTAATACCATATTCCATTTTTATCAATGTACTCTTTCTTACATGCTTAATAGGAAGTATATTTTCTACAATATTAGTGCTGAAAACAAGAAAACGAAAAATTAAAATACCATTTATTCCATTTATATATATAGCGTTTTGTATAGAGACAGTATTATCACATTTTAGGATTTTTTGGGGAAGTTTATGATATCAATGCTTCATTCACTCATCCATTTAGATTAAAAAGGTCATATGTGGGTAAAATATAAATGTAATGATTTAAAATCAATTTAAGGTTGATTTGTAACATAATTTGTTAAATATTGAAAGGAAGTTATAAATTGAGTTTAAATGAAAAATTTTTATTAAATGATGGAACAACATTACCTCATATAGCATTAGGTACAGTTAATATTCAAGGTGGCAAGGGTGTTAAAGCATTAGAAAATGCATTGAATCTAGGTTATAGAGTTATTGATACTTCCACAAACTATAATAATGAAGGAATGGTAGGCGAAGCCATTCGTCGTTCTAGTATTCCAAGAGAAGAAATTTATGTGAGTGCTAAACTACCTGGTGCAGCTCACGAATATGATAAAGCAATTAACCTTATACAAGAATCACTATATAGAACGGGCTTAGATTATTTTGATAAATATTTAGTTCATTGGCCTAATCCTAAACAAGGTAAATATGTAGAAGCTTGGCAAGCATTAGTTGACGCTCAAAAATACGGATTAATAAAATCGATTGGTGTATCCAATTTCATGCCTGATCATTTAGATGACATTATAGAGGCAACAGGTGTTACACCTGCGACAAATCAAATAGAAATTCATCCATATTTTAATAATAGTGAATTAATCAAAGAAAACGATAAACGTGGTGTTTTATCAGAGGCGTGGAGTCCGCTTGGCCGTGAGATTAACGATGTGTTAACTAATAATACAATTAAAGAAATTGCAGAAAAATATAATCGTTCTACAGCACAAGTCATTATTAATTGGGTGAATCAGAAACATGTTTTCCCTGTAGTTAAAGCTTCACAATATACTCATCAACAAGATAACTTTAATTATCTTGATTTTAAACTATCAAATGAAGATATAGCTAAAATAGATGCGTTAGATAAAGGTGAAGATGGTCGTGTTGAAGGACAGAATCCTTATGAATATGAAGAATTTGTATAATATAACAAAGGATAAATTCATATTTTAGTTTAAAATATTTTAAAGTATAGTTTTAAATTTCGTGTTTGCTAATTTCTAGAAGCGGGCAATGGAATCGATTAACAACTGTCGATTTTGTTCTCGCTTTTTAATTTATTTTAATCATCAAAGTGTAAAAATACTATCAACATAGCATTTGCTATTTTAAAATGTAAAAATATGATAATATCAAGAAAAGGGAGGGGAACTCATAAAATGGCAGAAAAGAAATTCCCAAAAGATGCAATGCGCGTTTTAAAAGAGACAAGCCGTACGTTTTATATTCCAATTACTTTTTTAGAAAAAGAGCTAAAACATTCTGTAGCTTGTGCATATTTAGTTATGCGCGCAATTGATGAAATTGAAGATCATGAGGAAATTAACAATGATTTAAAGTATAGTTTGTTAATGCAAATTAGCGAATTATTAAATATGCCTTTTGATTCGGAAAAATATTTAAAAATAATAAGTCCAGTAAAAGATAAATTACCAGAAGTTTCAGTGAGATTAGGAGACTGGTTGGCTGCTTGCCCTGAACATACTCGGGCAATCGTTAGAGAATCTTCTAGTGAAATGGCATATGGTATGGCAAAATGGGCCAAAGCCAACTGGAGAATTAAATCTCGTGAGGATTTAGATGATTATACATATTATGTAGCAGGACTTGTAGGTGTAATGCTATCTAAACTATGGGATGTCTGTGCAAATGTTAAAACTGATAGAGATTTAGCAATAGGTTATGGAAGAGGACTTCAGGCTGTAAACATTCTGCGAAATGAAGAAGAAGATCTTGAGGAACGTGATGTGAGTTTTGTTCCTGACGACTGGACGCGTGAGGATTTATTTGCTTATGCTGAAGAAAATTTAGCAAAAGCGGATGAATATATGAAAGCAATCAATAAAAGGACGATTTTATTGTTCTGTCGTTTACCACTAGCTTTCGCACATAAAACCCTAAAAGCAATGAAAAATGGGCGTGAAAAAATGACACGTGAAGAAGTTGAAAAAACAGTAGAAGAAGTTAAAAAAGAAGAATAGATTAATTAAAAGCATAGCTATTTTAATTTGTAAAATTTACATTTTGAAATTTACTATGCTTTTTTAACCTTGTAGTAAAATATAGTTTATTTCATTTTTAAATTTTGACTAACTCTAATATAATTTGAGCACATTATTAAAATGATAGGTGAAAGGGCTTGAATAAAACAACGGGAATGAATTTATTAATTTTTATATTTTTAATTATATTTGCTGTAGCTTTTTTTACTAATACATTTGGAAAATTCTCAATATATTTAATCATCATACTTCCTTTAATTATTTTCGGCTTAGGTATTTGTATTTTAATAGACGCTATTACAAAGTATAAGCATGATAATCACAATTTTTAATTAGTTATGGTTTGTTATGATCATAAAATATAATAAAAAAGAAGGGATTTTATTTGAAATTTTTAATGACATTATCACCAGCAATTATTTATGCTGTATTGTTAGCGGTGCAATATTTTATATCTAAAACAGAAAATAAGCTATTGGGCGCCATTTTACCAACTTTATTTGTGATTACACTTATTTATTTATATGTTAATGATATATTACCTTTGAATATATGGGGAACTGTAATATTAGGAATTATAGGTCTTTTATTTTTATTTGCACAGTGGGACAGTGCACAAAAAGGTAAAGAAACATCTTGATATAATTTATAAAATAATTAAATTTTTATTCTGAATTAAATTTTTTAGATAGAAATAAGCAATTATTAAATTAATGAGAAATTTGTCAACATGACACTTCATTCGTAGTAGAATAAATACACCTCGCTTTTGAATGCTTCTTTAAAATTTGTTATTCCAATGACCTTACAAAATTACTAATTTTAATACTGAAATACATCTAGATAATTCATAGGAGTTGTTGTTTATTGAGAATAAATGAACTTGCAGATCATCAAAAACCAAGAGAACGTATGTTGTGTCATGGTGCCAGGTATTTATCACATGCTGAATTATTAGCTATTCTCATTAATACAGGAAGAAAAGGTAGTTCAAGTTTAGATATAGCTAATGAATTATTAAAATCAGTAGATAGTTTAAAAGAATTAAAAATGTTATCTATTAATGATTTAAATAAAGTAAAAGGTGTGGGACTGTATAAAGCACTTACATTGAAAGCGGCATTTGAATTAGGTGAACGTATACATTCCGGAAGTGTTGATGATAAAATTCAAATCACTAGCCCTAAAGATGTGGCGGATTTTATGATGGGTAAGATGGAACATTTGACGCAAGAAAAATTTATTGTGCTGTTTTTAAATTCTAAAAATGTCATTATAAAAAAGAAAACAATATTTGTAGGTACGCTAAATTCTTCAATTGTTCATCCAAGAGAAATATTTAGCGAAGCGATTAAATGTGCGAGCAATGCGATTATCGTTTTACATAATCACCCTTCCGGTGATACAACACCTTCAAATGAAGATATTAAAACCACTGCGAGACTTAGAGATTGTGGCCAACTATTAGGTATTGATTTATTAGACCATGTCATTATTGGCGACCATGAATATTTAAGCATGGTAGAAGCGGGTTACTTTGATTAAATAACAGTGGTTTAAATATAATGTTATTAACGATGTTTGATTAAGTTGTCATCTTACACTTAACGAGCATATTATATTTGAGGCATCAAATTGGGAGGTTAAGTAGTAGAAAATATACTTTAAGTGCGCTATTATTACCTGTGATTTATTTAATGTAAATGATTAAAATGAAAACGAATATGAGAATGAAACATATATACTGTAGTACTGTATTGATTTCAACGATAGGTGTTACTATTTCCTCAACAGTACTAAGCTTTTAAAAAATTATGATCATCTGCTTTTAATGTGGTTTTAGTGCGATTATCCTTGGAGTTATTTGGGTGCTATTATTGTGTGGTTGTTATTATTGTTATCAAATACTTGCGAAAAAATAATCATTTGAATACTTAAAAAGCGCTTAATGGACTTCAACGTCTATAAGCGCTAAAATTTTAATTTATAAAACTAAAAAATTGATTATAATTTTCCATTAACCAAAGAATGCCTTGGTATCCTAGATAAATACATAATACAATTATGCCAACATAGATTAAAAATCTTAAAATAGATAAACCTACTCTAAATAATAAGATAACTAAGAGTGCAAGCAGGATTATAGATAAAATACTCATTGTCTATTCACTCCTTTTAATATAGTTTAATATTAATGCATGAAACATACATCGGTCTATAGTTAAGATATAAATACACCTATAGTCTGATGATAAACTTTATTAAACATACTATAATTTTGATGAATAAAATAGGAGGATGGTTCATGCGTTTCATATTTAGTATTATAAAGAATATTATAGCTATTATTGCAATTATAGTAATTGTATTTTTCGCACTCAAATATGCGCCTTTTTTGAAGGACCAAGATTGGAACCCAATTCATAATGATGAATCATCCTTAAATAATAGCGCAAATAAAGGTCATCTAACAGGCGGACAAAGATATTCAGTAGAAGATAATGATATTTTGAATAATGTTCCACTTAGTCAAACAAAAAATATGTTTAATTGGATTGATAAGCGGGAGTTTATGTCAGTAACTGGTATCGAAAGAATGGGATATAATGAAACATATTTAGCTGGTCAACGTGGAGATGAATTTATTATTTATAAATTTGGTTCTGAATCTATGAGAGTTTATAAAACTGAAATAGAGATGAATCAAGACCTCAATCAATTGGGCGAACATATAGAATTGAAGCCAGCTTCAAATTATGAGTAATGGGTTTGAATTCTTTTAATAAATAAGTTAGCCTTATATAAGTAATATGAAAAGGTTGGTGTTTATAATGAGTGAAAAATCTAATGAAAAAAAAGCAGACGAACAAGCAAAAGCACAAAATTTATTTGCGCGTTGGCGTAAAGAAGAAACACTATATAAAGAAGATGAAAAAGAATCTAGTAAGTCTAATGACTCTAAAACATCATCAGATGAAGAGCAGAAATAGGATTCATTTAATACGAGTACAGTCAGTTAATGAAATATGTATGTAAGCTGTAGTTTATGCAGCTTCAAGGTATTTTTTAGTTTGAAAAATTAATATGATAAATAACCAGAACGAGTGAAAATCAATATGGATATGATTGATTTTTATTCGTTCTTTTTTAATGAGATTGGGTACTTACAAAATTGAGTAATGGGGTGTCCTAAAATGGAATTTTCCATGACTATTACAAAAATTAAATGGAGTGCTTAAATTAATACTAAATAATACACTATTTTCTATATTTATTGCTATAATACAAGTTATCACAATGTTTGAATGTAAAATATAGTAAACTTATCTTCATATTAAAATTCACAAATGAATTTTGTTTCATATTCTTTATGTTCGTGCTTTATTTCATTTAAGTAGTAATATAAAATGATAGGAAGAAGATAAAATAGTTGGTTAATAGAGGTGTTTAGGTTGTCAAAGTTTTTTAGTAACAACAAATTGATTGTTATATTATGTGCAATCATTGTTTTTATCGCCTTGATTGGTGTGTCATTGCGATCCCAATCCCAATCATATGTTGAACAGTATGTTGGGGATACAGTAGCTTTTGGCCAAAAGGCTGTGAGTTATCCAGTCCATTTTATTACTGGATCTATCAATAGTATTTTTACCAGTGGTGATTCAAAAAAACAATCAAGTGAATTGAAACAGTTAGAGGCGGAAAATCAAAGGTTAAAGTCAGAGAATAAAAAATACAAAAAAGAATTAGATATTGAAGACATATCTAAATTCGACCCAATTTCCAGCACAGTGCTTTCTAGAAACCCTGATCAGTGGATGAATACATTAGTGATTAATCAAGGCTCAAAAGATGGAATCAAAAATAATATGGCAGTAATGACTTCTGATGGTTTAGTTGGTCGAATCTCTAAAGTGAATCAATTTTCTTCACAAGTAGATTTAATATCAACAAACACAAGGGCAAATCGTTTATCTGTCAATATTCAACATGATGATAAAAACGTGTTTGGCCTCATAGACCATTATGATGCAAAAAAAGAAGAGCTAGTAATATCTGATATTAACAATAAAGACAGTGTTGAAAAAGGAGATAAGGTAGTTACAAGTGGATTAGCAGATCAGCTTCCAACTGGGTTATACATAGGTGAAGTAGCAAAGGTTGAAAACGATGAGTATGGTTTAGCTAAAGAAGTAAGAGTGAAAACTGGTACTGATTTAGCTGATTTAAGTCATGTTTATGTTGCTAAAAGAGACCCTAATTCAGTACCTGATAGTGAAAGTGGTGATAATTAATGAGAGCTTTTTACTACTTTCTTATAGGCATCATTCTTTTTTATATTGATACCGCAATTGCACTTGTCATACCTATGCAAATTTCTGGGAAAGAGATCATTTTTGTACCTCATTTAACGATTATGTATATCTTAATCATTAGTGTCTATAGAGGTTTTAGTGTAGCTCTGATTTTATCTACAGTATTAGGATTAATTACCGATTTATATTATGGTAGCTTTTACGGATTATATTTATTTGGCTATATTTTATTAGTCGTTATCATGGATTTTTTCTTTAAAGTATTTTATCGAGATCATACGATGTTATTTACTATCGTTTTGTTAAGTACACTCGTGTTAGAAATTTATGTAGCAGTTATATATAGTGTTTTAGGATTAGTTCAATTTAATTTGTTTGAGTTTGTGATTTTTAGAATGATACCGACATTAATTCTAAATTTAATTTTATTAATTATTTTGTATCCGCTAATAACAAAATTCCTCAAAAAAATTCAATTGAAGATTGACAGTGAAAGATCGTAATGCTAAAATGCAGTAGTTGAGTAGTTTCTAGCTACATACAACCGCTCGGATTCAGGTTTAAGTACAAAGAT
Organism: Staphylococcus sp. FSL W8-0271; assembly: GCF_038006605.1. Classification (NCBI taxonomy): domain Bacteria; kingdom Bacillati; phylum Bacillota; class Bacilli; order Caryophanales; family Staphylococcaceae; genus Staphylococcus; species Staphylococcus sp. FSL W8-0271. The sequence continues at coordinate 1,209,081 of NZ_JBBOVM010000001.1, forward strand.
GTCACCTGAGTTTGGCGTGACTTAAATTATAGGAGGTGCAAAGTATGTTTGCTATTATTGAAACAGGTGGAAAACAAGTAAAAGTTGAAGAAGGACAAGAAATTTTCGTTGAAAAATTAGACGTAAATGAAGGTGATTCTTTCACTTTTGATAAAGTACTATTTGTAGGTGGAGATTCAGTTAAAGTTGGTGCACCAACAGTTGAAGGTGCAACAGTTACTGCTACTGTAAACAAACAAGGTCGCGGTAAAAAAATTACTGTTTTCACATATAGACGTCGTAAAGACTCTAAACGTAAAAAAGGTCACCGTCAACCATACACTAAATTAACAATCGACAAAATCAACGCGTAATTATGATTAATGTAGATGTTACATTAAACGATTCGGGTCAAGTAACAGACGTTATCATGGAGGGTCATGCCGATCATGGTGACTACGGTTACGATATTGTATGTGCAGGAGCATCTGCAGTTATTTTCGGAAGTGTTAATGCTATAATGGGATTAACATCTGAGAAACCCGACATTGACTATAGTGATGACGGTGGATACTTCCATGTTAGAAGTGTCGAGACGAATAATGAAAAAGCGCAATTAATTCTTCAAGCAATGTTAGTCTCTTTGCAGACCATTGAAGAAGAATACAAAGAAAATATTAGATTAAATTATAAGTGAGGTGCAACCAAATGTTAAAATTAAACTTACAGTTCTTCGCATCTAAAAAAGGGGTAAGTTCTACAAAAAACGGACGTGACTCTGAATCAAAACGTTTAGGTGCTAAACGTGCGGATGGTCAATTCGTTACTGGCGGTTCTATTTTATTCCGTCAACGTGGTACTAAAATTTATCCTGGTGAAAATGTTGGTCGTGGTGGCGACGATACATTATTCGCTAAAATCGACGGCGTTGTAAAATTTGAACGTAAAGGTCGAGACAAAAAACAAGTATCTGTATACGCAGCTGCTGAGTAATTTTTGTTCATGTTAACACCAGAAGTGATGACTTCTGGTGTTTATTTTTTGTCTTTATTTTCTAGTTATATAGAAAATGCTATAATATACAAGATATGTAAATTAAGTTTTATAAAAAAGAGGTGAAATCATGTTTGTTGATCAAGTTAAAATATCACTCAAAGCTGGTGATGGCGGTAATGGTATAACTGCATATAGAAGAGAGAAATATGTACCATTTGGCGGTCCAGCAGGTGGTGATGGTGGCAACGGAGCTTCAATTGTGTTCGAAGTAGATGAAGGTCTAAGAACGTTATTAGATTTCAGATACCAAACACATTTCAAAGCTAAAAGAGGTGAAGGTGGTCAAAGCAGTAATATGCACGGTAAAAATGCTGAGCATTTAGTATTAAAAGTACCACCAGGTACAATCATTAAAAGTGTAGAAACCGAAGAAGTCCTAGCTGATTTAGTAGAGAATGGGCAGCGTGCTACAGTTGCAAGAGGTGGTCGTGGAGGACGTGGAAATTCCCGCTTTGCTTCTCCACGAAACCCCGCACCAGATTTTAGTGAAAACGGTGAACCAGGTGAAGAAATTGAGGTTACTTTGGAACTGAAACTACTCGCAGATGTTGGTTTAGTCGGTTTCCCTAGTGTTGGAAAATCTACATTATTATCAACGGTTTCTAAAGCAAAACCAAAGATTGGAGCTTATCACTTCACAACAATTAAACCTAATCTTGGCGTTGTTTCTACCAAAGATCATCGTAGTTTTGTGATGGCAGATTTACCTGGACTTATACAAGGTGCTTCTGAAGGTGTTGGATTGGGTCACCAATTTTTAAGACACGTTGAGAGAACTAAAGTAATCGTGCATATGATTGATATGAGTGGTTCAGAAGGTCGCGATCCTTACGAAGATTATCAAGTTATTAATGAAGAATTAAAAGCTTATGAACATAGATTAGAAGAACGACCACAAATTGTAGTTGCTAATAAAATGGATATCCCTGATGCAGAAGATAATTTAACCATTTTTAAAGAGCAATTAAATGACAAAAGTGTACGCATTATTCCCTTGTCTACTGTAATGCACGACAATATTGATGAATTATTATATGCTATTGCTGATACATTAGAAGAGGTCAAAGATGTAGATTTTAATAAGGAAGAAGAAGATTTAGGTGTAAATAGAGTAGTCTATAAATATACACCTAGTCAGGATGCATTTACGATTACTAGAGACGATGATGCTGCTTACGTAGTGAGTGGTAAAGCCATAGAAAGAATGTTCAAGATGACTGACTTTAATAGTGATCCAGCAGTTAGACGTTTTGCGCGTCAAATGCGTTCAATGGGTATTGATGATGCGTTACGTGAACGTGGTTGTGAAAATGGAGATATTGTAAGAATACTTGGTGGAGAATTTGAATTTGTTGAATAGGAGTGTATGATATGGACAAAAATGAAAATAAAAAGTTTTATTTAATACGTGAAGATGTGTTACCTGAATCAGTGGTTAAAACTTTACAAATCAAAGAAGTTTTGAAAAATGACCCATCATTGTCCATATTTGAAGCAGTGAAACAATTCGATTTATCCCGAAGTGCGTTTTACAAATATCGTGATACGATATTTCCAGTTGACGAGAAATTAGAAGAAACAAGAGAGTTTACATTGATTTTGTATGTGAATGACATCATAGGCATGTTAGCTGAGGTTTTAAATACACTTTCTAAATTAGATTTGTCAGTGTTGACGATTCATCAAAGTATACCGATGGACGGTAGAGCTACCATTACATTATCATTAGATGGCAAAGGCACAGATTTAGAAATAGATGAAGTCATAAACGCATTAAAAAAGATTGAACATATTTCTAATGTGGAACTCATTAGTATGACTATATAAGGAAGTGTGACTGTGTACGCATATATTAAAGGAACTTTAACCGTTTTAAATCCCACGCATGTAGTTTTAGAGGCTTCAGGTGTAGGTTATGAGATTCAAACTCCAAACTCATATCGATTTCAAAAATATAAAGACCAAGAGATTTTGATTCATACTTCATTGATTGTAAGAGAAGATGCACAGCTACTTTATGGCTTTATTAATCAAGAAGAAAAAGACATGTTTTTAAGTTTAATTAAAGTGACAGGTATCGGTCCCAAATCAGCTTTAGCAATTTTAGCTAGTAGCTCACCAAACGAAGTGAAAATTGCAATTGAAAATGAAAATGATGCTTATTTAACAAAATTTCCTGGTATAGGTAAAAAAACAGCACGGCAAATTGTTTTAGATCTCAAAGGTAAAGTACAAGTAACAGAAGAAGATAGCAGTCAATTGTTTAATGTGGACCAAAATAATCCGCAAAATTCTGCAATTGTAAAAGAAGCATTATTAGCTTTAGAAGCATTGGGTTATTCTAAGAGAGAGTTGAATAAAGTTGAAAAAACTTTAGCTAAGGAATCTTTTGAATCAATAGATGATGCAGTGAAGCGAGGTTTACAGTTGCTTATATCTTAAGTTTGCTGAATTTTTATGAAGGGGGAAATATAAATGGATGATAGAATGGTAGATCAGTCTATGCATGAGGATGAATCATCATTTGAATTATCTTTAAGACCAGAAAGATTACGCCAATATATAGGACAATCAACGATTAAATCAAATTTAGAAGTTTTTATCAAAGCAGCTAAAATTAGGAAAGAACCGTTAGATCATGTACTTTTATTTGGCCCCCCTGGATTAGGTAAAACGACTTTATCCAATATCATTGCTAATGAAATGGAAGTTAATATTAGAACTATTTCTGGACCGTCTATTGAACGACCGGGTGACTTGGCTGCTATTTTGTCTAGTTTACAACCTGGTGATGTATTATTTATCGATGAAATTCACAGATTGAGTAGTGTCGTAGAAGAAGTTTTATATCCAGCAATGGAAGATTTCTTTCTTGATATTGTGATAGGTAAAGGAGAAGAAGCGCGAAGTATACGTATTGACTTGCCGCCTTTTACATTAATAGGTGCTACAACAAGAGCTGGGAGTTTAACTGCACCTTTACGTGATAGATTTGGGGTTCATCTGAGGTTAGAATATTATAAAGAACATGAATTGAAAGAAATTATAATCCGTACCGCAGAAGTATTAGGTACGACTATAGATGATGAAAGTGCCATAGAACTTGCGAAAAGAAGCAGAGGTACACCGAGAGTGGCGAATAGGCTGTTAAAACGAGTTAGAGATTTTCAACAAGTTAAAGAAGATGAATTGATAAGTATTGCAACTACAAAGCAATCTCTAGCATTATTACAAGTTGATGATGAAGGGTTAGATTATATCGATCATAAGATGATGAACTGTATCTTAGAGCAATATAAAGGTGGCCCTGTAGGTTTAGATACAATCGCTGTTTCAATTGGTGAAGAACGTGTCACAATTGAAGATGTTTATGAGCCATTTTTAATACAAAAAGGATTTATTGAACGTACACCAAGAGGGCGTAAAGCGACAGCGTATGCTTTTGAACATTTTAGTAAGAATGGAAAGAAGGAATAGTTTTGGATATTGAAGCATTTGATTATCATTTGCCAGAATCATTAATCGCTCAAACGCCTCTGAAAAATAGAGATGAGAGTAGATTGCTTGTGCTTGGTAGAAAAACTGGAAATATCGAACATAAGCACTTTAAAAATGTTATTGATTATATTGAATCAGGAGATACATTAGTACTTAATGACACCAGAGTGATGCCAGCACGTTTATTTGGTTTAAAAGAAGAGACTGGTGCAAAAGTAGAAATGTTAATGCTAACACAACTTGAAGATAATGACTGGGAAGTCTTATTGAAGCCAGCAAAAAGAATTAAAGTAGGCGACAAATTATCTTTTGGTGAAGGTAAAATAGTTGCTGAATGTCTTGAAACTTTAGATCAAGGCGGAAGAATCATGCGTTTAAATTATGAAGGTATACTACAAGAACGTTTGGATGAATTGGGTGAAATGCCACTGCCTCCATATATTAAAGAACGCTTAGATGATCCAGATCGTTATCAAACTGTTTATGCAAAAGCATCAGGATCAGCTGCAGCTCCTACAGCAGGACTTCATTTTACTGATGAACTACTTGAACAATTAAAAGCTAAAGGTGTTAATATTGCTTTTATTACTTTACATGTCGGGTTAGGTACATTTAGACCTGTGAGTGTTGAAAATATTGATGATCATGAAATGCACAGTGAATATTATCAAATGAATCAAGAAACAGCAGATTTACTAAATGCTACAAAAGCAAATGGGCATCGTATCTTTTCAGTAGGTACAACTTCTACTAGAACATTGGAAACCATTATGCAAACACATAATAATTTTGTAGCAGAGAGTGGATGGACTGATATTTTTATCTATCCTGGTTTTGATTTTAAAGCAATAGATGGTTTAATAACAAACTTTCACTTGCCGAAGTCAACGCTAGTGATGTTAGTTTCGGCATTTAGTTCAAGAGATTATATTTTGAACGCTTATCAACAGGCTGTCAAATTAGAATATAGATTTTTTAGTTTCGGCGATGCAATGTTAATTTTTTAGGAATGAAACGAAAGGAGTTTTTGTATGCCAGCTGTAACATATGAACATATAAAAACATGTAAACAATCTGGAGCAAGATTAGGAATCGTGCATACACCACATGGATCGTTTGAAACACCAATGTTTATGCCTGTTGGAACTAAAGCCACAGTTAAAACGATGAGTCCTGAAGAATTGCATCAGATGGAAGCAAAAATAATATTAGGAAATACATATCATTTGTGGTTGCAACCAGGAAATGATATTATCAAAAAGAGTGGGGGATTACATCAGTTCATGAACTGGAATGGTCCAATACTGACAGATTCAGGTGGTTTTCAAGTATTTAGTTTAAGTAATTTAAGGAAAATTACTGAAGAAGGTGTTGAATTCCGTCATCATACTAATGGTTCTAAATTATTCTTGAGTCCTGAAAAATCAATGCAGATTCAAAATGATCTTGGTTCAGATATTATGATGGCATTTGATGAATGTCCACCTATGCCAGCTGAATATAAATATGTAAAAGATTCAATCGAAAGAACAAGTAGATGGGCTGCCAGATGTTTACAAGCGCATCAAAGACCTGAAGATCAAGCTTTATTTGGTATTATCCAAGGCGGAGAATATAAAGATTTACGTCAACAAAGCGCTGAAGAATTAGTGGCGTTGGATTTTCCCGGTTATGCTATCGGAGGTTTATCTGTTGGAGAACCAAAGCCAGTAATGTATGATATGGTTTCGCATACACAACAATTTATGCCTAAAGATAAGCCGCGTTATTTAATGGGTGTGGGTTCACCAGATGCATTAATAGAATGTAGCATTCGAGGGATGGATATGTTTGATTGTGTATTACCTACACGTATTGCACGTAATGGTACATGTATGACCTCACATGGTCGTGTTACTATAAAAAATGCTAAATATGCTGAAGATTTAGGTCCACTTGATGATAATTGTGACTGCTATACTTGTAAAAATTATAGTAGAGCATACATAAGACATTTAATAAAAGCAGAAGAAACTTTTGGTATCCGTCTTACTACTTATCATAATTTACATTTCTTGCTGAAATTAATGGAAAACATCCGACAAGCTATTCGCGATGATCGTTTACTTGATTTTAAAGAAGAATTCTTTGAACAGTATGGACTAAATGTAGAAAACCCAAAAAACTTTTAAAAGGGAGAAATAACTATATGCAATTTACTTCATTGATATTACCGATATTATTATTAGTATTAATGTGGTTCTTCTTAATTAGACCACAACAAAAAAAGGCTAAAGAGCATCGTGAAATGATTAGCCAAATTTCATCAGGTCAACATGTTACTACTATAGGTGGAATTAAAGGTACTGTACGTAGCGTTGACGAAACTACAGTTGTATTAACTTTAAATGGTAATGGTACAGAAATCACTTTAGAAAAACCAGCTATTAAACAAGTTGATCCTTCATAAATGAAGTTATGATTACGAACTGATATATACTATCAGTTCGTTTTTTGTTTAATAAAACCTAAAGATACTGGACTTTAAAGACATAGTTGGTGTTATAATGAAAGATAGACAAAATCAAATTTTTAAATAGCTTAAATAATCATTACAATTGGTAACACTTACATTTAAAAAGAAGTTACAAATAAGTTAAGTTTGTTTTTACACTTTATGTAATGTGTTAAAATATGAAAGGTTATTGAGAAAATTTAATCGTTTAGTATATGAAATCGAATGCGATTGAATTATGAATTTATAACATAAGCTTACAATGAGGTGTTCAAGTGAAGAAAAGTAGTAGAATAGTTGCATTTATATTACTTGTAGTTCTATTGTTAGGCGGGATAGGACTTACATATAAAAATGTAGTTAAAAACGTCAGCCTCGGATTAGACTTACAAGGTGGCTTTGAAGTCTTATACCAAGTTGATCCTTTACAAAAAGGTGATAAAATTGATGATAAAGCTGTAAAAGCCACAGCAAAAACACTTGAAAACCGTGTGAACGTTTTAGGGGTTTCTGAACCTAAGATTCAAGTGGAAGATAAAAATAGAATCCGTGTGCAATTAGCAGGTATAAAAAATCAATCTCAAGCAAGAGAAATTTTATCTTCACAAGCTAATTTAACGATTCGTGATGCTGATGACAATATCAAATTAACGGGTAAAGATATTCAACAAGGTTCAGCAAAACAAGAATTTAAACAGAATACGAATCAACCCGCAGTTACTTTTAAATTAAAAGATAGTGATAAATTCAAAAAAGTAACTGAAGAAATTTCTAAAAAAGATGAAAACGTCATGGTTGTATGGTTAGATCACGAAAAAGGTGATACTTACCATAAAGAAATGAACAAAAAAGATCCAAAATATGTGTCTGCTGCTTCAGTTGACAAACCTATCAACTCAGATAGTGTAGAAATTTCTGGTGGATTTAAAGGCGAAAAAGGTATTGAAGAAGCAAAACAAATTGCAGATTTATTAAATTCTGGTTCATTACCTGTAGACCTTAATGAAATTTACTCTAATTCTGTAGGTGCACAATTTGGACAAGATGCTTTAGATAAAACAATATTTGCTGCAGCTATCGGTATAGCGGTAATTTATTTATTTATGTTAGGTTTCTATCGTTTACCAGGGCTAGTAGCTGTTATTGCACTTACTGTTTATATTTATTTAACATTAGTTGCATTTAATTTCATTTCTGGTGTATTAACGTTGCCAGGCCTTGCAGCTTTAGTACTGGGTGTCGGTATGGCAGTCGATGCGAATATTATCATGTATGAACGGATTAAAGATGAACTGAAAATTGGACGAACGCTCAAACAAGCCTATAAAAAAGCGAATAAAAGTTCATTCTTAACCATAGTTGATGCACAGCTTACAACAGTCATTGCTGCTGCTGTATTGTTCTTCTTTGGTGAAAGTTCTGTAAAAGGTTTCGCTACAATGTTGCTACTTGGCATTTTAATGATTTTTGTAACGGCAGTATTTTTATCAAGATGGTTACTTTCACTACTTGTTTCTTCAAATTTCTTCAAGAAATCATCTTGGTTATTTGGTGTCAACAAGCATCATATTGCAGATATAAATGAAGGTAAGGAAGTTCATGATTTAAAAACACCGTATGAGCGTTGGGATTTCATGAAGTTAGCCAAACCATTATTGTCACTAAGCGTACTAATTTTAATTGTCGGTGCAGTTATACTGTTTGTTTTCAAACTTAACTTAGGTATTGATTTTACAAGTGGTACAAGAGTTGATTTTGAATCGAAAGATAAAATATCTGAAGCGAAAGTGACAAAAACACTTGAGGATCAAGATTTTAAACCTACCCAAGTTTCTTTAGGTGAAAACGGCAAAAACGCAACAGTACAATTCAAAAATGATTTATCTAAAGATGAAGTGTCAAAAATTAAAGACACGATTGATAAATCATTTGGTAATGATCCAACAGTTAATACTGTTTCACCAGTTATAGGTCAAGAATTAGCAAAAAATGCAATGATGACGCTATTATATGCAGCTATCGGTATCATTATTTATATCACATTCAGATTCGAATGGCGTATGGGATTGTCCTCAGTGTTAGCACTATTACACGATGCGTTTATGATTGTGGCTGTATTTAGTCTGTTTAGATTGGAAGTCGACATTACATTTATTGCAGCTGTGCTAACTATTATCGGTTACTCAATTAATGATACGATTGTAACGTTTGACAGGGTACGTGAGAACTTGCATAAAGTTAAAGTGATTACGAAACCTGAACAAATCGATGATATTGTTAATAGATCAATTCGTCAGACAATGACGCGTTCTATCAATACAGTATTGACAGTTATCATAGTTGTAGTTGCACTATTAGCATTCGGTGCACCAAGTATTTTCAATTTCTCATTAGCGTTATTAATTGGTTTAATATCTGGCGTATTCTCATCAGTATTTATAGCTGTTCCTTTATGGGGAATCATGAAAAAACGTCAGCTTAAAAAATCAAATGACAATAAACTTATTGTATATAAAGAGAAAAAATCAAATGATGAAAAAATATTAGTCTAATTAATATAGAAAAATGAGCTAATATAAAATAGGGTGGTCAAAAGCCCACACTCTAAATAAAAGACTAATCCATGTTTCTGACAGGCTCCCTTCAAAGTAGACATTTAAAAATGTAAACCTTGAAGGGAGCCTTTTTTATTGTTAATATTTACGATTTTGATCGTGCATGCTTGCCTGGGGATATGGTTCGAGCCTGTAGTCTCTCACTCATATCATTTCCCCGGGCGTCAGCACGATGCAAAATTGTTTGAAATATTTCTCAAGATATAAAAGTAAAGGCTCATTTGAAACAATTCATTAATCCTAATAAATTAATGATGTTCTTATTTTGAAAACTTAATAATATGAATTAGTTTGAAATAATAAGTAATAAAGAATTGGTCCTTTTTTATTGTTAATATTTATGATTTTGACCGTGTATGCTTGCCTGGGGATATGGCTCGAGCCTGAAGTCTCTCGCTCATATCATTTCCCCGGGCGTCAACACGATGCAAAATCGTATTAAGTTTTAAGCATGTTTGAAATAAAGGTTACCACTTTTTATTTTTCAAATTCTTTTGTATAATTGCTTGTGGAAATGAGGGAGGATAGTATGATTAAATCAAAATATAATTGGGACGTTAAATTACCTGAAGTTGAAATAGCAGAAAATATTGCAACAGATTTAAAGCTAACTCCTATTGTAAAAAAAGTTTTGGAAAGTAAAGGTATAACAGATGAAACTGATATTCGAAATCTTTTAGAAGGGGTTCAAATTACACATGATCCTTGGAAGATGAGTGATATGGATAAAGCTGTTGAGCGTATCAATGTAGCGATAGATCAAAACCAAAAGATTTTAGTATATGGAGATTATGATGCGGATGGTGTCACTTCAACGACTATATTGGTGTCTACATTGAAAGAACTTGGTGCTCATGTAGGTTGGTATATACCGAATCGCTTTTCTGAAGGTTACGGGCCAAATGAATTGGCTTTTAAAAATGCTTATGATGAAGGGATATCATTAATTATAACAGTGGATAATGGTATTCAAGGGCATGATGAAATACAAATGGTTCAAGACCTAGGTGTTGACGTTATTGTCACAGACCACCATGAAATTGGTAAAACAATGCCTAATGCATATGCGATTGTCCATCCAATGCATCCTGAGTTTGAATATCCATTTAAATATCTGTGTGGTGCAGGTGTTGCTTATAAGTTGGCTCAATGTTTATTGGATGAACCACCAGTTCATTTTCTTGGTTTGGTTGCTATTGGAACAATTGCTGATTTAGTATCTTTAACGGATGAGAATAGAACGCTGGTTCAAAATGGTTTAGCGGCATTAAATAAATATTGTCCGCCATCAATAAAAGCTATTTTAAACCAAGCTGGTTATAATGACGAAATAAATGAAGAAACTGTTGGATTTATTATAGGACCACGATTAAATGCTGTAGGACGTTTAGAGGATGCTGCGCTAGCTGCAGAGTTATTAATGACTGAAACAGAAGATGAAGCTATGTTTTTAGCTGAACAAGTTGAATTTTTTAATCAAGAACGTAAAGATATCGTTTCTCAAATTACTGAAGAAGCACTTGTAATGGCAGAAGAACAAGTACAGCAAGGCTCAAAATTCTTACTGTTAGCTCAAACAGATTGGCATGAAGGCGTACTTGGTATTGTAGCGTCAAGAATTGTTGAAACTTACAGTCTTCCAACATTAATTTTAAATATTGATGAAGCCCAAAACCACGCAAAAGGTTCAGCTCGAAGCATTGATCAAGTATCAATGTTTGAAATTTTAAGTGATTATTCACAGTTAATCACGAAATTTGGTGGCCACCATATGGCAGCTGGGGTTACAATGCCTATAGAAAATATTCAACCGTTACAGAATAGTTTAAATGAATGGATGGCACAATTAGCAGAAACAACTTCACTTGAACCACGTAAAAAAGTTGATGTAACTATTTCAGAAGGTGATATTACTATACAAAATATTAAAGATATTCAAAGATTGCGACCATTTGGTACTGACTTCACTAGTCCGTGCTTCGAATTACAAGACGTACTTGTTCAACAAGTAAAGGGTATTGGTCAAGAAAAAAAACACTTAAAACTCGTTATTGGAGAAAGTCAATTACAAGCAATCTTTTGGCAAAGCGGTCACTTAGTAAAAGAATTGGGTGTGCAACAACCTATCAATGTAATTGGAACATTACAAATTAATGAATGGAATGGATTTCAATCTCCTCAATTTATGATTGAAGATTTAGCAAGTCATAATTTACAGATTTTAGATTATAGAAGCAAAAACAAAGTAAATGATTTAAATGCAGATACTGAGAATGTTGCTTACTTGATTCATCAAAGAAGTGAAAAGTTAGGTGAAAATTATCACTATTATGGTGATGAAATTATTAATAAGTATGAAAAATACGTCTTTAGAGATTTGCCAACATCCATTAATGATTTAAAAACAACATTAAAAACAGTTGATATATCTCAAATTTATCTCGTGTTAAATCATGATAGATCAATATACTTTGAAGGTATGCCAAAAATGGAAACATTTAAACAATGTTTTAAAGCACTTGCAGCTAAAAAAGAAACAAATTTAGCTAATGAAGGTGTACAATTAAGTAAATTTTTAAACATTCAACCACATATACTTAAATTTATCTTGAAAGTTTTCTTAGATTTAGAGTTTATTCAAGTTGAAAATGGTATAATTAAATTAAATAATGTTTCAACAAAACGTGATATTGCTTCAAGTAAATATTATCAAAGTCGTATCGATAGAATTGAAGTTGAAAAGTTATTGCTTTATGAGGATTTTAATCGTTTGAAGCAATGGATAAAGGATGAATTGGTAGAATAATAGGAGGAAGTTTGTATGGATTTAAAACAATATGTATCTGAAGTATCAGACTGGCCACAACCAGGTGTTAACTTCAAAGATATTACAACAATAATGGACAATGGCGAAGCTTATGGTTATGCCACGGATCAAATAGTTGAATATGCAAAACTACGAGACGTTGATGTAGTTGTAGGGCCGGAAGCTAGAGGATTCATCATTGGTTGTCCTGTTGCATATTCCATGGGTATTGGCTTTGCACCAGTGAGAAAAGAAGGCAAACTTCCTAGAGAAGTCATTCGTTTTGAGTATAATTTGGAGTATGGTACAAATGTATTAACCATGCACAAAGATGCAATTAAACCAGGGCAACGTGTGCTAATTACAGATGATTTATTAGCTACTGGCGGTACGATTGAAGCGGCTATTAAGTTAGTTGAACAATTAGGTGGTATTGTTGTAGGTATTGCATTTATTATAGAATTAAAATATTTAAAAGGTATTGAAAAAATTAAAGATTACGACGTAATGAGTTTAATTTCATACGATGAATAATCACATTTATAATTAAAGAAATTTTATAGAGACTGGGACATAACTCCCCATTCTTAAAATAAGAGGGCAAATCCTTAACAATGGATTTGCCCTCTTTATATTTAAAATCTTCCGATTTTGATCGTGCATGCTTGCGTGGGGATATGGCTCGAGCCTGTAGTCTCTCGCTCATACTATGCCCCCGGGCGTCAGAACGCTACAAAATCAGTACAATTTGCATTTTTATTCAAAAAGTAAGACCCTTTCGTATAATTTAATAAATACTACTAAACCAAATTAACGAGGTCCTTATGTGTAAAGATTATAACATGACTCAAATGTTACGAATGTGATGATTGTTTAAAATGTCCACTTAAAAATTGATGTATGAAAAGCAATTCAAAAACTAATAAGAAGATAATGAAGTATTTTAAGTGAGAGTATTTTAAATCTCAAATTAATCAGCAGCTTTCAGAACCAGAGGCTAAAGAATCTACAGTCAAAGAAAAATTGATGTAGAACCAGTTTTGGATTCATGAAGGCTATTTTGGGTTTCACTCGAATGTCAGTTTGAGGGATAGACAAAGTCAAAAGAGAATAAGGATTTGTCCTAATGGCATTGAATGTATGGAGAATAGTAGTTCAATGAGCTACACTATTTGATAAAAAAGAAAACGACAATTTCTACACTATTTCAATAGAAATTATCGTTTTTTGTTTAGTCAGAGACATTTATGTCCTGAAATCTTTTTATATTTATAAAATAGTAATATGATTCGTTAACTTAAATTATCTTTTGCTTGAATTAAAAAATTAAAATTCAGCTACATTTTGCCAATTGTCTTATGTACGCATTTATTTATTTAATAACATGTAGTATTATATAACTATTATACATAATTTGACCTAATAGCGTAAAAATACGTTACAATCGATATAAAATAATACTGGGTATCTAATCGTGATTAATATTTAGTATAGGGGTGTCTTAAGTGAACAATGAATATCCATACAGTGTGGACGAAGTATTATCCAAAGCAAAATCATATTTGTCAAAAGAAGATTATGAGTATGTATTGAAGAGTTACCATCTAGCTTATGAGGCACACGAAGGTCAATTTCGAAAAAATGGCTTACCATATATTATGCATCCCATACAAGTAGCTGGGATTTTAACTGAAATGCATTTAGATGGCCCAACCATTGTTGCAGGTTTTTTACATGACGTGATTGAGGACACACCTTATACGTTTGATGATGTAAAAGGCATGTTTAATGAAGAAATTGCCATAATCGTAGAAGGTGTGACGAAGCTTAAAAAAGTGAAATATCGTTCCAAAGAAGAGCAACAAGCAGAAAACCACCGCAAGTTATTTATTGCAATCGCAAAAGATGTGCGTGTTATTCTAGTAAAATTAGCGGATCGATTACATAATATGAGAACACTGAAAGCAATGCCAAGAGAAAAACAAATAAGAATATCAAAAGAAACTTTAGAAATCTATGCACCATTGGCACATAGGTTAGGGATTAATACGATTAAATGGGAATTAGAAGATACAGCACTGAGATATATTGATAGTGTGCAATATTTCAGAATTGTTAATTTGATGAAGAAAAAACGAAGTGAGCGAGAAGAATATATACAAAATGCTATTAATCGCATAGATTCAGACATGGAAAAAATGAATATAATTGGCGATATTAATGGTAGGCCTAAACATATATATAGCATTTATAGAAAAATGGTTAAACAAAAGAAACAATTCGACCAAATATTTGATTTGTTAGCCATACGAATTATCGTTAATTCAATAAATGATTGCTATGCAGTACTAGGTCTTGTGCATACACTATGGAAACCCATGCCAGGTAGATTCAAAGATTATATCGCTATGCCAAAGCAAAACATGTATCAATCTTTACATACAACGGTTGTTGGACCGAATGGCGATCCTTTAGAGATTCAAATAAGAACTTATGAAATGCATGAAATTGCAGAACACGGGGTTGCAGCGCATTGGGCATATAAAGAAGGCAAAAAAGTTACTGAAAAAACACAAAATTTCAATAAAAAATTAAATTGGATTAAAGAACTCGCTGAAACGGATAGTACTACCACCGATGCAGAAGAGTTTATGGAAACATTAAAATTTGATTTACAAAGTGATAAAGTCTATGCTTTTACGCCAGAAAGTGATGTAATAGAATTACCTTATGGTGCTGTTCCAATTGACTTTGCATATGCTGTACACAGCGAAGTAGGAAACAAAATGATTGGTGCTAAGGTTAACGGAAAAATTGAGCCGATAGATTACGTGCTCAATACTGGTGATATCGTTGAAATCAGAACAAGTAAGCACTCTTATGGTCCAAGTCGCGATTGGTTAAAAATTGTTAAATCTTCTAGTGCTAAAAGTAAGATACGTAGTTTCTTTAAAAAACAAGATCGCTCTTCTAATATTGAAAAAGGTAAGTTTATGGTCGAAGCAGAAATAAAAGACCAAGGGTTCCGTGTAGATGCAGTTTTAACGGATGATAATATTGAAGTCGTAAAAGATAAATATAATTTCTCTAATGAAGAAGATTTATTTGCCGCAGTAGGATTTGGTGGTGTTACAGCGTTACAAATTGTTAATAAATTAACAGAAAAGCAACGCATTCAAGACAAACAAAAAGCATTAAATTCAGTACAAGAAGTACAAAAATCTGTGCCAATTAAGGACGACATCACTACAGATAGTGGCGTATACGTCGAGGGAATTGAAAATGTACTGATTAAATTATCAAAATGTTGTAATCCAATCCCTGGTGATGATATTGTTGGATATATCACTAAAGGGCATGGTATTAAGGTGCATCGCACGGATTGTCCTAATATCAAAAATGAAAAAGACAGATTAATTAGTGTTGAATGGGTACGCTCTAAAGATGCGACACAACGTTATCAAGTTGACTTAGAAGTTACCGCTTATGACCGAAATGGATTATTAAATGAAGTTTTACAAGCCGTTAATTCCACTAAAAGTAACTTAGTTAAAGTTTCTGGTCGTTCAGATATTGATAAAAATGCAATCATTAATATTGGTGTTATGGTGAAAAATGTAAATGAAGTCTATCAAGTTGTTGATAAGATTAAACAACTTGGAGATGTTTACACAGTAACAAGAGTTTGGAATTAGAGGTGAAATACACATGAGGATTATTGTTCAAAGAGTGAAAGAAGCATCCGTTTCTAATGGTTCAATAGATAATAAAATTAATAAAGGCTTTTGTTTGCTTGTTGGAGTAGGTAAATCGTCTACTGAAGCGGACATTGATACATTAGTAAGAAAAATAGTGAATGCCCGATTGTTTGAAGATGAGAATGGCAAACTTAATTTGAATTTACAGCAAGTAAGTGGAGAGATTCTTTCTATCTCACAATTCACACTATATGCAGACGTAAGAAAAGGTAATAGACCTGGTTTTACCAATTCAATGCCACCTGAAAAAGCAAATGAACTTTATGAAAAATTTAATGAGGCATTACGCACTTATAACATAAATGTATTAACAGGAGAATTTGGTACAGATATGCTTGTTAATATTGCCAACGATGGCCCCGTGACAATTATTTATGAAAGTCAGGATGGCAAAATCGTATGAAAACAATCAATACTTGGCTAGATAAACATAATTTAAAAAATTTCCCAATGCTTATTGTTACGTTAGCATTTGTCATATTTATTTTTATGCTCATTGCTTTTTTAAATCACAATGATGAAGATGCGGGTACGATATATATAACGGAAGATACTGATTTGAGAACAGGTCCAAATGCTGTATATCCTACTATTAAACCTGCTAATCAAGGTCAAAGTTATAATAAAATTGGTAAATCCGGCAAATGGATTGAAGTTGAATCAAGTAATCATAAAGATAAAGGTTGGGTGGCTGGTTGGCATACAAACCTAGATATTCAAGCAGATGCTAATGCAAACGATAAACCACTTAAAGATAAAACAATTGTACTTGATCCTGGTCACGGGGGAAGTGACCAGGGAGCTTCAAGTAATACAAAAAAGAAGAGCACTGAAAAAGTTTATACACTGAAAACAGCAAAAGAATTGAAAAGTCTTCTTGAAAAAGAAGGCGCGACTGTAAGTATGACGAGAAGTTCAGATAGTTATGTTAGTTTGGACGATCGTAATATTAAAGGTGATGCTTTTATCAGCATACATAATGATTCGCTAAAATCTTCTAAAGCTAATGGAACTACAGTTTATTGGCTTCAAGATAATCAAAAAGCACTTGCAGAAACATTAAATATTTACATACAAAAGAAAGCGTTACTGACAAATAAAGGCGCTAGACAAGAAAACTTTCAAGTATTGAGACAGACGAATGTTCCCGCTGTTTTACTAGAGTTAGGTTATATTAGTAACCCAACTGATGAAAATATGATAACGAATCAATTACATCGCCACATTGTTGAACAAGCAGTTGTCGATGGTTTACGTGCATATTTTTCAGAATAAAAAGGTTGCATATTAATCAATAACTCGTTATTATTAGATATGAATTCTATATTAAAACCGTTATTATTCTTGACTATGCTAAATGAAACGTCAACATTTAAAATGTGTAGAGACATAATTCGAGGCTGGAAAATTATGCTTAGTAGTTTAGTTATTAAAACGCAAGAAGAGGTGCTTTATGAAATTAAAGCCGTGTGACGAACGTTATCCGTATGAAGTGGGTTGATATAGCTTATTGATAAACTATGTCAACCAAATAGGGTGGCAACACGGATATTCGTCCCTTGTATAACTGTATAGTTATGCAAGGGGCTTTTTATTGTATAAAAGGAGAGGTTTTATGATAAATATTCCTAGAGGAACACAAGACATTTTACCAAGCGAAACAAAAAAATGGCGATATATAGAAGCAAAATTAGACGAATTGATGGAATTATATAATTATGAAGAAATTCGCACGCCTATTTTTGAAAGCACTGAATTATTTGCACGTGGCGTTGGCGATTCTACGGATGTCGTTCAAAAAGAAATGTATACATTCAAAGATAAAGGCGACCGCAGTATCACTTTGAGACCTGAGGGTACTGCTGCAGTAGTACGTTCATATATAGAAAATAAAATGCAAGGATTACCTAACCAACCGATTAAATTGTACTACAATGGTCCAATGTTCCGTTATGAACGAAAACAGAAAGGACGTTATCGTCAATTTACACAATTTGGTGTAGAAGCCATAGGTGCAGAAAATCCTAGTATTGATGCTGAAATTTTAGCAATGGTCATGCATATTTATCAGTCATTTGGTCTTAAACATTTAAAATTAGTTATTAATAGTATTGGCGATATTGATTCGCGCAAAGAATATAATGAAGCGCTGGTTAAACATTTTGAACCAGTAATTGGCGATTTTTGTAAGGATTGCCAAGCGCGTTTGCACACTAATCCAATGAGAATTTTGGATTGTAAAGTTGATAAAGATAAAGAAGCAGTGAAAACAGCACCGCGCATTACAGAATATTTAAATGATGATTCAAAAGCATATTTTGAGGAAGTAAAACAGCATTTAAACGATTTAGACATCAAATATGAAGAAGATCCTAATTTAGTAAGAGGTTTAGATTATTATACACACACAGCATTTGAACTGATGATTGATAATCCAAATTATGAAGGTGCGATTACGACTTTATGTGGTGGTGGCCGTTATAATGGTCTACTTGAATTGCTAGATGGTCCAAGTCAAACAGGTATTGGTTTTGCACTTAGCATTGAAAGATTGCTAATGGCATTAGAAGAAGAAGACATTGATTTGGATGTTGACCATGATTTTGATTTATTTATCGTTACTATGGGTGAAGAAGCAGACCGTTTTGCAGTAAAATTATTGAATGATTTACGTAAAAATGGTGTTAAAGCGGATAAAGATTATATGGAACGTAAAGTTAAAGGACAAATGAAACAAGCTGATAGACTGAATGCCAAACATACTGTTGTTATTGGTGATCAAGAATTAGAAGAAAAAAATATTAATGTAAAAAATATGGAAACTGGAACATCAGAACGTATTGATTTAAATGAACTTGTTAACTATTTTAGAAATTAAGGAGAAGATATCATGAGTAAACGTACAACATATTGTGGTTTAGTAACTGAATCATTATTAGAACAAGAAGTTATATTAAAAGGTTGGGTACATAATCGCAGAGATTTAGGTGGACTTATCTTTGTAGATTTACGTGATCGTGAAGGTTATGTGCAAATTGTCTTTAATCCAGATTTTTCCGAAGAAGCTTTGCGTATAGCTGAAACAATTAGATCTGAGTACGTTGTACAAGTAAAAGGTATTGTAAAAAAACGTGACCCTCAAACAGTAAATCCAAAAATTGCAACAGGTCAAGTTGAAGTACAAGTTTCAGAGATTGAAATTATTAATAAAGCCGAAACACCACCATTTGCATTAAATGAAGATAATCAAAATGTGGATGAAAACATAAGACTAAAATATAGATATTTAGATTTAAGACGTCAAGAATTAGCACAAACATTTAAGATGAGACATCAAACAACGCGTTCAATTAGACAGTATTTAGATGGTGAAGGTTTTTATGATATAGAAACACCTGTGCTAACTAAATCAACACCAGAAGGTGCGCGCGATTATTTAGTACCATCCCGTGTTCATGAAGGTGAATTTTATGCATTGCCTCAATCACCACAAATATTTAAACAGTTGTTAATGATTAGTGGCTTTGATAAATATTATCAGATTGTTAAATGTTTCCGTGATGAAGATTTACGTGCAGACCGTCAACCAGAATTTACACAAGTTGATATTGAAATGAGCTTTGTTGATCAAGAAGACGTCATGGATATGGGCGAAGAAATGTTACAAAAAGTTGTAAAAGATGTGAAAGAAGTGGAAGTGGCGCGTCCATTCCCAAGAATGACTTATAATGAAGCAATGGCACGTTTTGGTTCTGATAAACCAGATACACGTTTTGGTATGGAATTAATTAACGTTTCAGAACTTGGTGAAATCATGGACTTTAAAGTCTTCAAAGATGCAGTAAATAACGATGGACAAGTGAAGGCAATTGTAGCTGAAGGTGCATCTGATAATTACACTAGAAAAGATATTGATGCTTTAACTGAATTTGTTAATATATACGGTGCGAAAGGTTTGGCGTGGGTGAAAGTAGTTGAAGAAGGTTTAAACGGCCCTATAGCTAAATTCTTTGAAGCAGACCATGTTGAAAAATTAAAATCGTTGACTGGTGCAAAAACTGGAGACTTAGTATTATTTGTAGCTGACAAACCTAATGTTGTTGCTCAAAGTTTAGGTGCGCTAAGATTAAAATTGGCTAAAGAATTAGATTTAATTGATGAAAGTAAATTAAATTTCTTATGGGTAACAGACTGGCCATTGCTTGAATATGATGAAGAGTTAAAACGTTATACTGCTGCCCATCATCCATTTACAGCACCAAAACAAGAAGACATTAATAAATTAGATTCTGAACCTGAAAATGCTCAAGCTAATGCATACGATATTGTGCTAAATGGTTATGAACTCGGTGGCGGTTCTATTAGAATTCATAATGAAGATTTACAATCAAAAATGTTTGAAGTATTAGGATTTACCGAAGAGCAAGCTAGGGAACAGTTTGGTTTCTTATTAGATGCATTTAAATATGGCGCACCACCACATGGTGGAATTGCTTTAGGTTTAGACCGCTTAGTGATGTTGTTAACTGGTCGTACGAATTTACGTGACACAATTGCATTCCCTAAAACTGCATCTGCAACTTGTTTATTAACAAATGCGCCTAGCGAAGTATCAGAAAATCAATTAGAAGAATTATCATTAAGAATTAGACATTAATTTTTACCAAGTCTTTATTCTTGCTAAATTCCAATAATGTGTTATTATACTTGCATAAGGTAGTCATCTGTCGTGTTCGTAAGTTTGCTTCATATTTGGGCCTAACACTCTTTGATCCGGGAGCCCAATAGGTTTTCTTGCAGCGCACACGCCTCTCAAGGAGGACTTGCAAAACAAGAAACAGGGCACCCACCTGTTAATAGCAGGCCGAATGATCAAGCAATTTATAACTACGGCACGCACGGACTCTATCGGTACGCAAGACTTCGGTCTTGCGTATTTTTTATATCGTTATAAATTAACAAAAAATATTGTTTTACAAATAATCATCAATCAAAAATGTTATGATAATAGTATTCGCTAAATAAGGAGTTTAAAAATGAAACATCAATTTTCGAGAAATGAATTGGCATACGGCAAAGAAGGTTTAGATTTATTAAAACAAAAAACCGTTGTTGTTTTAGGAGTAGGAGGCGTTGGCTCATTTGCAGCTGAAGCTTTAGCTCGTACTAATATAGGCCATATTATATTAATAGATAAAGACGATGTTGATATAACGAACGTTAATCGTCAACTACATGCATTAACATCTACAATTGGTCAAAGTAAAGTAACATTAATGGAAGAGCGCATTAAATTAATCAATCCTGAGTGTAAAGTTACATCACTTCATATGTTTTATACAGAAGAAACTTATGAAGCCTTGTTTAATAACTATGATATAGATTATTTTTTAGATGCGAGCGATACACTTATTTACAAAGTTCATCTTATGAAAGAATGTCTCGAAAGAGGTATTTCTGTTATTTCAAGTATGGGTGCCGCAAATAAAACAGATCCTACACGTTTCCAGATTGCAGATATTTCTAAAACTTATATGGACCCAATGGCTAAATTGATACGTCGTAAATTGAAAAAGTTAGGTATATTCAAAGGGATTCCTGTAGTATTCTCAGATGAAAGTCCAATCGTCATAAGAGAAGATGTCAAAGAAACTGTTGGCGATGCAAATGCGCCAACTAGAAAAGGCCAAATGCCACCATCCTCAAATGCATTTGTACCCAGTGTTGTAGGACTAATATGTGCAAGCTATGTAGTGAATGATATTTTAAAAGATATACCCGTAACAAGAATCAAAGATAAATAAAAGAAATAAACAACCGCGTTTAACACATGTAGTCTTCTGTAATGTGTCAACGCGGTTGTTTGATATGGTTGTAAATTAATTTTTATTTTGTTGCGCCTTATTGATATTGTCAAAAATAGATTTAAGCTGTTGTTCAGTTTTTGATGTTGTTTTAGGCGTATAGTAAATTTTGTTTTTTAATTTGTCTGGCAAATATTGTTGTGGTATAAAACCATTGTCATAATTATGAGGATACTTATAGCCTATCGCTCTACCCAAATCTTTGGCGCCTGAGTAATGCCCATCTTTTAAATGATCAGGAATTTGTCCTACATGACCTTTACGAATATCTGACAGTGCTGCATCGATAGCAGTGATTCCAGAATTAGATTTAGGTGACAGACATAATTCAATTACCGCTTGACTCAAAGGAATTCTTGCTTCTGGAAAACCGAGTCTTTCAGCAGATTCGATCGCTGCTAAAGTACGTTGTCCAGCACCTGGCGAAGCTAAACCTATGTCTTCATAACTAATAACTAATAATCTTCTGACAATAGTAGGTAAGTCTCCAGCTTCTATCAAACGTGCTAAATAATGCAATGCTGCATTAACATCACTTCCTCGAATTGATTTCTGAAATGCACTCATCACATCATAGTGCATGTCGCCATCTTTATCACTGACAAAAGCACCTTTTTGTAAGCAATCTTTAGCATCTTCCAATGTAATATGTCTTTGGTTATCAATCACTTCTGAACTGAGTACGGCTAATTCTAAAGCATTCAGCGCACTTCTGACATCTCCTTGGCTTTGCGTTGTGAAATAATTCATCGCTTCTTCATCAATGACTGGATTGTATGAAGCTAGACCGCGTGATTCATCGGTTAGAGCTCTCTCTAAAGAAACTTTTATGTCGTTTTCATCTAATGGGTATAGCTCAAAGATTTGTGCTCTTGATCGAATAGCAGGATTAATTGCATGATATGGATTTGAAGTTGTAGCACCAATTAATACAATTTTTCCATTTTCAAGATGTGGCAATAAAAAATCTTGCTTCGCTTTATCTAAACGATGAATCTCATCTAGTAATAGAATGACTTGTCCAGACATTTTTGCTTCTTCAACTATGAGTTGCATATCTTTTTTTGTATTAGTTACAGCATTTAGTTGGCGGAATTTAAATTGGGTACTGCCTGAAATAGCTTTAGCAATACTCGTTTTGCCAATTCCAGGGGGACCATAAAAAATCATGGACGATAATCGTTTGGTATTGACCATTCTGCGTATAATACCTTTGTCACCAACTAAATGATCCTGTGAAATGATCTCATCAATATTATTTGGTCGCATTCTTGAAGCGAGTGGTTCGTTCGTCACAATCTTTCACACCTTTCTAATATTATCTTAACGTAAAAAATGATAGAATGTTAATATATAGTATTCGAATTAAGTGAGGTTATATAATGAAAATATCAACAAAAGGTAGATATGGCTTAACACTAATGATATCCTTAGCCAAAAAACAAGGGCAAGGATGTGTTTCGTTAAAATCTATAGCTGAAGAAAATAATTTAAGTGATCTTTATCTAGAACAACTAGTGGGTCCATTAAGAAATGCAGGTTTAATTCGAAGTGTTCGTGGTGCAAAAGGTGGTTACCAATTGAGAGTTTCAGCTGAAGAAATTACGGCTGGTGACATTATTCGTTTGTTAGAAGGACCAATTACATTCGTAGAAAGTATTGATTCTGAACCTCCTGCACAGAAACAACTTTGGATTAGAATGAGAGATGCAGTAAGAGAAGTATTAGATAATACAACATTGAAATACCTAGCAGATTATAATGAAACGAATAATTTAGATGGATATATGTTCTATATTTAAGATGTGAATAACATTGTTAATTAAACATTTTTTGACATTAATTGAAAATATTTAAAAAAGTTTGTTTTAAATGTTTATGACTTAAGTATTGTGGTATTTAATTAATACATTGCTAAGGAGGTATTATTTATGGCTGATGAAAATAAATTCGAACAAGCAAAAGGAAACGTTAAAGAAACAGTTGGTAACGTAGCCGACAATAAAGAATTAGAAAAAGAAGGCAAAGAAGATAAAAATTCTGGTAAAGCCAAAGAAGTAGTAGAAAATGCAAAAGATAAAGCAAATGAAGTTATCGATAAATTTAAAAAATAATAATCGTTAACTAATACTAAAAAGGTGGTTTTATTATGGCTGATTTCTTAAATAAAGCAAAAGAAACTGCAAAAAACGTTTCTGACAAATTAAAAGATACTGATAACGAAAAAGCAAAACAAGCATCTGAACAAATCGATAATTTCACTGGTGGCAGTGACGATAAAAAAGATGATAAAAAAGACGATAAAAAATAAAATTGTCTTAAAAGTTTAAGCTTTTTCGCTTAAATATAAAGAGGCCGAGTTTCTTACATAAGAACTCGGCTTTTTTTATATTTAATTTAGCGTTGTAATCATATTTTTAAGCTTACGATATGATTCGAGTTGTGCTTCCTGATCATAAATGTAACTAATAGCCATCAATTCATCTATTTCACCATATTCATCTATAAATGATTGTAATTTTTGTTTGACGGTATCTTCAGAACCAACAAGTGAACTTTGCATACGTTGTTTTGCTATTTCATACTCAGTAGGGGTGAGTAGTCCTCTTAAGTCGTCAGTAGGTGGTTGTACAGGTTGCATTCTTCCTCGAGTTATACTTACCATAACTTGAGCCTGTGTCGTTGCCAGATATTCTGCTTGAGCATCTGTATCAGCAACGATTGCATTTAAACAAACAATCACATATGGTTTGCTCAACACGTCCGAGGGTTCAAAAAGTTCTTTATAAATTTCAATTGCTTCTTTCATTTGTTGTGGTGCAAAATGCCCAGCAAAGACATAAGGTAATCCTTTGCGTGCAGCTAAGTGTGCTGAATCAGTTGAAGAACCCAATATATAAAGAGGAACGTTTTTACCAACTGCTGGATATGCACGGACATAAGTTTGTTGATTACCCGGTCCGAAATAAGTCGCAAGTTGTTCTACTTCTTCAGGAAATTCATAAACACCATTGTGTTGATCTCTACGTAAGGCACTCGCTGTCATCATATCAGTACCTGGCGCCCGACCTAGACCTAAATCAACGCGATTTGGAAATACAGTTTCCATTGTCCCAAATTGTTCTGCAACAACAAGTGGAGCATGATTAGGTAACATGATACCACCAGAACCTACTCTTATTTTAGCAGTATGTTCTAATGTATGTTGTATTAATAACGCAGTGGCTGAACTGACAAGGTTAGGTGCGTTATGATGTTCTGCAATCCAATATCTCTCATAATCCAGTTCTTCTAAATTTTGTGCTAATTTAACCATATCGCTAATTGCATCTTGATCGGTTTGACCTTCTCTAATAGGAACGAGATTAAGCGCAGATAATTTTAAATCGTTCATTACACGATGTCCTCCTTAAATATATTAATATATTGCAGTATAACAGTCTAAATAAAACTTGCGTAAGAAATTGCTCACTGTTATACTGTATGAAATTAAAAAAAGTTAGGTGGTCTTATTAAGACAATGGATATATCTCATAAGAACAATCAAAACAGTTTATTTAATCAAAAAGTAATATATGGGATACGATTATGTCTTAATAAAAAGTGATCAGGAAAATACCTAACATATATAATGTTCGGATGGTTAAGGCATATCGTATCTCTTGAGAAAGAGGGAATTGGTATGTCTTTTTATTATGTTCAAAAGCCATTTGAAAAATTTGGTAAAAAATTAATTAACTCTGTAGAAATTCAAATTGATAAGGGCGAACATGTTGCAGTGATTGGTAACAATGGCGTAGGGAAAACAACATTGTTAGAAGCAATAAAGATGAAATATCAAGATGAAGCTTATTTAATGCATCAAAATATGTCTGTTTATGAACACTTAACAGGAATAGACTATGTAATGGCTATAAATCCTGAATTGCTGCAGATAAAACAGAAGATTAAAAGTAATTATAAGTATATTGCTAATTATAGTGCATTAAATGGTTACGAATTCGAACAAAGTATTATTACGCAAGCGAATCAAATGAATTTAACAGAAAAAGATTTAGAAAAACAAATTCAAGATTTAAGTGGTGGTCAACAAACACGACTGGCATTATTAAAAGCATTCATGTCAAACAAACCATTGATCTTACTGGATGAACCCACGAATCATTTAGATATAGAAATGTTGGAACAACTGATTAGAAAAATTCAAAAATCAAAACGTACGATTGTTTATGTATCACACCAGCGTGATTTTATCGATCAAACAGCGACGCATGTCATTGAAGTAACATCTGAAAAAACGAATAAATATCATGGTAATTATTCCAAGTACCGTGAAATTAAAGATTTAACGTTACAAACACAACAAAATATGTACGAAAAGCAACAAAAAGAAATAGCAGAACTTAATCGCACGATACAACGAATCCAAACATGGCATCATTCAGCACAACAAAAAGCAAGTGTCCGTAGCCCTATTGAGCAGAAGAAGCTCAGTAAGTTAGCTCAAAAGGCTAAAGTAAAAGAAAAACAAATGACCGAAAAATTAAATGAGAAGACGATAAATCAGCCAGATAATGAACAAAAACATTATCACTTTAATCATCAAGATCGTTTACGCAAACGCTTTTTAATTCATTTTGAAGACTTCAATGTTGCTATAAATGAACATCATATATTTGAACATGCTCATTTTGAAATGAAACAAAAAGAAAATATTTTAATTACTGGGCTAAATGGGAGTGGTAAATCACTTTTAATTGCAATGATCAGACAAAAGATACTTCCAAATCAAGGAAATATAAAAATCACGCCTTCACTAAAAATTGGATATTTTGATCAGACAAACAAAAACTTAAATGAAGCAGAATCTCCACTTTCCATGCTATTAACTACAAATAAAATATTACGAAGTGAGGCACAAACTATTTTAGCTTCATTTGGTTTTAATGAAGAAAAAATTAATGAACCAATTGGTCAATTATCTATGGGCGAGAAAAGTAGATTTCAATTTGTACTACTGTATTTCTCTGGCGCCAATTTATTAATTTTAGATGAGCCAACTAATTACTTTGATATTTCAACTCAGGACTTAATTTTAAATATGATAAAAAGTTTTAACGGTCAAGTATTAGTTGTAACACATGATGCGTATTTTCAATCTAGATTTAAAGCGACACACTGGGAAATCAAAGATAAAAAATTATACAACTTAACGTTAAATCATATGACAAAATCAAATGTAGACGAAACATTAGCATTGTTAGATGAATATGAAATGATAGATGAAAATGGACATTTTGAAACAGACAACTAGAAAATTTAAATAGATGGTGCTATCATTGGAACATTGATAAATTTGTAAGGAGTGTCAAACATGGAAGTATATGCAGATTACGCTGCTACAACGCCAGTTAAACAGCAAGTAATAGATAAAATGATGGAAGTCTATACAACGCATTACGGTAATCCGTCCTCTATTCATAGTATAGGTAGAGATGCACGTAAATATTTAGATGAGTCTCGTCGTTTCGTAGCAAAGCAACTCAATGCTAAGCCGAGTGAAGTAATCTTTACAAGTGGAGCAACAGAATCTAATAATACAGCGATTAAAGGTATTGCGTATGCAAATCAAGATAAAGGCAAGCATATTATTACAACTAAAATAGAACATCATTCAGTACTCCATGTTTTTGAACAATTAGAAAAAGAAGGTTTTGATGTAACATACCTTGATGTAGATGTGGAAGGCTTGATATCGTTAGAACAATTAAAAAGTGCATTAACTGATGAGACGATACTCGTTTCAATCATGTTTGTTAATAATGAAATTGGTACAGTACAACCAATGTATGATATTGATGAAATTGTAAGTCATTCAAATGCCATATTTCATGTAGATGCGGTACAAGCAATCGGCCACTTAGACATAGATTTTCATGAATTTGATATCGATGCAATGAGTATTACAGCACATAAATTTGGCGGGCCAAAAGGTATCGGAGTTTTACTAATAAAAACAGGTACAACCGTCAAGTTTCCACAATTAGGTGGAGGACAAGAAGTGAAAAGAAGAGCAGGTACAGAAAATGTTCCCCAAATTGTAGGGTTGTCTGAAGCTTTAAAACTAGCAAATCAGTATAGAGATGAAAACAATGTCCATTTGATGAATTTGAAAAATCAATTTCTTGTTTCATTACAAGAACGATCAGTTCCTTTTGAGTTAAACGGCTCAATGACAGACACTACAGGTCACATCGTTAATTTGTATTTTCCATTTATTGATGTAGAAACCATGTTAACCTTGCTAGATTTAGCCAATATATATGTAGCTTCTGGTTCAGCATGTACTGCAGGTTCCACATCGCCTTCACATGTTTTATTGGCAATGTATGGTGATGATACAAGAGCAAATCATTCTGTACGATTTAGCTTTAATGAACAAACGACCGAACAAGAAATAAAATATTTAGTTACTGAAATTCACAAAATTTATCATAAATTCAAGGAGGAAGTTTAGTTGTCAAATAAAGATACACGTGTTGTTGTTGGCATGTCAGGTGGCGTAGATAGTTCCGTTACAGCACATTTATTAAAAGAACAAGGTTATGATGTTATTGGTATTTTTATGAAGAACTGGGATGACACGGATGAAAACGGTGTGTGTACAGCTACGGAAGATTATAACGATGTCATAGCTGTATGTAATCAAATTGGTATACCATATTATGCAGTTAATTTTGAAAAAGAATATTGGGATAAAGTGTTTACTTATTTTTTAGATGAATATAAAAAAGGACGCACACCAAACCCCGATGTGATGTGTAATAAGGAAATTAAATTCAAAGCATTTTTAGAACATGCACTTAAGTTAGGTGCAGATTATGTAGCTACAGGTCATTATGCACGTGTACGTCGCCATGAAGATGGACATGTTGAAATGTTGCGCGGTGTTGACAATAATAAAGATCAAACTTATTTCTTAAATCAATTATCACAATCTCAATTATCAAAAGTAATGTTCCCGATAGGTGATATTGATAAAAAAGAAGTTCGTAGAATTGCTGAAGCACAAGATTTAGCTACCGCTAAGAAAAAAGATTCTACTGGTATTTGTTTTATTGGTGAACGTAATTTCAAAACATTTTTATCTCAATATTTACCTGCACAGTCTGGTGAAATGCAAACATTAGATGGTAAAAAAATAGGCACACACACAGGATTAATGTACTATACAATAGGACAACGTCACGGTTTAGGTATTGGTGGAGATGGTGATCCTTGGTTTGTTGTAGGCAAAAATTTAAATGAAAATGTCTTATATGTAGAACAAGGTTTTCATCATGAAGCCCTTTATAGTGATTATTTGATTGCTTCAGATATTTCATTTGTTAACCCTGTTGATCTAGAAAATGGCTTTAAATGTACAGCAAAATTTAGATATCGTCAAAAAGATACAAAAGTTTTTGTTCAAAGAGAAAATGATGATGCGATTCGCGTAACATTTGATGAACCTGTACGCGCAATTACTCCAGGTCAATCAGTTGTTTTATATGATGGTGATGTATGTCTAGGTGGCGCTACTATAGATGATGTATACAAAACATCAGGTCAATTAAGTTATGTTGTTTAAACAAATAAATTAATTATCTTGGCAAATAGTAAATAACAATGATTTATTGTTAATTAAATATAAAGTTTTATAGATGAACATGTTTTGAGGAGTAAGCGTACAATATCAAATTTAAATTTTTGATTTGTCACTTACTCCTTTTTTACTGTTTTTTCATTCTTAAATGTTATAATAAGACGTTGAGAGAGAGGGATAGCATGAATCAAGAACAAATTTATACGCTGATAAAACAAGGTAATTTTGAGCAAGCTTTAGCAGCACTATTTGAAAATATAGAAGCAAACCCGAATGAAGTCGAAAACTATATCAATGCAGGTATTTTAATAGCTGAAGCGGGTGAAATAGATAAAGCAGAAAAATTTTTCCAGAAAGCACTAACCATCGACCCAGAAAATGGTGCTGTTTATTACAATTTAGCTAATGTCTATTACAATGAGGGACGTTATAAAGAAGCGGTTAAATTATATCAACAAGCCTTGCAATATAAAGTGGACGAAATAGATACAAATTACATGATTGGTATGTCTTTTAACCAGTTAGAAGCTTTTACAGAAGCACTTCCCTTTTTAATGACTGCCGCTGAAAAGGATAATCGCAATGATGTAGAAGTACAATTTCAGTATGGACTAGTGTTGTGCCACTTAGAAATGTATGAACAAGCCGTTTCACAATTAAAGTATGTACTCACATTAGATGAAGCCCATACGGATGCTTTATATAACTTAGGTTTAGCAACCTATATGTTAACTGAAGATACTGAAAGCGCCATAGAATATTTTGAACGTGCAGTTTCTATCAACCCAGAACATTTGATGAGTCAACATGCCATCAAAACGTTTAAATCAATTGCAGAGGAGGAGTAATTACATGGATAACCCTACATTATTTAATAATTCAATGATTAAAGGTACTGTAGATGCTATCTTGTTTCAAAACAAAGACAATTTTTATACTGTTTTAAAAGTAGATACGATAGAATCTAATGAAGAATTTGATTCTATGCCTACAGTTGTAGGGTTTTTTCCAGAAATTGCTGAAGGCGATGTTTATACTTTTAAAGGACAAGTCGTTTCACATCCTAAATATGGTAAACAGTTAAAGGCTGAAACGTTTGAAAAAGAGTTACCTCAAACAAAAGAAGCTATAATTAGCTACTTATCTAGTGATTTATTTAAAGGCATAGGTAAAAAAACAGCTCAAAATATTGTAAACACACTTGGAGAAAATGCAATTTCAGATATTTTAAATGACTCATCTATTTTAGAAAAGGTACCTAGTTTGCCAAAGAAAAAGCAAAAGCAAATCGCTGAACAAATTGCGAGTAATCAAGAAACAGAGCAAATCATTATTCGATTACATGATTTAGGGTTTGGGCCTAAACTCGCGATGGCAATCTATCAAGTTTATTTAGGCGATACACTCAATATTGTAGAAAACAAACCCTATCAATTGGTTTACGATGTGAAAGGTATCGGCTTTAACAAAGCAGATACTTTAGCACGAAATGTGGGTATTCAGTATAACGATGATGAGCGTTTAAAAGCTGGTTTATTGTATGTATTAGAAGAAGAATGCATTAAGCAAGGTCACACATACTTGCCGACACAAACTGTATTAGAAATGACACAAGAAATGTTGTCGCAACCACCTAATGAAGTGATTGAACATCAACAGTTAGAAAATATGATTCAAGTCCTTGTTGAAGATACTAAATTAGTAAAACAAGAAAGTGAAATAGCAATTCCTAGTTTATATTATTCGGAACTTAAAAGTGTTCAAAACTTATATCGTAATTACACATATACGAATAAATTAAAAGAAATAGAACAATCTGAATTACAATTAGAAATTGGTGAAATAGAACAACGTAATCAGGTTACATATGCAAATTCTCAAAGAGATGCGTTACAAACTGCAATCAATACTAAAATTATGCTGTTAACTGGCGGACCAGGAACAGGAAAGACAACTGTGATTAAAGGTATTGTTGAATTATATGCAGAAATACATGGTTTATCTTTAGATTATGATGATTATCAAAATGATGACTATCCAGTTGTATTAGCAGCCCCGACAGGTAGAGCTTCAAAACGATTGGCAGAATCTACGGGCTTGGAAGCTATGACGATACATCGGTTAATAGGTTGGAACCAAGACACACAACCAGAGGATATTTTAGATAATGAGATTTCAGCGAAATTAATTATTATAGATGAAATGTCAATGGTCGACACTTGGTTATTTCATCAATTCCTTAGTGCCGTCCCAATAGATGCTCAAGTCATATTAGTAGGTGATGAAGACCAATTGCCTTCTGTAGGCCCAGGTCAGGTTTTTAAAGATCTCATTGATTCTAAAGTAATCCCCAGAGTGAATCTAACTGAAGTTTACCGACAACAAGATGGATCTAGTATCATAGAATTAGCACATAGAATGAAATTGGGTGAACCTATCGATATTACACAAAGATTTCACGATCGTAACTTTATCAACTGTTCAACAGATCAAATACCTTCAGTAGTTGAAAAGGTGGTTTCAAGCGCTGTAAATAAAGGTTATGATATGAGTGATATACAAGTATTAGCTCCGATGTATAAAGGTTCAGCGGGTATAAAAAAATTAAATGCTGTATTGCAAACAATTTTAAACCCTAAAGAGAAAGAAACACGTGAAGTTGAATTCGGGGATGTTGTCTTTAGAAAAGGAGATAAAGTACTACAACTAGTAAATAGACCAAGTGATAATATATTTAATGGTGATATTGGAGTGGTTGTTGGTATATTTTGGGCAAAAGAAAATGCCTTAAATAAAGATGTGATTGTCGTTGATTTTGACGGAAATGAAATTACTTTTGTAAGGCAAGATTTATTGGAACTAACACATGCATATTGTACGTCTATTCACAAATCACAAGGTTCCGAATTTCCAATCGTTATTATGCCTATGGTTAAGCAATATTTTAGAATGCTGCAAAAACAAATATTATATACTGGACTAACAAGAGCTAAGCAATCACTGGTGTTTCTGGGGGACCCACAAGCTTTCGAAATCGGTTTAAATACAAATGGTCAAGTGAGAATGACACAGCTTTGTACGTTCTTAAAAACGTATTTTAATAATGATGATCGAAATGATGAAGATGAAGTTGATGATACATTTGATTCGACGACTGTTTTAACAGAAGAAAATATATATAAAATTAATCCTATGATTAATATGGGAGATATTTCACCATATGATTTTGTTGAACATTGACAACGTAGGTTAAAGTAAATACAATATAATTGATTGTGCATAAAGATGAGTAAACTATGGTAGTCGACAAGAGATGTACTGGTTGGTGAAAAGTACAGGTAGCATAGTTGAAAGCTACTTTATGTTAAATAATAAATATACTTATTTAAAGTGATAAGCGAAATTAGTAATCATTATTAATGCTTATAACTAGGGTGGTACCGCGAAACGTTCGTCCCTTTTGATAGGATGGACGTTTTTTATTTTCTTTTTTATCAAATAACTGATATAACTTGAGTTGAGATGGAGGAATTTTAAGTATGAAAAACTTAAAAGCAAGTGAAATTAGACAGAATTTTATTGATTACTTTGTTGAACAAGGACATATGGTTGAACCTTCTGCACCATTAGTACCTATAGATGATGATTCTTTACTATGGATTAACTCTGGTGTTGCGACATTAAAAAAATATTTTGATGGCCGAGAAACACCTAAAAAGCCTCGTATTGTTAATTCTCAAAAAGCTATAAGAACTAATGACATTGAGAATGTTGGCTTTACAGCTAGACATCATACCTTTTTTGAAATGTTAGGTAATTTTTCAATTGGTGATTATTTTAAAAAAGAGGCTATTGAATTTGCTTGGGCATTTTTAACGAATGAAAAATGGATGGCTATGGATCCAAAACGATTGTATGTAACGATACATCCTGAGGACAGAGAAGCCTATAAAATATGGAATGAAGACATAGGTTTAGAAGAGAGTAGAATTATTCGTATAGAAGGAAATTTCTGGGATATTGGTGAAGGACCTTCTGGCCCTAATACTGAGATATTCTATGACCGCGGTGATCAATTTGGACAAGATGATCCTGCAGAAGAAATGTATCCAGGTGGTGAGAATGAAAGATTTTTAGAGGTTTGGAATTTAGTATTTAGTGAATTTAACCATAATAAAGATCATACGTACACACCATTACCAAATAAAAATATTGATACTGGTATGGGGCTTGAAAGAATGGCATCTATAGCGCAAAATGTTCGTACAAACTACGAAACTGATTTGTTTATGCCAATCATTAATGAAGTAGAAAAAGTTTCAGGTAAAAAGTATCTTGAAAAAGATACTTATGTTGTAGCATTTAAAGTCATTTCTGACCATATACGCACAATTTCATTTGCAATCGCTGATGGTGCATTACCAGCAAATGAAGGACGAGGATATGTATTGCGTAGACTTTTACGTCGTGCTGTAAGGTTTAGTCAATCATTAGATATTAATGAACCATTTATGTATAAATTGGTTGATATCGTTGCAGATATAATGGAACCTTATTATCCGAACGTTAAAGAAAAAGCTGATTTCATCAAACGCGTGATCAAATCGGAAGAAGAACGTTTCCATGAAACACTGGAAGAAGGTTTAGCGATATTAAATAATTTAATTGCAAAAGCAAAATCAACGACAAATGAAATCAGTGGTAAGGATGCATTTAAATTATATGACACATATGGTTTTCCAGTCGAACTTACTGAAGAAATTGCAACACAAGAAAACCTTTCTGTTGATATGAATACTTTTGAAGATGAAATGCAAAAACAACGTGATAGAGCTAGACAAGCTCGTCAAAACTCTCAATCTATGCAAGTACAAAGTGACATATTGAAAAAAATAACAACAGAGAGTCAATTTGTAGGTTATGACGTCATGGATCAAAAAACGTTTATTACTGATATCATTTATAATGGAAATTTTGTAAACGAAGCCGAAGCTGGAGAAATCATTTATTTTATTTTAAAAGAAACGCCATTTTATGCAGTGAGTGGTGGACAAGTAGCAGATGAAGGTACAATAAGTAATGAACAGTTCGAAATCAAAGTTACTGAAGTAACCAAAGCACCTAATGGACAAAATTTACACAAAGGTGAAATACAATTTGGAACTGTTAAAAAGAATGACGAAGCGCTTGCTAGTGTAAACCATGTTGAACGAAGAGATATTAAAAAGAACCACAGCGCAACACATTTATTACATGCAGCATTAAAAGAAGTACTTGGAGATCATGTTAATCAAGCAGGTTCACTTGTTGAAGCGGAGAGATTAAGATTTGATTTCACGCATTTCGGACCTTTGACTCAAGATGAAATAGATCACGTTGAGCGAAGAGTTAATGAAGAAATTTGGAATAGTATAGATGTGAATATACAAGAAATGCCTATTGCTGAAGCTAAAAAATTAGGTGCGATGGCATTATTTGGTGAAAAATATGGCGACGTCGTTCGAGTTGTCAATATGGCACCATTCTCCATTGAATTATGTGGAGGTATCCATGTTAATAATACTTCTGAAATAGGTTTGTTTAAAATAGTGAGCGAATCAGGTACAGGTGCTGGTGTGAGACGTATAGAAGCATTTACTGGAAAATCAGCATTTTTATATTTAGAAACAATACAAGAACAATTTAATGCGGTGAAAGCACAAGTTAAAGTGAAATCAGATGATCAAGTTTTAGACAAGGTTATCCAAATGCAAGTGGATGAAAAAGAATTATCTAAGCAACTTGAACAAAGAAATAAAGAAATCACTACATTGAAAATGGGTGATATTACAAATCAGGTAGAAGATATTAATGGATTTAAAGTACTTGCAACTGAAGTTGAAGTCGCAAACGCAAAAGCGATTCGTGAGACAATGGATGACTTTAAATCTAAGTTGCAAGATGCTATTATAATTTTAATCAGTAACATAGATGGCAAAGTATCTTTAGTAGCTACAGTTCCAAAAGAATTAACAGACAGTGTAAAAGCTGGTGACATTATTAAAAACATGGCACCTATTGTAGGTGGTAAAGGTGGCGGCCGCCCAGATATGGCTCAAGGTGGGGGCACTCAACCTGAAAACATAACAGAATCATTACGTTTCATTAAAGATTACATTAAATCTCTATAAGTTCTACGTTTTGTAATGTAGAATTAACAATAAGTACTTTTTAGTCGATATGAAGGAGTGTTACAAAATGGAAAACTTTGATAAAACAATGAAATTTAATTATGACGAAATTCCAAAAGAAGATGTCAAAACAGTACTTCAAAATGTCTATAACACACTGAATGAACGTGGCTATAACCCTGTAAATCAAATTGTCGGTTATTTATTATCAGGTGATCCTGCGTATATTCCACGTAATAATGAAGCTAGAAACCAAATTCGTCGTATTGATCGCGACGATATCATGGAAGAATTAGTTTCAAATTATTTACAAGAGAACTCAAAGTAATTAATGCTAAAACATAAAATTTTAGGTTTAGATGTAGGAAGTAAAACTGTTGGCATTGCTATAAGTGATCTCATGGGTTGGACAGCCCAGGGATTAGATACACTCCATATAAACGAAGATAAGAATGAACTAGGTATAGACAGACTAGTAACGATCATAGAGAAAGAAAAAGTTGGTACGGTTGTCATAGGTTTGCCAAAGAATATGAATAATTCTATTGGATTTCGAGGCGAAGCTTCGTTACAATACAAGGAGCAACTGCAGGAAGCATTGCCATCTGTAGAGATAATCATGTGGGATGAGCGTTTAAGTACCATGGCTGCAGAACGTTCTTTACTTGAAGCAGATGTTTCTAGACAAAAACGAAAAAAAGTAATAGATAAAATGGCTGCAGTATTTATATTACAAGGCTATTTAGATTCTATACAATAAAAAGGAGCGTTTTATAATGACTGAACACAACCATGAATCTGAATTTGAAATTAACAACCAAGAGGAATTATTAACTTTATATGATGAAGATGGAAACGAAGTGCTTTATCGAAAAGTATTAGAATTTTTCCATCCTGAATTTAAAAAAGAATATGTGATTCTTGCTGAAGAAGGTGCAGAATCAGATGATGACGATTTAATCGAATTAGTACCAATGATTAATGAACCCGACGAAGATGGTGAAGGCGGAAAATTCTTACCAGTTGAAACTGATGAAGAATGGGATATGATTGAAGAAGTCGTTAACACTGAAATGGACGACCATGATCATAACCATGAATAATATTTGGACTACACTAAAAATATACATTGATATATAAAGTGTGAATCTGAATTACAAATCGATTCGCTATTGTTTACACTTTGTCTTAGGTGACACTGTTTTTTTACCAATAATTTTACAAAAGCTAATTTGTAAAAAATCTGGTCATCGAGTATAAATATCATGTTATTAAACTGAATTTAAAAATTTCAGTTCATACTGTCGACAAGTTTCTAACTTTGTTGGCAGTTTTTTTGTATTCATTATGTCGGGTACTAACTCAACCTGAAATCTTAGACTAGTGTTATTTTACTCCAAAAGCCAACGCAAATGACTACACTATTTAATCCAAGAGCCTTCTGTATTAGTTTCTTATACACATTTAATATGTGAAATTGATGTAATATTCATTATAGCTACATAAACAAGTTAGTTATCACAATTTACACTTATAATATAAATGGCTTTGTGGTAAAATATATAAAGTTAAAATTAAATTTATGAGATAATTTCAAAGAATTATATAAAAGTGGTTCGTAATATAAGAACATATAGCTGTTGTTATTAATTGAAATACAATCAGTCATTATCATTGGCTGATTTATTTTATTTGTCAAAAACACTTTGAAATATTTACATTGAAGGAAGTTTTGAAATGGATAATAATCAATCATATTTATTAGAATTGCACAAAGAGAATGATATCGCTATTGAACAACTTAGACCATATGCTGTGGAACATCATGTTCCAATTGTGGATAGGCTAACTTTAGATATGATTAAGCAACTGATTAGAATACATAAACCCAATCGTATTTTGGAAATAGGCACAGCAATTGGTTATAGTAGTATGCAATTTGCTTCTGTTTCTAAGGAAATAAAAGTGGTTACTATCGAGCGTGATGATGACATGCAATTAAAAGCCAAAGAAAATTTTACGAAATTTGGATATGAAACTCAAATTGAGTTAATTGAAAAAGATGCCTTAGAAGCTTTCGAAAACATACAACATCAATCATTTGATATGATATTTATCGATGCTGCGAAAGCACAATCAAAAAAGTTTTTTACTTTGTATGCGCCTTTACTCAAAGAAGGTGGAATAGTAGTTACAGATAACGTTTTGTATCATGGTTTTGTTTCTGATATTTCCGTAGTGAGAAGTAGAAATGTTAGACAAATGGTAAAAAAAGTACAAGAATATAATGAATGGCTGATGGCTCAACCTCATTTCAGAACTAATTTCCTTAATATGGATGATGGTCTAGCTATTTCGATTAAAGGAGAATCAAAATGACAGAATTATTAGTAACGCCAAAATCTGTTAAACATATTGAGACATTAATTGAAAAAGGTGCAGATGCTTTTGTAATTGGCGAGCAAAAATTCGGCTTAAGATTAGCAGGAGAATTCAACAGAGAAGCGTTGATAGAAGCAGTGGAATTAATACATAAACATGGTAAAAAAGCCTATGTGGCAGTAAATGGTATATTTCACAATTATCATTTAAATGCACTAAAATCATATATAGATTTTTTACACGAAGTAAAAGTTGACCGCATTATATTTGGTGATCCAGCGGTAGTTATGTATGTAAATGAACAAGAAAACCCAATTCCATTAAATTGGGATGCAGAAGCATTAGTCACAAATTATTTCCAATGCAACTATTGGGGTGAAAAGGGGGCGCAACGCGCGCAACTAGCTAGAGAATTAAGTTTAGATGAAATATTAAATATAAAGAAACATGCAGATGTAGAGATTGAAGTACAAGTACATGGTATGACTTGCATGTTTCAATCAAAACGCATGTTATTAGGTAACTATTTTACTTTCCAAGAAAGACAAATGAAAATTCATCGAAACAAAGTAGCTAATGAGTTGTTATTATATGATGAAGAACGTGATAACAAATATCCTGTTTTTGAAGATTACAATGGAACGCATATTATGTCGCCCAATGATATATGTTTGATTGAAGAGTTAGAACAGCTTTTAGCAGCCAATATTGATGCATTCAAGATTGACGGTATATTACAAACCGAAGAATATATCAATGTTTGTACAGAACAATATAGAGAAGCAATTGATTTATTCAATGAAGATCCAGAAGCTTATGATGATGAAAAATTTATGCTCGTAGATCCGATTGAAGCTATTCAGCCTGAACATCGTCCATTTGATGAAGGATTCTTGTATAAGCAAACAGTATATTAAGGGAGGTTTAAATAATGAAATTATTAGAAAAAGTTGAAAGCAATACTAATAATAAGATTAAAAAACCTGAACTACTTGCCCCAGCAGGTAATTTAGAAAAACTCAAAATAGCAGTACATTATGGTGCAGATGCTGTATTTTTAGGTGGACAAGCGTATGGTTTAAGGTCCAATACGGATAATTTTACGATGGAAGAAATCAAAGAAGGTGTGACATTCGCACAGCAATATGGGGCGAAAATTTACGTTACAACTAATATTATTGCACATGATGAAAATATTGCGGGTTTGGATGAATATTTAAAAAATTTAGAGTCAGCCGGTGCCACTGGTATTATTGTTGCGGATCCACTAATCATTGAAACATGTAAGCGCGTAGCGCCGAATTTAGAAATTCATTTATCAACACAACAATCACTTTCAAATTATAAAGCTGTAGAATTTTGGAAAAATGAAGGGTTAGATCGTGTAGTATTAGCACGTGAAACAGGTGCTATGGAAATGAAGAAAATGAAAGATAAAGTAGATATTGAAATTGAATCATTTATTCATGGTGCAATGTGTATTGCGTATTCTGGTAGATGTACATTAAGTAATCACATGACAGCTCGAGATTCTAATAGAGGTGGTTGTTGTCAAAGCTGTAGATGGGATTATGACCTATTGGAAATTGATAAAGACGGTGATTTAGATTTATATTATGAAGAAAATGCAGTGACACCTTTCGCAATGAGTCCAAAAGATTTGAAACTTATAGAGTCAATCCCTAAAATGATGGATATTGGTGTGGATTCACTTAAAGTTGAAGGACGCATGAAATCAATACATTATATTGCAACTGTTGTATCTGTATATCGCAAAGTCATCGATGCTTATGCAGAAGATCCTGATAATTTTAAAATTAAGCCAGAATGGTTAACTGAGGTGGAAAAATGCGCTAATAGAGACACTGCTTCAGCATTTATTGAAGGCACACCTGGTTACGAAGAGCAAATGTTTGGGCAACAAAATAAAAAAAACTCGGCTTATGATTTTTGTGGATTAGTTCTTGGTTATGATGAAAAAACCAAACTCGCTACGATTCAACAGCGTAATAAATTTGAGCCTGGGGAAGAAATAGAGTTTTTTGGTCCTGAAATTGATACATTTAGACAAGTTGTTGACACTATTTATGATGAAGAAGGTAACAAACTTGATGCTGCACGACACCCATTGCAAATTGTGCAAATTAAAGTTGATCATCCAATTTATACCAACAACATGATGAGAAAGGAAATTGGATAATGAAACGTACGACTATTATTGGAATCGCTGGTGGTTCTGGTTCAGGTAAAACATCAGTCACAAACGAAATTATGAAAAATTTAGAAGGCCATAGTGTTGCATTATTAGCACAAGACTATTATTATAAGGACCAATCGCATTTAAGTTTCGAAGAACGTTTAGAGACCAATTATGATCATCCTTTTGCTTTTGATAATGACTTATTAATAGAAAATTTAAACGATTTGAGAAATGGTAAACAGATTGAAGTACCAACATATGATTATACAAATCATACTAGAAGCGATGAAACGATTGCATTTAAACCAAAAGATGTTATTATCGTAGAAGGCATATTTGCGCTTGAAAATAAAACGTTAAGAGATTTAATGGATGTCAAAATTTATGTTGATACCGATGCAGATTTACGAATCTTACGTCGCTTACTTCGCGATACAGAAGAAAGAGGTCGTACAATGGATTCTGTTATAAATCAATATCTAAATGTAGTTCGCCCAATGCATAATCAATTTATAGAACCTACAAAAAGATATGCAGATATTATCATTCCTGAAGGTGGAAGTAATAAAGTTGCGATCGATATAATGACGACAAAAATTCAGACTTTAGTAAGTAAACAATAGTATTTTAGTAAAGGAAGATGACAATATGGAAAACCAAAAACAATACCCTATGACACAAGAAGGTTTCGAAAAGCTAGAAAATGAACTAGAAGAGTTAAAGACGGTTAAGAGACCAGAAGTCGTTGAAAAAATAAAAGTAGCCCGTTCTTTCGGAGATTTATCTGAGAACTCTGAGTATGATGCTGCTAAAGATGAACAGGGATTCATCGAACAAGACATCCAAAGAATTGAGCATATGCTACGTAATGCACTTATAATCGAAGATACAGGTGACAACAATCAAGTACAAATTGGGAAAACTGTAACTTTTGTAGAATTACCGGGTGAAGATGAAGAAGAATATCAAATTGTTGGATCTGCTGAATCTGATGCATTTAATGGTAAAATCTCAAATGAATCACCAATGGCTAAA
The DNA here is from genome assembly GCF_038006605.1 of Staphylococcus sp. FSL W8-0271. Classification (NCBI taxonomy): domain Bacteria; kingdom Bacillati; phylum Bacillota; class Bacilli; order Caryophanales; family Staphylococcaceae; genus Staphylococcus; species Staphylococcus sp. FSL W8-0271. The sequence continues at coordinate 1,250,583 of NZ_JBBOVM010000001.1, forward strand.
AGTTTAATTGGTAAAAAATTAAACGAAGAGGTTCGTGTGCCACTACCAAATGGTGCTGAAATCAATGTGAAAATTGTAAATATCAAGTAATATTAAAATCCCGTTAACAACCAATGTTAGGGGGATTTTACACTTTATAAATAAAAATATATACTTATCTTCAACTATTTGATAAATTTATATCATTGATACAATTATTGAAATATTAAGATAATTTAGAGCTGATTTGTATTTAACAATAGTAGTTAATTATCAACAATTATAACTATTTTTAATTAAACATAGTCTCTCAGTTAATGATACAATTATAATGTTGTACACATATTAATGTTTGAAAAATAGTTTAATGTATATACTACAAAGGGGGAAAAATGTTGGAATATAAATTAATCAACGAAGAGACAATTATGATTTACTTTGAACAACAAATTGATCCTTCGACATTTAAGGAAGTACAAAAAGTTGAAAAGTATATTAAAGATCAGCAACATGAAGCTATTATTGAAATTATACCTTCTTATCGAGCAATAATGCTACATATAGATATTACTAAACAAAGTTTAGCGAAAGTTGTTAATGAACTGAATCTAGAACAATTAAACAAACTGGATTTTGATGAAAATTTAAGTGAAGTAAAAATCATTAGTTTACCAGTACTTTATGGTGGTAATTATGGTCCGGACATTCAAGAAGTAGCTACACATAATCAATTATCAATAGAAGAAGTAATTAAGTTACATACAGAGAATACATATTTAATTTATATGCTTGGGTTTATGCCAGGTTTTCCATTTTTAGGTGGATTAAATTCAAAGCTAGCTACTCCTAGAAGAGAAGAACCAAGAACAAGTATTCCAGCAGGTTCAGTTGGTATTGCGAATAATCAAACAGGCTTATATCCAAAACAATCTCCAGGAGGTTGGCAAATCATCGGCCGTACACCAATTACGGTATTTGATATTTTAAGAACGCCTATGTGTTTATACGAATCAGGAGACTATATAAAATTCTATTCTATAGATGAATCAACGTTCGAACAAATTGTTGAAGCACAACAAGGTGAATTTGATATTGAGAAATGGGTGAAAATTCAATATGAGTATTAAAATTATTAATCCAGGTTTATTTAGTACGATTCAAGATTTAGGAAGAATCGGTTATCAAGACCAAGGATTTTCTACTGCAGGTGTATTGGATCAATATGCTTATAGAACTGGACTAGCGTTAATTGGTAATGAAGGGCCAGCGATTGAATGTACTATTATTGGCCCAACGATTGAATTCTTAGAAGATAATACATTTGTATTAATAGGTGCTGAGTTTAACGCAACCATTAACGATATATCTATTGATGAAGCTACTGTAATAGCAGTAAAAAAAGGTGATGTATTGAAAGTTGGTCAAGTTATTAATGGGGCCAGAGGATACTTATTATTTGGTAAACCTTTGAAAATTCAAAAAGTTGCAAATAGCTATGCTACTCATACACGAAGCCAAATTGGTGGTTTTAAAGGGCGACCATTAAAATCTGGTGATGTAATAGAGTGTGAAAATAATCATTCGTATACACGTCATCTTGGTTTGAGTTTACTTATTGATGTCACAGAGGTTAAAGAAAACACTATTCAAATCATCGAGGGGCCTCAAATTGAAAACTTTAGCCAAGAAGCGCAACAAAAATTAGTGGCCAATGAATTTAAAATATCAGAAAAGTCAGACCGCATGGGCTATCGATTACAAGGTGAAACGATTTCACCAACCACATCGGCAGACATAATATCAGAACCTGTTGCCTTAGGCAGTATACAAGTTCCAAATGATGGTAATCCTATTATTTTATTAAATGATAAACAAACAGTAGGTGGCTATACAAAAATAGCGACTGTTTGTGCATCTGATTTACATAAATTAGCTCAAATGCAACCCAATGATACGATTCGTTTTGAATGGACTACAATCGATGAAGCAGTTAAAAAATTAGAGCAACAAGAAGAAGCATTTAAAAATACAATTAAAAGTATTTATGAACAACCTATTTTTGATGTTACACAATTGAGAAATACATCTATACGCATTAATCATTTATTGAAAGGGGAATTATAATGAATTTTGAAAAAGTAGAGCAATTAATTAAAATCGTAAAAGATAACGGGGTTAAAAAATTTAATTATAAAGATTATGAAAATGAAATAACGATTGATTTTACAGATAATACATCAGCATCGCCCGCGCAACAACAATTAGCTTCAAATAATGAATCAAGTTTAAATGGGCAAGATATATCAAATGAAGAACAATCAAATCAAGCTGTCAAATCACCTATGGTTGGTACGTTTTATTTACAAGATGAAAAAGAATTAACAAATCCACTCATTCGTGAAGGTGATGAAATTAAAAAAGGAGATACCATTGGTTACATAGAAGCAATGAAAGTAATGAATGAAGTAAAAAGTGATGTGGATGGTGTTGTAGACACTATACATGTCAATCACGGTTCAAATGTTGAATATGATCAAACAATTATAACTGTGAAATAAGTTTAAAGGGGGTATTTGAATTGTATCGTTGTTTAATTGCAAATAGAGGAGAAATTGCTGTAAGAATTATTCGTGCATGTAGAGAAATGGATATTGAAACTGTGGCTATCTATGCTTTAGGGGATGAGTCAAGTCTACATGTAAGTTTAGCTGATCAAGCGATATGTATTGGAGAAGCCAATGCATTGGATAGCTATTTAAACCAAGACAGAATCATTAGTGCTGCAAAAATAAGTGGTGCGAATGCAATTCATCCAGGGTATGGTTTTTTATCAGAAAGCACTTCATTTGCTAAAAATGTTGAAGAAAATGGTATTTATTTTATAGGACCAACTGATCAAACCATGGAAATGATGGGTGATAAAATAACAGCACGACAAACAGTTGATCAAGCGAATGTACCAATCATACCTGGTTCTACTTCTGCAGTAGAGACAATTGAAGAAGTTAAAGAAATTGCGCATGACATTGGTTACCCACTTGTATTAAAAGCTGCCAGTGGTGGTGGCGGTAAAGGTATAAGAATTGTCAAAGCAGAAGAAGCCTTGGAAAAGTCATTTAAAGAAGCAAAAAGTGAAGGGCAAAAATATTTTAATGATGATCGTGTATATGTGGAAGCATTTATACCTGTAGCTAAGCACGTGGAAGTACAAATACTAGGAGACGGTAAAGATAATTACATACACTTAGGTGAGCGTGATTGCTCAGTTCAGAGAAAAAATCAAAAATTAATTGAAGAATCACCATGTGCTGCATTATCCGAAAATATGAGAGCATCTATGTGTAATGATGCTGTAAAAGTGGCTAGAGCATCTAATTATAGAAGTGCAGGTACTATCGAATATTTAGTGACAGAAGATGCTTATTACTTTATTGAAATGAATGCGCGTATTCAAGTTGAACATACAGTAACTGAAATGAGAGCGAATCGTGATTTACTTCAAGCTCAGCTGTATTTAATGAAGTATGGTTCATTACCATTCAACCAAGATGAGGTACTGTTTGATGGACATGTCATTGAAGTGAGAATCAACGCAGAAAATCCTCAGAAAGGATTTCAGCCTTCTCCAGGTAAAGTAAAAGCGTTACATTTGCCACAAGGATTTAACGTACGTATCGATAGTTTGCTTTATCATGGCTATACGGTATCGCCAAATTATGATTCTCTTGTAGCGAAAGTTATCGTAAAAGCACCTAATAGAGCTTCGGCAATAAACAAATTAAAAGTAACATTGGATGAAATGGTAATTGATGGTTTTACTACCACAGCTGATTTCCTATATGCAGTTTTATCATATCCACAATATGCCAATGGTGATGCAAAAGATGTAGATATTAAATTTTTAGATAGACATCAAATAATTAAGGAGGAAGCATAATGAAAGTTGATTTGAACTGTGATTTAGGCGAAGCTTTTGGAAATTATTCATTCGGTGGAGACGATCAAATTATTCCGTTAATTACGTCAGCAAACATTGCATGTGGTTTTCATGCTGGTGACCAACATGTTATGTATCAAACGGTGGAATTAGCTAAAGCAAATGGTATTGGTATTGGCGCACATCCTGGTCTTCCAGATTTACAAGGATTTGGCCGTAGAAATATGGACTTGTCACCGAAAGAAATTTATGATATCGTCATTTACCAGCTCGGTGCATTAAGTGGATTCTGTAACGTTCACCAAGTTAAAATAAATCACGTAAAACCACACGGTGCACTGTATCAAATGGGTGCACGTGATAAAGCAATCGCACATGCGATTGCTCAAGCTGTATATGATTTTGATGAATCATTAATTTATGTTGGATTATCAAATACACTACTTGTTACAGAAGCGCAAGCTGTTGGTTTAACTACGGCTTCAGAAGTGTTTGCAGATAGACGTTATGAAGATGATGGTCAATTAGTGAGTAGAAAAGAAAGTGAAGCCTTAATAACTGACACAGAAGAAGCCATTGAACAAGTTGTTAAAATGGTTAAATCACAAAAAGTAATTACGAAAAACAACAAAGAAATTGATATTCAAGCAGATACAATTTGTGTTCATGGAGATGGTGAACATGCACTAGAATTTGTTACAAAAATAAGAGAAAGATTATCGAAAGAAGGCGTTTCTATATCTAAGCTGGGAGGCTAACACATGGGAGAAAAATTAAAAACAGAATCGAAGGATTTTGAATTTACAAAAAATCATAAAAGGTTATTATTAGGTTCTGTATTCTTAATGGCTACATCTGCAATTGGACCTGCATTTTTAACTCAGACTGCAGTATTTACTGCGCAGTTCACTTCAAGTTTTGCTTTTGCGATTTTATTATCAATATTGATTGACATAGGAGCGCAAATTAATATTTGGAGAGTGTTGGTCGTCACAGGTAAACGTGGACAAGAAGTAGCTAATGAAATATTTAAAGGATTAGGTACTTTTATATCGATATTAATTGCAATAGGTGGACTCGCATTTAATATTGGTAATATTGCAGGTGCGGGATTAGGATTGAATGCAATTTTTGGCTTAGATGTAAAGATTGGTGCAGCTATTACAGCAGTATTAGCAATACTTATTTTTGTAAGTAAAAGTGGTCAAAAAATTATGGATGTTGTCACGATGTTTTTAGGTGTTTTAATGATTGTAGTTGTTGCATTTGTAATGTTTAAAGCTAACCCGCCATATGCTGACGCAGCTAAACATCTTGTGATGCCAGAACAACCTTTAGCACTTGTTTTACCTATTATCACATTAGTAGGTGGAACAGTTGGCGGTTATATTACATTTGCTGGTGCACATAGAATATTAGATTCTGGCATCCGTGGTAAACATTATTTGCCATTTGTAAACAAAGCGGCTATTTCAGGAATATTAACAACAGGTGTGCTTAGAGCATTATTATTCTTAGCGGTACTTGGTGTAGTCGTTACGGGCGTAACTTTAAATGATACAAATCCACCGGCTTCAGTATTTGAGCATGTATTAGGACCAATTGGTCGAAATATATTTGGTGTTGTATTATTTGCTGCAGCAATGTCTTCAGTTATTGGATCAGCATATACAAGTGCAACTTTCTTAAAAACATTGCATAAATCGATCTATAACAAAACAAATATTATTGTAATTTCATTTATAGTCATTTCAACTTTTGTTTTTCTATTCTTAGGAAAACCAGTAACATTATTAATCGTTGCAGGTGCTTTAAATGGACTTATCTTACCTATTATATTAACGACAATACTTATTGCTAGTAAACGAAAATCAATCGTAGGGGACTATCATCATCCGACATGGATGCTTTGGTTTGGTATTTTAGCTGTTTTAGTCACAATTGTTACAGGTATATATTCACTGCAAGGATTGACACAATTAATAGGTAGTTAACAATACGAATATAGTTATTAAGTAACCATTCTCTAGTTCTTTATGCTTATAATAAGGACTTAGAGAATGGTTTGTTTTATATTTATACTTGCATTAAATAAGCATTGCCATTTCGTTTTAAAATAATAGCAATGTATTTACATGTTAAATCAAATTGATAATGCGAAAATTTACATAAATTTCTTACGATAAATAATGAAGTAATAATTTGATATAAATATGCTTCAATCGTCGAGCTATCAGTTTAAATGTGATAGAATAACTAAGGTTAGGATTTTAAATTGAGGTGAATAACAATGATCGGTATTATTGGAGCTATGGAAGAGGAAGTAGCAATCTTAAAAAATAAACTTGTGAATTTAGAAGAGATTAATATTGCACATGTATATTTTTATAAAGGTTATATAAATGATAAAGCAATCGTATTAACTCAAAGTGGCATTGGTAAAGTAAATGTAGCCATTTCAACAACATTATTAATTGAAAAGTTTAAACCTGATTTAATTATTAATACAGGTTCTGCAGGTGCATTGGATAAATCGTTAAATGTTGGTGATATCGTAGTAAGCGATATGGTTGCTTATCATGATGCTGATGCCAGAGCATTTGGTTATCAATTAGGACAAATCCCACAAATGCCTGCACAATTCGTAGCAGATAAATCATTGATTGACAAAGCGACACAAGTAATTACAAATCAACAACTAGTTGCTAAGGTAGGCTTGATTGTAAGTGGTGACAGTTTTATTGGTACAAAAGACCAACGAATGAAAATTAAAACAAATTTCCCTCAAGCGATGGCTGCAGAAATGGAAGCAACTGCAATTGCACAAACTTGCTATCAATTCAATTTACCATTTATTATCACTCGTGCAATATCAGATTTAGCAGATGGAGACGCTGGTATCACATTTGATGAATTTTTAACAAAAGCAGCAAAATCTTCTAGTACTATGGTAGAAAATTTAATTAAAAAAATATAAAAAAGGTGAATAGAAATAATGGGTATAATAAAGAAATACTTTATGCCAAATGAATATGTGCAATCAATTTTTCAAATTGATATAGATAAGCTTGCAAAATCTGGCGTAAAAGGTATCATTACTGATTTAGATAATACACTAGTGGGATGGGATGTTGCCTATCCTACAGAAGCAGTTAAAACTTGGTTTGAAGAAGCAAAACAAAAAGGCATTACGATTACAATAGTTTCTAATAATAATGAAAAAAGAGTAGGTAGCTTTTCTAAATCTTTAAAAGTAGATTATATTTTTAAAGCAAGAAAACCAAGAGGGCGTGCGTTTGATCCTGCAATGCATTCTATGAGTTTACACCCATCAGAGATAGTAGTTATTGGTGATCAAATGTTAACGGATGTATTTGGTGGTAACAGACGAGGTTTATTTACTATTATGGTAGTACCTGTTAAACAAACGGATGGCTTGATTACTAAATTTAATCGTCTTATTGAACGCAGATTATTACAACATTTTAGAAAAAAAGGATATATAAAATGGGAGGAAAATTGATTGAGTGAATTGGATGTATTGAAATGTATAGGTTGTGGTGCACCTTTACAGTCTGAAGATTCTGATGCACCAGGTTATGTTCCAGAACATAACTTATTTCGTGAAGACGTTGTGTGTAAAAGATGTTTTAGACTGAAAAATTATAACGAAGTACAAGATGTAGGTTTAGATAGCGATGACTTTTTAAATTTACTCAATGGCTTGGCAGATAAAAAAGGAATAATAGTAAATGTTGTGGATGTATTTGATTTTGAGGGTTCATTTATCAATGCAATTAAACGTATCGTCGGCAACAAAAAAATTATTCTTGTAGCGAATAAAATAGATCTTTTGCCAAAACAAATAAATAAACGTCGTGTAAAAGAATGGTTGAAGAAAGCAGCTAAAAAATATGGACTTGACGCTGAAGATGTTGTGCTTATTTCTGCAGACAAAAATGAAGGTATTGAAAATCTATTAACTTCTATTAACAGTATCAGAAACGATGAAGACGTATATATTGTAGGAACTACAAATGTAGGTAAATCAACTTTAATTAACAAATTAATAGAACGCAGTGTAGGCGAAAAAGATGTTGTTACAACTTCAAGGTTTCCTGGCACAACCTTGGACATGATTGATATTCCACTTGATGAAACGACGTTTATGTATGATACACCAGGAATTATTCAAGCGCACCAAATGACACATTTAGTATCTGAACATGAACTAAAAACAATTATGCCTAGAATAGAAATTAAACAACGTGTTTATCAGCTTAACGAAGGACAAACATTATTTTTCGGTGGACTTGCACGTATAGACTATATAAGTGGCGGGAAAAGACCGTTAGTCTGTTATTTTTCTAATGATTTAAATATTCATAGAACAAAAACAGAAAAAGCAAATGAATTATGGCGAAATCAATTAGGATCTGTATTAACACCACCTCATAATCCTGAAAATTTTGATTTGAGAAATGTTAAAGCTGTAAGGTTAGAAACTGGTAAAGAAAAACGTGATGTAATGATTTCTGGATTAGGTTTTATCACGATAGACGCAGGTGCAAAAGTTATTGTGCGCGTGCCAAAAAATGTTGATGTTATTTTAAGAAATTCAATTATGTAAGGTTAAGGTGTGTAAAATATGAAATATGCAGTAATAGGCCATCCAATTGATCATTCTTTATCTCCAGTGATGCATAATGCTAATTTTGAATCTTTAAATTATAATGCAACATATGAAGCGATTAATATTCCTGAAGATAAATTTCATCTAATAAGAGAAATTATTTCAGATAAAGCACTTTCTGGTTTTAATGTAACAATTCCACATAAGGAACGTATTATACCTTTTTTAGATGAAATTGATGAACAATCAGAAACTGTAGGTGCCGTGAATACGGTTAAGATAGAAGATGGTAAATGGATTGGTTATAATACAGATGGTATAGGTTATGTTAAAGGCTTGCAACGCGTGTATCCTGATTTAAAACATGCCTATATCTTAATTTTAGGTGCAGGCGGTGCTAGTAAAGGCATTGCGAATGAATTAACTAAATATGTACAACCTAAACTTACTATTGCAAACAGATCTCTGGACAGATTTGAACAATGGAATTTGAATGTAAATAAAATTAGATTATCCGATGCTGAATTAGCATTATCCGAATTCGATATTATCATCAATACGACACCGGCAGGAATGAACACAAACCAAGAAATACCAATTAGTTTGAAGCATTTAGAGTCTGATACGTTAGTGAGTGACATTGTGTATGTACCTTTTAAAACACCGATCTTAGAACAAGCTGAAGCCCAAGGTAACCCAATCTATAATGGCTTGGACATGTTTGTTTATCAAGGTGCAGAAAGTTTTAAAATTTGGACAGATACAGAACCGGACGTGCAAGTTATGAAACACACAGTTTTAAATTATTTATAAAAGGAGCATTTTATGTTAACAGGTAAACAAAAGAGATTTTTGAGAAGTAAAGCACATAATGTTGACCCAACTTTCCAAATCGGAAAAGCTGGTGTTGGTGAAAATATGATAGAACAATTAAATGATATTTTAGAAAATAGAGAATTAATAAAAATACATGTACTACAAAATAACTTTGAAGACAAAAATGATTTAGCGCAAACTTTAAGCGATGCAACTCATAGTGAAATTGTTCAAGTAATCGGGTCTATGATTGTCTTGTATAAAGAATCACAAGATAATAAACAAATTCAATTACCATAATGTCTAAAAAGATAGTCTTATATGGTGGGCAGTTTAACCCGATTCATACAGCTCACATGGTTGTTGCCAGCGAAGTGAATCATGTTATTAAACCAGATTTGTTTTACTTTATTCCAAGTTATATGTCACCACTCAAAGCGCATGATGATTACTTAGATGCGAAATATAGAATTGATATGATCCATTGTGCAATTAACGAACTTGGGTTTGGATCTGTTTATTTAGACGAAGTCGAACGCAAGGGACAAAGTTACACTTATTTTACAATTAAACATATTTTAGAAAAACATCCAAATGCTAAACTATTTTTTGTTATAGGCACGGACCAATATATTCAATTAGAAAAATGGTATGCGATTGAAAATTTGAAATCAATGGTAACCTTTGTAATTGTGAATCGTGGTAAAGCAAAGCAAGAAGTTCCAAATAATATGATAGCAATTAATATTCCACGCATAGATATAAGTTCAACACTCATCAGGGAAAGGGTAAAACAACATAACAATATTCAAACGCTGGTGCCTCAAAGTGTAGAGAAATATATCAGAGAGGAAGGATTATATGAAATTTGATGAAGCTGTCTCCCTAGTTAAAGACAAATTACCTGAGAAAAGATATAATCATTCACTAAGAGTAGCAGAAACTGCTGTTAAATTAGCTGAACAGTATGATGGGGATAAAGATAAGGCAAAACTCGCAGGTATTTTACATGATTATAGCAAGTACGATGATTTGGGATCTATGTATCAGATTGTTAGACAAAATGATTTGGATAGTAACTTGTTGAGTTACGGATCTGAAATCTTACACGGTCCAGTCTGTGCTGTTATAATGGAGCAACAATTTGGTGTAAACGATGAAGAAGTGTTACTTGCCATTAAAAATCATACAACTGGTCGTGCTCAAATGACTAAAACAGAAAAATTAGTTTTTATCGCAGATTATATTGAACCTGGTCGTCAAACCCCAGGCGTTGAAGAAATTAGAGATTTAGCATACAATCAAGGTAGCTTAGATAAAACCATTTATGAAATATCTAAGCGAACTGTTTTATATTTAATCACGAAAGATATTACCGTTTATGATGCCACGATTGCTTGCTTGAATTATTACAATTATAGTGACAAAAGAGTAAAGGATGATTAAATGAAATCAGATCAATTATTAAATTTAGCTGTCAATGCAACTGAGAATAAGAAAGCAGAAGATATTATTTCTTTAAATATTCAAGGTATTAGCGATATGACTGACTATTTTATCGTATGCCACGGCAATAATGAAAGACAAGTTCAATCCATCGCACGTGCAGTTAAAGATGCTGCAAATGAAGCGGAAATCGAAGTAAAACGAATGGAAGGCTTTAATGAAGCAAGATGGATTTTAATTGACTTGGCCAACGTAGTAGTACACGTATTCCATAAAGATGAACGTGATTATTACAACTTGGAGAAATTATATCGTGATGCACCATTAGAATCTTATGGACAGGCAGTTTATTAATAATGGCTCAATACGAAGAAATGAGCTATTACTATGATCAATTAACTTTAGATCAGCCATACGAATCATGGCTTGATATTGTAAATTATTATGCTAAAAACAAATCAACTATCTTAGATATTGGTTGTGGTACAGGTAGTTTCACCTCAAAATTAAACGACTTTGATAATATAACAGGTATGGATTTAAGTGTTGATATGCTTTCGATAGCAATGCAAAAATCCAGTGAAGTGAATTGGATAGAAGGTGATATGACAGAATTCGACCTTAACCAACAATATGATGCAATAACCATTTTTTGTGATTCTTTAAATTATTTAACAGAATATGGAGATGTGTTATCCACTTTTCAGCAAGTATATCATCATCTAGAGCCGAATGAGGGTGTATTTATGTTTGATGTCCATACTGAACACAAGATGAATACATTATTCAATAATCAAAGTTATATTGATGAAACAGAAAATGTATTTTTAGCTTGGGAAGCTATTCGTGGCGAAGAACCATTAAGCGTATGGCATGATATGACATTTTTTATAAAACAAAGTGATAACTTATATAAAAGATTTGATGAGTCACATTACCAAAGGACTTATTCAAAGGAAGTTTACACTAAAATGTTAGAATCATGTGGTTTTAAACATATAACGACATTTGTTGATTTTGAATTTGAAAACCAGAATGATAATCAAGATGGAGAGCGCTTGTTCTTCATTGTTAAAAAATAAAAAAGTAAAATCACTCCTTTATGCGTGTAAACTATAAAGGAGTGATTTTTTGTTATCATTATGGGAATTGTTTAAAGAAAGATTTAGTCAATTTAATTCTACAATAAAAGTCTGTGTTATGCTATTTATAATAGTGACTGTAGCCTTAACTTTATCATTTTTAATGAACCGTGATAACGAACAAATGAAAAAAAGTAATGATATGGCACCAATAGAATTATCAGAGCATAACCAACTCAAACCAAATGAAAAAAATGAACGTTCATCGAATAAAACTGAAACACCAAGCAATGACCCTACAAAAGATTCATTTGTTTATGTTGATATCAAAGGTGCGGTAAAATATCCAAATGTTTATAAAATGAAAAATAATGATCGCGTCAAACAGTTGTTGGATAAAGCTATCGTTTCAGAACATGCAGATTTAACGAACATTAATTTATCAGAACGATTAATAGATCAGAAAATGATATATATTCCTGAAAAAGGGGAGCAACCTCATTTACAAGCTCAGAATCAATTGAATAAAAGTGAAACCGCAACAAATTTTTCAGAAAAAAAGATATTGATGCTGCAACAGTAAATTTAAATACTGCAACAGAAAGCGAGCTCACCAGTATGCCTGGAATAGGAAAGGTTAAAACTAAAGCTATCATTGAATATCGTGAGCAAAACGGTAATTTTAAATCTATTGATCAATTGAAAGAAATTAATGGATTCGGTACTAAAACAATAGAAAAATTAAGTTCACATTTAACAATCTAAAATTTTGTTGTGTTTTTTCGAAAATCGATTTAATCTATAAATATCACATTAAAAATTTACATAAATTGGAGGTTTAGTATCATGGATCGTATTAAATGGGAAGAATACTTTATGGCGCAAAGCCATTTATTAGCGCTGCGTTCTACATGTCAAAGATTGTCTGTGGGAGCAACGATTGTAAAAGATAATAGAATTATAGCTGGAGGGTATAATGGTTCTGTGTCTGGAGAAGTACATTGTATTGATGAAGATTGTCTGTTGGAAGATGGTCATTGCATTCGTACGATACACGCAGAAATGAACGCGTTGCTACAATGTGCAAAACAAGGGGTGTCAACAGAAGGCGCAACGATTTATGTTACTCATTTTCCATGCTTGAATTGCACAAAGTCAATTATCCAAGCTGGTATTAAAACGATTTATTATGCTGAAGACTATCATAATCATCATTATGCTTTAGATTTGTTAAAACAATCAGGTATTGTGTATAAAAAAATTCCATTTAATCAAGAACACGTAGCACAATATTTAATCAATAAATAAAATTGATTTATTATGCTTTAGCTTATTTGGCTGGTAACTTGCTACTATTTAATAAATTTTTATCTTTTATTTTAATACTTGGGCTAGTCATTATAATGAAAAGAAAAAGCTTTAATTTAATCCATTTTATAATAATAGTTATCATATCTTTAAGTAGTTTTATGATGTTTCAAAATGACTTGAGATCAGAAAAAGAATACCATTCTTCAATGATAAATAAAGTATTTCAAGGAAAAGCGAAATTAATCACAAAACCCAATTTGGAGCATCGTATACTTAAAGGTAAAATTAAAATAGATAAAAAGCTTTATACTTACGTTTATAATATACATGCATCAAAAAATATAGAAATAGAAAATGTTTCTGATTTTTTGTTCCAAAAAACTTGTAAGGTACACGGACAGTTTAGATCATTAAAAAACGATACAAGACCTAATCTTATTTTTATTCTTCAAAATATTCACCTTTCAAGTTGTTACGAAGACACAAGCACTTTTTCTGATACTTTAAATAAACATAAAACGTTTATTTATGAAAAAATGAAACAATGGAAAATAGCTTTCCCTGAAAAAACAATTGCATTAATTACAGGCGATACATCGTTTATGAACAAAGAAGAATTAGATACAATTAAAAAGATTGGCATTGCGCATCTACTTGCTATTAGTGGAACACATATAGCTATTATTATTGCAATCATATGCTTTATCCTAAACAGGATAAAATGTCCATTGTTTTTAACCAAACTAATATTAATAATATTATTACCTATTTATTGCATGTATACAAATATGTCTCCAAGTGCTGTTAGAGCAATATTTATGAGTTTGTTAATAATCATATTTCCAAAATACATTATAAAGAATTCAATGAACATTTTAGGGTTTTTATTCGTATTTTTAACATTTTTAAATCCCTCGTTAATTTATCATGTCGGATTTCAACTTTCTTTTTTAATCACTTTTTCAATCCTTTTTCAATCCTTTTTGTTAGCCCATTGCTAAAGAATTTAGGTATTTTTCAATCTTTGTGCTATATCACGTTTATTGCACAACTAAGCTCATTTATCTTAAGTTGTATCCATTTTCATCAAATTCAATGGATTGGTCTCATATCAAACCTCTTTTTTGTTCCATTCTATTCTTTCATATTATTTCCCTTCGTTATTTTTCTTACTTTTATCATACATTTGCCAATCAAACCTTTATTTATAATCAACTTATATAATCAATTAATTGTTTTGCATGATAAAGTGGTCGGAATTTTTGATAAACTCAACCTTTATCAATGGTATATTCCCAATTTAAATAATCTTCAAATAACTATAATATGTCTCATTTCGTTTCTATGTTTAGTTTTATTCGTTCATAAATGCTATAAATTTATGATAATTAGTTTAATTGCCTTATATATTGTCTCTACTATTCTACCTCAAGTACGCGCTTACCAACTTACAATGTTGGATGTAGGACAAGGTGACGCACTGTTATTTGAAACTAAATTACACGAATCATTATTAATCGATACGGGCGGTAATTTTAATTCGACACAGAACTTTTCGAGCCACAGTATTTCAAAATATCATATCTTACCAACATTAAAACGACATAATATAAAAAAGATTGATTACGTTGTGGTTACACATCCACATCTTGATCATATCGGTGAACTAGATTATTTAACAAACAGTTTAAAAATTAAAAATATTATAATTAATGCAAATAGCTTTAAAATTAAAGAACTAAATCATTTAAAAAATACCTGTTCAAAAAAGAATATCAAATTAATAGATTTCAAAAATAAATCACATTTTTTTATGAATAAAGCGGAAGTTAAACTGTTAGATGCTACAATTTCCAATTCTGATAATTTAAATGAACAATCAATCATTATATTAATACAGTACAAAAGTTATAAAATTTTATTAATGGGAGATGCAACAATAAATAATGAAGAGAATTTAATACATAAATATCATTTATACAATGTTGATATTTTAAAAGTTGGGCATCATGGCAGTCGTACGAGTACAAGTAATAATTTATTGAAAGCAATTAGACCTAAAATAGCTCTCATTTCAGTAGGTGAAAAAAATAAATATAGACTTCCCAATCATCAAATTATTAATAGACTAAAATCTTTTGACATTAAAATATTTCAAACAAATATCAACGGAGAAGTGAACATTTTATTTAAAAACCAAATTGAAATACACTCACAATTCAATTAAAATTTTTAATTAGTGAGAAGCTATGACGCGTGTTATAATTAAAAAATGTGTAATAGAAATGAAAGGGTGCTAAGAATGAGCAGTAATATAATAACGATATATGGTGAAGTACCTGAACTAATTGAAAAAAAAGCTTCTGAAGTCATTGACCAATATTTAGATGACCCAAAAGATGAATTCAATTTCGTTAAATATAACTTATATGAAAATGATTTAGCTCCAATAATTGAAGAAACGCTGACAATGCCATTTTTCTCTAATAAAAAGGCTGTTCTAGTACAAAATGCATATGTATTTACTGGTGAGAAGCCACCTAAAGAATTAAATCATAATATTGATCAACTGATAGAATTTATAGAAAAATACGATGGTGACACTTTAATATTATTTGAAGTAAATCATTCTAAACTAGACGAAAGAAAAAAAGTTGTTAAATCTTTGAAAAAGCATGCACAAATTAAAAAAATAGAACAAATGTCAGAAGAAGACATAAAGCGTTGGATAAAAAGTCAACTGCATGAAAATTATAAAGATATTAAACAAGATGCACTAGATCTAGTTATTGAATTAACTGGAGTTAATTTTAATATTGTTAAACAAGAAATAGAAAAACTCATTTTATTTTTAGGTGATAGAACGACAATTAACAAAAATGATGTTCATCAAATTGTTAATAGGAGTTTGGAACAAAATGTTTTTTTACTGACTGAATATATCCAAAAAAATAAAAAAACAGAAGCTATTCAATTGGTTAAAGACTTAATAGCAATGAAAGAGGAACCTATAAAATTATTAGCTCTAATTACGAGTAATTATCGACTTTTCTATCAAAGTAAAATATTAGGACAAAAGGGTTATAGTGGTCAACAAATTGCCAAAACAATCAATGTCCATCCTTATAGAGTGAAGTTAGCTTTAAATCAAGCAAGACACTATGAATTAGAAAGTTTATTAAATATCATTGATAATTGTGCAGAAACAGATTATAAATTAAAGTCATCTTATATGAATAAACACCTTATACTTGAACTGTTTATTTTATCCTTATAAATTAGACGGTTTTTAGGTTTAGCTAACCGTACATAATGTATATAATGTTGTCGATGAATTATAACAAAAGTGTGCACTAATAATGCTAATCTTATAAAATCATAAAATAGAGAGAAAAAAGGCCCAGAAGAATTTTTACTTATTGCAAAACATTTCTGGGCTGATTTTATGAAGCATGAAATACGTTATTTTTAAAATAAAAAAAGTTCAAGCGTAAGCTTGAACTTTAAATTATTTAGCAGCTGTCATTAAAGATGATTTAATTCTAGCAGCTTTGTTAGAATGTATTAAGTTGCGTTGAGCAGCTTTATCTACTTTTTTCAATGCAAAGCTTACTAATTCAGCTTTATCGTCAGCATTAGTGTCGATTGCTGTATGAGCTCTTTTCACAGCTGTACGCATTGCATTTTTTTGTGAAATATTACGTTCTTCAGTTACATGAGTAGTATTAACACGTTTAATTGCAGATTTAATGTTTGGCATGTCTGTCACCTCCTAAAAGTGTGATCTTCGCTATCAAAAATTAATTTGATTACAACAAGAAATATTTTATCAAAACAACCAGGTTTCTGCAATCATTTATTTATATTAAGACGCGTAAAGTCGCGATAAATGGTACAATATTAATTACAATGACAAAAGATATACATAAAAATAGTTACATAGACGATAAAATATACACATAACTTTAAAAATCACTATTAAATTTATCAAGTTTGCAATTAGTAAATAAAAACGTTATTATATCAAAGAATGTCATACATATTTACGGGCTAGAATTATGAAAGTGAGACTGATAATACATGGATAAAGAAAATCGTTTAAGCAAGCGTGAAAATATAAGAAACTTTTCTATTATTGCACATATTGACCATGGGAAATCTACATTAGCAGATAGAATTTTGGAAAATACTAAATCTGTTGAATCACGTGAGATGCAATCACAGTTATTGGATTCAATGGATTTAGAGAGAGAACGCGGTATAACAATAAAGTTAAATGCTGTGCGTTTAAAATATGATGCAAAAGATGGTGAGACTTATACGTTTCACTTGATTGATACACCTGGACACGTAGATTTTACATATGAAGTTTCTAGATCACTAGCTGCCTGTGAAGGTGCTATATTAGTTGTAGATGCTGCTCAAGGCATAGAGGCTCAAACATTAGCCAATGTTTATTTGGCATTAGATAACGATTTAGAGTTATTACCAGTTGTAAATAAAATTGATTTACCAGCAGCAGAACCTGAGCGTGTAAAACAAGAAGTAGAAGATGTAATAGGACTTGATAAAGATGATGTCGTATTAGCCAGTGCAAAATCAAATATTGGCATTGAAGATATATTAGAAAAAATTGTAGAAGTGGTGCCACCACCACAGGGAGATCCAGAAGCGCCATTAAAAGCATTGATTTTTGATTCAGAATATGATCCGTACAGAGGCGTTATTTCTTCAATTCGAATTGTTGAAGGAACTTTGAAAACGGGTGATGAAATTAAAATGATGGCTACGGGAAAATCTTTTGAAGTTACCGAAGTAGGTATCAATACACCTAAACAATTACCAGTTAACGAGCTAACGGTAGGGGATGTAGGTTATGTCATTGCCAGTATTAAAAATGTAGATGATTCACGTGTCGGAGATACGATTACACACCTAGATCGTCCAGCAGCAGAACCGCTAAAAGGTTATAAAAAAATGAATCCGATGGTTTTCTGTGGTTTATTCCCTATTGATAATAAAGATTACAATGATTTACGAGAGGCATTAGAAAAGTTGCAATTAAATGATGCTTCGTTAGAATTTGAACCTGAGTCATCTCAAGCATTAGGTTTTGGATATAGAACAGGTTTCTTAGGTATGCTGCATATGGAAATTATCCAAGAACGTATTGAACGTGAGTTTGGAATAGAACTAATTGCTACAGCACCATCTGTGATTTATGAATGTATTCTTAAAAATGGTGATGAAATCTCTGTTGATAATCCAGCATATATGCCTGAAAGAGATCAAATTGATACAGTTTATGAACCTTTTGTAAGAGCGACAATGATGGTACCAAATGATTATGTGGGTGCAGTTATGGAATTATGTCAACGTAAACGTGGACAATTTATTAATATGGAATATTTAGATGATATTCGTGTCAATATTATTTATGAGTTGCCATTATCTGAAGTTGTATTTGATTTCTTTGATCAGCTTAAATCAAACACAAAAGGCTATGCTTCTTTTGATTATGAATTCATTGATAATAAAGAAAGTGACCTAGTCAAAATGGATATATTACTAAATGGAGAGAAAGTAGATGCACTTAGTTTTATAGTTCATAAAGATTTCGCATACGAAAGAGGAAAAGCGTTAGTTGAAAAGCTAAAAACACTTATACCTAGACAACAATTCGAAGTACCTGTACAAGCAGCAGTTGGACAAAAAATAGTCGCCCGTACAAACATAAAATCAATGGGTAAAAATGTCTTATCTAAGTGTTATGGTGGAGATATTAGCCGCAAGAGAAAACTATTAGAAAAGCAAAAAGCTGGTAAAGCAAAAATGAAATCAGTTGGTAATGTTGAAATACCACAGGATGCTTTCCTTGCAGTGCTTAAGATGGACGAAGATTAATATTATTACTTATTAAATATTGGGGCCTTAAATCCATTCGATTTATGCCCCAGTTTTTTGTTATGTTAATCTATTTTATTTAACGAAAGAAGGTTATCTCAAAATGGAAGTTAAAAGTGCATATATCCATATTCCTTTCTGTGTCAAAATTTGTACTTATTGCGATTTCAATAAATATTTTATACAAAATCAACCAGTGGATCAGTATTTAGATTGCTTAATAAACGAAATGAAGCAAAGTGAAGTTAGATCCTTAGAAACAGTTTTTGTCGGCGGTGGGACACCTACTGCTTTATCATATGAGCAACTTGAGAAATTATTGATTGCAATTACAGAAATCTTTGAAATTAAAGGAGAATTTAGTTTTGAAGCGAATCCGGATGAATTAACTTTAGAAAAAGTGCAATTGTTAAGGGATTATGGTGTGAATAGATTGTCGATGGGCGTTCAAACATTTAAACCTGAATTGTTAGAGATATTAGGACGTTCTCATAAGACAGAAGATATATACAGAGCCGTATCGAATGCAAGGCAGGCCGGGATACCTTCTATAAATTTAGATTTAATGTATCATTTACCACAACAAAGCTTAGAAGATTTCAAAGATAGTTTAGAAAAAGCATTATCGATGGATATTGATCATATTTCAAGTTATGGCTTGATTTTAGAGCCTAAAACTCAGTTCTATAATATGTATCGTAAAGGGCAGCTGAAAATCCCAAACGAAGATGTCGGAGAAGAAATGTACGAATATTTATTAAATAGGATGCATGAGACTGAGTTACATCAATATGAAATTTCAAACTTTGGTAAAAAAGGACATGAATCAGAACACAATAAAGTTTACTGGAAAAACGAAGGTTATTATGGATTTGGTGCAGGGGCAAGTGGTTACGTTAATGGCGAACGTTACAATAATGTAAATCCTGTGAATCACTATATTAAAAAGATACAAAATAACGAAAGACCTATTCTTGACTCAGTATATCCAACAGAAAGTGAACAAATGGAAGAAGAGATGTTTCTAGGTTTAAGAATGAACCAAGGTGTAAGTAGAAAACGCTTTAATCAAAAGTTTAATAAAACGATTGACGACGTTTATGACGAAGCAATCAAAGATTTAAAACAGAGAGAATTAATTTATGATACAGGTGACTACATTTCTTTAACAGAGAGAGGTAAAGTAATTGGCAACCTAGTATTTGAAGCGTTTTTACTGAATGTTTAATTTTTTAAAAAAACTGAGGCTTTAACATTGACTTACTTTGACCAATTTGATAAATTATAATTAGCACTTGAAACAAAAGAGTGCTAATGAGGTGAAAACATGATTAGTGATAGACAATTGAGCATTTTAAATGCAATTGTTGAAGATTATGTTGATTTAGGTCAACCAATTGGTTCCAAAACACTGATTGAACGACATAATTTAAATGTTAGTCCTGCCACTATTAGAAACGAAATGAAACAACTAGAGGAACTTCATTTAATAGAAAAAACGCATACTTCATCAGGACGTTCTCCATCAGAGTCAGGCATCAGATATTATGTGAATCAATTATTGCAACAAACATCTCATCAACAACACAAAAAAATACAACGTTTAGAAGATTTACTGGTTGAAAATCATTATGATATTTCCTCAGCTTTGAGTGAATTCGCGAATGAACTTTCAATCGCTTCTCAGTATACAACGTTGGTAATGCGTCCAAATCACAAAAAAGATATTATTAATAACATTCACTTGATTCGAGCAAATGCATATTTAGTAATCATGGTCGTTGTTTTTACATCTGGTCATGTTGAACACTTACATTTAGTATCCAAAGCACGTTTATCGAGTGATGAATTGACAAATATAGCTAATTTTGTGACTGCAAAATATAATGCGTTAAATCAACAACGCTTAGAAAATGAACTAAATGCCTTTGCAAAGTCAGATTTTGAAAAAGACTTTATAAAGGACATGTTAGATACAATAGATGTTCATTTTGATAATCAAAGTAATGGCATTTACATGGGTGGAAAGGTTAAACTAATTGATGCACTAAACGAATCAAACGTTTCTTCTATTCAACCCATATTGCAGTATATTGAATCAAACAAAATTACTCAGCTACTTGATGAAATGTCAAATTCATCAATTAATGTTAAGATTGGACAGGAAATCGAATCAAGCTTGAGCGATATTTCTATTGTCACTACAGAATATCACATCGACGATAGACTTAAAGGTCAAATTGCGGTTATCGGACCAACAGCAATGAATTATCAGAATGTAATACAATTACTAAATACGATTTGGTAATTAAGAATTGTATTGGAGGGCAGAAAATGACAGAAAAAAATGAATCAGTATTCGATGAAAACGAAAAAACTGAAGATATCAATCAAGAAACACCAACGAATCAAACAACTTCAGTTGAAGATGCTGATGAAATAGCTAACGAATCACAAGATAATCTGCAAGAGGAAAATTCTGAGGATACTGAGGCAGATATCGATCCTAAAGATGAAGAAATTCAACAATTAAAAAATAATGTTCAAGAAGAAGAAGAAAAATATTTAAGATTATATGCTGAATTTGAAAATTATAAGCGTAGAATCCAAAAAGAAAATCAAACGATGAAAGCATATAAAGCTCAAGATGTTTTAAATGACATTTTACCGACTATAGATAATATAGAACGAGCTTTACAAATTGAAGGCGAAGATGAGCAATTTAAATCATTACAAAAAGGTGTGGAAATGGTTTATGAAAGCTTGTTGAACGCATTGAAAAATAACGGTTTAGAAAAAATTGAGGCTGAAGGTCAACAGTTTGATCCAAATGTACATCAAGCTGTGGTACAAGACGATAATCCTGATTATGAATCAGGTCAAGTTACTCAAGAACTACAAACTGGTTATAAATTGAAGGAACGTGTTTTAAGACCTTCAATGGTTAAAGTAAATCAATAATTTTATTGATGAAAATACCGAATTTTTAAAACAAACAGGAGGAATTTATTTATGAGTAAAGTAATAGGTATTGACTTAGGTACAACAAATTCATGTGTAGCAATCTTGGAAGGTGACGAACCAAAAGTTGTTCAAAACCCTGAAGGTGCTAGAACAACGCCGTCTGTTGTAGCATTTAAAAATGGTGAAACTCAAGTAGGTGAAGTTGCTAAGCGTCAAGCAATTACAAACCCTAATACAATTCAATCTATCAAACGTCATATGGGTACTGAGCACAAAGTAGACGTAGAAGGTAAATCATACACACCACAAGAAATATCTGCGATGGTATTACAAAACCTTAAGAGTACTGCAGAAGATTATTTAGGTGAAAAAGTAGAAAAAGCAGTTATCACTGTTCCTGCATACTTTAATGACAGTGAACGTCAAGCTACAAAAGATGCTGGTAAAATTGCTGGTTTAGAAGTTGAACGTATTATTAACGAACCAACAGCAGCAGCATTAGCTTATGGTTTAGATAAAACAGAACAAGACCAAAAAGTCTTAGTATTTGACCTAGGTGGCGGTACATTCGACGTATCTATCCTTGAATTAGGTGACGGTGTATTCGAAGTACTTTCAACTGCAGGTGATAATAAACTAGGTGGGGACGACTTTGACCAAGTTATTATCGATTATTTAGTTGCAGAATTTAAAAAAGAAAATGGCGTAGACTTATCACAAGACAAAATGGCATTACAACGTCTAAAAGACGCTGCTGAAAAAGCTAAAAAAGACTTATCAGGTGTTTCTCAAACACAAATCTCATTACCATTTATTTCTGCAGGTGAAAATGGTCCGCTACACTTAGAATTAAGTTTAACACGTTCAAAATTTGAAGAATTAGCTGATTCATTAATCAGAAGAACGATGGAACCAACTCGCCAAGCTATGAAAGATGCTGGTATCAGTAGTTCTGATATCGATGAAGTTATTTTAGTTGGTGGTTCAACAAGAATTCCTGCAGTTCAAGACGCTGTGAAAAAAGAAGTAGGTAAAGATCCTCACAAAGGTGTTAACCCAGACGAAGTAGTAGCAATGGGTGCTGCTATCCAAGGTGGCGTTATCACTGGTGATGTTAAAGATGTAGTATTATTAGACGTAACACCTCTTTCATTAGGTATTGAAATAATGGGTGGACGTATGAATACATTGATTGAAAGAAATACTACTATCCCTACATCTAAATCACAAGTTTATTCAACGGCAGCAGATAATCAACCAGCAGTTGATATTCACGTATTACAAGGTGAACGTCCAATGGCTTCTGACAACAAAACACTTGGCAGATTCCAATTAACTGATATTCCACCAGCTCCACGTGGTGTACCACAAATTGAAGTAACTTTTGATATCGATAAAAATGGTATCGTTAATGTTACTGCAAAAGATTTAGGTACAAATAAAGAACAAAACATTACTATTCAATCAAGTTCTTCACTTTCTGATGATGAAATCGATCGTATGGTAAAAGATGCTGAAGAAAACGCTGAAGCAGATAAACAGCGTCGTGAAGAAAGTGATTTAAGAAACGAAGCAGATAGTTTAGTATTCCAAGTTGAAAAAACAATTACTGATTTAGGTGAAAATATCAGTGAAGATGATAAAAATAATGCAGAAGAGAAAAAAGAAGCTTTAAAATCTGCGCTTGAAGGCGAAGATATTGATGACATTAAAGCTAAAAAAGAAGAACTAGAAAAAGTAGTTCAAGACTTGTCTGCTAAAGTTTACGAGCAAGCTGCTCAAGCACAACAACAAGCACAAGGTGAACAAGCAAGTGGTTCAGATGATAGCAATGTTGAAGATGCTGATTTCACAGAAGTAAATGATGATGATAACAAAGACGACAAAAAATAAGTTTAGTTATTAATTGCTATTGAAAGCAGAATATGACACAATTGCTTAGCCAAATTAAGTCAAAGTCAATTGAACATTGGCTTTGACTTTTTCCTTTTTAATAAGTAATTTAATCAAACGTAAAAGGAGAGATAAAAGTGGCCAAAAGAGATTATTATGATATCTTGGGTGTCAGTAAAGACGCTTCTAAAGATGAAATAAAAAAGGCTTACCGTAAATTATCAAAAAAATATCATCCTGACATCAATAAAGAAGAAGGTGCAGATGAAAAGTTCAAGGAAATTTCAGAAGCATATGAAACGTTAAGTGATGAAAACAAGCGTGCAAACTATGATCAATTTGGTCATGATGGACCACAAGGTGGATTTGGCGGCCAAGGATTCGGTGGTCAAGACTTTAGTGGTTTCGGCGGCGGTTTCGAAGATATATTCAGTTCATTCTTCGGTGGTGGACGTCAAAGAGATCCAAATGCACCTAGAAAAGGTGATGACCTACAATATACAATGACTGTTACTTTTGAAGAAGCTGTATTCGGTACAAGCAAAGAGATTTCAATACGCAAAGATGTAACTTGTCATACTTGTGATGGTGAAGGTGCAAAACCGGGAACTAAGAAAAAAACGTGTCATTACTGTAATGGTTCAGGACATGTTGCTGTAGAACAGAATACGATATTAGGTAGAGTTAGAACTGAAAAAGTTTGTCCAGTTTGTAGTGGTTCTGGTCAAGAATTTGAAGAACCTTGTCCGACATGTCACGGTAAAGGAACTGAAAACAAAACAGTTAAAATTAATGTGACAGTGCCAGAAGGTGTAGATAATGAACAACAAATAAGATTAGCAGGTGAAGGTGCGCCTGGAGAAAATGGTGGACCACAAGGTGATTTATACGTTGTATTTAGAGTTAAACCTTCTGAAACATTTGAAAGGGAAGGCGACGATATTTACTTTTCACAAGATATCAGTATCGCTCAAGCAACACTTGGTGATGAAATTAAAGTCCCAACTTTAAAAGGTCATGTTATGTTAACAATTCCTGGCGGAACACAATCAGGAAAACAATTCCGTCTTAAAGAAAAAGGTGTAAAAAATGTTCATGGCTATGGCTATGGTGATTTATTTATCAACGTGAAAGTTGTCACACCTACTAAGATAAATGAACGTCAAAAAGAATTGTTAAGAGAATTTGCCGAAATTGATGGTGAATCATTAACTGAGCAACCGTCAAATTTTAAGGATAAAGCAAAAAGATTCTTTAAAGGAGAATAAAATATGAACTGGACTGAAATATCAATCACTGCAAATCATGATGCCATACCAATTATTTCTAATATTTTAGAAGAACATGGATCAAACGGAGTCGTTATTGAAGATTCATTAGATCTTCGAAATGATTTTGCTGACAAATTTGGTGAAATTTATGAACTAAATCCTGATGATTACCCAGTTAATGGCGTAAGAGTTAAAGCATATTTTAATGAAATAAAATATACTCAGGATTTTAAAATTGATTTGATTCAAAAAATTAAAAGTATTGAATCGTTGGATGCAAAAATATTTGAATATCAACAACAAACAATTCAAGAACATGATTGGGAAAATGAATGGAAAAATTATTTTCATCCGTTTAGAGCGTCTGCTAAATTTACAATTGTTCCAAGTTGGGAAACATATCAAAAAGAAGACGAAAATGAAATGTATATTGAGTTGGATCCAGGTATGGCTTTTGGTACAGGTGATCATCCAACGACAAGTATGTGCTTGAAAGCTATTGAAACTTTCGTGAAGTCAGATGATTCAGTGATTGATGTTGGCACAGGTTCAGGCATACTCAGCATTGCATCATATTTATTAGGTGTAGAACGCATAAAAGCGATTGATGTAGATGAAATGGCCATTAAAGTTGCGAAAGAAAACTTTGAAAAAAATAATTGTGTTAAAGCTATTGAGGCTGCGCCAGGCAATTTACTTACAGAAGAAACTGAAAAGTTTGATGTCGTTATTGCAAATATTTTAGCTCATATTATTGAAGAAATGATTGAAGATGCTTATAATACGTTAAATAAAGATGGTTATTTTATAACTTCTGGTATTATAACAGAGAAACACGAAACAATTTTAGTACAGATGAAGCGTGTAGGGTTTAAAATCATTTCTATTAATCATGACAACGGTTGGGTATGTATCGTTGGACAGAAAGTGAGCGATTAAGCAATGCAGAGATATTTTATTGACCAAAACGCTGATTTATATCAGCGTTTTTTTATTACGGATCAAAATGATATACATCATATTACAAAGGTAATGCGATATCAAAATGGTGACCAAATCATTATTACTTTTTCAGATCAAAGCGTTTATAAATGTAAAATCGAAAATATGACTATGGCGGAAATTGAAATTACATTAATAGAAAAAATAGATATCGATTCTGAATTACCACAACATATAACAATTTGCAGTGGGTTAATTAAAGCGGATAAGTATGAATGGATGATACAAAAATCCACAGAGCTAGGTGCAAGACAATTTATCGCTGTTGGTATGCAAAGATCTGTTGTAAAACTAAATGAAAATAAAGTTGTTAAAAAGTTAGAACGTTGGCAAAAAATTATAAAAGAAGCTGCTGAACAAAGTTATAGGCTAATTATTCCAGAAATAGAGTATAAGTCGAATTTAAAGGAAATTTATGATATTATAAATGAATATGATTATGTATTGATTGCTTATGAAGAATCTGCTAAGTGTGGGGAAAAAAGTACTTTTAAGGCAGTTGTTCAAAAATTTGAACCTGGTGATCGTGTGTTAATCATTTTTGGGCCTGAAGGTGGCTTGTCTGAATCAGAAATTAAGTTATTTGGTAGTTCAGCATACCAAGTCGGTCTAGGGCCTAGGATTTTAAGAGCTGAAACTGCACCGTTATATACTTTAAGTGCTGTAAGCTTTCAAAAAGATTTATTGGGGTGATATTTATGTCAACAGTTGCATTTCATACATTAGGATGTAAAGTGAATCATTATGAAACAGAGGCAATTTGGCAATTATTTAAAGAAGCAGATTACGACCGTGTTGATTTTGAAACAAATGCTGATGTATTTGTTATAAATACGTGTACGGTCACTAATACAGGTGATAAAAAAGCAGGCAAGTCATTAGACGTGCTATAAGACAAAATCCAGAGGCAGTGGTATGTGTAACTGGTTGTTATGCACAGACATCTCCTGCTGAAATTATGGAAATACCTGGCGTAGATATTGTGGTCGGCACTCAAGATCGGACGAAGTTAATCGGTTATATCAATGAGTTTAAAAAAGAAAGACAACCAATTAATGGTGTGGGAAACATCATGAAAAATCGTACATATGAAGAATTAGAAGTTCCATACTTTACAGATAGAACAAGAGCTTCGTTGAAGATACAAGAAGGGTGCAATAATTTTTGTACTTTCTGTATTATTCCTTGGGCTCGTGGCTTAATGCGATCTAGAGACCCTGAAAAAGTTATAGAACAAGCAACTACACTGGTAAATTCAGGGTATAAAGAAATTGTTTTAACTGGTATTCATACAGGTGGATATGGTCAGGACTTAAAAAATTATAATTTAGCACAATTATTACGTGACTTAGAAACTGTAGATGGCTTAGAGCGTATTAGAATTTCATCGATTGAAGCAAGTCAATTAACAGATGAAGTTATTAGTGTAATTGAGCAATCAAACAAAGTTGTACGTCATCTTCATATCCCATTACAATCTGGGTCTGATTCAGTATTGAAGAGAATGAGAAGAAAATATACTATGGCTCATTTTTCAGAGCGATTGACTCGTTTACATGAAGCACTACCTGGATTAGCAGTTACAAGTGATGTCATTGTTGGTTTCCCAGGTGAAACTGAAGAAGAATTCCAAGAAACATATGATTTTATTGTTGAACACAAATTTTCAGAATTACATGTATTTCCTTATTCTTCAAGAATCGGCACACCAGCTGCCAGAATGGACGACCAAGTTGATGAAAATATTAAAAATGAACGTGTACATCGCTTAATTCATTTGAATGATCAGCTTGCTAAGACGTATGCATCAAAATTCGATCAAGAAGTACTTGAAGTTATTCCAGAAGAAGTTGGCAGTGAGCCAGGGACATTAATAGGTTTTGCTGATAATTATATGAAAGTTCAATTCGCTGGTGATGAATCTCTAATCGGTGAACTCGTAAAGGTAAAAATCACTCAACCTGATTACCCAATCAATCAAGGCGAATTACTAAGAGTAGTACATCATGCTACCAATACAACAGAACATTCTGTTACTGTATAAGATTTAATAGACAATGATTCAATGGAAACACATTCGCATGGTGTAAAATGAATCATGAAATTAAAATTTTACTAATTGACCACATTAATCAGATATATTATACTAATTAATACATGGTAATTACCGTGTAATGATTATAAAGTTTCGTTGATATTTGGAGGGAGGGAAATACACATGTCTAAAACAGTAGTCAAAAAGAACGAATCACTTGAAGATGCGTTACGTCGTTTCAAACGTACAGTTTCTAAAAGCGGTACAATTCAAGAAGTACGTAAACGTGAATTTTACGAAAAACCTAGCGTTAAACGTAAAAAGAAATCAGAAGCTGCACGTAAACGTAAATTCAAATAATTAATTGTTTCGTTGACTCCCTCAACACCAACATTAATTATAAACCATAATAGCCTTAGTTGTTTATACAGCTAAGGCTATTTTTATATATTAACTTAAATAAATGACCTATTTTATATATTCCTATTTATGATTTTCATAAGCATTAGAAAATTTAGTACTTAGTTTAAAAACCACCATAATCACGTTAATCAAGTGTTAATATTGTACAACTCGTGCAGCAGGTTGAAATTGATTGTTTTTCTGGGAATATCATTTAATAACAAATGAATAATATTATGATTTTTATTGTGTAAACGGTATAATCATATATTTATTTCATGTATAATTAAATTGAGAGTGAGGTGATAAAGTGATTCCTTCGATGAGCAGTATACATACTATCTTTTCAACCAAACTTGTTGAAAACGGAAACTGGATAGACAATGTCTCTAACTTTATTGTTAGTCCAATAGGTGCTTTGATATTAACTTGTATTATCTTCTTAGGTTTTTTGTACCAGTTATATTCAAATAAAATTAATATTGTCGGAATTATATCAACATTAGCATTATTCATTTTCTTTTTAGGATTTTTTGTAAAAGGGGATGTCAACTTTTATTCTGTTGTTTTATTCGCTATTGGTGTGATATTCGTTATCATTGAATTGTTTGTAGTGGGTGCAATTATTGGCATTATAGGTATGGCATTAATCGTTTTTAGTATTGTTACTTTAGGTGATAATCTAGTGTACATGATTGCTAATGTTGTCGTAGCCTTAATATTATCAATCATAGAGTGGGTGATACTTGTGAAATTTTTCAAACGTAAAATACCGTTTTTAGATAAAGTTGTATTGAAGGATTCTACAAATGCAGAAGCAGGTTATACATCACATAAAGATCGCTCTCATTTAGTTGGAGAAGTTGCAACTACATCTACAGATTTGAGACCAGCAGGAATTATTATTTATAACAATGAACGTATCGATGCAGTTTCAGATGGTTCGTTTATATTACGGAATAAACAAGTTACTATTCTGGAAGTTGAAGGTACTCGAGTTGTTGTGAGAGAAATAGAAACATAAAGGAGAATGAGTATGATTGGAATTTTAATTATAGCAGTTATAGTCGTAATTGCATTATTGTTATTATTTTCATTTGTACCTGTTGGATTGTGGATTTCAGCAATCGCAGCGGGTGTAAAAGTAGGCATTGGTACCCTAGTAGGTATGAGATTACGTAGAGTTTCTCCACGTAAAGTAATATCACCTTTAATTAAAGCTCATAAAGCAGGATTAAACTTAACAACGAACCAACTTGAATCACATTATTTAGCAGGTGGTAATGTTGACCGTGTTGTTGATGCAAATATCGCTGCACAAAGAGCTGATATTAATTTACCTTTTGAACGTGGCGCAGCTATAGACTTAGCAGGTCGTGACGTGTTAGAAGCAGTTCAAATGTCTGTAAATCCAAAAGTAATTGAGACACCATTTATCGCTGGTGTTGCAATGAATGGTATCGAAGTTAAAGCAAAAGCAAGAATCACAGTACGCGCGAATATTGCAAGATTAGTCGGTGGTGCTGGAGAAGAAACGATTATTGCACGTGTTGGTGAAGGTATTGTTTCTACAATTGGTTCTAGTGAACATCATACACAAGTGCTTGAAAATCCTGATAATATTTCTAAAACAGTTTTAAGTAAAGGTTTAGATTCAGGTACAGCTTTTGAAATTTTATCAATCGATATTGCAGATGTAGACATTAGCAAGAACATTGGTGCAGATTTACAAACTGAACAAGCGCTTGCTGATAAAAATATCGCACAAGCAAAAGCCGAAGAACGCCGTGCAATGGCAGTAGCACAAGAACAAGAAATGAAAGCAAAAGTACAAGAAATGCGTTCTAAAGTTGTTGAAGCGGAAGCAGAAGTTCCACTAGCTATGGCTGAAGCATTACGTTCAGGAAATCTTGGAGTGAAAGATTATTATAATCTAAAAAATGTTGAAGCAGATACTGGTATGAGAAATTCTATTAACCAACGTACAAAAAAAGAAGATGATGAATCACCGGAATAATAAATAGGGGTGATTAAATGAATATAGGTATTATTATCTTTGTAGTATCTGTCATTTTTACGATAATTGGTGCTATTAACGATGATAGTCATAAAAAGCGAAAAAAACAACAACCGCCAACTAATAAACAGCCAAGTCAGTCTGAAGCGCCACCAAAAAAACGCGGTTTCCTTGAAGAAGTAGGAAAAACATTTTCTGAGTTGGAAAAACAATTTAATGATGGTCCTTTTACTCAGGAAGAACATACACCAAAGCAGAATAAACCTGTTGAAACACGAGCTGAAAAGATGGAAGGTGAAATGCCTCAACAAGAAACATCAACGGTTCCTAAACATAATGAAACCGAAGCTGAAAAAGTAAAACGTGAGCAAAAACAACAAGATGATACACTTCAAAAAGAGCTTGAAGCTGATCTAATGGGCAAAATGGAAGACGTACGTAATGAAATCGATCGTGAAACTGAGAAAAAAATACAAAGAACCGAGAAAAAAGCACGAGATATCATTTCTGATAAATATTTATCAGAGAGAACTAAGCGTTATCGTTTAAAACAGTTAATGAATGCACATTCTGTTCAAAGCTCTGGCACAAATGCTCAATATAGATTCGCTGATGATGAAGTTGTTAATGGTATTATTTGGTCTGAAGTTTTAGAAAGACCAAAAAAATTATAAATTTATTTAAACTCAACTTATAAAGTTAGAATTTTGACTTTATAAGTTGAGTTATTTTTAATTTCAAAATATATAATGATCGTTAATTTTTATACTATACTTTCTTTATGCTCTGGTTTACATAAAAATAACAATTTATGTTAATTTTTAATTCACTTTGAAATAATATGAGAATATTTCATGATATAATAACATTGAAGTTGCAGTATGATTTATTCAAATTATTAATTTTATAATAATGCTTATTTCATATCATGCATCATGATTATTTTTGTAACTTAAAATCTAATAGGATAAAATAATAGAAACGAATATATTTGTAAAGGAGCAACTATATGCCTGGAATTATTCAAATAGATGACATCAATGAAGCACAAGCACTCATTGGTAATAATGATGAAAATCTTAAATCAATTGAAGAAGGATTTGATGTCATAATACATGCTCGAGGACAAGAAATAGCCGTAAAAGGTGAAATAGTTGAGCATGTAGAACAAGCTGAATCAGTACTGATTAATTTATTAAAAGTAATACAACAAGGCGTAACTATATCACTCAAGGATGTAGAAGCCGCTGTTAAAATGGCAAAAAATGGTACGATTCATTACTTATTAGATTTATATGATGACGAAATTACTAAAGACGCGTTTGGTAAAACAATACGGGCTAAAACTATGGGACAAAGACTTTATGTCAATGCTATGTATCATAATGACTTGGTATTTGGCGTTGGACCAGCAGGTACAGGGAAAACATTTTTAGCCGTTGTTTATGCCGCTAAGCAACTGCGAAAAGGTAATGTCAAACGTATCGTGTTGACAAGACCTGCAGTAGAAGCTGGTGAATCATTAGGATTTTTACCTGGTGATTTGAAGGAAAAAGTAGATCCTTATTTGCGCCCATTATATGATGGTTTAAATACTGTTTTAGGAAGAGAACAAACGGCTAGATTTATCGAGCGTGGCGTTATAGAAATAGCCCCATTAGCATATATGAGAGGGAGAACGCTTGATGATGCATTTGTTATTTTAGATGAAGCGCAAAACACTACCCATGCTCAGATGAAAATGTTCTTAACAAGGTTAGGTTTTGGTTCGAAAATGGTTGTAACTGGTGATAAGACACAAATTGACTTACCTAAAGGTGTTAAAAGTGGCCTTAAAGAAGCAATAGCAAAGTTACACAATGTTAAAGGTCTAAGTATCCATCATTTAGACCAAAACGATGTTGTGCGTCATCCGCTTGTAAGTAAAATAATTGATCGTTATGAGGGAGAAGAGTAAATGTTTACAATAGATTTTAATGATCATACTGAATTAGTTGATAACAATTGGTTTAAGCAAATAGACGATCTTCTTACTTTTGCAAAAGAAAAAGAAGGAATAGAAAACGATGCTGAATTATCTGTGACATTTGTAGACAAAGCAGAAATTCAACAAATAAATAAAATGTATCGAGATAAAGACAAGGTAACAGATGTAATATCTTTTGCTTTAGAAGAAGATGAACCCGAAATTAGTGGTTTAGACATACCTAGAGTACTCGGAGATATTATCATATGCACTGAAGTTGCTCAATCACAGGCAGATGAATATGGACATTCGTTTGAAAGAGAACTTGGCTTCCTCGCCCTTCATGGTTTTTTACATTTATTAGGTTATGATCACATGGATGAAGTGGATGAAAAAGAAATGTTTGGTCGTCAAGATGAAATTTTAAATGCCTATGGCTTGCCAAGAGATTAGAGGTAGTTATGAAACGTTTTAAATATGCTTTTCAAGGTTTACTGGTCCTCTTTAGTAAAGACAAAAAGTTTTTAATCCATATTATTTTTGCAGTTATTACTATTTTCCTTAGTATTTATTTAAAAATAAATACAGTTGAATGGATTTTAATCCTCATTGCTATAGGATTCGTGTTAACATTTGAAGCCATAAATACAGCCCTTGAATATGTAGTGGATTTGATTACAGATGAATATCATGACTATGCAAAGAAAGCTAAAGATACAGCAGCTGCTAGTGTTATGCTTGCTTCAGTAATTGCGTTGGCAATTGGACTTATCGTTTTTTTACCATATTTTATAAAATAAACAATACGATTTTTAATCTATCTATATACTATGCAGTAGTTAGTTTGAAATAACAATACAAAATTAAAAATTGAATAGGAGTGTTAAATTATGGCATACCAACCTGATTATTTTAAGGAAGTAAGAAAAGCACAAAGTAATGCTTATGCACCATACAGTAAATTTAAAGTAGGTGCATATTTAATTACAAAAGATGGTAAAACATATCACGGTGCAAATGTAGAAAATGCAGCTTACCCATTAGGTATTTGTGCAGAAAGATCAAGCCTTGTTGCAGCTATTGCTGATGGATATCGACCTGGCGATTTCGAATCAATTACTGTAACCGTTGATGCAGAATCACCTTCTTCGCCTTGTGGTTCTTGTAGACAAGTGTTAAAAGAACTTTGTGATGATGAAATGCCTGTATATATGACCAATCATAAGGGTGACATGATTCAATCTACAGTTAGTGATTTATTACCTCTAGGATTTTCTGGAAAGGATTTAAACTAATGACAGCACATAAATCAGGATTTGTAACAATTATTGGTAGACCTAACGTAGGTAAATCTACCTTTGTTAATCGCGTCATCGGACATAAAATTGCTATTATGTCTGATAAAGCACAAACGACAAGAAATAAAATTCAAGGTGTAATGACTCAAGAAGATGCACAAATTATATTTTTAGATACGCCAGGTATACACAAACCTAAACATAAATTAGGCGATTATATGATGCGCGTTGCGACTAACACGTTATCAGAAATTGATGCCATTATGTTTATGGTCAATGTTAATGAAGATATTGGTCGCGGTGATGAATACATTATGGAAATGTTGAAATCAGTTAAAACTCCAGTATTTTTAGTTTTAAATAAAATTGACTTAGTACATCCAGATAAACTTATGCCAAGAATAGAAAAATATAAAAAATATATGAATTTCACTGAAATTGTTCCTATATCTGCATTAGAAGGATTAAATGTTGAGCACTTTATCAATGTTATTAAATCTTATTTACCAGAAGGACCTAAATATTATCCGGATGACCAAATTTCTGATCATCCAGAACAGTTTGTAGTGAGTGAACTTATCCGCGAGAAAATATTACATCTTACAAATGAGGAAATTCCACATGCGATTGGAGTCAATGTCGATCGAATGATTAAAGAAGATGAAGATCGAGTGAGAATTGAAGCTACTATTTTTGTGGAACGTGATTCACAAAAAGGGATAGTTATAGGTAAAGGTGGCAAAAAACTCAAAGAAGTTGGGAAAAGGGCACGCCAAGACATTGAAGGATTATTAGGATCTAAAGTGTATTTAGAACTATGGGTAAAAGTTCAAAAAGATTGGCGAAACAAAGTTAACTTCATTCGTCAAATGGGATATTTAGAAGATCAAGATTAATTTGAGAGTCGGTGAGCTAAAATGTTAATCAAACAAAAAGGAATTATTATTAAAACAGTTGATTATGGCGAATCCGATAAAATCATCACAATTTTAAATGAATACGGTGCAAAAATTCCGCTTATGGTTCGCCGCGCCAAAAAGAGTAAGAGTGGCTTGCAAGCTAATACGCAACTATTTGTGTATGGCTTGTTTATTTATTCCAAATGGAAAGGCATGGGAACTTTAAGTTCAATAGATGTCATCGATCAAAATTACCATTTGCGATTAGATATTTATGAGAGTAGTTACGCTAGCTTATGTACTGAAGCGATAGATCGATCCATTGATAATGATGAACTGTCACAATTTAGTTACGAATTATTACACTTTGTATTAGCTAAAATTAAAAGTGGCGTATCCGCCCAACTGATGTCAGTCATCGTATTGATTAAATCAATGGCTAAGTTTGGTTTCAGCGCAATATTTAATCATTGCGTTGTCACTGGTGATGACGACCAATCTAAGCTCATTGGCTATAGTTTTAAATTTGATGGTGCAATTTCAACCCATGCATATCAACAAGATCCCAATGCGTTACTACTGTCCAATAGAACACTTTATTTATTAGATGTGTTACAAAACTTACCGATAAGTAAAATGAGCGCTTTAAGTATTCATCAAGATATCGTTGATGAGATGTCGCAATTGATGATAATGTTGTATAGTGAATATGCTGGCATGTATTTCAAAAGCCAAAAACTTATTAATCAATTACAAAGATTAGATAATTCAAATTAATTCTATAAATAGGGTCAATTTCAATGAATCATTAAATTTTATAAACAATAATAAAAACGTCAATTTCTATACAATTTATAGAAATCGACGTTTTTCATTTAGTTCGACCACTTTTAAAGGTCGATAGATATATTGAAATTAAAATTTAACTTTTTCTGTTAAGAAACTTTCTAATTCAGCAATCGGCATACGTACTTGTTCCATCGTGTCTCTATCACGTACCGTTACTTGCTGGTCTTCTAGTGAATCAAAATCAAATGTTATACAGTATGGTGTGCCGATTTCGTCTTGACGACGGTAACGTTTACCAATTGATTGTGATTCATCAAAATCAATTGCAAAATTTGCGCTTAATTGTTCAAATATTTTAATTGCATCACCAGATAATTTTTTACTTAATGGTAAAACAGCAGCTTTATATGGTGCTAATGCAGGATGGAAGTGTAATACAGTTCTTGAATCTTTACTGCCTTCAACACCTTCTTCTGCATATGCATCACACAAGAATGCTAAAGTAACTCGATCTGCACCAAGTGAAGGTTCGATACAATATGGTAGGTATTTTTCACCAGTTTCTTGGTCATGATATTGGAAATCTTCACCAGAATGTTCACTATGTTGTTTTAAATCATAATCTGTTCTACTTGCAATACCCCATAATTCTCCCCAACCAAATGGGAAACGATATTCTATATCAGTTGTTGCATTTGAGTAGTGTGATAACTCATCTGCATCATGGTCACGTAAACGCGTAGCAGACTCACTTAAATTTAAATCTTTTAACCATTGGCTGGCAAAAGTTTTCCAATAATTTTGCCACTCTATTTCTTCACCAGGCTTACAGAAGAATTCTAATTCCATTTGCTCAAATTCACGTGTTCTAAAGATGAAGTTACCAGGTGTAATTTCATTACGGAATGATTTACCGATTTGGCCAATTCCGAATGGTAATTTTTTACGCATTGTACGCTGAACATTTTTGTAATTGACGAAAATACCTTGTGCAGTTTCAGGACGTAAGAAAATTTCATTTGTTGAATCTTCTGTAACACCTTGGAATGTTTTGAACATCAAATTAAATTGACGAATATCTGTCCAATTAGCAGTGCCACTTACTGGACAAACAATACCTTCTTCATCAATAATACGTTTCATTTCGTCGAAGCTAAGACCATCAGCAACGAAATTTTCATCGCCTTTTTCATTTGCCATATAATCTTCTATTATTTTATCTGCACGATAACGAATTTTACTGTCTTTATTGTCTATCATTGGATCATTAAAGTTACCTAAATGCCCAGACGCTTCCCATGTTTTTGGGTTCATTAAAATTGCTGCATCGATCCCAACGTTATATGGAGATTGCGTGATAAATTTTTGCCACCAGGCTTTTTTAATATTGTTTTTTAATTCTACACCTAATGGACCATAGTCCCATGTATTTGATAAACCACCATAAATGTCACTACCAGGGA
Source organism: Staphylococcus sp. FSL W8-0271 (assembly GCF_038006605.1). Taxonomy (NCBI): domain Bacteria; kingdom Bacillati; phylum Bacillota; class Bacilli; order Caryophanales; family Staphylococcaceae; genus Staphylococcus; species Staphylococcus sp. FSL W8-0271. The sequence continues at coordinate 1,287,690 of NZ_JBBOVM010000001.1, forward strand.
ATACAAAACCTCTATGTTTTGCTAATTGAACGATTGTTTCCATATCTTTTGCCAAAAAAAACACTCCTTTTAACATAAAAAACGCCCCAAGACAAAGAAAAAGCCAAAAAAAACTTAATCATTGTCTTGGGACGAGTTAATTAATTTTAATCACATATAATTTATGTGTTTTTAATAAATTTTTAATAACCCGCGGTTCCACCCAATTTAGTGTGTACACTCGCTTTTGAAACTTCATTTGAAATTGTAGCCAATTGTTTTGTTAAGCTTTCACCACCCTTAACTCGCTTTAAATACAATTTTAATGTATTGGTTGATTATTAGCAAGTAAATATATGTATTTGTAGCAATTTATAATTCAATGTATAATTAAATGTAATGAGTAAAGGGGTGAAGTCTTATAGAACTGAGTAAAAGACAACAACAAATTGTTGATATTGTCAAAAATAATGGACCTATTACTGGTGAACATATAGCCGAACATCTTAGTCTTACTAGAGCGACCTTGAGGCCAGATTTAGCAATACTTACGATGTCTGGTATTTTAGAAGCTCGTCCACGTGTTGGCTACTACTATTCCGGAAAGCCAAAAAATAAATTAATTGCTGATCAATTAAAACAATATATTGTTAAAGATTACGCATCACACCCTGTAGTAGTAAAAAATGAAATGTCTGTTTATGATGCGATTTGCACAATATTTCTAGAGGATGTTAGTACGTTGTTTGTTATAAATAATGAAGGAGATTTTATAGGCGTTTGTTCCCGAAAGGATTTATTACGTGCGTCAATGATAGGTAAGGATATACATACGATGCCTGTTAATATTATAATGACGCGTATGCCTAATTTAAGCTTTGTACTTGAAGACGAGCGTGTAATATTTGCTGCAAATCTAATGATTGAAAAAGAAATAGATTCTTTACCAATTGTGATTAAAAAAGAAAATGGAAAATATGAAGTTAAGGGCCGTATATCTAAAACAACAATTACAAAAATATTTGTCTCTTTACTAAATGAATAGGTGGTATGTATTAAATGGAAAATATTAAAATTATTGTTGCTTCTGACTCAGTAGGTGAAACTGCTGAACTTGTAGCAAGAGCTTGCATTTCACAATTTAACCCAAATCAATGTGAAAGTGAAATTAGTAGGTATCCGTATATTGAAGCTTTAGAAAATGTAGATGAAGTAATCTCAGTTGCAAAAGACACTGAAGCGATAGTTGTTTATACATTAGTGAAGCCAGAAATAAGAAAGTATATGGAAGCAAAAATAAAAGAATTTCAAATTAAGTCTGTAGACATTATGGGTCCACTGATGAATATATTATTAGATAAAATTGATGAACAACCTTATTTTGAACCAGGACTTGTGCATCAATTAGATGAAGCATATTTTAAAAAGATTGATGCTATAGAATTTGCAGTAAAATATGATGATGGTAAAGATCCAAAAGGTTTAGATAAAGCTGACATCGTTCTATTAGGCATATCTAGAACTTCAAAAACACCTCTGTCACAATATCTTGCACATAAAAGTTATAAAGTGATGAATATACCAATTGTGCCAGAGGTAACACCTCCAGATAATTTATTTAACGTTGACACATCAAAATGTATTGCATTAAAGATAAGTGAAGACAAATTAAATCGCATCAGAAAAGAAAGATTAAAACAATTAGGCTTAGGAGATAGTGCAAGATATGCTACAGAGCAACGTATTGTAGAAGAACTAAATTACTTCAATGAATTAGTTGAAAAGATCGGCTGCCCTGTGATAGACGTTACTGATAAGGCGATTGAAGAAACTGCAAATGATATTATTAGTATCATTGAGCAAAATAGTTTCCTAAAATAAGAAATTCTATTATAATATTATAACTACTGTCTAATAGGTGATAATTTTGCGAATTGAACAAGCAACAATTAATGAAATTAAAGAGAAAACGGATATTCTCGATTTAGTAAGTGAATATGTTAAATTAGAAAAAAGAGGACGCAATTACATTGGGTTGTGTCCTTTTCATGATGAAAAAACACCATCGTTTACTGTTTCTGAAGACAAACAAATTTGCCATTGCTTTGGTTGTAAAAAAGGAGGGAACGTCTTTCAATTTACTCAAGAAATTAAAGACGTTTCTTTTACTGAAGCAGTAAAATTATTAGGTGAACGTGTAAATATTGAAGTTGAAACGTCTCAAACAGCGTCAGAGCAACATCCTAATCATCAAATTGCCTCTGAAGATTTGCAAATGATTGAAATGCATGAATTAATGCAAGATTATTATCATTACGCCTTAAAAAAAACTGTTGAAGGTGAAGCGGCGTTAAATTATTTAAAAGAGCGTGGTTTTACTGATGAACTGATAGATAGTCGGAAAATAGGCTATGCGCCAAAAAATGCAAATTTTTGTCATGACTTTTTACAGAAGAAAGGTTATGATATTCAACTCGCATATGAAGCGGGTTTATTGTCTAGAAACGAAGAAAATTTTAGCTACTATGATCGTTTCAGAGATAGAATTATGTTCCCATTAACAAATGCACAAGGACGAACTGTTGGTTATTCTGGGAGAACATATACAAATCAAGAGCCAAAATATCTTAACAGTCCTGAAACACCGATATTTCAAAAAAGAAGATTATTATACAACGTAGATCAAGCCAGAAAAGCGATACGTAAAAATGATGAAATTATACTACTCGAAGGTTTTATGGATGTGATAAAAGCCGATTATGCAGGATTACATCAAGTTGTAGCAAGTATGGGAACACAAATTTCACAAGAACATATCGCATTTATGAAAAAACTCACTTCAAATGTGACGCTGATGTTTGACGGGGATTTTGCTGGTAGTGAGGCCACTTTAAAATCTGGTCAAATATTGTTACAACAAGGATTTAATGTATTTGTAGTACAACTTCCGAAGAACATGGATCCAGATGAGTATATTGGAAAACACGGTGCAGATGCATTTAATTATTTTGTTGAACATGAAAAAAAAGCATTCATTCTTTATAAAGTGCATATGCATCAAGAAGAAATTGAAAATAATGATTTAGCATATGAAAGGTATTTAAAAGAAATAACGAATGATATTTCATTAATGAAGTCCTCAATTTTACGTAAAAAAATATTGCAAGACGTGTCAGAATTGTTTAAAGTAAGCATGGACAGTTTAAATATTGAAGTAGGACAACGTGAAGATTATTATCAACCACAGTCATATCAATTTCCTAGTGTGCCACAATTCACTAATTTAAATAAACAAGAAAAGGCAGAGCGTGCTTTATTAAAACATTTTATGAATGATAAGGATATTTTCTTGAATTATCATAAATTACTTCAAACAGAAGACTTTACAAATCAGTATTTTAAGCGTATATTTAATGCTTTACATGAGTTTTATTCTGAGAATGATACGTTTAATATTAGTGATGTTTTACAATATATCGATTCAAATGAAATTAAAGAAGCATTTATATCATTGGATAACTATATGATAAATGAAGAACCCTATGAACATGAAATCGATGATTATTTAAACACACTTTTAACAAATAGAAATGAAGAAACGATTGAATCGCTTAATCATAAGTTACGGGAGGCTTCTAGATTAGGTGATTTAGAGTTGCAGAAATATTACCTAGAAAAAATTGTAGACTTCAATAAAAATAGAATGAATTAAATTTAAAATGAATATATCTGTATATTATTGGGTTTAACAACTTGCATAAATCGTATGAATTATGGGTAGATAATATTAAGATTATCTATCAAATGATATCACGGTTTCAAGTTGATATTATATTCGGGAGGCCTTTTCATGTCTGGAAATAAAGTTACACTTAAAAAGCAAACAATTGACCCATCTCTAACTTTAGAAGATGTAAAAAAACACTTAATTGAAAAAGGTAAAAAAGAAGGGCATCTGAGCCACGAAGAAATTGCAGAGAAATTGCAAAACTTCGAGATGGATTCTGATCAAATGGATGAACTATTTGATCAATTAACAGATAACGATATCAGTTTGGTAAATGAAAAAGATAGTTCTGACAAAGATGCTGAATTAAATCCTAATGATTTAAGTGCTCCTCCAGGTGTTAAAATTAATGACCCTGTACGTATGTATCTTAAAGAAATCGGACGTGTCGATTTATTAAATGCGCAAGAAGAAATAGAATTAGCTAAAAGAATTGAACAAGGCGATGAAGTCGCTAAATCAAGATTAGCTGAAGCAAACTTGCGTTTAGTAGTCAGTATAGCCAAAAGATATGTTGGCCGTGGCATGCTTTTCTTAGATTTAATTCAAGAAGGTAATATGGGCTTAATTAAAGCAGTTGAAAAGTTCGATTTCAATAAAGGATTTAAATTTTCAACATATGCAACTTGGTGGATACGTCAAGCAATTACACGTGCAATTGCAGACCAAGCTCGTACAATACGTATTCCAGTGCATATGGTAGAAACAATCAATAAATTAATCCGTGTACAAAGACAACTATTACAAGATTTAGGTCGTGATCCAGCCCCAGAAGAAATTGGTGAGGAAATGGATTTACCACCTGAAAAAGTAAGAGAAATATTAAAAATAGCTCAGGAGCCAGTTTCATTAGAAACACCAATTGGTGAAGAAGACGATAGCCACTTAGGTGACTTTATTGAAGACCAAGAAGCTCAAAGTCCATCTGATCATGCGGCTTATGAATTATTAAAAGAACAACTGGAAGATGTCTTAGATACATTAACTGACAGAGAAGAAAATGTACTACGCTTGCGTTTTGGACTTGACGACGGAAGAACACGCACGCTAGAAGAAGTTGGTAAAGTCTTCGGTGTTACGAGAGAGCGTATTCGTCAAATTGAAGCTAAAGCATTGAGAAAATTAAGACATCCGAGTAGAAGTAAACGTCTTAAAGACTTTATGGATTAATTTTTCAGCTCTTTTGTACCTTGTCGTACAAAAGAGCTTTTTACATTTACATAGAGGAGCGCTTTTATGGTTACATTAAATCAAAGATTAAAAAAAGTGAGTACATTTATATTAGGAGATTGCTTTGCAGATATTGGCTCAGATCATGCATATCTTCCGATTTATGCGATTGAAAATAATTTAGTCAAAAATGCAATTGCTGGAGAAGTAATCAAAGGTCCATTCGAAGCTTCGAAAAAGAATGTTGTAGAACATGATTTGGTAAATCATGTTGATGTTAGACTAGGGGATGGATTATCGATAATACAGTCGAATGATCAAATTAATACCATTACAATTTGTGGTATGGGTGGGCCATTAATTGCTAAAATCCTTGAGGAAGGTAAAGAAAAATTAACCGCACATCCAAGGCTTATTTTACAAAGTAACATACAATCTAGCGCGATTAGAAATTTGTTAGAATCCATGCATTATAATATTATTGAAGAAGTAATTTTAGAAGAAAAAGGTCATATCTATGAAATAATCGTAGCAGATTTTTGCGAAGAACAGCCACAAACACTTACTAGATCGGAAATAAAGTTTGGACCGATTTTATTAAAAAAGAAACATGAATTATTTTTCAAAAAATGGGAAAGAGAACGACAAGCATTGCAAAAAATCAAAAGTCATTTGAACTCTGAAAAACATAGTGAGCGATTAAATGAAATTAACAACGAAATCAATTTAATTAATGAGGTGTTGTAAATGAAAGTTAAAACGTTACTTCAAATAATAAATCAACATGTACCATTTAAAACTGCAGAATCATGGGATAATGTTGGCTTGTTAATCGGTGATGAATCTGCTGAAATTTCGGGTGTTTTAACCGCTTTAGATTGTACCAATGAGGTCGTTGATGAAGCAATAAGTCATGATTTTAACACTATTATTTGTCATCATCCACTCATATTTAAAGGTGTTAAAAATATTATTCATCAAGATGGTTATGGCGCTATTTTACGAAAGTTAATTAAAAATGATATGAATTTAATTGCTTTGCATACAAATCTAGATGTTTACCCAAAAGGTGTTAATGCGATGTTAGCAGAAAAACTTCAATTGAAAAATCAACAAATCTTAAACCCAGAAATTTTAAAATACTATAAAGTGCAAGTGTTTATTCCAGAAGCAAATCTTAAATCATTTAAAGATGCTTTGAGTGATGCAGGTTTAGCTGAAGAAGGAAATTATAAATATTGTTTCTTTGAGAGCCCAGGGAATGGGCAATTCAAACCCACTGGTAATGCTCAACCACATATTGGTACCTTAGATAAAATTGAAGAAGTTAACGAATTTAAATTAGAATTTATGATTGATGAAAACCAAAAGCATTTAGCAGAACAATTAATTAAAACAAACCATCCATATGAAACACCAGTTTTTGATTTTATAGAAATGGAAAAAGAAGCGAATTATGGTTTAGGTATGATTGGAGATTTAGAATCTGAGATGGATGCACCTACTTTTGTGAAGCATGTCAAAACACAATTGGAAATGCCGAGTGTTAGATTTATTGGAAATTTAAAGCAAACAATTAAAAAGGTTGCGATTATAGGTGGTTCAGGTATTGGATTTGAGTATCAAGCGGATCAACAAGGCGCAGACATTTTTATAACTGGTGATATCAAACATCATGAGGCCTTAGATGCAAAAATTGCGGGTATTAACTTATTAGATATTAATCATTATAGTGAATATGTAATGAAAGATGGTTTATGTGACTTATTAATTAATTGGATTAGACGGGATGACATTACTTTTGAAATTAAGGCATCTAAACTCAATACGGATCCGTTTAATTATTTATAATTGTTATTGATATAACTAGAAGAAATAAAATTTCATTGATCCTTCCGACTAAAAATAGTTGGATTTTGGAAAAGATACTATTTAAAATTTTATTTCAGTCAACGAACTACCATTTACTTTAGGCTGAGGCATTACTTTATGTCCCAGCCTCTCTTACTTTCAAACTATATTTACCATCAACAGTTAGAGAAAAAAATAATTAGTTCAAAATCGTTTGTGAATGCTTTATAATAGAAAAGATGAAGATTTAAGGAGGCCAAATCATGGCAAATCACCCATTTGATAAGTTTAATTTAGATCCTAGTTTAATTGACGCGGTACGAAATTTGAACTTTAATCAACCTACAGAAGTACAAAATAGAGTAATTCCAAAAATATTAAAAGAAGTAAACTTAATTGGACAATCACAAACAGGCACTGGCAAATCCCATGCCTTTTTATTACCATTGATACATTTAATAAATGTCGATGTTAAAGAACCACAAGCAATCATTGTTGCGCCAACAAGAGAATTAGCACAACAGTTATTTGGTGTTGCTAGCCATTTAGCTGATTATAAAGGTGGCTTAACTGTTAAACTTTTCATTGGTGGCTCTGATATTGAAAAAGATAGACAACGCGCGAAGAACCAACCACAACTTATTATAGGTACACCAACACGTATAAACGACCTAGCTAAACATGGGGATTTACATGTGCACTTAGCTTCTTATTTAGTTGTGGATGAAGCTGACTTAATGATTGATTTAGGATTAATAGAAGAGGTAGACCATATTGCTACACGCTTAGATGAACAATCTCATATAGCTGTATTTAGTGCTACAATACCTAAATCATTACATCCATTTTTAAATAAATATTTAGAAAATCCTGAATACGTTGAAATTGAAAATGTTCAAAAGAATAACAAAAACATTGAATTCTTTTTAATTCCAACAAAGGGAGAAGCAAAGATAGAAAAAACGATAAAACTCATTGATATTTTAAATCCATACCTATGTATTATATTTTGTAATAGTCGCGATAATGCAAACGAACTTGCAGACCAGTTAAATGCTGCCGGGTTAAAATTAGGTATGATTCATGGTGGTTTAACGCCTAGAGAGCGTAAACAACAAATGAAACGTATTCGTAATTTAGAATTTCAATTTGTTATCGCAAGTGATTTAGCATCACGTGGGATAGACATTGAAGGCGTAAGTCATGTCATTAACTTTGATGTACCAAATGATGTTGATTTCTTCACGCATCGTGTTGGACGTACTGGTAGAGGTCAATATAAAGGTGTTGCAATTACACTATACAGCCCTGAGGAAGAAGAAAACATCGCGTTAATTGAACAGCGAGGTTATCAATTTGAGAATGTTGATATAAAAAACGATGAATTGACACCAATAAAGGCACACAATACACGACAATCACGTAAGAATAAAGATGATCATTTAACAAACGAATTAAAAAACAAAGTGAAGAGAAACAAGAAAAAAGTAAAACCTGGCTATAAGAAAAAATTCCAACGTGATCTAGAACATTTAAAACGTCAAGAGCGTAAAAAATTCAGCAAGAAACAAAATCGTCAAGCCAGAAAAAATAAATAAAGGATTGGTGACTACTATGTTATTAGGATCTCATGTATCTATGAATGGCAAGAAAATGTTAGCAGGTTCAGCTGAAGAAGCACATAAATTCGGTGAATCTACTTTCATGATTTATACAGGTGCACCACAAAACACAAGAAGAAAGCCTATAGAAGAATTAAATATTGATCAAGGTCAAGAATTGATGCAAACTTATGGGCTTTCAAATATTGTCGTGCATGCACCTTATATTATAAATATTGCGAATACTGTCAAACCTCATGTATTTAATTTAGGTGTTGAATTTTTGCAAAGTGAAATTGAAAGAACTCAAGCAATAGGAGCTAAAGATATAGTATTGCATCCAGGTTCACATGTTGGAGAAGGTGCAGATGCTGGTATTAATAAGATCATAGAAGGACTAAATGAAGTACTTACAAATGATAATAATGTACGCATCGCACTTGAAACAATGGCCGGTAAAGGGTCAGAAATTGGAAGGAATTTTGAAGAAATCGCTCGAATTATAGATGGCGTTAAGCATAATGAACGTTTATCCGTGTGTTTCGATACTTGTCATACGCATGATGCAGGCTATAATGTAAAAGAAGATTTCGATGGTGTATTAAATGAATTCGATAAGATTATTGGTATCGATAGAATAAGGGTTGTTCATGTAAATGATAGTAAAAATGATATTGGCGCACATAAAGATAGACACGAAAATATAGGCTTTGGTTATATCGGTTTTGATGCTTTAAATTATATCGTTCATCATGATACGTTCAAAGATATTCCCAAAATACTTGAAACACCATATGTAGGTGAAGATAAAAAGAATAAAAAACCACCGTATAAATTTGAAATTGAATTGCTTAAACAACAGCAATTTGATCCTGAGTTAAAAGATAAAATCTTAATGCAATAACACTTAAAAAGACTGAATAATAACCAAATAATGTTTTGAAGGATGGAATAGTAAACTCAATTTATAATTGAGCTCTATTTCATCCTTTTTGTTAATTCGTAAACATTACTATTTACATAATTGTTAACAAGTTGTATAGTATAGAACGAGGTGAAAAGATGACTACTCCAGTGTTTGAATTAAAAAATATTGATTATTATTTTGAAAATAAAAAAGTATTAGAAAACATAAATATTAAAATTAATAAAGGTCAATTTTTGGCTATAGTAGGACCAAATGGTGCTGGCAAATCAACTTTGCTAAAAATCATATTAGGACTATTACCTTTGCAAAAAGGTGAAATATATGTAGATGGCAAAGCATATAATGGAAAGCAATCTCTATATAAAATTAGTTATGTTTCACAAAAAGCTCAAGCATTTAAAGCGGGCTTTCCTGCGAGTGTAAAAGAAGTTGTTATGAGCGGGCTTACAAAACGTAAAAAGTTATTTCAATGGTTTAATAAAAATGATGAACATAAAGTGGTAGCCGTATTAAATAGTTTGAATATAGGTCACTTAATTAATAAAAATATTGCAGAATTATCGGGTGGGCAACAACAACGTGTATTAATAGCGCGAGCTTTAATTAGCAATCCCTCAGTACTTATACTAGATGAACCGACGAACGGTATAGATGCAAAACACGTTAGTGAATTTTATGAAACATTAGAGACCTTAAAAAATGAAGGAGTAACAATCATTTTAGTTACCCATGATATAGGTGTTGTAGCAGATACTGCTACGGAAGTAGCATGTTTAAACAAGCATTTACATTTTCATGGCACGACAGAGGATTTTAAGTCGTTAGATGAAGTGGAAATATCTAAAATATACGGTCATCCTATTCAGTTTGTAGACCATCAACATAATAGGGAGTGTTGTTCATCATGATTGAGGCATTATTAAATTTTGATTTTATGAGATACTCTCTGATAAGTGGTATTTTGATTGGCTTTATTGCCCCATTAATCGGTGCATTTATTGTTGTTCGAAGGCTATCTTTAATCGCAGATGCATTAAGCCACGTTACACTTGGTGGTATTTCTTTTGGCATGTTTTTCGTGACGATTGCACCTGCACTTACATTTATTAATCCTATGTGGTTCGGCATATTATTCGCAGTCATTGGTGCATTATTAATCGAAAAGCTTAGGACGTCGTATAGTAATTACCAAGAAATCGCTATTCCAATTATAATGAGTGCAGGCATAGCATTAAGTGCTATTTTTATTTCATTAGCAGATGGTTTTAATCAAGAAATTGTTGGTTTATTATTTGGTTCTATTAGTGCTGTAACTATCAGTGATTTATCAACCATTATCGCAATCGTTATCATCGTATTAGCATTTATATTATTATTTTACAAAGAGTTATTCATACTATCATTCGATGAAGAATATAGTAAAGTTATAGGTATTCCAAAATGGATACAGTTTTTATTTATCATAATAGTCGCGATGGTCATATCAGCATCTATGAGAGTAGTAGGTATATTATTAGTAAGTGCATTAATTACATTGCCGATAGCTATAGCAATGCGTATGACGAAAGGTTTCAAACAACTTATTATATTGAGTGTATTAATTGGAGAATTTTCAGTTATAGCAGGGCTTGTATTAGCATTTTATATGAATATTTCCCCTGGTGGCGTGATTGTCGTACTACTTGTTCTTTTATTAGCAATAATGATGTCATATCAAAAGTTCAAATTAAAAACTGTGAAAGGGGCTATTAATAATGAAAATAGACGAAGCAATTAATATTCTAAAAGCAGAAGGACACAAATATACAAATAAAAGAAGAGATATGATAAATGTTTTTATAGAAGAAGATAAGTATATTAACGCAAAACATATACAGCAAAAATTAGATAAGGATTATCCAGGTATCTCCTTTGACACGATATATAGAAATTTACATTTATTTAAAGACTTAGGTATCGTTGAGGGCACGGAACTCGATGGTGAAATGAAATTTAGAATTGCGTGTACTGATCACCATCATCATCATTTTATTTGTGAATCCTGTGGTGATACAAAAATAATCGATTTTTGTCCAATTGAACAGATAAAGGCGTTTTTACCTAAAGTTGCAATCCATACCCACAAATTAGAAGTTTATGGAGTATGTGAAGCTTGTCAGCATGCTTAAAATTGCCAACGCATTTCTAAATGTAAAATGGCACCAATCGACGCTTATTACAAAAAAGTTTCCTTCTAAACATAGGTCATTAGTCTGAATTATATTGAATTTTTAAAATACTTTGGCTATTATGTTTAAAATCCACTATTTTGAGATATAATAATAAAGGAACTAAAGATAACAAATATAATTTTATGACTTTTGAATAAGTTTGTAAGCATATTCATTGTTGTAATCATTTTTAGTTGTTATGCTTTATTTACAGATTAATTAGGAGGATGATTATTTATGGCTTTTGAATTACCAAACTTACCTTATGGTTCTGATGCATTAGAACCACATATTGATCAACAAACAATGGAAATCCATCACGACAAACATCATAACACTTATGTTACTAAATTAAATGCAGCAATTGAAGGTACTGATTTAGAGTCTAAATCAATTGAAGAAATTATTGCAAATTTAGACAGTGTACCAGAAGATATTCAAACAGCTGTTAGAAATAATGGTGGTGGACACTTAAACCACTCATTATTCTGGGAATTATTAACTCCAAACTCTGAAGAAAAAGGAACTGTAGTTGATAAAATTAAAGAACAATGGGGTTCTTTAGATGCATTTAAAGAAGAATTTGCAGATAAAGCTGCAGCTCGTTTTGGTTCAGGATGGGCTTGGCTAGTTGTTAATAATGGTAATTTAGAAATTGTTACAACTCCAAACCAAGATAACCCACTTACAGAAGGTAAAACACCAATCCTAGGCTTAGACGTTTGGGAACATGCTTATTATCTTAAATACCAAAACAAACGTCCAGAATATATTAGTGCTTTCTGGAACGTTGTAAATTGGGAAAAAGTTGATGAATTATATAACGCTGCTAAATAATTAAGCTTCTATTTTTGACGGCCTTACACAGGTCGTCATTTTTTTATTTAAAATAATAGAAATCTGTGTCAATTTCATATATCATTTAAAGTGATCACTTTTGAATAGAGGTATGTTGTTTTGCTAAAAAGATTAAAGGAAAAATCAAACGATGAGAAAATAAGAAATACGATGAATAAAAGAATAAGCTTTGTGTTTGGTCTAATTGTATTTATTTTTGCGATTATTGTTTTACGATTAGGTTATTTGCAAATTGCGCAGGGCTCTCATTATAAGCAATTAATTAAAAACAGTGAAAATTTAACTGTTAATGAAGCTGTTCCAAGAGGGAGAATTCTCGATAGAAATGGTAAAGTCCTAGTAGATAATGCATCTAAAAAAGCCATTACCTTTTCTCGTGGAAGAAAAACATCGCAATCAGAGGTTTTAAAAATAGCTAATGATTTGTCAAAACTTATAAAAATGGATACTGATAAAATTACAGATCGAGATAAACAAGATTTTTGGATTTTAAAACATCCTAATAAAGCTGATGAATTAATGAAAAAAGAGCAATCATTATTAGACGATGGAAGTATTACTCAAGAACAATATGATGAAACATTACATAAAAAAATTGGAAAGAAACAATTTGATTCATTTTCTGATAAAGATTTACAAGTTTTAGCAATATTTAGAGAAATGATGTCTGGTTCTGCATTAGATCCTCAAATGATTAAAAACGAAGATGTTACAGATGAAGAATATGCTGCAGTGTCACAAAAACTTTCTGATTTACCAGGCGTTAATACTACGATGGATTGGGATCGAAAATATCCATATGATGATACATTACGCGGTATTTTTGGCGATGTCTCTACTACACAAGAAGGTATTCCAAAAGAATTAACAGAACAATATTTATCAAAAGGATATTCAAGAAATGATCGTGTAGGAAAATCTTATTTAGAATATCAATACGATAATATTCTCAAGGGTAAAAAGAAAGAAATGAAATACACAACAGATAAATCAGGAGAAGTCATTGATTCACAAGTAATTCATGAAGGATCACGTGGAGACGATCTTGTTTTAAGTATTGATATTGATTTACAAAAGAAAACAGAAGAGTATTTGGAAAAACAAATAAGCAAATTACGTAGTGAAGGTGCTAAAGATATGGACAATGCTTTAGTGGTTGTCCAAAATCCTAATAATGGTGATATTTTAGCAATGGCTGGGAAACAAATTGATAAAAATGGTGATTTAACTGATTATGATATCGGAACGTTCACGTCACAATACGCTGTTGGATCGTCTGTTAAAGGGGGAACATTACTAGCAGGTTACCAAAACGATGCCATTAATGTTGGTGAGAAAATGGTTGATGAACCATTAAAATTTGCAGGGGGTCTTTCTAAACGTTCATACTTCAACCAAGATGGTAAAGTAACGATTGATGATAAAGAAGCTTTAATGCATTCATCAAACGTATACATGTTTAAAACAGCATTAAAAATTGCTGGTTCCCCATACACACCAAACATGACATTGCCTACTGATATTTCAGAAGCAGGTCAAAAATTACGAAAAGGGCTAAATCAAGTTGGCTTAGGTGTTAAAACAGGTATCGATTTGCCAAATGAAACTGGGGGTCAGATAGAACCATTAACAGATAATCCAGGAAATTATTTAGATTTAGCAATTGGACAATATGATACTTATTCACCATTACAGTTATCACAATATGCTTCTACAATTGCAAATGATGGTTATAGAATTCAACCACATGTAGGTTTAGAAATTAGAAAAGCAACAAATAAAGACTCCTTAGGTCCAGTTAAACAGAAAGTAAAAGGCGATGTATTAAATAAAGTTAACAATACATCAGACCAAGTTAAGCAAGTACAAGAAGGGTTTAAAATGGCATTTAATGAAAAAGAAGGTACAGGCTATCAAAGTTTCAATGATACCGTTGTCCCTTCAGCTGGTAAAACTGGTACTGCAGAAGTATTCCAAGATGGTGAACCAAAAGTAAATTCAACTTATGTTGGTTATGCACCAATAGAAAATCCAAAATTAGCATTTTCAATTGTATATACGAATCAGCCTGTTCCAGAACCTTGGCTTAATGGTGGTGACTTAGGTCGCGATATAATTAACTATTATTTTAAGGAAAAAGATAAAAAGTAAACCATAAACAACCTATTTTCTCTTTAAAACCTATGGGTATGGTCTATATTAAAAAATAATACTTTTCAATTTTATAACTAAATGGTATGATAAATAAGTCGTATTTTGAAAAGGTAAGGAGGAATTAGCATGCGCGTAAACGTAACACTAGCTTGCACAGAATGTGGAGAAAGAAACTACATTACAACAAAAAATAAACGTACTAATCCTGAACGTATCGAAATGAAAAAACACTGTGCTCGTGATAACAAACATACTTTGCACCGTGAAACAAAATAATGAAAATTTTAACCAGATTCTAAAATTTGAATCTGGTTATTTTTTTTCAAAAATATATTGAAATAGCAGTATGATGACATAACATATTTTTATCGTTATAATAAAAGAGGATATAAAATGGGAAGGTGTCATATATGAGTAAACGTTCATTAAGAAAAGAAATAATAAAAAAGATGAAACAATTTTCCGAACAAGAGCAAAAATTATCTGCTGATCAATACTTAACACAACAATTATTGAATTTATCTGAATATAAATCAGCAAAACGTATTGGTATTGTGCTGTCAATGGCACATGAAGTCGATACTTATCCAATCATTTCAAAAATGCTAAATGATGATAAAAATGTATATGTACCAGAAACTGATTATAAAACCAAAACAATGTCATTTAAAGGTTTAGATGATTTATCGAATCTTGCACGTGACGATAAAGGAATTAATTATGTTACAAGTAATACAGAAATAACGAATGATTTAGATTTGTTAATAGTACCAGGTGTAGTATTCAATAACAAAGGCTACAGAATTGGTTATGGTGGGGGTTATTTTGATAAAATTTTATCACATCATCAACAGCCAACAATAAGTTTAATTTATGACTTCCAAATAAATGATTTTGAAATAGAAGCACATGATCAACCTGTGCAAAAATTAATTATAGCGGCTACGCATTAATGGAGGAAAAAATGATAACTGAAAAGCACTTTTGGAAGTCAATTTATACTTGGACAAAATATTTAAACTATCAAGTTGTACATCGTAATCAAGATGATTCTGAAATTTGGCTTGCAAATAAAAGAAAGCAATCTGTTGCAATATTTAAATTTGGTGCTAATTCTACACAAGAAGTTAGATTTGATAAAAGTAGAATTCAAGACCATGAAGAAGATATTATTACATTTTTAGGTTTCAAACCCCAAAATTATTATTTATATATTTACACTGATAAAACATTTACAAATGAAAATTTGGACGAACTAAAATCAGTTAAATTCAAAGTGAAGATTATTCGACAAGTTGAACATTTGGATAAAATAATGCCCAATTATTTAATGAAATTTATGTTTAACCGTAGTACGAAACATACAAAAGGTTTTTATAAGCAAAGAGCATTAAATAATAATCCTATTGAAAAACATATGCTTAAATTTGCGCCAGTTACATATTTATTAATTGTAATTAATATTATTATTTGGCTTTCGATGGTGCTATTTTTAAATCATTTTTCTGATTTGAAACTTTTAGATATTGGAGGTCTTGTACATTTTAACGTCGTTCATGGAGAATGGTACAGACTCATATCATCTATATTTTTACATTATAATTTTGAACATATATTAATGAATATGTTGAGTTTATTTATTTTTGGAAAAATAGTGGAAGCTATTGTTGGGCATTGGCGATTTTTAATTATTTATTTTGTTTCTGGCTTATTTGGTAATTTTGCTTCCTTATCTTTTAATACGGATACTGTTTCCGTTGGTGCAAGTGGTGCTATTTTTGGTTTAATTGGAGCCATTTTTGCGTTTATGTATATTGGTAAACAATTTAATCAAAAGTTAATTGGCCAATTATTGATTGTCCTAGTCATTTTAATTGGTGCTTCATTATTAATGCAAAATGTAAATATAGTAGCACATGTGGGTGGTTTCATTGGTGGTTTACTAATAACACTTATAGGATATTATTTTAAAATCAACCAAAATAAATTCTGGATTTTTCTAATTTTAATGATTGTTTTATTTATTGCAGCTCAAATTCGCATCTTTACGATTCAAGAGGATAATATTTATAATACAATCATTGAAAAGGAAATGAAGCATGGTAATTATAAAAGTGCTAAAGATATGGTACAACACACGGTAAATAAAAGTTATGCCGATGATGAAACATACTACCTAAAAGGATTAATTAATGCGACAACAGATTCAAAATCAGAAGGAATGGCAACATGGGAAAGAGGTTTAAGAAACTTTCCAGATTCTGCATTATTAAATTACCAACTAGCGGTAGCAAATAGATCTATCGATAACAAAGATAAAGCAAAAAAACATATTAAAGCTGCATTAAAAATAGATCCAACTAATCATGATTATATTAATTTAAATAAAGAATTGAGCGATGACAGTGATTCATGAGATTAATACATTTTATGATGTACAACAACTTTTAAAAAAATTTGGTTTTATCATTTACTTTAAGGATAAGTCAGATATTTATGAAATGATGGAACAAGAATTACATTCATTGTATGAATATAGTTTAATTACCAAAGATGATTATATTAAATCTAAATTAATTATTAATCAACGGAAAAATGAACGCTAATTTCTTGAATCATTATATGAGTAAGTGGTTTTTATAATATGGATACACACCATATTGGCAGTTTAAACAGTTAACAATCAATAGCCACATTTTTTGTTATTGATTATATAATATATCTTTATATTCGTTATCATTGCATTTGTGAAATGAAAAATATTAATATAGATATATATGTTTTATACAGAGAAAAAATATATTTTAAGGAAGAAGACAACTATTTTAACATGTAAAACATTAAAATAGACTGTTGATGAAATCAAGATTTAATTTAACATTCCTTAAAAATAAGAGAAGGATGAATAAAATACATGAAAAAAATTATCTTAGCAGCAGATATTGGTGGTACAACTTGTAAGCTAGGTATATTCGACCAACAATTAGAACAAATTGAGAAATGGTCTATAAAAACTGATACGTCAGATGTTACAGGTTATGCACTTTTGAAAAATGTTTATGAATCTTTCGTTGAACATGTCGATAATTCTGACTTTGTTTTTTCAGATGTGTTAGGTGTTGGTATTGGTGTACCAGGACCAGTGAATTTTGAAACAGGTGAGGTTAATGGTGCAGTTAACTTATATTGGAAAGAAACTGTTAATGTCAGAGAAATTTTCAAACAATTTGTAGAATGTCCTGTTTATGTTGATAATGATGCTAATGTTGCAGCGTTAGGTGAAAAGCACAAAGGTGCAGGACATGGTGCAGACGATGTAGTTGCAATCACATTAGGCACTGGTCTAGGTGGCGGTATTATTTCTAACGGAGAAATTGTGCACGGTCATAATGGCTCTGGTGCTGAAATTGGTCATTTTAGAGTTGACCATGATCAACGCTTTAAATGTAATTGTGGTAAATCAGGTTGTATTGAAACCGTTGCTTCCGCGACAGGTGTTGTTAATTTAGTGAATTTTTATTATCCTAAATTAACGTTTAAATCTTCGATACTTCAATTAATCAAAGATAATCAAGTTACCGCAAAAGCAGTATTTGATGCAGCGAAAGCTGGAGATCAATTCTGTATCTTTATTACGGAGCGTGTAGCTAATTTTATTGCATATTTGTGCAGTATTATCAGCGTGACAAGTAACCCTAAATATATTGTTTTAGGTGGAGGAATGTCTACAGCAGGTTTGATTTTAATTGAAAATATAAAAACAGAGTATCATAATCTAACTTTTACACCAGCACAACAAGGAACAGAAATTGTTCAAGCTAAATTAGGTAATGATGCGGGCATTACTGGTGCTGCTGGCTTAATTTATACTTATATAATTGAAAAGGAAGGTGTGAAATAATGGCTATAGTAGATGTAGTAGTTATACCTGTGGGTACAGAAGGACCAAGTGTTAGCAAATATATTGCTGAGATACAAACGAAATTAAAAGAATTTAAAGCACAAGGTAAAATTGACTATCAATTAACACCAATGAATACCTTAATTGAAGGAGATTTGAAAGATTTATTTGAAGTCGTTCAAGCCATTCATGAATTACCTTTTGATAAAGGTATTGATAGAGTTTGTACGAATATCAGAATTGACGATAGAAGAGATAAATCTCGCAAAATGAATGATAAACTAAAATCAGTTCAAAATCTTTTAGATAATGGAGGTCGCTAACAATGCAAATTTCTAGTTTAGCATTGGGCTTAGTTAAGACGAATACTTATTTTATTGAAAATGATAAGCATGTCATTATAGTTGATCCAGCGGCTGATTATGAATTAATTATAAAAAAATTAAACCAAATTAATAAACCTGTCATTGCAGTATTGTTAACACACGCTCATTTCGACCATATTGGTGCTTTAGATCAAATTGTTGATAAATATAAGGTGCCCGTTTATATGCATTACAGTGAATTTGATTTTTTAACTAATACTGATAAAAATGGTTCACAGAAATTTAAGCAATATGGATTAACGCCTGTCACAAGTCGCGTATCACCACAAAAGATTGATGAAGGTTCTATGGAAATTGAAAGCTTTAAATTCAAAGTAATTCATACGCCTGGACATTCGCCTGGTAGTTTATCTTTTATATTTGACGATTTTGCTGTAGTTGGTGATACTTTATTTAAACAAGGTATAGGAAGAACTGATTTATATAAAGGTGATTATGAAACATTAGTTGACTCGATATTAGATAAATTATTCAAGCTAGATGATGATTTACCTTTATTCCCAGGTCATGGGCCATATACAACGATTGAAGATGAACAACTTAATCCATACTTGCATGGTTAATTTAACTTTAGTAAGTAATATTAACACCTCCTACGTGTATTATTGTAGGAGGTGTTTTTTTGAAGTTACTCTTTAAAAACATTATTGATAAAGCTATTAATGAAAATGTATCAGATGTACATTTTATCCCTGACCAAAACAAAGTACACATTAAATTTAGGAAAAAAGAATATTTAAGCACTATAGAAACAGTTGAAGTTCATATTTATAGGAAATTGCTCACATATATGAAATATCAGGCTGGCTTAGATGTCTCAACACATAGCACTGCGCAAAGTGGAAGATATGCTTACAAACTCAAACAATTATATTATTTAAGAGTTTCAACTTTACCTTTATCTCTAGGATTTGAAAGTTGTGTAGTGAGAATTATACCTCAATACTTTCAAAATTCTGCAAAAGCACTTAGTATTAATCAATTATTTAAACTAGTTCATAAAAAACAAGGGTTAATACTGTTTAGCGGTCCGACGGGATCTGGAAAAAGTACATTAATGTATCAGCTCATAGTACACGCAAAGGAGCATTTAAATGTTAACATCATTACCGTAGAAGATCCTGTAGAGCGTTTAGTTGAGGGAATTACTCAAGTGTCTATCAACGAAAAAGCAGGTATTAATTACGCTAATTCTTTTAAGGCTATTTTGAGGTGTGATCCTGATATAATACTCATTGGTGAAATCAGGGATGCAATGATTGCTAAACAAGTAATTCATGCAAGTTTAAGTGGGCATTTAGTACTTTCAACGATACATTCAAATAATTGTAAAGGCGCATTGAGTAGATTATTAGAAATGGGCATTACGATTCAAGAACTGCGACAGACGGTATTAAGTATTATTAATCAGAGATTAGTAATCACTTCAAAGAATGAACGTTCTCTTATTTATGAACAATTAAACCGTGAAGATATAGACTTTTATTTTGAAAATCAACTTACACTTCCGAACACATTCAAAAATTTATCTTACAAGTTGCAAGAAATGGCAAAAGAAGGAGAAATTTGTGAAGAAACACTCAATAGATATCTTTAATACACCTCGATTTATGCTTATCAGCGAAAAGAATCAAATTGACTTACTTCAAAGATTACATGATTTACTTCAACATGGTTTCACATTATCGGAATCATTTAAATTTTTATTACAACATATAAAAATAAAATCACCCAAATTAGTTTCTTTGATTAATACGCGTCTAGATCAAGGTGCACAATGTTATGAAATCCTATTACTTCTAAAATATCCTAAAATTATTATCATGTTAATATATTTCTCAGAATTATTTAGTGAACTCACATCAACACTACCACATGCAAAAGACTATTTGATTCGAAATCACAAAGCAAAGCAACAACTAATTAGAACACTGCAATATCCCTTACTATTAATCACAATTTTTATAGGAATGTTAATAATTTTAAATCATACTATTATACCTGAATTTCAAGCATTCTATAATAGCTTTGATGTTGAAATATCAAAAACTCAATTAATCTTATCCTCTATATTAATATATCTACCTAAAGCATTGCTTATTATTACATTAATCTGCTTAATTTTTTCCTATTTATTTTATAAAATCACAAAAACATTATCGATTAACTTGAAGTACAGTATTATATTAAAAATCCCTATTTTACGTACTTTTTTAAATTTTATAAAACTTACAGACTTTCTACAGAATTTGCATTGTTTTACAAAAACGGCGTGACCTTACAATCAATCGTTGATATATATTCTAAGCAAAAAAACGACACATATTTAATTTACCTTGCTCGAAAATTAGCAACAGGTACACAAAGCGGTCATAAGTTAAGTGAGATTTTAAAAAAGATTTCTTGTTTTGAAGAAGGGTTGATTAATTTTATTGAGGAGGGTGAAAAGACAGGGAAACTAGACATAGAATTAAAATTATATAGCGAAATCATATTTACAAAAATTGAACGGTATTTACAATTAATAATTAAATTTATACAACCAATTATATTTATCATGTTAGGGATACTGATCATTTCCTTATATTTAGTCATAATGTTACCTATGTTCGATCTAATGCAAACGATTAAATAATAACATTTGGAGGTTTTTAATGAACAAAATAAAACAGTCTTTTAATAAGCGTGCATTTACTTTAATTGAAATGCTCCTTGTATTATTAATTATAAGCTTATTATTGATTTTGATTATACCCAATATTGCAAAACAATCTTCACATATTCAAAGTACTGGTTGCGAAGCACAAATAAAAATGATTGAAAGTCAAGTTGAAGCATTTACTCTAAAACATAATAAAAAACCACAGTCTATAGATGAACTGATTGCGGATGGCTATATCAAAGAAAATCAAAAAAATGTAAATCAGGATCAACCATTACTATAAATAACGGTGAAGTAATTGCAAACTAGCAAAGCATTTACATATATAGAAATGCTATTAGTTATGGGTATCATTAGTGTCTTATTATTTATTCAAGTAAACCATCTATCAATAAACGATAAGAAAATTAATGAAAACAATAACTTTATGAATACTTTAATCATTCAACTAAATTATTTGAAATCTAAAGCGATTAAAGATGATAAATCTATAACACTCATATTTAACGACTATTCGAATAAAATCATTGTTAGAGAACAATCAACTGAAAATAAAGATATAAATTTTCCAATAAATACTTATATACATCCTAAAAGTAATTTAAAATATTTAACATTCAACAATAAAGGTAATACAAATAAATTTGGTAGTATTTTTTTATCAGTAGATAACGAATTATTTAAATTAATATTTCATATTGAAAAAGGAAGATTAAGATATGAGAAACAGAGGCATTAACGGTAGTATACTTATGGATGCATATATTGCTTTTGTTTGTATGCTTTTAATGTGCAGTGTTTTTTTGCCTATGATTTTACAATTAAATCATACTTTCAACGATAAAATTGACAGTTTAAACATGAAAAGAATAATATTATTAACGTTAAAACATAATGATCGTGAAAGTTTACTAAAAGGCATCGATATTGAAGGATACAAAATTAAATTAACCAATTCAAATTTATGTATAAGAAAAAAGGATCAAGTTAATGAAAAATGTTTTTACAAATAAATATTCAAGTTTTACTTACATTGAAGTATTATTTGCACTATTTATCACTTTATTGATATTTACAATGTTACCTTTGTTATATAAATCAATCTCCCCTATAAAACATCAGTCTAATTTCGAATCATCCATTGACATAGAGTTTTTTTCTAGAGACTTAACCGAAGCACTATTGCAAAGAAATTCAACGGCAATAGAAATTGAAAAAAAGGGACGAATATTAAAATTCGACACAAGAGAAAATACTAATAGATATGAGTTCAAAAACAATAAGATTATCAAAACAATAAATAATACAGGAAACATAACTTTATTAAATAATGTAACAAATGCACAGTTCATATTATTAAAAAATAAACACATAAAATTAAAATTGAAAATGCATTATGAAGGAGGTACTTTTGAAAAAACAATTCAATTCTAATATAAACGGGTACATATACCCTTTTGTGATGGTTATTTATATGCTATATTTATCACTAATATCAATATATTCTTCTCAATTTAATATTCAGCTAAAAACACTTGATAATATTGAGTCTTATTATGATAAACAAATTAAACTACAATTACAAAAGGAAGATATTTTTGAACAATAAAATTAAAACACCGCTTATTTTAATAGGTTTTATGGGTACAGGTAAAACAACATTAGGGAAATATATTGCACAACACAATCAATTAACTTTTGGAGATTTAGATGAATTTATAGTACAACAAGAAGAGAAAACAATACCAGAGATTTTTGAACAATTAGGTGAAAAAGGTTTTCGTAACTTGGAGTTTAAATACTTAAAAGAATGTGTTAATCAATTTGATGTCATTGCTACAGGTGGAGGCATCATCGAGGGCAATGATGCTTTTAACTTATTAATAGAACAAAAACATGTTGTATGGTTAGATTGTGATATAGAAATTCTATACGATAGAATTAAAAATGATAGCAACAGACCCAATGCAAATAATAAACCGCTTTTTAAACTAAAAAGCTTGTATTCAACTAGAGTTTCAAGATATAATGAAATCGCATTCATCAAAGTGAATAGTAATAAGTCGCTTCCAGTTACATATAAAAAAATATTGGAATCGATGAAAGCGAATGACCAGTATTAGAGAGAATGGTTAATAATTGATTTTAACCATCGCCGAAGGTGCAAGTTTAACGAAACTCTCAGGCAAAAGGATAATACTGAGACGCATTCCTGGATTTTTGACAGGGTAGGCTTAGTCTACTCTGTCTTTTTTAATACAATAATAGGGGGTTTAGCAATGGTAAATGAATTAAAACACACGCCACTTTATCAAAACTTCGTGGATCTTGGTGCAAAAATTGTTGAATTTGGTGGTTGGGCTATGCCAGTTCAATTTTCAAGTATTAAAGATGAGCACAATGCTGTAAGAACAAATATGGGCTTATTTGACGTAAGTCACATGGGAGAAATTTTAATAAAAAGTGCTGAAGCAGATCAATTAGTGCAATACTTACTTTCAAATGATACTGATAATTTAGACACAAAGAAAGCACAATATACAGCATTGTGTAACGAACAAGGCGGTATCATTGATGATTTAATTACCTATAAACTTAGTGAAAAAGAATATTTACTAGTCGTTAATGCTGGAAATACTGATAAAGACTTTGATTGGATGAAAAAACAAGCAGAAAATTTCGATGCTGAAGTTTTAAATGTTTCAACAGAATATGGGCAATTAGCTATACAAGGTCCAAAAGCACGTAATTTTGTTCAAGAACATGTGAATCAAGATGTATCACAGATGACTCCATTTGAATTCCTACAAGATGTTGAATTCTTTGGAAAAAATGTAATATTATCACAATCTGGTTATACAGGTGAAGATGGCTTCGAAATTTATTGTAAATCAGAAGATACACCATATCTATGGGAATCAATATTAGAATATGATGTGGAACCATGTGGTCTTGGTGCCAGAGATACATTAAGATTAGAGGCTGGTTTACCACTTCATGGACAAGATTTAAGTGAATCAATCACACCATATGAAGGTGGAATTGCATTTGCTGCTAAACCATTAATCGACGCTGATTTTATAGGTAAGAACGTGTTAAAAGATCAAAAAGAAAATGGTTCTAAGAGAAGAACAGTAGGAATTGAAATGATTGACAAAGGAATTCCACGAACTGGTTACACTGTTTATGATATCGATGGAAATGAAATTGGTGAAGTTACTTCAGGTACTCAATCTCCGTTAAGTGGTAAGTCTATTGGTTTAGCTATAATTGATAGAGATGCATTTGAAATGGGCAAGGAAGTTATAGTACAAATAAGAAAAAGACAAGCAAAAGCAAAAATTGTTAAGAAAAATCAAATTACTAAATAATTTAAAGGGGTGTTACTGTGAGTCATCGTTATATTCCATTAACAGATCAAGATAAAAATGAAATGCTTCAAACAATTGGCGCTGAATCGATCAGTGAATTATTTGGAGATGTTCCCAAAGACATTTTATTAAACAGAGAATTAGCTATTCCTGATGCTGAATCTGAAACCACATTAACTAAAAGGCTTAATAAAATTGCTAGTAAAAATATCACTAAAGAAACACATACTACATTTTTAGGTGCAGGTGTTTATGATCACTATGCACCAGCAGTTGTAGATGCAATGATCTCGCGTTCTGAATTTTATACTGCCTATACACCTTATCAACCCGAAATTTCACAAGGTGAGTTACAAGCTATCTTTGAATTTCAAACATTAATCTGTGAATTAACAGATATGGATATTGCCAACTCATCCATGTACGATGGTATGACAAGTTTTGCAGAAGCTTGTATTCTAGCATTTAACCAAACGCGTAAAAATAAAATTGTTGTTTCAAAAGGTATGCATTATCAAGCACTACAAGTGTTACACACATATGTAAAAACACGCGAAGAATTTGAAGTTGTTGAAGTTGATTTAGATGGTACAATTACAGATTTAGAAAAACTTGAAAATGCAATTGATGATGATACTGCTGCTGTTGCAGTTCAATATCCAAATTTTTATGGTTCGATAGAGGATTTAGAAAAAATCCAATCATTTATCGAAAATAAAAAAGCATTATTCATTGTTTATACAAATCCAATCGCACTAGGCTTATTGACACCACCAGGTAGTTTTGGTGCAGATATTGTAGTGGGAGATACGCAACCATTTGGTATTCCAACACAGTTTGGTGGTCCTCATTGTGGTTTCTTTGCTACTACTAAGAAACTTATGAGAAAAACGCCTGGTAGACTAGTAGGACAAACTGAAGACCAAGATGGAAACCGTGGTTTTGTGTTAACACTTCAAGCACGTGAACAACATATAAGACGTGATAAAGCAACATCAAATATATGTTCAAATCAAGCATTAAACGCATTGGCTTCATCAATTTGTATGTCTGCTTTAGGAAAACAAGGTATCTATGATATTGCGGTTCAAAATTTTGAAAATGCAAACTATGCTAAAGAACAATTTAAACAACAAGGATTTGAAGTTAGTAATGGTACATCTTTTAATGAATTTGTTGTTAAATTTGATAAACCTGTTAAAGATGTAAACGATGCTTTAATTCAAGAAGACATCATAGGTGGATTTGATTTAAGCGAGATCGTAGAAAACTTCGACAATCACATGTTAATTGCAGTAACAGAATTACGAACGAAAGATGAAATTGATACATTTGTTAAGAAAGCAGGTGAAATAAATGGCAGTAAGTAAATCTAGTCCATTAATTTTTGAACGTTCTAAAGAAGGTCGCTATGCATACTCCTTACCAAAAAAAGAAATTGATAATGGGGCAGTTAATAAACTATTAGATGACAAATTTATCAGAAAAAATAAAGCTGAATTTCCTGAAGTAGCAGAACTAGATTTAGTGCGTCATTATACAGAGTTATCAAATAAAAACTTTGGTGTGGATTCAGGATTTTATCCGCTAGGATCATGTACCATGAAATATAATCCAAAGGTAAATGAGAAAATAGTAAGAATACCTGGATTTGCTGAATCACACCCACTACAAGATGAATCACAGGTACAAGGATCATTAGAGATTATTCATAGCTTACAAGAAGAACTTAAAGAAATAACTGGTATGGACGAAGTTACATTACAACCAGCTGCTGGTGCTCATGGAGAATGGACAGCACTTATGATTTTCAAAGCTTTTCATGAAAAAAATGGCGAAGGACACCGTAACGAAGTCATCGTTCCTGACTCTGCTCATGGTACAAACCCAGCTTCAGCGGCATTCGCTGGATTTAAAGCTGTTACAGTGAAATCTAATGAACGTGGAGAAGTTGATATAGAAGATTTAAAACGACTCGTTAATGAAAACACTGCTGCAATTATGCTTACAAATCCAAATACATTAGGTATCTTCGAACAAAACATCATGGATATTCGAAATATCGTACACGAAGCCGGTGGGTTATTGTACTATGATGGTGCTAATTTAAATGCAATTATGGACAAAGTTAGACCTGGAGATATGGGCTTTGATGCTGTTCACTTAAATTTACACAAAACATTTACTGGGCCACACGGTGGTGGTGGACCTGGTTCAGGACCAGTTGGTGTTAAAAAAGAACTTGCAAGTTTCTTACCAAAACCAATGGTCGTTAAAGAAAATGATGTGTATAAATATGATAATGATATCGAAAATTCAATCGGACGCGTTAAACCATTTTATGGTAACTTCGGTATTTATTTACGCGCTTACACATACATTAGAACTATGGGTAATAAAGGACTTGAAGAAGTTTCAGAAGCAGCAGTATTAAATGCAAACTATATTAAAGCAAGATTAAAAGAACATTTTGAAATCCCTTATGAACAATATTGTAAACATGAATTTGTTTTAAGTGGTTCAAAACAAAAAGAATATGGCGTACGAACGTTAGATATGGCAAAACGTTTACTTGACTTTGGCGTTCATCCACCTACTATTTATTTCCCATTAAATGTAGAAGAGGGTATGATGATTGAACCAACTGAAACAGAATCTAAAGAAACATTAGATTATTTCTGTGACACAATGATTGAAATAGCGAAAGAAGCAAAAGAAAACCCTGACAAAGTTTTAGAAGCACCTCATACAACGATTATTGATCGTTTAGATGAAACGAAAGCTGCTCGTCAACCAGTATTAAAATTTGAGAATTTAAGATCAGAAAAATAATTTTAATAGAACAAATCAAATAACTTTTGGTTTTAATAAACGAAAATAAGTATGAGACAGTAAACTCAAATAAAATAGAGGAGGCTGGGGCATAAATCCCCATTCTCAAAATAAGAGGACAAATCCTTAACAATGGATTTGTCCTCTTTATATTTAAAATCTTCCGATTTTGATCGTGCATGCTTGCTTGGGGATATAGCTCGAGACTGTAGTCTCTCGCTCATATCATTTCCCCGGGCGTCAGCACGTTACAAAATCAGTACAATTTGCATTTTTATTCAAAAAGTAAGACCCTTTCGTATAATTTAATAAACACTACTAAACCAAATTAACGAGGTGCCTTACTTATGTAAAAAAATTATAACTTGACTCAAATTATACGAATGTAATGTTTAAAATGTCCACTTAAAAATTTATGTATGAAAGCAATTCAAAAACTAATAAGAAGATAATAATGCATTTTAATTGAAAGTATTTTAAATCTCAAATTAATCAGCAACTTTCAGAACCAGAGACTAAAAAAAATCTACAGTCAAAGAAAAATTGATGTAGAACTAGTTTTTGGAGTTATGAAGGCTATTTTGGGTTTCACTCGAATGACAGTTCTAGGGATAGACAAAGTCAAAAGTGAATTAGGATTTGTCCTTATGGCATTGAATGTAAGGAAAATAGTAGCTCAACGAGCTACACTATTTGATAAAAATAAAGAAAACGACAATTTCTACATTATTTCAATAGAAATTATCGTTTTCTGTTTAGTCAGAGACATTTATGTCCGAACTCAATCTTTAAATGTTTATTTAACCATTTACTTTTTTGATTTGATTTTACCAGTCCATTTTTTATATCCGCCTTTAAGCATGAATATATCTTTATATCCGTTCTTTTTTAATATTCTAGCGGCACGATAACTGGCAATACCATTCGCATCACAAAGATAGATTGGTTGATCCGTTCTCAATCCCTGAAATCTTTGTTTAAACATTGTGATTGGAATGTTACGAGCACCATTAATATGACCATAATCATAGTCTACTTTTTCTCTCACATCAATCACTTGAGCTTTTCGCAAACCATTATGGAATTCATTTTGGTTTAATTCTGTTACCGCTTTTTTGTTCAAATATTTATTGAACAACATATAAGCGACGATTACTATTAAAATTGCTAAAGCTATAAACCAAAAATTACTCATCTTGCATCCTCCCTAATTAACCGATATTATATATTATAAGACTGTTAGCATAAATTATCAAAATATTTTTATCATGATAATTACATAATACTGACATTTTTGTACAATTATTGAAAACGATAACACACATTGGATGTTATCACAATTTAATTTTAATGAATGGAGTTTTGATTGTGACTGAAACATGGCATTTTATCAACACGGGTAGTAATGATCCATTTTACAATATGGCAATGGATGAAGCGTTATTAAATTTTGTTTCCAGAGGTGAGATTGACCCAGTAATAAGATTTTACACATGGGATCCAGCTACACTTTCAGTTGGTTACTTTCAAAGATTGACAAAAGAAATTGATATAGACAAGGTGACAGATAAAGGTTACGGCCTTGTTAGAAGACAAACAGGCGGCAGAGGCGTCTTACATGACAAAGAATTAACTTATAGTGTTATTGTACCAGAATCCCATCCGAACATGCCTAAAACTGTTACAGAAGCATATAGGGTCATTTCTGAGGGTTTGCTTGAAGGATTCAAAACATTAGGTTTTAATGCTTCTTTTGCTATTCCACGATCCAAAGAAGAAAGGTCTAAATTAAAACAACCAAGAAGTGCAGTTTGTTTCGATGCTTCGAGTTGGTATGAATTAGTTGTAGAAGGACGTAAAATTGCAGGAAGTGCTCAAATGAGACAAAAAGGTGTTATACTGCAACATGGTTCATTGTTACAAGATATAGATATCGATGATTTGTTTGATATGTTTATATTTAAAAATGACCGATTGAAAGAAAAAATGAAACAAGCTTTTGTTGATAAAGCAGTAGCAATTAATGATATTTCTGATCGCTACATTACTATAGATGAAATGGAAAGCGCATTCGAAAGTGGATTTAAAAAGGGATTAAATATCAATTTAAAACCTTTAGAATTAACCCCACAACAAAATGATGAAGTTGAAGCATTAATTGAAAAGTACAAATCATCAGAATGGACTTATCGAAAATAATTATATTCTTTATAAAAAGCATTCACCCTACAATATTTTCAAATATTGTAGGGTGAATGCTTTGATTTTTCGTTAATGTTAAACTTTTAAAGTTTAACATTATCTCTTTTTATTTCTTTTTCTATACTTTCTTTGGGCACGCTTATATTTTCTTTGATCTTCAGTTAAAAAGAAAAAATAGTAAATTAAATAAATTATACCTGCAAAAATAGCTAAACTTATGGCCATTTTTACAAAACTAAATAAAAATGCATCTAAGTTAAGTATTAAACCAACTAATGCAATTGCGATTACGATATAGAATATTGCTTGTTTCAAAATAAACACTCCTATTTATATATCACGTTACTCATTACTTATACTTACTTTTGATAAAGTAGTTTGACCTTTATTAAGTTTCTTCTTATCTTTTTCGTTATAACCATCCCTTATATCACTCATAGCTGAATCTAGTGATTTGTTTAATTTAGTAATACTTTTATGTTTCTTTTTATCTTCAGCATTCATTTTATCTTTATCAATTTTATTTTTATATGTAGAAAAAGCAGCATCAATTTTATTAGTAATATCTGTTAATTTGTTTTGAATTTTTTCACTTTGTTTATTTTTTGAAACCTCATCTTCAATATTATTATAATCATCAATTGCTTTTGCGACATCTTGATAATATTCAGAAGACGCCTTAATATGATTCAGCTTATTTTTATTACTTTTTGCATTCTTAATATTGTTTTTATCTTTTTCTAATGCAGTAATATTTGTTTTTTCTTTTTTTATTTCTAATTTTAAATCTTGAATATCACTTTTTAATTTATGATTTTCATCGCGAAGTTTTGTTGTTTTCTCTTCTAATGGCCCTAAATTTTGGCTCCCACACCCAGCGAGTATACACGAAGCGCTTAAAATAGCGAATAATTTTTTCTTCATAACTCTCTCCTAATTCAAAAACTATAAATTTATACATTAATTATGCTATCATTTTAATGTATATATTGGAAATGTACAAATTTATTGAATAGGGTGATTACTGTTGAATAGAATAGATAAATTAAAAGCTGCTCTAAAAACAAAGCATTTAGAAGCAATTATCGTTTTATCTGATTATAATAGACGCTACTTATCTGGATTCACTGGAACCAGTGGTGCACTTATTATTACAAATGAAGAAAAACTATTACTTACTGATTTCAGATACATAGAACAAGCGACTACTCAGGCTACTGATTTTAAAATAATTAAGCAACAGGGACAATTGATAGAATCTATTAAATCAACACTTGAAGAATTAAATGTGCAAAATGTTGGCTTTGAAGGTGATTTAGTGAGCTATGATACTTATTTACAGTTAAGTAAATCTTATATTAGTTTAATAAGTATTTCTGGATTAATTGAAAAAATTAGAGAAGTCAAAGATGAACAAGAAATAGCAAATATTCAAAAAGCTGCTCAGATTGTTGATGATGCTTATGAGTATATTTTAACGGTTGCTAAAGCAGGAATGACAGAACTTGAGTTGAAAGCAAAATTAGAAAGCAAAATGCTAGATTTAGGTTCAGAAGGTCCGTCCTTTAATACAATTGTTGCCTCTGGAGTCAGAGGGGCGCTCCCACATGGCGTAGCAAGTGATAAAGTCATTAATCAAGGAGAATTAATCACCTTAGATTATGGTGCTTATTACAATGGATATGCCTCAGATATTACGCGTACTTTTGCTATAGGCGAACCGGATGCTCAGTTAAAAGAAATATATCAAATTGTATTACAAGCAAATGTAAAAGGAATTGAAGCAGCTAAAAAAGGAATGACCGGAAAAGAACTTGATGCAGTTGCAAGAGATTATATCACTGAAAAAGGATATGGTGAAGCGTTTGGTCATTCACTGGGCCATGGTATTGGATTAGACGTACACGAAGGTCCAAATTTATCTAAAAAATCTGAATCTCCATTAGAGTTAAATAATTGTGTTACAATTGAACCCGGTATATATTTAGATGGAATTGGTGGCGTACGTATTGAAGATGATATATTAATTACAGAAAATGGTTGCGAACGCTTTACTAAATCGTCTAAAGACCTTATTATTTTATAGAAGACCTTATATTAAGGAGGAAACTGAATGATTTCGGTTAATGATTTTAAAACAGGTTTAACAATCTCTGTAGATAATGGAATTTGGAAAGTTTTAGATTTCCAACACGTAAAACCAGGAAAAGGTGCTGCATTTGTACGTTCTAAATTACGTAATTTAAGAACAGGTGCTATCCAAGAGAAAACATTTAGAGGCGGAGAAAAAGTTGAAACTGCTATGATTGAAAATCGCCGTATGCAATATTTATACGCTGATGGAGATACGCATGTTTTCATGGATAATCAAACATTCGATCAAATTGAATTATCTGCTGATTATTTAGAACACGAATTAAATTTCTTAAAAGCAAATATGGAAGTTCAAATTCAAAGTTATGAAAATGAAACTTTAGGTGTTGAATTACCTAAAAACGTTGAACTTACAGTCACAGAAACAGAACCAGGTATTAAAGGTGATACTGCTACCGGTGCTACAAAATCTGCGACAGTAGAAACAGGTTATACTTTAAATGTGCCACTATTTGTTAATGAAGGAGATACTTTAGTAATTAACACTAGCGATGGTAGTTACGTATCAAGAGCTTAATTCATCAACTTCACACATAATATGAATACAGTATCTTGCAAATTACTAAAAAGCCTTTCCAATTATTTAAATGGAAGGGCTTTTGTTATTTATGCGTAAAAGGAAAATAATCATGACACAAATTATAGTTAACCATTGATTAAATATAGTAATTAATGAGTTATAATAGAAAATATGTATATGCTTGAATTGAACATTTCACTAAAGTAAAATAAACTAGGTAATGAAAACAATCTGAAGGAGTCAGTATTTATGAATTTTAAAGAAATTAAAGAATTAATTGAAATTCTTGATCAATCCAGCTTGACTGAAATTAATATAGAAGATAAAGGGAATATAGTTAATTTAAAAAAAGAGAAAGAAACTGAGATTATTACACCTCAAGTTTCACAACAACCGATGCAACAAATTGCACCACAACAATCGGCTGTATCAAATCAACTCGATGCTCAAAGTACAGAAGAGACAAGTTCTTCTCAAGAAAATGATAACTTAAAAACGATAAATGCACCGATGGTTGGTACGTTTTATAAATCACCTTCACCAGAAGAAAACCCATATGTTCAAGTAGGAGATTCTGTTTCAAACGAATCTACTGTATGCATTTTGGAAGCTATGAAATTATTTAATGAAATACAAGCAGAAGTCACAGGGGAAATTGCTGAAATACTAGTAGAAGACGGTCAAATGGTAGAGTATGGCCAACCGTTATTTAAGGTGAAATAATGAATAAAATTTTAATAGCAAATAGAGGGGAAATTGCCGTAAGAATTATACGTGCATGTCACGATTTAGGATTGCAAACTGTAGCAATATATTCTGAGGGAGACAAAGATGCATTACATACTCAAATTGCTGATGAAGCATATTGTGTCGGTCCCACTCAATCTAAAGATTCTTACCTAAACATCCCTAATATTTTATCCATTGCAACTTCTACAGGATGTGATGGTGTCCACCCTGGATATGGTTTTTTAGCAGAAAATGGTGATTTTGCTGAACTGTGTGAAGCTTGTCAACTTAAATTTATTGGTCCAAGTTATGAATCAATTCAAAAAATGGGTATTAAAGACGTAGCTAAAGAAGAAATGAAACGTGCTGAAGTTCCTGTAGTTCCTGGAAGTGAAGGATTAGTTAAAGACATTAAAGAAGCTAAGAAAATTGCAAAAGATATAGGTTATCCTGTTATTATCAAAGCTACTGCTGGTGGTGGTGGTAAAGGTATACGTGTCGCACGTGATGAAAAAGAATTGGAAACTGGCTTCAAAATGACACAACAAGAAGCAGAAACTGCTTTTGGTAATAGTGGCTTATATCTTGAAAAATTTATTGAAAACTTTAGACATATTGAAATACAAGTGATGGGAGATAGTTATGGTAACGTCATCCATTTAGGAGAGCGAGATTGTACAATTCAAAGACGTATGCAAAAACTTGTGGAAGAAGCACCATCTCCAATCTTAACTGATGCTAAAAGACAAGAAATGGGTAATGCAGCAGTAAGAGCAGCAAAAGCTGTAAATTATGAAAATGCTGGTACTATTGAATTTATTTATGATTTAAACACTAATGAATTCTATTTCATGGAAATGAATACGCGTATTCAGGTAGAGCATCCCGTTACAGAAATGGTAACTGGTATTGATTTAGTAAAACTGCAACTTAAAGTTGCAATGGGTGAGAAATTGCCATATACACAAAAAGATATTGAAATCAAAGGGCACGCAATCGAATTTAGGATTAACGCAGAAAATCCGTATAAAAACTTTATGCCTTCCCCAGGGAAGATTACACAATATCTAGCACCAGGTGGTTTTGGAGTAAGAATCGAATCCGCATGTTATACTAATTATACAATCCCTCCATATTATGATTCTATGGTAGCAAAATTAATTGTTCATGAACCATCAAGAGATGAAGCAATTATGACTGGATTGAGAGCTTTAGGTGAATATTTAGTATTAGGAATTGACACTACAATTCCGTTCCATATTCGACTTTTAAATAATGATATATTTAAAAGCGGTAAATTTAATACTAACTTCTTAGAAACTTATAATATAATGGATGAATAATCTAAATAGGAGGTTTGTGAAATGGTCAAAGTAGCAGAATCATCACATTCCAATTTAGGAAAAATAGAAATAGCACCTGAGGTTTTGACTGTTATAGCAAGTATAGCAACCTCAGAAATAAAAGGCCTAGAAGGACACTTTAAAGAAATTAAAGATCTAAGTGTTGAAAAAGTTACAAAAAAACAATTAGCACGTGGCATTAAAGTAGATACAAAAGATGATGGTATTCATATAGATGTTTATTGTTCATTTTCATACGGCATAAATATCTCAGAAACTGCAAGAAAAATACAAAATGCCATTTATAACTCATTATCTACGATGACAACCATCATACCAAGTCAAATTAATGTTCACATTACACATATCGTATCTACAAATTAAAAATAGCACTATGACTTTAATGTAGTCATAAAACAGGAGTTCCATAATCAAGTGATTAACAAAATTCTATTTTATATTAGTCATAAAGCGTACAATGCTAAAAGGAGTTTATAATGAGTCGAAAAGAATCTAGAACACAAGCCTTTCAAACACTATTTCAATTAGAAATGAAAAATAGTGACTTAACGATTGATGAAGCAATTAGTTTTATTAAAGATGATAATCCGGATTTAGAATTTGATTTTATTAATTGGCTAGTTACTGGTGTAAAAGATCATGAATCTGTGTTAGATAACAAAATTGCGCCACATTTAAAAGATTGGACGATCGACAGGTTATTAAAATCTGACCGTATCATATTAAGAATGTCAACTTTTGAGTTGTTAAATAGCGAAACGCCACAAAAAGTAATCATCAATGAAGCAGTTGAATTAGCAAAACAATTTAGTGATGATGATCATTATAAGTTCATCAATGGTGTATTAAGTAATATTGAATAAAAGAGTGATATAATATGTCAGATTATTTAAGTGTGTCAGCTTTAACTAAATATATTAAATATAAATTTGATCAGGATCCACATCTACAAAATGTATTGCTCAAAGGAGAGCTTTCTAACTTTAAAAAACATAGTAGCGGTCATCTTTATTTTAATGTTAAAGATAAAAATAGCGTAATCAGTGCAATGATGTTTAAAGGAAATGCTTCAAAAATTGACTTCGAGCCTAAAGAAGGTGACGAAGTGCTTTTAGAAGCACGTGTTTCTGTATATGAAAGACGTGGCAATTATCAAGTTTATGTTAATAAAATGCATATAGATGGCATTGGTAATTTATATCAAAAATTAGAACAATTAAAAAAGAAATTAACCAAAGATGGGTATTTTGATCAAAACCACAAAAAAATGATTCCTAAGTTTCCTGAAAAAATTGCTGTGTTGACTGCTGGCACTGGTGCAGCAATAAGAGATATCCACACAACTATCAATAGTCGATATCCTTTAGTTGAACAAATTCAAATTAACACTTTAGTACAAGGTGAGCAGGCTAAGCATGATATCATTGAAAAAATAAAACAAGCTGATGATTTAAATGTAGATACTATTATAATTGGTCGTGGTGGTGGTTCTATAGAAGATTTATGGAACTTCAATGAAGAAGATGTTGTAAAAGCGATTTATACATGTAAAACACCAATTATATCAGCAGTGGGTCACGAAACAGACTTTACACTTAGTGATTTCGTAGCAGATGCACGTGCAGCAACACCTACACAAGCAGCAGTGATGGCTACTCCTGATCAATATGAATTAAGACAATATATTCAGCAACAAAAATTTTCTCTAACTAGGTTTATGAAACAACAAATTCAACATCGAAAACAGTATCTACAACATGTTGCTTCATACTATAAATTTAAAACGCCAACTTTGTTATATGATCAACAGATCCAAAAACGTGATGATTTAGAGAAACAACTTAATTTATCAATAAACTTTAAAGTCAATCAACAGGTACAAAAATTACAATTAATAAAACAGAATTTCAACTTAAAACATTTCAAACAAAGTATTCAGAGAGAACAAGCAACGATCAATCAACAACAAACGAATCTTGTAAAATTAATGAATCACCTCATTGTAAAACAAAGAAATAATTTAACTAATAAAATAGAGAATTTGAATAATCTTAGTCCAACCAATACAATGTTACGTGGTTATACGATTGTGAATAAAGAAGATAGGATAGTAACGAGCACGAGCGATTTAACTGAAAATGATAATATTGTATTAACAATGAAAGACGGTTCTGTTGATGCACAAGTTATGAAAGTAAGGTGTAAAGATGACGAATAAATCACAAAGTTTTGAAGAAATGATGAAAGAATTAGAAAATATAGTTCAAAAATTAGATAATGAAAATGTTTCTTTAGAAGAATCTTTAAACTTATATCAACGAGGTATGACATTATCAGCAAATTGTGATGAAACATTGAAAAATGCTGAAAGAAAAGTGAATGAACTTATGTCTGAAGAAAATGTTGAAAGCGATGAAGAAACTGAAAAGGAAGAAAATCATGATGAATCATAAAATTGACAATTTAACTGGTGAAATAAATAAATTATTGCAAAATTCAATTCCGAATTCATCACTAAATACAGATTTAGAAAATAGCATGAGATATTCGTTAGAAGCAGGTGGTAAACGAATTAGACCTGTTTTGCTTTTATTAACACTGGATATGCTAGCAAAGGATTATAAACTTGGCTATTCTTCAGCACTTGGATTAGAAATGGTACATACGTATTCTCTTATTCATGATGACTTACCGGCAATGGATAATGATGATTATCGAAGAGGCAAATTGACAAATCATAAAGTATATGGTGAATGGAAAGCAATACTTGCTGGTGATGCATTGCTCACTAAAGCTTTTGATATTATTATTAATGATGACAATCTGAAAGATGATGTTAAAGTAAAACTTATCAAGCGCTTGTCATCTGCAAGTGGACATTTAGGTATGGTGGGCGGCCAAACGCTAGATATGCAAAGCGAAGGTGAAGGATCTTCAGTTGACCTGAATACATTAGAACATATACACCATGCTAAAACAGGGGCGTTATTAAAATTTGCTGTAATGGCTGCAGTAGATATTGCTGAACCAGAAACAAATGTCGCCGGTTTATTAGAATCATATAGTGAGCATTTAGGATTAATGTTTCAAATAAAAGATGATTTATTAGATATTTACGGCGATGAAGCAAAACTAGGAAAAGCTACAGGTAGTGATATCGAAAATGATAAAAGTACTTACGTTTCATTGTTAGGACAAAATGGTGCAGAAGAGAAGTTAAAATCACATACTGAATCTGCATATGCTTGTTTAGCTCGTTTACCTGAGCAATATGACACAAGTAATTTAAAATTTATAATTGAATTATTTAATAATAGAGAATCTTAAAAGACTTAGTAACTGTTATTGTCCTTTTATATTATTTCAAACATTTAGTCATGCTACTGATCGTAGCATGATTTTTTTATTAAAACGAATTTATAATTTTATAAATAAATATTCATTTGCCACTAAAATTGTAACAGTATTAGCCTTATAAAATAGAAGTATGTGCAATATTAAACAATCTTAGGAAATAGGCAAGTAGTATATATAACAGTGAATAAAAGTATTTCAATTAAATTAACTTTAGTAGTAGTGTCATCATCCATATGTTAAAATTATTGTATAAATATTCGTTTATAGAGGTGCTATACATGGCAAAAAAATCAGTAAGACATATTAAAATAAGAGAAATTATATCTAATGAAAAAATTGAAACACAAGATGAATTGGTAAAGCGTTTAAATGAATATGAGTTAAATGTAACTCAAGCAACTGTTTCTCGCGACATTAAAGAATTACAATTAATTAAGGTACCCACACCTTCTGGTCAATATGTTTATAGTTTACCTAATGACAGAAAATATCATCCCTTAGAAAAACTCGGTCGTTACTTAATGGATTCATTTGTAAATATTGATGGTACAGGTAATCTTTTAGTACTTAAAACATTACCTGGCAACGCTCAATCAATTGGCGCAATCCTAGACCAAATAGACTGGGATGAAGTGCTAGGCACAATTTGTGGTGATGATACTTGTTTGATTATATGCAGAGATGAATCTGCAAGCGAAAAAATTAAAACGCGTATCTTTAATTTACTATAAGTATAAGGAAGTGATTATGAATGCTACAAACCTTATCGATTAAACAATTCGCAATTATAGATGAATTAGAAGTGAGTTTTGGTGATGGCTTAACTGTTTTAAGTGGTGAAACTGGTGCTGGTAAATCAATTATTATAGACGCAATTGGGCAACTCATTGGCATGCGTGCATCATCAAACTATGTTAGACACGGTGAGAAAAAAGCAGTGATTGAAGGTATCTTTGATATTGATAATAGTAAAGAAGCCATTTCAATACTTCATGATTTATCAATCGATATAGATGAGGACTTTTTATTAGTAAAAAGAGAAATATTTAGCTCTGGTAAGAGTATTTGTAGAGTTAATAATCAAACAGTTACTTTACAAGATTTGCGAAAAATAATGCAAGAATTGTTAGATATACATGGCCAACATGAAACACAAACATTATTAAAACAAAAATATCATTTACATTTATTAGATAGTTATGCAGAAAATACATATCAAACGCTACTTGAATCGTATGTTGATACTTTTGATAAATATAAAGCTAAGAAAAAAGAATTAGCTGAGTTAGAGTCAGCTGATCAAGCATTATTACAACGGCTAGACTTGTTGAAATTTCAATATGATGAATTACAAGAAGCGAATCTTATAGAAAACGAAGTCCCACAACTTGAAACTGATATCAAACGTATTCAAAATTCCGAAAGTCTTAGTTTAGCGTTAAACAACGCACATATTACATTAACGGATGAGCATGCCATTACAGATCGTTTATACGAATTGAGTCATCAATTACAATCAATCAGTGAAATTTTACCGGAAAAATACGATGCATTAAAAGAAGATGTCGACCAGTTTTATTACACACTTGAAGACGCTAAACATCAATTATATGATGATTTAACGAATACAGAATTTGATGAACAATATTTAAATGAATTAGAATCCAGGATGAATTTATTAAATAGCTTAAAGCGTAAATATGGTAAAGATATCAATGAACTCATTATGTATCAAGATAAAATGGCTGACGAAATTAATAAGATTGAAAACTATGAAGAAAGTACTGCTCAATTACGTCAAGAAATAGATGATTTATATAAAAATGTTATGCAATTAGGGGAAAAGTTATCACAAGAAAGAAGAATTGTCGCTCAATCTTTGCGTAATCATATTGTAGATGAAATCCAAAACCTTCAGATGAACGATGCTAATTTAGAAATTTCATTTAAACCATTAGACTCACCTAATCGAGAAGGTATAGAATTTGTAGAATTTTTAATCAGTCCAAATAAAGGCGAACCTTTAAAAAGCTTAAATAAAATAGCCTCTGGAGGAGAATTGTCCAGAATTATGTTAGCGTTAAAAACTATCTTTGTAAAAACTAGAGGCCAAACAGCCATTTTATTTGATGAAGTAGATTCTGGTGTGTCTGGTAAAGCTGCTCAAAAGATGGCAGAAAAAATGAAAGGACTGGCTGAACACATTCAAGTGATATGCATCTCGCATCTACCACAAGTTGCATCAATGAGTGACCATCATTTATTTATTAGTAAAAATACAGATGATGAAAGAACAACAACGCAAGTTAAAGAATTGTCAGGAGAAGAACGTATCGATGAAGTAGCGAGAATGATTTCAGGTGCTACTGTGACAAAATTAACCAGACAAAATGCTAAGGAAATGATAGAACAGAATCACAATCTATAATAAAAATTTAAATTCATTATTGTTATTTTTAGTGCTAGCTGAATTTGATAAATAATCGGTGAAGGATGTTGATTTTATGCGATTCCAACAATTAGTTGAACCATGTGAAACAATGGCTGGAAATGTAGCGGTTTTATATGCAAATGATGAGAAAATGATAGCAGTATTAGTTAAAGCATTAGAATTAACTAACATAGATATTTTTATTTATGATACCCAAGACACTACGGAAATCATACGTTCTTTTGATTTAGAACCACAAATTTTAAATAGAATTCATGTGCTAACATTTTCAAGTGATTACGAATTACTAAAACAATGTTCAGAAGATCTATCACAAGGAAAAGTTACCGTTTTAATGAAAGGGAAAATGAAAGCCACATCAATGATTTCTTTTCTTTTAAGTAATAAAAACTTTATAGATCAATATGGCTTTTTAAATCATGTTGCATGCTTTAGTATACCTAATTATCACAAAACTTTAATGATTAGTGATGTCGCATATAACGTAGCTCCGACAATTGAAGAGAAAAAGCAAATCATTAAAAATTTAACTACTTTCAGCAAAACGCTAGGTTATGATGAATTTAACATAGGTTTATTATCTTCAGTAGAACAAGCATCTAAAAAGATTTTGTCATCTATAGATGGTGAAAAATTAAAAAATATTTTCAATCGAACATCTGATACAGATGTGAAAATAGATGGCCCCATTCTTTTTGATCATGCAATCAGTAAAAAAAGAGCAATTGAAAAAAATAATACATCTAGTATTGCTGGTAATGTTGATGCACTTCTAGTTTCCAATATAGATGTTGGGAGTGTATTGTTAAAATCTTTAACTTATTTTGGCAATGCTTCTGTTTCTAGTTTGTTACTAGGAGCAAAATTCCCTATTGTCTTCACATCGAGGACAGAAAGTAAACAAAATAAATTAAACTCATTATTACTTGCTTTGAAGTCGCAAAATGGATTTAACTTCTAATTATATTTGAATTTTTACACTATTATTTGGGTTATTAATTTTATAATATTGAATTTTGATGTAAGATAGTAAAGGATATAAATGAATAGAAAATTATTATTTTGCGCTTGTATTAAGTAAAGGATGAAGAATACGATTTTTCTATAAAAGACTTATTGTAATCATAGTAATCATCAATATTTCATTAACTAGACAATTCTTTTAAAGTGTAGAATTAAAGTATTTGAAAAATGAAGGAGTTTAGAAAATTAAAAAACACGCATTGAAATCACTTTTAAAACTCAAAGGTGATTTTATTCGCATGTTTAAAATAATTAATTTCAAACAATTCAGTTTAATAAAAATTTAAATCTGTTATGAATTTAATTTTGTTGTTATATATTGATTTTCAATTACTTTGCTCAATTTTTTGTTTAAATACGATTATTGACATAATACTAAGATTACAGTTAGGAGTAAAAATATGGCAGACGAAAAATATGATTTAGTAATTTTAGGTGGAGGTACTGCTGGGTATGTGTCAGCAATTAGAGCATCTCAATTAGGGAAAAAAGTTGCACTTGTAGAAAAGTCACTTTTAGGTGGCACATGTTTACATAAAGGATGCATACCAACAAAAGCACTTTTGAAATCAGCTGATGTATTAAGAACAGTAGCAAATTCGAGTGAATTTGGTGTAGATGTAGATGCATTTAAATTAAATTTTTCACGCATTCAAGCACGTAAAAAAGAAGTTGTCCAACAAATGTTCAAAGGTGTTGAACAACTTATGAATCAAAATAAAATTGACGTATTTAATGGGGTTGGACGAATATTAGGTCCATCTATTTTCTCACCTCAAAGCGGTACTATTTCAGTAGAATACGAAAATGGTGAATCGGAATTAATTCCAAATAATAATGTATTAATCTGTACCGGTTCATCTCCATTGCCTTTACCCTTTTTACCATTTGATGGAAACACTGTGTTATCCAGTGATGATATATTAAAACTAGATAAATTACCCCAATCACTGGCAATCATCGGTGGAGGTGTCATAGGTTTAGAATTCGCATCTTTAATGACAGATTTTGGGGTTGAAGTAGCTGTCATAGAAGCAGGTAAACGTATCTTACCGACCGAGAGTAAATCCATCGCAAATACATTAAAAAATGATTTAATACAACGTGGTGTGAAATTTTATGAAAATACACAACTATCAAATGAACAAGTTTCAATTGAAGACTCTGGTATCAATATTTTATTGAATGATGAAACGGCTC
Source organism: Staphylococcus sp. FSL W8-0271 (assembly GCF_038006605.1). Classification (NCBI taxonomy): domain Bacteria; kingdom Bacillati; phylum Bacillota; class Bacilli; order Caryophanales; family Staphylococcaceae; genus Staphylococcus; species Staphylococcus sp. FSL W8-0271. The sequence goes on from NZ_JBBOVM010000001.1 coordinate 1,330,381, forward strand.
ATTTTGAAAAATGCTTAGTCGCAATTGGTAGAAAGCCAAATACGCATGATATTGGCTTGAATAATACAAAAATACAACTATCAGATGCCAACCATATAATCGTAAACGAATATCAACAAACTCAAGACAAACATATATATGCTGCAGGCGATTGTATCGGTAAATTACAACTCGCACATGTAGGATCTAAAGAAGGCATAACGGCAATCGACCATATGTTTGATGCTTCACCAATATCCGTTGACTATGATAAAATGCCAAAATGTGTTTATACGCAACCTGAAGTTGCAAGTATTGGGCAAAATTTAGAACAAGCAAAATCTAAAAAGTTTAATGCAAAAGCCTTTAAAGTTCCGTTTAAAGCAATCGGCAAAGCTGTTATAGAAGATGTTACAAATCAAAAAGGCTTTTGCGAAATCATAATCGATCAGGATAATGATACTGTACTTGGACTTAATATGATCGGTCCGCACGTAACAGAATTAATTAATGAAGTATCATTAATGCAATTTATGAATGGCTCCACTCTAGAACTTGGATTAACTACTCATGCTCATCCATCGCTGTCTGAAGTGTTAATGGAGTTAGGCTTAAAAGTTGAAAACAGAGCGATTCATGTTTAAATAAGGAGGAAATAAGATGTTTGATTATAAATCAGTTGGACTCGAAGCGTTTGACTTACAAACCATGTATAAATGGATGGACTTAGGTCGTAAAATTGATGAGCGTATGTGGCTTTTAAACCGTGCTGGGAAAATCCCATTTGTCATAAGTTGTCAAGGGCAAGAGGCGACACAGATAGGTATGGCATATGCTATGCATGAGGGAGACATATCTTCACCTTATTATAGAGATTTAGCGTTTGTAACTTATATGGGCATGACAGCATTAGACTCAATGTTAGCTGCATTCGGTAAACGTGATGATATAAATTCCGGTGGAAAACAAATGCCTTCTCATTTTGGAAAAAGAGAAAAAGGTATATTATCTCAAAGTTCTCCTGTTGGAACACAAATATTACACGCTGTAGGTGCTGCATTAGCATTAAAAATGGATAATAAACCTAATATTGCTATGGCAACTGTGGGAGAAGGTAGTTCAAACCAAGGAGATTTTCATGAAGGTCTCAATTTTGCTGGTGTTCATAATCTTCCATTTATTTGTGTGATTGAAAACAACAAATATGCAATTTCAGTACCCGACACGCTACAATATGGTGCAGAAAAATTATCTGATCGTGCTATTGGTTATGGTATACATGGCGAGCATGTCGATGGTAATGATCCGATAGCAATGTATAAAGTAATGAAAGAAGCAAGAGAACGCGCATTGAATGGTGAGGGATCGACATTAATCGAAGCAATGTGTACAAGAATGACTGCACACTCATCAGATGATGATGACAAGTATCGTACACAAGAAGAACGTGATGGGTTAAAATCATTAGATTGCAACCTAAAATTCAAAATTTTTTTATTAGAAGAAGGTATCATTGATGAACAATGGTTAGATGAAATAGAAAAAGAACATAAAGAGATTGTAAATCAAGCAACAAAAGAAGCTGAAAAAGCACCTTATCCATCACCAGAAGAAACTTACACATATGTCTACGAAGAAGGGAGCTTAAATAATGGCTAAATTATCTTATTTAGAAGCAATTCATCAAGGCCTAGACCAAGCAATGGAAAAAGACAATGACGTTTTTGTATTGGGTGAGGATGTAGGAAAAAAAGGTGGCGTGTTTGGAGTCACGTTAGGTTTACAGCAAAAATATGGAGAAGCAAGAGTATTAGATACACCACTTGCTGAATCGAATATTGTAGGTACTAGTATTGGTGCTGCTATGTTAGGTAAACGACCAGTTGCAGAAATTCAATTTGCTGAATATATTTTACCTGCAACGAACCAAATTATGAGTGAAGCAGCAAAAATGAGATACCGTTCTAATAATGATTGGCATTGTCCTATTACTATTCGCTCTCCATTTGGTGGAGGTATACATGGCGCACTTTATCATTCACAAAGTGTTGAATCCATTTTCGCTTCTACGCCGGGTCTCACAATAGTTATTCCTTCCACACCATATGATGCTAAAGGTCTATTACTTTCATCAATAGAATCCAATGATCCCGTATTGTATTTTGAACATAAAAAAGCGTATCGTTTACTTAAAGAAGAAGTACCTGAATCGTATTATACCGTCCCAATTGGTAAAGCAGATGTTAAGCGTGAAGGCGATGATATAACTGTATTTACTTATGGTCTTTGTGTCAATTACTGTATTCAAGCAGCTGATATGCTTGCTGAAGATGATATAAATGTTGAAGTGGTTGATTTACGCACAGTCTATCCTTTAGATAAAGAAACAATTATTGAGAGAGCTAAATTAACAGGTAAGGTTTTATTGGTCACTGAAGATAACCTAGAAGGTAGTATCATATCTGAAGTTGCTGCAATTATTGCTGAAAATTGTCTGTTTGATTTAGATGCACCGATAATGAGACTTGCTGGACCAGATGTTCCTTCAATGCCATTTGCACCAACACTCGAAGATGAGTTTATGATTAATCCAGATAAGATAAAAATTAAAATGCGTGAACTCGCAGAATTTTAAGGAGGCACAATGATGGAAATAAAAATGCCTAAACTCGGAGAAAGCGTGCATGAGGGCACAATAGAACAATGGCTCGTTTCAGTAGGCGATAAAGTAGAAGAGTATGACCCACTTTGTGAAGTTATTACGGATAAAGTAACTGCAGAAGTGCCTTCATCATATGCTGGTACAATCCGCGAAATTATTGTGGAGGAAGGTACAACAGTAGAAGTAGGCGAAGTGATTTGTTATTTAGATACTGAGGAAGAACTGTCTAATGAAAATACCGATAACAATACTACAAACGAACAAGATGAATATACATCAGAAGCAACACAAACTATGGCTGATTCCTCTGATGTAAATGATAGCACGATTGACTCATCAGATAATCTTCCGAAAAATAACGGACGCTTTTCACCGGTAGTATTCAAACTTGCGTCTGAGCATCAAATTGACCTTTCACAAGTCAAAGGGACTGGCTTTGAAGGTAGAGTAACCAAAAAAGATATAGAGAAAGTAATCAAAGAAGGTACTAATAAACTAGGCTCAGAAATCATCGCTCCTAAAGACTCTCCGAAAGTCAATAAGCAAGTTCAATATAACGAACCATCTCCCGGCTCTGCGATCCCAGTAAATGGTGTTCGCAAACAAATAGCTGAAAATATGGTGAACAGTGTTAATGAAATCCCACATGCTTGGATGATGGTAGAGGCAGATGCTACAAACTTAGTTAAAACAAGAAATTATCATAAAAATAGTTTCAAAGAAAATGAAGGTTATAACCTCACTTATTTTGCGTTCTTTGTAAAGGCAGTTGCAGAAGGATTAAAAGCATATCCTTTACTCAATAGTAGTTGGCAAAATTCTGAAATAGTTATGCATAAAGATGTCAATATTTCAATTGCAGTAGCTGATGAAGAAAAATTATATGTTCCTGTAATCAAAAATGCAGATGAAAAATCCTTAAAAGGCATTGCTAGAGAAATAAACGATTTAGCGCAAAAAGCACGTAATAAAAAATTAAGATCTGAAGATATGCAAGGTGGTACTTTTACGGTCAATAATACTGGTACATTTGGCTCAGTATCATCTATGGGTATTATCAATCACCCAGAAGCCGCTATACTGCAAATTGAATCCATCATCAAAAAACCCGTTGTTATTGATGATATGATAGCTATTAGACACATGATTAATCTATGTATTTCTATTGACCATCGTATATTAGATGGTTTGCAAGCAGGTAGATTTATGAATTTCGTTAAGACAAGAATTGAGCAATACTCTATAGAAAATACAAGTATTTATTAGTTTTTATTGTATAAACAAGTGCTAATTTATATGAAAATGGTAAGTTAGAAATCAATTTTGCTTATTTTGATTTCTAACTTATTTTTTAATGATTATTGTTCAAGTATTACACGATTAGTAAACTTACTTTCTCATTAAACACACATGTTGAACTATTGTCTATATATTAGTAAAATGAAATTAATAAATTGATAATGAAAGGTGATTTGAATATGGATTTAAATTTTGATTTATATATGAATGATGTAGTAAGCCAAGCAAGAAATGAAATCGAGGAAGCGGGTTATGAACAATTAACAACAGCAGATGAAGTTGATAAAGTGTTCAGTCAAGAAGGTACATCACTTGTTATGGTTAATTCAGTTTGTGGTTGTGCAGGTGGAATTGCTAGACCAGCAGCTACGCATGCTTTACATTATGATAAATTACCAGACAGACTAGTAACAGTGTTTGCTGGACAAGACAAAGAAGCTACACAACAAGCAAGAGATTATTTTAAAGGATACGCACCGTCAAGCCCATCATTTGCATTAATAAAGAATGGTGAAATCACACAAATGATAGAACGTCATCAAATCGAAGGCCATGATGTGATGGACGTTATTAATCAATTACAAAATTTATTTGATACTTATTGTGTTGAAAGATAGAGGTTGACACCGATGATGCGATTAAATCCATATCGAATCGGATTTAGAACAATTAAAACTGCTGTAGGTATGGCACTAGGAATTATCATTGCTAAATTAATGGGATTAGATAATTTTGCTTCTAGTGCCATTTTAGTAGTGCTTTGTATTAAACATACCAAAGTGCATTCACTTCAAGCAATTATATCTAGATTTGTATCTTGTATATTAATCCTTATAATAGGGTCAATAGCTTTCAGTTACTTCGGTCAAAATGCTATTATTTTAGGTCTAATCGTCTTATTTTTTATACCGCTCACTGTTGTATTTAAAGTACAGGAAGGCGTAGTTACAAGTTGTGTCATTTTGTTGCATGTATTTAATGCTGAAGTGATTGACATGCATTTGTTTATCAATGAAATTTTATTATTAATTGTGGGCCTTGGTATTGCATTTATAATGAATCTAATCATGCCTAGCCTAGACTTTAAACTTAAACAATATAAAGAAGAAATAGAAAATCAATTTACAACAATTTTTGAAACGTTTAGTAATACTTGTAAAGAACCTAATGCTTCATTAAGTATTTCATTCAACCAATTACAACTTACGATTCAAAAGGCAAAATCAATTGCATTTAGGGATGTTAAAAATCATTTTGTACGTAATGAAAATTCTTACTATCATTATTTTGATATGAGAGAAGAGCAATTAGAACTACTTGAAAGAATGTCTAAAATGATACAAAACATTGAAACGAAAGATACGCTGTTAACTAAAATCAGCAGTTTATTTTTGGAAGTGGCTCATAACGTAAATAGTAATGACTATACGGTGTTACGATTGCATTCTCTGTATGAAATTAAAATAGAGTTAGAACAATTAGAGTTACCAAATACACATGCTTCATTTAGAACTAGAGCTAGTATTAAACAACTACTCAATGAATTAGAAGAATATTTAGAAGTTAAATCACAATTTGGATCCTTAAAATTACATAAAGATACAAAATCAACAATTTTTTCATAGAAAGCATCAATAATAATCACCTTGGCCTAGGTAAGAAAATGACATCTATTTTCTTTATACCTAGGCCATAATTTTTCTTGATTGTAAATTTCTTTTGTTTTTGGTTCCGAAGGCTTTTGATTGATTGGGACTTTGAAATATTTTTAGTTATAATTTCTCCTTATTTTTTTCATAGTAATATATTGTGAAAATACATATAAATGCGACGTATTTTAGCGAGACGCTTGAGTGAAGTTGAAAACTACAGGATAAAGCTGTCGCTTAAGAAAGGGAGCCAACAATACGAAACATTGAATAAAAAAATAGCACTCAGATGAATTGAATTAAATCACCTAAGTGCTATTTTAAACGGATTTATGACCAAATCCGATAGACAAAAATTTTTTAAAGTTAAGATAAAATTAAGTTTATAATTTTAACTCGTTAAAGGAACTATACTTGTCAAGATTAGTGCAAGTACTACTGCTACCAACATAACTACAATTATAAATCTAAGCACTTTATTGTTATTCAATCTTTATTCCTCCATAATATACCCAATGCATCTTATTAATTATTATTGTACTTTGAAGCATCCACAATAATTTTAAATATCATTATTTTAACAATGTATATTATAACATAACAAGTCTAATACGTATAAACATATTTGTTTTACTAAACTTTAAACTTATGTAAACTAAAATAAATTGTGATTATAGAAAAGGGGATAAATATGATAAATGAAGAACGTCTATTAGAGACATTTTTAACACTCGTTCAAATTGATTCAGAAAGTGGAAATGAACAAACTATACAAAACCATTTAAAAAAATTGATGGAACAACAAAATATAAATATCAGTGAAGACAATGCAAGTATTCAAAATGAAGCATTAGGTGCTAATAATTTAATATGCACATTAAAGGCTACTCCAAATTTTGAACATCTTGAGAAAATATATTTTACAAGTCACATGGATACGGTTGTACCAGGTCAAAATATTGTACCGACTGTAAAAGAAGATGGATACATATACTCAGATGGAACTACAATTTTAGGTGCAGATGATAAAGCAGGTTTAGCAGCTATTATAGAATTTATCCGTGTCATTAATGAACAAAATTTGCCCCATGGTCAAATACAATTTATTTTAACTGCGGGAGAAGAAATAGGTTTAGAAGGTGCGAAAACTATTGATAAAACTTTACTAGACGCAAATTATGGCTTTGCGATTGATGCAAGTGTTCCAGTCGGTACAACAGTAGTAGGTGCGCCAACTCAAATGAAATTAAATGCCACAATATTTGGAAAAACTGCACATGCCAGTACGCCTAATCATGGAATTAGCGCAATAAATGTAGCTGCAAAAGCAATTAGTGAAATGAACTTAGGTCGAATAGATGAATATACTACAGCTAATATCGGGCGCTTTGAAGGTGGATCAGCTACTAATATTGTGGCTGAAAAAGTAACATTAAATGCAGAAGCACGTTCACATTCAGATGAAAGTATTATCAAACAAGTGAATCATATGAAATCTGTATTTGAAACAACTGCAAAAAAGTATCATTGTCATGCAGAAGTAGAAATCATCAAAAGTTATCCAGGATTTAAAATTTCTGATGATGCAACAGTTACTTCTATAGCAAAATCTAGCGCTTTATCTTTAGGTTTAGAGGCAAATACCGTCATTGCTGGTGGCGGATCTGATGGTAATATAATCAATCAACTTGGTATACCAACAGTCATTTTAGGTGTCGGTTATGAAAACATTCACACTACTGAAGAAAGAATTTCAATTAAATCTTTAAATCAGTTAGCTAACCAACTTTTAAGTATCAACGATGTGCTTATTAAACAATCTATAAACTGATTAAGTGAATATAAAGATACCTTTGTGATACAATGTACTAGAAAACTTTAATAAGAGAGGTTAGTTAAATGACACAACAAATAGGTGTAGTTGGTTTAGCCGTAATGGGTAAAAACCTTGCTTGGAATATTGAATCACGCGGATACAGTGTATCAGTTTTTAACCGTTCTTCAGAAAAAACAGATGAAATGGTAAAAGAATCTGAAGGAAAAAACATACATCCAACATATTCAATGGAAGAATTTGTAAATTCCTTAGAAAAACCCCGTAAAATTTTATTAATGGTAAAGGCTGGTACAGCAACAGACGCAACAATTGATACGCTATTACCATTATTAGATGATGATGATATTTTAATTGATGGTGGTAATACAAATTATCAAGATACAATCAGACGCAACAAAGCTTTAGCTGAAAGTGGTGTTAACTTTATTGGTATGGGTGTATCTGGCGGTGAAGTTGGTGCATTGACTGGGCCTTCACTTATGCCTGGTGGACAAGAAGCAGCTTTTAATAAAGTGAGTCATATATTAGAAGCAATATCAGCAAAAGCAAAAGACGGTGCACCATGTGTAGCTTATATTGGTCCAAATGGTGCGGGTCATTACGTTAAAATGGTTCATAATGGTATAGAATATGCTGACATGCAATTAATTGCAGAAAGTTATGCAATGATGAAAGACTTGCTAGGTATGTCGCATAAAGATATTGCTCAAACATTTAAAGATTGGAATGCTGGTGAATTATCAAGTTATTTAATAGAAATTACTGGTGATATTTTCAATAAATTAGATGATGAAACAAATGGTCCGTTAGTTGAACAAATATTAGATACAGCTGGCCAAAAAGGTACAGGCAAATGGACATCTATAAATGCTTTAGAATTAGGAATCCCTTTAACAATTATCACTGAGTCTGTATTTGCTCGTTTTATTTCTTCAATTAAAGAAGAACGTGTAAATGCTTCAAAACAATTAAATGGACCTAATGCCAAATTTGAAGGTGATAAGGAAGCATTCCTTGAAAAAATCCGTAAAGCACTGTACATGAGTAAAATTTGTTCTTATGCACAAGGTTTTGCTCAAATGAGAAAAGCTAGTGAAGACAATACATGGAACCTTCAACTTGGTGAGCTTGCTATGATTTGGCGTGAAGGTTGCATTATCCGTGCTCAATTTTTACAAAAAATTAAAGAAGCATATGATAATGATAGCGATCTACAAAACTTATTGTTAGATCCTTATTTCAAAGATATCGTTACGAATTATCAAGAAGCTTTACGTGACGTTGTTGCAACAGGCGTTCAAAACGGCGTTCCAACACCAGGTTTTTCAGCAAGTATTAACTACTATGATAGTTATCGTTCAGAAAATTTACCAGCTAACTTAATCCAAGCACAACGTGATTACTTTGGTGCACATACTTATGAACGTAAAGATCGTTCAGGTATTTTCCATACACAATGGATTGAAGAATAATTTAGATATTTTATAATAGTTAGTTTTTGAATAACTATCTCAGAAGACCTAAAATTGTCAGAGACATACACAATTCAGGCTTTAAAATATATTTATTAACATAAATAAATAATAACTTCAATTTATGGAGTGAAATTAAAACACTTTCGTTGAATTCGTAATAAAAAATGAATTTATACGGAAGTGTTTTTTTCGTTTTAAAAATAATAAATATATTCATTTGTAAGCGATTGCGCTAAAATTTTGACTTTTATACGTACATTAATTAATCTATTAATATATATGATTAAGTCTATTATATTTAATATTGTATTAAGCTATGACTGTTTAAACATTGGTACTATTTTTCATACTATATTTATATGGCACGCTAGTTCATAGTTAAATTTTCAGATATAAATATTGATAGGATTTAACAAATTTAATACCTTTATAGGGGGATTTATATGAAAAGGGAATGGTGGAAAGAAGCAATCGCTTATCAAGTTTATCCAAGAAGCTTTAATGATACTAATAGCGATGGTATCGGAGATTTAAAAGGTGTGATAGAAAAGTTAGATTACTTAAATGATTTAGGAATTGATGTTATTTGGCTTAGCCCAATGTATAAATCGCCAAATGATGATAATGGCTATGATATAAGCGACTATAAAGATATCATGAATGAGTTTGGAACCATGGAGGATTTTGATCAATTATTAAATGAAATACATCAAAGAGATATGAAGTTAATACTAGATTTAGTCGTTAATCATACATCAGACGAACATCCATGGTTTATAGAATCGAAATCCAGTAAAGATAATCCTAAACGCGACTGGTACATTTGGAAAGATCCGAAACCAGATGGATCGGAACCAAATAATTGGGAAAGTATATTTAATGGATCTACATGGGAATTTGATGAACAAACAGGTCAATATTATTTTCATTTATTCAGTAAAAAGCAACCAGATTTAAACTGGGAAAACCAAGAAGTTAGAAATGCTGTTTTTGAAATGATGAATTGGTGGTTTAATAAAGGTATAGATGGTTTTAGAGTAGATGCTATAACACATATTAAAAAAACATTTGAAGCTGGTGACTTAAAACTACCAGAAGGAAAAGATTATGCACCAGCTTTTGAAGTAGATATGAATCAGCCTGGCATACAAACTTGGTTACAAGAAATGAAAGATAAATCTTTAAGTCATTATGATATTATGACCGTAGGAGAGGCAAATGGTGTTAGTCCAGAAAACGCTGAACCTTGGGTAGGTGAGACAACTGGCAAATTCAATATGATTTTTCAGTTTGAACATTTAAGCTTGTGGAATTCAGGCGACGTTAAATTTGACGTCAAAGCCTATAAAAATGTACTCAATGAATGGCAAAAAAAACTTGAAAATGTTGGATGGAATGCATTGTTTATTGAAAATCATGACCAGCCAAGACGTGTGTCAACTTGGGGGGATGATACGCATTATTGGTTTGAATCTGCAACAAGTCATGCAGTCGTATATTTTTTACAGCAAGGTACACCATTTATCTATCAAGGTCAAGAAATTGGTATGACCAATTATCCTTTTGATGATATTGAAACCTTTAATGATGTTGCAGTGGTCAATGAATACAAAATTGTCAAACAACAAGGTGGCGATGTCTCAAAACTATTAGATAAACATAAAAAAGAAAATAGAGATAATTCTAGAACACCTATGCAGTGGAACAGTTCTAACTTTGCAGGATTTTCAGATGTAACGCCTTGGTTTCCTGTAAATCCAAACTACAAAAACATTAACGTTGCACATCAACAAAAAGATCCAGATTCAATATTAAATTTCTATAAAGCTTTAATAAAGTTAAAAAAATCTCATGATGTTTTTACATATGGTGAATTTAATTTGGTTGATTCAAAAAATAACCAAATATTTGCATATACACGAGAATTAAATGATCAATATGTACTAATTGTTGGTAATTTAACAAATAAAAAAGCTGAATTATCCTTTGATGCAAGTTTCCTGGAAGAAAACATATTACTACATAACTACAAAGATAGTACGATTGATTTTGAAAATATCCAACCATACGAAGCATTTGTAATTAAACTTTAGAATCTATTATCTAGTAATTAGGATAATGATTAACAAACAAAAATATAGCGAGTAAGCAACTTATATAAAAATATGTTTGCTTGCTCGCTATATATTATTTAAGTGTATTTTCATGTTTTTATTCTAATATGTCATATTGTTCTTGATCAACAGGCATCCATAATTGAACTTTAGTGAATGGATCATCGAATGAAATGTCAAATGGATAAACTTCAACGTACAAACTATTATGCTCATAGGGTAAAGTCATTTGAAGGCTGGTCTCTATATAATACCAAGCTTCATTGACTACATAATCCATCTCACCTTGTAAATTAAATTTAGCATATTGTCTTTCAGGTAAGAAACGACTTTCAAGGTGCGCAGGATATCTTTCACTCGGTACGCCTACAAAAATTTCCATTCCATTATCAAGCGGACAATTAACCACAAAGAGTTCATGTGGACTTGTATCATTATATCGTTGTAATTCTTTAATTTTATCGTCAATTAATAAATCCTCTAAAAAATCAGGCACTTTAAAAGGGTTATCAATTTCCTCTGAATTTAAGAACTTAGCAAAACCTACTAAAGACAAACCTTGTGTATCTTCCAAACGGTACGCATAAGGGGCCCGTTCTGTAGTAGTAAGTTTAATATAAAGCCTTGATTGCAATTTTAATTCGTCTCTTTTTGTATTGACTTGAATAGGAGAAACACCATGGAAATCACTAAAATCATTAGCAAAATCATTTGCGTCTTTATAGCTATACTTTTTTGCAACATCTACCAAGCGAGCTGAGCCACTTAAAATGTCTTGTGCTGCTAAAGTCAATCTTCTTGACCTTGCATATTCTGTTGGTGATTGACCTACAATCATTTTAAATGATTGGTCAATATGAAATGGTGAAAGACCAACGTAATCACTAAGTGCTTGCAAATATAGAGGCTCTAGCAAATGATCTTCAATATATACAATTGCCTGTTGGATTTGCTTGATAACGTCCAAAACTTTCACTCCTAAATGATAACGAAATACAAATGATTATGTACCTCGTCGCTACTTTTCTATACACAATGTTATGAATCATTGTTGATTAATTCTATTTTACATCATTTTCATGTGACTTACATCTCAAAAATATTAAATAGGGTAAAATGTAAACATCCTAAATTTGTATATGAATGATTTAATCAATAGTCTAAATCATAACACAAATAAGGTATAATAAAAAAGCAACAACACAAGCTCAAATTGAAACTTGTATCATTGCCTTATTTTTAAAAAATTATTTAATGAATATCGTCCCACCAGTGGAAACCATCTCTACTTAATAGTAAATCACTCGCTAATGGGCCGTTTGTTCCAGCCGTATAATTAGGGAATTCGGGTTCATTTTGGTTCCACTCTTCTTGTATTGCATCAACAAATTTCCAAGTTGATTTTAATTCTTCCCAATGCGTAAAGTTAGTTGCATCTCCATTTAAACAGTCAAATAATAAATTTTCATAAGCATCCACTGTGTTCATTTTATCTTGTGCACTCATTGCATATGATAGTTGAACTGGTTCAGTTTCAATGCCTTGTACATTCTTTTTAGCATTTAAGTGTAAAGAAACACCTTCATTTGGTTGGATATTAATAACTAATAGGTTGGAATCTAGTTTTTTATCTGTTTTATAGTATAGATTCATTGGAACTTCTTTAAATTCAACGACTACTTGTATCGTTTTACTCTTCATTCGTTTACCAGTTCTTATGTAGAACGGTACGCCAGCCCATCTAAAATTATCAATGGTTAGTTTACCAGAAACAAAAGTTGGCGTTGTGGAATCTTCTGCAACACGATCCTCATCTCTATATCTTTTAACTTGCTGTCCTTCTATGATACCTTCATCATATTGACCACGAACAAAGTTTTGACGAACTTCTTCAGGTTCTAATTTACGCAATGATTTTAAAGCCTTAACTTTTTCTGCTCTGATATCTTCACTATTTAAACTGATAGGTGCTTCCATTGCTAGCAAAGCAACCATTTGCAGCATATGGTTTTGAACCATATCTTTTAATGCACCACTAGATTCGTAGTAGCCACCTCTGTCTTCGACTCCAAGCACTTCCGATGAAGTAACTTGAATATTTGAAATATATTTGTTATTCCATAATGGTTCAAACATTGCATTAGCAAAACGAAGTACTTCAATATTTTGCACCATATCTTTACCAAGATAGTGGTCAATACGGTAAATTTCTTCTTCCTTAAATGAACGACGTAGTTGTTCATTTAATTTTTCAGCAGATTCTAAATCTGAACCAAATGGTTTTTCAATAACTAAACGTTTGAAACCACTTGTATCTGTTAATCCAGAAGATTTTAAATAATCAGATATAACACCAAAGAAATTCGGAGCCATAGCTAAATAAAAGAGTCTATTACCTTGTAATTGGAAATCGTGATCTAATTTATTGCTGAATTCTAATAGTGATTGATAACTTGCTTCATCACCTACATCGTGTTTGTGATAAAATACGTGTTCCATAAACTTATCTAGGTGTTTAGTATCTTTAACGTGTTCTTGAATTGACGACTTCACTTGACTACGGAAATCATCGTTTGTTAAGTCTCTTCTACCAATTCCAACAATTGCAATGTGCTCATTCAAATTTTCTTGTTGGTATAAATGGAATAATGATGGAAATAATTTTCTGTGACTAAGATCACCAGTTGCTCCAAAAATTGTAATTAAGCATGGGATATCTTTATTTCTAGTATTCAAGATCAAAACCTCAATTCTTTATTAAATCTGTATTTATTATAGACCAATACACCAGTATCTTCCCACAATTTTGCTTGTGATATCATATTTTATTATATTTTTATTACTTTTATATGATAAAATATGAACAAGAAGAGGAGGCATATGCATGGAAATTACGTTTTTTGGGACAAGTGCTGGTCTGCCAACTAAAGAAAGAAATACCCAAGCGATTGCATTAAATTTGGAACCATACTCCAATAGCATTTGGCTTTTTGATGTTGGTGAAGGCACACAGCATCAAATATTACACCATTCAATCAAATTAGGAAAAGTAGATCACATTTTTATTACGCATATGCATGGTGATCATATATTTGGTTTACCTGGGTTACTCACAAGCCGATCTTTTCAAGGGGGCGAAGATAAGCCTCTTACTATTATTGGCCCAAAAGGTATTAAGTCATATATAGAAACTACTTTAACTTTATCAGAATCAAAATTAAATTATCCAATCACTTATATTGAAATAGAGGAACAACTTTCTTATCATCATAATGGATTTAATGTTGAAGCACATATGCTAAATCATGGTATTCCTTCTTTTGGATATAGGGTAGAAGCGCCATATAAATCTGGTAAAATCAATGTTGAAGCGCTCAGAAACATTGGGTTAGAACCAGGACCTAAATATCAAGATGTAAAAAACAATGAAACATTCGAATACAAAGGTGAGATTTATAACTCTAAAGATTTTAAAGATGATGCAATTAAAGGTCCAGTCGTAGCAATTTTTGGAGATACTATGCCTTGTAAAAATGAAATGATAATTGCACGTGATGCAAATATCATGGTACATGAAAGTACATATATAGAAGGAGATAAATCATTAGCTAATAGCTATCACCATAGCCATATTGATGACGTTTTTGAATTGATGAGAGAAGCAAATGTTGACTATAGTTTAATAACACATATCAGCAATCGTTATACTAAAGAAGAGGTGTGCGATATTAGTAAATCGCTTAAAGCTTTGAGTAATACGCCACCATTTAGTTTTGTCAGTGATTTTGATTCTTGGCAATTTTAAAAAATGAAAAGCGGGACAGTTTTCTAAAAATTGTAGTATTTTACAATTTAGATGACTGTCCCACTTTTTTATAACAATTTTAGGTTTTTTAAATTTTAATCATTATCTTGGTTAGATAATTCAATACTTCTATTTACTGCAGAGCGTAAACAATCTTCGAAAATTGCTTCTATATCATGCTCTGCAAGTGCATTAAGGCCTGCCTGTGTTGTACCGCCTTTAGAAGTAATATTTTTTCTTAACTGTTCCATACTCAATTCTGAACGTTCTATCATTTTACTCGTCCCTATGATTAAATTCCGAATTGATTCTTCTACCTGTGATTTTTCCAAACCTAAACGTGTGCCTGCTGTGACATATTGTTCAAAGACATGGTATAAAAAAGCTGGACCGCTTCCAGTAATTGCTGTAACTTGATGCAAATTATCTTCTGAAACTTCTATCGCAGATCCAAATGCATTTATTAAATTATCAACTTCTTCTTTTGACTTAGCGCCAAAATTATTGGAAAAGCTAATACCAGTAACTGAATGTCCAACATGAGCATTTGTGTTTGGCATGATACGCGCAATTGGGTTGTTAGAAGCCAATTTTTCACGAATATAGTTTATCGGTAAACCAGCCATAATAGAAATGAATTTATTCTTTTCTGCAATATATGGCTTAATACGCTCTGCTAAATCATCAAAATCATAAGGTTTCGTTCCTAAGAATACATAATCTGCATCTTTTAACAATGCTGCATCATCATAGCTATAATTAACACCTAACTCGTCAGCATATTCTTTTAATGCAACTTCATTTGAACGATTCGTTAAATAAATATTATTAGAATCAATCACTTTAGAACTAACAATACCTGTAAAAATTGCATGCGCCATATTTCCGGCACCATAAAATACTAGTTTCATGTGAAGACTTCACTTCCTCTTTGTTTTTTATGTTTCCATACTAACATAGATTTAAATGATGGCTAAGAATTTTTAAAGACCTGTGGCAAAATATCGTTTACACTCATATACTTGAACTATGAATTTAAAGCAAGGAGAATTTACTATGATAGGTAAACATTTTGTATTAACTGGTGGTACAAGTGGATTAGGTAAAGCCATATTAAAAGCATTATTATCTAAAAGAGCATATGTTACAGTACTTGCCCGAAATCCGGATAAATTAAAACAATTCGCAACACAATATGATGCGGAACATCTAAATATCATTAAATGCGATTTACAATCACAACAAGAAATCATTGATTTAAAAGAATACTTTCAACACCATACTATTGATGGACTTATATACAGTTCTGGCCTTGGGTATTTTAAATCTATTGAAGACCATACATTTGTAGAAATGCTTGAAACATATAAATTAAATGTGCTTCATTTCAATATATTAATGAAAGTTCTACAACCGGCATTCTCAAAAACTCCAATAATAGTAGGTATAGGTAGCCAAGCTGCCTTTATAAGTCAAGGTTATGCTGCACATTATGGTGCAAGTAAAGCAGCTTTTAACCAATTATTAAATGCACTGCGTATTGAGAAACCAAATTATCATATTATGACTGTTAATACTGGGCCAATAGCGACACCATTTCATGAAAAAGCAGATCCATCTATGAAATTTGCCAAAAAATACAGTGACATGATGCTTGACCCTGAAAAATTAGCAAACCAAATTATCAATGGTATAATTGAGAAAAAATTAGAAATTAATCAACCTAGATGGATGCATCATTTATTAAAAATTTATCAATTGATGCCACGGTTTATAGAAAAAAACTTCACTTCATTATTTAAGAACAAAGGTTAGCATTTATTCAAAGTTGGGTAATAATCATTTTGACTATAGCATTAAAATAGAAGATAACAATGTCATGGGTTATGAAGCTTTTTAAACAAAAAACGTCAATTTCTATAAAATCATAAGAGAAATTGACGTTTTTGCTTTGATTGAAGTTATTTATATTGTCATCTTTGCTCAGACATACATGTTTTAGGACAACGAAAAGAGATTTATTTTAAATGTTGGGTATATTCTAAATTTTTCACTCGATCTTGCGCTGCTTTTAATGCTTCTAAACTTATGTCTTTTGAATGTTGATAATTTTTTACATTTTCATCTAGTTGATCCGTACTACTTGCACCTACAATGATAGAACCTAATGCATCATGAGAAGTTAAATAATTAAAAGTAAGTGCAGATAAATTACTTTCAATTTCTTTAATTGATGCAATTGTTTCTCCAAGTTCTTGATAACTATAATCAAAAATACCATCACTAAATTTTGAATCTAACGTATTATTACTTTTAGCAGTTAATAATCCTTTAAATACTGGACCACGTGCTAGTACTTTAACTTTTTTAGCATGCACATCATCTAAAAGTTGTTCTGGTCTGTTATCAATTAAGTTAAATTGAGACATTAGCGTTTCGATATCGCTATGTTTTAAATAGTAATCAATCACGTTAGGTCTGATTGAAGAAATACCATAAGCACGGATAATGCCTTCTTTCTTTAATTCATCGAAAGCACTAATTGTTTCATCAATTGGATCATCAATCGTACCACCATGTAACTGGTATAAATCTAAATGATCTAACCCAAGTCTTTTCAATGAGCCTTTCACTGCTTCTTTAATATAAGATTTAGAAGGATCCCATGTTGTAGAACCATCTTCCGTTAAACGATTTCCTACTTTTGTACCAATGATAATATCATCTCTATTTTGGTATTTCTTTAAAGTCTCACCAACAATTGTCTCGTTTACACCTTTATCGTACATATCAGCTGTATCAAAATAAGTGATACCATGTTCAATTGCACGTTCTATGATAGGCTCTGCTTGCTTTTTATTTGTCCCGAGACTCATACAACCTAAACCTAACTCTGAAATTTCTATACCGCTTTTCAAAACATTTTTTTGCATGTTTTATCTCCTTTCGATACACTTGAATAATGGGGTGTAGACGTAATAAAGTAAGTTGGATATTCAATATTAACTATCTATACATAGCAAAAATGAAACATGTATATGTTCCTCGCTATTCCCATAATAACTAATGAGTACATCTTAACAATATCTTAAACCAATTAAAAGGACTGTGATTATTTATGAACCTATTTGAAAAGACTTTACATAGTACTTCTATTTATAAAGGGGCAATCATTGATTTAGAAGTCCACGATGTTGAACTACCCGATGGACAAACTTCTAAACGTGAATTGATATACCATAATGGTGCTGTCGCTGTTTGTCCAATTACACCTGAAAATAAAGTGATATTAGTGAAACAATTTCGTAAGGCTTGTGAAAAACCACTTTTAGAAATACCCGCAGGCAAATTGGAACAAGGAGAAGAACGAATTTCAGCTGCCAAACGTGAACTTGAAGAAGAAACAGGTTATATTGCTGATGAATTAGAACATATTACGGAAATGTATGGTTCTCCAGGTTTCTCAAATGAAAAAATATCAATTTATATAGCTGAAAATTTAACAAAAGGTAAAATGCAATTAGATGAAGATGAATTTTTAGAATTAGCATATTATGATATGAATGAAATTAAAACATTATTAGACAATAAAGAATTAGAAGACGCAAAAACTATAATTGCTTTACAACATTTATTACTTAATTATAATCATTATAAATAAGATACGAGAATACTTGCGAATTTTATCAATTATTGGTATTTTATATATATATATCATAACTAAATTAAAATGATTATAATTATTAGTAGGGGAGTGAGGCTTCCGTGGAAGAACGATTAAATCGCGTGAAGCAACAATTACAGCAATCATCTTATAAATTGACGCCACAACGTGAGGCAACTTTAAGAGTTTTAATTGAAAATGAAAAAGACCATTTAAGTGCAGAAGATGTTTATTTGAAAGTTAAAGACAAAGCACCTGAAATTGGACTTGCAACTGTATATCGTACTTTAGAATTGCTAGCAGAATTAAAAGTGGTCGATAAAATAAATTTCGGCGATGGTGTTGCTCGATTTGATTTGAGAAAAGAAGGAGCAAAACATTTTCATCACCATCTTGTTTGTATGAAATGCGGTAAAGTAGAAGAAATCGAAGAAGACTTATTACCTCGTGTAGAAGAAAGAGTTGAAAATGAATTCGAATTTAAAATATTAGACCACCGTTTAACATTCCATGGTATTTGTGCGTCATGCCAAGCAAAAGGGAAATAAATTTAAAAATACTATTTCAGAAATAGAGGTAGTACAGTGAAAAATATTATAGATGAATATTTGAAATTTATACAATTAGAAAAAGGGTTAAGTGTAAATACAATTGGTGCATATCGAAGAGATTTAAAAAAATATGATGAATTTTTAACATCACACAAAATTAGTCATATTGATTTTGTGGATAGACAACTCATTCAAGAGTGTTTGGGTCACTTACATGATGAAGGTGCATCTTCAAAATCATTAGCTCGCTTCATTTCTACTATTCGCAGTTTTCATCAGTTTGCATTAAGAGAAAAATATGCAGCAAAAGACCCAACGGTATTAATAGAAACACCTAAATATGATCGTAAATTACCAGATGTTTTAGAAATAGATGAAGTACTTAGACTATTAGAGACACCTGATTTATCCAAAAACAACGGTTATAGAGATCGCACAATGTTAGAATTACTTTATGCTACCGGAATGCGTGTATCAGAACTGATTCAGATTGAATTAGAAGACGTTAATTTAATTATGGGCTTTATACGTGTTTTTGGTAAAGGAAATAAAGAAAGAATTGTACCATTAGGTGATACAGTAATTGAATACTTAAACACTTATTTAGAAACGGTAAGACCACAATTATTAAAAAATACGGTTACTGACACATTATTTTTAAACATGCATGGTAAACCTTTATCGAGACAAGCGATATGGAAAATGATTAAACAAAATGGTATCAAAGCAAATATAATAAAAACTTTAACACCACATACATTAAGACATTCATTTGCTACCCATTTACTTGAAAACGGAGCAGATTTACGTGCAGTTCAAGAAATGCTCGGTCATTCTGATATATCTACAACACAATTGTATACACACGTTTCGAAATCACAAATTCGTAAGATGTATAACGAATTTCATCCAAGAGCATAAACACAGACTAGTTTATTCGATTGAATAACTGGACTGTGTTTTTTTATTGATGCCATAAATCATAAGTGTTTATACTGATCTATTTCGCGCTTGTAATGCACGTTTCCTCGCCGCTTCAACTTCAGTTCTATCCCTTTTTAAATGGTGATCTATGATATAGTCATCTTCAATTTTATAATATGTCATCACATAATTCGGGTACTGTTCTAATATAATTTGTTCCATTGTATCTGTTAAAGGTAGATGAAATGGCTCAAAAGATTGCTCTTTTTTTGTAGCTTTAATTAATTCGACTAACAGCCTTTTATACGCTTGTATATCAAGTCCAATATTAATCGCTGAATCATAGTTTTCAATAACTCTTAATGCCTTATTAAAAGATTTGTGGGCGCCTACATAATTATGTCTACGGTAATGATAAGATCCAGTTGCAATCAATATAAGGCTCACAACAGCATCATCCTTATTGTAATTTGGTTTGGTTTTCCAAGCTTCTTCTAAAATATCGTGACAAAGAAAATAATGTTGCTTTGTATGAAATTGAAAATAAAAATCTTTTAGTGCATTTTTCAACATGAATATCGCTCCGATTTTAAATGTTTATAATAAACATGCTATAATAATTTAGTGAATTACGCACTTAACTTGCTAATATGAGGTAGATAAAATGTATGAAGTAAAACTCGATGCCTTTAATGGTCCTTTAGATTTATTATTGCATCTTATTCAAAAATTTGAAATTGATATTTATGATATACCAATGAAATCTTTAACAGAACAGTATATGCAATATATACATGCGATGAGTCAATTAGAAATTAATGTGGCAAGTGAATATTTAGTTATGGCTTCAGAATTACTTATGATAAAAAGCAAAATGCTATTGCCTCATTCAGAAGAAATTGACGATTTAGATGATGATCCGCGTGAAAATTTGGTTGAGAGATTAATTGAATATCAAAACTATAAAGAATACACAGTGCTCTTAAACGAAAAAAGGGCGGAAAGAGAAAAGTATTATTCTAAGCATCCAACAGATTTAACGCACTTAGAATCAAATGAAACTTGGGACCCTAATAATACGATTGATTTAACAGAGTTAATCATAGCTTACCAAAAAGTGAAAAATCGTGTTGAATATCAAACACCTAAATCTGTTGATATTCGAAAAGAAACGTTTACAATTCAACAAGCTACTACACAAGTAACTCAACGTTTACAAAAGCATGAATCCTTCAACTTTTTTAGTTTATTCAATTTTACTGAACCATTGGAAATGGTTGTTACTCATTTTCTTGCAATACTAGAAATGTCTAAATCTGGAATAGTAAATATTGAACAACAAAAAAGCTTTGACGATATTAATATTTTAAGAGGAGTTAATTATGGCATTGAACGATAAAGGAATCCTGGAAGCATTACTTTATACTGCAGGTGATGAAGGACTTGAAGAAAAACAAATTCTAGAAATTTTAGACATTGACCAAGATCGTTTTCATACATTAATAAAAGAATATGACGCTTGTGGCTTAAAAATCCAACATTATGGGGAACATTATGTCTTAACAACTAAAAAAGACGCGTCAGAATACATTGAGAAGTTAATAGAACAAAAATCTAAAATGAAATTATCACAAGCAGCAATGGAAGCTTTATCGATAATAGCATATAATCAGCCATTATCTCGAAGTGATATCGAAATGATTAGAGGCATTAATTCTGACGGAGCAGTCAAAACTCTGATAGCACGTGGTTTAATTGAAGCTAAAGATGAGGAAGATTCCAGAAGTCAACAATTATATACAACAGCATTATTTTTAAATGTATTTGGTATTGAACAATTAGATGATTTACCAACTACCGATGAAGAAGACGAAGAAATAGAAGCTTTCTTTAGTAATTTAGTAAATCAAAAAGGAGATAATAATGAATAAAGAAACAGAAAGATTACAAAAACGTATCGCAAATAGTGGTTATACATCAAGACGTAAAGCTGAAACATTAATTACAGAAGGTAAAGTAAAAGTAAATGGTGAAATTGAAACAGAATTAGGTACTAAAGTTAAACCGACAGATATGGTAGAAGTTGAAGGAATTAAATTAGAACAAGAAGATAAACTATATATTCTTTTCTATAAACCTTCGCAAGTTATCACTAGCGTATCAGATGACAAAGGTAGAAAGGTCGTTACGGATTATTTTAAACAAATTAAGACAAGGATTTATCCAGTCGGTCGTTTAGATTATGATACATCAGGGTTACTTTTACTTACTAACGATGGTGAGTTCACTAACTTAATGACACACCCTCGTTATAAAATCAAAAAGAAATATGTAGTTAAATTAAAAGGTTACCTTATGCGTGAAGAAGTTAAAGCATTAGAACAAGGTGTTAATTTAGAAGATGGAAAAACACAACCTGCGACAGTTAAAATTAAAAATCAAGATAAAGATAAAAACACTACACTTGTTGAAATTACAATAACTGAAGGTCGCAATAGACAAGTCAGACGCATGTTTGAACACTTTGGTCATCAAGTATCAAAATTACAGCGTATAGAATTTGGCCCTTTAAACCTAAAAGGACTCAATGCAGGTGAAGGTCGCGTACTTACACCTCATGAAGTAAAAACGTTACGTCAAATTGCAGAACACGGACATTAAATATGACTTTACTTTAACAAAAACTTGATATTGATAATTTTTTCACAAACTTTTCATTCATAAACACTTTTATAGCTCAACCTATGATATAATATGGTTGAAATTGAAAGTTAGCAGTGTGGGAGGGTACGAACCTATGGCAAATGAAATACTTATCGTCGATGATGAAGATAGAATCAGACGATTATTGAAATTGTACTTAGAAAGAGAATCTTTTGAAACTCATGAAGCTAGAGACGGACAAGAAGCATACAAAATGGCAATGGAACATGATTATGCATGTATCTTATTAGATTTAATGTTGCCAGAAATGGATGGCATTACTGTCGCATCTAGATTAAGAGAGCAAAAAGAAACACCAATTATTATGTTAACTGCTAAAGGAGAAGAAACAAACCGCGTAGAAGGTTTTGAATCCGGCGCAGATGATTATATTGTAAAACCATTTTCACCACGTGAAGTGGTTTTACGTGTCAAAGCTTTATTAAGAAGAACTCAAGTTGCACATACAGAACAAAGCGAACCACATGCACGAGATTTAATAGAATTTGAACATCTTGTTATTGATAATGACGCACACCGTGTGCTAGCAGATGGCAATCAAGTAAACTTAACTCCAAAAGAATATGAACTTTTAATCTTTTTAGCAAAAACGCCAAATAAAGTCTTTGATCGTGAACAACTTTTAAAAGAAGTATGGCACTATGAATTTTACGGAGATTTGCGTACTGTTGATACACATGTAAAACGTTTAAGAGAGAAATTAAATCGCGTTTCTGATGAAGCTGCCCAAATGATTCAGACTGTTTGGGGCGTTGGCTATAAATTTGAGGTTAAATCTGAAAATGAACCGACTCAATAACGTAGTAGTAAAACTGTGGTTAACTATAATCTTTATAGTAACGACAGTTTTAATTTTATTAAGTGCAGCACTTATAACGTTTATACAATCTTACTTTACGCAAGAAACAGAAGATTCATTACTTGAAGATGCTAAAAGAATAAGTCATTTAGTTGAGAATTCAGATGATAAAGCAACTGCCATAAAACATAGTAAATCTCTCATTGAGGGGCCAGTAGGACTCATCATCATGAACCATAAACATATGGATAGTATTAATAATGATGAAACAAAAGAAAAAATGTTCAAAGAAATAAAAGGTAATAAAAACTATGAAAAAGTGTTCGATCGAGGAAAACAGATATCAGAGCACGTGACAATTGATATGAATAAACAGCAAAAAACTTATGTTTTAATAGGCTATCCATCTAAAAATCTAGAGTCTAGTCCTCATAATAGTAAATATAGTGGTGTTTTTATCTATCAAGATTTGAAAACGATAGAAGATACCAATAATGTGATCACAGTCATTATATTAATTATTGCAATAATCTTTTTATCTATTACAACTGTGTTTGCCTTTTTCTTATCATCACGAATTACAAAACCGCTTAGAAATTTAAGGACACAAGCATTAAAAGTTTCTAAAGGTGACTATGCTCAAGTAGTTCCTGTTAATTCTCGAGATGAAATTGGAGAATTATCACGTGCTTTTAACACGATGAGTTCCGAAATACAACAACATATAGACGCATTATCCTCATCTAAAAATATCAGAGATAGTTTAATAAATTCTATGGTTGAAGGTGTACTTGGCTTTAATGATAAACAAGAAATAATCATATCAAACAAGATGGCACAAAATATTTTGAAAATATTAGATGCTCACGATTTAGAAAAACTTGATCGTCAAAACGAATTAACATTTAAAACCCAACAAACACAATTCGAAGAATACGAAATTAGTACACGTTATTTTGTCATTATTACAAGTTATATTGAACAAATTCAACCTGATGGTAGAAGTGGTATTGTAGCTATTATTCGTGATATGACCAATGAGCATAATATTGATCAAATGAAAAAAGATTTTATTGCTAATGTATCACATGAATTGCGTACACCTATTTCATTATTACAAGGATATACAGAGTCGATTGTTGATGGTATTGTAACAGAGCCAGACGAAATACATGAATCATTGTCAATTGTACTTGACGAAACAAAGCGTTTAAATCGATTAGTAAATGAATTACTTAATGTTGCACGAATGGATGCCGAAGGACTAACTGTAGAAAAAGTAAAACAACCGATTGATCCGCTGCTAAGTAGAATGCAACAAAAATACCAAAAACAAGCAAATGATTTAAAGTTAACGATGAATTTAAATCCAAATACGCACAATCAATTATGGTATTTCGACACTGATAGAATTGAACAAGTGTTGACCAATCTTATTGATAATGCAACCAGATATACAGAACCTGGTGATTTAATATCAATTAGTTATGGAGAAACAGAAACTGAAAATATCTTATACATTTCAGACACAGGATC
This sequence comes from Staphylococcus sp. FSL W8-0271, assembly GCF_038006605.1. Lineage (NCBI taxonomy): Bacteria > Bacillati > Bacillota > Bacilli > Caryophanales > Staphylococcaceae > Staphylococcus > Staphylococcus sp. FSL W8-0271. Next base: position 1,355,399 of record NZ_JBBOVM010000001.1, read on the forward strand.
TGGCATTGCTCCAGAACACTTACAACAAGTATTTGATCGTTTTTATAAAGTTGATACCGCTCGTAAACGGGGTAAACAAGGGACTGGTTTAGGACTGTTTATCTGTCGTATGATTATCGATGAACACGGTGGAACGATTGACGTTAAAAGTGAGCTTGGCAAAGGCACTACATTTATAATAAATCTACCAAAACCAACAGATGAACATGAAAACACTTGAGTATCAATTAATTATTATAAAGTAAAATTTAATTCACTTTATAAATATGAATATTTATGAAGTATGCGTGTTCTGAAAAAGGCGAGATAAGAAATCACTATTTTAATATTGATTTCCAATCTCGTCTTTTTTTAAATTAATATCATTTACTTAGAATAGAGCACGACTATTGTTTTTATCTGAGTAATAGGCTATGATATATTTATAAAATTTAAGAAATTCATCTTCGGGGTAGGGTGTAATTCCCAACCGGCAGTAATTTAAGCCTGCGACCCGTTTATCTATTAATGAGATAAATGGCTGATCTAGTGTAAATCTAGAGCCGACAGTATAGTCTGGATGGGAGAAGATGGAGGGTTTTGTTGTGCAATTAAATCCTCCTTTTCTGTGTAAGATGAATGGAAGGAGATAATTGAATATGCAACAACAAACCAAACGACTTATTACAATAAGTATGTTAAGTGCGGTGTCATTTATTTTGATGTTTATCAAATTTCCAATTCCGTTTTTACCGCCGTATTTAACATTAGACTTTAGTGATATTCCAGCTTTATTAGCAACTTTTAGTTTAGGGCCAGTAGCCGGTATTATTATATTATTTATAAAAAATTTACTTAATTTCTTATTTAATATAGGTGATCCAGTGGGTCCCATTGCTAATTTCTTAGCTGGTGCGAGCTTTATTTTAAGTGCTTTTTATATTATTAAAAATAAACATACTGTCAAAACACAAATTATTGGATTTGCTATAGCGACAATTGTCATGACGATTGTCTTGAGTATTTTAAACTATTTTGTTTTATTACCACTATATGGTATGATCATGAACTTAACTAATGTAGTTGAAAATATTAAAATTGTTATAGTTTCAGGTGTTATACCTTTTAACATAATAAAAGGTATCATAATTTCTTTAATATTTATGCTACTATTCAAACGTTTAAAAAAAATTTTACTTAACTAATAGATAAGTACACGTTTTAATCTAAAGATATGAAACAAATAAGTATACAAGACATGAGATTGGCTGAGATAAATTTATTATCTCAGCTTCTTTTGTTATTAAAAGGCTTTGATAAATTTTAAACTTGAAGTTATTAACATTTATCATGTCTCTTTATTTGTTGTGCTTATACGCCTCATTTATATCAATTTTGTAACGTGCTGACGCCGGGGGGAATAGTATGAGTGAGAGACTACAGGATCGCACCATACCCAGGCAAGCAAGCACGCATAAAATCGTAAAATATTAAATAAAAAATGACCAATCCTTTTGTATACGGATTGGTCATTTATTTTGTACATAAGATTTATGTACAAAGCTTTACTCGTTCATTTCAAAATGATAACTTGCATAATGCTTATATTTTCATAATATAAAAGCTCAGCATTTTCATTAATACAATGAATACACTGAGCTTATACAAATTAAATTTTTTCAAAAATGAATATCTATGTGATTAATTTTATTATTCAAATTTTAAAGGGTCGCCGTCAAAAGATTCCTCTTCAATTTTAATAGAATCTGTCGGACAACCTTCTAATGCATCTTCCATGTCTTCATATAATTCTTCTGGTACTTCCGCAGTACCTTGGTTATCATCTAGTATAACGTATGCAATACCTTCATCGTCGTAATCATATATATCAGGGGCAGCAGCACCGCAAGCACCACATGCAATGCATGTATCCATATCAACAATTGTATATTTAGCCAAACTCTTCGCCTCCTTTAACAAACATGCTACACTAATAACACAATTAGTATTGTAGTTACTGTTTTAAATTTTTTCAAATGTTTTTGTTTTATAAAATGAGGGAGCACACATGTATAATTTAATTCACTTTACACGAACGCAAGCACATAATTACAAAACAGAAAAAAGCATATATAATATTATCACAGGCAAAAAGTCCCATCAAACCTTTTTTGACGCCTGTAGCCAACAACTATTATCATTGTATCATAGCTTACCAAACTTAAAATATCCATCATTTGTTGGATATGCTCAAAATGAAACACAAGATGTTGATGATACGCAATTAATTCGTACACATCCAAGGTATACATACGATAGTTTATTAAATACTTTTAAGGCAATTCAATTATTAACTCAAACAATTTCGAATGTAGCTCATGATTCATTTCAATTTGTACCTGTAACCCACAACAGTACAATTCAATATAGAGTAAAAAAAGTATATAACAACTTTAAAAATAAGGACATATCATACAAAATAAATAACGAATTAAACATTTTATTTTCTTCAATTACGGAAAAGAATAATAAAACGTACTTACATTACTATTTACAAGGATATAAAGAAAGTATGTATACAAGACAACAAGTTAGCTTAATAGAAGGCATTTCTCAACAACAATTGTTTGTACTAGAAATGAATGATTTAGTAATAATGATGTTTGAATTAGAAAATGTAACTAAATATCCTATTTTAAGTCAATTGATTATTTTACCTACTTTACTTTTTAAAACAGAAGAAACTTACAAAGGCATAAAAAGAGGACTCAATTTTAAACAATTAGCCAAAATACAAAATGTAAAACCAAACACAATCGAAGATCATATACTAGAATTATTTATTAAAGGATATTTATCACACTACGATACATTTATCTACGAGAAGACGTATACACATTTTTTAAGTTATTATGTAGAAAACCGTAGCGAAAGACTAAGAAACTACAAAGAAAAATTTCCTAAATTAAATTACTTTGAAATAAAACTATTAATCATCGGTTTTGAAAGAGGTGATTTAAATGTTACATCATGAATTAAAAAAATGGTTTGGTTTTGATACATTTAAACCTGGACAACAAGAAATCATAGAACATATATTAAATGATAAAAATACTTTGGGTATATTACCTACTGGTAGCGGAAAAAGTCTATGTTACCAATTACCAACCTATATTAAGCAAAAACCAACGCTCATCATCTCACCATTAATATCTTTAATGGATGATCAAGTCATGCAATTAAAACTTCAAGGTGAGCATTATGTTTCATGTATCCATTCAGGATTAGATGAAAATGAAAAAAAACAAAATATACAATCTTTGCGACATAGTCGCTTCATATTTTTAAGTCCTGAATTTTTGTTGCAACCACATAATTTTAAACTTATACAAAGTTTGGATTTAGGGTTAATTGTTTTAGATGAAGCGCATTGCTTATCTGAATGGGGCTATGATTTCAGACCACACTATGCACTTGTAGGGAAAATCATCAATCATTTTCCTAAAGCAAACATACTTGCTTTGACTGCTACAGCACCACCATATTTAACATACGACCTAAATCACATGTTAAATAAAACATTTACTGTTGTGAAAACAACGACGAATAGAGAAAATATTACATTATCTCACAAAAATTTCGAAGATGATCATGAAAAGTTAAAGTGGTTACTTCCAATGTTAGAACAATCAGGACCAACAATCATATATGTTTCATCTAAAAAAATGTGCCTGACTTTAGCCAAAGCAATTTACCAATATGGCTTTTTAACAGGAATATACCATGGTGATTTAACCTATCAGGAAAGACATACAGTACAACATCAATTTATAAATAATGAAATACCCATTATTGTAGCAACGAGTGCTTTTGGAATGGGAATAAACAAAAAAGATATTCGAACAATCATACATTTTCATTTAGCTACGAGCCCATCAAGTTATATGCAAGAAATTGGACGTGCAGGCCGTGATGGTAAGTCAAGCCAGGCAATCAGTCTTTATCAACCAGATGACAGCTATTTATTAGAAACGTTACTCTTTGCCGATATCATTACTGAAGAAGATGTGAGTGCATTTGAATTAGGTATGTTTTTACCACCTGAAAAAAATGAAATATTAGACGTTCTTAGTAGCTATTATAAAATTGAACAATTACGTGCTATTTTCAAAACAGCTTTTGAACGAAAACAACGAGGTTATTATCGAATGCTAGGCTATAAAAACTTAGATCAATGTCGCAGAGCATATATGATAGAATTTTTCGGTGAAAATTTAACAACTAAACCAACACAGTGTTGTGATAATGATTCAGAATTAAGCCCAATTCATATAATTAATAGTAAAAAAGTGAAAAGAAAAATGGATTATAAAGAAAAATTACAAAATATATTCAAATAAAAGATAAATGCTTTACTTCACTTTTTCAATCAAGCTATAATACTAGATATACACTAAAGTTTTATTTATTTTTCATATAAAATTTATACATATATACTACCTTTTAGGGTAAAACAGTATATACTAAAATTAAATGACGGAAGGATGATGAATTTGTCTAATAATAATTTCAAAGATGATTTTGAGAAAAATCGTCAATCTATTGATCCAAAAGAACATCATGATGATGTACAGGATTCTGTTAACGATTCCGTTGACAACGTAAAAGAGGAAGTTTCTGATAAAAAAGACGAACAATTCCCTCCTAGAAATGCTCAAAGAAGACAACGTAGAAGAGATACGGCAACACATCAAAATGAAAGAAACCAAACACCTGTTGATGAGAATAATGATACATCAAATCAAATAGATGATGAGCAACAACAAGACACACATTCATCATCTAATACAGATGAAATCAGTAAGAATCAAGACCCTTCAGAAAACAATAATATTAATCAAAACCGAGATGAAAAAGATAGAGATAACGAAACACACAATGACAACCATTCTGAAGATAAAAACGATAACAAAAAAGGTGCTGCCGTAGCTGGTGGAACGGCAGCAGCTGGTGCTGGCGCCTATGCTGCTAAAAAACATCATGACAAAAAAGACGAATCTGTTGATTCAAAAGATGATAACACATCAACAAAAGATAAAGAAGAAAGTGGTGCTAGCACAGACGTAGGTGCTACTAATAATAAAGATCAACATACTGAAGAAACTAATACTAAGTCTGAAAAAGATAAAGAGCATAAAGACAACAAGAAAAAAGGTGCTGCCGTAGCTGGCGGAGCAGCCGCGGCTGGTGCAGGAGCCGCAGGAGCAAAAGCTGCACACTCAAATGGCAATGGCTCCGGTGGAAATAACGGCAACGGTAACAATAATAATAATGATGATAACAATAAGAACAAGAAAAAAGGTGCTGCCTTAGCTGGCGGAGCAGCCGCAGCTGGTGCAGGAGCCGCAGGAGCAAAAGCTGCACATTCAAATGGCAACGGCTCTGGTGGAAGTAATGGTAATGGTAACAATAATAACGATAATAATGATGATGATAACAACAAGAAAAAAGGCGGTTTGTTCGGAAAAATATTGCCTATTATAGCAGCAATTTTAATTTTAGCAGCAATCGGAATTTTTGGAGGTATGGCACTAACTGGTAATAATGATGATAGTGGCAGCAACGACGACAAAAAAGTAGCTGATAATAAAGATAAAAATGCTGACTCAGACAAAGACAACAAAAAAGATTCAGACAAAGATGCTGATAGTGATAAAGCAAATAAAAACAATGACGATAGCGCTGAATCAGATAATAATGATAGTTCAAATCAAACTGATTCTAATTCTGATGATGCTGCTACTAGCGATCAAAATCAAGCTACTGAATCAGATCAAAGCAATCAAAGTGATCAAAATGCACAAAGTGGTCAAAACGATCAATCTCAACAAGATAACCAAGCTACGAATCAAGGTAATGATTCAGCAAATCAAGACCAAGCAACTAACAGCCAAAACAATCAACAAAATAATCAACAGAACAATCAATCTTCAAACAACAATTCAGGACAACAAACGCATACTGTAAATGGTCAAAATCTATACAGAATAGCTATCCAATATTATGGAAGTGGTTCTCCTGAAAATGTAGAAAAAATCAGAAAAGCTAATGGTTTACAAGGTAATGATATTCATAATGGACAACAACTAGTTATCCCTCAATAATTATCATTCACATTGTACAAATATAATGAGCTTGAATATCATGCTCATTTCCATAAAAGGACTAATCTTTATCAAATGAAGTAGTCCCTGAACGTAAACAAACCCTTCGCATTAATTTTTGCGAAGGGTTTGTTTATTTTCTATTTATATAGTTTTTTTAAATAGTAGTAATCTTTCAGACAATTACTGGTACTTTTACTAGTCACATTGCGTTTTTTAAGATTCATGGTAGCATAAATTAATGTAGTATCTGCTTCTGGAATAGTTGTGCTTACCTTTTTGCTTTATTTTTTTCCTTGTTTTTATTTTTAATATTTTTTCTTTGTGCTCTTCTTTGTTCATTTATTTCCTCGTCCAATGCTCTCAGGAAGTGAAGTGTATCTTTTTTCACAATTCTTTTGATGTATTTAATCTTATTTGCATTTATTTTAATATGAGTAGAATCAATAAATAAAGCTGAGCGATCTATTAAATTATTTTTGATAGCTATTTCTAATATTTTCTCAAATATTTGTCTTCGACAAGTTCATACACAAATTTTAAATCTAATATCACGTCGACTTTACGTAATAAATGATTATTAAGGACTAATTCAGAAATAGAAATCATTTCATATTGATCTCTTTTATCAATTGATTTATTCAACACAACAAGCACCATCACTGCTTAATTTACATATATTATAATATTGGCAGTGATTTATGCCGAATCCTGCGGGAATAGCACTAGCCGAAGACTATAGGCTAAGGTAGTGCTCGCGAAAAGTGTTCATAAAAAACCCAAACAAACACCAACAAAGTCGAAGTCTTTGTCGACAACTTGGGACTAATCTTTATCAAATGAGTAAGTTTTTTCATATTGTGCTAATTTTAATGAATTAATTTGTATTGTAATCAAATTTTCAAATTCTATCACTTGGTTTTTTAAAATCTACTGGTATAATAAATGGGTGGTAAAAGGAGGACAAATACTATGCAAACAGTAGAAAGTATAATCATTGGCGGTGGCCCATGTGGCTTAAGTGCGGCTATCGAACAAAAGAAAAAAGGGATTGATACATTAGTAATTGAAAAAGGAAATGTTGTGGATGCTATTTATAACTATCCAACACATCAAACATTCTTTTCTTCAAGTGATAAATTAAGTATTGGCGACATTCCGTTCATTGTAGAAGAAAGTAAGCCACGTCGAAATCAAGCATTAGTGTATTATAGAGAAGTTGTTAAACATCATCAACTACGTATCAATGCTTTCGAAGAAGTCCTTACTGTTAAAAAAATTAATAATCGTTTTACACTTACTACTACGAAAGACGTTTATCAGTGTCGATTTCTAACTGTAGCTACTGGTTATTATGGTCAACATAATACATTAGAAGTAGAAGGTGCAGAACTACCAAAAGTAAAACATTACTTTAAAGAAGCACATCCTTATTTTGATCAAAATGTTGTTATCATCGGTGGCAAAAATTCAGCAGTAGATGCAGCATTAGAATTAGAAAAAGCTGGTGCACATGTCACAGTTATCTATCGTGGTTCTGACTATCCAAAAGCAGTTAAACCATGGATTTTACCTAACTTTGAATCATTAGTGAAACATGAAAAAATAAACATGGCATTTAACGCTGACGTCACAAAAATAACTGAAGACAGTGTTATTTATGAGCAAAATGGGGAAGTAATTGAGATTCCTAACGATTATATTTTTGCAATGATCGGTTATCACCCTGACTATAATTTCCTAGAATCAATTGGAATTGAAATCAATGAAAATGAATATGGTACAGCGCCAGTTCATAACAAAGAAACTTATGAAACAAATGTTGAAAATTGTTATATTGCTGGTGTGATTGCAGCAGGAAATGATGCTAATACCATTTTCATTGAAAATGGTAAGTATCATGGTGGCATCATCACTCAAAATATTTTATCTAAAAAACAAACACCTTTAGAGTCATAATATATAAAAAAAGAGCTGGATAAGTGATTATTATTTTAGAATTTATTCAACATTCTAAAAATCCAATATTGCTTATCTCAACTCTTTTTTATTTTATAACTGAGCTTCAAAATATTTTTTCAATTGTTCAAACGTTAAATGATTGCTTAATCCGATTAATAATTTCAGTCTCGCTTTTTGTCCATTTAATCCATTAGAGAAAATAACACCTTTTTCTTCTAATGTTGCGCCTCCACCTTCATAGGCATAAATGGGACCAACAATGCCATTAAATGATCTAGATACAAGTATGACTGGTATATTATTACTTAAACATTGATTCAATCCTACTAAACATGTCGGAGGTAAATTACCCTGTCCGAGAGCTTCTATTATAATGCCATCCACTTGTTTTTCACTGTAAAAAGCTAATACATCACTATTCATCCCCATATATGCTTTAACTAATGGAATATTTAAAGATTGATTTATTTCAGTCAGTACTAAATGATCAAATGGTCTGTGATGAAATTGTACACTTTGTTTTGTGATCACACCTAAGGGACCATGATTCGGACTTTGAAAAGTATTCGTATTAGAAGTATGTGTTTTCGTAACATTTCTAGCTGTATGAATCTCATCATTAAATACCACCATAACACCCATGTTTAATGACTCATCACTGATTGCAACTCTAATTGCTGATAAAAAGTTATATAATCCATCTGCACCAATTTCATTTGAGGAACGCATCGCGCCTGTGATCACAATTGGTTTCGAGATATCCACTGTTAAATCTAATAAATACGCCGTTTCTTCTAGCGTGTCAGTGCCATGTGTAATCACATAACCATCATAATCATCTTGTTTTTCAGATTGGTTAATAATTTGTTTTAATGTTTCTACATACTCAATATTCATATGTGGAGATGGTACATTAAAAGGTGTTATTTCAGTTACATCAGCATATTTATTAATAATATTTTGATGATTAGAAATTGGATTATCCGTATTTGTAACAACTTTGTTTGATTCATCTTGTGACATGCTAATCGTACCACCAGTATGTATGACAAGAAGTTTTTTCATGTGTGCATTCCTCCTATTTATAAAATACATATTTATGATAAAATAATATTTATAAAACAACAAGGAAGGGTTACTAAAATGAAACCAATAAATATCGCACTTGATGGACCTGCAGCCGCAGGTAAGAGTACAATAGCAAAACTTGTGGCAGCCAAATTGTCAATGGTTTATGTAGATACTGGTGCAATGTATCGTGCTATTACTTATAAATATTTACAATTAAATAAAACTGAAAATTTTTCTGAACTTGTTCAGTCAACGGAGCTAGCATTAACTTATGATGAAGAAAAAGGTCAAAGAATTATTTTAGACAATCAAGATGTTACAGATTATTTAAGAGAAAATGATGTGACAAATCATGTTTCCTATGTATCTTCAAAAGAATCAGTGCGTTCATTTGCAGTTGAAAAACAACAAGAATTGGCAGAGCAAAAAGGAATCGTAATGGACGGAAGAGATATCGGTACTGTTGTCTTACCTGATGCTGATTTAAAAATATATATGATTGCTTCTGTGGAAGAACGTGCTGTACGTCGTCAAAAGGACAATGAACTTAGAGGTATTCAATCAACAGTAGAACAATTAAAAAAAGAAATTTCTGAGCGTGACCACTATGATATGAATAGAGAAATATCTCCATTAAAAAAAGCTGATGACGCAATAACAATTGATACTACTGGCATGAGTATCGAAGAAGTTACTGATAAAATTTTAACATTAGTAGAAAAAATTTAAATATTTAAGCATGCATAGTCTATTTGTTATTCTTTTTGTCTTTTTGTTAAAATAGTGTAAAAAAGTTATAAAATATCAAAATCAGGGTATATTATTGTAGTAGATTTTTAAAATTTGGACTACATATAAGTCAATGTAAATTGCTATTGATATTAAAACTATTATCTACATGATAATTATCAATTAATATTTTTAAATGTATAGAATTAGAGTGTTCACTATAAAGTGGAATTTCTTGACAATTCTGTCAAATTATAAGATGTTATAAATATGTAGTGTAATAAGGAGGCAGACAAGATGACTGAAGAATTCAATGAATCAATGATTAACGAAATTAAAGAAGGGGATAGAATTACTGGTGAAATTCAAGAAATTGAAGAAAAACAAGTAATTGTACATGTTAACGGTGGTAAATTTAACGGTATTATCCCTATAAGTCAACTTTCAACACATCATATTGATAATCCGAGTGATGCTGTTAAAGTTGGTGACGAAATCGGTGCATATGTTACAAAAGTGGAATATGACGAAGAGAATGAGACAGGTACTTATATCTTATCTAAACGTCAATTAGAAACTGAAAAGTCATATGAATTTTTACAAGAAAAATTAGATAATGATGAAAATATTGAAGCTAAAGTCACTGAGGTTGTAAAAGGCGGTTTAGTAGTAGATGTTGGTCAAAGAGGGTTTGTACCAGCTTCATTAATTTCAACCGATTTCATCGAAGATTTCTCTCATTTTGAAGGTCAAGTTCTAAAATTAAAAGTTGAAGAGCTAGATCCAGCAAATAATCGCGTCATTCTTAGTCGTAAAGCTGTAGAAGCATTAGAAAATGCGGAGAAAAAAGATGACTTATTAAATAATCTTAACGAAGGAGATGTAATAGAAGGTAAAGTTGCACGCTTAACAAACTTCGGAGCGTTTATCGATATTGGTGGCGTAGATGGACTTGTACATGTTTCTGAATTATCACATGAACATGTTAAATCACCAGAAGATGTTGTCTCAATTGGTGATCAAGTTAAAGTGAAGGTAAAATCTGTTGATAAAGATTCTGAACGTATTTCATTATCAATTAAAGATACGTTACCAAGCCCATTCGAATCTTTAAGAGGAGAGGTTAATGAAGGCGATGTAATAGAAGGTAAAGTTGTCAGACTTACAAATTTTGGCGCTTTTGTTGAAATCAAACCTGGGGTGCAAGGTTTAGTTCATATTTCAGAAATCAGTCATTCACACATTGGTACACCTGGTGAAGTGTTAGAACCAGGACAAGTTGTCAGTGTTAAAATACTCAGTGTCGATATTGATAATGAACGTATCTCACTTTCTATTAAAGCAACATTACCTGACGAAAACGTTGCTGAAAGTGATAATGAAACAACCCAATCGTATTTAGATAATAACGAAGATGAAGACAATCCAACACTTGGCGATGTTTTCGGAGATAAACTTAAAGATATTAAGTTTTAATAATTATCATAAGACCAAATCCAAATCTTGTCCTATATTATGTTAGGGCAAGATTTATTTTTTTAATGTCCATATCAATCAATTAAGTAATTGTATTTAATGAAAATCATTTAAATGGTTTCTTTAATAATTTCTTTTGAAATACTTACCCCGTATGATAGAATTATAGAGATTAAAAAAGAGAGGAAGTTAGTTATGACTAAACCTATAGTTGCTATTGTAGGAAGACCGAATGTTGGAAAGTCTACAATTTTTAACAGAGTCGTAGGTGAACGTGTCTCTATTGTTGAAGATACACCAGGTGTGACTCGTGACAGAATTTATTCATCAGGCGAATGGTTAACTCATGATTTCAATATCATTGATACTGGAGGTATTGAAATCGGTGAAGCCCCATTCCAAACACAGATAAGAGCACAAGCAGAAATTGCCATAGATGAAGCTGATGTCATTATTTTTATGGTAAATGTTAGAGAAGGTTTAACACAAAGTGATGAAATGGTAGCTCAAATGCTATACAAATCCAAAAAACCCGTTGTGTTAGCTGTGAATAAAGTTGATAATCCTGAAATGCGTAATGAAATTTATGACTTTTATTCACTAGGTTTCGGAGATCCTTATCCTATTTCAGGTTCACATGGTTTGGGATTAGGTGATTTATTAGATGAAGTAGTTAAAAACTTCAAAGAAGAAGAACCAGACCCATATGACGAAGATACAATTCGTTTATCAATCATTGGTCGCCCTAATGTTGGTAAGTCAAGCTTAGTTAATGCCATATTAGGTGAAAATCGTGTCATCGTATCAAATGTTGCTGGGACAACTAGAGATGCTATTGATACTGAATATAGCTATGATGATCAGGATTACGTCCTTATTGATACTGCTGGTATGCGAAAAAAGGGTAAAGTATATGAAAATACAGAAAAGTACTCAGTTTTACGAGCACTTAAAGCGATAGAACGATCAAACGTTGTTTTAGTAGTAATTGATGCAGAACAAGGTATTATAGAACAAGATAAGCGTGTCGCTGGGTATGCGCACGAAGAAGGAAAAGCAATTGTTATAGTTGTCAATAAATGGGATGCTGTAGATAAAGAAACAAACACAATGAAGAAATTTAAAGACGAAGTGCGCAAAGAATTTCAATTCTTAGATTACGCACAAATCGCATTTGTTTCAGCTAAAGAACAGAAAAGATTATCTACGCTATTCCCATACATTCTAGAAGCGAGTGAAAATCATAAAAAACGTGTACAAAGTTCAACATTAAATGAAGTTATCACAGGTGCGATTTCTATGAATCCTACACCAACAGATAAAGGGCGCCGATTAAATGTATTTTATGCTACACAAGTTGCAATAGAGCCTCCTACATTTGTTGTATTTGTAAATGACGTAGAATTAATGCATTTTTCTTATAAACGTTATCTTGAAAATCAAATAAGAGCTGCCTTTGGATTTGAAGGTACTCCTGTACACATCATATCTAGAAGAAGAAATTAATAAATGGAGGGGTTACATGTCTAATATAACTGTCTTTGGTACGGGGAGTTTTGGTACGGCATTAGCAAATGTCTTAGCTGAAAATGGACATCAAGTATTAATGTGGGGAAAAAACAAAACGACTGTTAAAGAAATAAATGAATTACATTCAAATACAAAATACCTTAAAAATGCACAACTTGAGTTATCAATTAACGCAACTACTGATATAAATAAAGCAATAGCACATTCAGATGTATATCTCATGGCTTTACCTACTAAAGCGATGAGAGAAGTAGCAAGTGAAATAGATTCACATTTATCATCGAAAAAAACCTTTATCCATGTTGCTAAAGGAATAGAAAACGACACTTATAAACGTGTTTCTGAAATGTTAGAAGACTCAATCAGCCCTGAACATAATGCAGGTATAGGTGTATTATCAGGGCCAAGTCATGCTGAAGAAGTTGTCATCAAACAACCAACTACAGTAGCTGCTTCTTCTAAATCTGCAGAGGTAAGTAAGCTAGCTCAAGATTTATTTATGAACGATTATTTAAGAGTTTATACTAATGACGATCTAGTTGGTGTAGAATTGGGTGGCGCTTTGAAAAATATTATAGCTGTTGCAAGTGGTGTGATTTCAGGAATGGGGTTTGGAGACAATGCTAAAGCGGCATTAATGACTAGAGGTTTAGCTGAAATAAGTCGCCTTGGCGAAAAATTAGGTGCAGATCCACTCACGTTTTTAGGCTTGGGTGGTATTGGCGATTTAATTGTAACTTGTACCTCTACACATTCAAGAAATTATACACTTGGCTATAAATTAGGTGAAGGCAAATCCTTAGACAAAGCATTGGAAGAAATGAATATGGTTGTTGAAGGTGTATACACGACAAAATCAGTTTATAATTTAGCAAAAGAACACAATATTGATATGCCAATTACAACTGCATTATACAAAGTTTTATTTGAAAACCAACCTGTCGATGAAAGCGTAAAAGATTTAATGGAACGTGGCAAAAAAGCTGAATAAGATAGAAGTATTACACTTTTTAGCGAATATATAACAATTTGATATTAAAATCCTATTAATTCAACGTTTTTTACACATAAATCATTGCAGTTGCAGTATTCGTTGTGTTAAAGTCATACCATAATGATATTAAGTTATCATTATAAACCCTAGGGGAGGTGAATTCATAATGAACAAAACAGATTTAATCAATGCTGTTGCTGAACAAGCTGACTTAACTAAAAAAGAAGCTGGTTTAGCTGTAGATGCAGTATTCGAATCAATTCAAACATCACTTTCTAAAGGTGAAAAAGTACAATTAATTGGATTCGGTAATTTCGAAGTACGTGAACGTGCTGCTCGTAAAGGACGTAATCCACAAACTGGTAAAGAAATTGATATCCCTGCAAGCAAAGTACCGGCGTTCAAAGCTGGTAAAGCTTTAAAAGATGCAGTTAAATAATTCTTTACTTACAAGTGAAGCCCTTGTTACAGGGGCTTTTTTCTTTTGGTAAAAACTTTTAAACGCAAATAAAAATAGATTGTAAACTATGTCTCTTAATGGGGTATCATTCGATATGATGATATGATATTAAGAGCTTTTTAAAATAATTAAACATCAAATTAATATTTACAGTGATAATTAACAAAACATAATTCATTTCTTTGAATAATTTTTATTATTCATAAAATACATAAAACGTATATATTTATCAGTTTGAAAACCGTTGATTTTAATTTTCCTTATATAATGTTAATATGTATATTGATAATAACGTGAGGTGTGAACATGGAAACGACATTAAGTATTTTAGAAAAACAAATTACCCAACGCTTGAAAGGTATACATCATTATGACGCTATTTATATAAATGAAGTATTAGCAAAAATCCTTGATTCTTATGATATACCTGAAGATGCTAAATTAGCTTGCCTCACTATAGATACTGCGATGCGTCATTTAGATGAGGTTTCCAAAAATTTATCCTCTAAGAAAGCCATATTAATTGGTGATTTACTAAGCGCTCACTTTTATACATTATTAGCGAAGTTACATGATCCAATTTTTCAAAAGCAAATTAGTTTAGCGATTGTTGAAATAAACGAAATGAAATCCTCCATCCATAATGGAGTGATTCCAAAAGAAAAAATTGGACATTATATTTTAATGATAGAAAATAAATTTCCACTTATAACAATCAATCGATACGTACCAAATACAGAAACAGTAAATATAAACCAAAAATTATTAGCAAACTTATTAGAAAATCATCCTTCGTATTTAAAGAAATATTCAAAAGATGAATTAAATACATTTTTAGATGAAATTAAATCAGAAATTTATTAAAAAAGAGGTAATCAATGATGACAGATAATAAAGCAAAAAAAGAACAAGTCCATAACGTTTTTCAAAATATTTCTGGAAAGTATGATCGCTTAAATAACATCATTAGCTTTGAACAACATAAAACATGGAGAAAACGTGTAATGAAAGAAATGAATGTTAAAGACGGTAGCAAAGCATTAGATGTTTGTTGTGGTACAGCTGATTGGACCATCTCTTTAAGCAAAGCAGTCGGACCTTCTGGTGAAGTGATAGGTGTAGATTTTAGTGAAAACATGCTTGAAGTAGGGAAAAAGAAAACAACGGATATGCATAACATCCAACTTATTCATGGTGATGCAATGAATTTACCGTTTGAAGATAATGAATTTGATTATGTCACAATCGGCTTTGGTTTGCGTAATGTACCTGATTATCTAGCAACACTTAAGGAACTTAATAGAGTATTAAAGCCTGGTGGTATGGTTGTTTGTTTAGAAACAAGCCAGCCAACTGCACCAATATTCAAACAGTGTTATAAATTATATTTTAAATTTATTATGCCTATATTCGGTAAAATATTTGCGAAATCAAAAGATGAATATGAATGGTTACAACAATCCACTTTTGATTTTCCAGATAAAGAAAAATTGAAACGTTTATTTTCACAAGCAGGATTTAGTAATATAAAGGTACGTAGCTTCACTGGTGGCGTTGCAGCGATGCACCTAGGCTATAAATAAAATGAAACAACCAAAGGTGATGACTGTGTCAAAGTTAAATATGAATAATGAAATTAAAATAATTGAAAAACGATTAGAGGAAGCATTAATAAGTAAAGACCAAATCTTAGAAGATGCTTCTTATCATTTATTTTCATCAGGTGGTAAACGTGTAAGACCTGCCTTTGTAATATTAAGTAGTCAGTTTGGTGAAGAAATGAATGAAGACGTATATCGTGTAGCTGTTGCACTTGAATTAATACATATGGCTACTTTAGTACATGATGATGTCATTGATAAAAGTGATAAACGTCGAGGTAGCTTAACTATTGCTAAAAAGTGGGATCAAGATACTGCGATTCTTACTGGTAATTTTCTATTAGCAGTCGGTTTAGAATATATTTCAAATATAGAAGATAATCGAGTACATAAAGTGATATCAAGTGCTATTGTTGAAGTATGTATGGGTGAATTGTACCAATTTCAAGATCAATTTAATGCAAACCAAACAATTACAAATTATTTAAGAAGAATCAATCGCAAAACAGCCTTGCTCATACAATTATCAACAGAAGTTGGTGCAATTGCTTCACACGCCGATACTAAAACAGTTCGTAATTTAAAAATGATTGGACATTATATTGGGATGAGTTTTCAAATCGTAGATGATATTCTAGATTTTACTAGTTCTGAAAAAAAATTAGGAAAACCTGTAGGCAGTGATTTAATGAATGGCCACTTAACTTTACCAGTATTGTTAGAAATGCGTAAAAATCCTGAGTTCAAATCAAAAATCGAACAACTTAGTCCTAACAGTGATCAATCATTATTTGATGAATGTATTCAAACAATTAAACATTCTGATGTCATAAACCAATCGCAAGCAATCAGTGATAGATATTTAGATAAAGCCTTACATCTTATTGATCAGCTAGAAAGAGATGAAGCAAAACCTATATTTAAAAAAATAATTAAAAAAGTAGGAAAAAGAAACGGATAATTGTGTGAAAAGCATTGAAAGCGCTTAAATTAACTGTTAATATTATAATGTGCTTTAAGACATTATAATATTTTGTTTTATATTTTTATAAAACTTACATCATTAACAGGGGGATAAACACACAATGGAAAGAACATTTTTAATGATTAAACCGGACGCGGTTCAACGTAACTTGATAGGTGAAATCGTTTCACGTATCGAACGTAAAGGACTAAAACTTGTAGGCGCTAAACTAATGACGGTACCAAAATCGCTTGCAGAAGAACATTATGCCGAACATACAGACAAACCATTCTATGGTAATTTAATTGATTTTATTACATCTGCACCAGTATTTGCAATGGTTGTCGAAGGTGAAGATGCTGTACATATTGCACGTCACATTATTGGAGCAACAAATCCATCAGAAGCTACACCTGGTACAATTAGAGGAGACTTTGGTTTGACTGTAGGCAGAAACATTATTCACGGTTCAGATTCAGTAGAATCTGCTAATAAAGAAATCAAGCTTTGGTTTAACGCAGAAGAATTAAGTGATTTCACAGAATCACGTGAAGCTTGGTTATATGAATAATTGTCTTTGAATTAAACAAACTAATGCGAATAAAATGACATTCGTTATTAACTTTTAATACTTTCAACAATATAGATAAAAAACTGATACTTAAAACACGGTACTTGGTCGTGTGATTAAAATCAAAACACTTTCGTTGTATTCATAATAATATGAATTGATGCGAAAGTGTTTTTTCTATGGATAATAGTTGCAATTGCATTCTTTAGTGAAGTCGTTTAATATCTTAAGTTACTACTAAAATTGATCCAGATGTTATAGTTGAATGTAGGTAAATCTTATAAAGTTTAGTTATTTGAAATTTTTCTGTTAATTTGAACAAATGAATATGATAAGATAAGGAACATATAATCATTTAAAGTACTAAAGAACGGAGTGGGTAAATAATGAGATATTTAACTTCAGGAGAATCACATGGTCCACAGCTAACAGTAATTATTGAAGGTGTACCAGCAAATTTAGAAATTAATGTTGCAGATATAAATGAAGAAATGTTTAAGCGTCAAGGTGGTTATGGTAGAGGTAGACGCATGCAAATTGAAAAAGATAGTGTTGAAATTGTATCAGGTGTGCGAAATGGTTATACACTTGGGAGTCCAATCACGCTTATTGTCACAAATGATGATTTTAAACATTGGAGAAAAATAATGGGGGCTGACCCTATTAGCGATGAAGATCAAGAAAACATGAAACGTGTGATTACAAAACCACGTCCTGGACATGCAGATTTAATCGGTGGTATGAAATATAATCATAGAGACTTAAGAAATGTTTTAGAACGTTCTTCTGCTAGAGAAACTGCTGCCCGAGTAGCTGTTGGCGCTGTATCTAAAATATTACTTAAGCAACTCGATATTCATTTTTATAGTCGAGTAATGGAAATTGGTGGTATTAAAGATGATTTAGAGTATGATCTTGAAACGATTAAATCTAATATTGATAAAAATGATGTCCGTGTTATTAATGATGATATCGCTCAACAAATGAGAGATAAAATTGATGATGCTAAAAAGGCAGGAGATACTATTGGTGGTGTTGTGCAAACTGTTATTGAAGGTGTGCCAATTGGTATCGGCAGTTATGTCCATTATGATCGTAAATTAGATGGTAGAATTGCTCAAGGTGTCGTAAGTATCAATGCCTTTAAAGGTGTGAGTTTTGGAGAAGGATTTAAAGCGGCTGAAAAACCTGGTAGTGAAATACAAGACGAAATACTATATGATACAACCAATGGTTATTACAGAGGATCAAATCATTTAGGTGGATTTGAAGGTGGTATGTCTAATGGTATGCCTATTGTCGTCAATGGCGTTATGAAACCAATTCCAACACTATATAAACCTCTAAATTCAGTAGATATTAACACTAAAGAATCATTTAAAGCTTCTGTTGAACGTTCTGATAGTTGTGCTGTTCCAGCTGCAAGTGTTGTAGTAGAAAATGTTGTTGCATTTGAACTTGCAAAAGCACTATTAGAAGAATTCCAATGTAATCATATTGATCAATTAAAATCACAAATTGAAGAACGTCGCTTGTTAAATATAGAATACTAAGTTTTATTAAAATTTTAAAATTAGCCAGGTGATATCTATGAAATTACAAACTACGTATGAGACAAATAATTATCCCATCATCATAGAACATAACGCATTAAAGGATCTACGTCATTATATTGAAAATTATAAAGATATTGTACTTGTTGTTGATAGCGAAATCGCAAACAAATGGGATGACACATTAGAATTTATTACATCTGAATACGATGCACACAAGCTGATGGTTCCATCAGGTGAAACCACAAAATCTCTAGCTTATTATGCCGAAAGTATTGAAACATTATTGAATAAAAATTTGACCAGAAATACGTGTATCATTGCAGTAGGAGGGGGAGCTACAGGTGATTTCGCTGGATTTATAGCTTCTACCTTATTGAGAGGCGTTGATTTTATTCAGGTACCTACGACGATATTAGCACACGATTCTAGTGTTGGTGGTAAAGTGGGCATCAATTCGAAACACGGTAAGAATTTGATTGGTGCATTTTATAGACCAAATGCGGTTATCTATGATTTGAATTTTCTTTCGACACTCCCTTATACAGAAGTATTGAGTGGTTATGCTGAAGTATATAAACACGCATTATTAAATAGTGCGAACGCAGTACGGGATATTGAAGCGCATTTTTATAATAAAGCTACGTTAGCCTCATTAGATGAAATTGAATATTATCTTTTTAAGGGCATAGAGACTAAGTTAAATATCATTGTAAAAGATGAAAAAGAATCAAACGTTCGTAAATTTTTAAACTTAGGACATACTTTTGGTCACGCCGTTGAATATAAATTTAAAATACCACATGGTCATGCAGTAATGATTGGCATCCTCTTCCAATTTATTGTGTCAAATCATATTTTAAATCAAAATTTTAATATTTCACATTACATCAGTTATTTAAATTCTCTAGAGTATCCATTAAATATTATCAATACCTTCGATTTTGATCCACTTTATGAGTTGATGTTAAGAGATAAGAAGAATGATCAACAAGGGGTGCAGATGGTTTTATTAGAAGGATTAGGTAACCCTGTGGTTAAACATGTTGATAAATCCATATTATTAGAGAGTTTTAATGCATTACAAACATATATTAAAAAGTAGGTGGCATATTTGGTTATTAGTAAAACAATTGATATAAAAGGTCCTCTGATTGGAGATATAGAAGTTCCTGGAGATAAATCAATGACACATAGAGCTATTATTCTTAGCTCATTAGCATCTGGCAAATCAACGATATATAAACCATTACTTGGTGAAGATTGTATTCGTACAGTTGAAATTTTCCGTCTGCTTGGTGTGGAAATAGATATATTAGAAGATAAAATAGAAATTAATTCACCTGGATATAAATTTTTCCAAACACCACATCAAGTACTCTATACTGGTAATTCCGGAACAACTACACGCCTAGTTGCTGGATTATTGTGTGGTCTTGGTATTGAAACAGTGCTATCAGGTGATGCTTCAATTGGAAAAAGGCCTATGGATCGAATTATGAAACCCTTAACCTTAATGAATGCAGATATTTCAGGTGTGAATAATAATTATACACCTTTAATAATCAAACCTGCTCAAATTAAAGGCATAGCATACCAAATGGAAGTCGCAAGTGCTCAAGTTAAAAGCGCAATATTATTTGCAAGCTTATTTGCAAACGAACAAACGACTATTTCTGAAATCGGTATTACGCGTGATCATACAGAAACGATGTTTGAACATTATCAAATTCCAATCACTACCAATGATAAAACGATTGAATTACCAGCAAATAGTATCGAACATATTACTGCCACTGATTTTCATGTACCTGGTGATATTTCTTCAGCTGCATATTTCATTGTTGCTGGCTTGATAACACCAGGCAGTGATATTACAATTCACAATGTTGGCATAAATCCAACACGTTCAGGTATTATTGATATCGTGACACAAATGGGTGGAAATATAACTTTATTCAATCAAACTAATGGTTCAGAACCTACCGCTTCAATACGTATACAGTATACGCCAAACATGAAACCTATTCATATCGAAGGTGATTTAGTACCTAGAGCAATTGATGAATTACCAGTTATTGCCTTACTTTGTACTCAAGCAAATGGCACAAGTATTATAAAAGAAGCGGAAGAATTAAAGGTCAAAGAAACAAATCGTATTGATACTACAGCAAACATGTTGAATTTATTAGGCTTTACATTGCAACCAACAAGTGATGGTATGATTATACATCCATCAAGATTGGAACAAACTGCCACAGTGGATAGTTTTACTGATCACCGTATTGGAATGATGCTTGCTGTAACTTCTTTATTAACCGATGATACATTAACGATTGATCAATTTGATGCAGTCAATGTTTCCTTCCCAGGTTTCTTAGCTAAATTTAAACAATTAGAAAAAGAGGGATAAAGTATGGAAGATATCTATAAACTTATAGATGATATCAACTTACAAAAACTAGACAACTTAGATACACGTGTAAATGACGCGTTAAGTTCTCCAAAAGATGATGCACTCTTTATACTTGGTGAAACACTATATAATTATGGATTAATGCCGCAAGGCCTTGAGGTGTTTCGTACACTTTATCATAAATATC
Organism: Staphylococcus sp. FSL W8-0271; assembly: GCF_038006605.1. NCBI lineage: Bacteria > Bacillati > Bacillota > Bacilli > Caryophanales > Staphylococcaceae > Staphylococcus > Staphylococcus sp. FSL W8-0271. The sequence goes on from NZ_JBBOVM010000001.1 coordinate 1,377,056, forward strand.
CAGATGAAAGTGAACTGTTAATTTATTTTATTGAAGGGCTGATTGCGGAAGATCAAACGGATGAAGCATTAGAATATTTAAGTACTGTTGAACTTTCTACGGAACGTTTGATGTTAGAAGCAGATTTGTACCAACAATTAAATATGCTAGAAGTAGCTATTGATAAATTAGTAGAAGCTATTGATATTGAACCGAACGACCCAATCATCCATTTCGCATTGGCAGAATTACTTTATTTTGATGGACAATATTTACGCGCTACTTCGGAATATGAAACGGTACTAGAAACGGGAGAATATCAGATCAATAATGTTAATTTATTCTCACGTTTAGCTGATTGTAGCTTGCAAAGTGGAAATTATAGCGATGCAATTACGATGTTTGATGAAATCAGTGATGATGAAATGGATTCAGAAAGTTACTTCAAAAAAGCGATTGCTTATGAAAAAAATGATTTAACACAAGAAGCGATCAAATTAGTACAAACGCTATTATCAAAAGATCCAGATTTCCTACAAGGCTATTTTTATCTACAACAATTGTATGAAAACGAGCACAATCACGCGGATGCCATTGAAATTGGTAAAGAAGGGCTGCGATTGAGTCAATTTTATAAAGAATTAATGGTATCAACAGGGAGTATTCAAATCGAACACGGAGATGCTAATGAAGGTGTTCAATTACTACTACAAGCCTTAGATGTAGACAATGCTTATCAGGAACCATTTTTAATCTTAAGTGATTTCTATAGACAAGAAGAAGATTACGATTCAATTATTGGCTTACTACAATATGCAGATGAAGAAGATTTAGATCCAGTATTTATGTGGCATTTAGCACATGCACTAGGCCAAGAAGAGCGAGATAAAGAAGCCCAACATTTCTTTGAATTAGCTTATCCAACTATGAGAACGCAATCAGCATTTTTAAGTGATTATTATTTCTATTTAGTTGAAATTGGTTATATAGAACAAGCTCAACAAATCTTAAAACAATTACTGGAAATAGATCCATCTAATGAAACATGGCATGATGAAGCTGAGAGATTGCAATCATTCTAAAAAGTAAGGAAGGTGAGCACATTGACTGATACCTTACAACAAGTAAAAGCAAGTTTTATAGAATACGTATTATTCCAATATCGATTTAAATCTCGAATTAGTGTATGGGTATTAAATTTGATAAAATCCTCACCTGAATTATTACAAAAAATATACTTTGTAGATGAGCAAATTCCTAGTCATAATACTTTAGAAATTTCTGCAGTGAATACAGACAATATCGCCATAAAACTTAAAGTGCAGAATCAACAATATATTAACAATGAAAAAATATTTGACTATATCGCAAATCAAAACATCTATTTTGATATCAAATTATATTTAAATAATGAAGGTTCAAGAGATACAAGATTAGATGAATTATTGTTAACACAATTACTTCATTCTCCTTATTATGCTATATATATTCAAGACATTTATGGCTTGCCATTATCAAAACAAAGTGAATCATCTATTATCAAATATTTACAAGACAATATTGACTTAAGTTTACAATTACAAGATAAAGCTTTATTTTATCAATTATCTCAAATCCTTAATACATTTAAGTTGAGGAATCTTAATACATTATCGAAGGATTGACTATATGAACATTTATTCGCTTTGGCAACTTATCATTTATAATAAAGGGATGCTATATTTCTTATTAATATGTAATTTATTGGGAACGATTTATGGGTATATTTGGTATGGTTCACAAATGAGTCTTACACCATGGTATTTTATACCTTTTGTACCTGATAGTCCGACTGCATCATTATTTTTATGTATTGCTATTCTAGGGTTAATTGTTAACCAAAACATACCAATCATTGAAGCACTTGCTTTTGTCACATTAATCAAATATGGTGTATGGGCTGTAATTATGAATATTATTCTATTTATCCAATATGACATGATTACAATTACAGGTTGTATGCTGATACTTTCCCACGGCATTATGGCCATTGAAGCTTTTATATTTTATCCAAGATTTAAAGTGACTATGTTTTCGTTTTTCGTAGCGATGATATGGGTGTTCCATAATGACATTATCGATTATGTATTCATGCAATATCCATTTTATGATTTTATTGAAAGTCACATTGGGGCAATTGCATACTTAGCATTTTGGTTAAGTGTCATACCTTTAGTTTTATATTTAAGTTTAACTCTATTTAAAAAAGATAAAATATTTGACCATTATTAACGTCCACAGTAAAATGTTTATAAAGGAGTGAGGATTTTTGTCTTTTATTTATATGATTATATACTTTGTTATCTTAATGGTTCTGCCTCTATGGGCACAACACAAGGTTAAATCTAACTATGAAAAGTATTCTCAAGTAAGATCAACAAGTGGAAAAACAGGGCGTGAAGTAGCGCTTGAAATACTCCATTCAAATGGAATTTATGATGTAGATGTTGTCGAAGGTAAAGGATTTCTAACAGATCACTACGATCCTAGTAAAAAGGTACTTGTCTTATCACCAGCGAACTTCAATAGACCTTCTGTAGCTGGAACAGCAATAGCTGCCCATGAAGTAGGTCATGCTATCCAGCATGCTCAGGGTTACTTCTTCTTAAGGTTTAGAACATCATTAGTACCTTTAGCAAATATTGGTAGTTCTTTAGGTTACATGGCAGTGTTTGCTGGTATTGTTTTAACTAGTTTACAGAGTACATTGGGTTCAACTGCACTTTGGATTGGCGTTGCATTAATGTCATTTGCAGTACTTTTCTCAATTGTTACCTTACCAGTCGAATTTGATGCCAGTAGTAGAGCAATGAAACAAATCAAAAGTTTAGATATTGTTAATGAAAAAGAATATCGACATGCGAAAAAAGTATTATCTGCTGCTGCAATGACATACGTTGCATCAACTGCTGTAGCATTAGCAGAACTTGCACGTTTCATTTTAATCGCTAGATCAAGTGAATAATTTGGCCATGGGCATAGAACAGGAATCTAATTGATTTCTTCTTTTACTGTGGTAAGAATGACAATATTAGCAAAAGAGGTTGAGACAATAAATTTGTCCAGCCTCTTTTTTATGCTTGCAATAATTATCTTTTAATATAAATATTCATTATGTTCATTTTTTGTAAGGTTTATTATTATATGCTTTATGTGTATCATATTATCATTATATTCAATGCTCAGTTAACAATGAATAGCGTATAAAGGTTGCAGGAATAATGCATGAATCATAGAATTAGTCTATACTATAAAAGAAACTGTAAGAATGAGAGGCGTTTATCATGAAATCAATGAAAGATATGCAAATCGAAGTAGATGACTATATAAATCAATTTAAAACAGGCTACTTTTCACCTCTAGCAAATCTCGCAAGGTTATCAGAAGAAGTGGGCGAATTATCAAGAGAAATTAATCACTTTTATGGTGAAAAAAAGAAAAAAGATAGTGAAGCAGCAAACACAGTAAAAGCAGAACTTGGAGATAATTTATTTGTGCTACTATGTATTGCTAATTCTTTAGATATAGACATGACGGAAAGCTTTAATGAAACAATGGATAAATTTAATACACGTGATAAAAATCGTTTTGAAAGAAAATAGATTGACATTGATTAAGAAAGGATGTGCCACCTATGAAAATAGGAATTACATGTTACCCATCTATGGGTGGTTCTGGTATTATCGCTACTGAATTGGGTATCAAGTTAGCAGAAAGAGGACATGATATCCATTTTATAACATCAAATATACCTTTTAGAATTAGAAAACCATTACCAAATATTACATTTCATCAAGTTGAAGTGAATCAATATGCTGTGTTCCAATATGCACCTTATGATATCACCTTAAGTACAAAAATCGCTGAAGTAATCAATGAGTATGACTTAGATCTATTACATATGCATTATGCGGTACCACATGCTGTTTGTGGTATCTTAGCAAAACACATGTCAGGTAAAGATATTAAAATAATGACCACTTTACATGGCACTGATATTACTGTATTGGGATATGACCATTCATTAAAAAATGCGATTAAATTTGGTATAGAAGGTAGTGATATAGTAACAAGCGTAAGTAAATCACTAGCCGAACAAACAACTGATATTATTGAAACTGATAAAGCTATTATTCCAATTTATAATTTCGTTAGAGAAAATGAATTTCCTACAAAACATTCATTACCGACTGAATCTGATATCAAATTAAAAGCTTGTTACGGGATAAAACCTGAAGAAAAAGTGGTTATTCACGTTTCTAATTTTAGAGCCGTCAAACGTATTGATACAGTTATTGAAACTTTCGCAAAGATACACCAGCAATTGCCATCAAAACTTATTTTATTAGGTGATGGTCCTCAATTAATGGATATGAAAACAAAGGCACGTGAATTAAATATTGAAGATTCCGTGCTATTTTTAGGTAAGCAAAATTGGGTAAGTGAATTTTATCAAATATCAGATATAGTATTATTATTAAGTGAAAAGGAAAGTTTTGGTCTTACATTACTAGAAGCAATGAAATCAGGTGTACTTCCAGTGGGCTCAACTGCTGGAGGCATCAAGGAAGTAATTAAACATAATCAAACAGGTTTTCTAGTAGATGTCGGAGATAGTGAGAAAGCTAGTACGTATGCCTTACAATTGTTGAAAGATGATCAGCTTTATAAAAAAATGCAGCAGCAAATGTTGAAAGATGTTGCTGAACGTTTTTCTTCAGATTTAATTGCTGATCAATATGAATATTATTATAAAAAAATGTTAGAGGGTAATCATGACTAAAACATTATTCGAACAAGCAAAACCAATTTTAAAAACTTTACAATCTAATCAGTATCAAGCGTATTTTGTTGGGGGATCTGTCAGAGATTATCTAATGCATAAAACAATACACGATATCGATATTACTACGAGTGCAACACCTGAAGAAGTAGAAGCTATTTTTGAAAAGACAATTCCTATAGGTAGAGAACATGGTACAATCAATGTCGTTTATAATGGGGAACATTATGAAGTAACGACTTTTCGTGCAGAAGGTGATTATGATGATCATCGTAGACCTAACGAAGTATTTTTTGTGCGTGAATTATATGAGGATGTTAAAAGACGTGATTTTACAATGAATGCAATAGCCATGGACGCCGATTTTCATATTCATGACTATTTTAATGGGCAACAAGATATAAAAAATCGCATAATCAGAACTGTAGGTAATGCACAAGAACGTTTTAATGAGGATGCATTAAGAATCATTCGAGGGTTACGTTTTCAATCACAATTAGGATTCTCACTAGAAAATGAAACTTTTTACGGTATGCAATCACACATCAATGATATTGAACATTTATCCATTGAACGTATCGTGGTTGAGTTAAAGAAACTTACTTCTGGTAAGTATGTAGCCAATAGTTTTGAAAACTTACAACGTTTGAATGCATTTAATTACATTCCTTTTTTTAAACATTATAATCTAAATAATTTTATTTTGGATGAAGCCATTCCTTTCACTTTACTAGTAGCGTTATTGAAAGTACAGCAACCTTCAATAAAAGGCAATCTTAATGATCTGAAAATCAGTAATAATGACAAAAAATATATAAGCAAGTTAGAAAAGTTACTCAATCAATTACCCAATATTAAATCAAAATCAGACTTTAAAATACTTATTTATGATTATGGGGAGCAAGATATACAATCCATATTAAATTATATGGATTTACACATAAAAAACCATTTACCCTCTTTTTCACCACTCATTATAAATACACAGTCTGTAAAAGAAGTATCAAAACAACTACCAATTCAATCGAGAAAAGATATTGATATTAATGGTAAAGTTATCCTTGAGGCAGTGAATAAACAAAGCGGTCCTTGGCTAAAAACGATATTGAGAGATATTGAGCTTGCGATTATCGATGGAGATGTTCAAAATATTAAATCAGAACTCATTAGGTGGGTGAAATCACATGTCGAAATACAGTAAAGACGTTATTCAAATCTTATATACAAATCAAGATGAATATATTTCTGGTCAATTTATCGCTGAACATCTTGCAATTTCTCGCACAGCAGTCAAAAAAGTAATCGATCAACTTAAGCAAGAAGGATGCGAAATTGAATCAATTAACCATAAAGGACATCGCTTAATTGAACTACCTGATAAATGGTATAGTGGGATTGTAGAACCTTTAATCGATGAACAAAAAATGTTTGATCATGTAGAGGTAATAACGCAAATAGATTCCACACAGTTACTCGCTAAGCAGAAATTAGTTGGCAATACAGATACTTTTTTAATTTTAAGTGATGAACAAACGAAAGGAAAAGGCCGTTTCAACAGGCCGTGGGATTCATCACGTGGTAAAGGGTTATGGATGTCTATTGTGCTGCGACCAAAAGTGCCATTTGAAATGATAACGAAATTTAATTTGTTTATGGCATTGGGTATCAGAGATACAATGCAACAATTTAGTAAAGAAAGCGTTACTATAAAATGGCCGAACGATATTTACATTGATGGAAAAAAAGCTTGTGGCTTTTTGACAGAAATGGTGGCTAATAGTGATGGTATAGAAGCGGTTATATGTGGTATAGGCATAAACATGAATCACTTGGCTGAAGACTTTCAAGGCGAGTTACAGTTAAAAGCTACGAGCCTGAGAATACATGCTAACCAAAAAATACATCGTTATCATTTTTTAGAACAATTAATAAATCAAATTGAAAAGCGTTATCACCAATTCTTAACCCAGCCATTTTCTACTATACGAAACGAATATATTGAAGCTTCAAATATTTGGAATAGAACTCTAAAATTCACTGAAAATGCGCAACAATTTCAAGGTAAAGCTATAGATATTGATGAAGATGGCTATTTGATCGTCATAGATGACCAACAGATACAACACAAACTCATGAGTGCAGATATAGAACTTTAAATTATAAGAAAAGGAGGAATGAATATGACACAACCTTGTTACGCTGTTGTTGATTTAGAAACGACGGGTAATCAATTAGATTATGATGAAATTATTCAAATTGGTATTACTTTCGTTCGTGATAATAAAATAATTGGCACCTATCACTCTATGGTGAAAACAGATTTAGAAATTCCTCCTTTTATTCAAGCATTAACCTCAATTGAAGAAGAAATGCTAAATCAATCACCATATTTTCATGAAATTGCTGACGATATCTCTAAGCAACTTGAAGGTTGCATCTTTGTAGCACATAACGTGACTTTCGACTTAAATTTTATCAAAAAATCGTTTAAAAATTGCAATATCAAATATAAGCCTAAAAAGGTATTAGATACATTAGAGTTGTTTAAAGTCGCTTTCCCAACAGATAAAAGTTACCAATTAAGTGAATTAGCAGAATCGCATGGAATTACATTAAATAATGCTCACCGTGCAGATGAAGATGCTGCAACGACGGCACAACTCATGATCCTTGCTTTTAATAAATTTGAAGCGCTTCATTTAGACACTTTAAAGCAGCTTTATTATTTAAGTAAAAATTTAAAGTATGATTTACATGATATTCTTTTTGAAATGGCTCGAAACCATAATCATGAACCTCTAAATGAAGACTTCGACCAATTTGAACAGATTATTTATAAAAAACAAAAAGATTTTAAGGCACCTACTGCAAATTTTGATGGAACCTTAAAAGATCTATATACAGGTATTACTGAAAAATTAAATTTAACATATAGACCACAACAATTATATTTAGCCGAAATTATATTAGAACAATTGATGCATAGTGAAAAGGCTATGATTGAAGCGCCGTTAGGAAGTGGCAAATCATTTTCCTATCTATTAGCATCATTAATGTATAATATACAAACAGGGAAACATGTAATGATTTCTACAAATACAAAATTATTACAAAGTCAATTGTTGGAAAAAGATATACCTGCTCTAAAATCAGCTTTAAATTTTAAAATAAATGCTTCATTAATCAAAAGTAAAAGAGACTATATTTCTTTAGGATTAATCAGTCAAATTTTGAAAGATGAATCTAATAATTACGAAGTAAGTATTTTAAAAATGCAATTATTGATTTGGATTACAGAAACGCATACTGGAGATATTCAAGAGTTAGATTTAAAAGGCGGTCAGAAAATGTATTACGAACAAAAGTTAGAAACTTATGTTCCAGTGCGTAATGACATTAATTATTTTAACTTTATTAAACGCAACGCAAAAAATATTCAAATCGGTATTACTAATCATGCGCATTTAATTCACGCTTCACATGATAATACAATTTATCAATTATTTGATGATTGTATTATTGACGAAGCACATAGATTACCTGACTACGCTTTAAATCAAGTTACGAATGAGTTAAGCTATTCTGATGTTAAGTATCAATTAGGACTGATAGGTAAAACTGAAAACGAAAAATTGCTTGCAGCTATCGACTATTTAGAACAACAACGTATACTTGAAAAGTTAGATATACCACCAATCGATGTTTTTGGTCTTAAAACAAATATCAATGAAATACATGATTTAAATGAACAATTGTTTAGCACTATGTTTAATAGCATCCAACAATCAGAAATACATGATGATGAAGTGCATAAAGTTCATTTTGTATATCATTTCGATGTAACGCCGATTTTGAATGATTTGCATGCCATTATTCATAAATTAAATATGACTTTAGAATTCTTTAATGGTATGAGCCATAAAACAATTAAAACAGTAAGAAAACAATTACTTTATATCAATGATAAATTTAGAGCAATTGAAACTAGTTTGAAAAATAATCATATTAGTTATTTGTCTATTAAAAATATTAATCAAAAATCTACAATAAAATTAAATGTCAAAGATTATGATGTGAAGGAAATACTAACAAAACAAGTATTAGATAAATTTAATGCGCTAACATTTATTTCAGGTACATTAACCTTTAATCATTCATTTGAAAATTTCAATCAGTGGTTTAATAAAGATATCGATTTTAATACTTATGAACTTGATACTAATACAGTATCTTCAAACCAGACAACAGTATTTATACCAAATGATATCGCTTCATATAATTATAAAAATATCGATGATTATGTGAGTTCTATTGTTAATTATGTTATAGAATATACAACAGTCGTTGAATCAAAATGTTTAATTCTTTTCACTAGTTATAAGATGATGCATATGGTACAGGAACTCTTGAATGAATTACCTGAATTTGAAGATTATGTAATACTCACGCAACAACAAAATCAAAACTATAAAATAGTTCAACAATTCAACAGTTTTTCTAAAGCTATATTATTAGGGACTGGAACATTTTTTGAAGGGTTTGATTTTCAATCAAATGGTATCAAATGCGTGATGATCACAAAACTACCGTTCATGAATCATAATAATACCAAATATTGGTTAATGGAATCTGAATTCACCTCCACATTCAAAGATTTTGTATTACCCGATGCTGTTACGCGTTTCAGACAGGGGTTAGGTAGACTTATTCGAAATGAACAAGATAAAGGCATAATCGTATCCTTTGATGATCGTTTAATTAAAAGTAATTACAAACAATTCTTTGAACAATCATTAGAAAGTTATCGCCAAAAAAAGGGTGATATAAAACAATTTTCAAGCTTACTTAAAAAAATTAAAAAAGAGACAATACATCATTAAAAGTTAACGCGCGCAACTAGAAGTTGTATCTTGATTTTGTTAAAATGTATAAGGATTAATAAAAGAAGACTACAAAAATATTAGGAGTTTGGTTATGAAAACAACGATAAAAGAAGCAAAACATTATATTAACCAAGAAGTAACGATAGGTGCTTGGTTAACGAATAAACGTTCAAGTGGTAAAATTGCATTCTTGCAGTTAAGAGATGGTACTGGCTTTATGCAAGGTGTCGTAGTAAAAGCTGATGTAGACGAAGATACTTTTCAATTAGCTAAGGATATTACGCAAGAAACTTCATTATATATTACTGGCATTATCTCAGAAGATAATCGTTCTGACTTAGGTTATGAAATGCAAGTAAAATCTATTGAAATCATCGCAGAAGCACATGATTATCCAATCACACCTAAAAACCATGGTACAGAATTCTTAATGGATCACCGTCACCTTTGGTTACGTTCAAAAAAACAACATGCAGTTATGAAAATAAGAAACGAAATTATTCGTGCAACTTATGAATTCTTTAATAATACTGGTTTTACCAAAATAGATCCACCTATTTTAACAGCTAGTGCACCAGAAGGCACAAGTGAACTATTCCATACTAAATATTTTGATCAAGATGCCTTTTTATCTCAAAGTGGCCAGCTCTATTTAGAAGCAGCTGCAATGGCTCATGGTAAAGTATTTTCATTTGGACCAACATTCCGTGCAGAAAAATCTAAAACACGTCGTCATTTAATTGAATTTTGGATGATAGAAGCTGAAAAAGCATTTTGTAATCATAACGAAAGCTTAGAAATTCAAGAGCAATATGTAGCTCACGTTGTTAAATCAGTACTTGAAAATTGCAAATTAGAATTAAATATTTTAGAACGTGATACTGAAAAGCTAGAAAAAGTTGCAACTCCTTTCCCACGCATCACATATGATGATGCAGTTGAATTCTTGAAAGAACAAGGTTTTGATGACATTGAATGGGGCGAAGATTTCGGTGCACCTCATGAAACTGCAATTGCAAATCATTACGATTTACCTGTATTTATTACAAATTATCCAACAAAAATCAAACCATTCTATATGCAACCAAATCCTGATAATGAGGATACTGTGTTGTGTGCAGATTTAATCGCACCTGAAGGATATGGTGAAATAATTGGTGGTTCTGAACGTATTAATGACCTTGCATTATTAGAACAACGTATCAATGAATTTGAATTAGATGCTGAAAGTTATAGTTACTATTTAGATTTACGTCGTTATGGCAGTGTACCTCATAGCGGGTTCGGATTAGGACTTGAAAGAACAGTTGCATGGTTATCAGGTGTAGAACATGTTCGTGAAACTGCACCATTCCCTCGTTTATTAAATCGTCTATATCCATAATATTATCAATACAAGTAACTACCGAAGCTACGTCCAGTCTATTTTATGGCTGGACTTTTTTATAATATTTATACAAGATAAGGAGGGGTGTATTTGAATATAGATATGCTAAAGAGTAGACCTGTTGTAATTCACAAAGAATTACTAGATCACTATAATGAATTAGGTATCAATGAGCGTGAATTAGTAATTTTGATAAAATTGATTCATGCCTCGGAAATGACCAATAAACAACCATCCATTGAATCTTTACAAAAAGGAACTTCACTAGATTCCAGAGAAATTACTGCCATTATACAAAACCTTATTCAACGCGATTTATTAGAATTAAACGTTAACAAAGATGAAGAAGGCAAATTCACTGAATATATGAATCTCGATCAGTTTTATTATAAACTAAATGATATTATGCAACATGTTAATGATAATAATGATCAAAAACAAACTGAACTTGAATTCAATAAGCTTTTTCAACAAATTGAACAAGCTTTTGGTAGACCGTTATCACCATATGAAATTGAGACATTAAACCAATGGTTAGATGTAGATAAACACGACTTAAGTGTGATTCAAGCAGCTTTAGACGAGGCAGAAAGTCAAAACAAAATGAGCTTTAAATATATTGATAAAATTCTATTAAATTGGAAAAAAAATAATGTGAAAACCATTGAAGATTCCAAAAAAATAAGCCGACAGTTTAACCAACCTAAAATGAAACACACAGTAAAAAAAGTGCCTAAATTTGATTGGCTAAATGAGGAGAATCAAGATGATAAGTAATAAAAAAGCTTTAGAAATGATTGACGTCATTGCGAATATGTTCCCAAACGCTGAATGCGAACTTGTACATGATAACCCATTTGAATTAACAATTGCAGTGTTATTATCAGCACAAACTACAGATATTTCTGTAAATAAACTCACTAAAAATCTTTTTAAAAAGTATAAAACACCTGAAGATTATCTAAATGTAGATATCTCAGAATTAGAAAATGATCTTCGTACTATTGGCTTATATAGAAATAAAGCTAAAAATATCCAAAAATTATGTGCATCATTATTAAATAAATTTGATGGCGTAATTCCTCAAACACATGCAGAACTTGAAAGTCTAGCTGGAGTGGGGCGTAAAACAGCAAATGTAGTGATGAGTGTTGCTTTTAATGAACCTTCGCTTGCAGTAGATACACATGTAGAACGTGTAGCTAAACGATTAGGTATTTGTAGGTGGAAAGATAATGTTAGACAAGTTGAAGATAAATTATGCAAAGTAGTACCTAGAGAACGTTGGAATAAAACGCATCATCAACTTATTTTCTTTGGACGCTATCACTGTTTAGCACGTAGCCCTAAATGTGATATATGTCCCTTATTTAATGAATGTAGAGAAGGGCAAAAAAGATATAAAGCCAGTTTGAAAGAAGTGTGACATAATTGATTTCAAAAGAAGATTTTATAAAATTAGAAGAACAAATAGATTTATTCTCGAAACAAAAAAAATTAAATTCTGAAGAAGCAAAGGTATTAATTGATGAATATTTTGATATGATTGAAACGTTTTTTAAACAAATCAATCACATTCACACTATTGATTTTGAGCGATTAACCGATTATCCAGTTGTACCAATGAATTTTAAAGAACGTTATCATTATATGATTGAGCGTAAATATCATTTTATGGGTTATAGTCAAATGAAGACACTTAAATCAGAATTAATTAAAATGAATGCATCATACCAAATACGTAGCAAAAATAAAGGCCATTAACACAAAAATTTAGCGTTAAAATGGAGTTACAAAACAATTTTGTGATGTCATCACAATCATATAGCAATATTTCAAACACAATACGTCATGAAACATCATTAATTCGTCTAGACTTATTCATAAGGTCAATAGATAGTAGAACTGAAATTAAAAAATCCCACTTCTCAATTTATTGAGTAAGTGGGATTTATGCATGAGCTACAATTCAGATAATCCTCTTATACTTTTTTCGATTATGGTCATCCTTGTCGAAATGTACGACGAAATCGTTTTAATAAAACTAGATTTCTGTCTCATTCTTTTTATTTAATTTCCAAAGCTTTTGGTGCACTTTGCTTATTAAATTTTTACTTGATATTTAATTTCTTATTCATACAATTCCATAAGATGTAAATCAGTAAAAAAACTCTATAAAATAAAGAAAACGCCAATTTCTATATAATTTCAATAGAAATTGGCGTTTATGTGTTCATAAGCAATGATGATAACTAAGCGCTTCTTGAGCATTGAAATAGATACTCAAAACTTAATTTAATAGTTATTGTGCTCTTGATAAACCAGTAGAGTTATTTGCATTATTACTGCTTGAGCTAGCTGATGATGAATTGTTGTTATTATTGCTACCACCACTATTATTACTACTACTACTGCTGCTTCCACCTTGTCCTCGAGGCTTATTACTTGTTGTGTTGTCATCAGGATGTCCTGCAACAGATAGGCTATCTTTACTATCACCATTTACTGAGTCAGGTTTACTAAAGTCCTTGCCATCTCTTGGTGAGATATTGCTCATTACATCCTCGAATAAATATTGAGGATACTCTTGTTCGTCATGTCCAACAAATGAATTCACGCCGCCTTGTTTAACTTCTTTGAAGCCCATCCACACAGACATGCTGTATTTTGGCGTGAAGCCATTCATCCATACATCTTTTGCAGCATCATCAGGCAAGCCATATTGTTGGTAAGTTTGGTCACCATAAGTACCTGTACCAGTTTTTGCTGCAACGTTCACACCAGATATACCGTGGCCATATGCAGAACCATATGCTTCAAATGTACCTTTAAGTACTTCTGCTAACATATAAGAAGTGGAATCTTTCATTGCTTTCTTACTTGTATGATCGTAATTAATTGTTTCTCCATCTTCTTTTTCTACTTTTTTAATAGAATGTGCATTATTATATTCGCCACCATTTGCTATAGATGCAAATGCAGATGCTAATTGTGTAGGTGAGAATTCTGATGATGAACCACCTAATACTTCAGAAGGTCCTATATCTCCTTCATATTCTAAACCAACTTTATTAGCGAAATCTTTTGGTGCGTCATTTCCAGCGTTCTCTTTTGAAGATTGCCAAGCTTTTAATGCTGGTATATTGAAACTTTGACGTAAAGCGTCATACAATTTAACTTCGCCATGACCTTTAGTATCATAGTTTCTGAAAGTGACACCATCAACTTGATACGCTTCTTCATCTTGAATTGCGTGATTCGTAGCCCAATTCATATTTTCAATGGCAGGGCCATATGCTAAGAATGGTTTTAATGATGAACCAGTAGGGTGAGCATCTGTAGCTAAGTTTCTATCAACAATATCTTTATAATTTCTACCGCCAGATATTGCAACTAAACCACCAGATTTACTGTCTACAATAGAAGCACCAACTTGTTGGTCTTCATTTTTATAGTAACCACCATTATCTACACGATCTTGTAGTGTTTGTTGGACATCTTTGTCCATATTTGTGTAGACTTTGACACCACTATTAAGAACTTCACCTAAATCTTTACCTTTGAACACTTTATTATTCATTAATTCAGATTTTACGAAGTTAACGTAAGAATCATATTCAGGATTTGAACTTTTATCACTCACTTGACGATCTTCTGAATCACGTTTTACTAAGTTATCTTCTAATGATGTATTTTGTGCTTCTTCTTTTTGTTTCTTAGTAATACGATTATGATATTCCATTAAATATAAAACAGTATCTTTACGTGATTCTGCTTCTTTTGGATGATCATAAATATTATAAGTATTTGGAACTTGCGGTAAACCAGCTAAATATGCCGATTCAGCTAAATTTAAATCTTTCAAATCTTTATCAAAGTAATATTTAGCTGCAGCTTTCACACCATAAACACTGTCAGAATAGTAAATTTTATTTAAATACATCTCAAAAATTTCATCTTTACTATATTCTTGTTCGAGTCTATATGATAAATAAGCTTCTTGTGCTTTACGTGCTATTGATTTTTGATCCGTTAAGAACGAACGCTTAACTACTTGTTGAGTTAATGTTGATGCACCTTGCGAACCAAATCCACCCGTAAAGTTTTTAGCCACTGCACCAAACAAACGTTTATAGTCAAGTGCACCATGGTCATAGAAACGATTATCTTCTGTAGCTAAGACAGCTGATTTCATGCTTTTAGGTACTTCATCTAAATCAACATGTTCACGTCTTTGCCCATTATCAATCGTTTTAATCAAATCGCCATCTTTATCATATATTTTAGCAGGAATTGGATCTTGTAATTTTGATTCTGTAAATGCAGGTGCTTTCCAAGCATAATATGCAAATAACAAAATACCAATTAACGCTAGAACAATGAAGGCTATGATGAGAAACCCGATTATCTTAATAATCGTTCTTTTTATATTCCTATTCTTTTTTTCTCCGGACTTATCATTCTTATTTGAATCGGAAGTCCTTTTTTTCTCCGTCATACGCGGTCCTCACTTTCATCTAATATCAACTTATCAACTGCTTTGAGGTAATTCAATCTTGGTTGATACTGATAAGGAATATAGTAACCATTTTTTCTAATTTCTTCAACCGTAATCGACTTTTTAATTTCTTTTTTGTACCGATGCCAATAATATTTAAATTTGCTATAAGGCAACAAATAAACTTCATCTAATAATTTAAAGCGAATTAATAAAAAAACAATTCCTCCTTGGTCATAGCAAGCATTCATATGCACCACTTGGTGTTCATGCATGTTATTCAATGGAAAAGAAGTTTTATTTTTAGTTTCTTTCGCTTCAAAATCTAAATAGTGGGCTTTGTAAATACCATTGTAATCAGTAGTCGAAGGCGTTCGGAAATAAGCCTCATTAATTACCGCCTTACTTCTCATAGGATAATGAACATTAACTATTTGAACGGGGGTGGGCTTTTTATGTATAACAGCTTGTCCAAGTTTCAAATAGTGTGTGTTAGATAATTCAATATCACTTTCAAGTGACATGCCTCTGCCACCATAGTTTATTTTACTCTTTTCATCCTTATAAGTTCGTCCGACTTGAGACTTATTTCCGTAAAATGGTTTCCCATTTGGATAATTCATTGTTTTTCACCACTTTAATTTGGTTTCAAAAACTTTTTTCATTATACATGAAAATAATCTTTTTTTCCAAACTATGAAATATAAAGCAATGTATCTGTACATACATCAATATTTATTTTAACGTGCTTTTCTCAATTAAACAATAATTCCCTATAAATATACCTAGAATATGACATAAATGTTAGATGATTGTTTCACAAATGACTATCAAATTTATTTGTGGTAAATTTAATGTGTAGGAGGAAACTTCATGCAACAATTAATTACCCAGCTATTAAATGACGTCCAAATGATGCAAGATAGATATGAATCAGTCAAATCGAAAGATATAGACTATGATTTTTACAAAGATGTTGTGCCGTTTACGAGTTACATAGATAAGCTGTTAGAAACACTTAGCACATTTGAGCCTAAAATACTACAACTATCTTATATGAATAAGAAAAAATTTGATTTACTTATTTCAAATATTGAATCATTGTCAGTAGAATGTCATTTTAAAAGAACTAGCCGTAAATTATTCACAGAAAAAGTTAAAGCAGTACAATACGATTTAAGTTATATACAAAGAAGTGATGTTACATTATGATAAAGACAATTTATGTGACTGGCTATAAGTCATTTGAACTTAATATCTTTAAAGATGATACACCTGAAGTTTCTTATTTGAAAAAATTTATAGCACATAAATTAAAATCATTGATTGAAGAAGGACTTGAATGGGTATTAATACAAGGACAGATGGGTATAGAATTATGGACTGCTGAAGTAGTAATTGATTTAAAAGAGACCTATCCTGAACTTAAACTCGGTGTGGTCACACCATTTTTTGGTCATACTGATAGATGGAATGAACAAAATCAAGCAAAATATAATCACATCGTACAACATGCTGATTTTGTAGATAGCGTATTTCATACATCATATGTAGGGCCACATCAATTTAAACAAACAGATCAATTTATGCTCGATCATACGGATCAATCATTACTGATATATGATGAAGAACAAGAAGCTAGTCCAAAATACTTTAAACAAATGTTAGTTGATTTTATGGAAAAAACAAATTATACTTGTGACATTGTTTCGTTCGATGAATTAACGGAATTTATCAACGATTTGCAGTGGTCTCAAGAACAAAGTTTCGAATGAGGTGGAAAAATATGTCAGATGTTTCATTAAAACTATCAGCTAAAGATATTTATGAAAAAGATTTTGAAAAAACTATGACACGTGGTTATAGAAGGGAAGAAGTAGATGCTTTCTTAGACGACATCATTGCAGATTATCAAAAGATGGCAGATTTAGATAATGAAGTTGTTAAACTTTCCGAAGAAAATAACAAATTAAAAAAAGAACTAGAAGAATTGAGATTGCGTGTGGCTACTTCAAGACCACAAGAGAATAAAAACTTTTCAACAAACGGTAATGCTACAAGCAATACTACTAATAATAACAACGTCGATATTCTAAAAAGAATTTCAAACCTAGAAAAAGCTGTTTTCGGTAAATAATATAACTAGCTATCATAACAAATAACGATGTTTGCGTAGTTGTTATTGCGTACACAAAGATAAGTTTTGGTTTTTCCAAAACTTATCTTATTTTTATTTGTTCTAGTCTTTGAAAAATGATATACTCTTAAAGATGGTGTTTTGGGTAATCGCTATAGCGATATAGAGGAAAGTCCATGCTCACACAATCTGAGATGATTGTAGTGTTCGTGCTTGATGAAACAATAAGTCAAGGCATTAAATTGACGGCAACGAAATAACCTAAGTCTTTAGATATGGTTAAAATAGTTTGAAAGTGCCACAGTGACGTAGCTTTTATAGAAATATAAAAGGTGGAACGCGGTAAACCCCTCGAGTGAGCAATCCAAATTAGGTAGGAGCACTTATTTAACGGAATTCAACGTATAAATAAGGTATACTTTTAAAGTATATAGACAGATGGTTACCACCAGCGTACGAGTGTAACTAGTACACGTTGGCAGTACAAAGGTACAAAACATGGCTTATAGAAACATCATTACTAGACCCCAAGCTCTCCCACTTAGGAGAGCTTTTTTAATGTTTAAAATTCACATAAAACTTTAATATGAACTTAAACAGAAGTTAAGTCATATCTATTTAAAATAACTTTTGATAAAATTAAATTAAATCAATTTAAAAAAGGAGCAAAACAATGTATCAATTATTAGCTGTATGCCCAATGGGGTTAGAAGCAGTTGTTTCTAAGGAAATCCAAGATCTTGGTTATGCAACAACAGTAGAAAACGGCAAAATCTTTTTCGAAGGCGATGAAACAGCAATAGTTAAATGCAATTTATGGCTAAGAACTGCCGATAGAATAAAAATTGTTGTTGGCCAATTTAATGCAAAAACATTTGATGAATTATTTGAAAAAACAAAAGAACTCCCATGGGAATCGATTATTGAAAAAGAAGGAAACTTTCCTGTACAAGGTCGAAGTGTAAAATCCACTTTATTTAGTGTGCCAGATTGCCAAGCAATCGTTAAAAAAGCAATTGTTGAACGTTTAAAAACTGCTTATCAAGAAAAAGGGTGGCTAGATGAATCAGGTGCTAAATATCCAGTTGAAGTAGCTCTATTAAAGGATAAAGCACTATTGACAATAGATACCTCTGGATCAGGTCTAAACAAACGTGGTTATAGGCTTGCCCAAGGTGAAGCTCCTATAAAAGAAACGCTTGCTGCTAGTTTGATTAAATTAGCAAATTGGACAGGTGATACACCATTGATTGATCCATTTTGTGGTTCTGGAACGATTGCGATTGAAGCATGTTTAATAGCACAAAATATTGCACCTGGTTTTAATCGAGATTTCGTTTCAGAAACATGGGATATTATGCCTGATGGACTATATGATGAATTGAGAGATGAAGCTGATCAACAAGCTCATTACGATAGACCTTTAGAGATCTATGCATCAGATATTGACCCAGAAATGATAGAAATAGCGCGTAGAAATGCTGAGGAAGTCGGCTTATCAGACATTATTAACTATAAAGTTCAAGATGTTAACACCTTATCAATAGAATCAGAAGCACCAATTGCATTAATTGGCAATCCACCATATGGTGAACGTATTGGTGATAGAGCAGAGGTTGAAGAAATGTATCGTTATATCGGTCAATTAATGCAAGGACATCCTTATTTATCAACTTATATTTTAACAAGTAATAATGAATTTGAATTTTTAGTTAATAAAAAAGCTACAAAAAGAAGAAAGCTATTTAATGGTTATATCGAGTGTACTTATTATCAATATTGGGGGAATAAAAAACCTAAAAAATAGACTGCATGAATCAATCAGAAAGAGGTGCGACAAATGAATAACGAGTTTAAAAAAGGCATAATTTTTGCTTTTGGTGCATACATTTTATGGGGGATTTTACCAATATATTGGGATTTAATAGAAGATATTGGTGCATTTGAAATATTAGCTTTTAGAATTATACTATCAATGATATTTATGCTGATAGTGGTAATAATCACCAATAATACAACACCATTTAAACGCGATTTACAACAGCTCATTGCAAATCCAATACAACTCATTGCTATCATAGCTGCTGGCTATGTAATAACAATTAATTGGGGTACTTTTATATGGGCAGTTACGAATGGTCATGTATTACAATCAAGTTTAGGCTATTATATTAATCCACTCGTAAGTATTCTATTAGCGTTAATTTTCCTCAAAGAGCGATTTAATAAATTAGAATGGATTGCTATTGGATTTGCAGTTATCGGCGTTTTGTATATGACTATAAGAGTCGGTGTATTCCCAAGTATTTCATTACTATTAGCATGTTCATTTGGTATTTATGGTTTAATTAAAAAGATCGTACCAATAGATGCAATTAGTAGTATTACAATAGAATGTATTGTTACTGCACCAGCAGGCATTATATATCTATGGTACATATGGCAACAAGGTAGTTTAACATTCGGTTATAATACCTCATCTTTTTGGTTGATTTTCTCAGGAGCTGTAACTGCAATTCCTCTGATACTTTTCTCAGCTGGTGCACGTAGAATTCCATTGTCACTTACTGGCTTCATACAATACATTGGTCCTACAATTATGTTTGTATTAGGTATTTTCTTATTTAAGGAACCATTTAGTGTCGACCAATTTATCACGTTCATCTTTATTTGGGTTGGCATTGTAATATATAGTATTTCACAGTATGTAAAAATTAAAAAAAATAATAATCCTGCTATTTACTAAATGGTAAAGATTACGTCCCTAAGATAACTTCATACAAAGTTGTTTTTAGGGATTTTATTTTATCTTGAAATTAATCAAAACATGTTTACATATCATGTAGCTCATTTTATTATATTCATTATCGTAAATATATCATTAGTATAAATCATGCATTTGTAGTATTGTAAAATTAGATATAAAGAAAAGCATTCAAAAAATTATTATATATACTAAAATTTTTAATCATATATTATAATGGAGTGATTATATGACGAGAGTATTAATACTAGGGGCAAATGGAGCAATTTCTAAAGCAGCTATTAATTCTTTTTTAGAAAATACCTCATATACGCTGAGACTGTTTTTAAGAGACGCGAATAGACTACCTGATTATGCATCAGATCGCATTCGTGTTCGTGAAGGAGACGCTACAAATTTTGAAGATGTTAATAGTGCAATGGAAGATGTAGACATTGTATTTGCTAGTCTTTCTGGTGAATTAGATAAAGAAGCAAGTACTATTGTTAAAGCTATGGAACAGAATCAAGTTAACCGTCTAATATTTGTAGCTGCGCTTGGCATTTATAATGAGGTTCCAGGTAAATTTGGTGAATGGGTAAATGAGCAAATCCATAGTTACTTACCAATTTATAAAAAAGCAGCTGACACCATCGAAAGCTCAAAGCTCAATTATACGATTTTAAGACCTGCTTGGTTATCAGATATTAACGAAATTGATTATGAAATTACTCATAAAAATGAACCATTTAAAGGGACAGAAGTTTCCAGAAAAAGTGTTGCTGCTGTTGCAGTACAAATTGCCAAAAATCCTGAACTTTATTTAAACGATAACATTGGTATTAGCAAACCTAATACTGATTTTAGTAAACCAAGATGGAAATAAAATTTTAAAATCAATAACATTTTTATAATGATTGCAAATGCCACCAATTAAGGTGGTATTTTTAATTTTAAATTAAATCACTATCAATAACTTTGTAACAGTTCTTTACTTTCACTAATAAATAAGTACTAAATACAATTTAATTTTGCTAACTTACTTTAGACCCACAATAATTTGTTATACAATAGAACTTAATTACATATAAGTAATAAAGGGGATACATAACATGTCTAAAACGAAGCAACTCGATATTCTATATAAACTAAAAAAAGAAGTTGAAAAATCAGATAATCACAGACTTGTACATATTATAAATCAAGTCATTAAGAAAATATTTTTAGAGCAATATACAGCTACATTTGTTGGTCATTTTTCAGCAGGAAAATCAACGCTCATCAATATGCTACTGGAAGAAAACATTTTACCAAGTTCTCCAGTACCTACAACTAGTAACACAGCAATCGTTTCTGTATCAGATGAACCAGGTATTATAGCAAATTTGAATAACCAAAAATATACTTTATTAACAAACTACGATGAAGTCAAACAAATGAATCGCGAAAATATTGATGTTGAATCTGTAGAAATTAAATTCCCATCTGATAAATTTAATAAAGGATTCACACTCCAGGATACACCTGGTGTTGATTCTAATGTATCGACACACCAATCTAGTACTGAAGAATTTATGTATACAAGTAATGTTCTATTTTACACTGTAGACTATAACCATGTTCAATCTGCAATGAATTTTCAATTTATGAAACAGCTTAATCATGCTGGTGTACCAGTAGTTTTTGTTATCAATCAAATAGATAAACATCATGAATCAGAGATTCCATTCGCCACATTTAAACAACGCGTTGAAAAATCGATTGATGAATGGGAAATCAAACTAGATCAAATATTTTATGTTTCTAAATTTGAACATGAACACAACCAAATTCAAGCATTATCAGACTATCTCATTGATAAAGATCAACATAGAGAATCAATGTCAGATTATGTGGAACGTACTATCAATTTTATTACAGACGAACAGTTATCATTTATTCAACATGAAATTCAAGCAATTTTAACAGAGCTAGATATATTTGAAGCAGATTTTGACCAAGCATATTTAAACTTCCAACAACATCAGCAAGTGAGTGAAGAAGCAAAATTACTAAATAACCCTGATCAATTGTATGATTTCTTAAAACAAAAACGTAAAGCAATTCTCGACAATGCATATGTAATGACACACGATACTAGAGAAAAAATAAGAACTTATTTGGAAAGCCGAACTAAAGATTTTAAAGTAGGTGGCTTATTCAATAAAAAGAAAAAAACATTAGAAACACAACAAATTAGACTTCAAGAACTACTTGAGCAATTACAAGAAAAGGTAAATCAAGAAATACGTCAACCTTTGAGAGAAGATATGTCATTTTTAACTCGATTTATTAATTCTTCCGAAGTAAATGATGCTATTTTAAACCAACATTATCAAATCCCTTCAAAACTCGTGGATGATTTGTATCAAATGCAAATATCTATTAGTAATCAATATGTCTTAACATTTTCAGATGATTTAATGAAATCGATCAAACAACATATTACTAAAGAAACTGAACCATTATTTGAAAAAGCAATAAACCATTCTCAAGCAAACGATATTGGTACAGAAGAAGTAGATGATTATAATGATTATGTTAAATTTATGGAGCTACGTAATTTAAGAGAATCGCTTGAAACACAAAATTATAGACACTACTATATTCATATTGATGATTCACTAGATAAATTAATAGACAGGGAAAAAATCACTTATCAAGCTAAACCGGAAATTGCAGAAACTAAAAAACAAAATCAACCTAATACTACTAAAACAAAATCAACGAATACTTCAATTCAAGATATAAAACGTTCTTTAGATTTAATAAAAAATATTCCATTATTTGAACAAACTAAACAAGATATCAATGATGCTTTAAATCGCCTTGATAATAAAATTATTAAAATAGGGGTTTTCGGAACATTCAGTGCCGGAAAAAGTAGTTTAATCAATGCGCTACTTGGTGATGCGTATCTTGTAAGCTCTCCAAATCCTACAACAGCTGCAATGACAGAATTGACATATGGTGAGAAAAGTCAAATTACACTTAAATCATCAGAACAAATATTAGAAGAATTAAACCAATTATTTGAAGTGGAAAATAAATCTTTTGATTCAATTGAAGCATTTTTAAATCAAAATACACATAAGTTAACAGCATCTTTAGAAAAAAACAAATTAGCATTTATCAATGCAATTCACAAACATTACACGATGTACCAAGAAATGTTAGAACAAGGCGTAACGCATACCATTGAACAGGACGAAATTAGAAAATGGAGTGCAGAAGATGAATACGCAACCTTTGTAAATACAGTTCACTTAAGATTACCCATTGATTGGTTAAAAAATAAAGTTATCGTAGATTCACTTGGGTTACATTCCAATAATCAACGTCATACAAATGAAACAGAAAAGATTTTAACTTCTTCAGATTTAATACTTTATGTGAGTTATTTTAATCATTCTTTCACAGATAATGACAAACGCTTTATTGAACATATGAAAGAAATGAACCAATTAAGTGAAAATCAAGCATTTAAAATGATTATAAATGCCACTGATTTAGCTGAAACCGAAGAAGATCTGAATGCAGTTATAAACTATGTAAGTGATGCACTTAATCATGTAAATATGAATTCTGATATTTTTGCAGTATCAAGTCGTAAAGCATTGAATACAGGTGACTCAGGGATTGATAAATTAAAAAATAGTATAGACTATTTTACTCAAGTTGAGTCAAAAGATATATTGCAACAACAAATGACTAAACAATTAGCAAATATTTCAGAAGCATTTGATCAAATGATAGAAGATGCACATCATAATCAATCAAAAATTAAGCAACGTAAAAATAAACTCAAACAGTACCAGCAACAAATAATACTGAATAATAATATATTACAAATTGCAGTACAACGTGCTTCAAATGAAGTTGAAGATCAAATTTATCACTTAAATGAGCGTTTAAAAATTCAATTACTAGATGAAGTTAAATCAATTTATAACGGTCAAATGACACAAAGTAATAACTTCAATGAAGAAAAACGTCTTTCCACAAAACAATACTTAGATCAAATTCATCAGAGATTATATTTAGAACAATCCTTACTTGTAGAACGAATTAAAAAGTATTTCATTCAACAAATACATGAAGAAATCGCACCTTTAAAACAAAAATTGGAACAATTACACATTTTCATCGAACCAGAATTTAATAAAAGTAATCTGGAACTAGACGATCCATATTTAAAAATTGAATTAAGCCAAATGATCTCTGCTTTGCCCAAATCATTAACTAAAAAGAACATTTTGCAACCAAAAATGCAAAATGAAATTCAAACTACAATAACTCAAAACACACTTGTGCAACTTAAACCTTGTATTGCTGATTTAAGGAAGGCATTAATTGAAATTGTAAATAAACTGAATAATGATGCAGAAATGAAATTCAATCAGTACGAAAAAGAGTTACACACACAAATCAAACAACTTTTAGCTTTTAATATAGATGATTCATTAATAAAACAACTTCAAGAAACAAATAGCGAATTAAAAGCGCAGTTGTTAACTTAGAAAGAGGTACGCACAATGTCAAAAAAAATATTATTAATAGATGGTATGGCATTACTATTTCGTCATTTTTACGCAACGAGTTTACACAAACAATTTATGAGAAATTCATCTGGAACTCCTACGAACGGCGTTCAAGGATTTGTACGCCATGTATTTACCGCAATAAATGAAATACAACCCTCACACGTGGCTGTGTGTTGGGATATGGGGAAATCTACGTTTCGAAATGAAATGTTTGACGGTTATAAGCAAAATCGTCCGGCGCCACCAGAAGAATTGATACCACAATTTGATTATGTCAAAGAAATATCAAATCAATTTGGTTTTGTAAATATTGGTGTTCAAAATTATGAAGCTGATGATGTTATAGGGACTTTAGCGCATGCGTATTCACAACAAAATCAAATTTATGTAATCACCGGTGATAAAGATATTTTACAATGTATTAATCCAAATGTTGAAATTTGGCTAACTAAAAAAGGATTCAACATTTACAATCGCTATACCTTAACCAGATTTCAAGATGAATATGGCCTAGATCCATTACAACTCATAGATGTTAAAGCATTTATGGGAGATAGTGCTGATGGCTATCCTGGCGTTAAAGGAATTGGAGAAAAAACAGCTATAAAACTCATTCAAAATCATGGTTCAGTTGAAGCAGTGGTTGACGCTTTAAATGAATTAACACCTGGTCAACGTAATAAAATAGAAGATAACTTATATAATTTAAAACTTTCTAAATCATTAGCTAAAATTCATACAGAAGTACCAATAAATACTTCTGATTTATTAAGTGATATGAAATTTGGAACTGATTTAGCTGAAATACTAAATATTTGTAAAGAGTATGAACTCTATGTATCTGGAAAATATTTAGCCTCACATTTTAGTTAAATAAAATACATTCTTAAAGTTAACAATCCTGGGACATAAAGTTGTTGGACAAATGAAAAAGACAATTTCTATTAAATTTATATAGAAATTGTCTTTTTCATTAATTTTTGATTATAGTTAGCATGTTGAGCTACTACTTTTCTTATATTAAGTACCATTAATGCAAAGCCAAGTTCTCTTTTGACGTGTTTGCATTCATTAAATACATTTTTTAGCGATTATTTCAACGATTTCTTTAACATGTCGTGACAAATATAATATGAATGCGTCGTATTTTGGTGAGACGCTTGAGGGAGTAGGACAAGTTGAAGACTACAGTTTGAGATTAGTGTTTAAGAAAGCGAGTCAACAATACGAAGTATTGAATAAAAAGAAGCGCTCAAATGAATTGAATCAACTCACTTGAATGCTATTTTAAAGGGTTAATATTCCAAACTCCCTAATAATTAATATCGAATGCTTTTAATCATGCATACTTGCCTAAGATATAATTTACATAATAATTGCTCATACAATTGTTTTGGACAATTTGCATTAAAAAGGTGTTATAAATGCAAAAGATTAGTTATTAACACCAACAACTAAAAAGTTAATGTCTTAAGATTTTAAATAGAAATACGCTCTTTATAACTTACTAGTTATCTATCATTGAGACATTATTTTTGACAATAATTTATTGTTTTAACGCTTTTTTTCAGCCGTTTTTGTGATTTTATATAAGGCATTTTTAGCATGATGATTTGCTTCTTTATTTTGATTTCTTGGAACCCATTTAACAAATAATAAATCAAAAGACGATTCTAATATTTTTATTTTATGGTAGTAATTTATGAACTGTTTATTTTTCACTTGTCCTTTGTTCATACTATCTTCTATTAATTTCGAATCAGTGTATACGAGTGCTATAGTGATTCCATGATGTTTTGCACATTCCAATGCAAATACAAAAGCTGCCCATTCTGCGCTATGATTATCTAAAATTCCTAAATCAAAGTCATAATGAAATCGTTCTTGCTCAGTAATAATAACTATAGAGCATGCGCTTTGACCCGGATTACCTGCTGTCGCTGCATCAAAATATATTTTCGCCATAAATTCACCTTCAAATTTAATAAGTTAATTTTATATTAACAAAAGAGCATAAATAAGCATAATCATGTAGATATATTTTTCTTGGAAATTATATCAAAATAACGTAAGCTATTACAGTTAATAAAAATGCACAAAATTAATATATACAAAGGATGATCTTAATTGAAAAACATGTTTATTATTCATGGCTATCAAGCCAGTACAAAAAGTCATTGGTTTCAATGGTTAGCCTCACAGATGAAGCCATATGGTTATAATGTTGAAATTGTATATTTACCAAATTCCGATCATCCTGAACTCGATTCATGGTGTCAGGCCATTGATAATATCATACAAAATAAATTGAATTCAGAAACAATTATCGTTGCGCATAGTTTAGGCGTCATTTCAATATTACATTATTTAACTTCTTTTAAGGCTAATTCAAAAATAAAAGGGCTTTTTCTAATTTCTGGTTTTAACGAAAAATTGTCTAACATACCTGAACTAAATCAATATATAGATAACACCTGTATTAACATCAATAATTTAAACGCACGTCACATTATTACAATTGGTGCTACAAATGATCCAGTAGTGAATATAGACGCGACTGATAGGTTATCAAGTCAATTAAATGTCAAAACACATTATATTAATCATAATGGTCACTTTTTAGAAACTGAGGGGTATCACACCTTCAATTACTTAAAAGATAAGATAATGGAAATTTTATAATTATATTAAAATACTTAAAATATAAAAACCCGTATATGAATTTGAAATTCATTTACGGGTTTTTTCATAAGTTATATTAAAACACTTTATTAAAAATTAATAACCTTCATCTAACTTCTGGATCTTTCCTCTTCGGTACATTGATTTAGCCCAATAACCAAAAGGAACATTAAATATAGTAGAAATTATTTTTAACAAATACGTTGTAATAAAGATTTCAAGTACCGCTTCATTTGGCATTGCGCCTAAAAAGGCAATGATAACAAATAGTGCAGTATCTACTATATTACTTAAAATCGTACTACCATAAGCTCTTATAATAAATGTTTTATCAGAACTGAACACCTTTTTGATTAATGAGAAAAGCAAAACATCTAAATGTTGTCCGATGATATATGCTATAACAGAACCTAAAGCAATCCTTGGAACAATATTAAAAATAGATTCTAATGCTTTTTGTGTATTGTCTACTGGAGAAGGTGTGAAATGAAGTGAAAATTGCATCACTATAATCATTACCAACGTTGAACAAAAACCCAGCCAAACTGCACGTTTAGCTATTTTACGCCCGTAGATATCATTTAAAATATCAGTTGCTAAATAGATTGATGCAAACATAACATTTCCCAGTGTTGCTGAAATAGTAAAAATATCGATTGTTTTAATAACTTGAATATTGGCTATAATAGTGCCAATAGCGATCCACGCAATCAAACCATGTTTACCAAACAAACGATACATAGTAACCAATAATATGAAAGTTACTAAAAAAGTAATAACGCCAAATATTTCATTAAACAATTTAATTCCTCCTAAATTTTGATAATGCGGGTGTTTAGAAACCGCAAAATAAACAACTACATTATTTTACTAGAAAATTGTAAAAAAGCAAGTTCAAATTACAAATAATTATCAAATATTTTCACTAATACTGTATTTCAAATTAATGATTAAACAATCATTGTTACAAATGATATAATGTCATCAAGTCTCAAATCTTATAATAAATTAGTTAATTGGGTACTTATAATTCATTTTTAGAAATACAGGAGCGTGAAGCGTATTCTAACCTATTCTGAAAAAGAGGCAATTGACGCCATAGACCAATTGATGAACACATATTGTAAAGCGTGTTTATTAAAGCGTCATGTTAAAAATACAAACGGTAAAACACAAGCACATCATTTTTGTATAAATGAATGTTCAGTAGGTAAACAAATAAAACAAATCGGTAATGAATTACAATAAAAAGGAGCATACGATTATGGAAATATTAAATGTGGCTACAACACCAAATCCAAATACGATGAAAATTGATTTAAAATTAGATAGTGGTGATAACAAACCTAATACGTATACAAAAGTTAAAGAAGACCAACCAGATTTCATCAACGCAGTATTAGAAGTTGATGGTGTCAAATCTATATTTCAAGCAATGAATTTTATCTCAGTTGATAAAAATTCAGATGCAGATTGGGATACACTTTTACCAAATATAACAAAAGCTTTAGAAGAAATATAAAAATAAGGAGGGTGCCTTTATGGAAATTGTACGTGTTGAGCCTACACCAAGTCCCAATACAATGAAAATTGTATTGAGCGAAAAAAGAGAGGATAGCCAATCTAATACTTATTCATCAATTGCAGAAGGGCAGCCTGGTTTTATCAATGATGTTTTAGAAATTGATGGTGTTAAATCTATATTTCATGTGATGGACTTTTTAGCTGTAGATAAAAAACCAAAATTTGATTGGGAAGATGTTTTACCTAAAGTAACAGCAACATTAAAAGACGAACACGAAGTAACTTCCGAAACGCCACCAGATGAACATTTCGGTGAAATAAAAGCAGAAGTTTTAACGTTCAAAGGTATTCCTTATCAAATTAAACTAACGACAAGTACAGAAGAACAACGTAAACAATTACCTGAAATATATGTCGACAGCATGTTAGCTGCCCAGAAAGATGATGACAACGTTGTGTTTCAACGTAAATGGGAAGATTTAGGTATACGCTATGGTGAGCTCTCCGAGGTTATGGAGGATGTCGTGGAAGAGATAACAGCTATCTATCCCAAAGATCAATTACAAAAACGCGTGGAAGAAGCCTTAGCATCTGACATTACAGTCCCTGAAACCAAATACAAACATGTAACCTTGGAAACATATCAATCAACTGAAAGTTGGAAAGAACGTTTAAGAATGCTAAAATCATTCCCAACACCTACGATTGAAGATTTACCGTTACTCGGTGAAGTTGTGAGTGATGAACAGAAAACACCATTAAGACGTGAAGCTATCATACTTCTTGGAATGATTGAAGACGAAATTGTACTTCCTTATCTCTATAAAGGGTTAAACGATAAAAGTCCTGCAGTAAGAAGAACTGCTGGTGATTGTTTAAGTGATTTAGGTTTCAAACAAGCATTACCAGAAATGGAAAAAGCATTAGATGACCCTCACAAAATAGTCAGATGGAGAGCTGCTATGTTTATTTTTGATGAAGGTGGACCAGAACAATTAAAATCACTACGCAAACATGCTGATGATTCAGCATACGAAGTGAAACTTCAAATAGAGATGGCTATAACAAGAATTGAAAATGGTGATGAAGCATTAGGTTCCGTTTGGAAGCAAATTGCTAATAGGAATAATGTCTAAAGAAACTATCATTTAATTAAAATAGGAGTGTTATAAATGAATGCTTATGAAGCATATATGAGTGAACTTGCTACACAAATGAGAAGCGAACTAACTAATCATGAATTTAACAGTTTAGAAACTGCAGATGATGTCGATGACTTTATGAATAATGTATCTGAAGATGATACAACATTTGTCGTGATTAATTCAACTTGTGGCTGTGCTGCAGGATTGGCAAGACCTGCTGCAGTTACTGTTGCAGAACAAAACGAAAAAAAACCAACCCATAAAGTTACTGTATTTGCAGGTCAAGATAAAGAAGCAACTGAAGCAATGCGCGCTTTCATTCAACAAGTACCATCTAGTCCATCGTATGCCTTGTTTAAAGGAAAAGAATTAAAACATTTCATGCCAAGAGAGCATATAGAAGGTAGAGATATTCAAGATATTTGTATGGATATTAAAGACATATTTGATGATTATTGCAGTTAATCAATTAGACCAAGGCTGAGATATAAATTAATGTCTCAGCCTTAAATTGGTTTAATGCTAAATACATAATTTCGACCTTATCATGCATTTCATTAATGAACATATTGAGGTTGTTTTGACTGATATAGTTGGCCATCCCAAAGTAAGATCAACTATTTAATAAGTTGATCTTACTTTGGAGTGTTTATCACAACATTTAGAGTAATAGACTTATGTTACTAAGCCTTTCAAAACACAAATCATTAATTGAATACATAAATATAATGCTCAAAGTCCAATTATAATTTTATTTTACTAGTGGTTTTTTCTTTAAATTATTGGTATTTTAAAATATGATTAAATAAAAATAACTTTACTGTTGAAAGGCGTGTGTTCGACATGTTAAATACATTTGATCAATCCTATCATGATCTTTGTAACGAAATATTAGAAATAGGAAAACAAAAAGAAGACCGTACAAATACAGGTACGATTTCAAAGTTTGGACATCAATTAAGATTTGATTTGTCAAAAGGTTTTCCATTGCTAACAACTAAAAAAGTATCATTTAAATTGATTGCAACTGAATTGCTATGGTTTATCAAAGGTGATACAAATATTAAATATTTACTTCAATATAATAATAATATATGGAATGAATGGGCGTTTGAAAATTATATTAACTCAGTTGATTATAAAGGACCAGACATGACAAATTTTGGTCATAGAGCACAAACAGATGAGGCATTTAATGAAAAATATAAAGAAGAAATGCGTAAATTTAAAGAGCAAATTTTAAACGATGAATCTTTTGCTAAAAAGTATGGTGATTTAGGTAATGTTTATGGCAAACAATGGCGCGATTGGGAAGATAAAAATGGCAATCACTTTGATCAGTTAAAAACTGTTATCGAACAAATTAAAAACAACCCAAATTCAAGACGCCATATTGTTTCAGCATGGAATCCCACTGAAATTGATACTATGGCATTACCACCTTGTCATACAATGTTTCAATTTTATGTCCAAGATGGCAAATTAAGCTGCCAATTATACCAAAGAAGTGCAGATATCTTTTTAGGTGTACCATTTAACATAGCTAGTTACAGTTTACTGACACATTTAATCGCTAAAGAATGTGATTTAGAAGTAGGAGAATTTATACACACATTTGGCGATGCTCATATTTATACGAATCATATAAACGCCATTGAAACACAATTATCTCGTAGTAGCTATGCACCACCACAACTCAAAATAAATTCAAATGACTCTATCTTCGACATTAATTATGAAGATTTAGAAATTGTTAATTATGAATCACACCCAGCAATTAAGGCACCA
This sequence comes from Staphylococcus sp. FSL W8-0271, assembly GCF_038006605.1. Taxonomy (NCBI): domain Bacteria; kingdom Bacillati; phylum Bacillota; class Bacilli; order Caryophanales; family Staphylococcaceae; genus Staphylococcus; species Staphylococcus sp. FSL W8-0271. The sequence continues at coordinate 1,409,227 of NZ_JBBOVM010000001.1, forward strand.
ATAGCTGTATAAATAATAAAATATTTAATTTCAATGATGATTTAATATATACTTTAAAATGAGAACGTTTTACTTACTGAAATCATACTACTATTTACTATTAGGAGGAAAATTATGACACTTTCTATACTGGTTGCTCACGATCAGCAACGTGTTATTGGAGTTAATAATCAACTACCATGGCATTTACCAAATGATTTAAAGCATGTTAAAAAACTATCAACTGGTAATACACTTGTTATGGGCCGTGCAACATTCGATTCTATAGGAAAACCTCTTCCTAATAGAAAAAATGTAGTACTAACAAGAAATACATCATTTGCCCATGATGGTGTTGAAGTTATCCATTCAATTGACGAAATATATAATTTATCTGGTCATGTTTTCATTTTTGGTGGTCAAACATTATTCGAAGCAATGATTGATAAAGTCGATGATATGTATATTACTGTTATTGAAGATAAATTTAATGGTGATACATTCTTTCCACCTTACACATTTGAAGACTGGGAAGTGGAATCTTCTATTCCGGGAAAATTAGATGAAAAAAATACCATTCCCCATACATTTCTACATTTAGTGCGTAAAAAAACAACATAGGAGGAAATATTATGAAAATGAAAATTGTAACTGATTCAACATCAGATTTATCTCATACTTATTTACAAGATAATGATATACATGTCATTCCACTTAATTTAACTATTGATGGCAAGTCATATGTAGATCAAGTGGACATTTCCTCTGAAGAATATATTAAAAAGTTGGAAGAAAATGCTGATGTAAAAACGAGTCAACCAGCAATTGGAAATTTTATCGAATTATATGATGAATTAGGCAAAGATGGTTCTGAAATCATTAGTATTCACATGACATCAGGGCTTAGTGGCACTTATCAGACTGCGTTACAAGCAAGTCAAATGACAGATAGCAAAGTAACTGTTATAGACTCAAAATCTATTTCATTTGGATTAGGGTATCAAGTCCAGCATGTAGTTGATTGGAATAACCAAGGGCTTTCATCAGAAGAAATTGTTTCAAAAATAACAGATTTACAAAGTAATATAAAATTATACGTCGTGATTGGTCAATTAAACCAGTTAATCAAAGGCGGTAGAATCAGTAAAACTAAAGGATTAATTGGTAATATGATGAAAATTAAACCAATTGGAACACTTGACGATGGTAAAATTGAATTAATTCATAATTCTCGTACTCAAAATGCTAGTATTCAATTTCTTAAAAAAGAAATCAGCACTTTTTTAGGTGATAAAAAAATTAAATCAATAGGTATCGCGCATGCAAATATTTTAGAATTTGTGGATAAAATTAAAAAACATTTTACTGAAGAATTTAATGTCACTGAATATGATACAAATGTTACAACTCCTATAATCTCAACACACACTGGAGAAGGTGCAATAGGTCTAGTTGTTTTAAAATCATAAACTAATTTATAATAAATTAAGGTTCATTTTAATTATGCTTTCATTTGTTAAATTTTCAAAACAATTTAATAGCTTATCTCTGAAATTAATGATAACTTAATGACAAGATAAAAAAAGGAGGTATACCATGGCATATGCGACATTAGCTGGAGGTTGTTTCTGGTGTTTAGTAAAACCATTCACATCTTATCCAGGCATTGAAAATGTTGTTTCTGGCTATAGTGGTGGACATGTTGAAAATCCTTCTTATGAAGATGTTAGCCGTGGACAAACCGGTCATGTAGAAGCAGTACAAATCACATATAACTCTGAAATCACTACCTTCGAAAACATTTTGGATGTTTATTTTAAAACTTTTGATCCTACGGATAACGGCGGTCAATTTTTTGATAGAGGCGAACATTATCAACCAGCTATTTTTTATCATAATGAAGCGCAAAAAAGGGCTGCAGAAGCAAAAATTCAAGAGTTAAATGAGCAGGCAATATTCAACAACCCTGTAATTACACCCATAAAACCATACAAAAACTTTTATGCTGCTGAATCATATCATCAAGATTATTATAAAAAGAATCCACTACATTATGAGCAATATCAGCGTGGTTCTGGTCGTAAAAGTTTTATAGAAAAGCATTGGGGGAAACAATATGATTAAAAAAAATAAAAACGATTTAACCGAAATAGAATATTTGGTAACACAAGAAGACGGAACTGAACCTCCTTTTCAAAATGAGTATTGGAATCATTTTGAAAAAGGGATTTATGTTGATAAAATTTCTGGTAAACCTTTATTTACTTCAGAAGAAAAATTTGAATCAGACTGTGGTTGGCCTAGTTTCTCAAAAGCTTTAGATGATGAAGAAATCATAGAGCTTGTTGATAAAACATTTGGTATGGTACGGACAGAAGTACGCTCTGAAGATGCAAACAGTCATTTAGGACATGTTTTCAACGATGGTCCAACTGAAAGCGGTGGTTTAAGATATTGTATTAACTCTGCTGCCGTTCAATTCATACCATATGACAAACTAGAAGAATTAGGCTATGAAGATTTAATACCACATTTTGAAAAATAAGGAGCGAACAAGACATGTTTAAAAAATTATTTGGTAAAGGTAAAGAAGTCGACAAAGAAACAAGTGTATATGCACCTATTACAGGAGAGTATGTAAAAATAGAAGATATTCCAGATCCAGTCTTTGCACAAAAAATGATGGGAGAGGGATTCGGAGTGAATCCAACTGACGGTGAAGTTGTTTCTCCAATCAATGGTAAAGTAGATAATATTTTCCCAACAAAACACGCTATTGGTTTACAAGCTGATAATGAACTTGAACTACTTGTTCATATCGGTTTAGATACAGTACAACTGGATGGAGAAGGTTTCGAAGTATTAGTTGAAAGTGGCGATACTGTTAATGTTGGAGACCCGCTACTACGTTTTGATTTAGATTATATTAAAGAAAATGCTAAATCAGTTATTTCACCGATTATTGTTACAAACTCAGACAACACATCATCAATTGCAATTGCCGACGATGTAACTTCAGTAACTAAAGGTGAAACTAAAATTATAGATGTGACAATGAACTAATGAAAGATCATTCATTTTATCAATTTGCATTAACAGCACGTGGTCGAAAAGATGAAAAAGGCGAATTAGCAGAAGAAATTTTTGATGATTTGTCTTTTCCACGACAGGAAAAAGATTTTCATGCACTATCAGATTACATTGAAATGCAAGGAAGTTACACCGTTTCAATGTCTGTTTTCGATAGTTTATATGAAGAATATACTGAATGGTTAAAATTTTAGTCTTAGTTTATATTTGAGCGAATATAGTAAAGTATATTAAAATAATAAAGTATCATAGAGAGCTGGGATTAATCTTTAATGATTCAATCCCAGCTACTTTTATTTTCAAATCAATAAAATTTTGATTTGAATTATACATATATTTAGGAAGTGATAAAATGTCGGAAAGATCAGACATGGAAAATGAAAACAACGAAGAAACTAAAACTGACGATGCAAATAACAACCAGCCCACTAAAAAATTGAGCTTTAAACGTAAAAATTTTATTTTAACAATCATAAGTATTGTGCTCATAACAGCAATTTTAACAGTCTTTGCAACCATAGCAATCATGCATTGGACAAGTGGACTGGATGGAAGTCAAAAAACAGAAATGAAAAAAGTTGAAGATGTCTATCGTATTTTAAATAAAGAGTATTATAAAAATACTGATTCAGAAAAAATATCTGAATCTGCAATTAAAGGGATGGTTAAAGATTTAGATGATCCATATTCAGAGTATATGACAAAAAAGGAATCTAAATCGTTTAATGAAGATGTCTCAGGTGATTTTGTTGGTATCGGTGCTGAAATGCAAAAAAAAGGAGATAAAATTCAAATAACAAGTCCGATGAAAAACTCCCCTGCGGAAAAAGCTGGCATTCAACCTAAAGATGTAGTGACTAAAGTAAATGGTAAGTCTATTAAAGGACAACCACTTGAAGCTATTGTCAAAAAAGTGCGAGGAAAACAAGGAACAAAAGTTACACTAACAATTGAAAGAGCGAATCAAGCACACGAAATCACTATTAAAAGAGATAAGATACACGTTAAGAGTGTAGAATATGAAAAACATGGAAATACTGGTGTGTTTACAATTAATAAATTCCAAAGTAGTACATCAGGTGAGTTAAAATCTTTAATTATTAAAGCACATAAAGATGGAATTAGAAAAATTGTTCTCGATTTACGTAATAATCCCGGTGGATTACTTGATGAAGCTGTAAAAATGGTGAATATTTTCATAGATAAGGGTAAAACTGCAGTTCAACTTGAAAAAGGCGATCAGAAAGAACAAATAAAAACATCGAACGACGCTACCAAAGAAGCTAAAGATATGGATGTTTCAATTTTAGTAAACAAAGGGTCAGCCAGTGCATCTGAAGTATTTACAGGTGCAATGATGGATTATAATAAAGCCAAAGTATACGGTTCAAAAACTTTTGGTAAAGGTATTGTACAAACAACACATGAATTTGACGACGGTTCGTTATTGAAATTTACGAATATGAAATGGCTAACACCAAAATCCCATTATATTCATGGAAAAGGTATTACACCTGATACAAAAATTAAAGAACCCGAATATCAATCATTAAATGTCATACCTAATACACAAACTTACCAATTGGGTGATGAAGACAAACATATAAAAACAATAAAAATAGGTCTATCTGCATTAAACTATGAAACTAATAATAACTCTAAAAACTTTGATAACGATTTAGTAGAGGCAGTTAAATCATTCCAAAAAGATAATAATTTAACAGTTAACGGAAAGTTCGACAAACAAACCAATGATAAATTCACTCAAGCTTTAGTTAATAAAGCTAATAAAGAAGATACTGTGTTAAAAACTTTATTAAATAAATTAAATTAAAGAGGTGAAACTGCCATGATAAGATTAGGTACTATAAATGATTTACCAACTATTTTAACGATTGTAGAAGAAGCAAAATCAATAATGAAACAAGAAAATAATACACAATGGGATGAACAATATCCATTAAAATCACATTTTAAAGAAGATATTAGTAAAGACTCACTATTTGTACTAGAAGAAAATGAGATAATTTATGCTTTTATAGTTGTCGACCAACAACAATCTGAATGGTATGATGAACTGGCATGGCCAATTGATAGAAAAAATGCATACGTTATTCACAGATTAGCAGCCTCATCAGAATATAAAGGCGCTGCAACAAAATTATTTGATTTTGCTGTTAACCTTGCGTTAAAAGATAATGTACATGTAATGTTAACTGACACTTTTGCATTGAATAAACGTGCTCAAGGATTATTCCAAAAATTTGGCTTTATCAAATTAGGTGAAGTAAATATTGATTATCCTCCTTTCGATAAAGGAGAACCATTCTATGCCTATTATAAAAAATTAGAAGAATAGAGGTAATAATATGACAAAAATCGCATTTACGGGTGGCGGTACTGTTGGACATGTATCTGTAAATCTTAGTTTGATTCCAACAGCTTTAGAAGAAGGACATGAAGCTTTTTATATTGGCTCAAAAAATGGTATGGAACGAGAAATGATTGAATCTCAATTACCAGAGGTTCCATACCATAAAATTTCAAGTGGTAAATTAAGACGATACATCTCTTTCGAAAATATCAAAGATATTTTTAAAGTTTTAAAAGGTATATTCGATGCAAGACGAATATTAAAAAAAGAACGACCTGACCTATTATTTTCAAAAGGGGGTTTTGTATCTGTGCCAGTAGTTATTGCTGCTAAATCTTTAAAAATTCCAACAATCATACATGAGTCTGATCTAACACCAGGTTTAGCAAATAAAATTGCTTTAAAATTTGCTAAAAAGATTTATACGACCTTTGAAGATACATTGCAATATCTTCCTAGTGACAAAGCAGATTTTGTAGGTGCTACAGTCCGTGAAGATTTAAAAAGTGGTGATAAAAATAGAGGCTATCAATTAACAGAATTTAAAGATGATAAAAAAGTTTTATTAATCATGGGAGGTAGCCTTGGAAGTAAAAAGTTAAATGATATAATTAGAGATAATTTAGATGCATTATTAAAAAATTATCAAGTCATTCATTTAACTGGTAAAGGATTGTTAGACCAATCCTTAACGAATAAAGAAGGTTATGTTCAATTTGAATTTGTTAAAGACGATTTAACTGACTTATTAGCGATAACAGATACAGTTATTAGCCGTGCTGGTTCAAACGCTATTTATGAGTTCTTAGCATTAAGAATTCCAATGCTTTTAATTCCTTTAGGTCTTGACCAATCTAGAGGTGATCAAATTGACAATGCGAAAAATTTTGAATCTAAAGGTTTTGGAAGAACGATTCCAGAAGACACTTTAACTGAACATAAACTTATCGATCAGTTAAAAGATATTGAAACACACCGTGAATCAATCATCACTCAAATGCAAACATACAAAGAAAGTTTTACACGCCAAGATTTATTTCATAAAATTGTTAAAGATGCAAATAACTAATAATAGGGAGGATACGCAATGAGTCGTTGGAAAAGAATAAGTCTACTCATTATTTTTACATTAATTTTTGGCATTATTGCATCCTTCCATGAATCTAGATTAGGAAAATGGATAGACAATGAAGTTTACGAATTTATATATTCTTCTGAAAGCTTCATAACTACCACATTTTTCTTAGGAGTAACTAAAATCGGTGAAGTATGGGCAATGGTTTGTTTATCATTATTACTCATTGCCTATTTAATGCTAAAAAAGTTAAATATAGAGGCACTTTTCTTTGCTATAGCTATGAGTTTATCAAGTACTTTAAATCCATTATTAAAAAATATATTTGATAGAGAACGACCTACATTATTAAGACTTATAGATATCTCTGGTTTTAGTTTTCCAAGTGGACACGCCATGGGCTCAGCTGCTTTCTTTGGCAGTACGATTTACATTGCTAATCGTGTCTTAAAAGGGAAAACAAAAGGGATAATGATAGGTCTTTCAGCACTATTTATTATTTTAATTTCATCATCAAGAGTATATCTAGGTGTGCATTATCCTACAGATATCATTGCTGGTATTATTGGTGGTGCTTTTTGCGTCGTTTTATCAACATTGATATTAAGACACAAGTTAAAAATATAATTAATAATTATACTTTGAGCAGTTAAATCATATTAAAATAGAGAAAAAGGCAATTTCTATACAAAAATAGAAATTGCCTTTTTTAAATTCGTCTGAAATAATTTTATCTCAAACTTAATTTAATTGTGTCAAAAATTATTATAAAAACCGATTTTACACTGCAAAACCGGTTTTTATATATACGTTGTTTTACAACGTTAGTCTTTTACGGGCATATAAAAGGGGATATTTACGAAAATGATCATTCCTACTAAAACAAATATGTGTGGGGGGAATGTCTATGTAGTATTGATAATCATTTTCAATTACATTATACAATACTGAGAATAATTGTCAATTAGATTTTAAAAATTTTTCTAATCTTTTATTTCAACATTGTTACACTTAATTATATTCACTATCTTATTGCATTTTTAATACCCTGTTACTTTCTATAAACAGTTATTTCATATATTATATATTTTGAGGTGTAAGCAATGACAAAAATTTTAATTGTTGAAGATGAACAAAATCTTGCTCGTTTCATTGAACTAGAATTAGAACACGAAAATTATGTAGTAGATATTGAATATGATGGCAAACCTGGGTTAGAAAAAGCTTTAACCAATGATTACGATTTAATTTTGTTAGACTTGATGTTACCTAATATTAATGGTTTAGAAATTTGTAGACAAGTAAGACAAAATAAAGCCACTCCTATAATTATTATCACAGCTAAAAGTGACACTTACGATAAAGTAGCAGGATTAGATTATGGGGCAGATGATTATATAGTAAAACCATTTGATATTGAAGAATTATTAGCAAGAATTAGGGCAATGTTGCGTAGACAGCCACAAAAAAACATCATAGACATGCAAGGCATTATTATAGATAAAGATGGCTTTAAAGTCACTGTAGATGGTAATACATTAGATTTGACGAAAACAGAATATGATTTATTGACCTTATTGGCTGAAAATCGTAATCATGTATTACAGCGAGAGCAAATTATCGCAGATGTGTGGGGATATGATTCAGAAGTTGAAACAAATGTTGTTGATGTATATATACGCTATTTAAGAAATAAGCTAAAACCATATGGCAAAGATAAAATTATCGAAACTGTACGTGGTGTGGGGTATGTGGTTAGAAAATGAAACAGCGTAAACTAAAAACCAAGTGGATGATTATCACAACAACCATTACATTTTCAACAATTTTTATATTTAGTTTAATTATTATATTCTTTCTAAGTAATGCATTACGTCACAATGAACTTAGCGAAGCAGAAAGAAGTTCATCTGATATCGTTCAACTATTCGAAACGAAACAATTGAATGATATTACGCCATTAGATTTAAATGCATCGTTAGGTAATTTTCAAAAAGTGATTCTTTTTGATAAAAAAGGTGAAAAACAAATAGAAACTTCAAATGATAACAATATCGTTTATTCACCCAATTTCAAACCAAAAGAAATCAATACTGCTTTGATAAAAAAGTATCATGACAACGATTATTTAATTATTACAAATCGAATTAATACGCAACACTTTAAAGGATATAGTGTAATCATTCATTCTTTAGAAAATTATAATGCACTTGTTAATTCGCTATATTTTATTGCACTCATATTTGGCATTATTGCTACTTTTATCACTGCAATGGTAAGTTACTTCTTTTCTGCACAAATTACAAAACCTTTAATCTTAATGTCTAATAAAATGCAGCAAATTCGTCGTGATGGTTTCCAAGAAAAAGTTGATCTAGTTACAAATTATGAAGAAACAGATAATTTAATTGTTACCTTTAATGAAATGATGTTTCAATTGGAAGAGTCGTTTAATCAACAGCGACAATTTGTTGAAGATGCTTCTCATGAACTACGAACACCATTACAAATTATTCAAGGACACTTGAATTTGATACAGCGTTGGGGTAAAAAAGATGCAGCAATTCTTGAAGAATCTCTCGATATATCCTTAGAAGAGATGACTAGAATTACAAAATTAGTTGAAGAATTATTATTATTAACAAAAGATAATAACAACAGTAAAGAAAACGAAACAGAAAGCGTAGAAATTAATCAAGAGATAACTTCTAGAATTAAATCTTTAAAACAGCTACATCAAGATTATATTTTTGAATTTGAACCGTATCATAAACCGCTTAATATAAAAATAGATCGTTATCAATTCGAACAAGTATTAGTTATCTTCATTGATAATGCTATGAAATATGATCAAGTTAATAAATATATTCAAATTCAGACAAATCTGCGAAACAAACAAATATCAATAGAAATCACTGACCACGGTGTTGGTATTCCAAAAGAAGATATAGATTTTATTTTCGATAGATTCTATAGAGTAGATAAATCTCGTTCTAGAAAATTAGGAGGAAACGGTTTAGGTTTATCGATTGCTAAAAAAATCATTGAATTAAATCATGGGACGATTCATGTAGAAAGTGAAGTAGGAAAATACACGACATTTAAAATCACATTTTGATTTTAAACCGGTTACTAATTCGACGGAAAATATGTTACGCTATAAAATGAAAATACAATTAGCAGAGCCAAATAAAATCAGGTTCTGCTTTTTTCATATAACTAGTTATTGACACTTTAATTTGGTTATATTTAATGCTATTATTGATTTGTAAGCGTTTTAACTATTTTGTGGAGGGTGTAATATGAGCAACGAAAGTCAGGTTACCCAGGCACCTGTAAATTTCGGGGCAAATCTTGGATACATTTTAGATTTATATGATTTGTATTTGAATGATCCAGCTTCAGTCCCTGAAGATTTACAAGTCCTATTTAGTACAATCAAAAACGGTGAAGCAAACATCGCAACAAATACATCTGAAGGTCAACAAACTGCGACTAAAGCTGATAGCACGATTAAACGTGTTATGCGTCTCATAGATAACATACGTCAATATGGGCATTTATTGGCAGATATTTATCCAGTTAACAAACCTGTAAGAGAAAATCTTCCTAAATTAAATATTGAAGATTTTAATTTGGATAGAGAAACATTAGAATCAATTTCAGCAGGTATCGTATCTGAACACTTTAAAGATATTTACGATAATGCTTATGAAGCTATTGTTCGTATGGAAAAACGTTATAAAGGCCCTATTGCATTTGAATATACACATATCAATAACAATAGGGAACGAGTATGGTTAAAACGTAGAATAGAAACACCATACAAAGCAACATTAAACGATAATCAAAAGATTGAATTATTTAAAAACTTAGCACATGTAGAAGGCTTCGAAAAATATTTACACAAAAATTTTGTGGGCGCAAAACGTTTCTCCATAGAAGGTGTAGATACACTAGTTCCTATGTTACAACAGACATTAAGACTTGCTAGTGATGAAGGCATTCAAAACATACAAATCGGTATGGCCCACCGTGGTAGATTAAATGTACTCACACATGTGTTAGAAAAACCGTATCAAATGATGATCTCAGAATTCATGCATACTGATCCAATGAAATTCCTACCGAAAGATGGCAGTTTAGAATTAACTTCAGGTTGGTCAGGAGATGTGAAATACCATCTAGGTGGTGTCAAAACTACAAATTCATATGGCAGTGAACAACGTATTTCTCTTGCGAATAACCCAAGTCACCTTGAAATAGTTGCACCAGTTGTTTTAGGTAAAACACGTGCAAATCAAGATGATACTGATAAATCTGGAGCTGTTCACACTGATTTCCATAAATCTATGCCGATATTAATACATGGTGATGCTGCGTACCCAGGGCAAGGTATTAACTTCGAAGCCATGAATTTGGAAAATTTAGATGGCTATTCAACAGGCGGTACACTTCACATCATCACTAATAATAGAATTGGCTTCACAACTGAGCCAGAAGATGGTCGTTCCACAACGTATTCATCTGATGTTGCAAAGGGTTACGATGTACCTATCATGCATGTTAATGCAGATAATGTTGAAGCAACTATTGAGGCAATTGAAATTGCTATGGCGTTTAGAAAAGAATTTCATAAAGATGTTGTCATTGATTTGGTTGGATATCGTCGATATGGACACAATGAGATGGATGAACCATCCATTACCAATCCGTTACCATACCACAATATTCGAAAACATGACCCTGTTGATGTACTTTATGGTCATCAATTAGTTCAAGATAATATTATTTCTGAAGATCAAATGAATCAAATCTTTGATGAAGTTCAAAAAGAACTCCGTGCCGCTCATGATGAAATAGATAAAAACGACAAGATGGATAATCCTGATATGCAAAAACCAGATAGTCTTGCAGAACCACTCCAAAGTGTCGATGTGGATGTAAGTTATGAACAACTTAAAGAAATTAATGATGCAATGCTATCATATCCATCTAACTTTAATGTTCTAAAAAAATTAAATAAAGTCTTAGAGAAAAGAAGAGAACCTTTTGAGAGTGAAGACGGATTAGTTGATTGGGCTCAAGCAGAACAATTAGCCTTCGCAACAATCACTCAAAAAGGTACACCTATTCGTCTAACTGGACAAGATAGTGAACGTGGTACATTCAGTCACCGTCACGCCGTACTTCACGATCCTGATTCAGGTGAAGAATATATCCCACTGCACAATGTCCCAGGACAAAAGGCAACTTTTGAAGTGCGTAACTCACCACTATCAGAAGCAGCGGTTGTTGGTTTTGAATATGGTTATAATGTGCAAAATAAAGACTGCATGACAATTTGGGAAGCACAATATGGAGATTTTTCTAATATGGCTCAAATGATATTCGACAACTTCTTATTTAGTGCTAGAGCCAAGTGGGGCGAACGTTCAGGTTTAACACTATTCTTACCTCATTCATTTGAGGGGCAAGGCCCTGAACATTCTTCGGCACGTCTAGAAAGATTTTTACAATTAGCTGGAGAAAATAACGCTACAGTAGTTAACTTATCAAGCTCAAGCAACTACTTCCATTTACTGAGAGCTCAAGCTGCTAGCTTAGGTACACAATCAATGAGACCACTAGTGGTAATGTCTCCTAAGAGTCTCTTACGTAATAAAACGGTTGCTGATCCAATCGATAAATTTACATCTGGAAAATTTGAACCAATTTTACCAGAAGAACACGATAAGGATGCTATTAAAAAAGTTATCCTAGCTTCAGGTAAAATGTTTATTGATTTAAAAGAATATTTAGCAAAAAATCCAAACAATTCAATTTTATTAGTTGCCGTGGAAAGATTGTATCCATTCCCAGCTGAAGAAATTGAAACATTACTAAATGAACTACCTAATTTAGAAAATGTAGCTTGGGTACAAGAAGAACCTAAGAACCAAGGCGCTTGGTCGTTTGTTTATCCATATCTAAAAGAATTAACAACTGATAAATATGATTTAAGTTATCATGGCCGTATTCAACGTTCAGCTCCTGCTGAAGGTGATGGAGAAATACACAAACTTGTTCAAAATATGATAATCGAACAAAGCACAAAATTTAACTAGGGGGAAGTTAAGCATGCCAGAGGTAAAAGTTCCAGAATTAGCAGAATCCATTACAGAAGGTACCATTGCAGAATGGTTAAAACAAGTCGGTGATAGTGTAGATAAAGGTGAAGCTATCCTTGAATTAGAAACAGACAAAGTAAACGTCGAAGTTGTTTCTGAAGAAGCTGGCGTATTGCAAGAATTACTTGCAAATGAAGGTGATACTGTAGAAGTTGGTCAATCTATCGCTGTTGTAGGCGAAGGAAGTGGCAATAATAATTCAGAAGCACCAAAACAAGACAATTCTGAATCACAAGCATCTGATAATAAGAAAGAATCAGAGCAATCACAATCAGAATCAGCATCTCAAAAGGATAATGATAGCGCTACTGACGATTCGCAAGATAAAGGACAACGTGTGAATGCGACACCATCTGCACGTAAATATGCACGTGAAAAAGGCATTGACTTATCAGAAGTAACAACACAATCAAATGACGTTGTTAGAAAAGAACATGTTGATCAAACACAAAATAATAAAAATGAACAAGCTGCACAATCATCAACAAAAGAAGAACCTAAAAAACAAGCAGCTCAACAAAATCCAACAAAACCAGTTATCAGAGAAAAAATGTCTCGCCGTAAGAAAACAGCTTCTAAAAAATTATTAGAAGTATCTAATAATACAGCGATGTTAACAACATTTAATGAAGTAGACATGACAAATGTGATGAACCTACGTAAACGTAAAAAAGAACAGTTCATTAAAGATCATGATGGCACAAAACTCGGATTTATGTCATTCTTTACAAAAGCATCAGTAGCAGCTTTGAAAAAATACCCTGAAGTAAACGCTGAAATTGATGGTGAAGACATGATTACTAAACAATACTATGACATCGGGGTTGCAGTATCTACAGATGATGGTTTACTAGTACCATTTGTAAGAGATTGTGATAAGAAAAACTTTGCCGAAATTGAAGATGAAATCGCTAATTTAGCTATCAAAGCGCGTGATAAAAAATTAGGTTTAGATGACATGGTAAATGGTTCGTTTACTATTACCAATGGCGGTATCTTTGGTTCAATGATGTCTACACCTATTATTAATGGTAGCCAAGCTGCGATTTTAGGTATGCACTCTATTATTACACGTCCAATTGCTATCGATGCAGATACAATTGAAAACCGTCCGATGATGTACATTGCGTTAAGTTATGATCACAGAATCATCGATGGTAAAGAAGCAGTAGGTTTCTTAAAAACTATTAAAGAATTAATTGAAAATCCTGAAGATTTACTATTAGAATCTTAATCCACAACACAAAATAGTTTACTAACCCTAATACAACGGCGTTCAGCGTCGTTGTATTTTTATGTATTTATGCATTTTTTAATAAAATTCAAATGCGCGCTTTAGTATAATTTTATTGGTGTAAGTCATTGTAAAATTTGAATATAAAACAAAAGCACCTATAATTTAGGTGCATTCAGCCTGTCGACAAAGCCTCCGACTTTGTCGGCAGTTTCTTTTATGCACGCTTTCCGCTGGCACTTCCTTAACCTGTAGTCTTCGGCTAGTGCTATTCCCGCAGGAGTCGACATAAATCACTGCCAATACCATATGCGATACCTAAAGAAAAAAATATTTTTTCAGAACATAATATTTCATCTACGATGAACATTATGATATTTATATTTGTCCTGAAGTTGAAAGTGTATCTTAATATATCTAATGATTCAATATGTCTAAGGTGATTTAGATATAGTTGAAAATTGAAGATTTGTGGACACAGAAAAAATCAATATAAAATGCGAAGTCAAACAACAGAGAGAAGATTGCGTGATGCAAAAGAACAGCATAGTATGCGATGAGCGTGATATAGAGGACTTGACAAAGTTTCTATGGATACCACGCTAATTTGTGTTACTATGAATATTAAAAAATCGTAATGCAACTAGTAAAAGTACAAGTTATGGTCTGAAAGACTACTACTATTTTTGAAATAACTATATAAATAGAAAATAAACAAATCCTTCGCAAATTAAAGCGAAAGACTTGTCTTATTTCTTAAAACACCCAAATAATTTAGGTACTTTTGTTTTATATGAAGGATAATATTACTAATAATAAAGCACAAGTTAAGCAGATGTAGCCAGTGACACTAGAATTTTGTTTTAAAAATATATAACTCAAAATAAAAATAGATAAACTTAGACTTAAAATAGATAATCGAACAGATACATGAATGATATTAAAGCTTATGAAAATATGAAAAACAAATAATATTGTAGCTATTATTAACAATATTATTTCAAGTGGTTTTAAATCTTTCATTTGAGGATTGCCCATAATATTGTCCTCCCTAAATTCAACAAATTAAACATATCCATATTATCAAACATGAAAAGTTATAAAAACAGTCATTTCAATCAATTTATGTTATTACATATTAATAATGAATAGTCATATGTAATCGTACAGCTACGTCGTGTTGATTTATATATTGATGGAACATATTTCCATTAAATTTAATAGCTTCATTTTTATGAATAACAAAAGTTTCCCCATCTAATATAAGTGTTAAGGTACCTTCATAAACTGTGATATATTCCATAGTATTTGATCCATGGGGTGATCCATTCATTCGTCCTTCATCTTCAATAATAACCATATAGCTTTCAAATTTCTTTTCAATATCAAACTTAAAGAGAGGATATACTTTGTATTTATTATCTTCTGAGTTTAAACGTTGTATTTCATTTAAATTTATTTTCTGTATAACATTACCATTTTCTTGTGTTAATTCTGTAAAAGATATTTTTAAACCATTTGCTATCTTCCATAATGTAGTGATAGATGGAATAGATATCTTACGTTCTATTTGTCCCAACATTGTTTTACTTACACCAGTGGCTTCAGATAATTGTTCTAACGAATATCCATTTTGTTTTCTATATAATTTTAAATTTTCAGCAATAATATCATTTATTTCTCTCATCAATTTTACACCTCTATTTACAATATAACGTACAAAGCATATACTTTAAAGTCCGAACATTATAACGTAATTTCAGACGTTATAATGTTTTTTGAGAATAGGGGGGGGGCTTACAATGTTAACAATATCTATGCTTATATATGCCGTTGTAGCAAGCTTCACACCTGGACCAAATAATATTATGGCATTATTTTTTTCTCAAAATTTTAATTTCAAAAGTAGTTTGCGATTTTCAATTGGTGTAGGATTAGGTTTCCTATTTTTATTATTACTATCTAATATATTTAACACAACAATGCATGCTGTTTTCCCTAAAATTGAATTATTGATGAAAATATTTGCATTTATATATTTACTTTATTTAGCTTTTAAAATTTCCATGAGTTCTATTTATAGGACGAAACAAACTTTTAATCACAAGCTAAGTGGTTTGAAATCTGGTGTAATGCTACAATTCATTAATCCTAAAGGAATCATTTATGCTTTAACAGTGATTTCCACTTTTATTACACCAGTTTATACACATTGGCTAGAACAATTACCATTTATTATTTTATTGGCTGTTATTGGATTTTTTGGCACTTTGAGTTGGGGTGTTTTAGGCACCTTATTTAAATCATTTATAGCAACACATGAGCGCTTATTTAATTTTGTCATGGCTGGTTTATTAGTTTATGTTGCTCTGAATATTTTAATGCATTAGTAATAAGATAATTTTACGTTAATGATTATCATATTGCTGTAAAAATTCGCGCGGACTACAACCATATGATGTTTTAAATCTTCTGTAAAAATTCGAATAATCAGTAAAACCACAATTCGTTGCTACTTGTTGTGGATTTTCTCCTTTTTTTAATAATCTTTGCGCATTTCGTAAACGTAAATTTAGTAAATAACGATAAGGTGGATAACCAACCAGTTTTGTGAATTGTTGTGTTATTTTATGTCGACTTACAAAGAACTTATTTTCAAGTTGCTCTAATGAAATATCTTCACTGTAATGCAATTCCATATAATCTAATACCTGTCTAACTAAGTGACTAGATGGGTCATCACTATAATCAACGATACCTTTATTTTCTATTGCTGTTCTATTAAGTATGATTAAAAACTGTGTCAGTAAAGATCTAGCTGCTAAATCTTTACCAAAAGCTTGATTGTCTTGTTCATTAATTAGACCTTGTAACAAATAATATAATTCTCTTTTTTGATATTCCGATAACTCCAATAGATATTTAAATTTAGATGAATATTTATCAAAACACACGCTCAAATCACAATTTTCTACAGAAAGTTCATTTAATATTTTGGCATCAAACCTCAATCCAATACGCTCTGCATGCCCATCCATTTGTTCATCCAAACGATGAAATTCATACGGTGGAATAATAAGCATTGATCCAACCTCTAAATTAAAAGATTGACCTTCTATGGTATAACGTAAATTTCCAGATAATGAAAAAAATATTTCATAATGATCATGATAGTGTAATTCATTTCCAAAATGGCCATCACTTATTCTGTGCCATGCGGCGTATTTACCTTCAAAAGGTAATGAAATTGTATCAAATTGATGGACAAATTCTTCTCTATTTTTCATGAACATATCCCTCCTGCTCAAAAAACATACTTTTTCCCATGATTTACAATGTTGTTAATTTTCCCTCAAATTATAATTATATTATAACACTAAAATATAATTATTTTTGAAAGGAAGAATGAATATGACATCTACACAAATTGGCGTTCAAATGATGATGCTCAAACAAAAAGTACAAGAAGAAGGATTATATAACGTACTGAAGAAAGTCAGCGATTTAGGTTATAATGCGGTCGAGATTTCTCAAATCGACATGAATTCACAAAACATTGAAGAAATGCAACAAGCCATTAATGATTTCGGTATGAATATTGCAGCAATGTCCTGTGGTGTAGAGGATATATCTGCTAAACAAAAATATCCTGGAGATACTTTGCAAAATGATTTCGATAAAATTGTAGCAGACTGTAAAGCTGTAAACTGTTCTATATTGAGAATAGGTATGTTACCAATTAACTATATGGGCTCTAAAGAAAGCACCTTACAATTTGCTGAAATCTGTGAAACTTATGCTAAAAAGCTTAAAGAAGAAGGAATAGATTTATACTATCATGCGCATAATTTAGAATTTGTTCAATACAATGGACAGTTTATGCTTGATTTAATGAGAGACAATACTCATTATTTAGGTTTCGAGTTAGATATACATTGGATTTGGAGAGCAGGGCTGAATCCCATAGAGGTCATACCAAAATATGCGAATCGTATTCGTGCTATACATCTTAAAGATTATCGTGTAGGCGAAATAGATATGTCGCAATATCCTGGTGAAGGTCATGAAAAATTATATTATATGTTGCATATGATTACTCAATTTGCTGAATTAGGAAAAGGTACTTTACCGCTTAAAGATATTATTGAAATTGGACGTGAGAGTGGCAGCGAATATTTCTTTGTTGAACAAGACGAACTATACGGCGAAGATCCATATGATTGTTTAACAATTAGCCGTAACCATTTATATGATTTAGGTTATAAATCTTGGTTTTAACATATGCTTTTAAATAAGAAATATGTGCTTATTTATCACCGAATAAGTAAGTGCTACCAAAAATAATAAGGATGTTGATACGATGCTTAAAAATATTGAGATCTCTGGATTTTCAGATGAAATCGCTTCAGATTTTCAGACACAGTTAAAAACGGTAAATGAGTTAGGAATGAGCTATATTTCCTTGCGTGGTATTAATGATAAAAACATTGGCGATCACTCAGTAGAAATGATTAAGAAAGATGTACTTCCTCGCTTAAAGCAATGGGATATTGACGTTTCTTCTATAGGTTCACCAATAGGTAAAATTTATATAAACGATGAAGATGCATTCAAAAAACAATTAGCAACACTCAAAACATTATGTGAAATAAGTCAATTGCTCAATTGTCAGTATATTAGAATATTTAGTTTTTACATTCCTAAAGAGGACAATTTTGATGCTTATAAAGGTATTGTGATTTCAAAATTAAAAGAATTTGCAAAAATCGCTGAGCAATACAATATTATACTGTTACATGAAAATGAAAAAGATATTTTCGGTGATATTGCTCGCCGATGTAAACTTATTCTTGATGAAGTAAACTCTCCATATTTCAAGGCGATATTTGATTTTGCGAACTTTGTCCAATGTGGAGAAGATACACAAGACTGTTATGACTTACTTTCAGACGACATAGCGTATATACACATTAAAGATGCAGTATATAAAGATAATTTTAATGTACTTTGTGGTACAGGTGATGGTCAGATTGAAAGTATCTTAACACAATTTTTTGAATCAGGTTATCAAGGTTTCTTAACACTTGAACCTCACCTTGTGGTTTTTGATGCTATTAAAGACTTAGAATTAGAACATTCAACTGAAACAATTCAAAATTCTGCTGCAAAAGATGGCGCAGAAGGATACAAAATGCAATATGAAGCACTTTTAAAAATATTATCTAATATCAATAAAAAGGAGAGTACACAATGAAAAAAATTCGTTTAGGCATTATTGGTTTTGGCGCTCAAGGTAGTACGTATGCTGAATTTATTAAAGCTGGTAAAATACCACAAATCGAAATTGGTGCGATTTGTGACATCGATACTGAAAAGAAAAGTGAAGTAGAAAAAAAGTACCCTAATGTACCATTTTATAATGATTATATCGCTATGCTAGAAAGTGGGGATGTTGATGCAATTGTCACAACCGTTCCTCATTATCTGCATACTGATATAGGTAAAGAAGCCTTAAAACGAGATATTCACGCTTTACTTGAAAAGCCGGCTGATATTTATGCTGACAAAGTAAAAGAAATAAGTGAATTAGCAGTATCCAAACCACACTTAACATTTGCTATATTCTTTAATCAACGCACAAATCCACTTTATCAAAAAGTAAAATCACTCATTGACGCCGGTGAAATAGGAAATATTCGTCGCACGAATTGGATTATTACTACTTGGTGGCGTCCTCAAGCTTACTATGATCAAAGTTCATGGAGAGCAACTTGGTCAGAAGAAGGTGGAGGCGTTTTAGTAAACCAAGCACCACACCAAAGTGATTTATTACAGTGGCTATGTGGTATGCCAAAATCTGTGTTTTCAAATATTAAATATGGCTATCAGCGTGATTTAGCAGTTGATGATGATGTTACAACCATACTAGATTATGGAAATGGTGCGACAGGTGTGTTCATTACATGTACCCATGACATCATTGGCACCGACCGTTTAGAAATCACAGGTGATAAAGGGAAAATATTAGTTGAAGATAGTAAAACAATAACATTGACACGTTTGAAAGCATCCGAGACACAAATGAATCGAAATATGTCTTGGAAAGAAGCAGCTGAAATTTTTAAAGGCAATGGTTTAGAAAATATTTATGAACAAGAAACATTTGAATTTGAAAGTGTATGGGGTGAACAACATATGAATGTATTAGAAAATTTCGCTGCTAATATCATTGACGGTACGCCTCTAATTGCACCTGGAAAAGATGGTATAAACGGCGTGAATCTAGTAAACGCTATTTATTTATCAAGTTGGACAGGTAAAGAAGTAACAGTTCCAGTAAATCCTTCAGAATTTAAGGATGCATTAAATAAACAAATTCAAAACGAAGCACATTAAAAAAGTTTAAAATCGGAGCTGGTAATATGTTGAAAATTGGAATTATAGGACTAGGTGATATTTCAGCAATACATCTAAACACGATAGAGACAAATTCCAATGTAAAATTAGTTGCTGCATGTGATATAGATAAAGCCTTGCAAGCTAAAGTACCCAACGCTCTTTTTTTTACAGATTTTGAAGATATGTTGGAGGAAGTAGAGCTAGATTGTGTACATATATGCTTGCCGCATCATTTGCATGTATCTGTGACTGCTGCCTGTGTAGAAAAAGGTATACATGTTTTGCAAGAAAAACCTTTATCAATCAATGCTAAAGAAGGATTAAAATTAATACAATTAGAACAAAAAAATCCAGATACTAAAATATGTGTGTGTTTTCAAAATAGATTCAATGATACATTTCAAACTTTACAACAAATAGTAAAAAGCAACAAATTTGGTGACATTATTGGTATAAAAGGAATCGTTACTTGGTTCAGACCCAAATCATATTATACTGATAAACCATGGCGCGGTAAATTAGATACCGCTGGAGGAGGCGTATTAATTAACCAAGCCATTCACACGTTGGATTTAATACAATTACTTTGCGGTCCTGTTGATACACTTAAAGGCAATGTATCACAGTTGTTAGATTATCATATCGAAGTAGAAGATACTGCTTCTGCTCATATAAAATTTAAAAATGGAGCAAATGGTATGTTTTTTGCAACTAATGCTAATTTTGGAAATTCAAGTATTGAGCTTCAAGTCATTTTTAAAAATGAAAAGTTTACAATTAAAGATAATATACTTACACGTGTCAATAAAGAAGGTTACAAAATCCATATTATTGAGGATAAAAAGCTACCAGGTACAAAATCGTATTATGGACCAAGCCATGGGACACTCATAAATCAATTCTACGAATCAATTTATGAAAATACCCAAAATTATGTACACGTAAATGACGCATTACCGTCTATTGCAATCATTGATGCGATACAAAAATCTTCACAAACAAATGAGACAATTCATTTTACTAGTGTTTAACATACAAATTAAATTTTGATTTATTGTGGAACATGGCCATTAGCGATTAAAAGCATACTTATTCAATTTAATTAATGAACCGGATAGAAATCTTTTGATATTGATTTCTGTCCGGTTTTATTATCCTTTGATTTATTGTAAATAGTAATTTTATAAACTATAATAAACATTACCAAATTAAGGAGTAATCACGATGCCTACAAATAAAGTTATCTTAGATTTAGCGATTTCATTGGATGGATATATAGAAGGACCGAATGGAGAAGTTGATTGGTGCATCATGGATGAAGAAATGAACTTCAATCATTTTTTAGATCAAATTGATACCATTATATATGGTAGGAAAAGTTATGATTTATGGGGCGAATTTATGCCAAATTTAAAGGACGATCAATTTGGGGATAAAACGATGTGGGACCAAATTCATAGCAAGCATAAATTCGTGTTTACTAACCAACATTATAACGATAAAGATCGAACAAAATATATTAATAGTGACGACATCAGTGGAATGGTTTTTAAAATTAAAGAGCATAGCAATAAAGATATTTGGCTCTATGGCGGCTCAAAAATTATTACAACTTTTATAAACCTTAACCTAATTGACGAATATAGACTTTCAATCCACCCAGTCATTTTAGGTTCTGGCAAACCACTTTTTGAACATATTCAAAATCGTGTAAACATAGCTTTGTGTGACACACATGTTTATAAAAGTGGGGTAGTACAAATGATTTATCAAAAACTAGATGAAAAATAGAGTAGAGATATTAATCTCATGTTCAAAATAAAGGACGCATCCGTAGTAAATGGATGCGTCCTTTATTTATTTGAAATTTACGATTTCAACCGTTATTGTCATTTATATTCTTGACTATTTTAAAACGTTTTATTTAAGCAATAAATACAAACAGTTCAATAATTGCAAGAATTAAAAACACTAGAAAAACAATGCCGTAAATATTATTTTTCTTTATACTTTCTTTGCTTGCTTTTTGCTGTTTTGCTTTGTTATTTATATTGGAAAAGAAAGTAATACCTGAATAAACTGCAATAAGTACTGTGACACCAAATAAAATCCATGTACCAATCATATATACAACCTCCTCTAGTAACTAAAATAAATATTTGAACATATAAAATAATTATTCCTATTATATACCTATATTAATACATTTCTGCTAATCCTCCAATGTTTAAAAATTACAATTTTGTAAATACAATCACAATCAGATACTTCATCATACAAATAACATGAAAAATAAGTTATAATGTATTGAAAAGATATGAATAGAGGGGTTAATATAATGAATGGTCTTAGAAGTGTTACTACAGGGACAAATGATTTAAGTAAAACCAAAGAGTTATTCTCAAACATACTTGGATTAAATGTGGCAGATAAAGGACAAGCTTTACGTTTTGGTGATGCTGAATTAAATTCAGGTACACGTATACATTTTGTAGAAGTACCAAACTATATTAACAATAACAACCATATTGAAAATATCGGATTGAGGGTTCCAAGTGATGAAGGAATTGAAGAATATCAATCTATTTTAAAACAACATCAAATTTCTTTCAGTTCACCTACAGATTTAAATGGCCATAAATACTTCAATTTCCAAGATCAAAATGGTCAAACATTTAATATTTATTCCAATGAACATAACTCTGGCACCCCATTAGGTATACCTACATTCGAAAGTAATGTAAACCCATTACATCAGATTCAAGGGCTAGGACCTGTAATCTTAAAAGTTAATGATATTGTACTCACACAATCTATTTTAACTAGAGTATTTGGCCTAGAACATTTTGCAGAATATACGCCTAGTGAACATGCTGATTTTAAAATACAAGTTTTTCGTATAGGTGATGGTGGTTTGGGTGGTGAGCTACATGTTTACGCTTCAAACGAGGAAATTTTAATGCCAGAACATGGTATATTAGAACAAATTGAATTCGGAATAGAATCTAAATCACAATTTCAAAAGACTATTGAAGAACTTGAATCCATAGGAATACCTTATCAAACGTTAGATCAAGAAGGCGAAAGATCATTAAGAATCACTGAAAAAAGTGGTATTACATTCATTTTAACCTTAGAAACTTCATAATAAAAAAGAGAGGATTTTTAGAAATGTTACACGAAACTTGGAAAGATCATACACCCATTAAAAAAGTAGAAGTTACACATACAGATGCACAAAAGTTCACAGTCTCTGATATGTTAACTGTGGGACAACAATATGATGTAATAAATGAAACTGAAGAATATTATCAAATCATCGACAACTCTGGACTTGTTGGTGGCTACTTTAAAACCTACTTTAAAGAGGTATAATTTACAGTATGACACATGCACTATTGAAAATGTGCACTTTAAATATTGCTTAAATTAATAAGACTAGGGCTATAATATCAAACATTATTCAAGCCCCGGTCTATTTTTAATGATATGGATTTTTTATAACTTATTTTAATTTTAAAGGAGTAAGAAACAATGGCGAAATCACAATATATTAATAAAGATGAAACAGTATTTGATGATGCAAAATCATTGATGGCATTAAATAAAAACATTTTATTAAAAGGACCAACGGGCTCAGGAAAAACAAAGCTAGCTGAGACTTTAAGTGAAACAATACAGCGACCAATGCATCAAGTCAATTGTTCAGTAGATTTAGATGCTGAAAGTTTATTAGGTTTTAAAACTATACAGACAAATGAAAACGGTACTCAAGAAATTGTATTTATTGATGGACCAGTAATCAAAGCGATGAAAGAAGGCCATATTCTTTATATCGACGAAATCAACATGGCAAAACCAGAAACATTACCAATTTTAAACGGTGTATTAGATTACCGCAGAAAATTAACAAATCCATTCACTGGCGAAGTGATTAATGCTGCTCCAGGATTTAATGTTATCGCTGCAATAAATGAGGGCTATATTGGAACATTACCGATGAACGAAGCACTAAAAAACCGTTTTATAGTCATTCAAGTAGATTATATTGATGGGGATATATTAAGTGATGTGATTAAAGATCAAAGCCAATTAGCAGATGATACGACAATACAAAAAATCATCAATTTTAATGAAGATTTACGAACAATGACAAAACAAGGTCAAATATCTGAAGAAGCAGCGAGCATACGTGCTTTAATCGATTTAAGTGATTTGGCTACCGTGATGCCTATAGAACGTGCCATCAAACGTACAATTATTGATAAATTAGAGGACGAACGTGAGCAACAAGCGATATTAAATGCGGTAGAATTAAATTTTTAGTGAGGGATATTTATGAGCGATCGTTTTATATTATTTAATGATGAACAGCTGGATGCAAAGCAAGTGATGATGCTGCAAGATTTAGCTCGATTATTACTTAAAAATGAACAAACACAAGTTAAAATTCAAAAATTCCCATATTACGATCCAATCAATAATATGTTAATAACGAGTTCTTTTTGGTCACATAGAAAAAAAGATATTGAAACAACAGGGCTTAAAACAGATGTTATGCTCGCAGCTTATGGCTACCAATTGATGGATGAAACAGTAGTCAACAAAGTCATTCACAATGATACGTTTAAGCATCCAAAATTTTTCCAACAGCTGTTTAAATTACTAGAAGATAAAAGAATATTAAACGAAATTGTTAAGCAACGACCATCTACCAAAGATGCAATTCACATGCGTAATGAAATTAGATTAAGCTATACACGTACTCAAATTAATGTATATAAAACAAAAAAAACATTTACAGATTTGCTCTTTTTATATTTGGAATCTTCGTTTTTAACTGAAAACTTTTACGACGTACCTCAAATTGGTCCACAAATTGATGATATTCTGTTAAATATGTATCAATACCTGCCTAATTTTTTCTATAATGATTCTTCTGAGGATAATATGTACTTAGCTGAACGGATCATGTTTCAAATTGATGATATCTTAAACGAAGATATGCTAAATGAATATTATCATTTACCTAAAAAAGTATATGAAGCAATTCATGAACTTAATTTTGAAGATTTAAAACGAACAGATGCAAGTAATACTGATAATGCTTCAAACAATGATCATGATGAAGAGAGTGTCAGCGAGGATATTGAATCCAATCATCAAGATAGTGCTTCACAAGGTGGTGCATATTTAGAAATGGAACTTCATGAAGGTGAAAATAGTGATGTTATTGGCGATAATGACACTGCTAGAGAAGGTGACAGTGGTGATGATATGACAGATATGCAAACAAAAAAAGGTAAAGGTTCCACAAACCAAATAGAAAGTGATGAGGGCGGATCAATCGGCAATAATTCTACTTTTGCATTAAAAGGCATAAATGCAAACGTTGATGTTAAATGGAACGTACCTGAAATACGACCTGAATATCAAAATGAATATCACGAAGTTGAAAACGAAGTACAATTTGAAACAAAAGATTTGATACAAATTATCAAAAAAACAATAGATAGAGAATA
The DNA here is from genome assembly GCF_038006605.1 of Staphylococcus sp. FSL W8-0271. Classification (NCBI taxonomy): domain Bacteria; kingdom Bacillati; phylum Bacillota; class Bacilli; order Caryophanales; family Staphylococcaceae; genus Staphylococcus; species Staphylococcus sp. FSL W8-0271. The sequence goes on from NZ_JBBOVM010000001.1 coordinate 1,435,070, forward strand.
CCAAGATGAACGTCGAAATCTAACCAAAGGTCGATTACAAAAAAATTTATTAAATTGGTTTATTGATGATCAATATAAATTATTTTATAAAAAACAAGATTTAAGCCAAACTTTTGATGCAACATTCACATTGTTAGTGGATGCATCGGCAAGTATGCAGGATAAAATGTCTGAAACAATCAAAGGTGTCGTTTTATTTCATGAAACGTTAAAATCGTTAAACGTAAAACATGAAATTTTAGCATTTAATGAAGATGCATTTGATGCTGATGATACAAAACAACCTAATATCATTGATGAAATTATAGCTTATGATCAATCAACTATAAAACGAGAAGGACCTAGAATAATGGCCTTAGAACCTCAAGATGATAATAGAGACGGTGTGGCAATTAGAATTGGAAGTGAACGTTTAATGCGTAGAGCGCATAATCAGCGTTTTCTAATTGTATTCTCTGATGGTGAGCCATCCGCTTATAATTATAGCCAAGATGGTATTCTTGATACTTATGAAGCAGTGGAAACAGCTCGTAAATTGGGTATTGAAGTTTTTAATGTATTTTTAAGTCAAGATCCAATTACAGAAGACATTGAAGAAACAATTCATAATATTTATGGTAACTATGCAATTTTCGTTGAAGGTGTAGAAAATCTACCAAGCCACCTTGCACCATTACTAAAAAAATTATTATTAAAATCTTTTTAGTACGTAATTTATTTATAAAATCACACATAAATTGAAATATTCAGAAATTTATATAGACGCATTCTTATAAATCGTGATAGAATAGTAAATATTATTTTATAGGCAAGAAGGAGAACGATTTATGAATAAAAATACATGGATTATAGGGTTTACACTGTTCGCTATGTTTTTCGGAGCAGGGAATCTTATATTTCCACCAAATTTAGGTTTAGATAGCGGTCAATTCTTTTGGCCTTCTATATTAGCATTTGCTTTAACAGGTATAGGATTACCATTATTAGGGGTAGTCGTTGGTGCTTTAGATAAACAAGGTTATATTGGTTCTTTAAATAAAATTTCGCCAAAATTCTCTGTTGTATTCTTAATTATCATATATTTAACAATAGGGCCACTTTTTGCAATACCACGTACTGCATCAACGTCATTTGAAATGACAATTACACCAATTGCCCATACTAATAGCAGTTTAGCATTGTTTATATTTACAATTATTTACTTTTTAGTAGTTTTATATTTATGTATCAATCCAAATAAAATGGTAGATCGCATTGGTTCATTGTTAACACCTTTATTATTGATTACTATTTTAGCGATGATTATCAAAGGGTTTGTTGATTATGGTAGCAATTCACATAGTCAAGCAGCTGAAGCTTTCACTTCTAATTTTGCAGGATTTTCTCAAGGATTTACTAATGGTTATTTAACAATGGATGCTATTGCTGCCATTGCTTTTTCAATGATTGTAGTTAACGCGGTTAAAGCGACTGGTATCACGCATGCTAATAAAATTTTCAGACAAACACTATTGGCTGGTATTATTGCTGCAGTTGCACTTATGTTTATTTATATTTCTTTAGGATTTATAGGTAACCACATGGCTGTACCGCAAGAGAAAGTGGCAAGTTTAATTGCTAATGATCAAAATATTGGCACATATTTACTAACAACAATGGCAAGCACTGGATTTGGCGCTTTTGGGAAGTACTTGCTAGGTATTATCGTTGCACTTGCTTGTTTAACTACTGCTTGCGGATTGATTGTATCTGTTTCAGAGTATTTCAATAGAATATTCCCAAAAATTTCATACAAAGCTTACGTTATCATCTTTACATTAGTGAGTTTTATTTTAGCAAACCAAGGATTAAATTCAGTGATTACGATGTCAGTTCCAGTTTTAAGTATTGTATATCCAGTAGCTATCACTTCAGTACTACTCATATTAATTGCACGTTTTGTTCCAACAAAACCAATTGCACAACAAATTCCTGTAGCGGTGGTTTCTATTGTTTCGATCCTTAGTGTGGTACATTCACAAGGATGGATTAAATTAGGCCTTATTGATAATTTACCATTGAAAGATTATTCATTAGAATGGTTCCCTATTGCAGTTATCACTACAATTATTGGATATATTGTAGCGCCATTGTTTAAAAAACAAAAAACTATTATTTACGAAAAAGAATAGCATAATCAAATAGCTAAGATATAGACATCCTTCTTTAATAAATAAACGTCAATTTCAATAGAAATTGACGTTTGCTGCATATTGGGGTAGATTTATTATGCGAAACTGAGCATATGACTGGTGAGAAATATGATTTATTGATTACAATTTATGCCTATGCCACAACATACAAAATAAAATATTCTTTTCAAGAAAAAAGCCTGTAAATGAATCATGGAAAGCATTCATTTACAGGCTTATTATGATGGACTTATATTTTAAATTCTTGTTACTTTTGCTGTTTCATACCTAATAATTGATTCTTCATTTCTGTTTCTAATTGGTTTAATTCAGTTTCTGCTTGTCTACGTTTATTTCGACCTTGTTCTTGAATTTGAAGTGTTTGTTCAATCGTATCAATAATATCTTGTTGTGTTGTTTTTAAGGTTTCAATATCAACGACACCACGTTCATTTTCAGTAGCTGTAGCAACTGCATTTTGTTTTAATAGTTCTGAATTCTTGAGTAACAAATTATTTGTTGTATCTGTTACTGCTTTCTGTGCAGAAACTGCATTGCGTTGTCTCATTAACGTCAAAGCAATTGACATTTGATTTTTCCATAAAGGAATACTCGTTAAAATGGAACTTTGAATCTTTTCTGCTAATGCATGGTTTACATTTTGAATCATTCGAATTTGAGGTGCTGTTTGTATAGCAATTTGTCTAGATAGTTGTAAGTCATAAATGCGTTTATCTAATCTATCTATAAACTGTTCCATATCTGATACAGCTTGAACATCCATTTGATTACCTGTAGATTTAGCTTGCGCGTTTAATTTAGGTACATCTTCCTGCTGTAGCATTTGTTGCTTTCTTTTAGCCGCTTCAATATACAGTGTTAATTCATCAAAATACGCTTTATTTAAATTATACAATTCATCTAGCATTCCTATATCTTTATTTAAATTATTTTTATGTTTGTCTAATTCAATAGAAATACGATCAATTTGAGAACCAACAGATTGCATTTTTGAAAAAATTTCATTTACTGATGCTTTTGTTCGTCTAAAAATACGTTTTAATTTCGATTGATTTTCTGGGTTTAACTCATCTGGGTTTACAGATTTAAGTTTGCTCATCAATCCATTTAATGATTCCCCAACAGGACCGACATCTGTAGTTTTTACCTCATTAAGAATACGGTGTGAGAATTGGGACATATCAGATTGTGCAGTAGTACCGTAATTTAATAAGCTATCATTATCCATTGGTTTTATTTGTTTACTCAATTCATCAATTTTTTGTTGATCATCTTGAGTAAATTGTTTTGAGCTGTTGATAATTTCTGATTCATTTGCTGATTGTTCATCAATATATTTATCCAATGGATGCGAATTTAAAAAGTCTTGTTCTCTTACCATTTAATTTCACTCCATTTCTTCATGTAATTTACTTATGCCTTTTTTGTTCAATTTTATTTAATTCCATTTCTATATCTAATTGACTATAATCTTCTTCATTAATTCTCTTTAAGTCCGCTACTAAAGTTCGTTTAACTTCATCTAATGTGATGCGAGTTTGTGCTAACTTTTGCTTTTCTTCTTTAGATTTTTTTGGAGATTTTGCCAATCTCGTATAAGCTTCAATGAGATTCAATGCATTATCAATATGAGAGTAGAAAAAACTTTCTACTTTAAAAAACATTCTAGGTTGTTGTTTAACAGCAAAGTAAATAGCTCGAGATAATCTATATATTTCATTTACTTGTCTAAAATCTTTGATTGATCTCACATTAACAAAAGATTTTAAAATTCTTCTTATCTTGTCTTGAGCATTATTTAATTGACTATTTACAAAATGATAATCTCTTCGTGTTAAGCCAATTTCATTTAAATATTTTCTAGAAGTTAAACGCTGAGTAGGGAAGTAGAATGCTATAAACGCTACTGCAGAAATAAGGAAATCAAAAATAAAATTTAATTCTAATGCAAATATACTAGAAATCCACGCGATAACTGCTATTGGAAAAGCAATAATGGTCCCATAAATTCGCGAAATATTATATCTCAAACTTCATCTTCCTTTATAATGTACTAAATTTTTTCCATGATGGGTTCGTTTCTATTTCTTCAATTTCATAATCTTCAACTTGAGAAGCAGGTGAAGCACCCTCAATGATAGCGTTAATAAATGAAGTTAGTGATGCCTCATCACTTTGGGCGTATATTTCTACATAATCAGATATATTTTGAACAGTACCCACAACATTATATTTTCTTGCTATCTTCTCGGTATAATAGCGAAAACCAACGCCTTGAACTATACCGAATACTTTAATATGTTTGCATTGCATATAATCACCTCTTATTATCATTATACGAAATTTTGTCATACAAAACTAATATTTTTGTCTGAACAACAATTGTCTATCCGTCAAAAGTATGAAACAGATAACTTGATTTTGTGTATGATACAGTTAAAATATTACACATAGCTATTTTGCAATATCATTTGAGTATCGTTGAATAACTGTATTTTTTAATGCATTACTTACATATGGCTAATACGTGCAAATAAATCAAAATGAACATAATAAATCAAACTTAATATAATGTTGATAATGAACGAAAAATGTATTTGTCGAAGTTAAAATATGAAGTTGAAAGTGAAAGGGTGTAATTTACATGTGGACAGTTGCAAAAATTCGAGCTGATTATGAAGGCTGGTGGTTATTTAGTGACTGGACTGATCATATCGTAGAACAATATCATTTTGAAAACTATGAGAAAATGCTAAATTACTATCAATCAATCATTGAAAATAGTAAAAAGCATTATGATAATTTCCTCGTTGGTAAATACAATATTCATGCATTTTATAATAATTGTGAATTAGGATTTTGTGAAGATTGTGATGAAGATTTACAGATTTTTTATAGTTATATTGTTTTAAATAATAATGAAGTTTATTATAAATTACCGATTGTTTAATAAATTGTTTTTTCATAATTGCATTGCATTTTCAGCTATTATGGCTTATAATATGAGTCAAGCAATTGTTTTATTCCATATTGCAAAGAATATTGTAAGACAGATTTACACTGTGAAATTGTATTTTTTGTAATATGCGAATAATGCATATTGAATGAATATTAGTCTTGGAGGTTTCACATTTATGAAACAAGGTACAGTAAAATGGTTTAACGCTGAAAAAGGATTTGGTTTTATCGAAGTAGAAGGAGAAAACGATGTATTCGTACACTTCTCAGCGATTAACCAAGAAGGTTACAAATCATTAGAAGAAGGTCAATCAGTTGAATTTGAAGTAGTTGAAGGCGACCGCGGTCCTCAAGCTGCGAACGTTGTAAAACTATAATATAGATTGCAATATTGACTATAAAAAGAACCTTGTTAAAGGTTCTTTTTTAATATATAAATTAATAAATTGTAACTTAAAAAGCTCTTTTTAAAGTGAATACTCGTAAATCGGGTACTTTAAAAAGAGCTTTTATACATGATTGGTTCTTTATAACACTAACAAGTTATTTTGTATCATTTATGATTAATTGTCGCAATGATTGTCGTTTTATAACTTCTCTCGCTTTACTATCTTTTAAAAAGAATACTGATGGTTTTTGCATTTGGTTATAATTAGAAGCCATGGAATAATGATAGGCACCAGTTGATAATACTGCTAGATAGTCACCACGCTTAACTGTACTAGGTAACTTGGCATCTTTAATTATTATATCCCCAGACTCACAAAGTTTACCTGCAATTGTTACAATCTCATCTTTAGGCTCATTTCTATTAACTAACAATGCTTCATACTGTGCATCATATAACGCAGTACGGATATGATCACTCATACCACCATCTACCGATACATATTTGTTAACATTGGGAATCTCTTTGATTGTGCCAACTTCATATAATGTTATACCAGCTTCTCCAACTATGGATCTTCCAGGCTCTATTCCAATTTCAGGAAGAGGGTAGTCAAATTCAGTTGAAAATTGTTTAATTGCATCAGTAATTTCAGTAATACCTGTTTCGATAGGGAAACTAACATCACCCTCAACATATTTAATACTGAATCCACCACCCAAGTTAATCAACTCAACACTTATAGCATTTTCTTTTAACCATTGAATTACTATTTTTGCAGTTTCAATCATTGCTTCTGTGCCTTCAATTTGTGACCCTACATGAAAATGAACGCCTTTTAAATTTAAATGTTTAGTGTTTTTTACTTTTTCAACTGCTTGTATTGCTAACCCATGTTTAATTGACAGACCAAATTTACTATCTTCCTGACCAGTTTGAATAAATTCATGAGTATGTGCTTCAACACCAGGGTTTAAACGTAATACAACATTAACCGTTTCACTCGCATACTTATCGATGAGTTCTATTTCTTCTAATGCATCAATAACGATGTAACCAACTTTACTTTCTAATGCATACTGTATCTCATGTTTTGTTTTGTTGTTACCATGAAAATGTATATGCTGCGGATCAAAACCTGCCTCCAATGCTGTATATAGTTCTCCTTCAGATACTACATCAAGTTCAAGACCTTCTTCTTGTACTAATTTCACCATTTGTAGACAGGTAAATGCTTTAGAAGCATATGAAATGTTATAGTTCAATCCACTTTTCTGAAAAGCAGAGTGAAATCTTTGCATTTGTGTTCTGATTTGATCTTCATCATAAACAATCGTAGGTGTACCGAAACTTTGTGCTATTGTTTTAAGACTTGTACCTCCCATTGTTAACTCGCCACGATCATTATATTCTACTACCATAATTTATCTATACTCCTTTATTAGTGAGTCATGATTCATTGCACTTAATTGTTCAGAATTCGCGCCAACACCTTTAAATGTAAACTCATCAACACGAATATCATTATTATATAATATTACTTCGTCTTGTGCATGCACGTTGTGATCAACTTCAACAAACATATGACTCATCATCAACGCACGAATAGGGTAACGCTTGCCATTGATAAGTGCCTCATGTTTTGCTCTTGATTTAAGAATACCATCTCCATAGCCAATATCAACTACTGCTAATTTTGTATGATCATGTTTAGCTTCAAATGCAAAACTATAGCCACAGTAATCACCTTCATTTACTTCACGAATTTGGATGACATTACCTTTTACAGTCAATGATTGTTCTATCGCATCTACATCAATCGTTTGATAAGGTCTAGAGCCGTAAAGCGCAATTCCGACTCGCGCATGTGTATGGTTTTCAAGCACACCGTTTTCTCTATAATAACTTGCACTGTTTTGTGCATGTATCATTTCAAAGTGATAGTCTTCGTCTATTAATGTGCTAACAATATCTAACCAAGCTTTACGCTCTACGTTATATTCAGACACATCGAATTCATCAGCATACCCGAAGTGGGTCCATAAACCAGTGATATGCATTTTATTTTTATTTGCATTTTTCATATGATGATGTATCACTTCTCTTATTTCATCAATATTTTTCAAACCTGAGCGGTGAAGTAAATTTTCAAATTCTAAATGCACTTGAATACCTTGTAAATCTTCAATATGTTCATAATAGAAGTTTAATGAGGGCAGGGTCATTTGAATCTGATAATCTCGCACTTTATCAAATTCATATACCGCATTCATTAAGAAAATTGTTGCATCGGGGGCTAATTGTCTAATGCGAACTGCTTCTCTTAAAGATGTCGTACTAAACGTGTTAATACCTGCTTTTAAAAATTGCTGTACAGCAAATTCCAATCCATAATGATAAGCATTATTTTTAACTACTGCCATAATTTGATTATTTTGGATTACTTTAAGCGCATTATTGTAAAATCGTTGAGCATCAACAGACCAGATTGCTGTCATTGTGTTTCCACCTCACTATAGGATTTTAAAATCGCTTCATAATAATTTACAATTTTAATTAACATATGTTCATTAAAATTTAAATGGGCAGTATGCAAACCTGTTACAAAACCATTTGTCTCGTCTCGTACACCCACAAAAATAAAATAACTAGGTGCAAGTTGACTATAAAAGCTAAAATCTTCGCCAAATAAATACGGTGTGGGCTTGTCTACTATTGTTAAGTCAGCAATATCCAGACCATTTTCAACATGTTTACGTAATTCAGGTGAATTATATGTTGGTGGATAGCCTTCTTCAAATTTCACTTCACAATCAACATCGAACAATAATTTTACACTTTCGGCAATTTTGTTCATTTGCTGTTTAACAGTTTCCAAATCATAGACATCATAAGTTCTAATTGTACCTTCTAAATAGCCATTGCTAGGAACTGTATTTATGGCTTCTCCAGCTTCAAAATGACCCATATGTACAATATTTCTCTTCAACCCATTTAAATGGAATTGTTGTATCTGACCAACTTGACTTAAAACATGCTGCAGTGCTTCTCCTACAGAATGTCCTTGCTCTTTGTCCGCAACATGACTTGATAGACCAGTTAAATAAAAGCGATATTCTGTGGCACTTGCTGTAATTTCTTCATCACGAATCACAACTCGACCTTCATCTTCAAAAGGCATTACGTGAATACCAAATATAGCTTCGATAGGGTATTTATCAAAAGCGCCTGCACGGATTAAACGGTTTGCGCCACCTCCAGTTTCTTCAGCTGGCTGAAAGATAAATACAATATTTTGAGGTAGTGTACCTTGATCTGCCATAGCCTTACATCGTTTAACAAATAGCATTAATGCAGTTGTATGTCCATCATGCCCACATGCATGCATAACATTATCAGTTTTACTACGATACGGGACGTCATTCTCTTCATAAATAGGTAAGGCATCTATGTCCGCACGATAAGCAATCGTATGATTACCATTACCAGGAAGATAGGCAATCAAACCCGTTTCCAGTGGACGATGATATTCAATACCAAGTTCATCTAAAAATGCTGCAATATATTTAGTCGTTTCAAATTCATGGAGGCTTAATTCTGGATGTTGATGTAAGTGACGTCTATGGGTTGTAACAAATTCTAACTCATTCATTAAAATCAAATCCTTTTAGTTATTGTAATATGTATAGGTATAAAATAATGCTCAATTAAGACGATTTATGTATAAAAAGGAGGTTAGACGATTTGCATAGTTACATATTGATATTCACATTAAAATAAATGTGTATATATCAATAATTACATGTTATTTCGTCTAAAACCTCCTAAAAATATTAAAATTTCAGTTTTTATTAATTATCTATTAAATTTGAAATTAATCATTTAATTTTCTTAGTGCTGAAACAATTTCTCTTTTTGAATCTTCAACTTCACTTGTTTGCTTAATCACTTTTGCTGGTGTTCCAGCAACTACAGAACCAGCAGGAACATCTTGTGTAACGATTGCACCAGCTGCAACAATAGAACCTTCACCAACACGAACACCTTCAAGTATCACTGCATTTGCACCAATGAGTACGTCATCTTCAATGACCACTGGTGATGCACTAGGTGGTTCAATCACGCCAGCTAATACTGCACCAGCTCCAACATGGACGTTTTTACCTGTAGTAGCACGACCGCCAAGTGTTGCGTTCATGTCTACCATAGTTCCTTCACCAACAACAGCACCGATATTGATAGTAGCACCCATCATAATCACTGCGCCATCTTCAATCGTAGCTTGTTCACGAATAAATGCACCAGGTTCTATACGTGCATTCGTATTGGTTAAGTCTTTTAATGGAATTGCTGAATTACGACGGTCCATCTCAACTTCTAATTCATCAATCACTGATTGATGATTTTCATAAAATTGCTTCCAATCATCCGCTTCACAAAAAATTACTTTAGAATCAGAACCACCAAACACTTTAAAGCTGTCAGGGAACGTTACTTTGTCAAACTGCCCATTCACATAAACTTTAAGTGGTGTAGATTTTTTTGCATCACTTATATATTGAATAATTTCTTCTGCCGTTAAATGTTGTACCATAATTTAATTCGCTCCTTAAAAGTTATAAATTATCAAATGTATAAAATGCATTTGATTTATTAATTAATTTTTCTGCTGCACCAATCGCTCCATTAGCAAAAATATCTTTTGATTGAGCACGGTGGGTGATTTCTATTGTTTCATCAGTACCTGCAAATAAAACATCATGTTCTCCAACAATCGTACCACCACGAATTGAGTGAATACCAATTTCATCTTGGGAACGCTTTTCATTTATTTCATGTCTATCGTAAACTGGTGTTGTCTTTTCACGTAAAGACTCAATTACATCATAAAGTTTTACTAATGTACCACTAGGTGCGTCCACTTTTTTATTATGATGTGCTTCTGTAAGTTCAATGTCAAAATCTTGAAGTAGGGGAACAGCAGCTTCCAAAATTTTAGTTAATGCGTGAACCCCATAACTCATATTTGCACTGAAAAATACTGGCATTTCACTACTTAATCCTTTTAATTTTGCAATAATTTTTTCTTTTTCCCCAGTTGTTGCGATAACTAATGGCAAATTAAATTCATCATCTAACAAAGGCAACAATAACTCTGGATTTGAAAAATCGATTGCGACATCAGCATCTTTAACGTCTGAAATACGTTGGAACGTTGGATAAGGGTATGATTTTGATGGGTTAGGTACAATCACACCTTCAATTTGATGTCCTTTTTCTTCAGCTAATCTTGCTACTCGTTGATTCATGGCTCCATAGCCTATTAACACAATCTTCATGTATTGTCACCTGCTTTAAATTGTTCGTATGCTTGCTCTAATGTTTGACGTTCTACATCTTGAAGCTTCACTAGTGGAAGGCGTACTTCATAATTACCAAACCCTTCAACCGCTGTTAATGCTTTGATTGGAATAGGATTGACATCAACAGCTAATGCATCTAATAGTGTTTGAATTGGTTGAAATTGTGAATTGATATCTTTTCCACTTTGTTTTGCATCGAATAAAGTCTGGAATGCATTAGGAATGACATTTGCTGCAACAGAAATGACACCGTGACCACCTTTTTCAAAATAATCAACCACATTATCATCATTACCGCTGTACAAAGCAAAGTTATTTAAATCTAAACGTTTTTTCAATTCATCCATATATTCAAAATCATTAGTAGCATCTTTTATCGCTACAATATATTCATTACCACTTAATGTTTCAACTGTTTCTGGATCAATAGTCATATTCGTACGTGAAGGTACATTATACAAAATGACAGGTAATTTTACTGCGTTAGCTATCGTTGTAAAATGTTCAATCAATCCACGCTGATTTGTTTTATTGTAGTAGGGCGTAATCAACATAATACCATCTGCGCCAATTTCTCTTGCACGTACTGAAGCTTGTATTGATTTTTGAGTATTATTTGTACCCGTTCCAGCAATAACTGGTACTTTACTATCTACATAATTCACAACTGTCTCCAATACTTGATCTTTTTCTTCATCTGTTAAAGTAGGATTTTCGGCTGTTGTACCATTAACCACGATACATTTCGCATTATTTTCTAATAAATATTTCACATGTCTTCTAAGCGCATTTAAATCAACTTCATTGTGTGTAAACGGTGTTGTTAGAGCAACACCTACACCTTCAAAAATATGTCCCATTTTATTTTACTCCTTTCAAACTCATTACTTGTTCTAGAACTTGTACTGCATTTAAAGCCGCACCTTTTAGTAAATTGTCAGAAGTACACCAAACATGGAAAGTATTATCTAATGATTCATCTCGACGAATTCTACCAACAAAAATTTCATCTTTGCCAGTAGCGTTAACCGCCAATGGATATTCATTTTGTTCTGGATTATCAATAAGTACAACGCGTTGATCATTGTCAAAGAGTTGCTGAATCTCTTGAACTGAACTTTCACTTTCAAGCGTAACGCTTATATGCACACTGTGACTATCTTGAACAGGCACACGTACACAAGTTGCTGTTACTTTTAAATCATCATCTTTTAAAATTTTTCTAGTCTCATCAATCATTTTTTGCTCTTCTTTTGTATACCCATTTTCTAAAAAACTATCAATATGTGGCAACACGTTATTATAGATAGGGTGAGGGTATGCTTCCGGTGCTTTACCATTCGCACCTTCAGATAAGTCTTGTCTACCTTTTACACCAGAACCTGAAACTGCTTGATATGTTGTATAAGCTACACGCTCTAGGCCAAATGCTTCTTGTAACACTTTTAAAGGTACAACTGATTGAATAGTAGAGCAATTTGGATTAGCGATAATTTTTCTGTTTAAAACAGGTTCATTAACTTCAGGTACTATTAAGTCAATGTCATCTGCCATTCTCCATTGACTAGAATTATCAATAACAATGGCACCAGCTTGTTCAAAAATAGGGGAGAAGTGGGCACTTGTACTTCCACCGGCACTCATTAAAACATAATCATAATGTTCACTTGCAGCCTCTTCAGTTAATTCTTTAACAATATACGTTTTGCCTTGGAATTCAATTTCTTCTCCTGCTGAACGCGCTGAAGAAAATAATACTAATTCATCAAACGGTACATTTTTACGATCTAATGTTTCTAACATTTTTCTTCCTACTAAACCAGTTGCGCCTGCTATTGCTAATTTTGTCATAGAATATACACTCCATTTTCATTTTTATAAATTTTTAAAGATTAACTATATTTAGAAAATTCAGATATCAAAAGTTTGATATAAGGCGTGAACTGCACGTTCACTATTTTCGGAATCTATTACACATGAAATACTAATTTCTGATGTGGTGGTTTGATAAAAAGCAATATCATTTTCAATCAATGTAATAAATGCCTTTGAAGCAACACCAGACATATCTCGCATACCAGAGCCGATTAATGAAAGTTTAACGTATCCTTCGTTAATCTTGAAGTCTAATGCATTAAACCTTTCTTTTAACACATCTAAGATGTTTGTTATTTGAACAGCATCTGTATCTTTGATTGTAAAAGACATTTGCAATCCTTCCAAATTAATAATTTGAGAAATCATATCCACATTGACTGATCCTTCTTCTAAATGATTGAATAAATCCGTCAATAATCTATTGTCCGGTAGGGGATAACTAATTGTAACATGTAACATGTGTGTATCTAATGCTACACCAGTAACTGCTTTTTTTTCTAATAATTCTGCTTGTGACATAATCCATGTTCCTTTCACATTTGATAAAGTTCTTCCTAAATACAGTGGGATGTTATAATTATTTGCTAATTCCACGCTTCTAGTTTCAAGTACACCTGCACCTAAAGCACTCATCTCCATCATTTCCTCATAAGATACATATGCTAATCGTTTTGCCTCTTTGTAAACCCTTGGATCTGTCGCATACACACCATCTACATCAGTATATATCTCACAAGTCGTTTGATTACTTGCAGCTAAAGCTACAGCAGTCGTGTCTGAGCCACCACGACCTAAGGTAGTTATTTCTAATTCATCATTAATACCTTGAAACCCTGCTATCACTAGTACATCATTGTTTTCAAAAGCTTGTTCAAATGTACTGGGATTGATTTCAGCAATTTTACTTTTTAAATGATGACCAACTGTTTTAATTCCTGCTTGATATCCAGTCATCGCTTTTGCGTTTACACCGATATCGTTTAATACCATCGACAAATAGGAAACGGTCTGTTGTTCACCGGTTGTTAATAGCAAGGCCAATTCTTGATCTTTGGGTGTCGTAGTAAGCGTTGAAACATTAGCCATCAGCTCATCTGTTGTTTTGCCCATTGCACTAACGACAACGATAAGTTGTTCGCCTTCATCAACTCTTGTTTTTAACATGCCTGCTATATTTTTAATTTTAGTAAAATCACTTACGGAAGAACCTCCAAATTTCAAAACACTTCTTTCCAATTCCATATCCTCCTCATTTGATAGGGGAGAATCACAGTAATATAAAAAAAGAACAAGTCCGGAATGCGAACCTGTTCTATAATTTATATACAAGTGATGCACTCCATTATTTTAAAATAATGACAGACTCTTAGCTCTTAACCATAAAGTCCAACTTGTTATAAGCTGCTATTATAACTGTTTCGGCATCTCACCCTTTCAAAATTAGCTGCTAGCAGACAGGTTCTTCTAAAATTTACTAATGATTGATGCGCCTCATCAAAACTTATTTAATTTTGTTTATGATTCATATTATACATATGCTTATATATACTGTAAACCGCTTTTACAAAGTTTTTTAAATTTACTGAAAAATTAAACTATTTTATTAGTATTTTACTAAATAAGTGTAAATGTATATATTTCAAATTTCAAATATTAATATATCCAAATGTATGAACTATTAATTTAAAATTCTTCATAAGTGGCAGGATCTTGATCTTTACGTCTGCCATCTGTACGTGTTAATGCATTGATTTTCTCAATATCATTACTATCAAGATAAAAGTCAAAAATATCCATATTTTGCAGTTGTCTTGATACAGTTGTAGACTTTGGAATAGGTACAACACCATTTTGAATATGCCATTTTAATATAACTTGAGGAATGGTTTTATTATGTTTTGTAGCAATTTCGACAAGATTTTCATCATCAATAACACTAGAAGCACGACCTAATGGACTCCATGCTTGAGTAACAATTCCTTTGGATGTGTTGTACTGAACCAATGCTTCTTGATTGAAATACGGGTGTAATTCAATTTGGTTTACAACTGGTAAAACACCTGTTTCTTGTTGTAATGTTTCGATATGTTCTGGTAAAAAATTACACACACCAATTGATTTTATTAAGCCTGCTTTTTGTGCAGCAATCATTGCTTGCCAAGCTTCAACATATTTACCTTGTTTAGGATTAGGCCAGTGGATTAAATATAAATCAAGATAATCAACACCTAAGCGATAAATTGATTCCTGTATTGCAGTCAGTGCATCATCGTAAGATTGATAACGTCCAGGCAATTTTGAAGTAATCATAATTTGATCTCTTGAAACACTGCTCATCTCGATTGCTTTACCAACTGTTCCTTCATTTTCATAATTATAAGCTGTATCTAATAAACGATAACCTTGTTCTAATGCATTCACAATCGCATGTGCACCATGAGCACCATTTAACTTATATGTACCAAACCCAATTTGAGGAATCACTTGTCCATCTAACATATTTAACTGTTCCATTTACATACCTCCATAACGATATATGCTTTTGATTATATAATGCATAACCATTTATGACTAATATTTAGACTTCATTGGGGAGAAAACTATAAACAAAAAAACTGAGATAAATCAATATCTCAGCTTCATAACTTAGACAAACCCTTAGCATTAAAGCGCTGAACCCTTAGAATGAGAACTCACTAAAAACACAATGGTACTAGGCTGCTAATTCTCTGAATTAATAGTGTTTTTAGTGAGATATTGGCAGTGATTTGGGTCGACTCCTGTGGGAAGTGCAATAGCCGAAGACTACAGGCTAAGGCAGTGCCCACGGAAAGCGTGCACAAAAAAACTGCCAACAAAGTCAGAGACTTTGTCGACAGTCTGAGCTGAGACATATTAATATTTCAGCTTCAACATATAATTTCATCTATTAATAGTATATTTCATATATGCTTAATGACGCTATTTGCTATATAATTTACCATCGAAATATGCAATACTTTTAATCTCTATGTTGACTAATATACTTCTGTATTTTAATGGTTTTATTTATTTAATACGCCAGTTTCTTGTAAATAAGCTTCATAAGATATTTCTTTTGATAAACCACCTGTAGGATTTAAGTCAATTACTCGGTTCGCAATTGTGTTGATAAATTCAAAATCATACGATGTGAAAATCATTGAACCTTTGAAATTTTTCAAACCATCGTTTACTGCAGTAATACTTTCTAAGTCTAAGTGGTTCGTTGGTTCATCTAGTAATAAAACATTCGCACTAGATAACATCATTTTACTTAACATACAGCGCACTTTTTCTCCACCAGATAAAACACTCGCTTTTTTCTTAACTTCTTCACCACTAAATAACATGCGGCCTAAGAAACCTCTTAAGAATGTTTCAGTTTGTTCGTCTTCAGGTGCATATTGACGCAACCAATCAACAAGGTTCATATTTACACCTTCGAAGTATTCAGAGTTATCTTTAGGGAAGTAACTACGTGAAGTCGTAACACCCCATTTTACAGTTCCTTCGTCTGGCGTCATTTCACCAGCTAATATTTTGAGTAATGTCGTTTTCGCAATTTCACTATCTCCAATTAAAACTGCTTTATCATTAGGATTCATTGTAAAAGAAATATTATCTAATACTTTATTACCATCTATCGTTTTTGATACATTTTCTACAAATAGTAAATCATTACCGATTTCACGTTCTGGCGTGAATTTCACATATGGATAACGACGTGAAGAAGGTTGAATATCATCTAGTTCAATTTTTTCTAGTTGTTTTTTACGACTTGTTGCTTGTTTAGATTTAGATGCATTTGCAGAGAAACGTGCAACGAAATCTTGTAATTCTTTAATCTTTTCTTCTTTTTTCTTGTTTTGTTCTTGTGCCATTTTCATTGCTAATTGACTTGATTGATACCAAAAATCATAGTTACCTACGTATACTTTTATTTTTCCATAATCTAAGTCTGCAATATGTGTACATACATTATTTAAAAAGTGTCGGTCATGTGATACCACAATCACTGTATTTTCAAAATTGATTAAGAAATCTTCTAACCAACTTATTGCAGGGATGTCCAAACCATTGGTCGGTTCATCAAGTAGTAGTACATCAGGTTTACCAAACAAACTTTGGGCTAATAATACTTTTACTTTTTGGTTATTTTCTAATTCAGCCATTTTTTTATCTTGTAAATCTGCAGATATACCTAATCCAGATAATAAAGAACCTGCATCTGCTTCGGCATTCCAGCCGTCCATTTCAGCAAATTCACCTTCTAATTCTGCAGCTCTGATACCGTCTTCATCACTGAAATCCGGTTTCATATAAATTTCATCTTTTTCTTTCATCACTTCATATAGACGTTCATGTCCTTTAATTACAACATCAATCACGCGTTCTTCTTCATATGCAAAGTGATCCTGTTTTAAGATTGCTAAACGTTCGTCTTTTCCCATAGATACATGACCTGATTGCGCATCCAACTCACCAGATAAAATCTTTAAAAATGTCGATTTCCCAGCACCATTTGCTCCAATCAAACCATAACAATTTCCTTCTGTAAATTTAATATTTACATCCTCGAATAATTTACGATCGCCAAATCGTAAACTCACATCAGTAACTTGTAACATGCATTTGCTCCTTTACGTTAATCTACCGGACAAATTATAACACACTTAAGAGGGAGTTTCGACCATTCACAATGAGTTGATGCTTGTTTCTTTATAGCATGTTATAATAGATAAGAATAAATTAAAGTACGAAGGAGAACAGTATGGCCCAAGAAGAGAAAAATATTGTAGGTTCCATTGAATTTCTTGAAGTTGTTGGATTAGAAGGATCTACTTACAAGTTACAAGGACCAAACGGAGAAGAAGTTAAACTCAATCAATCAGAAGTAAATGAAGAAGATGATTTAATCATAGGCGAGGAATATAGCTTTTTCATTTATCCTAATAGATCTGGCGCATTGTTTGCTACACAAAATATGCCAGACATTACTACTAGCAAATATGATTTTGTGAAAGTTTTAAAAACCGATCGAGATGGTGCACACGTTGACGTAGGTCTTCCAAGGGAAGTTTTAATTCCGTGGATTGATTTACCAAAAGTAAAAGATGTATGGCCAATACAAGGTGATGAATTATTAGTTACTTTACGTATTGATAGCGAAAACAACATGTTTGCTCGTCTAGCAACTGAAACAATTGTTGATTCAATGTACACACCAGTAAACGATGATACATTACAAAATAAAGTTATCGAAGCAAGACCATACAGAGTATTGAGAATCGGAAGCTTCATGTTATCCAAAGATGGTCACAAAATATTCGTACATGAGTCTGAACGTAAATCTGAACCTCGCTTAGGTGAAAAGCTAGAAGTTCGAATTATCGGGCATAATGAAAAAGGGGAACTCAACGGTTCTTTTTTACCATTTGCTCATGAAAGACTTGACGAAGATGGTCAACATATTTTTAATTTACTTGTTGAATATGATGGCGAACTTCCGTTTTGGGACAAATCAAGCCCCGAAGCTATTAAGGAAGTATTTAATATGAGTAAAGGCGCATTTAAACGTGCGATTGGTCATTTATATAAAAACAAAATTATAACAATTGAAACTGGTAAAATCGCGCTAACTAATAAAGGTTGGAGCAGAGTTGAAGACTAGTTCTTTCTATATTAAATAGTGTTTAAATATTTATAATTTTATCCTGTACTACATAAATCAACATGTAGCACAGGATTTTTTTGTTTTTATGTTACAAATCATGCGCTTTTTGTAATATTCATATTTTTACAAATGTTGTCATATCAAGGTTTAATTAAAAACATACGCCATAGATCCTACCATTGTGAATTTTGTAAACAAGGTCAATAAATATTTAACAAAACATTTACATTAACTATATTTGTATTTAATAAAAGGTGTGTAGTATAGGAACTGCAAGAAATACATATAACTTTTGGGTTATTCACTTATTAGGAGGATGTTTCAATGAAAAAATGGCAATTATTTGGTACTACTGTAATCGGTGCTTCACTTTTATTAGGAGCTTGTGGCGGCGGAAATAGCGATTCTGGTAAAGGAAGTGGAGAAGTTAAAGGTGATGGTTCATCTACTGTAGGTCCAATCATTGAAAAATTAAATGAAAAATTTGCTAAAGATAATTCAGATGTAACTGTATCAAATGGTACATCGGGAACTGGTGGTGGATTCGAAAAATTCATTTCAGGCAGCACTGATTTCTCAAATGCATCTAGACCTATAAAAGATGAAGAAAAGAAAAAATTAGATGATAAAGGTATTAAATATGATGAATTTAAAGTTGCACAAGATGGTGTAACAATTACAGTGAATAAAGAAAATGACTTTGTAGATGAACTTACGAAAGAGCAATTAAGCGAAATCTACTCAGGCAAAGCAAAAACATGGAAAGACGTTAATTCAAAATGGCCAGATAAAGAAATTAAAGCATTCTCTCCTGACCAATCACACGGTACTTACGATTTCTTCTCTGAAGAAATTATGGACAAAAAAGATATCAAAGCAGAGAAAAATGCTGACACAAATACAATTGTCCAATCAGTAGAGAAAAACAAAGACAGTGTCGGTTACTTTGGTTATAACTTCTATAAACAAAATAAAGACAAATTAAAAGAAGTTAAAATCAAAGATGAAAATGGTCAATTAACAGAACCAACTAAGAAAACAATCCAAGATGGTTCTTATGCATTAAGCAGACCACTTTATATCTACACTAACGAGAAAAAATTAAAAGATAATGAAGGATTCCAAGACTTCATGAAATTTGTCATGAAGGATAAAGGAAAATCAGCTGAAGAAGCAGGATTTGTTGCTTTACCTGAAAAAGATTACACAGAACAACAAAGTAAATTAAAAGACATCATTGGTAAAGATAGCGACAAAGAAGACAGCAAAAAAGAAGATAAATAAACATAATAGCAATTTTTAAAGTTGGGATTCCGGGAGTAGATAGACAAAACACATTATTAAAATGATCTATCTACTTCCAAGTTCAATTTATCTAGCGTTTAACAATATAGTGAAAATCGCTATGTTGCTAAACGCTAGATGAAGAACAGTCCCAACTTTATTTTAAATATTGGGAGTCTATACGAAAGAAGGGTATTTACATGGCTAATCAGAATACTTCTATTAGTGAAATGATTGCTAACAATAACGCTAAGAAAAAAGGCATTAGCGATAAAATTGTACCAATCATTCTGGGAATCATTGCAATTTGCTCAATTCTAGCAACAGTAGGGATTATCGTTACATTATTAACAGAAACCATTACATTTTTCACACGTGTTCCAATAACTGAATTTTTATTTTCTAAAGATTGGAATCCATTCTCATCAACACCACAATATGGCATTTGGGCATTAATTTTAGGTACGCTTAAAATTACAGCTATTGCAACAATCGTTGCTGTTCCTTTTGGGTTAGGAGCTGCTTTATATTTAAGTGAATATGCTTCAACAAGAGTAAGAAAAATAATAAAACCTATATTAGAAATATTGTCTGGGATACCAACTATTGTTTTCGGCTTTTTCGCTTTAACATTTGTTACACCTGTACTCCGTTCAATATTTCCTGAGTTAGGCAGCTTTAACTCAATTAGTCCTGGTATTGTCGTAGGCGTTATGATTATTCCGTTGATCTCAAGTATGAGTGAAGATGCTATGTCATCAGTACCAAACAAAATACGTGAAGGTGCACTTGGTTTAGGCGCAACAAAATTTGAAGTTGCAACAAAAGTAATATTACCAGCCGCTACTTCAGGTATCATGGCATCTATTGTATTAGCTATTTCACGTGCAATCGGGGAAACAATGATTGTATCACTCGCTGCAGGTAGTACACCTAGTTCATCATTAGATTTAACTGGGTCAATCCAAACAATGACAGGATATATTGTACAAGTAGCAACAGGAGATGCGACATTTGGCTCTGATATCTATTACAGTATCTATGCTGTTGGTTTCACATTATTCTTATTCACACTTGTGATGAATTTAATTTCACAATGGATTACGAAACGCTTTAGAGAGGAGTATTAATATGGCAGAGACAAATACTAAAGCGCTTGTTAATCAACAAAAAGTTGAGAAAAAACTTTCCAGTAGGTTAGCAACAAATAAATTCAATAAATGGGCATTTTTCACATGTACTTTAGTAGCCTTACTTTTTTTAGCTGCTTTAATTATAGATACACTCATTAAAGGCGCGGGGCATTTAACACCGTCGTTCTTCACCAATTTCTCATCTTCTACGCCTTCAATGGCCGGTGTGAAAGGTGGTTTAATCGGTACAATTTGGTTAATGATTACTATTATTCCAATTTCAATTATATTGGGTGTAGGTACAGCAATTTATTTAGAAGAATATGCTAAAGATAATGCATTAACAAGTTTTATTAAAGTTAGTATTTCAAACTTAGCTGGTGTACCTTCAGTTGTTTTTGGTTTACTTGGTCTCACTATTTTTGTAAGAGGTATGGGTATAGAAGCGCTTGCTTTAAGTAACTCTGTACTTGCTGCGGCTTTAACTATGTCGTTACTTATCTTACCAGTCATTATCGTTGCGAGCCAAGAAGCCATCAGATCGGTGCCAAGCTCGGTTAGAGAAGCTTCATATGGCTTAGGTGGAAATAAATGGCAAACAATACGTCGAGTTGTCTTACCAGCAGCTATTCCAGGTATACTAACAGGTTTCATTCTAGCATTATCACGTGCATTAGGCGAAACTGCACCACTCATACTAATCGGTATACCGACTGTATTATTAAGTTTACCTTCAAGTGTATTCGACCAATTTCAAGCATTACCTATGTCAATTTACAATTGGGCAAAACTACCTCAAGATGAATTCCAAAATGTTGCGTCTGCCGGTATCATTGTCTTGCTAGTCATTTTACTGCTAATGAACGCAATTGCGATATTCTTGAGAAACAAATACAGTAAAAAATATTAATGTTATTTCAAAATCAAATTTAATTAAACGGTTATTTTGGGGAGAAATTATAATTTTATAGTTTGAAAGTAACCGTAAAAGGAGTTTTAATTATGGCTAAAGATACAATTAAAGAAGAGAAAACAAAAATAGTGGAACATACGAATCAAAATTCAGTACCAATTGCATCGATTGATAGAGACACAGATAACAAAGAACATAAAATTCCTGATAGTGAGAAAAAAATTGTCTATTCTACAAAAAATCTAGATTTATGGTACGGCGATAATCATGCCTTAAAAAACATAAATCTTGATATCTTAGAAAATAATGTCACTGCTATTATAGGACCATCGGGTTGTGGTAAATCTACTTATATCAAAGCATTAAATAGAATGGTAGAACTTGTACCATCTGTTAAAACAGCAGGTAAAATCATTTACCGTGATCAAAATATTTTCAACGAAAAATATTCAGTTGAAAAATTAAGAACAAATGTCGGAATGGTGTTCCAACAACCCAACCCATTCCCAAAATCAATATATGATAATATCACATACGGACCTAAAATACATGGTATTAAAAACAAAAAGATTCTTGATGAAATTGTAGAAAAATCTTTACGTGGCGCTGCAATATGGGATGAATTAAAAGACCGCTTAGATACAAACGCGTATAGCTTATCAGGTGGCCAACAACAGCGTGTTTGTATTGCACGTACATTAGCAATTGAACCAGATGTTATTTTAATGGATGAACCAACATCTGCGCTAGATCCAATTTCAACATTAAAAGTAGAAGAGCTCGTACAAGAACTAAAAGAAAAATATTCAATCATTATCGTTACACATAATATGCAACAAGCTGCGCGTGTATCTGATAAAACAGCATTTTTCCTTAACGGTTATGTAAATGAATACGACGACACGGATAAAATCTTCTCTAATCCATCTGATAAACAAACAGAAGATTATATCTCTGGTCGTTTCGGTTAATATATGGTTATTAGAGAGAAATATGAAGGCCAATTAGACGCATTAATGAAAGATTTACGTCGACTTGGCCTTCACGTATATTATAATATTGAATATGGATTAAAATCGTTAAGTGAAGAGGATAGAAATTATGCACGGGAAACAATTGCGAACGATAAAGACATCAATGCCTTAGAAACAGAAATAAATGAAAAAGTAATTATGTTAATTACTAAACAACAGCCCATCGCTACTGATTTAAGGTTGATGATGGCTGCATTAAAAATCGCTTCTGATTTTGAAAGAATTGGTGATAATGCTGCTAATATTGCAGAAATTAGATTACGAGCCAAAATCACCGATGAATACGTGCTTACAAGATTAAACACAATGGGTAAACTTGCATTATTAATGTTAAAAGATTTAGATGATGCGGTAAAAAGAGACGATGTTACCTTGATTAAGGAAATTATTGAACGTGACGAAGATATTGATGATTTATATAAAAATATTGTTAATACTACTTATTTAATAGATAATGACCCTTTTGTTGCAGGACAAGCGCATCTAGCAGCCAGACATTTGGAACGCATCGGTGACCACATCAGTAATGTTGCAGAAAGTATTTTTTACTTTGTCACAGGTGAACGTTACGAATCATATGACTAATAAGCAAAAAGCACGATGTTGAAGATAAGCTACATCCAGTTGTAAAACAGGACTTGCTTATTTTATCGACATCGTGCTTTTTTAATAATATGTCTTTATTTATATTTATTAGTGTTGATGCTTGCCTGCTTCAATTTCATCAGTAAGTTGCTCCAACTCATCTACCAATTTACCTATATATGCAATTGTAGATTTTAATGGCTGATCAGTACGAATATCAATACCAGCCAATTGAGCCAATTCAGTAGGTGATTGACTGCCACCTGCTTGCAATGTTTTTAACCAATCATTCACAGCAGGCTGTCCTTCTTGTTGAATACGTTGTGACATAACTGTACCTATTGTTAAGCCAGCAGAATACGTATACGAATATAATCCCATATAATAATGTGGTTGTCTCATCCATGTAAGCTCTGAACCTTTAGTAAATTTAACACTTTCTCCAAAGAATTGAGTGTACACATCCAGCATAATTCGATTTAATACTGGCGCAGTTAGTGATTCACCATTATCAACTTTTTTATATACTTCGCGTTGATACGCTGCTTCCAGTAAATGCGTTACCATATTGTGATAATATGTTCTAGAAATGATAGAACCAATAACCCAACGCTTAAATTGAGCATCGCTACTATTTTCGAATAAATAATTCGCCATTAACATCTCATTCATTGTCGATGGTGCCTCTACAAAATACATGGATGGTTCTGATTCCAAATAATTTTGATGACTTTGTGCTAACGTAAAATGGCCAGCGTGTCCTAACTCATGTGCTAAAACAAATGTCTCAGTCATTTTACCAGTCCAAGAAATAAATATATATGAATGTGTAGCATATGGACTTGCACAATACGCTCCTGTATCTTTGCCTTTGTTTTGAGCAAAATCTATCCATCTATCTTGATAAGCTGTTTCAACCATATTCAAATAATTTTCACCTAATACATTTAATGCGCCATAAATATATTTTTTAGAATCTTCAATAGAGATATCTGGTTCGTAATTAGGATCTATAGATATCTTTAAATCTTCAAAATGCATGACTTCTAAGCCATGAACACGTTTAATCAATTTCGCATATTTTTGCATAATAGGCGCTAAATTGCTCATAATAACATCAATTTGACGGTCAAACATATCTCGAGTAATTTCTTGATCTTGTAACAGGTAATCAATTACAGAATCATAACCACGTAAATCTGCTTCAATTTTTTCTTGTTGTACTTGCATATTATATGTAGCAGCAGTTGTATGTTGATACTTATTTAATGCATCAGTAAATTTCTTGAAACTAATCCTTCTAAATGCTTCTTCTGGATGATCTTCATATTCATTTTCAAAGGTAGCATAATCTAAAGGGTATGTTTTACCGTTATATTCAAATGAATCAAAATCTATATCTAACATCTTCGTTATTCCATATAATTCAAAAGGGCGTTCAAACACTGATGATAAACTTGCTAATGTTTTTTCGACTTCAGGACTAAGTTGATACGGTTTACTTTCTTTTAATTTCTTTAAAAAATGTGGGTATTTAGATGTTGAAATAAAATGATTTAATACATCATCAGAAAGTTCCAATATTTCTGATTCAACAAATGATAACTCACTCGCAATTTTTCCATAAGTATTTGAAAATTTAGCACTTAATGTTTGTGCTTGCTCATTCGCCGTATCTACACTTAATCTCAATTCTGCATAATTTGCCATTTTATCTAATTGGACCAAGATATCAGAATATATAGCTAATGCCTTTTCAATAATAGTAGGATTATCTAATTGATGAACATAATTTTCATTAAATGTTTTAGCAGCTGCTGTGGTGTTATCTAAAGTTTGATAAAATGCTTCATCTGATGAAAATAAAGCTGAAATATCCCAAGTTGTTTCAGCTGGAACTTCATTTCTAAGTGGTAAAGTATCTGCCATCTAATCACTCCTAATCATGTATATTAATTTCATGTTTAATTATACATGAAATTACCTAGTAAGATACAATAGTGCATTTATAGACCAAATACGCGTAAGAAAATAGGTTGTCTAATTATATAAAGAATGTTAATTTGACGTGATTAAAACAATATTTTAATATGTTATTATACTACTCAAGATGTATATGATATATAATTTTATTTAGTATAATTGTTATAATGACTAATATGTCGATTTTTATAAGGAGCGCTATAAATGACTATTTTTGATTTACCTAATTTTTTATGGATTACAGTAGTGGCTGTTATAGTAGTTACATTATTCTGTACACTTGTTTTAAATAAATGGTTTGTACCTGCTATTTTAACATTTGTTATATTAGCTATTGCTGCATTCTTAATACCTAATTTTGAAAATATTACTTACGAACCTTTACTAGGTTTTGCTGCATTTATGGCGGTATTAAGTTTAATCATGAGCTTTTTAATTTGGTACTTTACGCGTGACTTCAGACGTAAACGTCGAGAAAAAAAGGCATTAAAAGAAATGAAAAAACGTGGTATCTCGCCTGAAGACGAAGCACATGAATTTAAAAGAAGAAAATAATTATTTAAATGTAACATAGAAAATTAACTCCATAATAATTGCGTCAACTAATATGGTTAAAAGTCCCTGACATATTTTGTCTCAGGGACTTTTTTTTATACTGCTATAAAATATGTAAAAACTTATTATTGACCCTAACGTTCCGTTAAGCATTATAGTCATTATATGAGGAGGTAAGATAAATGCAAATGACGGTTAAAGAAATAGCCAATTTAGTAGGTATTAGTGTGCGTACGTTACATTACTATGATGAAATTAATTTATTAAATCCAACAAAACTGTCCAAGTCAGGATACCGGCTATATTCAGAAACAGACCTAGATAAATTACAGCAAATTTTATTTTTTAGAGAACTCGACTTTTCTCTTAAAAAAATTAAATCAATCATTGATAGCCCGTCTTTCGACAGACAAGAAGCATTAAAGATGCACAAGCAATTACTTATTGAAAGAAAAAATCGTACCGATCAAATGATTCAAACAATCGATCAAACATTACGTCATATGAAAGGAGAAATAACAATGACCAATAAAGAAAAATTCGAAGGTTTTAATTTTGATAATTCACCTCAAAGCTATGATGAAGAAGCACGTAAAAAGTGGGGCGATAGCATGATTATAAAAGCTAACCAACCTATTAACTCATGGTCAGATAAAGAAAAAGATGTAAAAACAAAAGAAATGAATGATATCTTTTCAACTTTCGCCAATTTAAAAAGTCAGCCACCAGAATCTGTTGAAGTCCAGTCAAACGTACAAAAATGGTATGATTATTTAAATTCAAACTTAGATTTTAATTACACATTAGATATTTTTGAGTCCTTAGGTAATATGTATGTTGAAGATGAAAGATTCAAAGTAAATATTGATAAATTTGGAACAGGCACTGCTCAATTTATTAAAGATGCAATAGATGTTTATGTAAAAAACAAACAATAATGCTATGCCTTTATTAAATCAAAAAAATTACGATTTGATAAAGGCATATATTTTATGTAAAATTATCAACTATATTTTCAATGTCAATAATTAAAACTGTAGCGTTCGTATAGTGTTTAATAGATTAATACGTATTCCTACATATTTAAAATGCAATACAAATAACTATATACAATGAATACATAGTGACTTAATAATTGTAGTTATTAAAGTAGATAACGAATAATTTAATTTAAACTACGACTAGAGTATGAAATTGGTTATTCAAAAAGCTAACGGAAATAAATTAGAACAAAGGTAAATAGCATAATGATTATAAGATAGGTACCTTATATCAAAATATATAACTTCCTATAATATATATTATGTAAACTAAAATATTAATTTATATATGTATGCTGATTTATCTATTAATTTGTAAAACTATAAAGTTCATCGTATGATAAATCCTTAATTAATTTAACAAAAACTTAAGCTACAAATACAAAATTAACTTAAAACTGACAATCACATCTTAATGCATTCAGGTGAACATCACTATATGAATTCTACCTTTTTTTAACCATCCTCAATGTGTATTTACAGTAATTGCCAATAACATTAACATAAATGATTTTTTTCTTCAGTTGCAATCACGTTTACATAGATACACAAAAACAAATTTCAACGTTCAGAAATCAACTTCTCAGCGTTTCATATGAAATGTTTCTTTAAAAAGTAATTATAATTTCTATTAATTATAAGAGTATTGCTATTGCTATCAGATAATATTTATAACAATCCTTACTTAACTTATGGTTTAAAAATAAACATATATAATTATAGGTTTACATAACATAAATAACGTTAACTAAATGATTGTCTTATATAACAAAAAAATCAATAGTGTTGAGATAAAAAGTAAAATCTCCACACTATTGATCAAAAATTTTATTTTAATTATCTTTGTATAAATAATCTCTTGTCATTGGCAGTTCGTTATTGATGCCTTTTGTGATTAAAAATTGGTGCAAATCGGAAACACCACATGTGAAATTTGCTGCACATGCATTCAAATACAAACGCCACATTCTTATAAACCTCTCATCAAATTGTTCTCGTACTTTATCTATATTTGCTTCAAAATTTTCTGCCCAGTTGCGTAAAGTTAACGTGTAATGCCTTCTTAAACTTTCTACATCTACAATTTTTAAGTTATTTTGTGACATGTTATCAACTAACTCTCTTATAGAAGGAATTGCACCTCCAGGAAAAATATATTTAGTGAGAAAGTCGTTACCTTCTACTTCTACAAGTCCAGTAATACAATGCAATAAAGCCACACCGCCATCGTTCAATAGCTTATGTGTATTTTCCATGAACATAGGAATATGATCATGGCCAACATGTTCTAACATGCCTACGCTTACAATGCAATCAAACGTTCTCTTTTCATTAATAAGTTCTCTATAATCCATTAACTTAACATCCACTTGACCGATCAAACCTTCAGCTTTAATGCGCTCTTTTGTTTTAATATATTGTTCTTCACTTAATGTAATGCCTAACGTTTGGACATTATATTGTTTTGCAGCTTCAATAATAAGATGTCCCCATCCAGATCCAATATCTAATAAATTTTGTCCAGATTGTAAATTAAGCTTTTTTAATATATGGTTAATCTTGTTAACTTGAGCTGTATATAACGAATCTTCTTTCGTTTTAAAATATGCACAAGAATAATTCATTGTTTCATCTAACCATAAGCGATAAAAATCGTTGCCTAAATCATAATGAAATGAAGCATTTTCTTTCGCAGTTTTTTTATTGTTTTTATATTTTTTACGAGAGTGCACATATTTTTGCTTAGGTTTATTAATAAAACTTTTTTGTTGTGAAAAGATGGACTCCATAATAAATTCTAAATCACCACTGACTTCAATATACTTATCCATATAGCCTTCTGCTAATGCAATCATCGGATTTGCTTTTAACAATTTTTTATTTAATGGCTTATTGAAAGTTAAATGAAATTTAGCAATTCCATCGTTATAATGTACGGTTGAACCATCCCAAAATGTTACACTAAACGGCTCAGTCGCCAAATTTTTTAATAGTTTTTTATAAATTGATTTTTGAATCGAAATTCCCACTGATCATACACTCCTAAAACGAATACTTAATTTTAAAACCATACATATTATAGATTGAACCTAAATATTTATTAAATCAAACAAAACAGGTTACTTTGTTATTCAATTTTGTTAACATAATAATATTATTATTTACTAAAGTGTTGAATACTTTCATTTTGAGTAAATATTATTGAGATTGGAGTGAAAAACATGCAACAAAAATCAGGTATTAAATGGTCCAGTTTATTAATAGGTGTCTTTTTTTTGATTATAGGCGTTTTTATCATTAGTTTTCCTGAAGAAAATTTATTTGCCATTACTTGGTTAATAGGTATTTTATTTATAATTAATGGCTTTATTGAAATTTTTGTAAGACGTATTATGAAACAAGCCACGCATAATGGTTCAAATTTATTGATTATCTTAGGTATTATCAACATTATTATTGGTATACTTATACTATTTAATGTAGTAACAAGTACAACATTTATTGTTTATTTATTTGCTATATGGTTTATTATTAATGCACTTTTGAATATGTTTACGATTACGCCAGCAGAAGGAGCAAACAAACGATTTCATATAGTATCTATTATATTAAACATTATAGAAATTATATTTGGTATCATTTTATTGTTTAATCCATTGATAGCTGCCGTTGTTATCGCTGTATTTATGAGCGCAGTTTTCTTTATTATTGGAATAACTTATCTCATAGATGCTTTACGTTAATTATTTTAAAAAAGTATTTCTAATATATTAGAAATACTTTTTTAACCTAAAATTTTTGAATAATATTATTTATTAATTTACTATTCTGTTTATATAATAAAATGATATTGCACTTCTGATTAGTGAGATATATACTAAAAATGTGGAAAACAACCAGAGTTGACATCGCATGATAATCCACACAAAGGGAGTGGGACGAAATCTTTTTAATAAAATTAGATTTCGTCCTACATGAAATGAGGCTGCAGGAATCCATCATGTCTCAGCCTCTTTTGAACATAAGAAAGCATACTGGCTTAGGGCTTATATACCAGTATGCTTTCTTTTTATTTTTTAATTTTTTTTCTAATATTGTTAAGCGTATTGAATAACTTATACTTCGTTTTTTTGATTGGTTTATAAAAATCACCAATTAATTCTTCAATTTGTACGCCGAAACCTCGTTTAAATCGATATACACCATAATCTTCACTATTTTCAGTGAAGTCACCAGATAAGCCATAGAAATTATAACGGCCATATCCATGATCAAAACAATAGTTAATCATAAACCAATGCATCATATAAGGTCCCATATATTGATTGTATTTTTCAGATGACCCACCTGAGAAATAATTCACTTCATACGCATTAGCAAAATATACGCCTGCTGCAAGGTTTAAGATTGAGCCATCTGTCTGTCTTAATTCACTCGCATGTAATAATTCTTTTTTATCATGTTCAATTTGTTTATCGATTTCAGCAATTTTTTTCAATTGCTTATCAGATTTATTTTCATTTTGCATCATTTGATCTCTACGCGCTTCTTTTTCATTTATACTTTCTTGCGTATTCGTAATATATTCGTCTAGATCAATATAAGCTAGAGGAATTAAAGCTTTATCACCATAATTATCGATAAAATTATAGAAATATTCATCAGTTTTTGATACAAAACCAGCTCGTTTTTCAGTTTCACGATAAAGTGATAAAAAGATGTCAAATTCATCTCTTTCTAAAAATCTTACCTTCACACCAAAATTAATTGCTTTATTAATATTTCGTTTTCTTTGGCTATCAAATTGTTTTTTTAATGATGTTGGTGATTTACCATCTAAATTAAGTACACCCATCCATCTAACTTGACTTGATGTATCATATTCTGTTGTAAAACCATGATGTGTATATCCATGTGATTTAAATAAATTAACAAGCGCATCATTTTCTTGATAATCAGGCATTGGATTAATATCTTTATCATAAATTTGGTATATCCAATAAGGATCCATTTTCACATATAAACAATTTTGTTTTTGAAGGTAAGTATCTAACTCACGTAAATAGAAATCAACTAAACCTAAATCATTATAATCCATGACTGGACCTCGGTTTGAATAATATACATAGCTACCCATAGTTGGGATTTTAGAGAAAAGACTAGCTGCGATAACTTGATTATCATCATCTTTTAAGCCTAATAAAACAACTTGAAAACCATCTTCTTCTCTAGTAGCTATATTTTCCTTTACTTGAAAGTAATGACTCTCTAATGCTGGATTTTGTACAAAATTGTCATATTCTTTGACAGTTAACTCTGTAAATTTCATTATAGCTAGTTCCTTTCTAAATATAATACGTGTTACTTTTTATCTTTTAATCTCTTTAACATTGTATAAACTTTGTACCTTGGTTTATTTATTGGTTTTATAAAATCACCAACATATTCAACTACATTAGCGTTAAAGCCTTTTTTAAATTTAACAACACCTGCATCTTCTGCATCTTCTGAAAAATCACCACTTATGCCATAGAAGTTATATCTATCAATATTATTATCGATTGCATAATTTATCATTTTCCATTGTATTGCATAACTTCCCGCAAAATGTCTAAATTCGTTAGATGTTCCTCCAGCGTAATACACTACTTCGTACGGATTAACAATAAAGAATGCTGCTGAAATCGGTAATTCATTACCGTGTTGTTCTTGTAATGACTTAGCTTCATCAATTTTTTGTTGATTTGCAATAAGTTGTTTTTCTAAATTTTCTTTTTTATTATATGCTTTTTTATTTTCAGGACGTTTTTCTATATCTTTAAGCGCTTTGTTGATATCTTTACTTAACACTTCACGCTCTGACTTCAGTTCATCGATATATGCTTCAAAATCCATATAAGCTAATGGCACCAATACACGATTCTTATAATACTTTAATCTATTGTAATAGAAACTGTCTTCTCTATCATCGAAATCTTTAGTTTCTGAAGTATCTTCCATAAACGAACGGAAAATAGGTAATTCATCTTCGCCTAGGAATCTGACCTTCACGCCATTTTTTTGAACTTTTTTCGTATTACGTTTACGTAAACTATCCATATCATTTAGTACATCTTTTGCTGTTTTATCTTTTAAATCTAATACGGAATGGAACCTTATTTGAATAATTGGATCAAAGCCAGTTAAAAATCCTTGATGTTTATAACCAAGTTGTTTCATTTTATCGAAGATCCAATCATGACCTGCATTTTCTAATACATCTCCATCGTGATTTCGATATTGGTATGCTAAGTATGGATCTACTCTTAAATATAATGCATTATGTTTTTTTACATATTTAGCTAATTCATTGAAAAAATAATGGACGAGTTCTTTATTTTCAAAATCAATTACTGGTCCACGATTTGTATAAAAATATTTAAATATTTTCATAACTGGTACAGCCGTTAATAAACATGCTGCTATAACTTCATTTTCATTATTTTTAACGCCTACTAAATGTGTTTCTGTGCCTTCTGCAATTTTTAATTCATAATTCCCTACCATCTGTGTGAAATGACTGTTGGGCATATGATCAACAAATGCACCAAACTCTTTTGCAGTTAAATTCGTAAATTTCATTTTATATACTCCTATTTGTCTATAGTACTTTATTTCGAGTTTAAACTTTAATCTTAATTATTATACAATATTCAATTATAAAACTAAATCGATACCCTAGTTAGAATTACTAAATGCTACAATTTACTTATTATTTATGTATTGTTTTATTATAGCATTACTTTTATTCTAACAAAGAATAACTATTTAAACACAAATCTTAATTTATTTATGTAAATATAAAAACTACTAACAAGTTTTTAACTTGTTAGTAGTTCGTGTTACCCAATATAACTTATTTTTAAAATCCCACCTATTTCAAAGCATCTTTTAATGCTTCACCGATTGCTACACTTGATTGAGGATTTTGACCAGTGATGAATTGACTATCTGTTTCAACATGTTCGGTAAAGTTATCTTTGGTAACGAATTTAGCGCCCTGTTGCTCTAATTCTGTTTGTGTTAAGAATGGTACTTTATTTTCTAGTCCCATCGTACGCTCTTCATCATCTGTAAATGATGTTAAAGTAACACCTTCTACGAGATATTTACCATTTTTATCTTTTGCACCGACAAATGCACTTGGTCCATGACATACAGAACTTATAAACTTGCCTTCATCTTTAAAATCAGCCAAGATAGTAGCTAATTTTTGATTGTGAGCAAAATCAAATACTGTACCGTGACCACCTGGTAGATAAACTGCATCATAATCTGAAACATTAATGTTATCTATACTTGGCACATCACTTATTTTTTCTACAAATTGTGCATATTTCGTTAATTCGTCATTTTGAGTTGAATTTGGATCTAAAGGAATTTCTCCACCTTCAATTGAAACGATATCTACGTCGATACCTGATTCTGTTAAAATATGATAAGGTTCACTTGCTTCTTCCAACCATAATCCAGTTGGTGTGCCATCTTCATATTGTGCTCTACTTGTTATAATGAATAAAACTTTTTTATTCACGGTTGTCACCTCTTCATTTATTTAGGTTATTATCTACTTGAAATTACATCGAATTCATTTCGATGTTTCAATTTTGACTATCTATTTCAAATAATACCCACCTAAAATAAACATTACACATTATTCATTAATTTGTACATCATCTAGGGTTGTTCTAATCGAATTTAGATACGCGATTGTCTGTTCTTTTTGATCATGTTCAAACCGTTTAACAATTTCACTACCGATGACTACGCCATCAGCAACTTCGCTAATGTCATTAACATGTGCTTTAGTACGAATACCAAAACCAGCCACTACAGGTACATGCGCTTTGTTTTTAATTTTTTCAATTTTTCGTTTTAGTTCTGGGTGAAATTTTCCATTTTCTCCAGTTGTTGCATTCATTGTAACTGTATAGATAAACCCTTCCGCATTTTCAGCAATTTGATTGATACGTTCATCAGATGTTGTCATAGCAATTAATGAAATAATATTAACTTTACGATGAGGATGTCTATCTTTTAATTGTTGGACAAGTTCATGTGGCAAATCAGGTATAATTAATCCATATACGCCAGCTTTCTCACATGCATCAAAAAATGCATCTTCTCCATAATGATTAATAATATTGATATATGTCATGAGTACATATTGACTGTTTATAGAATCACGATGTGTAGTCAGTTCATCAAAAATGTATGCGATATTCACGCCTTGTTGTATTGCTTTATTTCCAGCTTCCATAATCACTGGACCATCAGCTACTGGATCTGAAAATGGAACGCCTACTTCAATAATATCCGCGCCTGATTCACTTAATATTTTCATATTTTCAATAAAATTTTTGTTTCCCATGATATAGGGAATAAATAATTTATGCATTACTTTCGCCACCTTGTCTCATGTAGTTTCTAATCGTTTCCATATCTTTATCACCGCGCCCTGACACAGTTACGACAATGATTTGATCTTTATCCATAGATGGTGCTAGCTCTTCAACAAAACTTAATGCATGCGCACTTTCTATCGCAGGTATAATACCTTCTGCCTGAGTGAATTTCACCAATGCATCCATAGCTTGTCTATCACTAGCAGTTGCATATTTAACTCTACCAATATCATGATAATATGAATGCTCAGGTCCTACACCCGGATAATCTAACCCAGCTGAGATTGAATGTGCTAATTCTATCTGTCCGTTTTCATCTTGTATTAAATACATTTTTGTACCATGTAAAATACCTTCATGCCCTTTATTTATTGCGAGTGCATGTTTATCACTGTCAATGCCCTCTCCTGCTGCTTCAACACCATATAGTGCAACATCATCTTGAATAAATGGATAAAATGTACCAATAGCATTTGATCCTCCACCTACGCATGCAACTATCGCATCTGGTAAACACGCTTCTTTCTCTTTGATTTGATCTTTAATTTCAGTACCTATAACTTTTTGGAAATCTCTCACTATAGTCGGGAATGGATCTGGTCCTAAAGCAGACCCTAATAAATAATGTGTATCGTCTACATGACTTACCCAATATTGTAACGCCTTATTTACTGCATCAGATAACGTACCCTGTCCTTCAGTCACAGGTTCAACCTTTGCACCAAGTAATTCCATTCTAAATACATTTAACTCTTGTCGTTTGATATCTTCTTCACCCATAAACACTACGAGCTCCATATCAAATAATGCTGCTGCTGTCGCGCTAGCAACTCCATGTTGTCCTGCGCCTGTTTCTGCAACCAGCTTATTTTTACCCATTCTTTTAGCTAAAAGCGCTTGACCCAGCGCATTATTAATTTTGTGGGCTCCAGTATGATTTAAATCTTCTCTTTTTAAATATATTTTTGCCCCGCCTAGCGCTTCTGTATATGATGCCGCATATGTTAATGGTGTCTCTCTTCCTACATAATCTTTTAAATAATTATTCAGTTCATTTTGAAACTTAGGATCTATTTTAGCTTTTTCATAAGCTTGTTTAAGTTCTTGAATTGCTGGCATTAATGTTTCTGGGACATATTGACCACCAAAATTGCCGAAAAATCCAAATTCATCTGCTTCTGTTTGTATGTTTTTAACCATATTTAATTAACTCCTTTTACAAGTTCTATGATTGCTTGCATTTTTTCGCTATCTTTCACACCATTTGTTTCGATACCACTTGCAATATCATAACCATTGTGGTTTAAACTAAGTTTACTTACACTTTGAATATTTTTATAATCCATACCGCCAGCTATTAAAAAATCCACATCTGCTATATCTTTTAATATTTCCCAATCATAGGATTGGCCAGTACCACCATAAGAAATTGATGGTGTATCAATAATAAATCGATCTACAAAACCTTTATAATATTGAATGTACTTCGCTAATGTATTAGCGTTTTTTGCAGGTAATGCTTTAATAATTTTTATATTGTCTTTTTTTTGACGTATAAAATGAATGGTCTCTAAATTTTCCGATCCGTGTAATTGGATAGTAGTTATATTTGTATTATCTATGAGATTACTGAGCGTTTGATAATCTGGATTTACTACAATTACTACTTTATCTTTATCTTCTGGTATTATGTTAGCAAATGCTTCTATCTTATCGATATCCACATAACGTTTGCTTTTGGGGTAATGAATAAAACCAATTGCATCAATATCTAAATCTTTTGCTTTATATACATCTTCAATTGTTTTAAAACCACAAAATTTCAATTTCATACCTTCACCTTATCTAACTTTAGACTTGGTAAAAATTGACTTAAATCATCACATTTCATTAACGATTCACCGATAAGCAAACCATCAATACCTGCTTTTATAATACTTGCAACATCCTGTTTGTTGCGAATACCACTTTCAGAAATATAATAATAACCTGCTTTTTTATTTTCTAATATTTCATTTGTATGCAAAACATCTGTTACAAATCGTTTTAAATCTCTATTGTTCACACCAATAATTTTAGGATCTAACTTGTAAGCACGTTTCAACTCTTCTTTATCATGTACTTCTACTAATACTTCTAAATTTTTTGATATCGCATAATCATATAAGTCTTTCAACTGTTGATCAGTCAATACATTTACAATAAGTAAGATAATAGACGCTCCTGCCTTTTTAGCAACATCAATTTGAATAGGATCAATTACAAAATCTTTACACAATACTGGTAAATCAGTTACTTGTGTCAAAGTTTGTAATCGTTCGTAACTTCCTCCAAAATAATGTTCATCTGTTAAGATTGAAACTGCGTTTGCACCATACGTTTCATACGCCTTAACCTGTTGTTTCAAATCTCTACCTGGAAGTTCAGATAATGTCGGACTTTTCGATTTAATTTCAGCGATAACCGATAATTGATCAGCTTGTGCTAACTGTGACTCAAACGTTTGTTTATGCGTAATGTCTACCTCATCAAGGTCTGATAATTTTTTTGTATAATAGCCATCCTTCAATAATTCCTTTTTATAAGCTACGATTTCATCCAATATAGTCATACGTTTTGCCTCCCATTTTGTTATATTGTTTGAGTGCATCTCCATTTTCAATTAATATTTTTGCTTTATAAACACCTTCTTGAATAGTGGCTGTTTTTTCAGCAACATATAAGGCAATGCCTGCATTCAATAACACCACATCTCTTTTAGCGCTTTGATCTTTACCATTTAATATTTGTTTTGTAATTTCTAAATTTTCCTGAGGTGTGCCACCTTTTAAATCCGTATTTGGTGCATAATCTAATCCTAATTCTGTTGCATTTATAGAATAAGATTTAATGTGTTTGTCTTCCGTCACTTCATATAGTGTGTTATTTCCAGATAAAGTAGCCTCGTCCATACCATTTGCACCATGTAAGACAATAGCTCTTTTTCTACCTAAATCTGCTAACGTTTGCGCAATTTTATTTAATTGGGACGGTTCATAGACACCCATAACTTGATAATCTAATTTGAATGGATTAATTAATGGTCCAGTAACATTAAAAATAGTTGGATTACTAATGGCTTTTCTTAACGGTTGAATATGCTTCATAATTGGATATGTTTCAGTTGCATTTAAAAAAACAAGCCCCTGTGTTTTTAAATGTGTTGATGTTTCCTCAACACTTCGTGTTGGAATACACATTGCATTTAATAAATCGGTACTCCCTGATGCTGATGTAACGCTTCTATTACCATGTTTAATAACTGGTACACCTGCACTTGCCAATACAAAAGAAACTGTTGTTGAAATATTAAAACTATTAGATTTATCTCCACCAGTACCACAAACACACATGCTATTAGGAAAAGTTGGTTGTGTAGGATACATAGACCCTATTAAGCTTTTTGAAATATATGTTAATTCCGCTTGACTAGGTTCTCTTTCCGAAAAGGCTTCTAACAGTTCTCGTTTTGTATCATCTTCTAGTTGATCTGTGATTAATAATTCTATAAATTCGTTCATTTGTGTTTGATTAAGTGGCTTATACTGTTTTATATGATTTTGTAGACTCATTATAATTGACCTCCTCTACTATATTTAAAAAGTTATTGATGATTGCTTCACCGTATTCAGTAGCAAAAGATTCTGGGTGATATTGTATGCCAAAATGTAAATCATTAATATGCTCAAATGATTGAATACTATCTTTTGTTTGAGCAGTTATTTTTAATGTATCTGGCAACGTTTTTGGGTCACTAATTAAAGAATGATAGCGCATTATTTCAGAATATTCTGTAATATTTCGGTATAGTTTGGATTCATTTACAATCTGCATCGTATCTTTTTTACCGTGACATATTTTTTCACCTTGGATAACATCACCACCGTGGTAACATGTCAATGCTTGTGAGCCCAGACATACACCTAATATTGGTTTATGTTTATAATGTTCAATAATATTGAGTAAATAGCTAGTATCTAACGGATGTCCAGGTCCTGGCGATATAATCAAACCATCTATTTTTAAATCAAATATTTCAGGATCATCTGGATACTTAATAATTACATCAGAAGTCTTTCCTACAATATTGACTAAGTTATACGTAAAAGAATCGTAATTGTCCACTACTAAAATCATGGTGAAACCTCCAATAAACTTTTGGCTTTTAATTTTGTTTCTTCTAATTCTTTTTCAGGTATTGAATCATAAACGACACCACATCCTGCTTCTACATTGATGTATGTATCATCAATCATCATTGTACGAATCGCTAAGGCAAAATCTAGGTCATGATTACAGTTGATATATCCTATCCCTCCACTGTATACACCTCGTTTTTGAGGTTGGGCTTCATAAATTCTTTGTATTGCTCTTAATTTAGGTGCTCCTGACACGGTACCTGTAGGTAATAAACTTGCAATTACAGTCATTGGTGAATAATTTGATTTCAGTTTTCCCGTTACCTCACTAACAATATGCATAATATGTTCATAACGCTCAATTGACATTAACTTTTCAATTTTAGAACTAGCAATTTCACTCACTCTATGAATATCATTTCTACCTAAATCAACAAGCATACTATGTTCACTTATCTCTTTTTCATCATTGATTAGCTGTTGTTCATTTTCAAGATCTTCCTTGTCAGTCGCGCCTCGTTTAATTGTTCCAGCTATAGGATTTGTGACTACAGTTTGCCCTTTCACTTTGACAAAACTTTCAGGTGAACTACCTACAATAATCGGTTCATCAAAATTCAAATAATACATGTAAGGACTTGGGTTTTGTCTCTTTAAATTCTGATAAAGCTGATACGATAATTGTTGTAAATTCATTCCAAAATCATGTTTATACTTATATATAATTGAGGGTACAACTTGAAACATGTCTCCTTGTTGTATCAATGATTTCATTTCACTTACAGTTTTTTTAAATTGATCTGGTGTAATGTTCGATTCAATTGCTTTGTCTTTTATGTCATTTTTTATAGGCGAAGGATATATACTTATATTTTGCAACTCATCAACATGTCGTTTGACACGTAATGCTAATTGCTCTTCATTTTCATTTGAAAACAAGTTTGTGGATATAACATAGAGATGCTCTTTGTAATGGTCAAACACGTATACATCTTCTACCATGTGAAATTTAGCATCGTGTTGTTTATGGTCAGCTAAGTCGATTTGCTTTAATACAGGAAATTCATGTCTTACCAAATCAAAACTGCATGATCCAACAAATCCTGAGATAAATGGTAATTGTGCTAAATCTTCGTCTTCTATTTCTACTTTATATTGATCTATAAAAGCTTTCAGTTTTTCATATGGTGCTTCGTTTTCTATCTCTGTCTGCTTATCATTATATTGAATGACCAAATTTTCATTATCTAAAGTCACTGAGCCGTATACATCAAATATTACAATTGAATAACGCCCTTTCACTTTAGATTGTTCTGTACTTTCCAATACTATTTTTTGTTTTTTCAATCTTGCCAATGCTTCTGGTGTTACTTCAGCGTTTATCTTTTGATATTGCACCTTCATTTTTACTCCTCCTTATAAAAAAAATCAGCATCCTTAAATATTGATTAAGGACGCTGATGCGCGGTACCACCTAAATTAGTAGATCATATCAGTCTCATCTACTCACTCATTTAACTATACGATTTTAACCCAACAAAACCCAATTTCAGTATGTGTAGGTGTTAGTTTTCATCTACCACTAACTTTCTGCTTGCTACCATTCACAACTTACTACATTTTGTTTTTTTATATAAAAAAACACCACACTAACGCATGCTGTAAGGACGCGTTACCGTGGTGCCACCTTAGTTAACAATTTCATTGTTCACTTTAAAAATTATTATATTATGCTTACGTTTAAAAGCCCAATTCACAATATATGTTGTGCTAATTTCCATCTACCATTAGCTTTCTACTTGCTACAAATCATATACGTTACTTTACCTTTCAAACGGCAACTGTCGTTGCAAAATGAATTAATTAGTATAATACAATCTTCATTCTTTTTTGTCAACTTTTATTTTTAAATTTTTCTACTTACTTAAAGTAATCTGGTGACATAGTTTTTAATTATATTGAAATTGTTTAAGCTAATGACCTTATAAATGCGTTCTGCTTTTGAAATAGAAAATAAAACATGTATTGCGAATTAACTACTCCTACTATACAATGTTACTATTCTGAAAATTTTGATAGAGGTGGTCAGCAAAATGAAACAAATACTTTTCGTAGGTTTAGGCTTAATTGGTGGTAGCCTGGCAAGTAATCTAAGATATTATCATAATGACATTGAAATTACTGCTTATGATGCAGATTGCTCCCAATTAGAAAAAGCTTTATCTATAGGAATTATTGATTATCAATCTACTGATTATAAAACCTGTGTGGAAAATGCAGATATCATTATTTATGCCACACCTGTACAACAAACAATCAAATACTTACAAGAACTACCAAACTATCAAACAAAGTCTGACGTCATTGTTACCGACACTGGCAGTACTAAATTGACTATTTTGCAATATGAACAATACCTTTTAAATCACAATATTCATCTGATTGGTGGTCACCCGATGGCAGGTAGTCATAAATCTGGCG
Organism: Staphylococcus sp. FSL W8-0271; assembly: GCF_038006605.1. Classification (NCBI taxonomy): domain Bacteria; kingdom Bacillati; phylum Bacillota; class Bacilli; order Caryophanales; family Staphylococcaceae; genus Staphylococcus; species Staphylococcus sp. FSL W8-0271. The sequence continues at coordinate 1,476,175 of NZ_JBBOVM010000001.1, forward strand.
TACTCAATGCAAAGAAACATTTATTTGAAAATGCTTTTTACGTTTTGGTTCACGACGAACCTGCAAATGATAAAGCTTTTGATGAAATACGATCATTACTTAGTACAACAAATGCAAAATTTATTGCTACTAATCCAAAAGAACATGATTTTGTGACAGGCATTGTTAGTCATGTGCCTCATATCATTGCGTCGAGTCTTGTGCATTTAAATGCACACCACGCATCTCACTCTTCATTAGTTAAAACACTTGCAGCTGGAGGCTTTAGAGACATTACAAGAATTGCAAGTGGCAGTCCAATTATGTGGCGTGATATTACTATTGAAAATAAAAATACTATTGTTGATATATTAAAAGAATGGAAATCACAAATGGAGGATGTCATTACACTCGTTGAAGAAAATAAACCCGATGCGTTATATCATTTTTATAATGATGCAAAAGTATATAGAGATGAACTCCCCCTTAAATCACAAGGTGCACTATCTATAGAGTATGATCTTTATGTAGATATTCCGGATAAACCGGGTATGATTAGCCAAGTAACACACATCCTTAGTTTACATAATATTTCTATAAGCAACTTAAGAATATTAGAAGTCCGTGAGGATATCTATGGTGCGCTACGTATTAGCTTTAAAAATCCAGAAGACCGTAAAAAAGGTGCTGAAGCATTAAGTGATTTTGATACTTATATTGAATAGATTTTTTCTTTTTTTAAAAGTTTAATTACTTAATTGTTATTGCTTTATTTAGTTTTTGTTTGCATAAATCGTAAAGAACATATTTAAGCCAATCACTCATTTCTGTAGTAATAATTGTTGTTGTTTACAACGCTAAATTTGAAAGTATTTTCAATATATTACCAAATATAAATATGAGCCTAGCGCAGTTTTCTTTTGTTAGAAAGCTACGCTAGGCTCATATCGTTTCATTCTCGTATTTCGATATAATTTGGATGGGACTGTTTATATTTCAAATGTTATTTTACATAATTAGTTTAGCAATTTTCCTTCTTCTTCTTGTATCATCTCTATAATTTCATTTTTTTCATTCATAAGCGCGACTTTTGGTTTGTGATTTAATGCTTCTTCTGCAGTAACTTGTACATAAGACATAATAATAATAATATCATTTACTTGAACAAGCCTAGCAGCTGCACCATTCAGGCATATCTTTCCACTATTACGTTCCCCTTCAATCACATAGGTTTCTAACCTTTCTCCATTGTTATTATTAACAATTGCAACTTTCTCATTAGGTAATATATCTACTGCATCTAAAATATTACGATCTATCGTGATACTACCAACATAATCAAGGTTAGCTTCTGTTACACGTGCACGATGTATTTTTCCATTCATCATAGTTTTTATCATTTGATTTATGCTCCTGTTCAAAATATATTTTTACATTTTTAGTTGATTAACACTTCATTATTGATTACCATCATAAACATATCTATTATAATTTTATTTTCTAAATAAACGGAGGTCAACTATAAATGAAAAAGATAGGTATTATTGGTCCTGGTGCTGTTGGTAGCTGCATCACAGTTCAACTTTTAGCAACAGAACATAAAGTCTATTTAATTGGTCGACGTAATGAGCACATTACCTATCAAGATGCTTCGAATAATGTAAATATAGTACTTAATGTTGTTAAAGCATCAGATATTACTGAACCATTAGATATTATATTCATCGCTGTTAAAATTCCACATTTAGAGGGGTTATATGAACAAATCAAGCATTTATCACAAGATACTACTATTGTTATACTAGCTCAAAATGGATATGGACAACACTTAAAACTTCCTTTCCCACACATATATCAAGCTGTAACTTATATTAGTGGTCAAAAAACCGCTCAACATGTGATTCATTTTAGAGATGAAATACTGCATTTACAACAAGATGATAACACTATATCATTGAAAAAATTATTAGCTTCAAGTGGACTTTCACTTGTGTTACATAAAAATATTGAAGTGGAAATCTGGTATAAACTATTAGTTAATTTAGCAATCAATACAGTTACAGCTCTTGGAATACAGCCTGCATCTATTCTTAAGCAACCCCATATTAAATCATTATGCATATCGTTATTAAATGAGGGTTATATGATAGCTAAACATTCTGGTATCAACCTTTCTGATAACGTTATTGAAGAAATAATGACAATTTATCAAGGTTATCCAGATGATATGGGAACAAGCATGTATTATGATGTACTTTCAAATACCCCATTAGAAATCGATGGAATACAAGGTTTTCTATATCGACAAGCTCGAAAGTATAAATTAACAACACCTCATCTAGATACAATTTACGCTTTATTACTATCTAGACATCATACTTTTTTAAATAACTCATAATAGTAATGTAAAGTCTATGATATATTCTTCTTATCATGCCAATATTATATTTAAATATTTAATAGATGTGCGTTAGTTTTTTTACTTACCTAGCATAGACAAATCATCTATTTGTTATAGATACGTTATATAAATTGTATTTGTTAAAAAGCTAACTAAGTTTGATTCAACAGCTACTTTAGGGACGGGCTACACCGTATAAACTTACTTAAAATTATCCCCGTTCCATATATTACTAATGAAATTGATTTATGACTATATTAAACGTTCAGTTTATCATTTTAATTTTTACATTTTATGCCCTGCCATAAGTCCTAAACGCCCATGTTTTGTTCCTGCATCTGTATAGGAAATTGCTTTAGATACGATACCTTTACCAAATTTTTGATGTAGTGCATCAATCGTTTTGGCCAATTTTTCATTCCTTTTTCTTTCGTATTCATCTATAAATAAATTCAACTGTGTATTTCGCTCATCTATAAACTGCGTGAGTGAAATGCTCACCGTTCTGTACAACATTGTTGGATCACATAATTTATCTGCTAAATATTCAACCACCTTAAAAATAGTACCATCTAAATTTGTTGGGTCTTCTAATGTGTATTGTTTCTGCACCCCTCCTTGGTCACTATAACCAAATGAAAAGTGTATCGTCTTAGCTAATTTATTTCTTGCTCTAACACGACTCGCGACGTCTTCAATTAATTCCTGCATCACTATTTTAGCTTCATCATAATGGTAATCACGCATCAATATTTGACTCTTACAAATTGAAGGATTAACTACACTATATTTGTCTCTTATTCTACTTTGGTCAATACCATTTGCATGCAAATGTAAGTCCACACCTACAGTACCAAAATCCCTTTTTAAATATTGATATGGATAATGAGCCAAATCACCTATAGTAAAGATACCTCTTTTATTCATTTTTGCTTCTGTTTTTCTACTAATACCCCAAAATTTACTCAATGGTGAAATAGGCCAAAGTTTGTGCGACACATCTTGATATCTCCATTCAGCAATGAAATCATCAGTATGTTTTGCTTCTATATCCATTGCAACTTTACTCAATAACATATTTGATCCAATACCTATTGAACACTGTATACCTGTTTCTTCTAGAATTTCATATTGTAATTTTTTACAAAAAGATTGAATTGTACTACTAAATCTGTGATAACTATTTGTTACATCCATAAAAAATTCATCAATACTATATTGGTGTAAATCTTCTGGAGCAACATAACGTAAAGCGATTTTAGAGATTGCTACTGAAACTTCCAAATATTTTCTCATGCTTGGATTGATAATATATATATCATTTCTATGAGGGATTTCGAATAATCTTGACCCTGTTTTAATGCCTATAGCTTTTAGTGGACCCGTAGCAGCCAATACAACCGATCCCTGTCTCTTAGTATCCGCAACAACTGCTAACTTTTCTTTCATTGGGTCTAATCCTTTTTGTATACAAGAGACACTTGCAAAAAAACTTTTTTGATCAATACATAATATATCTCTTTCCTCTAACAGATTGTAATCATAAAATTCATACATATAACATTCCTCCCTTAATCACTTACATTATATAAGAACATACGTTCTATTTCAATACAAATAAGAACAAATGTTCTTGTTTGTATTTTTTATAATTTTGTGAATTTTCATGCTATAATGTATAAAAATAGCTTTAGGAGGAATTTAAATGCCAATAGTAAATGTAAAACTGTTAGAAGGTCGTTCTGATGAACAACTAAAAAATTTAGTCACAGAAGTTACTAATGCAGTAGAGAAAACAACAGGTGCTAACAAAAACGCTATACAAGTTGTAATAGAAGAAATGAAAGCTTCTCATTATGGTGTTGCTGGAATTAGAAAATCAGATCAACAATAAATTACACATCAAAAAACTAGAACATAAGCATCAATTTCTATTATAAACATATAGAGATTGATGTTTTTTACTTTTCAAAGGTTTATTCATTGATCAATGATATGACCAAAGAAACGAATGATGCGTATAGACATATCAAACTATTTTCAACAACATCACTTATAGCGATTTTGCAATCGTGCGGACGCCCGGGGTAATGATATGAGTGAGAGACTACAGGCTCAAGCCATATCCCTAGACAAGCATGCACGATCAAAATCGTAAGTTTTTTATATAAAATGGACGCTTCCATCATGTGTACTCATATTAAGTTATATCTTTTGGTTAATTAAAAATATGACTTGCTATTAGTTGTATAAGTTAAATAATACGAAGCTATTTCTTTTGCATTAAAACACAACACTTATAGCGATTTTGCAATCGTGCGGACGCCCGGGGTAATGATATGAGTGAGAGACTACAGGCTCGAACCATATCCCCAGGCAAGCATGCACGATCAAAATCGTAAATTTTCAAATAAAAAAAGCTCCCTTCAAAGTTTACATTTTTAAGTGTCTACTTTGAAGGGAGCATATCAAAAAGGATTAGCCCTTTTTAAGTATGAGATTTATATTTCATTCACATTTAAATGAATGCTTTTATTCATCATTCATTCAAAAATTTCTGTACTTCTTCTTTGTTTTTTGCTTTATCGATTTCTAGCGCGCTACCATCCATTGGTGACTGAATATCTTGATAAGTGTTTGGTACAGGTAAAGTGATAGAGTCTACTTTTTTATCACCACGTATTCCAAAATTCAAACCAGTTTGAATGAGCGCAGAATCTGGCATATTCGTATTTAAATAACCTCTTAAAATACCTGCAACTCTAGGCAATTTAGGTAGCGTATCTAAACTAGCCAATTCTTGTTTAAGTGATTGCATGACTTGTTGTTGACGTCTTACACGTCCAAAATCGCCTTCCTCGTCATGTCTAAATCTAGCATAACCCAATAATTCTTTACCATTTAATCGATGATGACCTTTTTTAAGCGATACACCTATATTTTTAGACATATCTTTTTCAACATCAATCGGTACACCGTTAGGTTCCAGTTCATCAATCATTTTTTCAAAACCGGTAAAATCAAGTATTGCATAATACTCAGGGTCTATACCTAAGTTTTTCTTTAATGTTTGTCGTAATAATTCAGGTCCACCGATAGAATAAGCTGAATTAATTTTATGTTGCCCATTGCCTGGTATATCTGCATAAATATCCCGCATTACAGACATCATCTTCATCTTTTTATGAATATAATCATATTGTGCAATCATAATCGAGTCGGTTCTAGAAATACCGCCTTGCTCTTTATCTGCACCTAAGACCATAATCGTAATTTTTCCATCATTTTTTTTAGCACCATTAAATTTATGTTGCTTGAGCGTTTTGCCATGATCTTTTGCGTATTCAATACCTGATTTATAACCATGAACAGAATAACCAACAATAATGGCTAAAATAATTACAATGATTAATATGACAATCGGAAATTTTTTTAATTTCTTCTTTTTTGTCCTACGCATCGTCGGTTGTTCTTCTGTGTTTGCACTTTCTTTACTACTGTGTTTGTGTTCATTCATATGTAATCAACCTTATATCTTCAAAATTGCACTGCTATGTACTATAATTAACATATATTAAAGTTATATAAAAACTGAATAAAAATCAAGTGATATCTTAATATATGGTACTAAGGTCTAATATGGAAAGGATGTTAAACATGAATATAAACAAGGCATACTTCGCTGGAGGTTGCTTTTGGTGTATGGTCAAGCCTTTCGACACATTTGAAGGGATTGAGAAAGTGACTTCTGGTTACATGGGAGGTCATACAGATAATCCGTCGTATGAAGAAGTTAAAACGGGTGACACCGGGCATTACGAAACAGTTGAAATAGAGTATGATGTCGCTCTATTTTCCTACAATAAATTATTAGAAATATTCTTTTCTGTAATAGATCCAACTGATGAAGGTGGACAATTCCAAGACAGAGGGTCACAATATAAAACAGCAATTTTTTATACAAATGAAGACCAAAAAGCGGTAGCTGAAGATTATGTAGAACAATTAAAACAAAGTATAGATAAAGAAAAAGCTATTGCTACAAAAATATTACCCGCTTCTACATTTTATGAAGCTGAAGCGGAGCATCAAAATTTTTATAAGAAAAACCCTGAACGATATGCTCAAGAACAACAAGAACGACAAAAATTTAAGTAAACACATAAAAAAACCGGTGCCTTATGCATCCGGTTTTTTATTTATTACTCAAGCTTCAAAATGATTTATTGTCGTTTCATTTCTAAAGGTATTTTATTCTTTTTCTCAACCTTTTTACCATTATATAAATTCATTATTGTTTTAATACTTTCTTCTCCCATCAAATTAGGTTGTTGCGCAACTGTAGCAAACAACTTACCCTTTTCAACAGATTTTATCGCATCTTCATTACCATCAAAACCAATGACTTTAATATCCTTATTTCCTATCGCTTCTACTGCTCCTAAAGCCATTTCATCATTTTGAGAAAAAATAGCTTTGATGTCAGGATGAGCTTGAATAATATTTTGCGTTACATTTAAACCTTCTGTTCTATTAAACTTAGCACTTTGTTTGGAAACTACATCAAGTGATTTATCTGCGACGTTATGAAAACCTTTACCACGTTCACGTGTAGCACTGGCACCAGGAACGCCCTCAAGTTCCGCTACTTTCGCATCTTCACCCAATTCATCGACAATGAGTTCACCACCCATTTCACCGCCTTTGATATTATCGGAAGCAATAAATGAAGCAACATCCCCTTTAGCTACATCTCGGTCTAACGTAATAACTGGTATTGCCTCATCATTCGCGATTTGGATACTACCTGATATCGCATCAGAATCTGTTGGATTTACAATCAGATAATCCACTTTTTGTTGGATTAAATCATCAATATCGTTAGCTTGTTTCGCTGCATCATCTTGAGCATCTGCAAACTTAACTTTGACACCTTGTTTCTTTGCCTCTTTCTCAATACCATCTTTAATTTTCACAAAGAAAGGGTTATTTAAAGTAGAAATACTCACACCAATAACAACATCAGATTTTTTCTTATCTACTTTACCATTATCATTTTTTTCTATGGGTGATTCTAGGGAACAACCTGTTAAAAATAATAAAATAGCTATTGTAGTTATAAAAAGTTTTTTCAATATCAACACCTCCAATTATTTATTTTTTCTGTCTATCAGTACTGCAATAATAATAACGACACCTTTAACCACTTGTTGGTAAAATGAAGATACACCTAGTAAATTCAAACCATTGTTCAAAACACCAATAATTAACACACCAATTAATGTTCCAACTATACGACCTTTACCACCAGTTAAAGAAGTTCCTCCTAGTACAACTGCTGCAATGGCATCCAATTCATAGGACATCCCTGCTGTTGGTTGTGCTGAATTTAAACGTGAAGTTAAAATTGATCCTGCCATAGCTGACATTAAGCCGGCTAAACTATAAATCATTATTTTAATTTTATTAACTTTAATTCCTGAAATAAATGCTGCTTTTTCATTACCACCCATAGCATAGGTTTGTCTACCAAATACGGTTTTATGTAGCACAATATATAATATGATAAATGTAATAAACATTGTGACAGCTGGTACTGGAATCCCTAAAAAATAACCCCTACCAAATAATTGAAATGCGTAACTGCCATTTAAATTTGTAATAGGATTTCCATCTGTAATGACAAGTGTTAATCCTCTAAACACAGTCATTGTAGCTAGCGTTGCAATGAAAGGTGCCATTTTACCTATTGTGATGAGTAAGCCGTTCGCAGCTCCCAAAATCGCACCAAATATACACCCCATGAATAGAGCTACAATAGAATCCATACCTGAAACCATTAAAATCGCTACAAAAGCACTAGATAACGCTAACGTTGAACCTACTGATAAATCAATGCCTCCAGTCAATATTACGAAAGTCATGCCAAATGCAATCAAACCATTAATAGAAACTTGTCTTAATAAATTAAATAAGTTAGAAGGTTCTAAAAAAGCACTATTTAAGACACTAATAATAACAACTAATAGTATTAACCCAATAAAAGGTATAATTTTTTCCAAATACGAATAAGAAAATGATAATTTAGACTGTTTCATTTATTTTTCCCCTGTAGCCAAAGTCATAATACGTTCTTCTGTGATAGCTGAACCCTCTAATGTTCCTACAATGGATCCTTCATGTACAACCGCAACTCTATCACTCATACCTATAATCTCTGGTAGTTCTGATGAAATCATAATAATAGACATACCTCGGTCAGTTAATTCATGCATCAATTGGTATATCTCACGTTTAGCACCTACATCAATGCCTCGTGTTGGTTCATCTAGTATTAACACGTGCGGTGCGGTCGCAATCCATTTAGCTAAAACTACTTTCTGTTGATTACCACCTGATAAGTTGCCACAAGTATCTCCTATTTTGCCTTTAATATTTAAACGCTGAACCATTTGTTCTGAATATTGTTCCATAGCATGTTGCGTTAAAAAACCAGAACTAGAAAAACTTTTCAAAGCAGGTAGTGTAATATTTTCTAAAATTGAATCTTGTAAAACTAAGCCTTCTTCTTTTCTATTTTCAGTGATAAAAGCCAGGCCTTGTGAAATGGATTGATTGGGATTTTGAATCTGTAATTGCTGATTGTTAAGTTTCACTGATTTATTCCCTTTATCTAAGCCAAAAAGTACTCTCATAATTTCTGAACGACCGGCCCCCATCAAACCACTAAAACCAAGTATTTCACCTTTATGTAAATCAAAATTAATATGTTTTAAATGATGTTCAGCCGAATCTAAATTTTCAACAGAGAGCACAACATCACCTTGATGATATTGTCTAACAGGGTATTGATTATCTAAATCTCTACCAATCATAGATTTTACTATCTCAGCATGCGTCGTATTTTGAGTTTCTTTAGTTAATATCGAACGACCATCCCTCATTACTGTAATACGATCTGAGATTGCAAAAATTTCTTCCATTCTATGTGATATATATATAAAAGAAACGCCTTCTTTTTTTAAATTTTTGATTTGTTCAAACAATGTATTTATTTCATTATTTGTCAGAGCAGCAGTAGGCTCGTCCATAATAATGATTTTCGATTTTTCCATTAATGCTTTACTGATCTCGAGCATCTGTTGCATGCCGACTGATAAAGTACCTGCCATGCGATTTAAATCGATATCAATATTTAATTTTTTAAAAATAGCCAAAGCACGTTGTTTCATTTTTTTATTATCAACAATGCCAAAAATTTTTGTTTCTTCTTTTCCTAAAAATAAATTTTCAAGCACTGTAAGGTTTGGCCAAATATTTAATTCTTGTTGTATAAATGACACACCGTTTTGTTCAGCATCCATCGTATTTTTAAAATGAATAGGTTGACCATCTTCTAAAACATTACCGCTATCAGCGTTATATACACCTGTTAATATTTTCATGAGTGTACTCTTACCTGCACCATTTTCACCCATTAATGCATGTATTTCTGCATCATTGATTTCAAAATCAACACCTCTTAAGACATCATTTTGACCAAATGATTTATGAATTTGATTCATCGTTATCATATTTTTCACCCCTTAAAATAAAACACCGCTTGATAAAATTGCATTTGCGTAAGGTGTCGCTTCACCTGTTCTTATAATTGCTTTAACATCCTTACTATACATTTTTAATTTTTCATGGGATTCCGTGACCATATCAATATTTTCAGCTAATAATTTCACATATAACGCACTATTTTGTTTTATCATTTCATTTGCAATGGTAAGCTGTTCAATTTTCATATGTGCTTTAACTAAATTAAATACTTCTTCAAATGAAGGGTGCCCAAAAGTTAATGCTAAATCAATTTTTTTAACACCATCTGGTATTGGTAATCCACAATCAGCAATGATAATTGTATCTGTATGCCCTAAATCACTTAATACCTTAGAAATTTCACTGTTCAAAATACCTGTTTTATACATTTAATTCCCCTTTCGTTAAATCATATTTTATGTAACCCGTTACATATTATTGCTCAAATCTAACACTACCTCTACGTTTAGTAGATAACTTTAGCGTATTTTCTTGTTGATTTACTACACAGTTTTTATTTAATTTTAATAAAATTGATACCGCTTGTTGTCCTAAAAAATATGCGGACTGATCAATAGTTGCAATTTGAGGAAATGTCATTGTAGAGAAAGGTATATTGTCATAACCCACAATTTGAATCTCTTCAGGAACTCTCAATTGAAATTGCTGAATAAGTCCCATTGTTTCAATTGCAAGTACATCGTTGCTACATATAATGCTATCAATATGTAAATCTTTAACTAATGAAATAAATGCACTTTTATTTTTTAAAGTCTCTGCTGAACAATCGTAATAACTTACATCATAATTGTTCAATGCTTGTTTAATGCCATCTATTCTCAATTTAAATGCCTCAATATTCAAATCTAAATGAAGGATTAAAATATTTTTTGGTTTACCTTCTAACACAAGTCGAGCTTGTAATTGTCCGCCTTCAAAATGATTCATAGAAATACCATTACCTTCATCTTTAACACGATCTACAAATACATAATGAATACCTTGCGATACTAATAACTTTTCGATTTGATCATCAGCAAATGCTGTAGTAATCGCGCCTACACAATTATAAGCATTGAAAGTAGAAAGATAATCTTTAGCCTTATCAACATCGTTGTCACTATTTCCAATTAAAACTTGAAAACCATGCGCAAGCGCTATATCTTCAACACCTCTCGCTATCAATGTAAAAAAAGGATTACTGATATCTGGCAATAATAAACCAATCATTTTTGACTTTCGTTTATATAATGTACGTGCTGCTTCATTAGGTTGATAGTTAAGCTCATGAATCGCACGTTCAATTTGTATTTTTGTTTGAGCTTTTACATATCCATTATTATTTATAACTCTAGATACCGTTGCTACAGAACAACCAGCTAACTTAGCTACCTCTTTTATTGTTACTATAAAAATCACCTCTATTTTTGTAACCGTTTTCATAATATCATAATAATTTCTCTTTTGGTAGTTTATTTGAAATTTTAATTTTTATATTACTTTATATTCCATGTTTTTATTAATTTATTTATATAGCTCAAAAACGTTGGTTTATACTAATCGGACCAAAAATATAAATATCTTACCATTTTATTACTAAAAAACTGACGTATTGCTTACTTTAAACGTATTTTATAAACTATTGCGCTAATAGTTATACTAAATAAAAATATATTCAAATTTTCATTTACTTTTATTAAGTTATAATTTCATCATTTTCTTGAAAACCACATTTCTTTCACCACATATAAATATAAATAAAAAAGACTCATCCTGTTAATGATATGCTCCCTTCAAAGTAGACACTTAAAAATGTAAACTTTGAAGGGAGCTTTTTTATGACTCATAGAAAATTATCACCTGAAACTTATCAAAAAGCTTTCAGCTTATATGAAGAAGGATATAGTATGAAAAATGTAATTCAAAAATTAAATTTAAATTGTTCTCCTAGAACATTATTGATTAACTATTATAAATTTAAGAAGCATGGAATAAAGGTGCTTTTACCAATTCAGAGAAATAATACCTACTCAAATGAATTTAAGCTTAAAGTTGTGCACGAATATATAAATGATGGCCTATCTTTAACTGATTTAGTAGTTAAATATAATATCCCCACTACTTCAACTGTAAACAAATGGATTTCAAAGTATTTGTCGGGTAAAATATTAAAAACATATTCTCCAAAACCCGAGGTGTATCAATTGAAATATAAATCATTAACATTTGAAGATCGTGTAGAAATCGTTGATTATTATATGAATCATGGCCAATCGTATAAGACAACAGCAAATCATTTTAACATCAATTATAGCCAAGTATATAACTGGGTAAAAAAGTACAACTTGCATGGATATGATGGGCTTAAAGATGGACGTGGAAAAGGGAAACCCCAGTCTGTATTAACACCTGAAGAGGCATTAAAAGCTGAAATTAAGATACTTAAAGAGAAAAATAAATTTCTTCAAATGGAAAATGACGTTTTAAAAAAGGAAGAAGAAATAGAAAGGAAGTTGATGAAACAGGCATCAGACAAAAAGCATCATACCAAACGGTAAAAGCATTTAAAAACCTTTATCCGATAGCTTGGTTATGTTCAGTATTAAAGATATCACGTTCAAGTTACTATAAATGGTTACATCGCAAACCATCAAATAAAGAAATTGAAAACCAAAAATTGATCAAAGATATCGTTGATATCTACAATAAATACAAAGGCATATATGGATATCGTCGTATATACATATATTTAAGACTTAAACTACATCAAAAAGTAAATCATAAACGTGTCTATAGATTGATGAATCAACTGAATCTAAAATCTACTATCCGCCCTAAAAGAAAACGATATATTAAAACAACACCTGAAATTACAGCACATAATATATTAAATAGAAAATTTGAAGAACAAATCCCAAATAAAAAATGGTTAACTGACGTTACAGAATTCAAACTAAGCAATGGTAAAAAACTTTACTTAAGTGCTATTTATGACTTAGGCAGCAAACAGATTATCAGTCATAAATTAAGTACCTCAAATAACAATAAATTTGTATTAGATACGCTCAAAAAAGCAGTCAAACTTGTGCCGAATACCGAAGGTATACTCTTACATAGCGACAGAGGATATCAATATACAAGCAGATTATTTAAAGTTACGTTAGAGCAACTTGGTATAAAACAAAGTATGTCACGACCAGGATGTTGCATAGATAATGGACCTATGGAAGGTGTATGGGGAACTATTAAAAGTGAATTGTTTAGAGGAAGAAAAAAAGTGATTTTTAAAGACAAGGCTACAGCAATAAAAGCAATTAATTCATATATAGAATTTTTTAATCAAGAAAGAATAACATTAAAAATGGCTACCCTTATATCGTAAATATAAGGTAGCCATAAACATTTTGTTTTTTTCACTGTCTACTTGACAGGGTGCAGTTCATAATTCGGATAAGTCTTTAAAGTTTATAATGAACATTATGTCTACGCTCATTAATATCTATTTTATAGTAGATACTTGATCTATATTTTCTATTGCCGTCACTTTTTCATTTGAATCAAAATATACTTTAACAGAAAAATGATTAGATGGATTATCATCATATATTATCGTGCGATTATGACTATTAAATGCTCTGTGACCATGTACTTGAGCAAACGATTCAACAGTAACATTATCAGGAACAACAAAAATTCGTTGAACTTTATCATTTTTAAATAAAACTGCGATGTTACCATATTTATATGCTTTCACATTAGCAATTTGTATTATATTTTCACTATCACCAAAATATGTTTCAACTTTACGCTTATGCATACCTTTTGAAATATGCATATAACTATTTCTTACATCACTATTCATGAAATTTTCACTGAATTGTTGCGATAATACATTAATCTTAGGTGTTTTATACTTTGGATTTTTTTCCTTTTTAAACTTTTCATTTTGAGTAGATTGGTTCGAACCTTTGTAATTTGTGTGTATGGTATCATATAACGACTTAATTGATAACGTTAACGCAACTAAAAGCATTATTAATACCAAATAAACGATAACTTTTTTCATTTTTTCACCCCATTGCACTCACTGCAAGCATTAATATTTACATGTTACTACATAATCTTAAAATATTGAATGTATTTTAATAATATAACAATTGATAATAATTCAAATTGCAAATATTAACTTTAATCCGATGTAAAAATACATTTAAGTTTCAAAATGAAATTAACTATATAAAATGTCAATTTTTATTCAAATGATATGATATTATAGTATTGAAAGCGTTTTCTATTGATGATATATTATATGTACACCTTAGACAAAGGGGTAACTAGAAATTCATAAATATAGTTAGAGTCAAAATGATATTTAGAAAGTATATAGTTAGTTTATTAAAAAGTAGTTAATAACTTCTCCGGCATTAACTACAAAAACCATTAAAAGCTATAACTCCAAAAAACAACCAACAATCATTAACGGGATTGTTGGTTGTTTTTTATTATTTTTTTCTAATTACGCGCATGACTTTTGTCATACTTATCCATAATGAATTCCCTTTACGATATACTAAAAATCTTGGTTGCCAGTTGGGATTGAACTTTTCTTTATAACGTCTTAAACCTTGAAATCTATATAAGCCATTGAAATGCTCAAATATTCTACCAGCAAGTCTTTCTCTGTAAAATGAAAACGGTACTTTACCTACATTAGACAGTGTGGCCATGCCCATATTAAAGTATTGATAATGATTTGCTTTAGCCCATAATAGCATATGCAGATATAAACTATCCATCAGTGGTAAGGTAGCATCTGATTTCCAACGAATTAAGTCAATAGATAATGTCGAATTATCATTGACAGGCATAAATGTACAAAAACCAATAATAGCTTTTTCTTTATCTTTAATGACTCCAACCGGCGCCTGTGATATATAATGTTCACTAAAATGCCCTACTGAAAATTGCATTTCTGTAGATCCTGATAACCAATCATCACTTATTTGTTTCAATTCATCAAATATGTTTTGTGCAAAAGGCGGCTCTATCATCTCAAAATTACAACCCAAATCTTCTAGTTTGTTCAGGGTAGCACGTAAGCCACGCTTCTTTTTTCCTGAAGTAGTAAAAGTTGATAAATCAATAATAGCTTCTTCACCTAATTTAAAAAATTGATTTCCAAAATCATGGTAAATTGACATATATTTGTCAGTTACTTGATAGAAAATAATATCATAACCTAAATAGTGTGCTTCATTATAAAATGTTTCAAGCAACTCATGGAACGATGCACTATTTCCGATGGGATCACCTAAAACAATATATGCATTTCGTTTATAACGATACATCACAAATGCGTCTTGCTGTTCATTAAAGAAAAACTTCTTATCGCCACTATAAATGAGATGACTTAAATAATTCCCGCCAAATTTTTGAATGATTGTTTCACATTGCTCTAGATTGTGATTACTGCCTGCAGATTTAAATCTTGCTTCAAACCACCACACAATAACACTTACTATAATAACTACCGTAATAATTGTGAACCAAAAATAATATCTTAAAAGAGAGGTATCTACTTCTAAATGATAAATATCTAAAGTATAAAATGTATTTTTTATAAACACATGGTTAATGAACAACACTAATGCGCCTATGATTACACTAGATAATAGTTTCGTATATCTAAATGGACGCTTTATGACACGTGCGTTTCTATAAAATAAAACAAGCATTACAAACATAGTTATTAACCAACTCAAAAGAATCAAAGAAGGATAAGTATAAACTGTGACGCTAAATATAATGATGATTGAACTGATAGCGAACAAAAGTGCTCTCTTAGATAAATGATATACACCAATCACATTCAACAATAATAATAGACATGCACAAGTATGGATAGACGCTATAATATAATAAAACGCATGATTGTTACTATATAACCCATCATAAATAATTGTAATGTTATTAAAGAAAAATAAAGCACTCGTAAATAAAAGTAATAATGCAATCGAAAACGCTGGAATTCTTGTTAAAATATCCTTTTGATAAGATGCTAGAAGTGATGACATATCTTTGACAGGTATCATAATTTTAGAGTCATCCCAATAACGTTTTGCAGTATTTCTGAATTCAAATGTTGAGAGAATAAGTGCAATTAAAACAGGAAATAGGTAATAAGCTAACCTGTAGAGTAATAAAGCTAAAACAATTTTCTCTTCTGGAATGTTTAAACTTTTCAATCCTAGTAATAGTACCAAATCAAATGTACCAAATCCTCCGGGAATGAAACTTATTAACCCAGATAAAGCACCAATGATAAATATCCCCATGAATACAGGAAAATGTACATGTATACCAACAATTAATAGTGCCATGTATAACACTAAAGCAGCAATCATCCATTCAATACTAGAAACAATGGTGCAATATATCCCAGTCAGTTTACTGTTTTTATTGACTGGTTTCCAAATTGTAAAGAAAATAAAGATTGGCAAAAATAATGCTACAATATACATTAACCATCTAATCCAAGGGAATGGACTAAATACGTGCCTAACATCAAATACATGAAATACTACTAAAATGGAAAGCATACTCAAACCAGTCAACATAGAGATTAAAACAATAGAAATAGTGTGTAGTAAGCCCTTTTTATTTTCCGTAGTATCTTTATATAATAAAAACCTTACACTCGCTCCTATAAATCCCCCAAAACCCAATACTGCATTCAAAGCATTTACGATATATCCTATACGTACGGTTTTAACTAATGAAATTTTCAAATGTAATACCTTAGCTAAAATTACATCATACATCGATAATATCAATATGGCTAGGCCACCACTCGTAAACAGCACAACCAACCATACACTATTAATATCTTTTATAGAATGAATCGTTTCTTTTAAATTTATATTCGCTAGTTCTTTATATAACGTAAAAACAACAAATATAAATAACGAAAGTGCAAATATAACTTTCATTATTGTTAATATTTTATTTCCTAACTTCTTTGACATGTGTTCACATCACTTTTCTATATTCATATAATATTTAAAATATAGCACAATTCTTATTTTTAATAAATAATTCTTATACCTGTTATATATTACAATATTGTTAGACTCTATATACTTCGTTTTAAAAGTTTACACATGATAGATGAGTTCATTTTATATAAAATCTTACGATTTTGATCGTGCATGCTTGCCTGGGGATATGGCTTGAGCCTGTAGTCTCTCACTCATATCATTTCCCCGGGCGTCCGCACGATGCAAAAACTCTATAAGAGATGTGTTTTAATACAAAAGATATAACTTCGTATTATTTAACTTATACAACTAAAGCAAGTCATATTTTTAATCAACCAAAAGATATAACTTAATATGAGTACACATGATGGAAGCGTCCATTTTATATAAAAAACTTACGATTTTGATCGTGCATGCTTGCCTGGGGATATAGCTCGAGCCTGTAGTCTCTCACTCATATCATTTCCCCGGGCGTCCGCACGATTGCAAAATCGCTATAAGTGATATGTTTTAATACAATAGAAATAGCTTCGCATTATTTAACTTATACAACTAAAGCAAGTCATATTTTTAATTAATCAAAAGATATAACTTAATATGAGTACTCATGATGAAAGAGCCCATTTTATATAAAAAACTTACGATTTTGATTGTGCATGCTTGCCTGGGGATATGGCTCGAGCCTGTAGTCTCTCACTCATATCATTTCCCCGGGCGTCCGCACGATGCAAAATCGCTATAAATGATATGTTTTAATACAATAGAAATAGCTCAATAAGCTAACAATAATCAAAACAATAATGAAAAAGACAATTTCTATATTATTTCAATAGAAATTGCCTTTTTTCACTTGACCAAGAACCTTATGTCTCAGCCTTTTAATACATTTTTTAAATTTTAAATCAACGAATTTCTTCATCAGAAGTAATTTCATATTCCCCTGCATCATCACCATAATATTTATTATAACGACGTTTGTACATGGTAAACAAATGCGAAACTAATACTTTCAATATCGCATAAGCAGGAATACCTAAAATAACACCGACAACACCTAATAAATTACCTGCACTTAGTAAGATGAATATAATTGTCAATGGATGAATTTTCAATGTTTTACCCATGATATTCGGAGAAATGAAATGCCCTTCAATAAATTGAACAGCTGTCCAAACAACCACTAACTTCAGTAACATAATCGGTGAAGTAATTAAAGCAATTATAATTGCTGGTGAAATCGCAATCGTCGGACCAATATATGGAACAACACTTGTAACTGCAGCGATTGAAGCTAAAATTAAACTGTAGTCTAAACCGATGACACTATACCCAATAAATAATAATATACCAATACAGAACGATACGATAATTTGTCCTTGGATATAAGAACCAACTTGTAGACTCATTTTATCTAATAAATCATGAAAATCTTTTCTAAATTTAGGCGGCATTAAGTTTGTTGAAAATTCTTTGAAGCGGTGCCCATCTTTTAGCATAAAGAATAAAACAAATGGTGTTGTAGCAATTACAACGCCAACATTTACTAAAGCTTCAGCAAAATTTTTAACTTTAGAACCAAAACCATTAAAATAATCAGACACCATTGAAGGTAATTTTTTCGCCAATGAATCTAATTGATCTTGAATTTGTCCATAAAAATTAGAAATTAAAGAGTATTTCGTTACACTATCTATAAATTTATTGACCTTATCTACATAGTATGGGAAGTTATTTCCAAAACTTTTAAACTGAGCGCCAATCACAGGTATCAATAAATTAATAGCTAACGCAATTACACCAATAATGACTAAGAATAATATAATCACACCCCAAAGTCTTGATATATTATATCGTTCCATCAAATTAACTAATGGGTTAAATAAATAATATAATATAATCGATACAATGATTGGTGCTACAATTGTATTAAAAACAATGATAAATGGTTTAAAAATATAAGAAACTTGATCAAATATAAAAATCGCACAGCCAATAAATATTAATATAAGCAAAGCAAAAACTAAATCTTTGCCTCCTAAAAACTTCATAAAACGCGTTTCGGGGAAACTTAGTTTTAACTTACTTTTCTTAGATTCTGTTTCTTGCTTTAAATTATCTTCATTTGACATAACATCACCAAACCTTATTTTTCAAAATATATTGATCTTTTAGCGCATAGTAAAAAATTATGCACTTTTGTGACACAATACATAACGTTTAATTTTTAAAATAACTAATGTTAATCATAACACAATGACCATTTCCCAAACATATATTTTGCCATGTTTTATTAAAATTTAACTAAACACGCATCATTCATAATAACAACTTTCAATTAAATGTATTGATGGTATATAAATAGATTAGACTAAAATATTACAGTGTATATTAAAAAGCAGTAATATAAAATCAAATGTTTAAGATGACTTTATATTACTGCATATATAAATTAATATTAAAGAAAATATGCTAATGGAGAAATATTTAAATCTTTACACCAATATTTAAACAAGATTATTTTTTCTTCATTCCCCAACTCTCAATACCAAACAAGTTAATTTCTAACTCTTCAGGTTTGAATACAGGCTTTTTGCCGGCTTTACGTTGACGTTGGTAATCATTCATAACTGCGAAAGCAATGTTGGATAAACCAATAATAGCTACTAAGTTGACAATCGCCATTAGACCCATAAATACATCTGCCGTACTCCATACCGTTTCAGTTTTCACAACTGCGCCAACGAAGACAAGCACAACAACTAAACATCTAAAAATAAATAAGACAGTTTTATTTTCCCATAAAAACTCCATGTTCGATTGACCATAATAATAATTACCGATAACGGAAGAAAACGCAAATAAAGTAATCGCAATCGTTAAGAAAATACCACCTGCACTACCTAAATGTTCATTTAATGCAGATTGTGTAACTGCAACACCTTGTGCTGCATTCTCTCCAAATTCCAATCCAGTATATAATAAAATCATTATCGCCGTTGCCGTACATACTAACATCGTATCAAAGAATACGCCTAATGATTGGATCAAACCTTGTTTAACTGGGTGTGGCGCAGCAGCTGTAGCAGCAGCATTTGGCGCAGAACCCATACCAGCTTCGTTTGAGAACAAACCACGTTTAATACCTTGAAGAACGGCTGCACCAACAGCGCCTCCAGTTGCTTGTTCAAATCCAAAAGCATTTTTAACTATAGTTGCAATCATAGGTATGATTTGATCATAGTTGAATATTAATATTACAGCAACTAAACCAATATAAATAATTGCCATTACAGGCACAATTATAGAAGATAATGTTGCAATACTTCTTACGCCTCCAAATATAATAATAGCAGTAACAATAGCTAAGATTATACCAGTAACAATAGGACTTACATTATATTGCGTTTTTAATGATTCAGCTATTGTGTTTGATTGTACTGTATTAAAAACAAATGCAAATGTAACTGTAATTAATACCGCAAAAACAACACCTAACCATTTTTGGTTGAGTCCTTTAGTTATGTAATAAGCTGGCCCACCGCGATAACCACCTTCTTCATCAGGCACCTTATACACTTGCGCAAGCGTCGCTTCAATAAATGCACTGGCTGCTCCGATAAAAGCAATAATCCACATCCAGAATACTGCACCAGGGCCTCCTAACACAATTGCTGTTGCAACACCGGCAATATTACCAGTACCAACACGAGAACCTGCACTAATTGCAAATGCTTGGAATGGTGAAATACCTTTTTTTCCATTTTCTAATGTTTCAGGTTTTTCACCAATTGCTCGAAACATTTCCGGTATCCATCTTAATTGTACGAACTTAGATCCAATGGTAAAAAATATACCTGCTGTAATTAAAAGTCCAATTAAGTATTGTGACCAGATTAAATCATTCCCGACTTGAACAAATCCTTTGAACCAATCCGGAATCAAACTATCAAAATTGCTCAATTTAATCCCTCTCATCTATACAAATTAATTTTCATAGTAAAATCAAGAGATTTATAGTTTCATTCATGTTTATAAACAAAATCCAATGTTTATGTAGACATGAAAATAAATGAATCGGTAAAGTACTTATCCTAAGTTTTGCACAGCACCTTTTCACATTACTATAAATCTCTTGCTTCATTTTTGTTACACCTTATAGGTATTTTATCATTATATTGTTGTATTTACTAACAAAATTTTAAAACTAGTGTTATTTAACGCTCATATTAACAACTTCACCAAACTCTTTAACATCTACTACAAAGCTACCATTGGTATATTGTTCCGATAAATGAATATCTTTAATATTGCCGCTTTCTTCATGTTGTTTTGAATATACTGTATAAGTTGTATGATCTGGTTGAACAACGTTAGCTGCTACGATGCGATGCGGTGATTTTTTAAGCTCTTTTAATAATGTGATACCGCGCTGTGCACGTTTTGCTTTTTGTAAAATATTAAATCTTATGCGTTTTAATGAACCACGTTGAGTCGCCATCAAGATCGTGTTATTTTCATTAACGATTTGTGTTAATACAACATAGTCCTCACTTTTAAGGTTAATCGATTTAACACCAGCGGCTCTTAATCCAGTATCTGATAACTCTTCACTACTGTAAGTTAATGACATACCTTTGTGTGTTAAAACAGTAATCGTTTGTGGTTCATCTAATCTCATTACATTGATCACTTCATCATTATCTTTTAGTTTCATAGAGACAAGTGGTTTATTGTATCTTGATGTTTTAAACATAGAGACATTACTTTTTTTAATCATGCCATTTCGCGTAGCTAAAATATAAAATACATCTGGTTTAAAATCACTTTCACAATAAACATCTATAACATGCTCTCCTTCATCAATGGGCACAATCTGTGATACATGTTGTCCTAAATCTTTCCACTTAATCTCTGAAAGTTTATGAACTGGTATATAAAGATGTCTGCCTTTATTAGTGAATACTAATGCTGTATCTAATGTATTCACTTCTTGATATTTGAGCATTGTGTCCCCATCTTTTACACCTAATTCTTCGACACCACTGGCATTAAAGCTACGTAACGATGTTCGTTTTATATAACCATGTTTCGTAATACTCATAATCACATTTTCGCTTGGTACCATGACCTCTTTGTCAATCTTGATTTCACTGATTTCAGCTTCTATAGTAGATAATCGTTGCTGTTTATATTTATTTTTTATTTCGCCCAATTCTTCTTTGATAACATTCAACAAAGCATCATGGTTATCTAAAATATTTTTTAAATATGCAATTTTTGCTTTTAATTCATCATGTTCTTCTTGTAGTTGTACTATATCTGTATTTGTCAGACGATATAGTTGCAACGTAACAATAGCTTCAGCTTGTGCTTCTGTAAAATCAAACTCAGAAACCAAATTATCTTTAGCGTCTTTTTTATTTTTTGAATTTCGAATGAGTTTAATGACTTCATCTAAAATTGACAAAGCTTTCATTAGACCTTCTACAATATGCATTCTACTTTCTGCATTATCTAATTCAAAACGTGTACGCTTTGTAACTACATCAATCTGATGATTGAGATAACTATCTATAAATTGACGAATACCCATAAGAAGTGGACGACCATCACTGATTGCTACCATATTAAAATTATATGCAACTTGTAAGTCTGTGTTTTTATATAAAAAATTAGCAACCGCTTCGCTATTGACATCTTTCTTTAATTCAATGGCTATTCGCAGCCCTGTACGGTCTGTTTCGTCACGTACTTCTACAATACCATCTACTTTTTTATCTGCTCGCAGTTCATCCATCTTTTTAACAAGTGAACTTTTGTTAACTTCATAAGGTAATTCAGTAACGATAAGTTCTTTTCTACCATTTCTTAATTCTTCGACATCAACTTTAGAGCGAACAACAATTTTACCTTTTCCTGTTTCATACGCTTTCTTAATACCATCAATCCCTTGAATAATACCACCTGTAGGAAAATCGGGCCCTTTGATATACTTCATCAACTGACTTACAGTGATGTTTGGGTTATCTATATACTTCAATGTTGCTTGAATAACTTCAGCGAGATTATGCGGGGGTATATCCGTAGCATAACCTGAAGATATACCTGTACTTCCATTGATTAACAAATGTGGCAATCTAGCAGGTAAGACCATTGGTTCCATTGTCGTATCATCGTAGTTAGGCATAAATGGTACAGTTTCTTTATTAATATCTCTTAATAATTCTTCTGAAATTCTGCTTAATTTCGCTTCAGTATAACGCATAGCAGCTGCTGGGTCGTTATCAATACTACCATTATTACCTTGCATTTCTATCAGAACATGTCGCAGCTTCCAATCTTGACTCAAACGGACCATCGCATCATATACAGATGAATCACCATGAGGGTGATATTGTCCGATAACATCACCGACAGTTTTTGCACTTTTACGGAAATTTTTATCAAATGTATTACCACTAGAATACATAGCGTATAAAATACGTCTTTGAACAGGTTTAAGCCCATCACGAACATCTGGTAATGCACGCTCTTGAATGATGTATTTACTATATCTACCAAATCGGTCGCCAATAACATCTTCCAGCGACAAATCTTGAATTATTTCACTCAATTCATTTCCTCCTCATCAGAATAATCCTGCTCTAGTATTTGAATTTCATTGTTATCCAGAATGCTTTGATCTTCTTGAAGACCAAATTCAACATGTTTTTCAATCCATTCACGTCTAGGAGCTACTTTGTCTCCCATTAAAGTTGTTACGCGTTTCGATGAACGTAATTCATCATCAACTTGTACTCGAATCAGCGTTCTTGTATCTGGATTCATTGTTGTTTCCCATAATTGATCAGCGTTCATTTCCCCTAAACCTTTATAACGCTGTAAACTAAATCCTTTACCTAATTTCTTTTGTAGTTTTTCTAATTCTTCATCTGTCCATGCATATTCTATTTTCTTAGAAGCACCCTTACCTTTTTCCAATTTGTATAGTGGAGGTAATGCAATAAATACTCTACCTGCTTCTACTAAAGGTTTCATATATTTAAAGAAGAATGTTAATAAAAGCACTTGAATATGTGCGCCATCCGTATCCGCATCTGTCATTATAATTACACGATTGTAATTGCTATCTTCTAATTTAAATTCATTACCTACACCAGCACCTATTGTGTGAATAATCGTATTAATCTCTTCATTTTTAAAAATATCTTCTAAGCGTGCTTTTTCAGTGTTTATAACTTTACCTCTTAACGGTAAAATTGCTTGATATTTTCGGTCACGTCCCAATTTTGCAGAACCACCAGCTGAATCACCCTCAACTAAATACAATTCTTTTTTCTCTGTATTCTTACTTTGCGCAGGTGTTAACTTTCCGGATAATAACGTATCTTTTCGTTTGTTTTTCTTACCTGAACGCGCATCTTCTCTTGCTTTACGTGCTGCTTCTCTTGCTTGTTGGGCTTTTAATGCTTTTTTAACGAGGGTTTTTGACAATTGTCCTTTTTCTTCCAAATAATATGGTAATTTTTCAGATACAACAGAATCTACTGCACTTCTGGCTTCAGGTGTACCCAATTTAGATTTAGTTTGCCCTTCGAATTGTAATAATTCCTCAGGTATACGAATTGAAATAATCGCAGTCAAACCTTCTCTTATATCATTACCATCTAGGTTCTTATCTTTTTCTTTCAATTCATTAATTCGTCTAGCATAATCATTAAACACTCTCGTCATTGCTGTTTTAAAGCCAACTTCATGAGTGCCTCCATCTTTAGTACGCACATTATTGACAAAACTCAAGATGCTTTCCGAATATTGATCATTATACTGAAATGCAACCTCTACTTCTATATCATTAGCAGTGCCAGCAAAGTTTGCTACATCGTGTAACACTTCTTTACCTTCATTTACATAACTCACAAATTCTTTTATACCATCTTCATAGTGGAAAACATCTTCTCTTTCTTTGCCAGCTCTCAAATCTTTAAGCGTAATTCTAAGATTTTTAAGCAAAAATGCTGATTCTTGTAAACGTTCACTCAACACATCATAGTTAAAAGATGTTGCTGATTTGAAAATTTCAGCATCTGGTTTAAAGGTAACTTTAGTACCTGTTTTTCTAGTTTTACCTTGTTTTTCTAATCCCGTAGTTGGTATACCACCATGACTAAATAGCTGTTTATAGATAGCACCATCTCTGTATATTTCTACTTCTAACCATTCACTTAATGCATTTACAACTGATGCACCTACACCGTGTAGACCGCCTGAAGTTTTATATCCACCTTGTCCAAATTTACCGCCTGCATGAAGTACTGTAAATATTACTTGAACAGTAGGTTTGCCCGATGTATGAATTCCGGTTGGCATCCCACGTCCATCATCTTCTATAGTAATACTTTCGTCCTTATTTATTGTAACTAATATTTCATTACCAAAACCGTTTAATACTTCATCGACGGAATTATCGACAACTTCATATACTAAATGATGTAATCCTCTTTTATCGGTAGAACCAATATACATACCAGGTCTTTTTCTTACGGCTTCTAACCCTTCCAAAACCTGAATGGAATCATCCGAATATTTATTTTGTTTGTTCATTGCCAATCGTTTCGCCCTCCTACAAACGTACGTTCGTTTTTAAAACTATACATTAGTTATTCTTATATAAATCTTGATAAATTGCAAGTATCAAATTAATATTTAAACCGTGTTTTACTACAGTTATAAATTTTTATTCGTCTAACCGAGGTCATATATGGTAAAATAATTTTAATGTCATTAAAGGATGTGGATTATGTATGATGATGATAATTATCATGTTAATTTTAAGTTATCTCATTGGTGCTTTCCCAAGTGGCTATGTAATAGGTAAATTATTTTTCAAAAAAGATATTAGACAATTTGGTAGTGGGAATACAGGCGCAACAAACAGTTTTAGAGTATTAGGAAAACCTGCAGGATTCCTAGTTACATTTTTAGATATATTTAAAGGGTTTATTGTTGTGTTCTTACCACTATGGTTACCAGTGCATGCAGACGGTGCTATTAGTACATTTTTCACAAATGGACTCATCGTAGGCGCATTCGCTATTCTAGGTCATGTTTACCCAGTTTACCTTGGATTTAAAGGTGGAAAAGCGGTTGCCACAAGTGCTGGTGTTATACTCGGAATCAATCCTATATTATTACTCATTTTAGCAGCGATTTTCTTCGGCATACTTTATTTAACAAAGTATGTATCATTATCGAGTATCATAGCATCAATTTGTTGTGTTATCGGCGCACTATTAATCCGAGATTATATCTTACTAGTCGTGAGTTTTGGTGTAGGAGTTCTATTAATATTTAGACACCGCACAAATATTGTTAGAATATTTAAAGGCGAAGAACCAAAAATTAAATGGATGTAACTATTACAAAAGTCATTAGCAATCAATAACAAAAATAGTAAACATACTCAGACTGGGACAATCTATTGCCACAGCTACTGATAAGTAAAAAACGAATATTTGGCAAATAGAAAATGATGGGACATAAACCTATTCATTAGTCAGTTTGCTCTTATAGTGAAACAGAAATCTTTAAAATAGACTTCTGCTTCACTATTTTTTTATTCATTAAATTAAGGATTTATAACTCAGACTATTATTATATTATTATTTTTTACTTATTATAATCCAAGTAAAGCGTATGAATAGGATTTTCTCTTAAAACGAGCATTTTAAAACAAAATTTATAAAACATAACTTAACATTTATGGAATAAATGCGCTTCTCCCAATTCTATATTCATAAACAATAACATCTATCGTTCATTTAATATTATTTAAATTTTAATCCTTATAATCTTGTTGATTCATTATGCCTCACTAATCTACAACGTGACTAAATATCTTCGTTTTCACGCTGAAACATGATTGAACAATTTGAATTCAAAGAAAATTATACTTAAATATGATATACTACTTTTATTATTACTCAAAATTGGGTAATAACTATAGTACTAATTTAAAAATTAGTAACCAATGGTCACAAGCTATAACTTGTGAAATGAGAGGGGACTTTAATTATGGATATAAAACTTTCAGATAACGCTGTATCTTGGTTTAAAGATGAACTTGATTTACCTGAAGATAACAAAGTCTTACAATTTTTCGTTCGCTATGGTGGAGAATTCCAATTAAAACAAGGATTTAGCCCTGCATTTAGTGTTGATCAAAAAGACGATGTAGAAATTGGTTACGAAAACCATTTCGATGGCTTAGATGTAGTAATTGCCGAAAAAGACTTATGGTATTTTGAAGACCATGATTTATTCATAGACGTCAATGATAGTGTCGATGAAATTGCTTATTCTGCTAAATAATAATAGAACTCAAAACACATAACACAATTTATAATTCATATATTAATATATACTTAAAAAGAGCCTGGTTCCATTCCAGGCTCTTTTTATCAATCATTTTTATCATGCATTTGTACACTTCAAAAATACATAGCAAATGTATTGATGTATATAAATACAAATGTCATACATTGAATTATGCATTTATACATCTAACTAAATTAAAGTATGCCATTTTTCACTTCAAATGTTTCTCCAGCTTGATTTCTTTTATCTACTTCTGCATACATAGCATGCCATTCCGGAAAATATCTATCTAATCTAATAGGCTTAAAGTTGTCCTTTCTAATACAAGTCAAAACAGTTGAACCTGTAGTAGCTAAATCGCCAGCCTCGTTGTATACTTCATAACAATAAATTGATCTTAAACGTGTATATTTTTCAACCCATGTCTTAATTTTAACAGTTTCAGGATACTGTATTGTTTTTATATATTTAATATCTAAATCTGTAACGGGAGAAATAATACCAGACTCTTCCATTGCTTTATAGCTAAAACCTAATTTTGATATATAATCTGTGCGTGCAACCTCAAACCATGTTGGATAATTACCGTGATAAATAACACCCATTTGATCTGTTTCTGCATAACGTGAAGGAATTTCTGTAATACTATAAATCATTTTAAACGTCCTCTTTTCAATTGTTCGAATTACTTATATCTAAATATTAACATAAAAATGAAAGCAAGGCAGAAAACACATTTTAAAATCATTTCTACAGACTCACCTAGCAATAGTTAAAACCTTTAAATTTTTAACAATATATGTTTAGCGTACATAAAAATAAGACTGAGACACAAAAGATTGTCTCAGTCTTAACTATATTCATAATGAACAGTTAATTTGCTAATTTATTTCTTAATACTAATTGTAAAATACCGCCATTACGATAGTAATCAATTTCTACATGTGAGTCGAAACGTGCAACTGCTTCGAAGTCAATAACTTCTCCATTTTCTTTTTCAGCAGTTACTTTTACTAAATCATGTGGTTTTACACTTTCATCGATGTCTACTGAAATCGTTTCTGTACCATCTAGGCCTAAACTATCAGCAGATTCGCCATCTTTAAACTGTAAAGGTAACACACCCATCATAACTAAGTTAGAACGGTGAATACGTTCATAACTCTGAGCAATTACAGTTTTAACACCTAGTAAATTTGTACCTTTAGCTGCCCAGTCACGAGAAGAGCCCATTCCGTAATCATTACCAGCTAATACTACTAAACCAGTACCATCTTCTTTATATTTCATCGCTGCATCATATATAGGCATTTGTTCACCAGTAGGCCAGTAAGTAGTGAAACCACCTTCTGTACCTGGCGCTAATTGGTTTTTAATACGAATATTAGCAAAAGTACCACGAACCATTACCTCATGGTTACCACGACGAGAACCATAAGAGTTAAATTGACGAATAGGTACGTCATGATCTAATAAATATTTACCCGCTGGTGTATCTTTACCGATAGCACCTGCTGGAGAAATATGGTCAGTCGTAACAGAATCTCCAAATTTACCCATAATACGTAAATTATTTAATGATTTAATATCATCAGGTTCTTTAGATAAGTTTTGGAAGAATGATGGATTTTGAATATAAGTTGACTCTGGATCGAAATCATATAATGGTTGGTCTGTTACATCGATTTCATTCCACATTTCATTATTATTATAAACAGTTTCATATTCTTCTTTAAACAATTCAGGAGTAACAACACTGTCTACAGTATCTGCTACTTCTTTAATTGTTGGCCAAATATCTTTTAGGTAGATATCTTCACCATTTTTCCCTTTACCTAATGGCTCATTTTGTAAATCAATATCAACTGTACCTGCAAGTGCATATGCAACTACTAATTGAGGTGATGCCAAATAGTTAGCTTTTACTAACGGATGAATACGTCCTTCAAAGTTACGGTTACCTGATAAAACAGATGTTACAAGTAAATCTTCTTCAGCAATCGCT
Source organism: Staphylococcus sp. FSL W8-0271 (assembly GCF_038006605.1). NCBI lineage: Bacteria > Bacillati > Bacillota > Bacilli > Caryophanales > Staphylococcaceae > Staphylococcus > Staphylococcus sp. FSL W8-0271. Next base: position 1,505,561 of record NZ_JBBOVM010000001.1, read on the forward strand.
TTTTCGATTTCTTCTAATAATGGACCTGAGTTACCGATACATGTTGTACAACCGTACCCTACTAAATTAAATCCTAAGTCATCTAAATATTCTTGTAAGCCAGAATCTCTTAAATAACCTGTAACAACTTTAGAACCTGGAGCTAATGAAGTTTTAACATATTCAGGGACTTTTAAGCCTTTTTCAACTGCATTTCTAGCTACCAAGCCAGCACCCAACATAACATATGGATTTGACGTATTCGTACATGATGTAATTGCTGCAATAGCAAGGTCACCTGTAGTCATTTGTGTTTTAGATCCATCTTTAAATTCAATTGTTGCTGTTTTATCAAATTCACTTTCATCAAAACCATGACCCTGGTTACCAGCAGGCGCAGTAACAGATTTTTCAAATTCTTCTTTCATATCACTTAAGAAGATTAAATCTTGAGGTCGTTTAGGGCCTGAAAGTGAAGCTTCAACTGTAGCTAAATCTAATTCAACTACATCTGTATAATCTGGTTCATCTTTATCAGCAGTAAAGAACATATTGTTTTCTTCTAAATATTTTTCAACTAATTCAATTTGTTCTTCTGAACGACCAGTTAAACGTAAATATTTTAAAGATTCTTTATCTACAGGGAAGAAACCACAAGTTGCACCATATTCAGGCGCCATATTTGCGATTGTAGCTCTATCTGCTAATGGTAGCTGTTCTACACCTGGGCCAAAGAACTCAACAAATTTACCAACAACGCCTTTTTTACGTAATTCTTGAGTTACACGTAAGGCTAAATCCGTTGCAGTAGCACCTTGAGGTAACGCATTGGATAATCTTACACCAATTACTTCAGGAATTGGGAAATAAGAAGGTTGGCCAAGCATACCAGCTTCGGCTTCAATACCACCTACACCCCAACCTAATACACCTAGACCATTAATCATAGTTGTATGTGAGTCAGTTCCTACTAATGTATCAGGAAAAGCAACTGTTTCTCCGTCTACTTCACGTGCGTGAACAACGTTTGCTAAGTACTCTAGGTTTACTTGGTGTACAATACCAGTTGCTGGTGGAACAGCACTATAGTTAGCAAATGCTTTAGTAGCCCAATTTAAGAATTGATAACGTTCGTAGTTTCTTTCAAATTCTAATTTCATATTTCTTTCTAGCGCATCTGGATTCGCATAGCTATCTACTTGAACTGAGTGATCAATAACTAAATCCACTGGCACTTCTGGATTAATTTTATTTAAGTCTCCCCCAACATCATTCATAGCTTTACGTAATGACGCTAAGTCTACAACTGCAGGTACACCAGTGAAATCTTGTAAAATTACACGAGATGGTTTGAAAGGTACTTCACCTACTGTACCTTTATTGAATTCAGACAATGCTTTAATGTGATCTTCAGAAATAACAAATCCATCTTCTTGTCTCAATTCAGATTCTAATAAAACTCTAATCGAATATGGCAATTTGGATATTTTAGTTAAACCTTGTTCTTCTAAAGTTTTTAAATCATAGTATGTGTATGATTTCCCATTTAGCTCGAATGACTTTTTCGCTTGCTCTTTTAAATTAGAAGCCATATAAATCCCCCTTGAAATTTTTAGTAATTATATGCCGTTAATTAAATTGTATAATTATATGTAACTTAAAACAACTACCTACCATTATAAACATCTATAATTTAGATTTGAATTTACAATCAGTATGTATAAGCAAAACTTATCACAAGTGCATCGTGTAATAAGTTATTATTATTAATTGAGAATCATTATCACTAATTAAGTGCAATTAAACTTAAACAAAAAAACTGAGAGCCTTCTTCGGCCCTCAGTTTTCAAGCTTATTTCTCTGATTTTTCAGCGTCTCTTAACGGCGCTCTTCTATTGATTATATCATCTTCAAAATCTTCTTGTTGATATTGCACATAATCTTGTAGTCTATGTTTGTTAGGCGTTAAAGTTAAACCTAAGAATTTACGTTCTTTATTCGCATCTTTGTAGAATGAAATCATCATCATTATAACTACAAAGGAGAATGGTAACGCACTGATTATGGCAGCACTTTGAATTGCATTTAAAGCATCTGCACCATTTCCTCCACCTGCAAATAATAACACGAAAGCAATTAATGACTGGGCAATACCCCAAGTCACTTTAACAACATTTGAAGGTTCTAATGAACCAAATGTCGTTTGCATACCTAATACAAAGGTTGCAGAGTCGGCAGATGTAATAAAGAATGATGCAATGAGTACTAGCGCTATCAACGATAATATAATACCAAATGGTATTTCATTAAACACGCTAAATAATTGAGTTTCAGCTGTCATATTAAATAGTTCAGGATTTTTCTTACCAGTTTCAATGCCTAGTACACCAAATACGCTGAACCATACAAAACTTACTAAAGCAGGTACTAAAAGTACACCACCAATAAATTCACGTACTGAACGACCTTTAGAAACACGCGCTATAAAGATACCTACGAATGGGCTCCAGCTTAACCACCAGCCCCAATAGTAAAGTGTCCAGCTAGACATCCATTCACGTTTTTGTGGGTTTTGAGCCGCTGTATCAAAAGTATTAAATAGGAATGAATTTAATAAACTACCTGTTGAACTTGTCATCATATTTAATATCAATACAGTTGGTCCAATAATCAAGACTGCAATCATTAGAACTGCACCTAAACTAATATTTAAATTACTTAAGTATTGGATACCTCTACTTAAACCTGACCATGCACTCATTAAGAATAGAATCGTAACGATCACAATAATGATTGCCTGTACCCAAATTGTATTTGGTACACCAAATAGATAATTCAAACCACCATTGATTTGTAATGCACCCATACCTAATGAAACAGCAACACCGACAACTGTAGCAAATACTGCTAACACGTCAATGATTGTTCCAATTGGACCTTCTACTTTGTTGCCTAAGATAGGGCGTAACGTTCTTGAGATAAGTCCTGGTTCTCCTTTTCTAAACTGTGCGTAAGCAAGTGCTAATGCAACGACACCGTAAATAGACCACGCATGGAATCCCCAATGGAAGAATGTAGAACGTAATGCTTCAGTATATGCTGCAGTTGTTTTAGGTTCCGCATTTGGCGGTGCAGCAAAATCTGCCATAGGTTCAGCAGCACCATAGAACACAAGACCTATACCCATACCAGCACTGAATAGCATCGCAAACCAAGATATAGTATTAAACTCTGGTTTATCATTTGGTTTACCGAGCTTTAATTTTCCAATAGGGCTAAAAATTAGGAAAATACAGAAGAAAACAATAAACGTTGTAAGAATTAAGTAATACCAACCCAATTTATCAGTAATCCATAGTTTGATTGTGTTTGTAACATTGTCAAATTGTTCTGGAACAATTGCCCCGATTAAAACAACTATACCAACAATAATCGCGCTATAAATAAATACTGGGGATATCTTCTTACCGTTTGGTTGATTTTCAGAAGAATTCACAATTAATTACTCCCTTTCATATTCATATTAAATTTTTAAATCTAAATAGAAAATTTGCAAAAACAAATTTATTTCTATTTTTTAGTTTAACCATTCATAAGAATAACAAACATCTATGTTAATATCAAATTCACTTTTAAAAAGTATTTTCTTAATTTAATAAATATTGTATAATAATATTTATATTAAAAAATTTAATTAAGAGAGGTTATTAATATGCTACAAGAATTTAAAGATTTTGCATTAAAAGGAAATGTCTTAGATTTAGCAGTAGCTGTAGTTATGGGTGCAGCTTTCAACAAAATTGTAACAGCTTTGGTTTCATATATTATTATGCCATTAATCGGTTTAATATTCGGTACCGTTGATTTTGCCAAAAGTTGGTCCTTCATGGGTATCAAATACGGGATGTTTGTACAATCGATTATAGACTTTATTATTATTGCATTTGCATTATTTATATTTGTTAAAATTGCAAATACATTAATTAAACAAGAAGAAGAAGAAATTGAAGAAAATACAGTATTATTAACAGAAATTCGTGATTTATTACGTGAAAAATAATAAGCAGCAACAAAAACACTATTTAGTTATCTCATATTAGTGTAAGCATGAGGATATACATCCTTATATGATAGACCCGTAAATGAATTTTGAAAATTCATTTACGGGCCTTTTTTATCTATAATTCCTAATTTTGTTTTCTTATATTCATCAAACTGTGCAATCTATCTCTTAGATATTTATAGCTTTAAGATTTAAAAAATAGTGAACTTACTTTGTCAAAAAGCAGTTCACTATTTTTGGTTTTTATTGTTTTATAAAGTTTGTTGTACTTTGGTATTGCTCAGTTTGCACTTCTAAAATAAGTGGAATACGTTGTTTTAGTTCGCTAACATGAGAAATAATTCCAACCATTCTACCAGAAGATTTTAAACTAAGTAGTGTATCCAAAGCAGTTTCCAGCGTTTCCTGATCTAAGGTACCAAATCCCTCGTCTATAAACATAGAATCTAAAGCAATTCCACCAGATTCTTGTTGCACCACTTCACTCAAACCTAATGCCAGCGCTAAAGAGGCTTGGAAGGTTTCCCCTCCCGATAACGAGGTGATATGTCTCTTTTTATTAGAGTGAGAATCAAATACATCTATTTCCAAACCACTATACCCTTTTGAAGTTTGTTCTCTTCTAACTAATTGATACCTTTCACCCGTCATCAATGATAAGCGTTGGTTCGCATGAGCAAGTATTCGTTCTAAATAATATATTAAAACAAAATTTTCCAAAGTTAATTTTTGTTCATTTTTTCCAGATAATACTTCTGCTAATTGAAAAACTTCTTGTTGTTCTTGTAATTCTTTTTCTAAATGATTTATAACAGCATAAATATTATCGATTTTCTTATTGTTAAATTCAAGCTTATAATTATGTTGACTTAACATCGATTTAGCTTGATCTAGTTGTATTTTTTCTTGTTCAAAATCTTTTTTTAATTGAGAAATATCACGTAATTCTTGGTTATTAATTTCTGCTTGTAGTTGATTAATGATAATTTCAAATTGTTGTTTCTCTTGATTGAATTTATTTATTTCCGCTTCTATTTTTGCTTTATTAGGAATTTCATTAATAGTGTGTTCTACATCTTTCAATGATGTAAAGCCTATCCTATTCATTTCATGATCAATTTTATGATTTGCTTCTTTAATATCCTTTTGCAAACTCTTTATAGTATCTTCTAGATGTGCTTTATTATTCATTTCAAGTGACAATTCGTTATTATATTTTTGAATTTGTTGTACTAACCATTCATATTTCTTTTGATATTCATTTACTTTCTCTAATGATTTATCATAAGCGGTCATAAACTTATTCACATCTTTATATTGTGTGGTATTTTCAAAGTCATTAATCATCTGCGTGCTTTCATCTAATTTGAATTGTTTTGTTTTTAAATCCAATTCTAACTCATGTGATTTTTGCCTTAAACTTAAAATTTTCTCTTTAAGGTTTCTAATTTCTTCATTTTCCTCTTCTATTAATCTTTTTTCTTTCAAAAGGTTATCCTTAGTTAATTCAAGCTCTGTATAGTTAATTTTTTCTAACTCATCTAAATTAAATTTATGTAATTGTTCTAAGATGTGCTGTAATTCACTATCATATTTGATTTTTTGTTCTTTTAACTTTAGGCGTTGTTGTTCAATATTATTGAGTTGGTCGTGTCTTTTGGTAAGTTCATCAAAATCAATATGATGTTCAATTTCATGAATCTCATTCCCACAAAGTGGGCATTTGTCACCTTTAGAAAGCACTGATTGCAATTTAATAATCATATCTTGTTTATTATTTAAATCTATATTTGTTTTATCAATAGTTTTATATTTATCATCTAATGTATTTATTTCAGATTTTATATGTTCATTTTTCGTTGTTATGTCACTTTGTCGTTTTTGCAACGTTTGATATTCTTTTTTATTTAACTCATTTTGTTTTTTAATTTTAATTTCATTATCTAACTGATGTATTTTTTCATTAAGTTGTTCATTTCTTTTATAATCTGGCTCTCTATCATTTAATTTTTCAATATATTGATTAAGTTGTTGCTTTTGTTTTTCGTACTGTGATTTAAACTCAGCGTATGTGTTTTTTAAATTTTCGATTTGCTGGTATAGTTTTTTATATTTATCAATTTTTTTATAAAATATTTTACAATTTTCTATAAATGTTTTCGATTTATCTATTGTTTCAGATAAGTCTTTATGTTTTGCTAATTGTTTCTCACAATCTTCTAATTGCTCCTGTAAATTTGATACGCTTGTTATTGTTTTTGTTTTATCTTTTTCTATCTCTTTATGCTTTTTTAAAAGTTTTTCTTTTGAGTCTAATAAATTGGAAAGTGGTCTTACCTCATTGATTTCATTTAATAATTTTATTTGATTTTTTATATAACTTTGATTGGATAACAATGCTTCTTGTTTTTGTTTATTTTCTTCAAGGCTTGTTATTGCATCTTGAAGTTTCAAATTACGATTTAATAAATTTTCAGCTTGCTCAAATTTTTCAATTCTTCTTTTTTCAGCTGCTAATAAATCATTTTGAATAGATTGGCCTATGCTTTTGAATTGTGGTATTAATGCTTTGATTTTATCAGTTTGTCTTGAACTTACTTCTTTATACTCATTTAATAGGGTCTCATCAAAAGTCTCTAAATCCATCCAATCCGTTTCAAGTGTATGATATCGCTTTTCAATATTCGCCCTTACCTCTTTAACATCATCATTTAACAATTTTTGTATTTCTTCAAATCTTTGACTATTAAACAATGTTCTTAGTATTTCTTGTTTTTCTATGCTTTTAGATAATAAGAAACGTTTAAATTCACCCTGAGGAAGGATAAATAATTGTCTAAACTGTTCTGAATTAACTCCTAGTAACGTTCTAATAAATTGATTTCCAGCATTCACTTTACTTTCACGTAATTCAAATGTATCTTCAAGTTGATAAATTGAAAGTTGTCCAAGTGTTTTATTTTTATTTCCTTCTTTTACAAATGCACCTTGTCGATTAATTTTATAAATACTATCTCTCAATTTAAACTCGAACTCAACGACCATTGGTGATTTACCATCTGCAAAGTGACTACGTAAATCCCCTTCATTCCTATCTTTTGTCGATGCCTCTCCAAATAAGGCAAATACAATTGCGTCAAATATCATTGTTTTTCCTGAACCCGTTTTACCACTAATTAAAAACAATTGATCATTATTTACTTGTTGAAAATCAATGGTTTCGTCTAAAAATGGGCCGAAATTTGTTAATTTTAATGTTAAAGGTCTCATTTAGTCTGATCTCCTTCAAGTAAATAATTTAATACTTTACCAATTTTATTATTTTGAATGCTTGTTAGTGATTGATCCGTCATATTCTCAAAAAATTTATTAATAATTGTTGTATCATCTAATTTTTGTATTTCTATATTTTCATGATGTAACGGCGTATTAAATTCAAAAGAACTATTGGTAAGCGCCAACGTGTTTGGGTATATTTGTTTCAAATGCATCATAGGATCACTAACATGTGACATATGTTTTAACTTAAAATGTAAATAGTTGTTTTTATCTTTTATGCTTAGTTTTTCTTGAATAGCGTCTTCATAATCCCCTTCAATCACTTCTAATTGTCTTAAAGGCGTTAATGGCCTAAATATATTTTTTAATTTATGATCAATCATTTCAATTACTCTATAACCTTTAGGTTGCGTAGTTTCTGAAAAAGAATATTGTAATAAAGAACCACTATAATGAATAAAATCCGAATCTATACTAAATGGATGATGTAAATGACCTAGTAGCACTGCTTCAAATTGCTGAAATGAATTTGCTGTAACTGATTCAACAGTGCCAATCGTCAATGCTCTCTCAGATTCAGTGCGAATACCACCTTGAACTGTAAGATGGCCTATTAGTATATTGACTTTATTTTGATTAATATTCTGCGTCATAAATTCTATTGATTTACTCACGGCTTGTTGATGTGTTTCTATCGTTTTATCATTAAAGAAATAACTCGTTTCATTCACTGTAGAAAATGGTAATGTATAAAAATCAATATTTCCAATGGTAATAGGGTCACACATATCCTCAAGTGATGTTCTGATATAAAGTTGAGATTTTTCAAACCACTTTGAGCCATAATTTAACCGTTCTTTACCATCATGGTTTCCACTTATCATCACTAACGGAATATTCATTTCTAAATTTAATGTATTAATTGTATTTTCCAATAACTGTATTGCAGCTTTGTTGGGATAACTAGTATCATATAAATCACCTGCAATTACGATTACATCTGGTTTTTCGTCGCTCATTTTTTTAATAAATTGATCTAATATATATGCTTGGTCTTCTAGCAATGATTTTCCGTTCAAAATCCGTCCTAAATGCCAATCAGCTGTATGTACAATTTTCATTCTATCACTCCTAATAGAACATCCGTTCGATTTTATGATATAATACTCGTCCTTAATACTCAAGTAATTTTTCAAAATATAAAAGGGGCTACTTAAATTCCATGATTTTTAAGGAAATTTAGTAGCCCTTGAGTATTAAGCAAATTCAATTACTCTAATATAATTATTACTTCTTTCGCTTATTTAATTAATGTTTTCTTAACTTTTTTATATTGATATAACATAGCCAATCTCCAAGGTACAATCATACAAAAAGCAAGTAAGAAAAACATGCCCCCAATTTCACCTGGATCTATTTTATTACTTATAAATATTTTCAAAATTGTTCTGATTAACAACAGTGAAATTAAGATAATAGGAAAAGCTTTAGACCGCTTCATGTATACTTCACTACCGGATGTTTCAAATCGAGAAGTCCAAATTAATATCGTTGAGAAAAGAACACCTAATACGATGCACTCTATTATTTCCATACCGGTTAATCTGAAATAAGGTACCACATACATTAATGCACCTGTTGCCATGAAAAATGGCGGTAAAATAATTTTCTTTTCATTTACTGGATATTGCTGCGCTTTCATTCTTACAACGATTACCCCAATACCCATTAAAAAAGCTACAACTATAGAAAAAACTAAATATAACATGCTTACACCTTCTTTATGTTACTGGCTTAATCTCCACCTCAAATAGTATATCATTTTACTATTTAACATTCAGTAATTTTAATATGTTTTCATTTGGTCTATATAGCATGTTATTTAGCCTTATCTGTATATTTCAAAATTCAATTATGTATAGGTGATATAGTATCAAAAGATTAATGCCAACGTCGGGAGGTAATGATAGAAAATTACTCAAAATAAAATAAGCCCTGTTTCAGACTTATCTTATTCATTGCTATTTAAATAGCGCGTGTTGTATCACAAGCTGACAATGCATTTTCTAAAGTATATCTAAGATAATTCATATCATGAATTTGCATCGCGTTATGATATTCTTTGAAAGCTTCATCAGTAGAAAAGTTAATATGCATATTTGCTAATCGATCTAAAACTTCTTTGTCTTCCATGTCATAAGCACTCTTCACTTATTAATACCTCCCTTATATATACAAATTATAACAAATATGATTTTACAATCAAATATTTACTGAATATTTAAAAAATAAATTACATTCACTATCACTTTAATTATTTTAATGCTCAATTAAAAAAACTTAATCCATCTATAAAATTTCGAATCATTAAAGTATGATTTTCAAATGACAAAATTGAGTAGCATCACATTTATATGATCGAACCAGGGTGATATTCTCATTTTTTAAATATAATAGGAGTTTGTTCAAACCAAAAAAGCTGACGATTTACTAGTAGGTAGTAATCATCAGCTTTTCTCAAGACATTATTTCTTCTTCTTGAATGCGTCGTCTTGATTTTTATTCATCATCGTCATCATTTGATTTATTTTCTTTTGAGATGGTTTTTGACCCATTTGCATCATCATCATTCGTAGCATTTCTTCATTAATTGGTGGGTTCTTTTTCAGATAATCCATCATATATTTTCTCGCAAGGAAAAATCCACCGACTAGTCCTAGAATTAGTGCTAACACGATTAATAAAATTGCTAACCAAGTTGCCATTGTTTCACCCACTTTCCTATCCTAATGCATTTTACTAAAATAACCACTCCTTTTCAAGAGTGACTCATTTAATTTATATTTCCAACCTTATGTATTATATCAATTCTAATTTCAGTTTGTAAATATAATCCAATCTTTATTTATAATTAAAAATTGGTATGAGAACAAAAGCTCTCATACCAAAAATATTACCTATCTTTTTATCTTAATAATTAGAACGTTTGAATTTGATTTAAGACATTTTCTTTAGTGAAACCATATTTTTCAACTACTAAATCACCAGGCGCACTTGCACCAAATCCATCAATACCAATCACTTTACCTTCAGTACCAACATATTTATGCCAACCTAATGATGATGCCATTTCAATAGCAACACGTTTTGTAATTGAAGCAGGTAAGATAGATGCTTTATATTCATCGGATTGTTGATCAAATGCATTCCAGTTAGGCATTGATACAACACGTACACCTTTACCTTGTCCTTCTAAATCTTTAGCAGCTTCAATAGCTAAATTAACTTCTGAACCTGTAGCTAATAGTAAGTACTCTGGATCTTTATCTGATTCAAACACTACATAAGCACCTTTACGTACACCTTCTTCAACAGTTTCTTTAGGTAAGTCCATTGTTGTTAGGTTTTGACGTGTTAACACTAAAGATGTAGGTGTATTTTCTGATTCCATTGCTACTTCCCAAGCTACACGTGTTTCATTACCGTCAGCTGGACGAATAACATTCATGTTTGGAATTGCACGTAAACCAGATAATTGTTCGATTGGTTCATGTGTTGGGCCATCTTCACCAACTGCAATTGAATCATGCGTGAAAATAAATGTTGAATTTAATCCCATGATTGCTGATAAACGAAGGGCTGGTTTTAAATAGTCACTAAACACGAAGAAAGTTGCACCATATGGGTGTAAACCACCGTGAGCTGCCATACCATTTACTGCAGCACCCATTGCAAATTCACGTACACCAAACCAGATATTTTTACCTTCAGGTGTATCTTTATCAAAGTCAACCGCATCTTTAACGTTTGATTTGTTTGAACCTGCTAAGTCAGCTGAACCACCAAAGAATGAAGGGACTGTTTTACTTAGCGCTTGTATTACTTCACCAGAATCTGCACGTGAAGCACCACTATGGCCAGCTTCAAATTCTGGCAATTCGTTTGAGTAGTTCGTTGGTAATTTACCACTGATTGCTAATTTGAATTCTTCAGCTAATTCTGGATATTTTTCACTGTATGTTTCAACAAGTTTATTCCAGTTTTCTTCTTTTTCATTAGCACGTTTCAACATTGTTTGTTGGAAAATTTCATATACTTCATCTGGTACGTTAAAGCGTTTTTCAGGATCCAAACCATAGTTTTCTAAAGCTAATTTTCTTTCTTCTTCACCTAGTGGAGCACCGTGTACGCCATGAGAAGCTTGTTTATTAGGCGCGCCGTAACCAATGATTGTTTTCACTTCAATGATTGTTGGTACATCTGCAGTTTTAGCTTCATTAATAGCATTATCAATAGCATCTATATCATTACCATCTTTAACTAAAATGTGTTTCCAACCATATGATTCAAAACGCGTTTTAATATCTTCAGAAAATGCTTTGTTTAAATCTCCATCTAAAGAAATGTCATTTGAGTCATATAATACAATAAGTTTATCTAATTGTGTATGACCAGCTAATGATGCTGCTTCATGTGAAATACCTTCCATTAAATCTCCATCAGATGCTATCACGTAAGTATGGTGATCTATTACATTAGCATCTTCTTTATTAAACTTACCAGCAAGATGTTTTTCAGCCATTGCCATACCTACAGACATAGCAAAACCTTGTCCTAATGGTCCAGTTGTTACTTCAACACCATCTGTATGTCTAAACTCTGGATGACCTGGAGTTTTTGAACCCCATTGTCTAAACTGTTTTAATTCATCCAATTCTAAACTACCTGAAACGTGTAATAAACTGTATAACAATGCAGAACCATGGCCTGCAGATAGTACAAAACGATCTCTATCGAAGAAATCTTTTGATTGGGGGTTGAAATTTAAGTGGCGTGTCCATAATGTATATGCCATTGGAGCTGCGCCCATTGGTAATCCAGGGTGACCTGAGTTTGCTTGTTCAACAGCATCGATACTTAAGGCTCTTATCGTATCTATCGCTAATTGATCTTTTTCTTTATTCATCTAAATGACTTCCTTTCTTATAGCAAGTTTCATTACTATTATACCTTATTTAGTAATTATTTAACAAAAAATTGATTTAGTTATTATCTTTTTTATCTTTAGAATCTAATATTTTTTTCACCTTTTCAGGCGTTACATCATTGCCCTCAGGATCAATAACTCTTGTACTTTCAATTTGTTTTTTAAAGCTTTGTCGGAAGGAATCTAAATATGCTTTTCTTAATTTCGATTGTTCTTTTGATTCAGATTCAGTCAATCCTTGTTCTTTTTTCTTTTTTGCTAACTCATTTATACGCTTAATATCTACGGCATCATTTTTCGCCATAATAAACCTCCGTAATTCATAATATAGAAAATATAACAAAAAAATAAGCGAAACTAAATAGTTACGCTTACTTTACCATTCTACTAAATAAATTCACTTTCACAATATATTTGGTTTAATATTTTATTTGGCTTTTGCTAAAAATTGATTGAGCGTCCGTTCGCTTTTTTCATCTGAATTCATTTGATACTGTTCGTCTTTTGTAGAAATATTTGTGATTTGATGATCTGTCATTTCGTACGTTTGTTCTGATTCCGTATTATAATAAGCACTTAATATAAATACAGTACTTAAAATCATTGTAACTAGCAACACTGTAATATAAGGTTTAATTTGATATATATATAGTTTAAACATATAAGTCACTCCTAGAACGTTTGTTTGTACTTAAACTTTATCAGAACATCTGTTCTCTGTCAACAAGAAAACGAACAAACGTTTGTAAACATTAACAATACATGCTATAATAAAAACAAATTAACGTAGGGAGTGCCTATTATGAGAGAATTAACTAAGCGACAAAATGAGATTTTTGAGTATATTAAACAGACTGTTCATTCAAAGGGTTATCCACCAAGTGTTCGGGAAATTGGTGAAGCTGTTGGTTTAGCATCTAGCTCAACTGTACATGGACATCTATCCAGATTAGAAGAAAAAGGTTATATAAAAAGAGATCCAACTAAACCACGTGCAATTGAAATTGTTACCGAACAATTAGGTGAAACCGTGAATATGGAATCTACAATTCACGTGCCAGTCATTGGAAAAGTAACAGCTGGTATACCTATTACTGCTGTTGAAAATGTTGAAGAGTATTTTCCGTTACCCGAGCATTTTACCTCAACGCATAACAGCGATATTTTCATCTTAAATGTTGTTGGTGATAGCATGATTGAAGCGGGAATATTAGATGGGGATAAAGTTATCGTAAGAAGCCAAACGATTGCTGAAAATGGTGATATTATTGTAGCAATGACTGAGGACAATGAAGCTACAGTCAAGCGTTTTTACAAAGAAAAAATACGATACCGTTTACAGCCGGAAAATAGTACAATGTCGCCAATCTATTTAGATCAAGTTGCTGTTTTAGGTAAAGTTGTCGGTCTATTTAGAGAAATTTAATTTTATAGATAAAGACACTCTCAATAAATAAGAGGCTACGCTTATAGCGTAGCCTCTTATTTATTGTCATTTTTTTCTAAGACATCTTTCACTTTTTCTAGTATATCTTCTGTTTGATCTTTTTTATTTGTTGTCATAATACCTCATCCTCACAGAATATAGATACCCTTTTCAACAATGCATAAACACTATCCCATATAATTTTCAGTCCAATAAGGTTGTTTATGTTTATTAAAGTCAACGCCGACACCTAAAGTATTAAATTCTTTTTTAAGAATATTTTTTCTATGACCTAAAGAGTTCATTAATCCTTGATGAGCATAAATACTACTTGGTTGACCATAAGCTAAATTCTCGCCAGCTGCATTAAAATCATGTCCATCTTGTTCTAATCTATCAAAAGGTGAATCCCCAGATTGATTATTATGGTCAAAATAATTATTCTCAGCCATGTCATTACTGTGTTTGCGTGCTGTATCAGAGATAGTTTCAGAATAATCTAATGTATTTAACCCATGTTGTACTCTTTCAGCATTGACCAAATCAAAATTTTGAAGTTCAAAACTTTTTGCTAAATTACGCGAAGGCGTTGCATATTGATTTTGAAGTCTATTCTCCATTTTTTCACTTACTAATAGTAGCGCAGTGAGATTGTTGTCATTATGCTTATCATAAAAAGCTGTCGTGTAAATATTGTCTTTTTTAAAATTATCAAATTCATTGTCGCGAACGTCAATACTCATATGACCTTTACGTTTTGTAGTTATCGGATCACCTAATCGTTCTCTAACTATATCTTTAGGAGTACTATATTTAATTTTAGATTTTGAAGAAATAACATTTTGATTACTGTATAGTCCGTTCACTTTACCTTTAATATAACTTACCATAATAAAACTTCTATAATTCTCCGAATAATACGCATACCATTGTGTACCATATTCATTTGAAGTAACACGTTTTGCTTTACCTAGTTTACTTTCAACTTTAGCCTTCGACATATTCATTTGAATATTATTCAAAGCAAATTCTTGCTCATCAGGTACTTTCAAAGCATTTTGAGTTTGTGACTGTTCAGATGATGACCAACTATCTACTTTTGCTTTAAATTGTTGTTGTAAATTTTCTAAAGGTGTAAATTCTTTGATTGGAACAATTAAAACGATACAAAGAAGTACAATTACATATAATAAAAATCGTTTAATTTTTTACACCTACTAGTTTATTAATCTCTGTCTCCATTAAAAATGGAGTTTCTTACTATAACATAATCTACTTTAGTCAATGAATTTAAATCATCGCCACCTGCATATGAAATAGAACTTTGTAAATCTTGTTGCATTTCAATTAATGTATCTTTCAATAAACCTTTATGTTCAACAAACATTTTTTTACCTTCAACGTTTTTGTGTTCACCTTTTTGGAACTCAGATGCACTGCCAAAATATTCTTTATACATCTTTCCATCTAATTCAACAGTTTCACCAGGAGATTCTTCATGTGCTGCAAATAATGAGCCAACCATAACCATTGATGCACCAAAACGAATTGATTTAGCAATATCACCGTGCGTTCTGACACCTCCATCAGCTATGATTGGTTTTCTTGCAGCTTTACTACAATGGTTCAACGCTGCTAATTGCCAACCACCTGTGCCAAATCCAGTTTTAATTTTTGTAATACAAACGCGACCTGGTCCAATTCCAACCTTAGTTGCATCTGCACCAGCATTTTCTAATTCACGGACACCTTCTGGCGTTCCAACATTACCTGCAATAACAAATGCTTCAGGTATATGGTTTTTAATATGTTTAATCATATTAATAACGGCATCAGAATGCCCATGTGCGATATCAATTGTAATATACTCCGGAATTACATTATCCTGTGCTAATTTTTCCACAAAATCAAATTCACGGTCTTTAATACCAACTGAAATTGAAGCAAATAACCCTTTATCATGCATTTTCTTTACAAATGGTATACGTGCTTCTTCATCGAATCTATGCATGATATAGAAGTAATCATTTTCAGCGAACCATTCTGCTAATGTTTCATTCATTACTGTTTGCATATTTGCAGGCACCACTGGCAATTTAAATGATTTTGGACCAAATTTCACAGTAGTATCACATTCTGAACGGCTATTAACAATACATTTATTTGGAATAAGCTGTATATCTTCGTAATCAAATATCTTCATAATTAAATAAACCCCTAACATTTATTAATAAAATAGTATTTAAAGGTAAGATTTTCAAATAAAATTCATAACTCTAAATAGAAATACTTAAACATACGATAGTTATTTCCGAACAATGACATTTTATTTATCTTTACCAATAGTTAATATACATGCTTTTTCCCTAAATGTAAATGAACTAAAGTCTTAAATTACCAACTTGATTTTTTCACGCCAGGAATTTGTCCTTTATGTGCATGTTCTCTAAACGCTATACGTGACATTTCAAATTTTCTTAGCACACCTCTTGGACGACCAGTTACTTTACATCTACGTGTCAGTCTTGTTGGTGAAGCATCTCTTGGTAATTTTCTTAATGCTTCATAATCACCTTTTTCTTTTAACGTTTTTCTTAATTCATAATATTGTGCTACTAAGCGTTCTCTTTTTTGTTCCTTAGCAATTTTGGATTTTTTTGCCATAATGTTCTCTCCTTTTGCAAATCGTAATTATTACGTTTTATATAATAACACATTCTCTTTATTTATCAAACTGAAAATATTTATATTATTAACATTCACATAATGGCTAGAAATTTAAGTTTAATTAACTACACACTTTTCAACGATCAATCTTATTGAAATTAATGAAAGAATATGATAATATTTTAAAACGTAATGATTCCTGTTAAGAAAGAGGTGTTAACTTTGCGCGTAAATATAACATTAGCTTGTACTGAATGTGGTGATCGTAACTATATTAGCACTAAAAACAAGCGTAATAATCCAGAACGAATTGAACTTAAAAAATTCTGTCCACGATTAAATAAATACACTTTACATCGTGAAACAAAATAATTCTGTGCTTTCATTATCTTTTTTATACGACATTCAAACTAATTATCTGGGATATAAACGTCTCGGACTTAGTATTTACGTCAATTCTATTTCTTTACTATAGAATTGACGTTTTTTATATTTTTTTATGGTAAAAAAACGCTGACATATATCACATTTGTAAGAAAATGATAAGTTTATTATTTTGATTATGGCCTCTTTGTACCATTTTAAGATTTAAATGTTAATTGAATCACCGAAATTGAAAGGTGATTTAAAACCTTTACATGCACAAAAATATTATAGTTTATTTCAAATTATAATTTATTCACCAAAATTAATAGTTATTTAACAATAAAGTACTTAATTAACACTTTTAAATAGGTATAGAGACTACTAATAAAGGTTGTTAAGCCTTATAATAGATAGAGTATATTAAAGATGTGGAGGCGTATCATATGGAAAATCGTCATATTACAAATGAACAAAAAAGGCACATTATAGATTCAATAACGGAGAAAACAAAAGATAAAAGTATATGTAACTGCGGACATCCAAATATTGAAATATTAGACGGACATTATTTCCTACCATTGTTAACTGCTTCTTTAGGCAATGACCCGACACCTATGATAACTTTATTATGTAATCATTGCGGTAAAATGCATTTCTATTCACAAAATTTCTTAGGTATCAAAACTCGATAATTATTTTTTAGCGATTGTGAAATAAATAACTGTTCATCATTCAGTCGCATCATATGATGAGAGCGATAGTTAACAACCTTTAAAAACCTACAAAGCCTGACTTTGTAGGTTTTTATATGTGGAAAATTAATAAAAGCAAAGCAATACTTACAACAAAGACTTGGTATAATTAAATATAAAAACGGATGATTTTTACTTTATATCGTAAAAATCATCCGCTAAAAATTATACACAAACTACATATACCTCGAATATTTTGCATAAATTAATTATTTTATAAAATTCCTTATACCATTGAAACTTAAATATTCATGTATAATAAGATGCATTTATTAATCTGCAATTTCTAAATCTACATCATTAATGTCAATGCCTAGTGCTTTCGCAACACCTTTACCATATTCGCTATCCGCTTTATAACAGTGACGAATATGACGATGTTGTACTTCTAAAGTAGTGCCTTGCATTTCATTAGCTGTATTTTCAAAAATACGTTCTTGTTGTTCTTTTGATTGTAATCTGAATAAACGACCTGGTTGTTCGAAGTAGTTATCATCATCTTCTCTTAAATCATATTCATATGCTTCACCTTCAATTTTTAGACCAGGTTTTTTAAATTCAGGTTGATCTTCAAATGAGCCATCACTATTAGGATAGTAATGAGTACTGCCACCTTGATTATTATCAATAATTCTCATTTGGCCATCACGGCTGAATGGGCAAATATTTTCCATACCTACACCTTTAGGTTGGTTAACTGGGATTTGCCAATGGTTCACACCTAATCTATAACGTTGTGCATCACCATATGAGAAAAGTCTACCTTGTAGCATTCTGTCTGGAGAGAAATCTATACCAGGTACAATATTTGTTGGCGCGAAAGCAGCTTGTTCAACATCTTGGAAATAGTTGTCTGGATTACGATTTAATTCAAACTCTCCAACTTCTATTAATGGATAGTCTCCTTTATACCAAACTTTTGTTAAATCAAACGGATTATCTTTATGGTTACGCGCTTGTTCTTCAGTCATAACTTGAATATACATTTTCCATTTTGGATAGTCTTTATTTTCAATTGCTTCAAATAAATCACGTTGTGATGATTCTCTGTCTTCAGCAATTACGCTAGCTGCTTCATCAGGTTGTAAATTTTCAATACCTTGTTGCGTTCTGTGGTGGAATTTCACCCAAACACGTTCACCTTTATCATTGTACATAGAATACGTATGGGAGCCAAATCCGTGCATGTTTCTAAAGCCCTTAGGAATACCACGGTCTGACATTAAAATTGTTACTTGGTGCAATGCTTCAGGTAAAGATGTCCAGAAATCCCAGTTGTTTTGTGCACTTCTCATATTTGTTCTTGGATCACGCTTCAGTGCGTGGTTTAAACTTGCAAATAATTTTGGATCTCTAAAGAAGAACACTGGTGTATTGTTTCCTACTAAATCCCAGTTCCCTTCATCTGTATAAAATTTCAATGCAAATCCACGAATATCACGTTCAGCATCAGCTGCACCTCTTTCACCTGCTACTGTTGAAAAACGTGCAAACATTTCTGTTTGTTTACCTACTTCAGAAAAAATGCTTGCTGAAGTATATTGTGTAATATCATTTGTAACTGTAAATGTACCAAATGCACCTGAACCTTTTGCATGCATACGTCTTTCAGGAATAACTTCTCTATCAAAATGAGCCATTTGCTCTAAAAAGTACCAATCTTGCATTAATAATGGTCCTCTAGGGCCTGCTGTCATACTATTTTCTCTATCTGAAATTGGTGCGCCAAATAGGCTCGTCAACTTTTTCTTGTTACTCATAATATTTCCCCCGCTTTTTCTTATTAATAATAATTATTACCTAGTATTTATTTTAATCTATAATATTTGTAAAAGCAACTCACAATACATCTATAAAATAACAATTTTCAAAATATTTGAATATTTTATGGCTTTAAAGTCATAAAAAGCATTGCTCTTAAATCATAAAACCATTAAAATGGAGAATATATTTAAAATTCAATAGACTATAGGAGACTGTATTATGGCACAAAACAATATGAACCGTGGTCTTAATTCTAGACACATTTCTATGATAGCAATTGGTGGTGCAATTGGCACAGGCTTGTTTGTAGCTACTGGAAGTGTAATATCACAAGCAGGACCAGGTGGTGCAATATTAGCTTACTTAATTATTGGCGTGATGTTATATTTCTTAATGTCTTCAATCGGTGAACTTGCCACCTTTTATCCGGTTTCAGGTTCTTTTAGTTCTTATTCAACCCGTTTTGTTGATAGTTCCCTAGGTTTCACCATGGGATGGCTATATTGGGCAATTTGGCTACTAGTAACCAGCGTTGATATTATTATTTCTTCAAGTGTAATTTATTATTGGGATTTCTTCCAATTTTTCAGTCCAGTTACTTGGAGTATTATCTTCCTTGCCATACTTTTCTTACTTAATATTTTCTCTGTAAAAGCTTTCGGTGAAACAGAATTTTGGTTATCACTTATCAAAGTTGCAACAATAATTATTTTCATCGTAATTGGTGTATTGACGATTATTGGAATCTTAGGTGGGAAGACATATGGTCTAGGTAACTACGTAACAGGAGAAGCTCCTTTTGTAGGAGGCATCTCTGGCTTCCTAGGTGTCTTGCTCGTCGCTGGATTCTCTGTCGGCGGTACCGAAGTGGTAGCCGTAACAGCTGGAGAATCATCAAATCCAAGTCATTCAATGCCAAAAGCAATTAAACAAGTGTTTTGGAGAATATTATTGTTCTATGTTTTATCAATTGCTGTTATTTCAGCTATTATTCCTTACACAGACCCACTGTTATTAAACAAAAGTGAATCTGTATCACAGAGTCCTTTTACAATCGTATTTGATCGTGTAGGTATTGCCTTTGCCGCTTCGGTTATTAATGCTGTTATTTTAACTTCATTATTATCTGCTGCGAATTCAGGCATTTATACTACAAGTAGAATGCTTTTCTCAATGGCAGAAGATAAACAAGCACCTAAATTTTTGAGTAAATTAAATAAAACTACAAAGTTACCTTTAGTGTCATTGTTCGTAACTTTTATTATTGTTTTATTTATAATTATAATTGCTCAGTTTAAATCAGATATCGTCTTTTCACTATTAAATATTATTGGTTCTTTAGTCATCGTTGTTTGGGCTTCTAGTATCGTAGCGCAAATCAGACTGCGTTCAGCGATTAAAAAACAAAATTTGAATCCTGATGAAGTACTACCTTATAAAGCGCCCTTCTATCCTTTAGGACCAATCATAGTCATCATTGCATTACTATTCTTATTCATAGGTAATTCAATTGGTGCGATTTTAGCTGGTGACATGAGCGTTTTAATTAGAAACCTATCGCCGATGGTAATTTTAGCTATCATTTACTTTGTTCATAAATTAATACGACAAACTAAAATTGTTAAACTCAAAGACATTGATTTAAAAGAACATGATTATAATTAATGAATTGCACTGTAAAAGTATTTCAAGATTACTTTTACAGTGCTTTTTTTAATGTTGCAAACCTTACATTTATTTATTACCTACTTGTTCAAAAATAAACCTCAACCATGAGAATTTATAATAATTAAAAGCATATCATATTTTCAGATATCCAAAACTAAGGTATAATGAAGTTAATAATTTAATGACTTAGAGGTGGAAATTATGATTGGACAAACAAACCTATTTGACGATATTTTAGAAACTGACGAGCGTTTCGTTATTGTTGTACAATCACTTGAAGAAAGACATGATCAATTAATCAAACGCACATTAAGAGAGTATCCAAGTTTAGATCATTCACAAATGGAAAGTCTTTTTAGCCATCTTAAAGAATTATTTTCAGAAGAAGAATTTGAAGAAAATCAGTCAGCATTTTCAATCACAGTTTATACTAATTTAAACTATGCTGCAGATAATGTTTATGCTCATGTTAAAAGACATCGAGGCAAAAATGAATGGACTCATACTGCTAAATAGACAATTAATTGCACGTATGACATAAAAATATCTAATACACAAAACGGGGTAACAGAATCACATTTTTCATGTAGATTTCGCTACCCCGTTTTTATTTATTTACAAAGAATTGAATATAAATACTACAAAATTAAAGAAGTTTCAATATAACTTAATATTAAATGAGAGTCATGTCACTTTTATTTGCTGCGTTTAGTAAAAAGATTGGTATTTCTATATTGCCATTAGAACATTATAGTTTGCATGATTATTTAATCGTGTAAGAAATGCATTTAAATAATCATTATTTGGAAAACGGCACTCTAAAAGATAGCATGGATCTCCTATAACTTTATAGTTATTCATAACAAAAATGCTTTCTTTCTGAATGAAATCAAGATATGAATTATGAGAAATTTTATGAGTATAAATATTAATAAATACATGAACTTTACAGTTTAGTGCATCTTGGTTTAAAGCGATCGTGTATCCAGTAATTACATTATCATCCTCTAATTTCTTCACTCTATTTGTTGCTGCTTGACCAGTTAGATTTACTTTTTCTCCTAATTTCTTCATTGAAATTTTACTATTATTTTTTAACTCACTTATTATTTTTTTATCTAATTCATCCATTTTTATCACCCACTTTCAATTTTCAAGTATTTAGTTAAAAACGCTTTGAAATTTATATTTAAATAGGTAGATTGTCTAATTAAAATAAATATATACAAAAAATTTGGAGGAAGTATTTATGAACATAACACATATAAGAAATGCTACAAGCATCATTGAGTATGCAGACAAAAAGTTTTTAATCGATCCGATGTTAGGCGAAAAAGGATCTTTTGCAAGTTTTCCTGATGCTCCAGGGGAAGAGTTAGAGAACCCTCTTGTCGACTTACCTATGTCTCTAGAAGACATAATTAAAGATATTGACGCGATTATTTTAACACATCTGCATATTGATCATTTTGATGAAAAAGCCCAAAAACATTTACCAAAAGACATCAAGGTATTTGTACAAGACAAAAACGACGCAGAAGAAGTTAAATGTGTTGGTTTTAAAGATGTAGAAATATTAAGTGAGTATACAACGTTTCAAGATATTAAACTAATAAAAACACCTGGTGAACATGGTAGAGGTGAAATATTAGAAATTATTGGTTCTGTATGTGGCGTTATTTTTGATCATCCTAAAGAACAAAGACTATATATTGCAGGAGATACTGTATGGTATAGCGAGATTAAAAATGTAATAAAATACTATGAGCCTGAAGTTATCATTGTTAACGGTGGTGACAACCAATTTTATGAAGGTAGCTCATTAATTATGAATGAGTATGATGTATATAAAGTAGCAAAAGAAGCATCTAATTCCAAAATTATTGTAGTGCATATGGAAGCAGTAACTCATTGGAATTTATCTAGAAAAAGATTAAACCAATTTGTAAATGAAAAAGGATTAGGAGATCAAGTATTAATCCCAGATGACGGTGATAGTTACCATATGTAGATATGTAGAAAGGAACTATTATGAATAACAAAATATGGTCTAAAGATTTTGTAATATATTCTATCATTAACTTTTTATTAATACTCGTATATTTTTTACTAAATTCTACTATAACTAATTATGCTCAAACTGAATATAATTCATCTAGTTTAATGATGGGCTTTATAGCAAGTGTATTCATAGTGGGGGCATTAATTGGTAGAGTTCTTACTGGATTTATTAAAATAACGAAAAAAATATTCATCTTAAATATGGCGATTTATTTCGTATCAATTATTTTATATTTTATAAACTTAGGCGAATATTTTTTAGTATTTGTTCGATTAGTAAATGGGCTATCTGCAGGTATCACTACAACAATAGTGGGTACTATTGTTGCTTTAGTCATCCCCCAATCGCGTAAAGGTGAAGGAATTAGCTATTTTGCATTAAGTACTGCACTCGCTACAGGATTTGGTCCATTTATTGGAATATCTTTAACACAGAATTCTAATTTAATGAATATTTTTTATGCCAGTTTGATCTTTGCAATATTAAGTTTGCTAATGTCATTTTTAATCAAAGTACCTTATAACGAAAATAAAAAAGAAATATCTGTGAAAAACTTAATGAATAAATCTACGATACCAATTGGACTTATTATATTTTTAAGTGCATTTTCCTTTTCAGGTATAGTCTCGTACATTAATCTGTACGCAATCCAAATTGATTTGGTAAAAGCAGCAAGTTTCTTCTTCATAATATATACAGCTTCAGTATTAGCATCTAGACCATTCACAGGAAAGATTGCTGATATTTATGGAGCAAATAAAATTATGTATCCAGCCCTTATATTCTTTTTTGTTGGCTTACTTTTACTAAGTATCAGTAATGATGACTGGATGATGTTATTGTCAGGACTATTTATTGGGCTTGGTTTTGGTAACATTTCCTCAATCACTCAAACAATTGCGGTCAGTGGAGCTAAACCAGAAAATGTAGGATTAGCTACTTCAACATTTATGATTTTTATGGATCTTGGAAATGGATTAGGACCCTATATATTAGGAATTGGAATCCCAATTTTAGGTTATGCGGGAATATATAAAATCCTTGCGGTTATTATTCTATTAGCACTTATTTTATATTACTTTTTACATGGAAAGAATAGTAAAAAAATCATATAATATTTTGAATGTTAAATTAAGTATTAAAAACGTTGACTTGTAAGTTTTATAAATCATTTATTAAACATAAATTTGACATTTTCTGTCAATATTAGCTTTTATCATTGTACTGAAAGATATATAAATAAATTGAACACTTTCGCTTTGATTTCTATGTAGTCTTATTTAAACTTTATGATTGTTGCCAATGCTTATAAAATATAATATTGATATAAAAAAAAGCCCCAAAAAGATTTCTTTCTAATAAAATCCTTTTGGGCAAAATTTTAGGATTTGAACCCTATTATTAACATATTAATCTTTGATTATCTTACGATTTGTCATTTATTTTAATAATTTATTCAAACTGTGTGGTATGCCATCATTATCATTTGTTAAAGTAACTTCATCAGCAACAGCTTTGACATCATCATTTGCATTGCCCATAGCAACAGCTTTACCAACTACTTTTAACATCGATATATCATTTGAACTATCACCGAAACCAATAACTTGAGATAATTTTATATCTAATTTTTGACACAATTCAGTGATAGCATTTCCTTTAGATACACCCTGCGCCATAAATTCTAAGAAAAACGGTTTACTTGTAGTAACGTCAATATTTTCATTAAAATGACCGTCTAAATCATTTCTTATACTTGTAATATTTGGGACGTAATCAATCCCCATAACTTTAGGTACGTCCTCTTGAATATATGCTTTTAAATCATCCACTTGTTTCATTGGCAAGCCTGTGAGTTCTGATTCTATATTCATATATTCATGTTCGCCTTCATATACGATATAACCATCTTGGTAAGTCAAAACAAACAATTTTTGATCCCTACAAAAGTCTACAATACTATCAAAATCAGACTTCGACACAGTGCGACTCACTTCCACTTTTTCATCAGAAACTTTAACTGTTTTTCCACCATTATAACTTATGACATAACTGTCATGTTGGTCTAATTTCAAATGTTTTGCTGTAGGCATCATACCATTTGTTGGTCTACCCGAAGCGAGTACAACTTTATAACCTTGCGCTTGTATATCTATTAAATATTGGGCTGTTTCAACACTAACTTTGTTATCTGAAGTCATTAATGTATCATCCATATCCATCACTATTAATTTATATCCCATCTTGCTATCTCCTTTCAACCTCTACAAGACTATATTATAACAAATAAATCAAACTAATATACTATTTCAGATTCCACTCCTGTAATATTAACTGTAACGAGTTCAGATCGACAATTCGTAAATTCACGTTTAAGTTCTCTCACTAATTCGCCGCTTCGTTCAGGTGCTATCAAGGTTAAAACAGTTGGACCTGCACCACTAATAACTGTAGCATAAGATTTATATTGTTTTGCAATTTGTTTAATGGTTTGAAATTCTGGGATTAGATGTTGTCGATATGGTTCATGAAAACCGTCTTGTTCCATCATCTTGCCAGCAAGTTCATAATTTTGTTGTATTAAAGCACTAATCATTGTATTACTGATAGCACTATTTCTAACAGCATTTTTATGTGAAAATGTTTCCGGAAGCACATTCCTTGAAAGCGTCGTACTTAATTCATTTGATGGTATTGTTATGATAATATCAGCTTTGGGTGGATCAATATATGATACATCCGTCACTTTTGTTTCAGGATCGTAGTATCCTAAGACAAGCCCCCCGTAAATTGTAGGTGCTACATTGTCAGGATGTCCTTCAAATTCAGTTGCCAATTGCAATAATTCATATTTAGAAAGCTCTATATCACCAAAATAATTAGCTATGTATAATCCCCCTACTAGTGCAGAAGCAGAGGAGCCTAAGCCTCTAGCTAGTGGGATTTCACTTCTCATTTCTATAGATAAAGACGGTAAAGTCACGTCATATTTATTAGCCACTTGTTGTGCAATTTGATAAATATAGTGCGATTCGTCTGTAGGTAATGATTCAACATTTGGCCCAATATGTTGAAAAGTCCATCTATCACTATGGTTAATTCGCACATCAAGATATAAAAATTTATTTAAAGCCATTCCAATAGAATCAAATCCGACACCTAAATTAGCAGTAGATGCCGGTATTTTTAAATGTAAACGTACACTCATGCTAAAGTGCTCCTTTAATATATTCTAAAATGCTTTCTCGATCATTTGGTAGTGGCTTAATTGGATTATCTAATAATGAGATAGCTGTATCTGGATCTTTTAAACCATTACCAGTCAACACTGACACGACGCGTTTACCTTTTGGTAACTTACCAGCACGGTGTAACTTAATTAAACCAGCAATAGAAGCATTGCTTGCAGGTTCACTAAATATACCTTCTTTTCGCGCCATCAGTTGATATGCTTCTAAAATTTCTTCATCTGTTACACTATCAATGAGACCTTCTGATTCTTTTAAGGCACGATTAGCTTTATCCCAACTTGCAGGGTTACCAATTCTAATTGCAGTAGCTACTGTATCTGGATTCTTCACTACTTTATTTTGAACGATTGGGGACGCACCTGCAGCTTGGAACCCATATAAATTAGGAAGTTGAGTACCATTCGCGTCATGATACTCTTTAAATCCTTTCCAATATGCTGAAATATTACCAGCATTGCCAACCGGAATTGATAATATATCTGGTGCTTGGCCATTCAATTGTTGAATCACTTCAAAAGCACTTGTTTTTTGACCTTCAATACGATAAGGATTAACTGAGTTCACAAGCGCAATTTCACCATTTTTAGCCACTTCTTGTACAATTTCAAGTGCTTCATCAAAATTTCCTTCTATAGAAACAATTTCTGCACCGTACATAACTGCTTGCGACAATTTCCCTAAAGCAATTTTCCCTTCTGGAATAACTACTATCGCTTTTAAACCTGCTCTCGCAGCATACGCTGCTGCGGAAGCTGAAGTGTTACCAGTTGAAGCACAAATCACTATTTTCTTGCCTTCTTCTTTAGCTTTAGCCATTGCCATTACCATACCTCTATCTTTAAATGAACCTGTTGGATTTGCACCTTCGTATTTAACATGTAATTCAATTCCAAGCATTTCAGACATGTTCTCACAGTATATCAAAGGCGTATGGCCTTCATTTAAACTTACTTTAGGTGTATCAGCTGTTACTGGTAAATATTCCTTAAATTCTTCTACAAGCCCTTGCCAATTTTTCATAAACATTAAACTCCTTCAACTGGGTAAATTTTCTGTACAACATAACCTGATTCTTGAATTGTTTCTATCGGGGATTCATCAATTCCTATGATAACTACACCAGCAGTATGTGCATCACGTTCAGTAACTGCTAGTGATTTATGAACAGGCAATTCGCCTTTCAATAAAGTTTCAACTTTGTTTACATCTTCTCCATCTGTTTGAACCACGACATAATAGCTTTCTTTCCCTTTGATAACAATCGTCTCTTCTTCTTCGTTCATCATTTCTTTGGTTTCTTCAGTTTTTAATTCAAAATGCGGTGGTAGCGTATGCAAATTAGTATCAAAATTAAATGTAACATTTAATAAATCACTTACAACGGCACTCCCTGTAGCTAAACTACCTGCACCTTTACCATAAAACATTGTTTCTCCAACAGCATCACCTATAACATAAATCGCGTTAAATTCATCTTCTACTGATGCTAACTGGTGGCTTTTATCAATCAAGGTTGGAGCGACTGATGCATTGACTTGAGCATTTTCATATGTACCTTTACCAATCAGCTTAATTTTATAGCCAAGTTTATCAGCTACTTTAATATCTGATAGTGTGACATCGCTAATACCATATTTGTCAACTTCATCTAAATTGATCACCTGATTAAATGATAAATACGACGTAATAACAACTTTTCGTGCTGCATCAATACCTTCAACATCATCAGTTGGATCTGCTTCAGCAAACCCTAGACGTTGTGCTTCTGCCAACGCTTCTTCAAAAGATGTTTCTTCTTGTGTCATCTTACTTAATATAAAGTTAGATGTGCCATTTAAAATCCCCATAAACTTACTTATATTATTGGCGTTTAAACCGTTATTTATAGCATTAACAATCGGAATACCACCTGCGACGCTAGCTTCATATTTTAAAGCAACGTCATTTTCTTGCGCTAAATGTTCTAGCTCTCTTAAGTTTTCAGCTAAAAGATCTTTGTTTGCAGTAATCACGTGTTTTTTCTCACTCAATGCGCGTTTTAACCATTCTACTGTGGGCTCAACTCCACCAAGCACTTCGACTATGATATCAATTGTTTCATCATCAAAAATATCTTCTATATTCTCTGTTAAATTATATTTAGATGTATTAATAGGACGTTTTCTAGACTTGTCACGTACTAATATATGTCTGATATTAATATCTTTATTCATTGTTTCTCTAATTTGTTCTCTATTTTCTTCTATTATTTTTACTACACCAGAACCTACAGTTCCTAAACCAAGTAGTGCTACATTTAATTCTTTCATGTCTTCATTCCTCCGTTTGTTTATCTAAAAAATACAATTGTACAGTTGAAAAATACTTGAATATGGTATAGTATAAATTCATTCATTATTTTTGTAAAGTCTATGAATATTTAAAACGTATATTTATATTATCACTCCTGTGATAAAAACTAAACTAAATTTTCTGATTTTTTAGAAAGGTTGTATAACATTATGAAAGTAACTAAATTCGGAGGAAGTTCTGTTTCAAATGCAGAGCAAATTAAAAAGGTATTAGACATTGTTAATTCAGATGAAGCTCGAAAAATCGTAGTCGTATCAGCACCAGGAAAGCGAAATAAAGATGATATAAAAACTACTGATTTATTAATTCGACTTTACGAAAAAGTGATAGAACGATTAGACTACAATTCTAAAAAAGAAGAAATCATTCAGCGTTACAGAGATATTATTGACGAACTCAACATGAGTGATGCACTTTTAAAAACAATTGATGAAACTTTAGAAAGTTACATAGCTACATTGAGCGAAAAGCCATCCAGACTCCTAGATGCTTTACTTTCATGTGGCGAGAATTTTAACGCTCAAATTATTGCAGAATATAATAACAGCCAAGGTATTCCGACGCGTTATATTTCTCCTGGAGAGGCTGGTATTACTGTTACAGATTTACCTCAAAATGCTCAAATCTTAGATCAATCTTATGAAGCACTTTATAACTTAAGGTCATTTGAAGAAAAATTAATCATTCCTGGTTTTTTCGGTATTTCTAGACAAAATTACGTGGTCACATTCCCACGTGGTGGCTCAGATATAACAGGAGCTATTGTAGCAAGAGGTGTAAGAGCAGATTTATATGAAAACTTTACAGATGTTTCTGGCATTTTTAGAGCTAATCCTTCTATTGTTAAAAATCCTGAAGTCATAAATGAAATTACATATCGCGAAATGCGTGAATTATCTTACGCTGGCTTTGGCGTATTCCATGATGAAGCTTTACAACCGTTACACAAAGACAGAATTCCTGTCGTAATAAAAAACACAAATAGACCTGATGATATAGGAACTTATATTAGACATGATAGAGAAATTGACTCAAATAGTATTGTAAGTGGCATTAGTTGTGACAAAGATTTCACAGTATTAAATATTAAAAAGTACCTTATGAATAGACAAGTTGGTTTCACACGTAAAATACTAGCGGTACTAGAAGACTATAATATTTCATTTGATCATATGCCATCAGGTATAGATAATATTAGTATCATCATGCGCTCTAAAGAGATACAAAACAAAGAGGAACAAGTACTTAATGATATACGTAAAAATTGTGATGTAGATGAATTAAGCATTGAACATGATTTAGCAATACTAATGGTGGTTGGTGAAGGCATGCATAGAATCGTTGGTACTGCTAGCACAATTACACATGCACTTGCAGAATCAAACATAAACCTGAAAATGATGAACCAAGGCGCTTCTGAAATTTCTATGATGTTTGGAATCGACGTTGCAGATGCAGAGAAAGCAGTTAATGCTACTTATGAATATTGTTATACAAAAAATTGTTTGAATATTTAAACAATAATCACTAATTATTTATCGATATAAAACCCTTCAAATCGTATAGATTCATTTGAAAGTGAATGAATACTAATGAATGATTTGAAGGGTTTTTAAATTGCTTTTTTTTCTGAAATAAGTGCTTGATTAATACGTTCATCTCCGACAACCAAACGTAAAATAACAAATTGATAATAACTTAATGAATCGATAACACTTCTATAATTTGGTAATTGATGATAATCGATGGGATCCAATAACTCATACATTAATACAATTTCAGGTTTAATATAATCTACATCCCATTTGATAGAATGAAAATAAATATGCTTTTCGGGTAAGCGAATATTGTGATTCCACCTGAACATCCATTCATCATCTTCAACATCATAAACAATAATTGTCATTATTAACTCATCATTTATATAAATATTTGCATGTGTGACATCTGCAAATTCTAACTTTGTAAAATCAGTAGTTGTATTTTTACCATCATGTAAAACAATCGTATTGCTTTTAGGTATAAACTTTAAAACTTCACCAAGATATTTTCTTTCGACACTAATATCTACCTTATCGTCTAAATTAAACTCATCATGTAGAAAAAGTTGTTTTGCGACTTCACCATTATATTTAAACAGTTCAGGTACATTTTCAGTTAAATTTTTTACAACTGCTTTAATATTTTTATCATTACTAACTGCCAAATCTGTACCCCCTATCAAAAGTAAGCGTTTCCATTAATAATCATTATATTATTTGTTACTACTTTTTTCAATGTGAAAAGCACAAAAATGTGAATTTAAACACATTTTAATTTAAAATTCGCCAATATAACTGTAATCCTGTCGACGATGATGTTTCAAAATCGCCGGTCTGTTAACAATTAATAATTTTTCTGAACGATTG
Organism: Staphylococcus sp. FSL W8-0271; assembly: GCF_038006605.1. Taxonomy (NCBI): domain Bacteria; kingdom Bacillati; phylum Bacillota; class Bacilli; order Caryophanales; family Staphylococcaceae; genus Staphylococcus; species Staphylococcus sp. FSL W8-0271. The sequence goes on from NZ_JBBOVM010000001.1 coordinate 1,536,585, forward strand.
TATAAAGCTAACTGAATTTCAGCAATTTCTGGTAATGTTTGATACAATACTTTATCTGCCATATAAGGCGCAGTTGCAAAATAATAGCGAATGCGATATCTCTCAAATGTTTGGATAACATCGGCACCAGTGATAATATGTAGTGCATTGTCTACCTTTCCATTTGGCATTATAATATTAAAATCAGTGTATCTTGCAACATATTTTATGATATCAGTTGAAAAAGAAATCACTGAAATTTTAAATTTAGCTTCATATAGTTCGTCAATTATATGATAAGTAACTGGGTGGTTATCAAATGCAATAACATCTTCAATATTTATGTTTTCTATTATATAGTTGATATATTTTTTCATAGTAGTCAAATCAATGTCCTCCAAACAGACTTTTCTATGGTAAGTATAGTAGATAATATATGTATTACCCAATTAAGCACTAATTAAATGGATATATCATTTTTTAATTCAATAATTTTTATAACAAATCATATCATTCATTTATATATTAAGTAGGAATTGCTTATAATTTAAAAATATGATTATACTAATATTAACCCTATTAGTTAATTGTATTTGTACTAATATAAATAAAAGAGTAAAATATAGTTTATTAAAAATATTAAGATTAGGATGATACCAATGTTTTTCCCGATTATTTTAGCAATAATTATTGTAATACTATTATTAATTATTATTATTGAAAGAAGAGTGATGAATCATAAGCTTGAGACTGAATCATATGCAAAAGATCAGTTAATAAATAAAATTAGTATCGTCACGCGTGAAAACACATATTTAAAAAATCAAATGCTTGAAAAAAATGTTAATAATGATACACACCATCATGGATTAAGAAAAGCCAAACAGGATTTAAATGACATATTAAATCAATATCAAAGTGAAGGTTCAATTTCATTCTTTGATATAATAACAACTGGAAATTTAGCTGTTAAACATCCTTTGTTTGAATATGCTAGAGCTTTCGATTACATTGTTATTACTGAAAAAGGCTTATTTAATATTAATGTAAAAAACTGGAAGCAAAAAACATTTTACCACTTCACAGTTGACCCAACAAATGACACACAAAATAGTGGCGATGACACTGTAAATCAAACAGTTGGCCGTTATATTGCAAATCAATTCCATAGTCAATTCCAATCTACACGACCTACAACATACACATTTGTAGAGAGAATTAGAAATAATTCTATTATTTATGACTTTTATAATTATGATCCATATGAACAGTCTTCAAAAAATGCCAAAGCATTGGAAGATAGAATTACAGACCAATTGCATCATAGAATTCAAAATATTGGTTTAGTTTACTTTACAGATGGCAGTGTAAATTTAATTGATGGACCTACAGAAAGACAGGATTTTGTAGAAACAGTTTCATCTAAATCTTCTCTAAAAGAAGTAATTGGTGAAACGATTATAAATGCTCAAGAATCATTAACTGAGTCACAGTACAATGAATTACTTGCACATTTCCACTAATTAAACATTAATAAAAACTACATTAACGATTTTCAACATACCGTCGCTTCTGATAATACTATAAGTAAGAGATTACAGACTCAGATTAAATAAACCAAATACTCAGACAAACAAGTACGGTCAAAATTGTAAGATTTAAACATAAAGGAGAGCTTAACCACTTATGAACTGCACCCTGTCAAGTAGACAGTGAAAAAAACAAAATGTTTATGGCTACCTTATATTTACGATATAAGGGTAGCCATTTTTAATGTTATTCTTTCTTGATTAAAAAATTCTATATATGAATTAATTGCTTTTATTGCTGTAGCCTTGTCTTTAAAAATCACTTTTTTTCTTCCTCTAAACAATTCACTTTTAATAGTTCCCCATACACCTTCCATAGGTCCATTATCTATGCAACATCCTGGTCGTGACATACTTTGTTTTATACCAAGTTGCTCTAACGTAACTTTAAATAATCTGCTTGTATATTGATATCCTCTGTCGCTATGTAAGAGTATACCTTCGGTATTCGGCACAAGTTTGACTGCTTTTTTGAGCGTATCTAATACAAATTTATTGTTATTTGAGGTACTTAATTTATGACTGATAATCTGTTTGCTGCCTAAGTCATAAATAGCACTTAAGTAAAGTTTTTTACCATTGCTTAGTTTGAATTCTGTAACGTCAGTTAACCATTTTTTATTTGGGATTTGTTCTTCAAATTTTCTATTTAATATATTATGTGCTGTAATTTCAGGTGTTGTTTTAATATATCGTTTTCTTTTAGGGCGGATAGTAGATTTTAGATTCAGTTGATTCATCAATCTATAGACACGTTTATGATTTACTTTTTGATGTAGTTTAAGTCTTAAATATATGTATATACGACGATATCCATATATGCCTTTGTATTTATTGTAGATATCAACGATATCTTTGATCAATTTTTGGTTTTCAATTTCTTTATTTGATGGTTTGCGATGTAACCATTTATAGTAACTTGAACGTGATATCTTTAATACTGAACATAACCAAGCTATCGGATAAAGGTTTTTAAATGCTTTTACCGTTTGGTATGATGCTTTTTGTCTGATGCCTGTTTCATCAACTTCCTTTCTATTTCTTCTTCCTTTTTTAAAACGTCATTTTCCATTTGAAGAAATTTATTTTTCTCTTTAAGTATCTTAATTTCAGCTTTTAATGCCTCTTCAGGTGTTAATACAGACTGGGGTTTCCCTTTTCCACGTCCATCTTTAAGCCCATCATATCCATGCAAGTTGTACTTTTTTACCCAGTTATATACTTGGCTATAATTGATGTTAAAATGATTTGCTGTTGTCTTATACGATTGGCCATGATTCATATAATAATCAACGATTTCTACACGATCTTCAAATGTTAATGATTTATATTTCAATTGATACACCTCGGGTTTTGGAGAATATGTTTTTAATATTTTACCCGACAAATACTTTGAAATCCATTTGTTTACAGTTGAAGTAGTGGGGATATTATATTTAACTACTAAATCAGTTAAAGATAGGCCATCATTTATATATTCGTGCACAACTTTAAGCTTAAATTCATTTGAGTAGGTATTATTTCTCTGAATTGGTAAAAGCACCTTTATTCCATGCTTCTTAAATTTATAATAGTTAATCAATAATGTTCTAGGAGAACAATTTAAATTTAATTTTTGAATTACATTTTTCATACTATATCCTTCTTCATATAAGCTGAAAGCTTTTTGATAAGTTTCAGGTGATAATTTTCTATGAGTCATAAAAAAGCTCCCTTCAAAGTTTACATTTTTAAGTGTCTACTTTGAAGGGAGCATATCACTTTATGGATTAGCTCTCCTTTTTTTTGAGAATGAATATTTATGTACCAGTCATTTTTGTGCTAAATGATTTTAAATTTTTAACTCCAAATATTTTCGTTATTGCTTTTAGCTGTCTGTTCTGCTTTTTCGAACTTTTCTCTATATTTACCGTTTGGAGAAAAATATTTTTCTCTAGCCAATCCTTTTTTTACTAACAGTTCATTAAACATCGTATCTTTATCCAGCCAAACATATGCCAGTGTACGACCATAACGATCTTCTTTTTCTTTATCATATTCTAAAAAGACATCTTTATCGGTTAAATGTTCTTTTGAAAAATCAGATGCTTCCTTACCATATGGTTGTACTGGCGTATTTGGTTTAACAGTTTCAGGCGTATCTACACCTATCAACCTCACTTTAATTTGTTCATGTTGACTATTATTTGCTACTAATGTATCACCATCAACTACACGCGCTACATGTACTTTCTCAGTTTCCTTTGGTCCATCATTATTATTTTTATCATTGGATGAAAAAGGCCCAGTTCCATTTATAAACTGAAATGCAAGTACGCCTAGTACAACTATACTTATAATTAATGTAGTCATTTTCTTTGTTGATTTCATTGTTGCACCCACTTTTTATGAATATACCAAATTATCATATAGAAAATTAAAGTTTACGTCAAGACGCTTATTTTAAATAAAAGCTAATCTTTTACATTAAATGAAACTTTAATAAGTCATAATTTTATTTTAACGTACTTAAGCAATCGTGATATAATACATAGACGATAGGAGTGAATAGTTTGAGTATATTTAAGGAGAACATGATTACAGTTATTGCGATTGTTATAGCAATCATTATAGGCTTAATATTACAATATCAATATCAATTTCCACCGCTTGTATCTGCAGTTGTGGCAATATTTTTAGGCATTTTCATTGGATTTATTGTTTTTATTATTCAAGTCATTGTAACTAAAAATAAGAAAAAATAGTGTCTTCTGCCGAGTGTTTAAACCGGCAGTTTTTTATTTAAGTTAACATAATATTATTATTGGAATGTACTAATAAACATGTTTTCCTTTTAAATATATATCTATAAAATCCTCCGATTTAATGCTTTTTCCAATAAAGTCCATGCTTCATGATCATATGCATCAGCATGAACTGGTCTGAATCCAAAATTAAGATACATATTGATTGCTTGGAAACTTGTTGTTTGAGAGGTTAAATATGCTTCATTATGATATTTAGCCAAAATTTTCATTGCTGCCGATAATAAAGGTTTAGATAATTGCTTGCCTTGATACTCCGGAATAATCGCAACCCAATGGATTCGTCCAGATATTTTGCTATCTTTTGTTAAATGGCCACACCAACCAGTTGCGGTACCAATCACTTCTCCTTTAGGATTCTCAAGAAACAAACATCTTTGTTCCATTTCATTAATATACGGTCCAAATTCTGTGTTAAAATGTGTCAGTGCTTGAATTGTGGTAGCAAATTCATTAACTTTCATTTCTAAATTTGCCCATTTTACTTCTTCTCCTATTTTAAAGTTACGAATTTTATATCCAACAGGTAATTCATACTGTGGAATACTTTCTAAATTTTCTCTTGTCATCTGTACTTTTAAATACTTCATTACATTCAACCTGCCATTCATAAATCAATTTTCATTAAAAAAGGTTGAGACGTGATGATTGTCTCAACCTCATATTGTATATTTTGTAATTCCCTAAAATTTAGTCGTCATTACAATCAATTACGCTTGTTCTTATTCTACTTCTTTTATAAATGTTAATATAGCGTGAAATTCTTCTTCATTTGCTGAAAAAGCACGCTCTTCTATTTCACGAACAGTTGAATTGAGTAATTGATAATCAGCTACTTCTTCATCTTTTAAATATGCATTTATGCTACTTTCTAATTCTTTTAAAGAACCCGCTTTTAATGTACTTAATTTTACTTCTTGCATTTAACTCCAACCCCTTTTAAATTAGTTTAAATCATTTCAATAAGACTAAAAGTTATTTTTCCTTTAACTTAAAAACCTATAAATATAATACACTATATTAAAAAATCTAATCTTATTTTAAAAAATTATATCACTTCGTACAAATTTTACATAACTTTTTCACTTTCTAATAGTTAAAAATAGGCTGAGTCGTCCCTAATTTGCATCCAAAAGTCACTAATAAAAACGAGCGGGTGCAAAAAAAGCAACCCGAATCACTTATAAATAAGTGACCCAGATTGCTTATATACCTAGTGTTTGCCCCTTTTGCTTAGCACCTAGTATTGTTTTAAATATTGTTCTCTTTCCCATTCAGAAACTTGAGTTCTATAGTAATCCCATTCAATTGATTTAGAGTTTATAAATTGATTATAAATGTGATTACCTAAAGCTTCTTTAATAGAATCGTTATCTTTCATTGCTTTAATAGCTGTATATAATGTTGATGGTAAATCTTGAATACCAACGGCTTCACGTTCTTCACGATTCATTTCATATATATTTTGATTTACTGGTTCAGGTACTTCTAATTTATTTTCAATACCGTCTAAGCCCGCTTGTAAAATAGCTGCTAATGCTAAGTAAGGATTGGCTGCTGGATCTACTGAACGAACTTCTACACGCGTTGATAAACCACGTGAAGTTGGTACACGGATTAATGGTGAACGGTTTTTACCACTCCAAGCAATATAGCATGGCGCTTCATAACCTGGAACTAAACGTTTATAAGAATTTACTAATGGGTTACATACACCAGTTAAACCACGTGCATTTTTCAGAATCCCCGCGATAAAATGATAAGCATCTTTAGTCATTTCCATATCGCCTTCTGGATCGTAAAATGCATTTTCTTTACCTTTGAAAAGTGACATATTGAAGTGCATGCCGCTTCCGTTGACACCAAATAATGGCTTAGGCATAAATGTTGCATGAAGATTGTGTTGACGTGCGATTGTTTTAACAACTAACTTAAATGTTTGGATATTATCACACGCAGTGATAGCATCTGCATATTTAAAATCAATTTCATGTTGGCCTGGTGCCACTTCGTGGTGACTAGCTTCAATATCAAAGCCCATATCCTCTAATTCTAAAACAATATCACGACGACAATTTTCACCTAAATCTGTAGGTGCAAGGTCAAAGTAACCACCATTATCATTTAGTTCTAATGTTGGTTCACCTTTTTCATCTAATTTAAACAAGAAGAATTCAGGTTCTGGCCCTAAATTAAGTTCACTAAATCCTAAATCTTGCATGTTTTTTAATACACGTTTTAAGTTTGCGCGTGGATCACCTTCAAACGGTGTGCCATCTGTTTTATAGACATCACAGATTAAACGAGCTACTTTACCTTGACCAGCCGTCCATGGGAAAATAACCCATGTATCTAAATCTGGATATAAATACATGTCTGATTCTTCAATACGTACGAAACCTTCAATTGAAGATCCGTCAAACATCATTTCGTTATCTAAAACTTTTTCTAATTGGCTTACTGGTACTTCCACGTTTTTAATTACACCTAAAATATCAGTGAATTGCAAACGTAAGTATCTGACATTTTCTTCCTTAGCGAACTTGTGTATGTCTTCCTTGGTAAATGTACGTTTTGCCATTATAAATGTCCCCCATTAATTTTATTTGATAAATCGAGATAAGTCCCCACGATTTATCGGAATCGCTTCTCGTTGTGGTTTCTGTGTAGCATCAACAATCATTTGTTTTCTCGTTTCTTGTGCATCATCAGAAAGGTGATCTTGTTCGTCATTTAAAATCTGTTTAATACCTTTTAAATTAAAGCCTTTTTCTATCAATCTTTTTATCTCTAAAAGGCGTTCCAAATCGTTTAACGAAAAAAGTCGTTTATTTCCTTCTGACCTATGTGGTTTAATCAGTTCATGTGTCTCATAATAGCGAACTTGTCTAGCAGTTAGTTCACTTAATTTCGTAACAACACTCATAGAGAAGACCGGCATGCTTCGTCGTATCGTATCTTTTGACTCCAATCCAATCACCTCTATTTTTGAACTTGTATTTAATTTAGCATAATTACTAAAGTAATTCAAAAATATGTCAGGTTTTCTAACATACACTTCAAAACATTGATTTAACTGGCTTTATGACAGTTTTGTTCAATTTAATCGCTGAATTTTCCGAAATTTTTTTAATTTAATAAAAAAAGCCACATATACATTACAATTTGCTATTTGTCATAGCAATAAATGCAATTCAATGTGACATTTCTCTCAGGATATTAAAATAACTTTTCAACAGCTCTTGTTACTGCTAACTTAATGTGTTCATACGTTAAGCCGCCTTGTATATATGCTTCATATGGAGGTCTAATTGGACCATCCGCTGATAATTCAATTGAAGAACCTTGAATAAAGGTACCCGCAGCCATAATGACATCATCTTCATAACCTGGCATATAAGATGGTTCAGGACTAAAATGTGCGTTGATTGGGGAAGCTGCTTGAATACTTTGACAAAATTGAATCATCTGTTCCTTCGTATCAAAAGTGACCGTTTGAATCAAATCTGTTCTAGGCACATCAAATCTAGGTGAAGTGTGCATATTCATTTTTTCTAATAATAAACTCGTAAATAATGCACCTTTCAAACTCTGACTAACCACATGAGGGGCTAAGAAAAAGCCTTGGTACATTTCTTGTAATGAATATAGAGAGGCACCGGCTTCTTTACCAATTCCTGGCGCGGTTAAACGGTAACCACATCTTTCTACTAATGTTTCATTACCTACGATATAACCACCAATTTTAGCTAAACCGCCACCTGGGTTTTTAATTAATGAACCTGCCATTAAATCAGCGCCACATTCTATAGGTTCACGTTCTTCAACAAATTCACCATAGCAATTATCTACAAAAATGATGATTTCAGGGTATTTGGCCTTTATTTGTTGAATCGTATTTTCTATGTTTGTTAAATCTATGGATGGCCGTTGATCATAACCTTTCGAACGCTGAATAGCAATCACCTTAGTTTGCGTTGATATTTTAGTTAATACTTTATCAATATCAATTTCACCCTGCTTTAAGTCAACCTTATTATATAGTATCCCGTGTTCTTTTAAACTTTCTATGCCATTACCATTGATACCTATCACTTCTAATAACGTATCGTAAGGATCACCAGTGATATATAATAACTCATCCCCATATTTCAAAGTACTTTGTAATGCAATCGTGATCGCATGTGTGCCAGAAATAATTTGCGGACGTACTAATGCGTCTTCTGCCTTAAATGCATGTGCATAAACCGCTTCTAAATGATCTCGACCTATATCATCATAACCATAACCCGTTGTTCCCAGTAAGTCACTTTCAGATACTTTAACAGCATGGAATGCATCTAACACTTTTTCTTGATTAATATAAGCGATTTCTTCTATTTTTTTAAAATATGGTTCTAGTTTTGCTTCTGTTTCAGCTATTAATTGCTTCGTATTTTTCATCGTAATTCTTCTTCCTATTCTTTTTTAAAACCTTTTATAGTATAAGTTGCATCTGTTTCATTAAATTTAATTTCAGTGACAAGTGTATGCTGTTTTAAAAAATATAATCTGTCTGCATCAGCACTTGGTACCTTTTCTTCATAAGTAGTTAAAGCTGATTTTACTTGCTCAATAAGTAGTTGTTTCACTTTTTCTTCATCTGCTTCATTTTTACTTGACACAAATATTGATGGTAAATTAGTAGTCGGGACAGCACCTTCATGTAAATCTTTTTTATTAAAAATAATAGCTTGTGGAATATGCCCCATGTCTAAATCACCTATAATTTGGTTAACTGTATCATACTGAACACGATATTCAGGATGACTCGCATCTACGACATGTAACAACAAATCTGCACCTTTTGCTTCTTCTAAAGTCGATTTAAACGCAGCGATAAGTGTAGTTGGTAGTTTTTGAATAAAACCAACCGTATCAGATATGATTAAATTAAATCCATCATTAATTTGAATTTGTCTTGTCTTAGGATCTAACGTAGCAAAAAGCAAATTCTTTTCATAGGTAGCTTCATTAGCTAATGCATTAAACCAAGATGATTTACCTGCGTTTGTATAACCAATCAGCGCTACTTGAAACACATTATTTTGTTCACGTTTATTACGATAACGCTCACGATGTTCAACCACTGTTTCTAATTGATGTTTGATTTCATTCATGCGTGTTCTAATATGACGACGGTCCATTTCTAATTTAGTTTCCCCAGGACCTCTCGTTCCAATGCCTCCACCTAATCTTGATAAACTACGCCCATGACCTTGGAGTCTTGGTAATAAGTAATCTAATTGCGCCAATTCTACTTGTAACTTACCTTCTTTACTTCGTGCTCGAAGTGCAAAAATTTCTAAAATCAGTTGCGTTCTATCGATTATTTTAACATTCAAATTACCATTTAATGTTTTTGACTGTGCCATTGTCAATTCATCATTAGCAACTACTACATCTATTTCATTCATTTCTACGTATGCTTTAATTTCTTCTAACTTACCTTTTCCAACGTAGTATTTATTATCAAAATGCTGTCTGTTCTGAGTAAATTCAGCTTGTACATTTAATTGGCATGTTTCAGACAATGAAGCTAATTCTTCCATTGTTGATTCAAAATCAAACACTTCATCGGTTTGAGCTTGTACTCCAACTAAAATTGCTGATTCTAATTTCTTTTTAGTCGTATGTGTTTGTTGGCTCATAACATGCACCTCTTTCAAAGTTTTCTTTGTCATTTTATCATAGTGTTTATATAAAGACTATCTTCTCAAATTATGTTAAATTATTAATAAGAGGTGACGCTATATGACTATATACGATATAGAAGTTCAAAAATCAAATGGTGAAACATACAAATTAGAAGAATATAAAAACAAAGTGTTGCTAATTGTTAATACTGCTAGTGAATGTGGCTTCACACCACAATTTGAAGGATTACAACATTTATACGACAATTATAAAGATCAAGGATTTGTTGTATTAGGTTTTCCATGTAATCAATTTGGAGGTCAAGAACCAGGCACTGGTGAAGAAGCTACGCAAAACTGTAAAATTAACTATGGCGTGTCTTTTCCAATGCACGAAAAGATTGATGTCAAAGGAGAAAATCAACACCCATTATATCAATTCCTAACAGAACAACAAAATGGATTTTTCAATGAAAAAATCAAATGGAATTTCACTAAATTTTTAATTGATAGAGAAGGTAAAGTAACCAATCGTTACGCACCACAAAAAAAACCAAGTCAAATTGAAGCAGATATTGAAGCGCTATTATAAATAAAACAATAATACAATAAGAAAGCTACACTTGATTATTTATATCAAAATGTAGCTTTATACCGTAGGCAAACTTTGCGCAAATTAATGCGTAGGGTTTGTCTATTTTTATTTATATCGTTGGTTTTGCCAGCTATCTCGAGTATTTTCTCAAGCATTTGTTCAAATAATTCTATATCATGAAAACGACTTGTATAATTTTTACTAAAATGACTGAATCTATTGATGGTTTACCATTATCAAGACAATATTTGCCTTCGACAAGTTTATATACAAAATTTAAATCTAATATCGTCCCGACTCTATGTAATCAATAATTATTAAGGACTAATTCATAATAAAAATCATTTCATATTGAGCTCTTTTATCAATCGATTTATTCATCAAAATAAACACCACTATTGCTTAATTTACATATATTATAATATTTTAGTGTAATATTGGCAGTGATGTATGCCGACTCCTGCGGGAATAGTACTAGCCGAAGAATACAGGCTAAGGCAGTGCCCACGGAAAGCGTGCACAAAAAAACTGCCAACAAAGTCAGAGACTTTGTCGACAGTCCGAAGCTACACTTGATTATTTATATCAAAGTGTAGTTTTTTTCATTTAAAGTACGCAAAAATAAATTGTTTTTTATATTATGCTTCTTCTACTGCATCATCAAGCGTGAATGTACTGATAGCATGTTTATAAATAAGATGTTGCTTTCCTTGTGTTAATAAACAAACTAAATTGTCATCATAATCTTCAATAATACCTTTCATTTGAAAACCGTTTACTAAAAATACGATAACTTTCGTTTGATCAGCCTTAAATTGTCCTAGGAATTTATCTTGGATGTTTTCTGTTGTATTCATGTTATGTTCTCCTTTTCTTTATTTGGACTGAAACTTCATCTAACATCAATGAAAGTGACATTTTCTCTCTATCTAACCATACTACGTCGAGCTTGTTTTTGAACCAAGTCATTTGTCTTTTAGCATAATTTCTAGAATGCTTTTTCAATTTATTTGTTGCTTCGGCTAGACTAGCCTCATTTTTAATTACAGGTAACATCTCTTTATATCCGATAGCTTGCATACTTTGACAAGTTTCAAAACCATCTTCAACGAGTTGTTTCACTTCATTTAGTAATCCGCGTTCCAACATTATATCTACACGTTTATTAATTCTTTGATATAAAGTTTCGCGTGACATTTCTATCCCTATTAATAATGTATCATAATTTTCTGTATATTGTTGGTTTTTCTTGCGTGAACTTAAAAGTTTTTTTGTTTTTAAATAATATTCAATAGCTCTTCGAACTCTTTTTCGGTTATTTGGGTGTATATTATCAGCTGAAACCTTATCTATAGACGCTAAATAATTATGCAACGCTTCATTTGTAAATGAATCTAGTTCGTTTAACTTATAGTCGACTTTAATTTGTTGTGCCTCAGATATCGTTTCATCCTCGAAGGCATAATTATAGATTAATGATTGGATATACAGACCTGTGCCACCAACTATGATAGGTACATGATTTCTATCCGTGATTTCAGTAATTAAATTTTGAGCTCTATTTTTAAAATCATATGCAGAAAAAGTTTCATCAGGTTCCAAAATATCTATCATATGATGAGGTATATCAGCCATCTCTTCTTGTTTTATTTTTGCTGTTCCAATATCCATATATTTATATACTTGCATGGAATCTCCACTAATTATTTCACCATTAAATTTTTTAGCCAATTCAATACTCAATTCTGTTTTACCAACAGCTGTTGGACCAACTAATGCAATGATGAATGGTTTATCGCTCTGCACTTATATCAACTCTCTCTATGCTTTATCTGCTCTGTTATATTTTTTTAAAATTTGTCTTTCTATCCAATCGTACATATGCTGCCATGTAGTCGTCGCATCTTTTTCAAATAACACTTCGTGTCTTTTATTTTTATATAAATGTACTGTGATATGTTGAATATTACCTTTTTTATATAGTTTCCCTAAATGTCTAATCCCTTTGCCATAATTACCTATCGCATCATCTTTGCCAGAAATTAGTAAAATGGGTAAGCCTGATTTCATTTTCTTTATATTTTTTAATTTACTTGTCTGTAACATATATTTTACTGTTTCAAAAATCAATTGATTTGAGACTAAAAATCCAGTATAAGGGTCTTTTTCAAATTTTTCTACTTCTTGCTCATCACTGGATAACCAATCATTTTTCGATTTACTATTTTTTATATTCTTATTAAAGGTTTTATACATTATTTGGTTTAACCATTTTAAACACCGTCTTTTTCCAGTTATTAAAGTGATAAGTTTTAAAACTATTTGTACGAGTTTCCCTAGGTATTTAGGGTACTGCATTGTTCCTGATAAAATCATGCCTTGTGCAACATCAGGATATTTTTGTGTGAAAATTCTAGCGATAATAGAACCCATAGAGTGCCCTAAAATAATATATGGCGTGTGCATAGAATCAGAATACAATGTCTGTGCAATTTCAAAAGTATCATCAGCTACTTGCTCCATACTATCAATATGACCACGTTCGTATGATTCTATATCTTTACCATGCCCTCTATGGTTGTGTCGCAGTACGTCATATCCTTGTTGATTTAATGATTCAACAAGCGCATCATATCTATCCATATGTTCCGCCATACCATAAAGTAAGTGAATAATACCAATCGTATCTTTTTTTGCCTTATTCAATTTCACCTCTAAAGTTGTCCCATCTGCAACAGTGATTTTAAACTCATTTCCACTCATGTTTTACCCCCAAATCACGTTTCGTTTCATTCATCATACATTATACAATATACCTTCAAAATACACTGTTTTCAAATACAATGCTATTAAGCATTATTACATTTTACAACGCTATTATTAGTAAAATGTAATGCATTATATCTTAAAACTTACTAAAAAACACTGTGCCACTTTATAAATTTCAGATATAAAAACCCCTTCAAAGCTTACATTTTTTAATGTCTACTTTGAAGGGGAGAAATTATTATTCATAGTTTGAATCCACGAACCCATATATATGAGTATTCAATGATAAATTCTTACAATATTTAAATTTATTCTTTAACTGCAGGTTGATTATTACCTGTTTGAGCTTCATCAATTGCAGTTTGAAGTTCTTTTGTAAACAAGTCTTTTTGAATATCTGTGTAGCCAAGTAACTCAGCCATTACATCAATCACTTGCTCTTTATAATTTAGAACATCATCTATTTTGAAATAAAGTTTACCAGTACGACGAATAAAGAAATCTGTTGGGCGATGAACCATTTCGTTTTGGATAGAATAAATCAATTCTGTATAAATATCTAATGGTAAACCAGACTCTTGATATTGAGCTGTTTGAGTAATTTTGAATAATTCTTCTACATTCGAACCATATTTCGTTGCAAAATGACGTGCTGTCGCATCATCTATTTGATAAGCTTTGGCATCTTCAACTTTTTTATCAATAAAGTTATCAAAGTTTGCACTGCCACCAACATCTCCACCAGAAATTGGTAAGTGTTTTGTAGCACATTTATCAAATTTCAAACCGTACTCTGATTTTAAGCGTTTTGATAATAAGTCCACAATTTCTAATGCCATATGGCGATAACCGGTTAATTTACCACCAGCAATCGTGAGTAAACCAGATTTACCTTCCCATACTTCATCTTTACGAGAAATTTCTGAAGGATCTTTACCTTCTTCTAAAATTAATGGTCTCACGCCAGCCCATGATGATTCAATGTCTTCATCTGCTACATTTACATCTGGGAACATATAGTTGATTGCGTCGATTAAATAATCTCTATCTTCTTGTGTTGCTAATGGTGACGTTTTATCATTATCATAAAACGTATCTGTTGTACCTACATATGCTTTGCCTTCACGAGGAATCGCAAAAATCATACGTCCATCTTTTTCAGTATCAAAATATACTGCTTGTCCTAATGGGAATTTCGATTGATCTATAACAATATGAACACCTTTTGTTAAGCGCAATTGTTTGTTATTACGTGCATAATCGCCACTGCGCACTTCGTCTACCCATGGTCCACTCGCATTGATTACTTTTTTAGCCTTAATTGGGTAAGTTTCACCAGTAATTTGATCTTCAGCTTGAATACCATTTACCTTTTCATTTGAGTCATATGTGAAATGTACTGATTTCGTGTGGTTAATTACTGTTGCGCCTTTTTCAGCTGCACGTTTCATAACTTCAATTGTTAAACGCGCATCGTCGGTACGATATTCAACGTAAGATCCGCCACCTTTTAAACCTGATTTTTTAACAAGTGGCTCTTTTGCTAACGTTTCTTTAGCATTTAACATTGTTTTACGTTCTGATTTTTTCACGCCTGCCAGTCTGTCATACATTGTTAAACCAATAGCTGTGGTGAATTTACCCATTGAACCACCTTTATGCATTGGCAATAGCATGCGTTCTGGTGTCGTTACATGAGGCCCATTTTCATATACAATCGCACGCTCACGACCAGTTTCTGCTACGACGCCCACTTGCAATTGTTTCAAATAACGTAAACCACCATGGACTAATTTTGTTGAACGTGAACTTGTACCTTGTGCAAAGTCTTGCATTTCTACTAACGCGACCTTCATACCTCTTTGTGTTGCATCTAATGCAATACCTGCACCAGTAATACCTCCACCGATAATGACAACATCAAAAGTATCATTTTTTAAATCTTTCTTAATCTGTTCTCTTTTCAAAGTTGATAAACTCATAAAATCTAGCGCCTCCTAGTAGTAATAAAAAAAGAGAGACCTATCCCATACATATATAATTGTACGAACAGTGTCTCTCAATTCTCATCTCGATAATATTAACTTACCCTTATTATAGCATAAGAAACTTAGATAAGTCTAATTCTTTTATTCATCGTCTAACTTAAAGACTTGCGTTGCTTCTACAGCTTTTTTCCAGCCTTTGTATAATTTATTTCTTTCTTTTTCTTCCATATCTGGATTAAATTCTTTTTCTAGTTTCCAACGGTTAGCAATTTCATCTTTATTATCCCAGAAACCTACAGCTAAACCAGCTAAATAAGCAGCTCCTAATGCTGTTGTTTCATTAATTTCCGGACGTTCAACACTCACGTTTAATAAATCAGATTGGAATTGCATAATAAAGTTATTTTTAACAGCACCACCGTCAACACGCAAGTTATTCACTGTAATATCAGAATCTTTTTCCATTGCTTCAAGTACATCACGCGTTTGATAACACAGTGATTCTAATGTAGCACGGATAAAGTGTTCTTTTTCAGTACCACGCGTTAAACCAAAGATTGCTCCACGTGCATCTGCATCCCAATATGGTGTTCCTAAACCTACGAATGCAGGCACAACATAAACACCTTCTGTAGATTCTACACGTTCTGCGTAGTTTTCTGATTGTGGTGCAGAATTAATCATTCTTAGTCCATCTCGTAACCATTGAATAGCTGAACCTGAAACAAAAATAGAACCTTCAAGTGCATAATTAACTTTTCCATCTAACCCATAAGCGATTGTTGTTAACAAGCCACTTTTAGATGCTACAGCTTCTTCACCTGTATTCATCAACATAAAGCCACCTGTACCGTAAGTGTTTTTGACATCTCCACGTTCAAAACAAGCTTGACCAAATAATGCTGCTTGTTGGTCACCTGCAATACCAGCAATTGGTACTTCTTGTCCAAAGAAATGATAATCAATGGTATTTGCATAAACTTCACTAGATTCTTTAACTTCAGGTAACATAGTGTTTGGAATTTCTAATATATCCAATAATTCTTGATCCCATTCTAAATCATGGATATTATAAATCAATGTACGGCTAGCATTTGTATAATCTGTAATATGTGCTTTGCCACCAGATAATTTCCAAACTAACCATGAATCAATGGTACCGAATAATAAATCTCCATTATCAGCTTTTTCTCTTGCACCTTCTACATTATCAAGAATCCATTTAACTTTTGTCCCAGCGAAATACGGATCTAATAAGAGACCTGTTTTTTCTCTGAATTTATCTTCTAAACCTTGTTCTTTTAACTCTTGACAGATGCCTTGTGTTTGACGTGATTGCCAAACAATTGCATGATATACCGGTCTTGATGTTTTCTTATCCCACACTACCGTAGTTTCACGTTGGTTTGTAATACCAATACCAGCAATTTGATCTGCACCAACGTTTTCTTCATTTAAAACTTCAGCCATAACAGCTAAAACAGACGTCCAAATTTCATTAGCATCATGTTCTACCCAGCCTGATTTTGGAAAATATTGTTTGAATTCACGTTGTGCAACGCCTTTGATTTTTCCGTCTTGATCAAACAGAATTGCTCTAGAACTCGTAGTGCCTTGGTCGATTGACAAAATATATTTTTCCATAATTATTAGCTCCCTCTTCTAATGTTCATAACACGAATTACATATGTAATTCACATTGATATACATACTTTTCTGTACCCTTTTTTTATTAGTTCACTCAACTAATAATTTTATATTAATCCAATGATAATAATATCTAGTTATATTTTAACGTAAATACAAATAAATTAAACGTAATTAATATATCGATTCAATACCTTTAGCATTTTTCGCTTTATTTAATACGACACCTAAAATAAGTGTGATGATTAATAATACGATTGCAACCACTGACATTGTATCAAATGCACCTTTATAAAATAATCTATAAATTACCGCACCAATCATACCACCAGTTACAGGGCCTAACACTGGTACAATTGCATAGGACCAATTAGAATCGCCTTTGCCTGAGATTGGTAGAATGGCATGCGCAATACGCGGACCTAAATCACGCGCTGGGTTAATTGCATAGCCTGTTGGACCACCTAGACTTAAACCAATTGCAACGATTAAACTACCGACAATTAATGGATTTAGCCCATCAGCAATTTTATTCATACCGATGAATAAAAGTCCCATTGTTAAAATAGCTGTGCCAATAATTTCACTCATAAAGTTTGCAAAATAGTTCTTAATGGCAGGAGCTGTAGAAAATACAGCTAATTTTGTACCTTGATCTTCTGTTGCTTTCCATTGAGCTAAATACATTAGCCAAACTAATGCACCACCAACAATACCACCAAGGATTTGACAGATGATATAACCAGGTACCATAGACCAATTAATCGCGCCATCCATTGCAAACGCTAAAGTCACTGCAGGATTTAAATGTGCACCTGATATATTACCTACAGCGTACACTCCCATAGAAACTGCTAATCCCCAACCTGTAGCAATAACGATCCAATCTGCGCCATTCCCATTACTTCTTTTTAAGTTGACGTTTGCAACAACGCCTCCCCCAAATAGTACAAGTATTGCTGTTCCCAAAAATTCAGCAAAATATTCACTCATAAAGACTCCTCCTAAAATAAGACAGGGAGACCCCTACAATTATATCCAGTTGTGAACCACCGGTTTAATTACTGTAGAAATCTCCCATCTCTGTTCTAAATATTAACTTGAGTTTATCTTACACCGTTGTTGTAAGCGTTGTCAAATGTTTTTGTAGAAAAGTTGTCACAACTTAAGTGAATACTACACTGTTTTCATCGATACTAAACTGACCGGTTAATGGATCAATTTGTGCCATCAACCCATAAGGAATGGCATGTTTGGGTTCATTGTGACCAAATGATAAATTATAAAAAACAACCATTTTAGGATTATGGCATTTTTTAATTATTTTTAATATTTCTTTTTTATAATTTTCATAATATACATTGTTAAAAGGCTTGCCAAAAATCATGCCATTCAGACGATTTAAAATACCATGCTCCAGCAATTGCTCTAAATATTCAGCAAACATTTCCGGTGTCGGTGTGTCTTCTGATGTTTCTAAAAATAATATCGCTCCATTAAAAGCCTCAATTTCAGGAAATATTGAAGTATGACGTAAGTCAACAAAAGTTTCTAGATTCCCGCCTAAAAGATGGCCTCTTACTTTTTTATTACCTTTTAAAATTTCGTATCCATTTTGCATTATTTCAAGTCTACACCTGTTTTTATTTTTTATATCCCACTTTAATCCGTATGGTCGTATATAAAATGCTGGTGCTATTGTTCCAATTTTATTTGTATTAAACCAACACTTGTTAATATTCTCTACAGTATATGTATCCATTGCAATATTTTCTGCAAAATCAGTAAGTAATGCCTGCCCATAAAAACTAACTATCCCCATTTTATAAAACATCAAATGTACAGTAGTTGTATCTGAATAACCACTGAATATTTTAGGATTTGTTGCAATTGCCTGCAAATCTACATAAGGTAAAATGCGTATCGCATCTTCTCCACCAATACAACTAATAATCGCTTTAACTTCTGGATCTTTTACTGCTTCATTTAAATCTTTTGCTCTACATTCTGGGTGATTGTGAATAAACGTTACACCTTTGAGTGCATGGGGCATTACTTTGACCTTTAAACCAAACTCACTTTCCAAACGATGAATGCCTTGTCGCGTTCGCCATAATATATCACTTTCACCTGCTAAACCAGAAGAAAGAGACACAATCGCAACAGTGTCTCCTTCTTTTAATTGCATTGGTTTTCTCATTATCAACAACTCCCTATACTCGTACACAGCAGTCTCTCGCAAATATATTGATGATATCAAAATACTTAACTTTTATTGTTTTAGTTATATCATCTGATTAGATTACCATAACGATCGATCACTAGTTGTAATGTATTTTGCACCATTTGAAACTGCAATGTCTACTTCTTCTTTGCTGTTAATGAGTCCACCAGCAATTACAGCAGTATTCGTTTCTTCGTTAATGATACGTATGGCTTTTGTAGCAACTCCTGGTAAAACTTCCACAAAATCTGGTTCTACACGCTTAATTAATTCAATACTTCTAGATAATGCATGGCTATCTAATACAAATACTCTGAACACAGTTGTCGTATTTAATGATTTTGCTTTGTTAATTACTTTTGTCTTGGTTGAAACGATGCCTTTAGGATGATAATTTTGAATAATATATTCACACGCGAATTCATCATGGCTCATACCTTTGATTAAATCGATATGCATGTATGTTTCAATATTATTCTTGTTTAATAGACCCATGATACTTTTAACATGCCCAATATGCGCATCTAACATGACACATTCCTTATAATCTGTCATGGTTAATTTTTCTAAATCTTTCATTGAGCGAACTGCAGGTAAAATATGCGGTTTCAACATGAATTCCTCCTTAGACAATACGTTTAAATAGACGTTCTAATTCATAATTTGAGAAATTAATAATAATGGGTCTTCCATGCGGACAGGTGAATGGATCTTCAGTCTCTCTCAACTGATTGACTAAATCTGCCATTTCATTATTTTTTAGATAGTGGTTAGCCTTAATTGATTTTTTACAACTCATCATAATCGCAGCTTCTTCACGAATTTTTCTAACATCGACTTTTTTATGTTCTAGTACATGTTCAATCATATCTTTGATGATTTCTTCTGCTTCTTCTTGCGGAAACCATACAGGATAGCTATCTACAATATAATCATGCCCACCAAATGGTTCTAAATGCACCCCTACCTTATCTAATTCTTCTTTGTACTGATTAATAATCATTAATTCATCTTTTGAGAAATGGAAAGTTAACGGGATTAATAAATTTTGACTTTCATTTACAACATCACCAATTTTTTCTCTGAAATATTCATACTTTATTCTTTCTTGAGCTGCGTGTTGGTCAATCATAAACATACCATTTTCATTTTGAGCGATAATGTAGGTACCGTGCACTTGTCCAACAATTTCCATGTAGGGTATTCGACGAGTTGGTGAAGCACTCACATGACCTTTAATATCATTATCACTATTATCTTCAACTGAGACTTCATTATCAGTAGCATCATTATTGGTTGTTTCTAAATCATAAAGTAGTTCATTTTGTATTTTCTTATAATCATTTTGTGATTCTTGAATACGATTTTGTTCATCATTGTGTTGATTTATATAAGATGCTTCATTTCCTACACTTGTGTCATTTTCATTATGCATGTTTGAATCAGCTGTTTGCTCAATATTTTGCTCAAAGTTATTTTGTTGTTGGCGTTTTTCAAAATCCATTTTCTGTTGCTCAAATTGGTTTAATACCTTGTTTTTCTTCGTCATTTTATCCATATCATTTTGAGGAATTAAAATGCGATCTTTAAAAGCTTCACGAATTTTGTTTACGATTAATTCATAGAGCTGGTCTTCTTTTGATAACCTTACCTCTAATTTAGTTGGATGAACATTGACATCGACCAATATCGGATCCATTTCAATATTGATATAGCAAATTGGGTAACGACCAACCATTAATAAAGTATGATAACCTTCTAAAATCGCTTTATTTAACAAGAAATTCTTAATATATCTTCCGTTAATAAAGATAGAGATATAATGCTTATTGCTTCTAGAATGTTCAGGTTTCGCAAAATAAGCCTCTAAATGATAATCACTTGTATCCCCAGTAACATGCACTAAGTCTTTAGCAATTTTCATACCATAAATTTCAGCCATCACTTCGTTTGTTCTACCAGATCCATTTGTTTTTATTATTGTTTTACCATCAGATACAAGCGAAATACGTATATCAGGATGACTCATGGCCATACGATTTACTATATCTGTTATCTTACCTAGTTCGGTATATAGACTTTTAATATATTTTAATCGTGCTGGCGTATTATAAAATAGTGACTCCACTAAAATATCTGTGCCTCTTTTTGCTTTAGCTGGTTTTCGATTTAAAACCTCGCCATTTTCTACATATATTTCTTGGCCTTCTTGATTATCTGTGCATGTTTTCAAGGTCACCTTAGAAACTGATGAAATACTAGCTAATGCCTCGCCACGAAAGCCTAATGTACGAATATGAAACAGATCATCATCTGCATCCAATTTGCTTGTTGCGTGACGATGGAATACTAAATCTAAATCATCGATTTCAATACCAGTACCGTTGTCAACAACACGTATAGAAGCGACGCCTGATTGTTCAACCTCTATATTTATTTCTGTTGCTTGTGCATCAATTGCATTTTCTAATAGTTCTTTTACAACTGATCCAGGTCTTTCCACTACTTCACCAGCTGCTATTTTATTTGCTAAGGATGTCTGTAATTCTTTTATTTTACCCATTAAATGACCTCACCTCTACTTTAACTGATTCTGTAATTCACTAAGTTTTACTAGGGCTTCTATCGGTGTCATATTCGATAAATTTAATTGCTTAATTTCATTCTCTATTTCACTTTGTGCTGCTGGATAATCAAACAAATCAAAAGCTGCTTGTTCAAACTGGTTGCTATTATGTTTTTGTTTGTCATTGCTATAGTTGTAATCATTTTCTGCTACAATTGGTTTTTCTAAAGATTGTGCTTCCACACCTGCTTTAATAACGTTAACATCTTCATTTGTCGTTTGTTCTTGATTATTATTTTGTTCAAATGCATCTAGAATTACTTGTGCGCGTGAGATAACTGCTTCTGGTAAATGTGCTAACTTCGCAACTTGGATACCATAGCTATCATCGACAGCTCCATCTTTAACTTTATGCAAGAAGATAAGCTCACCTTTGTATTCATTTGCTGCAACATGAACATTTTTCAACGAAGGCAACGACTGATCTAATGTAGTTAATTCGTGATAATGCGTAGAGAATAATGTCTTGGCATGAGAAGTATGTGCAACGAATTCAATCATAGCTTGTGCCAAAGCCAATCCATCATAAGTAGAAGTACCTCTACCTATTTCATCAAAAATGATTAAACTATCTGCTGTAGCATTAGCAAGTGCTTTTTGTGCCTCCAACATCTCAACCATAAATGTACTTTTACCAGAAACTAAATCATCTGCAGCACCAATTCTTGTAAATATTTGGTCAAAGATTGGTAATACAGCTGCTTCACAAGGTACGTATGCGCCCATTTGTGCCATAATACTTATAATTGCAACTTGTCTCATATAAGTAGATTTCCCTGACATATTAGGTCCTGTAATTAAATAAATAAACGTATCTTGATCTAATTTACAATCATTTGGCACGTAGTCGTTGTGATCCATGACACGTTCTACAACTGGATGTCTCGAATTTGTTAATTTAAGTGTTTTGTCTTCACTAAACGCAGGTCTTGCATAATTGTATTTTTGAGCTATTTCTGCAAAACTTTGTAAACAATCCAATTCAGAAATGTTTTTCGCTTGTTTTTGCAAGCGCTCCGTATATGTTTTTATTTGCTCTCTTAATTGAACAAATAATTGATATTCTAATTCAATCGCTTTATCTTCAGCACCTAAAATAATATCTTCTTTTTCTTTTAATTCATCCGTAATAAATCGTTCTGCATTTGATAAAGTTTGTTTACGATGATAACCATATGCAGAAGGATCAAAACCTTGCAAGTTGGCTCTTGTAATTTCAATAAAATATCCAAAGACTTTGTTAAAACTAATCTTCAGTGATTTAATACCAGTGCGTTGACGTTCCTTTGTCTGCAGTTCAGCCAACCAAGATTTACCATTCTTCGATGCTTCTAAATATTCATCAAGCTCCTGATTAAATCCTTTTTTGAATAATCCACCTTCTTTAACAGAGATGGGTGGTTCTTCTTTCAAACTATTTTCTAATAATGTTAGTAATTCATCTAAAGGTTCAAGTGCTTTAAATTGTTCAGTGGTTTCTGTATCTAAACCATCTAATAATTGTTTAATATTGGGTATCTCAGAAATGGAATGTTTTAACTGAATTAAATCTCTAGCATTTACATTCCCATAACTTACACGACCGACTAGTCGCTCGATGTCATATACTTGATTAAGATGTTCTCTCAAAGTATCTCTCTCTATAAAAAAGTCAATAAATTGCTCAACTGTATCTAATCGAGATTCAATTTGATTTTTATGGATTAACGGTCTATCAATCCACTGTTTTAATCTTCTTGCACCCATTGGGGTTTTAGTTTCATCCATCAACCATAGCAATGTTCCTTTTTTACTTTTTAGGCGTATGCTTTCTGTCAGTTCTAAATTACGTTTTGCATAAAAGTCCATTTTCATAAAATCTACTGCTTCGTATTTTACAACAGTTTCTATATGAGATAGATCTCGTTTTTGCGTATGGAAAATATAATCAAGTAATAACTGAGTTGCATTATATAATGATTGATCATTACTTGTATTAACTGCATATTCTGCATTTGATATTTCATTCAATACTGTAATTGTTTCAGTTGTCAAACTAATTTGACGTTTTAATTCCTCATCTATATGTGTATTTACCACAATTTCATTTGGATTAATTGTTGTTATTTCATTAATTAATGTAGCTTGATCGTTAAAAGATGTTACTTTAAGTTCTCCTGTAGACACATCACAATAACTTAGTGCATAACAATCATTTATTTGTACAAAGCTCAAAATATAATTGTTTTGTTTTTCATCTACGCCTCCCTGATCCATAACCGTACCTGGCGTAACGATTCTAACTACCTCACGTTTTACCATTCCCTTTGTTTGTCTAGGGTCTTCCATTTGCTCGCAAATAGCAACTTTATATCCATTATTAATTAATGTTTCGATATAGCCATCTGCTGAATGGTAAGGTACACCACACATAGGAATGGGGTTTTCTTTTTTAGCGTCTCGTTTCGTTAATGTTATTTCTAGAACTCTAGATGCTTCTTTTGCATCTTCAAAAAACATTTCATAAAAATCGCCTAATCTAAAAAATAATAAACAATCTTGATATTGTGATTTTATTTTTAAATACTGCTGCATCATTGGCGTTTGGTTAGTCATTTAATCTTTCACAATCCTTCTATTAGTTTCTCACTATAATTTAAAATATATTAAATAAATCTTCACTTATGTATGGTGAATCATTAAATCAGATGACTCCTCAATTGTTCACCTGATTGATACCTATACTTTATATCAGGGGTTTTACCACTATATCGTTTTGTACTGTCAAACCATATTCTCGAGATTTTATTGTCCATTTAACTCTTAAATTTTAACATAACTTTAGTTTTTACGCTTATGCTTACAGGGGCAGATTGATATAAAAACTTCATGAATTTGCTGATTGATAAATGATATTTATAAAATAAAAAAGATTAAGTCTCATATGCACATACAAATAGTTAATTACAAATCTACATTATAATTAATTCTTTTATATGTTAAAAGTAATGAAACTTAACCTTTTCATATTTACATATTTATAAGAAGCGTTTTAAAATACCTTTTCTTTTCAAAATCATTAAAATGATGTAACTAATCATTGCACCAATCACACTTGATGCAATAAAAGCTATCATTAAAGGCTTTACAGCAAAGTTAGCGAAACCTAATACCCATGCTAGTGGTATACACATGATACTACCTATGATACCTGTACCTATAACTTCACCTACTGCTGCCATAAAAATATGTTTTCGATAATAGTAAAAACCACTTGCTAATAATACGCCAACCATACTTCCAGGAAATGCAAAGAAACTACCTGTGCCAAATAGCATTCTTAACAACGAAGATATAAACGCTTGTGCCAAACCAAACCAAGGTCCCACAAATACCGCGCATATAACATTGATTAGATGTTGAATAGGTGCCGCTTTAATAGGCCCTAAAGGTATAACAACAATGCTACTTAACACTACATTAATAGCAATCAATATCGCAGTCAGTGTTAATTTTCTTGTTTTCATATTGCTCATTTCCTTTCTACAAGTGTATTACGTATTAATCTTTATCTTGTTGAATTTCATTTAAACGGTTTGACATCGTACTAATCATCATTTGCAATAAGTCATTTGCTTCTGCTTGTGATTCTCTAAATTCTTCAACAATAGGTATAACATTAATATTTTGCTCAATGTCTTGAATTTTATTTTCAGATTGACGTAACGCCTGATGTTTACCATAATTTTGTAAATTAACAGACTGTTTCTGTGTTTTTTTCAAGTCTTTCATGCGTGTCTCAATATTTTTATTATGATGAATTTGCTGTTCAATCGCTTGATATTCTTTGACAGTGTCTAATGATTGAATACGTTGGCTGAGTTTATCTGCTTCAGCTAATATTTCATCTTTTTCATACATTATTGTGTCACCACTGCTTTTTCACTAGCTCCTAAAAATGTACCATTTAACGAAAATTGTTTTGCTTCATCAACTTTTACATCTACAATTTTTCCAATCATCTCTTTAGGTGCCTTAAAGTTAACGAGTTTATTTTTATTTGTATAACCTGCAAGTACAGTATCATCCTTCTTACTAGCACCTTCACATAGAACTTGAACCGTTTGTCCTTCATATTGTGTCATAGCTTGTTCAGAATAATAAGCTACCTTTTTATTTAACTGTTGTAGTCTGGCCTTTTTTTCCTCTAAAGGTACATTATCTTGCATTTTTGCTGCTGGCGTGCCATCTCTTTGTGAATAGATATACGTATATGCATGCTCAAATGCTACTTCATCGTATAGTGTTAATGTTTCTTCAAATTGTTCTGCTGTTTCGTTTGGATAACCTACAATAATATCTGTTGTTAAAGCAACATCAGGTATTTTAGACTTAATACGATCTACTAAATCTAAATAGCTTTCTCTTGTATATTTTCGTCCCATAATTTTAAGTACAGCATTATTTCCTGATTGTACAGGTAGATGAACATGCGGCACAATGTTTCCACCGTTAGCAATCACTTCTATCATACGATCAGTAAAATCCCATGGGTGACTCGTAGTGAAACGTACTCTCGGAATATCTATTTTTGAAATATCTTCAAGTAAATCACCAAGTCCATATTCCAATCCATCAATATCTTTACCATATGAATTAACGTTTTGACCTAATAATGTAACTTCTTGATATCCTTGACGTGCTAAATCTCTAACTTCATCAATAATATCTTGTGGCCTTCTACTCCGCTCTTTTCCTCGTGTAAATGGCACAATACAGTATGTACAGAATTTGTCGCAACCATACATGATATTAACCCATGCTTTTATATTACCTTTTCTAACCTTAGGTAAATTTTCAATTACATCGCCTTCTTTAGACCAAACTTCCACTACCATTGCTTTCGATAAATAAGCTTCTTCAAGAATTTCAGGCAATCTGTGTATATTATGTGTACCGAAAATCATATCCACATTTTGGTATGATTTTAATATTTTATTGACGACTGATTCTTCTTGTGACATACAACCACAAACACCAATGACTGTTTCAGGTTTTTCTTTTTTTAAGTGTTTTAAATTTCCAATCTCACTAAACACTTTATTTTCTGCATTTTCACGAATTGCACAAGTATTAATTAATATAACATCCGCTTCATTTATTTCTTCCGTTGCTTGATAACCTAAAGCACTTAAAATACCTGCCATGACTTCTGTATCATGTGCATTCATTTGACAACCATACGTTTTTATTAAAAACGTCTTCCCTTTACCCATATCACGATATTTTTCATCAATTTGAAAATCGGTATTATAATGTATTTCTTCTTTACCACGTTTACGTGCTTCTTTTAAACTTGGTGGTTGGTATACATGCTCAAAATACTTACTATAATCTTTTGTCTTCTTATCGCGTTCGGCCAACACATCTATAGAAGTTTGCTTTCTTTGTTCTTCATTCACGCTAACAAAACCCTTTCTATATCATAAAAACTAAGAACAAACGCTTTAAAATAGATTCTATCTCGCTGTTTAACAATCGAGTCGTTCAAAGTTCTATAACTTTATCTATAATCATTATTTCATTATATTAAATTTAGCACTAAAGTGCAAAAGTCATATACAATAATCAACTTTGATTTAACAATTTATATAACAATAACTCTTTTTACTTAAATATATATTAGCCAATAACAGAAATTTGTAATTAATCATCACGAAAAATTGTAATTACCTTTAAAAGTATCTCTAGTATTATAAAATTGTCGTATAAAATTAGCCTTAGTTTCACCCACAAAAAATAAGGTACTTACGTATTATTTAGTAACTTCAACTAAATTAACGATGCACCTTATAGAGTTAATAATTTAATCTTATCTTTATATCATCAATCGTCAATATCTATCTAACATGAAAATCACTTAGATTTCATCGTATTTTCCAGTTAATGTTTCAATCGTGATACCTTCAGGAACATGATAAAATTTCACTTGACTGATGGTACTTGGTATTTCTAGTTCTACCATTCGCTCATTAAGCTTTTGAATCAATATTAAGCATTCATTCATCTCACCTTGCACAGTTGTTTCTAGTGGTCCAACACGATATTCTAAACCGGAATCATCTATCACTTTAATTGCTTCATCTACGTAAGGTATTACGTCTTCACCATTAGTCGTTTTAGGAATAATTTGTACGCTCATTAAAGTATCGTTCATGCCTATTCAACCCCTTAAATTTTACTTATCTTCAGTTTACCAAAACATTAACTTAAGGTATAGAATTCTAAATCTTTGTTTATTGATAATTTTTATCTATAAGAGCCATCATCTTATTTTTGGCAATGTTCTTCGCCAATCTAAGGCACATCGAATAATTGACTAAGAAAGTTATCATTACTCTCTCCTACTACATACTACCCATTAATACTGATTTTCCAGAAAATGTCAATTTGATTTTTCCTTGTTCTTCATGTTGTAGCTCTATATTATTTAAAAAGCGGACTTATGTATCAAACATCATTTGAGTAGATGTACCTCTATTTGTATAACACTACCATCTTCAAATTCCATTCCTTTTATTTATACATAGATTAAAGATTTTAATATCTATAATAAATTTAAAATAATATATAGAAATAGTTTGTCATTTCTTATTTCCATACTATAAAATCATTTATCTGATGCTTTTTTATCCAAACTTATTAATTTCTTTTGTTTCAATGTTGTTATCAAAGTTGTTTCAGCGTCTTCCATTATAGCTTTAACGGGGCAACCTTCATCATGATTAAAAGAGTCCTCTAATAAACTTTGTTTCCCATCAATTGTAATAATGACATCATATATGGATACTGAATCCCAACCATTTTTTAATTGATACCCACCTTTAGCACCACTACTAGCAGAAATGATATTGCTTTTTACTAGACGTGTCAGTACTTTAGATAAGTAAGTTGTAGAAACACCTATAACAGATGCTAAATCTTGTACAGGAATCTTTTTTTGGTCCCCTTGGTTATTGATCATAAATAACAATGCATGTAAAGCATAATCAGTCGCTTTTGAAAATTTCATAAATTCATCATCTTCCTATTATAGATATAATAAATCTATAATAACTCGTTTCTTTTCCCTTTTCAATATTATGCAATATTTTTGGTCGCATTAATGATTGCTTGTGCAAAATCATACATAAACTGAGACCAATTACTGCTGTTTTCTCTACTTTTTTTATTATAGCGTTCATTTTCAAACAATTTTTTTCTTATTCCTGAGGTTAATTCGAGTTGTACACCTTTTTCAGTTTTACAGCAATTAATAATATTGTCATCATGTGCACCAGACATATGTGATGGCGCTTGTCTGACATCTATCCCTAGTTTTTCAAATTCTTCCGTCATTGCATCCATTAATTGCTCGTCTTTACCACCCATATAAATAATTTCATCTTCACCTTTACAACCATGTATAGCGATAGCATATGGATTATTAGCAATCATTTTCATCAATTTAGGTTCATCATAGCGCCTGGAGGTCACATGTAATTCTGAATTAGCTTTTGTTCTAATTGCTTTAAAAGTAAAGTAGTCAAAACTACCTTTCTCAACTGTCAATTCCGCCAATTCCGTAGTAGCCGGTTCAATAGCTCCCCCATGAATTGCAGTTATTATAATATTACTATTTCGCTTAATAGAATGAATGACCCAATCCGTATTTTCCTCTGTATAATCCATTAATTCTGTCATAGACTTAAATCGATCAGACATATTTCCCCCTCCTTTATAAATGTACCTTTTTTATTTACCACACTTTAGCGTCTACTATCTTAAATCACTGTTAAGTTTTCACTAGTTTATTAACAATATTTTTACAATTGCTTCTGAGCAATTTGCGGTTAACTATTTATGGTAGGTGATCGCATTAACCATTGCTTTCGAAAATTCTTTTAAATAAGTTGACCAATTTGAACGATCTTCTCTATCCTTTAGATTAAATTTTTTATTAACAAAACAATGTTTCCTAAAGTTAACGGTCAATTCTAACTGTACGCCCATTCCTTTCTTGCCACAATTGACAAAGTTATCTTGTTGTTTACCAGCAATATGAGATGGTGCATCCTTTATAATGATTCCTGCCTCATTTAATACTTGTTTTATGCGCGTAATTAACGCTTCATCTCTACCACCGATATACACTTCATTTTTCTCACCCATACAACCATGAATCGATATAACTTGGGCATGTTCGCTCACAATTTTTTTTAAGTTTGGTTCATCAAAATGAGTTGACGTAACATGAAGTTCATTATTTTTATTTTTTCTTACACCTTTAAAACTATAAAAACTGAAATCTCCTATTTCACTTAAATATTGTGCAATTTCAGTTGTACCTCTTTCTATAGCCCCTCCATGTACAGCAGTAATGAGTACAGGTGAATCCCTTTCACACATTTGAATTTCCCAATCTTCACCTTCGTGTGTGTATGTTAGTAATTCCTTCATTGTCGCAAAATGATCAACCATCTTTCTCTATGCCTCCACTTTTAATGTTTATGTATAAAAATAGCTGATCCACAAATATAAAACAATGATTTTTCTATGAAAATCATCTTTTTGTGATCAGCTAGTTATTTTACGCTTTTGGTTACTATTTAAGTAGATAAGCTACTATACAAATTGTTTTGTTAAGTCTTTGAATTGTTGTTCATCAAGGTGAATATCTTTTTTGGCTAGTGCTGTGCCTTCTATTTCTTCAATTTGAGATTCATAAGAAGGTGTTTCTGTGTCTTGATATACGATGCCTTTAAGTAATGAATTATATTCTAAAACTTTTTGAGTCGCTTTTTGTTTGTCGGTCGTATCAAAATCTTCAATTTCATCAATATTGGTAAGATTTTCTTTAAACCAATCATAAGTGTTTACTTTATTGTATGTTACACATGGAGAGAATACGTTAACGAATGAAAAACCATCATGATTAATTGCATCTTCCAACATTTTAGTTAAACCTTTGATATCACTAGAAAAGCCTTGAGCAACAAATGTTGCACCTGATGACAATGCAAGCTCTAGTGGCGCAACATTTTTCTCAATATTGCCTTTAGGTGTAGATTTAGTCACAAAACCTTGTGCTGAAGATGGTGATGTTTGTCCTTTTGTTAAACCATAGATTTGGTTATCCATAACTATATATGTCATATTCATATTTCTACGTAGCGCATGAATCGTGTGTCCCATTCCAATGGCATAACCGTCACCATCACCACCGGAAGCAATAACTGTCAAGTCTTTATTAGCCATTTTCACGCCTTGTGCTAATGGTAATGAACGACCGTGAATGCCATGAACACCATATGAATTAACGTAACCAGATAAGCGGCCTGAGCACCCGATACCTGTTATAATTGCAACTTCTTCAGGTTCTAGTCCAACATTTGCAGCTGCTTTTTGAATCGCTGCTTGAACAGAAAAATCTCCACAACCAGGGCACCAATTGGGCTTCACATTATTTCTAAAATCTTTAAATGTTGCCACTTATACCAACTCCTTTAAATTTTTGGCAATCTCTAATCCTTTGGATTCTATTTCATTTGGTAAGAATGGCGTACCATCATATTTCGTTTGATTAATTAACTTATCTCCAACGTTCACATTCATTTTTAATATATTTGAAAGTTGACCTTGATAATTATGCTCAACAACTACAACTTTTGAAGCTTTATCAACCGCTTCTTGTATCGTTTTGCTTGGGAATGGATGTAACTGTCGAATTTGTAAATGGTTAATTTTCAAACCTTGTTGCTCTAATCTTTCTTTACCTTCTTGGATCGCGCCTTTAGTAGAAATGAAACCTAAATAAAGAATATCGGCTGCTTCATGAGACGCATCATTTTCTACAGGATCATTAATCAATAGATGTTCTGTTTTTCGCATACGTTTATCCATTTGTTGTTGTCTGTTATCAGCTGCTTCACTTGTCTTACCTTCTTCATTATGTTCCACACCCGTAACATGATGTATGCCTCCTTTAACTCCAGGAATCGGTCTAGGAGAGACACCGCTTTCAGTCAACGCATAACGTTTGAAGTATGCTTTATCAGCTTCATCTCTTTCTATATCTGATTGAATCGTTTCCCCACGATTTATTTCGATTTTATTATAGTCTAATGATTCTACAGTTTGTTTTCCTAATGACAATTGTAAATCACTTAAAATGATTACAGGGCATTGATACATTTCAGCAAGATTGAAAGCTTCTATCGTAAGATAAAATGCATCTTCGGCATCAGTAGGTGCTACAACTATTTTAGGTATATCACCATGCGTACCGTAAATCATTTGCATAAGGTCTGACTGTTCTTGCTTGGTAGGTAATCCAGTGGATGGACCTCCGCGTTGTGTATTAATAACAACAAATGGTGTTTCAGTCATACCAGATAGGCCAATAGCTTCCATCATGAGTGAAAGACCAGGTCCAGCGCTTGCTGTAAATGCACGTACGCCAGCATAGTTGGAGCCAATTGCCATATTTGCTGCAGCGATTTCATCTTCAGTTTGTACGACAGTACCCCCAACTTTAGGTAAGTTTTCAATCATATATTCCATAATTTCAGATGCTGGTGTAATAGGATATGCTGCCATAAATCTTGATCCGGCAGACAACGCACCTAAACCTATCGCATCATTGCCTATCATATATAGATGTGGTGTACCTTCTGTTGTTTCTAAAACAAAATCACCATCAATAGTACTTAATTGCTCGTTCATTAATCGATAACCTTCATTCAATGCTTCAATATTCATTTCTACAACTTTATCACCTTTTTTAGTAAACATATTGGTGATAAGTGTTTCGAAATCTGAAATGTCTAAGTTCATTACGGCACATGTTGCACCAACAGCGACCATATTTTTCATTAAAGTCGTGCCTAATTCTTTCGCAGTAGCAGTAAAAGGTAGCGCAACCAATTGTGCTTCACAATGTTCAGGCTTTTCTGGTTTAGCTTTACTATCAGCAATAATCACGCTATCTTTACGCATTTCTTGGTGATTCAATTCGATAGTTTCTTGATCGAATGCGATTAATATATCTAAATCATCACTAATTGCATGTACTGGTGATGTTGATACTCTAATTTTGTTATTTGTATGACCGCCTTTGATTCTACTTGAAAAATGACGATATCCGTATAAATAGTATCCTTTACGGTTCATAGCAGTGGCAAAGATTTCACCTGTTGATTCAATACCTTCACCTTGTTGTCCGCCCACTTTCCATGATACTTGAGATTTCATATCATCTAGCCTCCTAGTGGTTATAATAATTCATATTTCATCATACCAAAACAAACCACGCTTTTACTATGAAAAGAGCGGTTTAATTAAAAATTCATACTAATGGACGATTATTTAAATGGATGGTCATCATTAATAAGAATACGTTCTATACGTTTTGTTTTACCATCTTTATTTAAATCTATAATTACACCCGATAATACACTGCGACCTTCATCAGGAACGACATGTCTTTGTGGTAAGCTCGTGATAAAGCGAGTAATCACCTCTTCACGATTAATACCAAGTATACCATCGTAGTAACCAGTCATGCCTACATCTGTAATATATCCTGTGCCTCCAGGTAATATCCTTTCATCTGAAGTTTGGATATGTGTGTGTGTACCAACAACAGCACTAACTCTATTATCTAAATACCATCCCATTGCATTTTTTTCTGAAGTAGTCTCTGCATGGAAGTCAACAAAGATATAATCTGTTTCTTTTTGTGCTTCAGCTATTAAGGCATCTGCTTTTTTAAAAGGATCATCAATATCTTGCATAAATGCACGTCCTTGTAAATTAATGATAGCCAATTTGATTTCATTAATTTGAATGAAGCGCATACCAACACCAGGTGCTTCATCTGGAAAATTAGCTGGACGAACCATCCGATTGGCATTCTCTATAAAATCATATATTTGACGTTGACCATATGTATGATTTCCCATTGTCATAAAATCAACGCCTTCTCTTAGTAAAGATTTATATATTTTTTCGGTCAAACCTTTACCATGAGCTGCATTTTCTGCGTTTACTATTGTAACGGTAGGTTTATAAGTTTGTTTCAACTTGGGTAAATAGTTTGAAATAGCTTCTCTACCTAATTTACCAACAATATCCCCAATAAATAAAATTCTCATTTACGTGTCATCCTCTCTTACTGTTAGTTTAATTGAAATTATCTATGATGAAAAGGCTCTTTAATAAATATTCATAAACATTACTTTGTTTTAAATTTCAGATTGGTGGTAATATTTATATTATAGTTAAGTATCATTTCAAAAAAATAGGAGTTGTATGTAAGAAATGTCAATTAATATTGATCCACAACATTTTGCTGATTTAGTTGTCTCTGCAAACCCTGCAAATAGTGACAATCCGGAAGATATTGCTAAGGATAGCTTAGAGTTATATATCAATGCTTATAGACTTGCTGAAAGGTATGCCAATATCTCCACAAGTTGTTATGACACTGCTGAAGTAATCAAAGAATTACAGAAAGTAGACTTAGAGTTAAAATAACTAAACATAGCACATAACAATAACAGAAACTAAGATATAATGCTTAGTTTTTAAACAATGAGTCTGAGACATCAATGATGCCCCAGACTCATTTATATTGTCAGTAGATTTCTTCCTCACAATATATTGATACTTGCTCAATATGTCAAAAATTGTATTATTTTTAACAAACTAAAAATAACTGCCAACAAAGTTTTACTTTTTGCTAGCAGTTATTTCATAACTTAATTATGTTTTTATTTATTATTTTGCGTATTCAATTGCTCTAGTCTCACGAACAACTGTCACTTTTATATGACCAGGATATTGAAGTTCGTCTTCAATTTGGCTCTTAATATCTCTTGCTAAGCGATGTGACTTTAAGTCGTCGATAGTTTCTGGTGATACAATAACCCGGATTTCTCTACCAGCTTGGATTGCAAATGCTTTTTCAACACCATCATAGCTTTCTGAAAGTGTTTCTAGTCTTTCCAATCTTCTAATATAATTTTCTAAAGTCTCTTTACGAGCACCTGGTCTAGCAGCTGATAGAGCATCCGCTGCTGCAACCAATATAGAAATAATAGAAGTTGGTTCTACATCACCGTGATGTGAGTGTATAGCATTTAATACTGTTTCACTTTCAGCGTATTTTTTAGCTAATTCCACACCAATTTCAACGTGACTTCCTTCAACTTCATGATCGATAGCTTTACCAACATCATGAAGTAATCCAGCACGTTTGGCTAATGTAACATCTTCTCCTAATTCAGCTGCTAACATGCCACTTAAGTGGGCAACCTCTATAGAATGTTTTAACACATTTTGACCATAGCTAGTACGATATTGTAAACGACCTAGAATTTTAACTAAATCTGGATGCATATTATGCACATTAATTTCAAATGTTGCTTGTTCACCCGCATCCCTTATAATATCGTCTACTTCTTTTCGAGCTTTTTCAACCATATCTTCAATTCTTCCAGGATGGATTCGTCCATCTGAAACAAGATTTACTAATGCAGTTCTTGCAATTTCGCGTCTAATTGGGTCAAAACCTGATAGAATAACTGCTTCTGGTGTATCATCTATAATTAAATCAATACCAGTTAACGTTTCTAACGTTCTTATATTTCTACCTTCTCTACCAATGATTCGACCTTTCATTTCGTCATTTGGTAAATTAACAACTGATACTGTAGATTCTGAAGTATGCTCTGCAGCTAACCGTTGTACAGTAGTTGCTAATAACTCTTTTGCATTTTTATCGACTGCTTCTTTTGCTTCTTTCTCTTTTTCCTTAACAAGTATTGCAATATCATGTGACAATTCTTCCTCGACTCTTTGAAGTTGTTCATTGGCAGCTTCTTCTTGAGTGAGACCAGAGATGCGTTCTAATTCTTGTTCATGCTTATTTATTAATGACTGAACACTACTCTCTTTTGCATCTACTTGTTGTTGTCGTTCTTCAAGTTTAGACTCTTTTTGCTCTAAAATCTCATCCTTTTTATCTAAAAGATCAGATTTTCGCTCTAAGTTTTCTTCTTTTTGAAGAAGTCGTGCTTCTTGCCTTTGAAGATCACCACGTCTTTCACGAAGTTCATTTTCACTTTGCTCTTTTAAGATTTGATTCTCTTCTTTAGCTTCAAGGAGCTTTTCCTTCTTGATATTTTCTGCTTCTTTATTACCATGTTCGATAATATCTTCAGCAGTCTGTCTTGCTTGTAATTGCTTTTGATGCAATATATTTCGGGCAATAATATACCCTACAACAACTCCGAGAATAATACCTAGCAAAATGAGTAGGAGGTTTAATAAATTCACACAAACACCCCCTTTTTTCTAGGATTTTGCTCTGTATATCAAATTCAATATGATTATATGAAGTTATATAAGAATCATACAATGTAATTGTACGGTTTCAAACTAAGAAGTGTCAAGGTGTGCAACTACATTAATTCATTATTTGAATAGCTCATTTTACATTAAATTAGTTATAGTTACTGCTATTGTCTATTTCTTGTTGTATTTTCATCATAAAATATTCTTATTTAATAATTTTTAAACCTATATATTATAACAAAAAATAAGCTTATATCTTAAAATACAAGCTTATTTTATAAAAGAAAAAATTTTTATTTTACATTAAAATATAATTTATTCATCTTTTTCATCAAAAAGTGTAGCAGGTGCTTCTTCTTCTTTTTCATCAACGTCACCATCGAAAATACCAAGTTTTTCTCGTAATTTTTGATCGATTTCTTGTTTAACTTTTGGATTTTCTTTTAAATATAATTTAACGTTTTCTTTACCTTGACCCATACGTTCACCATTGTAAGAATACCAAGCACCCGATTTATTGACGATTTCATTTTCTACACCAAGATCAATGAGCTCTCCTTCTTTGGAGATGCCTTTACCGTACATCATATCAACTTCTGCCACTCTAAATGGAGGAGCTACTTTGTTTTTTACCACTTTAATTTTTGTTCTGTTACCAACAATTTCTTGGCCTTGTTTCAACTGTTCTGCACGACGAACTTCTAAACGCACTGAACTATAGAATTTCAATGCACGTCCACCTGGTGTCGTTTCAGGATTCCCAAACATAACACCAACTTTTTCACGAATTTGATTTATAAATACAGCAGTTGTATTTGATTTAGAAATAGCGCCAGACAATTTACGTAGTGCTTGTGACATTAAACGCGCTTGTAAACCGACATGTGTATCGCCCATTTCACCTTCAATTTCAGCTTTCGGTGTTAACGCAGCTACTGAGTCGACAACAACAATATCTACCGCACCACTTCTAACAAATGCTTCAGCAATTTCTAAGCCTTGTTCACCATGATCTGGTTGAGACAAATATAAATTTTGAATATCAACACCTAATGCTTCAGCATAAACTGGGTCTAAAGCATGTTCAGCATCAATAAATGCAGCAATGCCACCATTTTTTTGTACTTCAGCTATGGCATGTAATGCAACAGTTGTTTTACCGGAACTTTCTGGTCCGTATATTTCTATAATTCTACCTTTAGGGTAACCACCAACCCCTAATGCGTTATCTAGAGTTACTGAACCACTTGATACACTAGAAACTTTGCGTGCTTCATTATCACCAAGTTTCATTACTGCACCTTTACCAAATGATTTTTCCATATTTTTAATTACTGTATCTAAAGCTTTTTGACGATCATTATCCAAAACGCTGGACCTCCTAAGTGAGATTTATCTCTGAAAAATATCTTAACCATACTATACATTGATTTAAAGTATTCTGCAAGCATTTTGCGAATATTTGTTCGCTAGTAGTAGAACATTTTTTGCAAAAAGGGAACGTACGTACTAATCATTATTTGTTTTTGGTCTAATCATTTATGCTTTAAAATAGTTTAATAATCGGATTAATGCATAGTTTTGTGCTCTTTTTTTTATTAAATTTCTCTTTTTCGTCATTTTAAATGATTTAATTGTTAGATATTCATTTTCTAAAATACCTAAGTATACTGTACCATTTTCGTATAATAATGAAATACCTATCTCCGCATTATATAAATCTTTAACGATACGACATGATATTGACAGTTGACGCTCAATACTTTCTTTAAGATTGATAAATTGTTGGTGGTGCGGTAACATACCCAAAATTTTATTTGAATCATCATTATTTTTCATTCTCGAGTATAATTCACCATCTGTAACACCATCATAGATTGCAATTGACTGCTTTATATGTTTTAAAAACGCTGCTTCTATGGAAATGTCATCAGATCCATAATAATAATTACCAATACGTGACAGTATTTCTTTTTTTACTGGCGCTATTAATGCTTCACATTCTTGTTTTGAATCACCATTCGCCGTCAATCTTATATTCACTTCATGTGTACCTGCTAAAGGGGCAATCGTAGGATTCGTTTGATTATCTATTAAGTCCATTAAAATAGTTTCAATTTTTGATTCACCTATGCCTGCAAAACGCAATAATTCCGAAAAAATAATGCTTTCTCCATTTAAAAAATAAGGTAATAAACCGTCTTTTGCCATCGGTTGCATTTCTTTAGGTGGACCAGGTAATAAAGCAATATGTTTATCGTTATGTTCAATTAACATGCCTGGTGCCATACCTACTTTATTATCTAAAACTATTGCACCTTCTATGACTAATGCTTGTTGTTTATTGTTCGGTGTCATTTCAACATTTTGATCTTTAAAATATTGCTCTATATACTCCAATGATTTTTCATCCGTGACCAAATTGCGATCTAATATCTGAGCTATCGTATGCTTCGTTAAATCATCTTTAGTAGGTCCTAATCCACCAGTAAGAATAACAGCATCATATTGCTCTAAAGATGAATGTATCGCTCGTTCAAGCCTTTCAGGATTATCTCCTACTACAATATGTTCTACAACACTGTGTCCTATATCATTAAATAATTTTGACAGATATTGACCATTGGTATTTGCAATTTGACCCAGTAATAATTCAGATCCAACCGCTATAATTGACACATTCACATTTTTTCCTCCTCGTTCACAAATAACCTTTTCGCTATTTAACATGTTAAATTTCTTATTTTTATTATAAATCTAACTCTATCTAAAAACTAAAATTCCGTTTGTAAATTGTTCTGTTTTGATTAATCATCATTCTGTTATAAAACATATTATTTCAATAAAAAAACTGGAAATGTGCTTTAAAAAACACTTTCCAGTTGAATTCAAGATTGTCAGAATTAAACACATATTATTTGGCTTTGAATACATCTCTACCTTTATAGAAATATTCAATACCAGAAAGAACAGTAAAGAATACTCCAATGTATAAAAGCACCTGACCTATTGGAAAACCAATCCACGTTGCTAATGGGTCACCAAGTAAAATCCATACTAGCGCTATCATCGTAACGGCCGTTTTAATTTTACCTAATTGCCCAGCTGCACTTACAAAACCTTGTTCGATTTGTAATAATCGTAATCCTGTGACCGCAAATTCACGCGCAATGATGATAATCGCTACCCAAGAGTTTGTTAATCCAATTTCAACTAATGCTATCAAAGCACTTGAAACAAGTAGTTTATCTGCTAATGGGTCTAAAAATTTCCCCATATTTGTAACGAGTTGCCATTTTCTTGCTAAATAACCATCTACAAAGTCACTTAACGAAGCAATAATAAAGATAATGCCACTAATTAATAATTCGATTCTAATTTCATATCCACCAATAAAAGTTACATTTCCAAAACCAAAATCTACTAAAGCGAATAATAGAAATACTGGAATTAATATAACTCTAAAAACAGTTATCCAATTCGGAATATTCATTTCAAATCCTCATTTCTATATATATAACTTACTACAATGCACGAAAACATTTTTATAAAAATAATACTGCTAATATCCACAGTATAGCAGTGATAATAATCACCAGACTTATTACTACTGCTAACTGCAAAGGTTCTTTGTTTTTACTACGATAAGTAGGTTGATGATCAGAAGAAAAAGCGTCAATTGTATCTTTCAGGTTATTATCATGATTAGGAATTTCATCTCTATGTGCATGAATAAGCTGTTCAGCATCAATATTTACAGCCTTTGCATATTTTCGGATAAAGCCTTCTACATAATCTGCATTTTTAAGTGACTCAAAATCATTTTTTTCAATGAGTGTCAAAGTTTGACGTTTAATTTCTGTTCGATTTTCTAATTCTGTTAATGTCATACCTAATCTTTCACGACGTCCTTTTAAAGTTTGACCAACTAAACTCACGATGTTAGTCCTCCTCATCCATTATCTTTTGCTATTCAAAAAATCCAAAACCTCCACCGAAAACATCGTCACCGAAATCAAGATTATTTTTACTTTTCACGGTGTGTTTTTTCATTTCTTCATAATGGATTTCTTGATTTTTATTTTCTCTTAGTTCAATGATGTAATCAAAATCACTCATCTCATAATCACTGGTTTCCACAAATAAATCAGGATGCTCTACAACTTTAATTGCTGGTAAGCTCATAACCTCTTTCACTAATTCTTGATGTTTTTGGTTGGATTCTCTTGCCGTAACCGCACCATCAATAATATAGACGTGATCAGAATCATACTCACCTTTTATGAGTGAACTACGAACAGTTTGCTTAATTAAAGTAGAACTAATAAATAACCAACGCTTGTGTGCACAGACACTACCGGCTACAATTGATTCAGTTTTACCTACTCTTGGCATACCTCTAATACCAATCAATTTATGACCTTTTTCTTTAAATAATTCGGCCATAAAATCTACTAATAAACCCAAATCTTCTCTTTCAAAACGAAATGTTTTTTTATCAGCAGCATCTTGTTCTATGTATCTGCCATGTCGCACTGCCAATCGATCTCGCAATTCTGGTTTACGTAATTTGG
Organism: Staphylococcus sp. FSL W8-0271; assembly: GCF_038006605.1. Lineage (NCBI taxonomy): Bacteria > Bacillati > Bacillota > Bacilli > Caryophanales > Staphylococcaceae > Staphylococcus > Staphylococcus sp. FSL W8-0271. Next base: position 1,577,431 of record NZ_JBBOVM010000001.1, read on the forward strand.
TAATAGAGATATCATCAATTTCACTAACGATATTTTCAAATCTACTAACTTTTTCAAGATTATCAGATTTAATTAACAGACCTCTTCTACCTTCATCAATACCATTTATTGTAACAATACTTATACCCATCATACCTAACAAACTGGAAACATCACCTAGCAGTCCAGCTCTGTTCATTGTTATTTCATATTCTAAATACCATTCTTTTTTTGCAGCAACTGTCATGGCATATACACCCCTTAGTTTATAAATCACAGCAATTAGCTTTGACTAAAATCTATCACATTTCTAGTTATCTATTAAATGAAAAAAGCATGGTACAGCATAAATAACTTTAAAATGTAATGTAATGAATGATATTGATATTATATCATTGAATGTTTCACAAGTGGTTTATTTTTTCAATTATATCAAAAATTATAAATACCAAGCGCCATTCACTTTTTGTATTGTACCAGTCACACTTTTAGCTAATGGATTGCAAAGGTAACTACAGGTATGCGCAACTTCTTCAGGCTCAATAAACCTTTGTTGTGGTAAATCCTGGGTCAAAGTTTCAAGTTCACTTTCTCCCCAAGCTTTTAACATATTACCACTCACAAAACCAGGTGCGATGGCATTCACAGTGACTGAAGTCATTGATAGTTCTTGACTCAATGCTTTTACGAAACCAATTTGAGCTGATTTCATCGCCGAATAGATCGTTTCCATACTTGCACCTGTTTCTCCCCAAATTGATGAAATAACTACAATTCGACCATTATGACTTTGTCGTAACTGATCTACAAAATATCTACATATTCTAATTAATTGACGCACATGAATTTGATAATGCTCATCAATCATCGCATCTGTCATATCTTGCAACTGACCATACAACGCGGTTCCACTTGCATAAATAAGACAATCTAAATTTTTTATAAAATGAAAATATTGATTAAAGTCTTTTACATTGCGCAAATCGCATTGTATAAATTGTACTGAACTATGGTTGAACTGAACATTTAGTTGATTGATATCAGCGTTATTGTAATGGACGATGACCTCATATCCATCAGACAACAAACGATTAACGATTGCAGAACCTATAGATCCTGAACCACCTATAACCAAAGCCTTCATTGTTTATTTCATCTCCAAACGACTATCAACAATTTGGGATAAATTCAAACACGTTTGCGCTGTTTCATTTACACTCTCTAACGTAATACTTTCTACAATATCTAATAAATCAAATAAACTTACACCTTCAAAATAAAGTTTTGTATATTGATATGCTATATATTCAGGGGAATTTAAACCGGATATAAACTCTCCAATAAATTGCTTTTTCAATAAATTAAACGCTTCTGCATCAGTTAAATTACCCTGTTTTGCTTCTAGTTCATCTAATAATAATTTTTTTAATTTGTCTGGATGTTGTGTTGCGCTAGTAATCATAGAAAAGCTATATGTAGGTTCTAATACAAATTGATAACCAAATGTTTCATCTATCAACTCTTCATTAAGTAACATTTGATAAAAATCAGTTTCTTCACCAAATAATAATTCAAAAAACAAAGTCATTTCTAAATCTTTTTTTACTAATAATTTATCTGGCACATCAGCTAATGGTGTATTTTTAAAGCCAAGCATAATTCTAGGTGATTGTAACTTCATCTTTTCAGTTACTGTGTTTTCTCTTACACTATCTTGTTCTATTAACGGATCCCTTACTATTTGAGATTGATTCGTTTTATCTCTTTGATTTTCATGTTCTGCAACAACATTGTAAATATGATCTACATCTACATCTCCAACAACAAATAAAACCATATTAGAAGGATGATAAAATGTTTCATAGCAAAGATATAAATCTTCTTTGGTAATGTCATAAATACTTTCTACACTACCCGCTATATCAACTCGAATCGGATGTGATTCATACATAGCTCTCAGCGTATTAAACATCAATTTATAGCCAGGCTGCTCTTGATACATTTTAATTTCTTCAGCAATAATACCTTTTTCTTTATTTACAGATGCTTCAGTAAAGTAAGGTGTTTCGACCATCGTTAACAAGCGTTTTATATTATTTTCAACATTATCTGTTGCACTAAATAAATAACTTGTTCGATCAAAACTAGTAAATGCATTTACTTGTGCATTATCTTCTGCAAATGCTGTGAATAAGTCTTCTTCTTCATTTTCAAATAGTTTATGTTCTAAAAAGTGTGCAACACCATCTGGTACAGTAACATAACCTTCACTACCATGTGGTTTGAATTTACGGTCTAAAGAACCAAATTGCGTTGTATATGTAACAAATGTTTTCTGAAAGCCTGTTTTAGGTATCACAAACAGTTTCAATCCATTATTCAACTCAGTTTCATAAACAGTTTCATCTATTTGGTCATAATATGTGCTTTGCATTAATGTTGGCCTCCTTTCGTTAATATATAAATGGTATTGAGTTCTATATTTTTAACTAATTCTATGATTTCAGATTTATTAACATCTTGAATATGTTTAATGTAATCTTCCTCTGATATATCATGCTCTAATAAAATATTATTATTTAATATCTCTATGATACGTTTAGGACGATCATACGACTCTTGACGTTGAGAAATGATAATTTTCTTAGCCAGTTCCAGTTTTTCTTCGCTAAATTGACCCTGCTGGAACTTTTCAAATTCCGCAATAATTGTATCTTTTGCTACGCTATATTTATCAGATGAAACACCACTAAGTACAAACATAAAACCATTTTTTGCATCTATTTGCGAATGTATTGAATACGCTAAACTTTGTTTTTCTCGAACTTCATTAAACAAAACGGAAGAGGGATCTCCACCAAACATGGTATTAAAAACAACACTAGCAAAATATTGTTTATCTCCAAATTGTACTGGCAGTTTAAATCCAATATTTAATTTAGCTTGGTCCACTTCATCTGTTTCTACGATTTCTTGTGGCACTTTATCTGCTTGTGGTACTGGCGTCGCATGAGATTGTTTGAATTGGAATGGTTTTATATCAAAATAAGTTTTGATTTGAGATTTTACTTCTTGTTCATCTACATTTCCTACGACATAAACAGCACAATAGTCATTCTTGAGCATAGATTGATATGTATGATATAAAGTTTCGGGTGTTATATTTGCTATGTAACCTACTTGCCCTGATGCTAGGTGACGATACGGCTGTTCACCAAACATATACTTCAATAAATTTAAAAAAGATATTTGAGATTTATTATCAACCATTGCTTCTAATTTTTTAGTAAGTAAAGCTTTTTCTTGTGAAACAAAGTTTTCATCAAAACTATCATTAGAAACTAGAGGATGCCAAACCATTTCTGTTAACAAATCTAAACCCTTTTCAAATAATGGTGTTTGGTCCGTAAGATAACGTTCGTTGACTAACTCCAATGATATCGTTATGACATGTTTGTCTTTAAATTTTGAGACAAAACTATTAACATACGCACCATACAATTCTGAAAGATGACGGTTAAACGCCTTGTCTGTCGGCCATTTTTTAGTAGCACGCACGAGTAACTTACTGAGTATTGATCGAGCTGTCATGGTTTCACTATCTAATGGAGCCATAAATTTTAAAGTAATTGTGGTTGTTTTGAACTTTGTTGTTGGTAACACATTAATATGCAAATCATTTTGCTGTTCATTTATTTTCAAATTGTCAAACCTCACTTTCATAATTTTGTTATTATATACTATTTCTAACCGTTTTAAATTTTACTAAACTACTTTTGAAATAATTAAAAGAATAAAGTATTGGTTGATCATTTTTATCATAATGAATTAATTTCAACAACATAAGCCCTTCATGTGGTGAGGCATCCAATATGTCTGATATATGTGGTTCATAACCAATAGCCTCTATCTCAGTTTCTGCGTATGCAACTTTTTTCGAAGCATAATATTCAATTGCGTTTAACAACGATTCATCACTATTTTGATACTGTGCACATGTTAAATCTTCTGCTGGCAGCTTATCTAAGCAATAAACAACTGGCATTCGGTCGGCCATTCTCACGCGTTCAATAATTGTTACTAACGCTTTTTCAGGAAGATTTAATCTCTGAGCATCTAAAGATGTCGCAGGTTTTTCGTCTAAACTGATATACTCCGTACTCGCATGGTAACCTTGATTTTCAATCATTTTACTAATACTAACCAATTCATCTAACGGATAGAAGAACGGGTGCAGCGTTTTAACACTTGCACCTTCTTCTAAATTGTTAGATAACACTTGTTCAGTAATTAGTTCGTCAACTGCATCATATACATCATCTGTTTTAACATTTAATTTTCTAGCAACAGCAAGATTACTAGGTAAAGCATCTCCTGGTTTCAATGCTCTCGCATTTATCTCTTGTATCAGCCATTCTTTTACTTTATAAACAGAAGTTAATTCCATATTTACACCTCATCACTATCTAAATCCACAAGTATTTGTCTAGGTTTACTACCTTTTTGTGGTCCAATCACTTGATTACGTTCTAAATCATCCATCAATCTGGAAGCACGGTTGTAACCAATTCTAAATTGTCTTTGTAATAACGATGTACTTGCTTTTTGTTGTTCAATTACAAATAAATACGCTTCATCATACAAGGCATCTTCACTCTTCATTTCTGATTTTTCAACGGGAGCATCTGGTTCCATTTCTTTTACATAATTCGCTTTTTGTTGCTCTACGACATAATTTACGATGTCTTGAACCTCTTGGTCACTTAAAAACGCCCCTTGAACTCTAGTTCTAGTGGATCCACCATTAGCAACATAAAGCATGTCACCTTTACCAAGTAATTTATCTGCACCGCCGCTATCAATAATCGTTCTAGAATCTGTTTGTGAACTCACAGCAAAAGCAATTCTAGATGGTATATTATTTTTTATTAAACCAGTAATTACATCTACGGAAGGACGTTGCGTTGCGATTATTAGGTGAATACCTGCTGCACGAGCCATTTGTGTGATTCTTTGTATTGCGTTTTCTACTTCTTTACCAGCAACCATCATTAAATCTGCTAACTCATCTACAATAACAACAATATATGGTAACTCAGATTGTTTTTCATCTAACTCTTCATTTTGCTTTCTAATTGCTTCATTATACCCCTCAATATTTCTAGTTGAAGAATGTTGAAACAAGTCATAACGTCTTTCCATTTCTGCCACTACTTTTTCTAAAGCTTGTGATGCTTTATGCGGATTGGTTACAACAGGTATGAGTAAATGAGGGATACCATTGTATATATTTAATTCTACCATTTTCGGATCAATTAACATAAGTTTAACTTCGTGTGGCTTTGCATTTAATAGGATACTTGTAATAATACCATTGATACAAACAGATTTCCCACTTCCTGTAGAACCTGCTACAAGTAAATGAGGCATTTTGTTAAGTTCTACTGTGATTGGGTCACCTGAAATATCCCTACCTAGTCCTACTTCTAACTTATTAGAAGCAGGGAATTTTTCATCTAATACTTCTTTTAAAGAAACAAGTGAAATCTTATCATTTGGTACTTCTATACCTACAGCAGATCGTCCAGGTATTGGTGCTTCGATACGTATGTCCTTAGCTGCTAAGGCTAACGCAATATCGTTATGCAGATTAACAATCTTACTCACTTTAACCCCTTGAGCAGGTTGTATTTCATATTGTGTCACTGCTGGGCCTATTTTAATCTGAGTCACTTTAGCATCTACACCAAAGTTTTTCAATGTGTTTTCTAACAACTGCCCCTTTTTCTGCACCTCTGCTTTAGAAGTCGATTTCTGTTTAGTTGGTTGTTTCAATAATGTTAATGGTGGTATTTTATATGCTTCGTTTTCTACTTCTCCAGCTTCAGATATGGAATTTGAAGCCGCATCTTCATCTTGTGCTTCACCTTCTTCCAATTCATTAATTGGTTGATCAATGATTGCGTTATCTTCTGGATTTGCTTCTTGGATTGTACTTTGATTATTTTGATCAAATACGCGTTTCGATCTCTTGTTTTGAGTTTGTGTTTGTTTAATTTCCTCATCTTTATAATCGTTATGTCCATAAATTGGAATTGATTGTTGTTCAGGCGTATTGTTACTTATCTCTGGTAGATCAGTTACATCCTTAACATTATTTTGAGTTTGTGCTTGTTCCGTAGCCTTTTCTGCTTTTTTTTCAGCTTTTATACGTGCTTTAGCATCTTTTTTAACTTTATTTTCTTTACGGCGTTCTTTAAGATTTGCAGAAGCATCTTGACTTTTTACTTTCATCTTTTCAAAAGCAACTTTTGACACATCTCTATGTCTTTGTTTTGTCAATAAGATAAAACTAGAAGCTATTAATAATAACGTTACAATAATTACACCGACAATTGAAATGAGTGGTATAAATAACGCCAATAAGTAATGCCCAAATAATCCTCCACCGAAATTTGGAAATGTATTATGTTCATAAGATTTATAAACATATGATAACACTGGCTCTCTTAATGATTGAGCTCTATGCATGAAGTAGTACACTGTTTGAGTCACAAGTAATAATGCAATTTGTAAAACAAATGCACCTGTAGTACGTCTCGTCTTCGGCAATGACTTATAGTAAGTAATAAATACAGTACTTATCAAAATTAAGATATAAGTTAAGTATCTACTTGTGCCAAATAAGTAATTAAAAAAACTATCTATCATTGTGCCTATAATACCCAATTGAAAAACACCAAGAATGATAGCAATAAAAATTACTATCGCAAGAATATATCTTAATGGACTCTCACTTTTCTTTTTTTTATTATTTGCAGTTTTCTTTCTCGTATTCGATGTTTTTTTCTTTGTTGTTGAGCTCTTTCTCGTTTGCGCCAACATTCACACCTTCTTTTCAACTCTGTTTTTCGATATGTATATGAATCATATTTGTGTATTTTAATATCAAGTGATAATACAAATTATAAATATGATTTTAAATTCTATAAAAATCATTTTATTATATACTTATAATAACATAAAAGAGGTAAGACATTATTCGCTCCAGTATATTTAAAGGTTGTATATATCTTGTTTAGATATAACATATATACAATTTACTTTTAAATAATCTTACCAAAGCGTCTGTCTTAACCTCTTTATTTTAGAATAGAAATTATTAAATTTCAGATATTACCGGTATAATCATTGGACGGCGTTTTGTATTTTCAAAAAGCAATTTGCTTACTTGATCACGCATATTTTGTTTAATTTCTGACCATTCAATACGTTTTTCTTGTAAACCTAATTCAACGATTTCACGCACTTTTTCTTCAGCTTCATTTAATAAAGCTTCACTTTCCCTTACATAAACAAAACCACGTGATTGAATTTCAGGACCAGCGGCAATTCTACGATTCTTAGGATCTAACGTTACAACTGCGATAAAGATGCCATCTTCAGCAAGTAAATGACGATCACGTAACACGATGTTACCAACATCACCTACACCAATACCATCAATGAGCACATTGCCGGAATTGACTTTCTCATTTAAAATCATTTCTTCACCATCATAGTTTACTACATCGCCTTTTTCCACTAGGAATATTTTCTCAGGTTGGACGCCAGCTTCATTAGCTAACTTAGCATGCGCAATTTGCATTTTAAATTCACCATTTACAGGAATGAAATACTCAGGCTTCATGATATTAATCATCATTTTTAATTCTTCCATGCAACCATGACTTGAAGTATGAATTTTTTTACTGTTAGGAATGATTTCTGCTCCTGCACGAACGAGTTCATTAAGCGTATTTCCAACAATCACTTCCATATTAGCAGACGCAGTAATTGCTAAGAAGACCGAATCTCCTTCTTCAATATTCATTATTTTATGTTTCTTTTGTGCCATTTGACTTAAAGCTTCAACTGGTTCTCCTTGCATACCAGTTGCAATAATTATCACTTCATTTTTTGGATAATTTTCAACCTCATTAATTGGTATGAGCAAATCTTTAGAAATATCAAAATAGCCAAGTTTTCTAGCGATATTAAATGAACTTTCTAATGAACGCCCTAGGAAAGATACTTTTCTATTTAATCTTTGCGCAATGTTTAAAACTTGTTGAATACGAATAAAATTAGATGCATAACATGAAACAATTAATCTACCTTTCACCTTCGTAAACGCATCATACATATGAGATTCTATCACGTTTTCTGGCGTGTTATAACCTGGCTTTTCTGCTTCAGTCGAGTCACTGATTAAAGCAAACACACCATCTTGTCCAACTTCAGTCATTTTTTTCAAATCCGGAGCATAATGCCCTTGTAAACTTTGATCGAACTTGAATTCGCCAGTGTATACAATAGCGCCATAAGAAGTGTGTATACATACGCCTAAACTATCTGGAATACTATGTGTAGTGTTAAAGAATGTGACATTAACACCCTTAAAGCGCATAATTGATTCATTATTAACAGTATAATATCTAACTTTCTTATTTACATTGCGAGCTTTCATATTTTCTTTGATTAATGCAATTGTTAATTTAGAACCATAAACAGGCGCATCAACTTGCTCAAGCACATAAGTAACAGCACCTATCGCGTGTTCATGGCCGTGCGTTAGGAATATACCTTTTAATCTGTCTTTATTTTCTATCACATATTGAATATCAGGAATAACGATATCTACACCCAACATTTCATCTTCTGGAAACATCAGTCCCGCATCTAACATAAACATTTCATCGTCTACTTCAACGATATACATATTTTTCGCAATTTCCCCAACGCCTCCGAGAGGGATAATACGAATATTTTTATTTTTTTTCTTAATTAAACTCAAAATGTTACCTCCTATTTAAATTACCCGTCCATATATAAACTCATAGTTTATTATAAGTTAAAATAGGCCTTATGTACACTATTAAAGTAGCTACTTTAGTTGTTTTAAAATATATTATTGGATGATTTATTTTTATGTAAAAATGATTCTAAGGTATGCAATGATGTATTTGTCGCACTTTTTATGTATATATTCACATTTATTTTCAGCTTTTGGCTTAATCTTATTTAATTATGAATGCTGAAATATTAAAAAAAGAAACTAGTGATATGACTTGAACTTTTCTACAATAGAATTAAAATAATTCTATTGTAAGCAGTTCTCATCATTTTACCAGTCTCTAGTAATAAACATTATTTAGTATTATTTGATAACAATGCTTTATGTGAAGCATTGACTCTACCTTGTTTATCAATTTCTGTAACTTTAATTTTAAATGTGTCTCCTACTTTCAACACATCTTCTACTTTATCAATGCGCTCATTAGCAATTTGAGAAATGTGTACAAGTGCGTCTTTACCTGGGAATAATTCAACAAACGCACCATATTTTTCAATACGTTTAACTGTACCGTTGTATACTTCTCCAACTACTGCCTCTCTTGTAATTTCATCAATGATACTTCGCGCTTTTTCAATAGCATCTTTATCTACTGCACCAATAAATATCGTTCCATCTTGTTCGATATCTAACTTAACGCCCGTTTCATCAATGATTTCATTGATTTTTTTACCACCCGGACCAATGACATCTCTAATTTTTTCAGGTTTTATAGACATCGTAACAACTTTAGGTGCAAAGGCACTTAGTTCACCACGTGGTGTATCAATTGTTTGTAGCATATGATCTAATATAGCCAAACGACCTTCTCGAGCTTGATCTAATGCTTCTTTAATAATTTCCTTGGTTAAACCATCAATTTTGATGTCCATTTGTATAGCTGTAATACCTTCAGATGTACCAGCTACTTTAAAGTCCATATCACCAAGTGCATCTTCCATACCTTGTATATCAGTTAATATGGTATAACTATCGTCACGTGTAACTAATCCCATAGCGATACCAGCAACTGGGGCTTTGATTGGAACACCCGCGTCCATCAATGCTAAGGTTGAGCCACAAATAGAAGCTTGTGATGATGAACCGTTTGATTCTAATACTTCACTCACTATTCTCACAGTATATGGGAAGTCTTTAACATCTGGAATGATGTGGCTAAGCGCGCGTTCTCCCAATGCACCATGTCCAATTTCACGACGACCAGGTGAACGAACTGGTCCAGTTTCACCAACTGAATAATTTGGGAAGTTATAGTGATGCATAAAACGTTTTTGTTCTTCTTCACCAAGGCCATCTAAGATTTGATATTCACTCATTGAGCCTAATGTTAATACTGAAAGTGCTTGTGTTTGTCCTCTTGTAAATAAACCTGAACCATGTGCTCTTGGTAAAATACCAACTTCAGATTCTAATGGGCGAATTTCATCTGTTTTACGACCATCTGGTCTAATTTTTTCTTCTGCTATCAGACGTCTTACTTCTTCTTTAACCAAGTCATCTAATATACTATATACTTCTTTGATTAAATCTTCATTCTCATCATCATTTTCATCAACAAATTCTGATGCAACTTTTTCTTTAAGTTCATCTAAGTTAATATCTCGTTGTTGCTTATCAAATGTTAACACGGCATCTTTCAAACCATGTGATGCAGTTAATGATTTTACTTTTTCAACAAGTGTTTCATCTTTTTCAACAGGAACAAATGCTTTTTTCTCTGGTTGAATATGATCGAGGATTTCTTCTTGGAAGCTAACTAGACGCTGAATTTCTTGGTGTCCAAAGAAAATAGCTTCAAGCATTTCATTTTCTGTAATTTCACTTGCACCTGCTTCTACCATATTTACAGCATCTTTATGACCAGCTACTTCTAAATCAAGTCTAGATACTTCTTTTTGTGCAACGGTAGGGTTAATCACATATTCTCCATCTATATAACCAACGTTCACGCCTGCTATTGGACCTTGAAAAGGTATATCAGAAACACTTAATGCCATTGACGAACCTATCATTGCTGCCATTTCAGGGGAGCAATCAGGATCAGCACTTAAGACTGTATTCATTATTTGTACGTCATATCTATAACCTTTAGGAAACAATGGACGAATGGGTCTATCAATTAATCGTGCAGTTAATGTAGCTTCATCACTCGGACGGCCTTCACGTTTTTTAAAACCACCAGGTATTTTACCTGCAGCATACATTTTTTCTTCGTAGTTAACCATTAATGGGAAAAAGTCACCATCACGTGGTTCTTTTGACGCTACTGCAGTAGATAAAACGACTGTATCACCATATCTAACAAGTACTGCGCCGTTAGCTTGTTTAGCTAATTGTCCAGTTTCAATCGTTAAAGATCTATTTGCCCACTCAGTTTTGAAAACTTTTTTTTCTTGAGACATTACGAATCTCCTCTCATTTATCTGTTAATCCTATCATATCATTTATTAATAATGATTTATATTAGTATATAGTTTAATGTATAATTATAAATGCTAAAATTATAAAAAAGGGAAAGACCCCAAAGGTTCTTTCCCGATAAATATACGTCTAAAGATTAACGACGGATACCTAATGATTTAATTAATTCACGGTAACGTTGAATATCTTTGCTACGTAAGTAGTTTAATAAGTGTCTACGACGACCTACCATTTTTAATAATCCACGACGTGAATGGTGATCTTTCGTATGTTCACGTAAATGAGTGTTTAATGCAGTGATTTCTGCAGTTAACACAGCGATTTGTACTTCTGGAGAACCAGTGTCCGCTTCGTGTGTACGATATTCTTTAATTAATTCATTTTTACGTTCTTGTGAAATTGCCATAGTCAATTTCCTCCTTTTTATTTTTATGCGCCTTTATCCGAGCAATCGTCGGAGTCTCGAACTGCCAAGATAAAGGTGCCTTGTATGTGTGTAACACATCAGACTTAAATATTATATGATATTTCGTCACCAAAATCAACAGAAAGTAAATATTTCGCTTTTTCTTTATCCTTATTCATTTGTTCAACTAAAGGATCTATACCATCAAATTTAACTTCTGGTCTTAAATAATGATGCCAATAAACGATAACACGTTCACCGTATATGTTTTCATGGAAGTCAAACAGATTCACCTCTATGACAACTTGTGCTTTAGAAGGATCATGAAATGTTGGTTTGACACCAACGTTGGCAGCTCCACGATAAATTTTATCATTTGCACCTATTTTCATACTCACGGCATAAACACCATTTTTAGGCAATACGTAATCTCCACTCGGCTCTACATTCGCTGTAGGAAAACCAATTGTTCTTCCTCGTTTTTCTCCTTGTACAACCATACCTTTGATACGATACCGATATCCAAGCTCATCGTTTGCCTTTTGTAAGTCACCTGTTTTCAGTGATTTTCTAATATCTGTTGTAGATATTTTCTCCGATTCAATTTCTTGTTTACTTACGATAGTCGTATTAAAATCTGACATTTCATCTAAAATCATCATGTTGCCTTTACCAAATTTGCCAAACGTAAAATCAAAACCTGCAATTACTTCTTTTACATGGTTATTAATGATGTATTCCTGTATAAATTCTTCTGCACTTACATTGGCAAATTTAGAAGAAAAGTTAATAACAATGCAATAGTCAATCCCGTAAGATTCTAATATTTCTATTTTATCTTGAATCGGTGTTAAGTAATCCGTACGTTTAAGTTCAGGATTTAAAACAACAGAAGGATGCGGATCAAATGTCATCACAGCTTTCTTTAAATTCGATGCCTCTGCCTTTTTTTCTAAAGTATCAAATACCTCTGCATGACCTTTATGCATGCCATCAAAAAAACCAAATGCCATTGCTACATCTTCTGCTATATACTGATCTTCTTGAATCGGATGAGTTACTTCAATTACTTTCATGGCTATTTCTCCTTTAGTTAAATACCTTCTTCGGTTTTATTTCATAAGGTTTCTCAGGATGCGGTGTATAAATTGCTAATGCCTTATTATTTAGTGTATCAAACATCACAACCAACGTATCTATGGATTGATCAAATTCATTTGTATTAAATTTTTGACCATTCAATATTTTAAATCTTTGACTTTCATTTGATATGTTGATTTTTTTCAAACCTCTCAGACCATATTCTATCGGAAAAAGTTTTTCCTGTAATGTTTCATGCTCATGTAGTGATTGTATATCTTCGATTGTAAGACTATTTTCAATATCAAAACCACCACTTTGTATTCTTGTTAACTTTGACATATGTGCTGGTAATTCAAGCGCTTTTCCTATATCTGTTGCCAACGTTCTAATATAAGTACCTTTACCGCATTTTACTTTGATATCAAACTGGCAACCTTGATTTTCAAATCGTAGTTCAGACGCTCGTTTAATGTCGAAAATCTCGACTTCTCTTGAAGGTCTTTCGACAGTTTCATTTTTTCTTGCATATTCATAAAGCTTTTTACCGTTAACCTTCACTGATGAATACATCGGAGGGATTTGCGTAATTATACCTTCAAAATGTGCTAATGCGCTATCTATTTGTTCCCCATTAAGTGCGTCTTCACCAATGGTTTTTTTTTCTAAAATTTCACCTGTCTGATCTTCTGTAGTGGTACTAAAGCCTAAGTATACAGTTGCAAAATAGGTCTTTCCCATTTCCATAATATAATCGCTTACCTTAGTCGCTGGACCTATACATATGGGTAATACACCTGAAACTTCAGGATCTAATGTACCAGTATGCCCCACCTTTTTGGTTTTTAAAATTTTCCTTAATTTAAATACAACGTCATGGCTTGTTAAGCCACGTTCTTTGTACACAGGTAAAATACCGTTATACATTTTAATGTCACCTTCAATCGTCCTTTTATTATCATTCCTTACTTATATTAACACGTCTCAATAAAGAAATGGTTATAAAAAAGCTGAAACAACAATCCCAGTGAATGTTTGTTTCAGCTTTTAAAATTAATCATTTTTGTGTAAATCTTGTATGATTTTTTCGATTTTATTTCCGTAGTCAATAGACTCATCGTATTCAAACTTTAAATCTGGTACAATTCTTAAGCGCATTCTTGAACCAATTTCAGATTTGATAAATCCTTTTGCTTTCTCTAAACCTTTAAACGTATCATCAATCTGTTTATCATTACCAAGTACAGTTAAATAAATTGTTGCAATAGATAAATCATTCGTTAATTGAACTTCTGTTATTGTTAAGAAACCAATTCTAGGGTCTTTTACTTTATTGTTAACGATGTCCATGATTTCTTGTTTCATTTGTTCGCCAACACGTTCAGCTCTCATATTCATATATTTCACCTCACAAATATCATTCATACATGTATATTTATCTTACTTAAAGATTATATGACAGTTCATTTCACAACGTCAAACAAACTTCATTCTTTTTTTTACTCAAAAAAATTTAATTACTAAATCATTATAACTTAAAAAGGTAATTGTTATGAAACGATAAAACATTATTTTTATTACAGTTAGGCACAATTATATTTCCTAAGTGTTAGAGCTTGAAACTTTATTACATTTTTATTTTTAAATACTGCTATAGTTTATAAAATTTACATTGAATTTTATAAATGATTACTATTTAAGAAACAACTAAGTTTCTAAATTATTTTATATTGTTTTACACATTATAGAAGGTATCATGCTATAATTCAAACTAATAAAAAAATGAATTTTTCTATTGAAATTGTTAGGAGCGTGTATACTTGGATAAATCAGAAAGACTACTTTATATTTTCACTCGTCTATTTAATGGAAAAAAATTAAGCAAAGAAGAACTCGCAGAACAATTAAATGTTAATGTAAGATCAATACAGCGAGATTTTAGTGATATAAACAATTTTTTATATGAAGACCATGAATGGGAAGGACTCAATGCGAGAATTGTTTATGAAAACAATATAGGCCGCCATCGCATAAGAATAGATCGCTATAAATTTAAAAATAATCGATTACTTAATCTGCTATTTAGAATGAAAAATTTCACGCCCAACATTCATATTGACACTTATAATTTAATTAGAGGGCTAAACAGTAATTCGAATCTAGCTGAAAAATTTTTATCTAATACATTACTCAATCAATTTACAATCAATCACGAATTAACAGAATCAACACTTATTTATAAAATACAACTTGCTATACAAAATAAACAGATAATTTCACTAAATGATGTTGATCATCAAACATATAAAGTTGTACCAGTATATACAAGACATTACAAAAATAAATATTGGATTACTTATATATATCAGAACAAAATTTATACACAAGATTTAAATTCAATCCTTGATATTTATCAATTTGATGAGGCATTTGACGAAAATATTTTTCTACAGGTCCCAACTGTCACTATGAAATTCTGTTCATCTATATGGGAACAAATTCAACGTCAATTTATAGTCCTGAATGTCCAAAATAACGAAGCATTTATTGAAGCTGAACTCATTATTTCAAAAAGCGAATGCCTACACTTAGCATATGAATATCCACAAGAAATCATTTTATTAAAACCAGATCATTATGTGGAGGATTTCAAAAATAAAATCAAATTGTTATTTAAACATTATCTTATTTAACGACATACTAAAGAGGCTGGGACATAAATCCCCCTTCTCAAAATAAGAGGGCAAATCCTTAACAATGGATTTGTCCTCTTTATATTTAAAATCTTCCGATTTTGATCGTGCATGCTTGCCTGGGGATATGGCTCGAGCCTGTAGTCTCTCGCTCATATCATTTCCCCGGGCGTCAGTACGATGCAAAATCTTTATAAGAGATGTGTTTTAATACAATAGAAAAAAGCTTCGTATTATTTAACTGATACATCAAATAAAAAGTCATATTTTTAATCAACCAAAAGATATAACTTAATATGAGTACACATGATGGATGCGTCATTTCCATTTGAAAATTTACGATTTTGATCGTGCATGCTTGCCTGGGGATACGGTTCGAGCCAGTAGTCTCTCGCTCATATCATTTCCCCGGGCGTCAGCACGATGCAAAATCGTTTGGAATATTTGTCAAGATACAAAAGCAAAAGCTCATTTGAAACAATTCATTACCTCTAATATATTGATGAAGTTCTTATTTTATAAAATTAATAACATGACTCAAATGATACGCATGTGATGATTGTTTAAAATATCCATTTAATAATTTATGAATGAAAAACAATTCAAAAACTAATAAGATGATAATAAAGCATTTTAATTGGGAGTATTTTAAATCTCAAATGAATCAGCAGTTTTCAGAAACAGAAACTTAAAAATCTACAGTCAAAGAAAAATTGATGTAGAACCAGTTTTTGGAGTTATGAAGGCTATTTTAGGTTTCACTCGAATGCCAGTTCGAGGGATAGACAAAGTCAAAAGAGAATTATGGTTTGTCTTTATGGCATTGAATGTAAGGAAAATAGCAGCTCAACGAACTACACTATTTGATAGAAATAAAGAAAACGACAATTTCTACATTATTTCAATAGAAATTATCGTTTTCTGTTTAGTCAGAGACATTTATGTCCCGAACCTTTTTAGTCATTTTCAATTTTACTAACGTGGTAAGGCTTCTTTATATTGGATTGCTTTAAGTTTTCTTATAAAATCCGAATTCCCTAACTCTCGCTCTTTTTTTTGTTGTTGATTCCACTTATAATAATCTATTTTATTTAATGATTCTTTCTTTTTTAAACGCTTAACATGCTCTTTATAACTCAATACATTACATGCAGTGATGTGTCTATTCTGTTTAGATGAAAGTACAAACAAATTGTCAACAAGGTATTGATGTAATTCACTATTGGTAAAATTTTTAAAGATTGAAATAAAGAGTTCTTCTTCACTTACAATATAAATCCTCCGCTTATCATCATTTATAATTTTTAATAATAGTTCAAAATTCATAACTTGTGATGGTAGATAATGATTAAATGTTAAAAAATCTTTTGGTATACCTGCTGTATGGCCAGTTTGATATGGAAAGAAATTCATAACCATCACTCTATTTGGATTAATATTAAATTGTTTTAATATAGACCCATTACTATAGATATATTTCTTAAACCAACAATGATGATCTATATACGGAAGAAATACTTTTTGTCCGTTTAAATTCAACTTACCTTGGATATCTTGCAATATTCTATTACGATAATGTACTATCATTTCTTCTGGTAATGAAGGATCATTAATTATAAAATCGTTCTCAGCCTTTTTTTTCAAAATTACTATATCTGCTATTTCAGGATTTCCAAAATATGGTCTTGCTATGGCTGGGCTTAATACTGCATCATTTTGTACAATTCGTTGTCTATGCTTATTAATTTTCACTTTCCCATTTGCAAAATCAATCAACTTTTTAAATCTTGGGATATTACTAAAATCTTCACCGAAATTTTTTTGAAGTATGCTAAATCTTGTGGGTGTAAGAAAGCAGTTGTGTCATGTCTTTTTATTATTTCATTTAACGTATCTAAGTCATAAATAGAGTTATATTGATCCAAGTATTCTTGCCAAAATTCATTTATTTCTTTTAAATATTCACTCATCACTTATAACCTCCTATTTATGCTAAGTTTAATTAAGTACATAGACAGTTAGTGTCCAGATTAAGGTAACAAGCAATTTTACTTAAAATTTTTTAACTCGTTCACAATGCTTAATAAATGGTTAAATATTCAAGTAACTATGCACTTAAAGCAAAACATTAAAATAAATTATAAAAGTAAACAATTATTTTAAATGATTCAAAGGTATACATGCTATTACCCAAAAGATAACATATTTAAAAGAAAAAAACCGTAAGCTAACACTATAAATTAGCCTACGGTTTATTTTTCTTATTTATTTAAGATAACTGACTTTATCTTTTAATTTCAACCATTTCGAAAGCTTCTATAATGTCGCCTTCTTTTAAATCGTTATATTTCTCAATTGTGATACCACATTCATAGCCTTGAGCTACTTCTTTAGCATCGTCTTTATAACGTTTTAACGTGTCTAATTCACCTTCAAATTGTACAATACCATCTCTGATAACACGGACACCCGCATTTCTAGTAATCTTACCATCTGTAACATAACTACCAGCAATTGTACCTACTTTTGAAACTTTAAATGTTTGACGTACTTCTGCTTGACCAATCACTTGTTCTTCATATTCTGGATCTAGCAAGCCTTTCATTGCAGCCTCTATTTCTTCAATAACGCTATAAATGACACGGTGTAATCTCATGTCTACACCTTCTGTTTCAGCTGCACGTTTGGCACCCGTATCCGGTCTTACATTGAAACCAATGATAATACCATTTGACGCATTCGCTAAGGTCACATCGGATTCGTTTATCGCACCTACTGCAGTGTGAATAATACGAACATTAACACCTTCTACTTCAATTTTCATTAATGAAGCTGCAAGTGCTTCTACAGAACCTTGGACATCACCTTTAATGATGACATTTAAATCTTTCATTTCACCTTGTTTCATTTGTTCAAATAAATTATCTAGTGAAACGCTCTTACTTTCTTGACGTTGTTGTAAAACATTGGCTTCATGACGTGCTTCTCCAATACGTCTTGCTTGTTTCTCATCTTTAAACACAACAAAACGATCCCCAGCTTGTGGTACATCATGAATACCTGTAATTTCAACAGGAGTAGATGGCTCTGCAGATTTAATTCTTTGTCCTAAATCGTTAACCATCGCACGAATTCTACCGTACGTATTACCAACAACCAATGCATCTCCGACATGTAACGTACCATTTTGCACTAGAAGTGATGCAGATGGACCACGTGATTTATCTAATTCTGCTTCTATCACTGTACCTACTGCTTTTTTCTCAGGATTAGCTTTTAGTTCTTGTATTTCAGATGTAAGGCCAATCATTTCTATTAAATCTTCAATACCATCACCGCTTAAAGCAGAAAGTGGTACGAAAATTGTATCGCCGCCCCAAGCTTCAGGAATCAAACCATATTCAGTCAATTCTTGCATTACTCTGTCCGGGTTAGCAGTTGGTTTATCAACTTTATTGACAGCTACAATTGTTGGTACATTCGCCTCTTTGGCGTGATTAATAGCTTCTATCGTTTGAGGCATTACGCCATCATCTGCTGCTACTACCAAAATTGTAATATCAGTTACTTGTGCACCACGTGCACGCATCGTTGTGAATGCAGCATGTCCTGGTGTATCAAGGAAAGTAATTTTTTTGCCATCATTTTCAATTTGATAAGCACCGATATGTTGTGTAATACCACCAGCTTCACCTGCTGTTACTTGTGTGTGACGGATAGAATCCAATAATGTTGTTTTACCATGGTCAACATGTCCCATAATAGTAACGACTGCTGGTCTTTCTACTGCATCTTCATCTTCAGATTCATCATCAAAATAAATTGATAAATCTTCTTCATCAATAACAACTTCTTTTTCCACTTCTACACCATAATCATCAGCAATCAATTCTAATGTTTCATCATCTAATGCTTGATTAATGTTAGCCATTATTCCTAATAAGAATAGCTTTTTAATAATTTCTGAAGAATCAACATTAATTTTTTCAGCAAGTTCTCCAACAGTTATACCTTCTTGATAAATGATGTGTGAAGGTATCTCTTTTGGTTCTTCCTGTTTCGTTTGTTTGTTTTTATTATTATTTTTGTTGTTCTTATTGTTCTTCTTATTTTTGTTATTATTCTTATTATTTTGTTTGTGATTTTGATTATTATTATCTTTTTTATTAGCATTAGACTTGCTATTTGATGATTTTTGTTGATTTTGACCTTGTTGTTTTTGTTCTGCTTGATTGGATTTTTCCGGTTTATAAACTTTATCTAATGCTTTTATTTGGTCGTCTTCTAACGTTTGCATATGGCTCGTTACCTCAACGTCCATCTTCTTTAACTCATCTATAATATCTTTACTTTTTAATTTTAAACCTTTGGCGTATTCGTAAATTCTTATTTTACTCATATAGTCACTCCTTACGATATTCATCTATCATTGACACTAACTTTTTAGCAAAGCCTTGATCAGTGATTCCAATGTTAACTCGTTCTGCTTTACCTAAAGCTTGTCCTAATTCAGCTCTCGTTCCAAATATGCGAAATGATATATGGTAACTTTCACACTTGTTCTGAAACATTGTCATTGTATTTTCAGAAGCATCAGTTGCAATAATTACGAGCTTCAATCTATTTTTTTTAATGTCATTTAAAATGACTGATTCACCTGTTTTAACTTTTCCAGCACGCATTGCTAACCCTAAAAAATTCACAATTTTCTCTATAGTCATTTAGGTATCTCTTCACGATAAATAAGACGTATAATTTCCTTATATACAGGATTTAGAGTTTCTGCATCAACTTTAAAGTATTTTTCTAATACACCTTTTTTTTGTGCATCTTCTACTAATTTAACATCTTTTGATACATATGCACCACGACCTTGCTGCTTTCCAGTTGCATCAGCAAAAATTTCGCCTTCTTTATTAATAACAACTCGAATCATATCTTTTTTAGGATGCATGTCGTTTGAAAGTATACATTTACGCATTGGAATTTTTTTCTTTTTCATAAAGCTCACTCCAAATTATTTTTCAGCGTCTTCTTCATCTAAGCTATCTGTTTCTTCATCTTTTTTGAAGTCATTAATTTCTGTATTAACTTCTTCTAAATCAATGTCTGTGTTTTGCTCAATATTTTCAACATCCTCAGTTTCAATCGCCTCATCTGTAGGATAAACGCCTTCAGCTCTAGCATCACTTTCTGATTTTATATCAATTTTCCAACCAGTTAATTTGGCAGCTAAACGTGCGTTTTGTCCACGCTTACCGATTGCTAAAGATAATTGATAGTCAGGCACAACAACAACCGTTGATTGGTTTTCTTCATCAACAATGACTTGTAGTACTTGAGAAGGGCTTAAAGCATTTTTAACAAATACCTTCGGATCTTCATTCCATTGAACGATGTCAATTTTTTCGCCGCCTAATTCTTCTACAACCGCTTCAACACGGGAACCTTTAGCGCCTACACATGCACCTACAGCATCGATATCTGGATTATCTGAATGAACGCTGATTTTAGAACGATCTCCAGCTTCGCGAGCAACTGATTTTACAATTACTGTACCGTCAAAAATTTCTGGTACTTCTTGTTCAAATAAGCGTTTTAATAATCCAGGATGACTACGTGAAACGTAAATTTGAGGCCCTTTTGTAGTTTGCTCTACTTTATTGACATACACTCTAATTCTCTCATTAGGAATGTAGCTATCATTAGGGCTTCTTTCAGCTTCAGATAATACAGCTTCTGTGCGTCCTAAATTAACATAAACATAACGATGATCGACTCTATCAATAAGACCATTAACAATATCATCTTCTTTATCAATAAATTCATCATATAATATTTCACGCTCAGCATCGCGTAAACGTTGCATTACAGCTTGTTTCGCAGCTTGTGCACCTACACGTCCAAAATCACTTGGCGTTACGTCTTCTTCGTAGATATCACCAACTTCATATGCTGGATTTTTAACTAGTGCTGTACTTAAGTCGATCTCTTCTCTATTATCCATTACTTCTTCCACGACTTGTTTACGCGCAATTACATGAAATGTACCTTCATCCATGTTTAACTCAACGCGTACACTTCTTGCACTGTCATAGTTCTTTTTATATGCAGTAATCAACGCTGCTTCAATTGCATCAATTAAAACTTCTCTTGGAATCTTTTTTTCTTTTTCTAAATATTCAGTTGCTAATAATAATTCATTACTTGACACGATTTATCATCCTCCTCATCACATTAAAGCATTACAGCATGACGTGCTTTAGCGATTTTATTTCTTGGAATTTCAACTTGTTTCTTCTTTGATTTTTCTTTTACTTCCATAATAATCGTTTCACTAGTTACTTCTTTTAAGATACCTAACCATTCTTTTCCACCTTCAATAGGCGCATATAAAGAAACGTATATCGGTTTTGAAACAGCATTTTGGAAATCTTTTTCTTTTTTTATAGGTCTTTCAGCACCTGGAGAAGCTACATCTAAATAATACATTTCTTGAATAGGATCTTCTTCATCCATAACCTCACTAATCTTTTCAGAAGCTAGGGCACAATCGTTTAAATCGACGCCACCTTCTTTATCAATGGATACTCTTAAGAAGTAATCTTTTCCTTCTTTTGTGTATTCGACTTCAACTAATTCGAAATTTAAGTCGTCAAGGACGGGTTGAATAATTGATTCAACTTGCTCAGTTACTTTACTCATACTGACCTCCTTTTTTGGCAAATAGAAAAGAGCGGGTATAACGCCCACTCTTCCTGCCTGAGTCTAATTTTTTAAGCAATATTATTATACCATATGTTTATTTCCTATACAAACAACTATATCTTTCATATAGTATGACATTAACTAATATCAAATTTTTATACATTTGGCATTTTGACATTCAATTTTAATCAATATATTGACAGATTACATATCAAATATTGATAATTGTGCTTTATCTGGCAAGTTAGGTAATGAACCAAGTTCGTCTAAATATTCAATGACTTTTTGTGACAAACCTGCTTTTTTATTTAAATCTTCTTTAGATAAAAACGGCCCTTCTTCACGTGCCTCAACTATACGTTGTGCAACGTTTTCTCCTAATCCAGGAACAGCAATAAATGGCGGAATCAAACTATCATCTTCAATGATAAAATCAAATGCTTTACTCTTCTCTAAACTAATCGGTTGCATACGATAACCACGTTGCGCCATTTCATTCATGATTTCTAATACAGTTAATGTATCTTTTTCTTTTTTTGCTAAATCCATGTAGCGTGAATACATATCGTTTACTGTATTTCGAATACCTTCTTTATCTTTAATCATTGAGATTAAATCAAAATCAGATGCACGCACTGTAAAGTAACTTGCATAGTAGTAAAGTGGATAATGGACTTTGAAATATGCAATACGTACCGCCATCAACACATATGCTGCAGCATGCGCTTTAGGGAACATATATTTAATTTTTCTACATGAGTCCAAATACCAATCGGGCACTTCATTGTCTACCATTGCTTCAACCATATCATCCGTAAGTCCTTTACCTTTACGCACAAATTCCATTGTCTTAAAGGCTAGTGATGGTTCTAATCCGTTATACATTAAATAAACCATAATATCATCACGACAACAAATGACACTTGATAAATCACAAGTTCCTGAACGTATTAAATCTTGTGCGTTACCTAGCCAAACATCTGTACCATGTGATAATCCAGATATTCTAACTAATTCTGAAAATGTAGTTGGCTTGGTATCTTCTAACATTTGACGAACAAATCCTGTACCAAATTCAGGCACACCAAATGTTCCAGTTTTACATAAAATTTGCTCGGATGTTACACCTAATGGTTCTGGTGAACTAAAAATACCCATGGTCTCCTTATCATCAACAGGTATCGTTTTAGGATCAATACCTGATAAATCCTGTAACATACGGATCATCGTCGGGTCATCGTGTCCTAATATATCCAGTTTCAATACGTTATCATGTATTGAGTGGAAATCGAAATGTGTTGTCATCCAAGCTGATGATTGATCATCTGCCGGAAATTGAACCGGTGTAAAATCGTAGATATCCATATAATCTGGGACAACGATGATACCACCTGGATGTTGTCCTGTTGTACGTTTTACGCCCGTGCAACCTTTTACGAGTCTATCAACTTCAGCACCTCTTTTGTGGATGCCTTGGTCGTTTAAAAATCCTTTTACAAAACCGAAAGCTGTTTTTTCTGCCACCGTACCAATTGTACCGGCACGAAAGACTTTGTCTTCACCAAACAATTCTTTTGTGTAATTATGAGCTTGAGGTTGATACTCACCACTAAAGTTCAAATCAATATCGGGTACTTTATCACCTTTGAAGCCTAAGAAAGTTTCAAAAGGAATATCTTGCCCTTCTTTAATCAATTCACAACCACATGTGCCACATTTTTTATCTGGCAAATCAAAACCAGAGCCAATAGATCCATCATTAAAGAACTCACTTTCTTTACATTGTGGACAAATATAATGCGGTGGTAATGGATTAACTTCTGTAATTTCAGTCATTGTCGCTACAAAACTCGAACCTACAGAGCCACGTGAACCTACTAGGTAACCGTCATCCAGTGATTTTTTAACAAGTCTTTGCGAAATTAAATATATAACGGAGAATCCATTCCCAATAATACTTTCAAGTTCTTTCTCTAATCGGTCGATTACAATTTGTGGTAAATCTTCGCCATACAATGCTCTAGCATTGGCATAGCTCATATCTCGTATTTCATCATTAGCACCTTCCATACGCGGCGTATACAATTCATCTTTTATCGGAACTACACGTTCGATACGGTCTGCTAATTCATTCGTGTTTTTAACAACTAGTTCATGTGCTTTTGCTTCACCTAAGAAATGTAATTCGTCTAACATTTCATCTGTTGTTCTAAAATGTGCCTCAGGTAAAGTACTACGATTTAATGGGTTACCTGGCTGTGATGCAATTAAAATTTTACGTGCAATACCATCATGTTCGTTTAGATAATGCGCGTTTCCTGTCGCAATAACAGGAATATCATTTACATCTCCAGCTTGAATAAGACGTTGATAAATTTCATGCAATGTCTCATTATCTCTCACAAGTTCTCTATCTATTAAATCTTGATATAATGCAGGTGGCTGTACTTCAATGAAATCATAGTATTTTGCTATTCTTTCCACTTGCGATTGATCTTTTTGCATTACTGCAGTAAATACTTCACCTTCATCACATGCAGAACCAACAAGAATACCTTCTCGATATTCATCTAATAATGATCGTGGAATTCTAGGTGTTCTATAATAATATTTAACTAAAGATGCACTTACTATTTTAAATAAATTTTTCAAGCCTTGTTGATTTTGCACTATAAGTGTTACGTGATTTGGACGTGCACGTTTATACGCATCTTCATTAGATAACGATTTATTAATATCTTGATGATTATAAACTTCCGCTTCTTCTAATTGTTTTAACATTTTTATAAAAATATAAGCTGTTGCTTCAGTATCATAAATCGCTCTGTGATGCTGTGTTAAATCTACACCATATTTTTTAGCTAAGAAATTCAGACCATGCTTACCATATTCTGTGTTGATAGTTCTGGAAAGTTCAAGTGTATCTATCACACCATTCGTTGATGCACCTAGCCCAATTTTTTCATAACCGGTGTCAATGAATCCCATGTCAAATGATGCATTGTGTGCTACAAATATCGCATCACCGACCCACGCTTTAAACTCTGTTAATACTGTTTCAATTTCAGGCGCATTGACGAGCATATCATCTGTGATATGCGTTAAATTCTTGATTGTTTCAGATAAACGTTCATGTGGATTACTAAAACGTTCAAACTTATCAATGATTTCTCCTTCTCTTACTTTTACAGCTGCGAGTTCGATAATTTTATCATATTGATTAGATAAACCTGTTGTTTCAACGTCAAAAACAACATATGTTGCAGTTTTTAAATCAATATCTTGTGGCTTATAAGCTATGGGCACACCATCATCAACCAACATGCCTTCCATACCATATATCATTTTAATATTATTTTTTTCAGCTGCAGCATGCGCATCTGGAAATGCTTGAACCACATTATGATCAGTAATTGCAATCGCTTTATGGCCCCATTTGGCTGCTTGATCTACATATGCGCTTATATTTGGAATGCCATCCATCTGACTCATGGATGAATGCAAGTGAAATTCTACGCGTTTCTCATCTGCTTTGTCTTGTTTAACTGCTTTTTTTATTTCTTCAATATCAGACATCATCATTACTAAGTCACGTACGAATGTGTCTTCTTCTATTCGACCTTGTGCTCGCACCCATTTACCAACACTGAGCGCTTTAAAATGAGCTAAATCATCTTTATTTTTTCTAGTGAACATTTTCAGCACTAATGAATCAGTATAATCTGTAACTTTTAATTCAACAATATGGCGTCCACTTTTCAATTCTTTTAAATTAATATCAAAGATAACACCTTCTACCGCAACTTTAAATTCTTCTTCGATAATCGATTCTATAGGTTTTACATTTTCTATTTGAATCGGTTTACCGATTTGACATTTTGCTACAGCACTTTCGTTATTATCTTGTTGCTTGGCTTTTTCAGCGCGCATCTTTTCTAATTTTTCAGTAGCTTCACGAGCACTTTTTTCATCTTCTTGTTGAATATGTGCCTCTAATGAGGCTAAATCGTCCCCATTTGAAGTGTGATCAGTTTCAAAAATGATACTACTGATTGCAAATCCACATTGTTGAAATGCTTTAATCAAACTCCCATTGCAAGCTTTATCAAAATGATCACGTTCTATATCATTCTGACACATGACTTTGAGAACATCACCTGACATAATTAAGCGCTTTTGCTTCAACTGACCTTTTACTTTTGGTGATAATTGCGTTTGATCAATACAATAACTAAAGTATTTCAAGGCATATTCATCTTGATTCACTTTATTCGTAATTGTAAAATTGCAATCAACTTTGGCAATTGTTTTAAATTCTTCAGTAATTGCATTCATAAATAACAGATAATCTTCTATAGGTAAAAAATATGGAAATGTTATCTGAAATACCCAAATACGATCAGTTGTTTTAACATCTACACGCGTTAATTCACTTTGTGCTAAAATTTCTGAATCCAAATGATCTGCAATTTTAATTTGATCAGCTAAGACCTTAAATTTTTCTTGATTTGTCATTGACATGACGATAACCACCTTACTATTAATTACACTACGTTACTATTTCAAATCATTGCTTTAACTGTCGCGTATGTATTTTTTACATTATCTATCTTATAACGGAAAAGCATTAATTTCTAATACTTAAACTCTACTACTTTTACAATATGGTTACTAATAATAAATAAGAGCGGAAATGAAATCAAATATGACTCATTCGATTTCGCTTTCCCGCTCCCCTATATAAGGCGATTATTTACCAAATTACAGGTTAATTTTAAACATTCAACAATACCTGTATACAAACATATTTATTGTTATAAATTATCTTTGCTATTAATTGTTTAACATACATATCATTTTTAACATCATATGTCATAGCAATTACTTTTTTAAAGTAAATTGCTGACTTATATACTTAGGTATAAGTCATTAATATAACGATTTAAGTTATCAATTTGAACATCTTCACTTTTACCTGTATCACGTCGTTTAACTTCTACGATACCTTCTGCAGCATTTTTACCAACCACTACTCTAATTGGTAACCCAATTAAATCAGCATCATTAAATTTAACACCTGCACGTTCCTTACGGTCATCATAGAGTACATCGTATGTTTCTTTTAATTGTGTATATAGTTGATCGGCCAATTCGCGTTGTTCTTCTTTTTTAGGGTTGATTGTAATTAAGTGTAAATCAAATGGCGTTACTGATTTAGGCCATATAATACCATTTTCATCGTTATTTTGTTCAACAATCGCACTTAAAGTTCTAGAAATACCTATACCATAACATCCCATTAATAAAGGTTTAGCCTTGCCTTGATTATCTAAAAATGTTGCATTCATTGCTTCTGAATATTTTGTACCCAGTTTAAATACTTGCCCGACTTCAATTCCTTCAGCAAATTTAGCGACACCTGATCCATCAGCTAAAGCTTCACCTTCTAAAATAAATCTAAAGTCACCATACGCTTCTATTTCAAAGTCACGCCCTACATTTGCATTCAATAAATGGTAACCATCTTCGTTAGCACCTACAACAATGTTATTTAAATCTTTTATAAAGTTATCTGCATATACTTTGATGTTTTTATCAAAAATTGGTCCAAGTGAACCAGGAGATGCACCTAATAAATTTTTAATTTCATCTTCTGTTGCTAATTCGATGTGATCAGTACCAAAGAATGCTTTTAATTTCACATCATTAATTTCATGGTGACCGCGTACAAGTACCATAATAAATTCACCATCGACATTAAATACCATAGATTTTGTAATTTCATCTAATGGCTTTTCTAAAAATGTTGCTAATGCTTGTGCTGTATGTACTTGAGGTGTTTCTATTTTTGTTAATGGCGCTACATCATCATGTTTTTCATTAGGATGATATACAACCTCAGCTTTTTCAATATTGGCAGCATAATCACTATTTTCACTATACACAATTGTGTCTTCACCAATTTCACTTAAAGCCATAAATTCGTGTGTATGGCTTCCACCAATAGCACCTGAATCTGCAACTACTGGTCGTGCATTAATTCCGACACGTTTAAATATGCGATCATATGCGTGATACATATCTTGGTATGTTTCATCTAAAGAAGCTTCATCTGCATGAAACGAATATGCGTCTTTCATAATAAATTCACGACCACGTAACAGTCCAAAACGCGGACGTTTTTCATCTCTAAACTTAGATTGTATTTGGAATAAAGTAAGTGGTAATTGTTTATATGATTTAAGCTCATCTCTTATCACAGACGTTATAAGCTCTTCATGTGTTGGCCCAAGTGCAAACTCACGGCCATGTCTATCTTTTAAACGCATTAGTTCTGGACCATATGCATTCCAACGACCTGATTCTTCCCATAGTTCTGCTTTTTGTAACGCTGGCATTAAAATTTCCACAGCCTCGATACGTTCCATTTCTTGTCTTACAATTGTTTCAATGTTATTCAAAACTTTTGCAGCTAACGGTAAATAGCTATATATGCCACTCGTACTTTGTTTAATTAATCCTGCTTTTAGCAAAAGTCTATGACTTAAAGCTTCGGCTGCAGCCGGTACTTCTTTCATCGTTGGTATAAATACTTTAGATTGTTTCATTTACATGCTCTCTCCTTTTATAAGAAATAACGTTGAATGTCATTCCATGTCACTAAGACCATAACAATTAAGACAAATACTGCACCAATCGCAATAATGGTAGTTTCTGCTTTTTTGTTTAATGGCTTTCTGAAAATCGCTTCATATATAACGAATAAGATACGTCCGCCATCAAGTGCTGGAACTGGTAATAAATTCATCAAACCTAAATTGACACTGAGCAATGCTGTCCAAGAAATTAAATTGATGATGCCTGTTTTAACAACAGAATCAACCGTATGGTAAATACCGACAGGACCATTTAACATATCAAATGAAAATTGACCTGTAAAAATGCTCGCAATCATACTTAAAATCGCAGTAAAAATCAGTTTTCCAGCTACTAATGAACGTTCTACACCAGATACAATTGGTTTAAATAAAGTATGTTCAATAGAAGGAGTATAACCTAATAAATATTTAGTTTCTGAATGTGTTTTAGTTACTTTTTGTTCATATTTTTTAGGTTTTACTTGTAAGTTTTCTGTTTTGCCATCCCGTTCTACTTTAATTTGCGTCTTTTTGTCTTTAACCTGCGACATCGCTTGATCTATATCAGATTTACTATCGATAGATTGGTCATCAATTTTCACGATAGTATCACCTGTTTTTAAGCCAGCGTGTGCTGCTGGACTATCTTGCGCAACTTTATCAACTGTATTTGTTGGAGTACCTTGATAATAAGCCAAGCCAATAAATAATACTAATGTAAGTAAGAAGTTAGATAATGGACCCGCAAACAGTGTTAAGAATTTTTGATAAGGTTTTTTGTGTGTGAATTGTCGGTTTTTAGGAGCAATTTGAATTAAACTACCATTTTCAACAAAGTAAGCTTTGTCAGCAATCTGATAATGATGTCTTTGCTGATCATATGCAGTTACACCTTCTATATATAAATCTTCTTTAAAATCACATTGCTTAACTTCCATTGCTTCAATTTGTTGGAATTTATGTTGATCATCTAAAATGATGTGTGTGATTTCATCTTTATCATTTAATTTTATCTTTACATGCATACCTGGTTGAACGGGAGGTTCTTCCAACCCGTCACCTGCCATTCTTACATACCCTCCAACTGGCAATAAACGAATGGTATATAAAGTTTCATTTTTTCTGAAACTGAAAATTTTTGGCCCCATTCCAATTGCAAATTCTGGACACATAATGCCAGCTCTTTTTGCAAAAAACATATGACCGTATTCATGAACTGTTACAAGAACACCAAATACGATTATAAAAGAAATAATTGTCACTAGAAAACTCAAATTGATACACCTCATATTTTCCGTAAGATTGTTCCATTATTTTATATTATTATAATATACAAGAAATTTAATGCTTTTGATTATAAAATTATAACATAACACTACCGACTGATACACGTAACTTTATACAGTATAATAAATTTTCACGACTTACCTCTTAAAATATATACGATTCATTTTATAAACTTATGAAAAGGAGTTAAAAATTTAAATGTCTCATATGATCAATCATCAGCATTTAAATTAATAACTCCTTTTATTTTTCAATTATACAATTTTAAAAGCATATCATTTCTTTCAAAATCACTTAAATTAAGAATATATTTAATAATGGTAAAACAAACATAAAACTATCGAATCGGTCTAATATACCGCCATGACCCGGTAAAATGCGTCCAGAATCCTTCACACCAAAATGGCGTTTAAAACCTGACTCCACTAAATCTCCTAGTTGCCCAAACATACTCAAAATAACTGTACATAATAGCAATAACCATATTGCAATGTTAAAGTCTATAAACATCATCATTATAAGTGGAACGATCAAACTACAAATAATACCACCTATAAATCCTTCAATTGTTTTATTAGGACTGATTACAGGCCATAATTTATGTTTGCCCATTAATCTACCAAAAATGTATGCACCAGTATCAGTAGACCACACAATTAAGAAAGCTAACAATATGTAATGTAATCCCTCTGATCTTGTTTCATAAAGATACATAAAACCTATGCCTACATAAGCTATAGACATTAAGCAAAAAGCAGCATCCATAAAACTAAATCTATTTTTAGATAGCACAGTATAACTTAATAAAATAAAACTCATTGCTATCAAAGATTTTAATTGTAAATCATTTACCCATGTACCTGCCTCTTGCGGTATCATAATAATTAAAATTCCTAATGCACTTATAATTCCTGGGATGGATAAGAACTTTATCATATTCATATTCAACAATTCTTTGAGACCTATAAACGCTAATAAATATGAAAAAAGCATTAGTACAAGGCCACCCTTTAATAATACAGGTAGAAAAACAATAAGTGCTATTATTGCTGTTAAAGTTCTAACTTTCATACTATTCTCCTAACTATCTATAATCCCCCAAAACGTCTTTGACGAGATTGATAAATTTTAATACAGTTTATTAATTCTTCTTTGTCAAAATCTGGCCAAAATTTTTCATTGAATATAAATTCACTGTAAGATACTTGCCAGATAAGAAAGTTACTAATTCGTTGTTCACCTGAGGTTCTAATTAAAAGGTCTGGATCAGGATAATGGTGGGTCATTAAATGTTCGTTAATCAGTTGTTCTGTAATATGTTCACTGGATAACCCTTCAGAAGATAATTTTTCATAAATTGACTTTAAACTATGGACAATTTCAGCACGTCCGCCATAATTAATTGCAAAAATCAGTTTTAAACCCGTATTATCTTTGGTTTGGTCTTTTGCTTTATTTATAGCTTCAAGTGTTGCAGTTGGTAAATCATTTAAAAAACCAATGGTTTCTACTTTAACATTATTTTCTATTAATTCTGGTAAAAAGGTTTTTAAGAAATTAACTGGTAGGTTCATAATATAATTAACTTCATTTTTAGGTCTAGTCCAATTTTCAGTTGAAAATGCATACAACGTTAAATATTTAATACCTAAATCACTAGCTTCTTTAGTTATTTTTTTGATTGTTTGCATACCTTGGTAATGTCCTTTTATTCTAGGCAGCTTTCTTTGTTTAGCCCAGCGTCCATTGCCATCCATAATAATTGCTATATGATTAGGTACACTATGTAAATCCAAGTCAATGTTGGATGCGTTAGGCTGGTTTTTTTTCTTGTTTAGCTTTTTAAACATGGTATTTCCTCCGAGCGTTATCATCTCTGCTTTTTATATTAGCTTCTAAATGCAATTATCTATCATTTTATCATACTAGATAAGCGCAATGAATAAACAAATAAAAAAACTGTACCAAAGTCTGATTTGATACAGTTCAGATAAATTTATAATATGCTTTATTTTCAATATCAAACAACTAAAAGATAGCTATTTACTCACAAAAATTCATATCATAATTACCATGCTTATACTGACATAATATCTTGTTCTTTTTCTTCTAATAATTTATCAATGTCATTGATAGAATCGTCAGTTATTTTTTGAACTTCATTTGTTTGAGTTCTTAGGTCATCTTCAGTGATGTCACCATTTTTCTCTTGCTTTTTAAGCTCGTCATTAGAATCGCGACGCACATTTCTAACTGCAACTTTAGAATCTTCGCCAATTTTTTTAACTTCTTTTACAAGTTCTTTACGACGTTCTTCTGTTAATGCAGGCACGCTGATACGGATTACTTCACCATCACTAGATGGATTCACACCTAAGTTTGCTGCATTAATTGCTTTTTCAACATTAGCCACTGATGATTTATCGTATGGTGAAATGACTAAAAGACGTGCTTCTGGCACACTGATACTAGCAAGTTGTTGTATAGGTGTTGGTGCCCCATAATAATCAACCGTAACACCGTTTAAAAGGTTTGAATTTGCTCTACCAGCACTAATGTTGGCTAATTCTCTTGAAAGACTATCAATTGATTTTCTCATCTTTGTTTTCGTGTCATTAATTATGTCACTCATATTATACACCTCTAAATTATTTTGTAATTAATGTTCCTATTTTTTCACCCATTACAGCACGTTTAATATTTCCTTCTTCTGTAATAGAGAACACATTCAATGGAATATTGTTATCCATACAGAAAGAAGATGCTGTTGAGTCCATGACTTGTAATCCTTCTTGTAACATTTGAATATGTGTTAAATGTTCATATTTAACTGCATTTTCATCTTTTTTAGGATCTGCAGAATAAACACCATCAACATTATTTTTGCCCATTAAGATAACATCAGCTTCTACTTCAGCAGCACGCAGAGCTGCAGTTGTGTCAGTTGAGAAGTATGGATTACCTATGCCAGCTGCAAATATCACAACTCGTTTTTTCTCTAAGTGTCTAATTGCACGACGACGAATATAAGGTTCTGCAACTTGTTTCATCTCTATAGAAGTTAACACACGTGTATCACACTCTAATTGTTCTAAGCTATCTTGAAGTGCTAAAGCGTTCATAACAGTAGCCAACATGCCCATATAATCGGCTGTGCCACGATCCATACCAAGGTCACTACCAGTTTTACCTCTCCAGATATTACCTCCGCCAACAATCACTGCAATTTCACAATCCATTTTTGCTACCTCAGCTACTTGTTGAGCAACACTTTTAATAATTATCGGATTAATGCCGAATCCGTCTTCACCTGCTAGTGCTTCACCACTTAATTTTAAAACGACACGTTTATATTTAGAAGTTTGAGCCATTGTCTTATCCTCTCTATTGTGAAAATATGTATTTGATACAAGTAAAGAAGACACAGTAGAACTTCCAATATAAAAGTAAGTCTTTCATATGGAGCACAAAAAGGTGTCTTCTTTCTTGTTCAAACTATGAAAAATTATTTCATTTGTCCTTTTACTTCGTCAGCAAAGTTTTCTTCACGTTTTTCCATACCTTCGCCTACTTCATAACGTACGAAGTCAACTAGTTTTCCACCTTTTGATTTTAAGAAAGCTTCAACTGTTTGATCAGGATCTTTAACAAAGTTTTGGTCAACTGCACAAATTTCTTGTAAATATTTACGTAAACGACCTTCAACCATTTTCTCAACGATTTTTTCTGGTTTTCCTTCGTTTAAAGCTTGTTGTTTCAATACTTCTTTTTCATGAGCTATTTCATCTTCACTTACTTGTTCAGATGAAACATATTTAGGGTTAATCGCAGCAATATGCATAGCTACATCTTTAGCAGCATCACTATCAGTAGTACCTTCAACAACTGTTAATACACCGATACGTCCACCCATGTGTAAATATGAACCAAATGCATCATTATCTGATTTTGTTCTAACTGCAAAACGACGGATACTTAATTTTTCACCGATTGTAGAGATTGCTTCTTTCATGCGTTGATCTACAGTTTTACCGTCAGCTAATTCAGATTCTAATAAAGCTTCAACAGTATCTACTTTACTATCTAACACTTGGATAGCAATTTCTTTTACTAATTCTTGGAAACCTTCGTTACGTGCTACGAAGTCAGTTTCTGAATTAATTTCTACGATTGCTGCTTCATTTCCTCTTTCTTCTACATGTACTAGTCCTTCTGCAGCGATACGGTCAGCTTTTTTAGCTGCTTTTGCAATACCTTTTTCACGTAGGTAATCAATAGCTTTATCAATATCACCATCAGTTTCTGTCAACGCTTTTTTACAATCCATCATACCAGCGCCAGTTTTTTCACGTAATTCTTTTACAAGTTTAGCTGAAATTGCCATTTCATATTCCTCCATTATTTAATGAATTTTAATATATTTATTTTAAAAAAAGGTGATAAGCTTATATATCTTATCACCCATTTTACATTATTCTTAGTTTGATTCAACAGAAGTGTTTTCTTCAGTTGTTTCTGCTTCAGTAGCTTCTTCTTTTGATTCATTTAAATCAATGTTTTGTTCAGCTGCTACTTCTTCATTTGATACACCTTGTTGACCTTCTAAGATTGCATCTGCCATTTTACCAGTTAATAATTTAACGGCACGGATAGCATCATCGTTTGCAGGGATAACATAATCGATCTCATCTGGATCACAGTTAGTATCCACAATACCAACGATTGGGATGTGTAATTTACGTGCTTCAGCAATTGCGTTGCGCTCTTTACGAGGGTCAACTACAAATAATGCTTGAGGCATAGATTTCATATCACGAATTCCGCCTAAGAATTTAATTAAACGGTCATATTCTTTTCTAAGTTCTACTACTTCTTTTTTAGGTAATACTTCGAATAAGCCATCTTCTTCCATTTTTTCAATTTCAGAAATACGTTTGATACGTTTTGAAATTGTTTTATAGTTAGTTAAAATTCCACCTAACCATCTTTGGTTAACATAAAATTGACCAGCACGTTCTGCTTCAGCTTTCACTGATTCTTGTGCTTGTTTTTTCGTACCAACGAATAAAACTTTTCCGCCATCTTCTGAAATTTGTTTAATAAAGTTGTAAGCTTCTTCTACTTTCTTCACTGTTTTTTGTAAATCGATAATGTAGATACCGTTTCTTTCAGTGAAGATGTATCTTTTCATTTTTGGGTTCCAACGGCGTGTTTGGTGACCGAAGTGAACACCTGCTTCTAGTAATTGTTTCATTGAAATTACTGCCATAAATAAAATCCTCCTATTGGTTTTTTACCTCCATAAAAAGCTCATATAAACACGATAATAAGTTATCGCACCCTTTATACTTCCACTCTTTATGTGCGTATTGGCTTAATAGCCGTGAATAAATATATCATATTCATACATATAAAGCAATAGTTCTGCTTATAATTTCTCATTCATAATGGCATGGTCTGAATTTGTATTTTTACAAATTCAGATAACACGATTCCACTACAGTATGAGATGCTTAAGTTTAAAAATGACATTGTATTTATTTTTTACATATTTATCTAATCAACGCATATCGCATGGATATACAAAATGATGTGAATAGTGTAAATACCAAATGCATAAATTAGTTATTATACGTTTTATTTTATTCTATCTAATTCATCTAAGAATTTTTCTTTTTTAACTTTAATAAACGTACCTTTCATGCCTAATGAACGTGATTCAATAACTCCTGCACTTTCTAACTTACGCAATGCATTAACAATCACAGAACGTGTAATACCAACTCTGTCAGCTACTTTAGACGCAATTAGCAAGCCTTCTTTACCACCTAGCTCTTCAAAAATATGTTCAATGGCTTCGCTTTCTGAGTATGATAACGAATTGATTGCCATATTAATTGCAGCTTTATCTCTTGCTTCTTGTTCAACTTCATTATGTTTTTCACGCAGAATTTCCATACCAATAACTGTAGCTGCGTACTCACCTAAAACGAGATCATTTTCAGAAAAATCGTCTTGTACACGCCCAAGCACTAACGTACCTAGTCTTTCTCCTCCACCTAGTATTGGAAAGATAGTTGACTTACTATCTTTAAATACATCTTCATTTTCAGGTGGGAAAACTGAAAGTACATTATCAATACCAATGTTAGATTTCGTTTCTTTTACATCCATTAACTTGTCTGTATATTCTACAGGTATATGTCTATTTTCTAACATTTGAATAATACGTTCGTTTTTTAACAATTCATTTAAACTTGATCCTAAAATTTTACCTTTTCTTGACACAATAAAAACATTTGTCACTGTTACACTACTTATTGTTTGTGCGACGTCTTTAAAGTCTACAGCGATTCCTTTGTGCTTTTGCAAAAGTGTATTTAATTCTCTTGTTTTTGATAATAAGCTCATATTACTTCTCCTTTTTGTTTATATTATAAAATAAATGCACTTAAATCTTTATTTGTTGAAATAGATTTCAACTTATCATCAACATATTGAGGTGTGATATCTACAACGGCATGTGGCATGCTCGGTGCTTCAAACGATAAATCTTCTAACATTTTTTCAAGTATTGTGTACAATCTACGCGCGCCAATATTATCTGTATCCTGATTAACTTGAAAAGCAATTTCTGCCAGACGTTTAATCGCATCTTCAGTGAAATTAACTGTTACTTGTTCTGTTTGAAGTAGCGCTTCATACTGTTTAATTAATGATAATTTAGGTTCTGTTAAAATGCTTACAAAGTCTTCCACAGATAGGCTTTCTAATTCAACACGAATTGGGAAACGACCTTGTAATTCAGGTATTAAATCACTTGGTTTTGAAACATGAAATGCTCCTGCGCCAATGAATAGCATATGTTCAGTATTAACAGTACCATATTTGGTTTGAACCATGCTACCTTCAAGTATAGGTAAAATGTCTCTTTGAACACCTTGCCGTGATACGTCTTGACCTGAATTTTGATTGTTTGTAGCCACTTTATCTATTTCATCAATAAAAATGATTCCCATTTGTTCAGCTAGCTCAATCGCTTCTTGGTTGGCAGTTTCTTGATCAATCAGTTCATCAGCATATTCATCTGTCAAAATATTTCGAGCTGTTTTGACTGGTACTTCTCTTTCCACTTTTTTCTTAGGCATAAGTTGGTTCATCATATCTTGCATTTGTTGATTTTGATTTGTTCCTAACATACCTAAGGCACCTGGGTCTTGCTCGACTTTTAATCTCACTTTTTCTTCTTCAAGTTCACCATTTAATAATTGTTGTTTGATTTCAGAACGCTTTGTTTTGATTTCTTCTGTTGGTGTATCTTCTTCATCATCTTCATTATTTTGACCAAAATTTGGTATTGCTCCACCAAAAAGAGACTCTAAGGGATTATTACTATTACTGCTATTCGCTTTTTTCTTCATACTTGGTACTAAAAGTTTAATTAATTTTTCGTTTACTTTATTTCTCGCTTCATCTTTAACTAACGCTTTCTTTTGATCTTTAACTAATCTAACAGCAATGTCAACTAAGTCTCTAACCATACTCTCAACATCACGACCAACATAACCTACTTCTGTAAATTTCGTGGCTTCTACTTTAATAAAAGGAGCGCCAACCACTTTAGCCATACGTCTCGCAATTTCTGTTTTCCCTACACCAGTTGGTCCAATCATTAAAATATTTTTAGGTGCAATTTCTTGTTTCTCTTCATCAGAAAGCAAGCTACGTCTATATCTATTTCTTAATGCTACTGCTACCTTACGTTTAGCGTCATCTTGACCGACTATATATTCGTTAAGTTTTGAAACGATATCTTTTGGCGTTAATTTAATACCATTCGACTCCATAAGATAAATACCTCCGTTACTATATTTTCTTCAAAAACTTGTCATTTATTATATATTTATTTCATAAATTTTCAGTTTTTGTTATTTCTACTTACTTTAAAACATGAATTTTTAAAGTTCTTCTACTACGATTTGGTCATTCGTAAATACGCAAATATCTGATGCAACTTTCAAACTTTCATAAGCCATTTCACGTGCGCTTAAATCAGTCGCATGACGTTTTAATGCTCTACCTGCACTTAGTGCATAATTACCACCTGATCCAATTGCAATCAAATCATCATCTGGTGCGATCACTTCTCCTGTACCACTCACGACAAGGATGGACTCTTTATCCATAACAATAAGCATTGCTTCCAGTTGTCTTAGCTGTTTATCGCCTCTCCATTCTTGTGCTAATTCGACAGCGGCTCTTTCCAAATTACCACTAAACTGTTGTAATTTTGTCTCAAATTTTTCAAACAATGTAAATGCATCTGCCACACTGCCTGCGAATCCAGCTAACACTTTATCATTATATAAGCGTCGAACTTTTCTAGCAGTTTTTTTCATAATAACTTGTTCTCCAAGTGTTACTTGACCATCACCAGCCATTGCCGAATGTCCATTATGTTGTACTGCGAAAATAGTTGTCGCATGAATAGATGTACTCATATATTAATTCTCCTTCTTTGCACGAGGATGTGCATTTAAATATACTTTTTTAAGCTGCTCATTCGTAACATGTGTATAACGACCTGTCGTCGATAAATTGACATGTCCTAATAACGATTGCACTGTTCTTAAGTCAGCGCCTTGATTTAACATATGTGTAGCAAACGTATGTCTTAATTTATGCGGGTGTATATCTGTCACGCCTGCAGTTCGTTTCACTACATCATTCAACACATAACGAACGCCACGCTCAGTGATAGGCGCACCGTTCATATTAACTAACAAATAATCGTGTTCGGTATTTTTTTTGGGACTAAATGTTTCTAAGTAATGTTCAATGCTCTGTTTACAAAATTCGCCGAAAGGAATAAACCTTTCTTTACCACCCTTACCTAGAACTTTAACACCTGGTAAATTCATGTCCAAATCTTGTTCTTTGATATTTACTAACTCTGAAACTCTAATGCCAGTTGCATATAAAAGTTCCAAAATAACACGATCTCTTAAACCTTTTTTTAAATCTTGCTCTACTGTTTTAAATAATGCTTCCATTTCTTCTTCATAAAAGAAATGTGGCAAATACTGTTCTTTTTTTGGATGAACTAATTGTATAAATGGATTTATGACACTTTCATCTTGTACCATCCAATATTCATAAAAACTTCTCAGCGTAGAAATTTTACGAGAAACTGATGTTCTTTTCAAGTTTTTTGAATATAAAAAGCTCAGGTAATTTCTCGCATCTTTATATTCAAAATTAGCTAAGCTTAAATACTCTTGATTTAAAAAATCATTAAATTGTTCTAAATCATCATGATATGACTTCAATGTATGATCTGAAAAATGCCGTTCTACTTTAAGCATATATAAATAAGCTTGTTGGATTTCTTCCAATAAAAACCCCTCCATCGATATAAATTGTAGCATATCGGTGGAGGGAACTGCGAAACATAACTATTAAATTGAGAAAAACTTTTTTTAATTTTCTGAATCACTTTTTCATTATATTAAAATCATAATGTTTCTTTAAAGTTGTCCAAATATGATAAAGCTCTATGAGCGAGTTGTTCATATCTTATTTTTTTATCTTTAATTTTTTCATCTAAAACTGGTAGCAAACCAAAATTAGCATTCATCGGCTGGAAGTTTTTTTCATTTTTTGCATGAGCAATATAATAAGCCATGCTACCTAACATCGTTTCTCTTGGGAAAATAACCTTTCCTCTATTTTTAATTTTATGTGCTACGTTGATACCAGCAATCAAACCACTTGCCGCACTTTCTACATAACCCTCTACACCAGTCATTTGGCCAGCAAAGTGAAGTGTTTCTTTTCCTTTTAATTCATAAGTCTCTGTAAGTACATCAGGAGAATTAATAAATGTGTTTCTATGCATGACACCATATCTAACGATTTCTACATTTTCTAAACCCGGTATCAATCTAAGCACTTCTTTTTGTGCACCCCATTTTAGATGAGTTTGAAACCCTACTAAATTATACAAAGTACCAGCAGCATCGTCTTGACGTAATTGTACAACAGCATAAGGCATTTCACCAGTCTTAGGATCTTCCAAGCCAACTGGTTTCATCGGACCAAACAATAACGTTTTACGGCCACGTGCTGCCATTACTTCAAATGGCATACAACCCTCAAAATATTTTTCTTTTTCGAATTCATTCACAGGTGCGACCTCTGCTGCTAATATAGCATCATAAAATCTATTAAACTCTTCTTCGGTCATTGGACAATTTAAATAAGCCGCTTCACCCTTATCATAACGTGACTTTAGATAAACTTTATTCATGTCAATACTGTCTTTTTCAACAATCGGTGCTGCAGCATCATAAAAATATAGCTGATTTTTACCTGTTACATCAACAATTTCTTGTGCTAATTGATCTGTCGTAAGCGGACCAGTAGCAATAATCGTATATCCATCAGGTATAGTGTTAATTTCTTCATTCATTACAGTTACGTTCGGGTGATTTTTCAACGTTTCTGTAATATAACCTGCAAAATCATGTCTATCTACAGCAAGTGCTCCACCAGCGGGAACACGTGCTTTATCTGCTGCAGTTATAATGAGTGAATCCATTCGGCGCATTTCTTCTTTCAATACACCCACGGCATTAGTTAGCGCATTGCCACGTAATGAATTGGAACATACTAATTCAGCAAATTTATCTGTATGATGTGCTGGAGTTTGTTTAACCGGCCTCATTTCAATTAAATTTACTTTTATGCCTCTTTGCGCTAATTGATAAGCGGCTTCTGAGCCAGCTAAACCAGCTCCTACAACATTGACAATTTGAATCATATATTATCCTCCTATACAAAAAAATAGCAACTACGATACTAATTTATAAGTTTAATAACATATTTCTACATTATAAATATGAATCGTAAGTTGCTAAATATTATTAAAAAAATACTTTCTTTTCCTAATAATCAATTTATATATAATTGTTATTTTTGTTCTTCTTCTTTGTAATCACAGTTTGAGCAAATAACCTGACTTTTACGCCCTTGTCTTTTCTCAACTAAATAGTGTTCACATTTTGGACAATCACGTCCGATTGGTTTATCCCAAGTTACAAAATCACATTCAGGATATTTAGAACAACCATAGAAGATACGATTTTTCTTAGACTTACGTTCAACGACATCGCCCTCTTTACATTTAGGGCAAGTCACACCAATAGTTTTGACGATTGCTTTAGTATTTCTACAATCAGGGAAGTTAGAACATGCCATAAATTTACCATATCGACCCATTTTGATAACCATAGGTGCACCGCAAACTTCACAATCTTCTCCAGCAGGTTCGTCCTTAATTTCTATTTTTTCCATTTCTTCTTCTGCACGTTCAACATCTTGCTTAAAGCTATTATAGAAATCTGAAATAACTTTTTTCCATGCTATCTCACCTTCTGCAACTTTATCGAGTAATGTCTCCATATTAACTGTAAAGTCTACATCAATAATTTCAGGGAAGTATTCTTTAACTTGTTCATGAACAATTTCACCTAATTCGGTAGGAACAAAGCGCTTACTTTCATTTTTTACGTAGTTCCTTTTTTGAATTGTATCAATTGTAGGTGCATAAGTTGATGGACGCCCTATTTTCATTTCTTCCAAGGTTTTTACTAATCTTGCTTCGGTATAACGTGGTGGAGGTTGTGTAAAATGTTGTGAAGGTTCAATATTTGTTGCTGTAACCATTTCACCTTCTTTTATATTAGGCAATTTATTTTCTTTACCTTCATCTCCATCATCTTTTGTTTCTACATATAAAGTCATAAAACCTTTGAACTTAATCGTTTGTCCATTTGCTCTAAATTTCAAATCATTTTGTGTTAAGTCTAATGCTACCGTATCTAAAATAGCTGGTGCCATTTGACTTGCAACAAAACGCTCCCAAATTAATTTATATAATCTATATTGATCCCTAGTTAAATAATTTTTCATTTCGCTAGGTGTACGCAAAGTACTAGATGGTCTAATAGCTTCGTGGGCATCTTGGTCTCCTTGACCTTTAGATTTACGATTTGAAGTATATTCATCACCATAAGTATCTTGAATATAACCCTTAGCTTCACTCTTGGCTTGTTCAGAAATTCTTGTAGAATCTGTACGCATATAAGTGATTAAACCAACTGTGCCTTGTTTTTTCAAGTCGATACCTTCATATAATTGTTGAGCAAGCATCATTGTTTTACGCGCTTTGAAATTCAATTTTCTTGCAGCTTCTTGTTGTAGTGTTGAAGTCGTAAATGGATTTGCAGGATAACGTGTCTTTTCTTTTTTCGTTACTTTTGTAACTTCAAATTGATCTCCGTCAAGCTGTGATGTAATCGTCTCAACTTCATTTTTATTAGTTAATTTATATGGTTTGTTTTTATAATGTAAGAATTTAGCGCTAAATTTTGATTTTTTATATCTAAATTCCCCTTCTATTTTCCAATATTCTTCTGGCTTGAAATTTCTGATTTCGTTTTCACGATCTATGACTAATCTTAAAGCGACTGATTGTACGCGACCCGCAGAAAGTCCTTTTTTAACTTTCTTCCATAAAACAGGAGAAATATTATAACCTACTAAACGGTCTAAAATTCTTCTAGCCTTTTGTGCATCCACGAGTTCCATTTCTATACCTCTTGGATGTTTAAAACTTTGTTTTACTGCATCTTTTGTTATTTCATTAAATACTACTCTATTTTCAGTTGAGTCTTCTAAATTTAATATATTCGCTAAATGCCAAGCAATTGCCTCACCTTCACGATCGGGGTCACTTGCTAAGAATATATTTTTTGCTTTCTTAGCATGTTTTTTTAATTCCTTAACAACAGGACCCTTGCCGCGTATAGTAATATATTTGGGTTCATAGTCATTTTCTACA
Source organism: Staphylococcus sp. FSL W8-0271 (assembly GCF_038006605.1). Classification (NCBI taxonomy): domain Bacteria; kingdom Bacillati; phylum Bacillota; class Bacilli; order Caryophanales; family Staphylococcaceae; genus Staphylococcus; species Staphylococcus sp. FSL W8-0271. Next base: position 1,620,443 of record NZ_JBBOVM010000001.1, read on the forward strand.
TCTACGCCCATTTGGCTTCTTGGCAAATCTCTTACATGCCCCATAGATGCGATAACTTTATATTTTTTACCTAAATATTTTTCAATGGTTTTAGCTTTTGCAGGCGATTCAACTATGACTAAATTTTCTGCCAAAGTAGTTACCCCCTTGCATTTCTAATTACAAAGATAAATGATAAACGGTCTATTTTGTTTTTGTCAATGTTTTTAATTTTAAATTCATTTAAACAAAGGCATATTTAGGTTTAAATATTGGAAAAGACACCGATTATTCACATCTTTTTTCAAATCAAAAGTGTTCTCGTACAAATTTATTGATATCAATTTTAGCCAAAATCATCTATGATATCTTTCGGTGATATTACAATTTTCGCGCCATCTTGTGCACTCATTAGGTTGCCCATTGTCATATCATTAAACATTGACCCTGGTAAAACATATACCTCTCTGTTTTGTTCTAAAGCGCAATTTGTTGTAATTAAAGTACCACTTTTAATTGTAGACTCTGTTATCAATACACCTTTTGAAAGACCACTAATCAATCTATTTCTTTCTGGAAAATGGTGTTTAAGCGGTTTTTGATAAGGCAGATATTCACTGATGACTAACCCTGTTTGTTCTAACTGTTCCCTTATTTTTTGTGTTGATTTTGGATAATGATTAAGGTGGCCAAAGGCTAACACTGCAATAGCTGCCATATGATTTTCTATAGCGTATTGATGTGCTACTTGGTCTGCACCTTCTGCTAATCCAGAAACGATAGTTAAATTCTTCTTTTTAAATGAAGGAAAAAGGAATTTCAGAGCATCCCTTGTATAATCAGTAGCATGTCTAGAGCCAACAATTGCAAGGGTTTGGTCACGTGCAGTTAACGCGATATTTCCTTTATAAAAAAGTATGAATGGGGGATCATGTATTTCACGAAGTAAATTTGGATAAGATGGATGGTTAATTCCAATAAAATTAATATTCCATTTATATAATTGCATCAGTATAGCATCAATGTGATAGTTAACAAAATCATGATATATTTGATATTTCTTTTGAGATTTGGTAGTTGATAAATATAGTTTTAGTATCTTTTGTTGTTCACGCTTAGTATATGACAGAAAATTGCTTTTAAATTTAAATAACCGATGTATTTGCTGTGTGGACAGTCCTGAGAAACGTAATTTTAAAAATAGATAATCTGTGTTCATATATCGTACTCCTTTATAAAATCATTATAAAGTAAATCGATATAAAGTCAGTTTACAAATTAAATTCATTTAGGCTACATTTGTAATCTATTTTTAAAAAGAAATTTAAATGAGTACAGCACATGACCTACATATCATACAAAATTCGTACACTTAAAATAGCACAAACTCCAACATATTTTGGGAGTTTGTGCTCATTTTAATACTATTGCATTGTTAATTTATACTATTTAACAGTAAGTAACTGTTCATAGATACCTGCTTCTTTTGCAGCATCAATTAACGTTGTACCAATTTCTGATGGTGTATCTGCGGTCTTCACACCACAACTATTTAATGTTTTGATTTTCTCATCTGCAGTACCTTTACCACCAGAAACAATTGCGCCAGCATGACCCATACGTTTTCCTGGAGGTGCTGTTTGGCCACCAACGAAACCTACTACAGGTTTGTTCATATTAGCTTTAATCCACTCAGCAGCTTCTTCTTCTGCTGTACCGCCAATTTCACCAATCATAACAACTGCTTTCGTTTCATCATCTTCATTAAATTGTTTTAATACGTCGATGAAGTTAGTACCGTTAACTGGATCTCCTCCGATACCTACTGCAGTAGTTTGACCAATGCCCTCTTCAGTCAACTGATGTACAGCTTCATAAGTCAATGTACCTGAACGTGAAACTACGCCCACATGACCTTTTTTGTGTATATAACCAGGCATGATACCAATCTTACATTCGTCTGCAGTAATAACACCTGGACAGTTTGGTCCAATCACACGTGTTTTCTTACCTTCTGAATAACGTTTCACTTTAACCATGTCGATAACTGGAATATGTTCTGTGATACATATCGCTAAATCTAACTCAGCTTCGATACATTCTAAAATAGCATCTGCTGCAAATGGAGCAGGTACATAGATTACTGAAACGGTTGCACCAGTTTCTTTTTTAGCTTCTTCAACAGTATTGAAAACTGGTACGCCTTCAACTACTTGTCCACCTTTACCTGGAGTTACCCCTGCAACAATTTGCGTACCATATTCAAGCATTTGTTTTGTATGGAAAAGTGCAGTAGACCCTGTGATACCTTGTACAATTACTTTTGTATTTTTATCTATCATTACGCTCATCTTAGCGTTCCCATCCTTTCCTTACGCTTCTTTTACAAGTTTTACGATTTTTTGTGCGCCTTCTGCCATTGTTGCAGCTGGTTCAATAGCTAACCCTGATTCTTTCAGAATTTCTTTACCTCTTTCAACATTTGTACCTTCTAAACGTACAACTAACGGTAAAGTTAATTCAACTTCTTTAACTGCAGCAACAATACCTTCAGCAATAATGTCGCATTTCATAATGCCACCAAAGATATTAACAAAGATACCTTTTACATTTTCATCACCTAATATGATTTTAAACGCTTCAGTAACTTTTTCTTTCGTTGCGCCGCCCCCTACGTCAAGGAAGTTCGCCGGATTACCACCAAAGTGATTGATTGTATCCATTGTCGCCATTGCAAGACCAGCACCATTTACCATACAGCCAATGTCGCCATCTAATGCAATGTATGATAGATCATATTTAGAAGCTTCGATTTCTTTTGGATCTTCTTCTTCTAAATCACGTAATTCTTGGATATCTTTATGTTTAAATAACGCATTGTCATCAAAGTTGAGTTTTGCATCTAATGCAAGTACTTGTCCATCACCTGTAGTTACAAGTGGGTTAATCTCAACAATTGAACAATCTTTTTCAATAAATACGTTATAAAGTGATACTAAAAACTTAGCTGCTTTATTAATAGATTCTTTAGGAATATTAATATTGAAAGCAATTCTTCTGGCTTGATAAGGTGCTAATCCAACAACTGGATCAATTGTTTCTTTGAAGATTTTTTCAGGTGTTTCAGCAGCAACCTTTTCAATTTCAGTACCGCCTTCTTCTGATGCCATCAAAGTAACTCTATCAGTTGCACGATCAATTACAAATCCAACATAATATTCTTTTTGAATATCGCAGCCTTCTTCTATGTAAAGGCGCTTAATCTCTTTACCTTCTGGTCCAGTTTGATGTGTTACTAATGTTTTTCCTAACAATTCTTTTGCATATGTTTCCACTTCAGATAGTGATTTTGCAATTTTAACACCGCCTGCATTGCCTCTACCCCCGGCGTGAATTTGCGCTTTTACAACATATACATTTGAATCTAATTCTTTTGCCTTTTCAACTGCTTCTTCAACAGTAAATGCTACACGTCCTTCTGGGACAGCAACGCCCATTGAACGAAATATTGCTTTACCTTGATACTCGTGGATATTCATTCTCCATCCTCCTGTTTCTTAGGTTAAGTTCATATTTAATTATAGGAAATGAAAGCGCTATTGTAAACTGATTTAAACTACTTATTTCAATTCTTTTAATTTTTAGATTATTTATAAAGAGATTTAATTGGTTGAAATGTTTTTCTGTGGGCATTTAAAATGCCGTGATTTTTAATTGCATCTAAGTGTTGCTGAGTCCCATAGCCAACGTTTTTTTCAAACCCATACTCTGGAAATTTTTGGGCAAGCTGCTTCATATACCTGTCTCTATTTTCTTTGGCTAAGACACTTGCTGCAGCAATCGATACACTTTTAGCATCGCCTTTCACAAGAGATGTTTGATCGATATCTGTTTCTAAAGTCATCGCATCAATGAGTAAATGCGTTGGCTGAACTGACAGCCCATTAATAGCACGTTTCATTGCTAATTTTGTCGCTTCGTAAATATTGATTTCATCAATTTCCTCTACGGTGGCATAGCCGAATGCATAAGCATGTAATTCCTCTAATAATTGACGTTCTAATATTTTTCTTTTTTTGGCAGTAAGTTGTTTCGAATCATTAAGACCTGTAAAGTGATGATCATGATTTAATATCACTGCACAAGCAACAACTGGTCCTACAAGTGGACCTCTTCCCACTTCATCAATACCACAAATTATCGCACTTTCATCATTTGCTAATATTTGATTTTCATAAAAAGTCATGGCTTGATATTGATATAATAATTGTTGTTCTTTATCTAGTTGTTTTATTCTTGTTGCTATTGCTTTTTGAACTCCAATACGTTCATCCTTATAAAATGGTAGATGTTGAATGTCGTCCATGTTATCTATCGTTGCTAATTGGTCTTTAATTTCTTTTATCGTTTGTTTCATAAATTTACGCTACACATCCATTTCTTTAATAACATCAAACGTATATGTTCCGATTTTCGCATTTCTAATTTCATGGATGATTAATTCAATGACCGCTTCATAGTCAACCTCATTACCGCTACGCAACAATCCTCTACGACGTCCTATAGCATCAAACCATTCTAAATTTTCAGCTTCTATTGGCACATCGACCTTATAGTGATTTTTCAATCCTTCATAATCATGAGCTTTTAAAAATTCAAGACCATAAATCGCAACTTCATCCAAATGTACAATACTATCTTTAATCGCTCCGGTAATACTTAATTTTTTTCCTACAAGTTGATCTTCAAATTTAGGCCAAAGTATACCTGGCGTATCTAATAATTGAAGTGAATTTCCAACTTTGATCCATTGTTGTTGCTTTGTAACACCAGGTGTATTTCCAGTTTTAGCAATGGATTTGTGTGCTAACCTATTAATGAGTGTAGATTTTCCAACATTAGGAATGCCGACGATCATCGCACGTATCGCACGTGGTTTTAGTCCTTTTTTCTTTTCACGGTCAAATTTTTCTTGTGTTGCTTTAATAGCTGTTTGCTCTACTAATTTTAGTCCTTTTCCATGTTTAGCATCGATTGCCACTGGATAATAGCCTTTTTCTTTAAAATAAGACTCCCATTTTTCTAATTCTTTTAAATTCGCCATGTCTTTTTTATTCAAAATGACTACTCTCGGTTTTTGTTGTATCACGTCATCAATCATTGGGTTTCTTGAACTATAAGGAATACGGGCGTCAACAAGTTCAAAAACAACATCTACTTTCTTTAATTGTTCAGCAACTTCGTGTTTTGCTTTTGCCATATGTCCTGGATACCATTGGATTACCATTTACTTCACCTTTCTTTTTACGTTTATTCATTTGTTTTCAAAATTTTATATTTTATTCATACCATTCATTGACCTTAAAATCATAACACGAGCGGTGAATAGAGATAAATAAAAACTTGTATTTACTTTATTTAAAAAACTAATTTACACTATTTTCCTATAATAAATGCCCAATTGTCTAGAACAGACCTTAAATTAAGCAAATTTGTGCCCTTCAATACTAAACACCAAAATAAATATAATCTTGTGATTAATTTTTTTGAAATAAAATAATAGTAATTTTTATCAATAAATCTAAAAAATCGTTACAATAGAATTAAAATATTTCAATTACAGGAGACTACTCATGAAAAGGATGCTTTTTTACATATTATTATGCTTTATATTAGCAATCATTGGTCATGGATATGTCATCTATAGATTTATAAATGATGGTGTTTTATTTACAGGGCCCAACGATGGCATGGAACAAATGATTCCAATGCAAATGTACTTGTATGATAAATGGAGTCATGGACAATGGTTTTACGCCACTGATTTTGGATTAGGTGGAGATTTTTTCACTGATTTAAGTTATTATTTTTCAACTAATATTTTATTTATAATTAATGTGTTTTTTATCTTTATCATTAAATTAGTGGTCAATTTAAATACGCAAGACATCATGTTTTGGATGACAAATGCTATTGTAATATCAGTATTTAAATCAACATTAGCGATGTTAGCAACTTTTGGTTTTGTACGTTACATTACACATAGTAGAAGCATTGCACTACTATCGTCATATCTTTTTGTAATATCACCACTCTATTTTAGGTTTACTGTATATTGGCCTTTTTTCAGTGATATTTTTATATTATTACCGCTACTCTTATGGTCTATTGAATTATTTTTGCAAAAAGAAAAAAAAGCTATGTTTATTATAGTAGTCACAGTTTCATTAATTAATAACTTTTATTTTGCATATTATCAATTAATCGTAGGCCTAATCTATTTCACGGTTAGATTAATATATAAGCATAAACATGATATCGTTCCTAGATTTAAAGCAATATACACAATCCTCATTGCTGCAATTTTAGCACTTGGTTGTAGTCTTTTCTTTTTTTATCATGGCTTACGTGCTTATACCAATAATAGACGTATACCTTTTAATGGAGACGTAGATGCTTTTGAACCCTTCAACCAAAATACGAATTTATTTTATGACAATTACTTAATAGTGATTTTATTTATAGTGATACAAGCACTGTTATCATTTAAACTGTACAAACATTTTTATTTTAAGTTATTCGCTATCTTTATGATCCTTACGATAGGTGCTAATTATTTACCATTTGTCGATCAGCTCTTTAACGGCTTTTCTGCTCCACAAAAAAGATGGCATTACTTAATAGCTTTTAACGCTGCATTGCTCATTGGACTATATGCAAAATACTTTAGCACTTTAACGGTTAAAAACTATCTTTTTTCATCAATCATAAGTTTAAGTTTTATCTTTATAAGCGCTTGGGTTTATGATGATTTCGTTTCTTGGCTTTGGTTTACACCTATTGTTAGTTTAATAGGCTTATTAGTATTATGTATTCAAGTCCCAACTTATCGTAAACGTTTAGCTTATTTTTACTATACTGCCATATTGATATTAGCAACACTCGTTGTAGCTGTTTTTATACGCAATCAAATTTATTTTGAAGATCATGTTGAACGCGCAAATCGTTATTATGTCAATGCAAGTCTTTTTAACACACCGTTACAAAGACAGTTAGTCTCTGAAATGAAACATGCTAAGACCGAAGACGAACGTATCGATTGGCGTGTTAATGAACAAGATAACACACCTATGTATCAATTTTTTAAAGGTTCAAGTATATACTCAAGTATCTTTCACCATAATATTTTAGACTATTACTACGATGATTTAAAAATTAACCTGCAGTCTGAATCAGTGAGTAGATACCAAAGTACTAATGGGCGACAAAATATTAGCAGTTTATTTTCAATGAAATATTTAATGTTAAAAAATTATGAAAACAATGTTCCTAGTTATTTTAAAAAAGTAAAAAGTGAAGGACAATATCACATTTATGAGAATACTTTAAACTTACCTTCCGTAAAAGTGACTGATCAAATCTATAATACCGACGCTTTAAAAACACCTATCGATCGAGAACATGCGATGTTAGATGGTGTTGTTATAAAAAATAAAGGTGAGACTTATACGGATAATGCACAAAACCTTATCAATTCAACTAAAATAGTTTATAAAAATATAAAAGTGAAAAATCATAATCAAATCTATCTGCCCAAAAACCAAGGTCAGATTAAAATTCATGTTCCAAATCACTTAAGAAAACGTTATTCAGACTTTTATTTAAGTTTAAAAGTTCAACGTGGCAAACCCGATAGCAACTACACAATTAATATCAATAATTATGCTAACCACCGTTTATATAACAATTCAACCTATAAAACTGGCGTTGAAAACCAATTATATAGGACGCAACCAGATAAAGATGGTAATATTAACATAGCTATTAATCCTAGAGGTAATTATTATTTTGAAATTCAAAGTCTTCATGGAGAAAACTATAATAAACTTAAAAAAGCCTATAACACAAAACAAAATCATTATTATAATGATATTAACAATGGAGTTAAAGTGAAGTTAGCGCCACACTCTAAGGGTATCGCAACGATTAACATTCCTTATCGTGACGGTATGATGGCCTACATAGATCATAAAAAAGTAAAACCTAAAAAAGTAAATTATATGATGACTGGTGTGCCAGTCTCAGAACAAGATCGTGAAATTGTCATTAAATATCGACCGAAATATTGGTTTACGATGATTATCATTTCAAGTATAAGTATCTTAATAAGTGCTTTTTGGTGTCTAAAACAAAAATCTAAATTTAAATAAAGGAGTTTATCTGAGATGAGGTATGACCGTGTTTCATAGAATTTGGTCCCACAAACTAACAAGATTTTTAACGATCCTTTTAATGGGCGTTGGCGTAGCTTTATTAACGTTCACACCATATATTTATCGCTATTTAACTGACGGTGTCGTATTCAGTGGTCATGGTGATGGGTTTAGGCAAATGATGCCTTTCCAAATGTATCTTTACGAACACTTTAGCCAATTCAAAAGTTTTTATGATCATTCTTTTGGTTTAGGTGGAGATTATGTTAAAGATTTATCCTATTACTATGCAACCTCACCTTTTGTAATAATTAATTTTTTATTCGTGTGGTTATCTGAAGTAATATTTAATAGCAACCCTAGCAATATCACATATTGGGCAAGTAACCAATTGATTGTAGCTTTTGTCAAAGGTATTGCTACATTTATCCTTGCGTTCTATTTCTTTAATTATATCAAGCTCAAAAACTACATAGTATTTTTGGCTTCAATGTTATATGCAGCTTCAACAACCGTCATTTATTTTAATTTTACTTGGTCATATTATGGAGATTTATTAATTTTTCTCCCACTATCTTTGCTTGGTATTGAACGGTTTTATAAAGAAAGAAAAATTGGATTATTTATTTTTGCTATTGCTTTAACATTATTTTCTAATTTTTATTTTAGTTATTACGAAGCTATTGTCATTTTGAGTTACTTTATCTACAGATGTATCTTCCCACATGCAAAAGATATCGTCACAAGGAAACAACAACTTTGGATGATACCTATAGCAGTTATATTAAGTACCTTAATTGCTATATGGGGTTTTTATACTGGAGTTTCTTCTTTTTTAAATAATGATAGAGTAAGTAATCCTTATTTTAATTTTGGTATCATTACAGATTTCGCACGACAAAAACATTTTTTCACAAATGGATTTTATATCACTGTTACTATCATTGCACTCATTGCTTTACTATCTTTTAAATTATATCGACATTATTATTATAGACTTTTCGCTATCGCAACTTGGGTGATGCTAATAGGATCTCTAACTCCCCTTTTCGATAGTATGTTCAATGGGTTCTCAACACCTGAGCGCCGCTGGGTTTATATATTTGCGCTAACTACTGCTGGATTAATTGCATTATTTATTCAGCATTTATCTGAATTATCATTGAAGTCGTATATATTCGCTTGCTTACCCGTATTAATGATTATGGGTATTATGCAAATTATAGTTAAAGAACAAAGAATGTCCTGGATGGGCGTCTGCCTTGTAATTATGATTTTTATCGGTATATTGCTTTATAAAAAATCACTATTCAAATTAAAATGGCCATCTGTTGTACTTGTAATATTATTCATTATTCAACAAGCAATTATTTTAGAGAACGACCATGTCAATAATGTTCAAAAATACGAATCGACAGTTTCGTCAATGCATGATTCAAAATATAAAAGTCCTGCATTAGCCAAAAAAATTGATAAGATTAAACAGAGTCAAGATAATCCATTCAGTAGAATCGATTACATGTCACAATACGGTTTGAATTCACCAATGATATATCATTTCAACGGCATTGCATTATATTCAAGTATTTTTGATGGTGATATTTTAAAATATTATGATAAAACATTACAAATCAATATGCATACGGATAAAAACAGCACTTACCGTTTACTTTCAAATAGAGCTAATTTGATGGCACTTTGGGATGTCAATGATCGTATACGACGTCCAGAAAACAAAAACATGCCTTACGGTTTTTCTAAGCATAGTACAATCAAACATTCTAATGATGAATCCTTTATACACTCAAAAAATAAAATCGATTACCCAAGTGCACATATTACAAATAAAGTATTTAATAAAAAAGATCTTAAATCACCTTTGGATAAAGAACAAGCAATGTTACAAGGGGTCGTTTTTGACCAGACAGACGCATACCCTACCAATCAACAGTTCACACCGAATAAAAACTTACTTGCAGAAACTTCAACTCATTTAGTTAATGCAAAACGTACACATAAAAATAAATTATCCGTTTCTAAGGACGGCGGTGGTATCCAGTATAAGTTACCACCATCTATTGCCAATCAATATGAAGACCTTTATGTAGAGATGGATGTTGAATTGTTGGGACCAGATAAAGAACACAATGTTGGCGTAAATGAATATAATCAACATCGTAATAACTTATCTTATAAGTACAGACGTTTCGTCACTCCTATAACAATGCGCATAAAATCTGCTCAAGATTTGAATATAAAATTATCTAAAGGTACTTATCGTTTTAATATTAAAGGCATTTACGGAGAAAACTACGACGTATTAAATAAAGCGCATAAACAACTACATTCAGTGAAAGTTTCACAAAATGCCCGTAATTATACAATTGAAAAAAATAAAAATGATGAAGGTTATCTCGTGTTGCCAATGCCATATAGAGATGGAATGAAAGCTTATACAGACAAAGGCAAAACGTTACCAGTTAAACAAGGAAATGGCATCATGACAATCATCCCTGTAGAACAAGGACAAAAGACAATTACGCTTAAATATACACCACCCTATACATGGTTATTGATCGTAATTAGTGTTATTGGCGTCGTTTTAAGTTTCATATATACAAAATGGATTTATGCTAAAAAATCAAAATAATATCTTTATCACCTTCGTCAAATTGTTGCAAAGCAAAAAAGAAGCAGTTCCTAATAGGAACTGCTTCTTTTTTATGACTTTTATGCTGATTAACGAATTTCTTTGATTCTAGCAGCTTTACCACGTAATTCACGTAAGTAATATAATTTAGCACGACGTACTTTACCGCGACGTTTAACTTCGATTTTTTCGATTTTTGGAGTGTGTAATGGGAATGTACGTTCCACACCTACACCTGAAGAAATCTTACGTACTGTGAAAGTTTCTGAAATACCTCCACCACGACGTTTGATTACAACACCTTCGAATACTTGGATACGTTCGCGAGTACCTTCAATAATACGTACGTGAACTCTTAAAGTGTCACCTGGACGGAATGAAGGTAAATCTGTGCGTAATTGTGATTGTGTTACTGCTTCGATTAATTTGTGATTACTCATTATTTTTTCTCTCCTTCAACCTATGTTCTTGCCTAGACAAATATATAGCAGCGGATCATAGTGATTTTCGTGTGTCGCACACTTAAATTATGTTAGCACACTGTCATTCATTTTTCAATTGCTTTTTATATCTTTCTAAAATATCTTTATCTTTATCCGTAAGTGGATAATTTTCTAATAAATCTGGACGCTTTTCCCACGTACGTATCAGTTTTTGCTCATGACGCCATTGATCAATATGCGCATGATTACCTGACAATAATACATCTGGCACGTTCATATCTTGGTATGAACGTGGTCTTGTATATTGTGGAAATTCTAACAAACCATCCTGAAAGGAATCATCCTCGTGCGATTGTTGATTGCCTAAAACACCTGGTATTAACCTTATAATTGCATCAGTCATTACCATAGCAGGCAATTCTCCACCTGTTAAAACATAATCTCCCATAGAAATTTCATCAGTAACTAGATGCTGTCGAATTCGTTCATCATACCCCTCATAATGTCCACAAATAAAAACCAAATGTTCTGAATGACTGAGTTCCTGTGCAATTTCCTGATTAAATGGCCGACCTTGTGGACACATTAAAATCACTCGTGTATCTTCTGTTTTTTCAATGCACTTCATTGCATTAAATATAGGTTCTGGTTTGAGCACCATGCCTTGTCCACCGCCAAATGGATAGTCATCTACTTGATTATGTTTATTTTCAGCGAAACTTCTAAAATCGACAGTATTGACTTGTAGCATTTCCTTATCTTGCGCTCTTTTTAAAATCGATTGATTTAATACGCCATCAAACATTTGAGGGAACAAAGTTAAATAATCTATCTTCATTATTCCAACAATCCTTCCATAGGCGTAATATCAATACGTCTACCTTCAACATCTATATCTTTAACAACATCTTCTATATATGGTATGAGATATTCTTTATCACCTTTGACAACCCATACATCATTCGCACCCGTTTCAAAAATTTCTATCACGCGTCCAATAGGCGTTTCTTTGTCATCGAATACGGTACAACCAATAATATCTGAGTAATAATATTCATGTTCACCTAATTCAATTTCTTCATGGTCGCGTTCTTGTAAAAGTATTTCCCCTTTTAAATGCTCAATATCATTAATATTATTGATTCCTTCAAAAGTCAACATGTGTAACCCTTTATGCATGCGATATGTCGCAACTTTCAATTCTATTGTTGGTTCATTTTGACGTTCTATCAACACAACTTCACCTGGTTGAAAGCGGATATCTGTAAAATCTGAGTGAGATTGGACTTTGATTTCGCCTTTTATACCATGTGTATTGATAATTTTACCTATTTCTACTTTCATTTAAGCTCCTCCGATAATGTATAAATATATCATTGAAATTCGTTTTTTCATTTTTTGACTAAAATAATTATAACATGAATTGTCATAATTATTTTAAGCCTTCACTATACTTCCACGTGGTAAAATGTGTATTGATTATTTTAATTATTCCTTTAAACAATCTTATTAACTAGTGAACGTGCACTAAATGCTGGTGAAAATTTATATAAATTTTCACTAATATGGTAATTTAAAAGGCTGGGACAAATGTATTGTCTCAGCCTTTTATCATTATATTGGCATGGACTATGGTAAACATTTCACCTTAGTCATCCATGCGGAGATAAGACGACGAAATCATTTTAAATCACTGAGATTTCTACGCCTCTCCTTTTATAAATTTAATATGTGTAAATGATGACAATTATTTTTGATCATCAAATTTTTTCAAGATACCTTCTCTTGATAAGATATTGTGTACAGTATCTGTTGGTTTAGCACCATTTTTTAACCATTTTAATGCTAATTCTTCGTCAATTTTAACTTCTGGAGCATTTACATTATTTGGATTATAAGTTCCAATTTGTTCGATGTTACGACCATCACGTGGCGCACGAGCATCTGCTGCTACGATACGATAGAATGGATTTCTTTTTGAGCCTAAACGTGTTAAACGTAATTTAACTGCCATTTATATTCTCTCCTTTGATTGTTCTAATTTTTATTTTCTACAAGAAATAATATTAACAGTTATTTAGAACTTTGTAAAGAGTTTCTTCTTTACCATTTTATATTTTTACTTTTAGACAATTAATTATATCAATATAGCTTACGATTTCGACATAAACTTGACATAGATCATTAAACACTATAAATTGAGAATAAATTAAATATGAAATGCACTAGGGGTGTTTTTTAACTGAGATGAGTTTACTCAAACCCTTTGAACCTGATCTAGTCCATACTAGCGGAGGGAAGTGTTACAAAAATGACAAAACTATTTTAATGTCTTAACTATAGATTGTAGATTTTTAGTACACAACTTCTCTCACGGAGGTTGTGTATTTTTTATTTAATAAATAATTCTAGGAGTGAAATAATGACTAAAACAATACTTATAACTGGTAGCAGTAGAGGGTTAGGTGCATCAATAGCAAAAACTTTAGCTAAGAAAGGACATAATGTAATTATCAATTATTTTCAAAATAAAGCATTAGCAGAAAAAGTTGTGGCCGAAATTGGTCACGATCAAGCAATTGCGATATGTGCTGATGTCACAGATAGAACACAAGTTGATCAATTAATCACGGAAGCTACTAATTATTTTGGAAAAATAGATGCCGTTGTGAATAATGCGCTTATAGGTTTTAAATTTGATCCTTCTAGTCAAAAATCATTTAAAGACTTAAGCTGGTCAGATTACCAACAACAAATTGACGGTACGCTCAAAGGTGCTTTTAATGTAACCCAAAGTGTTATCGATCAATTTATTAAGCACAAATCAGGTAACATTATATCTATCGGAACGAATTTATACCAAAATCCTGTCGTACCCTATCATGAATATACTACCGCTAAATCAAGTTTAATCGGTTTTACAAGAAATATTGCTGCTGAACTTGGTCAGTATGGCATCAAAGCTAATGTCGTTTCTGGTGGTTTATTAAAAACCACAGACGCCAGTGCTGCCACTTCAGATGAAGTATTTGATTTAATTGAACAGACTACACCATTACATAAAGTAACAACACCACAAGATGTAGCAAATATGGTGGCATTTCTAGTTAGCGATCAAGCTAATGGTATCACTGGTCAAAATATTACCGTAGATGGCGGTTTAACAATGAACTAAAATATGGAGGGCATCAATTATGACGCACGATCAACATCTCAATATAGGTGTATTAATTTACGGTTGTGGCCATCACCAAGCTGCATGGCGTATGCAAGATTCTAGTATTGATCGAATTGGCGATATCAATTATTATCAATCGTTAGCTCGACTATCAGAACGAGGCTTGCTAGATGCTATATTTTTTGCTGATAATCAATCTTTTCCTGCAAAAACGGATAATGATATGCCAGCTTTTTGGTTTGATCCATTAATGAATTTAGCAGCAATAGCACAAGTAACACAAAATATAGGTCTTGTTGCGACTATCTCAAGTACATTTTCGAATCCTTTTACTGCTGCAAGACAATTATTGAGTCTTGATCATATGAGTCAAGGACGTGCAGGTTGGAATTTAGTAACCTCTATGACAGATTTAGAAGCTGCAAATCATAGCATGTCTCGTTTACCTGCACATCAAGAACGTTATAAAAAAGCAGATGAATTTGCCTGTGTTATGAATCAACTATTAACATCTTGGAGCTTAGAAGATTTTGTACATGACAAGGCACAAGATATTCTAATCAATGCAAACCATATCCATGCGATCAATCATGTAGGAGAACACTTCAAAGTACAAGGGCCTTTAACAACACCAAGCAGCCTACAAGGTAAACCTGTTGCTATGCAAGCAGGCGCATCAGATCCTGGCATTGCATTAGCTACTAAATACGCAGATGCCGTTTATGCAGTAGCTTGGAACATACAGCAGGCTACTGCATTTAAAAAAAGATTAAATCATCAACTAAAATTAGCAGGTAAATCAGAAGACAGTTTAAAAGTCTTTCCGGGGTTAGTCACATATGTCGCCCCAACATACGAAGAAGCTTATGCTAAAAAGCAAAAACTAGATGCAAACTTAGCAATTGAAACAGCATTAAATCAATTAGAATTTTTCATCCATCAAGATTGTCATAATTGGGATTTGGATGAACCAGTGCCACCTTTACCACCATTAGAAGCTTTTAAAGGTCCTAAAGGTCGTTATCAAACTGTATTAGAAATTATAAAAGACAAAAATCCAACTTTAAGACAATTGTTAGGATATCTTAGTGCAGGTGGTGGACATTTAACGCTTATCGGAACCCCGGAACAAATTGTTGATGAAATGGAACATTGGTTTAATGAGGGGGTAGCCGACGGATTTAATTTAATGCCGCCAACTTTTCCTAATAGCTTAGAAGATTTTGTAGATTACATCATTCCAGAATTACAAAAAAGAAATCTTTTTAGAACAGAATATGAAGGTACGACATTTAGGGAAAATATGAATTTACCTAAGTCAAATTAAATAACACGTCATTCACAAATGAAAATTCATAATTTTATATTTCCTACGATTTTGCATCGTGCTGACGCCCGGGGAAATGATATGGACGAGAGACTACAGTCTAGAGCCATATCCCCAGGCAAGCATACACGATCAAAATCGCAAGTTAGTCTCATATAAAAAGAACCAATCCATCATGTGTATTCATATTTAGTTATATCTTTTGGTTAATTAAAAACATGACTTTTTATTAGTTGTATGAGTTAAATAATACGAAGCTTTTTTCTATTGTATTAAAACACATCACTTATAGAGATTTTGCATCGTGCTGACGCCCAGGGAATTGATATGGACGAGAGACAATAGGCTCGAGCCATATCCCTAGGCAAGCATGCACGATCAAAATCGCAAGTTATCCATATAAAAAGGACTAATTCTTTATTACTTATGATTTCAATTCATGTTATTAACTTTATAAAATAAGAACATCATTAATTTATTAGGATTACTGAATTGTTTTAAATGAGCCTTTGCTTTTATATCTTGAGAAATATTTCAAACGATTTTGCATCGTGCTGACGCCCGGGGAAATGATATGGACGAGAGACAATAGGCTCGAGCCATATCCCTAGGCAAGCATGCACGATCAAAATCGCAAGTTATCCATATAAAAAGGACTAATCCATTTCTTTCATGAACTGCACCCTGTCAAGTAGACAGTGAAAAAAACAAAATGTTTATGGCTACCTTATATTTACGATATAAGGGTAGCCATTTTTAATGTTATTCTTTCTTGATTAAAAAATTCTATATATGAATTAATTGCTTTTATTGCTGTAGCCTTGTCTTTAAAAATCACTTTTTTTCTTCCTCTAAACAATTCACTTTTAATAGTTCCCCATACACCTTCCATAGGTCCATTATCTATGCAACATCCTGGTCGTGACATACTTTGTTTTATACCAAGTTGCTCTAACGTAACTTTAAATAATCTGCTTGTATATTGATATCCTCTGTCGCTATGTAAGAGTATACCTTCGGTATTCGGCACAAGTTTGACTGCTTTTTTGAGCGTATCTAATACAAATTTATTGTTATTTGAGGTACTTAATTTATGACTGATAATCTGTTTGCTGCCTAAGTCATAAATAGCACTTAAGTAAAGTTTTTTACCATTGCTTAGTTTGAATTCTGTAACGTCAGTTAACCATTTTTTATTTGGGATTTGTTCTTCAAATTTTCTATTTAATATATTATGTGCTGTAATTTCAGGTGTTGTTTTAATATATCGTTTTCTTTTAGGGCGGATAGTAGATTTTAGATTCAGTTGATTCATCAATCTATAGACACGTTTATGATTTACTTTTTGATGTAGTTTAAGTCTTAAATATATGTATATACGACGATATCCATATATGCCTTTGTATTTATTGTAGATATCAACGATATCTTTGATCAATTTTTGGTTTTCAATTTCTTTATTTGATGGTTTGCGATGTAACCATTTATAGTAACTTGAACGTGATATCTTTAATACTGAACATAACCAAGCTATCGGATAAAGGTTTTTAAATGCTTTTACCGTTTGGTATGATGCTTTTTGTCTGATGCCTGTTTCATCAACTTCCTTTCTATTTCTTCTTCCTTTTTTAAAACGTCATTTTCCATTTGAAGAAATTTATTTTTCTCTTTAAGTATCTTAATTTCAGCTTTTAATGCCTCTTCAGGTGTTAATACAGACTGGGGTTTCCCTTTTCCACGTCCATCTTTAAGCCCATCATATCCATGCAAGTTGTACTTTTTTACCCAGTTATATACTTGGCTATAATTGATGTTAAAATGATTTGCTGTTGTCTTATACGATTGGCCATGATTCATATAATAATCAACGATTTCTACACGATCTTCAAATGTTAATGATTTATATTTCAATTGATACACCTCGGGTTTTGGAGAATATGTTTTTAATATTTTACCCGACAAATACTTTGAAATCCATTTGTTTACAGTTGAAGTAGTGGGGATATTATATTTAACTACTAAATCAGTTAAAGATAGGCCATCATTTATATATTCGTGCACAACTTTAAGCTTAAATTCATTTGAGTAGGTATTATTTCTCTGAATTGGTAAAAGCACCTTTATTCCATGCTTCTTAAATTTATAATAGTTAATCAATAATGTTCTAGGAGAACAATTTAAATTTAATTTTTGAATTACATTTTTCATACTATATCCTTCTTCATATAAGCTGAAAGCTTTTTGATAAGTTTCAGGTGATAATTTTCTATGAGTCATAAAAAAGCTCCCTTCAAAGTTTACATTTTTAAGTGTCTACTTTGAAGGGAGCATATCATCATATGGATTAGTCCTTTATTTTGTGAATGAGACTTGTATCCCGTTCACTTCTTTAAAAAATTATTTTATAGACAATTGTTAAAATGGTAAATTCATACCATTTAACATATTCTCCATTTGTTTACGTTTACCTTTTTTGCCTTTGCCGCCACCAGAAAATTGTTTCATCATTTTCTTCATTTCATTAAATTGCTTCATCAATCTGTTAACTTCTTGAACAGTACGTCCTGAACCCTTAGCAATACGTTTTTTACGTGATACATTTAGTGTTTCAGGGTTATTACGTTCATTAGGTGTCATAGATTGAATAATGGCTTTAATATGGTCGATTTGTTTTTCATCCATATTAAGATTATTCATCCCTTTCATTTTGTTCATTCCAGGGATCATTTTCATAATGTCATCTAATGGACCAAGGTTTTTAACTTGATCTAATTGTTCTAAGAAATCTTCCAAAGTAAATGATGACGTACGCATTTTCTTTTCTAAATCTTTAGCTTTATCTTCATCTACATCTTGTTGTGCTTTTTCTATTAAACTTAACACATCACCCATACCTAATATTCGAGAAGCCATACGTTCTGGATGGAATGGTTCTAAGCCATCTAATTTTTCACTCATACCAACAAATTTAATTGGCTTTTGTGTCACTGCTCTAATTGATAAAGCAGCACCACCACGTGTATCACCATCTAGTTTAGTCAAGGTAACACCTGAAACTTCTAATTGCTCATCAAACGATTGTGCTACATTTACTGCATCTTGACCAGTCATGGCATCAACAACAAGCATAATCTCATCTGGTTTAGTGATTTCTTTTACATCACTTAATTCTTCCATTAATGCTTCATCAACGTGCAAACGACCTGCCGTATCAATAATGACAAAATCTAAATGTTCTTCTTTTGCATGTTTAATTGCATTTTCTACGATTTGCTGCGGCTTAACTTGGTCCCCTTCACTGTATACAGGAATATCAATTTGCTTGCCTACAGTTTGTAATTGATCAATCGCGGCTGGTCTATAAATATCAGCTGCAACTAATAATGGTTTTTTGTTATATTTTTTACGCATAAGTAATGCTAACTTACCTGCAGTCGTAGTTTTACCTGCACCTTGTAAACCAACCATCATTACAACTGTTGGCGGTTTGTTGGCCATTTGGATGGTTGAATTTTCGCCACCCATGAGTTGTGTAAGTTCTTCTTGTACTATCTTAATGACTTGTTGTCCAGGTGTTAAAGACTTCATTACATCTGAACCTAAAGCTCGTTCTGATACGGTTTTGACAAAATCCTTTACGACTTTAAAGTTAACGTCTGCTTCAAGTAATGCGAGTCGGACCTCTCGCATCATTAATTTAATATCTGCTTCAGTAACTTTCCCTTTGCCACGGATTTTTTGCATCGTCCCTTGGAGACGATCGGATAACCCTTCAAATGCCATATCAATACCCTCCTTTATACTCTCAATTATTCTAAATCTTCAAGTGCTTGAAGATACTGTTTAATTTTTTCTGGCTCCTCAATATGCTTTTTTATTGCTTCATATATATTTTGTCGTTTTTCAAAATTTTGATAAAGACCTAGTTTCTCTTCATAATCTTCTACTAAATCACCAGTTCTTCTTATGTTATCATACACTGCTTGGCGGCTCACATCAAACGTATCTGCAATCTCACTTAAAGAATAATCTTGTAGATAAAATAGTTCTAGATAGTTTCGTTGTTTTTCCGTTAATAATGATTGATAAAAATCAAATAAATAATTCATACGTATTGTCTTAATTAAATCATTTTGGCTCATCTTTATTGCCTTCATTCCGTACATCCATGTTATCTGTATGATCATCAGATGCCTCTGTTTCATCAACATTTTGTTCAATCATATCAGCAAATAGTCCATATACATAACTTTCTGGATTAAATGGTTGTAAATCATCTAATTTTTCACCTAAGCCAACATATTTAACTGGTATTTTTAGTTCATTACGTATTGCTAAAACGATACCACCTTTTGCAGTACCATCCAGTTTAGTTAATACAATACCAGTCACATTCGTAACATCTTTGAATGATTTAGCTTGGGACAATGCATTTTGTCCAGTAGTAGCATCTAAACAAAGCAGTACTTCATGAGGTGCTTCAGGCACTGCTCTACCTATCACACGTTTTACTTTTTCTAATTCATTCATCAAATTAGATTTGTTTTGTAAGCGACCTGCAGTATCACAAATTAAAATATCAACACCCTTACTTTTAGCTGCATTAATGGCATCATACATAACAGCAGCTGGGTCTGAACCTTCTTTTTGGCTCATTACTTCTACACCAACACGTTCTCCCCATACTTTGAGTTGTTCAATAGCGCCGGCTCTAAAAGTATCACCAGCTGCTAGCATCACTTTCTTACCTTCAGCTTGATAACGATGCGCTAATTTACCGATTGTTGTCGTTTTGCCAACACCGTTCACACCCACCATTAAAATGACATTTAATCCTTCATTTTCAATGTTCATTATTTCTGAATGTTCGTCGTCTTGATGATAGATATCTACAATTTTTTCTACGATAACTTCACGTAAATCTTCAGTTTCTGAAATATTACGTCGCTGTGCTTCGTTACGTAATTCTTCTACGAGTTCCATCACTGTGTTAAAGCCAACATCTGCAGTTATTAACATTTCTTCCAGCGCTTCAAAGAAATCTTCATCAACTTTACGATAACGTGCAATTAAGTTGTTTAACTGTTCTTGGAAATTTTCGCGAGATTTTTCTAATCCTGCTCTAAATTTTGCACCTAATTGCTGTGCTTCAATTTCTTCAAAGTCTTCAATTGAAATTAATCCATCATCATCAAAATCAGCTTCTTTTAATTTTTTTGGCTGTTTTACTTTTTCTTGAGGTTCTTCAGATGTTTGAGATTGTTCTACATCTAATTCAGATTGTTGCTCTTGCTCTAATTCTTCTGTCTTTTGATTTTCTGTAGACGTTGTGAATTTATCTTTTAGTCGTTTGAAAAAGCTCATACTTGTTCCTCCTTAATGACTTCATCAATCGTATTTAAATTGACACTTACTAATTTTGATACACCTGATTCTTGCATCGTTACACCGTATAAGCGGTCTGAAAATTCCATCGTACCTTTACGATGTGTTATGACAATAAACTGAGTTTGACTTGATAAAGCTTTTAAATATTGCGCATAACGTATAACATTGGCTTCATCTAAGGCGGCTTCTACTTCATCTAAGATCACAAATGGTGCTGATCTCACTTTTAAAATAGCGAATAACAAAGCAATTGCACTTAAAGCACGCTCTCCACCACTTAATAATGATAGATTTTGTAGTTTTTTACCTGGTGGTTGGACGATAATATCTACTCCTGCTGATAAATAATCATCATCTGTCAAGCGCAGCTCTGCTTGTCCTCCACCAAATAATGACTTAAACACTTCAGAAAAATGACCTTGTACGGAATGAAAAGTCTCTTTAAATCGTTCTTTAACTTCTTTATCCATTTCTTCAATTAATTGTTCTAACGTCGCTTTTGCTGCTCTTAAATCTGCACGTTGCTCATTCAAGAAAGTATATCGTTCATTGATTTCTTCAAATTGTTCAATCGCATTTAAGTTTACAGGTCCTAATTCTTCTATAGACATCTTGGTTAATTTTACTTTTTTACGCAAACTCTCAATATCTTCTTCTAATGTATATAATTCACTCGCTCGTTCAAAGGTAAGATGATACTGCTCACTTAAATGATCTATCGCATGGTTAATGAGTACATCTAAACGAGACTGTTCTGCTTTAATATCTTGGTAACGATTTTCAATTGATAAAATATCTTGATTTGCTTCTTCCAACTTACGTTCTGTTGTCTCAATTGTATCATTCAATGTTTGACGTTGTGATTTAATAGTAGCTAAATCTTCAGTTAATTTTACTTTATTATTTTTACTTTGTTCAATATTATTTTGAATTGTTTCGAAAGCTTTTTCGCCAGTTATTTCATCTGAATTAAATAATTCAATTTGTTCACTCAATTTTTGCTTTTGCTCTTTTAATTGTTTAAATTGATGATTTAATCTTGATTCAGTTTGCTTTTGAGTATTTAGTCTTTCTTTAATTACTGCTAAATCAGATTGTTTTTGATGTAATTTTTGTTGTATTAACGTTGTACTCTCTTTACCTTCTTTTGATAATTTTGTATAGATATTAATATCTTCTTCTAATGTTTGCAATTGCGCTTGAATTGTTGCTAATTGTTCCTTTTTGTCGTTTAAGGTTTGTTTACTAGTTTCGCTTTGATAACCATCATTTTTCTCAAATTCAAATTCTTCATGCTCATTTTTTAAATGTGTTTCTTGCTTTCGTAACCTATCCAATTCTAAGTCAAATTCATGTACGTTTTGTTTTATCATATTATAGTTTTGACTCGTATCAAAATAAGTATTACTTAACGCATCGGCTTCTTCTTTAATTGCTTGGAACTGTTTTTCAAATGTAACAGTTTGTTGCTGATAATCTTCTAATTGTGCGCGCATTGTTGAGAGCTCATCTTTTTGAGATAAAATACTTTTAGTTTTACGATTACCACCACCAGTCATGGAACCACCTGGGTTTACAATATCTCCTTCTAACGTTACGATACGTGTTCTATAACGAATTTTTCTAGCTAATTCGTTAGCATTTTTCAAATTGTCTACAATTATTGTATTACCTAATAAATTTTGAATCACATGTTTATAATCATTTTCAACTTGTATCGCATTTGAAGCAACATTTACAAAGCCAGTTGAGCTATCTGCTATATTCAAAATATCGTTTGCAACATTACGAGGTTGAATGACATTTAATGGTAAAAATGTAGCTCTTCCAAGACCATTTTGTTTTAAATATTGTATTGCTTGACGACCATCTTTTTCAGAATCCACAATGATATGTTGCAGTGAAGCACCTAATGCCGTTTCAATCGCTTTCGTTAAATTCGAAGGCACTTGGATGACTTCTGCGACTGCACCACGGATACCAGAAAGTTTATTATCCTTCATTTTCAGTATATGTTTAACACCATTGAAAAAATAACTATATTCCTCTTGCTGTGTCGCTAAACTGTCAATACGTGATTTTAATTTTTCATTAAATCTGTATGCTTGGTGTAATTTCTCTTCGTATTCATTTTGTTGATTTTTAAGTTGTGTTAATTTTTTCTCATAAGATGCTAAATCACTTTCCGCTTTTTTCAATTCTTTTTTCGCGTTGGTACTTTGTTTCTCAGTTTCAGTAATTTGATTTTGAATATTTTTCAAATCTTTATAAGCATCTAACAAGCGTGAATCTAATCGTGATTGTTTCGTTTCATTTTCTTGAATCGTGTGCTCTAAAAAGCGAATATCATTATTGACATCTGACTGTTCTGACATAAGTTGATAGTATTTATCTTTTATTGATTCTAACTTTTCATCATGTTGTTCATCGGATACATATAATTGAGATTCATATTGTTGTATCTCTTCATTTAAATCTGTTTGTTTAGATTTTAAATGTTTTATTTGGTCTTTCACTTCTGATTGCTCTTGTTTTATATTTGTGATTTGTGTCGCTAGGTTTTCCTGTTCTTCTTCAAATCGTGCATTAGTTTGTGATTGGTTTTTTTTACGTTCCTCTAACACATTCAACTGTCCAGCAAATTTTTCAACTTCTTCAGTTGCTTTAACAAGTTTAAAATTTAAAGATTCGATTGTTTCGTCTAGTTGTTGACGTTCAGATTTATATTGATTCAATGATTGTGTATGTTGTACCTTTTCTGCATCTTTTGAAGCTTGTTGGCTTTTTAAGCGATTGAGATTTTCGTCTAGTTCATAAATATTTTGATTATATTGCTCAATATCATAAACAGTGACTAGCACATCACTTTTTTCCATCTCACTAGATAAATGTTTATATTCTTTTGCTATTGCAGCTTCTTCTCGTAGTGGTTCGACACGACCTTCTAAATCAAATAAAATATCTTCTACACGTGTCAGGTTGTCTTCTGTTTGATCTAATTTTTGCACAGAAGTTGCCTTTCTTTTTTTATATTTTAATACACCGGCAGATTCTTCTAATATTTGTCTTCTATCAATTGGCTTTGCATTAAGAATTTCATCAACACGACCTTGAGATATTATACTGAATGCTTCTTTTCCTAATCCTGAATCTAAAAATAATTCTATAATATCTTTAAGTCGTGACCGGTCATTATTTAAATAATATTCACTTTCCCCACTTCTATATAAGCGGCGAGTGACTACGAGTTCTTCTGTATCAACATTTAATTTACCTGTACTGTTATCTAATTTTAATTTTACTTCAGCAAAATTTTGAGCTTTTCTATGCTCTGCACCAGAAAAAATAATATCTTCCATTTTAGCGCCACGCAATGATTTCGCGGATTGTTCGCCCAATACCCACTTTATTGCATCTGTAATATTACTCTTACCACTACCATTAGGTCCAACTATTGCCGTGACACCTTCATCAAACTGTACATTTGTATGTTCAGCAAATGATTTAAATCCAAAGGCATCAATAGATTTCAAATATACCATGCTATTCTCCTTTAAAGTGTTTCTCAGATGCGAGATAAAAACTACGCAATACAGATACGTTCATGCTCTCGCTTCTATATGATTAGTGCATCAATAAATTTGGCACAGCGACTTGCAATTATTACATTTTCACCAAATAATATCTATAATTAAAGACATGTAATAAATGCATTATAGACTAATCTATTAGAAATACTTTTACATCAGTGCTTAACTCATGCTACTTTAATTACAATTTTGTACAATATTCGATATATCGCGTGTGAGCTATATCTCACTAAACAATTGTACTGGTATTAAGTTTCTTTATTTTTCAAAAGTTTATATGCACTTTCTGCTGCTTGTTGTTCCGATTCTTTTTTCGTTTTGCCTTTGCCAATCGCAACTGGCTTATTTTCTAAGATGACTTCCGACGTAAATAAACGATGATGTGCAGGACCTTCTTCATTTATTAAACGATAAGTAACGTCACCTTTGTTTTGTTGATGCACATATTCTTGAAACTGTGTTTTAAAATCAACGACGCCATCCAGTTTATCGCCTTCAACAAATGGAAAAATCACATTTTCAGCAAACTTCCAAACAGCGGCTAGTCCTTGGTCTAAATATAATGCACCTACAAAAGCTTCAAATGCATCTGATACGAGTGAAGGTCTTGTTCTACCACCTGTTTTTTCTTCTCCTTTACCTAATAAGATAAGGTCGTGTAATGCAATTTTATTCGCGAATATTACAAGTGAAGGCTCACAAACAATTGTCGCACGCATTTTCGTTAAATTACCTTCAGGTAACTCTGGATATTTATCAAACAAATAGCGTGAAACCGTCAATTCTAATACCGCATCTCCTAAAAACTCTAAACGTTCATTATGATCTAATCTGTCCATATTAAAGTCATTAATGAAGCTCGAATGCGAAAATGCTTGTTGGTATAAATTTACCTGATTAAAATTCAAATTTAATTCTTGCATTTTTTTTGAAAACTTTTCTTGGAATGCATTAACCATTTCTTTCTTTTTATGATTCGTCAATACTTTTCCACCTCAATCTAAAGTAATTTTGTATATACTTATGCCTTTATATTTTACGTGAATTTATTATAAAACAAAAGGGAAAACTGCTAATAATACGTTCATTTTATCATATATCGTACACTTAACATTTTTAACGAACACTAATAATATTATGGCTAAAAATAAACCTTTTTAATAGAAAAAATCTGAGCCGTAAAATCCACGACTCAGATATTGGTTTATTATTTTTCCATACTATTGATAAAGTTAACTGCGTCACCAACTGTGTTGATTTTTTCAGCTTCTTCATCTGGAATTTCAGTACCAAATTCGTCTTCTAATTCCATAACTAATTCAGCAATATCAAGTGAGTCAGCGCCTAAATCATCTTTGAAAGATGCATCTTGAGTTACTTTTTCAGCGTCAACACCTAAACGGTCAACGATGATATCTTTTACTTTGTCGAAGTTTTCCACGTCGATTCACCTCCTTTTAAAAGTCTATAATAGACTTTTATATTTTCCCATTTTATCCATTGAAATACAAGTAGTATTTCGATGAATTACATACTTAAAGCATGACATACATATATAAGACACATCAAGTAATGTTAAAATGGCGTTTTTTACTGTTAACACTATTCCATGAACATGCCACCATTAACATGTATTGTTTGACCAGTAATATATTTTGCTTTGTCTGAAGCTAAAAACGCTACTGTATTTGCAATATCAGTGTCTTCACCGAATCTTGATAATGGAATTTGTTGAAGCATTTGATCTTTTAAATCATCTGTTAACGCATCAGTCATGTCAGAAACAATAAATCCTGGCGCAACAGCGTTAACTGTAATATTTCTTGAAGCTAATTCCTTCGCAGCAGATTTAGTCAATCCAATAACGCCTGCTTTTGTCGCCACATAATTGGCTTGACCAGGATTACCGACTGCACCAACTACACTAGATAAATTGATAATTGAACCACTTCTTTGTCGTAACATTTGTGGTGTTACTTTTTGAATACAGTTAAATACACCTTTTAAATTAGTGTCGATAACGTCATCCCATTCACTTTCTTTCATGCGCATCAATAAGTTATCTCTAGTTATACCTGCATTGTTGACTAATACATCGACTGTACCAAATTGGCTTACAACTTCTTTAATCATCGCTTTTACTTCATCACCATTGGCAACATTAGCTTGAATTGCAAAACTTTCTACACCTTTAGCTTTGATTTCTTCTACTACAGCTTCTGCTTTTTCTTTATTGCCTGCAAAATTTACTGCTACGTTATAACCTTCCTCAGCTAATTGAATTGCTATACTACGACCGATACCTCTAGATGCTCCAGTTACTAATGCATTTTTAGTCATTTTCATTCCACCCTTTTACATCTTCTAATGTTTGAATTGAAGTGAGTTTAACATCTCTATTTATTTTTTTAATTAAACCTGAAAGTACTTTACCTGGTCCAATTTCTATAAAATGATCTACACCTTGGTCGAGTAACCATTTCGTAGAATCTATAAATTGAACCGGAGAATATAATTGTTTAATCATATTTTCTTTTATTATTTTAGCGTCTGTTTCACCTTTAGCATTTACATTTTGGACAACTGGATAATATGCATCGTTCCACTCAAATTGTTCGATATAATTTGCAAAATCTGATTCAATAACTTGCATCATCGATGAATGGAATGGCCCAGAAACTGCTAAAGGCATGACACGTTTAGCACCCATAGATTTCCCTTCTGCAACGAGTTGATCTATCAACGTCTTATGCCCTGAAACCACAATTTGTCCAGGTGCATTTATATTAGCAGGTTCTATGATTTCGTCTTCTGTTGACAGTTGTTTACAAATATCATCAACTTCACTGTAATTTAAACCTAGTACAGCCGCCATACTACCAACACCATCAGGAAAAGCTGCTGACATTAATTGTCCACGTTTACGTACTATTTTTACCGCATCTTCAAATTTTAGTACACCGCTTGCTACTAAACTTGCGTATTCACCTAAGCTATGCCCCATTGTATAATCTGCATTAATCTGATTTAACGCCTTTAATAATGCAGTGCTATGCGTTAATAATGCTGGTTGTGTATTTTCAGTTTGGCCTAACTTATCTTCAGCATCTTCAAACATTGTTTCTAAAATATCAAAATCTAATTGTGCTTGCGCTTCATTTAGAATTGATGTAGCTGCATCATTTTCATTAAACAAATCACTAGCCATACCAACTTTTTGTGACCCTTGTCCAGGAAAAATAATCGCTGTTTTACCCATTTTTTGACCCCACCGTTTCTCTCATTGTATCTACTATATTTAATTCTCCTGCAACCTTGGCTTGACGAATTGCTGAATAAAATGCCTTAGCATTAGAACTACCATGTGCTTTAACAACAATACCATTCAATCCTAGTAAAACTGAGCCACCGTATTCTGCATAGTCCATTTTGGTAGTTAGCTCATTTAAATCTTTACGCAAGACTAATGCTGCCAACTTATTTTTGAAATTACTTAAAAGTGTAGTTTTCAACATTTTCCCTATAGATTTTGCTACACCTTCTAGATTTTTTAGAATCATGTTACCAGTATAGCCATCCGTAACAACGACATCTGCAGCATCATCCATTAATACTTTAGCTTCAACATTACCAGCAAAATGAAATTCTTGTTGTTCTTCCATTAAATTGAACGCTTTTTTAGTTAATGTATTCCCTTTAGCAGCTTCAGTTCCTATATTAAGTAATGCTACAGAAGGTTGTTCAATATTACGTATTTTTTGTGCATAAATATTGCCTAATTGCGCATATTGCAATAAATGTTCGGCTTTAGCATCCGCATTGGCACCAACATCCATAAATACAAAACCTTTACCTGAGACAGTCGGTAAAGTAAGCACTAATGCTGGTCTTTCAACACCTTTAATCCTACCAACTATAAATAATCCTGCTGACATTAAAGCACCTGTATTACCAGCTGATACACAACCATCCGCTTCTCCAGATTTTACAGCTTCAGCCATGCGCACCATGGAACTATTTTTTTTTCGTTTAATTGCTCTTACAGGTTCATCTTCCATTGTTATTGCTTCTGTACAGTGTCGCACTTCCACTCGACCGTGGTTAATATTACATTTATTTTGATCACCAAATAATATAATTTCTAAATCTTTAAAATCATTGACCGCTTTTTCAACAGCTTCTAAAACGATGCCAGGTGCATCATCGCCACCCATCATGTCGATAGCTATTTTAACCATTTTGTTCATCCTCACTTGTATAATACATTTTAAACGTACCTCTAAATACTAAAGTATCTTTGACATACGAACTTACTTTTATCTTAAAATATTTATTAGTTATTTCAACAGCTTGTGCTTCAGCACGTACCGTATCATTTAATTTAACTTGTTTTAAAAATGTAACGTTACTTTCTTTAGTTAAAACGATTGGTTTATGTATAAGTGCCACACATAATGAATTGGCCTGTGCAAACAACACATGACCTCTGGCAATTTTATTTCTTGTAAATACTGAATCTTCATCAATATTAATCAGAGATGTTGCTTCATGATCAGGTTCTACGTTAATCACATCACCTATGATTTCACTTCCATCAATAGACCGAATACTTTCGTAATTTTTTCGAGCAACAGATTTTATTCTTTTTCTCAACTCAGGAATATTTAAGTGTGTACGGTCCAATCTTATTGTTTGGATACTGACTGAAAAAAGACTACTTAAATCAAGATCAGTAATAAAGGGATTTTTTTCTATTTCTTTTTTAATTGCTTCGCGACGTTCTTGTTTTTTTAATTTCATAGTTTACTACTCCCGAATTTTAGTACCAAGTCTTAAACATTCCTCACATATCATAACACTTTCTATTTCAATTGCTCAACTAAAAACATAAGACTTTCTACATTAAATCGAGTTAATACCGAGCACTTTTATTGTTAAAACAAAAAAGTTTTTTGTGGTTAATATATAATTCGAAATAATAATATGTTAAATTATATAAAAATAATATGTATAATTTTTAAATTTCTTAACCATTAAGAAATTTTTAAGAAATAAATAGATCATACATTCCAATTCAAAGGGGTTGAAAACAATGAAAAAAGTAGTGACCAATGTATTACTATCAGCAACATTTTTTGCAACTATCTCTACGCAGTCCAACGCAAAAGAACTAAATAGTATCATTCCTGAACGCTTGGAAAGTTCAAGTGAAACAAAAATATCCAATAAAATAGATGTAGAAAATTATCTTCAAAACAACGCTACGTCTATGCTTAACAATAATGATAAAACTAAAACGGAATCAATTAATAAAAATGCTTTTAAACAATATAAAGTAATCAATAGCAATACTGATTCAACTGGCGTTTCGCATTATGAATTAAAGCCAAAAATCAATAATGTATTAGCAGATGATAGTACGATAAAAGTCCATGTCAATCGAGATGGAAAGGTATCACTCATTAATGGACATATACACAGACAACATATC
The DNA here is from genome assembly GCF_038006605.1 of Staphylococcus sp. FSL W8-0271. Classification (NCBI taxonomy): domain Bacteria; kingdom Bacillati; phylum Bacillota; class Bacilli; order Caryophanales; family Staphylococcaceae; genus Staphylococcus; species Staphylococcus sp. FSL W8-0271. The sequence continues at coordinate 1,650,702 of NZ_JBBOVM010000001.1, forward strand.
GACGTTAAAAACAAAGTAAACGTTTCATCTTCTCAAGCAGAAAAGTTAGCCTTTAAAGCGATTGGTAAAAAAAGTAATGACGTTGCAAACATAGATGGTTTTAAAATAGTGTCTAAAAACAAATTAGATATTAATAGCGAAAAGGAAAGATTCATACATAATATCGAATTAAATTACGTATCTCCAAAACTTGCGCATTGGCAAATACAAGTGGATGCTAGTACTGGGGAAATATTAAAAAAGCAAAATGTGATTGAACATGCTTCAGAAGAAGGTTCTGGTATCGGAGTGAACGGGGATAAAAAATCACCACTTAACGTATCTAGTAACAGTGGACAATATACTTTAAATGATACAACTACAGATGCACATATTAATACTAAAAGTGCCAATGAAACCATGGATCAATTTTCTCCTATCACTCACGATTCAAAACATTTTGATGAAAAGCAACAACGTCCCGGTGTCGATGTACACTATTACGCAAAAGCAGTTTATGATTACTATTTAAATAAGCACGGCAGAAATAGTTATGACGATAAGGCTGCTGACATTAATTCTGTCGTACACTTTGATAAGAACTATAATAACGCTGCATGGACTGGACAATATATGGTTTACAGTGATGGTGATGGTCAAACATTCAATCCTTTATCAGGTACTAAAGATATTGTCGCTCATGAATTGACACACGCAGTGACAGAAAGAACTGCTAATTTAGAATATGAAAACCAATCTGGTGCGCTCAACGAATCTTTTTCAGATGTTTTTGGATATTTTATAGATCCTGATAACTGGTTAATGGGTGAAGATGTATATACACCCAAACAAGATGGTGATGCGTTAAGAAGTTTAAAAAATCCAGAAAAATATGATCAACCAGCACATATGGACCAATTTTATACTGGCTCTGAAGATAATGGTGGTGTCCATATTAATAGTGGCATTCCAAACCAAGCAGCATATCTTACCATACAATCTATTGGTAAAGATAAGGCTGAACAAATATACTATCTAGCATTAACGCAATATTTGACATCTAACGCTGAATTTTCTGATGCTAAAATCGCTTTAAAACAAGCTGCAGATGAATTATACGGTCATGATAGTACCGAATCAAAATCCATAGAGCAAGCATGGACTGAAGTAGGGGTTGATTAGTAAATATTAAAAAAACAGCTATTTAGCGAAACTCAAACTAAATTGCTGTTTTTTTATATTATTTGGTTAATCAAAGCTAGTATATAGTAAATTATCTTCAACAAAAGTTCTTAGCCTTTGATACTCATCTTCAAAAAATGCACCAGATTGTATTAATTCTGCTGCCTCATCTCTTGCTACTTCTAACATTTTGTAATCTTCAACTACATTGGCTACTAAGAAATCAGGTAATCCACTTTGTTTTACACCAAAGAAATCACCAGGTCCCCTCATCTCTAAGTCGCGTTCGCTTAATTCAAAACCATCTGTCGTTTGGGTCATTACATTCATACGTTCTATCCCTGTTTCTGTTTTAGGAGAAGCGATTAATACACAATAACTTTGATGCTCACTTCTACCAACGCGTCCTCTTAATTGGTGCAAAGTCGATAATCCAAAACGATCCGCATCGTAAATCATCATAAACGTTGCATTTGGTACATTAACCCCCACTTCTACAACAGTTGTAGACACTAATATATCAATTTCATGCTTACTAAATTGTTGCATCACTTGATCTTTTTCTTCAGAAGTTAATTTACCATGAAGTAATCCAACTTTTTCAGTACCATAATAAACTTGTAAAGACTCAAATAATTCAACAACATTTTGTACATCTTCTAAATGCTCTGAACTTTCTATCAATGGACAAATCACATATGCTTGTCTACCTTTTTTTAATTCAGCGGACATTTGTTTTAATACGCTTTCATACGCTTCATGCTTAGACCAAGAAGTTATAATAGGTTTCCTACCTTTTGGTAACTGTTTGATTGAAGATACATCCATCTCTCCAAAAACTGAAATCGCTAAAGTACGTGGAATAGGTGTCGCTGTCATAAACAAAACATTTGTCATAGCACCTTTTTCTCTCAACAATTGTCGTTGATTGACACCAAAACGATGCTGTTCATCTGTAATTACAAGACCGACATTATTAAATACAACATCATCTTGAATAAGCGCATGTGTTCCAATAATACAATCTATCTCATTTTGCTCAAGTTGTTCCAACAAAATTCTGCGCTTTTTCCCTTTAACAGAACCTGTTAGTAAAGCAATATTCATTCTGTCACCAAATAACTCCGCAAGACTTTCAGCGTGCTGCTCGGCAAGTATTTCTGTAGGTACCATTAAAGCAGATTGATAACCTGCCGTTTTTAATGCATACATACAAATTGCAGCTACTACTGTTTTCCCTGAACCAACATCACCTTGTAATAATCTATGCATACGGATGGGTGCTTTTAAATCTCTAAATACCTCATTGACACTTTGCTTTTGTGCGTCGGTTAATTCAAATGGTAAACTTGCTATAAAATTTCTAACTAATTGAATATCATAATCAATTTCGATTGCCTCATCTGATATTTTTTCCAATCTATTTAGCCATTGCATTCTTAGTTCAAACATAAATAATTCAATAAATGCGTATGTTCTTCTAGCTTTGAGTAATGAGGTTTTATCAGGCGCAAGGTGCAATGTTTTGATTGTATCTTCTAGCGTTTCTAATTTATATTTTGCTCTTAACGCATCTGATATCCATTCATGAATCGTGACATGTCCTAATACTTGCCTAATCATATCACGTAGTGGTTTTTGCTTTATCCCCTCTTTAATTCGATAAATGGGTTCAAATTGTACATCATCCATCGCTGATTGATTAAAAAACATTCGATTTCCGTTAATTTCTTGCTTGTTTCTATTCCATTTACCTTTAATCGTAATCGTTTGGTGTAATTCTAGTTTGTTTTTCAGATAAGGTTGGTTAAAAAACACACATTTTACAGCAATGTTGTTAACCATTAAATGAACTGTAAGCTTAGATTTATTCCTACCAAAAAAAGCGACAGTGGGTGTTGAGTATACTTCCCCAACAACAGTCACCATCGCTTGATCTTCTGCTTCATTTAAGTCAATTACAGTATTGTCTTCATAACGCGTTGGTAGATATAAAATTAAATCCTCTACTGTATAAATGTTCAATTCATTTAATACCGCTAACCGTTTCGGACCTAAACCCTTAATTTGAGATAAAGGAAATGTACTTTCTATTAAATTGACTTTTGACATTTTAATCACCAAATATTTCTTGTTTTAAACGCTGTCCTGTCGGTGTACCTGCTAAACCTCCACGACCAGTTTCACGCAATGCTGAAGGCATCGTTTGCCCTATTTTATACATCGCTTCTATAACTTCATCTGTCGGTATTCTAGAAGTTACACCTGCTAATGCCATATCTGCTGATACGATTGCATTAGATGCTCCAGCTGCATTTCTTTTTACACAAGGTACTTCTACTAAACCAGCTACTGGGTCACATACTAAACCTAGCATATTTTTCAAACAAATTGCAAAAGCTTCAGAAGATTGTTGAGGTGTACCACCTGCAAGTTCAACTGTTGCACCTGCTGCCATAGCCGCAGCAGAGCCAACTTCAGCCTGACAACCTCCTGCCGCACCTGATATCGATGCATTATTTGCTACAACAAATCCAAATGCGCCTGAAGTAAGTAAGAAATTCAACATATCTTTACGCGTAGGCTCAAGTCGTGGTTTCAAACCAAACAAAACGCCGGGAACTACCCCAGCTGAACCAGCTGTTGGTGTAGCACAAATTTTCCCCATTGCAGCATTTACTTCATTTGTTGCTACTGCTTTACTAACAGCGTCTAATAAAGTTGCACCAGATAAAGATTTACCTGTTTTTAAGTATTCTTTGATTAAAACAGCATCTCCACCTGTTAAACCAGTCGTTGAAGTAACACCTTCTAAGCCTTCATCTAAAGCATTTTCCATAGTTTGTAAATTCTTATCCATATGTGCATATACTTCTTCTTCTGATAGACCCGTAACTTCCATTTCTTGCTCGAGCATCACTTCATATATTTTTTTATTTTCTGTCTCACATTTTTCAATGAGTTCTTTCACACTTTTAAACATTGATAACCCTCCATTAGGCGTCGCCCATGAGTGAGACTGTCACTACACCATCGACGTTTTTTATTTTTTCTATTATTTCATCATTGATAGCATCATCTAATTCACAAGTCATTAATGCTTGGTCGCCTTTTTCTTTTCTTGAAACTTGCATGCTGCCAACATTAATACTGGAATCACCTAAAATATTAGCGACGCGTCCAATCGTACCGAATGTATCTTTATGGAATACTAAAAGTGCTGGATAATTGCCACTAATTGCAATACTAAAACCATTGATTGCAACAACTTCTATTTTACCACCACCGATAGATACACCTTCAACAGAAATTTCTTTTTCTCCGTCTCTCATATTAATAATTGCAGTATTTGGGTGAGAGCGTTCTTCTGCCATTTCAATAAAATTTACTTTCATCCCAATTTCTTCAGCAGTTTCCAAACTTTTTTGGATTCGATCATCGTCTGTATCATATCCTAATAAACCACCTACAAGTGCGACATCAGTACCATGACCCTTATATGTTTCCATAAATGAGCCATACAAATATATATCAACTTGTTTTGGTATTTCATTAAATAAATCTTTAGCTACTAACCCAATTCTGACTGCACCTGCTGTATGTGAAGATGATGGACCAACCATTGTTGGGCCAATTATATCGAAAACTGTTTTATATTTCATAATGGATACCCCACCCTTGTTTTTAATCATTCTAAAGTGTTGCGCTTACATTTCATTTGCACCTTTATTATTATAACAATTTAAGTAAACATTATAAACTAATTTTGGTTGTACTGCTTTTAATTTAAAATTGTTACAAATTGCACACTATTGTGAATTGAATATACATATAAAAGTAGCAAAAATAAAAATTTTTTCACAATAAATATTAATAAATAAAACACAATAACCTTGTATATACTTTTTAAAGATTTTATATCTACCAAATGTTTTATTTTACTTCAAAAATAAATATACGTAACTAGATATGAAACATACCTAATTACGTATATTAATAGAATTTTTGTCGTTATCAACAAACTAAAATTATTCAACAGAGAACAGATATTGATATACTGGTTGATCACCTTGATGTTGATCTAGTTCAATGTCTGGATATGTTGCTTCAATCCAAGATTCAACATTAGATGTTATCTCACCGTTGGCATCTTCACCAATAATCATAGTAATTATTTCACTTTCGTCAGTAATCATTTGAGATAATAGTTGTTTTACTGTCTCAAATTCGTCTTCATTACTTGTGATAATTTTATCTTCGATTAATCCCATAAATGCGTCTTTTTTAATTTCCACGCCATCAACTTTAGTATCTCTCACCGCATAGGTAACAGATCCAGACGCTACCACTTCTAATGATTCAACCATACGTGCTTTATTGTCAGTCAGCTCGTCGGATTCATCAAAGTTAAATAATGCAGCTATTCCCTGTGGTATAGATTTCGTAGGAATGACAACAGCTTCAGCATCTACAATTGTTGCAGCCTGTTCACTCGCCATCATAATATTTTTATTATTTGGCAAGATGATTGCTCGTTTACATTGTGATTGTTCAATCACTTTCACAATATCTTCTGTAGACGGATTCATTGTCTGGCCACCACTTATTAAATGTGTCGCACCCATGGATTTAAACAATTCAGATATGCCTTCTCCCATAGAAATAGCGATAACTGCAGTGTCTACTGTTGAAGTTTCTTGATTAGATTGCTGTGCATTAGAACCTTTTTGTTCTTTTTTTACGACTTCACGATGTTGTTCACGCATATTCTCAACTTTTAGTTTAATTAATTCACCGTATTGCTGACCGTAATTAAAAACATCGCCGGGTTTTTCAGTATGTACATGAACTTTTACAATTTCATCATCATTAATAACTAATAATGAATCACCAAATTGGCTCATCTCTTCTCTAAAAGTATTTTCATCGAACACTTTTTTATTAACTCCAAAACGAACCATCATTTCGGTACAATACCCATAAACAATATCTTCAGTATTTATCACACCGTGGAAATCATGTTCTTCATTTACTAAAGTTTCTGTATTTAATTTTGGAGTTTCTGCAGTTACAGTTTCACCTTTTAACGCTTTTAGAAAACCTTCATAAACGATGACTAATCCTTTACCACCACTGTCAACTACGCCAACTTCTTTTAATACAGGTAATAAATTAGGCGTATTTTCTAAAGAAATATGAGCTTGTTCTATAATATATGTCACAAGTTCAATGCAATCTTCTGTTTCTTGTGCCTTTTGTAAACCTGCATCCGCAGCATCTCTAGCGACAGTTAAAATTGTACCTTCTACGGGTTTCATAATTGCTTTGTATGCAGTGTCAACACCAGCTTTAAAACTATCTGCTAATTGTTGTGCATTAATTTCACTAAAATCTTCTAAATTTTTACTAAAGCCTCTAAAAAGTTGTGATAAAATAACACCAGAATTACCTCGTGCACCCATTAATAAACCTTTTGAAAAGGTTTTACCTAACTCACCTATATGTTGAGATAAATTCTCTTCTACAGCTTCTCTACCTGATGTCATAGTTAAGTTCATATTTGTCCCTGTATCACCATCTGGAACCGGGTATACATTTAATGAATCTACTAAATCTGAATGATTAGATAAATTTTGTGCCCCTTGAATAATCATTTCGGCAAATAATTTACCATTTATTTTACTAACCATCTCGTTATGTCCTCCTAGTTTTTCTTGCCATTATCCACTCGTACGCCTTGTACAAATATATTAATTGAATTTACTTTAACTTTTAATGTTTGTTCTAATGTATATTTGACAGTTGATTGAACATTGCTTGCAACTTCTGATATTTTCGTACCATAACTTACAATGATGTACATATCAACATCCAATACACTATTTTCTTCTCTCACAACAATGCCTTTTGCATAATTTTCATAGCCTAATATTTCAGCAATTCCATCTCTTACTTGTTGTCTAGAAGCCATTCCTACAATGCCATAACATTCTACTGCTTTACTACCCACAACTGAAGCTATTACTTCGTTTGAAATGTCTATGCTACCATAATCATTTGTAATTTCTAATGTCATTTTATTGGGCCTCCTAGTTTATGGTTCTCACTTTATTTTTGATACTTTAAAACTTTTTATTAAGATTAAAAAATACAATATTATCCATAGTTTACAATTATATCATAAAATGAGTGTAACAAAAGTAGAAGCTATGTAAAGAAATTTTTTTCATTTTATTGCCATTATTTTTTTTATGTGGTACATTATTCAAGTATGTAGTAGATATGTGTATTTATATTTATTAAAGGAGGTACTTTCATGGGCAAACAATGTTTCGTAACAGGTCGTAAAGCTTCAACTGGAAACAATCGTTCACACGCTTTAAATTCTTCTAAAAGAAGATGGAATGCTAACCTTCAAAAAGTTAGAATTCTTGTAGACGGAAAACCTAAAAAAGTTTGGGTTTCTGCACGTGCTTTAAAATCTGGTAAAGTAACTAGAGTTTAATAAATATAATGCACGAAAAAGACCAATCCTTATGTGGAGGATTGGTCTTTTTTTGTTTAAATTTACTACGATATATCAGTCTTTACTTTTAATCATTAACACGCTACCTGAATGAATAGAAACAATGCCTTGTGGTTTTATTAATTCATTAGATATTGTCAATGTAGAACCTAACTGTAAAGATGCTTGTTTCAATTCATATTTAAAATTGATTAATGAAATAACTGTGGGATAAGCAATAGGAATAAATGATATATACGGGTAATTTAAATCCCTTTCGATATTATAGTCTTTAGCAGATAGATATGAAATTTCATTTTGTTGATCAATGATTTTAATATTAATTTGTTTTTTTGTATATTCTGGCTTTTCTAATATTTGCAATGCACCCATAAAATGGTCTAAACGCCCCCCGGTTGCACCGTAAACACATATTTCACTATAACCTGAACTTATAGCTTGTTCGATACCTAATGCTAAATCAGTGTCATCTTTTTCGGAATTATATGGATTAATTGCTAATTTTTCAGTCAAATAATCCTTTTCTTCTTTAGTTATTGAATCAAAATCACCGACTGCAAATTGTGGCATAATCCCCGATTCAATCAAGATTAATGCACCTCGATCAATCCCTATCCATGCCTCGTTTGTTTTATTTTGTAAAATGCTTTCTGGTAAATTTCTTGCACCGCATAATAAATTGACTTTCATTGACTTCAACCTTTCAATGTTTGCGTCACTTGTTTATAATCCTTTTGTTTAAAGAAATATGAACCAGCTACTAACATAGTAGCACCGTGTTCGACTACAGTTGAAACTGTTTCGTCGTTAATACCACCATCAACTTCGATTTCAAATGACAAATTTAATTCTTTCTTCATCTTGTCAAGTTGGTCTAATTTATCAATACTTTCTTGAATGAAAGTTTGACCCCCAAATCCAGGATTGACTGTCATGACAAGTACATAATCCACCATTTTCAGCACTGGAATAATCGCATCTACTGATGTGCCTGGGTTAATGACTACACCAGCTTGTACATTTGCCTTTTTAATTTGTTGTATCACTCTGTGAATATGTGGTGTTGCTTCTACATGTACTGAAATCATATCTGCTCCTTGCGTTGCAAAAAGCTCTACATACTTTTCAGGTTCTTCTATCATTAAATGTACATCTATTGGTAAATCAGTACCTTTCCTAACTGCTTCTAATATAGGTAATCCAATTGAAATGTTTGGAACAAATTGACCGTCCATCACATCAAAGTGCACACCATCAACACCCGCATCTTCCAAAGCCTTTAATTCCTCTTGTAATTGTAAAAAATCAGCTGATAATAATGATGGATATAATTTTGCCACTTAATATCTTTCCTTTCTGTTTGCAATTTCTTTAAATAATTGTAAATAATGTTCATATCTAAAACGAGCTATATTTCCTTTTTCTATTTCATTTTTAACGTTACATTTGGGTTCGTTTATATGGTTGCAGTCTCTAAATTTACATTGTTCACCATATTCATTGATTTCCATGAAATAATGTTTCACTTCATCTTTTTGAATATGATTAAAATCCAACGCGCTAAATCCAGGCGTATCAGCTATAAAGCCATTTTCTCTTTCAAATAACTCTACATGTCTTGTAGTATGTCTCCCTCTATTTAGGGCTTTAGATATATGTTGTGTTTCAATATCCAATTCAGGAAAATATTTATTTAATAAGGTAGATTTCCCAACACCTGACTGACCGCTTAATACCACTAGTCCTTCACCCCATTGTGTGAAAACCTCACCGATATGGTCTTCAACACTTATAAATTGTGTATTATATCCCATCTTTTCATAAACTTTTAGTGTCTGTAATATTGTGTTTTGCATGTTAGGTGAAGTAATATCACGTTTGGTTACTAATATGCGAGGTCTCATATGATAAGAATGTGCGATTACTAAAAACCTATCCAATAACTGAGTTGAAAATTCAGGCTCTACTGCACTCATAACTAATACAAGATGATCAACATTGCTAACTGGTGGTCTTTTTAATTCATTTTTTCGTTCATGAACATGGTGAATATAACCTTCTGTAATATTTTCAACTTCAAAATCTACAACATCACCAACGATAGGCGAAAATTTATTTTTTCTAAATAATCCACGTGGTTTTGTGTCATACATTTGTCCATTTACATCTACACGATATACACCACTTAATGATTTTATGATGCGTCCTGTTTTCACTTAGGCACCCCTCTTTTTAAAGCTTTACATACTATATTATAGCAAAGGCTTTTTAATTTAAATATGATTTGAGACTATTTCAGTTAAAAATAAATAACAGAGCATTATAACTACGAGCAACCGTAGAAATAATACTCTGTTATAAACGTTTTTTAAAAGAAGTTCTCTGAAGCCTTTGGCTTCTGCATAAGCGCAACTATACTCTCTTCGCTTTGCTTCGTTCGCCTTTCGGTTCGCTGAAGCCTTGGCTTCTGCATAAGCGCAACTAAACGCTCTTCGCTTTGCTTCGTTCGTTAAGTTGCGCTAAAAATCGTAAGGAATATCTTTATCAGCTACAACCTTACCATCAACTCGAATGGTATAACCAGCCGTCTCTCCTTTTCAATAGTCATCGGAATGGTTACAGTTTTGTCATCTTTAATTTTAAAGCTTTGTGCAGCTGATGATCCTTTGTCATCTTTGTCTCTCACATATACCTTCACTTCTTGACTTTCATCATCATCGCCCGTATAGGGAACTTGATAAGTTTCTGTATAAGTTTTAGTTTGTGATTTTTCATCTTCTTTAGATGACTTGTCTTCTTGCTCATCAGAATCTTTATCATCTTTTTTCTCTGATGCTTTAGGTTCACCTGTGGATACCACAAATTCTATGGTAGAACCTTCGTCTACTTCTTCGCCTTTAGGTGATTGACTAATAACATTATCCTTTTTAACTGTTTTATCAGAACGTTTTTCTACAGTAACGACTTTAAATCCTTTAGATTCCAGTTCTGATTTAGCAGTCTTAAACGATTTTTTCTCATAATCATCCACATAAACTTGTTTAACACCTAACGATTCAGTCAATTTAATGTCACTATCATTTATTTTCACTCTATCGCCTGGTGAAATACTTTGTGCTTCAATTAAACCCTTAGCAACATTTTGTTTTGTATAAGATTGATCAACTTTAGCATCATCAATTCCTAGTTTTTTTAATTTATTTAACGCTTCTGATTTTGGTAAACCATATAAATTTGGCATTTCTGCAGTTTTAGGACCTTTTGATAACACAATATCTACTTTACTTTGTTGTTCTAAACGCTCACCTTTTCCTGGTGATGTTTTAATAATTTTATTCTCTGGATACTTATCACTGTATGCTCTTGTAGTTTTGCCTAATTCTAGTTTATTATCTTTTAAAATACCTTCTGCTTCTTTTTCAGTTTTACCTATTAAATTAGGTGTTTCTAAATATTTATTACCGAACATTCCCATAGCCATGAAACCAAAGAGTCCAAATAAAAGTAGTACGATGATTAAACCATAGAAAAACTTTTTCTTTTTCGATCTTTTTTTCGGAGGCATCGCATATAATTGTTCCTCATTCGATTGAAAATATTGTTGATTAACAATTGGAATTTGCATGGTTTGATTCATGCTTTTTGATTTATCTTCATCACGTGTCTGATTAGCTATTTCATTTTTATCAATAGGAACCGTTTTAGTGTCTGCATCAACAGAATGATATGGTGATTCATTCTCTCGCTCTTTTGACAGCACAGTAGACAAGTCATCTTGCATTTCTTGTACTGTTTGATAACGATCATTCTTATCTTTTTCAGTAGCTTTTAGCACGACATTGCTCAGTGATTGTGGTACTTCAGAACGTTTATTAGAAACATTAGGCATCGGATCTTGAATATGCTTTATAGCAATACTTACTGCTGTTTCACCTGAAAATGGAGGTTGCCCTACTAACATTTCATAAAGCACAACACCAATTGAATATATATCAGTACCGTTATCTGTTGCATCACCGCGAGCTTGTTCAGGAGAAAGGTATTGAACCGTACCTAAAACATGATTTGTTTGCGTCATCGTTGTTTCACTTAATGCTTTTGCAATACCAAAATCTAATATTTTTAATGTTTGATCATGATTCACCAAAATATTTTGAGGCTTTACATCACGATGAACAATTTTTGTATCATGTGCATGCTTTATTCCTTCAATAATTTGTTCAGTAAATTTGATTACAGTTTTGATGTCTAAAGGTCGATGTTGTTGAATATATTCTGATAAAGTGGGACCTTCTATGTATTCCATCACTAAAAAGAAATTTTCATCATTTTCAGTAACATCAAAAACATTTACGATATGTTGATGAGAAAGCTGTGTTAAGTTGTGAACTTCACGCTCAAAACGCTTAATTGTTTCTTCTTTTTCACCAGAAGGTATCCTAATAGCTTTGATTGCTACATTGCGATTCAAAATAGTGTCATCAGCCAAATAAACCGTGCTCATGCCACCGCCGCCAAGCTTTTTTATCACTTTATAACGTTCGCTTATTAATTTTCCAATCATACCTTATCTCCTTCAATTTCTGCTAAAACAATGCTTACATTATCATTTGTTTCTTGGGATAATGCTAATTCAATAAGATTCCGACCATGTGTTTCTAAATCATTTTCTTGCATTAATTCTTCTTGAATCATATGATTTCTTGCAAAATCTGTTAATCCATCCGAATTTAATAATAGAAAATCATAAAAATTGGTTCTTTTTACAAAAATATCTGGTGTTACCACTTTATCCGTACCCATGACTTTTGTAATAATATTCTTTTGAGGATGATTAAAAGCTTCTTCGACACTAATTTGCCCAATCATTACTAAGTGATTAACGAAAGAATGATCATTTGTAATTTGTTCAATTTCTCTACTATTAATCAAATATCCTCTTGAATCACCAATATTTGCGACAACGACATAATCATCAAATACAAGTGCACAAACACAAGTTGTTCCCATGCCTTGATAGTCTGCATTGTCAACTGAGAGTTGATATAATTCACGGTTAATCGTTTTTAGTGTGGTTCTCAGCCAATCTTCCGCTTGGTTAGGTTCAATTAAATTTTCTTCTTCAAAACGACGTTGCAACTCATCTGTCACAAATTGACTTGCTACTTCTCCTGCTAAATGTCCACCCATACCATCACAGAGTACAAGTAACTGTTGTTCTGTTTGATTATAGAACACACCACCTGCATCTTCGTTCTTTTCACGATATTGACCTGTGTCAGTAAAAAATTGTGCTTTTAGCATACTATTACCTCGTTTCTACTTTTCGTTCCTTAGCTCTTAATTGACCACATGCTGCATCAATATCAGCACCTTGTTCTCTTCTTATTGTTGCATTAATACCTAATCTCTTTAATTCTTTTTCAAATTTAAAGATATCCTCTTTAGGTGTCTTAACGTAATTTCTTTCCGGCACATGATTTACAGGTATTAAATTCACATGACAGTTTAATTTTTGGATTAAATGTGCTAACTCTCTCGCATGTTCAACTTGGTCGTTGACGCCTCCAAACAGTCCGTATTCAAATGTAATACGTCTATTTGTTGTTTCTTGATAATATTTAATGGCTTCCATTAATTTTTCAACGTTATACGCGCGATTAATAGGCATTAAACGAGAACGAATTTCGTCATTAGCACCATGTAAACTTACTGCAAAATTTATTTGAATATCTTCGTCAGCAAAATCATAAATTCTAGGTATAATACCAGAAGTAGAAACAGTAATATGACGGGCACCTATATTTAAACCATTATCATGGTTAACAATCTTTAAAAAGTCCATCATTTCATCATAGTTTTCAAATGGCTCACCAATTCCCATGATTACAATTTGAGATACACGTTCATCAGTTTCATCCAAGGCTTTTTGAACAGTGAGTACCTGAGATACAATTTCTCCCGCTTCTAAATTTCGCTTTAGGCCACCTAATGTAGATGCACAGAATGTACAACCTATACGGCAACCCACTTGAGTAGTGACACATACAGAGTTCCCATATTCATGTCTCATTAATACTGTTTCAATCGTGTAACCATCTTGTAATTCAAATAAAAACTTAATCGTACCATCTCTACTTTCTTGTTTGACTACTGTAGTCATCACTGTCATTGCAAAATGGTCTTTTAAAAGTGCTCTTAGCTCTTTAGACAGATTTGTCATTTCATCAATGCTATCTACTCGTTTTTCATATAACCATTCAAAGATTTGTTTCGCTCTGAATTTTTGTTGTCCATTTTCTTTTAACCAATTTTCCATTTCATCATATCTCAAAGAGTAAATAGATTGCTTTTCGAAATTGGGAAGAAATTTATTTTTTTTCTTCTTTTCTGCAGTTATCATTATTTATTGTTCCTTTCTTTTTATCCTAGTAATGAAAAAGCCATCAGAATTAAAATGCTGAGGTAGCACCTGTAACGTTTTTACTTTTTCTCCACTGATTGGATGTTCAAATAAATCAAATTCAAAATCTTTATTTTCTTTTAAAAATGTATATATAACATTTTCATTTTCTAACTGTTCTATCGTACAAGTTGAATAAACTAATGTGCCGCCAGGTCGTAAATGATTTTTCACGTTATTTAAAATTTCTAGTTGAATATTCACTAAAGATTGTATGCTTTGTTGACTTTGTTCATATTTGATTTCTGGCTTATGTCTAAGTACACCCAAACCACTACAAGGTGCATCTACCAAAATCTTATCATACACTTTATCATAATTTTTCGTCGCATCGTGACTAAAAGCAGAAATGTTAGATAATCGTAATTTACGAATATTAAAATCAATCAAATCAATTTTATGTTCATGGATATCTGTCGCATCTACATGTCCAGTACCGTGAAGTCTTTCTGCTATATGGCATGCCTTTCCACCAGGTGCACTACAAGCATCTAATACAATGTCGCCATCTTGGAGATCCATTACATCAGCTACAAACATAGAGCTCTTATCTTGGATAGAGACTAGACCATCTTTAAATACACGTGACTCTATAATCGGTTTACCACTAATATGTAAACAAATTGTAATGTCATTATCTTGCGTTACAGTATAACCTTCGTCTTCTAAACGTTGCATCACATTTTCAACTGAAATTCTTGTCAAATTGACCCTTACAGTTGTTGTCACTTTTGTTAAAAATGATTGTGCAATTGCTTCAGTTTCTTCTATTCCAAAGTGTGTAACCCAGTGATCAACAAGCCATTTGGGCAAACTATATTGAATAGCAATGCGCTTCTTATCGTCCGTAATTTCATTAAAATTTGGTAATTCACTGCGCATAAGGTTTCTCAAAATCCCATTAACCACATTACCATTATGTGGGCCACCTTTATATTTTGCTATATTAACAGCTTCATTAATAATTGCATGTTCAGGGACTTTATCCAAGTAAATATATTGATAGATACTCATCCACAGTAATTGTCTGACCCAACCTTTAAGTTTAGTTTGCACGAAAGGTTTCAAATAATAATCAAGTGTATATTTTCTTTTTAATGTACCATACACTAATTCGGTTAATAAATTCTTATCTGCCCGACTTAAATCATTATTGGTTAATACCTCGTTAATAATAATATTACTATATGCCTTATCATTAATAATATCTTGTAATGTTTCAAAAGCTAATAATCTTACATTAGTTTCAATTGTCATTTTAATACCTTCCCAACGAGTGTTGATTGCACACCACTTAAGTAATTAGCTGTAGGCATTCTTTTTTTACCCGCAACTTGAATCTCTGTTAATGCAATCGCATCGTTAGAACCTGTAGCCACAACAATTGCTTTCTTAGTTGTCTCTATTATTGTACCCGGTTCACCATCTTTATCTTTTTCAATGCGAGAAGCATAGACCTTTAAATTTTCTTCATCCATTATTGTGTAAGCAACCGGCCATGGAGACAAGCCTCTAATATGGTTATAAATTACTTCAGCAGGTTTTGACCAATCAATTTTTTCATCTTCACGACGAATGTTACATGCAAATGTTGCTTCATCTTCATTTTGAACAATACTTTCATTCGTACCATTAATAATAGAAGGAAGCGTTTCTTTTAATAATTCAGCACCTAAGAAGCTTAATTTATCATGCATCACACCAACATCATCTTGCGGTTCAATATCGATTGCTTTTTGAGATATAATATTTCCAGCATCCAATTTCTTAGCCATATACATGATAGAAATACCAGTTTGTGTTTCTCCATCTATAATCGCTTGATGTATGGGCGCGCCACCTCTATATTTAGGCAGTAATGATGCATGCACATTGATAGCACCTAACTTTGGTGAATCCAATAAAGTTTGTGGTAATAATTGACCAAATGCTGCAGTAACGATTAAATCCGCGTTCAAATCAATCAACATCTGTAATTCTTCTGATTGTGACAGTTTTTCCGGTTGATATACAGGGATTGCATGTTCTATCGCAACTTGTTTCACTGGTGGTGGTGTTAATTTTCGCTTTCTGCCAACTGGTCGATCAGGTTGTGTAACTACTGCTATGACATTATGTTCTGCAATTAACATTTCTAACACTTTTGTCGAAAAATCAGGTGTTCCCATAAAAATTATTCTACTCATTTTCAAAATACGCCTCCACTTCTGCTTCAGTCAAAATTTTATCCGCACGTTCTGTAAAAAGTTTCCCTTCAAAATGATCAATCATATGTAATATCATACGCGCAATATCATCATATGCTGTCATTTCTACTTCGTTTCCATTTTTATCATTACTTTTAACAACAATCATTTTACTTCTTTCAACTTCACCATAAATGTCAGGTAATGAAATAGATCCTTCTATGTCAGTTACTTTTTGGTCTGATTCGCGAATAATTTTTGGATTGATAAGTTGTAACAATCCATCTATTTCCATATCGATAATAGCTACTTTTTGTAAGATGCCAATTTGTGGCGCACATATGGCAGAAGCTTCAACTTCATACATAGTGTCTTCTAAATCGAGCAATAATTGAGCTAAGTTTTCATCAAATCGCGTTACATCAGGAACGTTTTTATGTAAAATTGGATTTTCTGCTGCAACAAGTTGCTTTATTGTCATACAAATTACTCCTCATAAAAATTCATCATATCATTATAACTTATTTTAGTTAAATTTGCACCAAGCTTAGATGAAATGCAAGCGTTGAAACAATACATATTTTCTTTTTTACACTTTTGCTTTATCACAAAATATAACCGCAAGCTCTCACTTACAAGCTTACGGTGTAATATATCTTTATGCTCCAGTTAACTTTTGTGATATCATAGCGATAACTTATTGATTTGATTACCAAATTCATCAAAATTGTTTTCGTTCAACCAATTTTCAAACTTACTTTTATATTGTGACCACTCATCTGCTAACATAGCAAGCCAGTATGTATCTCTACTTCGTTGTTTATAAATAGTATGATGTTTAAATAAACCCTCATATTTGAACCCAAGTCGTTTTGCCGCCTTTATAGATGGTTCGTTGAATGCATCACACTTCCATTCATATCTTCTATAGCCCAACGTGTCAAAAATATATTTTGCTAATAAGTAGTGCGTCTCTGTAGCTATACGTGTTTGTTTCATTTTATTAGCATAGTGAATATGCCCAACTTCAATCGTTGCATTTTGTTCATTTATTCTCAGTAATGATAAAATGCCTACCACGTCATTATCTAATCGATCAATGATAGCAAAAAAGTATGGATCTTTTGTTTGTCTTTTATTATTTATATATGCTGCAAAATCATCATAACTTTTAGGCTGCTCATCCGGTAAATAAGTCCAATTAGGTGCATCATCTTGTGCTTTGAAATGATTAAATAAAGGATTAATATGTTGCGTTGCTAATTTTTCTAACCTACAGTACTTCCCTTCTAACACATCAACGGTTGGTGCTTTGGGTTGATTGAAATTGATTAATGACTTACCGATGGGTTGTTTAAACTGATTATATTCCATATATTTCCTCCCTTTTAAAATCAATAAGTATATAGCATTATCATATAATATTGCCATTAATGATTAAGCATTAAAATGTTAGCGATTGCGTATAATACATTTATACCAACCAATTCTTATAAATTAATAATATGCTATCATTATTATTTATATTGCGAAAGCATTTTTATTAATCGATTTACATAATTTAATATATGAATTAATTAAAAAAAGTAGAAGTAAAAAGAAATCAATAATAGTTTAATTGAATACTCTTACTTCTACTTCTTAATTTTATATTTAGATTTATTATATATTGAGAGCTTTAACTTCAATTATGATTTCAATAAAAAATTTATATCTAATATTGTTCACTTCATTATTTTATAACTCAATGGTCATGGATGATGCATTTTTTATGAAACCAATTTTAGAATATAATGGTTCTGCCTTAGTAGAAGCTTTTAAATTAACTATATTGACTTGTTCTGTTTTACACTTTAATAAAAGCTCATCTAAAATTTGTTTACTTAAACCTAATCCTCTGTACAATTTAGTTGTATAAACATTGGTAATATAACCTTCAATACCAGAATAATTATCATATGCGGGTGGTATTTGTTGAAAAATAACTGCTCCTGTAGATACAACTTGTTGATTATCTATCATAAACACTTGGAAAATATTTTCTTTGTCGAAAACATCTTCAAAATATTCTCTCATATTATCATCAATATCTTCCGTAGCAAGCATACCTTGATCAAGTAATTGTTCTTTTCTTAATTTTATAATTGTTTCAATATCATTTATATTTGCAATTCTCATCTCCATATCTATTACTCCTTTTAAAAAATATGAGCAAATAAATTTACTATATCTATTAATCATATTCAACCATTAATATTTAAAATTTAACAAAAAAATAGGGCCATCAAATCAGCAAAACACCGATTGACAGACCCCACTTTTAAAAAAGAAAATATTAACTATCTAACCTGTAACTTAATCGCTAAACAACAGGTTTATGTTGTTTGCTCCCCTCTTGTCAAAATTTATTTGTAAACAAACATATTAAAAATTTAGTGCTTTAATGTTAAAATTTACGATTTAATATCACAAATCTAACATAAGCAAAAGTTGCTTTTCTAAAATAAGACTAACGCGTATTCAGTAATTTAATAATATAGCATGTTAAATTATTGTCCTTTTCTGCCACTAGTTTATTTTTTACAACCTAGAAAAGTTTTTAAAACATTACGGTTAAACGACATTTAATAGTGTCCTACATCATCATTTGAGGATTAATGTCAATCTTCAGTGACAATTTGTCTTTTAAATATTGATCATGATAAAAATCATCTAAATATTTTAGTGCTTCGTGTAAGGAAGGTTCGCTTTTATATTTAATTAATATTTGAAAGCGGTATTCATTATTAATTCGTGATAAAGCTGCTGGAGAAGGACCTAACACTAATGCCTTATCTGATAAATGCTGTAACAATATTTTGTGTATGTGTTTAGAAGCTTCCATTACTTTTTTCATATCTTTGTGTGCAATCGTAAAATTAATTAAAAAGAAATATGGCGGATATTTACCTAATTTTCTATAATTCATTTCTTTTTCAAAAAAGGAATAATAGTCATTATCTTGAACATCTTTAATTGCATAATGTTCAGGATTATACGTTTGTATAATTACTTGCCCCTCTTTTTCATGGCGGCCTGCACGACCTGAAACCTGCGTCAACAATTGATATGTACGCTCACTAGCTCTAAAGTCAGGCAAATTCAACATCGTATCAGCATTTAATACGCCAACTAATGTAATATTTGGAAAGTCTAAGCCTTTTGCTATCATTTGTGTTCCCAGTAAAATATCCCCTTTACCTGAACCAAAGTCATCTAATAATTGTTCATGTGCGCCTTTCCGGGAAGTGGTATCAACATCCATACGAATAATCTTTGCTTCCTGAAAATTTTCTTGTAATAATTCTTCAACTCTTTGCGTACCCGTTCCAACCTGCCTAATATGTTCACTTTCACAGTTAGGACACTTATTGGGTGGGATTTCTTGATGACCGCAATAATGGCATTTCAATTGATCCGTTGATTTATGATATGTTAAAGAAATATCGCAATTAGGACATTGAGGTACATGACCACAATCACGACACAACATAAATGACGCATAGCCACGTCTATTTAAAAATAAAACAACTTGTTCTTTTTTATCCAATCGTTCTTGAATCGCCTGACGCAAATCTTCTGAAAACATAGAGCGATTTCCTGATGCAAGTTCAGCGCGCATATCTACGATGTTCACTTCTGGCAATGCTTGTTGATTCACTCTATGAGGTAATGATAATAGTTCATAAACACCTTTAGTTGCACGTGCATATGTTTCCAAACTTGGCGTAGCACTGCCTAATACTAAAGGACATTGATGATATTGACTGCGCCATTGTGCAATATCTCTAGCATGGTATCTTGGATAGTCTTCTTGTTTATACGAAGACTCGTGCTCTTCATCAATTATAATCATACCTAAATCTTTAAAAGGGGCAAACACACTGGAACGAGCACCAACACTCACACTCGCTTTACCATCTCTAATTTTTTGCCATTCATCATAACGTTCACCTTTAGATAATCCTGAATGTAAAACAGCAACTTCATCCCCAAATCTTCGCTTAAATCTTAGTACCATTTGGGGTGTGAGTGCAATTTCCGGTACTAACATCATCGCTTGTTTACCCTGATTGAGTACTTTTTCTATGGTTTGTAAGTAAACTTCCGTTTTCCCAGAACCTGTTACACCGTGTAATAAAAATGTCCGTTGTTCATTTTTATTAATCGTCTCAAGTATGGCATCATATGCTTCTTGTTGTTCTTCTGTAAGTTGTTGCTTTTGATCTTGTTCAAATACTCGCGTCGCAAAAGGATCGCGCTCTACGGTTGTATCATATTTCTCAATAAAACCTTTACGAGCTAATGTCTCAATGCTAGATTTTGAAAATCCCATTTCTTCTAATTGCTTTAAAAAAACAACGTGATGACTTTCATCGATTAAATAAGCATATAATTCATATTGCTTTTTTGATTTTTCTAAAGAACCTAATACCATATCATAATCAAAACCTTCGACGATACGCACTGCACGTTGTTTCTTTTTCTTTAAACTTTGAGATAAAATGGTATCTTCAAGAATTGCACCTTGCTTTAAGAATGGTGCAATTAGAGTTAAGTCATCATTTTTTTGTGCTTCTTTATATGCATAATGCCCTTCCGAGTCAAATCGTTTTAATAATTTTTCTGGTATAGCTTCAGCATCTTTAACTGCAAACACTTTAGTATATTTAGCTTTGATTGCACTTGGAAGCATAACCTCTAACATAGAAATTCGCTTTGTTACAAAATAAGTATGGTACCAGTCTGTTAGTTGTATTAATTCTTTCGTTAATTCAGGTTTAATATCTTGTATCTCTTTTATTGCTTTTAATTTTGATATGTCCATATCAGTGTCAGGTTGCTTAGTGATGTCCATGACATAACCTTGTATCGTTCTCGGCCCAAAAGGTACAATTACGCGCATACCAACTTCAATCATCGCTTGAAATTTTTGTGGAATTATATAATCAAATGTAAAGTCAACACTTTTAGATGGGATATCTACGATTACTTTTGCTATCATTTTATTGCCACCTTGTTTCTAAACTATCTAGTATATGCTCCGCTAATATGACTTTTTTGTGTTTTCCTAACGCTATTGTTTCACCGTTTTTATAGTACATTGTATATGCATTATCATCAGAGCTAAACCCAATTGTGCGATCTCCAACATTATTCGCTATGATAACATCTGCGTTTTTTCTTTTTAATTTTCTTTGAGCATATGTTTCAATATTTTGCGTTTCTGCTGCAAAACCAACTAAAAATTGTTTACCTTTATGTTCTCCCAAATATTTTAAAATATCGGGTGTGCGTTTAAAAGTAACCGTCAAATCACCTTGTTGTTTTTTTAGTTTATGCTCTAATAATTCTGTTGGAGCATAATCTGATACTGCTGCAGACTTAAAGACAATATCCATGTTCTCGAATCGTGTTTTAACCGCTTCAAACATCTGCTGTGCACTTTCTACTTGTATGACTTCCACATTTTTCGGTGGTGTTAGTTTGGTTGGACCAGATATAAGTGTCACGGTCGCCCCTCTTTGAGCTAAAGATTCTGCTAGCGCATATCCCATTTTACCTGATGAGCGATTAGATAAATAACGAACTGGATCTAGTTCTTCTATCGTGGGTCCAGCAGTCACCAAAGCTTTCATACCGTTAAATCTACTATTTGTTGGTGTTGATATGTCGTGTTGAAAATATTGATTTAACCTTTCTACAATTTGCAAAGGTTCTTCCATTCTACCTTTTGCAACATAGCCACATGCTAAGAAACCTTCACCAGGTTCTAAGAAATAATAACCATCTGAGCTTAACGTTGCTAAATTATGTTGCGTTCTTTTATTCTCATACATATGTACATTCATTGCTGGAGCGATAAATTTAGGTGTTTCTGTAGCTAATAGTGTTGATGTAACCATGTCATCAGCAATACCGTTTGCTAGTTTAGCGATTATATTTGCAGTTGCCGGTGCAACTACAATTGCATCTGCCCAATCTCCTAAAGCTACATGTTGAATTTCTTCTGGATTGTGTTCTTTAAAAGTGCTCGTATAAACAGGATTTCTACCGATGGCTTGAAAAGCTAAAGGCGTTACAAACTCTTGTGCATGGTCTGTTAACATCACTCTGACATTATAATCAGCCTGTGTGAGTTTACTCGTTAAATCTATTGCTTTATACGCAGCGATACCACCAGTTACAGCAAGTAATATATTTTTCATCGTAGTTCTCCTCCAAATAATTTATATCTTTCTATTAATGATTTAACATAGTAGTTTATATATTTAATCTTCAATATAACTAAATATAGACAAATGTATTTATTCTGTATAAGGTTAATGTATAGGATTACATAGCATTTTTTCATTAGTTAATTTAACTTTTAATATTTTAGCTAAATTGCTTTAAGTATACATATGGTTACTGCTTATTATACACAAATTAATGTCCAAATTAAAAAAGCACACCTTGGCTATGAAACCTCAAAGTCATCGCATATGTCCGACTTTTGAAGTGCACAACATTAACCCGGTGTACTTTTCAAAATTATAAAATTATATTATTCAACATTCGCTTAGAAAGTGTTATTTAGTAGTTTCAGGATAAACTTCGCCGCCAGCAATTTCTTCCAATGCTTTTCCCACTGATTTTTCAGAATTATATTTGTTTAATAGCGTACTATTTGGATGCTCGTCCAACTCACGTGCACGTTTAGCAGCAGTCGTAGCGATTAAATACTTTGATGTGATTTTTGATGTTAAATCATTTAATGGTGGATATAACATTATTTTTTTGCCTCCAATATCATTTTTCTATATTTTGCTTCAATTCTTTCCCTTTTCAAATGCTCAGCTTCAACAATAGATTGAATACGTTGCTTAGCTAATTCAACTTCGTCATTAACCACAACATAATCATATAAATTCATCATTTCAACCTCTTTACGAGCTTCGAGTACTCTACTTTGTATTTTTTCATCAGACTCAGTACCACGCCCGACTAAGCGTTCACGTAAATGATCTAAACTTGGTGGTGCTAGAAAAATAAATAATGCATCAGGGAACTTTTTACGAACTTGTTTGGCACCTTCTACTTCAATTTCTAAAAATACGTCATGTCCTTGGTCCATTGTATCTTTTACGTATTGCACCGGTGTACCATAATAATTACCCACATACTCTGCATATTCTATAAATTGGTCTTGTTTAATTAATGCTTCAAACTCTGATTTTGTTTTGAAGAAATAATCTACACCATCGACTTCACCTTCACGCATATTACGTGTTGTCATCGAGATAGAATATTTATAAGATGTGGTTGGGTCATCAAATATTTTTTTTCTAACTGTACCTTTTCCTACACCAGAAGGTCCAGAAAGTACAATCAACAAACCTTTCTCATTGTCCATGCCTTACTACCTCTCTAAGCTATTCTTCTATTATTAAACTATGATACCATAATGAGCGTTTGGTTGTATAGCATACGTTCAAACAATCTTTGCTCATGACCAAATCTTTTCATCATGTTACAATATGATGAATGACTAAAAATAAGGTGGCTGATAGTAATGGCATACGATGGTTTATTTACACGAAAAATGGTAGAATCTTTACAATTTCTCGTTGATGGTAGAATTCATAAAATCAATCAACCTGAAAACGATACAATCATCATGGTAATACGTCAAAATCGTAAAAACCATCAACTTCTACTCTCGATCCATCCTAGTTTTGCTAGAATGCATTTAACAGATAAAAAATACGATAATCCATTTGAACCACCAATGTTTGCAAGAGTATTTCGTAAGCATCTAGAGGGTGGCTTTATTAAAGCTATAAGACAAATTGGAAATGATAGACGTGTAGAAATAGATATACACAGTAAAGATGAAATTGGTGATACCACATACCGTACAGTTATTTTAGAAATAATGGGTAAACACAGTAATTTAATATTAGTAGATGATCAACGCAAAATCATTGAAGGTTTTAAACATTTAACGCCTAATACAAATCAATATCGTACAGTTATGCCTGGGTTTCAATATGAAGTACCTCCTACGCAAAATAAAACAAATCCATATGATATTACAGGTACAGAAGCTTTAAAATTCATTGATTTCAATAGTGGGAAAATCGCTAGACAGCTATTAAATCAATTTGAAGGCTTTAGTCCTTTAATTACGAACGAAATCGTCAATCGCAAACAATTTATGACACCTGAAACGTTACCAGAGGCTTTTGATTCTGTAATGAATGAGACAAAGGAATCGCCTACCCCTGTTTTTCATAAAAATCATGAAACAGGAAAAGAAGATTTCTACTTCATGCATTTAAATCAGTTTTATGATGATATGGTTGAATATGATTCTTTACATGATTTATTAGATAGATATTATGATGCCAGAGGCGAAAGAGAACGCGTTAAACAACGTGCAAATGATTTAGTTAAATTTGTACAGCAACAGTTGCATAAATATCAAAATAAATTAAGTAAATTAATCGATGAACAAGAAGGTACTAAAGATAAAGAAGAACAGCAATTATTTGGTGAATTAATCACTGCCAATATTTATAGAATTAAACAAGGCGATGAGTATCTGACGACTACTAATTATTATGATGGTAATGAAGTAACCATTCCTTTAGATACCACAAAATCACCAGCAACCAATGCCCAAATGTATTATAAAAAATATAATAAATTAAAAACACGTGCACATGAATTAACACGTCAAATTGATTTAACTAAAGAAAACATCACATATTTTGAAAATATAGAACAACAACTTACACATATATCCGTAGAGGATATTGATGACATTAGAGAAGAACTTGCCGAACAAGGTTATATGAAGCAACGCAAACAAAAAAATAAGAAAAAGAAACCTACTATTCAATTACAGGAATATGTCTCAACTGACGGAGATACGATGCTTGTAGGAAAGAATAATAAGCAAAATGATTATTTAACAAATAAAAAGGCAAGCAAACAGCATCTCTGGTTTCATACAAAAGACATTCCTGGTTCTCATGTGGTGATCTTAAATGATACACCTAGTGAAAATACCATCAAAGAGGCGGCTATGCTAGCTGGTTATTTTTCAAAAGCTGGTAATTCTGGACAAATACCAGTAGATTACACTGAAATTAAACATGTTCATAAACCTTCTGGCGCAAAACCAGGGTTTGTAACATATGATCATCAAAAAACGCTTTATGCTACACCTGATTACGATCATATTCAAAAAATGAAAGTGACATCATAAATGTCAAATACTTTAAAGTTGTAGTAACCACGTCTCTATAAATTAAAAACAAGGCTAAGATTATGAGTAATCAGTACACACAACATGTGCACGATGCTTAATCTTAGCCTTTTTAATATTTATTTTTTTCTGGTAACGCGAGTTGAAAATTAACACCAAATCTATCTACAATCCATGTAAATTCTCTAAATGGTGGCATTTCAGTTTTAGGCATTAAAATTGCCCCACCACTTTTTAATTTACTAAATAATCTTTCCATTTCTAACGGACTGTCTACTGTCACATATAATGACATTGCTGGATTCATGTCCACATCGACACCATTCATATTATCAATCGCCATAAAAACTTGATCTTTCAAGCGAAAGATAGCATGTTGCACTGCACCGGTAGGTTCTTCATCATTTTCTTCATATTTAACCATCGTTAATATTTCTGCATCTTCAAATGCTTCTACATACAGATTGATTGCTTCCTCTGCTTGCCCATTAAACATAAGAAATGTCGTTATTTTTGGAATTGCCATTGAATTGCCTCCTTAAAACATCTTAAATATAGAATAAAACAAATTCTTAAAAAAATCGAACGAATAAAATTAGCAATTGACAAATAACCTGAAACATAGTACTTATAATAATCTATAATTAAGATAAATTCATAAATCCGTTTCCTAATACATCTCTCACATCATGAATAACTAAAAAGGCATTTTCATCTACCTCATTTACAAGTTTTTTAACTCTGGTCACTTGTGATTGCGGCACTACAACATACAACATACTTGTTTCATGCTTACCGTAACCACCCTTACCTTTTAAAAGTGTCGAGCCTCTACCTGTAAAGCTATTGATTTCATCACTAATTATCTCATTTTTACTTGATATCACAGTAACTGCTTTTTTAGGATGGAATCCTTCTATAATAAATGCAGTCGCACGTTCAGTGATAAATATCATAATTACAGTAAATAAGACATTTTCTAATGGTAAAACAAATAAAAAGGATAAGACAACCAGAGCATCTAAAACAAAAATACCTTGCGATGTTTTGATGTCAAAATATTTATTTAACATCTTAGCAATAACTGATGTGCCCCCTATCACACCCCCAGAAGCAATTACTAATCCTATACCCACGCCTACTAATACCCCTCCAAAAGAAGCATTTATTACAAAATTATCAATACCTGTTTTAAAGTTTTCAGTTAAATCTAAAAAGATAGATATCGCTGTATTGGCAATAAAAGTATATACCGCTGTTCTGGTACTTAAAAAACGCCACCCTACAATAATGACCAATGTATTTATAATTAAAGAGGATATAGCAGGTGAAAAGCCAAAAGCATATTTTAATGCCAATGCCATACCAACTGTACCCCCATCACCTAAATTAGATTCTAATATAAATGAATTAACTGCAATTGCACTCACAAATGCACCAATTAAACAAACAATCACATTTTTAGTATGGTTTTTTAGTAGTTGTTTCACAAATTTCATATCATTTCCCCTTACATTTGATAATATAAATTTAAATAAGGTAAGCTAGAAAAGCGTATTTAAATCATGCACCGTTTTGATTTTACAAATGCGTATTTTCACTCACAATTGAATTAAAAACCAAATTAAATGAAAATATAACATTATTTTTTGTTACATAGTATAATTGCAAATGTAACACAACCTATTCCAATATACCACTTAGTGTAGTTTGCAACATTAATTTCTAAAGCGTGTGTTATTGAAAGCTTTGACGACTTTAAACAATAAAATCACTTTACTTTTGAATATTTATAGTTAAAATAAATACAAATACAATTGGAGGTATTTCATGCTTTATTATGTTATTCCATTACTTATTGCAGCTTTAGTGATACTCATTGGCTTTATCATCATTAAAATTATGATTCGTTAATAAATTTTATACAACAACGTTATCACATTTCTTTTTAATCATTTCAACATCACGAATGATTTCAGTCGTTTTCATATAACAATATTCAACAACACAGAAACGTAGACAATGTAATCTTGTCTACGTTTCTGTGTTGTTGCTTTTGAAATTAACCGAAACTCCTATAAAAAGTCTATACCATTGACTTACTTGTTAAATTTTCACTTTATTTAAATTCTTTTCTAAAAAGTGTAACAAGTAACAAAATGATAAAAGCTGCAATAACTGCAGTTAAAAATATTGGCATATACGCAAGGTGGGTTGCATCTTCAATCCCATTTGTGATTGCATGCCTTAATGTATCATTAGAAATTTCATTTACTTGTCCTAATATTTTAGTAAGATTACCTGAACGATGCTCCATTGTGTTCATTAAAGAAACTGGTATGTCTTTGAGTCCAAAATGTGCTGAATTTATACTGTCTTTAATTTTACTCCCCATTTGGCTATAGCCGAATTGAATAAATGTCGTAAATATTGTCGGTGCAATAGTAATTCCGACTTGTCTGGAAACTGATAATGTTCCAATAACTGTACTATTATTTTTAGCTGAATGTGCTGACTTAGTTGCTAATACAGTCATTGGTGCGCCAATAGTAAAACCAAATCCTAAGCCTGCAATTATTGAAAATACTAAAAATGGCATAGTTGAATAAGTTAAAAATGCTAAACCGCCATAACCAACCATACTAATGATACTTGCAATCACTAATGCAAATATTGGTCCTTTTTTATCTACTATCTTACCACCTATTGATGCGCCTACACCTGAAGCTAATGCCAAGGGCGTCATCCAATATCCACTGTTAGCAGCTTTAACATGTAATACGTTTTCAACAAATGAAGGAATGAAAATAATTGAGCCTATTAACATCCCAGATAAAACGCCCATAATCAATACCACTGAAAAAGCTGGCTTTTTCAGTAAATAAAAAGGTAAGAAAGCATCTATATCAGTTGCTTCATTTTTATATTCCACTAAAATTAAAATACCATAGCCAATAATAGCCAATACAAATAAACCAATCACCGAAAAACTGAGTATACTATTAGCAATATTACCGGTTTGTATATTATTAATCGCAAACATTATTAATAATGTTGAAAATGAAAATACAATGATGGCATATTTATCAATTTTAGTTTTAACTTTTTCTTGTGTTTCTGGCATTTTAATCATCATAAAAATAACAATCATTATTGCCACTGGAACATTGATCAAGAATAACCAATGCCATGTACCACTTACATTAATTAATAAACTTCCAATATTTGGTCCTAATACCGAAGCAATACCATTCATTGCACCTAATCCACCAAGCATACTACCTTGTTTTTCTTTAGTATATGTAGAAATGATATGTGAACTAGCGATTACAAATAAACCGCCACCACCAAATGATTGAATTAAACGTGCAATGATAAAGAACGTATAATTAGGGCTTAATGCAACTAACAATGATCCAAAACCAAATAAAATCACTTCAATAATAAATATTTTTTTACGACCATACATATCAGCAAGTTTACCTGCTATAGGTGTGGTTACAGCCATACCTAATGTATAAATCGTTATTCCCCACGATCCCATTTGTGCTGAAATCTCAAAGGATTGATTTATTGTAGTTAACGCTGCACTAATAATACCGTTATCTAAAGCCGCCATAAACACACCAATGAGTAAAAATAGTGCAACAATATCAAATTTTTTATGTTTCAAATTCATTCATTCCTTTCTTTCTGTCTTAGGGTTTCATATGATATTTATTATTTAAAACCTACTTTGTGAACTAATTATGAACACAAATGTACTTACATATTAAAAAATGCCTAAAAGACCTTTTATCAATATATAAAAGTCTTTTAAGCATTTTCTAATCAATTTAATTACATCATTTTTGCGTTATTTCAAATTTCACAATATATTTGCAAATATAGTTATTTAATATGGCCTTTTTGCTTAAGATTTGATTTAGATTGTTTATAAATATTTGGTTCTGTAGCGTTAAATACCCATTTATTTTCGTCTTCTAAAGTTGATTGTGCTCTATAGTCTTCTGATTTTTTGAGGAATTTATTTAAATGAGCAAAATGATTATAGGCTACATTCGAGTCTTTTGTCATAACATCCCCTCCACTTAACATTTTATGACAAGTTATCTCTCCAATCAACTAATGTAGTAATATCATTTTCAGAAATTTCTCCATTTTCTCTTGCAACTTCAATTAATTCATTATAATTACTTAATGTATAAAAAGGAACTCCAGCTTGTGCAAATTGTTCATCTGCTTTTTTCAAACCATAAGTAAAAATTGCTACTACACCTATGACATTCGCACCAGCAGCTTTCAATGCTTCTACTGCAGTTATTGAAGAACCACCTGTAGATATTAAATCTTCTATAACTACTACCTTTTTACCTTCACTTGATGCACCTTCAATTTGATTCTGTTTACCATGGCTTTTACTTTTTGATCGAACATAGTTCATCGGTAAGTTCATCACTTCTGAGACATAAGCTGCATGCGGAATACCGGCCGTTGCAGTCCCTGATATAACTTCAATATCTTTAAAATGTGATTCAATCAATGCTTGTAGTCCATCTCTAATATGATTACGTACGTCTGGAAAACCTAATGTAACACGATTATCACAATATATTGGTGATTTAATGCCTGAACTCCAAGTAAATGGATCATTGGGAGATAATGATACAGCTTTTATATCCAACAATGCTTGTGCTATTGATTTAGTCATTTGATTTCAACCAACTTTCTTTAATTTTTTGGTAACTCTTAACCGGAGTTTCACTCTGCGTGATTGGTCGCCCTACAACAATATGTGTAGCACCAAAAATGCTTGCCTTTTCTGGTGTCGTAACACGTTGCTGATCATCGGAGGAAGTATTTTCCGGTCGGATGCCTGGCGTCACTTTCAAGAAATCTTCACCTAATTCTTGTGTTAATAATTTTGCCTCAAGTGGTGAACATACAACGCCATCTAAACCTGATAATTTGGCTAAACGCGCATAATTCAAAACTGCTTCATCCATTGTACTTTGGATATTTTGTTCATCATGTAACATTATTTCAGTAGTTGACGTTAATTGTGTCACTGCAATAATTTTAATATTACTATTATATTTTTTAATGCCTTCTAGGGCTCGTTTCATCATTTCTGAACCACCAGCCGCATGTACATTTACTAAATCGACATCTAATTTACTTAAGCCTTCCATTGCTTTGCCAACAGTGTTAGGAATATCATGTAATTTTAAATCTAAGAATATGCGATGACCACGTTTTTTAATATTAGTGATTAATGACGGACCAGTTTGATAAAAAAGTTCCATCCCGACTTTGACAAATAAGGGTTCATCAAATTGATCTAAAAATTGTTCAACTGCTTCTGCTGAATCAAAATCTAAAGCAATAATAGGTAGGTTATTTTGCATATATATCGCCTCTCATAATATCTTTGTTATTATATTTGCCAAGCGTGTAAAGGCATCATCTGACAGCAATGATATTTTAAAATTTTTTCATTCTGACAACGACAACTAGGAGAAAAATTTATAAAACTGTTTTTCATCCTAGCTATCTACTGTCAATATCATAATTTTACTTAAACATAAACAATTGTTTTCTTTTTCTTGACATTGAAAATTAAACTTTACATATTTTTCATCGTGAAAGTCATGCTTTCTATAACCGAAGTTAATGCTTCCGCTGTATCTAATGAAGTTAGACAAGGTACACCATTTTCTACAGAAGCACGTCTGATTTGAAAACCATCACGTTCAACTTCCTTTCCTTTTGTCATCGTATTAATCACAATTTGCACATCATTCGTTTGGATACGTGATAATAAATCGTCTTCTCCACCAATTTTCCCTACAGTTTCTGCAGTTATATGGTTATTTTCTAATTTTTTAGCAGTACCTTCAGTAGCTAATATTTTATAGCCGACTTCATTTAAACGAGCTGCAATGTTCACAATTTCATCTTTATCTTTATCACTTACTGTCATCAATACCGTGCCATAATCTTTAACTTCCATACCACTTGCTGTCAAACCTTTATATAAAGCCTTTTCCATAGTTAAATCTTTGCCCATTACTTCTCCAGTTGACTTCATTTCAGGTCCTAATGTGATATCTACATTTTTCAATTTATTAAAGCTAAATACCGGTGCTTTGACAAAGACACCTTCACTATATGGCTGAACACCTTCGCTATATCCTAATTCTGTAAGTTGCTCCCCTATAATTGCACGCATGGCCAACTGTGCCATTTGTATATGTGTAATTTTACTTAAGAAAGGAACTGTACGACTCGCACGAGGGTTCACTTCTAAAACATATACACCATCATGTGCAATAACAAATTGGATATTGATTAAACCTACGATATTTAGACCTTTCGCCAAGCGAATTGTATAATCTTCAAGTGTTTTAAGCTCTTCTTGTGTCAAGGTTTGTGGAGGATATACTGCAATCGAATCACCTGAATGAACACCAGCGCGTTCAATATGTTCCATAATCCCAGGTATAATTACCGTTTCACCATCTGAGATAGCATCGACTTCAATTTCTTTACCTGTGAGATATCTATCAACTAATACAGGATGATCCGGACTCGCTTTCACTGCTTGGTTCATATAATTGGTTAACTCTTCATAGTTATACACGATTTCCATAGCACGTCCACCTAATACATATGATGGTCTAACTACTACAGGATATCCTATTGCACGTGCATTTTTGAGCGCTTCTTCAGCTGAAGTTGCTGTTTTACCGTTAGGTTGAGGCACATCAATCGTATGTAATAGCGCCTCAAATTCTTTACGATCTTCTGCACGGTTCAGATCTTCAAGTGATGTACCTAAAATTTTCACACCATACTTTTCAATTTTATCTGCTAAATTAATCGCAGTTTGACCGCCAAATTGAACTACTACACCTTTTGGTTGTTCAATATTTATAATATTCATTACATCTTCTTCTGTTAATGGTTCAAAATATAATTTGTCTGAAATTGAGAAGTCTGTAGATACTGTTTCAGGATTATTATTGACGATAATAGCTTCATAACCAGCTTGCTGAATTGCCCAAACAGCATGCACAGTTGCGTAATCAAATTCTACACCTTGACCGATTCTAATTGGTCCTGAACCTAAAACTAATATTTTCTCTTTTTCAGTGACGATTGACTCATTTTCTTGTTCATATGTGCCATAGTAATATGGAGTAGCAGATTCAAATTCTGCTGCACAAGTATCTACCATTTTATATACTGGTGAAATATTATGTTGTTTTCTTAAGTTATAAACTTCAGATTCTGACATATCAAAACGATGTGCAATAACTCGATCACTAAAACCATAACTCTTAGCAAATTTTAAATAGTCTATATCTCCTTTGTGTTCTTTTAAATCATGTTCTATATCAATGATGTGTAGGAATTTATTTAAGAAGAAATAATCAATCTTAGTCATTTCGTGTATTTCTTCTAATGATGTACCTCGTCTTATAGCTTCTCCTATAAAGAATAAACGTTCATCATCTTGATCTTGTATACGCGTTTTTATATAATCTAAATCATATGTTTCACCATTTGGTAATCCTAAATGATGTACACCATATTCAAGTGAACGAATCGCTTTCAATAAAGACTCTTCATATGTTCGGCCAATCGCCATTACCTCACCAGTTGCTTTCATTTGTGTACCTAGCACACGTTCACCTTTTTCAAACTTATCAAACGGAAAACGTGGAATTTTTGTTATAACATAATCCAACGTAGGTTCAAATGCAGCATAAGACGTTTTAGTTATTGGATTCAGCATTTCATCTAATGATAAGCCTATCGCTATTTTGGCAGCTAATTTTGCAATCGGATAGCCTGTAGCCTTTGAAGCTAAAGCTGATGAACGTGAAACACGTGGATTCACTTCAATAATATAATATTTCATTGAGTGTGGATCTAATGCCAGTTGTACATTACAGCCACCTTCAATGCCCAAAGCACGAATCACTTTTAACGACACATCACGTAACATTTGATATTCAACGTCTGATAAAGTTTGGCTAGGTGCTACTACAATTGAATCCCCTGTATGTATACCGACTGGATCTATATTCTCCATGTTACAAACAACAATGGCATTATCATTTTTATCGCGCATCACTTCATATTCAATCTCTTTAAAACCTGCAATTGATTTTTCTATTAAACATTGCGTTGCAGGGCTGTAATGCAAGCCGTTTGTTACCACTTGTCTGAACTCTTCATCATTATGGCAAATACCACCGCCAGTACCGCCCATAGTGAAAGCAGGTCTCACAATTAATGGGTATCCTACCACTTCTTTAAATTCAAACGCCTGTTCTAAAGTATTTACGATATCACTTTCCGGAACGGGAACATCTAGCTCATTCATTAAGTCTCTGAATAATTCTCTATCTTCCGCTTGTTGAATAGACGCTAGTTTTGTACCAAGTAGTTGTACATTGTTCGCTTCTAATACGCCACTATCATGTAATTGAATCGCCATATTAAGCCCTGTTTGACCACCTAAGGTTGGTAGTAAAGCATCAGGTTGTTCTTTACGAATAATACGTGCAATAAAATCATGCGTTAAGGGTTCAATATAGACTTTGTCAGCAATTTCATTATCCGTCATGATTGTCGCTGGATTTGAATTTACTAATATAACACGATAACCTTCTTCTCGTAATGCTAAGCAAGCTTGTGTTCCGGCATAATCAAACTCTGCAGCTTGACCTATAATAATCGGTCCAGATCCTATTACTAAAATCGTTTTAATATCGTTACGTTTAGGCATTTGTCAAAAGCTCCTTTTCTTTAAAGTCATGCATCATTTTAATAAATTCATCAAACAAATAATTTGAATCTGTCGGGCCAGGATTGGCTTCAGGATGATATTGTACTGAAAATGCAGGTAATGATTTGTGTCTTAATCCTTCAACTGTACCATCATTAATCGCAACATGTGTGATTTCTAATGGTGTATTAACTAATGAATCTTTATCAATTGCATAACCATGATTTTGGCTTGTTAATGCTATTTTCCCAGTTTTTAAATCTTTCACAGGATGATTTGCACCTCTATGTCCAAATTTCATTTTAAATGATGTAGCTCCTTGTGAAAGCGCAAATAATTGATGTCCTAAGCAAATGCCAAAGAAAGGAATTTTTCCTAAAATGCCATTAATCATATTAATTGCAACTTTGACTTCTTCTGGATCACCAGGGCCATTTGATAACATCACACCGTCTGGTGACATTCTAATAATTTCTTCTGCTGTGGAATCATAAGGTACAACTGTAACGTTACAACCACGTAAATTAAGTTCTCTCACAATATTTTGTTTTTTACCAAAATCTACTAATACAACACTTAAATCATAGCCAGTTGACACATATGGTGTCTTCGTAGACACTGTTTTCACTTCATCTCTAGGTAATTCAATTACCTTCAACTCTTCTAACAATTGTGGAATATCTGCCTTATTATCTGTAAAAGCTGCTTTTAAAACGCCATAGTTTCTAATTTTCCGAGTAATACTACGTGTATCCACGCCAGAAATACCTGGTATATCATAGTCTTTTAACACTTCGTGGAATGTTTTTTGCATGCGAAAATGGCTCGGATAAGTGCTCGCTTCTTTAACAACAACACCACTCAATGTTGGTATCAGTGATTCAAAATCATCTCGATTAATTCCGTAGTTTCCTATTAATGGATAAGTAAATGTAATAATTTGTCCAGTGTATGATGGATCTGATATCGTTTCTTGATATCCTGTCATAGCAGTATTAAATACTATTTCACCTTTCGTCAAATGATCTGAACCTAATGGATAACCTTCATAATATGTTCCATCTTCTAAAACTAAATAGCGTTTTTGCAACATTACTTTTCCTCCTTAAATTTAACTTCACCTTCTATCAATGTTAATACTGGAGTACCGTATACTTTTTCACCTATAAATGGTGTATTGGTTCCTTTAGATGCAAAATCTTCTGCCCTAATCTCTTGCTCTTCTTCTAGATTAATGGCAGTAAGGTCAGCCAAACCACCTTCTTCTAATTTTCCATAAGGTAAATCAAATATTTGAGATGGTTTGATTGTTAAATAATCAACCAATTGTTGTAATGACCAATCTCCATTTTTTACAAAGTGCGTATACAATAATGGAAATGCTGTTTCACTGCCAACGATGCCAAAAGGTGCTTTTGTCATTGGTTGTGCTTTTTCTTCTTTCGCATGTGGTGCATGGTCTGTAGCAATGCAATCTATTGTCCCATCCAACAATCCTTCGATTAGCGCAGCTCGATCTTCTTTACTTCTTAAAGGAGGATTCATTTTATAGATTGCATCATCGCCAGGCACATCCTCTTCAGTTAATAATAAATGATGTGGTGTCACTTCTGCTGTTACATGAATACCTGCTTTTTTAGCATCTCTTATAGCTCTTACACTTTCTTTTGTAGATACATGACACACATGGTAATGTGCTCCTGCTGCTTCAGCTAATAGAACATCTCTCGCAATTTGAACCGCTTCACAAATATTAGGTATGCCCGGTATACCTAAAGTTTTACTACGTTCCCCTTCATGCATAGCACCGCCATATATCAAACTATTATCTTCACAATGCGCAACAACTGCTTTATTTACTTTTGCTGCTTGCTGCATAGCTTCATACATCATATTTGCTTGTTGTACACCTACGCCATCATCAGTAAAGGCAAATGTACCTAATTTTGCTAAAGCTTCGAAATCTACGTGTTCATTACCTGCTTGTCTAACTGTGATTGCACTATATGGCAAAACTCTAACTTGTGCATTTTCTTCGATTAATTTGTTTAAACGCTCTAAATTTTCAACAGAGTCAGGTACAGGTCGCGTGTTTGGCATTGGACAAACTGTCGTAAAACCTCCTCTTGCAGCTGCTTGAGTCCCTGTTGCAATTGTTTCTTTATGTTCACCACCCGGTTCTCTTAAGTGTACATGTACATCAACTAAACCTGGAGCAACAAAATCCCCTTTTAAATCAATGATTTCAACATCGTCATCAACCTCTATATCTGACGCAATTTTTTTTATATTTTTACCCTCTATTAAGATAGAAGTGGTTTTAAGTTCACCATTTTCTAAGATTTTCGCATTAGTTAGCAATTTCATTTATTTCTGCCTCCTTTGTTTGTAATATATACTCAATGACAGCCATACGTGTATACATGCCATTTTCCATCTGTTTAAAGATGCGTGATTTTTCTGCTTCCACTAAACAATCATCAATTTCAACACCACGATTGACAGGTGCTGGATGCATAACAATTGCTGATGATTTCAATCGATTATAACGTTCTTTCGTCAAACCAAAGTTTTCGTGATAATTTTGATTTTCAAAATTTGATGTTTCTTCATCTCCATGTCTTTCGTGCTGTACTCTAAGTAACATGACAATATCTATATCATCTATCACTTTATCTATATCAACATAGGGTGCTGCTAAAGTGTCATCTCTCCATGCTTCAGGACTTGAGAACATAACGTTTGCACCGAGTGCTGTTAAACTTTGGAAGTTACTTCTCGCTACACGAGAGTTTTTTATGTCTCCGCATATTAAAATATTTAAATCTTTAAATGTGTCGTACTCTTCATATATTGTCATAAGGTCTAATAAACTTTGTGTTGGATGCTGTCCACTTCCATCACCTGCATTGATAATCGGTAACTTCAGTGAATTTAAATCATTATAGTATGTTGTATCTGAATGTCTAATTACTAAAACATCTGCACCTACTTGTTCTAATGTTTTACACGTATCGTATAAGCTCTCACCTTTTTGAACTGAAGAAGTGCTCGTCTCAAAATCAATCAATTTTAACCCTAATTTTTGCTCTGCCACTAAAAAACTACTTTTCGTACGTGTAGAATTTTCGAAAAATAAATTTGCTACAAATTTGTCTTCATAATTATGTGGTTTAAACGATCCGTTTTTAATACCGCTAGCAATTTCGATTAGTTCATAAATCTCATTTGTAGTTAGATGTTCCATTGATAGTAAATTATCCATTTTTTCAGCCTCCTAATAATGAAATACGCATTTATTTATTTGTTTCAATCTCTTGCGGTAAAATTAAGTTTAGTAGAATACCTGCGAGTGCTGCTAATGCCATACCTTCAATTTCTAAATTAATACCTATCCCGTTTAAGTTGAAGACGAGGTTGCCTATACCTATTACTAATATGACTGATGCAATGACAAGATTTCGATTACTTGCAAAATCAACCTCACTTTCTACAAGCATTCTCAGACCACTTGCTGCAATAATTCCGAAAAGTAATATCGATACACCTCCCATAACAGGTGTTGGTATAGATGAAACTAATGCTGTGAATTTGCCTACAAACCCTAATATTATAGCTATGACTGCAGCACCGCCAATCACATATATACTATAAATTTTCGTGATAGCTAATACGCCGATGTTTTCTCCGTAAGTTGTACTTGGAGGACCACCTATAATACTTGCAAACATTGTTGACACACCGTCACCAATAATGGATTTATCTAATCCTGGATCTTTAAAGAAATTTCGTCCCACGATTTTGTTAATCACCATTTGATGTCCAATATGCTCACTTACCGTAACAAAAACGATTGGTATTAAAACGAGAACCAAACCTAAATGAAATGATGGCGTGTAATCTTTAAACGGTAGATACACCTCTGGAAACTGCAGCCATTTTGCTTCGGCTACAGGTTTAAAGTTAACAAGTCCCATAAAAATTGAAACAATGTAACCCGTGATAATGCCTATTAAGACAGGTATAAGAGACAAGAAACCTTTAAAATATCCTTGAACGATAATCGTTACAAGTAATGTAATCATTGCTACTACTAAATAACTTAAGTTATAACCTTTCATATCTCCTGAATTTTCAAACATTGCCATGTTAACCGCAGTAGGTGCTAGACTCAAACCAATCACCATAATGACAGGTCCGACAACAACAGGAGGGAGTAAGTGCATAAGCCACCCTGTTCCGCTTAATCTAATAGCTAATCCAATGAGCACATACATTACACCGCTCATAAACAATGCCACTAACATGTCACCTAAACCATGTGAATTCAATCCAGTTATGATTGGTGTGATAAATGCGAAACTTGAACCTAAATATGCAGGTATTTTCGCTTTTGTAATTAGTATATACAATAATGTCCCTATGCCTGATGCTAGTAAGGCAGATGATATGGGTAATCCAGTTAAAAAAGGTACGAGAACAGTCGATCCAAACATTGCAAATAAATGTTGGGTGCTTAAAAATGCCAATTGTCCTAATTTAGGTTTATCTTGTACATCTAATACTGGTTTAGCTGTCCGTTCAAACATTGTTTCATTTTCCATGACTTTCCGCTTCCTCTCATTAAAAAAGTCTCTTTACATTGTTTTCATGTAAAGAGACTTAAAAAGTATCAATCTTCAAATCAAAATTTAGCTCATTCAAACAACATTACTGCTCAAAGCGTTAGGATTGTTATTTGAATACTTAGTTTAAATTAAGATCAGATGATATGGAGAGAATCTATAGTATATGTTTTATATAATATAACTATATTTTGAAATGTGGTTGTTTTGAAACTTGATTTTAACTACCACATGATTCTCTTCCCTTTTTCAGTCTCTCGTACTGAATTAAAAGGTGTTGATTTATTCAATTACAACTGCATTTCTACTATCTATTTCACTAAGAAAAACTGAGACTGCTTCTTCTCTAGCAGTAGGTATGTTTTTACCAACAAAGTCTGCGCGTATCGGCAGTTCTCTATGTCCGCGATCGATAAGTGTTGCTAGCCCTATTTTTCTAGGTCTTGCATATTGAAGTACTGCATCAAGTGATGCCCTAACTGTGCGTCCAGTATATAAAACATCATCCACTATAATTACGACTTGATTTGTTATATTGACATCAATTTCATATGTTTGCTCTGAAACTTGATCTATTGTCTGTTCCAAATCATCTCTAAATTGTGTGATATCAATGGTACCTGTTGGAACAGTGAGTTCTTCAATTTGTTCAATTTTTTGTTGTATCCGTCGCGCTAAAAATGCCCCTCTTGTTTTAATACCTAACAAAATTAAATCATCAGTACCTTTATTATATTCTAAGATTTCATGTGCAATACGTGTCACTGTTCTTTGTATTGCTGCTTCATCCATAATCACTCGTTCTGACATTTTGGGCACCTACCTTAATCTTAATGATATAAAAAAACCTCACATCTTCAGAAGACATGAGGTTGCGTAATAAAATATTACAAACAAAACGCAGAGACATATCTGAAATTCAGATGATTTCTCCATCATAACCCATTTTGTGTCTGAGATTACGATTTTTATCGCGTTTACTATAAAACTACGATGGCTTTTAGCTATTTTTGACTAAAATGCTTTGTTTGTATATTCCATTTTCATTACATGTCTTCGAAGCCTCTCTGGACTTTCAATTAAAGACGTTCGTTCTTTATTAAACTGTCATTATATTATCATGAATAACATGTTGTTGCAAGTCTATATTAGAATATCGTTCGATTTGTAAAAGCTATCGTTTTTCTTTAAATCATTTTTTCAATTCTAGTTATCCTTGTCGAGGTGGGACAACGAAGCCTATTTAATAAAATTAGATTTCTGTCCACTCTCATATCAATATCATGGTATGACTTTTAATTTGTCATACCACTTAGCCTTTTTAATTATCAGATTTACGAATATCATTTAAAAGTTGTTCAAAATCATCTGGCAAAGGTGATGTCTTTTCAATGTAAGCTTGTGTAACTGGATGTTCAAAACCAATCACTGCCGCATGTAATGCTTGACCACCAATATCTAATGTTTTCTTCTGACCATATTTTGGATCTCCTACTAATGGGTAACCAATATATTTCATATGCACACGAATTTGGTGGGTACGACCTGTTTCTAACTGACACTCTATTAAAGTATACTTATTAAAATGTTCTAATACATTAAAGTGAGTGATTGCGTCTTTACCATCATCGACCACAGCCATTGATTGACGGTCATTTTTATTTCGACCAATAGGTGCATCAACAGTACCGTAATCATGTGGAATGTTACCATGTACTAATGCGATATACTTACGCGTAACTGATTTATCTATCAATTGTTCAACTAAACTACGATGTGCAATATCGTTTTTCGCAATCATTAATAAACCAGAAGTATCTTTATCAATACGATGTACAATTCCCGGACGTATTTCACCATTTATACCAGATAAGTCTTTCATTTGATACATTAAACCATTTACTAACGTACCTGAATAATGACCTGCAGAAGGATGGACTACCATACCCTTAGGTTTATAAACAATTGCAACATCATCATCCTCATAATAAAAATTCAGATTTAGATTTTCTGGTTTAATATCTGCCTCAACAATTTCTTTTTCAGTTACTACAATTTTATCATTTACCTTAGTTTTATAATTGGATTTTATCACTTTATCATTGACTTTAACTAAACCTTCTTTTATCCAATCTTGCATTTGAGTACGTGACCATTCAGCATTAAATTCAGGCAATAGTTTATCTATTCGTTGTCCTGCGTTAACTGGGTCTTCTATGTTAAACTCATGAAACTCCATACAATATCTCTCCTATTCTTCTGTCCTCATATCCCTTAATAAAGCGATTATTACTAAAACGACGCCTATAGTTAAACTAGAATCAGCTACGTTAAATATTGGAAAATTATAACTAAATATATAAGTATCAACAAAGTCTACAACTTCACCGTTTAATACACGGTCAATAAAGTTACCTAAAGCACCAGCAAATAACAAACTTATAGCAATTTGCATCAATAAATTATGCTTCGCTTCTTTTATAAAAAAGACAATGAGTATAATCAGAATAATGACAGTTATGATATAGAAAAAAGCCATCTTTCCACTTAAAATCCCCCATGCTGCACCATTATTTCTATGTGAAGTGATGCTCAAAAAATTAGGAATTACTTCAAATGAGTCACCAATTTGCATTGTTTTAGTTATTATAAATTTTGTGATTTGATCTAATATAAGTATAACGATTGTTATAAATATAGAAGTACCAATATAGTACTGACGTTTCATGTCTGTACCTCCTATTTATTCTACGTGCGGTCGATTTTTACAACAACTCTCATTATATCCTAATCAAACTTATAAAAAAAGTTACAGTTCAAATATTAAGTTAATTTTTTGAAAGATTATTCAAATAGACATTCTTTTAAAGTACAGAATAATAATTAAACCTAAACTGAATTCCATCGGGACCAGTCAATAATTTATGTGTTGTTTCTGGAAAATGAAAATCCACGCATGCTAGACCATAAGTTTTATGATTTTCTATACGTTTAACACTTGATAGCCAATTATTCACTACAAGATGTTGATGATAACCATTTGATGCCAAATATACTGCACTATCTGTTTCTACAGAAGATGGGACCAAACCAAAGTAATTTTTATAATATTGTTTAACTCTTTTTAACCGAATTGTTTTTAAATTAATATATCCGATAATACTGTCATCAGGAATGCCTTGCCATTTCTCATCTGAGACATATGTTAATAATTTAGGTACATTTAATGGTTTTGTTTCTAATACTGCTTTTTCATTTTCAATAGACCATTCATCAATTAGATTGTCTACATAAAACTCTAAACCATTTCCTTCAGTATCTTCTAAATATAATGAAGTTGAAATATCATGTTCTCCACCGTTGATTGGTATTTTATATTCACTTAATTGTACAAGTAAGTCTGCTAAATCTGTTTTAGTTGGTAATTTAATAGCTAAGTGAAATAAACCTGCTTCTGAAACAAGTGGTTCTCTGCCCATATTTATTTGATTAAGTGTCATGAAGTGATTTAGATTTCCAATCTCATATTGAATCGTAGAATATGATTCATTCACTACATTTAATCCTATTATGTCACTATAAAATTTTTTCATTTCATCTTTGTCTCTCACATTTAATATAATGCCATTTACAAAATGCGCACTTTCGTTATGGAACATATTTAACACCTTTCTAATTACTTATTGCATTCATTATATATGAATTGTTCAATTTTAAATTTCAATATGCTCATTTTAATCTAAAAATTGGATTTGCTAAATATTTCGCTTAATCTTTATATA
This sequence comes from Staphylococcus sp. FSL W8-0271, assembly GCF_038006605.1. Lineage (NCBI taxonomy): Bacteria > Bacillati > Bacillota > Bacilli > Caryophanales > Staphylococcaceae > Staphylococcus > Staphylococcus sp. FSL W8-0271. The sequence continues at coordinate 1,693,540 of NZ_JBBOVM010000001.1, forward strand.
AGAGAAAAGAAAACCTGGGACATCGCAACGATGTCTCAGGTTATTCAAAAATATTAGTCGAAAGTTGTTGTAGTATTTAAAACACATATCGAACTTTATTTAATTCAATTCAATTATGTTGGAACAAAACTGTGGAATATTTTTGTTAATACAGTTATTGCTATACTTCTACATTTTCATTTATAAATGTTTAAACAAGTGTTTTAACAACTGCTTGACAACGTGGGCATAGGTTATCTAGTTCGCCTACAGAACCTAATGTTTCACTATAATTCCAACAACGTTCACATTTTTCTCCATGAGCATGTTCAATGTGGATATCACCATATTGATATGCTTCTCCATTTTCAACTTTATCAACTACCTCTGCTTGTGAAGTAATGAATAGTTGATGTAAATCAGAAAATTGTTGTAAAAATGTAGTTGCATCAAAGTTATCGTTACTACCGATTACTACTTTGGCTTCTAATGATTTTCCAATTACTTTTTCATTACGTGCAACTTCTAAAGCTCGGTTCACATCGTCACGCAATTTCATAAATGTATTCCATTTTTCCATGAATTCAGTGTCAACAGCTACACGTTCAGGCATGCGTGATAAATGCACACTTTCTTCCTCTACATGTGGAATATGTGACCATACTTCTTCAGATGTATGTGCTAGAATAGGTGCTAATAATTTCGTCATGTCTACTACAATTTGGTATAACACAGTTTGCATACTACGACGTTTATGCGCATTTTGTTCTTCTATATATAAGATGTCTTTACCATAATCTAAATAGAAATTACTTAGTTCAACGTTAATGAAATTTTGTAATTCTTGATATATATCTAAATAATCATAGTTATCATAATTGTCTAATGTGTTCGCAGTAAATTCACGTAATCTATTTAATAAATATTTATCTACTTCTAATAAATCAGATTCTGGGATTGCATCTGTTGACGGATTATAATCATTTAAATTACCCAACATAAATCTTAGTGTATTTCTAATTTTACGATATACATCAGAAGTTTGTTTTAAAATTTCATCAGAAATACGCACATCTGATAAATAATCAACACTACTTACCCAAAGACGTGCAATATCTGCACCTTTTTGTTTTACTATTTGATCAGGTACGATGACATTGCCCAATGATTTACTCATTTTTTTACCGTCACCGTCCATGACGAATCCATGTGAAAGTAACATTTTGTATGGTGAAATACCTCTCGTAGCAACAGATGTTGTAATTGAGGAGTTAAACCAACCACGATACTGATCACTGCCTTCTAAATATAAATCAGCAGGATAAGACAATTCCGGACGTTCTTCTAATACACCACGGTGTGATGACCCTGAATCGAACCAAACATCCATGATATCTGTTTCTTTTGTAAATACACCATTCGGGCTGCTAGGATGTGTGAATCCATCAGGTAATAAATCTTTAGCTTCTCGCTCAAACCACACATTTGAACCATGCTCTTGGAATAAATCTGCAACATGATTAACAGTTTCTTTAGTCATAATAATGTCGCCATTTTCCGCATAAAATACTGGTAATGGCACACCCCAAACACGTTGGCGTGAAATAACCCATTCGCCACGGTCTCTTACCATGTTGTAAATACGAGTTCTGCCCCAATCAACCTTAAAGTGTGTATTTTCGATTGCATCTAAAATATCTTGACGTACTTTATCAATAGAAGCAAACCATTGTGGTGTTGCACGGAAAATAACAGGTTTTTTAGTACGCCAGTCATGTGGGTAACTATGTGTCATGAATTCTAATTTCAATAATGAACCATTCTCTTTTAATAAATCTGTAATTTCTTTATTGGCTTTATCGTAGAACATACCTTCAAATTGACCAGCTTCTTCAGTAAATACACCTTTATCATCTACAGGGCTGATAACAGGCAAGTTATATTTTTGACCTACTATAAAGTCATCTTCCCCGTGTCCAGGAGCTGTATGAACACATCCTGTACCAGCATCTGTTGTAACATGTAATCCATTAATTACAAGTGACACACGATCAACGAATGGATGTTGTGTTTCGATGTATTCTAAGTCACTACCTTTGAATTCTTTTTCTAGTTCAATGGCATCTTCATCCCATTCTAATGCTTCTGCAACATTAGCTACTAAGTCTTTACCGATAATATATTTGTCACCATTCACATTATATTGACCATAAACTAAATCTGGATGTACAGTGATTGCAACATTAGATGGTAATGTCCAAGGTGTAGTAGTCCAAATAACGAATTTTGCATCTTCAGCAACAATACCTTTACTATCTTTAACATCAAATGCGACATAAATAGATGGCGAACGCTTATCTTGATATTCAATTTCTGCTTCAGCTAATGAAGATTCACTAGATGGTGACCAATAAACTGGTTTTTTACCTTTATAAATAAGTCCTTTATCAGCCATTTCACCAAACAAACGAATTTGAGCCGCTTCGTATTCTGGTTTTAATGTTATATAAGGATTAGCAAAATCTCCTTTAACACCAAGTCGTTTAAAATCTTTTTTTTGATTTTCAATTTGCTCTAACGCAAATGCTTCACATTTTCTTCTAAATTCAGCAATTGATAATTCTTTACGCTTAACACCTTTTTTAGTAAGTGCTTGTTCGATTGGTAATCCATGTGTATCCCAACCTGGAACATATGGTGTATAGAAACCTTGCATTGTTTTATAACGGGTAATAAAGTCCTTCAAAATTTTATTTAACGCATGTCCCATATGTAAATTACCATTTGCATATGGTGGACCATCGTGTAAAATGTAATGTTCATTATCTTTGTTTTTTTCTAATGCTTTTTGATAAATATCATTAGCATCCCATTCTTCTTGAATCTTTGGTTCTTTATTTGGTAATCCTCCACGCATTGGAAAATTCGTTTTTGGCATTAATAACGTATCTTTGTAATCCATTTCCTACACTCCTTATTACAATATTCTGACTTGTCTAGTATCAAACAATAAAAAGAACTCTAAGTTCAATTAACAGGGACGATATTTACCGCGTTACCACCCTGATTAACTCAACTTAGAGTTCTCTCATTGCATGTTATTCAATTTAAACGACAGTGATATAAGAAACAAATATATATTAGGCTCGCACTATCCCTAACTCGCTTGAATATATCGACTGTTTCTTACGCGTCTGTTGTTTGTTTATTGTTTATTCTCATTATCTGTTGCATCTGCATCCGCTTCTGCTGCACTATCTGCTTTTGCTTTCATCGCTTTTTCTTCTTCAGTTAATTCATTTTCATTTAAATGATTAATGTTCTCTTGTGTTACTTGTTCAGAATCAAGGTCATAATTTAATAAATAATCCCAATCATCATTTTTAAGTAAATCTAATTGTGCTTCTACTAACATACGGAAACGAGATCTAAATATTTTAGATTGACGCTTCATATCTTCTGTTTGGAAAGAAAGTCTACGGGCTTTTTCAACTGCATCATTGACAATTCGATCTGCTTCACTTTTCGCTTTTGCAATTGTTGCCTCTGCGTCTTTATTTGCTGCTGCTTTCGTTTCTTCTCCAGCTTGTTTCGCTTGAACTAATGCATCGCTCACTGACTGATGCACATCTTTATAAGATTGAATATTCGTTTCTTTATCTTCAACAACTTTTTCTAATTGTGCTTTATCTTCTTTTAAACGTTCAATTTCATTACTGAGTTGTTCTAAATAACTTTCAACTTCAGTTGGTTCAAAACCCGTTTTAACACGAGTAAATGACTTGTTTTTTATTTCACTTGGTGTAAAAGCCATGCGTCATTATCCTCCTTTTATCATACACTATTTTGTTATTTCATTAAATATCAGAAATAAAATTTATTTTATATCGTAACACTGCTAATTTTAGTCGTTAAAATTCGGTTGTTTTACACTCTATAAGTATAACTTATTTGAATAAAGTTTTGTAGGAAATTCGTGTTTTATCTTTTTTTGTTTTTCCACCAATATCAACAATCATTGCTCTTCCATAACCTTGAATAGATAGTAAGTCACCTTTGTCCAGTTGAAAATCAGCAGAATCAATAATCGTATGATTAACTTTAACACGTTTTTTTTCAATTAACTGTTTGCTAATAGAACGCGATTTACGAATCATTTCTTTTAGAACGACATCTAAACGTAAACCAGATACAGTTGTCTCAAATGAGTGCCAGTTCTCTTTTGATTGTATCATATCTTTTATTGATATCGCATTTAGTTTAACTGCAGCACCTTTAATTTTATTTAATTCCAACATAATATATGATTCTAATTGCTTTGTCAAAGTAAATTGTATACTTTCATCTACCACAATGTCACCTAATTGATCTCTTTCGATACCTAATGACATAATTGTACCCAGTACATGTTGATGTTGAAGTGTCACAAATTTTTGAGGATAATCAATTTCAAAAAGAATGATTTCAAAATCTTCCACTTCAGGTTGAAAGTAATCTGGTGCTATGATGGCTCTTTGTCTCTCAGCAAATGGTCCTCCATAAAATGTTACTTCTAAATCTTGAAAACTACCAACTACAACATTTAATATATATTGGCCTCTGGGATCTAAAAAAGAAGTTAACACAGGCGCAAATTGTTCGTTGGCACGATAACACTTATCGATAAGTTGATCGATTAATTCATGCTCTTCTTTTCTAAAATGTTGATAAATATCGATGTGATTTCACTCCAAATATAAGTTAAAGCACCTCTCGTTTTTAACGTTAGGTGCTTAACATTTATTTTATACATTAGTTATTTTTAGCTCCGTATGTTTCATGAATTATATTTAAAATAGGCTATGCTAAATAATTTAATATAAGGCTAAAAATATTTGCTAGTCCCATTCTAAATAGATATAAAACAATAATTGCAACAATTGAAGAAATATCAATCATGCCGATGGGTGGAATAATTTTACGGAATGGTTCTAAAAACGGCTCATACAATTTTGATAAAAATCGACCGAATTTATTCTCACGTGCGCCTGGAAGCCATGACATAAAGAAATACACTATCATCCCAAAGTAATAAATTTGAACCAAGAATAAAATAAATTGAAATATATTTGCTAATAAACCTATATCCATTTCTGTTTACCTCTATTCACTTTGGTATTCCATATTTTCAATTTGGTCCGTTATGCTTCCTGCGACTTCAACATTATCTGGTGTACATAAGAATATATCAGAACCTACACGTTGAATGTCTCCACCAATTGCATAAACTGTACCACTTAGAAAATCAATAATTCTTTTTGCCGACACTTTATCTATACGTTGTAAGTTTACTAAAGTTGCTCTGCGATTTTTTAATTCATCCGCAATATCTTGAGTATCTGAAAAAACGCGTGGCTCAAATAAACACATTTTAGAACTTTCTTGTGTAAATCCATAATTATTTTGTTCTTGATTATTCATGTTCACAACGTTCCTAGTATTATTTTTAGGTGCACTGTTATTCATTTGATACTTCCTTTCCCCTGTTGATTGTTGTAATCTTGTTGGTTGTTTTTTGGGTACGGACTGTATACGTTGTCTTTCTGTATTTTCAGTTTGTTGGTTATTATAATTTGTTTGAGACTGTGCTTGTTGTCTATCTTGTTCTTCTTCGGGTGGCGCTTTTAAATCATCGTCTTCCTCTTCAACTACGAAAAAACCACTAAATAAATCTTTTAAAGCCACGGGGCTCACTCCTCTTTTCCTACAAGTTTAGTCCCAATTCTCACAAATGACGCACCTTCTTCAGCTGCTAAATGGTAATCATTACTCATTCCCATCGACAACTCTGTGCATGGTGCAAAATTTAAATTGAGCGCTTTAATTTCATCTCTTTTTGCTCTTAATGATTTGAATAAATCTTTAATGTACGGTTCATCGTCCGTGTATGGTGCCATAGTCATAAGACCAGTAATTTCAATGTTTTCATATTGCTCTAAATCTTTAATAAACGTATCTACTTCATCTAAAGCGATGCCTTGTTTTGATGTTTCTCCAGAAACATTTACTTGAACAAAACATTTCACTTTATGTTGAGCTCTTTTATTAATCTCTTTTGCTAATTTCAGACGATCTAAAGCGTGAAAATAGTCGATATCATTGATTACCTCTTTAACTTTCCTTGTTTGTAAGGAACCTATAAAATGCATGACTACATCGTCTGGTAAGGCTGCTTTTTTTTGTTGAAAACCTTCTAAACGATTTTCACCAAAATGTCTAATACCTGCTTGGTAAGCATCATTAGCTCGCTCTATTGTAACATATTTTGTCACTGCTATCACGTTTGGGACTGTTGTAATATTTCCTTTTTTACAATGTATGTCCAATTGTTTATTTATTTGCGTTAAACTTTGTTGTACATCCAATTTTTATACACCTCTTAGTTATTGACCAATATAAGCTAACATACGACCAGTATTACCTTTTTCTACTCTATATGAAAAGAATAAAGTTAAATCTTCTGAAGTAGCATAATTCGTTATATAAATGTTATTTTCAGGGACGCCACCATACGCTAACAACATAGCATTCGCTTTTTTTAAGTCTATACCGTGACGGTTTTCTGCTCTCGTCTCAATATATTGATGTGAATCTATAGGTAAGCGCTCAAATTTACTTTTAATATCATCATTAATTTCATATGAAGTTGCTGTAGCTGGTCCTATAACAACTTTTAAATCATTAAAATCAAATGGTATATGTTTTAACATTTGGTTGACAATTTGTCCTACTGTGCCACGCCAACCCGCATGAGCCAAACCAATAAAGTCATGTTTTTCGCTGTAAAAATAAATTGGTACACAATCTGCATAACACATGGTTAATAAAATATCTTTTTCAAATGTATACATACCATCTATACCATGTAACGCATTAGAAAGTCTATCAATATTTGTACCTTTATCTTTGTTTGTAATTTCAACCACTTTATTTTCATGTGTTTGAATCGGAAAAACCCATTGATCTCTAGGAAACTGAATTACAGAAGCAAGTAACATTTGATGCTTTGTAACATTATCTTGATCATCATTAATATATCTTGCCATGTTAAATGCATTTTTCGGATAATTACTAAATCCATCTTCTCTTGTTGTTATACCCAATTTCACATTGTTTAATTGATTGTCATCATATTTTAAAATATGACGGTCTTTAATAAATTTCTCTTGCATGTCATAAACCTCCAGCTATTCAACATTTACAAACTATCTAAAGTCATTGGGAGATTCTAAATAATTGGAAACTGCATTTTGCTCCATAACGAAGTATTTCACATCTAATTATATGCCAATTTCTAAATTCAAAAAAGTCATCAGATCTTTGGACCTGATGACATCTATATGTTTTATGTTGTCTTAATTAATATTAATTATTATGAAAAACTAACAGAAGAAGTTCATTCGAGATTAACGTCTAGTTCTTCTAGAACGTCTTTCTTCACGGTTTCTAATAAAGCTAGGAATATCATCTTCATTTGTAGTATGTGTTCTACCTTCATTTGCACTATCTGTAGATTGTGATGCACTAGAAGAGAATGAATCTTCTTTTGCAGTTGTACTTCCAGATGATGCACTATTGCCGAATCCAGTATTTGAAGCTTTGCGACCTTGAGATGAAGGTTTATCTTCAAATCCAGTAGCAATAACTGTTACCACGATTTCATCTTGTAATTCTGGATTAATGACAGTACCGAAAATCATATTAACGTCTTCATCTGCTGCATCTTGTACAATATCTGCTGCTTCCTGTGCTTCGAATAATGAAAGTGATTCTCCACCAGTAATGTTCATTAACACACCTTGTGCACCCACAATAGAAGTTTCTAATAACGGTGAAGAAATAGCTTTTTTAGCAGCTTCTACTGCACGGTTTTCACCAGAAGAAACACCGATTCCCATTAACGCAGAACCTTGGTTAGACATAATTGTTTTAACGTCTGCAAAGTCAAGGTTAACTTCACCTGAAACAGCGATTAGATCTGAAATACCTTGAACACCTTGACGTAATACATTGTCAGCTTCTTTAAATGCTTCCATCATTGGTGTAGACTTATCAACAATATCTAATAAACGGTCATTAGGAATTACGATTAATGTGTCAACAGCAGCTTTCATTGATTCTACACCAGCAGCTGCTTGTGTTTGACGTTTACGGCCTTCAAATCCAAATGGACGTGTAACAACACCAACAGTTAACGCTCCCATTTCTTTTGCGATTTTCGCTACAACTGGCGCAGCACCTGTACCAGTACCGCCACCCATACCTGCTGTTACGAAGACCATATCAGCACCTTGGATTGCATCTTCAATTTGTTCACGCGATTCTTCGGCAGCTTTTTTACCTATTTCAGGGTTTGCACCAGCGCCTAACCCACGCGTTAATTTTTCACCAATTTGGATTTTAGACTCCGCTTTAGATAAGTTTAAAGCTTGTCCATCCGTATTGATAGAAATAAATTCAACATTATTCATACCATGATCAATCATTCGGTTAACAGCGTTATTTCCGCCGCCCCCTACACCGATGACTTTTAACGTCGCTAAATGATTAAATCCTTGTTCAAATTCTAACATTTAAATTTCCTCCTAGTTTTAGTGGCCAATCAATCGAATAGAGATTTCATAAGTTTCTTGAACTTACTTTCTTCTTTGTCTTGAGGTTTACTTTCTTGTACTTCTTGTTCTTGTTCTTTGTTGTCTTCATGTTCGTATGCCTCAGACGCTTCTGGTTCTTCTATATCAGAAGTTGATGTATGTGGCTCTTCTTGTTTGTTTGATTTCTTTTTGAACCAATCAAATCCGCTTGACTTCGTACTATTTTCTCGATCATTTGATTCTATGACTTCTTCTTCAAATTCTTCACTGTCATGATTATTAATTGTAACATAATCTAGTAATTCGTCGAAAGTAATGCTACTAGAAATCGTTGAAATCGCTGAAGAAAACTCTGGTTTTCTTATGCCCATTTGTGATGGTGTATGAATTCTTACTTTTTCACTTACCATATCTTGAAGCAATTCTTTAACGCCTAGTAAATTAGCTGAACCACCAGTTACAACGAAACCACCAGTTACCTTTGTAAGACCTAACTCTTGTAATACATCAAACACATTAAAGAATATATCTTCCACACGTGCTTCTATTACATCTGCTAAATCTTTTTGAGTAAATTGCGCTTCTTCTTCACTATTTACTTGGTCAATAGTGAAGACGTCATGATCGGACGCTGAATCGAAGAAAGCGTGACCATATTGATGTTTAATTTTTTCAGCCGTTTCATATGACGTATTTAAACCTTTTGCAATATCTTCTGTTATATCTCTACCAGCCATTTCTATGGCATCAGCATCCACGAGCTCTCCTCTTTCGTAAAATGCTAATTGTGTTATATCTTCACCTATGTCGATGATGCATGCACCCAGTTCTTTCTCTGTTGCTGAAAGTACTGACCCATAGTTATATGCATCAGAATAAACATCTAATACGTCTACACCGCAAGATTCTACACATTTAATCATGTTTATTAAGATTGATTTTTGAATGGCAATGACACCAGCTTCAACTTTTAAACTGTGTCTAGCAATGAGTTCTTTAGGATCTGATACTTCATTTTCGCCATCTACCACAAATTTAATTGGGAATGCGTTTATTATTTCTGTTTCGGGTACATCATTTTTTTCACGTATACCTTCCAGTACACTTTCAATGTGTGTACCATCTAGTTCAGTATCTTCATAAAATTCAATTTCATTTGATTCATCAAATACCTCAGTACCGATAATTGGAAGTTTTAAAAACACTTCTTTAACATCGACGCCTGATGCAATAGAGGCTTTTTTGATTGTATCTTTAACCGCTTGTTTTGCGATGTCGAAATCATCAATAAGACCATTTTTTATACCACTTGTGTAGGTCTGTCCTGTACCTATCACATTTATTCCATTGTGAAATTTTTCGCCCACTATCGCTTTAACACTTGACGAACCGATATCTATACTTACATAATAATGCTCTTCCATAGATAGGCACCTCCTGACAATTACTTATTCATGTTCACACTATTAACAGTTTACAATACGTTTTGACGCTTGTGAACTATAAACACATGTATTTGTCTAAATTTTTTAATTATTTTTGTCTGATTCTTTATTTATCTTATTTAATGCACTTTGTAACTCGTCTTTAGCCTTATCTTCCTGTGTATTTCCTTTGTCAACATTTTGATCACTCGTTGATTTAGTCGTACTTCCGCCACTATAAGGAATGAAAGAAGCGCCAACTGACAAATCAATATAACCTGATTTTTTCAAACTTCCAGATTCATCACGTTCTAATGATTGTGACATTTGAGGATAATACTTCATCTTATTACCAATAGTATTTATGTTACCTACAATTTGAATCTCATCTGTCGTAAATAATTTGATTTGATTTTGTAAATTTTCTTGTGGATCATATTGCACTTCTGCAATCATACCTCGAACTTTTGCAGGCATTTTTGATAATTCTTGTATCATTTTTTCTTTTTTCTCTTTTTTGAATCCTTCAAGTACGGGACCGTCATCTGTTACATTACTATCTTCATAATTTTCTAACTCTGTACCATCTTCAAGAATGGGAACATAATCATCCTTCTTTTTAACTAAACCCACGATTTGACTTTCTGTCACTTTAACCTTCAACTTATTTGGTAATACTTTAGTCACTTCTGCATGTTTTATTAATTTATTCTCTTTTAAATTATTAACAGCTGTTGAAGTACTATAGGTATACATTCTTGAATCATCTTTCACATCAATAGCTTTTTTAATAGAAGTTTTTGATACATTATCATTACCTTCAATGGTTACTGAGTTGATTTTACTTAATGGTGTGAACATATAAATAAGAATCAGCAAAATGATAAATAACAAAATACCGAAAATAGTATATTGGATTTGCTTTTGTTTTTTACGTCGCTTTGCACGTTTCTCTTTTAAATATTCAGAATCAAATTCACTAACTTTATCTGACATTTATTTCACAACCTTTAAAGTGAAGGTAAATGCGCTTGGAAACTCTTTATAAACTTATTTCCGCGCTCTTCGAATGTATTGTATTGATCCCAACTAGCACAAGCTGGCGATAATAATACAACGTCATTAGGCTCAATAATTGATTGTACTTTATCGACTGCATCCGCTACATCAGTAGCCTTTATTACATATTTGCCTTGATTCTCGCCTAATTTCACAAATTTATCTTGTGTTTCACCAAAAGTTACCATCACTCTGACGTTATTCATATATGGAATTAATTCATCAAATCCATTTCCTCTGTCTAAACCACCACACAACCAAATAATAGGTTGTTTAAATGAATTAAGCGCAAATTGCGTTGCTAAAGTATTAGTAGCCTTTGAGTCATTGTAGTATTTATTCGTTTTGTTTGACCCTACATATTGAAGCCTATGTTCTATGCCTGAAAATGTTGTCAAACTATCTATAATTGCTCTTACAGAAATACCTGCTAATAATGCAGCTAATACAGCAGCTAGTATGTTTTCTAAATTATGTTCACCAGGTAATACTAAGTCATCTTTATGAATAAGTCGGAAACCTTTAAATGTAATATAACCATCTTTTACATAGATACCATCAACCTCTTGCTGTGTTGAAAAATAATATACTTTGGCTTTTAAAGATTCAGATTCTATCAAATGGCGTTGATGATAATTACATATTAAGTAATCCTCTTCTGTTTGATTTTTATATATTTGCTTTTTGGCATTTTGATAATTCTCTAAATTTTCATGATAATCCAAATGTGCCGAATAAATATTTGTAATAATTGAGATATGTGGTTTATATTGATCAATGCCTAATAATTGAAATGAAGATAATTCAGTTATAAGGTAATCCTCTTCATCTACTTCTTGTGCCACTTTTGAAGCAACATAACCTATATTGCCAGATAATTTACCAGTAATTCTACTTTTTTTAAACATATCTCCAATTAATGAAGTTACCGTTGTTTTTCCATTTGTACCTGTCACACCAATAATAGGTGCTTTTGAAACTAAATAACTCAATTCCACTTCAGTAAGTATTTGTAATCCTCGGCGTTCCGCTTCTTGAATCAACGGAACAGTATAAGGTATGCCAGGGTTTTTAAAAATGAGTGGTTCATTATCAAGTAAAGAAAATGGGTGCTCCCCACCGACAACTTTGACCCCCATATTTTCTAAATCAATTGCATGTGCATCTCTACTTAAATCCTTGCCATCGTTAACAACGACATTTGCGCCAAGTTTTTGTAATAATTTCGCTGCTTCATATCCACTTTTTGCTAATCCTATTACTAATACATCTTTATTTTCTAAACCTGTATATTTCAGCAATTTAATTCACTCCAATCCATAAGCCAATAAGACCCGAAATAATACCAACTGTCCAAAATACAGTAACAACTTTTCGTTCATTCCAACCGACTAACTCAAAATGATGATGTAGTGGTGACATTTTGAAAACTCTTTTCCCTGTAAGCTTATATGATGTAACTTGAATCATAACTGATAATGTTTCGGCTACAAATACAAAACCGATAAAAATGAGTGACAATTCTTGATTTAGCATAATTGAAATCGTGGCAAAGATACCACCTAAAGCTAAACTACCTGTATCTCCCATAAATACCTTTGCAGGATTTAAATTAAACGGTAAGAATCCAAGCAATGCGAAAATCATGATAATACAAAACAAACCAATGGAATTAGCTCCTTGGATATAAGCCATTAATGCATACATAATAAATCCAATAATGGAAAGCCCTGTAGAAAGTCCATCTAATCCATCCGTTAAATTCACTGCATTAGAAAAACCAACTTGCCAAAATACAATGAAAATTACATATGCAATTGATAAAGGTACTTCTAAACCTGTAAATGGAATATGAATGCCAGTTGAAAAGTCTGTTAAATTAAATACTTGGCTTAATATGAAGAAAATAACCGCAATAGCAATTTGAGCAAGGAATTTTTGTTTACTCGTTAAACCTTGATTATTTTTTTTAACTACAATGATGTAGTCATCTATAAAACCAATTAACCCAAAACCAATCGTCACAAACAATAATAATATAATCGGATTCGCATTATCCATAAAAATAATAGCTAATATTGATGTGACAATAATACTAAGTAGGAAAGTTAACCCACCCATAGTTGGTGTACCTGTTTTTTTCATATGACTTTGAGGGCCCTCTTCTCTTATGCTTTGTCCAAATTTCATTCTCTTTAGTGTTGGTATCAATACAGGGACTAATATAAATGTTATTAGTAATGCAATGATCGCTAGTAAATAAACCATATTATGCTCCTTTAATATTAAATTGGATTAATGTCGTTAATGCTAGGTGCAACTTATAAATCATATGTAACGAGGCAGTATTTATGTTTTAAAACTACAAAAATATATTTCGTACTAAACATTTAAATTACTACCTCGCATCAATTTCAAATTATACATTTTAACATGTTTTACCATTGACGTCAGAAATAAAATAACTTATTTATTCGCTTTGTTTATCACTGCTTGAATCTGAGTTGTTATCATCATTTTTATCAGAATCGGCTTTGGATGATTCCTTTTCTTCAGATGACGTGGTCGATGATTCACCATTAATCGCTTCAGCAGATAATGACACTTCTACTTTATCTTTTTTGTCAATTTTCTGTCCCTTATTAACAGATTGATTAGAAACAAAACCACTACCTTTTGTAGTCACTTTTGTTTGCGTCAATGTTTCAAAGGCAATCACTTCTTCTTTTGTCCAACCAGTCATGTCAGGCATTGTTATATCCCCATCTGTCAATAGGAGCACCTTACTATTTGGAAGCACTTCTTTATCAGGTGATACTGATTGTTTTACAACTTTATCGCCACTTCCTATGACTATTGGATCAAGAGATTTACTATTCACCTTATCTTGTGCTTTTTGCGTCTCCTGACCTTGAACATCTGGTACTTTACTATACTTCACATCAGATTTATCTTTAGAATTTTTATCTCCAACATTTAAGTATTTTAATGTATTTTCCATAATAGGTTTGAACGCTTTACTTACACCCATTTCGTAGGCTTCTTGGTCGTTTTTTTGTGCTAAACTCATACCAGCATATACAATTACTTCTGGATCATCTTTAGGTGCGTCACCAATAAAGCTTACAAAATATGGATTTTCACCTTGAACATAACCACCATTATCAGAGTCGGCAACTTGTGCTGTACCTGTTTTACCTGCTACATCATAACCATCAATTTGATAGTTTTTAGCATGACTGTCTTCACTGTTTACAACTTTATCTAATTCGGTACGAACTTTCTTAGCAGTATCTTTAGTAATTGGTTTTCCTGCAAACTCTTTTTTACCTTTATAAAAGATATCATCAGTAACAGGATTGCTCACGCTATCCACAAACCATGGTTGCAACATTTTACCTTCATTATTAAAAGCTGATTGCGCTCTTAACATTTGAACTGGTGTTACGGTTGTAGATTGACCGAATGAAGATGTTTTTTGCTGTGCTTCATTATCCCAAGCAATACCGCCTGTAGATTCACCATCAAACATGCTATCAGTAGATTTACCAAAACCAAATTTTTCATACCATTCTTTCATCTTATCTGCGCCAACTAAATCTTGTAAGTGCATCATTAAAGTGTTTGAAGAATATGTGAAACCAGTAGACATTGAGATTTCTCCCCAACCTACTTTATTCCAGTCAGATATTTTAGATCCCATTACTTCTCTAGGTTCAGCAGTGTATTTTTTATCTGGCTTAAATTCACCTTCTTGAATTGCAGCAGCTAATCCGTAAGATTTAAAAGTTGATCCCGGTTCATATGTGTTTTGATATAAATCATTCGCCCATTTTTTGCCAAAATTTTTACCAGTTTCTGGGTTGAAAGTTGGCCTTTGACTAAATGCCAAGATTTCACCTGTTTTCGCATCCATAACTACGGCAAATAAATCTTTAGGTTTATAGTGTTCAACCATGCCATCTAGCGCTTCTTCAACGAAAACTTGTATGTTTGAATCAAGGGTTAAATGGACGTCATCTCCACGTTTAGGTACTTTTTCTTTTTTTGTATTTGGTGCAATATAGCCCCAAATATCATGAATATATGATAATGCACCTTTTTGACCTGAAAGATAGCTATCAAATATTTTTTCAACGCCTAAAGCACCTTTTAATTCGCCACTATCTGGATCTTTTTGAGCAATACCTATCAAATGAGATGCGAAGTTTCCATTAGGATAAAATCTTTCAGTTTCTGGATATAACGTCACACCAGGAAGTTTCATTTTTTCAATTTTTTCTTTCTCTTGATACGTTAAGTCTGTGCCTTTTTGACCAAATTCCACTTGAAAGGCTTTTTTATTATCCAGTTTTTTTTCAATTTCTTTTGCTGACATATCAATCACAGTAGCAAGTTTTTTAGCGGTTTCTTTTTTGTCTGTCACATGCTTAGGTTTATCACTACCTTCACTCGCTTTTTTATCTACAACTGCCACAACTTTATAACGTTCCACATCTTCAGCTAAGACTTTGCCATTTCTGTCATAAATCTTACCTCTTTCTGGTTGTTGTTGTGTATTTACTAAATACTTTTCATTCGCTTTCATAATTAAATCTTCACCAGAAGAGTGTCCTGTCAACATAATAAACGAGTATCTTAAAACCAACGTAAAAAAGAGCAGTCCAAATCCAAGGATGAGTAGGACTGCCCCTATTTTACTTTTTTTAATTGAAAACTTCGGTTTTTTTAATTTAATTCTTCGCTTCGCCATTATTACGCACTACCTTTACATTATCGTTCTTAAGGCTCATTCCATCTTTTTTGGCCTTATCGTAAATGCGTTCATATGAGGAGTTCTTTTTAATTTCAGATTTTATTGCGCTGTTTTCACTAGATTGTTTTTCAATTTTTGTATCTAAATCTGCAATTTTTTCTCGAGTTTCATACGCATCCATTTTTAAAGATAGCATATAAATACTTATTAAAGCAATTACTGTTATAAGTCCTATGTATAACATCTTTTCAAACTTAGTTAGCTTGACAATTACTTTACGCTTAACTGTCTGGGGTTGACTCTGGGGATGAGGCGACGGTTGCGTTTGTGGTATATGCTGCTCTGCTCCACTATACGGTTGGTATATTTTCTCTACTGCCACTCAAAAATCACTCCTTATTTTAGTATTTCAGCTATACGTAACTTGGCACTACGCGCTCGATTATTTTCTTCTAAATCTTCATCTGTAGCAATAATTGGTTTTCTGTTAACTCGTTTCAATTTAGGTGTATAAGCTTCTGGTATGACAGGTAATCCTCTAGGAACTTCGGGTCCTTTTTCGTACTCTTGGAACATTTGTTTACATAGTCGATCTTCTAACGAATGGAATGTAATCACAGATATTCTTCCGTCCACTTTCACCAAATCAATCGCTTGTTCTAACGAATTTTCAAATGCAGATAATTCATCATTAACTGCAATCCTAATTGCTTGAAAAATTCTTTTAGCAGGATGCCCACCCTTTCTTCTTGCCTTAGCTGGGATGCCTTCTTTAATAACATCTACAAGTTCTAAAGTTGTTTCTATTGGCTTTTGTGCTCTGTTTTGTTCTATACGTCTTGCAATTTGTTTTGAAAATTTTTCTTCACCATAACGATGGAAAATTCTCACTAATTTTTCAAACGACCATTCATTCACTACTTCATATGCTGATAATGATTGAGTTTGATCCATACGCATATCTAATTTTGCTTCATTATGATAACTAAAACCTCTTTCAGGCACGTCTAATTGTGGGCTAGACACACCTAAGTCATAATAAATGCCATCTACTTTTTCAATATTTAAATCATCTAAAATTTCAGTCAATTTTCTAAAGTTGCTATGCACGAAGGTAACTTTATGTATATGGTCTTTCAATACTTCTTTTGCATTTTCAAGTGCTGTTGTGTCTTGATCAATTGCAATTAGTCTACCTTCGTCTCCAATTTGATTTAATAAATAGAGGGCATGACCTGCTCCACCTAATGTACAGTCGACATATATGCCATCTTCTTTAATATTTAAGTAATCTATAGTTTCTTTTAGCATAACGCTGACATGATGAAACAATTTAACGCCTCCATTTAAAAATCAAAGTCAATTAAGTCTTCGGCAATATCTTCAAAACTATCTTCTGATTCATCATAAAAATCATTCCAAGTTTCTCTATCCCAAATTTCTATGCGATTTGAGACACCTATTACCGTACATTCCTTGTTTAAATTGGCATACTTCCTCAAATTCTGAGGAATATTAATACGCCCTTGCTTATCTAATTCTACTTCGACAGCGCCTGAAAAGAACATACGCATAAATTTACGTGCATCTTTTTTTGTCATTGGTAAGGTTTTCATTTTCTCTTCAATTACTTGCCATTCTTCTAAAGTGTAACCAAATAAGCATTTATCAAGGCCTCGAGTAATTATAAAACGCTCATTTAGGTCGTAACGAAATTTGGAAGGAACAATCATACGTCCCTTGGTATCCAATTGATGCTCGTATTCACCCATGAACATTTATAATCACCTCACCTTCTTATATATATAATTTACCACATCTCACCACTATCCTCCACTAATTATACAAATTTCACCAAAATTTCTTGAAACATAGAAAAAAACACCCGATTCATCTCAATGATGAATCGGGTGTTCCCGTTGTCGCTCTAAGGTTTTATCAATATATGATCAAATGTGTAAGAAAGTGGTGGATAGGTGGAGGGACTAAACACATCTATCCCAAAATCATTCATAATTTGAAGTGGATTCCATATTCTTTCTTGTAATCCACCCATTGGATGGAGTGTTTTACTTAATGTCTCAAAATGTTTCATGTTAATGTCGTTTTCTCTTTCGATATTTAATAAGTACCGTTTTAGCAAATAATCAAATTGTTTTTGATGAATTTCATTATTTTTATTTAACAATACTTTATTATCATGATTGTCTGTAACTTCTGCTTGCAGAGAATGAAATAGATCCTTTTGTTGTTCTTTCAGTGCTTCAACTTGTTCTATAAAAGATTGTGACGCTTTGGATCTAATAAACTGTGCTTTGTCTGCCTCGATTCCTTTTTCAATGATATCATTACGGTTCAATTGATAATGTGCTAATAACTTTTCAATTCTATCATTTATATAAGTAATTCTTAATCGTGGTAAAACGATAGGCATGGATACTTCTAACGTTCGAAAAACTTCACTTAATTCTGTCCAATATTTAATTTCACTAGGACCGCCTATAAAGGCTACTGTATTAAATAGCCACTCTTCCATTACTGGCCTTGTAACGACATTATTAGAAAATCTTTCTGGTTCTGTTTCTACTATATTAAGAAGCTCTTGTTTCGAAAACGACTTCTCTGATTTATTTAAATAAAATCTCCCATTTTCAAAAGTTAATAGTTGTCTTACACTCTCATCATGCATGAACAAATGCACATTCGTCTCTGTCTGTATCATTTGCTCCAAGCCATCAGCCATCGTTTGAGCTTGCGTTTGTCTAAAGGCATCGTCAACTGAATGATGCTTTTCAATCATGTTTCTAAACATTGGTTTTTCTAATTGACGCAACGCTTTATCATTTGCATCTATCAGTAACAATCCATAATGTTTGAAAACTTCGTGTAATAACGCTTTAAACATGTCAGTCCAACTATCATAATGATCAATAATATTTCTACACATGTTTAATAATTTTGAAGAAGACTCAGTTTCTTTTAATTCTTTAAAAAAATGATTTAACGCTTTATGTAACGCTTCTTTATCTGGCAAATATTTTGAAACACTAGACTCTGGTGGCGTCATTGTACTATATCTAATTTTTTGTAAAGTTGCCTTGTGCTCATTAAAAACATAAGTATGATTTACTTCATCAAAATCATGATCTTCACCCGCAATCCAAAAAACAGGGACAACGTGCGTATCATAATCTTTTGATAGTTTTTCACTTAATGTAATAATTGAAAATATTTTATGGAAAGTGTATAAGGGCCCACCAAACAAACCGGCTTGTTGGCCTCCGATCACAACTTTCGCACCGTTACTAAGTGCTTTTAAGTTATCATTTTGTTGATGATCTAATGTTAAATCACCCATGTATGCTTCAATGATTTTAGCTAGCGATGCTTCTCTTCCGTTATTTTCCATAAGCAGTCTTTTTTTATAATCATGTTTATTCATCGCATCAAAATGATAATATTTAGCTAAAGTTGAATCACTATTTTTAACATTAGATATAAATTGATCTTTTTCATTAAGTTTCGTTGTCATACAATCCATTCGTAATTCTCCTTACGTTACTCTATTCCTATATAGTATAAAGTTTATATTCAACATTGACAATTTTACGGCTTATAAATTGATTGAAAATTATTTTACATATGTATAAACATTGTTAATCAATATTCATACAAGTTATCAGCACTTTACATTATATAAAAACAATGAGCAAATTAATATCGTTATTTTACAAAATGTTTTAAGCATTCATTTTTGTGAAATATTCAATAAAATAAGGTATAATAGTTAGTAATAAAACAAAGGGGGAAGCTAAAGTGAGTAATGTTAAACGACTAGATATTAATTACAAAACCGACGAATTATTTGAAGATTTTAGAAACTTCGGAAATGAAGATTTATATTTAGTAGATGAATTACGCGGTGAAATGATAGACGCTAGTTCAGACTCACCATTTTATGGCATATATGTTGGTGATAGGTTGGGCGCTCGTATGGCTTTATACCGTAAAGGAGAAGTTGAAGATGTATACTTCTCAGATTTTGATGATTATAACATTTTATGGAAACTAGAAGTTTTACGTGATTTCCAAGGTCGTGGTTACGGTAAAGCGTTGTTAGATTTCGCTAAGGAACAAGGCCAACCTATTAAAGTTATTGCACGTAATCAATCAAAAAATTTCTTCATTAAACATGGATTTAAAGATATTGAACAACAAAATAAAGATGGTCACGATATACTTATTTGGACACCTTAATTTTACATCCAATACATTTAAAATAATACACTCATTTTTATAATATAGTAGATACTTATTAATAAAGTAAACTTTTTTCATTTCTTGAATGATTATTAACATAATATGAAGCGTGAATTAAAATCAATTTTCTGATTAGAATTCACGCTTCTTTTATTTTGCTATATCTAACAATTGATCAAGCGATTCGATAGTATAATCCGGATTAATTTCTGTGTTATTTATTTTATTTCTTGGATTAAACCAACATGTTTTTATCGCAGCATTTTTCCCACCTAAAATATCTGATGTTATTGAATCGCCAACAATCATTGCATGGTCCCTTTTATCATGACCAATTTCATTAAACACAAAATCAAAAAATTCTGGCATCGGCTTTTGATATCCTGTTTCCTCAGATACATAAACACCTTTAAACCAATTTCCCATTTTTGTTTTTGCTATGCGTCTTTCTTGTGTTTCTAAAACACCATTTGTAACAATATATAGATCATGTGTATCTTTGAGCATTCTCAACGTTTCCACCGTATTCATAAAATACTTTATTGGAGCATTTGCGAGTTCATCTCGAAAGATTACGTCTGCTTCTTTTCCATTAACATTGATTTGATGCAAATCAAAATACACTTCAAACCTTTTACTTAAAACTTCAGTCTTTGATAATTGATTTTGTTGAAACGCTTCCCAATGCGCTTGATTTATAGTCATAAATTGATTTAAATCATTTTGGTTTGTCTCTAAATTATATTTTTTTGTAAGTTGGTGAAATGCATATGCTTCTGCATCATGAAAATCAACAATTGTATCGTCAAAATCGATAAGCAAACATCTTTTATTCATAGTGTTTTCTAACCCCTTATTGATATCTTTTTTAAACTAAGTTAGTTATGTCCTCGTCAATATGTAAACATAGCCGAATTTTATTTCATCATATCATATTTCATATTTCAGCAAACAAAAAAAGCCAAGGTTATTACCTTGGCCAGTCCGTCATAGAAATTTATATTAGAATCCGAATAATTTACTTGCTAAACCTACACCGTTTTCTACGATGTCTACAATACTTGTACCTAATTTAGCACCATCGCCTGCTATGCCAGCTTGTACTGTATCTTTAATTGCATTAAATAAACCTTCCATTATAAACACCCCTCACTATATTTTTAAAATAAGCTAAGTACTCAATTTTAAAATCCGAAAAGTTTACCTAGTAAACCTACACCACTTGAAACGATATCTACAATACTTGTACCTAATTCTGAACCGTTACCTGCTATGCCAGCTTGAACTGTATCTTTGATTGCGTTAAATAAACCTTCCATTATAAACACTCCTCATTATATGATAGATGCTTATGACTGTTTTTTATGTTTTAAACGATACTGTTAATTTGTTATTTAATTAAGTATCGTTTGTTATCTATAACTATAAGACATTTACATATAAAATTGTGTTTTATTTCATACTTCATTAAATAGTAGTAAAAACTGTAGTGAAAAACACATCATCTTACAGTTTTGAATGCCCAACTGTATTTTGCACAATTCCATGCCATACAACTTAGACGTGCATTTTTAATTATAATATATATATATATAATTAAACTTACCGAATAATTTAATGCTAATTAAGCTCGCTATGTAATATATCAATGTTTTTAATATGAAAGACTTTTTATTAATTTTATAAGTAACATTAAAAATGCGCCACTTCAAATTGAAGTAGCGCTAACGCAAAATAATCATTAAATTATACATTACCTTATAGTTATATATTGAATACCACTTATTGTTGGACTGAAACATATATTAATGTCTCAATTATCTATAAACAATTTCAGCATCCTTCAAATTTAGAGGATTAAAACATTAAATGACAATATATTTTAATTGTTATGGCTAAATGATCAATGGAAGTTTAAATTCACTATATAAAATAATACTTTTTGACATAATTCTCACAATGCTAATTCACTTTATGCAATAACCAATCTCATCTGTAAACTTACTTTTGCAATGTGCTAATTAATTATTTTATGATTTTAATCAACAGTATGTTTGTATTCACTATGTGTGTCAATTATATGTAAATAAAATTTAAAGCAAAATAAAAAGACTACTCATATATCAGCAGTCTAGTCAGTAAATGCATAAATTAATTTATGTATTTTAACGTTTTTAGTGTCCTGAGAGTGTTTATACACATTTACTTGAAGAACATAAAAAAAGCAGGGCCAACATGTCAGAGAAATATTCTCTTGACACATATTTGACACCTGCACGCTTGAAACGTTGTCATAACAACGGTTTTTAGTGTCCTGGGAGGGATTCGAACCCCCGACCGATGGCTTAGAAGGCCATTGCTCTATCCAGCTGAGCTACCAGGACATTATCTTTTGAACACAAGAATAATTATATCTAACTTGCACTGATAAAGCAATACTCTATCCCTTAAAAATAAATATGATTTTTCACTATTGTAAACTTTTTATCATAATATTGCTAATTTATTTAAATTCTTTAAATTGAGATATGCATTAACGTTAGCGTTATTTTTACAACTTTATAATCCTCAAATATTTGTTGCATCTAACTATTTATAGAAATAAGAGAATGAAGCTACGATTAAATTAATTCTAAACGTAGCTCCATCCTCCGTCTTTTTAAATTGTAAAGTTTTCACTGCTAATGATTTCATGATTTCGATTACGGAAATTTAAAGTCGCATCTAAACTCGTATCATCAATAAGCAATTCTGCATATGTTTCTTCAATATTACTTCTTGACTGTGAAATACTGCCTGGATTTATTACATGCACACCATTTATTGCTTCATGTTTAGCAACATGTGTATGTCCATAAAATGCTAATTTGCAGTCTGCTGTTTTTGCTTGTTCTGCTAAAGGGATTCTTGTACGATTCACTTGATATAAATGACCATGCGTTAAAAATGCATTGATACCATTTATTTTAATTGTTTGTTCATTTGGAAACTCAGGATAAAAATCGGTATTTCCTTTTACCCTATAAAAATGACTGAGTTCACTATCATCATAAGCAAATTCAGAGTCACCTAAATGAATAGCAACATCTACATGTTCATGTTGATTTATAATATCAAACAACACACCTTGTTCGGTATGATTGTCACTAACTATAATCCATTTCGACATTATTGATCACCTTCTAAGTATTGTTGTAGTTGTTCTATTGCTTTACCTCTATGACTAATTTGCCCTTTTTCTTCTGCAGTTAGTTGAGCCATTGTTTTATTTTTGTCTTCTACGAAAAAGATAGGATCATATCCAAAGCCATGTTCACCAATTTTATTTAGTGTGATTTCTCCTTGTACAGTTCCTTTAAACTGTACTGTATCTTCACCCGGTGCACTCATGCTAATAACACAAACAAATTGCGCACTACGGTCAGTTTCATCACCTAATTTAGTTAATAGTTTTTCAATATTTGCATTATCATCTTTAGTTTCTCCAGCATAGCGAGCCGAATATATACCAGGTTCACCATTTAACGCAAAAACTTCCAATCCACTATCATCAGCAATAACACGTTTATTTAATGCTTGCGCAGCTGCTTCAGATTTTAGTTTTGCATTTTCTTCAAAAGTGTCACCTGTTTCCTCAACATCAAAACCTTCGATGAGTTCTGATATACCTATAACATTATAATCAGGAAAAATAACTCTAAAATCGTTTATTTTCCCTTTATTATTTGATGCAATAACAATATCTTCCATTATTTACGCCTCGCTTTAAACTTCTATTTTTTCAACTGTTGCTTTCATATTTAACCATTCTTCAATAATGCGTTCAATATGTTCTGTTTCTCCTGTAGCAAAAAATTTATGTTCGGGCTGCTTTTTATAACCTGCATGTTCGTTACTGAACGTTAATAATGCACTCACTTCTCTCGCTGTTTCTAAACCAGATGAAATAACTACTTTTTCTCCATGAAAATAATCATTAATTGGTTGATACAGTAATGGATAATGCGTACATCCTAAAATAACTGTATCTGCTTTGCTGTTCCTCCACTGCTTTAATGTTTGATGTATAACAATACTCGTAATCGTTGGATCTTTGTATCTCATTTGTTCTACAAGTGGAACAAAGCCTGGACATGCAACCCCAGATACTTCCACATTCGGATTAATTTGCTTAATGTGGTGTCTGTACGCCTCTGATTTAATCGTACCTTCTGTACCTAATATTAAAACATTTTGATTTTTTGTTGTCATAATGGCTGTTCTAGCGCCTGGTTCTATTACACCAATAACTGGTATCGCTAATAAATTTTGTAAATGTTTTAATGCGACTGCCGTTGCAGTATTACACGCAATCACTAACATCTTGATATCAAACGTCATGAGCTTTTCAGCTAATTCTGTAGTAAATTGTCTTACCTCCGAAGCTTCTCTTGGCCCATACGGACAACGTTTTATATCTCCTAAATAGTAGATTGTTTCGTTTGGTAATTGACGCATGATTTCTTTAGCTACTGTTAAACCTCCAACGCCAGAGTCAATAACTCCAATTGGTTTCTCCATATATTGTTCATCCTTATATATTTACTTGTCTATTATTGTAGCATAGCTGTGTTTTCAAAATCATTTTACAAGAACTAAATTTCTAAATAACAGGCATTTCAGACATTAAATTTAGTCATATGATCCGCATAAATAAAAGTTAGCAATGTTGTTCATCTTCGCCATTTAATTATAATAAAACGAATTACTAATTTTTATATAAAGTACTGAATCAGTGACTTAATAATATATAACTATGAAAATTAAATATACTATCCATCTAAATATTATAATTAATTTCTATCTATATCATAATTCATAAAAAAACTGCCAACAAAGTTAATACTTTGTTGACAGTCTTAATATATATTAATTTACTTGGTGGTCTGAACCAAAGAATGATTTAAACATATGGAAAGAAGTTTCACGGTTTAATGCTGCAATTGATGTCGTTAAAGGTATACCTTTAGGACATGCGTTAACACAGTTTTGTGAGTTACCACACTCTTGTAAACCACCTGCGCCCATCAATGCATTTAAACGTTCATCTTTAGTCATCGAACCTGTTGGGTGTAAGTTAAACAATCTAACTTGTGAAATAGCTTGCGCACCAACAAAGTCGTTATTTCTTGTAACGTTTGGACAAACTTCTAAACATACACCACATGTCATACATTTAGATAATTCATATGCAGTTTGACGTTTTTTCTCTGGCATACGAGGCCCTGGTCCAAGATCATACGTACCATCAATCGGTACCCATGCTTTCATGCGTTTTAAGTTATCAAACATTCTACTACGATCAACTTGTAAGTCACGAACCACTGGGAATGTACTCATTGGCTCCAACTTAATTGGTTGTTCTAATTGGTCAACAATTGCTGTACAAGATTGTCTCGCTTTACCATTGATAACCATAGAACAAGCACCACAAACTTCCTCTAAACAATTCATATCCCAAATAACAGGTGTTGTTTTCTCACCTTTACTATTAACTGGGTTACGTCTAATTTCCATTAAACAAGCAATAACGTTTAAATTCTCTTTATAAGGAATTTCAAACTCTTCCTCATAAGGTTTAGATTCTGCATCATCTTGTCGTTTAATGATAAATTTAATTGTTTTTTGATTTTGTTGTTGGCTTTGTTGTTCGCTTTGCGCTTGAGTTTCATTTACTTCTTTAGTATCTGCCATTTTATTTACCTCCTTTAGAACTACTTGAATAGTCACGTTTACGAGGTGGGATTAAACTTACATCTACTGGTTCGTATGTAAATTTAGGCGGTTCTGTTTTTCCTTGATATGATGCTAAAGTCGTTTTTAACCATTCTTCGTCGTTTCTCTCAGGGAATTCAGGTTTATAATGTGCCCCACGAGTCTCATTTCGGTTGTATGCACCGATGGTAATTACACGTGCTAGTACTAACATATTCCATAATTGACGAGTAAAGAAGACTGCTTGGTTACTCCATGTTTGCGTATCTTCAATGTCAATATTTTGATAACGCTCCATCAATTCTAAGATTTTCTTGTCGGTTTCTAATAATGCTTTATTATCACGTACAACAGTAACATTTGCTGTCATAACTTCACCAAGTTCTCTATGAAGTTTATATGCATTTTCTGTACCATTCATATTCAATAAATTATCGAATTTATCTTGTTCTTCTTTAACGCGTTTTTCATAAATACTGTCGTCCAAATCAGTATATGATTTTTCAATATTTGCAACATATTCAATTGCATTTGGTCCTGCAACTGTTCCGCCGTAAATAGCAGACAACAATGAATTAGCACCTAAGCGGTTACCACCATGTTGTGAGAAATCACACTCACCTGCTGCAAATAAGCCTTTGATATTCGTCATTTGATCGTAATCTACATAAAGACCACCCATTGAATAGTGGACTGCTGGGAAGATTTTCATTGGAACTTTTCTTGGATCGTCACCAGTGAATTTTTCATAAATTTCAATGATGCCACCTAATTTTACATCCAATTCATGCGGATCTTTATGAGAAAGATCAAGGTATACCATGTTTTCACCGTTAATACCTAATTTTTGATTAACACATACATCAAAAATTTCACGTGTTGCAATATCACGAGGTACTAAGTTACCATAATCTGGATATTTTTCTTCTAAGAAGTACCATGGTTTCCCATCTTTGTATGTCCAAATACGTCCACCTTCACCACGAGCCGATTCACTCATTAATCGTAGTTTGTCATCACCAGGGATTGCAGTTGGATGAATTTGAATAAACTCACCATTTGCATAAATTGCTCCTTGTTGGTAAACAATTGAGGCAGCAGAACCAGTATTAATCATTGAGTTAGTTGTTTTACCAAATATAATACCTGGACCACCAGTTGCCATAATAACTGCATCTGAACCGAATGATTTTATTTCAGAAGATGTCATATCTTGAGCCACAATACCTCTAGCCATATTGTCATCATCTTTGACAATACCTAAGAATTCCCATCCTTCATATTTTGTAACTAAACCATCCACTTCATAACTACGTACTTGTTCATCTAAGGCATACATTAATTGCTGACCAGTTGTTGCGCCAGCATATGCTGTTCTGTGATACATCGTACCACCAAAGCGACGGAAATCTAGCAAGCCTTCATTCGTTCTATTAAACATTACACCCATACGGTCAAGCAAATGTATAATATTGGGCGCTTCTTCTGCCATTGCTTTTACTGGTGGTTGATTCGCTAAGAAATCTCCACCATAAACTGTGTCATCAAAGTGAACAGCAGGTGAATCACCTTCACCTTTCGTATTGATTGCTCCGTTTATGCCACCTTGAGCACATACGGAGTGTGAACGTTTAACAGGCACTAATGAGAACAAGTCAACGTGTGCGCCTTGTTCTGCTGCTTTAATTGTTGACATCAGACCGGCAAGTCCTCCACCGACAACAATAATTTTCTTCTCTGCCATAAATAGTCACTCCCCTAAATATATCTGAAACATTTTTAAATTATACGAACGCAAGAATAGCACTTATTCCGATATACGAAACTACGATAAATACAACAAGTGATACCCATGTAAAGATCTGTTGTGATCTTTTAGATTGTAAAACACCCCATGTAACTAAAAATGACCATAAGCCATTTGCGAAGTGGAATGTTACAGAAAGTAAACAAATGATATAGAAAATTAACCAACCTGGATTAGATACAATATCATGTACCATATCGAAGTTTACTTCTTGACCTAATGCACGCTGGATACGTGTTTGCCATAAATGTATAGCAACAAAAATAAACGTTATAATACCTGTAATACGTTGCAATAAGAACATCCAATTTCTAAATTGAGAGTAATGTCCTACGTTTTCTTTTGCCGTAAAGGCAATATGTACACCATATACCGCATGATATAGAATTGGAATATAAATTACGATAAACTCCAATGCAATCAAGAATGGTAAAGATTCCATAAATCCAGCAGCCTTGTTAAACGCCTCAACGCCTTTTGTAGCTTGGTGGTTAACAAGTAGATGCACTAATAAGAATCCACCTATCGGTATTACGCCTAACAAAGAATGTAAGCGTCTTAAATAGAATTGATTTTTCGAATATGCCAAAAGGAAGTCCCCCCTGTGAAACAATTAATTTTTTGGTATCTTTTTTTAAAGTATAAATGTGATGATACTTATCAACTAAAACTAAACAACAACATGTTATGCAATCGCTTTATATTTATAGCAATATAAACTTCAACATGTATGTATAAAACAATGAAGTAATACCCCTAGTTGAATTTAACAATTGTTTTATTATTTAGATTTAAGTGATAATTTTTCTCAATTAGTAAACGCTTCCATATACTTTTAAAAAAAGAATTCCTGTTATTTGCTATTGTAACACTAATTCATAAAATTTTGGGCATGAGAATGATTCTCATGCCATATTCTTTTTTTCTATTTGTTATATAGTGCGTGATGAAGATTCTCAGCGACTTTTTGAGGTAAACCAGAAGATTTTAAATCTTCGATACTTGCCTCTTTCATTTTCTTTATGGAACCAAAAGTTCGTAATAGTTTAGTTTTGCGTTTAGAACCAATACCGTCTACGGTATCTAAAACTGATTGCAAACCAGTTTTCTGGCGTGTTTGTCTATGAAACGTAATTGCAAATCTATGAACTTCATCTTGTATTCTTTGAAGTAAATAAAACGCTTGGCTATTTTTTTTCAAAGGTACAATCTCTGCACTTTCACCATACAGAATCTCTGAAGTTTGGTGTTTATCATTTTTACGTAGCCCAGCAACTGGTATATCCAAACCTAATTCGTTTTCAAGCACATCGATTACTCCGTTCATATGACCTTTACCACCATCGACGATGATTAAGTCTGGTAATGGTGTACCTTCATTTAAAACACGTGTATAACGTCTACGCACAACTTCTCTCATCGATTTATAATCATCTGGACCATCCACTGTTTTAATTTTATATTTACGGTATCCTTTTTTATTAGGTTTGCCATCAACAAATGAAACCATAGCTGAAACCGGATGTACACCTTGTATGTTTGAATTGTCAAAAGCTTCAATACGAATAGGTGTTTGAATACCCATATGATCCCCTAATTCTTCAATCGCCTTCACGGTACGTGATTCATCTTTAGCAATGAGTTCAAATTTATTCTCTAGCGTTACTTCAGCATTATGATTCGCTAAATCAATCATTTCTTTTTTCTTTCCTTTAATGGGTTGGACTATTTTCGTATCTACTACCGATTGAATGATGTCTTTGTTTAAATTTTTAGGAATATGGACTTCTTTAGGAAGAATGTGTTGATTTAAATCATAAAATTGACCTATAAAAGTATAAAATTCTTCTTCTTCTGTTTGTTGCAATGGAATCATTGTTGCATCTCGTTTGATCATATTCCCTTGTCTAATGAAAAATACTTGAATACACATCCAACCTTTTGACACACTATATCCAAAAACATCTCTTATAGTATTATCCGAAGTTGTAATTTTTTGTTTTTTAGTTAAATTATGAATATGTTGTATTAAATCTCGATACTCTTTTGCTCTTTCAAAGTCCAGTGCTTCACTCGCTTCATTCATTTTTTGTTCTAAGTTATTCAGTATTGTTTTATCTTCTCCATTTAAAAAGTCAGTAATTTCTTTAGTCATTTCCGCATATTTATTTAAATCTACTGGGTAAACACAAGGACCTAAACATTGGCCAATATGGTAATACAGACACAATTTATCGGGCATTTTATCACATTTTCTAAATGGATAAATTCTATCTAATAACTTTTTTGTCTCTTGTGCTGAATATGCATTAGGGTAAGGACCAAAATATTTTCCTGTTCCTTTTTTAACTGTGCGTGTCACAATTAATCGAGGATATTTTTCTTTAGTGATTTTAATAAAAGGGTAACTTTTATCGTCTTTCAACAAAATGTTATATCTTGGTTGATATTGTTTAATCAAATTGAGTTCGAGCAATAGTGATTCTGTTTCACTTGAAGTTACAATATATTCGAAGTTTCTAATTTCTGAAACGAGCCGTGTCGTTTTAGCATCATGTGCACCTGTAAAATAAGACCTTAATCTATTTCTTAATTTTTTAGCCTTGCCGACATAAATAATTTGATCATTTCTATCTTTCATTAAATAGCAACCCGGTTCAGTGGGTACGACCGTTAATTTTTGTTTAATATCTTCTTGGTATTTTTCCACTTTAGCCCCCCTTTCTAGTAAAAATATATTGTTAAAATAAGATATATCATTTGCATCACAGTTGTATAATGTTGAAAGCTGGTTCGCAAATATAAAATTTCAATTCTAATAATCATTATAGAATATACATTATCATTAAACCAAAGTATTCGTTTGAACATGAAATAATTGGCAAGTAAAAATTTTATATATTATATATAAAGCACCTTAATCTTTAAAGTGCTGGTACATCAAAATATTTTAATCACTGAAGCTTTTTCATAAAACTTAACTAGAGGATAAGCAACGCTTAATAATATAGGATGTGAATATGCACTCAATTTTAGTTATGAAGATAAAACGAATTCGCATTTTTATACTAATGCTCTAAATAACCAGAA
The DNA here is from genome assembly GCF_038006605.1 of Staphylococcus sp. FSL W8-0271. Lineage (NCBI taxonomy): Bacteria > Bacillati > Bacillota > Bacilli > Caryophanales > Staphylococcaceae > Staphylococcus > Staphylococcus sp. FSL W8-0271. The sequence goes on from NZ_JBBOVM010000001.1 coordinate 1,724,302, forward strand.
TGTAAGCCTAGCTCTATAAAAACCATAAAAACTACGATTTCAGACAAACTAACAAAAATCATAGAAAAAACCTGAGACAATCATTGATGTCCCAGGTCGTTTCGTTGTGCTTTTATAAGTGTTTCTCAATTACTTCTGCTAAGTTTTCTTTAGGTTGGAAACCTACAACTTTATCGACAGGTTCACCATCTTTAAATAAGATTAAAGTTGGGATACTCATTACTTCAAATTTAGCAGCTGTTGATGGATTTTCATCTACATCAAGTTTTAAAATATTAGCTTTTCCATCATAATCACCAGCTAATTCTTCTAATACTGGAGCAATCATCTTACATGGGCCACACCATGTTGCCCAAAAATCTACTAAATTGACACCTGATTGAATATTTTCATCAAAGTTTGAATCTGTTACTTTTACGATTGCCATAACTGCCAATCCTCCTTAAATTTCAAATGATGAAGAAATTATAACAGACTTTGTACAAATCTGCATACCTCTTGCTCACATTTATTTCAATTCTGCAACGGTCACGCCAAATCCACCTTCACTTGGCATGCCGTTCCTATATGATGACACATTTTTATGTTGTTTTAAATGTTTTTGCACACCTTTTTGAAGTGCGCCTGTGCCTTTACCATGAATAATATATACTTGTTCATAATTACTTAATACAGCTTGGTCTAAATATTGATCAACTGCAACCATGGCTTCATCATAGCGGTAGCCACGTAAATCAAGTTCCATTTTAATACTTTGACGATTTTCACGTTTAACCATTTTAGAAGGTGTTTCTTTCGTCTTTTGTGTTTTTTCTAAATCACTGGTTGGTAATTTCATTTTAATGATGCCCATTTGAACAACCGCTTCATTATCAGCTAGTAATTCTAATATTTCGCCTTTTTGGCCATATGTCAGAACTTTTACTTCATCGCCAACCTTAATTTCATCCCATTTTTTCTTTTCAACATTTTGCTTTATAGACTTAGCTTCATATTGATCATCTAACTGTTTCTTTTTATTGATAAGCTCATGTTCTTTTACATCAGCACCTTTTTTATCTCTAAGTTCGCGTAATTCTTTAATGATTTCATCTGCTTCTTGGGTAGCGGCTTTCACGCGTTGATTGGCTTTTTCTTTGGCTTCACTCATTAATTGTTTCTCTTGATTACGATATTTATCGTACTCTTTTTCAAGTTCATCATGTGTTTCTTGAGCTTCTCTTAATAAGCCATCTAATTCAATTCTCTGTTCGTCTACACGTTTAGAATTTTGTTCTAATGAAGCAATCATTTCATTTATTTCTTGCTCATCTTGTCCTATCATTGCTTTCGCATTTTGAATCACTTTCATATTAAGTCCTAATTTTTTTGAAATATCAAAAGCATTAGAACGTCCCGGTACACCCATGAGCAATTTATATGTTGGGCTTAATGTATTAACATCAAACTCTACGCTAGCATTCATCACACCTGATCTATTGTAACTGTATGCTTTAAGTTCAGGGTAATGCGTTGTCGCCATTACTAATGAACCTATTTCATGAACATGATCTAAGATACTCATCGCTAAAGCTGCACCTTCGCTTGGATCTGTTCCAGCACCGAGTTCATCAAAAAGAATCAAACTATTTTTAGTTGTATGCTGTAAGATTTCAACAATATTTTTCATGTGTGATGAAAAAGTTGAAAGTGATTGTTCAATAGATTGCTCATCTCCGATATCACAATAAACGTTTTCAAAAATGCTTAGTTTACTACCGTCTAATGTTGGTATCAACATCCCTGATTGTGCCATCAAAATAACGAGTCCAAGGGTTTTTAGTGTTACAGTTTTACCCCCTGTATTAGGACCAGTGATAATCACAGTTTCAATATCGTCTGCAAATTCAATTGTATTTGCTACAACAGTATCTCTATCTAATAATGGATGAAATGCCTTGGGTAAATAAACAGTTCGCTCGTTCGTAAACTCAGGTTTCGTACCTTTGATTGATCGTGCATAACGTGCTTTAGCGGTTAAAAAGTCAATTTGCCCCATAATATTTTCTGAAATTAAACAAGCGTCTGCTTCAGCCGCTACATAACCCGTTAACTCAGTTAAAATACGTTCACGTTCAGCCGCTTCATCGTTTCGTAGACGACTGATTTGGTTATTCATTTCAACGATAGACGAAGGTTCAATATAAAGTGTTTGCCCAGAAGCTGATTGATCATGAACGATGCCATTAAAATCTTGACGATATTCTGCTTTTACTGGAATAACATTGCGTTCATTACGTACCGTTATAATAGCATCTGACAATTTTTTCTGATTAGCTTGACGCTTAACAATTTTGTCTAAGTTTTGTTTTATCCGTTGCGTCGTACCAGAAATTTTACTCCGGATACCTTGTAATTCGTAACTAGCGTTATCAAATAAGTCATTAGCATCACATTTTTGATGGATATTTTGATACAATTCTGAAAGCACAGGTAATTGTTCCATCCTATCGTGAAGAATAGCATAATTCACTATTTCTTCTTCTTCTAATAAATTGTTATAAAATGTCTTATATTGATTTTGAATTTGAATTAAACGTTTAATTGCATTGAGTTCTTTAACACTTAATACACCACCGATTGTCGCCCTATGAATCAGTGAAGAAATCTTAGACAATCCACTCAAACTGGGTAAACGATGTTTATTATATATTTGAGCAATTTCATCCGTTTCATTCATTTGAAATTCGACAGTTTGAAAGTCAGTTGCTGGTACCATTCCAACAACTTTTTCTCTACCTAAGTCACTCATGGTTTCTTTTTCAACAAGTGCTTTTATTTTATCGAATTCTAAGACATTTAATGATTTTTGTCTCATATAATCCCTCTATTTCTTCAATTTTATATTATTTTCAATAAATGTTTTAAAGGATGCTCTATCCATTGTATTAATCACGCTTTCTTTTTTTACAAATCCTTTTTGTGCAGTAGCTATACCGTATTTCATAAATTCTAAGTGATCTACATGATGCGCATCAGTATTAATCGTTAATTTAACATTAGGGTGTTTTTTAACGATATCTGCATTTAAGTCTAAGCGTTTAGGGTTCGCATTGATTTCTAAAATTGTATTTGTTTCTTCTGCGATTTCACATAATTTATCAATATCAGGTTCATAACCTGCACGTTTACCTATGATACGTCCTGTTGGATGTGCAATATGACGGACATAAGGATTACGACATGCTTGTTCTAGTCGATACATAATATCTTCTTGAGATTGGTTAAAACTTTGATGTATCGCTGCGATGACATAATCTAACTGTGCTAATATTTCATCATCATAGTCTAAACGGCCATCAGGCAAAATGTCCATTTCAATGCCTGAATATATATCAATGTCATCATATTTTTCGTTTAACGCTTTAATTTCTTCATTTTGTCGCAACAACCGCTCAACAGAAAGTCCATTGGCGACTTTTAAGCTTTGAGAATGATCTGTAATAACCATAAACTGATAACCTTTTGCGATATTGGCTTCAATCATATCTTCAATACTAAAAGCACCATCACTATATGTTGTATGCATATGAATATCACCATTGATATCATTGATATTGATAATATCTGTTAAATCTTTGTCAAATTCGCTACCATCTTCACGTAGTGCAGGTTCAATACAATTCACACCAAAGTGATTATAAATCTCTTCTTCACTGTTATATTGGATTAGTGTTCCGTTCGCTTTTTCTATACCATACTCACTAACCTTTTCGTTGTTTTCTTTTGCCAATTGACGAATTCGAATATTATGATCCTTTGAACCTGTAAAATGCTGTAGTGTATGGTAAAACGCAGATGGTTCGATTAATCTAAAATCTACGCCAATGGTTTCATCATCATAAGTTAACTCTAATGACACTTTTGTTGCTCCAACTGCCACTTCTTTAACCTTATTAGGAATCTTTAATAAAGCTTTTTGAACTTCTAAAGGTTGATTCGTACTTATAATATAATCTAAGTCTTTACTCATTTCCTTAAAGCGACGGAAACTACCTGCAACTTCATATTTTTCTATCGTTTCAATCGATGACAAATAGTCACAAATTTCTAAATTTAGTCCTCTCATTTGATCAATTGGATAACGCTCTTTTTTCGCTCCCAATGCTTTTACTGCTTCAAGAATATTCTTTTCAGTTTTCTTAGCGAATCCACTTAATTCACTTACTTTTCCTTCTTCACATGCTTTTTGCAACGCTTCTTTCCCATCAATATTAAGCGCTTTATATAATTTCGCTATTTTTTTACTACCGAGACCTTGTATTTTAAGTAATGGAATTAACCCTTCTGGCACCTCTTCTTGTAATGTTGCTAAAGTCGTAGAATTACCTGTTTCTCTATATTCATTGATCACGTCTCCTACACCCTTACCAATCCCTTTTAATTCTGTAACATCTTCAATTTGGTCTAAAGGCCGTTCATCTATTTCTAAACTTTGAGCTGCTTTTCTATAAGCTGAAATTTTGAAAGTGTTTTCGCCTTTTATTTCCATATATACCGCAATTTTTTCTAATAATTGAATAATTTCTTTTTTAGTCATTTGTTTCACTCCATAGAAAAAGGCCAAGACAGCATCACCAAACCATTTTGGTATTTCAGTTATGCCTTGACCCCCTAATTTTTTTAAATCTATAAATTTCACATCAATATCTTTATAGTTGCGTGATAAACATTGAGATAAATGGAATATGTAATAATATATGTTCTGCTATAATCGAATGAGAAAGTTGTTGTTGTATCGTCGCATTAGGATAAATTGCACAACTATATAACAAAATAACATTAATGCTTAACGATGGAATAACACTTAAAATCATACCACATAGCCTGCTCGTAATATTTGGTAACTTTTGTTTAAGCGTATAGTCAAATATAGCAATAATGCCATAACATATTATTTTTGTAATCAGAGCAATCGTTACAAATGCGACAATATGCTCAAAACGTTGTTGCAAATTATCAAATTGAAAAGCAAAATTCATATCGTAAGCACGTGTCTTTGGATATGGTACAAATAACTCCAAGCGTTGTGCTATTTGTAAATAATATCGTTGAGCCATCCACAAAGCAAAAATTGTTGTGCTCAAATGTATAGCTGATAACCATATACCTCTTCTAAATCCAATGATGCCAATATATATAAAGATGACAGCTATCACTATATCAATAATCATTAATCTTCACTGTGTTTCAATTGATTTATTTCTTGTCTTAAACGATCATTTTCTTCTTCTACTTGGACTTTTTCATGCATGATATTAACTGCAGTAAGAATGGCTTTTCTAGTTGTGTCTAAACCCGCACTTTTACTTGCTAACTCTTTAAGTCTCTCATCTACCAAATGTGCTACATAACGGATATGCTCAGGATTATCTTCTCCGACGATTGTATAATGTTGATCATTTATAGTTACGTTAATCCGATTTTTAAACTCACCCATATAATAACTCCTGACTTTTGTATTTTATTTCTAATCTAAATGTTTTTTACTTTGTTTATATTTATATGTTGGTAATTTATAATATTTATTACGAACTATTATACACGACAAGATATTTTTTTGTAAGAGGTGGGAATTGTTCTATTTGAAATATTCAATGATTATAAAACTATTGTTTAATAATCATTCATTAAAGTCATATTGCTAGTTATATCATAAATAGCTTACTTATTTAAATTTATGATATGATATGCATTGTTAAATTTTAAAATACGTTATACGAACAAAGAGAGGTCGCTAAATGACTAATATAGTACATAAATTAACAAATTCAGAAATACAACAATTAATGACTAAAATCAATTTTGATACGTCTAATCTTTCACAAGGTATGAAAGCACGTACAAAACATCGCAATACTGCGATTACGATATATAATTCTAATAAAGTAATGTTTCAAGGTAAAGATGCTGAAGCTGTAGTAAACGCTATATTACCTAATAAATCAGCTTCTCCCAAAAATAATACAAAACATGGTAGTACCAAACAAACTAAACAGCACATCTCCTATAACAAATTTCAATGTATCGGCAGTGACGAGGCAGGCAGTGGTGATTACTTTGGACCACTAACAGTTTGTGCAGCTTATGTATCAAAAAAACACGCTCAAATCTTAAAAACACTTGGCGTAGACGACTCTAAAAGACTTACTGATCCTAAAATAATAGAAATTGCCGAACAAATTATCACTTTCATCCCACATTCTTTATTAACAATGAATAATGAAAAATACAACGAGAAACAAAAAGCAGGTTGGTCTCAAGTTAAAATGAAAGCAGTTTTGCATAACGAAGCAATTAAAAATGTCGTTGCAAAAATTGACACAGACGAACTTGATTATATCGTTATTGATCAATTTGCTGAACCTGGCGTATATAAAAGATATGCACTTAGCGAACTGCCGTATGAAAATAAGACAAAATTTGAAACGAAAGGTGAATCAAAATCCATAGCAATTGCTGCTGCTAGTATTATTTCACGTTATGCCTTTGTGAAAAATATGGATCAACTTTCAAAGTACGCCAAAGTTGAATTACCTAAAGGCGCCAGTAATAAAGTAGATTTGGCCGCTGCAAAAATCATTGATAAAAAAGGTGTCCATTATTTAGATACCATGACCAAAAGACATTTTGCTAACAGAACAAAAGCCTTAAATTTAATAAATAAAAAGCATCAATAAACGCTTCCTTGTAAATCATAACGTTACTAATGCAAAATAAAGCCTTGAATCATAGCCACATGCGGCATAGATTCAAGGCTTTATTATATTATCTAATCGTTGCACCTTCTGCTTGTAAAGCTTCTAAAATACGGTCATGTACTTCATTTACTTTATCATCAGTAAGTGTTTGTTTGGTATCTAAATATGATAAACGCAGTGCAATTGATTTTTCATCTTCTGCCACATGTTCACCTTCATAAACGTCAAAGACTTCCGTTTTTTGTAAAATGTCGCCACCGTTATTTTTAATCACATTAACGATTTGCGCTGATGGTGTTGCACGATTAATGACTAGTGCAATATCTCTTGATACACCAGGGAATCTTGGTATTGGTTGATAATTAATGTAGCCTACTGAAACTGACATCAACTTATCGTAATTAAGTTCAAATACATAAGTTCGTTTTAAATCATAATCATTTTCAGTTTGCGGATGTAATTCCCCTACGAATCCAACAATTTCATTATCTAATTTAACCAATGCAGTTCTACCTGGGTGTAATCCAGCTATTTCACCAGCTTCATATTCAAATTGAATGTCTAAAATTTCTGCAATACGTTCAACGATACCTTTTGCTACAAAGAAATCAATTGCTTCCTTTTTATTTTGCCAAGTATTAACAGCATAATCTCCTGTTAGTATACCACTTAAATATTCTACTTCGTCTGGCAATTGATCTTCCTCATTGCCGAAGAATACACGGCCCAATTCATATAGCGCAACATGATGATTACTTCTAGCTACATTATAAGACACATCATCAATGAGATGAGGAATCAAACTTTGTCTCAAAGTAGCATGTGCTTCACTCATAGGCATCAACAATGATATAGTTGAGCGATCTTGCAATGCAAAATCAGTTGCACGTGCTTTATCTACAAGTGAATAATTAATCGCTTGGCTTAAACCGGCACCTTCTAATGTCGCTTTTACTATTCTTGTTTTTGCTTGTCTATCATTTAATGTACCCGGTGTTACATGTTCAAACACAGGTAACGTTGAAGGAATTTCATCATAACCGTATATTCGAGCAATTTCTTCGATTAGGTCTTCTTTGATTGTAATATCTTTACGACGAGACGGAACCATTACTGTTAATGTATTACCTTCTCGTGTTATTTCAAAGCCAAGTTGCACAAAAATCGCTTCAATTTCTTCTCTCGATAAATCAAAACCAATCGTTTTGTTCACTTTTTCAACAGTAATTTCAATCGGAGTAACAAATTGACCCAAGTCGCCTTCAGCTACTCGATCTTGTACCACCGTTCCACTCGCATATTGTTGTAGCAAATAACATGCTCTGTCCACAGCTTCATCTACAAATTCTGTTGCAATCCCTTTTTCAAATCGACTTGAAGCTTCACTACGCAAATTTAAACGTCGGGAAGTGTGTCTAATTGAAACTGGGTCAAAAATTGCACCTTCGATGATGACATTTGTGGTATTTTCAGTCACCTCTGAGAAATCACCGCCCATAACACCAGCAATTGCAATAGGGCTATCACCATTAGTAATAACAATATCACTTTCTTTTAATGTTCTCTCTTGATCATCTAGTGTTGTCATTTTTTCTTCTGCTTTGGCTTGGCGCACTTCTATTTGATCAGAGCCGATGTGGTCTTTATCAAACATATGCAGTGGTTGACCATATTCTAATAATACATAATTTGAAATATCTACAACATTATTGATTGGTCGAATACCTGCTTTAATCAATCTCATTTGCATCCATTCTGGTGATGGTTGAATTTGAACATTTTTTACTATTCTAGCACTATAGTATGGTACCTTGTCTTGGTTTTGAACACTAATACTTAATTCATCAGCGGCTTTTTCGTTTGTTGTCTCGCATTGTGTTTCAGGTTTTTTTAAAGGCATATTATAAAGTGCAGCTGTTTCGTAAGCTGTACCTATCATACTTAACGCATCTGCTCTATTTGGTGTTAAATCAAATTCCATAACTTGGTCATTTAAATATAAAGCCGTAAGTGCATCTGTTCCAGGTTTGACATCTGAGGTAAATACATATATGCCCTCTTCGAATTGCTTAGGAACAAGATTTGAAGAAATACCAATTTCTTGTAATGAACAAATCATGCCTTCTGAACGTTCACCTCGTAATTTTGCTCTTTTGATTTTTATTCCCCCGGGTAAACGTCCACCTACAGTTGCCACTATGACACTCTGTCCTGCATCTACATTAGGTGCACCACAAACAATTTGCACTGGTGCTTCTTCACCTATATCAACCTGACATAAACTTAGTTTATCTGCATCTGGATGCGGTGCTTTAGATTGAATATGTCCAACCACTAAATTTTTAATGTCTTTTGTGTAATCAATAATATCATCTACTTCAATACCTGTGCGTGTAATTTTTTCTGCTAGAACATTGACAGGTTGATTAATTTCTACAAATGTCTCTAACCATTCTTTTGAAATAAACATTATAACTCACCTCTATCTTCTACTGCTTTAAATTGGTCTAAGAAACGCACATCATTCGTATAGAAATGACGTATATCTTCAATACCATACTTGAGCATCGCAATTCTATCTGGTCCCATACCAAAAGCAAATCCTGTATATTTCGTTGCATCAAATCCAGCCATTTCTAGTACATTCGGGTGAACCATACCAGCTCCTAAAATCTCTATCCAACCTGTTTGTTTACAGACATTGCATCCTTCCCCACCACATTTAAAACAAGAAACATCAACTTCTACAGATGGTTCAGTAAATGGGAAGTAGCTTGGACGAAGACGAATTTCTCTGTCTTCACCAAATAATTGTTTGGCTAACAACTCTAATGTCCCTTTCAAATCACTCATTTGAATATTTTCGTCAACAACTAAACCTTCAATTTGCGTAAATTGATGACTGTGTGTTGCATCGTCAGAATCACGTCTATAAACTTTACCAGGACATAATATTTTCACTGGTCCTTGACCATTACGTTGTTCCATTGTTCTCGCTTGAACTGGTGACGTATGTGTACGCATTAAAATATCTTCTGTAATATAAAAACTATCTTGCATATCTCTCGCTGGATGAGATTTTGGTAAATTTAATGCTTCAAAATTGTAATAATCTTTTTCAACTTCATATCCATCAACAATTTCATAGCCCAATCCTAAAAATAAATCTTCAATTTCTTCAATCGTTCTTGTTAAAGGATGCTTAGCACCTATTGAAATTTTACGGCTAGGCAACGTTACGTCAATTTTTTCTTCTTCTAACTGTTGTTCTAATTTTGCATTTGCTAAAACCTCTCGACGAGATTCAATCTCACCTTCGATGGTTTGTCTCACTTCATTTACTTTTTGGCCATATGCTGGTTTCTCTTCATTTGATAATTCTTTCATATGTTTCATCAAACCAGTCACAGAACCTTTTTTACCTAGATATTTGACTTTGACATCTTGTAACTCTTTTTCATTTTGAGCTTCATTTATATCAACTAATGCTTGTTGTTTAATCTCGGACATTGCCTCTGTTTGTGCCATACTTTGCCTCCTATTTAAGATCTATATTTTCAAATAAACAATAAATGCATACAAAAAAGCTTTCATCCCTTGAAACTGGGACGAAAGCTTTCCGTGGTACCACCCAAATTTATGCACACGCATACACTTGTAATCTTTGATAACGGAAATGATTTCCGACTTAAATTTCTTTAAGTAACCAAAAAGATGAAAAAAACCAATCACAGCGGATTATCTTTCAGTCTATGAATAATCTCCCTTGAACAACTGTCTCAATTAGTTTACGTCTTTTTATAGGTTAATATTTTTCATTGATATTTGTATTATATACGAAGTTCATTCAAAGGGTCAACCTTTGAGATGATACAATAATATGCTACCAGCTATGGCAACGTTTAAACTTTCGGCTTGTCCATATATGGGAATGTTTAAATTCTGAGTCGTTTGTGTTAATAAATCAGGATTAACACCTTCTCCCTCATTTCCAAGGAGCAGTGCAAATCTTTCTTGATGTTGCAATTGATTATAAGGTATAGCGTTCTCTAACGCTGTACCATAAACATTTCCATTAAAACCATCTATAAATTCACTTAAGTCTCTAGTGATAATAGGAATATGAAAAACACTACCTTGACTTGCACGTAGTACTTTATCTTGATAAGGATCTGCGGTTCCTTTTTCTAGCACGATTAAATCAATACCTGCCGCATCCGCAGTACGTATTAATGTCCCCATATTGCCTGGATCTTGGATACGATCTAACAATAGTACTTGCTGGTATGCGCGTTCCTCATAATGTACTTTTTCTATAATCGCAAAGAATCCCTGTGGGGTTACCGTACCAGACAATGACTCCGCAACTTTTATATTTATTTCATATACTTCTTCTGCATCATTCACTAATTGCCCATCTAGTCTATCGATATCAATAGCGAATAATTGCAATATTTTTATATTACTCTTATATGCTTCATCAATTAAGTGTACACCTTCGATAAGTACATGACCTGTTTTATCTCTTTCACGTTTCTTTTTTAATTTATTTGCACTTTTAATTTTATTATTTTGTGCAGAAGTTATCATTTCCATAATATAGCCTCTTTATTTCAATTTTTAAATATATGCCTAATATTTGAACTTAATTGCTTACATCTTCTAGCTAAATCAAATTGATTTTCTATAATAATACTGTCTCCACTATAACTTACCATATCACCTTTTTCAGGCAAAACGTTATCTAGTAACCTAATCTTATATGTTTTGGCGAATTGTGGGTTGCTTTGATTCATAATTTGAAAATGTATGTGCGGTTCCATTGAGTTACCCGAATTTCCTACCCGTGCAATTAATTGCCCACGCCTTATATAATCTCCAACATTCACTTCAAAAGCGTCTGGTTTAAGATGTGCTATCATACTATACTCTTTACTTGCATGTTTAATAATGATGTAATTACCTTCAGGATGCTTCATATTATTTTCACCTGGTGGTGCATCTGGTATTCCATCTACAATATCTATGACAACGCCATTTGCTGGTGCAATCACGCTTTGACCATAACTATAATAACTTTCACAGCTATTAGGATTGCCTGATAAGTAAGATGATTTTTCACAAAAATTAAATCTAATGCATGACTTTGATTTTTGTATGCGTAATGATGGTTTAAAAGTTCATTTTCACCGCCAGCGTAAACAAACCAACTATTTAGAACTGGTATCGTATATCTTAATTTCGTTTCTTTATGCCTGTTTACCAAATTAATAGGCATAAGAACGAAACCAATAATTTCATGATATTTATTTAAAGTCACACTAATACCAGATGTTTGCTTAACATCCAACCATATGTATTCTTCTTTATAATTGAGGTGTATGTGTTTATATAATATATTTTTATGCCTGATTGTATTATAAGATTTCAATAATCTTTCTAATTCGTGAAAAGAAGAAATTTCTTGAAAATAATCACTAAATTGATTATACAACCATTCGCTATCACTTTTTTCTATTTTTTCAAAAATTACTTGTGCATTTATTTCAATCATCATTTACACAACCCATCAATTGTATATAACATTTGTATTATAAAATAAAAAATCGCTCAAAAATTATTATATGAATAATTAATGAACGATTAATCTCGGCTATACATTAGCCTTTAAATAAATGAAATTATTTAGATACAACTTCTTCACCTTTGTATGAACCACAGTTCTTACAAACACGGTGAGATAATTTGTATTCACCACAATTTGGGCATTCTGTCATACCAGGTACTGAAATTTTAAAATGCGTACGACGTTTATTTTTTCTTGTTTTTGACGTTCTTCTTTTTGGTACTGCCATGATATATCCTCCTTATATTCATACATTACTAAATTATTTTCAGACTCAATAATCTATTATACTATAAATTATTTAAATCCGCTATTGCTCTTCGTCATATAATTGTTGTAGTTTTTGAAGCCTAGGATCGATTTGCTCAGTTTCCTCTTCTTCAGCAAGCTCAACCGCTTGTTCCTCGTCAATAACTTCCCAACCATTACCTTCACGTAACATCTGATCGCTATTATTTGCAAAAGCGCGCATTGGCTTTTCTATAATAACAAGTTCTTCAGCAATATCTTTTAGATTAATCATGCCGTCTGTGGCATCATGATAATGCTCATCTTCCTCGTCATCACTTATATACGCGTTACCTTCTAAATCAAAAATTTCTTGTGATTTTATATCAATAGGAACTTCGACTGGTACTAACGTACGGGCACATGCCATCGTATAGGTTCCAGTTATATGCATATCTGCAATGACTTCATTTGATTTGACAGTTAGTTCACCCTCAACATCAATATCAGATAGATCTATTAAATCTAATGATTTTACTAAATGATCAAAATTCACCGTTTGATGGAACTCAAATGGCTTATCTTGGAATTTTCTTAATTGTGTTATTGACCATTTCATATGGCTTCACCTCTAACAAGCACAAAATTTATTTTAACTTTATAGATAAAAGTTGTCAAGATTTTTTCTTAACACAAATTAATCTGATACAATATCTATAATGAATTCTGAAAGGGAGAATTGCAAATGAAAAGCGTTGCACTAGTCACTGAATATAATCCTTTCCACAATGGTCACTTATACCATGCCCAGACATCAAAGTCAATAACTGATTCTGAAATATCAATAGCCATTATGAGTGGTAATTTTGTTATGAGAGGACAACCAGCTATATATAATAAATTTATACGCACCCGAATGGCATTGAATGCTGTCGATTTAGTCATTGAATTACCAGCAGTAGCCGCTTTATCAGCAGGCCAATATTTTGCAGAAACAGCTGTCCAAATAGCAAGTTATGTTGACACAGATCATCTATCATTTGGTAGTGAATCAGGTGACATCGATTCATTTCACGAATTGCAAAAAGACATTTCTAAAATAGAACAAACATCTGAATTTTTAATGAAACTAAAAGAAGGTAAAAGTTACCCCAGAATATTAAGCGAACTTTTAAACAATCATACGTTATTATCTTCTCCAAATAATACATTAGGTGTTTCTTATATGCGGGCAATTCAAAAGCTAGCACCACATATCAAACCTTGGACGATATCAAGAGAAAGTAGTCATCACCATGATTTCAACATTTCAAACCTAAATTTCGCTAGTGGCACTGCCATTCGCAATGCATTACAAACTCAAAACGATCTATGGAAATCGGTTGTTCCCAACTCAATACAACAGCTTTATCAAGAGCCACACGCGACTGTAGAAGATACGTTTCCGTATATTAAATATGCTATTTTAAGTCATACGACCCATTCATTGAAAAATATCTATACGATGAGCGAAGGATTAGAAAATCGCATCTTAGATAAAATCAGATATGCTTCATCATTCGAGCATTTAATGTCATTGATTAAAACAAAGAGATATACATATACGCATATACAACGTGTATTAATGAATATTTTACTAAACTTTCAACACCACCATAAACATAACAGCATAAAAGCAGTGCATATCCTTGGTATGTCACCAAAAGGTCAACAATATTTAAAATACTTAAAGCAAAAATTTCCAGAACGTCATTTCATTACGCAACTAAATCAACAAAATGCACATTTATTTGAGCAAGAAATCCATTCAACACACATTTACAATTTGCTTTCTAATCGTACAGAAACAGATTTTAATACACATGTATTACGCATTGAAGATTGAATAATTACTACTCGTAAAAATTTAAAATTTCTTTTCTAGTATAATCAGCCTGAAAATGAATTTATAAAAGTTTCATTCTCAGGCTAGTTTAAAGTGGTAAATTTTAATATTCGGCTCATTTTTTTGATAATATTTTATTTTAAACAATATTATATATCATTTATTGTTCGCAATTAGACGAAATAAAAAATAATGGATGCCTATATTAAATATCTTAAATCAACACTATGTATACAATTCAATTAACTTTTGTTCATCAACAGCATTTGACAAATCAACAAAATATTCGAGTTGCCATTTTTGACTAAGCTGTGCAACTTTGTTTAAATTATTTTCCCAACTCGGATAAACACGAAAAGCCATTTTCCCTTTGTTATTTTCAGAACTAATTATACCCTTATGCATGAGTATTTCTTTTCGAAAAATGAATTGTCCTTTTTGTACACCATCTATAATATTAACAACTAATTTATCTGCTATTTCATCATATGTAAAAGGTACATTGTTCCCTTGATTATTTTTATGCCATATTGCAACAAAATAGCCGTGTTTCTTTGGTGTTTTTTTAGCTAATCTACTTTTAAAAGTGATGTTATTAAAAATAAAATTGATAGCTTCATAATCTTGATTCCAGGTTTCTATATTTAAATCTTTCAATGAAAATGCTAATTTCGTTTCTTTTAATTTATCAAATAATAAACTCGAGTTAAAATTAATGATTATCACCCTTTTATATTCTATTGTTCACCGTGAAGTGCGCAACTTTATTTTCTCTCATTCTACTCAAAGCATAAAGAACCACTAACCCAACAAGTTGGGAAGTGGTTCTTTATCATTTCTTGAACTTTTCATTCAACGCTTTTTCAACATGTTCTGGTACAAAATCTGATACATTAGCCTTATATGCAGCCACTTCTTTCACTACACTCGAACTAATAAAGGAATAATTTGTACTTGTCATCATGTACATAGTTTCTACATTACTATTTAACTTCTTGTTCATTGAAGTCAATCTCAATTCATATTCAAAATCACTTACAGCTCTT
This sequence comes from Staphylococcus sp. FSL W8-0271, assembly GCF_038006605.1. Taxonomy (NCBI): domain Bacteria; kingdom Bacillati; phylum Bacillota; class Bacilli; order Caryophanales; family Staphylococcaceae; genus Staphylococcus; species Staphylococcus sp. FSL W8-0271. The sequence continues at coordinate 1,739,827 of NZ_JBBOVM010000001.1, forward strand.
AATCCTCTAATAATTGTTTGCGCACCAATTTCATCACAAAAATCGACAAGTAATCCATTAAAATGATGTACTGTAACATTATCAAGGTGTTTTACAGATGCTTCTATTAATTCAATGCGCTCATCAACTGAAAAGGTCCCCGACTTGTTGTTATTTTTCAAAACACAAATATGCAATTCATCGAAACGATCGGCACTCCTATCAATGATGTCAATATGACCATATGTAATTGGATCAAAACTTCCTGGAATCACTGCTTTAGTTGTAGACATTTTAATCTCCTTTTTCTAATAACAAAGTGTCTGTTAATCCATAATGATATCTTTTAATCACATGAAATGATTTTGTATCAATATCTTCTTTATGATTGAACTCACAAACGATAATACCATTTTCTTTTAATAAATTAAACTTTATAATTCCGTCCAGTGCTTCATCAATTAATCCTTTATCATAAGGTGGGTCTAAAAATATAACATCAAATTGCATCGCTCTTTTTGAAAGTGCCTTAAGGGCTCTATCTGCATTATTCTTATATACTTCCGCTTGGTCAGAGATGTTTAAATGTTGAAGGTTCGCTTTGATGATTTTTATTGCTTTAAAATTTTGATCTACAAAAATCACTTTTTCCATTCCCCGAGACAATGCTTCAATACCCAAAGCACCACTTCCAGCAAATAAATCTAACCCGATACCTGATACTTCATGTAGGCTGTTAAAAATACCTTCCTTAACTTTGTCCATCGTAGGCCGAGTGTTACGGCCTTCCATACTTTCTAATGGTTTACTTTTATGGATTCCAGAAATCACTCTCATTGAGAAACACTTCCATTCTTTAAGTTATTTTTATATAATACATACTGCATGAAAGGAGGGGCAAAATGAAACAAGCATTTATACAATTGGGCGAAGGCCTTACGGACTTATTTGAATTTACAACACTTATTGAATACAATCATGCAAGAATTGAGCATATCGTTTATTTCCACACCCCTACTTTTGATAAACAATTATCTTCAGTGGCTATTATTATGAAACCTACACATGGTAAACATTTCCAAGCGATGTATATTATGGTAAACGCGGTTAAATATCCATATCCTCATTCAAACAAAAAATTCGATTTAATTAATGAACAAGCAACACGTTTTAATATTGATGTAAAAGAAATTGATGTGCAACCACCAGAGCATTTTCATTCCAACAGTATTTATTTCAATTATCTAATCAGTGTATTGCGACTTCAAAGATGGATACCACCATTGCAATAATCGTAAATAAAACAAAGTCACGTAGCTATATATAAATCTAATGTGACTTTGCTTGTTAATTAAAATTTTATTTAAGTATCATGTAATCAAGAAAATTCATGTTGTTCTTTGGGATATTCCTTTTTAAGATATTTATAAGGTGAACCTGCAATATGTTTTACATATTTTAAGTTCATAAGTTTATCTACAATTGCGTCCGCTTCTTCTTCATTTATATACATAATAACATAGCGATGTAGCTTATTCGTACTGACAATATGTCCAAATTTTCTAATTTGGCGTTCGTGTTTCATATGTTTTAAATATATAACTAAACTTGTTCTAGATACAATATTCATACAATTATCACTCCATTTATTAGCCACTTTATAATATCATGTCTAATTCGATTAATAAATAACAATTATTTTGAACAATAGCTAACATTTGCTATATTACCGTATATACTCAAATCAAGGAGGATTTGCGCATGACAACAATCAACAAATTAATAAAAGGTGCGTTTCTAGGTACAGTTGGTTTAGTAGGTAGTGTTATCTTCTTTTCTAAATATAAAGTTAAACCTATGAACCAAGAAATCCCGCCCTTTTTCTCTATGCCTGCACCGTATATCTTTGCACACCGTGGTGGCATGGCAGTAAGGCCTGAACTGACAAAACTCGCATTTGACAATGCTTTATCACATCACATTGACGGATTCGAAATTGATGTGAGATTGACTAAAGATCAACAATTGGTGGTTTTTCATGATGCAGACGTTGATCGTACGACAAATGGTTCAGGAAAAGTAGCAACACATACTTTAACAGAATTAAAGCAATTAGACGCAAGTTACCATTTTACTGATTTAAACGGGTCAACACCTTATCGTAATAATACTGACGCTAAAATACTAACTTTTGATGAATTATTAAAATTATATCCTAATACACTTATAAATGTTGATCTTAAAGATGATTCACAAAGTGATCAAGGTAAATTGGCACCTAAAATCATTCATGATATCATTGTTAAAAACCACGCGCAAAATCGTGTTTTAGTTACTAGTTTTCAAAGTGATCAAATTGAAAGATTCAAAAAAGAAAGTAACTACACAATAGCTATTGGAGCAAGTCAGAGCGAAGTGGCAGAAGGCTTCTTAAAATTCAAATCAGGTTTAGGCGATACATTTAAACCACAAGCACATACGTTTCAAATGCCAGTGACGTTTAATGGTATTAAATTGACTTCACCTAAATTTATACAGTGGTTGAATGAACGCAACATCGTCCCTGGCTTTTATGGTATTAATAATCTTGATTTAATGAATGATTTAGCCAAAAACGGGGTGCATACTATAGTCACAGATAGGCCTGATTTAGCAGAACGTTTTAAAAACACCTATCAAAATAAATAGTTATATAAAAGCTGGGTCACTACTGAACTGCACCCTGTCAAGTAGACAGTGAAAAAAACAAAATGTTTATGGCTACCTTATATTTACGATATAAGGGTAGCCATTTTTAATGTTATTCTTTCTTGATTAAAAAATTCTATATATGAATTAATTGCTTTTATTGCTGTAGCCTTGTCTTTAAAAATCACTTTTTTTCTTCCTCTAAACAATTCACTTTTAATAGTTCCCCATACACCTTCCATAGGTCCATTATCTATGCAACATCCTGGTCGTGACATACTTTGTTTTATACCAAGTTGCTCTAACGTAACTTTAAATAATCTGCTTGTATATTGATATCCTCTGTCGCTATGTAAGAGTATACCTTCGGTATTCGGCACAAGTTTGACTGCTTTTTTGAGCGTATCTAATACAAATTTATTGTTATTTGAGGTACTTAATTTATGACTGATAATCTGTTTGCTGCCTAAGTCATAAATAGCACTTAAGTAAAGTTTTTTACCATTGCTTAGTTTGAATTCTGTAACGTCAGTTAACCATTTTTTATTTGGGATTTGTTCTTCAAATTTTCTATTTAATATATTATGTGCTGTAATTTCAGGTGTTGTTTTAATATATCGTTTTCTTTTAGGGCGGATAGTAGATTTTAGATTCAGTTGATTCATCAATCTATAGACACGTTTATGATTTACTTTTTGATGTAGTTTAAGTCTTAAATATATGTATATACGACGATATCCATATATGCCTTTGTATTTATTGTAGATATCAACGATATCTTTGATCAATTTTTGGTTTTCAATTTCTTTATTTGATGGTTTGCGATGTAACCATTTATAGTAACTTGAACGTGATATCTTTAATACTGAACATAACCAAGCTATCGGATAAAGGTTTTTAAATGCTTTTACCGTTTGGTATGATGCTTTTTGTCTGATGCCTGTTTCATCAACTTCCTTTCTATTTCTTCTTCCTTTTTTAAAACGTCATTTTCCATTTGAAGAAATTTATTTTTCTCTTTAAGTATCTTAATTTCAGCTTTTAATGCCTCTTCAGGTGTTAATACAGACTGGGGTTTCCCTTTTCCACGTCCATCTTTAAGCCCATCATATCCATGCAAGTTGTACTTTTTTACCCAGTTATATACTTGGCTATAATTGATGTTAAAATGATTTGCTGTTGTCTTATACGATTGGCCATGATTCATATAATAATCAACGATTTCTACACGATCTTCAAATGTTAATGATTTATATTTCAATTGATACACCTCGGGTTTTGGAGAATATGTTTTTAATATTTTACCCGACAAATACTTTGAAATCCATTTGTTTACAGTTGAAGTAGTGGGGATATTATATTTAACTACTAAATCAGTTAAAGATAGGCCATCATTTATATATTCGTGCACAACTTTAAGCTTAAATTCATTTGAGTAGGTATTATTTCTCTGAATTGGTAAAAGCACCTTTATTCCATGCTTCTTAAATTTATAATAGTTAATCAATAATGTTCTAGGAGAACAATTTAAATTTAATTTTTGAATTACATTTTTCATACTATATCCTTCTTCATATAAGCTGAAAGCTTTTTGATAAGTTTCAGGTGATAATTTTCTATGAGTCATAAAAAAGCTCCCTTCAAAGTTTACATTTTTAAGTGTCTACTTTGAAGGGAGCATATCACTACAAGTGCCCAGCTTTTATATTAATTAACATTACCGCCCTGATTCACTATAAGGAACAGCTACAAGAACCACCTGTTGCACAACCACTTGCATCTTTTTGGAAAAATGGATTACCTGTTTCTATCTTTACATTTTCAGATACAGCATAAGCTATTTTCATTATAACCTCGTCTATTAGATCTTGTAATGCGACTTCTTTTTGTTTGTAATCCATAACTACTGGTAACATTTCATAAGCACGTTTTCGTTTACGTGTTTCTAACATTACTTTTTGATAATCTGGATGATATTTTCCAAATCTCATTATTTCATCATATTGCTCTTTTGATTTTAAAAAAGCTTGATAGAGCAAATGCGCTTCATCATTTTCTTGTAAATTTTGTTCTGCTATTTTAAATGAATGATATAAACTTGAATCAAGTATTTTATCACTTAATTCCTCAATATCATCAAGAATGTTCAAAGTTTCTTCTGTTATCATTATAACCTCTCCTACTTATCTTCAATGAAAATAATTGTATAATAACCGTTTGACACTTCGCCGCCGACTTCATTGTATTTAGAATTTAACATCCTTGATCTATGAATATCAGAGTTTAACCAACTATGGATTAAAGTTGGTACTTCGTTAAAATCATATCCTACATTTTGACTAGTAGAAACAAAAGAAATATTTTGTTCATTAAGCTTTTGTTTTAAGGCATCTTCTGTAAATTCTACACTATCAGTATCAATTGCTTCGTACAAATTATATGATGCAATATGAGCTACGTCATTATTAACTTTTAAAGGCTTAGCATCTTTTAATTTGCGCATCTCATTAGTAATTTCATAAAGTGTCATCAATTGATTTGCATTTTGTTCATATGGTATTTTTTTATAATTATTTTTCACTTTTTTATCTTCTTGTGCAGTAATCATTTGATAGGGTTTGAATGCTATTAATGCTTCACTATCTAAATATCTTACACCTACGATTTCGTTAGCTTGTTGATCAATATATACTTGTGCGTAAACATTATTGAATTTTATTAGTGTCTGTGTTTTCATATCTGAATCTGAAAGTTCTATTTCATACGCTTTTCCATTAGCTTTAATCGTTGGCTCTGGATTGATACTGTACTTTTCAAAAACATGCGCCGCATTATCACCAATTTCTACTGGATTAACGTTAGCATTTTTACCAGTGGCATAAACTGATTTAATTTTATTTTTTTTCGTTGTGACAAGATAATACTGATCGTTTTGTTTATATACGTAGTTTTTAAAACCACCTTTATATGAATAAACTCTATCTGCTTGACCATAATTATCAGTTAAATTATGTAAATCTTGTCCAATCCAAGTACCCACACCTTTTTTAAGTTTAGGATTTTCAACATTTGTTTTTTTGTTTTGAAAATCTTTGTTTTGAGTTGTTTTTGAAGTTTCTTTATTAGGATTTTCTAAAACATCAAATTTCAAACGCGGTGAGTAAAATAGATAAATTATAAAACAAATCAATAATAATACACCAATAACTTTAATTATTAGTTTCTTCATCGCTCATCCACCTACATTATTCTTTGGTTCATTGTACATGTTTATGACAGATACAAGCAAGGCATGTCCTCAAATTTGTTAATTTGTAATAAACCCTTTACATTTTCATCATATACAATATTTGCATGACGTAATATACAAGAGAATTTTGGGTATAAAATAAATGAAGGGGTGACAAATATGTCAATCATTCGTATACATGGTGCGAAACAAAATAATTTAAAAGATATTTCTTTAGATATACCAAAACATAAAATTTCTGTATTCACGGGTCGTTCTGGTTCGGGTAAGTCATCATTAGTCTTCAATACAATTGCTGCCGAATCTGAACGTTTACTTAACGAAACATATTCTACATATATACAAAATCAATTAAAACAATTTAGTAAAGCAAATGTAGATTTAATAGAACATTTACCCGTAGCTATGATTATCAATCAAAAAAGGTTAGGTGGTAATTCGCGCTCTACAGTAGGTACAATTTCCGATATTTATGCTTCAGTGCGTTTATTATGGTCCCGTATCGGAACACCATTTGTAGGATATTCTGATGTTTTTTCTTTTAACAATCCAAAAGGTATGTGTGAAACATGTTCTGGTCTTGGATACGTAGAAGATATTAACTTTGAGGAACTGTTAGATTTTGAAAAATCTTTAAATGAAGACGCAATCCGTTTTCCCTCTTTCAGACCGGATAGTTGGCGCGGTAAACGTTATTTATATTCTGGTTTATTTGATAATGACAAGAAATTGAAACATTATGATAAAAAAGAATTGGATACTCTGTTATACACAAAACCTACCAAATTGAAAAACCCTCCACAAAATTGGCCAAAAACTGCAAAATTTGAAGGGCTTATTCATCGGTTTAGGCGCTCATTTTTATTAAATGATAATTTTGAAAAAAATAAATTCAAACACGATATTGAAAGAGTTGTGACATCAAAAAAATGCCCAACATGTGATGGTAAAAGATTAAATCAAAATGTATTACAATCCAAAATTAATGGCTTAGATATCGCTGAGTTCACGCATTTATCTATAGATGAAGCAATAACTTTCATTCAAAAATTAGAATCTACCAAAGCACAATTTATAATTAGCCCTTTGCTAAAACAATTAGAATCTCTTAGTTATATTGGGCTTAATTATCTCACTTTGGATCGTGAAACGAAAACACTATCTGGTGGAGAATCTCAACGTATTAAACTTATCAGGCATCTAAATAGCCCTTTAAGTGACTTAGTATATATCATCGATGAACCGAGTATCGGACTACATCCTGAGGATATTCAAAAAATAAATGAAATCATTCAATCTTTAAAAAATAAAGGTAACACAGTTCTAGTAGTAGAACATGATCCGGACGTTATCAAAATTGCAGATCACATCATAGATTTAGGGCCTTATGCTGGTAAAAACGGTGGTGAAATTATTTTCACTGGTAACTATTCTGATTTATTATCATCAAATTCCAGTACTGGAAAAGCATTAAAGAAAAAACATAAATTGAAATCATACATTAGACAAACAGATGCGTTTATTGACTTAAATCATATGACGCAAAATAATTTAAAAGATATTTCAGTTCGTATTCCTAAACATGCAATGACCGTTGTAACTGGTGTAGCTGGTTCTGGCAAGAGTACGCTTATACATGGCGGCTTACAAAACAATAAAGACGCTATTATTATTGATCAAAAGCCCGTACATGCTTCAAGTCGTTCTCATTTGTTAACTTACTTAGATATATTTGATGATGTTCGCACCTATTTCAATAAAAACACAGGGTTGAAGAAGTCATTATTCAGTTACAACTCTGAAGGCGCATGTCCTGAATGTCATGGCAAAGGTGTGCTAAAAACGGAGCTTGCATTTATGCCAGACTTCACCCAAATTTGTAACGTTTGTGGTGGTAAACGATATAAACCTGAAGTTTTAAATGCAACTATCTCAGGCTATTCTATAGCAGATATATTGAACTTAACAGTGGATGAAGCTTTAGATTTTTTTAATACAAATCAGTCTATTGCACAGCCTTTGCAATCACTGAAAGCAACAGGTTTAAATTACATGAATTTAGGACAAACACTTGATACATTATCTGGTGGAGAAATACAACGTGTTAAGCTCAGTAAATATTTGACACACGTTGTGAGTAATCATATTTTTGTATTTGATGAGCCAACTACTGGCTTACATGAAGATGATATACCAATCATTTTAGCTTGTTTTGATAATTTAATTGACCAAGGTAACACAGTAATTATCATTGAACATAATTTAACGATGATGACAAATGCAGACTGGATTATTGATATAGGGCCATATGCTGGAAACAAAGGTGGTAAGTTACTTTACCAAGGAAATCCAGATGGTTTATTAGCAAACACTGCTTCTGTTACGGCTAAACACTTAAAAAGATATTTATCTTGAGTTGCTTTTTTTTAATATTCATTTAAATCATTTGAGTGAAACGACACGCAAAATTTGAATTACAAAAATTATAAAAAAGAATCTCTCACTTAAACAGATAACATCTGCAACTTTAAAATAAAAATAACCTGAGACACAACTGTGTCTCAGGTTATTTTTAGATATAATGATTATTTCAACTTAGTTCATCAATATTTTAACTAAGTATATTTACAAAACCGAAAGTTGCTTTTAACAATGATGTTGTTTCTCCACCTGGATACAATACATAGAGTAATACATAAACCATCACTCCTGTGATAGCAGTACAAAACCAAACAATTGATGCAATTGGTCCTACAAATCTATGAAGTTTAAATTTGTCTTTGAACGCAGTGATGATTTGGAAAAGTCCTAGCAGACCACCGATGGTAGCTAAATTGATATGAAAAATTAAGAAGATTGTATAATAAATCTTAATTGAATCTGGGCCACCAAAAGCAGTATTACCAATAAATATTGTTCTCGAAGCATAAATAATAAAGAAAGTTAGCGCAAATATAGCAGCAAGTAACATAAATTTTTTATGACTTTCGATTTCTCTTTTCCATATTTTACGCCATCCTATTGCAATAAGGATTGCGCTTATCACTATACATGTTGTGCTAATTGTAGGTAAGATTGGTAAATTCATATATTCCATCCTTATTAATATTTATTAGAACATTTTAATTAATGAAACAACAACAACGAGTACGAAGAAAACTACTAAATAGTTTAAAGAGTATATAAACATTTTTGTTGCCCATTTTGTTTGATCTGAATCTTTTTTAAAACTCGTTAAACCTAAATATAACCAGCCTAAATTTAATAATGTAGCTAATATAATAAATGTTGTACCAAGATCATTCAATAATAATGGTAGCGGTAATAACAATACTAGCCAGATAAACATACTCACTCTCGTGCGGTTGAAACCTTTAACAGAAGGTAACATTGGAATATTTGCCAAGCTATATTCATCTTTACGCTTTATTGCCAATGCATAAAAATGTACTGGTTGCCAACAAAATATGACTAAGAAAAGCGCTACAGCAACCATACTAATATTGCCTTCGATAGCTGTCCAACCTATTAACGGTGGTACAGCACCAGGAAAACTCCCAATCACTGTATTCCAAACTGTATGACGTTTAGACCAAATTGAATAAAATGACACATATCCAACAATACCTAACAATCCTATTACACCAGATGGTATGTTTAAAGCAAATAATAATGCTTCCCCTACGAGCATCATTCCAAAACTAAGTAATAATAAATTTCTATTTGAAATTTTTCCATTAACTGAAGGTCTTTGCTGTTTACTTGGCATGATACTGTCAATATCTTGATCATAGTAATTATTTAAAGCGCATGCGCCCCCCATAATTAATGTCGAACCTACCAACATCATTAAAATCTGTGGTATTGACGAGAGGAAGGAATGATTTGCCAACACAATTGCAAGCCATGAACCAGCGAATGCTGGAATTAAATTGCCCTGAACTAGTCCCATTTTAATAATTTGTTGTAACTCTTTAAACGTTACACGACTAGAATTATGCGACAAAGTTTGTTCTTTGTTCATAATTTCCCTCCTAATTTTTCCATATAATACAATGATATATCAATTTACTGTGATTGACTACATTTATACAAAGTTATTTGTGACACTTTATCGACATTCACAAATAGTCATTTTTGTGACACAATTAGAAGCGTATTTCTTGTTATAATAATAGTTAAGTTTTATTTAAAAATATAAAAGTAAATGTAAAGAGTCTTTGGTTTAAACTATAAATGATTGATATCATTGTAGCTGAATCATTACTCATATCTGTTTTATTTATTTGTGGGGGGTTAATTCTTGTTTAACAAAAAAAACCTGAAATGGTTATCTGTATTGGCAGCGATAATAATGGCATTTGTACAGCTCGGAGGCGCATTGGTTACTAAAACTGGTTCAGCTGATGGTTGTGGCTCTGACTGGCCATTGTGTCATGGTGCTTTTTTACCTCAAAATTTGCCTATACAAACAATAATTGAATTAAGTCATCGTGCAGTATCAGGTCTATCTTTAATTCTTGTTTTATGGCTAGTGATTGTTGCTTGGAAACACATTGGCTATATCAAAGAAGTTAAACCGTTATGCATGATCAGTATTGGTTTCCTATTATTGCAAGCACTTGTTGGTGCAGCAGCAGTAATGTGGCAACAAAACGATTATGTTTTGGCGTTACATTTTGGTATTTCATTAATTTCATTTTCTTCAGTATTTGTTTTAACTTTAATTATCTTTGAAGTAGACCGTAAATACGAAGCTGATGAATTATTTATTCGTAAGCCGCTTAGAATTTATACGTGGATTATGGCAATCATTGTATACTTAACGATATATACTGGTGCGTTAGTTAGACATAAGGAAGCAAGTTTAGCTTATGGTCAATGGCCGCTTCCATTTAATGATTTAATACCTCATAACGTTCAAGATTGGGTGAATTTCACTCACAGAGGTATGGCTTTAATCGCTTTTATTTGGATTTTAATCACGTTTGTCCATGCAATTAATAATTACAAAGAAAATCGAACAATTCGTTTCGGCTATACCGCTGCATTTATTTTAATAATTTTACAAGTGATAACAGGTGCTTTATCTATTATTACTGAAGTGAATTTATTAATCGCTCTATTACACGCACTATTCATAACAATATTGTTTGGATTGATTGCTTACTTTATTGTACTGATGCTAAGAACCATACGAAGTGGCGGATAATCCACTTTAATTAACATATAAAATGGCTGTGATACATTAATCGTATCACAGCCATTTTTAATTTAATCTTCTTGTTCTTTTTCAATTTCTATTAATAAGTCACCTGTTTCAATGGCATCACCATTTTGTACTGTCACTTTTCTTACAACACCATCAAATGGTGCTTGAATCGTTGTTTCCATCTTCATTGCTTCAGTGATCAATAATGCTTGTCCACTCGTCACAGATTCACCTTCAGCAATTTTAACTTCTGTAACTGATCCAGGCATTTGTGCACCAATGTGATTTGGATTTAGTTTATCTGCTTTTGGTTTAACACTTGCATTGGCTTTAACATTTTCATCTTGTATGAAGATACGTCTTGCCTGGCCATTCATATCATAAAATATTGTACGTACACCTTTTTCATCAGGTTCTGTAATCGTTTTAAGTGTAATAATCAAACGTTTTCCTGTATCAATTTCTATTTCTACAGTCTCGTTTGCTCTCATGCCAAAGAAAAATGTTGGTGTATCTAAAAGTGATACATTTCCATATTGTTCTTGTGTCGCAATAAATTGTTCATATACTTTTGGATATAACACATAACTAATTACATCTTGTTCAGTGACTTCTTTTTGTTGTTTTTCCTCTAATTCTTGTCTTACTGTTTCGAAATCAACTGGCTTTAAATATTCTCCTGGTCGTTCAGTTAATGGTGTTTGACCTTTCAATATTACCTTTTGTAAATCTTTATTGAATCCATTAACTGGCTGACCAATTTCTCCTTTAAAGAAGGATACTACTGATTCAGGGAAATCTAATTTATGTCCATCTTTTATTACGGATTGCTCATCTAAATCATTTTGAACCATGTATAAGGCCATATCACCAACAACTTTTGATGAAGGTGTTACTTTAACAATATCACCGAATAAGAAATTAACACGCTTATACATATCTTTTACTTCATTAAATCTGTTGCCTAAGCCTAAACTTTTCGCTTGTTGACGCAAATTAGAATATTGTCCACCTGGCATTTCATGCTGATAAATTTCTGTGTTAGGTGACTTAATATCACTTTCGAAATCGCTATAGTATTGACGTACAGTACCCCAATAATGTGATAATTCTTCCATTCCATCAATGTCTGCACGCATACTTCTACCGAAGCCATTCAGTGCATAATACAATGAATTAGCACTTGGTTGACTTGTTAAACCACTCATTGATGCAACTGCTGTATCAATAACATCTACGCCAGCATCAATAGCTTCTTTATAAGTTAATAGTCCATTACCACTCGTATCATGTGTGTGTAAATGAATTGGTAAGTCAACTGCTGCTTTTAACTCACCGATTAATTCATAAGCTGCTTTCGGTTTTAATAAACCAGCCATATCTTTAATCGCTAATATATGGAATCCTTCAGATTCAAGTGTTTTTGCCATATTTACATAGTAATCTAAGGTATAAATGTCAGAACGATTTGCATTTAAAAAATCTCCTGTATAGCAAATAGCGCCCTCTGAAATCTTACCTGCTTCTTGAACTGCTTCATTTGCTACTTTCATTTGATCTATCCAGTTTAACGAATCAAAGATACGGAAAACATCTATACCTGCATCAGCACTTTCTTTCACAAATTTTTTAATGACATTATCTGGATAATTTTTATAGCCAACAGCGTTAGACGCACGTAAAAGCATTTGGAATAAAACATTTGGAATGGCTTTTCTCAATCTTTCAAGTCTTTCCCATGGATTTTCCTTTAAAAAGTTGTAAGCAACATCAAATGTTGCACCACCCCACATTTCTAATGAAAAACTATCTTTCATTACATCAGCTGTTTTAGAAGCAATATTCATCATATCTTTAGTACGTACGCGTGTAGCCAACAATGATTGATGTGCATCTCTGAAAGTAGTATCTGTAATTAATACATCCTCTTGCTGTTTTAACCATTCTGCAACTGCTTGCGGTCCTTTATGATCTAATAACTGCTTCGTACCTTCAAATTTTTCGACAACCTTTTTTGGAACCTGAGGGATTGGCGACGTTTCATAAATTGGTTTAGGTCTTTTTTCTACGTTAGGAAAACCATTGATAGACACATTACCAATATACTCTAACGTTTTCGTACCTCTATCTAATGTAGGCTCAATATCAAATAATTCTGGTGTACTTTCGATAAACTTAGTTGTGTAGTCGCCAGTCTTAAATTGTGTATTTCTCATAACATTAATTAAAAATGGCACATTTGTTTTCACACCACGAATACGCATTTCTTGTAATGAACGATCCATTTTTTCATTTGCTTGTTTAAATGTCATGCCATGTGTAGATAATTTTACAAGTAATGAATCATAATAGGGTGAAATTTCAGCACCTTGGAAACCATCACCAGCATCAAGTCTTACTCCGAAGCCACCGCTTGAACGATAAGCTATAATTCTACCAGTATCTGGCATAAAGTCATTTGTTGGATCTTCAGTTGTAATACGACATTGAATTGCATAACCTAATGTTTGAATATCTTTTTGTTGTGGCATGCCAATTTCATTATCAAATAGCTTTTCACCATCAGCTACAAGAATTTGCGTTTTAACTATATCTACACCAGTCACCATCTCAGAAATCGTATGCTCAACTTGTACACGTGGATTGACTTCTATGAAATAAAAATCGTCTCCAGATACTAAAAATTCAACTGTGCCAGCATTCACATACTCAATTTTCTCCATTAATTGAATTGCAGCATCACATATACGTTCCCTCAAATCATCAGTAAGTGCAACAGATGGCGCAACTTCAACAACTTTTTGATGACGTCTTTGAACAGAACAATCACGTTCATATAAATGAACAATGTTACCATGTTCATCACCAATGACTTGTACTTCAATGTGTTTTGGATTATCTATATATTTTTCAATATAAACTTCACTATTACCAAAAGATTTTTCCGCTTCAGATTTTGCTCTGTGGAATGCCTCCTCTAATTCATCTTCGGAACGCACAATACGCATGCCCTTTCCACCGCCACCACTTGTAGCTTTAATCATCAAAGGATAGCCGGCTTCATTTGCAAAAGCAATTGCATCGGATTGACTATCAATTGGTCCATCTGTACCTGGAATAACTCTTAAATCAGCATTAATTGCTGTAGTTCTTGCCTTAACTTTATCACCAAACATGTCCAAATGTTCGACATGTGGTCCGATAAACTTAATCCCCTCTTCTTGGCAACGTTTGGCAAAAGTTTCATTTTCGCTTAAAAATCCATAACCAGGATGAATTGCGTCCACTCCTGCACGTTTCGCAACATCTAAGATGCGTTCTATATCCAAATATGATTCTGCTGGTCCTAAATCTTTCCCAACTAAATATGACTCATCAGCTTTATATCTATGTAATGATCCTTTATCTTCATTTGAATAAATCGCAACCGTTTTAATATTTAATTCTGTTGCAGCCCTAAAAATCCTTATTGCTATTTCTCCACGATTGGCTACCATAAGTTTATTAATTTGTTTCAAATCATGGTCCCCCTTAAATTTTGAATTTTCTAAAAAGTTGGATATAAAATTGATTATAGCAAAATACGAACTATGTATACAGTAAAATAGTTTTCACATTATTTAAAATTACAATATGACTAGTGCTAATATTTTTACCATAACACTATCTTTTTTACAGCAATGAGCACTTAAAAATTGATACCTATCGTATTTAAAAGAGATTATATCATAAAAATAACATAATATAAAGTTATCATTAATGATAACTTTAACTTATTAAAACCACTATAATTGCTAAGTTTTTCAAAAGTAAATAATATCGTTAAAAAAATAAGCAAACGTTTTCAACATCAATATGTTGAATCGTTTGCTTATTATGCGCGTATTAACCATTTTTGGGAACGCTAAAATGGTGCGTATGTTTACGCTGTTGTCTTTTTTTGGATTCATCGACTTTAATTTGTTTAGCAGTGATTAATAATAGCCCCATTGCAATACTTAGACTAATCATTGACGACCCACCAAAGCTAATAAATGGTAATGGAACACCAGTTAAAGGAATCGTACCTGAAATACCACCTAAATTGACAAATGTTTGACTACCTATATAGCTAGCAACACCTACACAAACTAATTTATAAAAGTATGAAGTCGTCTTACTCGCAAGTTCAAATGCTCTATATACAATAAAGAATAATAAGCAAATGACAACTAGTCCTCCAACAAGTCCAAGTTCCTCACAAATAATGGAAAAAATAAAGTCAGTATGTGGTTCAGGCAAGTAGCCTAACTTCATAATACTGTTTCCCAAACCACGACCTAACAAACCGCCATTACCAATTGCAATTAATGAATTAGAAATATGGTACCCTGTGCCACCTTCATTGCTGAATGGATCTGTTAGCGTACTAAATCTAGCAGTTAAATAATCTGGCACAAGTCCTATCAGTAAAAATAAACCACCGATAAGTACAATACCTGTGAGTATCATTAATCCATATTTTAGCGATTTTTGGACTCCAATTCCTGCATAAAATAAGATTGAGAAAAAAATTATTAAAATTAATAATGTTTGACCAACATCGCGTTGTAAAAATACAAGGCCGATACAAATAGCAGATAAAATAATTGGAGAAGTCATGAGTTTAGGATTTTTAAAAACTTTTGGCCTTTTCTTTTCAATCATATATGGAATATATAATATCAAGGCAATTTTCAATAATTCTGATGCTTGTAAATTCATAAAACCTAAATTAATCCAACTTTTTGAGCCATTAATATTACTTCCTACTAATAGGGTTGCTACTAACAATAAGATAATGCCAAGCATCATCCATTTTTGAAACTTAATCGTTTCTAGTAACTTCACATTCATCACGAATGCCATAAAAAAAACAAGAATGATACTCATAATTACGTACATTAATTGCCTAGTATAAAAATATGTTCCTGTTACAGGTACGCCACCTGTTAAAGAACCTTTAGTGGCTGCAACCATACTTGCACTATATACCATGACTAAGCCAATGAGACATAACAACAAATATGTAATTACTAACGGATAGTCAATATATTTAGCATTCTTGCTAATATACTGAAAAAATTTCTTTATGTTATTCATTCGACATATCATCCAATTCTATTTTATATATTCTTTACATATTAATCATTTTTTTATAATAGTTTCAATCACTTTCACTATTTCAAATACTGAAATTGTTTTTAAAAATTCATTGTACCTTTAATAGTATATCAAAAAATGTATTCATTTTTCGAACAAATATAATTTGTTGTTCAATCATTATCAAACCGTAACATCATTTATTATCCAACAAAAAAAGTGGCTACGAAATAATCAATATAATATTGACATCTTAGCCACTTCAAATATCTTATGTAGTTTTTAACTACGTTAATTCGTTTTATATCATTTTATTTAGTAAAAATAAATTTATACTTTTCAAAATTAGCGAATCCAATTAAACGTTTGTAAATGCTTCGTGTAATTTAGACAATTCTTTTTCTAAACGAAGCATTAAATCTTTGCCCGATTCTCTATCCACTAAGCCTAGTTCAACAGCAAAATCAACTTCTTTTTGTAAACCAAACATTTGTGTATCAAGAACTTCTTCATACAATGGGCATTGAGGTAATGTAAGATTATCCATTTGAACTTTAATCAATTGAAGAATCCTGTCTGCATCTTTATTTAATTGGTCATATGCCGCACTATTTAATTTTTGGCCCTTTACCATGACATACTCCCCCTATCAATTGTAACTTTATATGTAAAAGTTTATCTCACTGATACAGAAAAAGCAAGTGAATTCAGTAATATACTAAGGCTAGTTATTTATGATAATATTGGAATTAGTGATATATTTGTTTTAGTTACATATACAATTAATAAAACGAACTGCACAAATCATTGTGATATGAGCATTCAAACAATTAGGCATTTTTAATTTTATGATGCATCTTCAATGATACAAATTATTTAATTATGTTCAAATTCACAAAAATGTCAATTATCATAACGACTTAACTTGTTGTCGAATCGTTTTATTTAAAATTTTTAAAATATATTAGGAGTGGGATTATGATTCAAATTAAGGGCGAAGTTAAATTTCCAATTACTTTAGATAGCACTACTTGGATATTTGATGATAGAAAAGTTAAATTAGAAGATTTAGAGAATGGTGTATTTGATGGCACCAAACCAATCAATTTCAGTGATAACCGCGAATGGAATCGTGCAATTTTAGAAGGACAAACAAATCCTCCAACACTAAATTCAGAAATTAAATATCGAAAAAGAGCAGTTTTAAAAGATTCATTTGTAATTAATATGTCACCATTTTTCAAAAATGCTGAACCATATGATCATGCGAAGGCAATACGTTTGTTTAATGATAAAGATTCTATAGAAGTACCAATAGACCTACTACCATATCTTTTCTTCCAATTTGCTCGTGATGGCAAAAGATTGTATGACGATAACTTCGTTGATAGTTTTGTCTATATACCAGAACAAGGTTATTCATATGAGTTCAAGTATGTTACTCATATCGAGGTGATTTAAATGATAAAAGTTCAATGTATTATCTGTGATACTGAAGTTTTCATTGATCAAAATACATTAGAAGCTAAAAGATTAAGAAATGATCCAATGCACACTTTTATGTGCGACGAATGTAAAAGTCGTCTAGATACACCAAAACAACGAAAACGAGAAACCACTTTCGACCATCGATAGCATATTTTTACAATCTTAATGTTATTTTTAACCGAAAAACTAAAACATGTCATCGTAATATTAGTAATCGTTGAAGAAGGTATGTGACGATTATCAATAATTGTTAATATTACCACATTAAACTGAACGTTTAATTCTAAAAATTACTCCATGAAAGTTTCTATTAATTTGAAACTTTCATGTTTTTTATATCAACAACTTTCTTGATGTGAAACAAGACTTAACATATAAACGCAAATATACACGCTAACATTTATCAATGAAAATTATTTTAAATTTCATTGAAATTTTTCCAATCATTCACCACACAATTAAATTATTTACTTACACTTTAATTAAATGCAATTCAATCAAATTACCTCAGTGTAATACACATAATAGTTATATTCTAATGCAACACACCTCATACTAAATCTTTCAAATTAGGAGATTGAAATTTGAACTGACTTTATTACTAAATAAAAATCATTGTATATTTACTAAACAATATAATGTTATAAAAAAAGACAACGTCAATCTCTATTTTATTTCAATAGAAATTGACGTTGTCATGTGAATCAACGATATTTATCTCTCGATTATTTTAATGATTTACTAATTATTCTTCTTCTTGCATTAATTGTTTGATTCGTTTCGATTCTTTCTCACGTGCTGCTTTTTCTAAAATTGTCTTTCTAATACGAATCGTTTCAGGTGTCACCTCTACTAATTCATCATCATTGATAAATTGTAATGCTTCTTCTAAAGTTAATTTTCTTGGTCGTTTCATTGTAACTGTTTGGTCTTTTGTAGCTGAACGTACGTTAGTTTGGTGTTTTTCTTTCGTAATATTTACTGTTAAGTCATTTTCACGATTGTGTTCACCAACAATCATACCTTCATAAACTTCAGTTCCTGGTTCCATAAAGTTTGTACCACGATCTTCTAGTCCCATAATCGCATATGAACTTGCTTGACCTTTATCCATAGAAACAAGCGCACCATTTCTTCTACCACCTATACGGCCTTTAACACGAGGTTTGAATTCTTCAAAAGTATGATTAATAATACCATAGCCACGTGTTTGTGACATAAACTCAGTAGTATAACCGATTAAACCACGTGCTGGAACCATGAAGATAAGACGAGTTAAACCATTATCCGTTGTCACCATATCTAACATTTCACCTTTACGTTGACCTAATGACTCTATGACAGCACCTGTATATTCTTGAGGCACTTCACATTGCACACGTTCAAATGGTTCACATTTAACGCCATCAATTTCTCTTAAGATAACTTGTGGTTTCGAAACTTGTAATTCATAACCTTCACGTCTCATATTTTCAATTAAAATAGATAAATGTAGTTCACCACGTCCTGCAACTATCCATTTATCTGGCGATTCTGTTTGAGTTACTTTTAATGATACATCTGTTTCTAGTTGTTCATCTAAACGTTCTTGAATTTGACGAGATGTTACGAAGTCACCTTCACGTCCAGCAAACGGTGAATTATTCACTCTAAATGTCATTTCCAATGTAGGTTCATCAATTCTTAGAACTGGTAAAGGCTCTTGATGATCATTAGGTGTTACAGTTTCACCTACGTTAATATCCTCCATACCTGAAACGGCAATTAAATCACCAGCATAAGCTTCTTCAATTTCTTCACGTTTTAATCCGAAATAACCGAAAATTTTAGTTACTCTGAAATTCTTAACTGAGCCATCTAATTTTAATAAAGATACACTATCACCAACACGCATCGTTCCTCTAAACACACGTCCTACACCAATACGTCCAACGTAATCGTTATAATCCAATAATGCTATTTGGAATTGTAACGGCTCATCTCTATTATCAATTGGAGCTGGGACATAATCAATAATCGTCTCGTATAGTGATTGCATGTTTTCATCTTGTTTTTCAGAATCTAGACTTGCAGTACCATTAACAGCTGATGCATAAACAACGGGGAAATCCAATTGCTCATCGTTAGCTTCTAATTCAATAAATAAGTCTAATACTTCATCTACTACACCTTCTGGTCTAGCTTCAGGTTTATCAATTTTATTTACAACTACTACAGGTTTTAAATTTTGTTCAAGTGCTTTTTTCAAGACGAAACGTGTTTGTGGCATTGTACCTTCATAAGCATCTACAACTAAGATTACACCATCAACCATTTTCATAATACGTTCAACTTCTCCACCGAAATCGGCGTGTCCTGGCGTATCTAAAATATTGATTCTGTTATCTTTATAATTAATTGCTGTATTTTTAGCAAGAATTGTTATGCCTCGTTCTCTTTCTATGTCGTTAGAATCCATTGCTCTTTCATCTACATGCTCATTTTCACGGAATATTCCTGATTGTTTTAATAATTCATCTACTAATGTAGTTTTACCATGGTCAACGTGAGCAATGATTGCGATATTACGAACATCTTCTCTTATTTTAGTCATTTTATACAATTTCCTTTCTCGAGTAAATTCCCACTTTTCTTTGCAACTTTTTTATTATATCATATAATTGGTTAAAGAAAACTATAAAGGTGTGGTTGGGATGCAACAAAAAAAATCTAAATCAATATTCTGGGTACTCGCTATCATAGCTGTTATATTATTGCTTTTATTTAGCTTTAGTATCGCTGCTACAAATGTTCCAATGATGATTTTAACATTTATACTATTCATTGCAACATTTGGGTACGGTTTCACTTTAAAAAAGAAATATCGTGAAAATAACTGGCTATAATTGTTAAAATAAATAGGGACAGAAAATCATTTTGAAAATGTATTTTCTGTCCTTTTATATATATATCGATTTAAATTTTTAAAATGATTTAAAGTTTATATTCGGTTCTCTACTTATTATCTTATTCATTGCTTTTGTCATATATCTTTTATTTAAGTATATAAATTTTGCATAATAGTATGAATTAAAGTAGTTATCTTAATGTTTTAAACGTTTTTGTAATGTTTCGATGATTTCATTATTCTTTTGAAAATGAAATTCTAATAATTCCGCATGTAATTGTGGATTAGCCATTACTATGGAACTTGGTTCATATATAGACAAGATGTTACCCATTAAATCTGTACCAATGCCACCTACTTCTTGCAGGATGATTAAACCACCAGCAAAATCCCAAGGTTGTAATCTTGGTGTAATGTAGCCTCCTAATTTGCCAGTAGCAACATGAATAATTTCTAACGCGGCTGAACCATAAGCTCTCGCGCTTCTAGCTTCATCCACAATTGGTTTGAACACTTCACCCAATCTTGGTTTTGTAAGCCAATTAGGATTGATACCAATTATGCTTGTACTTAAAGGGCTCGATTGAATTGCAGGTAGTAAGTTACCATTTTCAAATGCACCTTCACCAGCTTTTGCATGGTAAAGTTTATCGTTTATTACATCGTATACAAATCCTGCATATGGTTTGCCATCGTTAAATATACCAATAGAAATTGCAAAGTTTTCTTTTTGGTGTACAAAATTCAATGTCCCATCAATTGGATCAATAACCCATACAATACCTGATTCGTCTTTAAGGTCATGTCCATGCCCTTCTTCACCAATTACTAAATGCTCTGGATAAGTCTGCTTGATATTGTCAAAAATATATTTTTCTGTCGCTTTATCAACATTTGTCACTAAATCATTGGGATTTGACTTAGTTTCTATTTCTATACCTTGTTTCATGATTTTTTTTACATTGATGCCCGCTTCTAAAATAAGGCCTTTTGCAAACTCATAAACAGTCATTGTATCCCTCTCCTTTTCACGACTCACTTTTCATTAATATTTAATAAGATATAGAACTATATATTTAAAATAGTCAATTGTATGTAATATCATATTAGTTAATAATACTATGTTTTTACCCTAATTCATAGATTTATACACGTTTCTGTACAATGTACGATTGTTCAAATAAAAAAACAAAGTCAATGTTTATAGTGTTATATTATGCTAAAATATAAACGAATAGATGCACACTAGGAGGTTAAAATGGCTAAATATACATTTAAAACAAACGATTTCAAAGCATTTACTGTTGATGGTTTAGATAATAGAATGGAAGCTTTGAATAAACATGTTCGACCACAATTGCATGAACTAGGAGAATATTTTTCTCAATATTTAGAGGCAACAACTGGAGAAGTTTTTTATCCACACGTTGCTAAACATGCAAGACGAAGTGTAAATCCACCTAAAGATACATGGGTCGCTTTTGCAACCAACAATCGCGGTTATAAAATGTTACCACATTTTCAAATAGGTCTTTTTGAAAACCAATTATTTGTCATGTACGGTGTTATGCATGAAGCAAAAGATAAAGCACAGCGTGTGAAAGTTTTTGAAGAACAATTTCATACGCTTAGAAATTTACCATCCGATTATAGCTTAAGCTTGGACCACATGTCTCAAGAAAAAACATATATTAAAGACATGTCAGATGACGAAATACAAAGTGCAATTGATCGTGTTAAAAAAGTAAAAAAAGGTGAATTATTTGTTGCACGTACCCTTGCTCCAAATGCAGACGAATTAAAAACAGATAAAACCTTTTTAAAATTTTTAGAAGAAACCTTCGAACAGCTATTAAAATTTTACAACTAAAGTTTTATTTTTAATTCTATAAATAAACTAAGATATTAATATATAAGAACAGACCGTAGACAAACCCTTCGCAAATTATTAATGCGAAGGGTTTGTCTATTTTCTGTTTTTATAGTTTTTCAAATAGGATTCTTTTCCTTTAACTAGTCTTTACTCGTTAATTTCATTATTTAATTCTTCTTGAAAATAAAGTGTGTCGTTTTCTGCTAATTCAGAGATAGAAATCATTTCATATTGATCTCTTTTATCAATAGATTTATTCAACATAATAAACACCACCACTGCTTAATTTACATATATTATAATATTGACAGTGATTTATGCCGACTCTTGCGAGAAGAGCTCTAGCCGAAGACTACAGGCTAAGTCAGTGTCCACGGAAAGCGTGCACAAAAAAAGTGCCAACAAAGTCAGAGACTTTGACGACAGTCTGAACCACCTTTTATAAAAAGGTGGCTTTCCCATCTCAATTTTTAGAAATTCAAATCAATGAGACAAGATAGTCTCTGAATTAGTAATATTTTAGTGTGATATTAGCAGTGATTTATGCCGACTCCTGCGGGAATAGCACTAGCCGAAGACTACAGGCTAAGGCAGTGCCCGCGGAAAGCGTGCATAAAAAACTGCCAACAAAGTCGGAGGCTTTGTCGACAGTCTGAACTAAGATATAAATATTTTAGACTATAAACAGCGACAATTTCTATTTAAAATAGAAGTTGTCGCTGTTTTACGTTTATAAATAATACATTAGCATGTTGTGATATCTATCTTGTTATTAATATAATCAAAAAAAAGGATGGTGTTTTAAACTCCTGAATTTGTATTGTATATAAAATCAAAAATTGTACTAACAACTAATCTGCTAACATAGTTATTACTTTGTTAGCAGTTAGCGTATATTTTCAGTTTTTATAGATCATTTATTACTAAGCCTTGTCACATAACTTAATAAATATAAGGATCCTCATCTTTTTTCTTTTTTAATTCTTGTTCTGGATTCATATCACTTTTTTGTCGTTGACCAATATCTTTGGCATCTTCACTAATGTCATTTTGTTGTATTTGATTATGATATTGTGGTTGACCCTTGTCTTTTTTCACTAATAGCATAATTCCAGCAATAATCCAAAGTATTAACGCAATAAAATTACCAGTAAAAAGACTAATTAAAGCTGCAGCAATTAATAGGCAACCAGCTAAAATTCTGTTTCCTTTAATTGTAAATACGCCACAGAACCCTAGAATCGTCGCGAATAATAAAAATCCACCTTGCATTAATATTGAAGCTTTAAGCGCATCTGCCGATATAGACATACCTTGCTGTTCATATATTTGGTTTAATGCTTCCTTGGATTCGGGAAAATTCAATAAAATTAGTCCCAAAATCATGAGTATTAAAAATAATAGACTAAGACCGTTTGCAATCCAAGCAAGGATTTTTTCTGCTTTCCGATTCATCATTTTTCCTCCTATTCTTTCATTATCACTATCATAGCAAATTTAACAAAATTACAAAATTACAAAGTGTTATTTTCTATATTTCAAAATATTAATTTACTAATAAAAAATTAAAAACAGTAAAACTTTATCTAAGCAATTACGCGTTATTAGGTTGACCTAATATTTTTTTGGAGTAACCTATAAAAAGTTAGTTAGAAGTATAGGAGGTATCATTATTGGCTAATAATATAAAAATGCATAATAAAAGTTTAGAAGAAATCAATAACACGGTTTCTATTAATAGCAATGGTAAATTTAGTCAAAAGTTATTATCTTATTTAGGTCCAGGGTTGTTAGTAGCAGTTGGTTACATGGATCCAGGAAATTGGATTACTTCAATGCAAGGTGGTGCACAATTTGGATACATTTTGCTATTCGTAATTTTACTCTCTAGCTTATCGGCAATGTTACTACAAAGTATGACGGTAAGATTAGGAATAGCGACAGGTATGGATTTAGTACAAGCTACAAAATATTACTTAAACAAACCATTAGCTTTTGTTTTTTGGATTATTGCTGAATTAGCAATTATTGCAACTGATATCGCAGAAGTTATCGGGAGTGCGATAGCATTAGATTTATTGTTTGGCATTCCACTACTTGTCGGTGCACTTATCACGGTATTGGACGTATTTTTATTACTCTTTATCATGCGATTTGGATTCCGAAAAATTGAAGCGATTGTAGGTACGTTAATTTTCACGGTACTTGTGATCTTTATATTTGAGGTGTTTATTGCTTCACCTCATGTCAATGAAGTGTTAACTGGTTTTGTACCAAGCAAAGAAATAATAACGAATAATAGCGCATTGTTTATTGCTTTAGGAATTATTGGGGCTACGATTATGCCACACAATTTATATCTACATTCTTCAATTGTTCAATCAAGAATGTATGATAGAAATAGTTTAAAATCAAAAGCACATGCAATTAAATATGCTACGATGGATTCTAATATTCAACTTTCGATTGCATTTATCATTAATTGCTTATTACTCGTTTTAGGTGCTGCCTTATTTTATGGTGTTAATACTGATCAATTAGGTGGTTTCTACGATTTATATCACGCTTTACAAAATCAGCCTGTATTAGGAGCTTCTATGGGTGCAATTATGAGTACCTTATTCGCAGTTGCTCTATTAGCATCAGGCCAAAATTCTACAATTACTGGTACAATGGCTGGTCAAATTGTAATGGAAGGGTTTTTGCATCTTAAAATTCCAAACTGGTTACGTAGACTAGTTACTCGTCTACTTGCAATTTTACCTATCATATTCTGTATCATTATTTTCAAAAGTGATGAAGCAAAAATTGAACAATTGCTAGTATTCTCACAAGTATTTTTAAGTTTAGCTTTACCGTTCTCATTAATACCTTTACAACTGGCAACAAATAATCGTTATTTAATGGGTCAATTTAAAAACAGAACCTGGGTTAATACAATTTCATGGCTATTAATCATTATTTTAAGCATATTAAATGTATACTTAATATTAGAAACATTTAAAGAACTCATGTAAACATGCGACTGCAACTCAAATATTTACAGAGAAACAAAACTGACGATTTCTTTGCGAAATTGCGGTTTTGAAATGTGCTGACGCCCGGGGAAATGATATGAGTGAGAGACTACAGGCTCGAACCATATCCCCAGGTAAGCATGCACGATCAAAATCGTAAGTTTTTTATATAAAATGGACGCATCCATCATGTGTATTCATATTAAGTTATATCTTTTGGTTAATTAAAAATATGACTTGCTTTAGTTGTATAAGTTAAATAATACGAAGAAGTTTCTATTGTATTAAATCATATCACTTATAGGGATTTTGCATCGTGCTGACGCCCGGGGAAATGATATGAGTGAGAGACTACAGGCTCGAACCATATCCCCAGGCAAGCATGCACGATCAAAATCGTAAATATAAAGAGGGTCAATCCATATTAAGGATTGACCCTCTTATTTTGCGTATAGCATAGCGCAAATAAAACCATTATTTTTCTTTATCTGAATCTATTGCTTCATTTTGTTTAGTTTTACTTGATTGACTTTTTGCTTCATCAATCTCTGATGATTCAGCAGATTGACCTGTGATTTTCTTTCGTTCTTCAAAGTTCATTCTTCGTTGACTAACAGCACTTGGTTGTTGTTTACGTCTTTCTTTTTCACGCTGTTTACGTGCTTTCTTTTCTTGCTTAATTCTAGCTTTTTCTTCAGCTTTTTCTTGTTTCAATCTAGCAGCTTCCTCAGCCTTTTCTTGCTTGATTCGCTGTTGTTCTTCATAAGCTTCTTGCTGAAGTTGTTGTTCTTTTTCAAATGCTTCTTGTCTTTGTCTAGCTTCTATTTCAGATTCTTCACTATCTATGTTTGCGTCCTCTTGTTCATTTTGAAGATTATCATCAATATCATTTGACTGTTTTCTTGATTTATAATTATATTTAGCCTGTCGAGATAATACTTGAGGTTCTTCCTCTTTTGAATTAATATCCGAATTTACTTTGTCTGCAATTTCGGAACTATACCCACCTCTTCTTAATTGTTGTTCTTGATTGGATGGTTGTTCTAAGTCAGAAGTATCTTGTTGTACATTATATTGTGGGTTTGGTTCAGATTTTGGCTCAGACCTCGGTTCAGATTTTGGTTCTGATTCTCTTTCTTGACCATAGTCATTATAACTACCTTGATAACCACCTGAATAATAAGCTGGTATCATTTCTACTTTATCTTTACGTGCGAACATCATAATTGCAACTATTAAAAATAGAATCGGTATAATGAGTGGTACAAATAATAGAACTAAAGGTAAAGTGACGATGGTAGCTATTAAAAATAAAAACCCAGATAATATTCTAATATTCATTGAAATTAACGCTAAAAATGATATTAATAAACAAACAATGAAATATACAATAACTGCCCATATACCATTTTGTAACCAAATAACAAATTGAATCGTATTTAATCCATTATTTGCCAATATTTGCTGAATAAAATCATTACCATTTAACGACGTTTCTAAATTTTGAATAGAACTTTCACTACTAAAAGAAACTAATGCAATAAACATTGTGATGATTGTTAGTAATAGTAAGAATATCCAGCTCAACCAACCCAATACCTTTTCTGCTAGTCGACTCACTGGACGCCTAACTTGAGTATATTGTTCTCCTGACATTTTTTATACAACTCCTTATACTACTTATCAAACTATTATATCGAATAAACGATAAAATAACTACTATACTACGCTTTAATTTAGCGACATTTTAAAATTTAAAAAGCGTTCATTATATTCACTTAGTGTATCTTTACCTAAATCTTTATAGACTTCTAAACGTGCTTGTGTACGCTTTGAAGGATAAAAACGTTCATCATCTTTGATGTCTTTTGGTAATTGTGCTCTTGCAGCCTTATTAGGTGTTGCATAAGCTACCCACTCCGTATTTTGTTTACTATTCTGTGCATCTAACATAAAATTGATAAACTTATGTGCCCCTGCTTTATTTTGAGCTGTCTTTGGTATTACCATATTATCAAACCATAAGTTTGACCCTTCTTTTGGTACAACGTAATCAAAATCACTATTATTTTGTAAAATTGGCGCTGCTATACCGCTCCACACAACTGCAATATTAGCTTCGTGTTGTTCAAGCATCATAGTTATTTCATCACCGACAACACCTTTAATATTAGGGCTTAATTGTTTTAAATCTTGTTCAACTTCTGCAAGATGTTTTGATTGCTTATCATTTAAACTGTAGCCTAATTTGTTTAAACCTAAACCCATAACTTCTCTTGCACCGTCTACTAATAAAATATCATTTTGATATTTGGGATTATATAAACTTTCCCATGAATTAAAGTTATCTTGTGGATATACATTTTTATTATATAAAATACCTACTGTCCCAAAAAAATATGGCACCGAATAATGATTACCCCTATCAAATGACATATTCATATAATCTTTATCTAAATTTTTCATATTTGGTATTTTCTCATGATTTAAAGGTAATAACAAACCTTCTTTTTTCATTTTTTCTATCGTATATTCACTTGGAAAAGCTACATCATAATTTGTACCACCATTACGTATTTTTGCTTCCATAGCTTCGTTTGAATCGAATGTTTCGTACACAACTTCAATGCCAGTTTCTTTTTGAAATTTTTTTACTAAACTCGGATCAATATATTCTCCCCAATTATACACATAAATTTTTTCACCTGAAGCAGAATGCTCTTTTTCAGTGAGTTTTTGGCTTACCAATAAACATAGTAGTCCAACGAAAATTGAAAGCACGATTAATTGTAAAAATCGTTTCATTATTGTGTCACCTGCTTCAATACTTTATTTCGTTTGATAAATTTTAGTATCAAATAATAACCAAGAATGCCTATGATGATCGTTATAAAAAGTATTGTCGATATCGCATTAATTTCCATACTTATACCTTTTCTTGCCATAGCATAAACTTCTACTGATAATACACTAAATCCATTGCCTGTAACGAAAAAACTAACTGTAAAATCATCCAAAGAATAGGTTAATGCCATAAAAAAACCGCCAAGTATCGCTGGAAACAAATGTGGTAACATCACTTTATTTAAAACTTGCAATTCACTAGCACCTAAATCTCTAGCAGCATCTAAAGTATGTACATTCATTTCATATAACTTGGGTAACACAATAATCACTACAATTGGAATGCAAAAAGCAATATGTGAAATTAATACAGTGATAAATCCAAGCCCTAAACCTGTAAAATGACCTATTGCCGTAAACATAATCAAAAATGATGCACCAATAACAACATCTGAAGAAACCATGAGCACATTATTTAAAGTGAGTAACGAAATTTTTAATTTTTTATTTCTTAAATGATATAAAGCAATGGCCCCCATTGTTCCAATTACCGTTGCAATTGCAGCCGCTAATAATGCCACTGCAATCGTATTAAAAATAACTGCTAATAATCTGTCATTTTTAAATAAGGATAAATAGTGCGCTAATGTAAAATGCTCAAAGTGAATCATATTACCTGCTGAATTAAATGAATAAAACATTAAAAACAGTATAGGGATATACAACACTGCAATTAATATACCGATATATAGTTTGCCATACCATTTCATATGATTCACCCTTTTCCATTTGTAGATTTTTTATTTGTAATGATTAAGACAAAAGCCATAAAAAGAATGAGAAACAACGCAATAGTTGAACCCATCCCATAGTTTTGAATTACAAGAAATTGTTCCTCAATCGCCGTTCCAATATTAATGACTTTATTACCAGCAATTAACCTTGTGATCATAAACAAAGAAAGCGCAGGAATAAATGTAACTTGCACCCCTGTTAGTACGCCACGTTTTGTCAAAGGCATAATCACTTTTTTAAAGGTCATTAATCGACTAGCACCTAAATCACTTGAAGCTTGTAATAAATTATTTGGTATGTCCTTCATATTATTAAAAATTGGTAAAATCATAAATGGTATATAAATATAACTGGCTACAATTATAAAGGCAGGACCTGTAAATAAAAGTTCCGCTTTAGGTAAATGCAAACTATATAATATTCGGTTGATAATACCATCATGACTGAACAAGCCAATAAATGCATAGGTCTTTAGAAGTAAATTAATCCAAGTAGGTATAATTAATATCAATAACCATAAATTCTGATGTTTTGCTGTACGGATAAAGTATGCTGCTGGATAACTAATAAGCAACGTAGTCATCGTAATTAACACAGCGTACACTATAGAGTCCCATATCATCAAAAAATATTTTGGTGTCAGCATTTGTTTATAATTATGTAAACTAAAATGACCATGTATATCAATCATTGAGAAATAAATTAGCAAAATGACTGGCACAACGATAAATAAAACCATCCATAAAATATATGGTATAAATAAAAATCTATTTATTTTACGCATTATCATTAACCTCATAACTATTAATACGTTCATCAAACTCTGCTTCGGTTTCGCCAGGCACCATAATATGAATCGCTTCTGGTTCAAAAAACAAACCTACTTTACTACCTACTTCAGTTTTCTTTGTAGAATGCACCATCCACTCATAACCTTTTCTATCTACACAATTGATTTCATAGTGTACACCTCTAAATAACATAGAATCAACAGTCACTTCAAATAATCCTTCGTTGTGGTTTACTAACGCAATGTATTCTGGTCTGATTACGACTTCAACTTGTTGTTGACTAGGAATTCCCATATCAACACACTTAAATGCTTGGTCGTAAATATTAACAACATAATCTTCGACCATTGTCCCTTTCAAAATATTAGATTCTCCAATAAAATCAGCAACAAAACGATTTACTGGTTCATCATAAATATCTGTAGGTGTACCAAATTGTTGTATTTTCCCATCTTTCATAACAAAGATATAATCACTCAATGCCAATGCTTCTTCTTGATCATGTGTCACAAAAATAAAAGTAATACCTAATCTAGATTGAATTTCTCTTAATTCATATTGCATTTCAGTTCTTAATTTTAAATCCAATGCCGATAATGATTCGTCTAAAAGTAAAATCTCAGGTTCATTTACGATAGCTCGCGCAATTGCAATTCGTTGCTTTTGTCCACCACTCATACCATCTATCATTCTATTTTCAAAGCCAGTTAATTTCACTAATTTTAAAGCTTCCTGCACTTTAGCTTTAATTACTTCCTTATTTAATTTTTTTATTTTTAATCCAAATGCTATATTATCAAATACAGTCAAATGGGGAAATAAGGCATAATCTTGAAAAACAGTATTTACTTTTCTCTTATTAGCAGGAACTTGATTAATCGATTTTCCTTGATAAACGATTTGTCCATGATCAACTTGTTCAAAGCCTGCAATCAGTTTCAGAATTGTAGTTTTTCCACAACCAGAAGGGCCTAATAATGTGTAAAAATGTCCAGACTCAATATTCAAATCTATATTATCTAATATTTGAGTTCCATCATAAGCTTTACTTACTGATTGGAATGTCAATAAAGGGTTCATGTATTGTCCTCCTATAAATATGATGCTGTAGCAACAACCAAAACTTTCACATCTTGTGATGTAAGGTTCTTTAATCTATGTATTTGATTTGCTTTAAAATATAACGCATCTCCTTCTTCAGCGTGATAATAATCACTTCCTAATAAAAGTGAAACTTCGCCTTGTAGACAATATATAAATGTATCGGAATCTGATGGATCAAAACTTTTATACGATGCATTAGGTCTCAAAGTAAGTATTAACGGTTCCATTTCAAAATTATTCGATTGTGTGATTGGCCAATTTAGTAAATATCCTTTATCAGATTCATCATAATGAATTTGTTCATTTTTCCTATATAACACCTTAGTATTTGCTGAATCATAAAAAAATTCACGAGGAGTAGTACCTAACACTTCTAAAATATTAAAAAAAGTTTCCATACTTGGTGAGGCATGTTCACTTTCAATTTGTGAAACATATCCTTTAGATAGATTTGTACGCTCTGCCAGCTCACCTTGAGTGAGTTGCTTAATATTTCTAAGATTTTTTAATTTTTTTCCAATCTTCATTCTGTCACCTTATTTTTTTAATTTCTTATTTTGCACATTTAGGAAACAATAGTTAACCAAAACATGAGTATTATTTATACAAAAAAAGCTATATTTTGTTTACTTTTATCAAACATTTTGTTTAGTGCTTAATAAAAATATCAAAATATAGCTAAGATGACAATAGTTAAATTTGTTTTGAACTAAAATATTTTTGATTTGACGCATCTTTGACTGATTTTACTACTTTGTAACTATTGTAGCCGCTTTGTTTTTCAAATTCTTTAAATATTTGCTTTTCTTGGGCTTTACCTGGAACTATTTTTTTAAATTGATTGTAACGTTCTAACAGTACTTTACCTTCAACTTTTGATTCATAGTATTTTTCAATAGCATTAAAAAAAGCAACCACTTGCATCATTTCTTCATTTGTCCATTCAAGATCAATCGGATATGAATATTCCATATACTTATCCTCCCTATAATTAACAAATAGTTACCAAAATTTTAAAAAATGTAAAAAAAGAGCGGGACAGAAATCAAAATATAATAAATTGATTCCTTATTCCCGCCCCTATATATTTGTTGTAAGCTTTAAACATTTATACATTGATTTGAAAGCACTAGAACAGTAATCTCGTTCATTACTTCCATAACCATTTAAGATAAAACATCTAAAGTGTAACTATTTATACTTTTTAATTTATTACATTGTATGAATTGGTAATCCTAAAGCTTTTTCAGCAGCTTCCATAGACATTTCACCTAATGTTGGGTGAGCATGTACAGTTAATGCTAAATCTTCAGCATTCATACCAGCTTCTATTGCTAAGCCTAATTCAGAGATAATGTCAGAAGCACCAGTACCAACTACTTGTGCACCAACTAGTGTATTATCTTCTTTAAGTGTTAACAATTTAACGAAACCAGTTGTATCATCTAATGATAATGCACGACCGTTTGCTGCGTATGGGAATTTAGAAGCTGTAACTTCTAATCCTTCTTCTTTTGCTTGCGCTTCAGTGTAACCTACTTGTGCTAGTTCTGGTTCTGTGAAACAAACAGCAGGCATACCAATGTAATCCACTTCTGATGCTTCTCCAGAAATAACCTCAGCAGCTACTTTTGCTTCATAGCTCGCTTTATGAGCTAATGGTAGCCCAGGAACGATATCACCAATTGCAAAAATGTTGTCGATAGAAGTACGGCTTTGTTTGTCTACTTCTAATAATCCACGATCTGCGAATTTAAGGCCTAATTCTTCTAAACCTAATTCATCAGTGTTTGGACGACGACCAACAGTAACTAATACATAATCAGCATCAATCGTTTGTTCTTCACCTTTAACTTCATAAGTTACTTTAACACCGTTATCTGTTTCTTCAGCAGATTTAGCCATTGCTTCAGTAACAATTTCAACGCCTTTTTCTTTCATGCCTTTTTTAACAGGTTGTGTCATTTGTTTTTCGAAGCCGCCTAAGATATCTTTAGCACCTTCTAAAATAGTAACTTCTGAACCAAAGTTTGCAAATGCAGTACCTAGTTCTGAACCGATATAACCGCCACCAACGACTACTAATTTACCAGGAACTTCTTGTAAATTCAAAGCACCAGTTGAATCAATAACACGGTTACCAAATTCGAAATTAGGAATTTCAATTGGTCTTGAACCAGTTGCAATGATTGCATGTTTGAAGTTATAAGTTTGAGCACTTTTCTCATCCATAACACGTAAACTATTGTTATCTACGAAATAAGCTTCACCTTTAACGATTTCTACTTTGTTTCCTTTTAATAATCCTTCAACGCCACCAGTTAATTTCTTAACAACTGATTGTTTGAATTCTTGAACTTTGTCAAATTTAAGTGAAACACTTTCAGCAATAACACCTAAATTTTCAGAGTTTTTAGTTTCATCATAACGGTGAGATGCGTGTAATAATGCTTTTGATGGAATACATCCAACGTTAAGACATACACCGCCTAATTCGCCTTTTTCAACGATTGTTACTTTTTGACCTAATTGTGCTGCACGAATTGCTGCAACATATCCTCCAGGTCCTGCTCCGATTACAATAGTATCTGTTTCAATTGGGAAATCTCCAACTACCATGTTTTACCCCTCCATTAATAATAATTCTGGATTATTTAATAAACGCTTGATATGGTTCATTGCATTTTGTCCAGTAGCACCATCGATTTGTCTATGGTCAAAGCTTAATGATAATGATAATACTGGCGCAGCTACAATTTCTCCGTCTTTAACGATAGGTTTTTGGGCAATACGACCAATACCTAAGATAGCTACTTCTGGATGATTTATAACTGGTGTGAACCATTGTCCACCTGCTGATCCAATATTACTAATAGTACAAGTAGCACCTTTCATTTCATCTGAAGTTAATTTACCATCGCGTGCTTTTACAGCTAATTCATTAATTTCATCTGAAATTTGGAACATAGACTTACGGTCAGCATGTTTGACAACAGGTACTAATAAACCTCTGTCTGTATCAGCTGCAATACCAATATTCCAATAATGCTTGTGTACAATTTCTCCAGCTTCTTCATTAAATTCTGTGTTAAGTGCTGGATATTTCTTAAGTGCAGAAACAAGAGCTTTCACTACATAAGGTAAGAATGTTAATTTAGTACCTTGCTCAGCTGCAACTTCTTTGAATTTTTTACGATGATCCCATAATTCTTGAACATCAATTTCATCCATTAAAGTTACGTGAGGTGCAGTGTGTTTAGAATTCACCATTGCTTTTGCGATTGCTTTACGCATAGCAGGAATTTTTTCTGTTGTTTCTGGGAATTCACCTTCACTAGAAACTGGCGCTGATTGTGCTGTGCTCGCAGAAGTTTCTTCTGCAGTTTCACTTGCACTTTCAGTTGAAGCTGCACTTGCATCTCCATTTAAGTATGCATCAATGTCTTCTTTCGTTGTACGTCCATTTTTACCTGAAGCTACAACTGCTTTAATGTTTACGCCATTTTCACGTGCATATTTACGTACTGAAGGCATTGCTTTAACACGTTTATTTTCATCTACATCTTCATCAGCTGATGATTGCGTTGCTGCCGCTGCTTCAGAGCTTTCTTCTGCTTCAGAGCTTTCTTCTTTAGCAGGTTCTGCTTCTGCTTCAGCTTCATCTTTAGACTCACTGCTACCGCTACCTTTAAATTCCATATCTTCTGCATCAGGCGCGTCAATTTTAACAATTGTATCTCCGACAACAGCTACTGTACCTTCATCTACAAGTACTTCTTCCACTGTACCTGACACAGGTGACGGAATTTCTACTACAGATTTGTCATTTTGAACTTCAGCTAAAACATCATCTTCTTCGATAGTATCTCCAGCTTTAACAAACCATTT
This sequence comes from Staphylococcus sp. FSL W8-0271, assembly GCF_038006605.1. Classification (NCBI taxonomy): domain Bacteria; kingdom Bacillati; phylum Bacillota; class Bacilli; order Caryophanales; family Staphylococcaceae; genus Staphylococcus; species Staphylococcus sp. FSL W8-0271. Next base: position 1,774,764 of record NZ_JBBOVM010000001.1, read on the forward strand.
TACAATTTCACCTTCGTGGATACCTTCACCAATATCGGGTAATTTAAATTCAAATGCCACGTTATTATCCTCCTAAAAATTCATATTTAGTCAAAAATTAGAAAATGAGAGCGGAACTTATGATTCGCAATCTCATGCTGTTTTATTATTAATCAATGAAGTCGGGATAACATTTTAAAAGTTATACCAAACTTATTAATATTAGAATTCTAATGTTGCTTTTGCTTTTTCAACGATATCGTTTTTGTTTGGTAACCAAACATTTTCAGCTTGAGTAAACGGATAAACGGTATCAGCAGCAGCTACACGAGCAATAGGTGCTTCTAATGACAGAATTGCGCGCTCTGCTAATTCTGAAGCAACAGTAGCTCCAACACCAGCTTGACGTTGTGCTTCTTGAACTACGACTGCACGTCCAGTTTTTTCTACTGAAGCAACTAACGTTTCTATGTCGATTGGTTGCACAGTACGTAAATCAATAACTTCCACTGAATGACCATCTTTTTCTAATTCTTCAGCAGCTTTTAATGATTCTTGTACCATAGCACCATAAGCTATTAATGTAATGTCATTACCTTCTTGTTTGACACTCGCTTTGCCAATTTCAATTGTATACTCTTCATCAGGCACTTCTTCACGGAAAGAACGATACAATTTCATGTGTTCTAAATATACAACTGGGTCGTTACTTCTAATTGCAGAAATTAATAATCCTTTTGCGTCATAAGGACTAGATGGGATAACTACATTCAATCCTGGTGATTGAGCTAAGATACCTTCTAAATTATCTGCGTGTAATTCAGGAGTGTGCACACCACCACCAAATGGGGCGCGAATAGTTACTGGTGCTTGTTTTGAGTTACCAGAACGGAAACGTGTACGTGCAATTTGACCTGCAACAGAGTCAAACACTTCAAATACGAATCCTAAGAATTGGATTTCCATAACTGGACGGTAACCTTGTGTAGTTAAGCCTAGAGCTAAACCACCAATTCCAGATTCTGCTAAAGGTGTATCAAATACTCGGTCTTCACCGAATTCTTTTTGTAATCCTTCAGTTACACGGAATACACCACCGTTAACACCGACGTCTTCACCGAAAAGTAAGACATTTTCATCATTTTGTAATTCGGTTTTAAGCGCATTATTAATCGCTTGAACCATTGTCATTTGTGCCATCGGTTACTTCGACTCCTTCTCTTTATAGATTTCATATTGTTCTGCTAAATGTTGAGGCATTTCTTCATACATATTTTCCATTAAGTCTGTAACTTTTTGTTTTTCTGTATTATCCGCTTCTTTGATAGCAGTTTTAATTTCAGCTTTCGCACGATCGATTACTTCGTTTTCTTTCTCTTCAGTCCATAGACCTTTATTTTCAAGATGTTTTCTGAAACGAACTAATGGATCTTTTTTCTCCCATTCAGAATCTTCGTCTGAAGTTCTATATTTCGTTGGATCGTCGCCAGCCATTGTATGTGGACCGTAACGATAAGTGATTGTTTCAATAAGTGTTGGACCTTCACCATTTACAGCACGATCACGAGCTTCTTTAGTTGCTTGATATACTGCAAGTGCATCCATTCCATCTACTTGTATGCCAGGAATACCTACTGAGATAGCTTTTTGAGCTAAAGTTTCAGCAGCTGTTTGTTTACTACGTGGCGTAGAAATCGCATAGTTATTATTTTGAATTACAAATATTGCTGGCGCTTTGTAAGCTGAAGCGAAGTTAATACCTTCATAGAAATCACCTTGTGAAGAACCACCATCACCAGTATATGTGATTGCTACAGCTTGTTTCCCGCGTTTTTTAAGTCCAAGTGCAACACCAGCTGTTTGTACGTATTGTGCACCGATAATAATTTGTGGGCTTAGTGCATTAACACCTTCAGGCATTCTATTTCCTTTGAAGTGACCTCTAGAGAATAAAAATGCTTCAGTTAATGGCAGACCTTGCCAAATTAATTGTGGAACATCACGATAACCAGGAAGAATAAAGTCTTCTTGTTCTAATGCATATTGAGAAGCTAACTGTGAAGCTTCTTGTCCAGCAGTAGGTGCATAGAATCCTAATCTTCCTTGTCTATTTAGTGAAATAGAACGTTGATCAAGAATACGTGTCCAAACCATTCTTTCCATTAATTCTACTAATTGCTCGTCTGATAAATCAGGTACTAGATCTTTATTAACGATATTACCGTCTTCATCCAAAATTTGGATCATTTCAAATTGAGATTCAGTATCTTTCAATACTTTCTCTGCATCGAATTGGGCTTTCAATTTCGGAGCCATTCAATTCACCATACCTTTCCCGTATAATAGAAATTCATTTTATCCTTTAACATTGTATCACAAAACTGTTTCACTGTTAAACAAATATGAAAAGTTCTGTAATACAGTAAATAGGTACAGTTTTAAAACTGTATTACTATTTTCAAACATGCTGTACTATCTTTTTTACAAGTTTCAAATTGTCCACTCCCAAAAGAATGTAAGCGTCCTCATTTATTATGCTATAGTTATTTACCTTAAATTTCAAATTAATAGCATTTTAAGTTAATTTAAATTATCTACATCTTGTTTTTCTTTATTTACTTTTTCCATTGCATCTTTGTATTTATCAAAAGATTTATCCATAGTTTTATATGATTTGGATACAGCTTCTGTCTTTTTATTCATTTCCTCTTGGTTTGCTTGATCACGAGATCCATATTCAAATAAATCTTTTTCTTTGTTCATAATATTTTTGTATGCATTTGCATAGTTATCATGTGCTTTATATTTATTTTTCAAAGCATCATTTAATTCTTTCACTTCTTTTTTCTTATCTTTATCACTAATATTATCTAAATGTTTTTGTGCTTTTTTAAATTCTTTTTCTGAATTATCTAACGCATTTTCTTCTTTTTTAAATTCTTTTTGTCTTTCTTCAACATTATCTACAATTTTTTCAGAAGTTTGTTTGGCTTCTTGTTGATCTTTCCCATTGATTTTTTTAACAAGCTTTTGTTTTTTTTGCTCTAGTTCATTAAGTTTTTTGCCTACTGATGAAACAGGCTTTTCTTCATCGAATGCTTGTTGTATTTTTTCATTATAATCTTTTATTTCACCTTTATCAGTTGTACATCCAGCTATAAGTACAGTGGAAGCTAGTATGGCACCAATACCATATTTAAATTTCATTTTGAGAAATCCTCCTTTTTTGTGTGCTATATTATATAATAAATTTTAATAAATCAAATTTATTACTGTATTTTATTTGGTAATCTTTGGTATATTTTATATTAAGGAAGGTGTATGAACAAATGTTAACAATGAAAGATATAATTAGAGACGGACATCCAACACTACGTGAAAAAGCTAAAGATGTCGAAATCCCATTATCAGATGAAGATAGAGAGACATTAAAATCTATGAGAGCATTTTTAATAAATAGCCAAGATGAAGAAACTGCTAATAAATATGGTCTTCGTTCTGGCGTCGGACTTGCAGCACCACAAATCAATATTTCTAAAAGAATGATTGCCGTCTATTTACCAGATGATGGAGAAGGTAAAAGTTATGACTTGATGTTAGTAAATCCTAAAATTATGAGTCATAGCATTCAAGAAGCCTATTTACCTACTGGTGAGGGTTGCTTAAGTGTAGACGAAAATGTACCAGGCCTAGTACATCGTAAATATAGAGTCACTGTTAAAGCAAAAGATATAGATGGTAATGATGTTAAACTACGATTAAAAGGTTATCCAGCTGTTGTTGTTCAACATGAAATAGACCATATTAATGGTATCATGTTTTATGATCACATAGATTCAGAACATCCACTGCAACCTCATGAAGATGCAGTAGAAGTATAAAAAAGAACTGTTAGTATATGTGGCAATTGCACACGTTTACTAACAGTTCTTTTTACATAAAATCGTCTCTTCTTTCATGGTACATTATATTCAATTCTTGTAATTCTTTCTTCAAAGCATTTAATTCTTGTATATCAATAAATACAGGATCATGATTGTGCTTTACATAATTTTGATCTCCATTCACAGTATCAATGATTTCATTGTAATTGAAAAACATGATAACTTGTTCCGCACGTATTTCAAATGTAATATCTTGAAAGACCTTATCAGTTCGTTGTTTTTCATTTTTAATATCTTCAACAATACGCTTCACTTTATCCATAGCAACCACCTTCATTTCATCTCTATTACTTTTTACTTTATATTATTACTTATTATATTTCCTTTTAATCATAATTAATTTTTATTATCGACTCAAGCTATTTGGTAATTCATTTAATATTTCAAAATGATTAATTTAAATTTACTCAGTTAAACACCTTATATATAGCGAATCACTTTTTTCTACATATTAAGTATCAGTAGAAAATAAAACTGCTTTATTTATTCTACTACATCATGTAAAATGAGAAATAACTGAAAACATACAAATGCTTTCTAATTGTATTTTTCTATACGAACGAATTTAAAATGACCCTAGAAACATACTGGGCAAATGCTCGTATGTTCTCTTTATATAAAAACGTAGTTTCAATACACTTTTAGTAAATATCATTTTATTTAAGATTAAGAAGCTCACAAAATAATATACATTTCAGGGTTTATATAAATAATTTAACCAAATTTTAGGAGGAAATAGATATAATGGCAGTATTTAAAGTATTTTTTCAACATAACAAAGAAGAAGTAGTTGTTAGAGAACATACACAAACTATTTATGTTGAAGCTCAATCAGAAGAACAAGTAAGAAGATATTTGAAAGACCGTAATTACAATATCGAGTTTATTACTAAACTTGAGGGCGCACATTTAGAATATGAAAAACAATCTGATCACTTTAATGTGGAGCAAGCTGAGTAATGAAACAAATTCATAAAAATGAAGTTGCGGTTTATGCCCTTGGTGGCTTAGGTGAAATCGGAAAAAACACTTATGCCGTAGAATATCAGGATGAAATCGTAATTATAGATGCAGGTATCAAATTCCCTGATGATAACTTATTAGGTATTGATTACGTGATTCCTGACATTACTTATTTAGAACAGAACCAAGACAAAATAGTTGGTCTGTTTATAACACACGGCCACGAAGACCATATAGGTGGTGTGCCCTACCTATTAAAACAAATAAACGTGCCTATATATGGTGGACCATTAGCTTTAGGTTTAATCAGAAATAAGCTGGAAGAACATCACTTGTTAAGAACAACAAAACTTATTGAAATTGAAGAAAGTTCCGTTATCAAATCTAAACATTTCGAAGTTTCTTTCTATTTAACAACACATAGTATTCCAGAATCATATGGTGTTATTGTTAATACACCAGAAGGTAATATTGTTCACACTGGAGATTTCAAATTTGATTTTACGCCAGTTGGTGAGCCAGCAAATATAGCGAAAATGGCGAAACTCGGAGAAGAAGGTGTACTTTGTTTACTTTCAGACTCTACTAACTCATTAGTTCCTGATTTTACATTGAGTGAACGTGAAGTAGGCCAAAATGTTGAAAAGATATTCCGTAATTGTAGTGGTAGAATTATCTTTGCAACTTTTGCTTCTAATATCTACCGTGTTCAACAAGCAGTCGAAGCTGCAATTAAACACAACCGTAAAATTGTAACTTTTGGTCGCTCAATGGAAAACAATATTAAAATTGGTATGGAACTCGGTTATATCAAAGCACCACCTGAAACATTTATAGAACCAAACAAAATTAATAGTGTTCCTAAACATGAGTTACTCATTTTATGTACAGGTTCACAAGGTGAACCAATGGCAGCTTTATCAAGAATTGCTAACGGTACACACAAACAAATAAAAATTATTCCAGAAGATACTGTTGTATTTAGTTCTTCGCCTATTCCAGGTAATACTAAAAGTATCAACCGCACAATAAATTCATTATATCGCGCTGGTGCTGAAGTAATACACAATAAGGTTTCAAACATTCACACATCTGGACACGGATCTAAAGGTGATCAACAATTAATGTTACGCTTACTACGTCCAAAATTCTTCCTTCCTATTCATGGCGAATATCGTATGTTAAAAGCACACGGTCAATCAGGAATTGAATGTGGCGTAGAACCAGACAACGTGTTTATCTTTGATATCGGTGACGTCTTAGCTTTAACACATAATTCAGCTAGAAAAGCTGGAAGAATACCATCCGGCAACGTGTTAGTCGATGGTAGCGGTATTGGAGATATTGGAAATGTAGTTATTCGAGATAGAAAATTATTGTCTGAAGAAGGTTTAGTCATCGTCGTCGTTAGTATAGACTTTAAAACAAATAAACTACTCTCAGGCCCTGACATTATTTCTCGTGGTTTTGTTTACATGCGTGAATCTGGTCAATTAATATATGATGCTCAAAGAAAAATCAAGACCGATGTAATTTCTAAACTGAACCAAAATCCAGAAATACAATGGCATCAAATTAAATCATCAATCATTGAAACGCTGCAACCATATTTATTTGAAAAAACAGCACGTAAGCCAATGATTTTACCAGTGATAATGAAAGTAAATGAAGGTGATACACCTTCTCAAAATAAAAAACCACAAAATAAACCAAATCAAAAAAAAGACAATGCAAAAAAACACAATCCTAAATCTCAAAGCAAAAACACAAAAGTTTCGAACAATAAAACTAATAAAAACACAACTCAGAAATCAAAACCAAAAAAAGATGATAATCAATCAGATCAATCATCAGAATCATAATCATAACCAAAAATATAATCAGCTTTTCAAAATAAAGCACTCATCTATTTGCATTGGATGAGTGCTTTTTATATTAAAATACTTACTATTTTGAACGTATTGGTTTGCTTGTGTGTGGAGGATATAGTACGTCTCTACAGTATCACTCTTACATAATATACATATTGCGCATCACCAGTAAACAAAATCAGTTAAGTGTTAAAAAAGAAGGGTATGGGCACCATTGATTCGTCCCTATCCCTTCTTTAATTTATATATTATTATTTATCTAACTACCTTTTTTTCAAATCGGTTTAAGTCATTGTCATGGCCAATCATAATTAAAATATCTCCAATTTCAATATTTATGTTTGGATCCGGAGATACGATAATATCTCTGCCTCTTTTAATAGCAATAATACTTATACCATATTGAGCTCTAATATCTAATTCTATAATTGTTTGGCCTGCCATCTTTTCACTAACTTTAATTTCTACTATTGAATGTTCATCTGCTAATTCTAAATAATCTAAAACACTAGCACTAGCTACATTATGTGCAATTCTTCTGCCCATATCTCTTTCAGGATGAACAACAGTATCTGCACCAATTTTATTTAAAATTTTAGCATGATAATCATTTTGAGCCTTAGCCGTTACTTTTTTTACGCCCAACTCTTTTAAAATCAAAGTCGTTAACGTACTAGATTGAATATTTTCGCCTATTGCAACAATAACGTGATCAAAATTTCTAATACCTAAGCTTTTCATCACTGCTTCATCAGTTGTGTCAGCAATTACTGCATGTGTGGCAATATCACTATATTCATTCACACGCGCTTCATCCATATCAATCGCCATGACATCCATATCTAAAGCATTTAATTCTCTAACAATACTACCACCAAAACGACCTAAACCTATAACCACATATTCTTTATCCATATGCGTCCTCCAAAAATAAGATAATTGAAATATATCAAATATTAGTAGTTTAAACAATAAACATTACTACTGTATTTAAGTATATTTGTCTACTTTTTACCTTCAACATATTTTTTATCAAAAACAAATAATCTCAATAATAATATTAGCGATGGAATTAATAAAAGTAAACCTAAAATAAACGCAATGATTAAAGCAATAGCCATACCACTATTAACAACATGTTCATCTATGCGAATATATGGATATAAAATATATGGTAATTTACTTGCACCGTAGCCGAAGAACGCAAAAGCCATTTGTAAAATTACTAAAACAAATGCAAAACCGTGCCATTTTTTCATCAATGTGAGTAACATTGCACCAACAAAACATAGTAAGCTGAGTACAAACATCCACCAATAATCAAATACTGCTGTATAGAAATGCGTCTCATTTTGCAATCTTAATGATAGAAATACAAATAATGAAATAGCGATCATTGGCGGTCCCCAAAATAAGAACCAGTATCTTAATAACCCATAAGCAGGTTTATCATTTGCTTTTGAAGCATAGTAAGTTAAAAATCCAGATGAAATATAAAGTACGGATATAATTGCAAGAAATACAACCGACCATGAATATGGACTTAACAACAATTCAAACCAATTTAAATCTAAGTGATTACTTGAGCCAGTAATATAACCACCTTCAGAAATCGTTAAAGTAGTGGCTAAGGCTGCAGGTATGAATAAACCTGCTAAACCATATAGTACAAGCCACGGTAGTTTTGTATCTGGTCCATAGTTTTCAAAGGCATAAAAGCCACCTCTAATGGACAACAATATCAGCGCAATAGATGCTGGTAAAAGCAATACTGTACCGAAATACTTAGCTGAATCTGGGAAAAAACCAACCATTCCTACGAAAAAGAATACGAAGAAAACATTCGTTACTTCCCAAACTGGATTAAGGTAACGTGCAATCAAGTGATTAATTTTTTTATCTTGTTTTGTTATTTTAGCATGTAGCGTAAAGAAACCAGCACCAAAATCAATTGATGCAACAATAATATAACAAAATAAGAATATCCATAGTACCGTGATACCTATATATGCGAATACCATCATGCATCACCTCTTTCCGATGAAGTTACTTCAAATTCTTCATATGCTGGTTTATCCTTAAACATTCTTATTAATACATAGGAAGAAGTAACAATTAATATTAAATATAATATACCAAATAATATTGTCACGAGTGTTAAGCCACCTGCTTGAGTAGCTGCTTCAGCCACTTTTAGATATCCACGTACAATCCAAGGTTGACGTCCTTGTTCAGTTAAGAACCAACCAAACTCTATCGCTAACATCGCTGCAGGTCCAGTTAATAAAGCACCGTATAACATTGGTTTTGAATAAGTGAATTTCCGTAATTTTTTAAAGCATAATGTTAGTACAAATGCAGCTGAAACAATTAAACAGAACACACCCATTGACACCATTAAATCAAAGTAATAATGGACAATCATTGGAGGATGTAATTCTTTTGGAAATTCATCCAAGCCTTTCACTTTAGTATTGACATTGTTATCAGCCAAGAAACTAAGTAGACTAGGAATTTTAATTGCTCCAGTTACTTCTTGTGTTTCTTCATTTAAAGAACCAAAAAGTACTAAATCAGCATTGGATTCCGTATCAAAATGCCACTCATACGCAGCTAGTTTTTCTGGTTGTTCTTGATGTAAAAATTTTGCAGATAAATCTCCTGCTAACATTGAACCTAAAGTAAAGATAATGCCAAGAATCATTGTTAACTTCAATGCTTTTTTATGATATTCTGCATCTTTTTTAAACTTATTTTTCACTAACTTGAATGCAGCAATGGCAGCTAGTACAAAAGCCATCGTCATAAAAGCAGTCGTTACAACGTGAAAAGATCTTATTAAAAATGAATCGTTAAACATTGCTACCCAAGGTTCAACATTTATCATTTTACCATTCTTAATATCAAAACCAGCTGGTGTATTCATAAATGAATTGACAGCCGTAATAAAGAAGGCAGAGAAAGAACCTCCAATAATCACTGGTATACTAATTAAAAAATGTGTCCATTTACTCTTAAATCTATCCCAAGTGTATAAATATATACTTAAGAAAATTGCTTCAAAGAAAAACGCAAATGTTTCCATAAATAACGGTAATGCAATCACATGGCCGCCCATTTGCATAAACGTTGGCCATAATAATGACAGTTGTAGTCCTATAATCGTACCTGTTACAACCCCAACTGCCACAGTAATCGTATAACCTTTAGACCATCTTTTGGCTAATGTTATATAATGAGGATCATTCTTTTTAATCCCTAAAAACTCAGCAACTGCAAACATCAATGGGACACCCACACCAATTGTTGCAAATATGATATGCACTGCAAGTGTCATTGCAGTTAGAAAACGAGCTAATTCAACTGAATCCATAATATCACCTTTTTAATTTATTTGTGACAAAAATCACAACGTCCATTCATTATAAACCCAATGGCTATGTTTTAAAATTAGTTAAACTCAGAATTAAGTGACAAATTAATGACCAATTACATGCAATTTTATAACTTGAATTTTAATTAAAAGTCACTTACTATTATAGAAAACGACTTTGTAGAAAGGATTGATGTTGAATGACTGATATCATCATTTACACACAGAATGACTGCCCTCCTTGTACCTTTATTAAAAACTATTTAACTGATAAAGGCTTTAAATATGTAGAAAAAAACATCGCTAATCAGCAATATCGAAATGAAATGATTGATTATGATGCTTTTGCAACACCTTTTATATTATTGAATGGTGAACCGATGTACCAGGTTGATATGGAAAAAATTAACCAAACCTTAAATATTGAAACAACACATTAAAACACTCAAATACAAACACATTAACTAAATCAACTGAAATAAGGCTAAATGCAACATTTTAAACGAGTTATCTAACCATAACCTAATTTCAACTAAAATAAACAATTTAGCAAGTTGCGACTTCTCTAAACTATTCAATTTCACATACATTTCCTTACCTTTTGAGTAAATTTTAATATAACTATAAAAACGTCTAGGACATAAAGTTCTTGAACAAGTGAAAAAGGCAATATCTATTGGATGTTATAGAAATTGCTTTTTTCATTAAAAATCGTTTCAACAATTTCATTCACATGTCGTGGCATATCATTTTTAGAAATAAGAGTTGAAGTTTCCATTGGTAATGTAAATTCAAGCCATGTTGTAATCTTTATAAATAAGGCGCTTCGTTATTTTAATAGTGCTTATAAAATTATACGAAAAAGCCTTATTTTTTAAATAACAAAATATAAATTATATCGATTTTGCATCGTGCTGACGCCCGGGGAATTGATATGAGCGAGAGACTACAGGCTCGAGCCATATCCCCAGGCAAGCATGCACAATCAAAATCGTAAGTTTCTTATATAAAATGGACGACGCATCCTTCATGTGCATTCACATTAGGTTATATCTTTTGGTTAATTAAAAATATGACTTTCTATTTGTTGTATCAGTTAAATAAACGAAACTTTTTTCTATTGTATTAAAACATATCTCTTGTATCGATTTTGCATCGTGCTGACGCCCGGGGAATTGATATGAGCGAAAGACTACAGGCTCGAGCCATATCCCCAGGCAAGCATGCACAATCAAAATCGTAATATTTTAAATATAAAGAGGACCAATCCATATTAAGGATTGGCCCTCTTATTGTGAGAATGGGATTTGTGTCCCAATCTTTTTTATTTTGTATAATTACTTACTAAGTCTTGTACTTCTTCAGAAGTAGCACAGTTAATTGCTTTTTGTGCCAATTCTTCCATTTCATTTTTACTTAAGCCTTTAATTTGACGGCGTGCTTTAAGAATTGATGTCGCACTCATAGAGAATTCATCTAAACCTAGACCTAATAGTAATGGAATAGCAGTTTCATCTCCGGCCATTTCTCCACACATTCCAGTCCATTTACCTTCTTTATGAGAAGCGTTAATCACTTGTTGCACTAAACGTAAAATTGCTGGATTGTATGGTTGATACAAGTATGACACTCGCTCTGACATACGATCTGCAGCCATTGTATATTGAATTAAATCATTCGTTCCAATACTGAAGAAATCTACTTCTTTAGCAAAAACATCTGCTAATGCAGCTGTTGAAGGAATTTCTACCATGATACCAACTTCTATATCATCAGATACTTCAATACCTTCATTTGTTAAATTTTCTTTTTCTTCTAATAATAATGCTTTAGCATCACGGAATTCTTTGATTGTCGCTACCATTGGGAACATAATATTTAATTTCCCATAAACTGAAGCACGTAATAAGGCACGCAATTGTGGTCTGAAGATCTCAGGTTGATCTAGACATAAACGAATCGCACGATAGCCTAAGAACGGGTTCATTTCTTCTGGTAAATTTAAATATGGTAGTTCCTTATCTCCACCTATATCTAAAGTACGAACAACAACACGTTTATCTTCCATTGTTTCAAGCACTTTTTTATAAGCTTCAAACTGTTCGTCTTCAGTTGGCATTTCGTCTCTACCCATATATAAAAATTCAGTACGATATAATCCGACACCTTCAGCGCCATTTTCAATTACACCTTTTAAATCATTTGGTGTACCGATATTAGCAGCAAGTTCAGCATGAACACCGTCAACAGTCGTTGTTTCTTCATCGCGTAATTTTTGAAGTTCTTTCTTATCTTCAAAGAAACGTTCGCGTTTGTTTTGGTATGCAATGACTTCGTCTTCTGTAGGATCAATTATCACTTCACCAGTCAAACCATCAACAATAATCATGTCGCCTTGTTTAACTTCTTGTGTTATTGATTTCGTACCTACTACTGCAGCAATTTCAAGTGAGCGACTCATAATTGCTGAGTGAGAAGTTCTGCCTCCAATATTTGTAACAAAACCTTGTACAAATTCCTTGTTTAATTGAGCAGTATCTGAAGGCGTTAAATCATTACCTATAATAACAACGCTTTCTTCAATCATACTAGGATTAGGTAACTCCACACCTAATATATGCGCTAAAACTCGTTTCGACACATCACGAATATCTGCAGCACGATCTTTCATGTATTCATTATCCATTGCTTCAAAAATAGTAATGAATTGTCCAGTTACATCAGAAAGCGCAGTTGGTGCGTTAACTTGTTCATTTTTAATTTTATCTTCAATCGGTTGAATTAACTCTGGATCATCCAAGACTAATAAATGCGCATCAAAAATAGCAGCTTTATCGGCGCCGAGATTTTTTTCAGCATTATTTCTGATTTTTGTTAATTCAACTTTAGATGTATCAATAGCATTTTGAAACTTAGCAATTTCTGCGTCGACATCTTGAATCTTTTCACTATCGTATGAAAGATCAGGTTCAACTAATAAATATGCTTTAGCAATTGCTACACCATCTGAAGCAGCAATGCCATTAATATAATTAGACATATTATTTAGTTAATCCTTCTTTTGATAAGATATCAGTAATCGCTTCCATTGCATCTGTTTCATCACTACCGTCAGCATAGATTGTAATTTCAGCATCTTTACCTACGCCTAAACTCATAACACCCATGATTGATTTCAAGTTAACTTTTTTACCGTTATATTCTAATTGAATATCTGAATCAAATTTTGATGCAGTTTGAACAAGCATTGTAGCTGGACGTGCATGAATACCTGTTTCGTCAATAATTACATATGATTTTTGTTCCATAATATGATGTCTCCTTCGTATAGTTAGAATCGTTAGTTTATTATAAAACCTAGCATAGTTTTATATAATAACATTACCAAATTATACATATAAATTCAATTCGTTGCACCCATGATATGACAATATTCAGTGAATATTGTCTCTTTTTATGAAAACGCTCCACTATTCCATTAAAGATTTAGCAACCTTTTCACATTTTTCAATATGATCATCGCCGATTTTTTTCATAAAGTAATAACTGATAGAAGCTGAGATGGCTTGGCCTACAAGTGGGAACCATTTTGTCTGTTTTGCAGCCATACGTTTTGCAACGTCTCTGATAACCACTTTTAATATAGCATTAGATACTTTTCTACCGACAAATTGACTGCCTTGTATTGCAGCTGCTGTAAAAATACGTTCTTTTACATCTTCTCTCATCGAATTAACTTGTTTGTGATCTAAGCCATAAATTTTATTAACGTCTTCAATAATATCTCTCATTAATTTGATATCTACACCAAAGTCCAGACCTGGTATTGGTACAATACTCACACTCGAAGATAAAACTGATTTTTTTCTCACAATTGCTTGGGCACGTTTACGACGTTCATCCAATTCAATATTCGTCGTTGGTATGCTACTTTTATTCTTTATATCTTCAATATTTAAAACTTTATTTCCGACTTTCTGTGTTACGTTATTAGTTATTTTATTCTTAAAACTCATGATATTCACTCCTTGGTAAAATCTAGTACTGTAAAATGATTACCCTATTTCAAAGAAATTACTGTATATTTACAAAAATAGCTTTCAAATATTTTGAAGGTTTGTAGTGTGGATGTGTTTTAAAATCTTTTGGTAATCCCATAACTTCTGATAATTCAAAATCAACTTCTGCACTATTTAACGTGTCTTTAATCATCTTCTTAAATGCTTTTAGTGAGTATGTACTATTATTTGTACACAATAATAAAGTTCCACCTGGAGAAAGTACATCCAAAGCACCTAAAATTAATTTATCGTAATCTTTCAATACTGAAAATGTTTTTTTCTTATTTCTAGCAAAACTAGGTGGATCAATTACAATTGTGTCATATAATAAATCATGACGGCGTGCGTAATTAAAATAATCAAAGGTATCCATTACAAATATATATTGTGTTTTTGGATCAATTGCATTTAAACCAAAATTTTCTTCTGTTAAGGTGCGCGATCTATTAGCTAAATCAACACTAGTCGTTACTTTAGCTTTTTCTGCTGAGACAACTGAAAAAGCACCAGTATAACTAAACACATTTAATAAATATCTATCTTCAGCAAAGTGATCTCGTAATTTTTTACGCACCTCTTTTTGGTCCAAGAAAATACCCGTCATAGGACCATCATTTAAATCCACATTATAAAACGTGAAATTTTCTTCGATTACAATAGGAAATTCTGGCGCCTCACCATCAACAAATCCGCCAACTATCTGAGCATCTTTAAATCGCATTTTTTCAAATAAAGAATTATATTCAAAGGTATTTTTTAAAGCATTTAAAATTTGATAACGATATTTATAAATACCTTTAGAATACCATTGTATTAAAAAGTGACCGTTATAGTTATCAATTGTCAGTCCACCTACACCGTCACCTTCACCATTAAAAATTCTAAAAGCATTGGTGCCTTCAATATTATAAAAATATGCTCTTTCTTGTTTAGCGATTTCAAAAAGTTTCTCAAAAAATTGAGTGTTAACCACTTCGTTTTCGTCATAACTTAATACCCAGCCAAGACCTTTATGTTGTCTTCCGACATATGCAGTTGCAATATATTTTTGTTCATCGTTGATTAATGAGAATAAATCGCCCTCTTTTAAATGGTCATGCGCAAACACATCATCTTCGTCGATTAATGGATATCCATTTAGATATTTCGTTTCTTTACCTTTATTTAATGTGGCAGTTTTCATAATTATATGTCAGCCTTTCTAATAATTTTATAATTTATGCTTTTTTATTCTATCATCTCAATAATCATAGTAACATCATTTATATGTAATTGAATGCTTTCTCAATTCACACATAGTGTCGCTTTTTATTTAAATCAACAGGTTATCCGTGTCATTACAATCATGAAAAAAAGAACTGGCATATAGCTAAGACCAGTTCTTTTAAAATTATATTTACTTGTTAATCTTTTGAAGGTTCACGTAATTTAATAATGAATGATACAATCACCGCTATTAACATCACAAACAATATAGGCGTAATGAAAATAGACAATAATAGACCATGAACCATAATATTCATAAATTCTGTTAACAATTTGAAAAATAATATACTTACCATGAATAACTGCAGATAATAGAATTTATCTCTCAAGTAGTTTGTTAATGTCGTTAATATATACGCAATGATAATCAGCATCAATAATAATAAAGTAATCCATTCAATCACATATTGTGTTTGAGAAATTTCCCAATTACCTGAAACAAATAATGAATTTCTATTATTAAATTCTATGATTGTAAAGAATAATAATACAACACCACAAAATATTTCTACATAAGCTGATTTAACCCATTTTGGTATTTTCATCCAATTTGGTATATCATCCTCTTGTATATCAATAATATTCTTCCATTTTTCGATAAATTTGTCTTTTTTATCTCTTAATTTTTGAATATCAACACTTCTACGTGTTTTTCGAGTAAACTCAGTTGTCTTATCTTGTAAACTTTTCAAATGTTCTTTCGTTTGGTTTGTAACTGTACCTTTGCTTGTTCTCGATAATTCAGGTTCTTCTTCACCTAATTCTTGTTTTGTTAAAGGTAGTGCCCTTCTTAAAAACAAGAAATTCCAAATTGACATTTGACCTAATAACCACATCAATAAAAAGAATGAATTTACACTCAAAATATCAATAGGAATGATTTCGTCACTATCTATTCTTCCATATAACACGATTTGCGTAATTAAATAGCTTATACCATAACTGAAAATAATTAATAAATAATGATATTTTCTATGATTTGGATTTAATTCATCTTTATATACAATATACCCAATATGAATCACAAATGGGATGATAAAAATGATGGCAAAAAAACTATAAACTTGTGTCATTAAAATAAGTGTTATAATGAAGAACAGTATTCCTATAACTAAGAAGAAGATTGAAACATCATAATCATATCTTGTTGTTCTTAATAGAGTGAAACCAAGTAGAATAACTGCAATACCAAATAAAATAATTAATACTGCACTTATAACTGGGAAATTCCCTATATAATTACTCATAACTCTTATGATTTCTGCAAAAAATGCATTTATAAAATCCCAAACATTATGAATATGTAATTCAATTTTACCTTTGTCCTTTAAATCATGGATCATAGATAAATTTATTAAAATGATGAGACCTGTGAAGAGCGAAACGATGCCTATTATATAACTATATAATATCTCAGCGTGTTTCTTTAAAAAAGACATACCATTCACCTCAAAGTTATTATATATTAACATTTAGTTCTTGTCTTTAATAAATCAATAAATAAGTCTATAGTATGATAGAAAATAGTTGTACAGTCAAGTTTCCACCAAATATAATCATTTAAACAAATATTTCAAATTCAAAAAAATATAATCCGTTAAATCTTTATTGTTTACTTTTTAAATGAAGTGGTATATTGAAAGCATAAGTAATTTGAATATTGAAGGAGTGTTTAACTATGAGTAAAGAAGAATTAAATAAAAAAGCAGCTGAAAAAGCAAAAGAAGCTGAAGATAAATTAAAAGATAAAAAAGAATCTGCAGAAGAGAGCACTGAAGAAACGAAAAAAAATATTCAAGATACTTTAGATTAAAATATACGTTTTTGATTTCTAAATGAGCATTGCAATTTAACATAAAGGACTAATCCGTTTTATGAACTGCACCCTGTCAAGTAGACAGTGAAAAAAACAAAATGTTTATGGCTACCTTATATTTACGATATAAAGGTAGCCATTTTTAATGTTATTCTTTCTTGATTAAAAAATTCTATATATGAATTAATCGCTTTTATTGCTGTAGTCTTGTCTTTAAAAATCACTTTTTTTCACCTCTAAACAATTCACTTTTGATGGTTCCCCATACACCTTCCATAGGTCCATTATCTATGCAACATCCTGGTCGTGACATACTTTGTTTTATACCAAGTTGCTCTAACGTAACTTTAAATAATCTGCTTGTATATTGATATCCTCTGTCGCTATGCAAGATTATACATTCAGTATTCGGCACCAATTTGACTGCTTTTTTGAGCGTATCTAATACAAATTTATTGTTATTTGAGGTACTTAATTTATGACTAATAATCTGTTTGATGCCTAAGTCATAAATAGCACTTAAGTAAAGTTTTTCACCATTAAGTTGAAAGCTTTTTGATAAGTTTCAGTTGATAATTTTCTATGGGTCATAAAAAAGCTCCCTTCAAAGTTTACATTTTTAAGTGTCTACTTTGAAGGGAGCATATCATTACACGGATTAGTCCTTTATTAGATATCATGTCATTTTTTACCATGCATGTTTGCCTGAAGGTATGCTCTACTTAATCTGAGTCACTAGTCATTCATACCATCTTATTTAGGCGCTAAACGATACAAATATCCTAGCAAAGATGTATTTGAACAACAGAAAAACTTCAGCATAAGTTAAACACCACATATCATTTACCATGATTGGTAATTGACCTTAATTATTTACTTTTTATCATTATAAACGATGAACAAAACAATTTCTAACTACCAAAAATTACACAGCCATATCGCCAAATTTATAAAACGAATACGCTATATTTAACCTTACGTTATGTTGAACGATTTGGGTTATAATATTAATTTCAACGTGAATAGACCTTGACATAATGAATTAAAAGTCATACATTATAGTTAAAATTAAAAATTAATATTCGCACTAGGGGTGTTTTGTGACTGAGATGAGGTATACCCTCAAACCCTTTGAACCTGATCTAGATTAAACTAGCGTAGGAAAGTGTATCGTGATATGTTTTTGGTATCCGTATGCCTATATTTAACGCGCAACTTCTAGAAGGTTGTGCGTTTTTTTATTGGAGGAGAATTTATGTCAAAAGGTTTAAAACTATCAGAAATTTTAGTAACTGTACTTATAGCTGTTGTTTTTGCAATCGTTTATAATATTTGGACTTTAGTATATAAAGCAGTGCAGGTTTCTGGTCTTCATCTAGAAGAATTAACATACGGTGCGTGGTTTATGGCTGCAATTGTTGCATACTTAATCATACCAAAAGCTGGTATTGCCATTTTAGCTGAATTTGCAGCAGGTGCAGGTGAAACGATTGTAATGGGAAGATTTGATATTCCCACAATGGTCTATGCATTACTTCAAGGATTAGCATGCGAAATTATTTTCGCTATTTTTAGATATAAATCACGTTCGGCAATGGTAGCTATGTTAGCAGGATTTTTAGCATCTGTTGCGACACTACCTCTTGATTTTGCTTATGGTTATTTAGGAGAAATTGCGGGTTGGAACTTAACACTTTATATCGTATTTAGATTAATTAGTGGTATTGTTGTGGCTGGATTGTTGTCCTATTATATTGTCAAAATATTAGATCAAACTGGCGTAACTAAATTATTCAGACCTGCAACACAAAAAGATTATGACAATTTATAAGGAGCATAAAAGTTGATAGTCACTGAAAATCTACGTCTAAAATACCCAAATGGACAAAAGAAAATATTCGACAATTTATCACTTCATATTAAAGATAAAGAAAAAGTGCTTATACTCGGCCCTTCTGGTTCAGGTAAAAGCACGCTACTAAATGTTTTAAGTGGTATCGTACCAAATCTCATTGATTTACCGATGAAATACGATAAATTAGAGATTGATCATGATTGTGGTGTTATTTTTCAAGAGCCTGATAGTCAATTCTGTATGCCAAAAGTATATGAAGAACTCGCTTTTGTCCTGGAAAACCTACAAACACCACGACACAAAATGGATGCCTTAATTGAAACAGCACTTAACTCTGTAGATTTAAACGTAAATAAAGACCATTATATCAATAATTTAAGTGGCGGTATGAAACAAAAATTAGCTATTGCAGAAACATTATTACAGCAAGCCGACACTTTATTTTTAGATGAACCAACAGCGATGTTAGATGTAGCATCAACTGAAGATTTATGGAATAAGATTAAAGCCTTATGGCAAGACCAAACTGTTATCATAGTTGAACATAAAGTAGAACATATATGGCAACATATTGATCGTGTTATATTATTAAACTATGATGGTGTCATTATTGGCGACGCATCACCCGCTGACATATTAAAAAACTATGAACACCTTTTATCCGAATATGGTGTTTGGCATCCAAAAGCATGGGACAACGCACCTTCACCTATAGATTTACAACCATCTAATGTACAAAATGCCGATAATCATCTATTGCTTTTTGAACAAGGGTCTGTAAAAAGAAGAAAAAAAACACTTATTGATATACCGAAACTCAATGTTACTAGCGGTGAATGGATTACAATTACTGGTGCAAACGGTTCAGGTAAGACTTCCTTATTAGAATCAATTATGCAGCTCATTAAATATGATGGCACCATGTTTTTTGATGGCAAAAAAATCACTAAAATTAAAGAAGCTGCTAAAAATATGTATCTTGTATATCAAAATCCTGAACTACAATTTATTGCAAATTCGGTTTACAAAGAAATCTTCATCCAAAACAAGGCCATTTATCCTTCTATATCAGAAGCTAATGATAAAACTGTACAAATGCTTAAAATGTTAAATTTAGAAGATGTGCAGTCACAACATCCGTATGAATTATCAATCGGTCAGAAACGTAGACTGAGTGTCGCCATAGCTCTAAGTTCTTCATCAGATTATATTTTATTGGATGAGCCAACATTTGGTTTAGATAGCCATAATACTTTTAATCTAATTAAATTATTTCAGCAACGCGTTAAAGATGGTCAAACTATCATAATGGTTACACATGATCCTGAGATTATCGCACGCTATCCTACACGTAAATTGTATGTAAGAAAAAAACAAATACTAGAGATAGCAGGTGATAATCATGTTTGAAATATGGAAAAAACATTACTCCTTCATGGATGATGTGAATATCATTACGAAATTAACATTGGCCATTATTTTGTTTTTCTTTGTTATATTTGTACATCAATTTGATTACATGATTTATATTTGCTTATTGATGTTCCTATTTTTATTACTATTCAATGGTATAAAATTAAAAATTACATTTACTTTTATTTTCTTTACTATTACTTTCAGCTTAATTTCAGCTTTATTCATGATTTTTTATGGTGAAGGTACACATATTTTGTTTAAATTTGGATTTATTCAAATTAGCACCGAAAGTTTGGTCAGAGGGTTACATTTAGCATTACGTACAACAACCGTCTCATTTTTCGGTATCTTAATTGCTTTCACATCTGAAATTGTAATGGTCTTTTACAGTCTTATGCAACATTTAAAAGTTAAACCCAAAGTTGCTTATGCATTTATGGCTGCTATACGAATGGTTCCATTAATGATTAGCTCTTTAGTTCAACTTAGGAAATCTTTAAAAATGAGATATCAAATTATCTCTCAACAAAATTACAATATATTAAACAGAATCAAACATCTTATGATTCCACTTTTAAGCCAAAACATTAGAAAAGCACATCAACTTGCTGTTGCAATGGAGAAAAAGGGTTTTAAAGATGGTCCGCGCACCTATTATTATCATGCGCCTTTCTCGTATAAAGATGTTCTATTAATCATCGTTTTTAGTATCATTTTGATAGTTGCTTATTTCCTAACACTTCACTTACCGATTACTGGTATAAACGATGTTCGTATAAAAAATATATATTAACGATTACCTTATTTTATCCAAAATTCATTACTATCCAATAAATAAAGATAAGACAAAAACTAAACCACTTTGTCTTATCTTTTTGATATGATCATTTTCATAAAATAGTATGTGCTTGTATTTCTTTTAATAAAAATGCTATGTTAAAAACTTAAAAATCGTAATTTCTATACACTGCTAAATAGAAATTACGATTTTTTATGAATATTTATAGATGTCTTATTGCTTTATTACTAATATCTTTTCGATAAAATAACGCGTCACTTTGAATTTTTTCTGCAGCTTTATAAGCATTTGCTTTAGCGCTTGCAATATCATTGCCCTCTCCCAATGCTAAGATGACACGTCCGCCATTGGTTACAAATTTATCTTTATCTCGTTTCAAACCACTGACAAAATAATTACCATTTAAATCAAATCCTGAAACTACTTTACCTTTTTCGTAATTACCAGGGTACCCTTTAGACGCAAGCATTACACCAACAATCGAAGCATCTTTCCACTTAAAGGCTATTTTATTTTTAGCTTCTAAGTCTAAGATATGTTGCATTAAATCGCTTTCCAATCTTGTCAGTAATACTTGTGCTTCAGGGTCACCAAATCTTGCATTAAATTCTATTACCTTCGGACCATCTGCAGTTAAAATCACGCCAATATAAAGAACACCAAAAAATTCATAACCTTCCGTATACATAGCTTCGGCTATAGGTTGCGCAATCACTTCATTAGTAAGCTTAAGTACTTCTTTATTTATGTGAGGTACAGGGCAATACGCTCCCATCCCTCCAGTATTAGGCCCTTTGTCATCGTCATATGCACGTTTGTGATCTTGTGCAATACAATCAAACGGCACAGCGTAATCACCATTTACAAATGTCATCAATGAGAATTCTTCACCTTCTAAGAATTGTTCAAAGACAACCGTACCAAGCTCTTGTGGATACAATGAGTAAACTGCTTCTTCAGCTTCATCATAATTTTCAGCTATAATAACACCTTTACCAGCTGCCAAACCATCTTTTTTTAACACGATAGGATATTGGCATGTTTTAATATAATGTAACGCATCTGATTTGTTTGATATTTCTTTGTATTCTGCAGTAGGAATATGGTATTTCTGCATTAATTGCTTTGCGAATAATTTCGATCCTTCAATCTGAGCAGCTGCTTGATTAGGGCCAAATACTTTGATCTTTTTTGCAATTAACTTATCTGCTAAACCTTCAGTAAGTGGCTGTTCTGGTCCAATAATGACCCAAGAAATATTGTGCGCAACTGCAAATTCAACAATTTGACTATGGTCTGTTTCTGCTATTTCACAATGTACATTTGCAATATCTGACATTGCATCATTTCCTGGAATTGCAAAAATTTCATTTACGAGTGAAGACTGTTTTAACTTATGTGCTAAAATATGTTCTCTTCCACCTGTGCCAATGACTAGTACTTTCATAAATAATTTTGCCTCCAATATTTTAATGTTTAAAGTGTCTAATGCCAGTAGTTACCATTGCAATGCCATATTTATTAGCCATATCAATTGAATCTTGGTCTTTAATTGAACCACCGGGTTGAATGATGGCTTTAATACCATGTTGCGCAGCAAGTTCTACTGTGTCATCCATCGGGAAGAAACCATCCGATACCATTACGACATTATCATTAATTTCAACCGCACGTTCTATTGCAATTTTTGCTGATCCTACCCGATTCATTTGTCCGGCACCAATACCGACTGTTTGTTTATCGTTACATAAGATAATTGCATTACTTTTAACAGAAGCGACCACTTTCCATCCAAGCAACATTGCATTCCATTGCGCTTCTGTAGGTACACTTTCTGTAACAACTGTTAGGTCGTCACTTTTTATTAATACATTATCTTTATCTTGTATTAAATATCCACCTGAAACAGATACTATTTCTTGCTCATTATTATCGATTGTCATATCAATTTCTAATAATCTTATATTTTTCTTTTTACTTAAAATAGCTAACGCTTCCTCAGAAAATCTTGGTGCAATAATCACTTCCAAAAATATACTGTGCAGCGTTTCTGCCAAAGTGGCATCCACCGATCTATTTAATGCTACTATGCCTCCAAAAATAGATTGGCTGTCTGCTTCAAATGCACGCTGATATGCTTCAGAAATATTTGTACCAACGCCTACACCACAAGGGTTCATATGCTTAACTGCAACTGCAGCTGGCGTTTCAAATTGTTTAACTAATGACAACGCAGCATCTGCATCTTTAATATTGTTATAACTCAATTGCTTACCATGCAATTGTTTCGCGCCACCTAACGTATGGTTAGCATCAGAGGTTCTTACAAATGAAGCTTGCTGTTGTGGATTTTCGCCATATCTTAAACTTTCTTTATTTTCCTTAAAGAAATCAACAATTGCTTGATCATATTGATTTGTATGTTCAAATACTTTAATCATCAATGATTTTCTATATGATTCATCTAATTGATTTGATTTTAGTTTTTCAATAACTTCATTATAGTCTGATGGATGTACGACTGTAGTAACGTGTTTGAAGTTTTTAGCTGCTGCACGTAACATAGTAGGACCACCAATATCTATATTTTCAATCGCGTCATTTTCTGTAACATTTGGATTTGCAACAGTCTCTTTGAATGGATATAAATTTACGACAACCATGTCTATTAAATCAATATGTTGTTCTTTTAATTGCGCTAAATGCTCTGGTTTATTACGGTCAGCTAAAATACCGCCATGAACAGCTGGGTGTAATGTTTTGACTCTACCATCCATAATTTCATCAAAATGTGTGAGTTCTGAAATAGATTTGACTGCAATATTTGCTTCAACTAACGCTCGCATCGTACCACCAGTCGAATATAACTCGTATCCTAATCGTTGGAGTGATTGCGCAAAAGGTACAATACCTGTTTTATTAGATACACTTATAATTGCCTTTTTCATGTTTATTGGCACCTCTTATTGAATAATTTTTGAAATAACTTCTGGATATAATTCATGTTCAATCGCTTTTATTCTTTCTTCTAATCGTTCTTTCGTATCGTCCGGTTTTATTTCACATGTACGTTGTTCAATAATTTCTCCTGTATCCATCCCACTATCAACGAAATGTACTGTTGTACCTGTAATATTGTCACCACTATTTAATGCTGGACCAATCGCATCTTTACCTCGATATTTTGGCAATAACGAAGGGTGAATATTAATGATACGTTTTTGATATGCATTTAATATATTTTCACCAATTAATTTCATATAACCAGCTAAAATAATCCATTCAACTTTTTCTGTAGTTAACCATTCAATGATTTTACGTTCATAGTCTGCTTTAGAATCAAAATTTTTAAGCTCATTAATATGTACATCTAATTGATACTTCCTTGCACGCTCAATACAATAAGCATTTACCTGATCTGTATATAATGCAGTCACTTCAATTTGAGGTAAATTACCTGCTTCTATTTGTGACATAATACTTTCAAAGTTACTTCCCGATCCTGAAGCAAAGATAGCAATTTTCGTCACTTTTATACCCCCGTCAAATGAATTGGTTCTTCACTTTTAATAATTTCACCAATTTTATACGCATTTACTTGTGTTTCTTTTAGTGTGTTTAATACTTTAGCTTCGTCATTAGCATCAACAACTATGGTAAAACCAATGCCCATATTGAATACATTGTACATTTCTTTGGTTGAAATGCTACCTTGCTTTTGTAACCATTCAAATATTTTTGGTGTTGGAAATTGTGTTACATCAATTGCTGCACCCACTCCTTGAGGCAATGCTCTTGGAATATTTTCTATAAATCCACCGCCAGTGATATGTGTCATCGCATGTATATGTACGTGTTCTTTTACAGCTAACACAGGTTTGACATATAATCGAGTAGGTTCTAAAAAGATATCCAAAAATGTGTGATTTTGATCAAATTTCTCTTGTAGATCAATACCTGATTTTTTTATTAAATTTCTCACTAAGCTATAACCGTTGGAATGTATACCACTTGATTCAAGTCCTATAATTACATCACCTGATTTTACGGCAGAGCCATCTATATATGCATCTTTTTCAACTGCTCCTACAGCGAATCCAGCCAAATCATATTCGCCTTCATGATACATCTCACCCATTTCAGCTGTTTCACCACCTATAAGTGCTGTATTCGTAGCTTCACAACCGTCACTAACCCCTTTGACTATCTGTTCAATAACTTCTGGAACTACTTTGTTAGTAGCAATATAATCTAAGAAATATAAAGGTTCTGCACCAGTAGTTAAAATATCATTGACACACATTGCTACTGCATCAATACCTATCGTATCGTGTTTGTTGTTATCAATCGCTAACTTTAATTTAGTGCCAACGCCATCTGTACCAGATACGAGTAATGGTGCTTTCATTTTTAACTGAGACAAATCAAATGTTGCACCAAACCCTCCTAATCCACCTAAGACCTCTTTACGCATTGTTCGTTGAACATGGCTTGAAATACGTTCAACCGCTTCGTAACCTGCATTAATATCAACGCCTGCTTGTTGGTATGCTTTAGACATTTAAATTACCCTCTCTATCAAAGTATTGTTTATGATTTGCTAAATATTCTTTTTGACGTTCACTTAAATGTTCAAAATAATCTTTTTCATAATCATAAAGACCTGCGGGATAATCACCTGTAAAACTTTCTACGCATAACCCTTTATAAGGTGCGTCTACTTCAAGGCCAATTGAGTCTATCAAACCAGGTACAGTTAGATAGGCCAAAGAATCAGAGCCAATATGTTCGCTGATTTCTGAAGGTGATTTATTCGCTGATATGAGTTCAGCAGTTGTTGAAACATCTATGCCATAAAAGCTAGGAAACATAAATTCAGGAGAAGCAATACGTACATGCACTTCATTTGCTCCAGCATCTTTTAGCATTTGAACAATACGCTTACTTGTCGTACCTCTAACAATAGAATCATCCACTAAGACGATATTTTTGCCTTGTACGATATCTTTTACTGCCGATAACTTGACCCTTACGCCTTGCTCTCGTAACTCTTGTGTTGGTTGAATAAATGTACGTGCTACATATTGATTTTTGACCAAGCCCATTTCATATGGCAAACCACTTTGTTCAGCATAGCCAGATGCTGCTGAAAGTGATGAATTAGGTACGCCAATAACCATATCCGCATTATCAACAGGACTTTCTAATGCTAATTGTTTACCAGATTGTTTACGAATAGCATGGACATTTTTTCCTGCAATAGTAGAATCTGGTCTAGCAAAATAAATATACTCCATAGCTGATATTGCTGTATTTGTATGTCTCGTATAAGATTCTATTCGAATACCTTCATCATTGATAACTACATATTCACCTGCATGAATATCTCTAACGAACTCTGCACCTAAAACATCTATGGCACAAGTTTCACTTGCGATGATATAGGCACCTGTTTTCATTTTTCCTACAACTAACGGTCTAATTTCATTTGGATCAACAGCACCATATAACGCATCCTTTGTTAACAGTGCAAATGTAAAACCACCTTTTATTTTACGTAAACTCTCCTGTAATGCTTCTTCAAAGGTTGGCGCTTTACTTTTACGAATTAAATGCATAATTACTTCTGTATCTGACGAAGAATGAAAAATAGAACCTTGATGTTCTAAAGACTTTCTCAAACTTTGAGCATTAATAAGATTTCCGTTATGACAAACTGCAACACTCATATCATAAAAATGGTACAAAAATGGTTGGATATTTTCTATACCTTTATTGCCTGACGTAGCATATCGTACATGACCAATCGCATGTTGATATGATTTAAATGCTTCCAACTGTGTATCTGTAATAGCTTCAGTCAAAAGACCAAGTCCTCTTTCTCCACTAAGTTTTTGGCCATCAGAACACACCATACCTGCCCCTTCTTGACCTCTATGTTGTAAACTGTGTAACCCCATATACGTCAATTGTGCTGCCTCATGATGATTCCAAATGCCAAAAACACCACACTCTTCATTTAATCCGTTGTAGTCATACATTTAGGAATTGCTCCTTCCCACTGATCATTCAATTGTTTCACATCACGTGAAATTATAGTGTCGTTATTTGAAACTACAAATTTTCCATTTTCTGTTAATGTACCAACTCGAATAGCATCTGCTATTTCCAATGGTTGATCGCCTTTTACAGCCACAACATAACGTCCTTGTGTTTCGCTGAATAATTGTTCATCCTTAAGATTTAAAGTTACATCTAAGCCCATTTGATAATGTGCACTAATACGAGCTAATGTCATTAACAGTCCACCCTTACCAACTGTTTGTACGTGAGAAGCAATGCCACTGCGGATTGCTTTTTTAATTGACTCTCCTCTTTTGACTTCATTTGATAAATCAATGTTTTCAACCTCATGATTCACTTTACCGTAAAGTAATTTTTCAATTTGGCTCCCACCAAAATCGCTATGTGTATCGCCTACAATATAAATCGTATCACCTGCTTTAGGCGTGAAATCATCAAAATAATCAATCGCTTCAATCAAACCAACCATACCTACAACGGGTGTAGGGAATATTGAAATTTCTTTTGTTTCGTTGTATAGGGAAACATTACCAGAAACTACAGGTGTTTTTAATATTTCACAAGCTTCTGCCATACCTTTAGTAGAATCTGCTAATTGTTGATAAATTTCTTTTTTCTCTGGTGATCCATAGTTCAAACAATCAGTCATTGCTAAAGGCGTAGCACCAACAGAGATCAAATTACGGTATGCTTCTGCTACTACCATCTTTCCACCTTCATATGGATTATTAAAAACATATCTTGCTTCACCATCAATCGTAGAAGCAATTGCTTTATTTGAACCTTCGACACGAACAACGGAAGATTGTAATCCTGGTTTGACAATAGTATTCGCACCAACTTGTTGATCATACTGTTCATATAAATAGCGTTTGGAAGCAATCGTTGGATGAACAAGTAATCGATTAAATATTTCTTCAACATCAATGTCACTATAGTCATTTTGTGGTTCATTATATAGAGGTGTTTCACCATCAAGCACATATACAGGGGCTTCATCAGATAATGGTTGTACTGGTATATCAGCGAAAATTTCATCTTCATATGTAAGGACAAAACGATCTGTATCTGTAACTTCACCGATAACTGCACTATCCAATTCGTGTTTATCAAATAAATTCAAAAATTTAGCTTCAGAGCCTTTTTCTACTACTAATAGCATACGTTCTTGGGTTTCAGAGAGCATCATTTCATAAGGAGAAATACCTTTTTCTCTAGTTGGTACTTTTTCTAATTGTAGATGTAAACCACTTCCACCTTTAGCAGCCATTTCTGACGAGGATGATGTTAATCCCGCTGCCCCCATATCTTGAATACCAACTAACTCATCGAATGTAATTGCTTCTAAAGTTGCCTCCATTAATTTTTTCCCAACGAATGGGTCTCCGATTTGTACAGAAGGTCTTTTACTTTCACTATCTTCACTTAACTCTTCTGATGCAAAAGTTGCACCATGAATACCGTCACGTCCTGTTTTCAATCCTACATATATAACCGAATTTCCCGAACCTTTAGCAGTACCTTTTTGAATTTTATCGTGATCAATAATACCCACACACATTGCGTTCACCAGTGGATTGCCATCATATCTACCATCAAACTCTATCTCACCCGCTGTAGTTGGAATTCCAATACAATTACCATAGCCACCAATACCGGCTACTACACCACGTAATAAACGACGATTTTGTTTTTCTGTCAATTCACCAAAGCGTAAACTATTCAATAAATTTATTGGTCTAGCACCGATGGAAACAATATCTCGTATAATGCCTCCTACACCAGTAGCAGCACCTTGATAGGGTTCAACAGCTGAAGGATGATTATGTGATTCAACTTTAAATACCACTGCTTGATTGTCACCAATATCTACCACGCCCGCACCTTCACCAGGCCCCATCAATACATGTTCACCTGAAGTTGGAAACTGAGTTAAAAATGGTTTTGAATGCTTATAAGAACAATGTTCACTCCACATTACAGAGAAAATGCCAATTTCAGTAAAATTGGGTTCACGACCTAGAATTTCACATACTTTATCGTATTCTGACTCCGATAATCCCATATCTTTATATAGTTTTTCTAACTTAATTTCTTCCACACTTGGTTCAATAAACTTAGACATTTTGTTCCCTCCAACTATTTACCATTGCTTCAAATAATTTAACGCCACTATCAGTTCCTAATAAAGATTCCATTGCGCGTTCGGGATGTGGCATCATGCCACAAACATTTCCATTTTCATTGACAATACCTGCAATATCATTGTATGAACCATTGGGATTATCCTTGTACTTTAAAATGATTTGATTATTTTCTTCTAATCTGTCATACATTTCTGATGTACAATAGTAATGACCTTCACCATGCGCTACAGGATATATTACTGTTTCATTTTCTTCATATAATTTGGTATAAGGCGTTTGGTTATTTACAACTTTTAACAGCTCATTTCGGCTTACAAATAAATGTGAGTCATTATGCAATAAAGCACCTGGAAGCAAACCTATCTCTGTAAGAATTTGAAATCCATTACAGACACCTAATACTGGTTTTCCTTCATATGCGAAACGTTTAACTTCTTCAGTGATAGGTGCAACACTTGCCATCGCACCTGAACGTAAGTAGTCACCAAAAGAAAAACCACCAGGTATTAACACGCCATCAAAACCTTCTAAAGATGTATTTCTATAGTCCACATATTCTGCTTCTACGCCGGATTTCAATGCTGCATTATACATATCTCTATCACAATTAGACCCTGGGAATTTTAGCACTGCAAATTTCATTATGCTTTCTCCCCTTCTTCCAATACTTTATAGCTATATTCCTCAATAACTGTATTTGCAAATAGTTTTTCGCTTAAAGTAGTAACGACATTGTGGACTGCAGCATCAGTAGCTTCATCAACCGTCATGTACAATAATTTACCAACACGTATATCATTAACTTGTGTGTATCCTAAGTCATGCACTGCACGATTTAAAGCTTGTCCTTGTGTATCTAATACTTGTGGTTGTAATGTGATATGCAATTCAATTGTTTTCATTTTATAGTTCCTCCAATTTATTAAGAAAAGTTTGATAAGTTTCTATGATTGAACCCGTATCTTCACGATAAACATCTTTATCAAAATTTGTATCACTATATTTATCCCAAATACGACATGTATCTGGTGAAATTTCATCTGCTAAAAGAATTTGGCCATCCTCGCTGCGTCCAAATTCTATTTTGAAATCTACAAGTCGTAAATCCATACCATCCATTAATTCAATCAACACTGTATTTATTGTTTTTGCTGCTTCTTTTAATTTTTCAATTTCTTCTTTACTAGCTAAATGTAATAACTGTATGTGATCTTCTGTAATTAAAGGATCATTTAAATCATCGTTTTTATAGAAAAATTCAACTAAAGGACTTTCAAACGTATGTCCTTTATCAAAGCCTAATCTCTTTGTTATAGAACCCGCAGCGATGTTTCTCACTACGACTTCTAATGGTATGATTTCCACAGATTTCACGAGTTGTTCCGTTTCTGATAATTGCTCGATAAAGTGACTATCAATATCACGTTCTTGAATAAAACTAAAAATTCTAGAAGTAATTTGATTATTTAAACGACCTTTACCTTCTACAAAATCTTTCTTCGCTCCATTGCCGGCTGTGACTTCATCCTTATATTCAATTCGAAGTACATCCGATTGCGCCGTAGAAAAAATCCTTTTCGCTTTTCCTTCATATAACAAAGACATTAGCCATGTCTCCCTTCAAAATGATTTAGTAACGTTTGTTCTGTTTGTTCTACATGATTTGTAAGCATAGTAAGGTGACCCATTTTCCGGTCAGGTTTGCGGCTTATTTTCCCATAAATATGTACATGCCATTCAGGATGAGCATCGAATTTATGTTCCAATAAATCTAAATCTCTTCCTAATAAATTCATCATTACACTAGGTTTTAATAATTCAATTTTTTCTGGTAAACGGTGACCTGTCACTGCTAATATATGTGTATCAAATTGCGAATAATCGCATGCTTCTATTGAATAGTGTCCAGAATTATGTGGTCTAGGTGCAATTTCGTTCACATACAACTGATTGCTTGTATCGATGAAAAACTCCACCGTGAACGTGCCTACAAAATGAATATGTTTGATAATCTTCTCAACTTCTTTGCGTGCCATTTGTTCAATTTGTGGTTCTACACGAGCAGGTACAACTGTCTTAAATAATATTTGGTTTTGATGTTCATTTTCTTG
This sequence comes from Staphylococcus sp. FSL W8-0271, assembly GCF_038006605.1. Lineage (NCBI taxonomy): Bacteria > Bacillati > Bacillota > Bacilli > Caryophanales > Staphylococcaceae > Staphylococcus > Staphylococcus sp. FSL W8-0271. The sequence continues at coordinate 1,806,449 of NZ_JBBOVM010000001.1, forward strand.
TAATGGAAAGTATGTGATTTGATTATCATTACCAATGGTTACTGTTAAAGAAACTTCTTTTTGTAGTTCTAAAAATTTTTCAGCAACACATTCTTGCTTATTAATTAATGTTTTAGCATTATCCAAATCTGCTTCATTTGTTATAAGCGCTTGCCCTTTTCCGTCATATCCACCAAATCTTGTTTTTACCATAAATGGAAAACCAATATTTTCTACAGCTTGAGATAAACTGTCTGTATCTGACAGCTTCACAAATGGTGCTACTTGAGTTCCGGCTTTTTGTAATGTTTGCTTTTCAATCAATCTATCTTGTAATAGTTGTATAGCTTGGTAACCTTGAGGAATATTATATTGAGAAACTAATGTTTGTAATTGATTCTCAGAAATATTTTCAAATTCATATGTGATAACGTCGGATAATTCACCTAGTTGAACAAGTGATTGTTCGTCATCATAGTTTGCATTTATAAACTGATGTGCTACATGTTGGCATGGACAATTTTCATCGGGATCTAACACAATAATTTTAAAACCCATTTTCTGAGCAGATTGTGCCATCATTTTACCTAATTGCCCACCACCTATAATTCCAATCGTTGATCCAAATGATAGTTTATTGAAGTTCATGTTGCATCTCACTCACTTTCTCAACCAATGATTTTTCATAATTTTCCAAATTCTTTTGGACTACTTTATTACCAATGCTGAGCATTCTGGCAGCAAGTATCCCCGCATTTTTCGCCCCAGATTTCCCTATAGCTGTTGTAGCCACAGGAATACCACCTGGCATTTGGACAATAGATAAGAGAGAGTCTAATCCTTTTAAGCTTTTAGATTCTATAGGTACACCAATTACTGGTAACGTCGTCATCGAGGCAACCATACCTGGTAAGTGTGCTGCACCACCAGCACCAGCAATAATGACATCATAGCCATCTTTTCTGGCTCCTTTAGCAAATTCATACATTAATTGAGGGGTACGATGTGCAGAAACAACTTTCTTTTCATACGGTATATCTAGCTGTTTTAACATTTGACAACTTTCTTTCATAGTCTCCCAATCGGAAGAACTACCCATTATGACTACCACTTTCAAAATGAACACCCTTTCAGAAATTTGAAATGTTATGACTATTAGATGTATATTACAGATATAGCATAACAACTAAAAATCGCTTTCTCAATCAAAAATCGAACTTTAATGCAAAAAAATCATTAAATTTTCGTCTTTTGGTTGAAAAACATGATGGTAATTATGTTAAAGTTAAGTAAAGTTCATACATTGGAGGAGGATTTTTTCATGGTCGCAAAAATTTTAGACGGTAAACAAATCGCAAAGGATTATAGACAAGGTCTAAAAGATCAAGTCGAGGCTTTACAAACTAAGGGTTACACACCAAAATTATCAGTAATATTAGTAGGTAACGATGGTGCAAGTAAAAGTTATGTGAATTCAAAAAAGAAAGCTGCAGAAAAAATCGGTATGATTTCTGAAATCGTACATTTAGATGAAAGTACTAGTGAAGATAAAGTATTAAGCGAACTTCAACGCTTAAATGAAGATGACAGTGTGAGTGGTATATTAGTTCAAGTTCCACTACCAGATCAAGTAAGTGAACAAAAAGTTTTAGAATCGATTAATCCTGCTAAAGATGTTGATGGATTTCATCCTGAAAATATAGGTAAATTATATATTGACCAACAAACATTTGTACCTTGTACACCACTTGGTATCATGGAGTTACTAAATCATGCTGACATTGATTTAGAAGGTAAAGATGCTGTTGTTATAGGTAGAAGTCATATTGTAGGTCAACCAGTTTCAAAACTATTATTACAAAAAAACGCTTCAGTTACGATCTTGCATTCAAGAACTAAAGATATGCATCAACATTTAAAAAATGCTGACATTATCGTTAGTGCTGTCGGACGTCCTGGTCTTGTTACTAAGGATGATGTTAAAGAAGGTGCAGTTGTCATAGACGTAGGTAACACACCTGACGAAAACGGCAAATTAAAAGGTGATATTGCCTATGATGAAGTTAAGGAAATAGCTGGAGCTATTACACCTGTGCCTGGTGGTGTAGGTCCTATGACGATTACAATGGTATTAAATAATACACTTATGGCAGAAAAAATGCGTAGAGGCATTGAATAACACGGTTCTTTCAAGAAACATATTTCAATAAATGCACAAAGTTGAGACATCTTATCTTTAACTACTAATAAATAAACGTCAATTTCTAGATAGTTGCTATAGAAGTTGGCGTTTATTTTTTGTAATGCTGCAGCATTTTTACTCACTGACCAATACTTGTCGTATCATTTAAAATTATTTTTAATCTTACTTATTCCTTTCAAATCATTTAGTTCAATTGTAAAAGCCTTCTATTATTTCAATGATATTCTGCCCCACTCAATATCTACTTTTAAATAATGTTCTAAAATAAGCCTTCTATGTTAAAACATACATTAAAAAATTTTTCTCGAATATCACTCAATTTTGTTTAATTGATCTTATATTTATCAAAAAATATTACAATTAACTGAATTTTTTCAAAAAATTACCACTCACTTTACATTATTACGTTATATTAAGACTATAGTACGATGTAATTTCATTCAAAATAAAATATAGTATATTTAAGATAAAAATAAATGACGCTCATACGGAGGTTTACGTTATGAATAAATTAATGCAGTCATTATCAGCACTCGGTGTATCTGCAACACTTGTTTCACCTAATTTAAGCGCAGAAGCTACAGAAAATTCTATACCTGAATTAAAAGGAACAAACGATATAATCATTGATAAAGGAAATAACTATAATTTATTAAATGGTGTACGTGCCTATGACAAAGAAGATGGTGACTTGACGCACAAAATTTCAGTAAATGGAAATATAAATACAGAAAAAGAAGGAAAATATAAAGTTGAATATACTGTAGAAGATTCAGAAGGTGCAATGAATAAATCAGTAAGATATATTGAAGTAAAATAATTTATGAATACATATGTCACGATAAAATTCGCATCTAATCCTTAAAATTTAGTGTGAATTTATCCTGTCGCCTAAAATATGACACTTTTCACAAAATGTACACATAATTTTAACAAATCTTTGAAAGCCCGTCAGACGTTAAGTTTGTTGGGTTTCTTTTAATTTTACAATAATTTTTTTACACAAACACTTGTAAATATTGCGTAATATCTTAAAATTGATGGTAAGCCCTACAATTGTAGTATTAGGAGGTCAAAAAAGTGTCAAAATTTAAGTCTTTGCTTCTACTCTTTGGCTCACTAATTATACTTAGTGGTTGTTCAAATGTAGAAGTTTTAAACCCAAAAGGGCCGGTAGCAAGTGACTCGAAGTTCTTGATTATGTATTCAATCATCTTCATGCTTGTTATTATTGCCGCCGTACTTATCATGTTTACTCTGTTTCTATATAAATATAGATTACACAAAACAGAAGAAGCTGGTAAGATGCATCACAGTGCTTTAATGGAAACAATTTGGTTTATCATTCCGGTGATCATCGTTATCGCTTTAGCTATCCCTACAGTAAAATCACTTTACATGTATGAAGCTAAACCAGATAAACAAGACGATCCACTTGTTGTTTATGCAACAAGCGCTGGTTATAAGTGGTTCTTCAGTTATCCTGATGAAAAAATCGAAACTGTTAATCACTTAACAATACCTAAAGATCGCCCTGTTGTCTTCAAACTCCAATCAATGGATATGATGACAAGTTTCTGGATACCACAATTAGGTGGTCAAAAATATGCGATGACTGGTATGACAATGGATTGGACATTAACTGCTAGCGAAGAAGGTACGTTCCGTGGACGTAACTCAAACTTCAACGGTGAAGGATTCGCTCGCCAAACATTTGATGTCAATTCAGTAAGCCAAAATGAATTCAAGGATTGGGTAAAAGATGCTCAAAGTCAAAAGGAATTAAATCAAGATACTTTTGATAAACAACTTTTACCAACTACTGAAAATAAAAACTTAACTTTCAGTGGTACGCACATGGCGTTTGTTGATCCAGCAGCTGATCCTGAGTATATTTTCCATGCTTATAATCGTTTCAATTACGTACAGAAAGATCCTAACTTTAATTCACCTGAAGAAATTAAAGCGGATGTATTAGATAAACCTAATAAACCTGCACGTAAACCACAAATCACAAACGCAAACTATGAACGTCATGGTATGAAAGCTATGATTCTAGGCAATAATGAACCATATAATAGTGAATTCAAAGATGAAGAATCACACAATATGGACGAAATGGAAAAAATCTCAGAAGGTGCTAAAGATGAAGAAGCATCTAAAGCTGAGAAAAAAGACCATGAACATGGAGGTGGACATTAATGAGTTTCCCATGGGATCAATTACTCGTTCAAGGTAACTGGATGATTACAATGGCACAAATTGGTGCACCGTTTGCTATCATCGCAGTGATCGCAGTAATTACTTATTTTAAATTGTGGAAATATCTATACAGAGAATGGTTCACATCTATTGACCATAAAAAAATTGGTGCTATGTATTTAATCTGTGCTGTACTAATGTTCGTACGTGGTGGTATTGATGCCCTAATGATGCGTACACAATTAGCAATTCCAGATAATACATTCTTAGAAGGAAACCACTATAATGAAGTCTTTAGTACGCACGGCGTAATAATGATTATCTTTATGGCGATGCCTTTCATTTTTGGTTTATGGAATGTTATTGTACCTCTTCAAATTGGTGCAAGAGACGTTGCATTCCCTGTATTAAATAACGTAAGTTTCTGGTTATTCTTCTCTGGTATGTTGTTATTCAACCTATCATTTATAATCGGAGGCTCACCTGCAGCTGGTTGGACTAACTATGCACCGCTTGCAGGAGAATTCAGTCCAGGACCTGGGGTTAACTACTACCTTATCGCGATACAGATTTCTGGTATAGGTACCCTAATGACTGGTATTAACTTCTTTGTAACAATACTTAGATGTAAATCACCTACGATGAAATTTATGGAAATGCCAATGTTCACGGTTACTACTTTCATTACAGCATTAATCGTTATTTTGGCTTTCCCAGTATTGACAGTCGCTTTAGCACTGTTCACAACAGATAGAATCTTCGATACTGCATTCTTTACAGTCGCAAATGGTGGTATGCCAATGTTATGGGCTAACTTCTTCTGGGTATGGGGGCACCCCGAAGTTTATATTGTTATCCTACCGGCATTCGGTATTTATTCAGAAATCATTCCAACATTTGCACGTAAACGTCTGTTTGGTCACCAAAGTATGGTGTGGGCAACAGCAGGAATCGCATTCTTAAGTTTCTTAGTTTGGGTTCACCATTTCTTCACTATGGGTAATGGTGCATTAATTAACTCATTCTTCTCAATTACAACTATGCTGATTGGTATACCAACAGGTGTTAAAATCTTTAACTGGTTGTTTACGCTTTATCAAGGCCGCATTACCTTTGAATCACCTATGTTATTCGCATTAGGTTTCATACCTAACTTCTTAATTGGTGGTGTAACAGGTGTCATGCTTTCTATGGCAGCAGCCGACTATCAGTATCATAATACGTACTTCTTAGTTGCTCACTTCCACTACACATTAGTGGCTGGTGTTGTATTTGCTTGTCTAGGTGCTTTAATTTTCTGGTGGCCTAAGATGACTGGATTTAAATTGAACGAGACATTAAACAAATGGTGTTTCTGGTTATTCATAATCGGATTTAACGTTTGTTTCATACCACAATTCATTCTTGGTTTAGATGGTATGCCTCGTCGTTTATACACTTATATGCCAGAAGATGGATGGTGGATGTTAAACGCAATCTCTACTGTCGGAGCATTAATGATGGCATTAGGCTTTATGTTCTTAGTTGCTAGTATCGTATACAGCTTCTTCAAAGCTCCACGTGAAGCTACTGGTGATAACTGGTATGGCTTAGGACGTACATTAGAGTGGTCAACTGCTTCAGCAATGCCACCTAAATACAACTTTGCTGTTACACCAGATTGGAATGACTACGATACATTTGTGAATATGAAAGAACACGGTAGACACTACTTAGATAATCACAATTATTCTGATATCCATATGCCAAATAATACGCCAGTTGGTTTCTGGATGGGAATTTTCTTCACAATTGGAGGATTCTTCCTTGTCTTTGAAACAATACTCCCTGCAGTTATTTGCTTAATAGGTATCTTTGGTACTATGATTTACCGCAGTTTCCAAGTAGACCACGGTTATCATATACCAGCTTCTGAAGTAGCAGAAACCGAAAAACGCTTACGTGAAGCACGTATAAAAGAAAGGGAGGCTGTAAGTCATGAGTCATGATGCAAACACTATTGATCAACGTTCGCATGAAGGTAATTTAAATAGACTTGGCTTTTGGATATTCCTTACAGCAGAAGTCTCATTATTCGGTACGCTATTCGCAACCCTATTAACGCTTCAACATGGTGGCGACTATGGCGGTAAAATGACAACTGAAATGTTCGAATTACCCCTAGTTTTAATAATGACATTTGCATTATTAATTAGTTCATACACTTGTGGTATTTCTATTTACTATATGAGACAAGAAAAAGCAAAATTAATGACAATATGGATGGTTATCACTTTACTATTCGGAGTTGTGTTCGTAGGTTTTGAAATTTATGAGTTTGCTCACTATGTTTCAGAAGGTGTTAACTTAACTATTGGTTCTTATTGGTCTAGTTTCTTTATTCTATTAGGAACTCACGGTGCCCACGTATCATTAGGTATTGTTTGGATTACATGTTTATTAATTCAAGTTGCAATGCGTGGATTAAATAAAGATAATGCTCCTAAGTTATTTATAGTAAGCTTATACTGGCACTTCTTAGATGTTGTTTGGATCTTCATCTTTACTGCCGTATATATGATAGGGATGGTGTTTAGCGGATGAATACAATTGTAAAACACACAGTCGGTTTTATTGGCTCAATCGTATTGACTATTTTAGCAGTATTCGTAACCTTATACACATCAATGGCACTCAATGCTAAGATTACAATCATCTTTGGCTTTGCCTTTATCCAAGCTGCAGTACAATTATTAATGTTCATGCACTTAACTGAAGGTAAAGATGGAAACTTACAAGGATTTAAAGTTTTATTTGCGATTATCATTACTCTAATTACAGTTATTGGTACGTATTGGGTAATGCAAGGTGGACACTCAAGCCACTTATAATCCCAAAAAGACTTCTCGAAAGAGAAGTCTTTTTTTTTATTCCCGTATCAACCTCCCCTATGCCTTCAATCAATAATTTACTTTGTTACATTTCTTTCCACAAAAGATGTAAAATATAATTGATGATGTTATTTTTGCAATAGGAGGATTAGATAAATTATGAAACAACCAATTATTATTGATACAGACCCGGGCATTGATGATGCAGCAGCGATTAGCTTTGCATTAAACCATCCGGAATTTGATTTGAAAATGATTTCTACAGTCAATGGTAACGTTGGCATCGAAAAAACGACTGCTAATGCTTTAAAACTCAAACGTTTCTTTAATAGTGATATACCAGTACATAGGGGTGCTTCACAACCACTGTTATCAGATATTGTAGATGCAAGTGATGTACATGGTGAATCGGGAATGGAAGGATATACTTTCCCAGAAATCAATGAAAGTGATCTCGATTCTACACATGCCGTTGAAGCTATGAGAGATGTTTTACTCAAAAGTGAAACGCCCATCACACTTATTCCCATTGGCCCGTTGACGAATATTGCATTATTATTATTGACATATCCTGAAGTAAAAACATTTATTAAAGAAATTGTATTAATGGGCGGCTCAGCATCTCGAGGTAATGTAACACCATTAGCTGAATTTAACATTTATTGTGATCCCGAAGCTGCTCAAATCGTGTTTAATTCAGGTCTACCTTTAACAATGATAGGATTAGACGTTGCTAGAAGTTCTAGTTTAACCCATGACACAATTAATGAACTAAACTCTATCAACGATACAGGAAAGATGTTACATCAGTTATTCAAACATTATAGAGGAGACGATTTTGAAAAAGGGATTAATGTATATGATGCATACACATTGCTTTATCTACTACACCCAGAACACTTTGATGTACGAGAAGCTGATGTGCAAATTGAAACAGATGGCAAATTAACCAAGGGTGCTTCAGTTGTTGATTTCAAATCTCAATTTCCTAATACAACAGTAGTAATGTCCGTACAAGCAAATATCTTTAAGCAGATGTTTATTGATGCTTTAAAGTATTGTAAGTAAATTTTAAATACACAAAACGTTAGTAACATTAACATGCGTTCTCATAAAAAGGAGTAAGACAGAAATTTAATTTTATTAAAAGGATTTCGCCCTACCATCCCAACAAAGAGGACTAGAATTGGTAAAAATATAAAATGATTAACCAGGCTAAACCTCATGCTTAATTTCCACTAACTCAATATTTGAGAAGTGGGCGTTTCATTGTTAGTTCAATCATTCACTAACAATATAATTATATCTGAGATGATCAATGAAGCTCTAGAATCCTTTTAAATCTTGACAGTTTTAATCGTGATTAAAAGCTCAAGTCTGGCGTTTTTCACGTATACGATTATCCAGTCAGCACCTTTCAAATCATAAAAGTAACTATTTTGTAGATATACAAAGATACTTTTCATCTAAGTAAATTCATAGATAAACTACTTTAATGAGAAATCTTAAATATAAGAATTTAACATTACTCTTAGTTTCCCCCTTAGGGGCATTAAGTTTTTTTAACATATACTATTTTATAAAAAGTAAAAACCGTCAATTTCTATAAAAACACGATAGAAATTGACGGTTATGTTTTAATCAGAGATATTTATACCCCTATCACTTAATTTTTCAATACAGCTGTTTCACTCTATTATAGTGACCACCTTGATGTAATAACTTAAAGTAAATATGTTTCATTTATATTCGTTATTGATTTTACTGTTGTCATAATTTGTTGCTAATACAATTACATAATTATCATTAAAATATACTGTGAATATATTACCGAAAAAGATACCATTAATTCTATTTTTATCAGCAAATGAATAAAACCCATATCGATATGGTTTAGGATATTGTGTAGTTAAACTTTCATGAATAAAAGGCATGGTGGTTGTTGCATCAAAAATTCTATTATCTTGCAAATTCAATACAACTTTCCCCATATCATAAGGAGACATATAAATGTTACCTGCCCCATCATATTGATTTAAAATATTAGGTTTTTGACGGATACGTTTTCCAGTTAATTTATCATTTTTATAACCAACAGCCATATAATTTTTAAAATTCAAATTACTATATCGTGCCGTATATTCTAAATTATATGGTTTCACTAATCTTTCATTTAAATTTTGCATATAAGACTTATGTGTCACCGTCTCTATTACTTTCGATAATATTAAATAATTAGCATCGTTATATTGATATTTATTATATTCTAAGGGGTTGATACCTCTCTGTTGTATTGCATGTGTTGCATCATTTAAATCTTTAAATTTTGGATTTGCTTTATATTTATATAACCCACTTTGATGTAACATCAGTTGTTTAATAGATAGTGGATAATTTGAGTCAAACCATTTTAAATAATGCTTCACAGGTGTCATCATATGAATCTCACCATCAATTTCTAACTGTTTTAACATGATGCCTGTCATAAATTTTTGTGCTGAACCTATTAAAAACATCGTATTGGCATTATTTTCTTCATTCTTTTCAAAATCTTGATAACCATAGCCTTTATTCAGTTTGAGTTTACCTCTTTCAAAAAGTGCAATGGTTCCATTAAAATGAGTTTGTTCTAAATATTCATCAATTTTATTAATTTGTGGATGTTTATGATCAACAACCGTTTTTAACTTTTTTTGTTTTTTCGATGATTGTTTTTCATTTTCCTTGGTCAAAACCTTTGAAGGGCTGATATACTCTTTCATTTGTTTATAGTGTCTGTATCCAGTAAATCCTAAAATCAAAAATATGAAAATGATTAAAACAATAAATATTTTAAATTTGTTGACTTTCATGTTGTTGCCTCTTTGTTGTTATTTTATATGATTGATATATTCATCTTTAAATTGATTTGTTAAGTCATCAATATCCTCTATATTTAATGAGAAGTACAACTTAATTTTAGGTTCAGTACCAGAAGGTCTCAATGCAATGAAACCTTCATCGAAAATAAAGCGAATTAAATTGGTTTCAGGTAATGATAATGCCTCAGTACTACCCTCTGTTACATTTTTAATGGTACCTGATTGATAATCCTCAATTTGTTTTACTTCAAGACCACAAATCGTTGAAACATCTTCATTTCTAAATTGGTCCATTATTTTAGTGATCTTTTCAATACCTTCTGCACCTTCAAAAGTCGGTGATAAAGTTTTATCTTTATATGCACCGATATGGGCATATATATCATCTATTGTGTCTTTAAATGTCATCCCATTATTCGCTAATAAATTTTTATATTTGATTAATAAAGGTACCATTTGGATTGCATCTTTATCTCTCGAAAATGGCTTAGCTAAATAGCCATGACTTTCTTCAAATGCAATTAGTAATTGTTTATCTTGTTGTGTGCTTTGTTCTTCCAATAAATTTGAAATATATTTAAATCCTGTTAATACATTATTCACTTCGACATCTAATGCTAAAGCTAATCTTTCCGCAAGTTCACTTGTGACTATAGATTTAATCATGTAAAGTTGCTTACCTTCTTCTACTAAATCTTGAAATCTTAATTTAGTAAGTAATATACCAATTTCATTCCCATTGAAATACCTATATGTTTCGTCATCGTAACGTTCAATCATACCTAATCTATCAGCATCAGGATCAGTTGCTATAATTAATTGTGCATCAGTATCATTTGCCAACTTAATACCACGTTCGAACACAGCTTCATCTTCAGGATTAGCTATCGCAACTGTTGGAAAATTACCGTCTGGTGTAGATTGCTCTTTTTCAATAACAAAATTATCATAAGCTAATTCTGATAATATAGTAGAAGCTAAAGGTAAACTTGTACCATGTAAACTCGTAAGTACTACTTTTGCATCTTTCTCAGGAATGTCCCCTACTAAATCTTTCACTTCACTTTTATAAGCTTCAGTAACTTCATGTGACATATATGTGATTTTCTTATCATTTAGTAATGAATTAAAATTACCTCCATCAATTTGTAATGGACGTTCAATAGCGTTAATATATTGACTTAAATCTTCCGATTCATCTGGCAATAATTGGCCACCATTTTGATCGTATATTTTAATACCGTTATAGTTTTTAGGATTATGACTGGCAGTGATCATCACACCTGCACTTGATTTTAAATACCTAACCGCAAATGATAATTCTGGTGTAGATTTATAATTTTCTGATAAGATCGTAATAATATTATTTTGAGCTAAAACAGATGCCATTTCCTCTGAAAATGCTTTAGATAATAATCTTGTATCAAAATGGATTACGACGGATGGATTATCATATTTTTCTTTCAAATATTGTGATAAGCCTAATGCTACTTTGCGAATTGTAAATGCATTCAATCTCCCCGGTCCTAAACCAAAGGTACTACGTATACCTGCAGTGCCAAACGTTAAATTTCCACTAAACCCTTCTTCTATTTCTTTGTCGGTCTGTGCTTCATAAAATGTTTTCACTAAACTTTCATCTAATTTATCCAACCATTCTGACTTCATGGTTATATCCTCCTTGAAATTCCAATATATTAATCAATTATTCACAAGGTATTATCTCATCGTCGAATTGATTTAATAAATACCAAAAATCGTTTTGAATTTAAACTCTCTGTTTAAAAATTTTACTTTAATAAAATATTAATGTTATCAATGATCAATAACGCTTAACATATGTTAATTATATCGTATGTTCATAAATAAATCATTTTTAGCTATGTTGATTTTCTTTTCATTACTTATATTATTATCATTAAGAATATTTTAATGCTAATCTATATGCTAATTTATAATTCAAACTTTAGTAGGATAAATTCTTAGTTGATATTTTTTTATGTTAGTTATAAAATTATAAGTTATAGTACAAATTTCTCTTTACAATATTTTAATGAAACAACCAAAAATTTAACACTAGATTAATATTGTAATATACACAAAATCACATACGATAGGGAGCTTCATACATGAATAAATTTTTAAAATACTTTTTAATATTTCTATCTTTAATTCTTGTAGTTGTTCCAGTTATATTTGCCATTTTATTGCTTAAATCATCACAAGGTGCCTTTGAGCATTCATTGAATACGAGTGATACATCAAGAGAATCAAGTATTCGTGAATCGAAAATAAACCCCTCTAAAGATCCAATTTCTATTTTATTTTTAGGTATTGATGATAATAGCGGTCGCCAAAAAAATGGTCAAAGTACTGAACAATCAAGAACTGATGCAATGATATTATCTACTTTTAATGCAGATAAAGAACAAATTCGAATGCTAAGTATTCCACGCGATACGATTAGTTACATTCCAGAAGTTGGTTATTATGATAAAATCACACATGCACATGCCTACGATGGCCCTACAGCTTCTATGGATTCTGTAGAAGCTACATTGAATGTTCCTGTTGACTATTATGTAAGAATTAACATGGAAGCATTCGTAGATGCCGTTGATGAACTCGGTGGTATTGAATATGATGTTCCATATAATATTTCTGAACCAAATACAAACGATACTGGGAAAATTAAAGTGAAAAAAGGACATCAAAAGCTAAATGGAGATGAAGCTTTAGCAGTTGCAAGAACACGTCATCAAGATTCAGACTTAAAACGTGGCCAAAGACAAATGGATTTAATCAAAAAGTTATTTATTAAAGCTCAAAAGGCAGATTCTTTCAGTAAATTAGATGATGTAATTAAAATAGTAGGAAAAAATGCTAAACATAATTTAAGTTATAAAGAAGTAAAAGCACTAGCCACTTCTTACTTAAAAGATGATGTTAAAATTAAAAGTAAACAACTAGAAGGTCAAGATGATTATTTGAATGGTGTTTATTACTATAATCCTAATATTAAAAATATAAAAGATACTGCAAATCTTTTGCGCAGCGATTTAAATTTACCTAAAATTAAGGATACAGATGATTTCTTGAATAAACGCGTTATCGACTTTTATGGTACACTCGTACCACAAACTGAAATTGACAGTAGCTTATTACGTAAAAATCAAAAAGATAGCTCTGAACAAGATGAAGACAATTCAAATTCACAATCAGAACAAAATAATTCAAATTCACAAGACCCAAATTCAACAAATGAAAACCAACAAGATAATATGAATCAACAAGACAATAACCAAACAACTCAGCAACCAAACGATTCATATCAACAACCTGATTCAAACCAACAAATAGATCCTAATCAACAGCAACAGGATCCTAATCAACAACAAAACACGCAAGAATTGCAAACAAATTTATATTAAGCTGTAGAGAGGAGATCGCGACATGTCACGAAAAACATATGAAAAATTAGCGAATATAAACGGTATGTTTAACGTTTTAGAACAACAATTAATCCATAGTAAAGATATGGCACTTTTTAGAAATGAATTTTTCTATGTTAATCACGCACATCGTGAAAACTATGAAGCTTTACGAATCTACTATAAGGATAGTGAAACCAATCCCGTTGTAGATGGTGCATGTTATATCATAGCCCTACCTGAAATTTTTGATAAAGTTGATGTTTTTGAATCAGAACTACCTTTTTCTTGGGTTTATGATCAAAATGGTATAACTGAAACAATGAAAGAACTCAGTGTACCGCTACAATATTTAATTGCAGCAGCGCTTGAAGTAACAGATGTTAATTTATTTAGGCCGTCAGGTTTTACCATGGGCATGAACAATTGGAATATTGCACAAATGAGAATTTTTTGGCAATATACTGCATTAGTACGTCAAGAAGCTCAATAATTCATTAAATAACTACCCTATTACATTATAATTGTGATAGGGTAGTTTTATTATATTTAAAAGAAGTGAGGTTTTATCATGTTCGAAGTAGTTACTACATCTAAAATGTTAGATGACGCATATGAAATTAGAAAAGCAGTTTTTGTTCGTGAACAAGGAGTCCCGCTTGAAAATGAAATAGATCAATTTGAATCTAGCGCTACTCATGTCATAGGTTATGATGAACTACACTCCCCTTTTGCAACTGGAAGGTTTAGACCCTATCAAAATGGAGCAAAAATTGAGCGCGTAGCAATATTACCATCACATAGAAAATCAGGTCATGGCAAAGGTTTAATGCTTTTCATTGAAACAGTAGCAAAAGAACAAGGGTATGATATGTTAACGCTTAATGCCCAATGCCATGCACAACGCTTTTATGAATCTTTAGGTTATAAGGCTTCAGGTGATATTTTCTTAGAAGAAAATATTGAACATATCTTAATGAATAAAACAATTTAAGCTAAAGAATTTAATAAAGTTGTATTTAATGTACATCTTTACAATGTAACATTCTAAAGAGTGTAATATTTTAATATATTTAAAATTAGGCGTATTTCCGCCTTTTTTAAATTATATCTTCTTTTATAGTGTCTTAATAAGATTAATTTTATATTACAAATCTATGAAATCAATTCACTTAAACTATCTTCGTATTATAATGGTATTAAATATTAATAATAAAAGGGGCAGTTAAATGACTAATAAAAAGTTGAATTATAAGGTACCTTCAATAGTTGCATTGACGTTAGCAGGTACAGCTTTGACAACCCATTATGCACATGCAGCTGATAATACACAAGATCAGAAATCAAATAAAAATGTGTTAAATGATGAAAATACCATAAAACAAAGCGAAGAAATAAAATCTGAAGTAAGTAATCCAACGACAAATATTTCAGGAACACAAACATACAATGATCCAAGTCAAGTGCAAGAGCTTAAATCTGATGAACCTGAAAATTATGATGCACAGTTAGACGAACTTAATAAAGACACATCAAGTCAAAATACATATCCTACTCAAAATCAAGAAGACCAAAATAATTCTGACATCAACAATTACACAGAGGCTCATACTGAACAATTAGCAACTGACGCTCAAAATGAAAGTGCTCAAGATGAAAGTAATGATGTTTCTAGTGTTACAGATGATAATGTTAATGTTGCTCAAAACGATAATGATTCCGATGTTTCTAATACAGAGGCACCTTCTTCTAATGCCGAAAATGAAAATCTGGTTGCGTCTAACAGTTCTGAAGATACAGACGACAACACTAACGTTACTCAAAATGATGATGATTCAGCGGCCTCTAATACAGAGGTAAGCTCTAACGAATCAACTTCTGATAAAGAAAACAAAAATCATGATACTTCTAACAGCTCTGAAGATAAAGACGTTAACACTGACGTTACTCAAAATGATGATGATTCAGCGGCCTCTATTACAGAGGTAAGCTCTGACGATTCAACTTCTGATGCAATAAACGAAAATCATGATGCTTCTAACAAGACTGAAGTCAAAGACGACAATACTAACGTTACTCAAAATGATGATGATTCAGAGACTTCTAATACAGAGGCAAGCTCTAACGAATCAACTTCTGATAAAGAAAACAAAAATCATGATACTTCTAACAGCTCTGAAGACAATGACGTTAACGCTAACGTTACTCAAAATGATGATGATTCAGAGGCTTCTAATACAGAGATAAGTTCTAACGAATCAACTTCTGATAAAGAAAACAAAAATCATGATACTTCTAACAGCTCTGAAGACAAAGACGACAACACTGACGTTGCTCAAATCGATAAAGATTCAGAGGCTTCTAATACAGAGGTAAGTTCTAACGAGTCAACTACTACAAATGAGTCTGACAAAGAAGCGCAAACTGAAAAGGTTAATACTTTAGATTCAGATATAAATACTTCACCTAAAACAGTTCAAGTTTATAAAAATGATGCAACACCAAAATTAAGAATGACTAGATCAGTTAGCACTCCTACTATAGCTACCAGATCAGCTGTCACTAAAGAATCTACAACTAAAAGTTCATTACCTAAATACACGCCAAAAGTAAATTCATCAATAAATAATTATATTCGTAAAAACAACTTCAAAGCACCTAATTATGAACAAGATATTGCAAGTTATTTACCAAAATACCAATATCGTTATGGTAAACCTGAAGGTATCGTTATGCATGATACTGCGAACGATAATTCAACAATTACTGGTGAAATTAATTACATGAAAAATAATTATAATAGCGCATTTGTACATGCCTATGTAGATGGTAATCGTATCATTGAAACAGCTAATACAGATTACTTAGCATGGGGAGCTGGCCCAGCTGCAAACGATCGCTTTATTCATGTAGAATTAGTCCATACACACGACTATGATTCATTTGCGCGTTCAATCACTAACTATGCAGACTATGCAGCTACAAACCTACAATATTATGGACTTGCTCCTGACAGCGCTGAGTACGATGGTGTTGGAACTGTTTGGACGCATAAAGCTGTAAGTAATTATTTAGGTGGATCAGACCATATCGATCCCCATGGTTATTTAGCTAACCATAACTATAGTTATGATGAACTTTATGATTTAATTTATGAAAAATATTTAATTAAAACAGGTAAAGCTGCTGCTTGGGGTACCACTTCATCTGGAAGTACAAGTGGAAGCAAAAACGAGTCAAGTGGTTCTGGTTCTACTACAAAACCATCTACTAATACTGGTAAATTAACAGTATCAACTAACAACGGTGTTGGTCGTATAAATACAAGTAATGATGGTTTATATACCACTGTTTATGATCAAAATGGTAAGAAAACAAGTAAAACAAATCAAACATTAAAAGTTACAAAATCGGCCACTTTAGGAAACAAAAACTTTTACTTAGTTTCTGATTATAATAAAGGTGATTTAATAGGATGGGTACATCAAAATGATGTCAGTTATAACTCTGCTAAGTCCGTTGTTAAAAACAACCAATCCTATAAAATCAAACCAGATGAAGTTATCTATACTGTAACTTGGGGCACTAGTTCTCAAAAAGCAGGCACAGTTTCAGGTAGTTCTAGTCAAACATTCAAAGCATCAAAACAACAGCAAATTGGCAAAACAAATTATGTTTATGGTACAGTAAACAATTTATCTGGTTGGGTAAGCTTAAGTAAATTAACTTCGACAAGTAAAACAGCTACGTCCCCTACTACAAATAATCATTTAACTGTCAATACACTTACAAATCAACAAGGTACAGTGGCTAAGACAAATCATGGTGTTTATACATCTGTATATGATAAAAAAGGTGTTCAAAAATCTTATGTTAATGGTAAAACTTATAAATTAAGTAAAAAAGCTACATTAGGAAATAATTCATTTTATTTAATTACAGATAATAAAACAAATACTAACTTGGGTTGGATGCAAACAGCTGATATCACTGTTAAAGAAGCAGTTACAAAAGCTACTGCTACTGCTACGACATCTGTTAGTAAAATCGGACAATTAAATACAAATAATTCTGGTATTAAAACAACTGTTTATGATAAAAAAGGTAAAAATGCATCGAAATTTGCTGGTCGTACGTATACTGTAACTAAACAACGTACGCAAGGTAATAACACTTATGTGTTAATTCAAAATACCAAACAAAATACACCTATTGGTTGGGTTAACACTAAAGATATAAATACTCGTGACCTAAGTAAAACAAAAGCTAAAAGTGGACAATATACTGTAAAAGCAACGAACAATGGTTTATATGCAATTCCATGGGGTACAAAAGCTCAACAATTAGATACTCAAAATAATATTAAAAATAGTAAATTTAACGCATCAAAATCTGTGTTTGTTGATAAAGATGAATATCTATATGGAAATGTAAATAATAAAACTGGATGGATTTCAGCTAAAGATTTAAATAAAGCTCAAACACAATCAGCTATCACACCACAAAAATTCGACTATGTTATTTACAATGCAAATGGTAATTATTACTTGGATCCTAGCGTTACAAAATCAGCTGGATCATTAAAAGGTTTCCATGAAAGCATCTTTACTGTTTTTGAAAAACAAATCATTAATGGTGTAACTTGGTATCATGGTAAGTTATCAAACGGTAAAATTGTTTGGATTAAAGAAAGTGATTTGCGTAAAGAGCTCGTAAAATATTATAAATCTAATCTTACTTTAGATCAGGCTGTCGCGTTACAACATGGTTTGAAATTCAAACCTCAAATTCAACGTACACCTGGAAAATGGGAAGATGCAACAACGAGTGAGATTAAAAATGCTATGAATAGTAGTAAACTTGCTAAAGATCCAACCCAAAAATACCAATTCTTACGACTAGATAAATCTCAAAATATTTCTGGTACTGATTTAGATAAATTACTAGTTGGTAAAGGTATATTAGAAGGTCAAGGTGAAGCATTTAGTGAAGCTGCAAAAACTTATAACATCAATGAAGTTTACTTAGTTTCCCATGCCCTGCTTGAAACTGGAAACGGAACTTCTAAGCTTGCTAATGGTGGCGACGTAGTAAATAATAAAGTTGTTACTAATGGTGCTAAAAAATATTATAATATGTTCGGTATTGGAGCTGTTGATAAAGATCCTGTAAAACAAGGTTTTGCTACCGCTAAAAATAATGGTTGGGATACTGTTAAAAAAGCAATTGTCGGTGGCGCTAAATTCATCGCTAATTCATATATCAATCAAGGGCAAAACACTTTATATAAAATGCGTTGGAATCCTGATAATCCAGGTGTTCATCAATATGCAACTGATGTAGCATGGGCATCTCATAATGCTACACGTATTAAAGGGTTCTATGATTCTATGAATAAATTAGGCAAATATTTTGATGTAAACACATATAAATAACAAGAAACCATAAATATGTATATTTAAAAATATAGATAAACCTTAGGTGAAATTTTACCTAAGGTTTATTTTTTATATAATATATGCATTTCAGTAATTCTATTACTAACTAAAGCCTATGATTCTGTTTATTAGTCATATTGTCTTTTTCATTTTATAACAACACACATTTTCCAAATTGTCATAGGAACCTTTAAAAGCCTATGACAATAACTTTTTTGGTAAGGCACACTCTTTTTTAATTATTAATTATGAATTTTACGTTTCTGTTTCCAAACGTTTTAATTTATTTGAGCTTTATAATGTTAAAAAGAACTAATCCTTATTCATAAGGATTAGTTCTATGTGTTAATCATGAAATTTTTGTTACAGTCACTTTAATTTTTATAAAATTCTACGAGAAATTTTAGCGATTGTTTATCGTCTATTTTATATAATTATGATGATTGTTTAATTTGTTTAATAAGTAATTTAAATTTTCAATATCATTTGATGTTAAACTTTGACATCTTGCTTCTATCAAAGCTACCCTAACCTCGTTAATTTGCTGGACAAGGGCTTTTGTTTTTTCTGTAATCATTAAATCCTTACACCTTAAATCTTTATTTGACTGTTTACTAGTAATATAGCCCATATGGCATAATTTTTTGATCCACCTAGACACTATAGACTGCTCTTTATTAATTTTCATTGTTAAATCATACTGTGATAGCACATTATAATGATACAAAATTCTTAACATTTCTAACTGTTCGGAAGTTAAATCTGTCCGTTGACCGAACCTTCTACTGACTAAATTTAAATCATTACTTGTAAGTGTAATTAATTGTTCTAGTTGTTTATACATGTTGTTTCATCTCCACTACTTTAATTAAAATGTTCAATAGCATTTAAATTTATTATTTTATTTTCTAATATTATAATGTTATTCCTCATAATATACAATAATAATCTACAAAACAGTCGGTTTTGTTGCATTTGTCATATGTTTTATAATAAATTAGTAACAGTGATTATAAATTTTTACCAGCATTAAAAAAGGAGCAACTACATGACACAGATAAAAGAAAGAGATTATTTCTTTGACAATGCGAGAATGATATTAATATTTCTTGTTGTATTTGGTCATTTATTACAACCATATACTGAAGAAAGTCAATATCTTTCGTCACTTTATTTAACTATATATAGTTTCCATATGCCATGCTTTTTATTCATCTCAGGTTATTTTGCTAAAAAAGCAGGCAAGGCTGGTTATCTAGAAAAAGTTTCAAAAAAGTTATTGATACCTTATTTTATTTTCTTTGGCTTTTTCACCTTTTACTACTATTTCACAGGAAAAGAAGACAGTGTTAAATTTGATCCATTTGACCCTGTATTTGCATTATGGTTTTTACTTACATTATTCTTCTTCCATGTCATATTAGTTATAGTCAAAGATTTTAAACCATATTTTGTATTACCAATATCCATCATTATTTCTTTATTTGCAGGTTATTCAGATGATATCGACAATTATTTAAGTTTTTCAAGAACAATCATGTTCTTTCCTATTTTTTATTTAGGTTATTTATTTACTAGTGAGCATACACGCTTATTAAGAAGTAAAAAATTCATGCCAATCGCTGTCAGCATTCTACTCCTTTTTTATATCATTTATACTTTACATCCTATAAACGCTGATTGGCTTTTAGGAGATTCACCGTATATGTCACTGGAAGGTAAACAAGATTTATATAGTCCAATTAAACGATTGCTATTATACTTTATTATTTTAATTACAATGTTTTCTTTCCTTAATTTAGTACCTGAAAAAGAAAGATTTTTCACATATATCGGACGTCGCACTATGTATGTATACTTACTACACGGCATTGTAATTGGGATTATTCGTGGTTTTGATATTTATCCATTTAAAGATCAGATTTCTATAATGACATATATATATCTAATCTTACTCACAAGTATTATTGTATATCTATTATCAACAAGATTTATATCTAAGTGGACCAACCCAGTCATAAACTTACAATCCCCTGCCAACTTTAAAGATTAATACAATATTCAACCGATTTGTAGTTGATTCAAATATGTTATGATAGTATTAATTTGATATTAAAAGCTAATCATACTTATTTATCTACAGATCGGTATTTTTATTTTGAGGTGAAAAACAATGAAGTTATCTTTAAACGACAATTCTAAATATTTAACGGCACCAAGTATTAGGCAATTTTCAAATAAAATTAAAGATATTGATGATTGTATCAATTTAACAATCGGACAACCAGATTTTCCTATGCCTGATGTCGTAAAAAACGCATATATTAATGCAATAAAAGAAAACCAAACAAAATATTCCCATAACAAAGGGTTACTTGAAACACGTAATGCAGTCAGTCATTATTTTAAACAGCGCTATGATTTTCATTATAGTTCTGATGAAATCATTATTACAAATGGTGCTAGTGAAGCACTAGACACAGCCTTAAGAAGCATAATTAACCCAGGTGATGAAATATTGATTCCTGGTCCTATTTATGCAGGTTATATCCCATTAATTAAAACACTAGGTGGAATCCCAGTATATATCGACACTACAAAATCAGATTTCAAAATAACGCCTGAAGCAATCAAACAAAATATATCACCAAAAACAAAAGCAATTCTTTTAAATTATCCGACTAACCCAACCGGTGTCATTTTAACTTATGATGAAGTTCATGCACTTACAGAAGCGTTAAAAAATGAAGAAATCTTTATCATTAGTGATGAAATTTATGCAGAAAATACTTTTAGTAATAAACACACTTCTTTCGCTGAATTTGAATCAATACGTAATCAATTGTTGCTTGTAAGTGGATTAAGCAAATCACACTCTGCTACCGGTATTCGTATTGGTTTTTTAATAGGTCCTGAATATTTAATTGAAAAGTTAACATATATGCATGCTTATAATTGTATATGTGCTAATGTACCTGCTCAAATTGCTTGTATAGCAGCATTAAACGAAGGATTAGACGCGCCTCACTATATGAATAAAGCATATATTGAAAGACGAGACTTTTTAATCACAAAACTTCAAACTTTAGGTTTTAAACTCGACGCTAAACCAGAAGGTGCTTTTTATATTTTTCCAAGTATTGAAAATTTCACTGAAAATGATTTTGATTTTTGCGTAGATGTACTTGAAAAAGCACATGTTGCAATGGTACCAGGTTCTGCTTTTACAGATATCGGTAAAGGTCATGTACGTATTTCCTACGCCTATGAACTCGATGCTTTAAAAGAGGCTATGAGAAGATTAGAGCTTTATATAAAAGAATACTATGAATAAAAATATGTTAATTTGTAGTTAAAATATTTTTATCAATGGTAACTATGCCTATATATGTATTCAATATTTGAGCCAAAAACCTAATTGAATATATACATTATTTTTTATGCGCATTAACATCCAACATCAGTCTAGAGCATAAAAATTGATAAACTGTAACATACAATCAACCATTGCAGTGATAAATCAAATTCATGTATATAAAGTGATTCGTTGTAATGAGGCATTTGAAAGGGACTTTTCTGGTAAATATCTACATAATTTAAATAGAGGTGAATTTCCCGAAAAGCATATACATTTTAGGAAATACGATATAAAAGAGGCTCGTAAATGAAATTCAGAGAATATTCATTTATGGGCTTCTTTTATACTATGATTTATTTTTCAGATATATACATTTTATTGATAGATGTTTTTTTCAGCGAACTTTTTCATCAACTTATAATATATATCTATATCTTCAGAACTCATATTAAACTGTTTTAAAACTTCTTCTGAAATTTGCTCAAATTTTTCTTTTAATCCATTTCCCTTTTTTGTCAATTGTACTTTGACTCTGCGTTCGTCTTCTTCTGTTCTCATGCGTTCAATTAATCCTTTTTTTTCGAGCCTTTTAATAATTGGGCTTATTGTACCAGAATCTAAATATAACTGATTGCATAATGTTTTTATAAATACAGGATTTCAATTTTCTATATGTAACATCACTACATAATTAGGAAAGCTAATATCATACTGCTTTAGGTGTTTATTAAACTTATTTACTATCTCTTTACTAGAAACATAATACAGAAAACACATATCCTTCATAAGGTCTTTATTTTTATATAGTGCCATTCAATTACTCTCCTCTGTCCTTTTTTATTATATTAATAGAAATTTTATTTTGTGTCAAATATAATAATAAAATGTTTAAAACTTTTAACATCAATAATATTAGTCAATAGAATATTCTGAAAACGAATTTCACTCATTTTACATGTTTTTTAATTGATTTTTAATAATTAATTAAAAATCTGAACTCTCATATTATATTTTAATTTTTTCCTTAGTGAAATGAATATTCTATAAATATTGGATTTATAAGCTTACAAGCTTTTTATTCTTAATACCTGTCACTATATGTAAAATCATAAAAAGCGAATATTAATAAAAAAACGCTAATTTCTATATTATTTAATAGAAATTAGCGTTTTTGTTTAGTTTAGCTTTATAACTTATAGTCACAGCACATTATATTTATTGTTGTATTGCTATTAAGCAATTTTACTTATGGGAATTTAGGGAATTGGTCAAAATCAGGATTACGTTTTTCTTTAAACGCATCTCTACCTTCTTTAGCTTCGTCAGTTGTATAATACAATAGCGTAGCATCGCCAGCCATTTGTTGTAATCCTGCTAATCCGTCAGTATCAGCGTTCATAGCCGCTTTTAAAAATCTTAATGCTGTAGGAGAATGTTGCATGATTTCTTCACACCATTTTACTGTTTCATCTTCTATATCTGCTAAAGGTACAACGGTATTTACTAAGCCCATATCTAAAGCTTCTTTAGCATTATATTGACGGCATAAATACCAAATTTCACGTGCTTTTTTATGTCCTACAATGCGAGCTAAATATCCTGAACCATAACCAGCATCAAATGATCCTACTTTTGGTCCTGTTTGACCAAATATTGCATTATCTGCAGCGATTGTTAAGTCACAAACAACATTCAAGACGTTTCCGCCACCGATGGCATATCCTCTAACCATCGCAATTACTGGTTTTGGAATAATACGTATAAGTCTTTGTAAATCCAAAACATTAAGACGAGGAATTTGGTCATCACCAACATAACCACCATGGCCACGTACTTTTTGGTCTCCACCTGAACAGAATGCCTTTTCACCTTCACCTGTTAAGACAATAACTGAAATACGTTGGTCATCTCTAGCTCTTGTAAAAGCATCTATCATTTCTTGTACTGTGTTTGGTGTAAATGCATTACGAACTTCAGGTCTATTGATGGTTACTTTTGCTATGCCGTTATAAAATTCATACTTAATTTCTTTATATTCTTTAATTGTTTCCCATTGTCTAGTCATTTTGCTCCTCCTTAAAAATAAAACCTAACACTATTTTATCAAATTCTGTCATTTCTTCCACATGTACAGTATGACCACTACCATTAATTTCATATAACCTCGTCTCCGGTATTAAATCGCACATATTATAAGCAGTTTTTATAAATTTTTCATCTAAACTTCCTACAATTATACACGTTGGAACTGTAATGTTTGCTATTTTTGGCCATAAATTAGGCATATGGCCAGTGCCATAGTCTCTTAAAGCTTTTGCTAATCGCATAGGGTTTTGTTGCAATCGCATTCGACGAATTTTTTGTTTTATTTCTGTACTTAAACTATACTGACTTTGAAATAAAGGTAATTTTTCCCAATCATTTACAAAAATTTCTAATCCAGCTATTTCTAAAACTTTTGCACGCGCCTGATCAATTTGTATTCTTTCTATGCGATCATCTTCATCTGCAATACCTGGTGAACTACTTTCCAATATTAAACCATCTAAGTGATGGGTTCCATGGAGTGCGTAATATAACGCAATTCTACCACCCATAGAATAACCATGTAAAAAAATACGATATGATGACTTAAATGAAGTTAATGCATCATCTAATGATTGGCAAATAAATTCAAAATCCCAAGTATGATTTTCACTTGATTGATCAAGGCCATGGCCTGGTAAGTCAATAGTTAGTACATTTATTTCATCTGTGAACGTTTTGATATGTTCATCGAATGTCGATTGATCACTTATAAATCCATGCAATAATACGAGCAAATCTTTTGAATTATTTGTAGCTTGATGAAATTTATAATGTAACATCGATAATATCACTCAATTTCGAATAGAGATTTTGGTGTTGGTTTAAATTCTCATCACGGTTTGTAATGATTTCATATATATGTGCACCAAGTTTTGATAGTTCAGCATATTTAAAAGTCTCAATTGTTTCAAAACGTCTGTAAGAAAAATCATAAAGTAATGCAGCATGTTCAAAGTTTAATCCTGTCGGTGTACCAAAAAGTCTTTCAAAATATATATCAGCTGCCGATTTTTGTGGTAGAAAAGAGAAAATTCCGCCACCATCATTATTTATGAGTATAATATTTAGGTTGATATTATTTAGTTTTGACATGAGCAAACCATTCATATCATGATAGAATGCTAAATCACCTATTAATAATGTTACGCGTTTATGTGCCGCCATCCCTATCGCAGTAGAAATAACACCATCTATGCCATTAGCTCCTCTATTAGCATAAACCTCTGCTTCACAATCTACAAATAAATTATCGACATCACGGATTGGCATACTATTGCTAACAAACAGCGCATCTTCTTTCGTTAATTTATCTAATACATTCGCTACAAAAGCAGATTCATCTGTAGCAGTTCTCAAATGGTCTTTGATTTTAATATGTGCTTGTTTCTCTAATGATTGCCATTTTTGTAACCAATTTTTGCGTTCTACAGTAGGAATTTCAGAAAGTTGTCTAAAGAAATCATTGGCCGACATTTCGTAAGATACATGTGGTACCTTTGGAAATGCATCTGGTTGATCATTATTTTGCACTAATATTTGAAACGCTTCTGTGGCTTTTAACCATTGATTTACTTTTTTAGAAATCACTGGTTTACCTACGCGAATAATAAAATCAGCATTTATAGATAATCCTGATCTATACAATAAATCATAAGTTGTCACTACATTAGGATGATGTTCTTTACGTAATTGGCTCAAAGGGTCTGCTAATATAGGCATGTCATGAATCGTAGCAAAAGTAAGTATTTGATCGACATCTTGATGCTGCATATCACCTACAACAATAAGTCCCTTGCGTTTTTGCATAATCGCTTTAATTTCATTCAAACTTGCTGTCTTTTGATAATGTGGCAATATCTTGCTATCTGAACTTAGCCATTCTACTTTTTCTAGGTTCGGTGTTAATGGCTCTCTAAATGGCAAATTCAAATGTATGGGTCCACGATGTGGCCCATAAAAATATTGACTTGCTTTTTGCATTTGAAAACTTATCGTGTCTAACAAATAATCTTGCTCTTCATCAGCATCCGCTATTGGAAAATCAAATTGATATTGAACATAATTCTCAAACATATTTGTTTGATTTATCGCTTGAGGTGCACCTATTTCCCTTAATTCATGTGGTCTATCACTCGTCAAAATGACTAATGGTAAATGACTTAAATTACTTTCTGCAATCGCAGGTGTATAATTGGCAGCCGCAGTACCTGATGTACATAAAATTGCAACTGGTCTTTCACTGCCTTTCATTAACCCCATTGCAAAAAAAGCAGCACTACGTTCATCTGGATGAATCCAAGATTTTAGCTTAGGATGTGCCTCTATAGCAATAGCTAAAGGCGTTGAACGTGAACCAGGACTTATTACCACTTCTCTTATGCCATATGCATATAGTTCTGAAACTAATGTAAAAACTTGTTTTGTTAAAGCATCTGTGTAATTATTCATATTTCTCTACTCCTAAAGCTTTCATCATCGGATTGAATTTAACAGCAGTTTCTTCTACTTCACTATCAGCGTCAGAATTTTGTACAATACCGCACCCAGCAAACAAAGTAGCTTGATTTTTTTTAATTAACATAGATCGAATCGCTACGATGAACTCACAGTTATCATACATATCAATATAACCTACCGGAGCGCCATATAAGCCTCGAGTACCAAATTCATTGTTTTCTATATAAGAAATAGCTTCTTCTTTAGGATAACCACCTAATGCTGGTGTAGGATGAAGATTATCCAATAATCCAATATATGAATTCTGGATTAAACGTCCCTCAATTTTTGTATATAAATGATATAAATGATCGTTCGTTAAAATTTGTGGTTTTTTATTAAACGCTATTTGCTCTACATAAGGCTTAATATCATTTAATATGCTTTTCACAACAAAATGATGCTCATTTAAATTCTTTTTATCATTTAGAAATGCATCAATGTTTGCCTTATCTATGTCATCTCGATGTGTTCTTTTTATCGTACCTGCAACTGCTTTAGTTGATAGCACATCATCTTTTACTTCCATTAATTGCTCAGGGGTCTGAGAGAAAAACACGCTGTCCTTTGATTCAAGCACAAATAAATAGCTATTATGTTCACCCTGCATTGCCCTATTTAATATATATGGAATGTTAATGTTTTTATCAAACATAATAAGTCTTTTTCTTGCAAGTACAATTTTTTTATTTTCGTCTAAAATATCAATTGTATCTTTAACTAGGTCACGCCATTCGTCTTTATAGATATCATCAATTCTTTTAATTTCCCCTATTTCATCATTAGGTTGAACGTCCATTTGCGTAAGTTTATCAATAATTGCTAAGAAAGCGTCCATCTCAAACTTATCAGCTTCTACAGTATACGTTATAAAAGATTGTCCCGCTTCCATCGTGACGAGTACTTCAGGCAAGACAAAATGATTAATGCCAAACTCGCGCCATTCATCACCTGATTTGTGTGTTGAAAATTGGAAACCGCCACAGATTTTCAAATGATGTTTTTCAGAATTTGGATGTATTAACTCAATATCATTTTTATACTTTTCCCACTCACGAAAAATGGATTGTTTATTTTCAAAATCGTTTTTAAATCTCGTAATAGCATGATAGCCAAAGAATGAAGTTTCGTTGTCATTTTTCTTGAAATAAAAACGGTCTCCTGCACAATCTTCGGTTAAATGAAATAATAATGTAGGTTCTAGTTCATAATCTAATTTTGCTTCTACAGAAACCCAAGTTTGGTTACTTTCGTATACCGCTTCGACAATTTCACTTTCCTTGTCATCTAAAGTCATCTATTTCACTTCTTTCATTTCATTATCTGTTTACACTCATTATAATATTGTACCACTTTTCACAATCTGTGTACGTTTTTCAGCTTATTTCATGTAGACATTTTTTACGTAAGTTGACCTTTACAACTTCTTCTATTAAAATTAATTTGATAAAAATTAATTATATTAAAAGAATTCGAGGTAAATTATTATGGCATCTCAATACCAACAATATTCAACAGTCAGAAAATACTGGCATCTAATGCGGCCGCACACTTTGACTGCTGCAGTAGTTCCAGTTTTAGTAGGCACTGCAACTGCAAAAATATTCCTTCTAGGTAGTGAAGATCATCTAAAGCTTAGCTTATTCATTGCTATGCTAATGGCATGTTTACTTATCCAAGCGGCTACAAACATGTTTAATGAATACTATGATTTTAAAAAAGGCTTAGATGACCATACTTCAGTAGGTATCGGTGGCGCAATTGTGCGAAATGGCATGAGTCCAAAATTAGTCATGAACTTAGCCATAACATTTTATATTATCGCAGCAATTTTAGGTATATTTATCGCTTCCCAAAGTTCATTCTGGTTACTACCTATTGGCTTAGTATGCATGGCAGTAGGTTACCTATATACAGGTGGACCATTCCCGATTTCATGGACACCTTTTGGTGAACTATTCTCAGGAATATTTATGGGTATGATAATTATTTTAATTGCCTTCTTTATCCAAACTGGTAACGTACAAAGTTTAGCGGTATGGATTAGCATTCCAATCGTAATCACAATCGGTCTTATCAACATGGGCAATAATATCAGGGATTGGGTCAAAGATAAGGCAAGTGGTCGAAAAACATTACCCATTTTATTAGGGAAAAATAATGCTGTACGCTTTTTAGCACTGATGTATATCGTTGCTTATTTACTCGTTATCTACATTACTTTCTTTAAACCTGGTGGTTCAATTTTCTTCTTGCTAGCCTTATTGTCATTCCCAATGCCAATCAAAGCAGTTAGAAGATTTAAAAAGAACGACACACCTGAAACAATGATGCCTGCAATGGCTGCTACAGGAAAAACTAATACATTTTTTGGTTTCCTTTATGCATTAGGTATCTATATAAGTGCCCTATTAGGTGGTATTTAATAACAACTGATTTTAAGATTTATTCTTATATATATAAAATCGTTCTTCATTCATTTGATGGACGATTTTTATTTTTAACAAATATACACTAAATATGTACTAAGTGATAATGCTTATGACCATATAGATCAAATTCACTCGCAATTTCAAAACCTAATTTTTCATAGACGCGTAATGCTGTAAGATTATCTATATCACAATTTAAACTCCATTTTTCATCTGGGTAGTTCGCAATGACATGTTTGATCAATTTCGTTGCTACACCATTTCCACGGTAATGCGGAAATGTTGCTACAGTTTCAATATACCATTCATCATCATTAGCCTCTTTCATAGGCATTGGTGTGCCATAGGATTTTATATCGGCTTCTAAATCCATGTCTAGCCAAGCTTGTTCCAGTTCTAATTCCTTATTGCCTGGATATGCAATTAAACATCCTGCTACATTGCCATCAATTTCATACACCCATACATTACTTATATGTCCTCTATATTTTACATCTACCATGCTTTGTTCCATTATTTTTAGCAAACGAAACTTTTCCACTTCTTTTACCATATCGATATCTAATTGACTCCAAATGATATAACATAATTCTGCAATATCTTTTTTGTCACTAGGTTTAGCTTTTCTAATCATTTAATTTCTCCTTTATTTATAGCAATTATTAATTCTATTATATATGAATCAAATTAAAATTTCGATGTAATAACAACTTTATAACTCAAATTTTGTCACATTGTTTTGTTTGTTCAAATCCACTATTTAAGAGATAATTAAAATAATAATCTAGATTACGAAAGGACATTATACACATGAAAGTAAACAAAGTCATTTACGTCGTGCTTGCATTTCTTTTAGGATGGTGTGGCATCCATAAATTTTACTCAAATCAATTACTACAAGGTATTATTCACTTAATATTTTTCTGGACTGGTATTCCTTATATTATTGCTATCATTAGTGGTATCGTAACAATTTTCTTTAACAAAGCAGATGAAAACAGACTCATCACTTTCGGAAAATAGTTTTAAGCTACCGCATAAAAATTTCATATATTTTCATTACTCTGATAATAAATGGGTAAAGGTATGTATGAAGCATGTATGAGTTTCGATTAGGAGGTAAAAGTTTATGAATATTATAAAACGTGTTTTTAGAACACTGATTGTCGGTTATATTGTAAGAGGCATTAGAAATTTAATTAGTAAAAAAACAAAATAAAATTTGCACATAAAATATAAGAAAAATAAAACCCCACTATCTCAATTAAATGAGTTAGTGGGGCTTATGCATGAGCTGAAGTTCAGGTAAAAGTGTATTATCAGCTATCTTGCAAGAACGGAAAACAATACAATATATTAATGAATTAACTTTCTGCTTACTCCCTATTCATATCTAAAATATTAAGTAAAACTTACTTTTATTTTTTACTGAAAAGCAATTACTATTTCTAAAATTTGCTTATGTTGTCGCATAATTCCCATTACATATTTATCGAAAATTATCCGGACATAACCCCCCCTTAAATCAACGCATTACTTACGTCAACTTAACGAGGATACTGTATTACCTTTACCATCTTTTAAATCTTCCATTTTGTTATGTGATAATGTTGCACCGATATTACCAGCCTCTTCATAGTAATTTAATGTTCGCCTATCTGAATTACCATTTTGTAGGTTTTTATCTACACTCCATTGTTCTACTTGTATTACTAATTGATCTAATGTGTTAGCAATTTAAATGTTATCCCATATCTAACAATATCGTTAGGTTTTATATATTGCTTCAAATTTATTTTTTAAAATGTTTTAATTGTGTTGGAGGCGATTAAATTGGAACAACCTAACAAAAGTCAAAATATTTTATCTGCACTAAGTTATTTTAGTATGCTTTTCGCACCAATTATATTTCCAATATTAGTTTGGATATTAGCTGAAAAGCCAACTTCTACACATGGTAGAAAAGCATTATTTAATCACATTTGGGTTAATATTTTCTTTTTCTTAGCAAATGTAGGTTTCATCTTTTCTCGAGAAGTCTTCGATAAACCTTTTGACAATCAAGAAGTAATATCTAATGTTTCATTCGGAATAGGAATATTTTTATTACTAATTGCAGGTATTTTCTTCCTTTTTAACATCATTCGTGGTATCAAATTACTTACGAATAAGTAACATTCCCCATCCTTAACTGGGTGGTTTTTTATCTATCTTCTATATTTAATTGCTCTCCAACTTATGTGACAATTTTGTCATTTCATTTAACTTACACTACTCAAAATCTTCAAATATATTAACATCCAATTCATTAGGAGTGCTAATATGAGCCTTATCACTTATACATTATTAATCTTTCTACCTGTATTCATTGTTATAGGAATAATTGAATATTTTACACACAAGAAGAAATGACAGTCTTGTAAGGTTTGTTTAAATGCTCTCTTCAATATGTTGTACTTAACTTATCAACTTTATGAAGGAGTTTTCTATATGTTTACAACTTTATTTGTAATTCTTACTATCCTTGCAATTCTATTTGCCATAGCAATTCCAATAGCATTCATCGTATTAATAGTTAAAGTACTAAGTAATTAACTTTTTATAGCCATAATTGGCAATATTTTATGTTTATTCGTCTCCCCTATCGCTTAGTAGATTTTTAAATTCTTTTGTGCCGTGTTAATTAGTAAAGAATTTTCAATACAAAATGTTAACAAAAGATTAGGTTATACAAACATTGAAATTACTTTGAGAGTATTTAATCATTTATATGAAGAATTAAAATCAAATGAAGATAATAAGCTAGATAAAACCCTAAATTTCTAATTGGATAACCAAACAGACAACATTAATTTTAAAGTGGTCAAATTGTCCATCGGTTGGCTAAAAAATATAAAATTGGCTTTTATTTATTTTTAACAAAATAAAAAGAACGTTGACATATCAACGTTCTTTTTTATCCAAAGTATTCACTTGGATGCACACTTATGTTTTTACGGAAACGGAGATAATTAAATCTAAATTATCTAAGTTACCTTTAAGATTTGATGGTAAATTGTTCTCTGTAAGTCATACAGCAGTGAATAAAGCGTTTAAGCATGCAAAAGGCAAAGTAGGATTAGATGATGATAATGTTCACATCTTATTCTTTAAGACACACTCACACTTCTTATTTGCTTTCTAAAGGTATACCAATCGAATATATTAGTAAACGTTTAGGACATGCTACGATTTCACAAACATTAGACACGTATTCTCACTTACTTGAAGAACATAAAAAAGAGTAAGGTCAACGTGTCAGAGAATTATTCTCTTGACACATATTTGACACTTACTCTCTTGAAACCCTGTCACATCAAGGTTTGTATACGGAAACGGAGGGATTCGAACCCTCGCGCCGCTCTCGCGACCTACACCCTTAGCAGGGGCGCCTCTTCAGCCAACTTGAGTACGTTTCCAATGGCTCCACAGGTAGGACTCGAACCTACGACCGATCGGTTAACAGCCGATAGCTCTACCACTGAGCTACTGTGGATAAATAGTATCTCTAATCAAGCACAAATATTATTATATCAATTAATAGCAAATTTTCAAGTCATATCACAAAAAAATATGCAGAACATTTACACTAAATTAATATAATATTCCGCATATTCTACTTTTACATTAATATTTTTAATAAACTTTACTATTTACTTTCAAATAAAGAATACTTAGCGAGTGCTTCATATATATTTAATTGCGGTTTTGTATAATCTATGGGAGACTCTGGATCAAAAGTGGCAACTCTTGCTGCTCTATCCATCATATAATAGTAATAAATACCATTTAAATATTGATGTTGCATACTATGAGCTGAGATGTTCACAACGATAGATTGATTATCAACAAAGTTCACTCTACACTTTTTATCTTTTAGTGATTTGATACTTTGAACATAATGGATATTAATCCACGTGTTTTGTGTTTTTCTATCAGAATGTGTTGGGAAAAAATAAGTGGGAAATAATGGAGTAAATAAAATTGGGGGCTTGCTACTAATGCCTGTAATACGAATAGTGTCCTCTTTTTTAAAAACATAGCTACTACCATAAAATCTACAAGAACGATCAATGATTTTGTGGGTGCGTTCTTTTATCGTACTTTCGTCTTCTTTATATCTTAGTACTCGTGTTCCTTCATATTGGCCAACAGGCAAATGGCACGGCTGTAATGTCATATCACCTTTTTTAATAATATACGGTTGTATCATAGTTGTAACCTCCTTACAGTTTTGGTGATACTCAAATAATATACCACCACCATTTTAAAATCAACTTATATTATAAAATAATTTCTATATATTCTACAATTAAATTTTAGTTACGAATCTTTTTCTGTTTTTTAATTATTGAAAGTTTCGTTTTACACTTATTTTTTCGGAAAAGTCAGAATATTCGTTGATTTAAAAATCAAAACCTTGTATAATATATTTTAAATATAGATAGAGGGGTTGTGTTGACAATGAAACATAATACACATGTAAAGTACAATACTTTAGAGTCTTTTGTATCTACAATTAATGACTTAGGTATTGAATTAATTATTGATGAATCATTAAGGAATGTACGTAAACAACAACTAGAAAATCTCATCGATCATGCGCTTAAAAATAAAAACGAGAATGATTTCAAACGTTATACAGAAGAATACAAAAATTTGGAGGCATATCTCGTTGGTTAATTTAGTCATAATTCATTTAAAATAAGGTCTATTCACTAATTAATTATAGTTAGCGAATAGACCTTTTATATTGTTTATTTAAGACATTAATCTGATTAACTCATATCTATCAATATCTCCAAAATAATGGTAAATATCATAATCTGCTAAAGCTTCTTCTATACTATCAAAGTCATGCAATGTACCTTCCAATGCATGTTCTAATTCAGTAACATCTCCTACCCCAAAGAAGTCACCGAAAATTTTAGCATGTTCAATTCTTCCCTTTTTAACATCCAATTTAATTTGAACAAAACCTTTTTCAAATTTTTCTTCTCGTTCAAAATTATATTTAGGATTTCTACCGTAATTCCATTCCCAAGTTCGATATTTTTCATTACTCAATTGCTCTATGTTGGCCCAATCCTCGTCTGAAAGTTTATATTCTTCAACTTGTGTCGCCTCACCAAATATTGTTTTTAAAATAATTTCTTTAAAAGTATCAATATCTAATGGTTCAGTTAAAAATTCTGAGATGTTGGCCACCCTACTTCTCACAGATTTAATGCCTTTTGATTTGATTTTTGCAGGGTTCACACGCAAAGCATTTTGAACTTCATTTAATTCACTGTTTAACATTAAAGTGCCATGGCTAAACATTCTGTCTTTTACTTTGACCATCGCATTGCCTGATATTTTTGCTTTACCGACTTGAATATCGTTTCGACCACTCATTTCAGCATCTAAGCCAAGCGATTTCAATGCTTCTACAATAGGTTCAGTGAACTTTTTAAAATTATGAAAACTATTGCCATCATCATCTGTTATAAAACTAAAATTAAGGTTACCTGTATCATGATACACGGCACCGCCACCGGAAATACGTCTGACTACATCTATACCATGTTCATCAATATAAGGTTGATTAACTTCTTCAATCGTATTCTGGTTTTTACCAATAATAATTGAAGGACGATTGACATAAAATAGAAAATAACTATCGTCATTCGGCATGTGCTTTAAAACATATTCTTCCATTGCCAAATTTAAAGTTGGATCGGTAATATCATTATTACTAATAAATTTCATTTACTGCACTCCTTTTCCTCTTATTGCCCTTACCTTATTTATGCAATATTTTTGTTAAAAAAGCCAATCATTTAACTGATTTATACTAATTTTTCTAAAAAAAGAATGATAACTGTATATTTAAAGGTTATTTGTTTATTTGTCTGTCGTTTTTTTGTATAATACTATCTAGTTAGCATTTCTAGGGAGGATTCAATATGACTGTTGCAGAAGTCGGAAATATAGTGGAATTTTATGACGGTTTAAAAGGCCGCGTAGAAAAAATTAATGATAACTCTGTAATTGTAGATTTAACAATTATGGAAAACTTCAATGATCTAGACCTGCCTGAAAAAACTGTCATCAATCACAAACGATATACAATCGTCGAACAAGAAGGATAGTTTATATGAATAGAATTTCAAACGCTTTAATCTGGTTTATTGTAAGTTTTATCGTATTTCACATTATTTTATATATAATGTGGGGTGAAAAGCAAGAATACTGGTACCTTTATACTGGTATCATGCTCATCGCAGGTATCAGTTATATCTTTTACCAAAGAGATATTGAGTCAAAAAGATTATTAACATCTCTAGGGATAGGAATTATTACTGGTATCGTGCTCATTATTGTACAGCTTATTTTAGCGGTTATCTCATCAGATATTCAGTATACAGCACTGATGAAAGAGTTAACGCGAACAGGCGTATATTTTAAATGGCAAATGTTAGTTACATTATTATTTGTAATACCATGTCATGAACTCTATATGAGAACAGTATTACAAAAAGAATTACTCAAATTAAACATCCCCATGTGGTTAAGTGTATTAATAACAGCAATTTGTTCTGCTTCTTTATTTTTCTATCTAGATAAATTGTGGATTGTTTTCTTTGTGTTTATCGTTCAAATTGTGCTTTCATTAAGCTATTATTATACGCGCAGAATTGCTACGACTGTAATAGCACAAATTGTTGCAGTTGTTATTCTATTAATTTTCCACGGTTAAATTGAAACGGAAACTCAGGCTTATGAATGATATGAAAAAAGGGTGAGATATTAACCCTTTTTCCAAATTTTAAAAGAGATTAACCATTTAAGATCTCTGCACGAAAATAAACGCCAACTTCTATTGAAATAATATAGAAATTGGCGTTTTGTTTGGTTTCATGACATTTTTATAGTTATTGATGACATTCAAACTTTATGTGTCATATCAAATAATAACGTTAAATGTTTGTTTTTGTTCAATATGGTAATCATTATCTTTTAAATTTCTAGAAATTAATTCTACCATTGTAATTTCTCCGGTTTCATGTATGACAGCATTTTCTAAATATTGCTTGTAGTTTCTATAGCAGTAATCAGTCATGCTTACACGATACATATGATCCAACTTAATATTTTCTAATGTTACACGGTGATAAGGTTCAGCATTCATATCTATGGTGTAATGAACACCTTGCCAAAACGTACATAAGGTTTCATCTACAATTGTTAAACTCAATGCACCATCACTAAATTCTATATGCGAATAGCAATATTCTAAAATATCGTGAATTTGTTGACCTTTCATTGTTAAATCAACAGGAACGTCTGGATGAGGATAAGCATTGAATAAATCTTCATTTGTAATGATGCCTCTGAGTCCTTCTTCACCACTCGTTGGTAAGTGCACACACGATATATCATAATCATAGGCTAACCGAATACTATCATGCAATAACTGTGTAAATGGATGTGGTTTTGTAATAACATCACTCAAACCGTTTACCTCAGCTGATATAGCATTTTCGTTAATGCTTTCTTCACTCCAATTACAAACTGTTTTTCTATCATAAAAAGTCAAATCTAATAATGCTTGGTCTTCTGGATAATGATTTAGATCTACGATTTTAGAATTGACATTTTCTAATTCATAAGAATTTGTGCGCTTTTTAAAGTTTATTTTCACATGGATAAGTTGTTCAGCATTTTGTCCAGCTTGCACATAAAGCGTTTGATCATCTCTACCAATGAATGTTTGATGTTGATGACCAGTGATTAATAAATCAATAACGCCTAAAGTTTGCATTATTTTTTCCGCTTCATTAACATTTTGTTCACGTTCATTTGATGTTTTATTTAGTTGATTAAGCCCACCATGGTATATAACAATTAAAAAGTCAGGCATTTCACTTTCGTGAATAAATCGAATCCAGCGTTTAGAAGAGCGCAATGTCTTTTCAATCCGTACATCATTTTCCATTTCAAAATGTTCTCGCTCCATTAAACCATCTGAAGTTAAACCCACAATTGCGATTTTCACACCTTCAATTTCTTTAATTGTATAAGGTGTAGAAAAATATGGTTCTTTCGTACGCTTATATTCAATATTTGCGGATAACCAAGGAAACCTCGACAATGATACAGCCCTCGAAAAGAATGACAGTCCAAATTTAAATTCATTAGGACTAATACCACTTGCATCGTATTGCATGGCATTCATTAATTTTATCATTGGATGACGCTTATAAGGTGCTACCACTGCATAATAAAATGCTG
Source organism: Staphylococcus sp. FSL W8-0271 (assembly GCF_038006605.1). Lineage (NCBI taxonomy): Bacteria > Bacillati > Bacillota > Bacilli > Caryophanales > Staphylococcaceae > Staphylococcus > Staphylococcus sp. FSL W8-0271. Next base: position 1,844,123 of record NZ_JBBOVM010000001.1, read on the forward strand.
CTAACGAACCTGCTAAACTACCACCACTATCTAATAGAATGACGTGATCGTTTGTTTCTCTAATACTTTTAACATAAGCGCCTGCTCTATAAATATTTGAATTATTTTCACCACTTTGAAAATAACTATGCATATCAGAAGTAGTAATAATGTCTATTGCGATTTTTTCACTTTTTTTCATACGCCTCTCCCCTCATTAATCATAGTCTAACACGTTTCTAAATTAGCTTGAAATAATTATGAACATATATGATTCACTATATATGCTTCCTTTATTTCAAAATTAAAAGCACCAGCACATCCTTTGTTAGATATACTGGCGCCATGATTTCACAAATTATTAAGTTCAGACTTACATTTAACAATCAACCAATTTGAACGCGTTCCTTAGGATAATGGAATTTATCTGGTTCTCTACGTCCACCAATCATAATAATAAAACTGATTAAGCCGACACGACCAATGAGCATCAATAACATCAAGACGCCTTTACTCATATCATTCACATCACCTGTAATCCCCAACGATAATCCACATGTACCAAATGCTGACATGACTTCGAAAAATGCTTGTAAAAAGGATACCTTCCCATTTTCAACAACTAGTATAAAAATCATGCTCGTGAAAGTTAATATACTGGCCATGATAAATACAGCAAATGAACGTTGAACATCAGTAATGTGAATCTCACGATTAAATGCTTTGATAGATGTTTTCTCAGGTTGGTTACTAAAGTTTAAAAGGAATAATATTAAAATAGCAAATGTCGTTGTTCTAATACCACCACCTACTGAACTTGGAGATGAGCCTATAAACATCAATATACCCATAACAATATTCGTACCTTCACCAAATCCGCTTACATCAATAGTTTGAAGTCCTGAACTCCTAGTGGTTGCTGATTGAAACAATGCATAAAATAACGATTTATGCCAACTCATATTTTGAAAAGCTTGGTTATGTTCAAATAATAGAATAATTATCACACCAAAAATAAACAAACCAAAATATGTTACCGTTGTAATTTTTGCAAATAATGAAAATCTAAAATTAGGAATTCGATTTTTTATATATGCTTTCACTTCTATTAATACAGGAAAACCAATTGAACCTAACATAATTAAAAACATAACGATTGTTTGTACAAAATAGTCATTAGCATAAGGTATAAGTGACTGTCCTGTTATATCAAGTCCACCATTTGTCGTTGCCGATACCGATACAAATAATCCTTGCATGATTGCATATTGTATATCCGGGTTATCTCTATAAAAATAAAATGCTAATAGCGATGCACCAACAAGTTCTATAATGATGATTGTTCGAACAATATCTAAAATCAATTTCACAGTGCCACTCATCGTATGTTTATTATTATCTAACATGATCAATTGACGTTCGCGCATACCGATGTGCTTACCTAAGACAACCCATAGCATAGTTCCGATGGCCATAACACCAATCCCGCCCAAATTAAGTATCAGCATAATTATAACTTGACCAAAGGTTGTGTAAGTATCAATAATATTAACTGGTGTTAATCCTGTTACACTGACACCAGACACAGCAACAAACAATGAATCAATTGGATCTACAGACACATTAGACTTATGAACAAAGGGCAAGTTCAACATTAAAAATGCTACAATAATTGCCACGATATAATACATTACAATCCCTTGTTGAGGACTTGATTTTTTTAACAATTGGTTGAAAATGGACAACGTTTCTTCACCTCAACGTTACTTCAGTTTAATCTTAATATCCTTTTCTTTACCATCTCTATAGATTTTAGCTGGTAATGTTTTTAAATCATCTTTATGATTAAAGATAATTTGTCTGTATCTAAGATTATCTTCTAATTCTTTACCATCTAATTCTACTATGACATCATTTTTTTGCAACCCGGATTTTTCACCTAATGAATCTTTTTTAACGTCACCTATAAATACACCTTTTTTAACGTCTTCTGGTAAATTAATAGATTGCTTTGTAGCTTCATCAATATCTCCAATATTAGCAATTTTTACGCCAGTGTTAGGATATTTGACTTCACCTTTAGCTTCTAACTGCTTGGCAATATCTTCAGCGTCATTGATTGGTATAGCAAAGGCAATCCCCTCAACATTTTCCATATCTATTTTTAATGATGCTATGCCTACTAACTTACTTTTCCTATCGATAACTGCGCCACCTGAGTTACCTGGATTTACAGGAGCGTCTATTTGAAAAGCACTCATTAATACATCATATTGATCATCTTTATTGATATCTACTGGTATATGTCTATTCAAACCTGAAATAATACCATCAGATATACTTCCTTTAAAGTCTACACCTAAGGGGTTCCCTACTACTATGATCGGTTCACCTAGTACTAAAGTGCTGGAATCACCTATTTTAATCGGTTTCACTTTACTATCTGATTTTACTTTAGCTTTAACAACGGCGATATCTGAATATTTGTCCGTGCCAATAACTTTTCCAATAGAATAGTCATCATTACCATATGTAATCTTTTGTTCTTTTTTATCTCCAACCACATGTGCGTTGGTCATAATAAAAATAGAGTCGCCCACTTTTTTGTAGACGACACCTGAACCTAATTCATTTTCTTTACCTGCTTCTTGTGTCTCTTTTTCAGCAGAAGTTCTATCATCACTCGTATCATTTTCAACAGTTACTACGGAATGAATTGCATTGTTCGCGCTTTTCATTGTTGCTGTATAAGTCTTATCTTTATTTTGATTATCATGAAAGACATGATCATTTAAAGTACCATTTTCATCAACATTTTTGAATATAGCCTGTATGAGTGTCAGTAAAACAATAACTGCCACAACAATTAGAATTTTGGCCCAATGTTCAATAAAGAAAACTTTAACTTTATCTAGCGTGTTAGTCGTATTTTGATGCTTATTTTCAGTGTTAGAATTCGAATATTCCCTAGAACTTTTTTGTTGTGAAGTTTGTTCATCATTATTCAAATAATAATCGACTCTAGATTGTTGCGCATTTTCTGAATAAAAGTTCTGTTCTTGTTCTTTTTTTGGTGGGACATGTTGTTCATTTGACGATGTACTGTCATTTTGAGTCTCGCTCTCAGTGTGTACTGATTTTGAATCTATTTTATTTTCTTCCGACACCATATCGTCGTTTTCATTATATGAATGATTGATATTATTTGCTGAAGTTGTGTCATTGTGCTGTGTGTCTTCTTGCGTATGTTTGGCATTCCGTGCTGCCGCAATTGCTTGTTGTTGCTGAATTTCTTCTTGTGTTAGCTTTTCAATACGTGCTTTTCTTAAATTTTCTTTCACACGTTCTTCATTATTTTTAGCAAGTATTTCAGCTTTTTCTTCACGCTGTTTTCTAGCTTTACGTTCTTGTTGCACACGTTGTTCCCGTTCCTCGTTATGAAAGTATTCACGTCGTTTACGTCCATACTTTACTTTTGGGATGACATGTTTTTTATTTTGCGTCACAGTAAGCCCCCCTATTACTTTTGATTACAATTCTATTATGACATAACATATATAATTTTTCTGCTTTATTTTGTCATATAAAGTTAGCATACTACAGATTATAGTCTCTTTTAGTAAAAAATTCTAACTTTATCACATATAGAACAAAAAAGCCTGAGTCATAAGTTTTATGACTCAGGCTTACATATATTATTGATGTTCTTTTTTATTATTTTTAACAGATGTTAACCAACCGATAATTACAAGTGCAATCATAACCGTCCAGAAAATTGATTGCCATAATACACTGTGTGGGAAATGTTCTGGTAATATTTTAATATCAGGATGTGCTAGCACCATAATTACTAATTTAATACCTACCCAACCTACAATCGCAAATGCAGCGCCTTCTAAACCAGGATATTTGTTCAATAGATTTACAAACCAAGTGGCTGCAAAACGCATGATGATCACACCTAGCATACCACCTAGGAACATGACTGCAAATTGACCAAGGTCCATACCACCAAAGTGTATACCAACAGTCGGTAAAGTTACTGCAATAGCAAGGGCAGCTAACATGGAATCAATCGCAAATGCTATATCAGCAAATTCTACTTTTAATACTGTGCCCCAAAATGCTTTTGGACTAGCATGTATTTCCTCACCCGATTCATCATAATGATGATCATCAGTACCATCCTCTTTTTGATGATCTTTTTCTTTAAAGAATGATATGAGGTTTTTAATCGACATGTATAGTAGGTAAATTGCGCCTAGCGCTTGAATCCACCAAAAATGTGCGATAATGCTTATTAAGAATAAAGAAATAAAACGGAAAATAAATGCACCTAACAGTCCATAGAACAATGCTTTTTTACGTTGTTCAGGAGGCAAATGTTTAACCATGACTGCCATTACAACAGCATTATCTGCTGCTAATAAACCTTCTAAAAATACCAGTACTACTAGAACCCATAAATAAGGTAAAATCAAACTCGGATCCATTTAGGACAACTCCTTTAGTTTTTTACATAAAAATAGAGACCTAAGCTAAGTAAATGCTACATACATTTTTAAATCATATACACTCACTAAAGTAAATTAAACTCTCAGTCTTATATAATTTGTATGTTTGTAACATTTATAAGCAAAGGTCTCACTCGACAGTGTTTTTCCTGCCCATTTTACCGGAAACATTTAACGTTTCGTAATGACGATAAAATGACTATGTTAAAAAGATATATAAAACAGATATTTTATAATGATATGACTATCTCATATATCTCTTTAAAAACAGTTGAGTTACTCCCCTCCGACTACAAAGTCATAGGTATTCTATTAATAATATAGTATTATACACAATTATTCATGTTATAACAAACTGTATAATTTAATTTCTGGAAATTTTTCTTCAAACCATCTCGTTGCAAATTCATTTTCAAATAAGAAAACGTAATTATCATAAACATCTTTAACTAATATAGAACGAGAAGAACTCATTTTATCTTTAATATCTTCTTCATTTTCAATCCATCTTGCAATTTTTGGACCAACTGGTTCCATGATGACATCAACATTATATTCGTTTTTAAGTCTATGTTCAAAAACTTCAAATTGTAGTTGACCAACTGCACCAATAAGAATTTGATTAGTATGCAATGCTTTATAGTATTGAATTGCACCTTCTTGAACTAACTGTTCAATTCCCTTATGGAAATGTTTTTGTTTCATGACGTTTTTCGCAGAAACTTTCATAAATAATTCTGGTGTAAACTGTGGTAATTCTTGGAAACTAAATTTTTGGTTTCCACCTACTAATGTATCTCCAATTTGGTAATTTCCTGTGTCATACAAGCCTATGATATCTCCGGCGACCGCATGATTAACAGTTTCTTTGTCATCAGCCATAAATGAAGTTGAACGTGTTATTTTTTGTTTCTTTTTCGTTCTTTGTAACGTAACATCCATACCTCGTTCGAAAGCGCCACTAACAACCCTCATAAATGCAATTCTGTCTCTGTGTTTAGGGTCCATATTCGCTTGAATTTTGAAAATAAAGCCTGAAAAATCTGTATCATATGGTGTAACTTCAATATCTTCTTTCGTTTGTCGAGCACTTGGCATAGGTGCATGATCAACATAAGCATTCAAGAAATTTTGTACACCAAAGTTTGCTAACGCTGACCCAAAGAACACTGGTGTTAAATCACCTTTTCTCAAAGCTTCATTATCAAATGTTTCTCCTGCTTCTTCTACCAACATTAATTCTTCGATTGCTTGTGTAAAGGCGCTATCATTTTTAATTTTATGATCTTCTTCCAATTCATAATCATCATTTAAATGAAGCACATTTTGTTCATCTCTAAAAGGCTCAATCGTATGTGTATCTCGATCAATGATACCAAAGAAATTTTGTCCCATACCCACTGGCCAATTCATAGGATATGTTTCGATTTCCAAAGTAGACTCGATTTCATCCAATAATTCAAACGGTTCTTTACCTACTCTATCTAATTTATTGATAAATGTGAAAATAGGAATGCCTCTCATCTTACAAACTTTGAATAGTTTTAAAGTTTGCGGTTCAATACCTTTCGCACAATCTATAACCATTACAGCACTGTCCACGGCCATTAATGTTCTATATGTGTCTTCAGAAAAATCTTCGTGTCCAGGTGTATCTAAAATGTTAATTTTGTAATGATCATAATCAAATTGCATCACTGAACTTGTAACTGAGATACCACGTTCTTGTTCAACTTTCATCCAGTCACTTGTCGCAAATTTACCACTTTTTTTACCTTTTACAGTTCCCGCTTCTCTAATTGCACCACCAAATAATAGTAACTTTTCAGTTAATGTGGTTTTACCAGCATCTGGGTGGGAAATAATCGCAAAAGTTTTTCTGGATTCTACTTCTTCCTTTATACTCATTTGTTCTCTCCTTTAATTCTCAAATATCGATTGACCAATATCATCAGCAATTTGTACTGCTGTTGACTCATCAAGTAACGTAAACAAGTGTATCACAAGTTCCTCCTTGATATCATCATCATTTAACGAAGTATCAATTTCTAATGACCAATTTAAGTCTGGTATTGCCAAAAGCAAGACTTCATCGTTAGCATTTTTATAAATATAACTACGGACTGTTACATCATTCAGACTGATAAGTCTAATTTCCAATAGGGCCACCGCCAAACTTTTTATAAGCTGCTTCTAAACCGATTAAATCATCTCGATGTGGTACTTTTACATGACCAGGCATAATTTGGTAAGGTTCACGTCCCTTAGAAGCTAAGACAACTGTGTCGCCAGGATTAGCAATTTCAATAGCATGACGAATTCCCTCTGCACGGTCTTCAAATTCTATATAATTATTATGTGTTGCGCCCTTAGCAAGTTCGCTTGTTAATTTTTTAGGATCATCATTTGCTGGGTTGTCTGGTGTAAAAATAACGTAATCCGCTCTACAAGCGACGCGCCCCATTTCAGGTGTTTTGCCCATATCTCTTTCTCCAGCCATACCACACAAGAAAATTAATTTTTGTTTTGCAAAAGGTTTCACAGCATCTATAAGTTTATCCATGCCATCCGCTGTATGTGCATAATCAATAATTAAATTAATTGGCAATTGTGGATCTAAAACTTCAAGTCGACCTTCAACAGGTTCTAAGTTTTCTACAGCTTGAATAATTTCTTCTAACGTAGCACCTTTTGCCCAAACAGCTATCATTGCAGCCATAATGTTAGAAACGTTGAAGATGCCTACATAAGGTGACTTCACAGAAAATGTACCTTCAGGTGTATTAAAATCAAATGTTACACCTTGTAATGACTCATTAATATTTTCAGCCATAAATTGCGCACGTTCATTAATGCCATAGGTAAAGACTTCATAAGGTGTAACTGAAGCTAAATATTCTGAAAATCTATCATCTTGATTTAAAACAACATATTTTTCTTTTGATAAATCTTCACCTAACTGGCTGAATAATAATGATTTAGCATGACCATAAGCTTCCATTGTGCCATGAAAGTCTAAATGATCTTGCGTTAAATTTGAAAATACCGCTACATCAAAATTAACGCCACTTAAACGCCCCAATGATAAACCATGACTTGATACTTCTAAAGTCATGGCCTGTGCTTGCTTTTCTACAGCTTCATGAATTTTTTTAGTTAGTGCTACTGTTTCAGGGGTTGTGTTTGTACCTTTAGATTTTTCCTCATTAATTTGGAAACCATTAGTACCTAAATAAGCACTGCCTTTATCTAATTTTCTATATATATGGTGTATCATTGTCGCTATAGATGTTTTACCATTGGTTCCAGTAACACCATATGTAGTTAGTTGTTTACTTGGATAATTAAATAATACATTTACGAGTAAACTGGCAACGCGCAACGTGTCAGGAACGATAACTTGGGTTACATCACCTTTCAACAATTGTTCATGATTTACTACAATAATTTTGCAGCCTTGATTTACAACATCTTGACAAAATTTATGACTATCGACTGTATAACCTTTAGAAGCAACAAATATACTTCCTTCTTTAGCAGTACGCGAGTCTGTTGTTATATCATTAACATTCATATCTAATGTACCTATCACTTGTTTAACTCTTATTTTTTTAAACAACTCATTTGCATTCAACATTAACCGCTCCTTTATTTCCAATACTTCTATTATACACATTTTCAAGTGATTTTATAGAAACTAATATTGCTATTTATTTCTTTCTCTACTATTATATATTTTTCGTTTTCATTTAAAAAATTTTATAATTATCATGAGTACAAACTAGATTCGGATTGTTAATCATATGTAATTAATTGTGTAGATTTTCTTTTTTATTTGTTTAGTTTCTTTTAAGGCCGCTTATTTTAAAAGAAAGCGTGGTATGGTATACATATAGAACAATCTAAATTTATCGTTATATAATTTTAAATAATAAGTATGAATCATTTTCTATGCGTTTGTAAAATGATATAATTTCTAATAATTATGTTTTTTCTTTCGCATGACAATAAAATGCGTTAAACTTAGCATGAGCTAAATTTATACTATTGGAGGGTGACTCAAAATGGTTACTCGTAACAAAAAAATATTGATTATTACTGGTTCTTTTGGTAATGGACATTTACAGGTTACTCAAAGCGTAGTAAACCAATTCAATGAAATGAATCTAGACAATTTAACTGTCATTGAACATGATTTATTTTTAGAAGCTCACCCAATTTTGACTTCTATATGTAAAAAGTGGTATATCAATAGTTTTAAGTATTTCAGAAATATGTACAAATCTTTTTACTATAGTAAACCTGACCAAATAGACAAATGTTTCTATAAATATTATGGATTAAATAAATTAATTAATTTACTACTAAAAGAAAAACCAGATTTAATATTGTTGACCTTCCCTACGCCAGTAATGTCTGTTTTAACTGAACAATTTGATATGAATATCCCAATCGCCACAGTTATGACAGATTATAGATTACAAAAGAATTGGGTTACACCACATTCTCAAAGGTATTACTTGGCAACTGAGGAATTAAAAGATGAATTTGCTGAAATAGGGATCCCAAGACATCAATTAAAAGTTACTGGCATTCCAATATCTGATAAATTCGAACAAGATATTGACCAATCTTCATGGTTACGTCAAAATAATTTGAATCCAGATAAACCTACAATACTTATGTCCGCAGGCGCTTTTGGTGTTTCAAAGGGATTCGGTCAAATGATTAGTGATATTTTGACTAAAAGTCCACAATCACAAGTAGTCATGGTTTGTGGTAAAAATAAAGAGTTGAAACGCACATTATCTAGCCAATTTAAAAATTATGATAACGTACTTATCTTAGGTTATACAAAACAGATGAATGAATGGATGGCATCAAGTCAGTTGATGATTACAAAACCAGGTGGCATCACAATTTCTGAAGCACTAACCCGACAAATTCCAATGATTTTCTTAGATCCTGCACCTGGTCAGGAATTAGAAAACGCGCTTTATTTTGAAGAAAAAGGTTACGGCACTATCGCTTATTCACCTGATGAAGCTATTCAACAAGTAGCATCATTAACAAATCATCCAACTTCACTAGTAGAAATGTCTAAAGCAATGAGTGAATCGCGCATTCCATATTCAACATATAAGTTATGCAAAGATTTGTTAGATCTTCTAGACCATTCAACACGTTATGAAGAAGTTTATGGAAAGGTTCCTTTATATGCAAAGCTCTTCGTTAAATAATACTAATTACAATTCAAGTACAAATTTTATTATTATGTTGATTATTTTATTTTTAATGGAGTTTGCTAGAGGTATGTATGTGTTGAGTTATTTAGCATTACTTCCAACAGCAACTTCTATTGCGGTAGGTGTTACATCTATCGCTATTTCTATTCACTTTATTGCTGATGCAACAACTAATTTTGTCATAGGTTTTTTACTTAAACGCTTAGGTACAAAGCTTGTTTTGACACTTGGATTTTTATTAGCGTTTGGCAGTTTGTTTTTAGTCATTTGGTTTCCTACATCACCTGTAGTGCTAATCACAAGTGCAATATTACTAGGTATCGCAGTAAGTCCTATTTGGGTTATTATGCTTGCAAGTGTTGATGAAAATAACCGTGGTAAACAAATGGGGTATGTTTATTTCTCATGGTTATTAGGTTTATTAGTTGGAATGGTTGGAATGAACTTAATTTTTAAATTCCATCCAACTCGTTTTGCTTTTATGATGTCATTAGTCGTACTAATTGCATGGATTCTATACTATTTCGTTAAAATAAGACTAACTAATTATAATACAAAACCTGTAAAACAACAGTTAGGGCAAATTGTAAATGTGACTAAACGCCATTTAATTCTATTTCCAGGTATTTTATTACAAGGCGCTTCTATCACTGCTTTAGTACCGATATTACCTACATATGCAACAAAAGTCGTGGGCGTTTCAACAGTTGAATACACAATCGCAATTATCGTTGGTGGCATAGGTTGTGCCATTTCTATGTTGTTTTTATCTAAAATTATAGACAACAATGGTACATTATTTATGTACGGTATCATTTTTAGTGGATTTGTTTTATACACTTTAATGATATTTACGTTATCTATTATTACGGATATTAAATTAGTTTGGGGCTTAGCATTATTTATCGGTCTAATGTACGGCATCTTATTACCTGCATGGAATACTTTTATGGCAAGTCATATACACATGGATGAGCAAGAAGAAACATGGGGCGTGTTCAATAGTGTACAAGGTTTCGGCTCTATGATTGGTCCACTTGTAGGTGGTTTAATCACAGAATTCTCTAAATCTGTTAATAATACTTTTTATTTCTCAGCATTAGTATTTTTATTTTTAGCAATATTTTATGGTATTTATTTTGTTAAAAATAAACAACAACACACACATACTTAACTGTATTTAATAGTGTTCAATAAACAAAAGAGTCGCTATCAAGTTTTTAGATAAATTCTAAAATGATAGCGACTTTTTTTAAGTTTCAATATTATCATTGATTGAAATGATAACTTTATATAAAAATATTATGCAAAATTAAAATTCTCTAAGACTTTCCATTTTTCCGCACTTTCATCGTAATAAACTAAAGAAAGTTGCTCAATTGCCTCTTTATAGTCAATACCCGCTAAGTTCAATTGACCAAAAATGTCTTCGAACTCTTGACTAGTCAAACCTTGTGCAATTGTAAAATGTGGTACAAATGGATGTTCAGGACGACCATAAAAATCACCACTATTGAATTGATTAAATAATTTTTCTAAATTGTCTGTTTTGGCAACTTTAAAATAAATTACATTTGTAATTGGCGCAAAGTTTGAAGCCTTTGTCGCGTGTACTTCAATCGGTGGTATCCCCTCGATTCTTGATTTGATTGTCTCTTTGACAGCGTCAAGATCACCTTCGTTTATTTTAAAATGCTCTTTAATCGTAATGTGTGGCATTATCGTTGCATAATGAGCATCATAACGTTTACGATATGCATTTACTTCATCTTGAAACGCTTTTGACGGAATTAATGCTAATCCTAAAATCATTTAAATTCCTCCTTTGTTTAACATAACTACATTATATCAAATTTCACAAAAATTCGTTACTTTTAACTAAATTTCCTACAGATAATTAAAAAGAAATATTATCTGATAAAAAATATTTTAATAAATCTTCTAATAAATGCTTCCAAGATTTCCATCTATGACCACCATCAAACTCTGCATAATGATAACTAATATCACTATGTTCGATAATCGATTTAAGTTGGCGATTAGGTGTTAAAAAATCCGCTTGCTTACCTGTCGTTGGTAAAGCAAAGTTTATTTCTTCTAATCCAACAGTATGCCATATTGTCAATTGTTCTTGAAATTGACATCGTTCGATTAAAGTTTGTATCACTTCATCATGTTGAGGACTCAATAGTCCCACTTGACTAAAAATTCTCGGATAAGATAAGGCAGTAATCAAAGCTGCACTTCCAGCTAAACTGTCACCTAAAATAATTCTGCCATTTCCTACTTTATATGTTGGAAATTGAGCATCTATAAACGGTAAAATTTCATTCGCCATACATTTTACCGTTAAAGCCGTTTTTGCTCCTTGGGGATGAAATTCTGCTCTCCTTTTTTCAACATCTTCATAATGAAAACCTACAAATATTGCTCTTTCTACTTCATTTGCTTCCCATAATTTTTCATAAGTTCGATGTATTCTACCAAAGCTAAAAAAGTCTAAACCATCAAAACAAAAGACAACTTTGTATTTAAATAGTTCTGTAAAATCTTTAGGTAAATAAATAGAAAGTGTAATGTCTCTATCTAATATGTCACTAGAAAAATTAATTTTATTAATTCGCCCTGCTTGAAAATTGTCCATAAAATAATGCGCCCCCTCGTAGTCTTAATGACATTGTATCAAGAGACGCAATATTTTAAAATAACTCGCTTTTTATTTGTCTAAGTGACATATGATTTTTAGTCGTTAATATCTTCTTTTTTTAGACGTTCAGGATAATCTTTCAGCCAAAATACAGCATTAGGTACTTTATCAGGATCTGGTTTATAAATAGCTTTTTTACCCGATCCTAAACGTTTTTTCTGCAATTCATAATCTTTCAATGCGCTTATAGCTGGTTTGTGTAATAGCCAAATTGCTATGATATTAAGCCAGGCCATCATACCTACACCTAAATCTCCCATTAGCCATGCTATATCTGCCGTTTTCACTGCGCCATAAACGGTTGCCAAAATTAATACAATTCGCGTTATATTGATAAATATAAAGGAAGTCTTATAATTTGCGTTTCTTGTTAAGTATGCAATATTGGTTTCTGCAATATAGTAATAAGCCAATATAGTAGTAAAGGCAAAGAAAAACAAAGCAATTGCTATAAAATAAGATCCAAATCCAGAGAACGATGGGTCAAAATGATAACTTCCACCTTGTAATGCTTTGTCAATACCTGCTTGTGCGTACATTGCGGTTCCAGAATAATCTTTATCTCCATTTGACATTTCAACAAAGATGCCATTATTTTTAATTAAACTTGCTTTATCACTTGGTGTGTTGCCGCCATCCGTTACATTATATGTACCAGAAAGCAAGATGATTAATGCTGTTGCAGTACAAACAAATAAAGTATCAACGTATACAGAAAACGCTTGCACTAAACCTTGTTTTGCTGGGTGTGAAACCTCTGCTGCCGCAGCTGCATGAGGTCCTGTACCTTGTCCGGCCTCATTTGAATAAAGACCTCTTTTGACACCTATTTCAATCATTGCACCTACAATCCCACCAAAAGCAGCTTCCATACCAAATGCGGATTTGAAAATTAATGCAAATAATGAAGGAACTGCTTCAATATTGAGTATAATAATAATGACCGCCATTAAAATATAAAATACTGCCATAAATGGTACAACTGCAGTCGCTGCATTAGCAATCTATTTTATTCCACCAAAAATGATTAAGCCGATAATAATTGCTAAAAATATGGCTACAATCCATGGATTTAATTGAAATGCATTTTTCATAGAACTAGATATAGCATTTGATTGAACACCTGGTAATAACAATCCGACTGAAATCACAGTGACGATCGCAAAGATCAAGCCATATATTTTACCCAGTCTCCCCTTTATGCCATATTCAATATAAAATGCTGGTCCACCTCTATATTGTCCCTTTTCTTCACGTTTATATATCTGACCTAGTGTCGATTCTATAAACGCACTACTCGCTCCTAAAAATGCTGTTGCCCACATCCAAAAAACGGCTCCCGGGCCACCAATAAATATCGCTGTTGATACCCCTACAATATTACCAGTACCTACACGACCTGCTAACGATAATGCAATTGCTTGAAAACTTGAAATACCCGTTGGCGACTTTTCCCCTTGAAACATAAGTCGAATCATTTCTTTAAAGTGTCTCACTTGGAAAAATTTCATAAACAGTGAAAATAATATACCAGTGATTAACAAACCATAAACTAATGGTTTGCTCCATACTATGTCATAGAGCCAAGTTAAAAAACCTTCTATCATAACGTATCCCCCTTGTTATACCATTAAAGAAAATGATATTTTTTAATATTATACACATATGTTATGTTCCGCGCAATGTATTATATAAGTTATTATTTTCACAAATTATATATTTCGTTATGAATTTTTTATATAAATAGCATTAATGTATTTAATATTTATATTATCTTATAATGCACTACGTATTACTGATTTCACTTTGTTATTACTTTGAAATTGCAATCAATCTTCACATGCGCATTAAGTACAAAGTTTCACAAATTTATCTTTTGTTCTATCTTTTTTTAAGATATACTGAATTATAAATTAAAATAAAGTTTTATAGGAGGAACCGTTCTATGCTTAACAAAGTATGGTTTAGAACAGGTATCGCTTTATTAATCCTGTTTTTACTAATCAAACTGATTATGGAAGTACATAGTATTTTCACACCATTTATTATTATCCTTCAATCAGTATTGTTGCCATTATTATTAAGTGGCTTTTTATTTTATATTTGTTTGCCTTTTCAAAAAATACTTGAAAAGAATCATGTGCCACGTTGGGGGAGCATTACTATAATCTTTATAGGCTTAATTATTATTATTAGTATTGTTATTGGTGTGTTAGCTCCATTAATTGCAGAACAAATTGAAAACTTAATACACCAAATACCTGCATTACAACATGAAGTGCAGAACATCATCAATTTTGCACTAGATCAAATGGAAAGATTGCCAAATGATGTAACTGATAGAATTAATAAAATGGTACAATCTATTAGCGATAGTACTGCTGATATTCTGTCTAACTCATTAGGATACTTAACATCATTTATTTCAACCCTTTTCTTATTGATAATGGTTCCATTCTTTTTAATCTATATGTTAAAAGATCATGAGCGTTTCATCCCTTTTATTGCAAGATTGTTTAAAGGAGATAGAAAAGTTTTCACTGTAGAATTATTAAAAGATTTAAATGATACTGTTAAATCTTATATTCAAGGCCAAGTAACAGTAAGTATTATTCTTGGAATAATCTTATACATTGGTTATTCAATTGTAGGTCTTAACTACACACTATTGCTCGTTATGTTTGCTTGTGTTGCAAATATGATACCGTTCTTAGGTCCTTGGATGGCGTTTGCACCTGCTGCAGTCATTGCAATTATACAAAGTCCTTCAACATTTATATGGGTATGTATTATCACGCTCATTGCACAACAATTAGAAGGTAATGTAATCACACCTAACGTAATGGGTAAATCACTTAATATTCATCCTTTAACAATTATTGTGGTGATATTAGCCGCAGGTAACCTTGGTGGTTTCGGTTTAATTTTAGTAGCTGTTCCGTTATATGCTGTAATTAAAACAGTTGTCAGAAATGTCTTTCGATATAGACAAGCTATCATCGCTAAAGCAAATAGTGATGTCAAAGAATAAAATAACGTTATAAAACAAAAAGACTATTCGTTTCAATGACAGAAACGAATAGTCTTTTTTAATATATAAATCTTCAATTATGTTTTAAATCATAAATTATTTAACGATATGATAACCACTGTCTACATGGATGTTTTCACCTGTAACACCACTTGATAAATCACTCAATAAGTATGCTGCAGTTTTACCTACTTCTTCTTGGTCAACATTACGTTTTAATGGTGCACGTTCTTCAATTTCTTTCATGATTGTGTTAAAACCACCAACACCTTTAGCGCTCAGTGTACGAATTGGACCAGCTGAAATCGCATTGACACGGATATTATCTTCACCTAAATCTAATGCTAAATAACGTACATTTGCTTCTAAACTAGCTTTAGCTACGCCCATTACATTGTAGTTTTGTACAGCATATTCGCCACCTAAATAAGTTGTAGCAACGATACTACCACCTTCAGGCATAATTTTTTTTGCTTCTCTAGCAACAATTGTCAATGAATATGAACTAATATCTTGCGCCAGTAGGAAACCATCACGAGATGTATCTGAAAAACGCCCTCTTAAATCTTCCATATTAGCAAAAGCAATCGAATGATAAACACCGTCAATGTTACCTACTTCTTCTCCAATTTTTGCGAAACCATTGATAACATCTTCGTCTTTTTGTACATCTATTTGATACATTCTAATTGTTTGTTGATCTAATTGTTCTACAAGTTTTTCCATTTCTTTTTTACTACGCTCTTTACGATATGTAAAAACTAAATTTGCACCTAATTTGTCTAATACTTTTGCCACACCAAAACCGATACTACGTTTATTAGCAATACCCATTATGACGAATGTTTTATTTTCTAAATTTAACATGAAAATAACTCCTTTTTTAAATTTTCATTTTAAACTGGTTCGAGATGTTATAATCGTATTCCTATCACTTTGCTCTATGCCAATTCTAACAAACTTTATTTTAACATTGGTTTCATTGTTTAAACAATTCATATTATATTCTATACGCGAATTTATCATTTTTTATATGTTTTCAAGTTAAAATGTTTACCAATACTTCACTCAATAAATATTAACAACTCAAAACAGCTTTCATAAACTCATTTACTGCCTATTTCTACAACAGTCTGAGATATAAATCATATCCCAGACATTAAAGTTAATAATAAAACTCTAATTCACGTTTTAATTCATCAACATATTCTTTAGAACCCGTTACAATGACACGGTCTTTATAGCGTAATTGAGTATCACCATGAGGTACGATTGATTCATTATTTCGAATGATTCTCACAAATATAATATCACCATCAAACGGGAAATTACGTAATTGAATTTGATCATATTTATGATTTAACATTGCAATTTCATACAACGATGTTTCCACATTACTTAAAAGATTTAGCATATTTGGCGTTTCTATTAAACCTTTCAAGAGTATCTTATTACTCATAAAACCACTAAATACTTCAATACCTTCACTTTGTAGACCTTCATCACCAGTACTCGCCTCTAATCTACAAATAACTCGATTAACACCATGCCTTTTAGCCATTAACGCCACTTTTCTATTAATATCGTCATCATTTGTAGAACAAACAACGATATCTCTTTCAAATAAACCTAGTCGATCTAATAACGGTTCTTCGTAATCTGCAATTTCAATCATTGAAATCGCATCTGATAATTTACGTTTATCACTTAAATCATTTCTATAATAAAGTGAAACTTGATAAAGTTGTGATGTTAAATTCTGAGCAATTGGAATGGTTAATTGATTTTTTCCTATTAAACTCACTTCAATTTGTCTTGTAGCCTCATCTGGCATTGGGAACATCTTTTTAAATATGATAGGTACAAAGACACATGTTATGACTGCACTTAAAATTAAAATACCTGATATTTCCGATGATATTGTTCCAAGTTTTTCAGCAATTTTTGCAGAAGCAATGACCAATGATAAAGTAGAGGTCAACAGGAATGCTGAAGATATCGTCGTTTTCATATCAAACCATCGACGTACGTAAAACACTGGTATTAACTTGGATACTACAAATGCGAGTATTAAAAATGGAATAATAAGTAATAACGATGGTTCTTTTATTAACATTGGTATATTTAAATCTACACCAACCATGATAAAGAATATCGGTATAAAGAAACCATAACCAAAAGAATCTAATTTCTCCACCATATCCTCATCTGGGCCTAATAAAGAAACAATCACACCTGCTAGGAAAGCGCCTAGAATATTTTCTGCACCAACGCCTTCTGCTAAGGCAACCAGCATAATGATGAGTGCAAATACAGCACGTATACCTATCTGTGTGGTACCATCCATCAATTTCTGTAAAAATTGTGCTTTCTTAAATATGCCTCCTAGTAAATAAAAAACAAGCGCAAATACTACTAAACTACCTATTAACCAAAGTGATGCACCACCTGAAGCATGTAGTGTTCCATATGCAGTTAACAATATCATTGTTACTAGGTCAGCTAATACAGCTACTAATAATATGAATTGTCCGATTGTAGTACGCATAATATTCATTTCTTTTAGTGTTGGAACAACAACACCTAATGAAATAGTAGAAATGATAATAATCATTAATAAGACATCATCAATTAAGCCAAACCACTTAAATGCATAAGCAAATACAATTGAAATTATCATAATAAATAAAAATACAGTAAGTGCTAATTGCAGGTGACCTGGTTCTTTACTTTTATCCTTATCTTCAGACGATCCTTTATCTTTTTTAAATGCTTTAAAATCAATTTCTAAACCACTTAAAAACATTAAGAAGATAAAGCCTAATGTAGACAAAATATTTAACATAGCATCACGCTCTACTATGTTTAAAAAAGAGTGTCCTATGAGAATACCCATTAGTATTTCTGCTACAACAACAGGTAAGAATGTAATTCGTAATCTATTGATTAGTATCGGTGTAAGGAATGCTGCCATTACAACGACAACAAGTGATAAAAATTCCATGTAACCCCCTATAATAAGTAAGACATGAATGAAGTTGCTAATCCAAAGTAAATCAACATACTCACAATATCATTGATCGTAGTTATAAATGGACCACTTGCAACTGCAGGGTCAATATTTAATTTATTCATAACTAATGGAATCATTGATCCCACTAACGTACCTACTGTCATAGCAATCGTTAAACTGCTCGCTACGATCGTAGCTAAAATTGGCTGTCCGTAAAGAACCAGTATAATAATAAATAACAATATAGCACAAATCAAACCACTTAAAAAGCCGCTGCCCGCTTCTCTTAATGCGACTTTAAAATTACTTTGTTCATCAATTTCACCAGTTGAAATATTTCGTACTGATACGGCAAGTGATTGTGTGCCAGAGTTACCAGACATACCACTGATAATTGGAATAAACGCTGCCAACAACGATACCTGTGCTAATGTATCCTCAAATGAGCCAAGTATCGTCGCTGTAATCATTCCTAAAAACGTTAAAATGATTAGCCATGGCAAACGTTTCTTAGCAGTTTTAATGACCGAATCATTTGTTGCATCAACATCAGATACCCCGGCTAAACGAGAGTAGTCCTCGCTCGCTTCTTCATCCATAACATCTAAAATATCATCGATTGTTATAATACCTAATAAATGGTCTTGATAATCGACAACTGGCATAGCGATAAAATCATAATCACGCATTTTTTGCGCTACGTCTTCTTGGTCATCAGCAGCGTTAGCACTAATCACACGTTCACTCATTATGTTTTCTATATAAGCATCATTTTCTGCTACGATTAAATCTCTTAGTGATAAAACCCCAGCTAATTGTTTATGCTCATTTACAGCAAATATGACATAAATTGTCTCAGCATCTGGCGCTTGTTCTTTAACTTGCATTAATGCTTCTTTTACAGGCATTGTTGATTTTAAAGAAATATATTCCGTTGTCATGATACCACCGGCGGTATCTTCTTCGTAATGTAGTAATGCTTTAATTTCTTTTGCATCTTCACGGTTCATTAGTGTTAGCAAGCTAACAATTTTCTGCTTAGATAATTGATTCATAATGTCAACTGCATTATCATATGACATATTTTCTAATACTTTGCTAGCATATGTAGCATCCATAGTATCGAATAGCGCTTCATACTCTTCTTCATCAATTTCTAATTGTTCGAAGAAATCCGCTACTTCTTCAGGGGACAATACTTCAAACATTTTTTGTCTAATATCTTCATCGCTGTCTTCAAAGTATTCACTTTGTTCATATGTGTGCATCGCTAAGAATTCTTCTCTAAATTCATCTATATGATTTTCATGAAGTAGTTTATCTAACATTTCTTGGTCATATACTTGCTCATCTTCTAAAACGATTTGATCTTTTTCATTTGCCAAAAGTCCCACCTCCATAGTTACTCAAATTATATCATATTAAATATATTTTCTATTGCATCATATCTATCCTGTATTTCAATTTTTTTATCATAGATTGGATGCATAAAAGATATTTTAAAACATCGTAATAACTGATGTTTATAGCACGAGTGTCCGCCTCCATATAAATCATCACCTACAATAGGATGTCCTATATGCTGAAAATGAACACGGATTTGATGTGTTCGACCAGTTAATAAAGTAATTTCACATAAACTGTAATTACTGATATAGTCTAAACGCCTATATTTAGTTATTGCTTGTTTGCCATGTGGATTGACTTGTCTTGTAATAATACTAGCAGGATCTCTGGCAATAGGTGCATCTATAATTCCATGTGCTTTCATTTCACCAAAGCATACGCATAAATACGTTTTATCAATGTGTATGTTTGCCATAAGATGATGTAGAAAACCATGTTTTGCAACCACAACAATACCTGAAGTATTTCGATCAATCCTAGTGACAATATGTGGAACTATGTTTTGTCGTGATTGTTTAAAATAACCAAGAATTTGTTCAGCTAAACTAAAATGTTTGTGTTCCCTTGATGGTGCACAATTTTGATAAGCTTCTTTGGAAACAATTAATAAATATTCATCTTCATATAAAATATTTAAAGTTTTCTCAAATGGGATCAAATTGTGGCTTGCTGTTTCTTGAGCTAAATGTACCTCCACTTTATCGTCTTTCTGTAATTGTTTGCGCACAGTTTCTGTTTGTCCATTAACAATTAAAGC
Source organism: Staphylococcus sp. FSL W8-0271 (assembly GCF_038006605.1). Lineage (NCBI taxonomy): Bacteria > Bacillati > Bacillota > Bacilli > Caryophanales > Staphylococcaceae > Staphylococcus > Staphylococcus sp. FSL W8-0271. Next base: position 1,864,777 of record NZ_JBBOVM010000001.1, read on the forward strand.
GCCATTATGCTTAATGGCGCTAATTGTATTTTTAGAATACCCTTGTTCCTGTAAAAAGGTTCTTAGCATTTGAGGGTTTCTAATTGTATAATTAAATTGCATTATTCGTCGTCTCCACTTGAAATAAAGGAATCATGTACCCTTTTCCAAAATGGAAAAGGTCTAAATCTAGCAAATCTAATTTTTTCATTTGCCACTCTAAATTGGATTGCATTAACATTCTTATGTTTTATACTAACATGGTCTATGGTTGTTAAAATCTTATCATGATTCACTGGTGTAATCAGACATGTGTGGTGTTTAGGCAATACCAATGGAGAACCAACCGTTCTGAACACTCTATTATTAATAGAAGCGATTTCTGCAATTTGCATTGCTTCCAAAGAAGGATGTATCAATGCGCCACCTAACGCCTTATTATAAGCAGTGGAACCTGATGGTGTTGAAACACACAGGCCATCTCCTCTAAAACGTTCGAATTGGTTTCCTCTTATATTCACATCTACAACAAGTGTAGAGCCATTTTCAGTTTTCATTGTCGCTTCATTTAATGCCAGGTATCTCGTCTCATATCCATTATCGTTATAACGTACAATGATTTCTAATAGTGGATATTCTATAACTTGGAATTCTGAATTATTAATTTCAATAATTAATTTTTCCACTTCATGGGGCAACCAATCTGCATAAAAACCTAAATGTCCTGTATGTATCCCTACAAATGCACACCGTGATAACATATGGCTATACTGATGGAAAGCCTGTAATAATGTACCATCTCCACCAACTGATATGACTATTTCAGGATTTTCCGTATCTTCAACCATTTCAAAATCTTTCATGTGATTAATCATCTTATGCTTTAAAGCGTTAGACTTTGAATCACCTTTAGATAAAATTGTATAGCGCATGATTACACCTCCTAGTCATTATCATGCTTTTTAGCACGTTTTTTGGAATAATATTTTTGGGCTTCTTGTATTTCTTCTTTAATTTCTGACATTTCTTCATCAAGTAAAAACGCTGCTTCAGCCGCACGTTCTAGTCGGTGCTGGATTTCGGGTGGGTAATCTCCGTCATATTTATAACGCAATGTGTGTTCGATTGTTGCCCAAAAATTCATCGCTAATGTCCTGATTTGGATTTCAGCTAAAATTGATTTTTCACCTTCAAGTGTTTCGATTGGATATTCAATAATAACATGATATGAACGATATCCACTTTGCTTTGTATTGCTGATATAATCGCGTTCTTCTACTACTTTAAAATCTTGACGTTGTCTCAAGAGATTCACCACAATATCGATATCATCTACGAATTGACACATTAATCTCAAACCTGCGATATCGTACATTTCTTCATGTAATCGATCAAATGAAATTTGTCTTTTATTCGCTTTATCAATAATGCTAGTCATAGGTTTAACACGACCCGTCACAAATTCAATTGGTGAAGCATTATCTTCTACGTCATATTGTTTTCTAAGCCCTTTTAATTTAACTTTTAATTCATCAACTGCTTGTCTATATGGAGATAAAAACTGATCCCATTGATTCATTGTGCTTCACTCCGCTTCACTCTAATTCGAAAGTATCTTCCACAACAGAAACAAACTCCTTACCATAGTTTGAATTACCTTGAATATTTTCTAATATATAATTAAACTCTCTGTCGAATTGTTTTAGTTCTAATTGATCGTTAATGATAATCTTCTTATTTTTATTCTCATGTAACATAGACCAGGTTTCTTGAACAAAAATCAAATATGAATACGACTGGCCGTCATCTAATATATATGCAAAACTATAATTATCACTATCAACAAGCATTTGTCCTGCTTCTTGTAAACCTTCTGTAGATTGTTCTGTATAACAATTTAAACTATCTTCTGTTACTTTAATTTCATTCACATAAATACGCATGCTTGTTCCTCCTTATTCTTCATCATTTTAACATAATTATGACGTACATAACACGTTACATGTCTATTATCATGTCATCCAATGGCTTAACGTAAATATAATAATTTTTAGCGTATAATGCAATCTAATTTAAATTAACTTGCAAGTACTTTAAAATGAACTATCATAAGTATTTAAGGAGTGTAACCCGTGGCAACTAATAATGAAATTGAATTTAAACAGCTATTGTCTAAAGACCATTACCAAGCAATATACGACACTTATTTTTTAGATACAAAACCATTTAGTCAAACAAATTATTACATCGATACACCAAATTTCGATTTAAAATCACATCATTCAGCTTTGAGAATTCGTATTAAAGATGATACTTACGAAATGACATTAAAAGTACCAGCTGAAATCGGCTTGATGGAATATAATTTCGACACAAAGGTTGAGCCAAAATTAAACATGCTTATCAAAAGTCAGGACCTACCCCAAGATATTTTAAATCAACTCTTAAAAATGGATGTAGATGTCGATGATTTAATCGTATTAGGAGCTTTGACTACCGAACGTATAGAAACAGAAATTCATGGTAATTTACTTGTCTTGGACAAAAATCAGTATCTGGATTTTGAAGATTTCGAACTTGAATATGAAGTGAATGAGTATAATGAAGGGTTAATTCAATTCAAATCAATCCTTAATCAATTCAATATCAATCACGAAATTCCAAACAATAAAGTTCAAAGATTTTTCAATCGCAAACACAAATTAAGCGACAGTTAATTGGGCACAATATTAAGAAGTCGAATTACTTCCAAATGTAAAAATTCATGTTATATTAGTAATATATTAATAGGATATGGTGATACTATGACACAAACACCTTACGAGGTTATCGGACAAGACGCCTTATTTAAAATGATTGACCATTTTTATTATATGGTACAACGTGATGATAGAATCAATTATTTGTTTCCTGGAGATTTTGAAGAAACAAGCAGAAAACAAAAACAGTTCTTAACACAATTTTTAGGCGGTCCTCAACTGTATACAGAAGAACATGGTCATCCTATGTTAAAAAAAAGACATTTAGAATTTGTAATAACAACGCACGAACGTGACGCATGGCTTGAAAATATGTATAAAGCTATTCAACAAGCAGATTTTCCTGCGGGCGTCGGGGATTATTTATATGAACGATTACGCTTAACAGCGAATCACATGGTTAATTCCGAAAATTAATTGTAGGTGAAAAAACATGGCTGAAGAATTAAAATTAATAAATGCTAATAGTCGTGAAGATGCAAATCTTTCACCTTTGAGTAAGATTGAAATTTATTCCTTTTTCGATCCATTCAGTAAAGAGTGCTTTAAATTGTCTGCGATACTTTCAAAATTACGACTTGAGTATAAACAATATATTAGTATTAGACATATTTTAAATCCTTCCTTACGAGTATTAACAAAATGCCAAGCTCAAAGTACATCGAATTTAGATAATATCGCACTTGCCTATAAAGCTGCTGAACTCCAAGGTCGATTACGGGCTGAGCGTTTTATACATCTTGTACAAAATGAGATAATACCAAAACGAGATATTATAACTGAAGAGATGGTCAATAATTGTATTAGTAATGCTGGACTTGATTATGAAGTCTTTAAAGAAGACTTACATAAAAGTTCGTTAAAAGAAAGCTTACAAGTTGACCTGCATATAGCTCGAGAAATGGAAATTGAAGAGGCTCCTTCCCTTGTATTCTTTAACGAAGATATACATGAAGAAGGTTTAAAGGTTGAAGGCTTATACCCTTATCATATCTATACGTATATCATAAATGAACTTATTGGTTCACCAATTGAAAAAGAACTTCCACCAAGTTTAGAAACTTACATTTACCAACAACAATTAGTAACCAAAGAAGAGTTGCTGACTATTTATGAATGGCCTGAAAAATTATTGAATAAAGAACTGAAAAAATTAGCATTACAGCAAAAAATAGAAAAACTTAGCTCACCAGAAGGAAAATTTTGGAAGTCAAAAGTTTGAAACGTTGCTAGTATTCACAACAATATAAGTTTCATTTTATTTGAAACAGATACTGCAGCATGTGTTTTAATTGTTAAAAAGGACTGTCGACAAAGTCTCCTACTTTGTTGGCAGTTTTTTTGTGCACGTTTTCCGCAGGCATTGCTGTAGCCTGTAATCTTCAGCTAGTGCTCTTCCCCCAGGAATCGACCCAAATCACTGCCAATATCACATTAAAAACGTTACTAACTCAGAGACTATTTTATCTAAAACCAATGAAACAAATAATCGAAGAAATTGTAAAAAAGATACTTTTCACTCCCAAGAAACATTGGACAAAGGATTAATCCATAACAAAATGAATTATCCCTTTTTTAAGTTATCTATTAGCATAATACTGACTCAAACAGAATATGATTTAAGTCTATAACTTCACACTCACCTCAGTTTTTCATCGATCAACACGTTACAAATCTACTATAAATGATGTGTTTTAGCTCAAAAAGTACCTATACCGCGCTTAACTAACTACGGTAAAAAAGAAACAAAGATACAATTATATAAATTAAATCCCTAAAGCGTTTTCAAATCGTCATATAATATGAAAGATCCGAACCACGTGCTAGTAAAATTCAAATCAACATTTGCAATTTACCTTTATATCATTGAAATACGAATTACAAAATTTCGTAAAAATAAAGAAAATGCCAACTTCTATATTATATTACTAAAGAAGTTGGCATATTTTTATTGCTCTTAGTTACTTTATTTCAATTACTTTTTATAAAATGAATCTCTCCAACTTTTACTTATTTACTAATTGTTAATCATTATTATCAATATACATTAGTACTTTATATAAAATTCAAAGAAAAATATATGTCGAAATATCTGAATAGTTATTCAATTTCTTATACATCACTTAGTTATTTAAAAATGGATATAAAAAAAACGCCGTGTCTGATTACACGGCGCTAAACAAAGGGGATGGGAGAAATTTTTCACTTCAAACAAAGGGGTATGTTTGTTATGTGATTAATTTCATATATATAATATAACACGCTGTTATATACCTTTCAACCATTAAAATTAAATAAATACCCTTTGTCACAAACTTGTCATATTGTAAACGAATACATTCATACTAAGCTTTCATTAACTTTTCAAAAGCGTCTAATTTTTGTTCAAATACTTGGCAAGCTTGTTCAATTGGTTCAGGCGTTGTCATATCTACACCAGCATTTTTCAAGATTTCAATTGGATAATTTGAACTACCTTTTTTCAAGAATTCTTTAATATATCGCTCAACAGCCGGTTTACCTTCTGTTAAAATTTGATGACTTAAACTTTGAGCTGCACTGTATCCGGTTGCATATTGATACACATAATAATTCATATAAAAGTGTGGTATTCTAGACCATTCTTTACTAATATTTTCATCTGTTTCAACAGAATCTCCAAAATATTTTCTGTTGAGATCTGCATATTCTTCATTCATACGGTTAGCAGTTAATGGTTCTCCAGCTTCTTCTATTTGATGAATTTTATGTTCAAACTCTGCAAACATTGTTTGTCTAAATAGCGTTGCACGGAAGCGTTCAAGTTCTTGGTTTAATAGTAATAATCTGCGTTTGTCATCTAAATGTTTATCCATATAGTCACTTAATAATGCTTCGTTACAAGTTGATGCGACTTCTGCAACGAAAATAGTGTAATCACTTAAATTAGATGGTTGATTTTGACGGCTAAAGTAGCTATGCACTGAATGACCAAATTCATGTACTAAAGTATATAAATCAGAAACTGTATTTGACCAATTCAATAATATAAACGGATTTGTTAAGTGAGCACCTGAAGAGTATCCTCCAGAACGTTTACCTTTATTTTCAAAGACATCCACCCATCGATGATTCAAACCTTCTTCTACAACTTTCATATATTCTTCACCCATTGGTTGTAATGCTTTCAACATCCAATCTTTAGCCTCTTCGTACGGCATTTCAAATTTAATATCTTTAACAAGTGGTGTGTAAACATCATACATTTTCATGTCATCTAAGCCCAATAGTTCTTTGCGCAATTTAGTATAGCGATGCAGTAAAGGTAAGTATTTATGAACTGTTTTCACTAAATTATCATAAACAGCTTCTGGAATGTGGTTATTACTCAAAGCAGATTCTCTTGCCGTTTTATAATTATGTGTTCTAGCATTAAAGACGTTTTTCTTAACTTCTCCAGCCAGTGTCGCACTTAGTGTATTGTTATAAGCACCATATGCCTTATATAAATTTTCATATGCAGATTGTCGTAATACGCGATCATCTGATTCCAGACACTTGATAAATGTCCCTTGTGTTAATGCGTGTTTTTGACCTTCACTATCTATTGCATCTTCAAATTCTAAGTCTGCATTGCTAAACATGCCATACACGTTGTCAGGTGTAGACAATGCATCTTGCGCCTCTGTCAATAATCTTTCTTTATCAGCACTTAATACGTGTGGTCTCTTTTCATTAATTAATTTTAAATCAAATTTATAACGTTTCAAATCATCATTTTCATCAATAAATCTTTGAATCGTTGCTTCATCTATTTGTAGAATTTCAGGTACTAAAAAACTCCATGCTGAGCTGAATTTTATAATTAATTGATGCGCTCTGGATTCATAACCTGTGTATTTATCATTCGCCGTATCTTGATCTTGTTTTAAATGGGCATACACATATACTTTTTCTAACTTGGAACCTAATTCATCTTCTAATGCTAATGCATTATATAGTGTCGTTGAGCTATCAGCTAAATGACCGACATATTGTTGTTCTTCACCTATATTATTTTCAACATCTTTAAATGCAGCTTCAAAAGCATTATCAGATTCAAAGATGGTAGATAAATCCCAAGTATATTCTGGATATTGACGTTCTTGTTCTTCCCTTGTTAATTGTTGTGTCATAATATCTAGTAAACCTCCTATAAAGTCTATTAGTATAATTTTCTCACGTCATAGTCATTTTTGCACGCTATAACACCCATGATTATAATAGAATTGTTTGAATTTTTGAACAATGCTATAACATATTTGTGCTTTATCTATTTCAATATTATAAAATTGGTTTAATTCTAGCAGTTGTTTAAATTGTGTCATATTAAAAGTATTCATTTGCCACATATATATAAGTTGTAATTGCCAATACACAGGATGCGATTTAATATACATTTGTTCTGGATAAATAATTCCTAGGTACTCACCTACCCACTCATCAGTTAACTTTAAATTATACATCACACTTAAACTTGGCTCTAAAACTGAATGTGCTTTACGGCATAAACTTAAATAACGCCTTATAGCACGTTTTGATAGTTTTAACGTTTGTGTTGCAACATGATAACCATGCTTTGACTGAATTTGATTAACTAAATGTCCTAATGGTATATCAAACCTTTTGCAATAAATTGTTGTCCACCTATAAAATTAATCATTTTATAACCAAAAAGCATTTCATGTGTTGTATCCCATGATAATAACAATCTATTGTAAATATCAATGAAATTTCTTTCGTATTTTGATAAGTATACAACGCCATTATTTTTATTATATTTTACATTCTTTATTATCCAATAAACTTTATAACCCGCATTTTGTAAAGCTCTACTGCGCCTTGAAATACACGCTAATGTTACTTTTGAAAATTGTATTTCGAATGCAATTTCATCATCAATGATTAAATCAGGATATTGGTAACTTTGTGGTACATATGGTTCAATGCTAACTTTATGATTTAAATCTTTTAGCTGTTGAGCAATGCGGTATTTCAACTCAGAATGTGCTTGCGATTCATTTTTATGGCAATACAAAAGATCATTACGAACATGCGCAAAATGAGGTGTATAGTATGCCCCCTTTTTTAATACCACTTTGCCTTTACAAAATGGGCAACGGTAGTTTTCACTTTTTATTGCATTTTTTGCCCAGACGGTCTGATTTTGATCATTGTTTGCGTATAACATTTCGTCACCTCATATAATTACACGCAGAAAGTCATCAAATTACTATAACTTTATTTAAGAAAAAACATTATTAATACAAAAAGCCATAAGTTAACAATTAACTTATGGCTCAGTATCTAAATAATATTACTAATTAAATCATAACCAGTATTGATAATAATTTATATTAGTTTTTAATCATCATTATTCAGTTGTATCAGGAAAATAACGACGTACTTGTGAAGCGACGTTATGACTCATAATAATTTTTGCGTAATCGTTTAAATATACTTCTGATTTATCAGTAGGATATGCGAACTCAAGTAACTGACTGTAACTATCGTTAATTGTTTCTTGTCCAACTGTGTCATCAAAGTGAACAGCGTAGTAATATACATTATTAAGACTATATAATAAATCTTCAAACTCATCTGCGCTTTGATTATTATGGTAAGCATAATCAATTACTTCTTCTAAGTCATTAAATCTAACTATAACAGTACGCGTATTCTGTGGTTTACGTTTGTTGCGTTCTTGATCTTGTTGCGTTTCTTTTTGTTGTTGACGTTGTTCAAATAAATCCTCTAAACTATCATCTTGCTCAAATGTTTGTGATAATAAATCATTAACTTGATGATCTAATTGATCATTGTCTTCATCAGACATATTGATAAGATCTTCGTTTTTAGATTTAGAAATCGTTACTTCAACACCTTTTTCAAAAGCATGTACTTGAATCCATAAAGGACCTTCTACAACAAAATCTTCTTCTTCATTGATTTCTTCCATCATGTTCCAAAAGAATTCTTCTCCACGTTTGCGATTAGTCCATAAATCTTCACGTTTAAAGCCTCTTGCTTCTATATCACTATATGTTATAAATAGTTTAACGGTAGTGTCGTCAACTCGCTCTATTCTCATATCATCTCACTCCTTACAGTCGATGAATAGTAATCATTATTGTATTAGAACGTAGTAAGAATTACAATTAATTTGTTTGATTAATTTTTACTATTTTCTATTTGGTCTCTTATAATAACATATACCCTTATAAAAGGCCAAAAAACAGCACTTTCTATAAGAGTGCTGTTTGAATTCAGTCAATAATCATTCACAATTGAATAACCGATTTGTTTGACGTACGTATATATTTATCTGTTACGGTAAATACAACAAAACTACAAAGCAACATCACAATAACGTTACTTTATGGCTCAATCGCTCTATCTATACATTAATTAATCAACCATACGTTGCGCTTCTTGCAATTGGAACGTACGTACTTTTCTAGGTAAAAAACGTCTAATTTCGTCTTCATTATAACCAACTTGTAAACGTTTATCATCTAAGATAATTGGACGTCTTAATAAACCTGGGTTATCTTGGATAATTGAATATAAGTCTTGAAGTGGTAATGCATCAATATCTACATTTAATTTTTGATAAGTTTTAGAACGAGTAGATATGATTTCGTCTGTTCCATCTTCAGTCATTTTTAAAATTTGTTTGATTTCATCAATTGTTAAGTGTTCTGAAAAAATGTTACGCTCCGTATACGGAATGTCATGTTCTTGTAACCATGCTTTCGCTTTACGGCAAGATGTGCAACTTGGTGAAGTAAATAATGTTACCATACATCTCACTCTCCTATTTTTCATGAATATAAATTCATTAGATTTCAATTTTATATGATTAAGAAATTTTAAAGTAATTTTTATCTCTCTTAACCTTACAATTAAAGTATACCCTATCAACATTAAAATTAAATGAGAATTCTCTAATTTTTTTAAAAAATTTCAAATAAGCTTAATTCCCAATCAACTTAGTTAGAAATATTGATATGTATACAGTTTAACATAACTTACAAATGATTGAAATACTGTTATACTATTACTAAAGTATATAAATTAAATTATTATAAAGGTAGGCATCAAAAAATGGAAACTTTATTTTCTGGTATCCAACCTAGCGGTATTCCAACGCTTGGTAACTATATTGGTGCGTTGAAGCAATTTGGGGAAGTCCAAGATGATTATGATTGCTTCTTCTGCATCGTGGATCAACATGCGATTACAATTCCACAAGACCGATTAAAACTACGTAAACAAACAAGACAGCTAGCAGCAATTTATTTAGCTTCAGGCATTGACCCAGAAAAATCAACATTATTTATACAGTCTGAGGTGCCGGCACACGTGCAAGCGAGCTGGATGTTAACAACTATTTCATCGATTGGTGAATTAGAACGCATGACACAATTTAAAGATAAAGCAGTAAAACAAACTGAAGGCATACCTGCTGGTTTACTTACATATCCGCCATTAATGGCAGCAGATATTGTCATTTATAACACAAATATTGTTCCTGTTGGAGACGATCAAAAACAACATATTGAATTAACTAGAAATTTAGTAGATCGATTCAATTCACGTTACAATGATGTTCTTGTAAAACCAGAAATACGCATGCCAAAAGTTGGTGGTCGTGTTATGAGTTTACAGGATCCAACGAAAAAAATGAGTAAAAGTGACGACAACCAAAAAAATTATATCTCGTTATTAGATGAACCAAATGTGGGTGCAAAAAAAATAAGAAGTGCAGTAACGGATTCAGATGGCATTATTAAATTTGACCGTGATAACAAACCTGGCATTTCAAACTTATTATCTATCTATTCAAGTTTAACTGATAAAACAATTGATGAACTCCAAACACAATATAAAGATTCTAACTATGGTGAATTTAAATCAGATTTAGCTGAAATTGTGAAAGAATTTTTAATTCAGTTCCAAGAAAAATATGAATACTATTTCAACTCTGATGAATTAGATACAATTTTAGATAACGGTAGAGATAAAGCTCAAAAAGCTTCATTTAAAACATTGAAAAAAATGGAAAAAGCGATGGGCTTAGGTCGAAAAAGATAATCTATAAAATCATAGTGGAGATTGGCATAAATCTCATGTTAAAAATACTAATCCATTTGATATGGATTAGTATTTTTTAAACTTTTATGATGTTTAAATTAATCTGCTAATGATTTATTCCTGTAATTTTCACTCAAATGCCTTATTGATTTTAGCAAATTACAATATCGTTAAATGTCAATTCTACTGAAGGAAAATAATAGTGCAATAAGTACAAAAGTCCTCATTATCAAAGAAAACGTCAATTTCTATAACATGATATAGAAATTGACGCTTTTTTCATTAATTCAATAAATGGTACTCAGGGTTCTTTTTATTTCTTTTTGCCTGTTTCACGGTCAATTGATTTATCAATGCTTACTTCTTTTAACGATGTATCGCCACCGATTTGGTGATAAATTAACCCTTTAACTTGAGGATTAGTTAAGTGTGCTTCACCTTTTTGATAAACAGGTGCTACTGGCGCATCATTGAGTAATAATTCTTCCGCTTCTTTCATTGCTGCATTACGTTCTTCAGGTTTTTTCAATAATTTACCATTTGCATCTTTAATAAGTTGATCATATTTTTTGCTGCTCCATGCAGTATTATTTTGCGAATTACCTGTAGTCATAATATTTAAGAATGACAATGGGTCTGGATAATCCGGCCCCCAACCTGATAACGATGCTTCAAACGTTTCAGAAGACTCTTGATTTAAACGTTGTTTAAATGGTAATTGTTTAATCTTCAAAGTAACACCTGGCAAGGTACTTTCTACTTGTGCTTTAATATATTCAGCAGAAATCTTTGCATCTGGTGTATCTTCAGTATTCATCGTAAATGTTAAATTTTTAATACCTAAATCTTTTTTTGCTTTTTCTAAATGTTGTTTGGCCGCTTTAGGATTATAAGTCAGTGGTGAATCTATGGAGTCAGCAAAGTCTTTACCATCTGGTGTTTCTGCCGTTAATTTAGCAGTAAATCCATCTGTCGCTTCTGAACCATTATTTTTTACTGAATTCACATACCCCTCTTTATTGATAGATTGTGCAATGGCTAACCTCAAATCTTTATTTTTAAATTCTGGTACGTTGTCTTGATTCATTTTAATATAAAACGTACTAGCCAATAAACGTTTTTTCAATCCTGGATTATCTTGATATTTATCTACTTGATCGGCGGTAATGGTCGTATCATCTACAGAACCAGTGTCATAAAGTGATGCACCTGCTTGTTGATCTTTTAACACTTTATAATTTACACGATCTAATTGAACTTTTTCTTTGTCCCAATAATCTTCATTTTTAACTAACTGAATTTTATCTTCAACTTTCCAATCTTGAACTTTAAACGGTCCATTAAAGACTGTTTTATCTGCAGTTGTAGCATATTGCTCGCCATTCTTTTTCACAACTTTTTCATTTTGTGGCATAAATGCTCCAAAGGCGAACATTTCATTAATATATGGAATTGGTTTTGTTAATTCAACTTTCAATGTATGATCATTTAAAGCTGTAACCCCTAATTTATCAACATCTTTTTTCCCCATATTAATGTCTTCAGCATTTTTAATATCATACATTATGTAAGCATATTCAGCAGCTGTTTCTGGATTAACAACTCTTTTCCAAGCATATTCAAAATCATGAGCTGTAACAGGATCACCGTTTGACCACTTAGCATCTTTACGCAGTTTAATAGTCAATGTCTTTCCACCATTACTTTTCTCTGGCATCTCTTTAGCAACACCTGGTTGAGCTTTATCGTTTTTATCTAATGTATATAAACCTTCGTACACTTGGTTATATATATCAAAGGATACAGTATCAGTGGCTAAGGCAGTATCCAAAGAAGAAATATCTTGTGGTATCACTTTCCTAAACACTTGCCCTTTATCCGAGTAGATACCTTCAGCACTACTACATCCCGCTGTGATCACCGTTAAAGCTAATAAAACTATAAATAGTTTAATCCTTTTCATATTAATCCCCCTTCCCCTTATACTGATGGTGCTTGCATTTGAGATTTTAATGTTTCTGCTTCTTCATCCGTAGTAAATACAAAATGGCCAGGTTGTATTTCATTTAATGACCGTTGATTATTTTTGGATGTGTCTTCTTTATACACTGTTCTTTTTCGAGAACGTTCACTTTCAGGATCCGGTTGTGGTACTGCTGAAAGCAATGATTTCGTGTAAGGATGTAACGGATGATTGTATATTTCATCTGCAGAACCTAATTCGACAATTTTACCAAAATGCATTACTGCTATTCTGTCTGAAATATATTTCACCATTGAAAGGTCATGGGCAATAAATAAAAATGTAATATTGTGTTCTCTTTGCAGCTTTAATAACAAATTAACGACCTGGGCTTGTATTGACACATCTAACGCTGATATTGGCTCATCTGCAATAATAAATTCTGGTTCTACTGCTAATGCACGTGCAATACCGATACGTTGTCTTTGACCGCCTGAGAATTCATGTGGATAACGATTGGCATGTTCTTTGCTAAGACCTACTGTTTCTAATAAATCATAAACTCTTCTTTTACGATCTTTTGTCCCACTAGCAAGCTTATGAATATCAATCCCTTCTGCCACTATATCCATGACTTTCAACCTTGGATTTAATGAAGCATATGGGTCTTGGAAAATCATTTGCATCTTTTTATTAAACTTCAAAGAATCTTTACGGTTTTTTATTTTTTGAATGTCTACACCGTCATAAAGAATTTCTCCACTCGTTACATCATTAAGTTTAATAATGGCTTTACCAGTAGTAGATTTACCACAACCAGATTCACCAACTAATCCAAATGTTTCCCCTTTATAAATATCAAATGAAATATTTTCAATTGCACGTACTTCACTACGTTTACCTTCATTAAAATATTGCTTAACATTTTTCACTTGTAAAAGTATGTCTTTATTTTGCATCATCAAACGCCACCCTTTCTACCTGTTGCGGCTTATCGTAATTATTAGGCATCTTACGTAAACGTTTTTGTACCATTTCTGGTGGTTCAACATGAGGTGCACGCTCGTCAAGTAACCAAGATTTCACAAAATGTGTATCAGATATTTTGAACCATGGTGGCGGTGTTTTAAAATCCACATCTAATGCATATTGACTACGTTCAGCAAACGCATCTCCTTTAGGCGGGTGTAATAAATCTGGTGGTGTACCTGGAATAGCTAATAATTCTGTTTCTGAACCAGTCGTTAAATCAGGCATCGATGATAATAGCCCCCAAGTATATGGATGTTTAGGGTCATAAAATATTTCATCTACGTCTCCTGTTTCAACCATTTGTCCACCATACATAACAGCTACTCTGTCAGCTATATTAGCAACAACACCTAAATCATGAGTGATAAAAACGATTGAAGTACTTATTTTGCTTTGTAATTCTCTCATCAATTCTAATATTTGTGCTTGCATCGTTACATCAAGTGCAGTTGTTGGCTCATCTGCAATTAATACTTTAGGTTCGCATGCAAGTGCTGTCGCAATGACTATCCTTTGTCTTTGTCCACCTGAAAATTGATGTGGATAGGCATTAAAACGTTTTTCAGCGTTTGGTAAACCGACAAGGTTTAATATTTCCAATGCCCTTTTCTTCGCATTTACTTTATTGTAATTTCTATGTTTCATTAATGGCTCCATGACTTGCTTGCCTATTTTCATTGTAGGATTTAGCGAAGTCATTGGATCTTGAAATATCATAGAAATATCTTTACCTCGTAATTTAATCAATTCTTCTTCTGATTTTTTAGCTAAGTCTTCACCTAAGAAATTAATAACACCTTTTTTAATTCTCCCTGTATCACCTTGGAATAATTTCGTAATAGCTTTAGTTGTCACTGATTTCCCAGAACCTGATTCACCAACAATTGCTAGTGTTTCTCCTTTATCTAGAAAGAAATCCACGCCACGTACTGCTTGCACTTCCCCTGCGTCAATATCAAAGGAAACATGCAAATTGTTCACTTCTAATATTCTTTCTGACATAAAATGTTGCCCCCTTTTTATTTACGCATTTTCGGATCAAATGCATCACGTAATCCATCACTAAATAGATAGAAGAATAATATTAATAAACTTAAAATAATAGCCGGAATAAATAATTCATGTGGATGAATCAATAACATTGCGCGACCATCATTTACAAGTGAACCAAGTGATGTTCTTGGTGCTGGCACTCCAATACCAATAAAGCTTAGGAATGCTTCGAAGAAGATTGCATTCGGCACTGTAAACATAGATGTAACAACTATAACTCCTAGTGTGTTAGGTAATATGTGCTTAAATATTAATTTAAGTTTAGATGCACCTAATGTTTTGGATGCTAATACAAATTCTTGACCTTTTAATTTTAAGAATTCCCCTCTGACAACACGACTCATTCCAATCCAGCCTGTGATTGCCATCGCTAATATAATCGTCCATATAGATGGTTCAAAGATTAACACGAATAAAATAACAACAATCAATGTTGGTATAGACGCAACAATTTCAATAATACGCTGCATCACATTATCAATACGACCTCCAAAAAATCCTGAAATCGCGCCATAAATGACCCCTATAAAAATATCGAACAATGCTGCAACAACACCAATAAATAATGATACTTGTGCACCTTGCCAAGTACGTGACCATAAATCTCTACCTAATTGGTCTGTACCAAACCAGAAATTTTCTTTCACTCCAGCTTCTTTATACGCGTCTTTACCTTGAGCACCTTCACCATCAAATGGTAAAAATGAAATTTGATCTAGCACAGGTATTTTAGCTGGTAAGTTACGTCTTTCAACATCTTGTTCAGCATAGTCATGCGCACTAAATAATGGTCCAATTAACGCTAAAATAATGATAATAATTAACCCTATCATACCAACTACCGCTAATTTATTACGTTTTAATTGTGTCCATGCATCTTGCCAAAAGTTTTTACTCTCTCTTTGTATTTCCGGTTCTTTTTCAATGTCATTGTTACTTCTAATAAAATCTGATGCTGGTATCGCTTCTGAGGTATGTGACATAACTGCATTTGAATAATCTTGATTTAAATTTTCATTTTTATTATCAGCCATTATTTTTTACCTCCTTGTACACGTATACGTGGATCAATAACACCATATAATATATCTACAAGGAAAATAGAAACTATAAATAGTGTACTGAATAAAATGGTTGTTGCCATAATTACTGGGAAATCATTCGTGGTAATCGATCTTACGAATTGGTCACCTAACCCTGGCACACCAAAAATATTCTCAATTGTCAAAGTACCTGTTAATATACTCGCCAACATTGGCACAATAATTGTAATTACTGGAATCAAGGCATTTCTTAATGCATGTCCAAATAATACTCTCATTGTTGAATTACCTTTGGCACGTGCAAGTAAAATATAATCTGAACTCAACACTTCTATCATTTCTGCTCTTATGTATCTTGCTACCGTCGCTAAAACTGCTGCTGATAGTGCTAAAGATGGTAACACTGCTGTTGAAACACCTTCCCAACCTGCTACTGGGAACCATTGCAACCTTACTGAAAATACATATTGTAATAAAACAGCTAATACGAATGATGGTACCGATACTGCTATAACTGAAATTACTGTAGCTGTATAGTCAGCCCATGTGTTTTGCCGGACTGCTGCAATAACCCCTAAAATTAAACCGAGTATGACACCAATCACCATCGCTGTTAAACCCATTTCTAAAGATGGTAAAAGTCTCGGTTTGATTAATTCCCAAACTGGCTGGTTATCATATTGGAATGAGTTACCAAAGTCCCCCGTAACAACATTCTTTAAATAACTCGCATACTGAACTGGTACTGGGTCATTCAAACCATATTTTTCATTTAGAATTTGCTTTTGTTCTTCATTTAATTTTTCATCGTTAAATGGTGAACCTGGCATAAGTTTCATCAAGAAAAATGTAATGGTAATGATAATGAATAATGATAAAAACATATAACCCAGTCGCTTTAAAACATATTTAAGCATATCGTATCCCCCTTTGAATCGAATTAAACATTCCCTTCGCAATATTCAGAATATTTAATAACATTATACGTTTAGTTAAGATTTTAATCAATATTCTATTGCTTTACTTTATTAAAGAAATTAAAAATTAATTAATTTTAAACTTCTAATTAAATACTGTTGTTAACGAATTTATAGTAATTTTTATTCATTTTTTAGTTAACTTAAGTTACAATTAATTTAATTCTTTTTGGGGGGGGCAACGACATGAAATATTTAAAGCATTTTGTATTATTTTTACTTATTACACCTATCATTTCATTTATTCTATGGTTATTTTCAAATCATACTTGGATAAACTTTATTAATATAATATTCTATGTCTCTATCTTCTTAGCAATATTCTCTTTTATCATTTTGATTGTACAAGAAGGCATTTTAGATCCTACAAGCTTTGGTTTCAGAAGATTAAAATATCAATTGATGAGAAAGAAACATAGAAGCTCGCTTGAAGATGATACGTTTTTTAAGCCTACTCAACCTAAAAAAGATATTTATATTGTTTCATCTTGGGTGAAAATTGCTTTTCTTTGTAACCTCATTTATGTCATTATCTCTATTTTAATATCATTTGCTATATAAAAAGACTGGATTAGTAATTGTATTTAATAACAATAACTAATCCAGCCTTTTTTGTTTACGATTATCAATGTTGGGATTGCAGAAAAGTGCATAATATAATAAGACAAATCCCAATAAAACAATGACTGCCACATAAATTGACATCATCCATGGCAATATAAATGCGCCAATAATAAGCCCAAAACGTGCTAAAATATTTCCACCATAAAATGAAACCATTGCAAATGTGCTATACGTACTACGTTTATCTTCAGGAATCATTAAGAATCGTTGCTCATTTTGGATAGGTGAATATATTAATTCTCCTATCGTCGCTACAATTGAAAACAAACATAAAATCCAAAACGATGTTGCAGATGTCAAAACACTGTATCCTAATGTATACAAAACAATCCCAATCATAAATGCAATTCTAGTTGAAGTCGTTGCAACAATTCTGTTAACAGTAAAAGTTAAAGTTGCAACTACTACTGTGTTAATAATCATAATGACTGTGAACATTCTGACACCATCTATATAAAAACCAAAAATAGTTAATGGTTCAAAAGCATCTTTCAATCTTACCACTACATAAGAATTTAAACTTAATTCAGCCATAATGACCATCATATAACCTAAATTTAGCATCATATAATACTTGTCTTTAACTACATCTCGGTAACTATCAAAAAAATGTTTAAACTTAGTCGTAACATCTCCCTTTTTGTTAATGATTTGTTTAACATCATAATACTTTTCAAATAAATACCAACTCACTAACATCGCGATAAAGAAGAGGATAAATAATAAATGTTTATGTCCCAAATATAACAATGCACCTAGTGCCATACCGATTGCTGTACCAATATTGAACATCCAATAATTGAGTTGGTATACATATTCTCTAACATCTTCATATATAGCATCCATAATTGCCGCTTCAAATATAGGTTCGCTTGCAGCAAACAATAATTGAAAAACAAAAATAGCAATACAAAATATAACTAAACCAATACCGTCCATAGTAACCGTAATACTTAGAATAATTAGGCAAATTGCGTATAAAAAATGGATATAATTCACCGTTTTCTTCCTATTATAATTATCGCCTAAATATCCACCTAAGAAAGACACTATAAAACTCACTATAATATTTATAATTAAAAATGTCCCTGCAAAAACTGCATTCACCTTGCTCGTTAAATAAAGTGCTATAAAAGGCATGATGGCTTGACTTGCTATAATCAAGATAAAATCTGCAATCATTCGTGTTTTCAAAGTTGTTGATAAAGTTGAAAAGCGTTTCATCTTGACTGCCTCCTTTCAACCTAAATATAAAGCACATTATACACTAGGTGTACGTCATAAATATACAAAACATCAAAATTAATTATGTATTTTACTATTAATTATTTGTATTATTACTTTTTAATGCTTTATACAGTCCAAAGCTTATTTATAAAATTTCCGTATCTGTTTCATAAATTTAGCCAAAAATAAATAAGGCTGGACAAATGAATTGTCTCAGCCTTTAACATTACATATTATTTTAGTCGTTAAATTTTTTCAAAACTAGCACGGCGTTATGGCCACCAAATCCTAGACTATTACTCATTGCATAAGTAATATCTAAGTCTTCAGCTTTATTAGAAACGATATCTAAATCACATTCTGGGTCTGGAGATTCAGCATGGATGGTTGGTGCGATACGTCCATCTCTAATAGATAAGGCAGAAAAGATTGCCTCTAAGCCACCAGTTGCACCTAATAAGTGACCAGTCATTGATTTTGTAGAGCTAATTTTTAAGTTTTTAGCTGCTTCACCAAATGTATTTTTAATCGCTTGAATTTCAGTTAAATCACCTACTGGCGTACTTGTACCATGCGCATTTAAATACTGTATATCTTTGGCCTCAATGCCAGCATCATCAATCGCAGCTTGCATTGCACGTGAGCCGCCTTCACCCTCTGGTGCTGGCGCAGTAATATGATAAGCATCACCTGTTGAACCATAACCGACTACTTCAGCATAAATTTCTGCACCACGCGCTTTTGCTGATTCTAATGATTCAAGTACAACAATACCTGCACCTTCACCCATCACAAAGCCATCACGACCTTCTTGGAATGGTCGACAAGCTGTTTCCTTATCTTCATTCGTTGTTAAGGCACGGCTTGCACTAAAGCCAGCTATAGCCATATGTGTGATTGGTGCTTCTGTTCCTCCAGTAACCATAGCATCAGCGTCACCACGTTGGATAATCTTGAAAGCTTCTCCAATAGAGTTTGTACCTGTTGCACATGCTGTAACAGTAGCACCATTAGGACCTTTTGCACCTAAATCTATAGATACTTGGCCTGTAGCCATATCTGGAATTAACATCGGTACAAAGAAAGGACTCACACGTCTAGGACCACGCTCTAGCAATTGACTATGTGATAATTCAAATGTTTCCATGCCTCCGATTCCAGAGCCAATCCAAACACCAATTCTATCGGCAGTGTTTTCATTAATTTCTAGTTTGGCATCATTGACCGCTTCTCTTGCAGCAACTACTGCATACTGTGTGAAGCGATCCATACGACGCGCTTCTTTTTTATCTATATGATCTTCAATATCAAAATCTTTTAATTCACCAGCTAAATGAACTTTATATGCTGATGTATCTAAACGTGTTATTTCATCTATACCACTAACACCATTTAGTGCATTTTTCCATGAAGTTTTTGCATCATTACCGATTGGAGATAAAACACCTATACCAGTAATTACAACGCGATGTTCCTTGCTCATAAATTATCCTCCTATTTTCCCCATCTTATAGTTACAGCACCCCAAGTAAGACCACCACCGAATCCTACAAGTACTAAAACATCATCATCTTTAATTTTACCATTTTCTAATTCTTGTGCGATACTTAAAGGAATTGAAGCTGCAGAAGTATTACCAAATTTATCAACTGAGACGCTCATTTTTTCTTTTGGTATACCTAATCTTTCTCTTGCAGATTCCATAATTCTAATATTAGCTTGATGTGGTACAAACATATCGATATCATTTGGTTCTAAATTTGCTTTTGCAACTGCATTATTTGAAGCTTCACCCATGATTCTAACAGCAAATTTAAACACTTCTCGTCCATTCATAAATATCTTACCATTTTCTGGATTTAAATATAAATATTCTCCTCCAGAACCGTCTGATCCAAGTTCATAACTTAAAATGCCTCGGCCTTCAGATACTTCACCGATAACTACTGCACCAGCACCATCACCAAATAATATAGCTGTTGAACGATCAGTGTAATCCGTGATTTTAGATAATTTATCTGCGCCTACAACTAAAATATTTTTATAATCACCTGATTGTACGAATTGTTTAGCATTAATCATTGCATACATGAAACCACTACATGCAGCTAACTGATCCATAGAAGCAACTTTTCCGATTCCAAGTCTATCTTGTAATATATTAGCTACAGTTGGAAACGGAAAATCTCCTGTAGATGTCGCAACAATAATCATGTCTATATCAGTTGGTTCTATACCAGCATCATTGATAGCTTTAACACTTGCTTGATAAGCTAAATCAGACGTCTCTTCATCTTCATCAGCCCATCTTCTTTCTTTAATACCTGTCATTTTTGAAATCCATTCATCTGAAGTTTCTAAAAATGATTCAAAATAGGCATTCTCTACTACTTTTTCAGGCGCATATGCACCGAAACCTTTAATACCCACGTTCATGGTTGTACACCTTCTTAATAATTTTTTAATACCAGGTATTAATTTAACATAATATATATTTCCAATACAAGAACTTCACCTAGTATACTCATTAAAATCACATTATTTATTATAATTTATCGTAAATGTTAGCACAATTAAAATCTATACTTTATAAGTTACTACTATACAAATACTACTTTCTTATTTATAATGAATGTATATATATTAAATTGGAGGCATTACATAATGAAATACCTCGCAGTGTTATTTTGGTCTATTGTCTTATTACAAATGGTAAATTTCGTACTTAACAGTCTTTCAGGTGGGGGCTCACTTAATTTAATCACCCCTATTATTGGTGCTATTGTATTTACAATCATTGTCGTATTATTTGATTTGATTATTAAACCTTCAAAGCATGAGACGAAAGAACAACATTAACTTTTTTATCACATACACATTTTTATGAAGCGTTCGAAACGAAAATATCTCGAACGAATTTAAAAAGGCAATCTCTAAGTTTTCAATTTAGAGATTGCTTTTTTGCTATAGAAAATTTCTAAGATTTTAAATGTACTAAATTTTTAATTAATCCAACACTAATTAAATTTATTAAAGTACGCATTGAATATTAAGAATTAATATAATAATAGCCCGTAAAAGAACTGTTTTAGTTCGATTACGGGCTTATTATATGAGCGTTGATATCTCAAATACTATTTATTTTCAGTTTATATTATTTCTGGTTTAATTTCTTCAAATGTTAAACCATCATCTGATAAATCTATTTTTATTAATGTACCTTCTGGTAAATTTTCTCTAATCATTTTGCGTGCAAGTGGTGTTTCAATTTGTCTTTGAACAAATCTTTTTAGTGGTCTTGCACCAAATTGAGGTTCATATGCTTCTTCACCTAACCATGCTTTAGCTTTATCAGAAACGTCAATGGAAATACGTTGTTCCATCAATCTAATGTTTAATTGTGTTAAAATTTTATCAACAATTAAACTCATATCATTTACGGATAATGGTTTAAACAAGACGATGTCATCCATACGATTTATGATTTCTGGTTTGAAGTATTGATTTAAACTATTCATTACTGCTTTTTCTGTTGATTCAGTAATCACACCTGTATCTTTTACATTTTCTAATAATATTTGTGAACCAATATTACTTGTCATGATAATAATAGTATTTTTGAAATCTACTTCTCGTCCTTGTGAATCAGTTAAACGACCTTCTTCTAATATTTGTAACAACACGTTAAACACATCTGAATGTGCTTTTTCTATTTCGTCTAACAAAATAACTGAATAAGGATTACGACGAACTGATTCTGTCAGTTGACCACCCTCTTCATGACCAACATAGCCAGGAGGAGCACCTATTAAGCGAGAGACAGAGTGTTTTTCCATATATTCACTCATATCAATACGAATCATATGTTTTTCTGAATCAAATAAAGTTGATGCTAATGATTTCGCTAATTCTGTTTTACCTACACCTGTTGGCCCTAAGAATAAGAAGCTACCAATTGGTCTATTAGGGTCTTTAATTCCAGCACGCGCTCTGACAACTGCATCAGCAACTAGATCTACAGCTTTATCTTGACCTACAACACGTTCATGAAGTATATCAGATAAGTTTAGGAGTTTCTCCCTTTCAGTTTCAACTAATTTTGATACTGGAATGCCTGTCCAAGAACTAACAATATCGCCAATTTCTTCATCAGTAACAATTTCACGAATGATGCGATCATTGTCTTCATTTTGTTCATTTTGGAAAGCGTCTTCTAATTCACGTAATTCTTTTTCTAGTTGTGGAATTTTACCGTGCTGTAATTCAGCTGCTTTTTCTAAATTATAGTTATTTTCAGCATCTTCTAAAGCTTTTCGACTTTCATCTAATTCTGAACGTTTCTCTTGCAATTTAGCTATTTTTTCTTTTTCTTCTTCAACACGTGATTGAATAGAACTTTGTTTTTCCTTTTCGTTTGCTAATTCTTCTTGTAGCTCTTGCAAACGTTGTTTACTGGCATTATCAGATTCATTTTTCAATGCTGACTCTTCAATTTCTAACTGCATAACACGGCGATTCACTTGATCTAATTCTGTTGGATTTGAGCCCATTTCAGTACGTATCGTCGCACATGCCTGGTCTACTAAATCTATTGCCTTATCTGGTAAGAACCGATCAGTAATATAACGGTCTGATAATTCAGCTGCTGCTACTAATGCTTTATCCTGTATACGAACACCGTGATATACTTCGTAACGTTCTTTCAAACCACGTAAAATAGAAATAGTATCTTCTACATTAGGTTCAGATACATTTACTTTTTGAAAACGACGTTCTAAAGCTGAATCTTTTTCAATATATTCTCTATATTCATTTAAAGTTGTCGCACCGATACAATGTAGCTCACCACGAGCCAACATTGGTTTAAGCATATTACCTGCATCCATGGCACCTTCAGTTTTACCTGCACCTACGAGCATATGAATTTCATCAATAAACAAAATAATTCTTCCGTCTGATTCTTTGACTTCTTTAAGTACTGCTTTCAATCTTTCTTCGAATTCACCACGATATTTTGCACCTGCAACAAGTGCGCTTAAATCAAGTTCAAAAATTGTTTTATCTAACAGTGATTCTGGTACGTCTTTACGTACGATACGTTGCGCTAATCCTTCGACAATTGCTGTTTTACCGACACCAGGCTCACCTATCAAGACCGGGTTGTTTTTGGTTTTTCTACTTAATATACGGATTGAATTACGAATTTCTTCGTCACGTCCAACGACAGGGTCCATATTACCTTGACGCACTTCTTCAACTAAATCACGGCCATATTTTTCTAATGCTTCATAATTTGCTTCTGGATTTTGTGATGTCACACGATTGCCTCCTCTAACTTTTTTTATAATTTCCTCTATTACTTCTTTTTTATTTGCTACAAATTGTTTGGTCGTATCATCTATATCCATGGCAGCTAAAACGATATGTTCCATAGATATATATTCATCTTCATATTTTTTCATATAAGTTTCAGCTTTATTTAATAAATTATTAGCATTTTGACTTATATATTGACCATATTGAACATTATCCCCTTGGACTGATGGATATTTTTTTAATTTTTCCTTATATGATTGATCTAATTTTTCTGTATCAATATGCGCTCTATCGAAAATACTTTTAAATAAACTTTCATTTTCTGTTAATGCCGCTGATAATACTGCTTCAATTTCAATATTTTGATTTTCATTTGTTTTGGCTAATTCAATTGCATTCTGTAATGCACTTTGAACTGCATAGGTCATTTGATTTATATCCAAATTGATTCACCTCACCATTTAATGATTGATCAAAAAAGTAAGTTTGACTTTGACTTTCTTTGACCTTATCTATATTATATTACGCTTTCTGACAAGAATCAACAATAAAGGGTTCGTTTTTTAATTATTTTTTAAAGTTTTGAGCACTTAGCACATCATAACTTTTGCCCAATACCCATTTGTTAAAACATTCATACAGATTACATAAAAACTGCTAAATTGATAGCAATCTTTATACTTTCAACAAAAGCACATATCCCATTACGTTAAAGTTATGTTAGCATTATTGTAAATATACAACAATGGAGGTTGAATATATGAATAACGTAATCAAAAGACCAACGCCGCCGTTTAATAAACAGACAGCTTTAGAAAAAGTAAAATTGGCGCAAGATGCATGGAATACTAGAGATCCTGAAAAAGTATGTCTTGCTTATACACAAGATTCACAATGGAGAAATCGTAGTGAGTTTTTTGAAGGTCGAGAAGCAATTAAATCCTTTTTATATAGAAAATGGCACAAAGAACTTCATTACAAATTGATGAAAGAATTATGGTGTTACACCGACAACCGTATTTCAGTTAGATTTGAGTATGAATGGTATAATGCCTCTACAAATCAATGGATGCGTACACATGGCAATGAGCATTGGGAATTTAATAACAACGGCCTCATGACGAGAAGAGATATGAGTGCAAATGATTACCCAATCAATGAGCGTGATAGAAAATATTAAGTTTACTTTACCTAACGATTGCAACTCATAAATTATAAATACCTGTCATTTAATATATTTTCATCTTAATATGAGCACAGACATAATAAAAGGTTATTAATAGTTTTTCAAATGAAAGTTTTGGTTTTTCGAAAAAATAAATCTATAAAAAATGTAAACGCCAATTTCAATTGAAATTGGCGTTTATGTGTGATCAAACTACATTAATATCGTGTTTCTCTGACCTTTTGATTTATTTTGAATCGCTTGTTATATGTTTTAAAATTTCATCAGTTAATGCCTCTACACCTTTTGTTTCTAAATGAATACCGTCTGGTGCAAAATATTCTGTATGATCTTCAGAACGTTTGTACCAATCAATAAGCGTTACATTTTTATGTGCTTTAGCGGCATCTGTCATCAATTTATTCACGTGACTTTCATAACTTCTCGGAACGCGCGTATTCACTAAATAAATTTGTGCACTTCCGAATTTATTGATTAACGTATCTAATTGTTCTTTACTAAAGTCACCATTTGTACCTAGTTCTAGCACAATTTTATCAGAGCTCTTATTAAATGATTGATAGTGTTTTTCTACAAGTGGTGCAACATCATATAAATTACGACCAACTTCACCATCAATTTTTGCGTTTGGCACCCTTTTTTTAAAATTCTCACCTATATCAACCATCACTGAATCACCAATGAGCAATGGTTTAATATTTGTATATACTTCTGATGTTGTTATTTTTTTAGCATTTGATTTATCAAAAAAGTTTACTTCATCAATTGGTATCGGCCGCACTAATTGTTTATCAAATTCATCTGTTTTAAACGTTGTTTTTTTATCTGTAATCATATCTTTACCTAATTTATCAAAACTGCCGGATAAAACAAATAAGCTTGGAATCATAAATATTAATAAAATAGCTGTTCTTACAAACGGTAATTTTTTACTTACTTTTATAGAAAATACTTTGAAGCCTTTTTTTCTAAAAGGTGTTTCAATATAGCGGTACGAGAGTTCAGCTAAAGTGATTGTCAATATGATATCTAAAACATACACATAATTCGGTAATTGCCCAGCAACGTAATATGAATGTACAAAACTAATAACTGGAAAATGCCATAAATACAAACTATAAGATCTCTTACCAATCATAACAAAAATAGGGTTACCGATAACTTTAGCAAAATAACCTGATGGATGAACAGCACTCATTATGACAAATAGCGTCATTGCAGATATTAAGTAAAATCCACCATTATAAATCCAATCACTATTATCATTAACTTTATAAAAAAGTAAAAGTAAGATAAAAATACCAAAAACGCCAATACCATCTATGATATGCGTTAATGTTTTTTGAGGATTTTTCTTCAACTTGAACGGTGGCCATAAAAACGCTAGTATAACACCCAATAACATTGTTTGAAGTCTCGTATCTGTACCAAAATAAACTCGTGAATGAGACATATGCGGTTGTGAAATGATAATCATCACAAGTAAAGAAATTAATGAAATTATCCAAAATATTAAAACAACATTGCGGTATTTTTTTAATGATAATAAAAGCAATATAAAAAGAATTGGGAATACAATGTAAAATTGTTCTTCAATTGCTAAGGACCATAAATGTTTTAATGGCATAAAAGCAAATTGTTCAAAATAATTGACATCTGAAGCGATGTACCACCAATTAGAAAAATAAAAAATTGCTGCTATTGCATCCTTTTTTATATTAACAATTTCTTCTGGTTTTAATACCAATGTTGCTACTACTACAACAAATACTAAAGTTAGTACTGCAGGTATCAATCTTTTGAATCGTCGTACCCAAAAGTTTTTTAAATTAATTATCCCTGTTTCTTCATATTCTTTTAAAAGTAAGCTCGTAATTAAATATCCAGAAATAACGAAAAATGTATCAACACCTAAAAATCCACCAGTTAACCATTGCTTATTTAGGTGGTAAATAATAATACCAATTACTGCTATTGCTCTTAAACCATCTAAACCAGGCATATACCGCGTGTTACGTGTCACATGATTATTTTCAAGATCATTGTTCATTTCCCCACAAACTTTCCTAAAATTACGTAAACATCTAATTTATTCACTTAGCCATTGTAATATTAATGTAATACAACTGCAATTATTTTAATGAATTGAGCGATAGAAATAAAAAAATTTAAAATAGCCTGACATAAAATGTCCATAAGTGTTCTAAAATAAAAAAACTAGCTTAAGTTAGCAATACATATCGAAACGTATTGTTACTTAAACTAGTTATCTATCTTTTATTAACCTATGCCAAGTGCAATTTTAGCATAACGTGACATCATTTCTTTACTCCATGGTGGACTCCAAACAATATTTACTTCTGTGTCTGAAATCTCAGGAATTTCTGCTAAGACCATTTTTACTTGGTTCATAATTTGTGGTCCAAGCGGACAACCCATAGAAGTTAATGTCATTTCTACTGTACATAAGCCTTCATCATCAACATCTACGTTATATACTAAACCTAAGTTTACGATATCGATTCCTAACTCAGGGTCAATTACCATCTCTAAAGCATTTAGTATGCTATCTTTTAATCCTTCGTCCATACATCTCACCTCTTCGTATTTAATCATACTAACAATATATCAAATATCTTACAAAACGCCAATAAAATGCTATGATATTCATACATCATTTATTAAATTTAAAGGAGATTTACATGAGTTCTTATTTAATTTGTTTAGACTTAGACGGAACACTGTTAAACGATGACAAGAAAATTACACCTTATACTAAAAAGGTTTTAACGATATTACAAAAGCAAGGACACAAACTAATGATAGCAACTGGCAGACCATACAGAGCCAGTCAAATTTATTATCATGAACTAAATATGAATACACCTGTAGTTAATTTTAATGGTGCTTTCGTCCACCATCCAAAAGACGACCATTTTAAAAATAAACATGAAGTACTAGATTTAGACTTATCGCATGAGATTATTCAGTCACTAAACAACTTTGGTGTTTCCAATATTATTGCTGAAGTAAAAGATTATGTCTTTTTAAATAATTTTGACCAAAAATTATTTGATGGTTTTTCAATGGGAAACCCTAAAATAGAAACCGGTGACTTACTTAATTCCTTAAATGAATCACCTACTTCAATTTTAGTTGAAGCTGAAGAGTTTATGATTCCTAGAATCAAGCAAATGCTTACACGTTTCTATGCTGAAAACATTGAACACCGAAGATGGGGCTCACCCTTCCCAGTTATTGAAATCGTAAAACAAGGTATTAGTAAAGCAAGAGGTATAGATTATGTTAAATCCTATTTAGATATGGATAGAAATCATATTATTGCATTTGGCGATGAAGATAATGACTTAGAAATGATAAAATATGCCAAACATGGCATTGCTATGGAAAATGGTTTAGACGAATTAAAACATGTCGCAAATCATGTAACTTATTCAAATAATGACGATGGTATTGGTCGCTATTTAAATGATTTTTTCCATTTAAACTTATTTTATGAAACAGTAGTAGAATCACATATTTAATTATTAAATTTATAGGGGGCTATATACTATGAATAAAATTGTAGTGGTTGGGGCTGTTGCTGGAGGTGCAACCGTTGCTAGCCAAATCAGAAGATTAGACCATGTGAGTGAAATCATCGTTTTTGAAAAAGATAGAGATATGAGTTTTGCTAACTGTGCACTGCCTTATTATTTAGGAAATGTCGTAGATTCTAGAGACAAAGTATTAGAAGCAACGCCAGAGTCTTTCTATGATTCTAAAAAGATTGTTGTTAAGCCCTATCACGAAGTAACTGCAATTAACGACAAAACGCAAACAATTACCGTATATAACAAGCAAGATAATACGACGTTTGAAGAAGGCTATGACACTTTAATTCTAAGCCCAGGATGTAGCGCGAATTCTTTAAACTTAAATAGTGATATCAGTTTTACATTAAGAAATATGGAAGATACTGATGCCATTGAAAACTTTATCGAACGACAAAGCGTTAAAACAGCACTTGTCGTTGGTGTGGGATATATTGGATTAGAAATATTAGATAATTTACATCATAGAGGTATTGAAAGCACATTAATACATCGTTCAACTCATGTGAACAAATTAATGGATAGTGATATGAACCAGCCCATTTTTGATGAAATGAAAGCAAGAGATATCAATTATCGTTTAAATGAAGAAATTGTAAAAGTGAATGGTCATGAAGTTCATTTTAAATCTGGTAAAGTTGAACACTATGATTTGATTATTGAAGGGATTGGCGTTAAACCTAATTCAGAATTCATTCAATCATCAAATGTAACTTTAGACAGTAAAGGTTACATTCCAGTAAATGATCGGTTTCAAACGAACATTGAAAACATTTATGCTTTAGGTGATATTATTACTTCTCATTATCGTCATGTAGACTTAACTGCACATGTACCTTTAGCATGGGGGGCTCATAGAGCAGCAAGTATTATTGCAGAACAACTAGCAGGAAATACTTCAGTACACTTTAAGGGTTATTTAGGCGCAAATATTGTAAAATTCTTTGATTATACCTTTGCCAGTGTTGGCGTAACACCACAAGAATTAGATAACTTTGATTATGAAATAGTAGAAGCTAACCAAGGAGAACATGCAGGTTATTACCCAGGAAATACTAAGTTACATTTACGTGTCTATTTCGATAAATCTAGCAGACGTATCATTCGTGCTGCTGCTGTAGGAAAAAATGGTGCTGATAAACGTATAGATGTTTTATCTATGGGCATGTTGCATAAATTAACCATTGATGAGCTTACTGAGTTCGAAGTTGCTTATGCTCCACCTTATAGTCGACCAAAAGATATTATCAACATGATAGGCTATAAAACGCGTAATAAATAATTATTAGGAACTAATGCAGAGATAGAAATCATTTCATATTGATCTCTTTTGTTAATGGATTTATTCAACATAATAAACACCACCACTGTTCAATTATATATATTATAGTATTTTCAGTTTAATGTTGGCAGTGGTTTGGGCCGACGCCTGCGAGAAGCGCACTAGCCGAAGACTACAGGCTAAGGCAGTTCCCGCGGAAAGCGTGCACAAAAAAACTGCCAACAAAGTCGGAGACTTTGTCGACAGTCTGAACGGAGACATTAAATTGTCTCCGTTTTTTACATACCAAACATTTGTGTGATTGGTCCTTGCGGTAAAATAACACCAATAATCATAGTAATTATAATTAATGCAATCGTGCCCCACATCATACCGTTGCTTGATTGTCCTTTTTTGCGTTTTGTAACTGTAACTTCCATTAACGCTACTACAGCAACACCACATATCATCTTCAATGTTAATAACATGTGTCCGCCTGAATTTCCATCACCAAATGCTTGAATCCAGATCCAAAATCCTGAAATTAAGACTAAAACCATGAATAATCTTAATAGCATATGAATTGGTTTAAAATAAGGTGTTGCGCCTTGTTTTTCTGAGAAATTAAAATAAGCTGCGAAAAACAAGATAATTAATAATACCCAACTTGCAATATGCATATGTAACATATATGATACCCCCACACTATTTTTACTTTTTATAAAAAATATAAATACATAATTACTTTTAATTACAAAACTAAAAGCGTACTTCTCTAATCATACTGAAAAAGTATATGTTTTTCAAAAAAAGTTCTGCACTTCACATTTTATCTTTAATTTCAATTTAAAGCAATATCATTACTTTGTTTCAAAAAAATTAGGCTAACTTTATAATCATTAGCCTAATTGGTTTATTTTTATTTTTCTGATATGAAATTTGTTAAAGTACCAATATTATCAATCGTTACTTTTACCTCATCACCTGGCTGTAAGAACTTAGGAGGGGTCATACCTGCACCCACACCAGCTGGTGTACCAGTAGCAATGATATCACCAGGATGTAATGCTACATACTTTGAAATCTCTTCAATCAATTCATCGATTTTAAGAATCATTTCCCCTGTATTACCATCTTGACGAATTTCATTATTTACTTTAGTTACAATATTTACATCTTCAGGTGTTGGTAATTCATCTTTTGTTACAATATATGGACCAACTGGGCAACCACCAGTTAAACTTTTAGATAAGAATGCTTGGTCCTGTTCGTTTTGAGCTTTACGGTCAGTAATGTCATTAATGATTGTATAGCCATATACATAGTCAAGTGCTAAAGCTTTTGGAATTTTTTCACCTGATTTGCCTATAACAATACCTAGCTCACCTTCATAATCTAACTGATCTGTAATATCTTTATGGTTTGGTATTACACTATTATCACCCGTTAACGATGAAGCTGCCTTTGTGAAGACGTATAAACGTTGTACCTCATGATTCAATTCACTTGCGTGATCTTGATAGTTACGTCCAAAAGCAATCACATTATTTGTTGGCGTTACTGGAGGTAAAAACTCAATATCTGTAAATGCAACTTTATATTCTTCAGCTCTGCCGCTATCTTCTGCCGCTACGACTGCTTTACGTACTTGTTCTTGGAAATCTAATATTTGGTTTTGTTGAAGACCATTCAATAATGTCTTAGGATGAAAGTCTCCTTCCGCAAAATCTGCAAAGACTTTTTTCAAGTCCCAAGCAGCTTCTTCTCTTTTAACTTTCACACCATAAGATGTCTGTTCATTATGTCTGAATGATAAAAATTTCATCCAATATCAGCTCCTCATCTATATCTTATTACATATTATAACTATATTTAGTAATAAATCACAAATAAATACCCATTATTTTCAAAAAATTCAATAAACACTGTCTTAGATATCACATCATTATTTTAAATAAGTCACTTTACGCCACAACCACTCAATAGGTCCATATCTATAAAATTTCAGATACATATAACAGAAAATAAGTTGCAAACTATATACAATAAACACGATAATATAAGATTCGTAAAGTGGCAGCTTATTATAAAAACCTAAGCCTGCAAAAATAAATGTAAAAATAAAACTTTGCATTAGGTATACTGTTAAACTTAATTTTCCTGGATACTTAAAAACACGCACTATTTTAGAAAACCGGTTAAATTGACAACAATAGATAAACAATAATATGTAACCAAATGCTACAATTGGACCACCAATCATAGCGCTAATAATAGCAAAAGCTTGATTTCCATAATCAATTACATATGGCATTTTAAAAGCATATCCTACAACTAACATAACAGATACATATAAAATATGACGATAACGACTTTGATTAGATTGTACTTTTTTAATCAAGTTGTATTTTTGTGCTGCCATTCCTAAGAACACATACGGTAAAAATTCAAAATATGCAGAAAAAGTTACTGTATCTATAATATTATAAATATTTTCAGCAGCATTTATTTTTAAATAGTTAAAATATTCACCACTTTGCTTAAAGTTGACGACTTCAGAAACAGTATATCCGCTTATGTTAATAGTACTGTATGGATCATCGAAGAGTGTCACTAAAAAAGTAGGTAAAATCAACATCAATACTTTTATTACAAACAAAACAATACCTATTTTTAAAAGTTGCTTCGCATTTTTTTTAATAAATAATACTGCAATCATCCCAGTAAATGCATAGCTGAATAAAATATCACCTGAAAAAAGTAAAAAACCGTGTAATGCACCTAATATTAATAAAATTATTAATCTCCTATAAATAAAAGGATAGTATTTCATTGATCTTTTTAGACTATGCTTATACATTATGGCTAAACCATAACCAAATAAAAAAGTGAAAATGGGATAAAAAGAACTAATCACAAAAAGTGTAACGCCTCTTAATAAACTTTCATCTATGCCCTTCACTAAATCAGGGAGAAATGATTCTTCATATGGCATACTAAAAGTCAAAATATTCATCAATACAATGCCTAACAAACTGAATCCACGTAAAGCATCTAATTCAAATATTCTCTGCTGTGTCGACACTGTTTAGCACTCCTTTATCAAAACATTATTTTATCGACTTATCATCTATTGAAAGCTGACCAAATTTAAAGAAATATAGATAGCCTTTAACAGATTTACCAAGGATGGTCTGTAAGGTGTTTCTATAATATTCCATTTGTATTTTATAACGGGTGCGTAATTGATTTCCGACTTCTTCATCTGACATATGCAAACGTCTATTAAAAGCATCTGTTTTATAATCAACAAAGTAATATTGGTCATCTTTAATAAAAATTAAATCAATCATCCCTTGAATAATTGATGCATCAGTTTCTCCATCTTGCAACTGGTCTACCTTTGCTTGATTAACAACGAAAGGTAATTCACGATAAATATAATCACTTTGCGCTATCGTAAGATACAAATCGCTTTCAACAAAATTATGAATATCTTGAAATTGAATATCAGCTTTTGCGTCTTTAGGAATGATAGATTTAACAATTAACTGGTCAACAAATGCTTCAATTTCTTCTGAAGTTAACCTTTCTTGTTTAAATGGCAAATGCTGCATGACTGTATGCATCAATGTCCCAACTTCATTTGCTTTTCTTTTAGTTTGATGACTTAAAAATGCAGGTCTTTCGTATGCAGTCGTACCAATACGATACTGTCGAACTCTATCATAATTTGTATCCGCTTGTTCCGTTTCTAATTGTCGTTTCAATTCAGAAACAGACTGTTTTGAAGGTTTTTCCTTAGCTTCCTGATACGGATAGACGTATGTTAATTGTTGATGTATTTGTGTTTTTAAGGTGTCATTGCCACTATTCATATTCTCAATGTCACTAACAGTACGCTGTTCACTATCTGAAATAACTTGTTCTGAAGCAACATCTTCATAAAACTCTGTAGTCAATTTCACATAAGGTTTCATCGTAGCATCAATATCATCTATCGATTGCTCGAATCGCATTTCACTTGGTAATGACGATGATTGATATTTTGCTAGTATTGGATATATCATATCAATCGGTCTTTGGGCTGTAATTCGATAACTTACTGGTAAATGTGTTTCCGAGACAGAAACCTGCTCAAGTTGTGTTAATTCTTTCTCATCTTTAACACGACCAATCAAAAATAATTGTTCTTTAGCACGCGTCAATGCCACATAAATCAATCTCATCTCTTCTGAAACCATTTCTTTTTCTGCGATTGCTTTCAAAGTGACTGAAGATAATGAGGGATACGCTAAATTTGACTCAACATCGTAATACGTCATACCAAGTCCATAATTTTGGTTTAAGATGACAGGTTTGTGTAAATCGTCTCTTCTAAATTTACGTGATAAGCCAGAGTAAATAACAAATGGAAACTCTAACCCTTTACTACTATGAATTGTCATCATTCGTACTACATCATCATTAGGACCTATAATATTTTCTTCACCGAAATCTTTTCCTCGATCCATAAGTTCATCAATAAACCGAATAAATTGATATAAGCCGCGAAAACTAGAATTTTCAAATTCTACTGCTTTATTAAACAATCCATATAAATTCGCACGTCGCCCTTTTCCACCAATAAGTCCACTGAAATATTGAATAACATAATGATCATTGTAAAATTTATCAATAAGTTGATATACAGGATGATTTTGACTGTAGTCTTGATACATAGCTATATCATTTAAAAACAATTTTAATTTTTTGACTAGTTTTTTATTGGCAACATCATTATCCATATAATGTTGTATAGATTGGTAAAAATAATCATCATGAGGACTAAACACTCTAATGTTCGATAATTCATCTTCTGTAAATTGATAAATAACTGAACGCATTAACCCTACTAAATAAATATCTTGTAGCGGGTTGTCAATTGTTCTTAAAAAGGACAATATCAATTGTACTTCTGTTTGTTCAAAATACCCTTCCTTACTATTCACATGAAACGGAATATTATGATCTTTAAATGCTTGTTGTATTTTTCGCGCTTGCCCATATGACCTTTCTAATATAACGATATCTTTGTAATTAGGCTTTCGATATTGTTGTGTTTTAATATCATAGATTTCATGATTATTCATTATTTTTTCAACTTGTTGCACAATGTATTCTGCTTCTTGTTCAGAACCATTTAACTCAGAAGATGCATCTTCTACTAACATATTTAAATTTACATCATGTGGCTTGTTGTCAAAGGGAGCTCCATAATATAACTGTGCTGCATCATCATAGTTAATCTCACCTACAGATTCATCCATCATATGTTTAAATACGTAATTAGTCGTTGTTAACACTTCTAATCTTGAACGGAAATTTTGAGATAAATCTATACGTAAACCATAAGATGAACCTTCTATAGTAAAACGATTATATTTTTCGATAAACAAACTAGGATCTGCTTGTCTAAATTTATAAATCGACTGTTTTACGTCCCCTACCATAAATAAGTTGCCATCATGTTCTGCACCACGTTTAATACAAGACAAAATCTTTTCTTGTACTCTGTTTGTGTCCTGATATTCATCTACTAATATTTCTTCGAACTGTTCACGATAAGTTTGTGCAATGATTGAAGGTGAACCATCATCATTTGTTAAAATTTTCAAAGCAAAATGTTCATAATCTGAGAAATCTAAAATATTTCGACTGCGTTTTTTTTGATTAAAAAA
This sequence comes from Staphylococcus sp. FSL W8-0271, assembly GCF_038006605.1. NCBI lineage: Bacteria > Bacillati > Bacillota > Bacilli > Caryophanales > Staphylococcaceae > Staphylococcus > Staphylococcus sp. FSL W8-0271. The sequence continues at coordinate 1,900,646 of NZ_JBBOVM010000001.1, forward strand.
TGTTATGACATCTTTGGTAATAAGACCAAGATAAGCTACTCTAGGCGCTAAACGTTGCATATCTGCTTTTAGATTTTCTGAAGATCTTGAAAAATAATCATTTTTAACTTTTGATACTAATTTTTTATAATTATCATAATATGCTTTACCATCATCATAAGCATCTATCATCATTTCATTCGCTTCTTTAATCTTTTTATCTTTTCGAGGGAATGTTTTTTCAAATTCGTGTTGCACGATTGCTTCATGATTGATATAGCCATTTTCCATAGCTTTACTTAAAAATTGTTGTTCTTTTTCGATAACTGCAATTTGTTTATCAACTTGCTCCAGCATCATAAATAAATCATAACTTTTATTTAATGACTCTAACGCTGATTCCATAAATATCATAGCCAACTCATTTAGTAATTTTAATAATGCTTCTTGTTGTGCTTCATCTTTATATGGTGTTGAAAGATGGCTTAACCAATTCAAAGGATCGGGATTAGCAACACTAAAGAAATACATTTTTTTTACAATATCTCTAAGTTGCTCGTCATTTCTATCTGAAGACAATTGTTCAGTCAAATCAACAAAATGAGGATTTAATATATCGTAATGTTGTTCTAAAACTTCATCAATGGTTTGTTCAAGTAGCAAAATATTTTCCGCTTCACCACTTGTTTTAAAGTTTGGATCAATGTCTAATACATCGTAATGTTGCTGAATTAACTTTAAACAAAAACTGTGAAGTGTAGAAATTTGAGCTTGATGAATTTTAATGCGTTGATTCTTTAGATGTGTATTATCAGGTGATTCAATAAACGCTTCTTGAATACGTTGGTCTACACGTTGCTTCATCTCTCTTGCACTTGCATTAGTAAATGTTACAACTAATAAACGATCTACGTCGATTTCATCTCTAAGAATGCGTTGAATGATACGTTCAACTAAGACCGCTGTTTTACCAGAGCCTGCAGCTGCTGCTACAAGTATATCTTGATCTTTTGCAAAGATACTTTTCCACTGATTATCGGTCCACCTTGTATCAGCTGGTTTCACAGGAATCTCACTTATCATTCTTCTTCCTCACTTTCTAATTCCATATTTTGTATCGCTTCAATTGGGTTAATTGTTTCATCTACAGTTCTATAGCGTTTACTATCAATCATGCCATCAACATGACAGACTGGTTTATAGCTACAGAAATCACATGGCAGTGTTTGATTATACTTCATGGGTGCTACTTCTGTATGTCCATCCATAATATTAGATGCTGTTTCTATAAAATTTTGTTTATTATGCTGAATTAATTTGTAAATAGTCTTTTCGTCCGCAACTTTACTATTAGATTTAATACCACCGTCTTTTTTTAAACCTAAAGGTACAATATCTGAATTATAGCTTGGTTCTATTCGCGTATCAAAAGCGTCTAATACTGCTTCATCACTATTCAATAAGCCACTTAGTTTAAAAGATTGAATAAATTCTAAATCTCTTTTCGTCTCATTTAATTCATTCCAAGCAAGTTTAATACGTGGTTCATGAACATGAAAATACAATAACCCACCTGGTTTAGTCATATTCGTTAGTCCGAGTCTAGATTTATTTTGTAATACAATATCCATATAGGTCATCATTTGCATTTGCATACCATAATAGACTTTTGTTAAATCTAAGGTCCCACTATATTTTGATGATTTATAATCAATAATATTTACAAAACTTTCATCTCCATGGTTATACGTATCTATCCGGTCAATTTGTCCCCGAATATTGATAGGAACCCCTTGTGTTGTTTGTAAAGGCTGAGCATATAGCTCTTGATTGTCCCTTGGTTTTTTTCTGAAACTAGCTTCAAAACGTTGCGGCATAAATTTACTGTAACTACCTTGATATTTTAACGCGGTTAAAGTTGTTTCTACTATTGAACCTATGCGCTGTGACAAATAGCGGTAATAAGCTGTTGAATTTAATAAATTAAATTGTATCTCTGGGAGAATTTCAGATAATGCGTCACTCGTTAATTTTTGAATTTGCTTTACGTTTAAATTTTTGAAGTCACCATTAATTTTTTCAGAAATAAATTTTAATACTTGATGGAATATATCACCTAAATCAAAGTTTTCTAGTTTATATTTTGTACGTTCATTAAGTCGTAAACCATGTGAAGCAAAGTGTTTGAATGGGCATGATTGATACCCTTCAAAACGTGATACGCTGGCATTAATGGTCGTACCATATAAATCTTTTGATAGTGCCTCACTTAATTGTACTGTCTTATTATCGTAAGTGAGAGATGATAATAAATAATTAAGGCCCGCATTTAATTTCTCATCATCTCTCATAACTTGATATGTATCTAACCATGTATCTGCGACAACTTCTTCATCAAGCCACGCTTTGAGCGATTCAAATAATGCAATTTTTGTTTGATGTGGATGTTCCATTAACGTTAGTGGATTTGCTTGATGTTGACGATGGATGTTTTGTACTTCAAGATTTGTAAACAGTTGTTGAATTTGACTTAAAAATGGACTCGCTTCTTTTTCATCTCCACTTGCGCCCATTAATGAATACGAGAATGTCACTTCTGAACGCCCTCTCGTCATAGCAATATAGCAAACAAATGCTTCATCCATTTGTAATATATCTGATGTTGGACTTAATTCAATCTCAGATTGTTCTTCGAAATATTTTTTCTCTTCATCTGTAATTAAGCCTGAAGCACTAACAGTCTGCGGTAAAATACCGTCATTTACACCAACTAAATACACATGCTGCTTATTATCAACTTTTGCTAGGTCCATGGTACCAACGCTAACTTGATCAAGTGTTTGAGGAATCATTACAAATTCCAATTGATCCAAACCAATATCTAATAGCTCTAAAAATCTACTTTTTGTTAAATCTTGAGTTCCAAATACTGTAACTAAATCATCTAATGTTTGAATAAAACCATGCCATATTTGATCAATTTCTTCTGCTTTACGGTGTTCGCCTTCAGCATCTAACGTATCACGTTCTGTCATTAACTGGCTGGGTAAATCAAATGATTCGATTGCTTCATAAAATGCCGTTGCAAAATCAACAGCTGTTGTTGCATTCGCCATTTGATTTTCAAAGCGCATAATTTTATCTATCACATCTACTTTTAATTGGATGACCCTCTCAAATGTTTCACGTTCTTCATCTGTTAAAGGTTGCCGTTTTAAACCCATTTTTCTAAATTGTTCAATTTGGAAATATTTATCATCTATCCAACGTTTGCCATAAATACCACGTTCTAATACAAAATTTTCTAAAATATCAATTAAGTATTGGCTGTCTTTAAATTTTTTAGTTAAAATATTTGTTTTAAACAAACGCATGAGTGGTTCAAAGTTCCAATTTGTCTGAAGTACTTCAATTAATGAACGGAACATTTCCATTATAGGATGATGCGTCATTGATGACTTGACGTCAATGTTATACGGGATGTCATATTGAGGTAAAATAGATTCCATTAAATATGCATATGACTCATCTCTATATAAAATAGCAATATCTTGAAACCGTCTACCCAATTCACGATTTTCTTTTAGAATGCGTCTTGCAATTTCATTTATTTCTTCTCGCATCACTGATGATTCTATAATAGAGATGTGTCCATTTGACGCAATTGGTTCAAATTGCAATGCATTAAAGTTTTGTTCTAAATGTGTTAAATCATCGTGAATGAATCTTTGCTGTTGATAAAATTGCTTGATATTTAAATCAATATTTAATTCATTTGCGATATCTTGCATATGTGTTAAAGATTCTGACGGCTTTCTAAATAAACTAAAAATATCTTTATCTCCATCAGTAGTTAAAGCAACTGTAACTTTTTTAGTATTTTGAACTAATGACCGAATGATTTGATATTCGATTGTAGAAAAGTTATGAAATCCATCAATGTAAATCTCGGCACGTTGCAACCATTCAGACTGATTCATCACTTCAATAAATCGTTGCAAACTATCCTCAGTAGAAATATATTCTCCACGAATTCTATCTTCTAAATGTTTATATATTAATGCAATGTCTTCTAATTTATGCTTAGTCCTCGTTTGTAAGTGGTTGGTTGCTATATAATCTTCAATATGTTGTGGTGAAACTGCATATTTCTTAAAATCTTGTATTTGTTCATATAATTTTTCACTGAAACCATAGTATTTCACTTGTGATTGATACAATTTTAACTGTGACTGATGTTGTTGAATAATGTCATAAATCATCATTTCAGTACCAACTTTGGATAACTGTTGTTCTGTTAATCCTCCAACTTCTTGAAAAACACGATGACTTAAGCGTTCAAAATGGAGCACTTCAGTTCTCAAACTGCCATATAATAATGGATCGTTTACGAAGGCTTGTTCTAGCTGAAAAGTGTTTTGGGTAGGTGCGATTAATATAATAGGATCCCCTAATGGATTTTGTTTCATTTTTGTTTTTATTTCTTCTATTACACTGTATGATTTACCAGTGCCAGCTCTCCCAATATAAGCATTGAATTCCATTGCATACAACAACTCCTTTGATTTATATTTTAACATATTAAGCATTGTACTTTGTTTATTAGTCTATGTGATTTACCTACACTTATGTTCATATATTAATTAAATATTGTATTGCTTTTATATTTAAAAAACATTCCATTTCTCAAACGGTTAATAAACTACAATTTGTACAATCGTTCTATATAAAAAAACCTGAGACATTTGGATGTCTCAGGATATATATGCATATATTATCTATTCATAACTGACATCTGGATTAAATCCAAATGTCATCTTATTAAGTGGCCAATATCTAAATGAAACTTTACCTACCACCTTATCTTCATCAATCAAACCAAATGAACGACTATCTTTACTCACTTCACGATTATCACCTAATACTAACAATTTCCCTTCTGGAATTTTGTTTTTACCATCAGCCTGATTGAAATCTTCTGTTTTATAAGTACCTGTAATATATTCACCTAGTTTATGTTTTTCATTGTAATCTAAATAAGGTTCATCAACTTTTTTACCATTAACATATAATTGATCTTTTTTATATTCAATGTTATCTCCAGATGTACCAATGATACGTTTTACATAATCTTGTTCTTTATTGGCATGGAATACAATGACATTTCCCTTTTCTAAATGTCCTAGTTTTTGACCAAACATATTTACAACTACACGTTCACCATCTTTTAAGGTTGGATCCATAGAATCCCCTTTGACTGTGTATGATTTTGCAACAAAATTTGTAATCAATAATACTAACGCTACTGCGACAACAATTGACACAATCCATTCTAGTATTTCTTTTTTCACTTTTTACACCTCGTCTATTTATTTAAAGTTTACTGTGAAGTTGCTTAAAGGGTAATACCTTAAACTTACATCACCAATAATGTCTTCTCGTCGAACAAAGCCTTCTGTTCTAGAATCATTTTTTATTTCACGATTATCATTCAGTACAAAGTATTCGTCTGGTGGAATAATATCTCCTTCAGAACCTTTAATATTTCTGAGGGACAAATCATCAATACTTGACTCAGTATACCTTTCATCTACTTGTCTGTCATCTCTATACAATTGATTGTTTTTAAAAGTTATAGATTGGCCGGGCTTTCCGATAATTCTACCAATATGTACATCGTCACCTTTGTGATACATGATGATATCGTTTAGCTTTAACATGTTAAAGGTTGTTTTGATTTTATTAACAATCACACGATCGTTCTGTTTCAACGTCGGCGTCATACTTTTATCTTGTATGACTGCTCCTGTAACAATAAAAGTCTGAATCAATATTACAATAATAATCGCAAATATTATAGAAATCAAATGTTTTACTACCTTACCCAAATTCTCACTCCTCTGGAGAATGCATAAAATATCGTTCAAGTTTTCTACCTATAAACCAAACGACAATAATAACAATAATAATGATAATCAACCTTAATGGCTCTGTAAATAGCGTCGTAATATCATTACCTAACCATCCAATTAAACCGATCATTATCAATTTCGAACTGAACAATACGACAAGATAAACGTGTGCTCTGATATGCGACAGGCTCACTACCAAGTTCACTAATGCACTTGGTGTAAACGGAAAACATAATAGAATAAAAATCGGGATAACCCCTTTTCTATCTATAAAATGTATTAATCTCTGCACTGAGGTACGTTGCTGTAATTTTTTCATATAACGTGTATGGTTCAATCTTCGAAAGCCTAAAAATACAAGATAGCTCCCTAAAACAGTACCCAACCATGCTAATAATGTGCCCATCCATAATCCGAATGCATTCACATTAACAATCACAAATACAATAATAGGTAGTACTGGGATAAAAGCTTCAATAAAAGGCAATAAAAACCCTACGATATAACCTAAACTGCCAAATAAATCAAACCAATACTGCACTTGTTCTTGAGTCATTTCATCAATCCCTACCATTATTGTTAGTCAACGATAATTATAAGTATATTATAGCGGTTTTAAAACAATTATGTATGCTTTTGTGCAAATATCAGTCTCAAGTACCAAAACAGTTAATGACATCTCACAGAAAAGATGATGTGCATGGATAAAATAAGGCACATACAAAAAAATGATTTCCGCCTAATTAGTGCGGAAATCATTTTGCCAGTCATTTTTTAGATTTATAAATAGCTAAAATTATAAACGTTTTTCTAATGCTTCTTTTTTATCTTCAAAACCTGGTTTACCTAATAACGCGAACATATTTTGTTTATATGCTTCTACGCCTGGTTGGTTAAACGGATTGACCCCAAGTTGGTAGCCGCTCATCGCACAAGCCATTTCAAAGAAATAAACAAGATAACCAAATGTTTCTTCATCAAGTTGAGGAACGTTAATTACTACATTCGGCACGCCTCCGTCAGTATGTGCTAATAAAGTACCTTCAAAGGCTTTAGTGTTTACTTCATCTATTGTTTTGCCTGCTAAATAATTTAATCCATCTAAGTTTTCACTATCTTCTTCTATAGTAATGTTATGTTTTGGTGTGTTTACTTTGACAACCGTTTCGAATAAGAAGCGGCGACCTTCTTGCACATATTGTCCAAGTGAGTGTAAATCAGTTGTATAGTTTGCACTGGATGGATAGATGCCTTTATAATCTTTACCTTCTGATTCACCAAATAATTGTTTCCACCACTCGTTGAAATATTGCATTGAAGGTTCATAGTTTATTAACATCTCAGTGTCATAGCCTTTTGCATATAAAATATTACGAATACTAGCATATTGATAAGCAATATTATCTTCTAGGTTTTCTGAAGAAAGTTCTTCTCTGGCTTTAGCAGCACCGTCCATCATAGCTTCAATATCAATACCAGCAACAGCTATTGGTAATAAACCTACTGCTGTTAAAACGGAGTAACGGCCACCAATATCATCAGGAACTACAAACGTTTCATAACCTTCATTTGTTGCTAATTGTTTTAAAGCACCTTTTTCTTTATCTGTAGTTGCAAAAATACGCTGTTTGGCCTCTTCTTTACCGTATTTATTTTCTAAGATTTGCTTAAATAGTCTAAATGAAACTGCTGGTTCTGTTGTAGTACCAGATTTAGAAATAACATTAACTGAAAAATCTTTACCGTCTAAATAATGAATTAACTCTTGCGTATATGTTGAAGATAAATGATTACCTACAAAGACAATTTCAGGATATTCATTACTATTTCTAAAAGCTGGTGTTAACATTTCAATTGCAGCACGTGCACCTAAATATGAACCACCAATACCAATCACTACAAATACATCTGAATTTTTTTTAACACGTTTAGAAGCTTCTAAAATACGTGAAAACTCTTCTCTATCATAATTAACAGGTAAATCAATCCAACCTAAGAAGTCACTACCAGCACCTGTTCCTTCATGAATTGTATTATGAATTGATTTAACAATATCTTTTTGTTGCTGTAATTCATGTTCGCCGAAAAATTCTAAAGTTTTACCATAATCTAATTGAATATGAGTCATCTAAATTGCCTCCAGTGTTTTTGATTTCATACATATTTTACTAAGTTTATTTTGACTATTCAAACAACTAGCCTACAAAACAAAATTTTTATAATTATTTTAGCTTATTCATTTCTTATATAACAGATAGAATATCTAATAATATATTCATTAATATATACATCACTACAAGGCACATAAAATTTATAAACAACTACAAATCACCACATAAATGGATATTCGAATTGTGAGAAATTTCTACAATTTGCATAATTATGTATAAAAATGGTTTTATTTTCATAATTCTTCTGCTATACTTACTAATATCAAATTTATAAACAACATATTTAAAAATTCAATTGAGGTGTAATATATGAAGGAAAAAATAGTTTTAGCATATTCTGGCGGTTTAGATACAAGTGTGGCCGTAAAATGGTTGATAGATAAAGGCTATGATATCGTGGCTTGCTGTTTGGATGTAGGTGAAGGTAAGGACTTAGACCTAGTTCATCAAAAAGCTTTAGATATGGGAGCAATTGAATGTCATATTATTGATGCCACTGAAGAATTCAGTGAAGATTTTGTTTCATATGCAATCAAAGGCAATCTGATGTATGAAGGCACGTATCCATTAGTATCCGCATTATCAAGACCTTTAATTTCAAAAAAATTAGTTGAAATTGCTAGTAAAACAAATGCAGTAGGCATTGCACATGGTTGTACCGGCAAAGGTAATGACCAAGTTCGTTTTGAAGTTGCAATAAAAGCGTTAGACCCAGAGTTAAAAGTATTTGCACCAGTTAGAGAATGGGCCTGGAGCCGTGAAGAAGAAATTGATTATGCAATCAAACATAATATTCCAGTACCGATCCAACATGATTCTCCGTATTCTATTGATCAAAATCTATGGGGAAGAAGTAATGAATGTGGTATTTTAGAAGATCCATATGCCGCACCACCTAAAGATGCATTTGACTTAACAAATGAAATCGAAGATACACCTGACGAAGCTGATGAAATCGTACTTACGTTCAAACAAGGCCTACCTATCGCTTTAAATGGTAAATCTTATAAATTAAGTCAATTAATTTTAGATTTAAACAAATTAGCTGGTAAACATGGTATTGGGAGAATTGATCATGTAGAAAATAGACTCGTTGGTATTAAATCAAGAGAAGTTTACGAAACGCCTGCAGCAGAAGTCATAATGAAAGCACATAAAGCACTTGAAACGATTACTTTAACTAAAGATGTAGCACATTTTAAACCTGTTATTGAAAAACAATTTTCGGAACAAACATACAATGGGCTTTGGTTCTCTCCACTGACAGATAGCTTAAAAGCTTTTGTGGATAGTACACAAAAATTCGTTTCTGGTGATGTACGTATTAAATTATTTAAAGGCAGTGCTGTTGTAAACGGCAGAAAATCACCTCATACACTATATAACGAAAAATTAGCTACTTATACTAAGGAAGATGCATTTAATCAAGAATCTGCAGTCGGTTTTATTGATATCTTTGGTTTACCTACAAAAGTTAATTCTATGTTACATGGTGGTTACTTAGATGAGTAATAAAGCATGGGGAGGAAGATTTAGTGAGCAGCCCGAAGATTGGGTCGATGAATTTAATGCCTCCATTCACTTTGATAAAACACTCATTCAATATGATGTGCAAGGAAGTATTGCTCACGCTCAAATGTTAGCCAAACAAGATATCATAACTGATGAAGACTGTAAGCAAATAGTTAAAGGTTTAACATCAATTTTAAATGATTATGAACAAGGTAATTTAACGTTCGATGTTTCTTTAGAAGATATTCATCTCAACATCGAACATGAACTAATTAAACGTATCGGTGATGCAGGCGGTAGATTGCATACAGGACGTAGCAGAAATGATCAAGTCGCTACTGATATGCACTTATATACAAAAGATGAAGTTACTCAGATTATTGAGCTCGTCAATGATTTGCAACAAACCATCGTCAATATCGCAGAACAACATGTCAATACAATTATGCCAGGTTATACACATTTACAAAGAGCACAGCCTATTTCATTTGCACACCATATACTAACGTATTACTGGATGTTAGATAGAGATAAATCACGTTTTCAGGATAGTTTGAAGCGTATCGATATTTCCCCACTTGGTGCAGCTGCACTAAGCGGAACGACTTATCCAATCGATCGTCATGAAACGCAATCTTTATTGAATTTCAGCTCTGTTTATGAAAACAGTATAGATGCTGTAAGTGATAGAGATTATATTGTAGAAACATTGCATAACATATCATTAACAATGATACATTTATCGCGTTTTGCTGAAGAAATCATCTTTTGGTCATCAGCAGAAGCCAATTTTGTAACTTTATCAGATGCGTTTTCAACAGGCTCGTCAATCATGCCACAAAAGAAAAATCCTGACATGGCAGAGTTAATAAGAGGTAAAGTAGGACGTACCACAGGAAACCTAATGAGCATATTAATGACGCTCAAAGGTCTACCCTTAGCATATAACAAAGATATGCAAGAAGATAAAGAAGGCTTGTTTGATGCTGTTCACACGATAAAAGGTTCCTTGCGTATTTTTGCAGGTATGATAGATACAATGACTGTGAATGTCGACCGTCTGCATCAAACTGTTTATAATGATTTTTCAAATGCTACTGAACTGGCAGATTACCTAGTCAATAAAGGAGTTCCTTTTAGAACAGCACATGAAATTGTAGGGAAAATCGTACTATGGTCAATTCAACATAATGTTTATTTATTAGATGTGCCATTGGAAGAATATCAAAATGCGCATTCAAGTATTGATTCTGATATTTATGATTTCTTAAAACCAGAAAATTGTGTTAGCCGTAGAATTAGTTATGGTTCTACTGGACAAACAGCTGTGGAGCACCAATTATCAGTCATAAAGCAACAACAGGATACAAATTAACAAACTTTAGAGTAGCATTTAGGACATAAATCCCAGAAAAACAGCACTCAGATGATTTAATTCAATTCATCTGAGTGCATTTTTTATTCAATACTTCGTAATGTTGGCTCGCTTTCTTAAGGAACAGCTTCAGTTTGTAGTCATTAGGTTGTCCTATTCCCTCAAGTGTCTCGCCAAAACACGTCACATTTGTCCAAAATTTTATGTCCCAGACCCGTATTCACACTATTCAAACCGCTTCGCTTTATTACACTTCATTTACTTTCTTCGATATACGATTGTATAAGTTTAATAAATTATTCAACATCACATATTTTTGAATAAAATCAATACTTTCTTTTATTATTTAGCTCAAAACTATATAGACGAATTTCTATATAGATGTTAATCTATTTAATGTTTAGGAGGTATACTTATGTCTTATAAAAGACTTTCAGCATTGCTTAAAGTTCTATCCGATTCAAGCAGATTAGAAATATTAGATTTACTTTCTTGTAGTGAATTATGTGCATGTGATTTGTTGGAACATTTTCAATTCTCACAACCTACACTAAGTCATCATATGAAGTCATTAGTAGATCACGAATTAGTAAATACACGCAAAAATGGCAACAAACGTATGTATCAACTTAATCATGCTATTTTAGATGATATCAATCAAAGTCTCAATATGATTAACACATCTAACCAACATTGCGTATGTAAAAATATGAAATCAGGTGAGTGTTAAACATGACCATTCTAGCAATTATAATTTTTCTTTTAACATTAACTTTTGTCATATGGCAACCTAAGGGATTAGATATTGGTATTATGGCTTTAGCTGGGGCTATTATAGCTATTATTACAGGTGTCGTTAGCTTTTCCGATGTAGTAGAAGTAACTGGCATTGTTTGGAATGCAACTTTAACTTTTGTAGCTGTGATTCTTATTTCATTAATATTAGATGAAATTGGATTTTTTGAATGGTCTGCGATACATATGGTCAAGGCTTCAAACGGTAACGGCTTAAAAATGTTTGTTTTCATCATGTTGTTAGGGTCCATAGTAGCAGCGTTTTTCGCCAACGATGGCGCAGCTTTAATCTTAACGCCTATCGTATTAGCGATGGTGAGAAATTTAGGATTTAATAAAAAAGTGATTTTCCCTTTTATTATCGCGAGTGGGTTTATTGCTGATACGACATCATTGCCCTTAATTGTAAGTAATTTAGTGAATATTGTTTCTGCTGATTACTTTGATATTGGCTTTATTGAATATTTTAGTCGTATGATAATACCTAATATATTCTCATTAATAGCTAGCATTCTCGTGTTGTGGCTCTATTTTAGAAAATCTATACCAAAAACATTTGATACTGAAAATCTTACAGCACCTAAAGATGCAATTAAAGATCCCAAATTATTCAAAATTTCATGGATTGTATTAGCCATATTGCTCGTTGGCTATCTTGTAAGTGAATTTATTCATATTCCTGTATCAATTATTGCTGGTATCATTGCTTTTATCTTTGTGCTCTTAGCTCGTAAATCTAAGGCAGTTCATACCAAGCAAGTGATTAAAGGCGCACCTTGGAACATTGTGCTATTTTCTATTGGTATGTATTTAGTAGTGTTTGGATTGAAAAACGTTGGTATCACCACAATTTTAGCAGATGTATTATCTAACGTTTCAAGTTATGGATTATTTGGCAGTGTCATGGGTATGGGCTTTATATCAGCCTTTTTATCATCAATTATGAACAATATGCCTACTGTATTAATAGATGCTATTGCTATTGGCCAATCCAATGTAATTGGAACGATGAAAGAAGGCATGATTTATGCGAATGTTATAGGGTCTGACTTAGGTCCTAAAATTACACCTATTGGTTCTTTAGCAACATTACTGTGGCTACATGTTTTAACACAAAAAGGTGTGAAAATTTCATGGGGAACATATTTTAGAACAGGTATTATCATTACCATTCCCGTACTATTTGTAACACTGCTAGGTTTATATCTTACACTTATCATATTTTAAGAAAAGAGGTATTTGTAATGGATAAGCAAATAATTTATTTTATATGTACAGGAAACTCGTGTCGTAGCCAAATGGCTGAGGGTTGGGGAAAGCATATATTAGGAAAAACGTGGCATGTCTATTCTGCGGGTATTGAAACACATGGTGTTAATCCTAAAGCTGTAGAAGCTATGAAAGAAGTAAATATTGATATTTCAAATCATACATCAGATTTAATAAATAGTGATATCTTAGAGCAAGCAGATTTGGTCGTAACATTATGTAGTGATGCAGATAAGAATTGTCCGATTTTACCGCCAAATGTTAAAAAAGAACATTGGGGATTTGATGATCCAGCTGGTAAATCGTGGTCAGAATTCCAACGTGTTAGAGATGAGATTAAATTAGCTATTGAAAATTTTAAAACAAGATAACACAATTAAATTATCAGTATAGTAGTTTTAACTACGAGTAAGCGTCAATTTCAATAGAAATTGACGCTTACTCGTTGATTGGGCGTCTTATATGAAGATATGAAACTAGTATGATATAGAAAATAATATTTTCTATTATATTTATACTCGAAATGTTTTAATTAGTTTAATATATTGTTATAAAAATATTAACTTTATAAAACTTAAATTTTAATCCTGTAAATGTTATTCTCAAACACACTTTTATTTTGTAGGGTTGATATGTAAATACATATCGAGGAGTGACCCATTCTTGCAAAATTTAAAAAAAGTACTATCCACGAGTATAGCAACGTTATCTTTAACTTTAATTGGAACGACATCTATAACATCTGCAAACGAAAGTAACAGCAATGTCAGTACACAACAACATGCCACCACACCATCAAACCAAAAGGATAATAACTCACATAATCCAAATAGAGCACAAAATCTAACGGGCGAGAAATATACAACGGTCGCGCATAGAGGTGCAAGTGGTTATGCGCCAGAACATACTTTTTATTCATATGATAAAAGTCACAATGCTATGGGTGCTTCTTATATCGAAATCGATCTTCAGATGACTAAAGATGGTCATCTCGTTGCCATGCATGATGAAACTGTAGATAGGACTACAAATGGTACTGGTAGAGTTGATTCATATACGCTAAAGGAATTAAAGCAATTAGATGCTGGAAGTAAATTTAATGCCGCAAATCCTCAGTATGCAAATTCAAATTATGTGGGTGCTGAAATTCCTACATTAGATGAAATATTAGAACGCTATGGTACTAATGCAAATTATTATATTGAAACGAAATCACCAGATGTTTATCCAGGTATGGAAGAAGCAGTATTAAAAACACTGAATAATCACAATATGCTTAATGAACAATCATTGAATCAAGGACATGTCTTATTACAATCATTTTCACCTGAAAGCTTAAATAAATTGCATCAATTAAATAGCAATGTCCCATTAATCAGATTATTAGATAAAGGTGAATTACGCTCATTAACCCAACAAGATTTTGACCAAATCCGTCAATACGCCATTGGTGTCGGCCCTGAATATACAGATTTAACAAAACAAAATGTTAAAAATCTTAAAAGAGCTGGTCTGCTCGTACATCCTTTCACCGTTAATAATGAAGCTGATATGCACCGCTTAAATCAATATGGAGTAGATGGTGTTTTCACAAATTACCCTGATTTATATAAACAAGTGATTCTAGATGATGAACAAAAAAATAAATAAAATAAAAAGAAGAAGTTCTTGAATTCAAGAACTTCTTCTTTTTCTACAAATTAAAATATTTAATTAAGCCCAACCACGATAACGTGCAGCTTCAGCAGTACGTTTAATACCCACAATATAAGCTGCTAAGCGCATATCAATTTTTCTATTTTGTGATAACTCATAAATTGTATCGAAGGCTGTGATTAGTTTTTCACGCAATTTTGTGTTTACTTCTTCTTCTGTCCAATAATAACCTTGATTATTTTGTACCCATTCGAAGTAAGAAACTGTTACGCCGCCTGCACTTGCTAACACATCAGGTACAAGCAATTTACCACGTTCAGTTAAAATACGTGTGCCAGCTGGTGTTGTTGGACCATTAGCCGCTTCAACAACAATATCAGCTTTAATTTCATTAGCATTGTCTTCTGTGATTTGATTAGCAATCGCTGCAGGTACAAGAATGTCACAATCAAGTTCAAACAATTCTTTATTAGAAATTGTTTCCTCGAATAGATTTGTTACAGTACCAAAGCTATCTCTTCTATCTAAAAGATAGTCAATATCAAGACCATCTGGGTCATGCAATGCACCGTAAGCATCTGAAATACCAACAATTTTTGCTCCCATATCATATAGGAATTTAGATAAGAAACTACCCGCGTTACCAAATCCTTGAATAACGATACGAGCACCTTTCAAATCTAGACCTCTTCTTTTAGCAGCTTGCTCTATTGCAATTACTACCCCTAGTGCTGTAGAGCGATCTCTGCCTTGTGATCCACCTAATACAATCGGTTTACCAGTAATAAACCCTGGTGAATTAAATTTATCTAATGAACTATACTCATCCATCATCCAAGCCATAATTTGTGAGTTAGTAAATACGTCTGGTGCTGGAATATCTTTTGTAGGTCCAACAAATTGAGATATCGCACGTACATAACCACGAGATAAACGTTCAACTTCATGTATACTCATTTGTCTAGGATCACAGATGATGCCGCCTTTACCGCCACCATATGGCAAGTCGACGATACCACATTTTAATGTCATCCACATAGATAACGCTTTAACTTCCTCGACGTCAACGTCTGGATGGAAACGCACCCCACCTTTTGTTGGTCCAACAGCATCATTATGTTGAGCACGATAACCTTTAAATGTTTGAACAGTACCATCATCCATACGTACAGGAATGCGTACTTCAAGGAATCTTAATGGTTCCTTTACTAAATCATACATCCCATCATCAAATCCCAATTTATGCAATGCTTCTTTAATAATTTGTTGCGTAGAAGTAACTAAATTATTATTCTCAGTCATGATTCATTTCGCCTCTTTTTCGTTACTAATGATTTCGCTTTCACGATAATTGTAACATAAGATTTTGCTTTTTAAAGGGTTTTCAAAACTTAAGTTACAGAACATTTTTATTTAAAAACATTTCTTACTTTTTCCAATGCAAAGTCTAATTCTTCTTTGGAAATAATAAGAGGTGGTGCAAATCTAATTACTGTATCATGTGTTTCTTTACATAATAAACCTTCTTCTTTTAATTTTTCACAGTAAGGTCTGGCATTTTCATTTAATTCTATACCAATAAATAATCCACGACCACGTACTTCTTTAATTGCTGGGTGATTGATTTTTTCAAGCTCTGATTTAAAGTACTCACCTAATTCTAAAGAACGTCCTGCTAAATCTTCATCAACTAATACATCTAATGCTGCAATTGATACAGCACACGCTAATGGATTACCACCAAACGTTGATCCGTGAGAACCAGGCGTAAATACACCCAATACTTCTTCATCAGCTAATACAACTGATATTGGGAATACACCACCGCCTAGCGCTTTACCTAAAATATATACGTCTGGTTTTACATCATCCCAATCAGTAGCAAATAATTTTCCTGAACGTCCAAGTCCTGCTTGAATTTCATCAGCAATAAATAATACATTATGTTCATCACATAATTCTCTAATTTCTTTTAAATAACCTTCTGGTGGGACATTGATTCCTGCTTCTCCTTGAATAGGTTCAATTAAAATAGCAGCTGTATTTTCATTAATTGCTTCTTTAACAGCATCTATGTTACCAAAATCGACTTTGCGGAACCCATCTAATAATGGACCATAGCCTCGTTGGTATTCTGGTTCAGATGACAATGATACTGGCGCCATTGTTCGACCATGGAAGTTACCATTGAATGCAATAATTTCAGCTTGATCAGGTGCAATATTTTTCACATCATAAGCCCAACGTCGCGCAGCTTTCAATGCTGTCTCAACTGCTTCTGCACCTGTGTTCATAGGTAAGGCTTTGTCTTTACCAGCTAACTTACATATTTTTTCATACCATGCTCCTAAGTTATCACTATGAAATGCGCGTGATACTAAAGTCACTTTGTCAGCTTGATCTTTTAAAGCCTGAATAATTTTAGGATGTCTGTGGCCCTGGTTTACTGCAGAATAAGCAGATAGCATATCCATATATTTATTTCCTTCAGGATCTTTAACCCATACACCTTCAGCTTCTGAAATTACAATTGGAAGCGGCACATAATTGTGTGCACCATAATGATTTGTTAATTCAATGATTTCTTCAGATCTTGACATAATATCTCCCCTTTGTATGAAGTATATAATAATTTATTGGCAATACTCATTCATAGCATAACGTATTTATTCATTTACGAAAACTATTTTCCGAAAATACTATAAAATCGTAGATATAGAACTCAAATAGCCACTTTTAAATATCAAATTTAGAATATAGCTTTCAAAATGTAAGCCTTTACATTAATATAATGACACACTTCTGACTGTTTACACAAGCCAATTTTAATAAATTTATTAATTCTTCTTGATTAAAAACACTATCACAATATTCATACTAATTTTAGTGCCTACAATTTATAATATTTTATATAAAAATTGCTAATATCTCCGACATATATGTTATATCTTCCTAAAAAACGCCAGCACCAACAACCATTGACTATTTTTAATATAAAAGGTTACCTTAACGTTCATCAAAATTTTACACAAACAAAAAACGTCAATTTCTATATATATTCAATAGAAATTGACGTTGCTTCATAAGTAAAATATTTATACTTTACTTCAGTTTTGAAATTAAAGTGGTATTTAATATTATAAACATCTTCACATTCAAAGATTTTATTTATTGTCTGTTCTTGGTAATGGGTAAAAGCCTTTATTAAATTGTTCCCATAATTTTGGTGGCAGATGATGTTTATCTGCTCTTTGTGGGTCAAAGTGAGATAAAATTTCATCTTCTTTGCCATCTTTAATTTTACTTACAAAATTATGATCCAATAAGATTTCTCGTCCTAAAGCGACGAGTTCTACACCTGTTGACTCAATTGCTTCAATAGCCTGTTCAGCCGTAAAGATAGATCCTATACCTATTAATGGCATGCGTCCATTAATCCACTCTAAAATGAGTTTAATACGTTCTTGCCCTTTGTACTGGCCTTCACGTGTTTGAGAGTGAATATCCATTAATGAAACATGTAAGTAATCTAAAGGTTTTTCTATTAATTGCTCAATTAGTTCTTTTGTAATTTCCATGCTTATACCTGGAGATTCAGCTTCTTCTGGAGAAAATCTATATCCAACGATAAAATCTTTACTGCCATATTTTTTAACAGTTTCAGTTACTTCGTCTACTACACTTGTAGCAAATTTATAACGGTCTTCTCCCCATTCATCATTACGACGATTATAATATGGAGATACAAATTGATGGATTAAATAATGATTGGCACCGTGAATTTCAACACCATCAAAGCCAGCTTCAATGACTCTGCGCGTTGCTTCACCAAATGCTTTTATTGTTGATTCAATTTCATCATTAGTAATTTCACGTGCTTGATGGGCTTCTTGTTCACCAAAACTTTTTAATGATATAGGGCTAGGTGCCGCAACATCACCATCAGGCGTTAAATTAGGTAAAGATTGTGCACCGCCGTGATGTATTTGAACAACCGCTTTCGCACCATTTTTCTTCATAGCTTTTGCCAAACGTTTTAAGCCTTCTAAATTAGAATCATGCGCTACTGAAGGTTGCCCAGGAAAAGCTTTCCCTAAATCAGTAACATTGCTTGCTGCTGAAATTGCTAGACCAACATCTTTAGAACGTTGTTCCATATACACAATCTCTTCATTAGAAATTGTACCATCATCATTAGATGAAACGTGTGTTAATGGAGCTAGTACAAATCGATTATCTAAAACTACTTGATTTGGTAATTTTAATTTTTCAAATAACGGTTGAAATTTTTTGTCCATTAAATTAAATCCTCCTAATATACAATATACTTAAGTGTCATTGCATAATCACTTTAAGCGATTTTAATTCTAACTTTCCTGATTTTAAATATAAAATTATATGCTCACGCATATAGTTTTATATTAACCTACAAAATTTACCTTACAAATA
The DNA here is from genome assembly GCF_038006605.1 of Staphylococcus sp. FSL W8-0271. Taxonomy (NCBI): domain Bacteria; kingdom Bacillati; phylum Bacillota; class Bacilli; order Caryophanales; family Staphylococcaceae; genus Staphylococcus; species Staphylococcus sp. FSL W8-0271. Next base: position 1,919,764 of record NZ_JBBOVM010000001.1, read on the forward strand.
AAAAACACTAACATCTTAAAATAAAATGTTAGTGTTTTTTAAAAGATGATCGCTCATCTTTTATCGCGTTTTTGGACTGTTTAATCCAAACCGGTAAGCGTTCTTTAATTGTTTGAAACCCATACTTTTCGGTTTCTTTAATTTCATCTAATACTGATTGCTTTTCTTTTTTACGTTCATAATTTTTAAAATAGTCGTTATCTTTTAAAGAAAGATTTAACTTTCCTTCTTTATCGATTGAAATGACTTTCGCTTTGACAATTTGCCCTTCCGATAAAAACTTTTTTAAATTATGGACGTAATCATCCATAATTTCAGAAATATGGATTAATCCTTCAGTATTGTCAGGGGTTTCTACAAAAGCGCCATACGGTTGAATACCAGTCACACGAACTTTGATATGTTGACCTACTTTATAGTGATTATTCAACGTGATAACCCCTTATTTCGTTTTACTTAACATGTTCATAATAGCATAAATCATTCAATGGTACTAATATTACCTAGAAAAATTTCACGATTTTTCAAAATTCAGCTATACAATAATTGTTCGAATTGGAGTTACGTCTCATTATACAAAGGCTTTTGAACAATTCTAAGAATGTAACTTGATTCAATACTTTCAAAATAAAAAATCTCAAGTGATTGTTCAGAAGATGATTTTATTTAATATGCATGCATCGCCATGTTCTTATAAAGACAACAAAAATATCATAATAATAGTTAAGAGACTGGAACAATTAATTTGTCCCAGTCTCTTAGACTTCTCTATATTTTTAATATGATCGATTAATGTTTCATTAAAATACAAAACGATAAAAGATTGTTTTACCCACTACCGTTCAAACTATGTTTCACATTATTTTTCAATAATATCTATCGAATCAATCGTGATATCATGTAAAGGTTTATCTTGTGGTCCTACCTTTGTTGCAGCAATATCTTCTAACGTAGATTCACCTTCTAATAATTGACCAAAAACAGTATGTTTTTGATCTAGCCAAGGTGTGCCACCCTTTTCACCATAAGCTTTCACAATTGGTTCCGGCCAACCACCATCTGCGAGTTGGCTAAGCATAGATTCTGGTACCTCCTTCATTTGAACAATAAAGAATTGTGAACCGTTAGTATTTGGACCAGAATTTGCCATTGATAATGCACCATATAAATTGAATGCTTCAAGTGAAAATTCATCTTCAAATGGACCTCCATAAATACTTTCACCACCCATACCAGTTGCAGTTGGGTCGCCTCCTTGTACCATGAAGTCATTGATGACACGATGGAAAGAAATACCATCATAGTAGCCATTTTTCGCATGTGTAACAAAGTTCTCTACTGTTTTAGGTGCGATATCAGGCAATAATTTGAAAGACATATCACCCTTATTCGTATGCATAACCATTTTTATTTCATTTTCGTTTACTTCTGAATTTAGCTGAGGATAGTTCGACATTTTTATTCTCCATTTCATGTTAAGATGATATATGTATTCTAACATAAAATGAGGGGTGTATTGAATTATGTTATATCGTTTTGCACATAAAACTGGAAGTTATGGTGTTTCTGTTATAGAAGAGGATGACAATCAAGTACTTGTTCAAATTGAACAGGTCATTAAACATCCAAAGCAAGGTGACTTACACCATCCAAACGAAACAAAAAACGTATTTTTTCATGAGCGCAAAGCTTTAAGTCAATTTGAAAAGCGTTATACGTCAAAATCCAAGCTTAGAACATTTAATGTAGAAGAACTGGATTATATACAATCTTTACAAATTGCAATTACAAACTTAGAAAATAAATTAAAAGAAGAAAATACTGAACATGCTAATTGCTCGCTTGCTAATTTAGCACAATTAAAAAAAGATTATTCAATTCAATATAAACAAAATTTTGAATAAAAATACCGTGTTTCTTCTTATTTAAAACAAACTTTAAATTAAAGCTCCACAAGGGTTAGCGTGGTTTTTCAGAATAGTCTTATTCATGTATAATGACCTTATACTATTTTAAAAAGGAGGATAAAATAATGAGTTTGATACATATAGCGGTATTATTACCGTTAATATTTGCACTCATTATTCCAATTGTATACCGCATACATAAGCGTATACATTTAGGATGGTTTGTGTTACCTATCCCCGTCGTCTTATTTATATATTTTCTATCAATCATTTCGACAACAATGTCAGGTAAAAGCGTAGTACATAAAGCAAATTGGATGCCTCATTTTGGCATGAATTTCGATTTATACGTTGATGGCTTAGGTTTATTATTCAGTTTACTAATAACTGGTATTGGAAGCTTGGTTGTCTTATATTCTATTAGCTATTTAAGTCGACAAGAGCAATTAGGTCATTTTTATTGTTACCTTTTGCTTTTTATGGGTGCCATGTTAGGTGTCGTATTATCAGATAATATCATTATCTTATATCTATTTTGGGAGTTAACTTCATTTTCAAGTTTTCTACTCATTTCATTTTGGAGAACGAAACAAGCATCTATTTATGGTGCACAAAAATCAATGCTCATAACTGTGTTGGGCGGTCTTTCCCTGCTAGGTGGTCTTATTTTACTATCCCTTGCAGGTAATTCCACTAGTATTCAAACGCTCATAAATCACGCGTCTGAAATCCAAACAAGCCCTTACTTTATATTGTCTATGATTTTTGTAATTATAGGAGCGATGACTAAATCAGCTCAGTTTCCATTTTATGTTTGGTTACCAGATGCAATGGAAGCACCAACGCCAGTTAGTGCTTACTTGCATTCAGCAACAATGGTTAAAGCCGGTCTTTATTTAGTTGCACGTATGACACCAATATTCGCGCTTTCACAAGGTTGGATTTGGACGATTACTGCAGTGGGGTTAATCACTTTGTTTTGGGCATCATTAAATGCAACAAAGCAACAAGATTTAAAAGGCATTTTAGCCTTTTCAACTGTCTCACAACTTGGCATGATTATGTCAATGTTAGGTATCGGAGCAGTAAGTTACCATTTCGAAGGCTCAGACAGTCAAATTTACGTTGCTGCTTTTACGGCAGCTGTGTTTCACCTTATAAATCATGCTACCTTTAAAGGTGCATTGTTTATGGTAACTGGTGCTATTGATCACAGTACGGGAACACGTGATGTCAATAAATTGGGTGGCTTAGTAACCATCATGCCAATTTCTTTTACCATCACATTAATTACATCATTAAGTATGGCAGGTATTCCTCCATTTAATGGTTTCTTATCAAAAGAGAAATTTCTTGAAAGTATGATTGAAGTTACGCACGCTAATATCTTCAGTTTAAATAGTATTGGTATACTCATACCAATCGTGGCAATTTTAGGTAGCGTATTCACTTTTGTCTATGCTGTTAGATTTATTGGTCAAATATTCTTAGGTAGCTATAAACCAAATAATTTACCAAAATCAGCGCATGAAGTTTCAAAACTAATGCTAATTTCTCCAGGTATATTAGCAATACTCGTCATTGTTTTTGGGTTCTTCCCTTCTATATTGACTGGGACAATCATTGAACCAGCAGTAAACGCAATTAGTCATAATAGTAACGCAACAGCTGAGTTTCATATGTTCCATGGATTTACACCAGCCTTTTTCTCAACATTAGGCATTTACATCGCTGGAATTTTGTTAATACTTAGCTTTGGTTATTGGATCAGCCTATTAAAAGCACAACCTACAAAACTAACAATCAATTATTGGTATGATAAATTTGGAGCGGTGTTCCCAGGCTATTCAAGTCAATTTACTAACACTTACGTTACTGGGTTTACACGTAATAACTTATTAATCATTTTCGCATCTTTAATTGTGATTACACTTGTGACATTATTAGTAACACCATTCAATGTTAACTTTAAAGATGTTAGTGAAATCAGACCATTTGAATTGATCATCGTAGTCTTTATCATTACAGCAGCGTCTATGATTATATTTGCACGCTCACGCCTATTCAGTATAATCATGGCAAGTGCAGTAGGTTATGCAGTAGCGATCTTCTTTATTTTCTTTGGTGCACCAGACTTAGCATTGACGCAATTTGTTGTAGAATCTATTTCTACTGCATTGTTCTTATTATGTTTCTATCATTTGCCAAATTTAAATCGACATAACGAATCAACTTCATATAAATGGTTGAACATTATTATTGCCATCGGTGCTGGTACCGTCGTAACAGTATTAGGTTTAATCACATATGGTAATAGACACTTTGGCTCAATTGGAGAATTTTATAAAGCGCATGTATATGATTTAGCACATGGTACAAACATGGTCAACGTTATTCTAGTTGATTTCCGTGGTACCGATACTTTATTCGAATCCTCTGTACTAGGAATTGCAGGTTTAGGTGTTTACACAATGATTAAACTTCGTTATAAAAACAAACCAAATAATGAAGGAGGAACTCACATTGAAAAGACAGAAAAATAATTTAATTTTCCAATACTCAGCTATCGTGATTTTCTTCTTAATCGTTATGTTTGGTTTACACCTATTTTTAACAGGACATTATACACCTGGTGGTGGTTTCGTCGGTGGCCTACTCCTATCAAGTTCACTTGTGATTGTAGCAGTGGCTTACGATATTAAGACTATGCGTAAAATATATCCATGGGATTTCAAGAAACTCATTGGTATTGGGTTATTCTTTTGTTTAGCTACACCTATGGCGAGTTGGCTATACAATAAAAACTTCTTTACGCATACGCCATTTGAGATTCCATTAGGTATTTTAAAACCTATAGAAATGCATACTGCCACATTTTTCGATTTAGGTGTTTTATGTGCGGTTGTTGGCACAATAATGACTATAATATTAGCGATTGGAGAGAATGAGTAATGGAAATAGTGATGATTTTTGTTTGTGGTATTCTCACTGCAATGAGCGTCTATCTCATTCTTTCTAAAAGTTTGATACGCATCATTATTGGGACTACATTACAAACACATACAGCTAATTTATTCTTAATAACTATGGGTGGTCTTAAGAAAGGTGAAGTCCCTATTTATGAAAAAGGGTTCACTTCATATGTGGATCCAATTCCACAAGCACTCATATTAACAGCTATAGTAATTTCATTTTCTGTAACAGCCTTTTTCTTAGTATTGGCTTTTAGAAGCTATAAAGAACTAGGTACAGACAACGTAGAAAGTATGAAAGGGGTGCTAGATAATGATAGAGAGTAATCTTATTATTTCATTACTCGTCATACCAATGTTAACAATTATTGCATTAATTTTTATTGGTAAACGCCCTAAAATTAAACGCTACGTTGCATTAACAGGTACTGCAGTCACATTAATTTTTGCTTTTATAAATTTAAAAAATATTCTCAGAGATGGACCTATAAAACTCGAACTTGGTTCATGGGATGCACCATATAGTATTGTTTTTGTTACAGATATTTTTAGTATTTTACTTGTGATTACAAGTTTAATTGTAACGATGTTAATTATTTTATATTCATATCAATCTGTAGGTATCGAGCGTGAAACATATTACTATTATTTTGCTATTATGTTTATGCTCACTGGTGTTATAGGATCATTTATAACTGGTGATATTTTCAACCTTTTCGTATTCTTTGAAGTATTTTTAATGGCCTCTTATATTTTATTAGTTATTGGTGGCACACAAGTTCAATTGAGTGAAACGATAAAATATGTACTTGTAAATGTGACATCTTCTGCTTTCTTTGTTATAGCCGTCGCAATGCTTTATTCTGTTGTAGGCACATTGAATTTAGCAGATATTAGTGAAAAATTAAGTCAATTGTCAACACAAGATAAAGGAATTATCAGTATTATATTTATTATGTTTATCTTTGTCTTTGCTACAAAAGCTGGTGTCTTCCCAATGTATATCTGGCTACCAGGTGCTTATTATGCGCCACCTATAGCAATTATTGCCTTCTTTGGTGCGTTGTTAACAAAAGTTGGCGTTTACGCAATAGCTAGAACAGCAAGCTTATTCTTTGGTGATGCTTCTAACTTTTCACTGTACACCATTTTATTCTTAGCCTTACTTACAATTATTTTTGGTTGTGTAGGTGCTGTTAGCTACTTTGATACTAAAAAAATCATAATTTATAATATTATGATTGCTGTTGGTGTCATTTTAGTCGGCGTAGCAATGATGAATCAGGCTGGTATGATGGGAGCGATTTATTATACATTACATGACATGTTGATTAAAGCAGCCCTATTTTTCTTAATTGGTGTCATGTATAAAATCACCAAAACACACGATTTACGTAAGTATGGTGGTTTAATCAAACATTACCCTGTATTAGGCTGGTCTTTCTTTATCGCTGCTTTGAGTTTAGCCGGTATACCACCGTTAAGCGGCTTTTATGGTAAATATTACATTGTTCAAGCTACTTTCGAAAAAGGATTTTATTTAAGTGGAATTATCGTTTTATTATCTAGTTTAGTTGTACTTTACTCAGTTATTCGTATTTTCTTAAAAGGTTTCTTCGGAAAATCTGAAGGTTATGAAGTCAACCCTAAACTGCAATACAAAGGTATTTTAACAGTTGCTATTATTGCAGTTGCTATATCAGTGATATTTGGCCTATCCGCTGACTTTTTACAACCAATCATAAAAGATGCTGCCGAAACATTCTATAATCCTAGTGTTTATATAGACAGCGTATTGGGGGGCAAATAATATGGCAATTCAAATATTAGTGAATTTAATTTTATCAGTGTTTTGGCTATTTGTAACAGGTAGCTATACATTTAATAATTTCCTATTAGGTTATATATTTGGGCTATTGTTAGTATTCCTGATGCGTGGTGTCTTACCCGGTAGATTTTATGTTATTACTATTTATAAAATCATAAAATTATTTATCGTATTTTTAGTAGAATTGGTTAAAGCAAATATTGATGTTATTAGAATCGTTACTAAACCTAAAATTAACAATGAACCCGCCTTTTTTACTTATCCAACAGATTTGAAAAAAGATTGGCAAATTGTGTTGTTATCAAATTTGATTACACTAACACCAGGTACGATTGTTCTAGGCATCAGTGATGATCGCAAACAAATATATATTCACAGTATTGATTTCAGTACCAAAGAAGAAGAAATAGAAAGTATTAAATCATCACTAGAAAAAGTGGTAAGAGAGGTAGGTGAGTATTAATGAACTACAACGTGATATTAATCGTGGCATTAGTTATTGTAACATTGTCAATGTTTGGTATGCTTGTTCGTGTCATTATCGGCCCTTCTCTTGCTGATAGGGTTGTGGCACTTGATGCAATGGGTATCCAACTAATGGCGATTGTAGCACTATTTAGTATTTTCTTAGGTACTAAATATATGATGGTTGTCATTTTATTAATTGGTATTTTAGCGTTTTTAGGAACTGCAGTGTTTGCAAAATATATGGATAAAGGTAAGGTGATTGAGCATGATAACAACGATCGTCATTAGTATAGCGCTTATTTTGGTTATCCTTGGCTCACTCATAAGTGCACTAGCTGCGATTGGCCTCTTACGTTTAGATGATGTATATGCACGTGCGCATGCTGCTGGTAAAGCTGCTACATTAGGAGCAATGTTACTTATAAGTGGTGTTTTCTTATATTTCATAGGTCGTGAAGGTTACGTAAATATGCAATTACTTATTGGAATATTATTTATTCTGATAACAGGTCCACTAGCAAGTCACCTTATTATTAAATCCGCATATAATTTGAGAACACCCGCTTCCAAAAGAACAAAACGTGATGATATACAAAAAGACCTAAAAGATACAAAATTGTAAAGTCATTAACTTACGCATTCCAATTATCTGGGATGCGTTTTTTATTTTATAAAATTAATGATTGCTAAATTCGATGTGTGATGATATATTAAATCGTAATTATTACGTTTTAAAAGGAGCTGTAAATATGTCTACTTGGACCATAATCGGTGGCGGTATCCAAGCAGTTACAATTGCGATAAAATTAAAATCCATAGGTATCAAAGACCACGAACTAACAATTATTGATCCACATCATAGTTTATGCGAGCAATTCGAGGATTATACTCAGCGCATTCAAATGCCTTATTTACGTTCGCCGTGTGTCCACCATATACACCCTAATCCCTTTCATTTAAATCAATTTGCTAAATGTTATCAGTATATTAATGCCAGTTATGGACCGTATAAAAGACCAAATCGAGCGTTATTTATAGACCATATTCACCATCTATTACATAAATTTAATTTGAACAAGAACCATATTGTCGGTTTTGCTAATAAAATCAGTTTCAACCAAAAACAATGGCATGTACAATTATCACAACACAATTGGATTACATCAGATTACTTGGTGATTGCAACAGGTTGTAATCACGTACCCTATATTCCACATAACTTTAAACATACGCCAGATGTATATCATATTTTTGATTCACAATTAAATTTACATAAACAAACTTCTCATGTCGTTGGAAGTGGGATTTCTGCAGCACATGTCACTTTAAAATTACTACAACATCAACCGCAATCAGTCATTCATCTTTGGACAAATAAAATAATTGACGTACATGACTTCGACGCAGATCCAGGTTGGTTAGGTCCCAAAAAAATGTCAAACTTTAGTGCATTAACTGACTCTAAAACCAAACTGAAAATCATTCAAAAAGAGCGCCATAAAGGTTCTATGCCTAAAGAATTAGCATTGAGGCTCAAAAAACACATGAAGCAAGGCAAATTAATAATGCATATCAATGAATTAAAAGATATACATCATCATCATATTTGTACAGAACAATATTGTATGTTCTATGATAGCGTAGTATTAGCCACAGGTTTCGAAGATACACTAATGCAACAACCAATTATCAAGCAGCTCGTTAAAAATTTTAATGCACCTGTGTCAGATGCGGGACTGCCTTCTATTTCATCTCATTTAGAATGGTTACCGAATTTATTCGTCACAGGTGGTCTAGCAGATTTAGAACTCGGTCCCTTTGCTCGCAACATCATGGGTGGCCGTGAAGCAGCAGCAAAAATTGCAACTGCTGTTTTATCAAAAAAAACGTATTGAACATAAGATATATTTAACAACAAATAATCATATTCAAAAGAATCTGGGACATAAAGTTCTTGGACAAGTGAAAAAGCCAATTTCAATTGAAATAATAATTAACTCATTGAGTTGCTAATTTGCTCATATTAAATACCATTAATACCAAGAAATAAAGATACTAATAAGACATCTACTTTAAGATTTACTTTAAAACGATTCATTGTTTTATAAAAAGGTGTTTGATTTTGTAAGAGCTACATAATTCAGATACGATTATTAAACATTTCTTCTATTTTACGACCAGTGTATACAGATTGGTGTATACATGTAGAATAATTATTAACATCATTTTGGTTAATATAAGACCTTATTTTTAAAGTATTTTAATGTGAAATGACATATGAATACGTTGTATTTTGGCGTGTCGCTTGAGGAAACAAGACAAGCTGAAGCTGTCCCCTAAGAAAGCGAGCCCACCATACGAAATATTGAATAACAAAGAAGCACACAGATGCATTAATTAAATCATCTGCGTGCTATTTTTCTTAGTTTTTGTACCAAGCTCATATATAGTTTACATTTAATAATAATTAGCTTGAATACACGCTAATCATTAAGATTAATATCACCAATCTAATACTTTAATTTCTCATTGCCGTTTACGTGGTTTAATAGCAACGGTCCCTCTCATTACACAAATCAATCTATCATTTTGGTCTCTGATATCTATGTTCCAAACTTGCGTTGTACTACCTTCATGAATGATTGTAGCAGTCGCAAATATTGTTCCTTCAGTCGTTGAACCTATATGATTTGCATTCATTTCTAGACCTAAAGGAATAAAATGCTCTGTATCAATGATGTCAGCAGCTCCCATTGAGCATGCTGTTTCTCCAAGCGCTAAGCTCGCTCCACCATGTAAAAAGCCAAATGGTTGTTTCACTTCATCTGTGACTGGCATAGACATAACCATAAGTCCATGTTCTTGTCGCTCTACCTTTATCTTTAAAGCATCAAGCATATTCGCCATTGAAGACACCTCTTTTTCTAATTCTTAGCTCTATAATATCATAGCCGCAATAGTGCCAAAAATGATTAATGGAATATTATAAAAAACAAAGTTTGGAATACATGTATCACGAATGTGATCATGTTGACCATCAACATCTAAACCTGCTGTAGGACCTAATGTTGAATCGCTCGCAGGCGATCCCGAATCTCCTAATGCACTCGCCGTTCCTATCAAAGCAATTAATGCCATGGTACTTAGTCCCAAAGATTCACCTAATGGCACAAACAACGTTGCAATAATAGGGATTGTAGCAAATGATGAGCCAATTCCTAAAGTCACGACCAAACCAATAATGTACATTACAATAATACTAACTAATTTATTCTCTCCAATAACACCACTAAGTCCACTTACTAAATTACCTATATCGCCTGTTTCATTCATTACACCTGCAAAACCATTTGCTGATAAAATCACAACACCTATAAATGACATGATTTTAATACCATCGACAAATTTTTGATCTAACTCAGTCCACTTATAAGCGCGTGAAATGAAGAAAACAAGTACACCAGCTAAAGCCCCAAATATCATAGAATCAGTGAACATCTGTACTAAAAAAGTAGCAATAATAGAAATAATCGTTACTACGAGAACATAAGGTCTAATTTCAATTTCACTCATATCTTTAATGTCTTTATGTTCAGAGTATTTTCTTGGTTTTCTATAATAATAAATACCTGCGATTAAGCCAACAATATAGCCTAATGATGGAATCAGCATTGCTTTCCATATCATACCCATTTCAATTGGATGATCTGCTTTAGAGAATCCACTTTGAATGATTTGGTGGAAAATCTGACCGAAACCATAGGGTAATAAAACATATGGCCAACATAAACCAAAGCCAATAATTATTGCAATTTGTCTTCTATCTATATTAAGTTCATTAAACAAACTTATTAATGGAGGTATTACAATTGGGATAAATGCAATATGTACAGGTATTAAGTTTTGACTCATTACACTCATAATTAATAGTGCACCGATAATAATAACTTTAACTTTAATACGTGACATTTTACTGTTTTCTGCATGAATCGCATTGATAATCTTATTTACTAAATAGTCTGTAATACCGCTATAAGAAATCAACGCAGCAAATCCACCTAATAAAGCATAACTTAATGCTACTTCAGCGCCATCAACAATATTTTTACCAAATACAGATACAATGTCTGTGACGCTCATACCTGCGATTAAGCCACCAACTAGTGCACTGATAAATAAGCTTATAACAACATTTAATCTACATAAACAGAGTACAATCATCAGTACCACTGCTATAACAACTGCATTTATCACAAAAGCACAACTCCTTTATTACGTTATCGAACTAAAGTATCACGAGATTTATAATAACAATTGCTTATCAAATTGTCAATCCTATCTTTAGATATATTTATTCAAAACTTTATATTAAAATGAGACATGCTTCATAAACTTGCCGACCTTTTTATATAAGTTAAAAAAGCTTCAAGTTAATCTACTAAAAATTAACTTGAAGCATATGTTTTCTTAACTTCAATGTTGTTTATTTTATTGATTACGTAACCATTGTACGATTGTTGATATTAGATAACCTGTAGGTCCAGCAGGTCCCTTATAACTTGGTTTATTCGTAGTAGCAGGCCCTGCTATATCAAAATGTAAATGTGGTGTATTACCTGCAAAATGATTGATAAATGTTGCTGCAAACAATGCTTTGCCTTGACCATTGGTATGGTTGACTAAATCAGCTACCTCACTTTTTCTTATCAGTGCTTGTTCTGTAGCAGTAATTGGTAATTCAAAGACTTTTTCATCCATAATTTCTGCTTGACCTAGAATAGATTTTAACGTGTCTTCAGCATTTTGATTAAAAACGGCAGCTTTATCTTCACCTAACGCAGCTACAGCAGCACCAGTTAAAGTTGCAAAATCTAATATTATATTTGGCTGAAATTGATTAGCATAAAATACAGCGTCCCCTAAAACAAGACGTCCTTCTGCATCTGTATTTAATACCTCTACAGACTCCCCACTAAGGGCTGTGTAAACATCATCTGGTTTCATCGCCTCTTCATTCACCATATTTTCAGCAGCAGCAATAATACCAACAATATTTAAAGGTAGTGCTAATTGACGGGCAGCTTCGATCATTCCTATTACATTTGCAGAGCCACACATATCAAATTTCATAGTCTGCATACCTGTTTTAGATTTAATTGAATAACCACCGGAATCATAAGTAATGCCTTTGCCTACAAGTGCAATAGGATTTTCTCCTGGTTTGCCACCATTATAAGTCAATGTAATTACACGTGGTCCATTTTTAGAACCTTTACCAACTGCATGAATTAACCCAAACCCTTCTTTTTGTAAAGTCTCATCATCTTTGATATCAACAAATACATTAGTGTCATTAAATTGGTTTTCTATCAGTTCTGCATAATAAGCTGGTGTTAATATATTAGGTGGTATATTACCATAATCACGCGCTAAATTAACAGCAGTTGCAATTGCTTCACCATTTTCAATAGATTTTGCAATATCATCTTCTTCTGTATGTATCTCTAATGTTAATTGATAAGGTGCTGATTTATTGGTTTTATAACCATCAAAATGATAAATTGATTGTTCACTTTGCTGACCAAGAATTTCAGCGATTATTTCTTTTTCTACTTTTTGAGATTTAAATGAATTAAATAACAGTGAAGCTTCAGTGATTCTACTGCTATTTAAAGCTTGGAATAAATTACCGAATATTTTTAAATAATCATTGTATCCTAATTCCTTAGTATTTCCTAATCCTACAGTAATCAACTTATGCGCCTTCTCTTCTACTTTAAAAAATGTAGTCGATATCGTTCCAACATTAGTGCTAAAGACTTGATGTTCCTTTAAAGGTGATAATAAGTCTTTTAAATCTTCTTCACCTATTTTTATGGCCTCTAATTGATTTAAGTGTTCAGGTACACCGACAATGATTGTTTCTTGTTCAACCTTAGCAGTGTTATTTATAATTGCTTTCATCAATCATCCCTCATTTCAGTTTATTCAGTCACATTGTATCATTAATTAATCCCTGTTCATTATTAAAAATGATTTACAGTGTAAACTTATAAAAATATACATATAATAATTGAGGCTGAGACATAAAATAGTCTCAGCCTCAATATTTATACTACTAGATATACATCTAGTATTTATCAGTTATTAAAATTTACCTTTTTTAAATGCTAGACCGACGCCACCAAGTTTGAATACCGCACGTGTATCGATAACTTTTTTCATAAATGCAGCTTTTTTACCTTGGATATCTTTACCATAAACAACACCAACGCCATCGTTAGCACCTAAAGAACATACTGTACCACGATCAACATATTCAAATTCTTGAGTTGGTTGACCTTCTAGGATATTTTTAATGTTCTTAGCAGTGTGCTCGCCTTCTTGCATAGCAATTTGTGCTGTTGTAGGTAATGGACGTTCTTCTCCAGCAGGAATAAATGCAGAACAATCACCTATTACAAAAATATCATTATATCCATCGATAGTTAAATCTTGGTTAGTAACAATACGGCCACGTTTCACACCTTCGAATGATTCTTCCATTAATTTGCTACCACGAACACCAGCAGCCCATACCACTGTATTCGCTTCTAATTGTTGTTCTTCATCGTTAACTTTAACCACGAAACCTTTTTCATTTGCAGCAACGATTGGTGTAGCAATTTTAAATTCAACACCTTTGCTTTCTAAATAGCTTACTGCATGGTTTACTAATTCATCAGAGAATTGAGGTAACATTTTTGGAGCAGCTTCTACACAAGTTATTTTAACTTTTGTTTGATCTACACCATATTTGTTACATAACTCAGGGATACGATCAGTCAATTCACCTAAGAATTCAACACCTGTAAATCCTGCACCGCCAACGATAATAGCTAAATCTTTATCGTCTTTATTTTTTGATGCAGCATAGTTAGCAAATTTATCTTCAATGTGACGCGCCAATTTACGAGCAGTTAAAACATTTTCGATTTGGAAAGCATGATCTTTCATACCTTTAATACCAAATGTTTCACTTTCGAAACCTAAAGCAACAACTAAAATATCGAAATCAAAAATGCCCGCATCAGTTTCTACTTTTTTAGCATTGCGATCAATTTTTGTAACTTCTGCTTTGATGAAGTTTACTTTATTCTTATTGATCACGCTTTCAACTGGGTATAAAACATCTTCATAACTAACTGTTCCAGCTGAAGCTTCATGTAACCAAGTCGCTTCGTAGTGATAATCATTCTTATTAATTAATGTAATTTCAGCCTCATCAGCCGAAAGTTGCTTTTGTAATTTGGTAATAGTTTGTAACCCAGCGTAACCAGCGCCTAAAACTAAAACTTTTTTACGTTCTTGAGCCATTTCATTCACCTAAGCTTTCATAATTTTTTTGTTGCGATCGTCTTTTTAATTTACTGATTTTCATAGAAATTCACAAAAAAGACATTTTTCATCCAACACTAATTTTATAGTTTTTATAGTTTATTTTCAAGCCGAAACGCATATATTGTTTGTTTTTTCACATAAACAGATAAAAGACTATAGTTCTCACCTTACTTAGTCGAACTATAGTCTATAAACACGCTATTTACAATTATTAGCAATCTTCTGGTGAGCCAGAAACTTTTGCAGTTCTAAATGAGCTACCACAACCACAAGATGCAATTGCATTTGGATTGTCTATTTGGAAGCCGCCACCCATTAATGATTGTTTAAAATCAATTTTTGTACCTTCCAATACTGGTATGTCATATTTATCAACCAGCACTTTTACACCGTGAAATTCAAATATTTCATCATTCTCACTAGGTTCAGCTTCTGCAGACATACCATACGTTAATCCAGTACAACCGCCACCATTAACTTTAATTTTTAAAAAACCATTTGGCATATCATTTTGTTCCATCATATCTTTAACTTCGTATGCTGCCGCTTCTGTCAGTTCAACTACTGCCATTAAAATTACCTCCCTAAAAAATCCATGTTTCTTCTATATGTGAATAAATATTTTGTAATAAGTCGTCTGGTGATTCTCCTTCAACAATATCACCGTTTACTAATGCATACAAGCCACTTGAGCAAATACCACAATTTTGTAAACAACCATATTCTAAAACATCTACACCTGGATCATTTTCAAGTTGATTATATACATAATCTCCACCTTTCGCTAAATTCGAAATGCAGAACTCAACTATTGGATTCATATTACACCCTCTCAATTAATTATCAGTTTACCAATTATAACAAAATCACACCGTTTTTGACCAATTACTAGCTTATATTATTGATTCATCTGTTTTGCCATTTTTGTTACAAATAAATTAAAACAAAACTGTTTTTCGTATGAAATGTCATTAACACAATTTTTTTATATTGTTATAATCATATTGCATTTAAAAGATATATATTTACAAATTACAATTCATCATGTTTATTTGTAGAAGTATATAAAAAAGCATATAATATATCTAAGTAAGCTTATTATGAAATTGGTATTTCGTTCAATGAAGACGAATATGATTTAACCAAATTATATTTATTGACTTACATTGACGACAATAGATAAAAATATTATTTATGAACAAAAATAATATTTTTATCAAATTGCTCAATACATTTTTACTAAAGGGGTATCATAAATGAAAAATTTAGTACTATTGGGTGGCGGATACGGAAATATGCGCATTATGTCTCATATTTTACCATCTGCACTTCCTGAAAATTATTCTATTACATTAATTGATCGTATGCCTTATCATGGTTTAAAACCAGAATTCTATGAATTAGCTGCTGGTACTAAATCAGACAAAGATATTCGTATGAATTTCCCTGATTCAGAACGTATCAATATTGTGTATGGAGAAATTAATGATATTAATTTGGAAGATCAAATTATTTCAGTTGGCAACACAAAAGTAGATTATGATGAATTAGTTATTGGACTTGGTTGCGAGGACAAATATCATAATGTTCCAGGTGCTGCAGAATATACGCACAGTATCCAAACGTTATCAAGTTCACGGGAAACATTCCATCATATTAGTGAACTACCAAACGGAGCAAAAGTTGGTATTGTAGGTGCAGGTTTAAGTGGTATCGAATTAGCGAGTGAACTCCGTGAAAGTCGTAAAGACTTACAAATATACTTATATGATCGTGGAGAACGCATTTTACAACGTTTCCCTGAAAAATTAAGTCGTTATATAGAAAATTGGTTTAAAAAGAACGATGTAACAGTAGTACCAAACTCTGATATTAATCGAGTGGAACCTGGTAAGATTTTCAATAATGATGTACCTGAACCATTAGATTTAATCGTTTGGACTGCTGGAATCCAACCTGTGGAAATTGTTAGAAATTTACCAATTGATATTAGTAGAGACGGCCGTGTGATCCTTAACCAATACCATCAAGTTCCAACCTATAAAAATGTGTACGTAGTGGGAGACTGTGCAGATTTGCCTCATGCACCTAGTGCACAACTTGCTGAAGTGCAAGGAGATCAAATTGCTGATGTTATGAAACTACAATGGCAAGGCAAGCCTCTACCAGAAAAAATGCCAGAACTTAAAGTTCAAGGTTTCTTAGGCTCTCTTGGCGATAAAAAAGGGTTTGCCTACATCATGGACAGAACAGTTACTGGTCGTTTAGCTTCAATTTTAAAATCTGGTGTGCTATGGTTATACAAATATCACAATGGATAAATCTTAAACAAAAATAATAAAGACACGTCTTCATATACTTTACTAACATGTATTAAATGTATATGAGCGTGTCTTTTTTCTAAATGATTAAATTAATCTGCATCCATAAATTGAGTGATATCTCTCAATTGTACATATCCATCAGAAACATATTCATCATTCATTGTTACAAGTGGATAGAACAATTCATCCTCCTGAATACGCTCAATATATTGTTGATCATGATCAGTTAAGTTTTCAGTATCCTTCTCGATATCGATATAAGTAAATTCAAATTGTGTATCTGGATACTTTCTTTTGAGCAATGGTTGCAGCCAATCAAAAGTATTTCGAGCAGTTGGTGCGTTAACACAGCTGGCACAAACAACATCTGCACCATAAACGACTACACTTACTTTATTCATTTTAACTATCCCCTTTTGTCTTGATTGATAGATTTTTCTTTATATATCTATTATAATAAAAAGATAGACAGAAAATGAAATAATATACTTGAAAGGAGGCATTTCCATGCCAACTGAAAACGTAACAATGTTTGATCAAGTAGCAGAAGTAATTGAAAAACTACGTCCATTCTTACTACGTGATGGCGGCGATTGCTCGTTAGTAGATGTAGAAGATGGCATTGTTAAGCTTCAATTGCACGGTGCATGTGGTACATGCCCAAGTTCAACAATCACATTAAAAGCAGGCATCGAACGCGCTTTACATGAAGAAGTACCTGGAGTAGTAGAAGTAGAACAAGTATTCTAGTTGATCAACTTATATATAAATTAAACAACAAAAACGTCAAATTTTATAGAATTCTTTGTTTATGAATCTGTTATATGATAATCGATTCATAACAAAATGCACTTTCATGTTCAATGAAGGTGCATTTTTATATTCAAATCATTCACGTTCAATTTTAAAACAACTATTTACCCATGTGTTGCGCAATATGTTCACTAATATAAACCCAGCCTTTCCATCCTATATGGACCGCATCACTGATAACATATGGTTCATAATCTTTATCTGTCATATCATAAATTTTCCCGCCACGATTAACAACAGTTTCCGTAATTTTGTTATACACTTTCTGACGTTTTTCTTTATTTACACCTATATGATCGTACCATTTTCCATTTGATGGAAGACTGATATACTCAATATCAGCACCAGCTTCTCGCATAGTATCTACCAATAACTCCAAATCTTTAAATTCTGGAGAATTACTATTAAATTCATAATCTCTGTTCACTTTACGCTTATGTTTTTTTATTAATTGCCAATACTCATCTCTAATTTTAAACATATTTGATTGTGAATGTTTAGCGCCATATTGTTCAGCTTTATTGTGAAGCATTTTCCAACTTTCATTTTGCGCTGTTACTGGTTTAATATCTTCTAGCTCAGTATTTGAAAGTGGGAAATTCGACTTTATCGCTTCAATTTTTTCAAATTGATTCATTTTAAACGGTGATAAATATTGGTCTTTACTGTTGGTTTTACCTTTAGCTACTTTTTCTAAATAGTTTCGGTTTTCTACATTTTTAAATCTCAATAAACGCTTTGCATAACGTTGTTTAAGCTCTGGACTTAAATGCTTTTGATTAAACATACGATTCAATTGTGCTTTAGATATACGTGCATCAAAATTTTTATTAGTTAATCCATGGTCCGTAAACCATTGTGGTGATATGATAAGTGCCATTTTCTTTCCTTTTAAATAATCATATTGTGAAGCCAATTCTACAGCATTAACCAAATCTGTAGAACCACCTGTGCCAATTAGAAATGGTTGTTTAGCATACGTATTTTTGTTGCGCAATAACATGGACGGATTAAATGGATCATCTTTTCCAAGTTCACTAGAACCATAAATAGGATAAAAATCGTTCGATTTAAACATTTTCTCTTGTATTAGCGTACCTTTTAACACTTGATCTGACAGTGAAGTGCGTTGATTATCTATAGTTTTGGGAGTAATTAATCCGCTAAACCAGCTAGAAGGTAATATTAAGAAAATCCCAAATAAGCATAGACTGATAATAATTGGAATAAAATGTTTTAATTTCATTTTAGTTCTTCTAATGCCGTTACAATCTTATTAGGCGTTGCCCATTCATCTCTGTCAAAATCCATAATTGAAACTTCTATATCTAATTTATTTTGAATTTCTAATAATAAACCAACCGTTTGAAATGAATCTATAATACCTTCTTCAAATAATTCAATGTCAGGATTTTCTTTCACGATATTATTTTCAGTTACTTCAGCTAATAGATCTAACACTTGTTCTTTAAATTCCATTATAATTCCTCCTCATTTTAAAAAAGTTTTCCAGAAAAAATCAGAAAACCGAATGTTACAAAGTGAAACGTTACAACAATACTTAAAGCAGTTGTAAACTGGTTCTGCCAACGTGGACGATGGTTTTTTCTCCATTTTTCATAATAGCCATATCCAATAAATAATGCTGCATGGTACAAACCATACACAATATAATAAATTTCAATACCATGCCAGATACCCATTATTAAAAAGTTTAAGAAAAATGCTATATTCGACATTGCAAATTGACTTTTCAGTAATTTTTTCTTTGACATAAAAAATAATGAACGCATATAAATACAATCCCTAAACCAGAATGAGAGTGACATGTGCCATCTATTCCAAAAATCTTTAATGTTCTTAGCTTTAAATGGTTGGTTAAAGTTTTGTGGGGTATGGATGCCATAAATATAACTAAATGCTATCGCAAATAGTGAATAACCGGCAAAATCAAAAAATAAATATAAACTATAAGCATACATATATAGCCATTTTGTGATAACACCAGAAAAATTCGACATTAATGGATTAATTGCAAATGTTTGTATTAAATAAGCAATAATGTATTTATATAAAAATCCGAGCATGATGTAATGTATTGCTTTGACTAATAAATGACTATAGTCACTTCCACTCAGTATTTTATTGTCATCTTTGACAAAACGTTTGTAACGATCAATCGGCCCTGAAGAAATGGTTGGAAAAAATGATATAAACTGTACGACTTTCCAAAGTCTTACCTCTTTGATTGAACCATCTCTAATTTCCATTAATAGTTGAACACTTTTAAATGTTACATATGAAATACCTAAAAACCCTATAAATTCAATAACTTTACTCTCATGAAGTTTTAACTGTGCAGTACCAAACCACGAACTTTGCATAACTTTAACAACAATCAATGGCAAAATAGAGAGAAAAATAACCGATATAAATTTTGTTGTTGTATTATTTTTAGCTCGAGAATGCCAATAATATATAATAATCATCACTTGCCAAATCAGATAAAGTATAAAATTTATCAATTCTAAACTTAAATACGTTTGTCCAAATAGATTATGCTTAGTCGATGAAAATATTAATATAATCATGACGGCTGTACTAAGACCATTATAGATTCTGCTCTGTTTGCCCATAAATCCTAATATAATAACTGGTAACAAAATTGCTAATGCTATAAAAAAGAATGTAAAATCGCTATATGGAATCATTTTAATATAGCCTCTGCAATCTTCTTACGATCTAATTTCCCATTCATTGTAAGCGGTAATTTTTTCATATATATTATCTTTTTGGGAATCATATATTCAGGCAGTACAGGTTTTAATTCAGTTTTGATATCATGTGTCAAAGTTTGAACATCTTTTACCTCGTCACAATGATTCAATATTACTGCTGCATTTAAATGAGTAACTTTGTTATTTTTATAAGTTGGTACAACAATCGCATCTCTAATCTTTTCTAATTTGCGCAATTGAAATTCTATTTCTTCTAATTCCATACGATAACCGTTTAATTTAATTTGATAATCTATTCTCCCATTTATAAACCATTGATTATCAATAAATTGTGCTTTGTCACCAGTGTAATAAGATTTCTGACCGTCTATTTCGTTAAATACTTTTTTAGAACGTAGTTCGTCTTTGACATATCCTTTACTTACGCATTTCCCTGAAATAATAAGTTCGCCTTCATCGGTCAAAGATAACTTCGTACCCGGCTGCGGTAATCCTACTGGTAAAGGATTGTACTGATTTATCACTTCTTCTGTAACTAATATACTTGTAACTGCTACAGTAGCTTCTGTAGGACCATAAGTGTTGTAAATATATGCAGATGGGAAACGTTGCAGCAATAGTTTTGCAGTTTTATTTGCCAATATCTCGCCGCAAAAGAAAAATTCCTTTAAATTACTGTAATATGTTTCTGTTAAGCGAGGTAACATGAGACACATTTCCATAAATGAGGGTGTAGATACCCATACATTTATTTTTGATTCTTCTAACATTTCATTTAATAATTTTGGTTTATTAATCATTGTTTTATCAACTAAGTTCAAAGTTCCAGCAGTCATTAAACATGGATATATAGACATGACAGATAAATCAAATGAAAAAGGTGCTTGATTTAACCATTGTTGATTTGAACCAACTTGATTAAGTTCTAACATCCAATTTGTAAAAAGATTGAGGCTCTCATAACTGATTTGTACACCTTTGGGCTCTCCAGTAGAACCTGATGTGAAAATAGTATAAGCAATATCTGAATCTTTAATTTTACTTACTATGTCTTCATTTTGTTTTACGCTTGTTAATAACTCTTTTGAAATAAAGGAAATATCCTCAATTTCTAGTTGTTCATCAGTAGTATTAAATATATATTGAGGCTCTATTTTATTTATAATAGATAGAATACGATCTTGAGGGATAGAAGTATCTAGGGGGACATAGCCACAACCTGCTTTCATACTACCTATCATTCCCACAATCATAAACGGGGACATGTGCCCATATAAAATTAGTGGTGTTTTAGCATCTTTCAATAGGATTGCAAGTTTATTAGCAAAGCAATTGAGCGCTTCATATGTCAGAATTTCGTCATTATGTTTAACTGCAACTTGATTTGGGCAGTTTTCTCCATGCTCTATTAAAGTTCGAATGATGTCTTTCATGATAGTCTCCTTAATTAAAATTCATTGTAAATAAAGTTATTGTGTGTATCTCCTGTACCATAAATTAAATATAATGCAATTAATATAGCTAAATACATTACTATCAATAACCACGGTTTGAATTTTTGTAAAGCAGTACGTTCTTTATCGTTTTTTTGCATATTTCACCTCTAGCATTTATGTAAATTTAACATTAACCATCTTCATTAAATTATTTTTTATATTTTACACTTTATTGTATATAAATTATTCAACTTTTTCACCAATTAATTATACAATTTTTCCTACGTCATTACAATTAAATATTTGTGCATATATATAACAAAACTGTTAGATAGAATATAAATAAATAGAACGCTATTTTAAAAATTAAAAAAATACACATTAAATTCTTTTACAAAAATTTAATGTGTATTCATCAAATCAAGATATAATAAGCCAATAATGCAACAATCACAGTTATCATATGCGGCAATCTCTTTTAGTAATCATGCAAATTTAAATAACTGACCTTCATTGTAAATATTTCTAAAAATCAAGCTACTCTTCATTTGGGTTAACCAAATAATGAGTCGCTTGAAAAGGTATGCGTAATTTATACTACAGGTGTCTTAGGTTCTTTTTCACTTAACACTAACTTTATATTATCTATACAAAGTTGTATCATTCGGTCTCTTGTTATCACCGATGCACTTCCAATATGTGGCAGTATTGTTGCATTGTCCATTGAAAGTAATGGATGTTTCATATCAATGGGTTCTTCTCTTAAAACATCCAATCCACATGCTTTAATTTCACCGTTTTGTAAAGCTTTCACTAATGCTTCCTCATCAACGACAGCACCCCTACCGATATTGATAAAAATCGCATCATTTTTCATCATTTTAAATGCCTTATCGTCAAACTTATCACGTGTTTCTGCAGTTAATGGTACCGTACAAATCACAAAGTCGCTCTCTTTTAATAATGTTTCAAATGAAACGTATAATGCACCAAGCGCTTCTTCATCATCTTTATGTCTAGTTCTGTTATGATACATAATATTCGTATTGAAACCTTTTAGACGTCTCGCGAATGCTTTTCCAATATCGCCCATACCATAAATACCGACATTAGCATGATATAAATCTTTACCGGCAAATAAATACGGTCCCCAACTCTGCCATTCACCATTTTGAACATAAGTTTCCGCTTCGACTACACGTCTTGCTACTGCAAGCATCAAAGTAAAGCCTAATTCCGCCGTTGTTTCAGTTAAAACACTTGGTGTATTCGTCACAACAATACCCTTACTTTGCATCAAATCAACATCTATATTGTCATAACCTACTGCCATGTTTGCTATGACTTTCAGGTTTGGTGCAGCTTCAATAACTTCTTCATCCATTGTTTCACTTAATGTCACAAAACAAGCTGTTGCGTCTTTTAAAGCTGTTAAAAATTTTTCTCTTGGCATAGGGGTCAACGATGCATCCCAAACTTCTACTTCACCGATGTCCTCTAATTGTTTGATAAATTTCTGTGGAATTTTTCTACTTACTACGATTTTTTGCATTCAATCACTCCTAAACTTCGAGTTCTTTGATTACCTCGTTTAAATCTTTAAAACTATATGTTGGCGGTATTGCTTTTTGGTTTACATCATCTAAAGTTGATACACCTGTTTGAACATGTATTGTATCAACATTAACATTGATTCCAGAAAGTATATCTGTATCATATAAATCACCTATCATTGCAACTTCAGAACAATCTAATCCCAAAATCTCTAAGGCTTTATTCATAATAATGGGTTCTGGTTTACCAATAAATGTTGGTTCAACACCTGTAGATACTGACACAACACTTGTAATTGCGCCATTACCAGGTAAGAATCCACGTTCTTTTGGAATGGATACATCTTTATTTGTTGAAATGAATTTTGCTCCATTTCGAACACCTAGCGTAGCCGTTGCTAATTTTTCATAAGTTACAGCTTCATCCAAACCAATAACTACATAATCTACAAACTCATCATCTTTTATTTTTAAATGATGTTGCGTTAACGCTTTTTCTAAACCAGTGCCACCTAACATATAGATTGAGGCACCTGGTTGTTCATCAGCAATATATTCTGCAGTTGCCAGTGCTGATGTAACTACTTCATCTGCTGTAGCATCAATTCCCATCACTTTTAATTTTTCTGCTACTTCTGATGGTTCTTTAGTGGAGTTATTCGTGACAAATAAATGAGGTATTTGATGCTTGTTTAAGTATTCAATAAACTGTGCTGCGCCATCAATTTTTTCATTTCCTTTGTACATCGTACCATCCAAATCAATGAGATATGCTTTGTACTGTTTCATCAAAAATTACTTCTCTCCTTTTTGACCAAATGCTGTTATAGGTACATTTTCATTATTCAAAAATTGTATTACCTCATCGATAAATTGTTGATAATAATCAAGTGCTTTATCAAAAAGTGGTTTTAATTGAATCGTATCAAGTTCATCATAAAAATGAACGAATTGCTTTCTGACATCAACAGTTTGGTTAACATTATTTTGAGTATCTTTAGAAATTACATTTTCTAATTCTAAAATATCAATGACATCTTTATAATTTCCTGGATCTCTCAAAATAAAGCCATCAATGATCATATTACCAATATCTACTGATGATTCAATCAACATTTGTGAAATTCTTTCAAATGCATAGTGATTATCTCTATAATCTGGATAATCATTAACTAATTGTTGTAAATAGTTTAATTTTTTATCTAACTTTTCTTTATTAACAAAATACATCTATGTCACCCCTATCATTCTCATCATACCACACCTTTGCAGTCGAATTCATTTATGGTTATACTGTAAATTAAGACTTTTTAAGTTCATTGAATGATTCGAATGATATAAAACTTTAATATCTCAATGATGAAAGGGTGTTTTTATGATAGATATGTATCTTTATGACGATGATGAATCATCACAGGTGCAATTTGTAGGTTTCGTCGGAGAATTTAGTCGTTATGATTTAATGCTCATACAAACTGATCGTCACTTTGGAAAAACAATTGTTTTAAACATGCAAACAAATAAATTTGGCATTATTGGTACAGATGATTTAGAAGAAGAAGGATACATTGCTTATATTTTAGGTGTAACTGAAAATGAAGGTAATGAAATCACTGAATATCTCAATCAAGTCATACAATAATTGCTATGACAAACGCACAAGTTCAAATTAGTATTAATGGCCAAAATACAGTTCGTTAAAAATTATTTCTATGTCATATTATTAATTAAATCGATGCACATGATAAGACACAATGTCATTGAAAAAGGCTGAGTCATTTACGATAATCAGCCTTTTTTATTTAGCATCTGCTAAATTTATAAAAAAGCTACTATTCATCACCCGTAACTCCTCGGTTGAATAGCAGCCTAACTTGTTTTTTAATATTAAACTGGCGCTAAATCTACATCAACTTATTGTTCTGTATCTTGAATCGTTGGTTGAATTTTAACATCTTGTAATTTATTTTCTTCAAATGATATTAACGCATTTTCATCTTCTGTTTCAATTTGAGATTGAATTTCATTTTCTGGAACTTTTCTGAGAATAAAATACGGACACCCAAAGTTGCAGTATTCTAATAAATAATCTTGAATTGTGGAAAAACGCTTACTTAATTCAGCTTTCTTATTCGAATCTTTATAGAATCCTTTTAATCTTAATTGATCATATCCAAAATCTCCCACAATATAATCATACTTATCTAAAATATCAGCGTAACGATTTGCAAATAATGTTTCATCAAAACATTCTCTATAATCTTCTATAATTTCAAAATAAAAACTATTAACTTTTATCATTATACTCACCTAATCTAATTTTCATTACTCAATTTAACCATACAGTGTCTGTCTTTAATAGGTTAGTAATCAATTTTTATTATTTCTAATAAAAGACTTAGCCCAAAGTGAGTTAACGCGCATCGTTAATATCCCTAATTGAACTAAGTCTTTAAATACAATATCTATATTTTAACTATTAGAATCTGTATTAAGTTTTTCTTCACCTAGACGATGTCTTTCTTTTGCCGCTTCGTTTACTTGCTCATCTGCATGATAAGAACTTCTCACAAGCGGTCCAGCTTGGCAATGTTTGAAACCTTTATCCATTGCTACTTTTCTTAATTTACCAAATTCTAAAGGTGTATAGTATTTTTCAACTTTTAAGTGTTTACGTGAAGGTTGCAAATATTGACCAATAGTCAAGATATCTACGTCATTCGCACGCAAATCATCCATTGTTTCATAAATTTCTTCGTGAGTTTCACCTAGTCCTACCATTAAACTAGATTTTGTTGGTATATCAGGTTGTAATTCTTTAGAACGTCTTAAAAATTCTAAAGTACGGTCATAAGTCGCTCTAGCACGAACTCTTGGTGTTAAACGACGAACTGTTTCAATATTATGGTTTAAAATATCTGGTTTTGAAGCCATTAACGTTTCTAAAGCTTCAAAGTCACCACCCATATCAGATGGTAATATTTCTATTGAAGTGTAAGGGTTACGCTCACGTACTTTACGGACTGTTTCAGCATAAACATTTGAACCAGCATCTCTTAAATCATCACGTGCAACCGCTGTTATAACAACATGTTTTAAATTCATTAATTCAACAGATTCTGCCACACGCTCTGGCTCATCTAAATCTAACTCATTAGGCAATCCGGTTTTAACCGCACAGAAACGACATGCACGCGTACAAACTGCGCCTAAAATCATAAATGTAGCAGTACGACGTTCGCCCCAACACTCATGTATGTTTGGACATTTTGCTTCTTCACACACTGTATGTAAGTTCTTTTCTCGCATCATTTTCTTAAGACCAGTGTAGTTTTCGTTAGTATTCAGTTTTATTTTCAACCAATCTGGTTTACGTAAAATTTCTTCATTTTTAGTAGCCATAACCGCACAATTCCTCCTGATTTCAAATCTGTAATCATTATAACGAAAATCGGATTAAATTAAAACGTAAAATGTAATATTTTAATATTCGAGCATTTTTTCTTTGTAAATATCTCTTAAAAATTCTGGCATTAAGTAATCTATAGATTGTTCTTTTAACGATGGGAAATAACGACCAAATGTATACATATCAACAGTACCTAACACATAAATTTTATCGTCTTCAATTTCTTCTCCATTGATGAAATATCTTGATTCTGATTCTATTAATCCTAAATTATATAATATATAGCCACCAAAAATATCTCCTCTAAAACCTAAACCTTGTGCATGTTCATGTAGATATTCTTGTTTTTGACTTTTAATAATTATATTTTTTAATTCCAGACCATTTAAACGGATACGAACGGCATTGATAGGATGAGGTAACATTTGATGAATATCAAACTCTGTCATTTGATTCGCTGAGATACCTTTTACAATCAATCCTGCGTTAATGATTGTACAATCAGCATTTGTAAATTCAAATACACTTTCAGCTAACATATAAGAAGTCTTTGTTATAACATCTGTTCTTCTTGGTAATTCAACTGGTCGATTAATAATTGGATCGCTTAATAGTGCTTTACCTTCACTTTCGAAATGTGTTTCAACCTCAGGTAAAGTATCTACTGGATAAATCACCGCTTGCTTATCTACCACTCTATTACGGTCTATTTCCAATGTCACTTCACCTAAAAAATGACCATATTTACCTGCAGCTGCCATTAATACACCATTATTCATTTCTCCATTTTCAAAATAATGATGTGTATGACTCCCTAGTATTAAATCTATTTCAGGAATTTCTTGGCATAATTTCTCATCAAAGAACACGCCTACATGGCTCATAATAATCAATAAATCATAATCGCCTTCGTTCGCACTGATTTCGTCTTTAATAGCTTCTAATGGATCGGTAACAACCCAATCCAACGCTCTATAAAATGGTGTGAATGGCGCAGTTGCTGCAACAAATAAGATGCTCACACCTTCAATTTCCTTAATGATTGATGATGTGATATTGCGCGGTAAGTCACCCTGTTCGTCAAAAACATTTGCACAGGTTACATCAAATTTTGCATTGTCATAAAGTGTATTTAATGCATCATGTGAAATGGTCATACCTTCGTTATTACCAATTGTTGCTATATCACATCGTGCTTTATTTAATAGTTCAACATTTTTTATTCCCATAGTAGCTTCTGTAACAGGTGCAGATAGATCTACATGGTCTCCAATATCTAAATAGAGCGAGGGATGATTTAATTTTGGTATCTCTTGAGCTAAATATTCGGAAATGCAAGCATACGCATGCAAATGACTATGGATATCATTTGTATGATAAATAGTTAATTTCACCTTGGTTCCCTCCTCTTAGTTTATAAAAATGATTTAATGATTAAATATAGTCCCATTATAAGCATAACTGTTCTTAATAACATAACGACAGTATTTGATTGTATGGATTGATTTACTTTCACACCTATTTTAGCACCCAAATAGCTAGAGATGATTAATACAATAGAATAAACCCAAGCTACATGTCCTTGGGCAATATGCCCAACAGAGCTCATCACGCTAGAAAAGAATATCATCATCATGCTTGTACCGACAGCGACATGTGGTGGGAATCTGAAAACAATTAACATTAAAGGTGTCATTAATGCGCCGCCACCAATACCAAACAATCCTGTCAAAACACCTATAAATAACGTTGATACAAATGCTACAACTGGCGGAACACTATAATGATGTGTCTTTCCATAACCATCAACATATGTACGTGCATACTTTGGTTTATTAAACATTTTCATCGGCTTAATATTATTTCTTATCATGAGCAAAATTGCTACAAATATTAAAAAGATCCCAAAATATAAATTAAAAGAGTCTAAAGTTAAAAAACGACTTAAAATAGACCCAACCAAAGAACCTGGCAATAATCCAAATAAAAAGATGGAACCATTTTTGACGTCAACTTGTTTCGTTTTTAAATAACCTAATGTTGATGATAGTCCTGTCACGATTAATATTAATGAAGATGTTCCTATGGCAATCTGAGGTGTGATACCATGTAGTAAATCATTTTCTACGCCCAAATAAACTAAAGTTGGGACGATGATAATACCGCCACCAATGCCCACAAGTGAACCCAATATGGCTGATAAACCACCAATTAAAATCAAAATGATTATTGTTAACATATCTGACCGCTCCTAAAATAATTTTAATTGTTGTGGTGCTAAGCCTTCATAATCAATGCCTAATAATGTTTGGTATGTTTTAGCATTTTGTGCAGCATGACCACCGGAGTTATTATTAAAAACGACATAAATATTTTTAGCTTTTTGTTCTAATAATTTCACTTTTTGCGCTAAATCTTGAAGTTCTTGTTTATTATAATCGTACAAGTACCTTACATCTCTCCACGCTTCATCCGTCATATCTTTTTTTGTCCATCCATGTTCATTTCTGCCATGATAGCGCACAAATGCTGTCTCATTTGTAATACGATTAACTAGGGGGATTGACCCTTGGCCAACTTGTGGTTCATCACATACTGCGTGTATCATGTCATGTTCAGTTAAAAAAGCTAATGTTTCTTCCTTAAACTGATTACTAAACCAGGATTGATGTCTAAATTCTATACAAACAGGAAATGTTTTCAGCTGTTCTCGTACATATCGAATATATCTGATGTTTTGTACCGTGCAATCAAACCAAGGCGGAAATTGTACTAGTACCATCGCTAACTTTTGTTCAGATTTTAATGGCGTTAACATCGCTTTAAACTGATCAAAAAGTATTTGTCTTGATTCTGCAAAATCGTGATAATCTGCATGAAGTGTTAATGCCTGATGAATTTTAACTATAAATTGAAATCTCTCAGGCGTCTCTCTTATCCATTTTCTAATATTTCTTTCAGGTTGTATCGCATAATAAGATGCATCTAATTCTACGATGGGAAAATGACTTGCATATGTAATTAGCTTATCTGATTTACGCTGTAAATCTTCGTACAAAGTATCATGGTCTCCCCAACCTGTTAATCCAATATTTATCATAGTATCACCAGTTACATGATACCATAGATGATTTATGAGATTCACTAGATTAAATTATATTCTTCAATTGTTTCAACGGTTAAGTTTATGATAAAACAACGATTACTGAGTAGATACACGAAACATAAAAATTAAAAAAGTTGCTATCGTGTTAAAAATAGCAACTTTTCATGAAACAATTTAAGTTTATTATTCGTTAAGTATGCGTTTGGTTTCTTGTATGATATCAGCTATCAATTCAGAAGCTGAACTAGGTTGTGATAACCTAGGGCTTTGTCCACTCCATAGATGTGTCCATTGCTCATTACCTAAGTCAGCTGCGGTTTTACGAATATTTTTTGTCAATTGGTTTTGTATAGGATAATCTGGAATGTCATCATCATAACCTTCCATCTTGTGTATAAATTCATTATCGATACCTCTAGCTGGTTTACCTGTAAAAACTTTGGTGATGACAGTATCTGTTTCTTTACTTTGCTGTATTGCATTTTTATATAAAGCTGAAGCACCACTTTCTTCTGAAGTTAAAAAAGCTGTTCCCATTTGTACAGCTTCGGCACCTAACACCATACTTGCAACAACGCCACGTCCATCCATAATGCCACCTGCTGCTATCACTGGAATAGATACATTATCTACAATTTGTGGTACCAATGACATGGTACCAATTAATGGTGTGTGATCACCTGAAGTTACAGTAAAAGAACCTCTATGCCCACCTGCTTCACTACCTTGAGCGATGATTGCATCCATTCCAGCACTTTCATTAGCTTTCGCTTCTTCCACTGAGGTTGCTGTTCCTATCACAGTAATCTGACGCGCTTTCAATTTTTTAATAATATTTTGATTTGGTATTCCAAAAGTAAATGAAACGACAGGAACCCCTTTTTCGATTACCATATCTACAGATTCATTAAATTGCTGTTCTTCACTAATATCAATCACAGGTTCTTCTAGATTCAAAGCTTTTCTATAGGGTTTTAACCATGCATTCATGTGTTCTACATTTTCCGGAATATATAATTGCTCACTTGGAACAAATAAGTTAACTGCAAAAGGTAAGTCAGTTAATTCTTGAATATATGTTATTTCTGAATCTAACTTCTCTGAATTAAAATATCCTGCCCCAATTGTACCAAGACCTCCACTATTACTAACAGATGCTACTAATTCAGGCGTTGTACTACCTGCCATACCTGCCTGAATAATAGGAAGTTTGATATTCAACATTTGGGTTACTTTTGATGAAAAGTGCATGTAAAACACTCCTTTCATTAAAAACAATAACTTAAATTTTATGACTATAGTTTTATTTTTTATTATAAGCTTGCATTTGTGCTTCTAATTTCTCTTGCTCTTGTTCGTCCATCTCATCTTCAATTTCCATACCTAGCATTTCTTCAATCAAGTCCTCATGAGAAACAATGGCATCTGTCCCACCAAATTCATCTAATACAATTGCTAAATGTTTACGTGACACAGTCATTTTTCTCAGAACCCATTCTGCTCTATTATGCTCATTCACAAATAAAGGTTCTGAAGTATATTGTAAAATATTGTTTGCTTTTTCTTTACTCCATGCTAGCAAATATTTTGAATGGAAGATGCCAATAATATGGTCGATATCACCATCATATACTGGATAACGTGTATACGGATTCGTCACTACAGTATCGTACGCGTCTTCATAAGATATATCAGCCGGAAATGCAGTTACATTAATCCTTGGTGTTGTATCGATATTTGTTATTTTTAATTGTTCAAAATCCATAACACCTTGAATTCGATTTCGTTCCATTTCATTGAAAGCACCTTCACTACCTGCAATCGTAACCATCTGTCTAATCTCTTCTTTTGATAATCGTTGTTGATCTTCTTGCCCTTTAGAAAGTAAATTATTGATCATATCTGTTAACCAGTTTAACAATTTCGTAACTGGTTTAAATACTGTGACAAAAAATGAAATCGGTGTATAAACCAATCTAGACATGCGATCTGGATAAGTTGCAGCAACAGATTTTGGAATCACTTCAGAAATAATGATAATAGCAACCGTGGTAATTGCGGTAGCTACACCAACGTTCATTCCAATATCCACTGCTAATACTGTCACTAATGTAGGCAAAATAATATTCGCAATATTATTTCCAATTAAAATTGTAGTAATAAATTCACTGGGTTTAGTAAGTAGTTTTGATAATTTAGCAGACTTTTTATCTCCTTTTTCAGCTTCAGTTTGTATTTTCATCCTATTTGCAGCAGTTAAAGCTGTTTCACTACCAGAAAAGAAGAATGAAGCAAATAAAAGTATGATTATAGCTATAATCATATCAGCATAACTCCTTTTTTATTCTATAAAATTTTAAACGATATGTATCAATTCCCTTGTTTTACAATACATAAACGCATTTCTAACTATTAAAATAGCGTTTTCAAAACAACTATAATAAAAAAACACGAAGTGATACATATTTGAATGCCCACATATATAAGGGTATCAAAATCATATCACTCGTGTTTTTTAAATTTAATCACTTACTGTAAAACTAAACTATTCGTCATAAATACTTTAGCCGATTGAACCTTCCATTTCAAATTTGATAAGACGATTCATTTCAACAGCATATTCCATTGGAAGCTCTTTTGTAAATGGTTCAATGAAGCCCATAACAATCATTTCTGTAGCTTCTTCTTCTGAAATACCACGACTCATTAAATAGAATAATTGCTCTTCAGAAACTTTTGATACTTTTGCTTCATGTTCCAATGAAATATTATCATTAAATACTTCATTATATGGAATTGTATCTGAAGTAGATTCATTATCTAAAATTAACGTATCACATTCAATGTTAGAACGTGCACCTTTAGCTTTACGGCCAAAGTGTACGATACCACGATAAATAACTTTACCGCCATCTTTTGAAATAGATTTAGATACAATCGTAGATGAAGTGTTAGGTGCTTTATGAATCATTTTTGCACCAGCATCTTGAACTTGTCCTTTACCAGCGAATGCAATTGATAGCGTACTACCTTTAGCACCTTCACCCATAAGCACACAGTTAGGATATTTCATTGTTAATTTAGAACCTAAGTTACCGTCAACCCATTCCATATTACCATTCTCATGCACTAATGTACGTTTTGTAACTAAGTTATAAACGTTATTAGCCCAGTTTTGAATTGTAGTATAACGCACATGGGCATCTTTGTGGACGATAATTTCAACCACAGCTGAGTGTAGTGAACTTGTTGTATAAACTGGTGCAGTACAACCTTCTACATAGTTAACTGAAGCACCTTCATCTGCAATGATTAGTGTACGTTCAAATTGTCCCATGTTTTCAGAGTTAATGCGGAAATACGCTTGTAAAGGCGTATCTAGTTTGATATTTTTTGGTATATAAATGAATGATCCACCAGACCAAACAGCTGAATTAAGTGCTGAGAATTTGTTATCTCCAGCTGGTACAACTGTTGAGAAATATTGTTTAAATAATTCTTCGTTTTCTTTTAATGCAGTGTCTGTATCTTTAAAGACAATGCCTTTATCTTCTAGTTCTTTTTCCATATTGTGATAAACAACTTCTGATTCATATTGAGCTGAAACACCAGCAAGGTATTTTTGTTCTGCTTCAGGAATACCTAATTTATCAAATGTACGTTTGATTTCTTCTGGTACTTCATCCCATGAACGTTCAGTTTGTTCTGATGGCTTAACATAATAAGTGATATCATCAAAATTCAATTCTGATAAATCACCACCCCATTGAGGCATTGGCATTTTGTAGAATTGTTTTAATGCTTTCAATCTATAATTAAGCATCCATTCTGGTTCTTCTTTCATATTTGAAATTTCACGGACGATATTTTCTGTTAAACCGCGTTCTGATCTAAAAATGGAAACATCTTCATCATGGAAACCATATTGGTAATTGCCCACATCAGGTGCTTTTTTAGCCATTTAAATCACTCCTTTTATATATTAAAACGACTCGCGTCAAGATAACTTCATTTGTAGTTACATCGTAATCATGATGTTATGTCTAGTGTGAATGGAAATTTACACAATGTCAACGTATCAACATGGATTAGTCTTCTGTATTTCCTTCTTTTTCAACTGTACCTTTTTCTAAAGCTTTCCAAGCCAAAGTAGCACATTTAATTCTAGCTGGGAATTGAGAAACGCCTTGTAGCGCTTCTATATCCCCCATTGCTTCACTGATTTCATAATCTTCACCAAGCATCATTTTTGTGAATTCTTGACTCATTTGCATTGCTTCAGCTAAAGAGTGACCTTTTACTGCCTCTGTCATCATAGAAGCACTTGACATTGAAATTGAACAACCTTCTCCATCAAATTTAGCATCTTTGATAAAACCATTTTCAATATCAAACGTAAGATTGATGCGATCCCCACAAGTTGGATTATTCATATCTACTGTCATTGCACCAGTATCTAAACTCCCTTTATTTCTAGGGTTTTTATAATGATCCATAATGACTGAACGATACAACTGGTTTAAATTATTAAAATTCATATGAGAAAAACTCCTTCGTTTGATTCAAGGATTGTACTAACTGATCAATATCTTCTTTAGTATTATAAATATAGAAACTTGCACGTGCAGTTGATGATTGATTTAACCATTTCATCAACGGTTGTGCACAGTGATGCCCTGCTCTAACAGCAACACCTTCTGTATCAACTGCAGTCGCTACATCATGTGCATGAACGTCAGTCATATTGAAAGTGATAACACCAGCACGTCTGTCTTTTGGTGGACCATATATTTCAATACCTTCTATTTCAGACATCTTATCGTAAGCATACGTCGTCAATTCATGTTCATGTGCTTGTATTGCATCAAAACCTAGATTTTCAATATAGCGGATTGCTTCAGCTAAACCAATCGCTTGTGCAATTAATGGCGTACCAGCTTCAAATTTCGTAGGTAAATCAGCCCATGAAGCATCATATTTTTCAACGAAATCAATCATATCCCCACCAAATTCGACCGGTTCCATTTCATCCAATAAAGCGCGTTTACCATAAAGTACACCGATACCTGTAGGCCCTAACATTTTATGACCACTAAAACTATAAAAATCAACATCTAATGATTGCATGTCTAAATCCATGTGTGGCGCTGCTTGTGCACCGTCCACACTCACGATAGCACCATGTTCATGCGCAATGTCTGTGATAGCCTTAATGTCATTAATTGTACCTAGTACATTTGAAACATGCGTGATAGCAACAATTTTGGTATTATCATTAATTGTCGCTTTTATATTTTCAATTGTAAGTTCACCTTCATCTGTCATTGGAATGAACTTTAAAGATGCACGCTTGCGTTTCGCTAATTGTTGCCAAGGCACTATATTAGCATGATGTTCCATTTCAGTGACTACAATCTCATCACCTTCAGAAATATTCGCATCTCCATAACTATGTGCAACCATGTTAATGGAAGCTGTCGTTCCACGTGTGAAGATAATTTCTTCAAAATATTTTGCATTAATGAAACGTCTGACTGTTTCACGTGCACTTTCATAACCATCAGTTGCTAATGATCCAAGTGTGTGTACACCACGATGTACGTTAGAGTTATAACGTTTATAATAATCAGCTATAACATCAATGACTTGTGTTGGTGTTTGACTAGTAGCAGTTGTATCTAAATAAGCAAGGCGATTATTGTTAACTTTTTGATTAAGAATTGGAAAGTCTTTTAATATTTCGTTAACATTTAGTGATTGGGTCAAATTATCCACAGACCTTTCTTAATTTAAAAAATCAATAAAGAAACCGTAGCAATTTAAGAAATGCAACAAACTAACTTATATTAATTTATTTAATCTGAGCATTTTATAATAATGTTCAATCACATTCTCTTAAAATTATTTTGCTGCGGATTCAATTGTATTTATTGTTTATTATTTATTAACTTTTAATTCGATTACTTCACGTAATTTACGTTGAACATCTTCAATTGGCAATTCACGTACAACTGGATCTAAGAAACCATGAATAACAAGACGTTCAGCTTCTTGACGAGAAATACCACGGCTCATTAAATAATATAATTGTTCAGGGTCAACACGGCCAACGGATGCGGCATGTCCAGCCTCTACATCATCTTCATCGATAAGTAAGATAGGGTTCGCGTCACCGCGTGCTTTTTCAGAAAGCATAAGGACACGAGATTCTTGGTTCGCAATAGATTTCGTACCACCATGTTTAATATAGCCGATACCATTAAATACTGTTTGCGCGCCTTCTAACATTACACCGTGTTTTAAGATGTAGCCATTTGTTTCCTTACCATATTGCACAATTTTAGAAGTTAAATTAATTTTCTGACTACCAGTACCTACAACCACTGATTTGAGTTCACTTTCAGAACGGTCACCAATTAAATTAGTTGTATTATCAATGATTTGACTACCTTCGTTCATTAAACCTAACGCCCAATTTATAGTAGCATCTGCTTCAGTAACACCACGGCGAATAATGTGGCCGGTGAAACCTTTATCTAAATAATCTACTGAACCGTATGTGATTTTTGAATTAGCACCAGCACTTACTTCTGAAACAATATTAAGTTGGTTACCTTCTCCACTTGCGATTGATAAATAGTTTTCAACGTAAGTTACTTCAGCACTTTCTTCAGTTGCAATAATGACATGGTTGAAGAAACTTGCATTTTCATCATCGTGTAATACTACATATTGGATTGGGTGTTCAACCACTACATTTTTGGGAACATATACGAATACGCCACCATTAAGTAATGCAGTATGTAGTGCTGTCAATCTATGTTCATCAACTGTAACAGTTTCATTCATGAAATATTTTTTTACTAAATCAGGATGGTTGATTAAAGCTTCTGCTAGGCCTTCAACGACAACGCCATCATTTTGAGCTGAATCAGAAACTTTCGTGAACGCTAATGTATTATTATGTTGGATAACCAAATTCTCAGTGTTTTCAACATCAATAATCTCTCTAACTTCACTTGGTAATTCTTCTAATGATTCATATAAGTTACCTGTTGTTTCATGTTGCTTAAATGAATCAAAGTCCCATCTCGTGATTTTTGTTTTATCTGGTTTTGGCATTTCTAAAGTTTCAGTTAATTGCAACGCTTCTTTACGTAATTCAGTTAACCAAGAAGGTTCATTATGGGCTTGTGAATATTCAACAAGTTGAGCTTCAGAAATGTTCAAAGTTTCAGTCGTCATACTTTTTTCCTCCCATTTGATGATTGTATGATTTAACTCATCGGTATAAATCAAAACCTAAATCTTCATCTATAATATTATTTTTCATATGAATTAAGACTTATTCTGCAGCATTAAACTCTTCTTTAACCCATTCATAACCTTCTTCTTCAAGGCGTTTCGCTAATTCAGGTCCTCCTGAAGTAACAATTTTTCCACCATACATAACGTGTACATGATCAGGTGTAATATAATTTAATAGTCGTTGATAGTGCGTAATGATTAATGACCCAAACGTTTCTCCACGCATTTGATTGATACCTTTTGAAACTACTTTTAATGCATCAATATCTAACCCTGAGTCAATTTCATCTAAAATAGCAAATTTAGGTTCTAACATCATTAATTGAAGAATTTCATTACGTTTTTTCTCCCCACCTGAAAATCCTTCGTTTAAATAACGTTGTGCCATATCTTGATCAATATCTAAAAAGTCCATTTCTTTGTCTAACTTTTTAATGAATTGCATTAAATTAATTTCTTCGCCTTCTTCACGTTTAGCGTTTATCGCTGAACGCATAAAGTCAGCATTCGTTACACCAGTGATTTCTGATGGATATTGCATTGCTAGGAATAATCCAGCTTTGGCACGATCATCAACATCTAGTTCTAAAATGTTGACGCCGTCTAATAGTACCTCACCTTGTGTTACTTCATAGCTTGGGTGTCCCATGATTGCAGATGATAATGTTGATTTACCTGTACCATTAGGTCCCATTACTGCATGTATTTCTCCTGTGTTAATTGTTAGATTAACACCTTTAAGAATCTCTTTATCTTCAATAGACACATGTAGGTCTTTAATTTCTAATGTTGATGGCATACATATTCCCTCCGTATTATATGATATGTTTTTCCTATCCAGTTTATAATAATTTTAATCTACAGTCAAAAGACTGAGCCCTTGTTACACCTTCTAATTATAACGCAGTTGTGTTGGAATATAAACCTTTTCAAGTGCTAAATTAAAATTGTTATCAAAATACAATGATTTTTGATAGTACATTAATAAATTCTTTAACTGATAATATAAGATGTGATGTTCTCAACTCATTTATTCCTATATCATTTATTATAAGCAAAGCATATTCTATAATCATTCATTCATTTTAACTTTTGTTTTAATATAGTTATAAGACAAATTGTGCTATCATTTTCAATATATTTTAGATAGAAAGGATTTTGGTATGTCAAAAATTAAGTGGTCAAATCTATGGAAAGGATTTGCAATGGGTACTTCCGATTTAGTACCCGGTGTAAGTGGCGGTACTATAGCTTTACTTCTGGGTATTTATGATGATTTTATACGGTCTATTAGTGGTATATTTTCAAAGAGGTTTTGGGAAAGCTTAAAATTCTTGATTCCTATTGGATTAGGAATGATCATTGCTATTGGCTTATTGAGCAAAGTAATTAATTATCTTTTAAGTGAACATACTGTACCAACCATGTTTTTATTTGTTGGACTAATAGCAGGCATCATACCCTATTTATTAAATACAGCAAGAGTTAAACAAACATTTCAAACTTCTCACTATTTACTTGTTTTACTTGGTATTATTATTATTGTAGTGATCACCTTGTTAAATAATGGTGATAAACATGCAGGAGAAACACTTGAATTATCAACTGGTCTTATTATTAAATATTTTATTGCAGGTGTTTGTGCTTCTAGTGCAATGTTACTACCAGGCATTTCAGGATCCTTTATGTTATTAGTATTTGGTGTATATGGTACTATAATGTTTTCAATTTCAGAATTTATGTCTTTAAATTTTAAAGCTGTATCAATCTTAATAGTCGTAGGTATTGGGATTATTTGTGGTTTCTTATTTTCTAGTAAATTGATTCAATACCTTTTAAACCATTATACTTATTTAACCTATGCACTTATCATTGGTTTTGTTGTAGGGTCACTATATGCAGTATTTCCTGGTTTGCCAAGCGATGTTTTCACTTGGATTATTTCTTTTATTACAGTAATTTCAGGCTACTTTATTAGCTACAAACTAGGGCATATTACAAGCGATGATTTTTAATTTTTCTATGTATAAACCATATAAAAATAGGATTGTATATTTATCAGAAGCTTAACTAAGCATTTTGACAATACAATCACTATATAATATTTGATTTTGCCTTTATCAAAAATATTAAAGCCCGGAATGGTAATGATTCGTTGCTATAACTAAGTAGTTTAGTTACAAATCCATACCACATCCGGGCTATTTTACATTCATACTTATATATCAATAGCGAAATGATATATGATGAATGCCTATATATAATGGCGCATCCTACATTCTAATTTAACGTACGCCCAATTTTAAGTTCTCCCTATTACAGTTTGAATGATATTGTGGTATCGAAAAACACCATCAATATTTTCGTGCTTTAAAGCAAAACACTCAAACATAATTTAATTTTACGCCATAAAAATGTGAAATTCAAATATGTAATTTTTCAATTTAAAATCATCTTATAAGCAAAGTAAATAAATATAACTCATCTCAAAAAACAATTATCAATCCTTTAGACTATTAAAATCATCGAGTAACACCTCACTAAATAATTGCATATTACACTTGTTGATGACAAAATCATGAACAAATTTGAGCATATGCAACCAAGTTAATATATCCTAAACCATTCGTATTTTTATATGTCATATTCCACACACTGCTAATTTTTATGCCCTTTTTCTAATTTTAAACAAATAAAAAGAACCCTATAACCGTTGTAGTTAAAGGATTCTTTATCGGAATTGATATTATTTTGCTGGTACTACTGCACCGTCATATTTTTTATTGATATAATCTTTAATTTCTTTAGACTGTAATGCATCCATTAATGCCTTGATTTTTTCATCGTCTTTATGACCTTCTTTGACACCAATCAAATTAGCGTATGGATTATCTTTTGCTTTTTCTAAAACAATAGAATCGTTTTTAGGACTTAACTTTTGATCAATTGCAAAGTTTGAATTAATAATTACTGCGTCTGCATCTTCTTTTTGATAAATCTTAGGTAGATATTCTGCTGATTGTTTATTGTTAAATTTGATATCTTTTTTATTTTCTACGATATCATCAAATTTAGCATCTTCAGTTTTAACACCTTTTTTAATTTTGATTAATCCTGCATCAGAGAAGAATTTTAAGAAACGACCTTCTTCTGCAGGGTTATTTGAAACATAAACAGTAGCGCCTTTTGGTAATTCTTTTAAGCTTTTATATTTCTTTGAATAGACGGCCATAGGCTCTAAATGTACATTGCCTGCTGATTCGATTTTATAATTTTTATCTTTCTTTTCAGTATTTAGATATGGTGTATGTTGGAAGAAGTTTGCATCTATCTCACCTTTATCTAATAATTTATTTGGTGTCGTATAATCGTTAATCGTTTTGATTTTCAAGTCATAGCCTTTATCTTTTAAAATCGGTTTTGCTTTTTCTAAGATTTCAGCATGTGGTGCTGGAGAAGCACCAACTGTAATCGTCTTATCTTTACCTCCACCGCCATTACCACAGGCAGCTAATATTAATGCTAAAGCTATTATTGAAGCTAAACTAAATAATTTTTTCATATAATTGTCCCCTTTAACTTAACGTTTATCTATTTTATTTGTAACTTGGTCTCCAATGAATTGGATGATAAAAACAATAATTAAGATTAAAATTGTAGAAACGAATATGACATCGTTTTGGTTTCGTGTGAAGCCAGTTAAGTATGCTAAGTTACCTAAACCTCCAGCTCCAATCACACCAGCTACTGCAGTAGAGCCTACTAAAGCAATTGCTGTTACAGTTATTCCAGATATTAACGCTGGCATTGCTTCAGGTAACAACACTTTTTTAACTACTGTCCATGTTGTAGCTCCCATTGACCAAGCAGCTTCAATAACACCCTTGTCAATTTCTTTAAAAGCGATTTCCACTAATCTTGCGTAGAATGGTGCTGCACTGATGATTAGTGCTGGCAAAGCACCTGTTGGACCACTAATCGTTCCAAGTACTAAACTCGTAAATGGTATGAGTAGTAAAATTAAAATAATAAATGGTATTGCTCTGAATAAATTCACCACAAATGATACAACGCTGTAAAACACTCTAGCTACTGGCGATTGACTCTTAGCAGATAAAAATAAAAGCACTCCAAGTATCAAACCAAAAATAAAAGCAAATATTGTAGATATCACTGTCATATAAATTGTTTCATATGTAGCTAACCAAACCTCGTCCCAACTTACATTAGGCATTGTTAGCATTTCCTGTAGAATCTCGCTGAATGAACTACCCATGCTTTAACACCTCCACAGAAACATGTTGTGCACCTAAATCATTTTTGAACTTTTCGAATTTTTCAGAATTTACATCTAATAAATGTAATACTAAAAAGCCCAGCGCACCATCTTTAGTATGTTTAATATTTGCTTCAAGAATATTGACATCAATATTATGTGTCTTTGTTATGTATGACACTAATGGTTCTGTTGTATTGTTTCCTGTAAAATTCAAACGTACGACATAAGCACTTTCATCTAAATTGATCAATTCAGAAATGGATTCGTCAAATTCATCATTTAAATCTTCTTTGACAAAGCGTTTTGTTACTTCGTGTTGAGGATTTTCAAAAACAGTTGACACATTTCCTTGTTCAATAACACGGCCATTTTCCATTACGGCCACTTCATCACAAATGCGTCTGATGACTTGCATTTCATGTGTGATAATAACGATTGTTAAATTTCTTTCTTCTTTAATTTTTAATAATAATTCTAAAATTTCATCTGTTGTTTGAGGGTCTAATGCACTTGTCGCTTCATCACAAAGCAAGACATTAGGCTCATTTGCTAACGCACGTGCAATACCCACACGCTGTTTTTGTCCACCTGATAATTCTGATGGATAGGCATTTTCTCTACCTTTTAGTCCTACCAATTCCACTAATTCCATCGCTCGTTTTTTTGCTTCACTGCGTGATACACCAGCAATTTCTAATGGAAAAGTAATATTATTCAAAACATTACGTGACCACAATAGATTAAAATGTTGAAAAATCATGCTCACTTTTTGACGTTTTTTTCTCAATTCTGATTTCGATAATTTCCCTATGGTATCTCCATCAATGATGACGTCTCCTGAAGTTGGTTGTTCAAGATGATTTAAAAGTCTTATCAAAGTACTTTTACCTGCGCCTGAAAAACCAACCACACCAAAAATCGAGCCTGATTGAATGCTTAAATCAACATGATCTACTGCTAACACATCGTGTTTTTTCGTTTTATATCTCTTAACGATTTGATTTAGTTCAATCATTGCCGTTTCCTCCTTGTATTGCTCATTCAATTAAAAAATGCTCTCTCTTTTCACCGAAGAATAGAGAAAGCATACTCGCTTCTCTCATCTTCTAAAGTTTATCTACTTTATGTGAATTGGCACCATTTCTATTACAGACGGTTGCCGGGCTTCATAGGGCACATCCCTCCACCTCTCGTGATAAGAGTTCATTATTTAATTATCCATAATCCTACCATTGTACTAAAGATTCGTCAATAATTATTTTAAATTTTCTAACAAATAAGGCACTGATTGAAATGCATAAATTCTTTTTTGTTCTTCACCTTTGGACATAAGCATAAGTATCGGTACCGATTGTATCTCATATTGTTTGCTAAAATCAGGATGGAAATTTAAATCCATTTTAGTAATTGGTAATTTTAAAATTTCATTTGCAATATCTAACATTCGTTCCGATACTTTACATGTACCACAGGTTGGTGTATAACCAAAAATTAGATATTTTTCTTTATCTACGTGTTCTAAAACATTAACACGCGTTTCATTCTGTACATTCATGTTAATAAACTGACCCTTTCAGCAATATAATCTAATTTTGCTTTCGCTACTTTTTCTTCATCTTTCACTAAAAATCCATGTTTTGCTAATACTTTTGACAAATAGGCTTTAGGGCATCTCGCAACTTCACCATATTGTTTGTCTATGTGAATGTGTTTACTTTCACTTAAATATTTTTTAAACCATTTACGTATCTTTTCACCTTCATCATCTGCATCTGCAAGTACATAAACTTGCTTGTCGTATAATGATTCAATCATTTCATCTAACTTATCAATCCCCATAGTTCCATTAGTACAAATGATTTCAATAGGCTGGTCAATCACTTGCTTCACCCGTTTCTTGTCTGTTTTCCCTTCGACAATGATAACTTGGTTTAATATCGCCATGACATTCACCTCTAAATGTGATAGTAAATTCAATTTTATATTTAGTTCTACACCAGACATTATTAACATAAACATTTATTATAGATTCTTATTATAATCTTAATAATTGAATAATCAATTTATCAGCAATGATATTATTAATGATACTTTTTAATGTAATTTATACTACAAAAACAACTTGAATATTGAAATGAAATTCAGTCTTTCATTATAGGATAAAATAAAAACTCCATGATATATCGTATCGTGGAGTTTGGTTTCATATTATTCACCGATCATTTCAGAATATTGGTCAGCTGACATTAACTCGTCTAATTGACTTTCATCACTTAATTCAACTTTAACCATCCATGCTTTTTCATATGGTGATTCATTAACAAATTCTGGACTATCTTCTAGTTCATCATTTGTTTCTACAACTTTACCTGAAACAGGCGCATAAAGTTCTGAAACTGTTTTTACTGATTCAACACTACCAAAAGATTCACCTTCGTCAATATCGTCATCAGTTTCAGGTAATTCAACGAATACGATATCACCTAATTCACTTTGCGCGTACTCAGTGATACCAATCGTCACTGTATTTCCATCAATTTTTACCCATTCATGTTCTTTAGAATATTTTAATTCACTTGGTACTGCCACGAGAATCCCCTCCTAAATGTTTTTACATATTCATGATGCCATATGAAAGGCTTACAATCAACTATTTAATTGATTTTACAATACTTCTCATGTTTCACAATTCATAGCACAAAACTTTTTCAAAGCATATAGCTATTATTCTCAAAAGTTGGTAAAAATGAATTGTAAAAGAAAATGGGTTTACAACCAAGTTTCCTTGTATTGTTCCTCTTTAAAACCTACTGTTACTTTATCACCTAATACAGCGAGTGGTCGTTTCACTAACATGCCATCCGAGGACAATAAATCTAGTTTTTCTTCATCGGAAAGGTCTTTTAATTTATCTTTAAGGCCTAATTCACGATATTTTGCACCATGCGTGTTAAAAAGTTTATTGATATCAATACCTGTAGCATTAAT
Source organism: Staphylococcus sp. FSL W8-0271 (assembly GCF_038006605.1). Taxonomy (NCBI): domain Bacteria; kingdom Bacillati; phylum Bacillota; class Bacilli; order Caryophanales; family Staphylococcaceae; genus Staphylococcus; species Staphylococcus sp. FSL W8-0271. The sequence continues at coordinate 1,964,273 of NZ_JBBOVM010000001.1, forward strand.
GATTTCTTTAAACTCATTTTTAGTTGGTGTATGTTGCACAATATCGATAGGTTCAAAACTCACCCCATATTCTTGTAAAAATTTTGCAGCTTTTTTACAAGTTGTACAATTAGGATATTGGTAAAATTTTATCATTTTTCAGGACCTCCTATGCTTAGTTAACACTAATATAACAAACTTATAACAAAAACGCTCTAATTATTAAGCTGATTTTTTTAATAACTGCAAATTGTCGGTTATAATGGTTACAATAATATCTTTTATAAAGGAGTCTAATTATGGAATCAATTAATACTAATGATCAATTTAAAAATACAATACAAAGTGACGAGCCAGTCATCGTTAAATTTGAAGCAGGATGGTGCCCAGATTGCAAGGCAATGGACATGTGGATTGACCCAATTGTAGAAAAATATAACAATTATAACTGGTATACTGTAAACCGCGATGAATTAGAAGATGCAGCGGCTGAAAATGACGTTATGGGTATTCCAAGCTTATTAGTTTTTAAAAATGGAGAAAAATTAGCACATTTACATTCAGCAAATGCTAAATCTCCTGAACAAGTTGAATCATTCCTAGCCGAAACGTTTGAGTAATTATTGGCTTGATTCTAATAACTTTAACTTTTAAACAATCAAAATTTTGAAATAAGCATTAAAATGAGACTGGGACATAAATCTCCATTCTCAAAATAAGAGGGCCAATCCTTAATATGGATTGGTCCTCTTTATATTTAATATATTACGATTTTGATCGTGCATGCTTGCCTGGGGATATGGCTCGAGCCTGTAGTCTCTCGCTCATATCATTTCCCCGGGCGTCAGCACGTTGCAAAATCGTTTGGAATATTTATCAAATTACAAAAGCAAAGGCTCATTTTAAACAATTCATTCCCTCTAATATATTGACGAAGTTTTTATTTTGTAAAATTAATAACATGAATTAGCCTGAAATCATAAGTAATAAAGAATTGGAACTTTTGATATGAGAATCATATGCGATTTTGATCGTGCATGCTTGCCTGGGGATATGGCTCGAGCCTGTAGTCTCTCACTCATATCATTTCCCCGGGCGTCAGCACAATGCAAAATCGTTTGGAATATTTATCAAATTACAAAAGCAAAGGCTCATTTTAAACAATTCATTAATTCTAATAAATTAATGATGTTTTTATTTTGTAAAATTAATAACATGACTCAAATGTTACGAATGTGATGATCGTTTCAAATGTCCACTTAAAAATTGATGTATGAAAAACAATTCAAAAACGAATAAGAAGATAATGAAGCATTTTAATTGGGAGTATTTTAAATATCAAATTAATCAGTAGCTTTCAGAACCAGAGACTAAACAAATCTACAGTCAAAGAAAAATTGATGTAGAACCAGTTTTCGGATTCATGAAGACTATTTTGGGTTTCGCTCAAATGTCAGTTTGAGAGATAGACAAAGTCAAAAGAGAATTAGAATCTGTCCTTATGGCATTGAATGTAAGGAAAATAGTAGCTCAACGAGCTACACTATTTGAAAAAAAAGAAAACGACAATTTCTACATTATTTCAATAGAAGTTATCGTTTTCTTTTTAGTCAGAGACAGTCATGTCCTGAATTCTTTTATTTAAAACTTATCAATGACTTGATTTTGTTGACGTTCTCGATGTGGCATTTTTTCTAAATCTTCCAAATCTGTCAAATATAGTAATCCAACTAAACGTTCGTCGTCTTTCACACCAAATATTTTGCGTATTTCAGGATTGAAAATATAAGCCGGTGACTTCCAACAAGTACCTATGCCTGATTCAAAAAGTAATAACATAAGATTTTGTGCAAATGCACCAAATGCCATATTATTCTCTAAACTTTCTTTTTGTCTTGGATCTTCTTTAACGATTAATGCAAGCATACCACCTAAATTGGTAGCAACTTTATAGTGATCTTCCTGCTTTTTTCTCAGATTAGGAAAAGCAATTTCAGTTAATTGTTTACTCATTTCTCCCAATCTATCTTTTGCGATATGAACCACTCTCCAAGGTGCTCTCAAGCCATGATTGGGTGCATCTGTAGCACGCTGTATCGCTTCATATAAAGCATCGTCATCTATGTTCATATCTCTTCTAAAGACCTTTATACTTCTTCGTTGAGTTATTGCATCTTGTAGTTCCATCTAATATCGCCCTTTCACTATTGATAACTATTTTCAATTATAAGATAGTACGTTTAGATTTTCAAACTACTGATATAGTCTTAATTGCGCGCGCAAAGTTTCAACTTGTATCTGTCCAGGTGCTTTAGGATTATCCAAACAACCATAGGATACTGCACCACCAAAAATACCTTGAGCAGTTCTTGAAATGATGCCTAATTTTGACATAGCAATGCCAATCACTTGTTGCGGCACTGTATCTACTGTTGCTGATAATGCTGATAATAAATTTAAGACATCTTCTTTACTATAAGGCATGACTGCAACTTTTAAGTAATCTGGATTCATTTGATGCATTTTAAAATACAATTGTTTTAACTGAGCAAGTGGTGGCGTTTTTTGAAAATCATGATAAGACAATATAACTTCAACATCATTTTTATGGGCTTGATTAATCAAGTTCTCTATATAATGAGATTGACGGTTAATTTCAAATTCAACGTCAATCATATCCACGTGGTCTATTTCAATTATCCTTTCAAGTAATTTAATATACGCATCAAATGACAAATCACCTTTACCGCCTTGTGATTGTGTGCGATAAGTAACTAAAATTTTCTTATTTAAGTTTAGCTCATATAAATTATCAATGACATTAGCTACGTCATCAACCCTTGGTGTTGCCCACTGATCAACTCTTAATTCTATTATATCGATAGATGTTTGATATTTTACTAATTCGTTTAAAAAAGTTGGAGAAATTTCATTTTCTGGTGCTATGGTTACTGCAATTTTTACTTCAGACATTTTAAAAACTTCCTTTTCACTCAACATTAAAATTATTGTATAACATTACTGAGAACTAACACAATCTTAAAAGAACATAATTTAAGTAAATAATAAAAATCTATTCACCTTTTATATGATTTAAATTTAATTTACAGGGTATAGTCGTTATATAAGTAATTTAGGAGGTAATATAATGGCAGTAAATTATGAAACAAAAGCAACGAATACAGGTGGTCGTAACGGTCACGTTCAAACAGATGATAAAGCAATTGATGTAGCAGTCATTCCTCCAGCACAAGCTGATGCTGAAAAAGGCACTAACCCTGAACAATTATTTGCAGCAGGTTATGCGTCATGTTTTAATGGTGCATTTGATTTAATTCTTAAACAAAATAAAGTGAGAGGCGCTGAACCTGAAGTCACTTTAACTGTACGTTTAGAAGATGACCCTGAGGCTGAAAGCCCTAAATTAAGTGTTTCAATAGATGCAAAAGTTAAGAACGTTTTATCACAAGAAGATGCTGAAAAATATCTACAAGATGCACATGAATTTTGTCCATATTCAAAAGCTACACGCGGTAATATTGACGTAGATTTAAATGTACAAGTAGTAGAATAACAATAATACTAAACCCCCAAATCCGATTAGGAATTTGGGGGTTTTTTGTTGTTTTAATACTGATTATGCCTATGTCATGATGTCTTTTGATTGTTTTCTCTTTTTTATTAATTGTCTTCATCTTTATAATTGATACAGATGTAAATCATTAATATGGCAAAAGAAATCAAGATAAGCAAAATTAGCGAAACTATAATAGTCATTAAAGATTCCACTTATCGTGCCTCCGCTCATAATATATCATCCACCATATTATACCATAATTATCATATCCAACTGCGTTACTTAAAAATTAAATTAAATGCGATTTAATACTTAAAAACTTCACATTTTTTGCTTTTTAAATTAAAAATGATTCCATGTTTTTGAATAAAATTAAATATAGTATTGCTCAATTATACTTTTTCCCTTAAAATCAAATTTAATACGACGGTAAAATTTATTATTCTATTATATAAATGATTTATAAAGTTTAGGAGGCATACAATGACAAATATACGTTATTTATCAATCGATGATTTACCTAACTATAGAAAATTATTAAAACGTGGCATTCATGAAGATCTTGACTTATTTGCTTGGAAATTGCAAAATAATCGATGCTTAGCTGAACTAAATTTAAACGATTTACTTTCTACTCATTCAAATCAATCAATTGTCATTGGCGCCTTTCAAGATAGTGTTTTGATAGGTGCGGTAACACTTATATTCAATCAAAATTACAGCCTGTCACACAAAGCAGTAATCGAAAATATGTGTGTTATGGGTAATAACCATGAACTCAAAGAACAAATTGCCAAACAATTAATGAAATATGTATTCCAAATCTGCCATGATAAGCAAATTGAAATTCTAATGACTTCACTTATATCAAATAATATTAGTGGCAAAGTCTTTTTTAGCAATTTAAATTTTGAATTACTTGCAATAGAAAAATTTGCTAGAAAATATGATGTAGATTATGTTGATGAACATTGGTTGATTTACTATTTCAATGGTGAGGAAATGTCTTTATTCGAATAAACAAGTCTTTGATACTACTCATTCACTATACAGACGCTTCCGTAACTACTAAAATTTAGCGCTTTTCGTTAATCATCTTTTGATAAATGTTATGTCATATATAAAAATGACTTGCAATTAAATTGTTAAGCAAATATTATTTTATTAAGCTATCATTTATAACATTAGATTAATAAAAGTATTTCTTAGAGAGGACTGAACAATTTGAAATATGCAACGACATTATTATCACTGTTCTTGTCATTAATTACATTAGCAACGCCATTATTAGCAGTTAATAAAATTTTAGAAGGAGACATGCAAATATTAGCTGGTCTGTTATTTATATTGGGTGTACTGCTTATTAATTTATATGCATGTCTACGCGGGGATCGTATTGCTAATATTTTCGCTATGTTGGTATCATTATTTTCTTTAGTACTATTAAGTTACCCTTTTTGGAAGTCATATGTAATAAATTTTTTCATTTAATTATATGAATACATATTTATTTTATAATATTTAATAATTGTAAGCACTTCAAAACTATTTATTTTAGTTATGAAGTGTTTTTTCAATATATACTTTTTTGAAAAAAGTAATATTTTGTTTTCAAAAAAATCTGAAAAGTATATAATGATAAAAACAAAGGGGGAAAATTGAATATATGAACTTAGCAATTCTCGGTTTTATTATGATTATCATCTTTATGGTACTAATTATGACACGTAAAATGTCAGCTTTAACTGCGTTAATTGTTATACCTACCATTTTTGCTTTAATTGGTGGTTTCTATGCAGGTTTAGGTAAGTTTATGTTAGATGGTATAGAAACTGTTGCACCAACTGGAATTATGTTGACTTTTGCCATACTTTATTTTGGCGTTATGATAGATGCTGGCTTATTCGAACCAGTCATTAATCAAATTATAAAAGTCGTTAAAGGGGATCCAGTAAAAATTGCAATAGGCACTGTAATTTTAGCATCAATGGTAGCACTAGATGGTGATGGTACCACTACTTTCATCATCACCGTAACTGCAATGATGCCGCTTTATAAAAAGATTGGCATGAGTCTATATACTTTATCTACATTGGCGCTTCTATCTATCGGTGTAATGAACATGTTGCCTTGGGGTGGCCCCACTGCACGTGCGATTTCATCTTTGCAAGTAACAACTGAAGAGGTCTTTGTGCCTATCATACCTGCAATGATTGCTGGTATATTATTTGCTTTTGGAGTTGCTTACATACTTGGAAAGCGTTCAAAAAAGTATCTTACATCAAATACAAATATTGATTTAAATGATATAAAACCTACCGATACAAAAGAAGAATCTTTATTAAAAAGACCAAAAATGCTTATTCCAAACGCAATACTAACAATTTCATTAATCGTCTGTCTGGTTATCGGTTTAATGCCAATACCAGTCTTGTTTATGTTATGGTTTGGCTTTGCAATATTACTAAACTATCCTAATTTAAGTATTCAAAATTCTGTTGTAAAAAAACATGCTGGAGATGTACTTTCTGTAATCAGTCTTGTTTTTGCTTCAGGTATATTTACAGGTGTAATGAATGGAACGAAAATGGTTAACGAAATGGCTAATACTTTGGTACAAATCATACCAGATGCTATGGGCAATCATTTTGCGTTAATCACGGCAATTTTGAGTGGACCATTTACATACTTTATGGCCAATGATCCATTCTATTATGGTGTATTACCTATTTTAGCTGAATCTGCGCAACAATTTGGTATTTCCAAAGTTGATATGGCCAGAGCTTCAGTTCTAGGTCAACCTCTACATGTGTTAAGTCCTTTATATGCTGCTGGTTATTTACTTGTAGGTATGCTAGATATAGAATATGGCCAAAACCAACGTATTGTAATAAAATGGGCTGTTGGATCTAGTTTATTTATGATTTTAGTAGCTTGTATTTTAGGGATTATACCGTGGTAAAAATGCATATCTCAACTTACTTCAAAAAAAATGCACAATAAACAAAAATGTTAGCTTTTGAATACAAATAAAGCACTTATCCACATCAAATTGGATGAGTGCTTTATTTGTATACGAGATTAATAATTTACCTCGCCAATGAATTAGTTGATGACATGCTTTTAGTACTGTGTTTATATATTAATGATTGTCAACAAATACATATTATTATTCATTATTAGCCAAACGATCGTAATTATACGCTTAAAACACTTCAAAATAACAAATTTCAAGCATTTATTATTTTTTCATCAATTAGTAGACAAATAAAATAAAATTGTCGTTTTATTTTATTTGTACTTGGGTAAAACTTAACGTCGGATTTACAATGTTAAGGAGTGTTTTTATGAATCAGATTAATGAGTGTATATATATTAATCCTTCAAAAATTTCTCTCGATTGGGAATGTTTTGTTCTAAGTAAAAGTGACATGGAGTTAGATGGCCTACCTACAGAACTTATTAATACATGGATGGCTCAAGATATCATTGAACCTTTTTCAATTAGAAATAACGAAATTAACTTTAGAACGGAAGACATAAAATATGCTCTGAAAATAAGAAATTGGTATTATGAACAATGAATCTTTATGCTAATTAACGCTTAAGTTATTCAAATATAAACTTAATGCCCTTTTTGCAGACGTCATTATTTCATCATAATTATAATTCGTTTTAAAGTATGCATATAATTCGTGATACCCAGTTGCATGTTTAGGGAAATTTTTATCTTTATTTATAAAATAGGCAAGTTGACCAAGTGGCGTGTCGTCATTAACAAAGTCATTTATAAAATCATAGAATGTCATAAGCATTACCTCGATTATTTAAATTTTAATCGTTACATGTCTTACTATTTAAAGCCTTTTCATAATCATAACAAATAATATTTATTTGTCTATCACTGTTCATTTTTAAATTTAAAAATGAACAGTTTAATTGTTGTTTTCATAGTATTTAATCAAAATTGTAAATATTGTAAAGTTTATGAATTCTATTGTTAAAGCAATAAAAATTAAATACTTTTTTATTTTAATTTGATTGATGTCATTATATTTTTTAATATAAAAACGAGTTCGGGACATAAATGTCTCTAACTAAACAAAAAACGATAATTTCTAATGAAATAATGTAGAAATTGTCGTTTTCTTTTTTTTTCAAATAGTGTAGCTCGTTGAGCTGCTATTTTCCTTACATTCAATGCCATAAGGACAAATCCTAATTCTCTTTTGACTTTGTCTATCTCTCAAACTGACATTCGAGCGATACCCAAAATAGCCTTCATGAATCCAAAACTGATTCTACATCAATTTTTAAGTGGACATTTTAAACAATCATCACATTCGTAACATTTGAGTCATGTTATAATCTTTACACATAAGGCACCTCGTTAATTTGGTTTAGTAGTGTTTATTAAATTATACGAAAGGGTCTTATATTTTGAATAAAAAAATGCAAATTGTACTGATTTTGTATCGTGCTGACGCCCGGGGAAATGATATGAGTGAGAGACTACAGGCTCGAGCCATATCCCCAGGCAAGCATGCACGATCAAAATCACATATTATTCTCATATCAAAAGTTTCAATTCTTTATTACTTATGATTTCAGGCTAATTCATGTTATTAATTTTATAAAATAAGAACTTCATCAATATATTAGAGGTAATGAATTGTTTCAAACGAGCCTTTGCTTTTGTATCTTGATAAATATTCCAAACGATTTTGTATCGTGCTGACGCCCGGGGAAATGATATGTGCAAGAGACTACTGGCTCGAGCCATATCCACAGGCAAGCATGCACGGTCAAAATCGTAATATTTTAAATATAAAGAGGACAAATCCATTGTTAAGGATTTGCCCTCTTATTTTGAGAATGGAGATTTATATCCCAGTCTCATTTTATTTTATATCATAGTTTTAAACTAAAACATTGCCATTTTGATCTGCAGGTTTAAATACCGTAATAATCGCACCTATAATAGCTAAAATTTGTGGAATACCTGTCCAACAAAATACGAGGAACAAAAGACCCATACCAGTTTTTCTAGCATAAAACTTATGAATTCCAAAACTTCCTAAAAACACCGCTAAAACAATATATATTACTTTATTTACTTCATTCATAATTTTCTATCTCCTTACTTATTCGATTCACTACTATTATACACCGTTATAATTAATAAAATCTAAAATTTTAATGTTTATACGGTAATTCTTTTTTAATTGGCAAACGCTTTTTCTAAATATGATTTTTCAATTTTCAATACCCGTTATAATATGTGAATTTGATTTACTGCTTGTCTTGCACTATCCAATTTCGCTTTAAAATTGCTCATGCAATTCCGCTTTTACACGTTAGACATCATCATGTTGATATTCTATTTTTACAATTTACTTTTTATAACCAATTTCGCGAAAACATCTTACACTATGGCATCTTATGAATAAATGATAAAATATAATACAAACGAGCTTACAAAACTAAAAACAATTAATTTTTAAGTTATTGAATAAAATCATCAAGCATTACAGCTAGATGACATTATAAAGGAGGGACAAGCATTTGAGTTTACATTTCATGATTGTATTTTGGCTTTCACTCATATTTTTAATTTGTGGGATTGTTTCCTTAATATTTTATAAGTTGAAAGATAAACAACAAACCAAAGAATCTTTACTCGGACTAACCGTGATGTTAATTATTTTTGGTGTTGTGGGTATACTCTTTACTATTATTTTCAGTTAGATTATATTTAGGCGTTCAATATCAGTTCAATGCGTATGCGATTAAACAATCTTAGTTTAAACTAAACGATATCATAAGCTTCCGAGGTGCCACTTAAAATCAATTCAATAAGTGGCGCTTTATTACAAGCTTTCACCCTTGAATCACTTAAAAATCATCATTTCCTCCTATTTCTATAACATAAGTTATTTAATTTTAAAAACGAATCAAATATGCTTGCACTTATGTTTGTATTTTATACGTATCAATTCAATTTGTAATGAAATGAAAAACCATTAACAAAATAATAATTAATATAAAAAAATACACAAAACGTTTAATCGCTCTTATTTTTTCATGGCGTATCTCTTCCTTAGAGTGATTAACATTTTCATGCAACCTCGTATTTATAAATAAAAATGGCATTGTTGCTAGAAAAGCAAAAATTAATGCTAATATAATAGATAATAAAACAATCATGCTATCACCTCTTATTATTATGTATTTGGTGAACTTATTCCCTTTCACATTCAATTAATTCAAAATTTAATATTCTTCTTTAGAAAAATATTAAAAATGTAGCAATATTAAGGAGTGACAATTATGAAATTAACCTATTTACCTAAATGGCAATTAATAAATCAAAGTCAAAAACAATTTATGATACAAGAAGATACAACCTCTATTTCTCTTGTAAGTCCAATTAATGAATATGCGATGGGTATTTTAAGCCAAATTTTCTTTACGATTGAGCAAGGAAGTGTTGTTAATACCATAATTGAAAATAATAGTGATGAATTAAAAGTAACTGTCGATGAAGAAAATTCAACACTTTACGTCATCGACCTTTAAATAACTCTTATATAATGGAAACAAACACAATAGTGTTGTTTTTATTTAATCAGTAGATTTTAGTGTATGATGTATATAAATATGATTCTTTTATAACAAACATTTAAATTCATACAAGTGGGTGAAAATATGAAACTTTTAAAAAATCTGTTATTACTTATATCCGGTATTTTAGTTATTCGTGCATTACTGCTAAGTATTGATAGCACAAATGATGATAAAATTGAAAATAAAGTAAGTGTTCAAGATAAAAACAAAAAATAAAATCGAAACTAGTTCATATAAAGAAGTGGGACTTGAAATCAAAGTGGCATACATGATTTCGCTCCACTTTTTTTATTTCAGGTTATTTTGTAACACCGACTGTGTATGAAATAAATCCATGAACAAAAATTGATATACGAGAGGTTATTATGCAATATATAAAATCCATGATTGAAAAATACCAAATTTACATTTATTTTATAGCACTTTTAAGCGGTATCCTAGTTGGCTTAATATCAAATACTTTTGCCAGCATATTAGAATCTATAATTTCTGTTAGTTTGTGTCTACTTATGTTTAGTATGTTTTCACAAATTCCATTTTTTAACATCAAACATAGTTTATTTAATATAAAGTCTATTGTGGCATTATTAATATCAAATTTTATTGTTATCCCTTTATTTGTTTATGGTTTGATTCAATTGTTTGATATTTCAGATGCACCTATTCTAATCGGGTTGTATCTTGTTCTACTAACGCCTTGTATTGACTACGTTCTTGTTTTTAATGCATTAGGAAAAGGAAACGAACAGCTCATGTTATTTGCGACACCACTACTGTTTATATGCCAAATTTTATTATTACCTTTATATTTCACGCTATTTCTTAACACTGATATTTTTTCACAAATAGATATTTTGCCATTCTTAAAGTCGTTTTTGATGTTTATAATTTTTCCTTTATTGCTAGCGCTTCTATTGCAATATTCTAGTAAAAAGTCCAAAAACATAAATCAAATATTAAAGTTAACATCTTGGCTTCCTGAAATTCTTATGGCTCTCGTTTTGTTTTCAATTGTAGGATCACAAATAAACAAAATTATCCATAATTTAAATATTGTCATTACAGTTATACCTATTTATATTTGTTTTTTAATCATTGCTCCTTTAATAGGTACCTTATGTGGTAAAGTATTTAAAGTAACACAAGAAACCAAAAGGACCATTGCATTTAGTTCTAGTACAAGAAATGCACTAGTTGTCCTACCTTTAGCATTAGGTTTACCAAACCATTGGGTAACCATTACAACTACTGTCATTATTACACAAACATTATGTGAATTATTAGGCGAACTTATCTATATCAAAATGATACCTAAATACATTAAATAATAACATCACTATATCAGAAGCTAATAATTATTCATTTCATCTCAAATATATTAAACTTATATCAAATTAACATTTTACACTATGTTGATTGAATTATCTCATTAATACTGTTTAGTTATACGTCAAACGATAATTCTGTAATTTGAAAACGGGGTGATTAAGATGCAAATATTAAGAAGCGTATCTGAAAATAACCGTACGACTTTCCATATTAAAACGGATTTAGGCTTAATTATCAAAGTTACTGCTGATAATGAATTAACTTCAAAAGATATAAAACAATTATTATTAAAAATAGCTAATGACATGGATCAAAAACTTCAAGGCAATATTGAATCATTTAAAGCTTAGTTATTTTTGATAAAATGACTCATATAAAAAGGAGTGAAAATAAGAAATCATTGCTAAACATTGATCCTTTTCACTCCTTTTATTATTTATTAATTAACAATCACAATTATAAATCCAATAAATAGCACTAACATTGACAATCTTGGTTTACTTTTTCCAAACAAACCACTCAATAATACAAATGCTAGACCTACAATTAATAATTGATTATTAAATGTTGTTAACCCCATTAAATCACCAGCCATCATGATAACGCCATATATAATAACAACTGTTATCGCCAAGCTACATAGAAATGACAATATACTCAATAATCTCACAATATACATCCCTTTTTTAAATAGTCATACTATATGCAGTATAAAACAAAAACGCCGCTTCGAAAAGCGACGTCAATCTCGAAAATATATTCCACACTAAAGTTTGGAGGACTTTTTGTGCTTGGTTAGTTATACCCTTATTTATAATATAAAAACACAAAAAACTAATTTTCTCAAAAAATATCATAAATTATAATTAACTGTTGAAAATGTATTATTTTAAATAAGATTCAACAAAATAATTAAATTAATTAAATCATACCAGTGGAAATGAATTTAATAAAAAGTTATCCTATAGTTAAAGTATTAATCATTTCAGTTATAAAATAAGAACTTATTCGTCTTATGAAAGTAATGTTTCTATTTAGACATTATTTTATATTATCGTGAATTGTTTTATAGAAAAAAAGGGTGATGAGATGAAAGTATTACGAAAAGTTTATAAAGACGAAGAACCGATTTACCATGTTAAAACGGATAAGGGTTCTGTCATTAGAATTAAAGGTTCTGATGAGTTAACCGACGCAGAAACTGAAGAATTATTAACAATTGTTGCGGAAGATATTGATAAAATGAAAAAATAAATAATCATGTTTTTGAGCGATGATTAATACGGTGGATAAAGGGGTTATATCGTATTGATCATCGTTACTTTACTACTTAGGCTTACCATCGTTATTGGATTGTAATTCGTATAGGAATGCATTTGCAAATTCATAACTTTCAGTAAAGTTCCATCCAATAAAATATACTTTATCAATATAGTCAAAAATTGGTTGATCAGTGTTTAATTCAGATGGCTACAAAAAATGATTACTCATTTTCATTAGTGATGAATACAGAAATCATATTTTATAAAGTACTTTAATATAATAAGTAACAAGCACCAAATTTAACTTATATCATAAAAAATGACTATAAATTAAATTTAGTGCTTAGAAAAAAATATACACTTATTGCTCAATTAATTGAATTAAATTACCACAAGTGTCTTCAATGATTGCTAATTTAATTCCTTCAACCTCTTTTGGTGCTGTATGAAATTTCACATCTAAATCTGACAATGATTGGTGTGTTTGTTCTAAATTAGAAACGCCAAACATCGTAACGGGAATACCTGCATTAAACAAATCATCTTGATATCTCTTTGCTATTGGATTTTCATTAGGTTCAAGAACGATTTCTACCGGATTGTTAGAATTGTTTTCTTTTACAGTTAACCATTTAAACCCACCACCAATCTCCATGTCGTGTACAAGTTCAAAACCGAGCTTTTCTGTATAAAATTGCTTTGCTTTTTCTTGATCATCTACAAAAATACTCATAGCAATTATTTTCAATTTATTTTCCTCCTTATTACAAATATTATTAATATTTTATTTTAATACCCTATACTTACTTTCTGACACTTTATACAATCAACAATTTTAATATTTTGTTCAAAATATTAAAATTGTTGCTAATAACATTCCAATTAATTCTAAATAAATTATTAGTAATTTGAACATACCTTTTATATGTACTAAAATAATTAATGTAAGTCTTATGTATTTAATTTTGGGAGGTTTTAAATTTTGGAAATTTTAACAGAGTTACGCGAAAAAAAACATTTAAGTTTGTCTAAATTAGCAATTAATTTAAACAAAAACTACGAGAAGAGCTATAGAATATGTCAAATATGGGATTGGGAACATGGATATAGAAAACCATCAGAAAATGACACTAAAATTTTAGCTGATTATTTCAACGTCCCTCAAAAAACATTTAGTCACTAATTATATAAATTTAGTACACATATTAAATTTATATAATTAGTGATTAGATTGATATCATGATGATTAGACATTTCCTAACCAAGTTACTGTCTATATTGTGTTTAAGCCTGAAAACTTTTTCAGGCTCTTTTTTATCGTACTATTCATTACTTTTTATAAACAATTGTAATAAAATAATCTACGCCTTCCACAGTGTTTGTAACTGAAGGTGTAACTGAAACAAGTTCCCAATGCTGTTTATCGTCAACTTCATGTAAAAATTGGTTCACGCGTGTATCAAATTCTTCGAAACTCTCTTCGTATTCCATGTGCAAGGTTTTAATAAACATATATGTCTCCTTCAATTATTTTGTCTTAATTATTTTTTTATTATAAATCCTTCAAATTGCTGAAACAAACATTTTAAAATATTTGAGGACTTAATCAACAATAAATTTGTAAATATACTTTAAAAATTTATGTTAATTATATTTCATTATCTAACCAATCAACAATTTCTTTAAAAATATTCTTGTTAAAAGAAGATTCATTAAATATTTCGTGTTGTAAACCATCATAAATATGAATTGATTTATGTTCAGAACCTATTTCATCAAATAATTGTAACGAATCTTGGTAACTCACTAACCCATCTTCTTTACCATGTAATATTAGTGTATGTTCAATAAATTTAGATGCATTCTCTTTTAAATACGCTATACCATCCATAAGGGTAACTAATAATCCCATTGAAATTTGCTTTGCATTCAAATCATCTAATGCATATTTTTCAACAACAGCTTGATCTGAACATAGTCCTTCACTAAGCTCGTTATCAAAATAACTATACTTATCTACATGATTGTCTACGTCGCCAAATGTTTTCTTATTATATCTCGTTAAAGCGCCAGATGTTATTATGCCGTCTACTTCATTAGGATATTGTGTACCGAATAATGTTACTGTATATCCGCCCATACTATGACCAATTAAATATATCTTCCCTTCATAATTTGCTTTAACTTTATCAACAACAGCAGTCAAATCTTCGACAATCTCATCTTTATTACTATAAAATGTCTGCTTACCTTCTGATCGACCATGTCCTCGCTGATCATACCTAATGACATTGAATTCATTTTTATTTAAATAATTAGCTAATTCATCATAACGATCAAGATGTTCAGCTAATCCATGGACAATAATTATATTAGCTTTAGCCTTTTCAATTTCATTTATTTTTGCATAAAGCTTCGTGTTATCTTTTGATGTTATATACTTTATATAATTCATTTTTATTTCACCTCATAATATTAAAAATAAAGTTATCTATACAATTAAAATCCCCTTCTAAAATAAAAACAAACTTAATCAGTAAATAATATTCCATAAAATAGTAAATGGTTTTCAATCCCAACCTTCTTTCAACCTTTAAATCTTAGTTAATGATATGCTTATATCGGAGGTCGATATAAATGGCTAAATATATATTATCCTATAATTTAAATTCTATTTCTTATGGGTATGAAAAATTACCTTCGAAGTTAAATCTGGTTGGTAAACCTTTGTACATTTACAAAGGTTTGTGGTTGTTAAAAAGTGACTTAGATCAAAATACGATTTGTGAAACTATAAAGAGTGTATTCAATTCAAATGATGATTTTTTAATATTTGAAATAAATCAAAGTCCTTTAGGTACCTTGAGTGAACAAAAGTACGATGAAATAATAAATTCACTTAATGATTAAACATATTCTTAAATTTGAATGTGTTTTTTATTTATATTATTTAAGTTAACTCCATAAATATGTTATACTTTTTATTACTTAAAAGATTTATGTATAGTACAATTATATAAATGGTCAACTTTGTACTTCAACCTATTTCACAGTTTCATTTGCAATTTCATAATTTTAAAACAATGACCATTGTTAAGGGGATATTTATGAAAATAATTGATTTCAAAATTAGTAACTATGACATAATCTACACTGTTAAAACGACAAAAGGTAATACGTTTTCTCATGCACTGCCTAAAGATACGACTTCTCATAATGTTCATCGCTATTTGAATATATTGTGTAGTAATGTTGATCGAACAATGTAATAAATACCTATAATTAAAGATAGTGCTTTGTTACTTTTTTAATTATCAAATAAATATAATGTTTCTAGTAAAATCTAGTAAGTGAGCTGCACAGTTCAATTACTAGGTTTTTTATTTTATATTAATTCACACTATTTTTTTAACTAAAATCATATTTATTTAATAATTTTATAAAATTTTTGTTATAATTAAGCTTAAATAAAAATTTTCAGAAAATTAAGACTACAGTTTTTCTGTAACCATGATATATTTTCATTATTTATGTTAGATAAAAGAGGTGTAGCAATGAAACTTTCAAAAGACAAGGGTAAACCAACAAAAAAAGACAGGAAAAAGTTCGAAATGCCACACATTTATGTCATATTATTTATATTTGGTGTCTTAGCCACCATTTCAACTTACCTCATTCCTTCCGGAGAATTTGATCGAATTAAAGGACCAGAAGGTAGAGAAATGGTTGATGCAGACTCATTTCATTATATAAAAGCTGAACCAGTGAATATCATAGACTTTATTTCCATTATTCCGAGAGGTCTCATTGAAGCAGGAGAAATTGTATTCTTCACACTGATTATTGGTGGAATGTTTATGGTATTAAGACGTACGGGCATTATTGAAATTGGAGTTAATAAACTCGCGCGTAGATTTTTAAATCATAGTATCTTTATCATTCCAGTACTGACATCAGTATTTGCAATTATTGCTACGCTCATAGGTACTGCTGAACTTTCACTTGTATACATACCCGTTATCATTCCATTAATTATTGCTTTAGGTTATGACTCTATAACCGCTACTGCGATTGCGCTATGTGGTACTGTTGTAGGCTTTACAGTCGGTGTATTAAACCCAATCAATACTGGGTTAGCACAAAAATTATCTGCTATTCCTGTTTTTTCTGGTATTGGCTTACGACTCATAATCTTTATTGTTGTGCTCTTTATAACAATATTATTTATAATGAGATACGCACGAAAAGTAAAACAAAGCCCACATCTTAGCTTAGTTTACCAAGAAGATACTGAAAAAAGACAAACCTATAAAGATATTACGAATCACGAACCACTCGTTGCAACACTCCGTCAAAAAATAGGCATTGCTGTTGTATTGGCCTTTTTTATTGTACTTGTATATGGTGTTACTACGCAGGGTTGGTTTATGGTTGAAATGTCAGGATTATTTATCATTATGGGAATTGTTGTTGGATTAATTGCTGGATTGAATACGCGTGAAATTTGCGAGTCATTTAATGACGGATTTAAAGACGTATTGATGGGCGCTATCATTGTAGGTCTCGCGCGTTCTATCGCGGTGGTTCTTGAAGAAGGTAAGATTATGGACAGCATCGTGCATGGCTTAGGTTCTGTTATTGACGGTGCAACACCGACTGTCGCAGTCATCGGAATGTATCTCGTTCAGGTATTAATTAACTTCATCATCTCATCAGGAAGTGGTCAAGCACTTGTCACTATGCCTATCATGGCACCATTAGCCGATATGCTAGGAATTACTCGTCAAACAGCTGTTTTAGCTTTCCAATTAGGCGATGGTTTCACACATGTATTCTATCCTACAAGTGGTTATTTCATGGCAGCATTAGCCATTGGTGGTGTTTCTTATACGAAGTGGATCAAGTTTTTCTTCCCGTTATTTATTATGTGGGGAGTTATTTCAATTATTTCATTAGTGATTGCACAATTAATTGGCTGGTCATAAACAAACACTGGCAAACAGAAAAGTCTAGTGTCTTTTATAAAGCTTTAATCATATACAAAAGACGTCCCTTTTTATTGGACAGATATAGAAAGGGACGTCTTCTCTGTTTTTATAAAAAGTTATAAGTCGTTGGACGCTATTTCTTTTATGGTAAAACCATTAGGATCAATCTAGGTTCCTGTTGAACCTCATTTATCTAGCCAGCCAACATTTATTAAAATATCCAAAAATAATTGCTTAATTCTAAAAATGTTTCGTTATCAATATGCTTTGATCACCGATTTTTAAATTCCCTACTTAAAACTTTTGATGGCTTTTTTAAAATTAGCGTTTTATTTTAATATGTATCATTCCCAATCGCTTTTTCCATTCTATAATTAGTAGTTTGAAATCCTAATTTATTGTATAAGGATACTGCCCTCTCGTTGTGACCAAACACATGTAAACCAATACGATGTATATTTCTTTTTTGGCAATAATCTTCGATACAAAGCATCGTTTTTTCACCTAAGCCCTGACCTCTATAACTGTCAAAAATATGTACATCATAAATAAAACATTTAGTTTCCTTTTTAATTCCTTCAAAATGTAACCAACAATATCCAATCATTTCATCCAAATAATTAACAGAAAATAAATCCTGATTTTCAGTAGCTAATCCATAAGGCAATAGTTTTTCAAAATCTGAACGTGCCCTCTCAATGGCACCTTTTGCTTCCCAATCACCGCTTTTTATGTGTTCATGCGCATATTCATGAATGCTATTTTCATAAATTTCATCAAAAGTTTTTTGCGTCATAGGCTCCAGTGTTACTGACATGTCATACCCCCTTATTAAATTAGCACCATTTTAGCATAATTCATTTCTTGTTTACTAATTAAAAAAATGGAACAAACACTTTACCTTTAAAAGGTTGTGTCGTTCCACTTTATTCAAGTCGTTCTAATCGTATGCATTCATTCAAAATTTTATAGTCCTACTTCAATTTTAATGTCATTGCATTAATTGCCACAATAACTGTACTTAAAGACATCAAAATTGCTCCGACAGCAGGAGATAAGATTAAACCTAAAAATGCTAATACACCAGCTGCGAGTGGTACAGCAACAATGTTATATCCAGCTCCCCACCATAAATTTTGAATCATTTTTCTCATAGTATTTTTAGAAAGTGAAAGGAAATGAATAATATCTGATGGCGCACTTTTAACAAGAATCACGTCACCTGATTCAACAGCAACGTCCGTGCCAGCACCAATAGCCATACCTATATCCGCTCTAATTAAACTTGGTGCATCATTGATACCGTCACCAACCATCATTACTTTATGTCCATTACTTTGATAATCTTGAATAATCTTTTCTTTATCCTCAGGTAATAATTGTGCATGCACATCATTAATACCTAATTCTTTAGCTACTGTAGTTGCAACTTCATTATTATCTCCTGTTAACATCACTGGCGTAATATTTCTTGATAATAAATCTGAAACCATTTTTCTTGAACTTTCTTTAATTTTGTCCCCTTGTGCAATAACCCCTATGACTGCTTCATTATTAATTAAGAAACTTACTGAATTACCTTGTTTAGCAAGATTTTCAAATTCTTCGATATTATATTTCAAGTTGTTTTTTTCTAAATAACTTACATTTGTAATTTTATATTTTTGATTATCTATTATACCTTCTAATCCAACACCTGGTATAGTTGTAACTTCTTGAGGATTTTTAATTTTGATACCTTTACTTTCAGCAAATGTCACGATGCCTAAAGCAAGTGGATGATTTGAATTACTTTCCAATGAAGCAAATAAAGATAAGATTGCCTTATTATCACTTTGATCTGTATAACTTTCATAATGATTAACTGAAAAATCACCTTCTGTTAAAGTACCTGTTTTATCCATCATAATATAGTCAATATGTTGAGCTAATTCAACAGAAGATCTATTTTTTATGATTAATCCATTATGTGCGCCAATAGAAGTAGAGCGTGCTGTAACTAGCGGTATAGCTAAGCCCAGTGCATGAGGACAAGCAATAACCAATACCGTAACTAATCTTTCCAAAGCAAAATCTATATTATTATGGATAAGCATCCACACGATAAATGCTATTAAACCAACACTTACTGCAAAATAAAATAGATAACCCGCTACTTTATCTGATAATAATTCCGCATCAGACTTATCATTTTGTGCTTGATTTACTAACCCCATCACTTGTGATAAAAAGCCATTCTCTCCTGTAGCAGTTACTTTGACATGTACCGTTCCTGAACCATTAATAGAACCACCGATAACTTCGTCTTGTTCATTTTTAACTACTTGCTTAGATTCCCCTGTTACTAATGATTCATCTACTGAGGTACTGCCTTGGGTTATCACTCCGTCCGCTGGTATACTTTCCCCAGCTTTTACTTCCACAATATCATTCGCTGCAATTTCAGATATAGAAACCTCTTCTTTTTCTTCCGAATCTATCACTCTTATCGCTTTATTAGGTAAAAGTTCAGCCATTTTTTTCAAAGCATTGCCTGCATTACCAACTGCATTCATTTCAATCCAATGTCCTAACAACATAATCAATATTAATGTAGCTAATTCCCAGAAGAAATCCATAACATGTCCAGATGCATGACTAAAATGATTCATATAAAATGCATATAAACTATAAATATATGCTACAGAAATACCTAACGCAACAAGCGTCATCATACCAGGCTTTTTAGATAAAAGTTCATCTTTTGCGCCAGTTAAAAAAGGTTTACCACCATAGAAAAATAATACTGTGGCAAGCACTAATACGATCCAATCAGAGCCATTAAATGAGAATTGAAACGGTAATTTTATTCCCATCATTGGTGATAAAATGACGATCGGTATTGCAAATAACAATGATATAACAAATTTACGTTTAAAATTACCATGATGATGTGCATGGTGATTATGCATATCATGCCCTTCATGATGTTGTGCATGGTGTTCTTCATGCATTCCATGTTCATGATGATCATGTGATTCATGGTTATTTGAATTTGTCATGTCATACCCTCCTTACAAAGTGTAACGTTATTCTCTTAACATTAATGATTATAACATATACCCCCGTAAGGTATAATAAATATGCTTACGATTATTAAAAAGGACCAAAATCAAACGAATTTCATCGATTTGATTTCAGTCCTATTGACTGCAGTTATTTATTCCAAGAAAATAATAAATGTTATTCACTAACGGCGAAATAGTTGCCTTGCCCATCTTGAAAATTAAATACCCGAGTTCCTGACATTTCAATAATATCATGTCCAGTTAAGCCTTTTGCTTTTAACTTTTCATAGAGTTCATCGAAATTTGACGCTTTAAACATAAGTGATGGTGTACCCAAATTAACTTCCGGACTATATTTTTTAATAAATGCTTTTTCCATAATAGAAATCGATGTTTCGACTTCATTATTGGGTGCTATTTCTACTGCTTTATACCCCTCTGCTAATGCTTCTTCTGATATAACAACAAATTCCATTATATTTTCCCAAAAATCAACAGCTTTTGACTGATCATCTACATATAGCATGACCTGATTTAATTTCTCCATTTTACAATACACCTTTCCAATTTAAGACTTTCTTAAATATAACCAAACAAATGTACATATAAACGATTTATGCTAAAATAATTTTCTTTTCATTGTGAATAAATACATAATTTAAAATTTTAGTTCCCTGCTTTATGATTTATGCTTCTTAAAGATTCAAAACTCTACTAAAGTTCATTGCGGCTCTATATAGTCGTTGGCATTATTTAAGTATATTATTCAAATTACACCTTCGATCATAAAAATTATTTTAATTAAATACTAAGGATTATTGTTAAAGCCACCATCAACCCCCATTTTTTTCATTTTTTTAACTTCTCCTTTAGTATTTAATGTAAAAACATGAACTTTTAATCCGTTATCATGTACTCGTTTTACTAATTCAGGATTTACGCTTTTATGATTCATCCCAATACCATATATAAATTTTGATAAGCGTTGCAGTTCTTTATCTGATAAATTATTAATATCATTATCATCAATCAGTTTTATTAATGGAATATTTTTATTTATTTTATGTATATTTACTAAACTTCTTTCAGAAAATGACTGTATTATAACTTTACCTTTTTTTAATTTATTTTTACCTAATAAAACTTTATTATTGAGTTCTTCTACTAGTTTTTCATCCATACCTGGATATAATTCAGGATTTTTAGTTTCAATATAAAAATTAGACTTTTTATAATATTTTTTTAGTATTTCTGCTAATTCCGGTACTTTTTCATTTTTATATTTTTTATCAAACCAAGATCCAGCATCTAATTTTTTTATTTGAGCGAAATCTTTATCCTTTACATATCCTGTGTCATCAGTAGTTCTATCAACTTTACTATCATGCATTGTGATTAACTTATTATCTTTAGTCATTTGTAAATCTACTTCTATATAATGTGCATCCAAATCAATTGCTTTATCATATGCGACAAAAGTATGTTCAGGTGTAGATCCACTAGCTCCTCGATGGGCAATATTCAAATATTTTTTATTTAACATATCTGGAGCACAACCAGAAAGTAATATACTACTTAAAATACCTACGCCTATTACTCTTTTCACTTTAATATCTCCCTTTTACAAACTATCTTAAAACCAACAATTATAAACCCATTAAAATAACCACCATTAAAGGTGGCTTCAAAATAGGTAAAACTCTGAAATAATTATCAATTTTATAATATTATATATAATTAGGTTTTGCAACGCTTTTATAATAAAATTCAATAACACTATGACATATATACAGCTTTTATTATATAATTATAGCAATAATACATATGTCATACGTGTATCAAAATTACGATACGCTATATCAAAGAGAGGTGCTTCATGAGATTTAAAAAAAGTCTAAAATATTCTACTATTTTTTTCTTGATAATAACATTTATCACAATTTTAATCAGACCATCAGAAACAAAAATTAATGAAATTATGAATGCTTCTAATCTCGAAACATTGATTTTAATCAGTAACGAATTTATAAAAACAATATCTATTAGTTTACCACCTTCAATCATCATATTTTTGGTTTTTTATTTTTATATTTTAAGACCTCAGAAGGATTAATATGCCAAATATTTTTTAAAACAAACGTACTTGCCTCTTATTACAACGCATAAAAATTGTTGAAATTAAAAATTTATACTCTCTCAAAGAACATGCTTAAATCTTTACTTCCAAAATTATGTATAAAATTATATGCATGATTTTAGCCTTAACCTATTAAAGTCACACTAAAAATATTTTTTATTACAAAAACGCCCACCAATTGGTGAGCGTTTATTTATTAAATTTGATTTATTTATTAGTATTTCCTTTATATTTCACTTTAAGTATTAATTTGTACCTTGGTTACATAGCCATCGTTTACATAAAATTTGATTGACGTATCGTTATAATTACGTTCATACATATGTCCTGCTGGTGTGTCGGTTACATCTGAAGGACCATATACTGTTAATAAATCATTTTTTGAAACAGATTTACCATCTAAATCAAAAGTAACAGCATCTGTTTTATTTTCTCCAGTTTTACGAAATGATTGATCATATATATCTACCATCTCAGCTGTTTCTGCGTCACTATTTGTAATTTTATAACCATTAATTGTTAAATTACCGTATTTAATTGCATTAATAAAATCTTGATCCAAAATAAATTCACTATTTGCTGATGTATAACCTGTATAGTTATAATATGGCGTTTCTGCTGCTTGGGTTTATGATTGATGTGAATCGATTGCTGCTGCACCTACTGCTGTACTAAATACGAGGCCGCAAGATAACATTATCTTTGACACTTTATTCATATTAAACACTCCTTGTAAAATTTTTGAATCTTTAGTTGATTAAATTGTAATATTACAACCATATTACAAAAAGTCAATTATATACTTATTATAATAATTCTTTAAACTTTTGAATTCACTAAAATCAATACCTCGCAAATCGTTAGAAAATTACAAGACTACGATTCATTGATTAAACTAGTAAAATGAAATTATCAATTACAAAGGAGATAATATCATGCCTTATTTATTATTGATTTTAGCTATAGTTGGAGAAGTAATAGGCAGCGCATTTCTTAAATCATCAGAAGGATTTTCAAAACTTTATCCAACTTTGGCAACAATTATTTCATTTCTTGCAAGTTTTTATTTTTTAAGCAAAACATTACAACATTTACCATTAAATATTACATATGCAAGTTGGGCTGGACTTGGTTTGGTTCTTACAACAATTGTGTCAGTTGCGATATTCAAAGAACAAATTAATTTAATGAGTATCTTTTCAATTATTATCATTATTGTGGGTGTTGTACTACTTAATACTTTTGGATCAACACATTAGTCATTTAATTTTTAAATTATTATCCAACTTATATAGATTGCTACAGACTGTGGACAAAATCTTCGACTTTGTTGGCAGTTTTTTTATGCACGCTTTCCGCGGTCACTGCCTTAGCCTGTCGTCTTCAGCTAGTGCTATTCCCGCAGGAGACGGCATAAATTACTCATCTTTATTTATTGATTCAACACTTATTAAATCAAATGCAAATAAGAATAAGTATACAACTTAATTAGCTAAAAACGACACTCTTCATTTTCAAAAAGAATTAAACAATGAAATGAGCAAGTAAAGAATAGTTAGAGGAAAAAAATCCTATTTGAAAAAATGATATAAATAGAAAATAAAGGAACTGTTTGAAAGTCCCTTTAAAGTGAGTTATCTACTTATAATTTTTACTTTTCAATTTTTTTAATTGCTTTTTTAGGTATATCCTGTTTGTTAACTTCTTCATATGTAGCTACATGAGCTCCCTTATGGGTTATTTTCAAATATCTATCTAGCTTTAAACTTTGGGCAGCTGTGAAAGTAAGATTTCTACTTTCACCTTGCTTATCATATGCTTTTTGTGTGTAACTAGCTCTATCATATTCCAAAAATTTATCTGGTTTTTTTGTTTTTATATAACTACTTTCCTCTTTAACTAAAGGGTTAATTTGATCAATTAAACCAGCTATTTCTCCTTCTTGTTTTTTTCCATTTGACACTACGTACATTCCTATTAATATTATTGCTAAACCTAGTATTAC
Organism: Staphylococcus sp. FSL W8-0271; assembly: GCF_038006605.1. Lineage (NCBI taxonomy): Bacteria > Bacillati > Bacillota > Bacilli > Caryophanales > Staphylococcaceae > Staphylococcus > Staphylococcus sp. FSL W8-0271. The sequence continues at coordinate 1,989,224 of NZ_JBBOVM010000001.1, forward strand.
GACTGGCATTAAAACCAATATCTTCTTCATTTATAATCATTCCTTTCGTTATATAAAATTATTTTATCAATCAAAATGAATTAAGTGTACTTACAATATTGTTATCTTTTTTCACTTAAAATTAAGTTGAATATATAAACTAATATAGTTTTAACCATACTTTTTAAATAAATAGAAATATTCCAAGTTATTATTTTCGTAAAAAATAAAACATTGTATAATATAATCATCAAAAGGAGGAGTTTTTATGTTAGTCAGAAAAAATACGTTAATAATTCAAATTAAAACTAAAACAACAGGAGGAATAAATGATTAAATTAATCAATTATATAAATATGCAAACAATATATGATTGAAATCTTACTTTTAATCATTTATTCCATTAAGGAGTTACAATGATTAAAAGAAGTTTAATTATTCCACTTTATATCAATATTTTTTTAGCATTTACTGGCATAGGACTAGTCGTCCCAAGTTTACCTTTAATAATTAAAGATTTATCTATAACTGGAAATGCTTTTGGAATACTTATTGCAGTTTTTTCTTTTTTCCAAATGATTTGTTCACTTATAATTGGATACTTTTCTGACAAGTACCCCAAAAAACACTTTCTATCGTTTGGATTGTTATTCTATATAATTTCAGAATGCTTATTCGGGATAGGTATGGATTTTTATACACTCTTTTTTTCCAGAGTATTGGGAGGCATAAGTGCTGCCTTAATAACTACATCTATTATTGGCATTATCGGAGATATCTCTGATGAAAAAAATCGTGATAAAAATTTCGGCACATTTTCAGCTATAACATCATTGGGCTTTATCATTGGACCAGGTATAGGAGCGCTGTTTTCATCAATCCACATAAGATTACCTTATTTTATAGCTATGATAATAGGCATGATTATGTTAGTTATAAATTTAAAGTTAAGTATTCCACATATTAAAAATGAACATGTACCAAAAAATAAAAATTTCAAAATAAAATTTAAGGACTTAAAGCTATATTTATTACCTTCTATAATTATATTTTTATTGGCATTTGGACTATCTGCTATAGAAGAACTTTATCCATTATACTTAGTCGATAAAGCTGCGTTTACATCAATTAATATAGCTGCCGCTATTATAGGTGGATCTTTGCTAGGCGCTTTCACTCAATATTTTCTATATCCTAAAATTTCAAAGTATTTAAGTGAACTTTCGATTATTACTATTAGTTCAATGTATTCGATCGTCATACTATTTAGCTTATTATTCTTAAATTCTGTGATATCCCTCATATTAATAAGTTGGATTATATTTATTGGATTTGATATCATACGCCCTACTATAACAGTGTATCTATCAAAATTAGTTCAAAACAAACAAGACTTAGCAGGTTCAATAAACTCTGCTTTTACCTCTCTAGGTACTTTAATAGCACCAATTATTGCTGGTTATTTTTACACTCAAAATATAAATGCACCAGTTTATCTAGCTATAATTTCTATTGTCTTAAGTATTTTTACTTTGTTCATTTTTCCTAAAAAATAAATACTGGATAATTAAAAAGGATAGGCATTCATTTGCCTATCCTTCTGCATTAAATCCAAAATGAACTGCTAACTTTTCTGATTCGTAAAAAGTAGTTCATTTTTATATTTCTTTGCTCAATATATTTTTTATCTTTTCTTTAAAAAGTGGTGTATAAATATAGCGATAGCCTTTTAAAGTTGGGTGTGCATCATCAGCAAAAAGTGTATTATCATATTTTATTTGTTCACTTGCCCATTGATTGCCCCAAACATCTAAAATTTCAATATCCCATTTTTCTTTTAGTTTATATAAATTATATACCAAGAATTCATAATAAGGATCTGTTTTTCTAATACATGTATAAAATAATACGGGAATGTCCCAAGTTAATTTAGCGTAACTAATAATATATTCCATTGCTCCGATTGTTGTTTTTACATCAAAGGCGTCAATGTCGTACTCTTTTTTTATTTCACCTATAGACTTATTTAACCTACCGTCATTTGTCGATAACTGACAAACCAACAAATCATATTTGGCTTTACTTAACTCCTCTTTTTTAATCCTTTGAACATACGTATTCCTTTCTGTCCCTGACAAACTCGTACCTGAAATTGCTTCCTTTGTTGTATGCACATTTGATTCTATATTTAAAAATTCAACAAATGATATCCCGTGAGAAGCTGCTCCATATGTTATTGAGGAACCTAAAAAAAGAATACTTTTATCAGTTAAGCCACCTTCCTTTTTTAAAAACTGTGGATTCGGTGTAAAACTTTTTTTATTTCCGCATCTTATATTATTTAAAAATTTTGTCGCAGATGAAGCTAATTTCACAACAATATACAAGCTCATTAACATTATTATCTTTTTCAATTTTCTAGCTCCTTTTGAGCAATATCCATATTGGATTATAAAATATTTCTTGTTAATTAAGCACACTAAGTAACCAATTTTCATAATGCTACGTCTTGATTTTATATTGATTCTATAGTTTAACTGTAGGTATAAATCTTAAAAAACAATTCATGATATCAATATACTTATATTTCACACCGATAATTTAATAAACTATGCTACTATATATAAATTAAACGTTATCGTTCAAAAGTTCTACGTCTATTGAAATAATATTATTCACATTAATATATCTACCACTATCTTTTAAGTAAAAGTATTCATGCTTTTTAATCGCTTTTTCAAACCTTTTTAATGCCACTGCTTCACTAATTTGCCAAATATTTTCTACATATTCACGAAACATATTTCCATCGTTCGTTTTTATTTTAAAAACAAAAATTTCGTCCATCTATATTCACCCTGTGTAAGTATTATAAATTAATTATCCAACTAATTACTTAGCATTGCAAATTAGATACTTTATATAATGTTCTCCGTGAATAAAATTCTAAATTTTTCCGGCCATTAATGCTCCTTATGTGTTATTTAAAAAATCGATTTTTTCTGTCGTATTTTAGTATGTATATGTTTTTAACTTCTAAATTTTTCCGTTACATTCATCCAATAATTCCAAAATGATATTAAGCTTAGAGTAAGCGTAAGCCTTTGCCATTGAGTAGTTATGTTCAAGTTCAATATCATTTAAAGGTGATCTCTAACTGACATCCTATATGATGATGAACTTACAGTAACAACACGCGCTGAATTACTTTCTTTTAATATATCAAATAACGTTAATTATGTTCCTAACATTCGTCTGTGTTGTATCAAAAATGTATAAACATATAGTTATTCGTTTGATCTACAATAATCATATTTGATTTACATATAACTATAAGTATTTTCACAAAAAATAATAATCATCATAACTTTTTGTTATCACTTTTATTTTTTAGGTATAGTACAATTAAGATAATAATTTATTTTAAAATCAATTTAAAAATTGTATCACCAAAGTTTTTTACGATAACTTAAGAATTATTTAGAACACTACATAATGGTTATTTAATTCATTTTTCGCACTTACGTGTGTTTGAATATCATAATTTAGAATAACGACTTTTGTTGTTCATATATATTATAATTTTAGGAGGATTCACTTATGTCAAAGGAAGCAAAAGAATTAACAAATGAGGAATTATTAGAAAGGCAAAAACAACAGTTCGAAGAGTATAAAGAACTCGAAAAGAAAAAGAAGAAGAAAAAATGGTTTTGGGGCTGCGGTGGTTGTCTAGCATTTATAATTATTATGGGCATTATCTTTGCTGCGTGTTCTGCAACTATGGTTAATGAAGTTGATAAAGAATTGAATAATGGAAATTCTGAAGTTGAAAAAGATGACAATGCATCTAAAGGACAAAAAGCAGCATTAAACTCAGCTAAAACGTATGCAGATACAATGCACATGTCTAAAGATGGAATTTACGAACAACTAACATCTGACGCTGGAGATCAATTTTCAGAAGAAGATGCTCAATATGCAGTTGATCATTTGAAAGTAGACTACAAGAAAAATGCATTAGAATCAGCAAAATCATATCAAGATGACCAAAGTATGTCTAAAGATGCAATTTATGACCAACTAATATCTGATGCAGGTGATAAATTTACAGAAGAGCAGGCACAATTTGCTGTAGATCATTTAGAAGATTAATTTTCGGGCAGTTAACACTGCCCTATATATTTTTATCTTTTTATATGGAGAAATTCTATATAACTTAATTCAAAATTTTTATTACTTTTTATCTTTAAGGTTACTAAAATGTCACGTAAAATAACTCACCTATTTATTTAGGTGAGTTATTTTGTTTTCATAATATCCATTCAACTAATTCAGCTTCTTCATATGCCTTATTTTTAATTTAAAACTATTTAGTCCTTTTATGCTATTCAAAACAAATATATCTTTATCCATTTCTACTTTTCTAAACCTATCCAATAAAAATAGTTTTCGATATTTAGGATAATTCCAAAAATACTTCAAAAACGTGAAGGTTATTTTTTCTTTACAGTCTTTTTCCATATCAGGTCTAGTTTTAACAATTTAGACTTTTAGAAAAACCAGATGATTTATTCTCAAAACCATTATTTTTATAAAAACTATGAGCATTACCTCTTTCTTCTCTATTACCACTATTTAAAGTAATTGCTTCACATCCTAATTGAGTTGCTAAAATTTCTGACTCTTTTACTAAAAGTGTTCCATAACCTTTTTCTCTATAATTAGAATTTATAACAAATGCTAGTAAACGCATATACTCACCATTCTTTTCATAGAACATCATTTTGCACATACCACTCAACCCGATTATCACATCATCTTTTATTAATAGTAACAAATAATAATCTTCATGACTGTATATCTTTTTCAAACGATTAACTAAATCCTCTGTTATTGTTGGATAACCTAAATCTTCATATAAAACCAACAATTCTTTTATTTTGATTAAATCTTGTTCTTCAAATAACCTTATTTCTATTGTCATAATATAACCTACTTATATATAAAATTTCATATGTGGCTTTTCTTCTTTATAATAATCTAACCTATCTTGTAACGTGCCTGTATGTAATTCTAATTTATGCCCGTCTGGATCAGTGAAATATATTGATTTTTTATCTCTTATGTCTCTATTACGTCCTTCTAATATATTCACATTGTTATCTTTTAACCACTGATACCATTCATCAAATGTATTTTCATCAATTGTAAAAGCAATATGCGTATATGAGTATTGAATTTCATTTCTAGGTATATCCTTTTCTTCATTAAGTGCTAACCACAGACCACCTAATGCGAAATATGCAGTTTTATCACTTTCTACTAGAATATTAGCTTTTAAAATATCTTTATAGAAAACAATAGATTGCTTAATATCTGATACTGAATAGGTAACGTGATTTATAGATTGAATCATAAAGTACCACCTTATACTTGAAATTTAGTTAATAAAATTTTTTCGATAGCCATGAAAAATTCTAAAATCTTGTTTTTCGTAAAATTTTGCTGAACGGTCTGTTGCTAATAAATCTATTCTTGTATTTGGATACTGTTTATGTAAATGAGTTATCAAAGAATTACCTATACCCATACCTCTTTTTTCTTCCATTATGAGTAATTCACAAATAAACAAAGTGGTATAACCATCTGTTAGACCTCTAATAAAACCAATAACATTATCACATTTATCAACGGCAACTATTGTTATGGAATTTTCTAAAGATTTCTTGTAGTTATCCTTACTTTCAACAAGCTCTTGCCATCCCTCAAGTTTATTCAATTCATTAATTTGTTCCCAATAACGTAAATGAAATTCTACTAATTTAAATTCAATGATAAATGCACATCCTTTTTATAATTCACAGAATATTCTAACATAAATAAACACAAAAATAATCTCTACATTTAATAGATACTGCTACGTAATCTTTTTATCAAAATGTAATATAAGTATATTCATAATTAATAGGTTTAACCATAACTTTTTGTTATCACCTTTATTTTTTAAGTATAGTACAATTAAGTTAATAATTTATTTTTTAAAGGAGAGTATTAAATGAAAAAAGTCTTATTTTTATTATTAGCAAGTTTCTTAGTTTTAGCAGCATGTGGGAATAAAGAAGAAAGTAAATCAGAAGATACAAAAGAAACAAAAACATCATCAAAAGATGATAAGAAAAAATCAAATGATGATAAAAATGCATCTAAGGATAAGAAAACAGATAAAGAAGATAACTCTGATAGCGATAATCAAACTACTAACAGTGACAGTCAATCACAAAATAGTGATGGCCAACAAGCTAACGTAGATAATCAAAATCAAACTACTAGCAATACACAACAAGCTAATTCAGACAAAGAGAATCAATCAGCTAATACTAACCAACAACAAACAACTGCTAACCAGCAACAAACAACTGCTAACCAGCAACAAACAACTGCTAACCAGCAACAACAAGCTAATGCAAATACGAAACAAAACCAACAAGTACAACAAAATAATCAACAAGCTAACGGTTATGACCCAAACAATCCATATATGAACATGCCTGACCAAGAATGGCGAAATAATACTGGAGATGGGCTTTCATCTGGTGAAAAGCAAACTATGTATGCAATTGAAAATAATCAATATGAAGTTGAAGACGCAGAACAAAAACTTGCAGCATTAAAATATTACCAAAATAAATATAGTCAATAATTTATAAGGCTTTCCTGCTGTAAGTTATATATTTTTAAAACAACCCACCTATTCATTTAGGTGGGCTTATTTTATCTCAACAATATCTTTTAAATTTAACAGTTTCTTCATATAAAATTAGTATCTACGTGTATGTGTCTACCTATATATGTAACCTTTTTAGTATTAATATAGACAATTTCAAAATAATGCAACTCAATTATGGATTCGTAATATATATTTTTATATTAATATATCGTTTAAATCATTCAATTTATCATTGCTTAGTGAAAGTTTATCTACTTTGTTTTGGTCTTCAACATAATGCTCTAATCTCTCATAGTGTTAAGGCGTATTTTTGAATAGCTGACTTGTGATATGCGTGGATTAAGATATTCACGTGTTATTTTACGACAGCAAGCCTCACTTTTATATCTAACTGTAAACATAGTATTACCTCAATAAATATTAACGGGACACTTGTTATAATATGTAAATAAAAAATAGCCACCCATTGACATGCGTGGGTGGCTTAATAGAAAGACAAAAATATTCAATCCACTATACAAAACATTTATAAACTGCGATTATTTCTAATTTTCATTGCTTTAATAACTAAGTATATTGAATTTACACCCATTACAAGAACATAAGGTATTAATACAAACAAATTTTCTAATTTTGTAATAAAAATAAGACCAAATAAAAATAAAATATTTAACCAAATAGATATAAAAAAATTTGTGTCCAATTCAGGATTAATCTTCAAAAAATCACCCATTCTTTAAATTTCAATATAATTGCTTTATTGACGTTGAGCACGAAACAATTTTATTTTAACACAAAAAATAAAGCAAGCACATAAGTGCTTACCATCGATAATCAATCCAATACCCTATCAAAAACTTGTCGTACTCTCTTATCTGATACTTCAAATATACGTCCCACCATGATAATTGAATAATCTGTTGTACTTTTATATCACAATTGTTATTCAAGTGACCTAATTAAATCACTTAAATTTCTATTTTGTAAAAATGTTCAACTACTGGAAAAGGTTCATAATAACAATGCAATAAAGTCTTCCACTTTGTATATTCTTCAGACTCACGAAAACCTATTGTATGATCTTCTAATGTTTCCCACTCAACCAATAACAAATACTTACCTTCTTCTTCAAAACACTTATTTAACGAATGATTTATATAACCTTTCATCGAACTAATAATACTAGAGGATTCTCTAAAAGATTCCTCAAATTCATTTTCCATATTCTTTTTAACTTGTAACATCGCTCCTTCAAGTACCAATGCAAAATCCCCTTTAAAATATATTTTAAAAAAATAATACAATTTTCTTTTATATTAACCACTTTTATATCATTAATCTATTTTGCCTTATTCCAATTGCTTTATTGACATTGGGCCTCGGAATAATTTATTTAAATGATAACATAAAAAATAGGGCAAACACATTAGTGCTTACCCTTCCACTATTTTATCCAACACCCTATCAAATACTTGTTTCACTTTCTTATCTGATACTTCAATTAAACGTCCCACCATGACAATTTAATAATCTTTTGTACTATTTTACTTGGCTATTGTTATATACCTCTGTAATGCCCTTTACAATCGATTCTAGGTTCATATATTGAAGTTCATCTCATGTGATTTATTCTTATAAATATCTACCATACTATGGTAATTACGCACGTATCTTTCTAGTATAACTCTCAATAAATTTCAAAATTTTTATACATGAAAAAAGCCCTCAACCGTTGTGGTTGAGAGCTCTTATAGTGGAGACGGCGGGAGTTCATTAAAGCGTTTATCTATACATTTGAAAATCGCTATAGGTATTGTCAAATCAACGTTTACATTGTCTAATTAGTTGTGTGTAAAATGTTAAAATTGAAAAAACCAAAGTAATTTGGGGCAAAGAATAGGTTTGATATAATTAATATTCACGCTCTTTGTTTCAGAATTATGCTTTTTTACTTAAACTGATTAAAAAGGTTAATAAAATTTAATTGTTATTAATCTATAGTATACCTCATAGCAACTTGATGATTTAAATCGATAGAATCAACAAGTTTATTTTCTTCAGATATATTACTTAAAACCTCAGTAGTACAATCATTTAAAATAGATTCTATAAACCCAAATTCTACAAAGTTAATTAGAATATCTTTCCTAACTTTCTTTCTATATTCATGCACCTTATTTAATAAATAATCTCTTTCCTCTTCACTCAAATTTCTAAAGTCCTCTGGCAACCTTCCTGTTTTGTCTTTTACATCAACTTGATTTATATGATAATTCATTCGATTACACTCATTAAACATTTTTAATAAACTTTGATATAATTGAGGAGAGTTTTCATATATTTCCTTTTCTTTTAACAATTCTATAATAGGAAAGGCGTAACCATCGATTAGCTCCAAAAATTCCATTTTTACAGTATTCATTATTTTATCATAATTTCTATTATCTTCCGGTGCTACATATAATAATAATTTTGACTCTTTTACATTGTTAGAATGTTTTATGACTTTCATCATTTTTTTATTAATATTAAATTCGATTTTATTAATTATCTTATTTTCTGTTTCATCTCTTTGAAATTCATACAACTTCCTAGCATTATCCCCTGATATTTTAGCACCTAGATAAGCACCACCAAATGTAGCAAATAAGCCAAATATACTAATAATAATTGGTATTACCTCTTTAATGTTTTTAAAACCTATTAGTGCATCAATAACGAGGTAACAAACTATTAATACTGCAATAACAACTCCTATCAAAAGTAAAATTGGCGTATTATAATTCTGATTACTTTCTTTGTCTTTCATTTATTATACTCTCCTATTTATTAACTAATAATAAATACTAGTTTTTCTTTAATAACTATATTTTAGCATATTTAATTACAATTGAATTTTTCTTATTAGTCATAATTGGGTAAAAACTATTTCTTACATTTAAGATATAGTAAAAGTAAAATTATAAATACAGTTGTTATTTTAGTGCTTGGTCTACTGGTGAAGCCTATTCCCTAACAATTTATTACACATCCTTCAAGAATTAATCAAAATTTTCAAAATTCCAACGCTGATATTCCCTCTGTGCTGCATCGAGAAATGTATTTACGTATAGATGTTCGTTTATTGCAGTATTTATAATTAGAATTTATCTATAATAGATAAGAGCTTAATAATATGATAATAAAAAACTTCACAATAAAGCATTAAAATGCAACAGTTAGGCAAAATATTAATTAAAAAATCTAAGTATGGTAATGTCATAATTAAAAGTATTTTGTGAGGTGCAAAATGTTAAAATTGAAAAAAATAAGATGAATTTGTGGCACTTCATTAGTCTGCAATTTTCTTTAAATTTAATTCATGTAACTTAATACAGGCTAAAGGAATTATAGTTCCTAACCCATATGAAAGGTGATAAGCATTTAATAGTTGCGGATTATTTATCAACGAGATATTCAAACCAACTGCTAAAAATACTAGCATTATATTAATACTTTCATAAACAGTTTTTAAATATTCCGTAATCGTCAATAATGAGTATTCTTTATCAGTATTAATTATCTTAATTACTGGTTTACTATTATTTTCTTGAAATTCAACTTTTGAAGTTATATTCAATAATTTAACAAAAATAAAAATAATCCAATAATACAATATTAGCTCTATTAAAGTGTTAGCAAAAATTAATAAAATAAACCCCCTGATAAAATCTAGTTTTAAAAAATCAAACACTTCAAAAACATATTTGGATATTGTTATAGTTATTATAAATAATGTTAATGCTACTAATAGAACTACGTAACTTTGTTTGTTTAAGAGAACTTTTTTGAATAAGTAGATTATTTTAAAATCTATATTTAGCCCCTTCTTTTTAAATATTAGAAAAATAACCAAACTTATAATTAACATCAATAGTAATATGCGACTTCCCCAATCCAATAAAAACATAAAAAAAGGATCCATTAGCTCTACTCCCTATCAATATTTTTACCTACTAAACATATAATGATTAATATATTGATAATGTTATCGAAAAATAAAAAAAAGTTAATATAATTCGTTAGTATTGAAAAATTATTCTCAAGTGTTAGTATTTATTAATTTCTTGACTTATAGTAGGTTATACAAAATTATTTCTCACTGCAACACAAGGTGTTTCTCAACGTAAAAACACACTTTTAAGTGACATTTAAAACGATATATTTAACTTGCTCGTACGTTTTCAGATATAGAAACAAATCCACAAAATAGTATTTAATATTATCTTTATCAAGATAGTGTATTTTTAAAACCATTCAATACTTTTAGCTGAACATCATCAAACCCATTGTTTAACTTGTGTTTTTCTTCAAAAGAAATATTTTCTAGTTCATTCATCATTTTCTTATTTTCTTTTCTTTCTTCTTCTAATAAATCATTAATGCTTTCTTCACTTGCATCTTTATGAATTATTTCTAAAACATATTTTAAGTCTCTCGTTTCTAAATTCGGAAAATGCTTTTCTTTGTTCTTTCTAATAAAATTATTATCATTTGTACAAAAATAAGGAGCTTCATGAATATCAGCCATTAAAATACTATGTATTTCTCCTAGATCATTATTGTTAATAACACCATTTTTTATTTCATCAGTCTTATAGCTAATATATTTTCTTTCATCTTCGCTAAATGTATTGAGCTTTACTACTTCTATTTCTCTAGAAGCAATTTTATTTATAGTATCTGTATAAATATATTTATATGAGAAATCGTCTATATTCCATTTTTCAAATTCATCACAGACTTGTTCAGCAATTTTCACACTTACAAATTTTTCAAAAAATGAAGTTACTTTATTTAATAGACTTATCCCAACAAATATATTAGTATCAAAAAAACCTTTGCTATTTGTCAATTGAGATAACCTCCTCAATTAACTTATTTATTTTTTTTAATTCTTCATTGTCTAATAGTTTGTCTTTATAATTTTTTTCTATAGCATCAAAAATTGATTTTGTAATATATTTTTGGTTTGTTTGGGATAATTCATCATATTTCTTTTTGCTATTAAAATCTAACTTCATAACACCTTCATTTTCTTTTGCATATAAATATCCTCTATCCTTAAATTGTGGATATAATTTAAAAATATGAGTTATTACTGCCTTATAATGAAGATTATATTTTGTCGCTAAATCTAATATTTGATTATTAAATAATTTATCAGATTTGATACATTCACTTAAATTCATTTCCATAGCTTTAGGAGGTAATAATATAGAAGATGCAAATATTTCTGCATTATTTTCATCTTGATCCACTTCATTTTTGGTTGAATTTGATATATCTATAGGAAATAAACTGTGATAAATTTCATGCCAAACAGTAAAATTTTGAGTGCTTAAATAACATGAAGTATTTATGAAAATGAAGTTAGAACTACCTATTTTTAAGTAAAACCCTCTTTCTTCTTTCATTGCAAACTCCTTAGAAAGTGGCAATGCTACAATAAAATAGCCTGCCTTTTCGGCAAGCTGATAAGAATTTTCTATTGGTTCAAAGTCATCTAATTTTAAAACATTTCTTCTAAAATCGAGTGCTTTATTAACAACTTCCGTTCTATCCATTTTATCCCTCGCACAATTCAATTTGGTTATTTGCTACTACCATAAATTCTAAAATAGTAGCCAATTTTTCTTCTTTTACTTCGCTATTTTTATTTCTAAAATTCAAAACTTTAGTAGAAATAGTTTTTTTGCCTAATAACTCATCTAGATCGATATTTAATATTCTTGAAATAGGCGACATATTTTTATAAGTTAAAATTGGCTTTTGTATATATCCATCAACAATAGCTAATTCTTCTTGTGATAAATTGCTAAGATTAGTATTCTTTAATAGGTTACGGATTTCTAGTTGGCTATATTTATTTACTTTTAATTCCTTGACCATATAATTCCCCTCCAAATTAGAACAAACATCAGTCTTACTGTATAAAACCAGTTTCACACAAAAATAACAGCGTTTAGACGCTGTCCCTGTGTAATCTGTTTTATATTGCTTCATACACAATAACAGCATAAAACTTTATGTGTATACACTAAGATGTGTTTCATTTACGCAACTCCTTATAAATAATATAACGCATTTAAATACATTTGACTATATTTTTTGTTCTTAGGTCTCTCAGATATTATATTGTCAAAAACCTTACTATTTCTATCAAACGGTAAATCGAATAATAATCTAACAAAATTAATACCTTTTTTTGTTAAAATTATTAAAGTTGGATAAATAATAATTGAAAGTATAATTACTACTATTATTGTTATTGCCATAATCTTTAAAATGTTGGTATTAGAATAAACTGTAAGATTAATATCTAAAAAATTTAGTATTAATATTGAAAATATTATATTTAATACAGATAATGAACCTAATGGCACCACTTTTTCATCTTTATTTTGTTCAGACAACTCTACCAATCTAAATTGACTTAATAGCCAATAGGATAAAAAAACCTGGTATCCCTGTGGCAATTATATTTAATAATATCTGATAATTCATAGTATAACCTCTTTTCATTTTTCTAGGTCAATAAGTTTGTACTAGAATTTTCTATCTTTTCATTCCAACTTATCCAACAATCTATTCAACATTTGCTTAGCTCTTGCTTCTTTGACACCAAATATATTTCCAGCCTTTTCAAAGCTTACACCATTACATATTATTAAAAATAAATTATGTTCTTTTTCAGTCGCTACTCTTTCTATAACAGCTTCTAATTCATTATAAAATATACTTTCTTCAACATTATTATCTATATCAATATCTTCATTATATGCATCACTATTATTTATTGTTTTGTGATAGTTCAATATAAATTCTTTCACTGTTGCTTTATCATAACTCATACATAATCAACTGCCTTTGCAACACGTTTTAATATAACTTCTCTCGCTTGCCTTAACGTTAACTGACTAACGCCTATCACATCAGCTATAACTTCATCTGTGTACTTTTTATCATCCCACCATGTGAGTTTAATAATCTGCTGCACTTTTACATCACTATCGTTATAAACTTGAGTAACGCCTTTTACAATCGATTCTAGGTTCATATATTGAAGTTCATCTAAGTCATTAGATTTATTCTTATAAGTATCAACCATAATATGATAATTGCGCATGTAACGTTCTAATATTGGATAATCCACATCGTTTAAACTTCCAATCACACAACCAACTCCTCACGTTCATTATTTAATGTTTTTTTAACTTCTACTACAAAGTTTTGATAAATGACTTCACTCTCTTTTTCTTGCTGCTTATTACGCTTAATACGCTCATAATGATGTACTTTATATAAATCTTCTTGTAACTTATCAATCGTCTTTAATGGCTTGTTACTGCCATTAGATTTAAAGTATCTCATCACTTCTTGCTGCTCTTTTGGTGTATAATTATGGATGATTTTCTTTAATAAATTTAACTTCTTAGTACTACTATTTTTAAAACGATTCAATTCTTCTTTTTGGTCTATAATCCACAAAACTAATTTCTCTAATGGATAGGAAACTGAAATTACACCCATCACATCATCACACACTGTATGACTGACATTTAAATGATACATTGCATCGATTTGTTCCTGTATTGCACGTATCTTACTATTAATGAACTGTGGATTATAATGCGTTAACAATTCATATTCAGTAATTTTCTTTTCTTCGTAATACCACAAAACTGATTTACAACGTTTTAATATCATAGTAGTCCTCCTAGAATTTTATAAATTAATCATTATCATCAATGCCAAACATTTCATATACTGACTTATCACTTTTTTCATCTTGCTTAGGCTCTAATATTTTTAATCTCGATACCGCTGTTAAACCTAACTTAGTGGTCAATACTATTTAACTGTGATAATGCGTCACGTTGTTTGAGTTGTTTCTTTAACTCTCGCAATTCTCTGACTGTCATTTCATCAGGTGTTTTTGTTTCTCCACTTGATGTTGTGTGTTCTTTGGTGCGTTTTGGTTCAGGAAGAGTAGTGATAATATATAAAGCGTTCGAACTTAAATTGTGGTACGTATCAGAATTTGGTAACTCTGACGAAACTTTCATAAATCTGTTGGCAGTATTCCAATCTAAATTTAAGTTTTCTAACCACTTACCAAACTCACCATGTACCAGGTCATTCTCTTTCGCGTGTTTCAATCTCCGCCCAATCTCGAAAATCGACTGGCCTGCAATATTTTCATAGCTTTTGATTTCTGTTTCTATTGTGGTTAAGTCATTACTAAGTTGTAATTCGTTCAATAGTTTATGCTCCTTTCGTGTATAATGTCTTATATGTATTGACTAATCACCTTAAATTAATAAAAGCTACCTCTTAAGATAGCTTTTCCAATAAATTATTAAACATTTGCCCTATTCTACCTGCAGTAACATTAAATACATTACCAATTTCTTTGTATGAATACCCTTCTGCTAATAATATAAATATAAAATACTCTTTGTCTGTCCCGACTCGCTCGACAATATCTTCTAGTTCATTATAAAAGATAACTTCTTCTATA
Source organism: Staphylococcus sp. FSL W8-0271 (assembly GCF_038006605.1). Lineage (NCBI taxonomy): Bacteria > Bacillati > Bacillota > Bacilli > Caryophanales > Staphylococcaceae > Staphylococcus > Staphylococcus sp. FSL W8-0271. The sequence goes on from NZ_JBBOVM010000001.1 coordinate 2,004,493, forward strand.
TTATGGTTATCGAAAAGATTTGTTTCTTCTTGATGATTAATTTCAAAGAAATCATCCACATCATCATTATATTCATTATTTAAAACATCATTTTTTTCTACGGTATGGTAGTTAAGTATAAATTGCTTTAATGTCGTTTTGTCATAATACATGTCATTATCACATTCCTTATACTACGATTGCTTGCTAACTCTACTCAAATGAGTTGAATGATATAAATCTTTTTGTAATTTATCAATCGTCTCATATGCCTTTATTCGTCCATGAGAGCGCATATAATCCATGACTTCTTTTTGCTCTTGTTTTGTATACTCACTAATAATCTGTTTCAGTTGATTCATACGTTTAAAACTTTTATTTTTAAACCGTTGTAAATCTTCTCTTTGTTGAATAATCCAAACAACTAATTTTTCTAAAGGATATGAAACCGTAATAACACCACTCACTTCATCGCAAGTCATATGTGATACATTTAAATAATAGCTTTCTTCAATTTGCATCTCTATAGATCTAATTTTACGGTTTATAATAAGTGGATTGTATTTTAGTAACAGTTCATACTCTGAAATTTTTTGTTCTTCTATATAATACAATGTTGATTTATTTTGTTTTAATATCATGGTCAGCCTCCCTGATTTTAAAATAGATTGAAGACGTTGACAATAAAGTCAACGCCTTTAAATACTATTTTTTGCTTGGTGCTAAATTTGGGTAATTAATCATCTTTTTACCTAATGTTTTTTTCTGCAATAAACCAGTAGCTTTTTGCCACATAAAATCACTATAGAATTGTTTCGAATCATAATACTTAGACTTTCCTTCTATGATTGGTTTAGCTACATCATTTATAGATTGCTGATTTGTAATTTCACCAATATACGCCTGATTAAGTTCAATTTTTTCTTTGAGCTCATTAATTTGTTGTTTTAAACTATCATTTTCATTCTCAACCGTTTTGACAACTTTATTAGCCTTTTCTGTCTCACTATTAGTTACTTTCTGTAATTGATCTAGTGATTTAACATTATTCGGTAAATTAATTACAATTTGTCCATTCACATTAGGATTAGTAGCTTTCTCACGTCTTAAATTATCTATCTCATTTAAAGTCAATTCATATTCTTGTGTACTTAAGTTACCTTCTTCCAATTTGTTATACAAACTGTTAATTTTATCTTGATATGAAGTTTCATTATTGATTCGTTTACTTTGACTCACCATGTCTTGTATAACAGTGATATGCGTTGGAAATATTTCTTTTATAGTTGGTCTTTTATTAGTTTTAATTGCCATTTATATCGCTCCTTATTTATACTTTTTAAGTAGATTTCTAATTTTATTTACTGCGCTATGCTCTTTTTGATAATCCATCAATTGATTCACCATGTCCTCAAGTACACTTAATTCTCTAAGTACACTTGTAAGTTGTCTATTCTTTTCTTTATCGACGGAACCCTGTTGTTTCACATCATCAATTTCTTGGCGTATCTCCTTAATCTTACTTTTTACATGATTCCATTCAAATACATTAATATTGCTCATTTAATTCCCTCCTTTGTTTTATTTATAGTTATCCTGTTAACCATATTTATTAAGCCAGCGCAGGAAATGTTGATTTTTTGCTGGGATAGGGGGGTTATATGTGTAATAAATCGAAATTATTACGGAATCGAAACACCTTCGCCGTTCCCTCTATTTGGAAAAAGCAGTAATTTGATTTCATGGGGGGCGTGTATTAAAACTCCTGCTATTGCTTATGCTTCATATCCAGATAATGTTTATAACTAATTCCTTTGACGACTTTTTCAGATGTCTCACAATATAATAAATAACGTGCTATCAGTTTACTGTATCCCATAACGCAACATCTCCTAATGTAATAGTGTATTCATCGTCTCACTTAGTTTCAGTGTCACAGGCAACCAACGAACATCTGAATAATCAAATGGATTTGTCATAACAGGCAGATCTAGATACATACCATGTCTTACATAAGTCGTTACATCTGTGCGTACCAGCTCAAGTTGTTTAGATGATAGTAAGCTACCTACTATATTAATGACTTCCATACTCCATCCATGCCACAACACAATGTTCTCATTGTCTACATGTACAAATGTAAAATCACCTTGATAACCAATATGCAATGACTCAAATAATTCCTCTAAATCAATAAAGGATACTAGGGTATGGTATTTAATAAAGTTAATGATATATATATTCAGTTCATCTTTAGTCATTATATTCTCCTTTATGCTTTAATCTTATTCACATTACGCTTAACATGTTTAATAGGTGCAACATATCCCTTATCACGATCTATAGGTCTCATACGATTACCATCACGATACTGATACCAGTATTGTTCCCTATCACACATTACATTCAATTCATTAATAAGGAAATCTATTGTCTGCATGTCTGCTCTTAAGAAGATAGTCATATGCCCCACGCTCGTATAATTAAGCTTAAGGTTATAACCTCTTAACCATAAAGACAGTAGCTCCATATTCAATTTAGATTGTAGGTGTGCTTGACCTTCACTCGATAAACACCAATCACATGTTATAAAGTCTATTTCTAAATAGTGATACTTGCCCTGTGTTTTATAGATGTGACAAATAGGTTTATTAGCAATTTCTAAATCCTTAATATCATTAAAGTTGAGATTCTTATTATTTAATTTGAATGATTTCTTATAGCTCATTTTCTTCATCCTCTATTCTTTTTAATATATCCCAAGTAATTTTTAGTACGTGCCATTACTAATTCAAAACCACCATGAGCAATCAATTTATAACTGGTACGTCTATTAGTATTAGGTACATAACTTTCACGCCACACCACCCATTTTTCATCAATGTATTCAACATAAACTGCCGATATTTTACTTATTGAACAGAAATACATTTCTTCTGTTATGCCAACGATTAACCCTATTTTTTCAGCTTGCTTATCATAATTTATTTCAATATTAGTAGCCTGCACTTCTTACAGTAGCCTCCCAACTTCTCTCATCGAAAACATCACCATTTTTATTATCCCCAATCAATATTCGCAACGGTTCAATGTCGATGTTACATTGCTTCGCATAGCTTGCTGCTTTATATAAATCATCATTCCTATATTCACTTTCACCATTTACAATACGTTGATATGCTTGTTTACCTAATCCACCTTTACCAGCACCTAAATGGTCAAAACTGTGGTCTGATAACACCTGTTTTATAGTATATGGTTCTAACACTTGTTGGGTGTAATTACCACGTTTAGAAAAAATGCGATTTTCAAATTCTCCATTATATTCCGTTACATCTTGGTCATTATGTTTATAAATCCCCTTATGCGTTTGACTATTTGCTAACACAAAATAGTTGTTATCATGTGCCTTTATATCGACTGATGGTAAGTAGTCTATTTTTTGACCGTATTCAAAGTCATCACGTTTCTTGAATATTATGTGCTTTCCACCACTAGGCGTTGTTTGTACCAATGTATTTTGTGCATTAGCAACAATCTCTTTATAAAAAGGAATCATCTTTAAACTTTCAAACCCGTTTTTACCTTTATCATGATCTACATCAATATCGATACACCACACGCCACGTGTAAGCACACCTAATACATGCGTTTGATGATACAAACTTGAATGATATTCAATGAAATCGTCGGTAACATCTATATCAGCAAATGAAACACTAGGTTTCTTATACTGATTTAAAGGTATAACTTGAATATTCTTTTTTAATAAATATTTTGCTACATGATAACCTGTCATTGAATACCTCCTTTACTAACCCTTATAACGCTTATTTTTCCCCTACTAGTAATACATATTTATATTTATAAAAAACGCTATAGGAATATAGGGTTATAAGAGTTAGTGACTGTTATTACAACATTTTAAGAGTTATGATAAGAGTTAGTAAGAGTTATACTAACCCTTACTCTCCAGAAATTAATTCTAATGCCATATTAAACAATTCTGGATTTTCAACTTTATGCACCTTTGTATTTACTCCATCTATCCATTTTTGATTATTTATGCTTATTCCGATTTTTTTCATATCATCTTTAGCTTGTTTGTACCTCAAACTTTTATAATCCTGTTCAATCATTTTCTGTAATGTTTCATCACCAGCAAATAAAAAACTTTGTTTCGCTAAAACTTTAATCATATTAACTTGTGTTTCGGTCAATTCATCTTCGCTAAAATAGTTTTTAAGTGTTACATCACTAAACTTAAACTCTCGACCAGTTTCTTTCAGATACTCCAAACTCGCAATCAAAAACGAAACTGCAGCTGCTACTGATTTCTTACCATTTGGCTGTACAAAATCCCAATAAGGCTTAAATATTTGATAACGTTCTTCATCTGTTTCGTTAAGTGGTCTGTCTTTGAGTGAAATTTTAATTGTACGTGTAGTGTTCGCTGTAATTTCCCCTGTATCTACGTTTTCATTAGTATCTAAAATTAAAACTGCTCTATTTGTAAATTTAAAACTGTTTCTTTGAATACCACGTCCAGAAATTGTCTCACCAGTAGCGATTTTTCGTAATATTCGCATCATAAATTTAGTAATCTCACCAGTTTCATTTGCATGTGCTATATCTGCACCATAAAAATTCATCCATTCGTTAGATGCTTCAAAGCCTGGAGACAATAAACTATCAAAGTTTACTTTATTAACCTGTAACAGCGCATCAAATGTAGTCATCAGTAACCCTTTTCCCGACCTACCGAAATCTTTCATCAAAAACCATTTCTCAGCTTGTATAAGGTCCATCTTGCGATACATTGTATAAGCGTGCATTAGCATTAAGTTATTTTTACTCTTTTCATTTTCAGTTACTAGATCAAAAAATTTTCTAGGCGTTTCTAAATTAATACCTGATTCCTTTACATCGTACTTTTTGACGTATAGTTCATCTGAATTGAGTGTTTTCTTCCTAAACTCTAAGTTTCTGCAATCGTAAATCCAATTATTACCTGCAACGGTATATGGAAGGATATTGTAACCATGTTCTACATTTAAGTGTTCACGGTACATTTCAAGCATCACTTCCAAAAAGTCGTTTATCTGATGCTTATTATCGACCGGATAATTTAGTGCAAAATTCGTATCGTCTATCACTTCATACGTGTTACTTCTTACTATTAAAAATGCATCTAATTCATCTGAATAAATCACTTTATCTGATATGAGATCAGCTATAAATCTTGCGTAATTGTTGAATACATCTGCTTTAAATGTAGATTTCTTTTCTTCTTCACCGTTATCATTTTCAGTAGTTTTTGTGTAAATCGTTCCATAAATAACTCCAATTTCTTTAGGAATTATGATATAATCTAAAGTAAGATTATTAATGTAATCGCCTATATCACTTTTCTCACGATGATATAAATTTCCTTTGTTATTAAAGATTTGTTTATCACCAGAGATAGAAGCGAAATTGATTCGCTTACTAATCTCCTTGATTTTGGATAAACTCGTTGTATTGATATAATCTAAGTTTGAATGAAATTCAAAATGTTTTTTATATAGTGTTGTTTCGTCCATACAACCAACCTTTCATTTATGTTAGTATTTAGTTAGATATTTTTATTTAAATATTTGCGTTTAGGCGTTATCTTTGCTTTGGTCGGCAGATAATGCCTTTTTTCTTGCTCTAATATTTCATCAAGTTTCTCATTTGCTTCTGCTTCTGTTTTTTCTGCTGCATCATGCATTGCCCATATTAAATTGGCAACTTCGCTTAATTCGCTATATTCTTTACTATCTTTATCAGTGATTAAATCCATTTTTCTTACAATTAAATCTATTGACGCTCTAAATGCTTTAGCCTTAGCACCGTAATGAGCTAATTCTACTAATACTTTACCTTTAGTTACTTTTTCTTCTCTGACCATCTTAAAACTCTCCTTCTATTCCATAATGTTTGTCAAACGCAATTTCTTTTGTTTCAAATTTAGAAGATTTTTCATCAAACTTATTAGCTTCATCTTCTAAATCTTTAGATATTATTTCTCGTAATTCTATTAATTTTGTAATTGCTTCAGCATCTTCATTAGTACAATTAGTTTTAATAAATAAATCAATTGCTTGAACCATTTCTTTATGTGTTTCAAATCTTCCGTATTGATATTTCACTTCTGCAAAAGTCATGCAAAAATCTTTTAGTGGGCTTGTATTTTTCATCTTATTCAACCTCCAATAATTGTTTTCTATTTTTTCTATCGTTAAACCATTCTGTTATTGCCCATGACGTAATAGCTAGTGGACTGTATAAAGCAAAGCTATTGAATATATCCTCCGTTACATAACCTACTGCAAATGAAGTCAATGAGCTTGCTGTGATAAGTATTGCGAATAATTTCATAGATTCACCTTCTTATTGTCCTACTGTGATTGAATTACTAAATAAGTCATCGATAGGCATTTCGTATAATTCAGATAAAATTTTTGCCTCTGGTAATGTGAAGTTTGCTTTGTTAAGTTCCTTCAAGCTATATCTTTCTTTAGAAATACCTAATTTTTTAGCAACATATTCTTGATTATGTCCATGTTCTTTACGTGAAATGTAAAGATGGGGATATGCTATTTTTTTCATTATGCTTCCTCCTTTTGTAATTCTTGAATAACACTGAAATTAAAAATTTTTTCTGGTCTTTCTTTTAAACCAGAAGATATTCGACTAATCGTTTCTAAACTTGGATTTGATTTTTGTTCTTCAAGTTTATATATAGTTGTACGACTAACCCCAGTGATATTACTTAATTCGGTTATTGTAATACTTTTTTCTAAACGAATTTCCTTTATTCTGTTAACCATGAATAACACCTCCTGTTAATAATATACAATTTATTGATAATAGTGTCAACCATGATATACAATAAAAAATATAAAAAGATAAGGAGTTTGAAAAAATGAATGAGTTCGGAAATAAACTAAAAGAGTTAAGAGGGAACACCTCGATACGTGAGTCAGCAAAAAACATAGGTATTAGCCACACTTATTTAGACAGTTTAGAAAAAGGATACGATCCCAGAACTGGAAAAGAAAGAAAACCAACTATAGAAGTTATTAATAAAATATCAAAATACTATAATTATGACTTTTTTAAATTAGTAAATTTAGCAGGTTTATTTATGAGTATTAGTGAAGCTCCAGAAAAAGTTAAAAAAGATGAAATTCAAAAGATGAAGAAACGATTCGAAGATTTTGCGATCACTAAAGAAAATAGAGTTAAGAGTGAATATTTAGACTTATTTTCAGAAAAACTCAATTATAATGAGGTAATGTTTTTTGAAAAGATATATACTTTCTTTGAAACTGAGAGATACAGCGAAGAATTAAGTATAAAAAACGGTGCTGATATAGACCCACTAAGTTTTATCGGAATAATATTCGATTTTTTAGTAGAAAATAAAAATTCTCATAAAATTGAAGCTTACGATGATATTATTAATGATTTTGATAGTTTTCTTAAAAATTATATTGGTATTAAGTAGGTGAATCCCATGCAACACGACTTAAAGCTATCCCACAACATTTATAAAGATGCTAAACGTGGTACATATTACTTCCGTATCAAATACTACGAGAAAACGGGAGAACGCAAAGAAATTAAACGTACTGGATATAAGCAACGTAAGGAAGCTGTGAAGGCATGTAACGCTTATATGGACGAAATAGAGGGCATAGGTAAGATTAATCAATTACCGTTCGATGAATTGGTACAAGAGTATGTTGAGTGGTATTCTGCACGTCGTAAAGCATCAAGTTTAAAATCACTTAAAACACATACTAATAATCATTTATTACCATTCTTTAAATCAATGGACGTATTCAACATGACAACGCAGGACATTATGAAGTTTCAAAATAAGAAGATGAAAGAAGCACATTCAGGGGAATACTTGAAGAAAATGCATGTATTCTTGGTATCTATACTTAACCATGCTATGAAATATCATGATCTAAAACAAAATGTAGCATCATTAGTAGGTAACTTTGAGATTGAGACACAGAAACGCTTAAATTACTGGACGTTAGAACAATTTAACCAATTTCACGATATGCTACCTAATTTACAACAAAAAGTATTCTTTAAACTATTGTTTTATAGTGGCGCACGTAAGGGAGAGATTAGAGCGCTCACATGGGACGATGTAAACTTTGACGATGATTATATCCATATAAACAAAACGGACTATCACGGTATCGTGACAGCCCCTAAAACGAAAGCGTCCACACGTGATATATATTTACCTACTCACATGATGGACGACTTACAAGAATATTTAAATTGGTATAAAGATAATAATATTTATAAATCTAATTATGTACTATTTGGCACATTTTTTAAAGCATTTAGTGAAAGTGCTATTGATAGATGGTTTACTGGTACACTTAAAAAGCTTGATGAAACATTGCCTGACGGTGAAACTTTTCCTCGTATTGTTATCCATGAATTAAGACATAGCCATGCTTCAATGCTTGTCAATCATGGTGCTAGTTTAATGATTATTGCACAACGATTAGGACATTCGTCTATAGAAGAAGTAAGCTCACGCTATGGGCATTTGTACCCTAGTACACAAAAAGAAATAATAAAATATCTATGAGGTGAGTAAATGCAAGAATTTTTATTCGAAAAAATTTCAGAACCCCCTATGTGGTTGGAGTTATTAAAAATCTGTTTTCCTATATTCATAGCTTACTTTGTTTATAGATATACTAGTAACAATCATAGAAAAACTTTATTAGATCAATTAGATTCTAAATCAGAATGGCGAAAAAAATTATTTAAAGTTGCAAGCTCTCCTTCAATTGGTTTAGAAGAAGTATACACATTGAGGACATCAGTTAGATTCGATTGCAATGATTTACCAGAAACTATTTTTGAGAAGAAAACTAATGAAATTATCAAATTCTGTGATTGTGTAACATCTTCGCATTTTAATATCAAAGAGCCACTCCCTTTTTTAGAACAAGAAATGACAAGAATATATTGTAGATATTTATTAGCCAACCAATGGGAAATTTTACAATTAACTTTTATAAAAAGACAATTTTATAAATTGCAAATTGGGGAATGGTATAAAAAAGAACAAGAGTTAGATGAAAAAACAAATGAATTAATTAATAAATTTACACCCTAAAATAAGGGTGTCTTTTTTATGAGCTGGGGCAAAACTGGGGCAATATTGGGGCAACAAAAATAAAAAGCCCTTAACCACAAGGGTTAAAGGCTACATAGTGGAGACGGCGGGATTCGAACCCGCGTCCAGAGGTCCTGATACTAATCTTTCTACGTGTGTAGTCTATCAAGGTATTTCGCATAATGTTAGGTGATAGACAGCCGACATTATGCTAGTTCGATTAATCTCTTCTAGGCAGACTTCAAACGGCAGTGCCTAGCGTATCCTATTAAGGTTGAATCGCGTTAACTGCACATAGGAAATGCAGTTAGGCGATGCAGAGTGCTATTAGGCAGCTACTGCGAAATTATTGTTTGATTTGTCAGTTAATTTTTAACTGTGTGTGTTGGTGCGGAGACAACCCTCCGACACGCTTAACTAGCTCGGGGACCCCTGTCGAATCCAAAAACGCCCCCGTAATAATATAATGTACTTTCTGCAGATTTAATCATCTATCATTTTCAGAAAGCACATATTATATTACCAAAGATCAATGTCTTTGGCAATATTTTCGCTTAATAACGCGCTTTAAGTGCTCTATCTACGTCACGTTTCATTGCTTTTTCTTTCAATGCTTGACGTTTATCATGTTTTTTCTTACCTCTTGCAACACCAAGTAAAACTTTGCATTGACCGTGCTTTAAATAGAGTTTTAAAGGAATGATGGAATAACCAATTTCTCTTGTGCGTTCCCCTAATTTTTCTATTTCACGTTTGTGTAATAGTAATTTACGTGAACGACGTGGGTCATGGTTAAATCGATTTCCTTCTTCATATGGAGCAATGTGCATATTATTCAAAAACATTTCGCCACGATTTACTTGCGCATAGCTATCTTTAAGGTTTGCACTGCCACGACGAATGGACTTAATTTCTGTCCCTTTCAACACAATGCCCGCTTCAATCGTATCTTCTATATTAAAATCATGTCTGGCCTTACGATTTTCAGCTAATGTTCCTGGTGATTTTTTCTTTGGCATTGAGTTTCACCTCTTTGTTGAATTATTTTTTCTTCTTACGAGCTTTATTTTTCACTTTTTTATCTTTGTAAAATGGTTTGTGTTTGGTATTACCACTTGCTGGCTTGTTTTTATTACGTTGATTTTTACCTTTACGTTGTTTTTTCTTACCTTTTTTATCATTATTTGAATTATCTAATGACTGACCGCGTGGTTTCGCTTGAATGGTCTTACCACGTGAAGGTCTTTGGCTGCGCTCTTTTTTCGGTAATGGCATACCAACAATTTGGAAATCAATCATACGCTCATCAACATCTACGTTAACAACTTTGATTGTAACTGGATCACCGATACGAAAGACTTTAGCTTGGCGTTCTCCAATCATTGCCATTTGACGTTCATCGAAGTGATAATAATCATCTGTCATCTCTGATACATGTACCATACCTTCGATTGTATTCGGCAATTCGATAAACATACCAAAATTAGCCACAGAACTAATGATACCCTCATATTCTTCTCCAATATGTTGAACCATGTATTCTGCTTTTTTCAGTTCATCTGTGTCACGTTCTGCTTCGATCGCTCTACGTTCTCTTTGTGATGTATGATCAGCAATTTCTGGTAATGCTTCTTCCCATTTATTAAGTGTTTTATCATCCATTGTTTTATCAATAAGATATTTACGAATGAGTCTATGCACGATTAAATCTGGATATCTACGAATCGGTGACGTGAAGTGTGTATAGTGCTCTGCTGACAGACCGAAGTGACCTAGATTCACATCATCATAACGTGCTTGTTGCATTGAACGTAACATCATTGTAGAAATGACCATTTGCTCTGGTTGGCCTTCTACTTCTTGTTGAATTTTTTGTAAAGTTGATGGGTGAACTTCTTCACCAGTACCTTTAATCATTAAACCAAAGTTAGTAATAAAATCAAAGAATTGACGTAAACGTTCTGATTTTGGTTGCTCATGAACACGATATATAAATGGCACATTTAAACGATCAAAGTGTTCTGCTATCGTTTCATTGGCTGCTAACATAAACGATTCGATGAGACGTTCACCTTCACCACGTTTTCTTAATTCTACGTCTGTTGGAATACCTTCATCATTGACAAGTACTTTGGCTTCACTGATATCAAAGTCAATTTCACCACGGCGTTTACGCATATTGATTAAACGTTCAGACAAGTCTTTAGCTAAATCAAGCATTGGTGTAACTTCGTTATATTGTTTGCGCGTGTCTTCATTTTGATCTGTAATAATTTCATTCACTTCATCATAAGTCATACGATAATTCGAATGAATCACACTATCAAAGATTTCATGATTAACCACATGACCACGTTCATCTAATTCCATCTGGCAACTTAAAGTTAGTCTATCCACTTGTGGATTTAATGAACAAATGCCATTACTTAGTCGATGAGGTATCATTGGAATCACACGGTCTACTAAATAAACACTCGTTGCACGGTCGTATGCTTCTTCATTTAACGCTGACCCCTCTGTCACATAATAACTGACATCGGCGATACTTACCGTTAACTGCGTATGTTCATTATCTAACTTTTTCACACTAATCGCGTCATCTAAGTCTTTAGCGTCTGCACCATCAATTGTAATGGTAAGCTCATTTCTTAAATCACGACGCCCTTCGATTTCAGATGGTTTAATTTCATCTGGAACAGCTTCAGCTCCCTCTAACACTTTATCTGGAAATTCAATTTCAATACCATGTTGATAGATAATCGACAAGATATCGACACCTGGATCATTTTTATGGCCTAAAATTGCAGAAACTTGGCCCTCTGGGTTATCGGTACCGTCCGCATATTTTGTAATTTGTACTAAGACTTTATGTCCATCTATCGCACCTAAATTATGGCCTTTCGGAATAAAGACATCTTGCATAATACGTTTATCATCAGGTAACACAAAACCAAAATGTCGAGCTTCACTATACGTACCCACTACTTGGGTAACAGAGTGTTTTTCGATTGATTTCACTTCACCTTCTAGCTTACCTTTATGTTCACCTTTAGAGTGTTGTAATTCGACAAGTACGGTATCTCCATCCATTGCACGATTAATTTTCGTAGGTGGGATAAAGACATCATCCATATCATTGTCTTCAGGACGTAAGAATGCAAAACCTTTTTTATTTTGGCTGAGTGTACCTTGTATTAATTTGGATTGCTTTGATTTTTTAGATTCCTTACGTTGGTATCTGTCCGTCTTTGTACGTTGAATTAATCCTGTTTGTTCTAATTCAACAAGCACCTTGATTAAGTCTCTAAATGAGTCGGCACTATTTAAACCTAATGCATCTTGAAAATCTGATACAGACATGGGTTCATAATCAGGTTGTTTAATAATTTCTTCTATGGATTGCTTTAAATTCATTATGCCCCTCCTTTCTTTTATTAAATACTGTAAATTTATTTGGACCAATCCAATGATTCTAAGAATTGGTATATATCTTCAAAAACTTGTTCTTTTTCTTTATCAATTGTAATGACATGTCCTGAATTCGCATACCATTTAATCTCTTTATCATCTGAGTCGCTTTCATTGTATATAATGTTAGCAGAATCTGTATTAATCATTTGATCTTGCTCACCTTGGATAACCAGTAGCGGATCCATAACCTCATCTACTTGATTACGTATACTTTGAATTTGACCTTGCAAATCTTTTAAAGTATCTGTTGGATGAAACTCATCCATTTCTTTTTCTATGGTTGTTTCATCTTTGCCTTCGTATTTTTTAAAATTACGTGCATACGTTAAGACACCATCAAACATTGCCCCTTCAGTCTTAATATGCATAGGTGAACACATTGTTATAATACCCTTTACGTCTCTATCTAAGCTTATTTTCAATGCATAACAACCACCGAGTGATAAGCCGGCAACCACAATTTCATCATATCCTTTATCCACAAGAAATTCATATCCATCTATCGCATCTTTATACCATGCAAATGGACTAGATTGGAGTATCTCTTCTGGTGGTGCTGCATGCCCATCATATTGTGGCGCATAAGAAGTGTAACCCTTTTTTTGTAAGAATCGCCCTAATTGTCTTACATCTGAAGAATTTCCAGTAAAACCGTGTAAAAGTAATACAGCGCGATTACCTTCTTCAAAAAAGAATGGTTCTGGTAATCTAATTTGCATCGTGATTCAATCCTTTCGTCCAAGCTATTAAAATAAATATGATATCAGTTGTACTCAAAATATATTCCCTACTTTGAAGCATTTAAAAGCCGAATACTTCTATTATAAATAAAAAAGCCCGACTTTTACATCGTCGGACCTTATAAACCAAAATAACTTATGCCTAACATTAACAAGAAGAAAATGACAGACAATACAATTGTTAATCTATGCAAGAATAAATCAACGCCACGTTGTTTTTGTTTACCAAATAACTGTTCAGCGCCACCGCTTATCGCACCTGATAGTCCATTACTTTTACCTTCTTGGAGTAATACAACAGTCACTAATGCAATACAATCTAAAATTAAAATGATCATGAAAAATGTATGCATAAAAATTGTCCTCCATTCATTATATACGAACCGCATTATATCACACGTTTGACTTATTTAGCAAACTTCTATCTATTAAATGTACTTTTACGTTTGATTGAAACAACCAACATATAAATCGCTAAAATAAGTGATATGATTAATACAATTGTTAACGGTAAGATATTTATCATTGATTTTGTATCTAATATCGCCTCATAAACCGCACTGATATTAACTAAATTATATAAAATTTGTGAAGTGAATACTGCAAACATAAACCACCACAAATACGTGTGCCTATTCCAAATCGCAATAATCCCTGTTAAGTTAGCAATCACATACATGATACCTGTAAATTGGAAACTGTTTTTTATCACACCAATTGCGTTTTCAGAAGGCTTTTGTCTACTATTTATTAACATTTGTTTTATTACACTATCATCTAAAATAACAAATAAATGGATGGCATATAAAATTGCTATGATAAGTGAAGTATAAGCAAGAAAATGACCTGTTCTAATTTCTTTTGTTTTAGGTTGTGCCTTCATAATCAGTCAATACTCCTTCTATAATTTACACTTTTAATTATATCAGTTTCACTAACAAAGATGAACAAATTAAATAATCTTGACGATGTATTTCATTGAAACTTATCTTTGTCTGACACAATTTCGAATCATAAATGATATTAACGCGTCTTGCAATAAAAAACACGCAAACCCATTGGGCTTACGTGTTAGCGCGTGAACTCTTTTTTTCAAGATAAATATTATTTATCTAAGTTGTAGAAAGATTTAATACCATCGAATTTGCCTGTTTCAAACAATTCATCTTCGATGCGTAATAATTGATTGTATTTAGCAATACGGTCAGTTCTAGATAATGAACCAGTTTTAATTTGACCTGCATTTGTAGCAACTGCGATATCCGCGATAGTTGTATCTTCTGTTTCACCAGAACGGTGTGATACTACTGCTGTATATCCAGCTTTTTGAGCCATTTCAATAGCATCAAATGTTTCAGTTAATGTACCAATTTGGTTAACTTTAATTAAGATTGAGTTACCGATACCTTTTTCGATACCTTCTGATAATTTAACAGTGTTTGTAACGAATAAATCGTCACCAACTAATTGAACACGATCACCGATACGGTCAGTTAATACTTTCCAACCGTCCCAGTCATTTTCATCCATACCATCTTCAATAGAAATGATTGGATATTTATTAACTAATTCTTCTAAATAGTCAACTTGTTGTTCTGCTGTAAGTTTTGAACCATTTTCACCTTCAAATTTAGCATAGTTATAAACGCCATCTTCGAAGAATTCAGATGAAGCACAGTCAAAGCCTAAGAATACGTCTTTACCAGGTTCTAATCCAACTGCTTTAATCGCTTCTAATATTGTTTCAACAGCATCTTCTGTACCTTCAAATTTAGGAGCGAAACCACCTTCGTCACCTACTGCTGTTTCTAAACCACGGTTTTTAAGGATTGATTTTAAGTTGTGGAAAATTTCTGCTCCCCAACGTAATGATTCTTTAAATGTTTCTGCACCAACTGGTAAGATCATGAACTCTTGGAATGCGATTGGTGCATCAGAGTGAGAACCACCATTTACAATATTCATCATTGGAACTGGTAATTGTTTACCGTTGAAGCCACCTAAATATTTATAAAGTGGTTGGCCTAATAAATCAGCTGCTGCACGTGCTACTGCAATAGAAACACCAAGAATAGCATTTGCGCCTAATTTACCTTTATTTTCAGTTCCGTCTAATTGAATCATCATTTTATCAATTGAGACTTGTTCTAATACTGAAAATTCACCTTCAATTAATTCAGGTGCAATAATTTCATTTACATTTTCAACAGCTTTCGTTACACCTTTACCTAAATAACGTGTTTTGTCTCCGTCACGTAATTCTACTGCTTCGTGTTCACCAGTAGAAGCACCTGATGGTACAAGTGTGCGTCCAAATGCACCACTTTCAGTTAATACTTCTACTTCCACTGTTGGGTTACCACGTGAGTCAAGGACTTCGCGAGCGTAAACATCTGTAATAATTGGCATGTTTGTAATCTCCTTTATAATAAGTAGTTTAGAAATATTAAATTTCATCTTCATTATAGCTATAAATGCTATAAATACAAATAATTTAATTACTTCAATTTGATTATGCGTGTCATCAGTCTTTTAAGCAAATTTTAAACTGTGACACGCTTTTATGTTGCTAATTTCAGTCCATGTTTTGTTTCTATCAAATTAATGCTTGATGAGTGATTCACCAGTCATGTCTTCAGGTTGTTTTACTTGTAACAAATCTAACAATGTAGGTGCTAAATCACCTAGTCGACCTGTTTCACGTAAAGTTGCACCTTCTTTAGTAACAATCACTGGTACAGGATTAGTCGTATGTGTCGTCATCGGTTGCTCATCATCAGTCAATACCATATCTGAGTTACCATGGTCAGCTGTAATAATGGCATGACCACCCATATCAACAATTTTATCTACGACTTCACCTAAACATTCGTCAACCGCTTCAATTGCTTTAATCGTAGGTTCAAGCATACCGCTGTGACCTACCATATCAGGGTTGGCAAAGTTTAATAAGATTAAGTCCAAATCACCTTTATTTAACTCTTCAATGAGTGCGTCTTTGACTTCATAAGCGCTCATTTCCGGTTTAAGATCATAAGTCGCAACTTTAGGTGAGTCAATCAATCTACGACGTTCGCCTTCAAATTCATCATTGCGACCACCACTCATAAAATAAGTGACGTGTGGGAATTTTTCAGTTTCCGCTATACGTAACTGTTTCAAGCCATTATCTTGTGCAACTTCACCAATTGTATTAGTTAAGTCAACTTTTTCAAAAACAATTTTTGCATCAACATTATCATTATATTTTGTAAATGTAGCGTAGAACAAGTCATTTACTTGATCCACTTTAAAGCCTTCAAATGCTTTATCTGTAAAGATTTCAGACAGTTGACCAGCTCTATCAGGACGGAAGTTATAGAAAATGACTGCATCTCCATCATTTACACCATTATTTTGATCTTTGATGATAAATGGTTCAACAAATTCATCAGTTAAGTCTTTAGCATAGTTTGCTTCAACACCAGCTTTAGCTGATTCAAATGTTTCTCCACCAAAGTTACGAATTGCGTTATAAGCTTTTTCTTCTCTATCCCAGCGTTTATCACGGTCCATTGCGTAATAACGACCTGAAACAGATGCGAATTGACCAATGCCTAGTTCTTTAAACTTAGCTTCTGTATCTTCGATATATTTAAGCGCAGATTTTTGATCTACATCACGTCCATCTAAAAACGCATGTACATAAACTTTGTCAACGCCTTGCTTTTTGGCTAATTCTAATAAAGCAAATAGATGTTTATAATGACTGTGCACACCACCATCTGATAATAAACCAAAAATATGAAGTGCTGAATCATTACCTTTTACGTGTTGAATGGCTTGATTCAATACATCATTTTCAAAGAAGTCGCCGTCTTCAATAGATTTATTGATACGCGTTAAACTTTGATAAACAATGCGTCCAGCACCGATATTCATATGTCCAACTTCTGAATTACCCATTTGACCTTCAGGAAGTCCAACATCCAAGCCACTTGCTTCGATTTGGGTTGTTGGATACTGATTATAATAACGATCAAAATTAGGTTTATTAGCTAGTTTTACAGCATTACCATGCTCACTTTCTCTATTTGCAAAACCATCTAAAATAATTAATGCAGTTGGTTGTTTAGCCATATTATTTTGCACCTTCTAACAATTGTACAAAATCATCCACTTTAAGTGATGCGCCACCTACTAATGCGCCATCAATGTCTGATTCTGCCATGTATTCTTTTATGTTGTTAGGTTTAACACTACCGCCATATTGAATACGTGTTGCATCAGCAACTGTTTGTCCAGATAAATCTGCGATTGTTTCTCTTACAAATGCACACATTTCATTAGCATCTTTTGCAGTTGATGATTTACCAGTACCGATTGCCCAAATTGGTTCATATGCGATAACAACTTGTTTCAATTGTGCTTCTGATAAGCCTTCTACAGCTTTTTTCACTTGGTTGCCAACAACTTCATTAGCTTTGCCACTTTCACGTTCTTCGTCTGTTTCACCAACACAAATAATTGGTGTCATACCGTGATTGAATACAGCATGTGCTTTTTTGTTGATATCTTCATCTGTTTCATGGAAGATTTCACGACGTTCTGAGTGTCCAATAACAACATATTTCACACCTAAATCAGCTAATGCTACTGGTGATGTTTCACCTGTAAATGCACCGTTATCTTCATAAAAGGCGTTTTGTGCGCCAATTTGTAAGCCTTGTGCTTTACCTTCATTAACTGCTGTTACTAAAGCATCTAATTGAATTGTTGGAGCACAAATAACAGATTCTACCTCTTTAGTATCTGGTAATGCTGGTAATTCATTAATAAAATCTTTAGCCTCTTGAACCGTTTTGTTCATTTTCCAGTTACCCGCAATAATTGGTTTTCTCATTATATACACTCCTATTAGTAAATTATGATTATTGTTTAATCAAGTTTTGCTCGTAAATCAGCGATTATTTATTAGCAATCGCAACTACACCTGGCAGTTCTTTACCTTCAAGATATTCTAATGATGCACCGCCACCAGTCGAAATGTGACTAAAGTCATCTGCATATCCTAATGAAATCGCAGCTGCAGCTGAGTCGCCACCACCGATGATTGTGTTTGCATCTTTCATCTCAGCAATTGCTTCACAAACACCAATTGTACCTTTTGCAAAATTACTGAATTCAAATACGCCCATAGGTCCATTCCATACTACCGTATGTGCACCTTGTAATTTTTCTTTGAATAATTCTACAGTTTTCGGACCAACATCCATTGCTTCTTGATCTGCAGGTATATCATCTACAGAAACTTCTGTAATCTTCGCATCATTAGAAAATTCTTTTGCAACTTTACAATCTACAGGTAATACGATTTGATCTCCTGCTTTTTCTAACAATTCTTTTGCAAAGTCTACTTTATCTTCTTCTAATAAAGATAGGCCAATCTCTTTTCCTTGAGCTTTAAAGAATGTGTATGACATACCGCCACCAATAAGCACTTTATCTGCAATTTTCAATAAGTTAGTGATTACACCAATTTTATCTGAAACTTTAGCACCACCAAGAATTGCAACAACAGGTTTATCTGGGTTTTCTACAACGCCACCGATATATCTAATTTCTTTTTCCATTAGATAGCCTGCTACAGTTTCTAAGTGTGCTGCAATACCTACGTTTGACGCGTGTTTACGGTGTGCCGTTCCAAATGCATCATTTACGAAAACATCACCTAATGATGCCCAGTATTTACCTAATTCAGGGTCATTTTTAGACTCTTTTTTACCTTCTAAATCTTCAAAACGTGTATTTTCAACTAATAGCACATCACCTTCATTTAAGGCTTTGATAGATTGCTCTAATTGTGTTCCACGTGTTTCAGGAACAAATGCCACGTCTTTGTTTAATTTTTCAGCTAATGCATTAGCTACAGGTTTTAAAGTTAATTCTGCTTTATCACTTTCTTCTTTAACTTTTCCTAAGTGAGAGAATAAAACGACTTTACCATCTTGCTCTATAATATATTTTATAGTTGGTAAAGCTTGAACGATACGGTTGTCATCCGTAATTTCACCGTCTTTCATAGGTACGTTAAAATCTGCACGTACAAGTACAGTTTTACCTTTTAACTCTATATCAGATACATTTTTTTTTGTCATGTAATCTTCCTCCTTCAGATGGATGAATAAAGTAAAATAAGCGGAGAAGCGTTGAGCTCCCCGCTTACTCCTAAGCTTATTGATTCAATTTCACAACGCTATACTTGTTAAGCTAAAGTGAACATCAAATTATTTAGCGTGACTTGCTAAATATTCTAATGTACGTACTAATTGTGAAGTGTATGACATTTCGTTATCATACCAAGCTGCTACTTTAACTAATTGACGATCTCCAACAGTCATAACACGTGTTTGAGTTGCATCAAATAATGAACCGTATGTCATTCCGATTACGTCAGAAGAAACGATTTCGTCTTCAGTATAACCGAATGATTCGTTAGATGCATTTTTCATTGCGTTATTTACGTCTTCGATACTTACATTTTTATCTAATACTACTGTTAATTCAGTTAATGAACCAGTTGCAACTGGTACACGTTGTGCTCCACCGTCTAATTTACCATCAATTTCAGGAATTACTAGGCCGATAGCTTTAGCAGCACCTGTTGAGTTAGGGATAATGTTTTCAGCAGCTGCACGCGCACGACGTTTGTCACCTTTTCTGTGAGGCGCATCTTGTGTGCTTTGGTCACCAGTATATGCGTGGATTGTAGTCATGAAACCTTCGATTAAGCCGAATTCATCATTTAAAACTTTAGCAACTGGTGCTAATGAGTTAGTAGTACATGAAGCACCTGAAACAACATCTTCTGAACCATCTAAAGTATCGTGGTTAGTGTTGTATACGATTGTTTTTAAGTCACCTTTAGCTGGTGCTGAAATTAATACTTTTTTAGCGCCTGCATTGATGTGTGCTTCTGCTTTTTCTTTATCTGTGAATAAACCAGTACATTCTAATACAACATCGATATCTAAGTCTCCCCAAGGTAATTTACTTGGATCTGGCTCAGAAAATGATTTAACTTCTAATCCGTTAACGCGGAAACCATTTTCTTCAACTTCAACTTCTCCTGTGAAGCGACCTTGTGTAGTGTCATATTTTAATAAATGAGCTAACATTTCATCATCTGTTAAGTCGTTTACTGCTACTACATCGATTCCTTCTACATCTTGAATTCTTCTAAATGCTAAACGACCAATTCTACCAAAACCATTAATTGCTACTTTAACTGCCATTATAATGGCCTCCTTTAAAATGATATTTAAAAAGTGGAATCACTTTTTATTACTATTATTTGCGATAATACTTGCCGCGCCTTCATCTGTGATTAATACAGTGTTTTTAGGTGCAATCGAAAGATAAGCTTTAATTGCCTCTCCTTTTGATTTACCCCCAGCAACGGCAAAGATAAACTTTTTCGATACAAGGTCTTCTAATTGAAGTCCAATCGTTTTTACTTTGTGAACGATTTGTCCTTGTTCATCGAAATAATATCCAAATGCTTCTCCCGAGGCATTGTGATGTTGAAGTTTTTCAATAACTTCACTAGGTGATTGACGTCTTCGCGCCATCTTCAGCGCATCACCAATGCCGTGGATTGTAATATTCGCTTCTTTAATTTTCTCTAAGGTGTGTATCACTGACGGTTCTAACATAAGTGTGTTATAGGTTGTTTCACTGACATTATCTGGCACATAAAGCGTTGTATAATCTCCATCTGTTTGCTGTGCCATACTGGCAGCAATCGTATTGGCTTGATATACAACATTTTCACCAAGTCCACCTCGAGCGGGTACAAAAAATACGTCGTAAGGTTGGCGATGCATAGATTCGCTTACGTATGCCATCGTTGAGCCACCTGTAACTGCTACTGTTGCGTGATCATATAAAACATCTTCAACTAACTGTCCCGCTTGTTTAGACAACTCAATTTTAACCGTTTTATCAGTGTCTGAATCACCTGGAATGACATAAACATCTTTGATGTCATATTTTTCTTTGATAATTTGAGCAAGGTGATGATCATCCGAGTAAACGTTAAAATAGCTGTTTAATTGGCGTACTGTCGTTTCACCAGCTTCAGTGATTTCCATGCCTGTAGGTTTAACTTTGATAAGCGCTTGTTTCTTTAAAACATCTGTTTCAGAACGCAATACTCTTTCAGTTAAATCCATATATTCACTTAAACTACGTCTACCGACGGGTTGATACTGAGCGATAGTAGTGAGTATTGAAAAACGACGATACATCTTTTCAACAATTTCTGGAACTAACTTTTGTTGAATTTTTATCAAGTCTTTCACTACTATCCTCCTCCGTTTCTATATACAAGGGTCAAGTTCTAACCATAGATTGACTTTTTTCGTCCCTGCTGGGACAAAAAAATATAACCTCTTATATTTGCAATAATACTACTATACATTTAAAAAAGCAAGAGAAATACTTTTGTCTTAAATAAAGTAAATTCTAAACTTCTATAATTCTTTCCTCTATAGAATAATTATACCCGATTCCATATTTTAATAATCATTTACCCATTAATTTTTTAATGATATGTTTTAAAATCACTTCATTAACATGCGTTTCATTGAATCAATCACCATTTATGCTTAAAATAAATATAAATTTAAATCATATTTATCAGGAGGAATATACATGTCTAACAATAAACACCCAGAAGTTATAGACCCAGAAGATCAGAGATATAAAGATGACGATTATTTTAAACAAACAAAAGAAAGTTCTCACAAAAACCCATATCAATCTTTTAATTACAACAAACACATTGGCTGTCATTTTGGACCTTTTGGTTGTTTAGGTGGCTGCTTTTCCATCATACTGCTATTGTCTTTCATTTCATATTTAGTAAGCCTGCTATTTTAACCTTTCTTTGTCTTTTATAATTCGTATTATAAATAATTTACAATATTTCATTTCAGTGTTTAAGTTCCATTAATCATTACAAAAAACACGCACTGTCATATGGCAGCACGTGTTCTAAGCATATATTTTTCAAATTCTATTTAATCTTCATCAGATGATTGCGAACTTTTTTCTGAATTTGAATTATTGTTTTGTGTTGAACGTTGTTGGGTATTTTGTTGCGTACTTCGTTGTTGTGTAGAAGGTTCATCGGTCTTCTCTTCTGTCGAAGGCTCAGATGTGCGCTCTTCAGTTGATGGTTCACTCGTCTTTTCTTCAGTTGTTTTTTCCTCTGTGGATGGTTCAGTTGTTTTTTCTTCTGTCGAGCGTTCTTCAGTAGTACGTTCTTCTTTTGTTTTTTCAGGTGAATCTTTTTCTTCCGTAGTTCTTCGTTCTTGTGTTCTAGGCTGCTGTGTTTGTTGGGTCTGTTGTGTCTGTTGCGTTTGTTGTGTTTGAGGAACTTGTTGAGTTTGCTGTGTCTGTTGTGTTTGTTGTGTTTCTTCAGTTGACTTTTCTTTTTTCTTGTCTTTTTGTTCCTTTGTTTTTTCTTTCTTTTTGTCTTTTTCTTCTTGTTTTTGATCTGCCAAACGTTCATTGGCCTTATTTGAATGATCTACGAATGCAAAAATTGCAAAAACTAATCCACCTATAAGTAGTAGCACAATTAATCCACTGATAAGTTTTGCAAAACCACTCATTTTTTTATTATCTTTATCATCAAAATTATTATTTTGATTATGCTTAGGCATATGCTCCCCTCACTTCAATTTATATCAAATCATCATTTTCAAATGGCATTTAACTTCATGTTAGAACTATATTTTACACTATTTCTTTGATTAAACAACCATATTAACCACATTTTAATGTAGATATTACTTTGTCTTCCAAACTATAGTAAAATAATCATATACAACTTTTTTATTTTTAACTTCATATTAATCTAATTTCAATGATTGTTTCAACACTTTTACTTAAATTATTCTACTATTGTCAGTAATATCATAACAGGATGTGACTAGATTTTGAAAAAGTACGACTTATTTAACGAAACAGATCAATCACGACAAAAGCCTAAAGGTTTACGACATATGATGACCGAAAATGACAATGACGAATTAAACGTTCCAATCAAAACACGCTATAAACTTTTTATACTCGTTCTTTTTTTATTTTTACTCGCTTTTGGCATTATTGCCTTATTTATTTTATAATATGTAGTACTTCAATTTCCTTTTTAAAACGACATCATAATTATTTCTTATTATTCAATAATATATATTAAAAGGTATAAAAATTAGGCCTACACGATAATCGTATAGACCTCTACTAAAGGGAGTCAAAATTTTACCTTCGCTAGTATATTATGGGGTATACTCGAAATAATTAAGAGATGATTAATTAATATCGAAGGTACCCTTATTATAACGACATCTGATTTTAATTTAAATACATCCTAGGCGTAGTAAATGACATATTTTTGAACAAAATTCGAATAAATTTTGTCATACTAAACATGAGATTTTTTACTTTTAAAGCCTGCACGATTCAATACTACAATTCTATGAGGTGATACTATGAAACACTATCTAATTACGGGCGGTACTGGTCTAATAGGTACGCAGCTAATCGAGGCAATACAACAAAGTGATTCGAAAATCACGATATTAACAAGACAAAAACACGCTACATCACACCCTAAAATCACATATGTAAATTGGTCAGAACCAAATTGGGAAAGTCAAATTCCAGATATTGATATCGTCATCAATTTGGCCGGTGCTAGCTTAAATAACCGATGGACTTCCTCACACAAACAAAACATTATGCTAAGTCGATTACAATCTACACAGGCATTATACGATCTTTTCAAAAACAGGAAGCAAAAACCATCTGTATTCTTTAACGCTAGCGCTGTGGGTTATTATAAACCTGATTTAACACGTACATATACTGAGTTGTATCAAACATTACCATTCGACTTTTTATCTGAAGTAATATATCAATGGGAACGGTTAGCACGTCAATTTGAATCCTTTGGAACACGTGTGATTATAGGTAGATTTGGAATGGTATTATCAAATAAAGGTGGTGCATTACCATTAATGAAATTACCTTATGAATTAAATGTCGGCGGTAAAATAGGTAGTGGTAGACAATGGTATTCTTGGATTCATATTGAAGATCTAACAAGAGCGCTACTTTATACCATCAATAATGATAAAGCGCACGGCGTATTTAATTTCACATCACCTATCGCAGAACATCAAAATATGTTTGGTTATACTATTGCAAGAGAGGTACATCGTCCACATTATACGTGGGTGCCATCATTTGCGCTCAGAATTGTCTTAGGAGAAATGTCTACAGTAGTACTTGATACTCAAAAAGTTTTACCTAATAAATTACAAGCACTAGATTTTGAATTTAAATATCCTAACCTAAAACTTGCACTAGAAAATTTAGTTCATTAAGAAAGGTACCATTAAAAATGAAACGAGATAGTTTTAGCCATATCTTATTATTCATTGCAGGTTTGCTCCTCATCACCAATGGTATTTTAGCATTTGAAAAACCTGCAATAATGATCTTTATTTCAATAACTTTATTCATCATAGGTTTGTTAACTTTAGTTATTTCAATTTTATTAATTTATAAAAAAGCAAAATCTATTAAATAAACACAACTTATAGTTACAATATATTTAAAAAAACAAGTCACGCATGCCAACCATTTCCTTATGCATCATACATTTGGAAATAGTCATACATTGTCGTGACTTGTTTTATAATCTGTTTATCCTAATTTACTTATGCAAAATATTATGATTCTGGCACCATAACTTCGTCGATTAATCCGTATTCTTTAGCTTCTTCTGCTGATAAGAAGTTATCACGGTCAGTATCTTTTTCAATTTTTTCAATTGATTGACCAGTACGTTCAGCTAAAATTTTGTTTAATTTAGCACGTGTTTTTAGAATATGGTTAGCGGCAATTTCAATTTCAGTTGCTTGACCTTGTGCACCGCCTAATGGTTGGTGAATCATTACTTCAGCATTAGGCAATGCAAAACGTTTACCTTTTGCACCTGCTGAAAGTAAGAATGATCCCATTGATGCTGCCATACCGATACAAATTGTTTGTACATCTGGTTTAATGTGTTGGATTGTATCGTAAATAGCAAATCCAGCAGTTACACTACCACCTGGTGAGTTAATGTAAAGATAGATATCTTTTTCAGCATCTTGTGCCTGTAAAAATAATAATTGTGATACGATAGAGTTTGCTACATTATCGTCAATTTGTGAACCTAACATAATAATACGGTCTTTTAATAAACGTGAGTAAATATCATAAGCACGTTCCCCACGGTTTGTAGTTTCAATTACTGTAGGTATTAAATTCATTAATATTGCCTCCTTATTTCTAACTGATAAATTTATTTTAACCTAAAAGTCAAATATGGTCAAAAAATAACGCTTAGAATTTCCTTAAACTGTATAAATTATTGTTGACCAACACTTATAAGATTTGTACACTAATATTATTGTTATTTACCCCTCGTAGTGTAATGGATAACACATAAGATTCCGGTTCTTAGAATAGGGGTTCGATTCCCTTCGAGGGGATTAATAAGTTATTTTCTCATTTTCACCCGATATCACTAGTCGTCAAAACACTTGTGGTGTCGGTATTTTTATATTTTATAGTATCATTCGTTTTGATACGTTTTGAATTTCGCGCCCCCATTTAGTCCCCATTATAAAATCAATTGTTTTGTAAATACTTCTCTCATTATGCACGAACTTTAATTATTAAAACCAATATATTTCTTAACTTCTGCATAGTTTTCTGTATCATAATTTAATTTACACTTCTTACTGACCATTACTGCAGCATACTCAAACATTTCAGTCATTTTATATAATGCTTCTTTTATTTCGTTAGTATTTAAATGAGGATAAGTGGAAGTCAATTCACTATTTTTATTAGATCCTAAATAATTAGGCAAGTATTTAAAGCTCTTACCAAAATTAACTTGAAAATCAAATTTATAACCTTTATCCCATGCAAGCATTAAAAGTAGCATTCTTCTACATATATTCAAATGATCTATTGAATAAAGCAACTCATTTCTCCATATACCTTTCATTACATAGGTAGAAACCCAATAAAACTCATTTATACATTCATCAAACAATTTCTGATATGGCTTGCTTATCCAATAACTTGCTTCACTAACACTATTGTTTTTTGGTAACAAATTATCTTTATCAAGAAGTATTTTTATTAATTTATCTTCTACCAAATATTCAGATAATTTATTTTTCGATAATAATGTTAAGTCTATTCGATTGTAATCATCAAATAGCATTAATATTGGATAACGTTCTTCTAATTCAGATGGATATAAATCTTGCGCTTCTGGAAACTGTGTTATTATTCTATTTCCAAACTGATTTATCCATTCCAAATCAGCAATTATATCTTCTAAATTTTCAACAATGTAGACAATATCAAAATCCTGATGTATATCGGGTTTAATTTTTTCATTAACCCTAGACCCATTCATACATACTGCTTTTATATTTTTATCTTGTTTAGCAATATTAAGAATTAAGCCCAACATTTCTTTTTCTGTTCTCATTAGACACCTCA
Source organism: Staphylococcus sp. FSL W8-0271 (assembly GCF_038006605.1). Taxonomy (NCBI): domain Bacteria; kingdom Bacillati; phylum Bacillota; class Bacilli; order Caryophanales; family Staphylococcaceae; genus Staphylococcus; species Staphylococcus sp. FSL W8-0271. The sequence goes on from NZ_JBBOVM010000001.1 coordinate 2,031,490, forward strand.
CATTTAGTTATGGACTTTTTTGTCTGTAACTGTCTTATATGTGTAGTTATAACTACGGTTGTACAATCAGACAATTTTGTTCGTTTGCTATCGTCCATTCTTGAGCAATAGTACGTGGTCATTTTTGACTGTGTACATTGGTTGCTCTTTTTTTGAGAAACCAAACCTCATACTCATTTTTGAGTAATAGCACATAAACTTTTTTGTGTGCGTACTTTTTACACAATCATTTTTGAGTACATAATTTTGGTTAAACATTTTTGTACGACCAATGTTACTGATTTTTTTTACTTTCTTAGCTCTTTTTAATGTTGTTTCAGAAACGCCTGCTAATTTAGCCAATTCAGCGTTTTCTTTTACTGGTGTCTTGACTTTTTTACCGATAGGTTCAACTGGGCTTTTCGGTTTGTTTTGTTTCAAATTTGCTAATCTATTTTCTTTTGATTTCTCTTGCAATTCTTCTATTAAATCTTTGGTATTAAGAACAACATTTAACTTTTGATTTTTATTTAAAGTTCTTCTTTTAACAGCAGTGTCTCTTACGAATTTAAGTGCTTCGCTCTTTGTCATATCTTCCTTTATAGCTGATATTTCGTTTTGATTTAATTCCTGTAACGCCCTAACTCTGTAACGCTTTTTTATTACTTTTATCAAACCGTTTTAAAGCTAAACTTTCATCAATTTTCCAAACGTTTTCTACATACTCACGAAAAATGTACCGTCATTTAATTCTATTATAAAAAACAAATCTCATTCATTTACAATTCATCCTATATAAGTATTGTATATATAATTATCCATCTTATAACTTCTTAATACAACACAAATCTTCTCTCAGAACGCAAAATACATCCCTACCTTTTATAAGATAGAGAAGTATGGGATTTACAAACTTATTATTACATTTATTACCATTTTTATATTGCTAAACATATATTCATATATATAGAAACATAAACAATATTAAAACTAGAGTTTTCATTAGTACATGCACTTTTTTGAGCTGTTACTCAATTTTAAGTAATAGTGTAATAAAGAACAGGTAAAAAATCACCGAGTCTACAAATCTGGGGGGGCAAATTGGCTTTTGGTCTGCCCTAATGATTCATTCACTCCTTATGGATTAGCATTTTACGTCCTCTCTATTTTACAAGTGTTGTTATAGTTATTACCAGTTGGATAATTTAAATCACTCAGATATGAGTAATTTGTTTTACAGACTCTTCAATTTAGAGTTCTCTAATATATTCAAATCCAAATGTATAACATCACGCTTAAAATTTGCTCAAAGTTATCAAATAACCTTAATGTATAGTTTTAACATTTGGTCTGCGTTGCATCAACTAATTAAAATACATATATTAGGGGATATTTAATGCGTCAATTTTGTCTAACTCGAAAATTATTTTTGTTAATAGAATCCCTAAGTAAAATGACAATCAACGAGCATGTAATGATAAATTTAGTTACTAACGCTCACCAACAGGTGAGTGTTTTTATTTTGCTTGACCAAACTATGAGGAAATGATAATTTGTAAATAGACATACAATTCACATTCCTTTATTATTATTATTATTATTATTAAAACACACAAGTAAGAAAAGACAGGCTTTGCGCTTGTCTTTTCTTCTTAAATTGCATAATTTAAAATAATGTGTCAAATTGTAAAAATGGCCATTAAACATATAATTATAATTAACATACTATAGATTATAAGGTCTTTCTGGTCTGGATTTTTTCTTGTAATAATATAATCAAATCAGTCAACACACTTAACAAATTTATATGAAATAAGCCTATAGGTTTTTTATTTATTTAAAAATTCATTTAGTGTAGAGTTATCACTTTCTTTTTCAATAAGATTCTCTATATTTTCATTGTCATTTTCTTTTGAACTTATAAATCCATCATCTATTAAACTTTCGATTCTATTTTCTACTTCTTTTGAGTTCCAACCTATTTTATTGATTTCTTTTTTGTAATCCATATATAATCTCCTTGGTTATTTATTTGTAATATAATCGAATGTATAACATAAATAGCAATAAAGATATTAAATTAATTTAAATATTAAAAAGCAGATCAAAGTTATAATAACTACCTATAAACTATACTCACCTATTTAGATTTAGATCACTTATAATAGAGGACTGTTTTAAATAAGAAACTTCATATAAATCAGCTAACCTCTTAATAAAATCAATTAAATTCCTTTCATTTATTAATTGATTTTCAAAATCTGTTTTTAATTTTATAAATTTCTGTTTTTCTTGTTCGGTGCTTATCTTTTTGAAATACCCCCACATATGACAAAAGGCATTAATTATTGAACCTTTAGATGGTTTCTTACTTAATGCGTATTGAATTTTTTGCTGAACTAATTCGATTTCAGCATCGTTATTCATCAAATATCTAATGTCATTATAAGTATTGTGATCATGCCACAAAACTTCATATTTATATCTACTCCATAGTTTTTCTTTTTGAAGTCGTTTATTGATTTTAAATACCTACTTTCAATATTTAATTTAATAAAAAGGAATTCTTTTACTGGCTTCAATAATATCTTTAGTAAAGAAAAATTGTTTACCTTGTCCAGTATATGCTGGATTAAGTATCAAATTTGCTTTAGCATTATATAACCATTCGGGATTTATTCCTGAATTCAAAATATCTTGAAACTCTTGAAACTCTTTATTCCAGTCTAAATTGAGTTTCATTTATAATCACCTCGTAAATATAATAGAACTCTAGTTCATATATTTAAATAAAAAAAGACAGACTAGACTGTCTGCCTTGTAAATTAAGAGTTATGATGCTAAAAAACTGATAAATATATTTTAACATGACATTGAACTATCAAGCATATAACCACCCCGTAACTTACTTTGGCAATTGGTATGAGCAAAAATTAATAATTATAAAATAATATATATAGCTGTATGTAAGTTTACTATAGCATTAAATATCAGAATAAGCCTATTCTATACTCACTCTAATGTGATTAAAAAATTTAGTTGTATTAATAACCAAATAAAAAGACGACTTTAAAAGTCGTCTAGTGTGTATTCGTAAGAAAGTGATAAGTGATTCCATTACCTATTATATACAATTTTAGTTATATTGCAAATATTTAATCATTTTAACTATTAACTTGTCTAACATCTGCTTAACTCTCTGCTCGCCTACTTCGAATATACGAGCCATATCTTTGTAAGTTTTCCCCTCTACCATCAGTAAAAACAAATTAAACTCTTTGAATGTTCCTACTGTTTCGGCAGCCAATTCTAGCTCGTTTAAAAATATCGCATCTTCTGTATTCATTTGATCTATACGCTTATGGTCAACTTCAGCACCTACCTCAAAGAAATCATCTGTTTCAATGGGTTTATCTTCATAATCATCGTTAATATGCTCGTGGCAGCTCAATATAAACTGTTTAATCGTCTTTTTATCATACATAGCCGATTTCACTCGCCAATCGATCTAATATAGACGTTCTAGCACGCAACAATGCTCTTTGTTTAATACCGATAATGTCGCAAATAACGTCATCTGATAAGGTTTCCTTGTCCCACCACGTCAACTTGATAACTTGTTGTTTTAATAAAGAAGAATCATTATATACAGCAGTTATACCTTTAACCATATCACATATATTTCGGTACTGAAGGTCATTGACGTTATGAGGTCTGTTGATGTACCAGTCACAAAGTCTGTGATAGTTCAACATATACTTGGATAACATTTTATAGTTCACATCTTGATACTCAATAATCATATGGCAAGCACCTCACGTTCATTTTGCAGGCTTTCACGTTTTGTTTCGATATAGTCATTATAAATCACTTTATTGGCTTGTATGTGCTTCTCACGCCGTTGTGAACGGTTTTTATGATGGACTTGATATAAATCTTTCTGCAGTTTCTCAATCGTTTCGTGTGGCTTATATGAGCCATTTGACTGCATGTATTGAATGATAGCCTTTTGTTCATACGAAGGATAGTGTTTGATTAGCTTTTTAACCAAATTTAGTCGTTTATTTGATTGTTTTTTATATCTATCCAGCTCGTCTTTTTTCTCAACAATCCAACATACTAACTTTTCTAAAGGATATGAAGTTGTGACTACACCCATCACATCATCACATGTCATGTGCGACGTATTAAGGCTATACATACATTCGATTTGTTCTTCAATGGTTTGTATTTTACGATTAATAAACATGGGATTATAAGCAGTTAATAGCTCGTATTCGGTTATCTTTTCTGCAGGATAATATCTTAATACTTGCTTACAGGGTTTTAGATGCATGTTATAACCTCATTTCTTTATATAGTTATATAAACGCTTATAAGTTTCTGCAACAGTTACAGAAATCCATTTCTTACCAAAATTTGGCACGCATTATTATATATTTAAGTTTGTGCAACGAGATTTGCTATTTATTAGTTTATACATTCCAATTAATTGTCGTTCTGACTCTTGCTAAAATTACGCATCATATATTTTAAGATTAAAGGGTATACCAAAAACGTCACAACCTAAGTAGATAACAAAAATAGTTATGTAGTAACGGACATTTTTGTCTATAGCTAGATAAGTATTTAAAAATGTTGATTATGTAGCTATTACTCAAAAAAGAGTAACAGCTCAATTCCCCAAAGTTTTCTAACCTATCAGTCATCTTTGCCTATGCCAAACTCTTCATATACTGATTTAGGCTTCTTACCTGTCACAAAATCACCTACAGGATCATACTCATTTTTTGTCTTAGGTTCCATAATCTTGAGACGTGCCTCAACAGTTAAGCCTAATTTGGGACATATGGCGTTCATTGTATTCACGCTATCCCTTTGTATTGTGTAATGAGGTGAGAGCTTACTTCCACGTTCAGTCACAACTACCATACCTTCTTCTTGAATTTTGAGTGTGGCATTTTTGTAGTTACTATATGTTTGGCAATAAGTAGCAAGCAGACCTTTGTCTAAATCTTTTATAGGTAATTCATTAATAAGTGGAAGCACTCTATACCATTCTTGAATAGCATCATCGTCTAAAAAATCGGGTGGCTCTTTTGATAAAGGTGTAAGCTCATTCATAGCTTTCTCAGTCGCATTTCTTTGTTCTTGTACATCTTTGGTACGATAAGCTTTTTGTTGTGATAATAGTTTTCTCTGTGACATTTATATCATCTCCTATAAATATTATGTATTGAAATATATTCCTCTAGTTGCTTACGTGCAATTGATTCAGAACGTTGTGCTTGTTCAAGTCGGGATTCGAGGTGGGCTTTTTCTTCTTGTTCTTGCTTGATTTGCTTTTTTAATTCGCGTAATTCTTTTCGTGTCATTTCGTCTGGTGTCTTAACTTCGCCACTAGAAGTGATATATTCTTTATTTCGTTCTTCTTCTGGCAAAGTTGCTATTTCGTATAAAACAGTTACTCCTAAATTCTTCGCCGGAGAAGAATTTAATTGTGGATCATTTGCAATCTTCATAAATTTATTAGCGGATGCTTGACTCATTCCTATCTTTCTAACCCAATTCATAAATTCGCCATGTGCTAGGTCATTTTCTTTCACATGCTTTAATCTTCGACCAATTTCGAATATCGATTGACCATATTGGTTTTAAAAACTTTACTAATTCATCGATAATCGCTACTGAGAAAAGCCCTATATTGCGTTGAGAACATGATTATCTTGATAATAGGGCGTTATATACTTAAATTTAATCTATATCGCCTGCATATGTTGTGAAAAATTACACAATTTTAACTTTTCATTTCAAGATGCGGTTCCAGATAAGACGGGCTCGTTGTTCTCAACCCTTGATGTGACGGGCGTTGTTCGAAGCCCCGCCAAAAATATTTTTGAAATTTATTTTTTGAATCTCAATCCGAAAATTTTTTTCACTGCCGATAAAATTAATCTATCCGTTAAAATTTCCACCACTACTTTAATTATCTACTGGGCAAAATTAATTTATTTTCAATCTAAATTTAGTTACTTTTTACTCTTTTCATACAACGTATTCTAAGCCCATTTAAGCCACATGTAAGATTGTTGAGTACCTAAAAACTAAATAATAAATGTATGCTCTGTATAGCTCTCTAAATGGCTACAAATGGCATTGTATAATGCAAAGTATTCATGCTTAGTTATAACGTTTTGTATCTCCTAATTGCTTCTAACATTGTTCTTGCTTATCACTTTACGAACAACAATTATTATTTATATTTTTAAATCTCATTTTGATTTTTGAATTTAATTTTTATTTTGAAATTAGAAATATTATTTTGAAAATAATTCTTTAAAACTTTTTTGTAATTCAAATCTGAAATTACTTTTTACATTTACTTTCTTCTCTTAATGAACTTCTTAACTGAATTGATTCAACAAATGAAATCATTTATCTTCTGAACTCAATCAACAATTGAACTTCAACAAATGAATTAACTTAAACAATTTATCTTAATTGGATTAATCATTCTTAATTAGAAATCAAATATCAATTACAATTCATTTCTTCTCTTTGAATGTTGATGAACAATCACAATGAAACTTCTGTGTGAACTATCTCATTAGTTGGATCTAATCCTTATACTAAAAGTAGTGACCTTATAAACTGTGTCCTTAATAACCCGACCTTTAATGTAGGTAGCTTAATCACTGCGTACTTTATTGTGCAGTCCTCTAAACTATCCACCTTAATAAGCAGTGTGCTTTAATACACAGTGTCTTTAATGCTTGGGCACTTTATAACAGATGGCGCTTTATTATCTATGCTCATTATTTGCCTGCACCTTTAATACTTGGGTCTTATAACTGCATGTGCTTTTATATACTATGTTGAAGTATCTGCTACACATTGAATGCGTTCCAAATATATCATTGTGATTACTTTCACATATATACTTTAAGAAAAGACCACCACCAATTAATAGTGATGGTCTAAACCAACGTACAGAAGAACTAGGAACTAATGAAAATAACAAGGAGTTAAATGCCCAATGGCTAATTTAGACTTTAATACTGAGCGCTCAACATTAAAGATTTAGTATATCTTTAATATCTATATTATACCATGAACGCCGTCATAATGCTACTTTATATTATCTAGTATTAATAGAAATTGCTTTTATTTTACCAATCTTTTCAATGAGCTTATTCATCGATGTCACTTCATCTGTATAGATTTGTACACTCTTAACTTTGTTATGCTGCACTAACTTTATAAATTCTTGCATAATTGGTTTGTCATCCACTTCTATAGACAGTCCATACAGTCCTTTATTGACTACCACTGTTAAATTGCCACGATGTATCGATGCTAGGATATTACTATCTTTATTGTTGTCTAACATCACACATAGCTTGTCATTGTCTTTTAATGCTTGAAATACATTGTTATCTAACTCATATGGTTTAAATGTCTGATAGTTAGGATCTACTGTTTTGGTCGTTCCCATTTCTACAGGTTTATCAGTTGTAAGTGCTTGTACTGTAATTCGATTCTTTTGCTTATTATATTTAACGTTATTATCTGATTGTTTGATTGTTGTTAGCATATACTCACATCCTTACCATTGTTTCTTGCCATAATGATATTTTTGGAACTCATCACGAGAAACGGTATCTAATGCTTTCTCCAGTTGCCATGCATAGCCTCTAGGAGTCGTTTGTTCGTTGTACTTGTTGCCATCACCTAAATTAATTTCATGGTCTAGCATTTGGCCTTTATACTGGTTGTAAATGTTACCAGGATTATTTTTCTCTTGCTTAACATAACGTTCACGAGATATACGACGACCAGCCTCATTTTTATTCTCAATCATTTTACGATACACTTTCACAACATCTTGCAGTTTATCCTGCATCTCTTTCGCTAGTTTTTGATGTTCATCCTTAAATCCTGTCATTTCTTTGTTGTATGCCTTGTAGAACTGGTCAAATTCTTCTTCAGTTACTTTATAATCTGATGAGTTAAGTTGTTCGTCGACTTCGATTAATTCCTGTTCTAAATCTGATTGTAGACTTTTTAATTTTGTTGCTTCTGCAAATTCATCATTATTTTGGTAATGTGTAATTTTACTATTAAGCTGTTTAATACGATTTGTTAGCTGATGGTATTTCTGTTTAATCTCTTTTGCCTTAACACCCTTATCATAAATTTGATTATCAAAGATATTGATTGTATTGTCTTGTACTGTTTTTACCATAATTAAATGCCTTCTTTCGTTTTTGATTTATTATGCGTTTTACTTCGATAAAATCTTTCTTTTTCCTAGTATGTTTTCTTACCAATGAACTAATATATCTATCCGATACCTTATTCACATTTGCAGGAAGTGTCATCATAATTTTATAAGCAATATTTTGGTGATTCAGCTCATCACCTCTTATATGAATTTATACTCATTTTGTGTATTTTGAATATACTTATATTATACCATAAAAAACGCCTTAAACACATGGTACGACTGGATTAAAAGCGCTTTTTGCGATGTTTTTTATAGCATTTTTTTACATATTTTATAAAGTGGAAAAAGCTACTGGTAGCCAATGTGGTTTTTTAGTGCCTGCTCTTTTAGGAATTGGTAAATTTATGCTTTTACCATCAATTAGATAATATAACGGCTGACATGCATCCATATATATTTTTTCTTCAGCCATTAATTCCGTAACAACCTCAATAGCTTCTTTATTCCAATTGATCCATAATATAAGTGTTTCATTATTTGTACCAGTTAAAGTTAGATCACCTTCATAATTGAAACCATGTTCTTCAAAAACCCTTTCAATTTCTACAAACGATGTTTCTTCATGGCCATCTACATATTCAAATACTTTTTGTTTAATATTATTTTTATCCATTGTTGTCCTCCTAATATCATATGCTGTCACTCTATTAAAGTGACGGTCCCTTATTAAAATAGCGTAGAGTGACAGGTTGAGCCTTAGAGCCGCATGCATTCAGGCCAAAGTGTCACTGTGTCACCCTAAAAAAAACCCACACTTTTAAAATATATGCTTTTATATTTTCAACTTTTACCTTAATTATTAGAGTGACAGAGTGACAGTGACCCTATAAACGTTGGTATATCAACATTTATCCTGTCACTCAAGGTGTCACCCTAGACTTTTTACTACAGTGACAGAGTGACAGTCACTTTCCATTGTTATGGACCAGACGATCCACAACAATTCTCGTGTAATTCTTCGTGATATGGTTTTAAATCAACCGTAAATCCTTTAACTCTACCTATACCGTCACCGAACCTTAATTTGTCATGTTCTTGTGTGGTATATATACTATTTCTTAAAGTTTCATTTATTTGTCTCAATTCACTGCGTTTAGGTATTCTGTCGTTTTTTAAAGCTATATGCCAAATTTCATGTGCAGATACTTTATCTCGCCACTCATAAGCTCCAGGTCTAATATTTGGCAATTCTATTGTTTTACCATCGTCATAAGTTTTTATATAATCTATATCTACATATTCACTCATAACCCAACGCTTTTCATTTAATGATCTATACCAATAATCTGATGGTATAGGTTTCTTAATCATTTCCTCAACAATACCTTGGTAAGGGTCTGCTTCTGTATGAGCTTCTTGTAACATTAATGCTGTTTCAGAATCTTTGTCGTCAAGTATTAAACTTTCGCCTTCATCATAATAGTATTTAGCTTCAGCCCAAACTTGCTGGACAAATTCAGAAGTCATATCCTCAAATAAATCGCCAGTCTTATTATTTTGGCCCACGACTACTGGCAAAAATCTTCTATTTCCTGTACTATCTTTTAAAAATTCAGCATCGTTGGTTGTTCCTATAAAAATACATTGCCTAGGGTGGGGTTCAACTAATCGACCATACGAAGAACGGTAATAGTCTATAGGTGTACTAATAAAAGCCTTAGCTTCACCTGTGGTGGATTTTTTTAGTGCTTCTAATTCTTCAAGCTCACAAATCCAACTACCCTGTAACTTTTTCTTATCTTCATCGTCTTTCAACTTTCCTATAGAAGGGTTGTAATAATCTCCTCCTAATCTCTTACATAACTCTGACTTTCCTAACCCTTGACCACCCATTATCGTTAATACAGTGTCAAACTTGCATCCAGGCTTATAAACACGTGCTACGGCTCCAACTAATGTTTTACGAGTTACCGAACGCACATATTTCGTATCATCTGCACCAAGATATTTTATTAGTAAATCATCAACTCTTTTTACGCCGTCCCATTCTTTAGATTCAATCATGGAATGGATAGGGTGATAACTGTTAGCATATGCTTCGTGCATAACCATTTTTAGAATTTTATCATCTGAAAAATCAATACCGTAATTTGTCTCAAAATGGCGTTGTATTTCATTAGAATCATAATCTAACCAGTAATAGCGCTTATCACTTTTCTTACGCCAATAAGGAAATCGCTTTAATTTTATTCTATATTCCATCAAATCATATTGGATTAAATCCTTAATACTTTCATCATTTTCAAGAATCAACTCACCATTGTAAAAGTATTTAGCATAACCTGTACCACTATTATTAGCTATTAGTCTACTTTGCCAATTTTGTTGTTGGTTCGTTTCTTGTAATTTTTTCATATTTTCAAAAATTTCATCTTGTGTTACTTCCATTTCCTCTACTGTCATATCCCGTCCCCCTCTAGTTGCTCATATGTTTTTTGAGTATTGAATTAAATGTTTTGTTTATCTCTCCATCGTCCATAGGTGGATTACATGATTTGCCCCACGCTATCACAAGGCCATATACTAGGTTGGCATCTACATATCTTCGCAGTAGGTATCCACTAATTGATGCTAGCGCTTGATTACGTTCGCCTTCTCCTACACCAAACGCAAGATCACGCCAATAAGACGAATCACGTTTTTTATATTGGTTTGAATAATTAATAGTAATTGGTTTATTTTTTTGGCTATCGATATTTCTCGACAACTCATTTAAATCACCTATAGTGATTGCAGGTGCATCATTATATTTAAATATATATGGTATACTCTTATCTGGCTTTACTGGTAGCGCCATAGCTCTTGAAGGTTGGAAACTGCCTTCATCAATTTTGTGGCCAATTTTCTGCGCTAATGCTTGCGTATACTTCCTATAATCATCTGCACTCACTGGTTCATTTATAGGCAGCATAAGACGTACTCTAGGATTATCTGTAGTATGGTTATAGGTTGTATGGAATGCCCAAGAATAGCCCTCTAATTGCTTACAAATAGCACTGTATAACCCTTTGAAATCAGTGATATCATCATAATCAAGTGCAAGTGTATTTCTGTTTATAATGTTTTCATCATTACGGTACTTTTGAATGATTTTGCCGTCTTTTTCCATGTCTTTTACATCTCCATAAACGACTAAACCACGTTTATATTTATCATCGTTATTCATTGGCGTTTGTATTCTATTAAGCCATTCCGACCACATTACATCGTTATTTTGAGCAAATGAATCGGAATATAAATTTTTGTACTCGATAATTTTTAATTTAAAATCATGCTGCAATTTTATTTGTTCAAAGCCCATTTATTTTGCCCCTCCTACTGTAAAAACAAGGCATGAAATGGTATAATTAATATATAAATAAGCCGTTCCATGCTTGTTTTTATTAATATTCCAAATTGCATTAAGCGTTATCTGTTGAGTTTGCCGACTGTACAGATGCGCTTTTTTCTATTTCTAACACTTTCAATTTTTCTATTAATTTATCGAATTGTTTGAGATAAGACTCCATTAACTCAGTTGTATGTTCATGTTGTATACGAGATTCGTTATAACCAATTGCGTAAGTCATCATTTCCTCTTTAGTTGTTAAATCTCTTTTAGTGAACATTTCATCACCATGCCACACGTGGGTCGTTATCACGTCATCAATTTTTTCTTTCAATAATTCAAATTCGCATATTAAATCTTTCTGATTCCAATTCATCGTAAAACTCCTTTATTTATAAAAATTAATGTAATTCGGTCTATGCTTCTCAATAGCTTTAATTAACTTTTCGATTTCTAACTTAGCAAGCCAGAGGGAGTTCAAATCGTCTTCGCGTGAGAAATAACTAATTTCATTAGCCATATCATAATTCTTAACTCGCATTTTCTTTAATATGTTTGTTGAATATACTGACATTTGAATCATCGTTTCAAAATCTTGGATCATATCAAGAATGTCTAATTCGCCAATATATTTGTCATTAATGTCTTGAGATTTCATATATTCTTGAATAAGTTGCATTTCATGTACTTCTCTATCATCTTTACTCAATTTTCTATTATTAATACGTTCATTTATGAGCATGAGTGCAATTTCTCTACCATATTTACTTTTAAATTCTCTAACTATTTCTATTTGTGGGCTGCTTTCATGGTTTGTCATCTTATTCAACCTCCAAAAATCTCACAAAATTTTCCATTTCTTCGATAGCTATTTTTAATTCTTCAATATCGTCTTTGGTAATAAAATGACGTACGTTAGAATCCTCATAATTTATAGGAAAGTCTGTAAAAATTTCTATCGCCTGCACAAGCTCACTATAATTTCTATAATCATCAAGGATTTCTGAAATCTCATTATCATTCAAGTTAGGATATTCCTTGCTTATAATTGACGCATCTTTATCACGGCGTTTTTTTAATAGTTCTGTCATTTTTTTAGCGTGTTTCTTACCTTTAAAAATACGATCTTCACTCACTGCATTTTTTATATTTTTATAATCCTGTTTAGTTAATTTATTCATTTATAATTCCTCCAATTTTTTATTCTCAATTTCGTTAAAATAGTTATCAAAAAACGTGTAACTTCCAAAACTTGCTAATACTACTAATACCAGTGCAATGTAGAAATCTGGAATTAATGTGCTGAATGTAATTGTGGTAAATGGTATAGTTATAAAAGTCATTAGCATTCTCATTGGATCACCCCCCCTAAGCGTTGTATATTTCAGTAAAATTCTTTTTGATATATTCTTTCATGGGTTCTGCCAAAAACTTGTAATGATCTGCTTGTGATTTAGGCTCATGTACAAACCTTTCAATATCCTTTTTAAATTTTGGATTTAGCAATAGTTTTTTCATAATTGAATTCCTTGATAATTGCATGTGTGACTGTAAATCTTTGAATGACCACACAAGTTTAGGTTCATTGATAATTACAATACCTTCACTTTCTTGTAGTTGTTCTTGCATTATTTTCACCTCCTTATTAAGCAGTAGCTTGTGTATTTAAGTATTTATTGTAGATAGTTTTACTGACTGAAATATCTAAACCAAATTTGTTAATAGAAGTCATTAAATCGACTGTGTCATCTAAAATTTGTTGCCGAATAATTAACATATCTTCACTCATTTGATCTTTTTTTAAAGCTTTATCATAACCAAATAATGTTGAAACACATTTATTAACTACAGTTTGACATTTCATATAACTAATCTTTTGGGGATTAGATAAACCTTTTTGCAAAACATCCATAGCTTTTCGTTGATGTTGCTTATCCATTAAGTGGAATACTTCATGTTGCTTTAATCCGATTGTTTGTCTTAACTCTTTAATAACTTGCTTAACCCATTTCTTAAACTCATCAGCTTCATCACGTCTACTATTCCAAATAGCTTCGTAAATGCCATATTCAGAAATGACACTTACTAGTTGTGTCTTTCTTGCGAACTTACTATTTGAGGTGACCTTCACATTGTGAGTAGTCACATCTTCTGTATCTATCATCCTTAACATGTTTGATGTTTGAGAATAACCTAAAGCATTAGAAACATCTCCAGCGACTGCCCAATACTCACCATCTTTTTCTATGAATCTAATTTCTTTGCCATCAAAAATCTGCTTTATCATGTTATGCCTCCTTTTGTTTTAGCATCTCCATAAGTGACTGTTTAGGAATTAAGATTTTTCTACCTAAACGAATGCTTGGTATTTCTTTCTCTCTAATCAGTTTGTACGTGTGATGTTCGTTTAGACGTAACAACTCAGATACTTCTTTAACTGTTAAGTACATATTATTTCACCTCCTTAGTTAATCTAGTTTATATTTTTTGTTTAACTAGATTATATTTAAATATTAGCATTTTAGTTGTCGCTTGTAAATAGTTTTGTCCTCTAGTTATAATATTCAGTGTAATTGATTAAAAATGGAGGGTCTAAATTGAATTCACTAAGTTTAGGAAGTCTTTTAAAAGGATTCCGAGAAGAAAAAGGATTTACTGTAAGAGAATTATCAAATTTAATTAATTTTTCATACACATATATATCATCTGTAGAGAATGACAAAAAAAAGAATCCCTCGCAAAGATTTTTAGAGTCATATATTTACGGTTTGGCTAAAACTAACGAAGAAATATATGATATGAAAAATAAAGTTAAAAATCTGACTAGCGAAAAATACTTTAAAAATGACAATTCCTTACTTGATTCGTTTTTATCTACAAATGCACCTAATGTTATGAATATAAAAAATGGAAATGCTGTCACTAACGATACATTTAGTTTTCCAGTTAATGACATTTCATTTCATTTAGATGATAAATATAACTCTAAATATTTCAGAAAACTAAAAATGACTGATGATGATAGAAATTATATTTATAAATTCATAAATGACTATTTTATTAGAAAAGTACAATTGCAAAAAAGAGAAGTGGAACATCAATTAGAGTTAAATTCTATTGAAAGAAATGTTGCAAACAAGCACATTGAAGAATATGAGGATTTGATAAATAAATTGTATGATCCCAATGATTTAAAATATTAAGTAGGTGATATTATGGCTTACATTGAAAAAAGAGGTAAAACATGGAGATATTCAATCTCATATGTAGATGATGAAGGCAACCGTAAAAAGGTTCAAAAAGGTGGTTATCGTACTAAACAAGAAGCTAAACGAATTGCAGAGGATTTAGAATATAAAATGAGAAATGGTTATGCTGTAAGTAATGATATAACATTTGCAGATTATTTTTATCAATGGTATGAAGTTAATAAACTACCACACGTATCAGAATCAACTAAAAGACATTATGAATCTGCATACAAGCATATTAAAGACCATTTTAGACACAAGTTATTAAAAGATATTAAACGTACTGAATACCAAAAGTTTCTCAATGAGTACGGTTTAACGCATAGTTATGAAACGATTAGAAAGTTAAATAGTTATATACGTAATGCATTCGATGATGCTATACATGAAGGTTATGTTATTAAAAACCCTACATACAAAGCAGAATTACACGCATCTATTCCAGCCAAAACAGAAGAAATGAAGTTTATTAATGAATCAGAATTCAAAAAACTTAAACATTATTTTGAACAAAAAAATACCACCTCATCACTTGTGCTATTAGTAGCACTTGCAACAGGTGGTAGATTTTCAGAAATCGCTAAATTGAAACGTGAAGATCTGGATATTAAAAATAATAAAATTCATTTAAGAGGTACCAAGACCGAAACATCAGACAGAATAATAAGTATTGATGCAGTAACTATGAAACGTATTCAATCATTTATTGATTCACGACCTACTAATATCAGTGGTTACATCTTTACTGTTGATGGTAAAACGATAACTAACGCTGCTGTAAACAAAGTACTGAGAAAAGCATGTGCTAATCTAAATATAAAAGAGATAACTATTCACTCGCTAAGACACAGTTTCTGTTCTATACTCATACATCATGGCTTTTCAATACTATATATATCAAAACATTTAGGGCATTCCAATCCAGCCACAACACAATCCATTTACTCCCACCTACTTCAGGAAACCTATGAACGTGAAGATGAAAAAGCAATGAAATTATTAGAAACTATTTAAGCCACTTAATAATAAATATTAGGTGGTTTTTTATTATAATTTATATTTCAGTCCCCAAATAGTCCCCACAAAGTAAAGAAAAAGCTTATATAACAACGTTTAATCACTTTATAATATGCCCTTCGAGGGGATAATTGAATGTTCTTCGTTATAAGACATTACCTTAAGTAGTGATTTATCGGGCTTTCAATGACTTTTATTTTCAGTCATTGAAAGTCCTTTTTATATTTCTACACCACGTAAAATATAAAACAACGATTCATAAGATTTAAAAACAAATTTCTTCATTTATAACGTTTAAATGGCTTAACTATTGTGATTCAAGCATTTAAAGTTTCGCGAAAATGATTTTATGATTATTTTTAAACATTTAACTACTTAAATATATCACCATTATTTCACATTGATAAACGTGCTGCCTAAAACATCTCTCACATCGTGAATAACTAAAAAGGCATTTTCATCTACTTCATTGACTAATTTTTTAACTCTGGTCACCTGAGACTGAGGTACAACAACATATAACATCGTTGTTTCAGTTTTAGCATAACCGCCTTTTCCATTTAATAGTGTCGAGCCCCGACCGGTAAAGGAATTTATTTTGTCACTGATAATTTCATTCTTACTAGAAATGACCGTAACGCCTTTTTTAGGATTAAAGCCTTCAATGATAAATGAAGTCGCTCTTTCTGTAATGAATAACATGATAATCGTAAATAACACATTTTTTAATGGTAATACCATTAAGAAAGATAAGACGACAATACCATCTAAAATAAAAATACCTTGTGATGTTTTCATTTCTGAATACTTACTTATGATTTTAGCAATGACAGATGTGCCTCCAAGTGTACTCCCTGTAGAAATTACTAGTCCAGCACCGATTCCTATAATTGCACCACCAAATACAGAGTTGATAACAAAATCATCTATACCTAAATTTATATTTTCAGTTACTCTTAAAAAGAATGAGAGTGCCGTGTTTGAGATGACGGTATAAACAGCGATTGTTTTGCTTAAATACTTCCAACCAACAAAAACAACGATTGTATTAATAACTAAAGAAGACCAAGCTGGAGAAAAGCCTAAGGTATACTTCAAGGCTAGTGCGATACCGACTGTACCCCCATCACCTAAATTTGATCCTAGTAAAAAGCAATTTACACCTATAGCGTTAATAAACGTTCCAACTAAACACAAGATAATACTTTTATAATGATTTTTTATTAATGCTGACATTTATTCACTCCCATTCTGTTCGATTTAATCTAAACTATAATCACGTCATATGTTATGTATATATTCAATCCATGCCTAAATAATTGACTTAGCTATTCCTAAACTTAGATTACAATAGCAGCACATTTAAGTGTCAAAACTTAATTTAGTATTAATAAGGCATCGTAAGATCCTCAGAAAATGTAGCCCTATTAAAAAAGACACCTCTTATGAGGCGTCATCTATAAATCTAATTAGAATATTATAATATCAAAACGTAGTTTTTTTCAATAACATTTTAATATATTTTTAAATTTAGTCTTATCATTTGTAATAAATGCCACATTCTTTTAAGAAAAACTAATTAAAGTTCGATTGTTTCACCGCTTCGGATTTTGTCAGCCATTTGATTTAATTTTCTTAAACGATGATTGACACCAGATTTTGAAATTGTACCTGAAGACATCATTTCGCCTAATTCTTTCAAAGAAATATCTTGATGTTCTATTCGTAATTTCGCTATTTCACGTAATCGATCAGGCAAGTTATCTAACCCGATTTCTTGGTCTATTAATTGAATACTTTCGACCTGCTTCATCGCTGCACTAACGGTTTTATTTAAATTAGCCGTTTCACAATTAACTAATCTATTTACAGAATTTCTCATGTCTCTGACAATACGCACATCTTCAAATTTAAGCAACGCTTGATAACCACCGATTAAACTCAAGAAATCAGAAATTTTTTCAGCTTCTTTTAAATAAGCGATGCTTCCTTTTTTACGTTCTAGATGTTTCGCATTAAGTTCATATTCATTCATTAAATTCGTAATGCCTTCTGAATGATCTTCATACAATGAAAATATTTCTAAATGATAGGAAGATGTTTCAGGATTATTCACTGATCCACCTGCTAGAAATGCACCACGTAGATAACTTCTTTTCATTTCATCTTCATGGATCATTGCTTCATCTATTTCATGCGTAAAAACACCATTCTTCAAAATACCTAATTCATCTAAAATTTCTTTGGCACGAGCTTTAATTCTACAAATATAAATATTATTCTTTTTTAATTTCATTTTTTTTCTTACAAGTAACTCTACTTCAACATTAAATACTTTTTTTATTAAAGAATATATACGTCTGGCTGTCGTAGCATTTTCAGTTTGAACATTTATCACAAATTGTTGGTTTGAAAGACTGAGTGCACCGTTCATCCGTATGAGTGCACTGAGCTCTGCTTTTGCATTTATTTCATCTACTTCTATTCTCGTAAGTTCATTTTTCATTTCTGATGCAAAGCTCATACATCTTCAGCCCCTTCTTATCTAAGTTTAATACTTAGTTTATTTACTATTTTATTTATCTCTGTTAAATTCAATCGTTTCTGTTTCACTCATGGCAATCTCGTAAATCATTTTAGACAAGACCTCTGTATTATGTCTAACATAATTTTCTTGTGACACTTCTACTAGGTTTTCGTGTGTAAAAACTTTTATATTTTGTGCTTCCATATCTTTCATGTTGCATTTAACTGGATCTGCGCCATCTTCTTTATAACGACGTAAAACATCAGCATTAAACGTCTGAGTACTACATATAGCATAGTTTATACAATGACGTCCCATGTGATTATGTATTGCATCAACATGATCTAAAGCAGTGTAATGATTAGTTTCCCCAGGTTGCGTCATAACATTTGATACATATAGCTTTGGCGCATCACATTTTAATAATGAATCCGCAATACCTTTAACGCACAGATTAGAAATTACACTTGTATATAGGGAACCTGGTCCTAAAACGATTAAGTCAGCATCTTCTATCGCCTCAACAGCTTCTTCCATAGGTTCTACATTTTCTGGTTCTAAAAATACACGTTCTATCTTTTTATTTTTTTTAGGAATTTTTGATTCGCCATAAACAATTTCACCGTCTTCCATCACTGCATTTAAGCGTACACTGGAATTTGTAGACGGTATTACTCGACCTCTAATATTTAAAATTTTACTTAATTCTTTTACTGCGTGTCCAAAATCGTCATTCATATTCGTTAATGCAGCTATTAATAAGTTACCTAAAGAATGACCTTCAACTTGATTTTCTTTAAAACGATATTGGAACAATCTTTCAATTGTTGATTCTGAATCGCTGAGTGCTGAAATTACATTTCGTATGTCACCTGGTGCAGGAATATCCATTTCGCTTCTAATTTTCCCCGTACTACCCCCATCATCAGCAACTGTGACAATGGTCGTAATATCTATTGGAAAATCTTTTAAACCACGTGCTAAAACAGATAAACCTGTACCTCCGCCAATAAGTACAAGTTTAATTCTTTTCATTTTTTTGCTTCACGCCACTTTCAATTTGAGCATCTCTATGATGCACATATACATTATAGTCAAAATTTTCGTTGAGTTCTGCACCAATGCGTTTCGCCAGAGCTACAGAACGATGTTGGCCTCCGGTACAACCAATAGCAATCACAAGTTGTGATTTACCTTCTTTTTTATATCCTGGAATCATAAATTTTAATAAATCCATCAATTTCTCATAAAAAATATTTGTTGTTTTCCATTTCATAACGTAATTATATACTGCTTCATCTTCTCCAGTTAGGGGTCTTAATTCATCTACATAATGCGGGTTTGGTAAAAACCTCACATCAAACACTAAATCCGCATCCATCTGAATCCCATGTTTAAAACCAAAACTGGTTACATTAATGTTGAATATTTGATAATTACTTTGATTAAAGTAATCTCCAATTCGCTTACGAAGCTCTTTGGGTTTCATAAATGATGTATCAATCGTGTAGTTTGCTAAACTTTGAATCTCAGAGAGTAAACTGCGCTCTTCTTCAATTGCTTCAATTAACGAGCGTTGCCCTTGTTCATTTAATGGATGCGCACGTCGTGTCTCTTTATAACGCGAGATCAACTTTTCGTTGGAGGCTTCTAAGAACATCATATCAACAATAATGTCTGAGTTACTTTTGATTTGATCGATTTCTTTAATCAATGATTTGAAAAGTTCTTTCCCTCTTAAATCAATGGCAATGGCTACCTTTTGCAACGAAGGATTTCCTTGACCCATTAATTCTACAAACTTCGGCAACAGTATTGGAGGTAAATTGTCTACACAAAAATAACCGATATCTTCTAAACTTTGTATTACAACTGACTTACCTGCGCCAGATAAACCCGTTACAACTAATAATTCACTTTTAGTCACTTCTTTTTCTTCTCGTTGCATTACTTTACACCATCCAAAGATTATTTTTAGACATTCCATTTATTGTTCTGGAATTTTATTTCAAACCACGCAATCATTTTAACTTAGTCAGTTTATGACCACTATGCTATCACATTATATTTTACATGAAAAACGACTTTGGTAGTAGTTTTATCACTTAATCGACCCTAAGTACTATGTAGACTGACTTAAATGAAATAAATTTGTGTCCACAAATGTAATTGAGCACTTTTCAATTTTTCAATTAACATAATTTATAATAGATTAGCGTCTGTGCGACGTAATTAGTATATAGCTCCTGAAATATACATATATTAGGTTTATACCTCACACAAGCGATTCATAGAGCTAACACTGCACACTTACACTTAAAATGCGATTATGTAAAAAAGCTAGAATGCTAAACCTACATGATTAATGTATGGTTGAAACATTCTAGCCTGTCTGAATCCCGTTATTATCCAATTAAATTCTATAAATAATATATTTTAATCTTATGCTTCTATAGTATCTTTTAATTCTTCAATATAAGAAATTGCACTTTGTGCTGCAATACTGCCGTCACCTGTTGCAGTTACGATTTGGCGTAGGCCTTTTGCACGTACGTCTCCAGCAGCATAAACACCTGGGATTTTCGTACTCATATCTTCATTAGTGACAATATAGCCTACTTCATTTGTAATGCCTAAATTTTCAAATGGTGCTGTTAATGGTTTCATACCAATGTATACGAAAACACCGTCAGCATCGAAAGTTTGTTCAGCGCCATCTTTTGTTGATTCTAAAGTAACTGAACCAACTTTACCGTCTTTTTCGTTGATTGTTTTAAGTGTATGACTCCAAATAAAGTCGATTTTATCATTTTTAAAAGCACGATCTTGTAAGATTTTTTGCGCACGTAGTTCATCTCTACGGTGAACGATTGTTACACTGTCAGCGAATTTTGTAAGGAATGTACCTTCCTCAACTGCTGAATCTCCACCGCCGATAACAAATAATTTTTTGTTTTTGAAGAATGCACCATCACATACCGCACAATAACTCACACCACGGCCACCTAATTCTTGTTCACCGGGCACACCGATTTTTTTATATTCAGCACCAGTAGATATAATCACAGCTCGTGCAGTAATCTCACTGTTGCCAAGATTTATGACTTTATATCGACCTTTGTCTTCAATTGATTTGATATCACCATATTGATATTTTGCGCCAAATTTTTTAGCGTGTTCAAACATTTTAGTTGATAAATCTGGCCCAGTAATCATTTCAAAACCTGGGAAGTTTTCAACCTCTTCTGTATTTGCCATTTGTCCACCTGGCATACCACGTTCAATCATTACAGTACTTAAGTTTGCACGTGATGCATACACGGCAGCAGTCATACCAGCTGGCCCTGCACCTACAATCGCAACATCAAAATCCACTTGTTCAGCCATTTAAATTGCCTCCTGTTTATTAATTCATTATACGCATTATATATGATTTCTTGCATTTCATAAAATTATATGCTTACCAAATAGTCTATTGTTTTATTTAAACGATAAGCCGTTATATCAAACCATTCTAATACTTGTTGTTTAGTAATCTTAGTATCCATACTCCGATAATACATATAAACAAAAGCAGCCACATAATCATCTACATTAGTTAAATCTGCTTGTTCTGCTATAATCGCCTCTGCTTTATCAATCCATACGATAAATAATTCTGAGTTATTTTTCAAGTATTCAATATTATACAACATTAACATGCCTCTATGAATAAAATCTAACTTATTTAACTGTAAACCTTGAATGAGGTAAGTTAAATATAATTTTTCATAATCATTCATATCTTCTAAAACAGCCCATATGTCTTGTGTCAGTAAGACTTCACGACCCTTTAATTGATTTAATAAGAAAATCCCGTATAACCTCCGATGACTATCATCACTCAATAATAGTGGCAATACTTGTTGGTCGAAATACGCCTTACTTTGCTCAATTACCCAAGGCGCATAACCTACATCAACCTTAGATATTTCTTGTAACTTAGACCAAAAATATTTGCTATCTTCGATATGATTGAGATGATAATTGTTGTGGCTCAATGCATTGTACATTTGTATAGAGAGAAATTTCCCTTTTCTATAAAGTGGTTGCAGCAATTTTTGAGAAGCTTCATATTGTTTTAAATAACAAAGTACAATACCTAACTTGAACGATTCATCATCATTCATAGGTACGACTTTACTTAAAATATTCAAATAACGTTGATATTTTTCTTTTTCATTGGTGTTATATAACAATAAAGTGTAATGACAAAGTGCATGTACATCAGTATTATCCTCATTAAGCAAACGTTCAAACATTACTTTAGCAGTATCATATTCATTGAGGTAAAGATAACACATGGTTAATAAATTTCTAACTACTCGATGATCTTGAATCGCTTCATTTTGATTTAAAACAAAGTTTCTTGCCTCGGGCAGTCTGCCTTGTGAAAATAAATATTGAAAAATGAGCTGAACCGCAAATAATTGGCACTCAACCTCAATCTTTTCTTCAGAGTTATAAGTAACCTCAAACATTTCTTCTAATTCTTCTTGGTAGTCGTCATCATCTGCTAAAATGACATAATTCATTCCGAATAAAAAGGCTTTATTTGCTTCATTGAGCGTAATATTTAATTGGCTGAGTTGATAGTAACTATCCACTATCGATTCTTGTTTAGCAATCATTTCATAAAAAATATGTTCTGCTCTATTGTTATAACCAAGATGTGCTAGACATTCTGATAATTTTACTTTAATTTCAAAAACATCAATTTCTTGGGGTGACATTTCAAGCACTTTTTCATAGTATTCTGCTGCCTTTTTATAATCTTGCTGTTGATATTTTTGATCAGCTAATTTTTTATAAAAAGGACTGTCAAGTTTCATTGAAATAATTTCATTGCTGTTTTGCGCCATCCATGTTCACCTCCTGTATTTAGTCATTGTTTCAGTTGCATTGGATTTCCATATGCTAACGTGTGATTCGGGATGTCTCTGGATACAACAGTACCTGCGCCAACTTTCACATGATCTCCTATTTTTACCCCAGGCAAGATTGTTACATTAGCTCCGATTAACGTGTGATTTCCAATATAGACATGCCCTGTTCGAAATTCATCTACTAAAAATTCATGCGTTAAAATAGTTGTGTTATAACCTATGATACAGTTTTCACCAACCGTTATATACTCGGGATGCAATAAATCAGGTACAACTTTAAAAGCAAATGCAGTATGTGCACCTATATTCATATTTAATAAATTACGATACATCCAATGTTTTAATTTCACATTAGGTAAGTAACGACAAACTTCTATAATCACTGTTTGTTTAAACATTTTGACATGGCTTATGTAGCGATACATATGCCATAATGGATTTTTACCATTAACTTTTAGCTTTTTTAAGTCACGCATTATATTCTATCACTTCACCTTTTGCTTTGACCATGTTAAAGGGCCAACATCTTTATATCTTGGTGCATTATATCTCACTCTTCTAATTATCATAAGGACAATGCCCGCAACAATAAGTACGACAGACATGAGTTGCGCAACACGTATATCACTCGTGAGCATCAAACTATCTGTACGTAAACCTTCTACAAAGAATCTACCTATAGAATACCAGATAAGATATAGTGCAAAAGTATCACCTATACGTAAATGCTTTCTTAATGAAATTAATATAACAAAACCTAGAATATCCCATATGGATTCATATAAAAACGTTGGGTGATAGTATTGGCCATCAATATACATATTGTTAATAATAAAGTCTGGTATATGCATATTTTCTAAAAATGATTTAGACACAGGACCACCATGGGCTTCATGATTCATAAAGTTACCCCATCTGCCAATACCTTGTCCTAAAATCAAACTCGGTGCAATCACATCACCAATTTGAAATGGATTGATATTTTTTTGTCTACATACAATAATACCTGCGATAAAACCGCCAATCAGACCGCCATGGATTGCGATCCCTCCATACCAAATCATAGGTATTTCTATTGGATGTTGCGCATAATAAGGCCATTGGAAAATAACAAAATAAATTCTAGCTACGATAAAACCAAAAATTGCACTCCAAAAGATGATATCAATTAATATATCTTTATCAAAGCCTATGCGTTTAACACTTCCCTGAGCAATAAAATAACCTAATAATATACCCACGGCGATGATAATGCCATACCAATGAACAGATATTGGACCAAGCTCAAATGCAATTGGATCAATGTAATTCAATATCATCATTTATTCTCCTTATTGTTGCTACCATTACGCATAATTTCAGCATTTAAGCGATCATTGAATTCTTCTGCAGTATTAATCCCCATGATATTAAGTCTATAGTTCATCGCTGCAACTTCAATGATAACTGCTACGTTACGACCAGGTCTAACTGGTATGGTCTTTTTAGTAATCTCAGTGTCTAAAATACGCAATGTTTCTTCATTCAAACCAACGCGATCATACAATTTATCTTTATGCCAATTTTCTAAATGAATATTTAAGCGTAAACGCTTTTCGGTCAATATGGAACCTGCACCAAAGAGTGTCATTACATTTATAATGCCTAAACCTCTAATTTCTAATAAATGTTCTATTAATTTAGGTGGTCTACCAATCAGTTCATCTTTACTAATTTCTCTAATCTCTACATTGTCATCCGCGACAAGTCTGTGACCGCGTTTAATTAGTTCAAGTGCTGTTTCACTTTTACCGATACCTGAGTCTCCTGTTATTAGTACACCTACACCATACACATCTACTAATACACCATGCAACGAAGTTGTTCGTGCAAGTTCATGTTCTAAGAAAGTCGTTAAACGGCTCATTAATTGTGTTGTTGCAATTGTTGACGTAATGAGTGGTGTATCAAATTCTTTCGCTGATGCTACAAGCTCTTCCGGTGGCTCTAAATCTCTTGTCAATATAATTGCTGGTGTTTCTGGTCGACATAATTTTTTCATGCGTCCTTTGCGCTCTTCATCCGGTAGTAGATTATAAAATGATAATTCTGTCGTTCCTAACAATTGAATGCGGTCAGAGGCATAGTGCGAAAAATATCCAGCCATTTCTAATCCTGGTCTTGATATATCTGTATTTTTTATTTGCTTATTTAAGCCCGACTCCCCAGCTATAAGCTCAAGGTTAAAGCGTTCAATTAAACTCTTTGTTGTTAACATAGGTTCACCTCTATTAATATTTCTCCTGAAATTTCATATGTCATTATCATATCAAAAAGGACTGATAATCTATATAAAAAAGTACAAAAGTCTAAAATAAATCCTATCGTTTTTATCATACCCTATATTATTTTTGAATAAAATTACTAAAATGGTTAGTAATCCCATTTATTTTAAATGATTACGTCGTTACAATCCAGCAAGGTTGGATAAGCTTGAATGGGATAAAATGCTAGATATCAAAAAACTACTCCATATATGCCAGACACATCAACATGCCTATTTGTATGGAGTAGCTAATATTTTATATATTTTTTCAGAGATTGGTCAATAAACTATTATGCTTGAACTGTATCTCTTTCTAATACTGGTTTTAAATATTGTCCAGTGTAGCTTCCTTTCACTTTTGCAATATCCTCTGGTGTACCTGTCGCAACGATAGTACCACCACCGTCTCCGCCTTCTGGGCCTAAATCAATAATATAATCAGCCATTTTAATAACGTCTAAATTGTGTTCAATAATGACAACTGTGTCACCATTATCAACTAATTTATTTAACACTTTTAATAATCGGCTAATATCATCAACATGCAAACCAGTTGTTGGCTCATCTAATATATATATTGAACGACCAGTAGAGCGTTTATGCAATTCTGAAGCAAGTTTAACACGTTGTGCTTCACCACCAGATAATGTCGTAGCCGGTTGTCCTAAAGTAACATAACCTAAACCAACATCCACTAGAGTTTTCAATTTCCGATGTATCTTAGGGACATTTTCAAAAAAGTTTGTTGCTTCTTCGGCAGTCATAGCTAAGATATCCGCAATGTTTTTACCTTTGTATGTTACTTCTAGTGTTTCACGATTGTATCTCGAACCGCCACAAACTTCACAAGGTACATAGACATCCGGTAAAAAGTGCATTTCTATTTTAATGATACCGTCACCTTTACATGCTTCACAGCGACCACCTTTAACATTAAAACTAAAGCGACCTTTAGAATAACCTCTGACTTTCGCTTCGTTTGTTTGAGCAAAGATATCCCGTATGTTATCAAAAACACCTGTATACGTTGCTGGATTAGAACGTGGTGTTCTACCAATTGGCGATTGATCAATATCAATAATACGATCAAGTTGATCTATACCGTTAATTTCATCATAATCACCTGGTTTAACTTTAGATTTATTTATCTTTTTAGCTAATGATTTATAAAGTACTTCATTGACCAATGTACTCTTACCGGAACCAGATACACCCGTAACAACATTCATCGTTGAAAGTGGAAAATCTACATTAACATCTTTCAAATTATTACTGCGTGCGCCTTTGACACTTATCTTTCTATCCGTAACTTCACGACGTGATTCTGGCACCTGGATTTTTTTCTTACCACTCAAATATTGACCAGTTAAAGACTTTGTATTTGCCATAACTTGTTTTGGCGTACCACTCGCAACAATTTCACCGCCGTGGTCTCCAGCACCTGGTCCTACATCTACTAAGTAATCTGCGGCACGCATTGTATCATCGTCATGTTCAACAACGATTAAAGTGTTTCCTAAATCTCGCATTTCTTTTAAAGTGCTAATTAGCCGATCATTATCACGCTGATGTAATCCTATTGAAGGTTCATCTAAAACATATAACACACCAGATAGTCTCGAACCAATCTGAGTTGCTAAACGTATACGTTGTGCCTCACCACCTGACAAAGAACCAGAGGCACGATTGAGTGTTAAATACTCTAAACCTACATTATATAAAAATTCTAATCTTGAATTAATCTCTTTTAAAATTTGATTAGCAATTTTTCTGTCTTGCTCTGATAATGTGATATGTTCATAGTTATACAGTGCATCTTTAATAGAGTGCTCTACCACTTCACCGATATTTTTCCCGTCCACATATACAGACAAAGCTTCACGGCTTAAACGTTTGCCATGACATGTTTCACATGTAAGTTCTGTCATGTATTTACTCATCATTTCTCTAACGAGTTCTGATGGTGAATCATGATAACGTCTATTGATATTATTGATAACACCTTCAAACGCCATCGTACGTTTTCTTGTTTGGCCATTGCGTTGTTTGAAAGTAAATTCAATTTCTTTATCTTTGGAACCATAAAGAATAATATCTTTTTGGCGTTCTGTTAATTTTTTGAATGGTTTATCCATATTTATTTTATATACTTCACAGACACGATTTAATAATGTTGGATAAAAGTCTGAACTTGAAGATTCCCAAGCAACAATTGCACCTTCATTCAATGATTTCTCCTTATCAGGAACAACTAAGTCTAAATCTACCATTAGTTTTTGTCCTAAACCATCACAAGTTGGACAAGCTCCAAATGGGCTGTTAAAGCTAAACATGCGTGGTTCTAATTCTCCGATTGAAAATCCACATATAGGGCATGCATGATTTTCGGAAAATTTTAGTTCATCGCCATCAATGATATCTACGATTATATTACCTTCTGCTAGTTGTAATGCCGTTTCTATAGAATCAGCAAGACGTGTTTCAATACCTTCTTTGATTACAAGTCGGTCTACAACAACTTCTATCGTATGGTTTTTATTTTTATCTAGATTTGGCACTTCATTTACATCCGTAATTTCGCCATCAACACGCACACGTACGTATCCTTTTTTACTAATGTCATCAATTAACTTTTCATGCGCACCTTTTCTATGACTTACTACAGGTGCCAGTAATTGAATCTTACTGCGTTCTTCAAGTTGTAAAACTTGATCGACCATTTGTTGTACAGTTTGAGATTCAATTTCTATACCATGATTTGGGCAATATGGCTTTCCAATACGTGCATATAATAGACGAATATAATCATAGATTTCAGTAACAGTAGCAACCGTAGATCTTGGATTTTTACTCGTTGTTTTTTGGTCTATTGAAATCGCAGGAGATAAACCTTCAATAGTATCAACATCTGGCTTATCCATTTGTCCTAAAAACTGTCTTGCATAAGCACTTAACGATTCTACATATCTACGTTGCCCTTCTGCATAAATCGTATCAAAAGCTAATGAGGATTTGCCTGAGCCAGATAACCCTGTCATTACTATAAGTTTATTTTTAGGTATTTCAATATCCACATCTTTTAAATTGTGGGCACGTGCCCCTTTAACTACAATGGATGGTTGCTTCATTTTCGTCACCCTTCTGCTTTTAATTCAAACAACATATCTCTGAGTTCAGTTGCTTTTTCAAAGTCTAAATCTTTAGCTGCTTGTTTCATTTCTTTTTCTATATTGCTAATTGTTTTTTCGCGCTCTTTTTTCGTCATTTTTTTAGGTACTTCCGTACGTTGTGCTTCGTTTGTTTCATCTGTTTCAACAGTAGCACTGATAACATCGTGAATTTTTTTATTAATTGTGGTAGGTGTAATATTGTGTTTTTCATTATATGCTTGTTGAATCGATCTACGACGTTCTGTTTCATCTAGCGCGTAACGCATTGAATCTGTAATTTTATCACCATACATAATAACTTCACCGCCACTATTACGCGCTGCACGACCTACTGTTTGGACAAGTGATCTTTGCGAGCGTAAGAAGCCTTCTTTATCTGCATCTAATATGACAACAAGAGATACTTCTGGTATATCAATACCCTCTCTTAACAAGTTAATACCAACAATCACATCATAGGTACCCACACGTAAATCTCGAATAATTTCAATACGTTCTAAAGTTTTAATTTCTGAATGTAAATAATTCACATTAATGCCTGCTTCTTTCAAATACGTGGTCAAGTCTTCACTCATCTTTTTAGTCAATGTTGTTACTAATACACGTTCATTTCGATTAATACGTTCTTGTATTTCACTGAGCAAGTCATCAATTTGCTTTTCTGTCGGTCTAACTTCTATCTTAGGATCTAATAATCCTGTTGGGCGAATAATTTGTTCCACCATTTCATCTGTATGTTCTAATTCATAAGGTCCTGGTGTTGCAGACACATATACAAGTTGTTGCGTTTTTTCTTCAAATTCTTCAAATTTTAACGGTCTATTGTCTAAAGCACTTGGTAACCTAAAACCATGGTCAACAAGTACTTGTTTACGCGCACGGTCACCGTTATACATACCTCTGATTTGTGGTAATGTCACATGCGATTCATCAATCATCACAAGCCAATCATCTCCAAAATAATCGAGCAATGTATAAGGCGTTGAACCCATAGGTCTTAGTGTCAAATGTACAGAATAATTTTCGATACCTGAACAAAATCCCATCTCTCTCATCATTTCTAAATCATAATTCGTTCTTTGTTCCAGGCGTTGAGCTTCAAGCAATTTATTTTCGGAACGCAACTCTGACAAACGTTCTTCAAGTTCATTTTCAATACGTTGGATGGCAGATTTCATTTTTTCTTCTCGGGTAACGAAGTGGGAAGCTGGGAAAATTGCAAAGTGATCGCGCTCTCTTAACACTTCTCCAGTTAAATAATTAACCTCACGTATTCTATCAATTTCATCGCCGAAAAATTCAACACGAATGCACATTTCTTCACGAGAGGCTGGGAAGATTTCTACAACGTCACCTCTAACACGAAACGTACCACGTCTAAAATCAATATCATTTCTTGTGTATTGCACATCTACCAATTTTTTAAGTAACTCACTTCTGTCCATTTCCATACCAACACGAACACTGACAACTAAGTCACGATATTCTTCTGGATTACCTAAACCATAGATACAGCTCACACTAGCAATAATAATGACATCATCTCGTTCAAATAATGCACTTGTCGCAGAGTGACGTAATTGGTCAATTTCGTCATTAATTGACGCATCTTTTTCAATGAATGTGTCAGTTGATGGTACATAGGCCTCTGGTTGATAATAATCGTAGTAACTGACGAAGTACTCGACTCTATTCTCAGGAAAGAATTCTTTAAATTCACTATATAGTTGACCCGCTAACGTTTTATTATGGGCGATAATTAAAGTTGGCTTACCAACTTGTTGAATCACATTACTCATTGTAAATGTCTTACCAGTACCCGTAGCTCCTAGTAATGTCTGATGTCTCTTCCCTGCATTCACACCATCTACAATTTGTTGAATCGCTTCTGGTTGGTCCCCTTTAGGATCAAAATCCGATTGTAATTTAAATGGGTAGTGTTCCATAATGACACAAACCTCCTATTATATTTCTATCTGCTCGAACATAATTTAAATATCTCATTTAACACGCGACTTATTTTAATTTATATAACTATATTTTACATACGTATGTTATTAACAGTTTATATTTTAACAGATTTACAACCTTTAATACAAACATTTGTTCGTAAATTAGTGTTTCACTAAATAAAAACAAACACAGTACATGACCATGTTTGTTTGCGTTAATAAATTTTTATTCTGATAAAATGAAGTTAAATAATTATATACTTTTTGTCATGTTGTATCAATTAAGTTGCTTAACACTTATTAGCTAATCATCTTCTTTTTTGTGGAGTTCCAATTGATCAATAATTAAGTAACCTGCTAATAATGAAGCAACATCTATAAAAATAATCCATTCATCATGAAAAAAACCTTTTTCAATTGATGTTCCTATTAAAATCAAAGTTAAAATAGTACCTACCCATTTACTTCTTGTCAGTACACTAAACAATACAACAAGTATGCAGGGAAAAAAAGATGCTAGTATATACCAGATCATTCATGTCACCCGTTCCTATTATTTAAAATAGACATCGTTGTTTCTCGTAATTCCGATTTTGGTATAAATCTCTCTGTAAGCATTTCAGGAATAATATTTTCTATAAAATCTTGCACTGAATTCAAATGGTCAAATTGCATAATTGTTTCTAATGACATTTCGTATATTTCAAAAAATAGTGGCTCAGGATTACGTTTTTGAATTTCACCAAATGTTTCATATAACAAATCTATTTTGTCAGCAACAGATAAAATTTGACCTTCTAGCGAATCATCTTTTCCTTCTTGCAGTCGTTCTCGATATATAGATTGATATTGTTCTGGTATTTCTTCGTTGATAAAATGATCTACCATTTCTTCTTCTACTTGTGAGAATAATTTTTTTAATTCTCCACTCGCATATTTGACTGGTGTTTTAATATCTCCTGTAAAAATTTCGGCGAAATCATGGTTTAAGGCTTTTTCGTATAAGCTTTTCCAATCTACTTTATTGCCGTGATATTCTTCTACTGTACCTAAATATTGAGCAATTTTAGTCACTTTAAAAGAGTGTGCTGCAACATTATGCTCAAAATATTTAAATTTCCCAGGCAATCGTATTAATTTTTCTAAGTCTGATAAACGTTTAAAATATTGATGTACTCCCATGATAGCGCCTCCTCATTTATTTAATGATTGATTATACTTGATTTTATAATATCATTCCACATGTAAAATGTCTTTTTAATGCTGTTAAATATCATCAAATCATTCTATTTTCAAAATATAACCTATTTATTTGTCTTTCAAGTTTTATTCATTTTACATCATTTCAAAAATTGATGTGTCCTTTAAAAATTTTATTGAAAAAGTACCGAACGTAAAAAATGGCATCTCTGACATATAATGACTATTATGATAATAAGCCCGAGACATCATTTATGTCCCGGGCCATTAATTTAAATATAGTTGTACAATTGCTAGTAATATTGCTGATTATAAGTTTTTAACTTTTTAATGAATATAGTTATATTGTCCCGAATTATGAATGGTTCTATAAGATTTTTGTCCAACACCTCGCCAGTTCATTTCCGACACCAAAATGGATCCATCGCTGTTTTGACGTTCTACAATGCCTACATGACCATAATTTCCAGCATTACTTTGTAAAATAGCGCCTACTTCAGGTGTAGAATTAACAACATAACCATTTTGACGTGCAGCTGAAGCCCAGTTATTCGCATTGCCCCAAAGCGTTCCTACAGATTTACCTAATTGTTGACGCCTATCGAAAGCGTAGTATGTGCACTGACCCCAATCATAATAATTCTGTCCTCCGGATGCATGGTATTTTGGTTGATAACTATTGTTATGAATATTGTCAACGCTTGATGTAGTATCGCGTTCATCAATACTATCATTTGACCAAGACTGCTGCTTTACTGGTAAAGAACGGTTAGCTAATTTTGTGAACGTATTATTGTTTTCAGTTGTTACACCTACTGTCAATTGATCACTATTAGACGTACTTTCTAAGTCATTTTGTGCGTAGCTTTCAGAATTAATTTGTGCATATGCGCTTTGTAATTGATTATTTAAATGTGATGAACCTTTTTCAGAAACAGCAATAAGCTGTCCAGGATGAATTGTCTCTGTAATAAACGGATTCAATTGATAAAGTTCATTTAAGCTTATTTGATGTTTATTCGCAATACCTTGTAATGTATCTCCTTCTTTTACTTCTACAATATCTTCGTCAGGGAGTACTAGCGTTTGTCCAGATTTAACCGACTGTACAAGTTCCATATGATTTAATGATTGTATCGTATTAGTCGTTGTTGCGAATGCTTGCGCTATATTTGATAAATCAGTATCTTCTTTCACTGTATGTACTTGATTCGCTGATGCTAGACCATTCACGCCAAAAAACAGTGCTGCAGAAGTTAGAGAAAAAGTTAAGCCTTTCTTCATTATGTGTTTCAATCCTTTGCTGTCTAAATTTATGCGATATTTAATCAATCATAATATAGCATATCCGCTTAATACTTTTAGCATTGTTATCGTTTTGTAATGCAAAAGATAATTATTAACTGAACGCCTCATTGGCCATTAACCAAGCCTTTCTTACCTTTATCACAATAATTTTAATCATTGACGCACATCGGTTAAATTCAACTGTAATATTTTAATTTGCATTTTACATATTAAGAAGTTGTTTATTAAAAAATCACTAATAAAATTAAGCAATTGATTGAATTAAATAGTTCTTCTTACTTTCTATATTACTCTATAAAAAATATGAGCAAGCTAGAAAACAATTAGTTATAAATTGGTTCCCAGCTCACTCATAAAGTTAGTATAATATTAACATCTATTTAAGTTTTAATCTTTTGCTGAATGATTTAGATTCATTTGATTTCGTAGATATGCTTCGATAAATGGTCCTATATCACCGTCCATAACTGCATCTACTTTACCTGTTTCTTCGTTTGTTCTATGATCTTTAACCATCGCATATGGATGGAATACATAAGATCTTATTTGGCTTCCCCATCCAATTTCTTTTTGCTCACCGCGGATTTCTGCCATTTCTTGTTCTTGTTCTTCTATTTTTAATTGATAGAGTTTAGACTTCAAAGTTTTCATTGCAGCTTCTCTGTTTTTGATTTGTGAACGTTCATTTTGGTTATTTACCACAATACCTGTTGGATGGTGGGTAATTCTAATAGCTGATTCTGTTTTATTGATATGTTGACCACCTGCACCTGAAGCTCTAAATGTATCAACGGTAATGTCATCAGAATTTATCTCCACTTCTATTTCAGTGTTATTAAACTGTGGTATAACATCACAAGAAGCAAAAGATGTATGTCGACGACCTGATGAATCAAATGGTGATATACGTACAAGTCGATGTACACCTTTCTCTGCTTTTAAATAGCCATATGCATTATGACCTTTCACAATCATTGTTACGCTTTTAACGCCCGCTTCATCCCCAGGCAAATAGTCTGCGATTTCAACTTTAAAGCCTTTTTGTTCACAGTAACGTTGATACATTCGCAACAGCATATTTGTCCAATCTTGAGATTCTGTACCACCTGCACCAGGATGCAATTCAATAATTGCATCATTCGCATCATAAGGTCCATCTAACAATAATTGTAACTCAAATTGGTTTAGCTCGTTTTGAAAATGAATGACACTTGCTTCTAAATCATCTTTCATCGATGTATCATCTTCTTCTAACAATAATTCTCGTGTTGTTTCCATATCTTCAATGTTTGCTTCTAAATCTCTGTAGGCATTAACAACCGATTTTAAAGCATTATTCTTATCAATAATTTCTTGAGCTTTATCTTGATCATCCCAAAATGAAGGATCTGTCATCATTTCTTCGTATTCTTGTATGTTTATCTCTTTTTCTTCTAAGTCAAAGAGACCCCCTAAGTTGTTCTAACTTTTCGTTATAAGCATCTAAATTACGCTTAATTTCAGATAATTCCATTGTGCATCTCTCCTAATTTTTACGAATGAAATATATTTGATAAATCAATTACTACACTATCATACATATGATACAAAATATAAACTGACAATTTCAACTTAAGCACTAGCCACTATGCTTAAATTATTAAAAAAAACATCTTTCACAGTTAAACACCACAATTTAACTGCAAAAGATGTTTGATATACAAAAAATAATAAATCCTATCTCACACGATTATCAATTTAGATAAGTTTAAGCGCCATGACAGTTTTTATATTTCTTACCGCTGCCACAAGGACATGGGTCATTTCTGCCTATGTGTTCATCTTTGACATAGGGCTCTGCTTTCGCTTTTTCTTTTCCATCTTCTGCTGACACATGCTCAGCTTTACCAAAATCAGTTGTTTTATCACGTTCTATATCATCTTCTACTGAAATTACTGACTTGAGAATATATTTACTCACATCTTCTTCAATGTTTTGCATCATCGTATCAAATAATTGGTGACCTTCATTCTGATAGTCACGTAATGGATTTTGTTGACCATATGAACGGAGATGAATACCTTGTCGTAATTGGTCCATTGTATCAATATGGTCTGTCCAATGCGTGTCAATGGAACGGAGTAAAATCATACGCTCAAATTCATCAAACTGAGTACCTATTTTCTCTTTTTGATCTTTTAAGGCAATTTCTATTTTTGACCATACAACTTCAAAAATATCGTCATTATCTTTTCCATTAATATCTTCTACTTTTAATTCGCCTTCATTCAAGAAAACATCTTCCACATAATTGATGAATGGCTCATAGTCAGGTTCGTCATCTTCTTCATTTACATAATAATGAATACTTCTTTCTAACGTAGAGCGTAGCATCGCATTGATTAATTCGCTACTTTCGTCGCTGTCAATAATATCATTACGTTCACTATAGATAATTTCACGTTGTTTACGCAGTACATCATCATACTCAAGGACACGTTTACGAGCATCAAAGTTATTACCTTCAACACGTTTTTGCGCTGATTCAACAGCACGTGAAACCATTTTAGATTCGATTGGCGTTGAATCATCCATGCCTAATCGATTCATCATATTTTGTAAACGTTCCGAACCAAAGCGCACCATTAACTCATCTTGTAGTGATAAATAGAAACGGCTATCACCTTTATCTCCTTGACGACCTGAACGACCACGTAATTGGTCATCTATACGACGTGATTCATGACGTTCTGTACCAATTACTGCTAAGCCACCAATTTCTTCAACACCATCGCCTAATTTGATATCCGTACCACGACCAGCCATGTTGGTAGCAATTGTCACTGCACCGCGTTGGCCAGCACTTGCGATAATGTCTGCTTCACGTTCGTGATTTTTCGCATTTAAAACATCATGACGGACGCCATGTTTTTTCAATAAATTAGAAATATATTCACTTGTTTCAACAGCAACAGTCCCTAATAAGACTGGTTGACCTTGTTTATGCTTTTGAATGACATCTTCTACAACTGCATCAAATTTACCCTTTTGACTGATGTAAATTAAATCAGGTTTATCAATACGTTGTACTGGTCTGTTGGTAGGAATTTGCGTAACTGTCATATTGTAAATATTTCTAAATTCTTCTTCTTCTGTTTTTGCAGTACCTGTCATACCAGATAATTTATTATACATTCTAAAATAGTTTTGGAATGTAATTGAAGCCATTGTTTTTGATTCGTTTTGAATTTTCACACCTTCTTTAGCTTCAATTGCTTGGTGTAATCCTTCTGAAAAACGACGTCCAGGCATTGTACGTCCTGTAAATTGGTCAACAATCAATACTTCACCGTTATTTACCATATAATCTACATCTCTTTGTAAAGTAACATGTGCACGTAATGCAGTATTGATATGACTGATAATATCAACATTTTTTACATCGTAAAGGTTATCAATTTTAAACATACGTTCTGCTTTATCAATACCCTGTTCAGTTAATTGGACTGCTTTTGTTTTTTCATCATAATTATAATCATCTTCGCCTTTAAGCATTTTAGCAAAAACATTTGCTTGAGTATAAAGTGAAGTTGATTTTTCTGCTTCACCTGAAATAATCAATGGTGTACGTGCTTCATCAATTAAAATTGAGTCTACTTCATCAATAATCGCAAAATTAAGTGGTCGCATCACGCGTTCTTCGGCATAATTCACCATGTTATCACGTAAGTAATCAAATCCTAATTCGTTGTTGGTACTATAAGTAATATCACATGCGTAAGCTTCTCTTTTCTCTGCAGTCGTTTTACTATTTAAGTTCAAACCAACACTCAAACCAAGAAATTCATATAATTCTGCCATTTCTTCACTCTGTATGCTAGATAAATATTCATTGACTGTAATAACATGTACACCGCGTCCTGTTAACGCATTTAAATAAACTGGCATTGTCGCCGTTAATGTTTTACCTTCACCGGTTCTCATTTCAGAAATATCGCCGCCGTGGATCGCTATACCACCCATAACTTGTACTTTATAAGGGATCATGTTAAACACACGCTTGGATCCTTCTCTAACTAAAGCAAATGCTTCTGGTAAAATATCATCTAAAATTTTATTTTGCTTTTTAATATCTTCTTCTTCTTGAACTTGCGCTTGAAAATTTTTCGTTTTTTCTTTAATTTCTTCATCAGTTAATATCGACATATCCTCTTCTAATGCAAGGACTTTGTCGGCTAATTTACCAAGGCGTTTTATTTCTCTTTTATTGCCATCTGCAATTTTTGATAAAAAACCCATTTTGTTCGCTCCTTTAGCTTTATAACTCATTATAACTCTTCGTTTACAACAATTTATAATATCATTTATAAGCTTAAATTTACACTTATTACGTTTATCGTACTACCTACGCTATGTTTTACTTACATGTTTTGGAATACATATTGGAATACTGGTTCAATAAAAATATACACAACATACATGTTCACTTTCAAATTATTACATAATAACATAGCAAAAAATGAGCGTCCATGATTTCACTCAATCATGGACGCTATTACTTTTATAAATATGATACTAATGCAATTGAATTATTCAGTTGTTTCAATTAGTCCATATTTGCCATCTTTTCTTTTATAGACAATACTTGTACCATCTGTTTCGCGATCTGTAAAAATGAAGAAATCATGGCCCAATAAATCCATTTGCAATACTGCTTCTTCAGAATCCATAGGTTTTAAGCTGAAATTTTTTGAACGAATAATCTCAATTTCACTATCATTGTCATCATTTTGAAGTTTTTCTGCTTCTTGTTCTTCAGGTAATGATGCAAATGCTTCTGGTTCGTCATTCTTTCTATTTTTACGGTTTACACGCGTTTTATATTTTCTAACTTGTCTTTCCAATTTACTATTAATTAAATCAATACCAGCGTATAAATCATCATGACGTTCTTCCGCTCTAAGCGTAACATTTTTCAATGGAATAGTTACTTCTATTTTAGTTGCTGAGTTTTGGTACGTTTTAACTTTAACGTGTGCAGTCGCATTTGGCACATTGTTAAAATAACGTTCTAATTTACCAATTTTCTCCTCAATATAGTTGCGAATCGCATCAGTAATAGTGAGGTTCTCTCCGTGAATTTCAAATCTGATCATAGTAATCGACTCCTTTAAAACCTCTATATTGGTAATAGTGCTTATATCTATAATACCACGAATAACTTACCGTGCAAACGTAAACACATCGAATTTTCTGATTTTTCTATCAAATAACAACTGTCCTGCATTATGAACCGTTAAGCCTGTAGTATATATGTCATCTATCAACAAAATATTTTTTTCTTTTAAATCTACACATCGTGTTATTTCAAAAGGGTTCGGTCGTTGCATGCGTTTTTGTTTTCTTAATTCTGATTGTTTTATACTTGAGTGTGTAGCAAGTAGACAATGATATTTAACCTTTTTTAAGTCTAATACTAATTGTATAGGATTAAATGTTCTTTCCATATCTCTATATAATGGAGACGGTATAGGAATAACGTAATCATATTTATAATGAGGCAATTTAACTCTTTCTGCAATTATTTCTGCTATCGCAACATCTCTTTTAAATTTATATTGTTGAAGCATTTCTTTTATAATGCCGTCGTATCGGTAAAAACAATACAATTTATTCATTAATTTATATTTCGAAGATAATTCAGAACAATCTGAGCATAATTTTTCTGTTTTATTAAGTAACTTCATACATGTTGGGCAGCGATTTGTCGCATTTAATTTCATCATATCCCATTGATGATTACAATTATGGCACAATTTTGAAGCTTTTTTATAAAAGGTGAATGCATTTAACGGTTCTGAATAATCAGTGTGACAATATAAACATATCGCTGTCAGTCTATCCACCCTCTTTTTTTAGCAAGTTTATTCATTTTCTTTATCTGATATTGAGCTTGAAGCATAGACAGTGTGATGCCTTCATGCATACAAAAGACGCTTCCTGTTGGTGCTTTCGCTTTTCTTCCAACTCTACCTGATATTTGAATGATGGCACTCGTCTCAAACTGGTGGCTATTTATGATCACAACATCGAGTTTTGCCATAGTAAACCCTCTTTCTAAAATAGTAGTGGTGAAAACAATAGCGTGTTCGCCATCTCTTAAACGCTTTACTTTATCAAATCGAAAGACATCATTACTGTAGACATATATTAAAGATGGTAAGTCATCTTTATATAATTGATACAATTGTTTCATTAAAGTAATGTCGTTAAAAAAGACGAGCGTATATCGTTGTTGTCTGACTTGATGTTGTAAAAATCGTAATAATTGATATTGCTTTTTTTGGGGATTAATTCTCAAAAATTTAAATTGAGGTACTGGTAAAGGATGTCTATGAAAGCGCGCGGGTAATTGAATGATTTCTATATTGCTGATTTGTCTAATTAATGATTTTGTGGGTGTAGCAGTCATTAATATATGACAGTGTTTTAATTTCGAGGCATGCTGTAATGCTTTTATCAACGTTGGTTCTGTGGGTAATGGAAAGGCATCTACTTCATCTACAATAATTACATCAAAATGTTGTTTGAAACGATAAAGTTGATGAACTGTGGCAATAATAAAATGACCATTGAACTGTTGTTGAGAGGACTGATGTAACACATCTATTTCTTCTTCGCAGAATGCTGCTTTAATCCTCATGCTCACTTCTAAAACAACATCAACCCTTGGGGACACGATTGCGACATTATAACCTTGGTTCCTCGCAAATTTAATTCCTTCAAATATCATCTCAGTCTTACCTGCACCTGTCACAGCATGAAGTAACAGAGAATGTAAGCTTGCAATCGCTGATACAATTTTGTCGGATGCAAATTGCTGTTGCTCTGATAATTTGAATGATAATTGATAATGGCAAGGCGTCACTACGTTATGACTTTCTATGATATAGACTTCGGTAATATTATCCATTCTACCCATATTGATACAATTTCTACAGTAGACGATTGACTTATTTAATACCATAGATTGATATTTATAAAAATGCGTCGGTCGGCGTGAATGACATTGCGAACACGTCCAATAGCCGTTTTCTAATTTAACACCTTTCGTCGTTTGTCTTATGCGTTCATCAGTTAATAAGGTCTTATCATTAATCATTCTTCCATAATATTTAATCGTTTATTTCCTCCAAACTAAAAAGCGAGTCACAAATTAAACCTTACTTTAATTCCAAGACCCGCCATAAAATATTTGATTTATTGATTTATCGCACAAAAATTCAAACGCTAAACAACTCATTTGTCATCTTATTGTTGTCATTGCTGGCTGAATGAATAGTTGTATTTATAACAAGTGTTTCTCGCAAAATGCTACTTTACTTAACATGATAAAAGTATTTTCGAATCTATCATTTAGTCTGTACGTATGGATCTACCTGTGAAACCTAATCCCATACCACCTGGACCTAAATGCGCTGCGACTACAGGGCCTAAATAAGAACGATATAATTTATACTGAGGATAGTTCTTTTGTAATTCATTATACATCCAGTCTGTATCTTCTTGAACATCTCCACCTATCACTAATAAAGTGACCTCTTCATAATCTTTAACGATTTCAATCACTTTATTGATAATTTCTTTAAGTGCACGTTTTTTAGTACGTATTTTTTCATCAGGTAAAATTAAACCATCTTCGAATCTTAAGACTGGTTTCATTTTCAACATCGTACCAACCCACGCTTGAGCACCAGTAATACGACCACTTTTCTGCAAGTTTTTCAAATCGTCTACCATCAATCTCGCACCAGTGACTTCTCGCATTGCTTCAAGCTCTTTAATGATAGCCTGCGGTGTTTCATTTTGTTCAATGAATTCAATAGCTCGTAATACGAAACTCCCCATTGCCATCGCTGAAATTTTCGAATCAAAAGTATGAACATTAATACCTTCAACCATTTCACCCGCTTGTGTAGCTGTTTGATAAGTACCACTGATACCTGAAGATAGGAAAACGCCTATGACATCTGTATAGCCTTCATCACGTAATTGTTCATATTTAGTTACAAATTCACCGATTGCCGGTTGGCTTGTCGTAGGAATTGTTTTAGATGCTTTCATTCTTTCGTAGAATTCATCTGCTGAAATAGATGCATTTTCTTCAAAATTTTCACCGTTATCAAAAGTTACACTTAGTGGTGCAATATTTATATTATATTTATCAATTAATGTTTGAGATAGATAACTCGTCGAATCTGTTAATACAGCAATTTTCATCATAATCCTCCTCAATTATACTCACAACTATGATACATTATTTTATATTAAAAGAAAATTTTTTTTACATTAAACTTGAATTCAGAACCGTGTATAATATTAGGTATTGATTGAAACTATGACTGGAGTGTTTAAATATGGATGAATCA
Organism: Staphylococcus sp. FSL W8-0271; assembly: GCF_038006605.1. Classification (NCBI taxonomy): domain Bacteria; kingdom Bacillati; phylum Bacillota; class Bacilli; order Caryophanales; family Staphylococcaceae; genus Staphylococcus; species Staphylococcus sp. FSL W8-0271. Next base: position 2,073,148 of record NZ_JBBOVM010000001.1, read on the forward strand.
ATCATAACAATAAAGCAAGAACATATGATAAAAATGTAATTAGCAAATCGCGTTTTATTGCCCATATCAAACCTGTTGACTCTGAAGCAGAAGCTAAAGATTTTATCAACTTGGTAAAATCAGAACATCGGGAAGCAACACATAATTGTTCAGCCTATACGGTTGGAGCACAAATGAATATTCAAAAAGCAAATGATGATGGAGAACCAAGTGGAACTGCAGGCGTACCTATGCTAGAAATATTAAAAAAACTAGAAGTTCACAATGTTTGTGTCGTAGTTACGCGTTATTTCGGTGGTATAAAATTGGGTGGTGGCGGTTTAATAAGAGCATACAGTGGCGCTGTGAGAGATGTCATTTACGAAGTGGGTCGTGTTGCTTTACGCTCAGCAATACCAACTACAATCACGATTGATTATGATCTTACTGGTAAATTTGAATATGAATTAGCGCAAACATCTTTCTTCTTAAGAAACACAAACTACACAGACAAAGTGAGTTATCAAATAGATGTGGTAGAAGCGGAATATGATGATTTTATTGCTTTTCTAAATAAAATTACTTCTGGTAACTATGATTTAGTTGAACAAGAGATCATTCAGTTACCATTTGATATACCAACAACCTGAAGTATAGTTATTTCAAATTATTTATACGTACCATCTATCATAAATAATATCTATCCTGCTACAAAGATAAAAAAATGAAAAAACTTTGCTGATATGCATTGATATTTGTAATCAAAGTAAACTTTAAAAAAGTAAGTATATCAGTCGTTGCTTTAATTTATTGTTGTTCATAAAACAAAATTAGAACCTGAGATATTCATATCTCAGGTTCTAATTGGTAGTCTAACTATTCATCTTTTTTATGTCGTTCTTTATTTTCAATTAATTTTAAGAGTGGCCTATAATCATCATCTATTAATCCTGTAAATTCAACAATGAGTTCAATCGTAATGAGTATAAGTACAAGCATCATGAGTACGCCCCATGGTTGCGATAAATATAAAATAATACTTGAAAGACTAAATAACAATGCGATTGAATATATCAGAATTACTGTTTGACGATGTGAATAACCTAACTCTAGTAATTTATGATGTAGATGTGACTTGTCCGCTTGCATAATACGTTGGCCCTTTTTCACACGTCGTATCATAGCAAATAAAGTATCTATGAACGGTACTGCTAAAATCACAATCGGGAAGAATAAAGACACAAACGTAATATTTTTAAAACCTAATAGTGAGAGAAAACCAACAATAAAGCCAACAAGTAAAGCGCCGCTATCCCCTAAAAATATTTTAGCAGGATGAAAATTAAAACATAAGAAACCTAATAACGCACCGATAAGTACACTACAGATCATAATTATAAATATATTTGCTTGTAGTATTGCGATAAAACCAATAGTCATCAATGCGATTGTTGCGACACCAGATGCCAAACCATCCAAACCATCAATTAAGTTGATTGCATTGGTGATCGCTACAATCCAAATCACTGTAATAGGAATGCCTAATATACCAAAATGTATTGTTGGTCCAATCGGTAAAGATATGAAATCAATGGTTACACCATAATAAACGACAACCAGTGCTGCAACTACTTGACCTAATAATTTTACGATTGGCGTTAGATCATAGATATCATCTATCAATCCTACTAAGTAAATTAATACTGCCCCAATGACAAGTGGCTTCACCTCTGTTTCAATTGGATGTCCTAACCAAATCCCTAATAAAAAGGAAAGTAATATCACGGTACCTCCTAGGACAGAAGTTGGTTTTTTATGTACTTTCCTAAAATTAGGTTGATCGACAACACCCAATTTATGGGAAACCTTTATGACAATGGGAGTAAGTATTAAACTGACAATCATTGAAAAAATGATTAATAATAACGTATACATCAGTTCACCTTCATTATTTTAAGTCTTTATATTTTTGAATTGGAATTTAAAATCTCTATAAATATTCCAAATATGAAATCATATTTGGAATGGATATACACATGTATGTTTTTAAAACATAATTAAATTTATATATTTCGAGTAATTCTATAAACGATTCAATTAAGTCTATAATACACGATGTACTTTTAGTAATACAAATAGTAATGTAATCATTAGTAAGATTCAACGCAGAAATTCACTTTATTTTTTATAGAATAAACAATTTATTTATTTTACAATCACTCAAATAAGTATTCTAACATGAATTTTAAACAAATGTTATTAATTTCTGAATATCAATGATGACAAAATGTAACTTTTCACTTACAATGACTAAGTGTTTATTTAAAGGAGCGTAAGAAAAATGTTTGAAGCGATAATTTACAATATTGCGGTTACTGTCGCAGGAATTTATTTATTCCACCGATTACAGTACTCTGAAAATAAAAATATGGTATTTTCAAAAGAATACGTCACGATTTTAATGACCATTGTAGCATTATTATTATCTGTAAAGCCTGTCCCTATCTTCAATGAATATGTACTCTATTTATCTTTTGTGCCGATTTTATTTTTAGGTAGATATACAAATATGGTTTATACAGTTTTAGCAGCGTTTATCGTGTCTTTAGTTAATGTATTAATTGGCGATTTTACGATTATAACTGCAATGATTTTAATTGTAATAGCCATCATTGTCGGAGCAATAGGACCATTTTTAAAACAAAATGACATCATCTCATTACAAATACTCAACTTAATTACGCTAGTCATATTTGTCATCTTGTCATTTATCAGTCCATATTATGAATTTAAAGAAGTGTTATACATGATACCGTTATCGTTCATTTTAACAATCACTTCTTCGATTACATTCGTAGATATTTGGCATTTCTTCTCTTTAGTAAACCGCTATGAGAATGAAGATAAATTTGATTATTTGACGGGTTTAGGCAATGTTAAAGAATTCGATAGACATTTGAATGAAACAACACGTATTGCAGAAGAAAATGATGAAAGTTTAGGTTTACTACTCATCGATATTGATGGGTTTAAAGATGTTAATGATATGTATTCACATGATTCAGGTGATGCTGTATTACGACAAATCGCACAATTACTGAAAAACTACGTCCCAGAACAATTTAGCATTTACCGTAACGGTGGCGAAGAATTTTCTGTAGTATTATATGACTATACGTTAGATCAATGCGTTAAATTAAGTGAAAGTATCCGTAAAGGCGTGGAACAATCTACTTTCCATTTACCAAATAAAGAAATGATTAAATTATCCGTTTCTATTGGTGTTGGATACTTAACTAAAGATGATTATAAATCTCAACGTACTGTCTTTAAAGTCGCAGATGATATGTTGCATATGGCTAAAAACGAAGGACGTAATCAAGTCATGTTTAATCCTATTGTTAAATTATAACTAAATAAAATGAAACCATTTTTAAGAATCTAGGACATAAATATCTCTGACTAAAAAAATAAGGGCCAATTTCTATTGAGAAGTAGAAATTGACCCTTTCTTTAGTTTTATGAAATTTTATAGCTCGTTAAGCTACCATCTCTCTTATATTCAATGATATTAATATAAAACCAAGTCCTTGTTTAACTTTATTTATGCCTCAAACTGATATTCGAGTGAAAACCAAAATAGCCTTCAAAAACCAAAATCTGGTTCTACATCAATTTTTCTTTAACTGTAGATTTTTTAGTTTCTGGTTCTGAAAGCCTTTGGTTAATATTGGATTTTAAATATTCCCAGTTATAATTCTTCATTAATTAAATCTTCGATTTCTTTATTTAAGTGAGTTCCTATTAAATCTATTTCCTCTTGAGTTAAATTTGTATCACTTTCTTGTTTAATATCAGGTATGATTTTATTTTTTATAAGTTCATTGTACATTAACTTTGAATTTTCATTCATTTTTGTTTCGTAGTTTTGGATACTTCTTTTCCATACAAATGTATATTTATTGGCATTAGCTCCTACCTTTGTACCATGAATAAAAAGAGATTTGTCATCAAGGAGAGATTGTTCAAGACACTGACTATGAAATTGAATAAAAAGTGATGACAATAAAGCGTCAGTTTTAGGGTTAACTCTAAAGCAATTGATTGCTTTAGAGGGAGGTATTTGGTTTTGAAAGAGGCAACTCGTTAATTTAATTTAGTTGTGTTTATTAAATTATACGAAAATGCCTTGTTTTTTGAATATTAATATATTGAACCGATTTTGCATTGTGCTGACGCCCGGGGAATAGTATGTGTGAGAGACTACAGGCTCGAGCCATATCCCCAATGTATTTCATCGCATCGTTCTTTTGAAAGTATAACTCTAAAAATAGTATTGTATATATACCAACACTCGTAAGATATAACAATGCATAAGCATTCCTTCAATATTTTTAAAATTAAACATATCATTTACAAATTTAAGTTTGTTACAATATAGGATGTAATTATAATAACAATCTATACTGAAATAAATATTATTGAAAGTTACCTTAGTACACGGTAAACTTTCTATTGATTTATGAAAAATTTAGGAGGTGCCCAGCTATGTCTGATTCGATCACTATCATTGATGAAGATAAAGTGATTGACGTTGTACTCATTGCAGGCAGAATATTGCTTGAAAGTGGTGCTGAAACTTATCGTGTTGAAGATACGATGAATAGAATTTCAGCAAGTTTTGGCTTAGATGATACATATAGTTTTGTCACGTCTACAGCGATTATTTTTTCACTCAATAATAGAACAAACACGAGACTTATCCGTATACGTGAGCGGACGACTGATCTAGAAAAAATTGCATTAACTAATAGTTTATCTAGAAAGATTTCTAATAATCAGTTAAATATAGATGAAGCAAAATCTGAACTTATACATTTACACCATGCATCATTACAGTTTTCATCTATCACTAAATTTTTTGCTGCTGCCATTGCATGTGGTTTTTTCTTATTTATGTTTGGCGGTGTTATGAATGACTTCTTTTTTGCAATTCTTGCAGGAGCTGGTGCATTTTTAACTTTTGATTTTGTTCAACGTTATATACAAATAAAATTCTTTTCGGAATTTATTAGTGCTGCGGTTGTTATTACAATAGCAGCTACATTTTCAAAATTAGGCATGGCAGCAAACCAAGATATTATTACCATTGCAGGCGTCATGCCACTAGTCCCTGGTATTTTAATTACAAATGCTATTCGAGACCTCATGGCAGGCGAACTCATCGCTGGTATGTCTCGTGGTGTCGAAGCGGCGTTAACATCATTTGCTATAGGTGCTGGTGTGGCAATCGTTTTATTAATATTTTAAAAAGGAGTGCTCAAATGGTCATTGGCTACTATGTTTTACAATTTATTATTAGTTATTTAGCGACAATGCTCTTTTCTGTTATTTTTAACGCACCCAGACGTCTCCTTTTGGCTTGCGGTTTCGTTGGTGCTATGGGATGGATTATATATAAAGTGACACTTGATATTGAACTAGGAAAGGTAATGGCTTCGTTCCTAGGAAGTTTTATATTAGCAATTATGAGTCATACCATGAGTAGACGTTATAAAAGACCAGTTATCATTTTTATTGTGCCTGGCATCATCCCGCTCGTTCCTGGTGGACTTGCCTATGAGGCAACACGCTATTTAGTGAGCAACCAATATACACATGCTGTTAATACATTTCTCGAAGTAACACTTATTTCAGGTGCAATTGCCTTTGGTATTTTGTGTGCAGAGATTATTTATTATCTTTATACACGCATAAAACAACACATTGGCAAAATGAATGGTAAAATATATAAGAAATCATATAATATGAATAACAGAGCATAAGGGGTGTTTTTATGAAAAATGATATTATTGAACGACTTACAAGATATGTCAAAATTGATACACAATCTGATCCACATTCAAATTCAACACCTTCCACTAATAAACAGTGGGATTTATTGAATTTATTGAATGACGAATTAACTGATTTAGGTCTAGAAACTGATGTTGATGAAAATGGATACTTGTTTGCAACATTAGAAAGTAATGTTAACGAAACTATTCCAACTGTTGGTTTTCTTGCGCATGTTGATACTTCACCTGATTTTAATGCTACAAATGTCAATCCACAAATTATTGAGCAGTATGATGGAAAACCCATTCAGCTCGGCGATACAAATCGAGTTTTAAGTCAAGATGTCTTTCCTGCTATGAAACAAGTAGAAGGACATACTTTAATGATTACAGATGGCACATCATTATTAGGTGCAGATGATAAAGCTGGTGTCGTTGAAATTATGGAAGCTTTAAAATATTTAACAGCGCATCCAGAAATCAAACACGGTCGCATCAGAGTAGCGTTTACACCTGATGAAGAAATTGGTAAAGGACCACATGCATTTGACGTTGAACGTTTTAATGCTGACTTTGCATATACAATGGATGGCAGCCAATTTGGCGAGCTACAATATGAAAGTTTTAATGCTGCAGAAGCGATTGTAACTTGTCACGGTGTTAATGTTCATCCAGGTTCTGCTAAAGATGCGATGGTCAATGCTGTGCTTTTAGGTCAACAATTCAACGCTCTTTTACCTCAAAATGAAGTACCTGAACGTACAGAGGGTTATGAAGGCTTTTATCATTTAATGAAATTTGATGGCGATGTTGAGAAAGCAAAACTTTACTATATTATTCGTGATCATGATAAGCATGAATTTGATTTACGTAAAAAACGCCTAGTAGAAATTCAAAATGATATCAATAGTCATTTTGAAGATGCGCCAATCGAAGTTGAAATAAACGATCAATATTACAATATGGGAGAAAAAATTAAGCCAAAACCACATGTTATAGACATTCCTAAACGTGTCTTTGACCAGTTAGATATTCCAGCTAATACTGAACCGATACGTGGTGGCACAGATGGTTCACAACTATCATTTATGGGATTACCAACACCTAACATTTTTACTGGTTGTGATAACTTCCATGGACCTTTCGAATATGCTTCTATCGATGTCATGGAAAAAGCTGTAGATGTCATAGTAGGTATCGCTCAAGAAGTCGTACAAACTTATCAAAAGAATGATTAAATAGAAATGACTCGGATATAGCGCTCATTTTATACATTTTAATGCTTGTCATCCTTGTCGGAGTAGGACAACGAAATCTTTTCAAAAAATTAGATTTCTGTCCTACTCCCTTTTTTATTTTTGTACCTTACAGTTTGGATTGTTCATGCTATTCCAACACATATTTCGTATCAACCTCAAACTTGTATTTGTTAATCAGACGATACCACTGGGAGCCAACATTATGGTGGTGTTGTTTTTTTCATACGTATGTGTATTAAAAATAATTTTATAAAATTTATGTCTTATAATTGTAACTTCGAATACCTGCTGATTTTTGTAGAATTTAAAAAAACCGTCAATTTCTATATGATTATAATAGAAATTGACGGTTTGGCATTTATATTTTATTTATTAACATCAAACTGTGTTTTCAATAGCTTAATCGCTTGAACTGTATAATGTCTAATTTGAATTCCCATTTTAAAATCTGTAAAGGATTGAGGCATTTCTATAAATGTATTAAACATTGCTGTTACACCCATCGATTCAAACAAATCAAACTTATCATCTGTTGCGCAAATTGCGATTGATGGTTTGTCATGTTTTGTAGCTAGCTCTGCTAAGCGAACGGTAGTCGTTTCTAAAATTTGATCTTGTTCGTTCACACCTTCACCAAAAATTATTAAATCTGCCTGTTGAATTAATGACTCTAAATGTGTAATTTGGTCTACCAGTTCATGACTCGTCATAATCTCAGCATTGTATAAACCATTCAACATTGCAGCTATACCCCCACCAGCGCCGCCTCTTTGAATAGGCCCTAGTGCGATTTTCAATTCAGCTTTAAACATCTCACTTAAATACCATATTAAATTATCTATCTCACTTGCTTCTTGATGCGAAATTTGATGCGTTTCATACGTTTGCATGATTTCACTATTTTTACCATATAATTTACTGTCAAAATCTGACATAAGTTGGATTCTAATCTCTTTCAACTTAGGATTAACTTGAGATACATCTATACGACGAATATATTTTAAAACACGACTGCCTTGTGTAACGTCGATTTCTTGAGCTTCGTCATCATAAAATTTAGCACCGAGTGCTTGAAGCATGCCAGCACCACCATCAAAACTACCAATAGCACCTAGCGAAATAATTAAATGTTCAGCACCATTTTCTATTGCATCAAGTATAATTTCACCTAAACCATAACTCGTTCTTTCTATAATTGGACGTTGACCTTTTAAAAATAGATTACCTTCAATAATTGTCATGCCATTATCAGTAATACCATAAACAGCTTCTACTTCATTCATATCTGCATCATGTGCAACCACTCTGTATTTGGTACCTGACTGCCATAAAAAGACAGAATCCATCAGTTCATGCCGACCATTAAACAACGGTACTTGAACAATATCAGCCTTCTCTATTTGACTAGCAACCGCTTCTTCTACATATCGATTGGCTTGATAGCTAGATATAATACCATTAAATTCATCCATTGCTACTAATACTTTCATTTTGTCACCTCTAATATTAATATTACATTGCAATTTTCATAGCTTTATTTTTAAATTAACGTGATTACCACACCTTATAAATTTATAACTTTCAAATAGCTGTGATTCGTTGATATATTTAATTCAGCTGTACAGCACTCAAACAAGTATCATTTCACATTGTGTTATATATTTGGCACAAATCATATGCTACTAAATCACTGGTAAAAATATCATCACACTTAAAGTTGGTATCACGTTCAATCATTGTATTGCTGATAAATACAATAGTTACATAAATAACATACATTTGTGCGCATAGACGCATTACTAATTCAACTTTATATTATACATGTCAAAACACATTTTTTCACATTATAAGAAACGCTTGTTAAACCTTTTAATATAACTTAAAGCTTAACAAGCGTTTCTTTATTAAATATTTATTTTTTTATTCTTCAGCACCTGCCAAAGATTTTACATTAATATGATCGTGACTTGCATTCCAAATCGCTTGTCCCTTCACAAAATAAAATGCTTGTGGCGATTCATGCTTAACATTTGTTTTTTCTTCTATATAATCTGATAAAGCCCTCTCTTGTTGTACGATTAAATAATAACCGTCCATATCTCTTTCATATAAAAATTTGTTAAATTGATCAATTGCATTTGCTGAAATTGGACATGTTTCACTATGCTTCAGCACAAATACATATTTATTTTCTTCTAAAACTTGCTCAAACTGGTCAATCGAACTCAGCTTTATAGCCATTCTATTCACCTCTAAAAATATTTAACACACCACATTGTCTCTAAAAGTGTGAAATTCCAATGATATTCACATATCATTGTTTCCAATTATACACAATTCCCTTTTTATTGTTAACAGTTTATTACAAATCTCATAACTTAACCAATTAATTTATTATTGATATTTTTCTTTTAATTCGGCATACCGTTTATTAAATTCCTTATCATAATGTTTTAAATCTTCACTTTCTTTTGGTAATTTATTGATGTCTATTTTAGCTATTGCTTCACCAATTTCAATTGTTTCTTCTCTTGTTTCGTAATAATTTTGTAAGCTATAGTACATCTCAATCGTGTTTTTACGCGCATCATTCACATAACCATCTGTTATTTCTGCCTTATTTAAGTCTTTAATTTGTTTTTTAATTAATGGCATGATTTGAGTTTCAATAACTTGTTTCTCTGATTTAGCATTTGTAGAATTGGATTCTTTTTCCGCTGTATTTTTTAAATCTTTGTTATTTTGTTCCAATTTCTCTTTAAAGCCTTTAACACTTTCACCAGCATTATTAGCTTTTTTCATGTTTTCTTCTACTTCTGATCTATTCTTTTCAAAAAGTTTTGTATAATCTAAAATATCTTCATTCGCTTTAACTGCTTGGTTGTATAAATCAACAAATGTTTTAACTTCCTCGATGGCGGCTTTTTTCTTTTTGACAGAAGTTAAATATTTTGATTTTAATTCCTTGGTTTCCTCAGAATTTGCTGGCAGATGCTTTGTAGATTTCTCATATGCTTCAAGTTTAGGTGTTAACTTGCTATTCAAGTTATTTTGCAATTGATTGAATTCTTTTTTGTTTTTATCAGTCATATCTGTTTTACTTAAATCATTAATGTTTTCTAAATCAATAGAATCCATTACTTTATTAAATTCCTTTTCTTTTTGCTTTACGTCAGTTAATGTACTATCGAAATCTTTAAATTCGTTAGCACCTTCATGTCCGCAAGCGACAAGTACTACAGCAAAACAAACTAATAAAACAAAGCACATTAATTTTTTCATTTCTGCACTCCTTATCATTACGTATTATACAGAAACTTATTTAACTTGAAAATAATATATGATATATTATTCCAGAATTTACAGTTTAACAATTTATTTTGATCATTTAAAGGAGTGATTTAGTTCAATGCATTCAGATGTTCAACCTTTTATCAATGAAGATATACACCAAACTTTTATTAAACAATATCAGATGCTACGTCATAAATTATTGTCACTCTTAGATACACCTGTAAAAACAACCCATCATATCGGGGGGACAAGTCACTTCAACTACCCTACTGAACCTATTTTAGATGTTTTAGTTGGCGTCAATAATTTACATGATATAACTGCTTTAGATGAAAAAAGATTAAATTATGAAGGGTTTTATAGACTTCATCACCCATATCACAAAAAAGTAGTTATGGCTCAATTTAATAATCTCATTGATTTAAGACAAATTGCTCGATTACATATTGTTCAAATAGATTCACAACTTTATAATGATTATCTGAAGACAAATCATTATTTAACAATAAATCCATCTTCAGCAACCAACTTTGGAAAGCAAAAGTATAATTTATCGACAGACGCAGTACCAATTCGTGAATATGAAAATCAAAAACAGTTACTTTTTAAACAACTACTCCGAAAAATTAATAAAGATTTATCGAATGCACACAACTAATCTTTATTCACTAAAATAATAAATGAACTTAATCGTTTTCAATAAAACGATATACTATTTAGCAAACATGTTAAATCATTGGTATAATGTATAAATGAATTCAACAGGAAAGGATGTTCTATAATTGCATAAAGATGACATCTTAAAAGAATTAGAAGCAATAGTTCCAAAAGATATTATAAAAGTTGACGAACCGCTAAAACGCTATACCTACACTGAGACGGGAGGTCAAGCTGATTATTATTTATCTCCAACCCAAAATGAACATGTCCAAGCTATCGTCCATTTTGCCTACACAAATGATATACCCGTCACATATTTAGGTAATGGTTCAAACATCATCATCCGTGAAGGTGGCATCAGAGGAATCGTTATCAGTTTACTTCAGTTAAATTATATTGATGTTTCCGATGATGCGATCATCTCAGGAAGCGGTGCTGCAATTATTGATGTGTCACGTACTGCACGTGATAATGCGCTCACTGGATTAGAATTTGCCTGTGGTATCCCAGGTTCTATTGGTGGCGCTGTATTTATGAATGCAGGTGCTTATGGTGGTGAAGTCAAAGATTGTATTGATTATGCACTATGTGTTAATGAAAAGGGAGAGCTAATCACACTGACAAACAAAGAACTGGAGTTAGATTATCGTAATAGTATCGTCCAAAAAGAACACTTAGTTGTATTAGAAGCTGCATTTACATTAGCGCCAGGCAATTTACAAGATATCCAAGCAAAAATGGATGATTTGACTGAGAGAAGAGAAACGAAACAACCTTTAGAATACCCATCTTGTGGTAGCGTCTTCCAAAGACCACCAGGACATTTTGCTGGTAAATTAATACAAGATTCAAACCTACAAGGCTATCGTATAGGTGGCGTAGAAGTATCTAAGAAACATGCAGGTTTTATGGTAAACGTTGATAAAGGTACTGCAACTGACTACGAAGATTTAATCCATCACGTGCAAAAAACGGTTAAAGCAAAATTTGATGTTGAACTTCATCCAGAAGTTAGAATCATTGGTGAACATCCTTTTGAACGTTAGGAGTGTTATAAAATGCCGAAAGTATACGGTGCAACTGTAGATAATGAAACACGTTGTACACACTACCATACACCATTAGATGTAATAGCAATTAAATTCAAATGCTGTAATAGATACTACCCATGTTATAAATGTCATAATGAGGACACCTCTCATTCAATACAAAGATGGGATGCTGATGAATTTAATACAAAAGCTATTTTATGTGGTGTATGCAAACACGAAATGACAATCAATGAATATATGCTGATTGAATCGTGTCCAAACTGTGATGCACATTTTAATAATCGTTGTAAATATCATTACAGCACTTACTTTTCTATATAATTAACGCTAAACAAAAAGAGCGACGCAGAAATTTATTTTCTAATCAAATTTCTACGTCGCTCTTTTATCTATTTAAACCATTGTAAAATAAACATAAACGTGACATACACAAGTTCATTCAAACGCTATCTTTTATTATGCGTTTATTTTGTCCTTTACAAATTGTACAAACGCTTCTGCATCACCTTTTTGTATGTTTTTCATCGGCATAGGCCCAATATTAAACGTAAAATGAATGCGACCGTCTTCGTATGTAATTTTCTCTACTTCATCATAACCAATACTTCTATAATAGAATTCTCCATTCATATCTACATTCAAAATAATACGTTCATTTGTAGCAATAAATGCACCTTCAAATTCTGTAGAACCTTGTACAGAATACTCTATCGTACCTAGAACACTAGGTCCTTTCTTTTCTGTTGGAAATAAATCATTTGGGTTTACATTATCTAAAATCATTTTTATGTCACCTACTTTTACTATTTTTATTCATTATACAAGTTTTTAAATCAATTTATTACTTAAGTGCTCAACTCCATTCTAGTATTGAGCCAACCAAAAAACAATTGAGATTAGCCTAGTTAGATTTTATACCATCTTACAAGCAGGAGGAATCATCCATATCAAAAAAGCAGTGAATTCACGATTAAAGTGATTTTCACTGCTTTGAGTATGCGTTATTAAGACAATCCCCACTCATGTCTATTATTATTTTTTATCTATTGCTTTTTCGACTTCTTCAATTTGTTTAATCGCAGTTGTTGTCGAACCACTTGAGAAGTACCAAAGTTTTGGATCTAATTCATATACTTTATCATTTTTAATCGCATCAACATCTTTGATGACATCATTACTCAATGCTTTTTTAGCAGTAGATTTACCTGCTACAGCTTGTCCTCGGTCCATCGCAAAAATAATGCCAGGATTTTTTTCTGCAACATATTCATTTGTAACATTTTGGCCATGATTACTTTCTTTAATTTCTTTATCTGCTGGTGTAAAGCCCATAGTATTAAAAATCATAGAACCGAAACGTTCCCCAGGACCAAATGTTGATAATTCACCTTCATTTACTAACAAATATAACGCTTTTTGGTCTTTTAAATCTTTTGTTTTTTCTTTCATACTTGCTATTTTATCTTCTAATTTTTTATTAAGAGACTTAACTTTGTCTTCTTTTTGATAAATTTTACCTATTTTTTTAGCATTTGCTTTAAGCGACTTAACTTCATCTTTATTATCTACACCTATGTAAACAACTTTAGCATCTGGTGCAGCTTTTTTAAATTCATCTAAGTTTTTTTGGTTTGCTGTACGTCCAGATATGAATATCACTTCTGGTTTTGCTTCTGCAACCTTGTCAAAATTAACTTCTTTTAAACTACCAGTATTTAAATATTTATCACTTTTAAATTCACTTAAAAAATCTGGTAATGATTTAGCATCTTCACCTTTAGGAACTGCTTTAACTTTATCTTCAAGTCCTAATTCTTTTAATGTATCTAATGCACCATAATCAAACACAACTGCGTTCTTAGGATTAACTGGAACCTCAACTGTCTCTTTTACAGATTTAGCATCACTTCCATCACGTTTTTCTCCATTAGCTTTATAATCATTTTCTATCTTAACTGTTTTATTTGATTCATTGCTATCTGATTTTGTATCCGATGACTTTTTGTCGTCTGAGCCACCATTATTACATGCTACTAATAAAAACATTAAACCTATTACCATAAACAAAGCAAACTTCTTCATATGTTTAATCCTCCTGGAATACTAAAGTTAATCACCATTTCAATATGCCGTTTAAAATGAGCAACGTTGCAGCTGCATCACTCCCTTCAATAAAAATCATTCCATTTTAAACGGATTGTAAAATAGATAATTCATAATCTGCTGTTTCTTCATCAAAATATACACAAATGCGTTGTCCGCGAATTTCTTCAATTTTAACGTCCATATCATACAATGTTTTGAGCGTATTTTCTTGTATAACTTCATCTTTAGTACTGGCTTTAACCATTTCTCCATCTTTCAATGCAATGATGTCATCCGAATAACACGAAGCAAAATTAATATCATGAATCACAACAACAATTGTTTTATTGAGTGATTTTGCGAGTTGACGTAACGTTTTCATGATTTGAACTGAATGTTTCATATCTAAATTATTTAATGGCTCATCTAGTAAAATATACTCTGTGTCCTGTGCTATTGTCATAGCTACATATGCACGTTGTCGTTGACCACCTGATAATGTTTTTAGGTAACGATGTCTTATTTCTTTAAGATTCAATAACTCAAGTGCATACTCAACTTGCGCCCGATCTGCTTCATTTAAGCGGCCTTTTGAATACGGAAATCTTCCAAAATTTACGAGTTGCTCAACAGTAATATTTAACTCAGTATGATTAGCTTGTTTCAAAATCGATAATTTTTTAGATAATTCATTACTCTTAAATTCAGAAATAGCTTTCCCTTCAATCTCAATAGTCCCTTTATCAAAATCGATCAGTCGTGTAATTGCTGAAAGTAAAGTACTCTTACCTGCACCATTTGGACCTATCATTGAAGTTAAACGCCCTTTACTTATATCTACGTTAATGTCATTTAAAATCGTTTTATCTTGAATGGTTTTATTTAAACCTTGAACTCGTATCAATTCGCATGTCTCCTTTTAATTAATAGATAGATAAAGTATGTTCCACCTACCAAGTCAATAATGATACTCACTTGCGTCGTCGCTTCAAATAAATTTTCTACTACGCCTTGTGCAATAAATAAACTCAACCAACTTAAACAGATTGTTGCCGGTAATATATATTTATGTTCATAGGTTTTCATCAATTCATGCGCTAGATTAACTGTTAACAATCCTAAAAATGTAATCGGACCTACCAATGAAGTAGAGACAGATACTAATATCGCGACAAGTATGAGCAGTAATCTTGTAATCATTTTATAGGACAAACCTAAATTTATTGCTTGGTCTTTTCCTAATAAAAGCACATCTAAATATGGTATCGCAATCACTGTAATAATGATTAAAATAATTAATATAACGCCGCACAACATTACCAATTTACTATTGGAAGCATCAAAATTGGCAAACATTGAACTCTGAACTGCTAAAAAATCTTCAGGATTAATAATCAGTTCTAAAAATCCAGTTATACTTCTAAAGAAAGTACCTAATATGACACCTATGAGTAAAATTAAATATATCGACACATCGCCAATTCTAAAGATACCTTGAAATAATAATAATGAAAATACAATCATAACCAACAGCGAAGTAGCAAAACTTAAATATATATTAGTTACAAATGCAGACTGTACGCCAAACACAAATACTAGTAATACTTTCACAAACATATATACAGCATCAAGTCCCATAATTGATGGTGTCAATAAACGATTCGTTGTAATCGCTTGAAAGATAACTACTGAAGCTGCAATTGCTCCACCTACCAATATCATGAGCACAAGCTTTCGAAAACGACTGATAAACTGGTATCTAAAAATTTCAAAATCAATACCGATGAAAAGATATATTAACGCAGCACTTAAAGTGACAGCTATTAATATCATTAACTTTGATTTAGCACTAATTTGCATAATTGTGTCTTCCTTTCATCAATAAGATCAAGAAAATAATCGTGCCAAAGACACCAATTGTTAAACCAATATTTATTTCATATGGGTAGACAACAATCCTACCAATTATGTCAGAAAACATAACAAATACCGCCCCTAACATTGCCGTGTGAGGTAATGCTTGCTTTAAGTGGTCACCTCTGAATATTGACACAATATTCGGAACAATTAGACCTAAAAATGGTAGTGTTCCTACTGTAACAACTACAAGTGCTGTTATAGTTGCAGTTATAAATAAACCAATATTTATTATTTTTTCATAGTTGACGCCTAAGTTATTACTAAAATCTTTTCCCATCCCTGCAATCGTAAAATGATTGGCGAATATATATGTAAGTATCAATAAAGGAATGCTTAAGTATAATATTTCATATCTACCGCTCGTAATGATGGCAAAGTTTCCGTTGAGCCAGTTACCTACACTTTGTACAGTATTGGTTCTTAGAGCAAGAAAAGTTGCTAAACTAGACACAATACCACCAAGCATAATACCTAAAAGCGGAATAAAAATAACATCAGTGAATCGTATGTATTGAACTAATTTAACAAATAAAAATGTGCCACCAATACTTAATATCACCGCAAATATTAATTTAATAATAATGTTTTCTTGTGGAAAAAATATCATTGATATCAAAATGCCTAACTTTGCCCATTCCATAGTCCCTGCTGTCGTTGGACTCACAAATTTATTTTGCATCATCTGCTGCATAATAAGGCCAGAAAGTGCTAAAGTGCTTCCAGATATTAATATACTTATTGTTCTAGGAATCCTACTAGACACGATGATATTTAATTGTTCGGGCGTTAAATGAAAAATATCAGTAATTGATACTTTACTAACGCCTATAAATAAAGAAAGGATAGTTAAAAAGAATAAAATAATAGCTAAGACAACACCATTGAGTAAAAATTTCATAGTGAGTAATTAATCCTTTCATAAACGTCATGTTTTATTGAGTGTGATAATCATTATCAATACCTGTAAGTTAAATTTTATCATCTTTGCATGTAAATTCAATAGCTATAACAGAGATTATCAAAACAATTCTCTATTTATGTCAAAATTTTCAAAATAAAAACAAAAACTTTTAGCCAAATGCATTTTTTAAATTTATGTATTTATAGAAATTTTTGACGTTTCAGTTGACAAACTAATTCAAATACTAAATAAAGTTAAATACGTGCTTGAATTAATTGTATTGCATAAATGTGTAAAATATTAGTGCAACGCGCAAAACTTTAATAAATAAAAAACGTCAATCTCTATATAATTCCAATAGAAATTGACGTTTGTTGGTGATTAAAATTGATTTATATTTCATTCATCTGCTATTAATAACTTTTACATTATGATAGTTTAAGCAAGTGTAATTTAGTCTTCAAAAATAAAATCTTCATCTTGTAATGCTTCAACATTTAGCGCTAAAGTATAACCATCGCCTTTAACAGAGAAGAAATCATGGTTTTTTGTAGATGTGTCTAATGCATTTTCGATGATCGGATTAAATTCTCTTTCTTCAAAGTACGGATCAAATCCGAGGTTTGATAGTGCTTTGTTACCATTATATCTTACATAGTTAAGCACATCTTCAGTTAAACCGATATCATCATATAAAGATTGTGTATAAGAAACTTCGTTTTTATATAGTTCATCTAATAATTTATACATTTCTTGGTCTGCTTGCTGTTTTTCACTTTCAGACAATTCATTGCGTAAACTTTGTGCGTCCATACCAGTAAATACACCATGAATTGATTCATCTAATAAAATTTTACGAATAATTTCTCCTGAAGTCGTCATTTTACCTTGTCCAGCTAAATATAATGGATAATAGAAACCAGAATAGAATAAAAATGTTTCTAGAAAAACACTTGATACACGTGCAATATATTGATCATAAATAGATGCTTCTTTTCCCCATAATTTATGATAATTATTTACAATTTTATCCGATTTGAATTTCAAATGTGGTTCTTCTAGGACCCATTTATCTAATAAATAGTTTGTTTCGCTAGATGGCAATAGTGTTGTAAAGATGTGAGAATAACTTTTAGCATGAATTTGTTCCATCATCGCCATAAAGGAATAAACCGCTTTTTTACGTAAATCTGTAGTATGTAACATAATTAATGGCATACCATCATCTGCTTGGTGTGTATCCAAACCAGTTAAACCTGCCAATGCCTTTTTAAATGCATTTTTTTCTTCATCAGATAATGTTTTCCAACTTGCAATATCTTTTGAAACTTTAAATTCAGTTTCTACCCACATTTGCGAAATATTTTGTCGCCAAAACATATTTGTCATATCTTCTTGAGTATTCCAATTGACTGCTTTCATTTAGATAATTCCCCTATCTAGTAAATATTTGTTTAATTTATAAAACACAGAAAGTGGGACAGAAATCTAAATATATTTTTAGATTTTCTATCCCTTTGCATAAGTGACTATATTTCTCTAATGTCGATACACTTTGATTTAAATGACATTCACTTAATGCCTCACCTTTTTGTATTTAAAACAGATGCGTTATTTCAAGATTCATAGATCTTTTTCATTAATTAAAAAGTTTCGTTTTATATTGCACAGCTTGTACATTCTTCAACACTTAATAATTTATTTCTAGTGTAATATAAAGATTTCAATCCTTTATGATGTGCATAAACATATAATCTAGATAATTCACGTGTTGATATCTCTGAATTTACATAAAGAATTGTAGAAATACCTTGGTCCACATGTGTTTGGATCGTAGCTATTAAATCAATTAATTTCATTTGATCAGTATTAAATGCAGATTTATAGTACCACATTGTTTCTGGTGATAAGAAAGGCATTGGATAAAACGTTTCTGCATTACCATAAGTACGACGTTCAATTTGATCAACTATCGGCATAACTGAACTTGTCGCATTTTGTACATAAGAAATACTTTGTGTTGGTGCAATCGCTAAACGATATGCATGGAATAAACCGTGAGTTTCAACTTCTTTTTGTAATGCTTTCCAATCTTCAGGTGTAGGAATTTCTAAGCCTTCAAATAATTTACGTACTTTTTCATATTTTGGTGCAAATGTTTGCGAAGTGTAAAACTCAAAATATTTACCATTCGCATAATCTGTCTTATCAAAGTCTTTAAATGTTTCTTGTCTATCTTTTGCAATTTCCATGGATCTTTCAATTGAATAGTAGTTCATCATCATGAAGAATATGTTAGCAAAATCTTTTGCTTCTTCAGATTCATAACCAATTTTATTTTTAGCAAGATAACCATGTAAATTCATAACGCCTAATCCAACTGAATGTAACTCGCTATTAGCTTTTCTAACACCTGGCGCATTTTGAATATTTGCTTCATCACTAACCACTGTCAATGCATCCATACCTGTATGCACTGAATCTTTGAATTTACCTGATTCCATAACATTAACAATATTTAAAGATCCTAAGTTACAAGATATATCACGCTTGATGTCATCTTCTGTACCGTAGTCATTAATAATAGATGTTTCTTGTAATTGGAAGATTTCTGTACATAAATTACTCATTTTAATTTGACCAATATTAGAGTTAGGATGTACTTTATTCGCATTATCTTTAAACATTAGATAAGGATAACCAGATTGTAGCTGTGTTTGTGCAATCATATTTAGCATTTCACGAGCGTCTTTTTTCTTTTTATCAACATTTGGATTGGCTACTAAACTTTCATAGTATTCATCTAAATTAATATCATCTAACGTTACACCATATTCATTATAAACTGTATGCGGTGCAAACATATAAAAGTCTTTACCTTCTTTTGCCAACTCAAAGAATTTTGAAGGTACAATTAAACCAGTAGAAATAGTAGATAATCGCAAATCTTCATCTGCGTTAACTTTTTTAGTATCTAAAAATTCTTCTACATCATAATGGAAAATATTTAAGTACACCGCACCAGCACCAGGACGCTGTCCTAATTGGTCTGCATAGCTAAAGCCACCTTCAAGAGATTTAGCAACAGGTAATACGCCTTTTGCTACACCTTTAATGCCTTTAATCGCTTCTCCTCTTGCACGCAATTTAGATAGGTTGATAGCAACACCGCCGCCAATTTTACTTAATTGTTTTGCAGTAGAATCTATAAAATTGATTGAATTTAAACTGTCGTCAACTTCTAATAAGAAACATGACACGAGCTCACCACGACGCGCACGTCCCGCATTTAAAAATGTTGGCGTTGCTGGTTGGTAACGTTGTTCAATCATAGCTGAAATAAGTTGTCTAGCTGTCGGTTTATGACCATTTGCTAAATAAAGTGCAACAATCACAACATGTTGCTTATAATCTTCTAAGAATTGTGTTTTATCATTTGTCTTTAGCGCATAATCTTTAAAGAATTTACTGGCCGACATATAACTTGCAAAACGAAAGTCTATACTTTTAGCATAATCTGTAATTTCTTGTAAATCTGCTTCTGAATATTTTTCAAAAACATCAAAATAAAAATCGTTATCTACAAGATAGCGTAAACGTTCAATTTCAGTATCAAAATAGATTGTCTTATCTTGAATCTCTTCTAAATAAACTGCCAGTGCTTCTTGATCCTTTTCCAAATTAAAGAAACCATTATCTTTTCGTTTTGTAACCTCATTATTTAATTCAATATGATTGTATTTCTTCTCGTCCATAATCTTCATTGAAATTTCCCACCTTATCTTTAAATTCATTTATATCGTCTGCAGTGCCCTGTACTTCAAACTTCAATAATAGTGGAACTTGATATCGTTCCGAAATTGATCGTCCAGCTTTTGCGAAATTTTGTCCCCAGTTACGATTTCCGCTTGCTGCAACAGCTTTTAACAAATCATCATTCACATCTAAAAACATTTGAACTGGTTGGGGTACCTCACCAAATCCTATTGTTCCAGTGACCAAAACGAATGGTTCCTCTATTCTCTCTGAACAATTATTTTGCGTGATTTCCATAACATTTGTCAGTTCGGTTTTTTTTATAAATCTGCGCACATTGCCGGAAAACGAAAAATATACCACTTTCATTGGATCACCTTCTTTCTAATAGATATACGTAAGTTGGAAAATCAAAAAATGTAAGGCTTTCGAGGTGTTATTATTTGAATGTGTTTTAAATGATTGAAGTAACCACTATATATAGTAACTAGTAAATCTATAAGTAGGTATGTAAAAACTCAACATTTAAGTATTAATGCCTTATTTGTCATTATTCAAAGCCTAAAACTGTGTGATTTTACTTAAAATTTGATTTATTATAAATAAATTGACCACATACTAAAACACAATATATTGTGTTTAGTCCTGGCCAGAAATACTATATTATGTGTTTCATTATACATAACTCATCGCCTTATTAAAAGTCTTTAATTTATGACAAAACGATGAAAACAGTATGAAAATGGCACCAATTCAACTTTAAAATCAATTTAAAAAATTAAAAAAATATTTTTGTCTTTTTTAGAGTCTCAATGCTTGCTTTTTTTAATTTTTTCTTAAGCCTTGATATACCTGCATTACTTCATCTATCCTCATATATATTGCGCTTCATCTATTATATTTTTAAACTAATTACTATGCTAAATTACTTTTAAGTTTCTCGATTATATACTCTCCAACAGAACATTTGTTCGTATATCATTTTAATATATTTCTACTTTGATTTCAAGCATATATACATTTTCTAATTAACTATGCTAATATAGATACGTTAAAATTTTAAAATTGAGGCGATGTATGTGAATCCAAAAGTAAAAGGTATTATTGCTATTCTAATTTCTGCAGTTGGCTTTAGCTTTATGTCTGTTTTTTTTAGATTAGCTGGAGATCTCCCTGTCTTTCAAAAATCATTGGCAAGAAACCTCGTGGCGATGTTTATACCTTTGTATTTTATATTTAAATATAAGCAACCACTTTTTGGTAAATTAAGTAGTCAGCCTTTATTAATATCTCGTTCTGCGCTTGGCTTGATTGGCGTTTTATTAAATATATATGCCATCGACCATATGATACTCAGTGATGCAGACACATTAATGAAATTAAATCCATTTTGGACGATACTACTTAGTTTAATTTTCCTAAATGAAAAAGTACGCAACTACCAAGTTTTTGCTATGATTATAGCCATTTTGGGTATGCTATTCGTTGTAAAACCTGAGTTTTCATCATCAATGATACCAGCGATTGGTGGATTGTTATCAGGTATCTTCGCAGCAAGTGCCTACACTTGTGTTAGAGCATTAAGTAGCAGAGAAGCACCTTATACGATTGTTTTTTATTTTTCTTTCTTTTCTATAATAGTTCTCATTCCATTTACGATTTTTACATTCGAACCAATGTCTGTCATGCAAGTTGTTTATTTAATTGGTGCTGGCTTAGCTGCAGCTGCTGGTCAAATAGGTATTACTTTAGCATATAGTTTTGCACCAGCAAAAGATATTTCAATATTTACGTACGCATCTATTATTTTCACTGCGTTATTTGGTTTTATTTTATTTGGCGAATCACCAGATTTCTATGCAATTTTAGGTTACATCATTATCATTGGTGCAAGTTACTATATGTTTGAAAAAGCAAGACGCCAACCGCTAACAATTCAGAAAAAAGAACAAAAATCTAAATATTAAAGGAGCAATTACGATGTCTGAAGGACGTAAACAAGAAGATTTAAATGACATTACTTTACTAGGAAACCAAAACAATAAATATGATTTTGATTATCGACCAGATGTATTGGAATCATTTGATAATAAACATCCAGGCCGTGATTATTTTGTTAAATTTAATTGCCCTGAGTTCACATCTTTATGCCCTATTACAGGTCAACCTGATTTTGCTACAATTTATATTTCTTATATCCCAAATATTAAAATGGTAGAATCTAAATCATTAAAATTATATTTATTTAGCTTTAGAAATCATGGTGATTTTCATGAGGATTGTATGAATATTATTATGAATGATCTCATCGACTTAATGGATCCCCATTATATAGAAGTTTGGGGCAAATTCACACCTCGTGGTGGTATATCTATAGACCCTTATACAAATTATGGCCGTCCTGACAGTAAATATGAAAAAATGGCAGAACATCGTTTAATGAATCATGACCTCTATCCAGAAAAAATAGATAATCGTTAATTTATTCCTACTATGAATAATCCACTCGAACTAAAAATAATTCGTGTGGATTATTTTTTTATTTATTTCATTTAGATATTAAAACGCTTACTTATATAATTTTGTACTATTGATATATACACTTGTTATTTAAGTGAAAACATTATAAAATAAATCCAACCATTTAGGGGAGGGAAATTATGAAACAGATAAGTTACACGCACGAGGAAATTATGAAAAGTACTCCGAGAAAGGGGTTTTTCGGACATCCAAAAGGACTAGGTACACTGTTTTTCACTGAATTTTGGGAGAGATTCAGTTATTATGGTATGAAAGCGATACTAATATATTATCTTTATTATAGTGTGGCTGAGGGTGGTTTCGGTTTAAGTCAAGCCGTGGCAATGCAAATTGTCGCAATTTACGGAACTTTAATTTATATGTCAGGTGTTATTGGGGCATGGATTGCAGATCGGATAACCGGGACACAAAGCGCTGTCTTCTACGGTGGATTCTTGATCATGATCGGGCATATTTTATTGTCCTTACCTAATAATTTAACATTAGTAATGGTTGCGCTCGCAGTCATCATTGCAGGTACTGGTCTATTAAAGCCAAATATTTCATCAACTGTTGGTGAACTGTATGATCGTAATGATGTAAGACGAGACGCTGCATTCACATTATTCTATATGGGTATTAATTTCGGTAGTTTATTTGCGCCATTACTTACAGGTTATTTACAAACTAGAGTGAGTTTCCATGCAGGTTTCTTAGTAGCTGCTATCGGTATGTTCTGTGGCTTAGTAGTATATGCACTAAAACGTAAAGTGAATTTAGGTTTGGCTGGTCGTAACGTGCCGAATCCTTTAACTAAACCAGAAATCAAAAAGTTCGTATTATTTAGTTTAGGTATTGTTGTATTATTTTTAGCATATTTATTAATTCTACATTTAAATAATGCCTTAAGCTTAGAAAACTTTAGCTTTTTAATTACCATTTTAGGTATCGTATTACCAATCTACTTGTTTATTAATATGATTTTACATAAAGACGTTACGAAAGATGAGCGTTCACGTGTATATAGTTACATACCATTGTATATTACATCTGTTGCTTTTTGGATGATACAAGAACAAGGGTCAACGATTCTCGCAACATTTGCAGATAAAAAGACACAACTCGAAATGTCTGTATTAACGAATGGGTTAATTGATTTTTCAATTCCTGCCTCATGGGCACAATCTTTAAATCCATTGTTTATTATTCTCTTAGCGCCAGTCTTTGCAACGCTATGGGTTAAATTAGGTAAAAAGAATCCGCCTACAGTACATAAATTTGCCTATGGCGCAATTATCGCTGGGTTATCCTATCTAGTCATGATTATTCCATTAGCTACAGGCAATGACTTAATAAACCCATTATGGCTTGTACTCAGTTTCTTATTAATTACTATCGGTGAACTTTGTATATCTCCAGTCGGTTTATCAACTACTACAAAGCTAGCACCAGTCACATTCACGGCGCGTATGATGAGCTTGTGGATGTTAAGTAACGCAACAGCACAGGGCCTCAATGCTCAACTTGTGGTTGTATACACAAAAATGGATCAAAGTGATTACTTTATGTATTCAGGATTAGTTGCAGTTGTTATCGGCGTTATATTATTGATTATTTCACCAAAAGTAAAACGTGCAATGAAAGGTATATATTAATCACTTAAACGATAATATTTTTTAATAAGCAATATAGAGATCTGATTTCAAAGATTTCTATATTGTTTATTTTTTGTAAAAATACACTGTCGTCAATTTAAATATCCTTAAATAAAAATTTATGCTTATATACAGTGATAATAAATCAGAATATTTTGAATATTGTTGTTTTGAGAATATTATTGAAATTTAATTTAATTAAGCGTAAAATCATTTTTATACATTCTTATAGGGAGTATGAAAGGACGGGGAATGTTTTTTATGCAAAATCAAGATAAAGCCCATGAACAAGCGGTTCAATCTATTCCACAAAAAGGATTTTTTGGACATCCTAAAGGGCTAGGCGTATTATTCTTTGTTGAATTTTGGGAGAGGTTCAGCTACTACGGTATGCGTGCCTTGCTGATTTTCTACATGTATTTCGCTATTAAAGATGGCGGACTCGGCATGGATAAAGGCACTGCACAGTCTATTATGGCAGTATACGGTGCACTGATATACATGACATCCGTGCTGGGTGGATGGATTTCCGATAGAATTACGGGGACACGCGCAGCAACATTTTACGGTGGCGTGTTGATCATTATTGGACATATCTTCTTAAGTTTACCTTTAGATATTATAGGACTATTTATTTCTATGTTCTTTATTATTGTAGGTTCTGGTTTAATGAAACCAAGTATTTCAAATATTGTCGGTAGATTATACCCTGATAGAGATACACGTATAGATGCTGGTTTTGTTATATTCTATATGTCTGTTAACTTAGGTGGATTAATTTCACCAATTATTTTAGATCGCTTTGTACATACAGGGAATTTCCACGGTGGTTTCTTAATCGCTGCGATTGGTATGGCACTTGGACTCGTATGGTATATATTTTTCAATAAAAGAAATTTAGGGCAAATTGGTTCAAAACCAACAAACCCATTAAATAAAAGCGAGAAAAAGAAATATAGCATTTTATTTGCTGCAATCATCTTAATTATTGCAGTAGTATTATTAATTACCGGCTTAACAGGTACATTATCATTTAACTTAGTTAGTACAACGGTACTCATACTAGGGGTGGCATTACCAATCATATATTTCACAATTATGATTCGAAGTAAAGAAATCACAGATGATGAACGCTCAAGAGTAATAGCATTTATACCACTATTTATACTCGGTGTAATATTCTGGTCTATTCAAGAACAGGGTGCCAACGTACTTAACCTCTTTGCGTTTGAAAGCAGTGATATGAAATTAAATATATTTGGATGGAAAGCTGATTTCGGTCCTACGCTCTTCCAGTCGATTAATCCATTATTTATTGTATTACTAGCACCAGTGGTTTCATTGATTTGGGCAAAAATGGCTCGACGCCAACCAAGTATAGCCACAAAATTTGTTCTAGGCGCAATATTAGCAGGTGCTTCTTACATAATGATTGGTTTTATCGGTCATTCAGCTGGCGGTACCGATATTAGTGTCAACTGGGTTATTTTATCTTATATCATTTGTGTAATCGGTGAACTTTGTTTATCACCTACAGGTAACAGTGCAGCAGTTAAACTTGCTCCAAAAGCTTTCAACACACAGATGATGAGTTTATGGCTGTTAACTAATGCCTGTGCACAGGCTATAAATGGTACATTAGTAAAACTAATCGAACCTCTTGGACACAAAAACTACTTCCTATTTTTAGGTAGTATTGCAGTTGTAGTTAGTTTAATTGTTTTAGCATTTGTACCAAAAATCATCAAAGGTATGCGTGGCATTAAGTAGCGCATGGAAAAGGCCCTCTTCTCAATTTATTGAGTTAGTGGGCTTTTTCCATGCCCTAAAGCTCAGATAAACATCGACCTAATTATCCTTGTATAATAGTGCGAAGAAATCATTTGAAATGAAATAGATGTTTCGCCCGCCAAAATATATTTATAACTATAGAAATATGGGTAAAGTGAATAAGCAACAAAATTTAAAAGAATATGGTGAAAAAATTGGAAAATACTAAATTCAAACACGGTGTCTTATTTTATCATGAATATAGTGGTATTAAAGATATATATCGAGGACTGGGAGATGTAGCAGCTTCTTTAACTACGTTTTGTAAACATCTGTCAATCCAACTAAGTGAAGATGAAGGTGATATCATAAGATTTTGCCAGAAGATTAAAGACCAAAGTTACAGTGACGATGTAGATATCATTTTTCTCCTTGGTGGAGATGGTACTGTCAACGAATTAATCAATGGTATGATGCAACATGAATTGAATATCCCTATTGGTATTATTCCAGGTGGTACGTTTAATGATTTCGTTAAAACATTAAACCTAAGTCCACGTCATAAAATAGCCAGTCAACAACTTATTCAATCAGAGTTACAATCTTATGATGTTATGAAAATAAATGATCAGTATGCACTAAACTTTGCTGGATTGGGTCTCATTGTTCAAAATGCAGAAAATGTTCAAAATGGCAATAAAGACATTTTTGGGAAATTGAGCTACGTAGGGTCTACTGTTAAAACTTTACTTAATCCAGAGCACTTTGATTATCAATTAACCGTTGATGGTAAAGTCATTGATGGTAATACTGCCATGCTTGTTGTTGCTAATGGGTCATTTATAGGAGGCAGTCGCATACCATTAACAGACCTTTCGCCTAGTGATGGTTATCTGAATTTATTTATCTTCAAAGAACACAGTTCAAGTGTACTGAGTGATATATTTAAGCAAAGAGACAGCATGAACTGGAACCACATGACAGAAGGTATTCAGCATTTATTAGCCAAAGATATCAAAATAGAGACTAAACCTGAAATGAAAGTAGATATCGATGGCGAAATTGCATTAAAAACACCCATCCATATCGAAGTTATACCAAAAGCAATTCAAATTTTAACGTTACCTGAAGACACACCTGATAATGAATATGAATAAATACACTATATATAATGATTAATAAAAAAGGACGAATCCACATACATATGGATTCGTCCTTTGAATTTAGTGTTAAATCATATTTACTTACTTGAAATATAGATAGCCCATAATCTCTCACTCATGACATATTCAGATGTCCGCACATTTTAAGTAAAGCATCATTAAATTTCATATTTAAACACCAAAAACACATTCATGTCATTTATATTATATATCGTAATCACGATCCCCTAAGAAATATTTTTCAACATCATACCAATCATTCACGCGTGTAAAACGATCATCGTTAACATTATGTGATGCTGTATACATAATTGGTTTACCAGTAAATATAGCTAACTGACGAGGGTTGTCATCTATGAGATAATCCGCGTTCACGATATCTTTACGACCACAAAAAACAAAGTGCTGTGAATCTAAAAACGGAAAATACTCTCTTAACCATGCATATTTATCATGAAACGATGTAGGAACGTCCATTGCGGCAGTCGCAATATAGACATCATAATACTCAGTTAGTTTTTTCACCACTTCTTGTGAATGTGCCATCACTTTTAATTTTTTGAAAAAACCTGGTTCGCGTAAAATTTCATGCAATAACCCATCATGTTCAGGCATAGCATGACGTAATTTTTTACCATCCAACATATCATATGTTATTCCTAAATCCGTACGTTTATTCACATCTTCAATCAATGCACCTACTGTATCAGCAAGTACTTCATCCATATCAATAGCAATTGATTTTCTAGTCATCTCGTACTCTACTCCCTTTTAAGTTCTCGTTCATTAGCAAAGATCACGCATGATTACATTAGTCATCTTAGAACATGATCTTGTTTATCACTATTAGTATAGCAAAAAACGTTCAATGAAACCAAAATTGTATATGAGCATATCATAATATACTATATAAATTAATTATTTTCATTATATAGTTTAAGCTTTATACATTTTAATTTATTGAACGTTATAAATACTACTTTTTATAAATCAAAGTTATTTAATACTTCGATCATTTTATCATTTTGCTCAGGGAAACCAATCGTAATTCTGACACCATTCGGAAATTCTCTTGTAATGCACCCTTGTTTTAACAATGCCTCATATAATTCGTGAGGTCGCGACGTATTCACAAAAATGAAGTTCGTTTGGCTTGGATTTAATTTATGACTACTAACTGAATCAAAGAATTTTGCTCTTTCTTGTGCATTTTTTTCACGAATAGAATCTAAATAATCTTGATCTTCTAACGCAGCAAGTGCAGCGTGTTCTGATAATCGACCTACATTAAATGGTGGTCGTATAATATTCCATTTTTCAATCGCTTCTTGAGCAGCAATCACATAGCCAATACGCATGCCGGCTAATCCATATGCTTTAGAAAATGTTCTCAGTAAGAAAGCATTTGGAAATTGCTCTTGTAAAGCTAATGAATTCGGAAAGTCTTCAGCTGTTGCGAATTCAACATAGGCTTCATCTATAATTACCGGTATATCTTGAGGCACACGTGATAAGAATCGTTGCAACTCTTCATGTGTAAAGTATGTGCCGGTAGGATTATTAGGGTTACACAACCATACAAGTTTAGTGTAGTCATCCACTTCAGAAAGTATGCCTTCTAAATCAAATCCACCATCTTTTAGTGGGACTTGTACAACATCTGCCGCTTCAACTATGGCATTATGATAATACTGACCAAAAGTCATTTCACTTGTAACAATTTTATCTCCTTGGGTTAAAACAGCACGTGAAATCATTAATATCACTTCATCTAATCCTGCACCAAATAAAATACGTGCTGGGTCAACATTCAAGTGTTCACTTATCGCTTCTTTAATTAACGGAGAACCCGTTTCAGGATAAAATTGCAATTCATCTAAATGATGTTTGATTGCGTCTTTCACTTTAGGTGATGGTCCATATAAATTTTCATTAGAAGCTAATTTATAAAGTTCACCCTCAATCCCGTATTGTTCTTTTAGTGCTCTTGGTGATAGACCTGGTTGATATGCTGATAATTGTTCGATTTGTTTTTTCATTGTTGATTCGGGCCTCCTTAAATTTACAGAAATTTCAAAACTTAGTAACCATTATATACCTTATTTCCATTGAAAATCAATGTAACTTAATTTTTAAAGCTAGAATTTAATCAAATATAAATACGAGTTCAACTTAATGCATTTTTGTCCGTAATAAAATGCATTGTTAAACTCGTATTGTCTTATGAATTAATCAATTAAATGATGTTTCTCTAGATAGTTTTTAGCTACTTCATATGGATCTTCTTTTTTTACTGTAACTTCATAATTCATTTGTTGCATATCTTCATCAGAAATCTTACCTGCTAATTTATTAAGCGGTGCTTTAATTTCAGGATGCTCTTTTAAGTACGATGTTTTAAACATAGGCGCACCTTGATATGGAGGGAATACTTTTTTATCATCTTCTAATACAACCATATCGTATTGTTTTAATTCAGCATCTGTTGAATATGCGTCGATTAAATTAATATCTCCGCTTTCAACTGCTTGATATCTTAATTTCGGCTCCATCGTCTTCACGTCACCGAAATCTAAATCATATGCTTTTTTAACAGCTGGGTAACCATCCTCACGATCATTAAACTCTAATGTGAAACCTGGTTTAATTTGATCGCTCACTTTGTTTAAGTCACCTATCGTTTTAAGATTATGCTTTTTCGCAAAATCTTTTTTCACCGCTAATGAATAAGTATTATTATATTGCATTGGTTTTAACATAGTCATATCGTATTTATCTTCTAAACTTGATTTTGCTTGTTGATATACTTTATTTTCTTGTTTAGACTTCAAGTCTTCTTTTGTTAACTCTCCAAGTACAGTACCCGTAAACTCAAGGTAGCCATCTATATCGTCAGACTTCAAGGCATTAAATAGGAATGAGGTTTTCCCCATGCCATCTTTCACTTCTACTGTATCATCTGTTTCTTCTTCAATTAAAATTTTATACATATTTGTAATTACAGATGGTTCTGACCCAAGTTTACCTGCTAATGTAATTTTATCCCCTTTTTGAGCAAACATTGGTCCAATAATCACTAATAACAGTATTATAATAATTGCACCAAGGGAAATAAGCAATTTTTTATAGGACAGTTTTTGCATATAACGTAAAACTAAATCAAATAGAATTGCTAATAAAGCCGCAGGAATCGCACCAATAATGATCAATGATGTGTCATTTCGATCTATACCTAAAAGAATCAAATCACCAAGACCTCCTGCACCAATTAAAGCTGCTAATGTAGCAGTACCGATAATCAATACCATAGCGGTTCTAATACCTGCCATAATTACTGGCATGGCTATTGGCAATTCCACTTTCGTTAATCTTCGTCCTGGCTTCATACCGATACCCTTGGCTGCTTCAATTAACGAGCTATCTACCTCATTGATACCTGTGTATGTATTTCTTAATATCGGCAACAATGCATAAACTACTAATGCGATCACTGCTGGTACCTTACCAATACCAAACAGCGGTATCATCAAACCAAGCAAAGCTAATGATGGTATTGTCTGTAACACGGCAGCGATATTCATCACAATCTCAGAAACCTTGCGTGTCTTTGTGAGTAAAATGCCCAGGGGTACCCCAATTACTGCAGCAATGAGCAATGCAATAAACGATATTTGGATATGTTCAAATATCGTAGTTAACAATTGTCCTTTCCGATCTGAAAGTGTATTTATTAATTCATTCATTTTTGACTACCCCCTGTATGCTCCGATAGATATTTAAACATATCTTCGCGTTTAAGCACATGCTGTGTAGCAGTTGAATCATCATTAATAATGATTGCATCGTGGTTAGCCAAATCACTATAAATGCTTTTAATAGACGCGTTACTATTAACAATAGGATAGCCTTTGGTAGCTTCCTGTTCATTAATTGTTAATTCACCAATAAGTTCTGATAGTTTTATATCTTTTTCTATTTTCAGTGATTTATCCCCAACAAATTGTCTTACAAAATCACTTTTAGGATGATTAACCATATTGTCAGGTGTATCTATTTGCTCTACTTGTCCTTTGTTTAATAAACAAATTCTATCAGCTAGCTTCATCGCTTCTTGTATATCATGTGTGACAAAAACGATTGTTTTTTTAATTTTTTGCTGTAATGCTATTAAATCATCTTGCAGCTTTTCTCTGCTAATTGGATCTAATGCACTGAAAGGTTCGTCCATCAGAATAACTGGTGGGTCTGCAGCTAATGCACGTACTACACCAACACGTTGTTGCTGTCCACCTGATAATTCATCTGGTTTTCTATCTTTAAATAGTTCTGGCTCTAAGCCAACCATCTTTAATAACTCGTCTATACGTTTATCAATATCTGCTTCTTTCCATTTTTTCATTTGTGGTACTTGTGCAATATTCTCTTTTATCGTTAAATGCGGAAATAATGCAATTTGTTGTAAAACATAACCAATATCCCAGCGCATTTCATAAACTGGATAGTCACTAATTGGTTTCCCTTTAAAATAAATAAATCCCTCTGTTAATGAAATTAAACGATTAATCATTTTTAATGTTGTTGTTTTACCACAACCTGAAGGTCCGATTAAAACAAAAAATTCACCTTCTTTTATATTAAAGCTAAGATTATCTACAGCTTTCTTATCCCCATAACGTTTCATAACATTTTTAAATTCTATCAATTTGTCACCCTCACTCTTCTCATTGCCTTTACTATCAGTTAAAAAAATTCACATAGTTAACACATAACCGATTTACTAACACTTTAACCCTTTTAATCATAGTTAGATAAAACAAAAACGAAGTTAATTCAAACTAGTCAATAATACTATTACATTTGTGCCTGTATAGTATATTAATAGTTGTCAAATTAACTTCGTATTTTTTGCAATCATTTCAATGTAAAATACTAATACCATTAAAATTAAGTATATGGGATTATATATTCTAAAAACAATTATTTGCTCAACTAAATTTGAGCTTTATAAGATTGTATTGTTTCTAAAAATATTGGACAGTAGTGTTTTAATTTATAACTTCCAACACCATCAATTAATATCATATCTTGTTTTGATTCTGGTTTTCTCTTAGCAAATTCTTCCAAAGTAAAATCTGAGAAAATGCTTACTGGTGGAATAGTTAATTTTTCACTTAATTGTTTACGTACAGCAACTAATTCATCGAATAAAGCACGGTCTACACCTTCTACAGTGTTGATGTTAACCTTTTCTTTTGATTTGCGTTTAAATGGTGTTGTATATATCGAAATTTGGTTATTAAGCAGTTCCTTTACAGAAACATCACAGGTTAATATTTCATCGTGTTCATTCAAAAATCCTTTAAATCGCAATTCATCAATAAGATGACTGAGTTCAGAAGTCGTATAGTTTTTCATAATACTATGCGTTGTCAATTGATTATAATCACAATAACGAATGTAATCAGAGTCTTCGCCCCTTAAAACTTGAATAATGACACTATAGCTTTCTTGCTGTTTCATACGTGCAATACAACTCACTATCATTTTAGCTTCGTTCGTCATGTCATATGTTTTATTTTCTCTAACACAATTACTACATTGTTCACATTCTTCTAGTTTTTCATTAGGTTCAAAATAATGTACAAGTGTTGCTTCTAGACACTTTTTAGTTTTTGTATATAGCAGCATTTTATTCAATTTTTCACCCATTTTTTCTTTGTAATCATCGTCTGCTTTTGAAGATGAAATGAAATATTGGTGTAACCCAATATCTCTATCACTGAATAAAAGTATGCAATCACTCTTCAATCCATCACGACCAGCACGCCCCGCTTCTTGATAATAAGACTCTAAATCACCAGGCATATTATAGTGAATCACAAATCGCACATTGGATTTATCAATCCCCATACCAAATGCGTTCGTTGCTACAACGACACGCACGCGATCATATACAAAATCATTTTGCGCTGCTTCACGCTCTTTATTGGATAAACCAGCGTGATATATTGTGCTACTAATTTTATTATTTTCAAGTGCTTCATGTAGTTCTTCTACTTGTTTACGTGTCGAGCAATAAATAATGCCTGCTTCTTTTTGATGTTCTTTAACATATTCTAGTACGAACTTTTGACGTTGATACGTTGGATTAACTTGAAATATTAAATTACGTCGTTTCGTACTTGTTTTAATTTCGTCATGCTTGTCGATATTTAAGCGATCCATAATATCTTTTTGCACTTCAATTGTAGCCGTTGCTGTTAATGCTACAATTGAAAAATCTTGTGGCAAGGCAAAAACCTTATGAATAACTTCTTGATAACTTGGTCTAAAATCATGTCCCCATTTTGAAATACAATGGGCTTCATCAAAGGCAACTAAATGTATATCTAACTGCTGTAATAAACGCATAAAGTTAGCATTATCAAAACGTTCCGGTGCAACATATAAAAATTGGATTTCTCCACTTTTTAGTTGTGCTTGAATGTCTTTTTGTTGCTTTTGAGTCAAACTACTATTTAAATATGCTGCGCGAATCCCCATGGCCTTTAATTGATCAACTTGATCTTTCATAAGTGAAATTAATGGGCTGATTACGATTGTCGTACCACCCAACATTAACCCTGGCACTTGGTAACAAATTGATTTTCCCCCACCAGTTGGTAAAACGCCAAGCACATTACGATGATCCATTACTTTAGTTATAATTTCTTTTTGACCTGGACGGAATGTGTCATAGCCAAAATAATGTGATAATGTTGCTTCCATGTTATATAATCCCTCATTGTTCTTTTAATTCTTCAAGTTCGCTCCATCTTGTTATATCTTCTTCATACAACATATTAAGATTTTGTTGTTCTTCATTTAATTCTTTTACTTTAGCATAATCAGAACTTGCTTCAACCATTTCTTGTTCGATTTCTTCTAATCTGTGCTCGGTTGTTTCAATACGCGCAATTATTGTTTCATATTCTTGTTTTTCTTTATATGATAAACCTTTTTTCTTTTTCTTTTCATACGTTGGTTTCACTTTAGCTTGTTGTTTTTCTTGCGTTTGTAATTTATCTATCTCTTTTTTATATGCTTCATAGTCATCAAAATTTCCTATGATACGTTCTATTTTTCCATCATGAATATACCAAAATTCTTGAGCAACTTTATTTAAAAAGTAGCGATCATGACTCACCGTGATAACTGTGCCGCCAAACGTATCGATATAATCTTCTAAAATAGTTAACGTTTCTGTATCTAAGTCATTAGTCGGTTCATCTAATAATAAAACATTAGGTTGATGCACTAATAATTTTAATAAGTACAATCTTTTTTGCTCTCCACCTGATAATTTATAAACTTTTTTACCATGTGTTGCACTTGGGAATAAAAAGCGTTCTAATAATTGCGTAACTGACACAGCAGTTCCATCTTTTTCTTTCGCTACTTCACTTTCCTCACGCAAATAATCAATCATTCTGATGTCCCTGTCTAAACGAGCTTCAGTCTGCCTGAAATAAGCAACTTTAACGGTTTGACCAACTTTCAATTCCCCTTCGAACGCCTGGTCATCACCATTCAAAATATTTAACAATGTTGTTTTACCAGCACCATTTGGTCCAACGATACCAATTTGTTGTCCATTTTGAATAATTTCAGTGACATGTTCAAATAATATTTTATCGCCTATACGTTTTGACACGTTATCAAGTTCAAAAACTTGTTTACCTAAACGTGAATACGCAAGATTTAAAGATGCTTTATCTTGTTGTTGTTGATTTTTCACATCGTGTTCTAAATCTTTAAATCTATTTTTTCGTGCTTGTTGCTTTGTAGAACGCGCTTTTACTCCTGCACGCATCCAAGCTAATTCTTGTTTATATAATGCGCGCTGTTTCGTTTGTTGTTTTTGCTCAACAATTTCGTTTTCAGCACGTTGTGCGATGTAATCTTCATAATTACCTGGATAAGCAGTTAATTTACCACGATCTAATTCAATAATGCGAGATGATACTTCATTTAAAAAGTAACGATCATGTGTTACAAACAGCACTGTATGCGGATACTGCTTAACATAATTAATTAACCAGTTGATTGACTCAAAATCTAGATGGTTCGTAGGTTCATCCAGAAGTAATAAATCCGGTTGCTCTATAAGTGTTTTAGCAAGACCAACACGTTTTTGTTGCCCACCTGAAAGTTCTCTCACTTTTTTAGTCGTATCATTGATGCCTAGCTTTGATAAAATAGTCTTAATTTCAGCACTATAATCCCAAGCTTGATATGTATGCATTGCTTCTTGTGCTTGCATCATTTGTTGAAAATCTGTCTCATTCTGCGTCTCACTATATTTTGTTACAGCAGCTTCATATGAGCGAATCACCTGAAGTGTCTTTGTCTCTGACGTTAATACCGCTTCAAAAACAGTTAAATCTCCTTCAAACTCTTGTTTTTGAGACGAATAACGTATGCGATATGCATTAGGATGTGAGACCTCTGCCTCGAAATCTTCATCCAAACCAGCAATTACTTTTAACAAAGTACTTTTGCCTGTACCATTAATACCTACAAGACCTATTTTTTCTCCTTCAGAAATAGACAGATGTAAATCATCGAAAATGATTTTATCAGCGTAAGATTTATGTAAATGTTCAATTTTGTAGGCTTCCATCGTCCAACATCCTTTTTAATATCGAAAATTATAATTAATTCTGTTAAACTTAATTTCAGTTCTATATATTATACACCTTTTTGAACTCAAATGATACAAGGGAGCGTAGCTTATGTCAGATTTTTTCCAAGACTTACCTCCTTTTATCCAAGCACTAATCGCAGGTATCATCACATGGTTATTGACTGCATTAGGTGCTGCAGCAGTCTTTATATTCAAAAGAGTAAATGATAAAATACTGAATTCAATGCAAGGATTTGCTGCAGGCATTATGATTGCTGCAAGTTTCTGGTCTCTATTACAACCATCAATCGATTACGGTTCTGGTTCATCTTTTGCATGGTTACCAGCAGCAATAGGTTTTTTATTGGGCGGTTTTTTTATACGCGCGTTAGATTTAGTTATTCCACACATTCACCCAAACACCCAAGACACTAACCAATACCAAGAAGGTGTAGGAACGAAAAAACTCAATAAAAATACATTACTTGTATTAGCCATTACATTGCATAACATACCAGAAGGTCTGTCTATTGGTGTAGCATTTGGTGGCGTAGTAGCTGGTAATGGACAAGCAACTTTTTTAGGTGCACTTGGTTTAGCAATTGGTATCGGGATCCAAAACATCCCCGAAGGCGCTGCGCTTTCAATGCCTATCAGAGCAGCTGGTGCTTCACGATGGAAAGCATTTAACTATGGACAAGCATCTGCAATTGTTGAGCCCATTTTTGCTACAATAGGCGCTGCTGCAGTTCTTTTCATTACGCCTATGTTACCTTATGCACTCGCTTTTGCCGCTGGAGCAATGATATTTGTTGTTGTAGAAGAGCTTATACCAGATTCTCAAGCTAGTAATAACACTGATTTAGCAACATTAAGTTTAATGCTAGGCTTTACTATTATGATGATTTTAGACGTTGCACTTGGATAAAAGGTAAAAGAAAAAGAAATAACTTGGATCCATTCTTCAAATAAAAAATGATGAGCCTGGGACAATCGTCTCAAAATCAAAACAAACAATCTGGGGCATAAAACCCAGAAAATAGCACTCAGATGATTGAATTCAATTCATCTGAGTGTTATTTTTTTATTCAACACTTCGTATTGTTGCCTCGCTTTCATAGGGAGGGCAGCTTCATCCTATAATCTTCAGCTTGTCCCATTCCCTCATGCGTCTCGCCAAAATACCTCACATTTGTTCAAGAACTATATGTCTCAGGAAATCTTATTTTGAGAATGGTGATTTATACCCCATCTCTTTTTAGCATTTATTTCTTGTTATTTTAAGCGTAAGTACTTGCTCGTAAAATGGATTAATCCGCTATCCCGCACTTCTTAAACTTCACTCATATTAAATAATTTAATACAATCATCATGTGCATTATAAGACACCATTCAATACACTTGCATATATAAAAGCCCTAATCCATTATCTAAAAAATGGATTAGGGCTTAAATAATTATTATTTTTTCTCTTGTCCTTTTGGACCTACTTCGTATTTATAATCTGATGGTTTCACTTTATCAAAGTCAGGATTATCATAAAATCTCAATAAGTCACCGTTTAAGACATCATCACTCATTTGCAAGTCTTTTTCAGCTTGCTGTTTACGTTTATCAAAATCACTAGGTTTTTCTGTTACTGGCTCATTATTTTTATTATCATATATTCTGCCATTTACATATTTGTAATCTTTCGTTACAAAGTCACCGTTTCTAAACGGTACAGTATCATTATGATCTTTTGATAATAAGTCTGTACCCATCATGAGATAATTCTTAGTATCAATACCCATTAAATGTAGTAATGTAGGCATTACATCTGCTTGTCCAGCATATGTTTTATCAACAGTACCTTCTTTACCAGGGATTTTCAACCAGAAACCTGTACGATTTAAATCTGTAAACTTAGCTGGTGTAATATCTTCACCTAATAATTTTTCCATTGCTTTGTTATGATTTTCTGAAATACCGTAATGGTCACCGTAAATCATGATAACTGAATCATCATAGACGCCTTTTTTCTTCAATTCATTTACAAATTGTTCTAACGATTCGTCCAAATATCTCGCAGTCTGTACATAACCGTCAACTGTTGAATCACCAGTATTTGGTTTATCAATTGATGCATCTTCTGGAGATAAAGTGAACGGATAATGGTTCGTTAGTGTAATCAAATGACTATAGAAAGGTTCTTTTTCTTTCGCTAAATAATCTGCTGATTCATCAAAGAATTCTTTATCTTTCAGTCCTAAATTCTCTTGATTTTCTTCAGACATATCATAGTACGTTGCATCATAGAATTTATCTACGCCGAAATGTTTATAAACTTGGTCACGGTTCCAGAAAGTTTTATAATCACCGTGCATCACGCTAGATGTGTAACCTTGTTGTTGATGCAAAATCGCTGGTAATGATTGGAACGTATTGTCACCTTTAAGTGAGAATGCCGAACCTTGTGGTAAACCATATAAACTATTATCCATTGTAAACTCTGAATCTGAAGTTTTACCTTGTCCTGTCTGATGGAAGAAGTTTGGATAGTATCTAAAATCTTCATTACCAGTAGAAAGTTTATTTAAGAAAGGTGTAACTTCTTCACCATTTACTTTTTTGTTAATCAAGAAAGTTTGGAAACTTTCTAAGTGTATTTTAATCACATTTTTTTTCTTAGCCGCTCCGAAGTATTCTGGATTCGGCTGTGTTTGTTTTTGTTTCGTATAATTTAAGACTTTTGTTAAATCATCTTCATTTGCTAATGCTTTTTGTTGATTATTTTGTATCGTTTTTACACCATCATAAACTGTGAAGTTATATGGACCTAAGTATTTAACTAAATATTTATGGTCGAATGTACGTGTTAATAATTCCGGACGATCAGATTCAGCAAAAGCTAGGTTTAAGAAAAATAATGCAACGGATGCTGCCATAATCACTGGAACAAATTTTTTGCTAAACACACGCTTGTCTAACCATTTTTGTTTAAATATTAATACAAATAAATAAATGATTGTATCGATAAAGTAAACAAAGTCATACCATTTAAATGAAGCTGATACAGCACCACCCATTGATTCAACATTACCTACTTGATTTAATGTACTAAAAGTCAAGAAGTCAGAGAAAAATCTAAAATATACAACATTTGCGTATAATAAGAAGGTTAAAATAAAACCGCCTATAAAGATAAACCAAAATGCTTTCTTACCTTTGAAGAATAAGAAAATACTCAATACTAATGCAATTAAACTATATGGATTCATTAATAAGATTAAATTTTGAACTAACCCTTTAACACCTAAAGAAAAGTCAACATAGTATGAAAAATACGTTTTAGCAGTAACTGTTAATACAGTTAAAATAAAAAACGCAAAAAGAGTTAGTTTCTTTTTGTGTAGACTCATGTCTGTTCCCCCGATATAAATTAATAAAAGTTGGTGCTAATACCTAGCCCAATTAAAATACTTTGTAATCATTGTTAATGTGTAGCTTATATTATCTAACAATGTCTTTATCGTTATTTGCGAAAGTTAAAATTTAAATAAGAAAAATAGGGTGACATCCTGTATCTTTCTTCTAAAACACATCTTTTTACCTTTTGTCACTAATTTATTTTTATAAAGTAGCAATTTTTATTTTTAATGAAATTTATTGATTCTTTTTGAAAAATTATATTTGTTGTAATGTAAATTATGTTAATGCGTTTCATTAAGTTTTACAT
Source organism: Staphylococcus sp. FSL W8-0271 (assembly GCF_038006605.1). Lineage (NCBI taxonomy): Bacteria > Bacillati > Bacillota > Bacilli > Caryophanales > Staphylococcaceae > Staphylococcus > Staphylococcus sp. FSL W8-0271. The sequence goes on from NZ_JBBOVM010000001.1 coordinate 2,113,382, forward strand.
CGTTTTTACACTGCATTCACTCTGTAACATCTTTGTAATAAAACGATTATAGTTCAATTAATAAATATAAAGCAATTCTTGTCTAATATCAAGTAAAAACACACTTTTTTTAATTAAAAACGCTGATTTAACCGTTTTATGAAGGTATCATTAACCTATTGTGAATACGTGATTAAAATAAGATTAAAATTTAAATTTCCTTTATAATTATACTTGCTCTATTTAATAAATTAATCAGGCCTTGGACCTATTTAAATAATGGTTAATTTATACTGAATGGCTTATGCAATTACTTAATCTTATCATATTCAACACGATCACCGTTTATAATACTAGATAAATGAGTACAAATATTTAAGAATTAATCACTGAATCTAAATGTTTATCGAATAATCACTAATTATGTATCACAAATAAAATTTCAGAACTATATTTTAGTTAAACATTTGTCTAAGATTTATGTATATTGAGAAAATCATCTAATGTAAAAAACCTTAGGTAATTTATTACCTAAGGTTTTTTACATTCTAAAATTCATTAACCAAAAGACATATTGATATAATAATTATTTTATGGATAAAAGATTTTTAATTTTAAATGCACACTTTCACAACGTATTACTATACAAAAATCCGTTTATTTTTTTGTGTATACTATTTTAACATTTCTAATTGCATTCTATACTCAATACCATGAAACAGTTGATTTAACCAATTGGTATATTTTATTAAATTCTTTTCTGCAGTTTCAACATCTATGAATTGAAACTTCAACTTAGTACCGGGATGTTTTTGGCCTAACTTCGTTAAGTGATAACTGGCGATTGTCCCTATTTGTGGGTAACTGCCTAATGTGTAATGATCATTTAACAATATAATAGGTGTACCGTCCCTCTTAACTTGAATCGTTCCTATTTGTACAGATTGATGTGCAGGCATATCTTCATAAAATGCTTTAACAGGTTGACCTTCAACATACATGCCCACCCTATTCGCTTTACTTGTCACTTTATATTCCCCATAAATAAAACGATTTAAAGCATCTTGATTAAAATCTTCTGTTCCTTTGTTTTTAATGACATGAAATACATCTGACATATAATTAAAAGAAAGTGCATAGCCATCTATACCCCAATCTGTTTGATGTGTATGTTCAAGATTCTCAAAAAGTTTGTGGTGACGTTCTGTATAATCACGTTTCATATTGATTTCATCGCCTTTTTCTAATTTGCGACCATTAAAACCACCTAGTTTAGACATAAAATCAGTAGATGTAGAACCCAGCCATTCGTCTAACTCAAATCCTCCACCAACGGCTAAGTAAACTCTTGAGGTCCGTGAAGTTTCTGTAAACTCAAGTACATCACCTTTTTCCATTAAATAAAGTTTATTAGGTAAGACTTTTAAATTAGAAGTTTTGGCTTTAAAACTGCCGCCACTTAATGCAATTAAAGTAGGTTCAGTGAAACGAATACTAGCCATTCTATTGGTCATTTCTAATGTTGCTTCATGTTTATCGTTGGCTACCAACCGATTAGCAATTTCATGTGACAATGGGTCTAAAGCACCGCTTGGGATTACACCATTGTGTTCAAAACCGATACGACCAAAATCTTGAAAACTTGAGAACAATCCTTCATTTTCTATTATGATTGACATGGTTTAAATCCCCCTAAATCCAATGCTTCTGCTGTCATAGCCTTAAATTGCACATTATCTCCTAATTTTAAAGTCGTAAAATCTGTTTGATGTGGATTAAATAATTCAACTGGCGTATAGCCTATCACTAGCCAATCACCATAAGTATCAATCGTAGTAATACCTGTTTTCTTACCTTCAATAATCACTGATCCCGCAGGAATAAATGCTTTTTTACCACCTGTGTGATTTACAAATAAACGCTTATCCATCCCTGTTAAATATGGAAATCCTGGAGAATAGCCCATCATTGATACGAAAAAGTTCGAATTTGTATGTAATTTTACAAATTTGTCAAAACCCATTTTATAATATTTTAGCAAAGACGCTAAATCTGGACCGAATTCACCACCATATACGACAGGTATTTGAATTGGTTCAGACGTCTCTTCTACATGTTTTATTTCTAATTGAACAGATTGCAACAATGCTTTCATATATAAAAATGGTGATTTTATGTTGTGATGTTTAATCATATCTCTGGCGTCATAGCAAATCATCATATCCGACTCTGTTGGCACAATTTCCGTAATAAAAGGATAATTTTTGTTAACAAGATATGTTTTTAACGCGAGTAAATCGTCAGTTAAATCTTTGGAGACTTCTTTTTCTATAGAAACCACAATTGCTTGGTCACCTTGACTGTATATCTTCATAAATTCACCTCATCTATTGTGACTATCGATAAAATACATTTAATATTTGTATTAAGTAGCGTATTAATTCTTTAACTAAACCATAGATAAATATCAACTGAATAGCACATGAAATAGTGACGATTAACTTAGTAGCAGAATATTTATGTTGATTCATTAAATAGGTTACATACCATTTTGTAAGGCCGATTAGCGCGATAATTAATAAGAGCCAAATCAATATCATTATTTTGCCTCGCTTGCTGACATTAGATTTTTTAAAACTCGTATAACTTTGTTGATCTTAATTCAACTCATACAGTTAAACTACATCTATGTGTGGCATATTTGATATTTCCAACTATTGGCATCAAACACGCTCACAACAACGTTTCATCACAATTATAAGAATTAAAATTAATATTTTTCTTATACTTTCTATATTCTATAGATTTATTACAACATCGGCAACCTCTCTCAAACTATTTATCAGAAAAACTTGAATTTGATTCCGCCTTAACTTTTGCTTAAAATCTGTCAAACTATAATCTTTTTCTATCAATTTACCTTTTTCTATTAATTCTTGTCTCTTACACCCTTTTAAAAAGTCTTCATTGTATGCTGGTGTATAATAATAGTTTCCCTCTTTGATCATAATATTTCCAATATCAAATTCTAATATTTTTCCTGATTTGTCATAGAGTAAGATGAGATCAGTTTCATGATTATGTGCTAAATGATCCCTATTTGTTGTTTTATTCGTAAGCACTCGTTTATCTTGAATTTGAGGTGAAGGTACAATTTTTGCCGTAAAGCTATCTTTTTGAGGTAATTCCGCAACTTCATATTTAAAAATACCGTTAGAGTGTAATATAATTTTCACTCTATAAGTTCCTGTAAAATATAAGCCTTTAATTTCCGAAATCGTTTTGTTCCATTGCGCATCTTCGAAAGTCATTTGGAATTGATTTGCCGAATGTTTTATTCTGTCGTAATGATACATCAGCCTTGAAAATTTGCCAGAATCTAATCGTAATGTTTCAAATAACTGCATTATAATCTCTCCAATATTTTTGTCTTATCAATAAATTCTTGCACTTCAGATTCTGGATCAGAATCAATGGTAATACCTGCGCCAACGCCATAAACAGCTTTCCCATTAATATATTGAATTGTACGAATAGGTACATTAAAAATAGATTTCCCATCAGGTAGCAATAAGCCTATCGTTCCACAATAACCATTTCTTGGTGTTTGCTCTAATTGTTTAATATATTTCATTGTGTTCAGTTTCGGTGCACCGGTAATTGAACCACAAGGGAAAATGGCTTCGAGAACACGTAATAAACACATATGATTTGGTAATTGTCCAGTTACCATGGATGTCATTTGATAAACTGTTTGATATTTTTCAATATGAAACGGTTGATATACTTTAACTGTTCCAGTATTGGCTACTCTACTTATATCATTACGCAACAAATCAACAATCATTACATTTTCCGCTCTATCCTTGGTAGAGTTTCTTAATTTTTCAAAATGTTCCTTATCTTCTAATTCTGTTTCTCCCCTAGCTATGGTCCCTTTCATGGGTTTACTTAATACAATATTTGATTGATTTTTAAAGGGCCCATATTGAAAAAATAGCTCTGGTGATAATGATGCAATTTGAACTTCTTCTGTATCAATCAGTGCAGAATAATGTCCATGATTCCCACCCTGTAGTACATGGTAAAGTTCAGAAATTGGGCCTTGTATATCATCGCTCAATCTTGTTGTATAATTAACTTGATATGTATTGCCTTCAACAATCGCTTTTTGTACTTGTTTTATATGTTCAATCATTTGCGCATGTGCATATTGAAATTCAAAGTTATATTTACGCTGATATGTGCCATTTTGTTCATTTATGCTATCATGTACTGCTTCAAATACATATGCAGCAGCATAAACAAATGCACTATCGGAAGTTACTGTTGCTAACTGATCATTAAAATAACTTGCCGCTTCATACGGTAAATATAAAGCTACATATTGCCCTTTGCTTTGATGTAATTCAGCAAATTGAATGACTGCTCCAATGTCCTGCTTTTGATATGCTATTTTTTTACATACACATTGTTTAAATAGATATTGATAAGTTTCGGTTTCGGTTTCATTTATGTAATATTGATAATTAAATTTTACTTGCATGATGTGCCTCCACAATTTCAATAAATAATTTAATTTGGTCGATACCGTATTCACTCAAAAATGATTCAGGATGGTATTGGACACCATAAACAGCAAATGCTCGATGTTCACAAGCCATAATAATCCCTTTATCATTGGTTGCTGTCACGGTTAGCTCAGCAGGAAATGTAGGTATATCAGCCATTAATGAGTGATAACGCATAACATTAAATGCTTTTGGTAAATTTTTAAAAATACCTTTGCCTGTATGCGTAATTAAAGTTGTATGTCCATGGATAGGCTTATAGTTCTTTACGATGTGCCCACCAAAATAACTAATAATTTGTTGAAACCCTAAACACACACCCAAAATCGGCACATGGTTCATAAATTGTGTTATGACTTCATTTAAAATCGGATAATCTGACGGCGTTCCTGGCCCTGGCGATATTACAATTGCTGAGGGTTTCATATTGATCAGCTTTTCTATATTAATTTCATCCACATCAATCACTGTGATTGCCTCTGTATAACATTGTTTGAGATAGTCCACGATATTATAGGTAAATGAGTCTTTATTATCGATTACAAGTAGCATTGAATCACCTCAATTATAATTATATATTGTTCTAATATAGTCATTATCCCAAATCTCAACTTGATTTTACAGCTTAAATGTATTATTCTAGTCACGGTATAAATATAACAGAGGTTTCTAGCTGACACCCTCTATAAAAAACTAGACACTTGAACGACGTCTATCTTTTTATAGAGATAGGCGTTTTTTTATGGCGTCATAAGTTTTATATGGCAAAGCTAGCACGATATTTTAAGGAGTGTAAACTATAATGACACAACAGCCATTAAACAATAATAAAGCCATCGTCGTTTTTAGCGGGGGCCAAGACAGTACAACCTGTTTATTTTGGGCAAAAAAACATTTTGATGAAGTAGTCTTAGTGACTTTTGAATATGGACAAAGGCACGATACAGAAATTCAAGTTGCAAAACAAATCGCCAAGGAGCAAGCAGTAGAACACCATGTACTTGATATGTCACTATTATCTCAACTCACTCCTAATGCGCTCACACAACATGACATTGATATAAATGAAGATGAAGACGGCATGCCAAACACTTTTGTACCTGCACGTAACTTGCTGTTCTTATCATTTGCTGGCGCACTAGCTTATCAAACTAATACAAAACATATTATCACAGGCGTATGTGAAACAGACTTTTCTGGTTACCCTGATTGTCGGGATAACTTTATAAAGTCAATGAACGTTACACTTTCACTCTCTATGGATAAAGATTTCGTTATTCACACACCGTTAATGTGGCTTGATAAGAAACAAACATGGGTATTGAGTGATGAACTCGGTGTATTAGACTATGTTAGAAATCGAACGTTAACTTGTTATAACGGTATTATTGGTGAAGGTTGTGGCGAATGCCCTGCCTGTAAATTACGCGCACGTGGTCTTAATGCTTATTTAAAAGAAAAAGGAGCGAATTAATATGTTCCAACAAAATTATCCGAGTGTGAACCACAATTACCAATTTGAACTTAATAAGGATTTTAATTTTTCAGCTGCACATTATATTCCAAGTGAAGACGCTGGAAAATGCATGCGTACGCATGGACATACTTATTTTGTCAACTTAACAATCGGTGGAGATACCGTAGACCATAATGGATTTTTAGTGAATTTTAGTGAATTGAAGCAGCTCGTTCACGGACAATTCGACCACCAATTATTGAATGAGTTACCTCAATTTAAAGGTAAAAGTCCATCGACTGAAATTGTTGCACAAACGATATATGAGATGGTTCAGTCCTCATTAGATCAAAGACCAAACAAACCACAATGCTTACAAGTTTATGTTAGAGAAACACCAACAAGTTATGTCATATATCGACCAAAGGAGCTAAATCATGAGTAAAATACCTGTGCTTGAAATTTTTGGTCCAACGATACAAGGTGAAGGCCGTGTAATCGGTCGTAAAACCATGTTTGTACGTACAGCTGGATGTGATTATCGTTGTAGTTGGTGTGACTCAAGTTTTACATGGGACGGCAGTGCTAAAGAAGATATACGCATGATGGATGCCACAGAGATTTATGAGAAATTATATGACATTGCGGGTGAATCATTTAACCACGTAACAATTTCAGGAGGTAATCCTGCTTTAATAAAAGGCATTCAAGGATTAGTCGATTTATTCGAAGAAAAAGGCATACAAAGCGCTCTAGAAACCCAAGGAAGCAAATTCCAGCCATGGATGACACAAATTGATGATTTAACAATTAGTCCAAAACCACCTAGCTCAATGATGAAACCAAATTTACCTATATTAGATGACGTCATTGCTAAATGTAAGCCAGAAACACTCAATCTCAAGGTAGTTATTTTTGATGACGATGACTTTGAATTCGCAAAAATGATTCATCATAGATATCCTAATGTGCCATTTTATTTACAAGTTGGGAATCCATACCTAGATGGAGAATATGTCGAATCTCATACAGAAAAGTTACTTTCATTATATGAAGCCCTTGTTAATCGTGTTATGGATAGTAGCGATATGAATAATGTATATGTATTACCTCAATTACACACATTACTTTGGAGTAATAAAAAAGGTGTTTAAATTGAGTAAATCAACCGGTTCGTTGTATAATGCTCTTTGTCTATACAATAAATCGGTTTTTCTTTTGTACATTAAATATAGTAATGATTGTCACTGTAAATATAATTATTAAAAATAATAACATTTTTACAATATGTCAGATGATGACTTATAATTTTTTAAAACATCAACTGTTATTAAATGATTAAATCTAACTTAATTGATATAATGTTGCAGTGAAGTATCTAGGTTAGGAGAGCAACATGCTAATAAATATAATCATCAATATAGCTACGGTAGTAATCATACTCGGTATTGATTTATATCGTCAGAATTTCAAACAACTTAAGTTTAGCTCTATACTTTTATCAATAACTATTAACAGTATCATCAATTTAGTCTTTGTTGGTAAATACGATTACATAACATTTTACACTTGCACTCAATTGGTTATTTGGACATTATTGCAATTGTATCTCAATAAAAAAACAAAAATATATGTGATAACTGATCAAAAATTTATTGGTTTTATTTTAACGATTATCATGAGTACATCTTTAATCCTTTCATACGATACAAGTAAAGATTCTTACTATATGTCCATTCCGTATTTAGCTCCAGCTATTTTTCTCATAGGTGCAACTTTATTGTTCTATAGTACATTTCAAACACATGAAAAAGAACAAATTAAAATCTTGAATCGTATTCGTAAACCAGTAATGATTGGGCAAATTATTATTGTATTATCTTTTACAATCATGCCGTTATTAACACCTTATTGGTATGCCTTTATTATTGTACATTTATTATTCTTACTTTTTTTATTATGGCAGAATATATTTTTTTCAAAAAAATGATTAGCAAATTATATTTTGTGGTATGTAATAATTGATAATAATATTTAAAAAGGAGGTATACTTATGTTTGGATTTATTATTATGTTAATTGTCGGCGGTTTGATTGGCTGGATTGCTGGTGGTATCGTCGGTAAAGATATCCCTGGAGGTATTTTAGGTAATATTATTGCCGGTATCGTAGGTTCTGCACTAGGCTCATGGATATTAGGTGATTGGGGTTGGCACTTAGGCGGTATCGCTATCTTCCCTGCACTAATTGGAACAATTGTTCTTGTTGCCCTTTTATCATTTATATTGGGTAAATTACGTAAAAAATAAATGGTTTGTAAAATTTTTAGTTTTAACAGAAATTCCTAAAACTTAATGTCATAGTTTCTATATCGACAGAAGATGACTATATAGCGAAAGTATTCAGGAATACTAAAATCTCAACCAAAAATAAGCGTCAATTTCTATAAACATATTATAGAAATTGACGTTTTTTTGTTTTTTGAAGTTATATTATCTTGAGGGGTTTATAATCTATCTTTCGTAAAATGTCACTCGTATCAACCTTAGTCGTTGTTTTAACTTTGTGTGTATGGCACAACAATAACCTAAAATCTAAAATAACTTTTATAAAACAAACATTACTTCTATATCAAAATTTCTTTGACTATAGTGTTTTTGTTTTTAAAAGTATTTAACTAATTAGACTCGTTCTATAATTTTGTAATGTGCTAATGCTTGAGAATGATATGCTTAAAAGCCTACAGACTCAATTGTATCTCCAAGCATCTAAGGTCAAAATTGTAATAATCATTTTGTTTATACACAAAGAAGCCCCCAGGCTATACTTTTAGCATAGCTTGAGGGCTAGAATTATCTGTGTTTAACGAGCGTTTTATTTTTTTCAGTTTTCACCTTATGTGATGGTACATAAAAATGCTCTTCTCTATTTATTCTGTTTTCATTATTTTCTTCTGGATATTCAGACATTTCTATTTCAGATCCCAATCCTGTTGTTTTGTGTATTGGTTTCAAATTAGATACTTGAACAATATATTTTGGTCGCTGTTTTACTTCATAATATATCCTACCGATATATTCGCCTATAATACCTATTGAAATAAGTTGTATACCTCCAAGTAATAAAATAGCTGCAATGGTTGAAAAGTATCCTGGTGTTTTCACACCGTTAATCATAATGTTACCAAAGCTAAATACAATATAAAGTAGACTCACAAAAAATACGATAAGTCCTAAATAAATCATAGCCCGTAACGGCTTATTATTAAATGAAATCAAGCCATCTATTCCATAATTTAGTAATTTACCAAATGACCATTTAGACGTACCTTCTTCTCTTTCAACGTTTTCATAAGTGAAAACCTTAGTATTATAACCTATCCATTCATACAACCCTTTTGAAAAACGATTATATTCATTTAACGATGTTAATGAGTGTAGTGCGCGTTGACTAAGCAACCTAAAATCTCCAACGCCATCTTCTAATTTAATATCCTCAACAAAGTGATTAATCATTTTATAATAGCATTTAGTTAAAAATTTTCTTGAACGTTTTTCACCTGTTCTATCACGTTTTGCAACAACTTGATCATAGCCATCCAAATAACTATCTATCATCTGTGGTATAAGCTCTGGCGGGTGCTGTAAATCAGCATCAATCATCACAACAGCATCACATGCCACACTGTGTTGGAAACCGGCAATCATCGCTGATTCTTTACCAAAATTCCTACTGAACGAAATATACTTCACATGTTCATCATGAGTTGCCATTTCTTGAATATAATTAATCGTTTTATCATGGCTACCATCATCTACAAATAGTAAATCATAGTTATAGTGACGGTTAAGACTATCTTTTTCTAGTATTTCAGTTAACCTATGGTATGTTTTTAATATTACTTCACCTTCGTTATAACATGGCACTATAACTCTTATCTGCATAATAAACACCTTCATTTCAATTACTTCAATTTCACTTTACCAATATTTACAGTTATTTCGCCATTCTTTTCATTTAGATTTACATAATTTTTATATTTCCTTAATATTCAATTATAAAACTTACACGCTTTAAAAAAATTGCCGAAACAGATAACATCAATGGTTTACATAACAAAGAAAATCTAAAATGCAATTTTCAAATTTTTCTAATAAAACAGATTATATATACACATAAATGTTGCTCTATATCTTTTTTGAAAAAAGTTGTAACTTTGTCCGTCTAGTTTATCAACTATTTGTCAGAAATGGAAACAAAACCTAATATTAGTAAAATTAAAAAAATAAGATAGAGAATTAAGTGTCATTAAAACAATTCTCTATCTTACACAATATAAAATAATCAGCTTACAACCTTTTAGGTATATGTTACAGAAAATAGACCAATGATTATAATCGCTGATTATTAATTTTGTAATTATTATTCAGTAACACATGCTGATAAAACGATTTAAACTTACTACTTTAAATAACTTATTTTAAATCACCTATACGCACTTGATCAGGATCTTTACCTTGACGAGCATCTCGATTTAGATTATCAATTTCAGCAATGTCTGTTAATTCTAAATTAAAATCAAAAATTTCATAATTTTCTTGGATACGTTTTGGTGTTTTAGATTTAGGTATAATCAAACGGTTGTGTGCTAAATGCCAACGCAACACAATTTGCGCAGGTGTTTTACTATAACGTTCAGCAATATCAGCAATGACAGGATGTTCAAGTAAACCTTGGTTTCGCATGAGCGGCATCCAAGCTGTCACGGCGATATCATGCTTATCACAAAAATCTTGTAATTCATGCTGATTGAAATAAGGATGTACCTCCACTTGATTTACTGCAGGTGTAATTTCTGTTTCAGCCATCAATTTTTCTAAATGATGTTGCTTAAAGTTACATACACCAATTGCACGTATTCGACCTTCTTTGTATAATTTTTCCATCGCTCTATATGTTTCAATAAAAAGTCCATCTTCTTCACATGGCCAATGTATTAAAAATAAATCTAAATAATCAGTGCCTAAATTCTCTATAGATTTTGTAAAAAATTCAATCGTTTTATCATACCCTTGATAATCATTCCATATCTTTGAAGTAATAAACAATTCAGAACGGGGCACATCAGATTTTTTCAAAGCATTGCCTAATGCAATTTCATTTTTATAAAAGTAAGCTGTATCAAAAGCACGGTAACCGATATCTAAAGCGCTAGATACAGCTTTTTCCATTTCCTCATCAGTAATTTTGTAAACACCCAAACCGATTTTCGGCATAGGGTAACCATTATTTAAATAATAAGTATCTTCTATCATAAATTTATCCTCCTCTTTATTAGTATAGATGTATATTTTCATCCTTTAAATAAAAAAACTGGGACATTGATTGATGTCCCAGTTTTTGCAATACCTACTCATTTTTATAATACAAGTTGTATGCGTATGGTGCAAAATATATGTTGATATTTTGCTAGCAAATGATAATTGCTATGTTAAAAACTCAAACATCACTAAATTATCATCATTCGCAGTTTAATTATCATTACTTTCTTCGTCTTCATCTTCTTCAGGAGTCGGACGTGTTTCATGATATTCAAACTCTAAGATAACATTGATAATTTGATGATTATCCACTTCCGATATTACCCAACGATCATATTGTGTATCTACATAATCATTTGGTTGTAAGTTGGTATTATGTGCTTGTAACCAACCACCAATTGTATCTATATCTTCAGAATCCTCAAATTCAATACCAAATTGATCGTTTAAATCATCTAATAACACTCTACCGTTAATTTGGTATTTATTGTCACTTAGTCTGAGAACATCATTGACTTCATCATCGTCAAACTCATCACGAATTTCACCAACAATTTCTTCTAATATATCTTCCATAGTTAAAATACCTGCTGTACCACCATATTCATCAATAATCAAACTAATGTGAACGTGTTCACGCTGCATTCTGATAAGCGCATCACTGATTCTAGTAGTTTCGGAAATCATTGGCAAATCATGGATATAGTTACTTGCTTTCATCGGTTTACCAGAAGCATACTCTGTTAAAAATTCTTTTACGTTAATAAACCCTTTTACATGGTCTTTATCGCCATCTTCTGTAATTGGATAACGTGTGAATTGATGTTCTTTAATTGTTTCTAATAATTCATCTACATTAAATGGCTCATTTAGTGTAACCATTTGTGTACGCGGCACCATGATATCCTTAGCATGTCTTTCATCAAAAGAAAAGATGTTTTGCATATATGCTAATTCTGTTTGATTGATTTCTCCGCCATTGTAACTATTATTTATGATAATTTTTATTTCTTCTTCTGACATAGCATCATTATTTGCATCAGGATCCACACCAAACATACGAATAATCATTCTTGCTGAACCATTCATTAACCAAATTAATGGCTTCATTATAAATCCGAAGTAATATAGCGGTCTAGCATAAACTAGTGCCAATTTTTCGGTATATTGGATAGCAAGCGTTTTCGGTGCTAATTCACCCAAGACAACATGCAAATATGTCACAATGATAAACGCTACAATAAATGAAAAAGTTGTCGTTAGTGCTTCTGGTAAATGGATTAATTCAAATAATGGGTGTAGCAATTTGTTAAATGTTGGTTCACCTAACCAACCTAGTCCTAAAGATGTCACGGTAATACCCAATTGACATGCTGATAAGTAATAGTCTAAGTTTTTAATCATCTTTTTAACAACACGTGCACTACCGTTGCCTTCTGTTGCAAGTTGTTCAATCCTAGTAGTACGCACTTTAACTAATGCGAATTCTGATCCTACGAAGACTGTAGTTAATGCTATTAAAAAAAAGAATATTACTAAATTTATTATGGTCACTGTTTCCAATTAGTTCCCTATTTCTAGGGATTCACCTCCAAATTTTGTGTCACAATAGGTGACTGCTTATAAAATATTATATGATTGTTAAAGTTTGTATTATATGCTAAATCCTTCCCATTGTAACACCTCCCTAAAAATACGCATTTCTTTTATTTTATCATAATAGTTGTTTCGAAAGTAATTTATACAAATTAAAATTTATATTCACCTAATGTATCATTTAAACGCAAAATTACCTTCGCGTCAACTTTCTAAATTTTACATCATTTGTCCTAAATAATATTTATTTATTCTAAAATAATGATTACTTAATAAATTGATGTATTTCACCATTTTTGATAGTTGTCTGAACTTCAATATCATCGTTCACGATGACAATATCTGCATCTTTACCTGCTTTTAAGCTACCTTTTTTATCGTCAATGTTTAAAGCAATTGCCTGATTCAAGCTAGTGACACGCCATAGATTATCCAATGAATCACCTGTAAATTTAAGAAGATTATGCAAACCAGTATTCATTTTTAAAATACTTCCTGCTAATGCTCCTGAAACTAAACGCGCTTCTGAGTCTTTCACGATGACATTTTGGCCACCTAAATCATATTCTCCATCTGGCATGCCTTTTGCGCGCATAGCATCTGTAATTAAATAGAAATGTTCATTTCCTTTTTGCTTATATGCGATATCTACAGCAGCGGGATGTGAGTGGATGCCATCGACAATAACTTCAGTGTTCAATTGATCATTAACCCATGCTGCCCCAAATAGACCTGGTTCTCTATGTTCAAAAGGTGTACCAGCATTATATAAATGCGTTACATGTTTGGCCCCGTTTTTTACCGCTTCATTACTTTCATCAAATGTCGCAACTGTATGTCCAATTGAAAATATAATTTGATCTTTAAAAGCTGCTAATGTTTCTTTAGCGCCATCGACTTCAGGTGCAAATGTGATGACTTTGATGTGATTATTCGCTATATTTTGGAAGTATTTTAATTTTTCCACTGAAGGTCGTTGGACATAACCAGGATTTTGCGCACCTACTTTATGTTCAGAAATAAACGGGCCTTCTAAATGGATTCCCACAATTTCAGCTGTATTTAACGTATCTTGTTGTGTTTGATATGCAGCTATATTTTTTAGCGCATCTGTAATATTCTCATCTGATTGTGTCATTGTAGTTGCTAAATAACTCGTTGTACCTTCAGATAACAATGACTCTGACAAATGTTTTAAGCCCGTCATCGATGCATCCATTGCATCTTCACCGTAACCGCCATGCATATGAATATCAATAAAACCAGGTAAAATATGATACCCTTGTGCATCTATCGTTTGTAAATCACCTTCATACTTTCCTACACCTAAACCAGCAATTTTACCAGATTTAATGATGATATAACCGCAATCAATGGTTTCAGTTTCAGTATATATTCGTCCATTTTCAATTACATATTCAACCATTTATATTACCTTCTTTTCAATTATTTTAGGTTAAAATTTTCTTACATCACTTGTAATTTATTTTACCAAATTCAACGCTTATATTATATTCAAAAGCAAATAATAAAAAAACCAGAAGTTTCACTCAATCATGAGTTCTTCTGGCTTTTCATTATGAATCTCTGTAATTTTAATCATTCATCGCTTCTGAGTTTTGTATCTCTTCTTTAGTTAATTTTGTTTTTAACATACCATAAATAACTGCTGCTATGATAGCTCCAATAATGATTGCTATCAATGATTGCAATACGTGACTAAAGTCTGTTCCTAATATAACGATAATACCACCATGTGGTGCTTGAATGGATGATCCTAAACCTAATGCAATTGCACCTGCTACACCTGAACCCACCATCATAGACGGGATTACACGAATAGGGTCAGCTGCGGCAAAAGGAATTGCACCTTCAGTAATAAAGGATAGCCCCATCACATAGTTTGGAACAATAGAACCTTTTTGTTCTTTAGTGAATTTTTTACGGAACAGTAACATTGCTGTTGCAATAGCAATCGGTGGCACCATACCGCCAATCATCGCTGCTGTAATTGGTGCTGCATTGCCTTCTGTCAATGCAGCTACAGCGAATACATAAGCTGCTTTATTAAAGGGACCTCCCATATCTATAGCCATCATCGCGCCAATAACAAGACCTAATAACATAATATTAGTACCTGATAAACTTTGTAAGCCATTCAGCAATAAATTATTTAACCAAGATGCTGGAGGATTTAAAACATAAATCATCAGTAAACCTGTTATAGAAACAGAGAATACTGGGAAAATTAGAGTTGGTTTTAAACCTTCTAGAGATTGTGGCATACCATTTGTTAATTTCTTGATGCCTAATGTTAAATAACCTGCTAAGAAACCTGCAAGAATGCCGCCGATAAAACCAGAATCACCTGTACTAGCTAATAAACCACCAACCAAACCAGCTGCGAAACCTGGTTTGTCTGCAATACTACGTGCTATATAACCAGCAAGTATAGGAATAATTAGCATAAAGGCACTCTTGTTACCTATGTTCCACAATTGTTCTGCGAACGCGTTGTAATCTGAACTTTTTGGATCAAACGAATTTGCACCAAACAAGAACACGATAGCCATTAAAATACCACCAGCTATAACAAGTGGTAGCATATTAGAAACACCGTTCATCAAATGTTTATAAATTGTCTTACCTACACCTTGTTTTTCATTACTTTCTGATTGTGCTTTACTTGAATCAGTACTCGCTACAAACGGTTTACGAGAAGTATCTTGAGCAATATTAATTAATTCTTCTGGGCGTTTAATACCGTCAGCTACTGGTACTTCAACGACGTTCTTACCATTAAACCGCGCTGTTTCAACATGTACATCTGCCGCTACAATAATACCAGTAGCACGTTCGATATCTTCATTCGTGAGATGATTTTTTATACCGCCAGATCCATTTGTTTCTACTTTTATTTTAACGCCCATTTTTTCAGCTTGCTTTTTCAATGCATCTCGCGCCATATAAGTATGTGCTATACCCGTTGGACAAGCTGTAACCGCTAATATATAGGGTTCATTTGTATCAGCTGAAGCAACAGAGCTTTCAGTATCTTCTTCAACTTCTTCTGTAGCTTCATCATCAGCTTTATCAATGATTTGTAACACAGATTGAGGAGAAGTTGCATTTAGTAAATCTTCTCTTACTTTGTCATCCATTAAAATACCTGACAGTTTTGCTAATGCATCTAAATGTGTTTGTGCGCCACCTTCTGGAGCCGCAATCATAAAGAACAGATGTGCCGGTTGCATATCTAAACTTTGATAATCTACACCCGCTTTAGATTTACCAAAAGCGATGGCAGGCGTATCTACTGCAGCTACTTTGGCATGTGGTATCGCAATACCTTCTCCAATACCAGTCGTACTTTGCGCTTCACGGTTATAAATAGCTTCTTTAAAAACTGATACATCGTTTAATTTCTTTGCTTTATCCAGTTGATTCACTAATTCATCTATGACACCATTCTTATCAGTTGATGAAAGATCCATAGCTATTGTCTCTTGAGTTAATAACTCTGTAATTCTCATCTCATTCACTCCCTTTTAGAGTCGTAATTGTCACTTGTTCTTTAATATCTTCAATTGCTTTGTATGAGGCTAAATCATCGTTAAAAGCAGTTGCCGTTCCCGCAGAAACCGCTTGTTTAAACGCGTTTTCAATTGTCAATCCTGTTTCAAGACCAGCTATCATGCCTGCAACAGTGCTATCACCTGAACCAACTGTATTGACAGCTTGGCCAAGAGGTACTGATGCTTTCAAACTATGCTTATGATCAACATAAACTGCGCCTTCGCCACCAAGTGACACAATCACAGATGATGCTCCTTGTTTCATAATTTCTTGTGCATAATGGATAACATCTTCGTCCGAATCGATTGCTGTATCAAACATGACTTCTAATTCATGTTTGTTTGGTTTAATAAATAGCGGATTGTATTTTAATACGGATTCCACTAAATCTTTTTCAGCATCTACGACTAATCGAGCACCTGTTTGTTTTATGATTTTTGCAATTTGTTCATACGCATCTTTAGGGACGCTTTTCGGTATGCTTCCTGCCACGACAACTATATCTTCTTTTGAAGTTTGTTTAAGTTGTCTGAGTAGATTTTCAAAATGTGTTTGAGAAATATTTGGTCCTGGTGCATTTATTTCTGTTTCATCACCAGTTTTCAATTTTACATTAATCCGTGTATCTTCATCTATTTCTATAAAATCGGTTTGAATACCTGCTTTTTTTAAAGTGTCATCTATAAATTGACCTGGAAATCCACCCGCAAATCCTAAGGCTGTTGAAGGTACATTCAATGTTTGCAACACTCTTGAAACATTGATACCCTTACCTCCAGCAAATTTAAAAGTTTCTGTCGCTCTATTTAATCCATTTAATTCAAAATCATCAGCAAACATGATGTAATCAATAGAGGGATTAAAAGTTACCGTATAAATCATCGTGTACCTCCAATAAATGTGTAATGTTCAGTATATTTCTTAAATATGTCACTCTCTTTTACTTTTTTAGAAGTAACAATGCTTACTTGTGTTTCGACAGGCACATGTGCAAAATACACCTTGTCGTATTTATCATGATCAGCTAAAATATAAGCGTTTGTGCCTAAATGTATAGCGTATTTTTTAATAATCGCTTCTTGCTCATCAGGTGTAGTTAAACCATATTTTATATCTATACCATTCATACCAAGGAATACCTTATCAAAACGATAGCTCTTCAACGTTTCAAGCGCGCTAGCACCTACTGTCGCATATGTTGTCGATTTGATTTCTCCACCTAAAATAAATGTTCGAATACCCTGTTTAATTAGCTCTTCGACATGCGTCAAACCACTCGTTACAACAACAATATTTTGTGCACTGATGTAAGGGATCATCTCAAGTGTAGTCGAGCCAGCATCAATAAAAACACATTCATTATCTTCTATTTCTAGTGCTGCTAACCGTGCAATTTCTTGCTTTTCTTTTAAGTTTGTTCCACGTTTATCTGCTAAATTAGGTTCTAAGATAGATGAGTCGTTTAGCATTGCCCCGCCATGCACTCTTTTCAATTTTCCAATTTTTTGTAATTTGGATAAGTCTCGGCGAATTGTGGACGCACTACATCCTGTTCGCTCTATTAATTCCTGTAAAGTCAAAAAATCTTTTTTTGACAATTCAGTCAATATGAGTTCCTGCCTTTTTTCAGTAATCATCCCTTCACCTCAATTCATTTTCATTATAATGGTTACGCTTTCTTATTTCAATCATTTTTTGTCAGAAACAATCAAAAACAATCATATAAAGTTAATGAAATTTGATATTCCACCTTTTCCTCAATAAATTATGATTTTTATCTATGCGTTAATAACCACATTTGAACATCTTGATAATACATCTCATTACGTTACAATAATTATGTATTATACAACTTTTTTATTTCACATATTTCTTACAAGGAGTGCCTTGAAGTTATGCAACAATCATCTATAGTTAAATGGGAAAAAAGAATCAGAATCAGTACCGCAATTATCTTTGCTATTTTAATGATGCTCAACATATACATAAGTGAAAAATTCAAAACTGACTTTGTATTTTTTCAAACGTTGATTATGTATATCTTGTTGTTTTTTCAAATGGGCTTTAACCTGTTACAATTTCTTAGTCATACGACGAACAAACATATACGAATAACCATGATTTTACTCTATACATATGCTTATATTAGTAACTTTATCGTGTTGTTAATTTTACTTATATCCCCAATAGATTCTATGCTTGTTTTAACTATGGTCCTCACATTTTTTACATTGAGCTTTATGTTTTTAATAACCGTAGAACATCAATTTAAAAAACGCATAAAAAAAAGAGCGCAAAATTCGAAAAAAGTTTCAAATCATTAACGCTCGCGATTTTATAATATTATAAAAGGTATATGTTTGCTTACTGTCCATTAAATAATCACGAAATGGTATCATGACCACTTCGTGATTTTAATTATCTTATTATGCTGTTACTGATGAGTGACGTTCAACACTTTTGCTTTAGTTATTTTAATCAAGTCATCAACTGTCATTTCAATCTGTACCCCACGTTCTCCACCACTAATATAAAGAGAATCTATACATGTCGCTTGCTGATCGACAACCGTTTGAAATTGTTTTTTCATTCCAATTGGTGAACAACCACCCCTAATATAACCTGTTACGTTTTTAAGTTCATCTAAAGGCATTAAATGTAGTTTCTTTTCATTTACGGCGTTAGCTGCCGCTTTCATATCTAATGTGTCACTTACTGGAATGATAAACACAAAATGTTGGTGATGACTATTTTCTAAAACAAGTGTTTTATATACATATTTATCCTCTATGCCAACTTTGTGTGCTACTTCAGTACCATCCATATGTTCATCCGAGATTTCATACGTATTGACATTGTATTTTATCTTTTGACGATCTAACATGCGCATAGCATTTGTTTTCTTTTGTTTCATTTCGATACCTCATATGATTATAAATATTTTATGCATATCAAAATTATTTTATCACAAGCAATCAATCTAGCTTAAGTTGTTTAATGAATTTCGTTAAGACTTCGTTCATTTCTTGATCTTTCAAAGCGAATTCTATCGTAGTTTTTACAAAACCTAACTTTTCACCAACATCATAACGCTCACCTTCAAAGTCGTAGGCATAGACTTGACTTTCTTTATTCATTCTTTCAATAGCATCTGTCAGTTGAATCTCTCCACCGGCGCCTTTACCTTGGTTTGCTAAATATTCAAAGATATCAGGTGTTAACACATAACGTCCCATAATCGCTAAATTTGAAGGTGCTGTTCCTTGTTTCGGTTTTTCCACAAATTGATTCACTTCATATTGACGACCACTTTTACCTAACGGATCAATGATGCCGTAACGATGTGTATCATTTTCATTCACTTCTTGGACACCGATTACAGATTTACCAGTTTCTTCATATGTATCCATCAATTGTTTAATGGCTGGTTGTGTTGACTCCACAATGTCGTCGCCCAATAGTACCGCAAAAGGTTCATTGCCAATAAATTGACGTGCTGAATAAATTGCATGTCCCAACCCTTTTTGTTCTTTTTGTCTTACATAAAAAATATTAGCAAGTTCAGTAGAATAATTCACTTTTTCTAATAGATCCGTTTTTCCTTTTTCTTCTAAAATCATTTCTAATTCTTTTTGATTATCAAAATGATCTTCAATTGCTCGCTTGTGTTTACCAGTTACAATTATAATATCCTCAATACCAGCACGAGCTGCTTCCTCTACAATGTATTGAATCGTTGGCTTATCTAAAATCGGCAACATTTCTTTTGGCATCGCTTTTGTTGCCGGAAGAAATCTTGTACCTAATCCTGCCGCAGGTATAATTGCTTTTTTTATTTTTTTCAAAACATTCATCCTTTTCAATTTTTAATATTTAAATATTAATCAAAGTATAAATCAGTTTAAACTTAATATAATAATAACATCGATACATTTAACTTTATACTTTTTATGACAATAAAAAACATCCAACTTCAATAGAATCTAAAAGTTGAATGTTTTCATTTTCTTATTTCAACGCAGGTTGACGGATGACATCACCCAGTTTATTCACAATAACTTTATATTCTTTTTTAGCTGTCGCATCATAAAATGTATAAAACATACCTTGCTTTGAGGCATGTACTTGCTTCAAGGTAGCATTGTTTCCCAATGCATCTTTTGCATATTTTTGAGCTATTACTTCTGATTCATGTGGCGATATTCTCGGTTTGTCTTGGTCTTGGTGATTTTGCACTTTATAAGCATCATCAAATATCCTTGCCTTATTATTTTGATCTACAGTGACTCTATAATATGTTTTGGGATGTTGCTTATTCTTAAAAGTGAAAATATAGTAATATGTCCCCTCACATGTACTATCAATACCATAGTCATTATATTCATTTTCAGAATGGTTATCACTATCAACCATTTTTTGTGCTTTATTTAACGCTTCTGAAAATTGAGGCAAATTGATTTCTCCAGCCTCTTTATCATTCAAATCATGTGTTGCTAATTTTGCTATAGGTTCGTGGTTTTTTGCATTATATGGCTTTTCTTTTGGCACGTCATGTTTTGTGTCATCCGGCACATTTGAATCAAAATCTGCTTTTTCTTCTCCTGCTTTGGATTGAGCAACATTATTTGTATCGGAATAACTCGATATTGTTTCATGTACTTTTGCAAGCACTTGTTGATTAGTAACTAACACTAATAAAAATATGAAACAACATGTTAATAGGAAAGCCAATATTGATAATAGTAAATTCTTCAACTTTATCCCCTTAATCATCTCTCTTTAATAATAACAACATATTATCACAAATATTTAACAAAAAACTTATATAGACCACAATTTAAAACAATTGTAATTTCTGTAACATGAATATTATGTGTGCAACTTTATTTAACATTCGTGTCATATTTGAAATTCTAATGTACTAATTCTGACAATTTTTATATCCATTAATACATTAACCATTACATCCTATTACTTCATACGTATTTTGAAATTTTTCTAATGAACATAAGTTTAAAAATTGCCATGTTTAATTTACTTAATAAAAAAAGGAGCAAGAAATGAAATTAAAATGGTGGTTCTAATTTCATCTCTTACTCCTATAACATTAACTAATTCGTCAGAAAGTTAAATTGTCTTTTATAAAATAATTATTCATTTTTACATTTTATACATAAACATTTTAGCAATAAGCATAGCAAAATAGCTACGTCATTCATTGAATTTATGATTTTTTTAGACGATTTCGAATTGCTTTTTCAAAAAATATTACTATCATTCCAATAAACATCACTAATATCGCCATGTACAGTGGAAATTCAAAATTAATATCGTATAACGTACCAGCTACTAATGGACCTATAAAATTCCCCATGCTGGTAAAAGTCGAATTTAACCCACCAGCAAATCCTTGACGATTTCCAGCTATATTTGAAAAATAATTGGTAATTGCTGGACGAATCATGTCAAAACCAATAAATACTATAAAACTAATAATCATAATTGACCAATAACTATGCATAAACGTCAATGCAAGTAAAATAATCGCTGAATAAAGTAATGCATAAGTAATAAAAGTAAGCTCTTCAAAATATTTCATAAACTTATCAAAGAAAAACACTTGGAATATCGCACCAAAAATACCGCCACCGGTAATTGCAAAGGAGATATCTATAGGTGAATAATGTGCTTTATCGGCTGTATATAAAGGGAATAATGTTTCGAACGCAGACAAACCAAATGCAAGTACTAGTGTTAAAATGACTGGAGTGAGGAACACTTTCCAATTTATTTTAGCCAATAATTCAGGTTGATATTGTGTAAAACCATCTTGCGTTTCATTTTTCGGGTTTTTAATTAATGTGATAGATAATATAAGCGCCACGATACCACTTGTACCAGCCACATAGAACGGCAATCTATGCGATACTTCCGCCAGCAAACCACCTAAACCAGGTCCTAAAATAAAGCCAGAATTAATGATTGCCGACATATAACCAAAATTCTTTGCTTTATCTTTTCCTATAGAAATATCCGCAATCATCCCAGTAACACCAGGCATGACCATTCCAGCACTAAAACCACCTAATATTCTGGAAATGATTAGTAGAGAAAACGTGTGACTTGCGGCAAACAAGAATTCTGAAATTGCAAAAAGTGCAAGTCCAATACAAATAATTAATTTTTTACCTAATTTATCTGCAAGCGTACCACCAAACGGTGAAATAATCATTTGTGCGAGTGCAAAGACCGCAACAAGAATTCCTAAATCACTACCTTTTAAACCTAAATCTTTTAAATAAACTGGTAGCACTGGTACAACTAGACCTATACCTAAAAAGACTAAAAAGATATTAAAATATAAAATATAAAATTGTTTATTCACGTTTCTCACTCCATTCTTTTACACACTTTTTTCACCATCTTGTTTTGTATCGTTAATTTAGAGGAATGCACAATATTAGAACATTCTATAACATTTTCCTACAGAAAAACAATAGAAAAACTTACATTTTCAAACACTATTATACATCTCATAAATAATTAATTGTATAATGATATTAAATGCATTAATTTGAATGGAGGTTTTCAAATGCTATATCAAGTAGATGGTAATACGATCGTATTAGTTTTAGAACAAGGTGAAGACATTGTTGAAGCTGTAACGGATCTCGCTCGTGAGCAAAATGGTAAATTTGGAACAGTCAGTGGTATCGGCGCTTGTGATAACGTAGAATTAAATTTCTATAATTTAGAAACTAAAACCTATGAAAAAAAAGAAATTAAAGAACCTTTAGAATTAATCAGCCTTTTAGGTAATATTTCTCATATTGATGAAAAGCCATTTGCACATTTACATGCAACTTTTGGTACTAATCAATACGAAACATTAAGTGGTCATTTAACAAAAGCAATTGTTTCAGCTACTGCAGAAATCGTCATTACAATGACAAACCTAGATATAAATCGTAAACACAATGGCGATATCGGCTTGAATCTATTAGATTTGTAATTCAATGACGCTCGGCCAACAGGGTTTTAACATTATTCAACTTATAAAAACATATCAATTTAAATATAATTTTATAAGTTGGAATTTAAAAACGTAATCTATACTAATCAAGCATCATGGATATTAATATCTCTGCCTAAAGCATAAACGTTAATTTCTATTGAAATTATATAGGAATTAGCGTTTTTATACGTTTATGAAAATTTTGTAATATTGCTGACTACCATGCTCCATTTTTTTGTATTAACATGTATCTTTTTTACAATTTTGATACGTATTGACGTTCAAGGATTGATTATGTAAATAACTATTGAATTGAACTATGCGAATTGATAACTGGACAAAGTCACACACGATAACCCAAATTTTAATGATTAGCCATTATTTGAAAATAAATATTTATGTTTAACTTGTTTTTGTTTGTAAAACGTTTTCATTCATTTTGACTAGTGTTTATAATTGAAATTTCTGTCTATAAATTGTATTATAAAAAATCACATTCGTAATTTTATGTTTATGTTCCCTTAGCAGTAAGCTTTTTAAGGGGATTTTTATTTGCTGTTTAAAATTAATACTTATTATCATGTACGAAACAATATCTAATACTTCATAGACAAGATTATATAAAAATTCAATTTCGGGTAAAGTTGTTTTTTAAACTTCAGCTATAGTTATACTCTATAAAAATAATTATATGAGCTTGTGTGCTTAGCACAAATATAAATTCAAAAAGAAAGTAGGTGTAAGTATCGCCCCTCGTTACATTGCTAGAACAATATTTTTAATTTTAATGATCATATCAATTTTCTTTAATCAATTTTATCAATTTATGACGCTTAATCTCTTTCTAGCATATGTTCCATTTGAATTATGCTTACTCTTAAATTTATTTAAACCCAAATATAAATATGAATGGCCATTATTTATCGTTTTTGTACTTATATTTTTATGCATGGTACCCAATACGCTATATATGGTTACAGATTTAATACATTTAAATCAATTTACTTTTAATTTTTATCAAGGTTTAATCATCGTTGAATGGGTGTATTTTACATTTTTAGTTGCCGGCGTCTTATTAGCTTTATATTTATTAATTTTGATGTTTGTAGAAATGGAAAATTTTACAACTCACCGTTGGTTAAATAGAACCATTATACTCATTATGATGTTTTTAAATGGCTTAGGTATTTATATTGGACGGTTCTTACGTTTGCATTCTGTTTATATTATCAATGAACCACTTCGAATTTATAGAGAAGTTATCAATCATTTAGATTTTGATGCTTTCCTATTTGTCATATTATTGGTATTACTTCAAATTTTAATTTATACATTTGCGAAAGGAGTACAACGTACAAAATGACTTTTAATATCTTAATTTTACTTATTGTACTCATCGTATTTCAATTAATTATTGGACATTTACTTCATGACGTAGGCTTTTCATACACAAAAAGCATCTTGCTTATGTGTTTACCACTAGGTATCGGTTTATTTTATTTACAATTATTTTATTATGAACGAAAATATCCTAATTGGCATGTTTCTATTAAAACAAAGATAAGGTTAAAGTATATGTATATTTTAACTTTTCTTGAGTACGTTGCGATGTATATTTGTATTTTCAGGATGTAATCACAAATTTAATTATATAACGAAACACCCACAGCAGACTTATTAGCCATGTTGTGGGTGTTTCTTTTTAAAAAAGTTATTTATTTTTTAGCGATTGCTTCACTTGTTGAACAGCATTTGCTGAAATTTGTAATTGCTTTAATTCTTCATCCGAAAGCGCAAGCTCTAAAATGCGTTCTATACCATTTTCACCTAATATTGTAGGAACACCTAAACAAATATCAGAAAAACCGTATTCCTCTTCTAAATATGCGATGGCAGGTAATAAACGTTGTTGATCTTTCAAAATTGCTTCCAACATACTATATACTGCCGAAGCTGGCGCATAATAAGCAGAACCTGTACCTAGTAATTCTACTATTTCAGCACCACCTTTTCGAGTGCGTTCAATAATTTGGCTAATCGTAGTTTCATCTAATAATTTAGTCAATGGTACACCATTAACATTTGTAGCATTTACTAATGGAAGCATGGTATCTCCATGACCACCTAGAACTAACCCTTTAACATCTTTAATAGAAATTCCTAAAGCTTCTGCTATAAATGTTTGATATCTTGCAGTATCTAATATACCTGACTGTCCAATAACACGTTTTTTAGAAAAACCTGATGCTTTCAAGACTGTATAAGTCATTGCGTCAACTGGATTAGTAAGCACTACTATTTTACATTCTGGAGAGTATTTAACAATTTCTTTTGTAACTTCTTCCATTACTTGTTCATTTATTTTAACCAAATCGTCTCTACTCATTCCAGGCCTACGTGGTACCCCTGCAGTAATTACAACAATATCTGAATTTTTTGTATCAGAATAATCTACTGAGCCTGAAACATTTACATCAAATCCATAAATAGGACTACTTTGTAATATATCGAGTGCTTTACCTTTAACCTGCCCTTCATTTTTAGGTTGATCGATCAGTACAACATCCGCTAATTCGTGTTTAGCGATAATAAAAGCTAAAGTAGACCCTGTATTACCAGCACCTATAATAGAAATCTTTTGTTTTGTCATAATGTCAGCCCCTTATAATGTTAGACAAATGAATTGTCTTAGTATGCTTGAATTACATTTCTCAATTTATTGAGTTAGTGGGACTTATGCATGAGCTTTAGCTCAGGTAATCCTTAATACCACTTCTCAATTTATTGAGCTAGTACGTTAACTATCATCACTTTCGCTTATGTTTTCGTTGGCGTTTCAACCACTTCCAAATAATAAAAACAGCTATAATAATAAGTACGATATAAATAATTTTAGAGTAAATATCCATATAGTGCACGATAACGTGCCAATTGCTACCAACTGTTTGTCCTAAATAAATTAAAACGATATTCCAAATCAATGTACCAATTGTTGTAAATAATAAAAACAAAGGCATATTCATACGTGTTAAACCGGCTGGGATTGAAATTAAGCTTCTTAAAAGCGGTACAAATCGGCAGAAAAATATCGTCCAATAACCGTATTGTTCAAACCATTGCAGTGTTTTATCTAAATCACTTCTTTTTACTCGTATAATTTTTCCATAACGATCTATAACTTTATATAAGTTTCGCTCTCCTATCCAAGCGCCAATGCCATAAAGGACAATCGCTCCAACAACAGATCCCACAGTTGATGTTAGTGTTACACCAATAAAATTCAAGTTAGAGTGTGTAGTCATAAAACCACCAAAGGTTAAGATGATTTCAGATGGTATAGGTGGAAAGATATTCTCAAAAAATATTAGAAAAGCAATTCCCCAATAACCATATTGTTCCATAAAGTGAGTGATCCATTGCTCCATGTATGTCCTCCTAATTATTTAAATCAAATCGTATTAATCATTATAGTAAGTTATTTGATTTAGCATACAAATACATCGTCATTCCAAATAGTGCTAATGATAATAAGGTTAAGATGATTGCTAATAACATAACGCGTTTATAATGTTTAATAAACGCAACAAACAATATCGCACCATTGTAAAAAAAGAACAGACCAAATAATGTCATCATTAAATTAATGTCAGGATATATTATGTTTAATAAAGCAATTACTATTGCAAAACCCAAAATAGGAAAATTAATAAAATTGCGTTGAAATCTAAACTGATTTCTAAGGTGTTGTTCACTTTGATTACTCATGTTCTACGCTCCTTCTAAATTAAAATCTAAGGAATATCATGACCTAAGGAAGCTGTATAAATATCAAACCATTCTTGGTCAGTTAACGTTATTGCCATACCTTGTAATGCTTCATCAATACGATTAATCTTTTGTGTGCCTAGCACTGGCATGATTGAAGCTGGATGTTTCTTTAACCAAGACATAATAATTGCAGTTGTCGTAACATTATACTTTTGTGCCAATGGGGATATAATCGCAGTAATTCTTGCTGTTTTTTCGTCTTCAAGATCAAACAGTTTTCCTCCAGCCAATGGACTCCATGACATTATTTTAACATCATCTTTGTACATATAGTTAATAGTTCCATCTTCAATTGCATCTAACGTATAAGGAGAAACTTCTAATTGATTTAAAGTAATATGTAATTTATCACAAACTAAACATTTACTTAATAAATCATACTGCGATTTGTTGAAATTTGATACTCCAAACGATTTGATTTTTCCTTCTTTAACTAAAGATTTAACAGCTTCTGTGATTTCATGTGGATCCATCAATGGTGATGGCCGATGAATCAGTAATGAATCTAGTTGTTCTACTTGTAATTGTTTGAGAGAACGTTCTACAGTTTCTGTGATATGTTTTTTACTATGATCATATCGATGTCCATCTGCTGTCGCTAAATGGTCAGATGGCAAAACGATGCCACATTTAGAAACAATTTCAAGATGTTCACGTAGATTAGGCGATAATTTAAGCGCTTCTCCAAAAATCCCTTCACAACTGTAATCACCATATATATCTGCGTGATCCATCGTAGTAATACCACGCTCGACCAGTTCATTAATATAGCGATTTAACTGTTGTGGAGTCCACTTCCAATCGTTTGCTCTCCAAAATCCTTGTATTACATTTGAAAAGGATACATGTTGGTTAATCTTCACTCTTTCCATAGTGAATCAACCCCCTTCTTCATTACATTAATTTAAATTAGGTAAATTGTAGCATATCTAATTGATTTCGTAGTTTATTTACATCTAATTGCTCACCAATAATAACAATCGTCAAGGACACTTCTTTATCAATCGTTTGATAATCTGGCAACCCAAAAGCATATTGAAATTCATAAATATCTTCGGGCACATCTTTAAATTTCACATATCCCTTTAATCTTAGAACATTATCCGGCAACCGTAAAATAAATTGATAAAATAATTGTCTATTAATGGGTCCAGAAAAACGATAATGTAGACGATTTATACCATGATGATGTACATGGGAATTCATTTTCATTTGATTGTCATTTGCAGCCGCACTAATTTGATTCATATCCATATCTGCATAGGTAGTAAAATATTTAGATGCTGTTGGATTAATTTTGCGAATTGCTTCATCAATATCATGTGCATGATTATCAATGAGATCCATTTTGTTCATGACTATGTCATGACACACAGATAATTGTTCTTCCATCAATTGAATTGTATGGTTGGTATATTGAAAACGATTTAGGAAACGAGGCCCATCCACCAATCCTATAACTGTAGGTTGGGCGACTTGTTCAATGATTTCAGGATCCTGACATGCCGCAATAATTTCAATTGGATGTGCTAAACCTGTCGCCTCAATTATTATATGGCGCATTGCACTTTTGCTTAGAAAATGTTTTAATTGTTTTATTAAATCTAGTTGCAAATCACAGCATACGCAACCATTTAATATTGACACAACCTCAATATCATTGCTAATAGCATAGCTATCTATATCTAAATTACCGTATTCGTTTACGATTACGCCTGGATATTCATTGCTTTT
This sequence comes from Staphylococcus sp. FSL W8-0271, assembly GCF_038006605.1. Lineage (NCBI taxonomy): Bacteria > Bacillati > Bacillota > Bacilli > Caryophanales > Staphylococcaceae > Staphylococcus > Staphylococcus sp. FSL W8-0271. The sequence goes on from NZ_JBBOVM010000001.1 coordinate 2,142,457, forward strand.
TTGTAAATATTTTACATATTTACTGAGGAAAGTTGTTTTACCACTTCCTAGAAATCCTGTAATAATCGTAATTTTAGTTTTTTGATGGTTAATATTTTTCATATACTCACTCATTTCATAAATAAAAATGTTTGCGTAAAACCTTAATTATTCTTATAATTAACCTTTCACTTGATAAAATGTTGACTTTCTTCTAAACTTTATACATACTTTATTTTAGCATGGCACAGTGTGAAAGTATGCTTGAGGAAGTGAAACACAACAATAGACGGATTCAAATCCGAAACAGAAAGAACAAAACGGATAGAATGTCTGGAGGAGAACTTTATGTCTGAACCACTTAATTTAAAGGATCAATTATGTTTCAGTTTGTATAATGCTCAAAGACAAGTAAATCGCTACTACTCTAATAATGTCTTTAAAAAATACAAATTAACATATCCACAGTTTTTAGTTTTAACAATCTTATGGGCTGATTCACCTGTTAACGTGAAAAAAGTCGTAACTGAATTAGCACTTGATACAGGTACTGTATCTCCATTACTAAAAAGAATGGAGCAAATTGATTTAATTAAACGTGAACGTTCTGAAGTAGATCAACGTGAAGTGTTTATCCACTTAACAGATAAAAGTGAAGCAATTCGACCTGAATTGGACACAGCATGCCAAGATGTGGCAGTTGCATCTTCACTTAGCGCAGAAGAAAACAAAGAACTAAATCGATTACTTTCAAAAGTAATTAATGCCTTTACTGAAGAAAAAGCAAAATAATGCTAAATTTCTAATGTTAAGGTTAAACTATATGAAATTGATGAATTAAATATATTAATTTAAAGCTAGAGTCTGGGACATCATTGAATTGTCCTAGACTCTAGTTTATTGTAAAGCCCCACTTCTCAATTTATTGAGTTAGTGGGGCTTATGCATGAGCTTTAGCTCAGGTAATCCTTAATACCACTTCTCAATTTATTGAGTTAGTCTGACTTGTGCACGAGCCACAGCTCAGGTAATCATTTTATATTCAATACTAATCATTCTTACGAGGGTGGGACGACGAAAACTGTTAATAAATTAGATTTCTACCCCACCCCTTTTTTAAATACTATTAATAAATCACCGAAGTAATGATACATTTCTGCACAAATACTTCAGTGATTCGTTCATTTGTTTGACCTTCAAATTAAATTTTTAACATTTTCCATTTACAAATCAAGTGCTTATATTGCTATCTTTTATTAAAAAGTCACTCTTGATTTAACATGACCATTTGATATAAATAGCCTTTGTTTGATAGTAACGATTGGTAATCTCCATATTCTATTATTTCACCGTCAACCATAACCACGATTTTATCAAATTTTGGTAGTAATCGTAAATCATGTGTTGCAACGATTAATGTTTGAGATTGTTTGTGAATTTCATCCATCACAAGATTCGTGTGATAAATATCTAGTGCTGTAGTAGGCTCATCAATCACCCAAATCGGAGCCTCTTTTAATAATAATCTTGCAATACCAACCCTTTGAATTTCACCACCAGATAGTGTATTACCTGAAAGTGTGATGTGTCTATCTAAATCAATGTGTGATAAACCTAGTGTATCAAAAACATCTTCGATTACTGCATCTTCTTGATCAGTGAATAAATTATCACGTACTGTACCATCAAATAACTGTTGTGACTGTAATAGAGCATTAATCGAACTGTATTTATCTGAATCTAAAATACTTGTAATATCTTGATTATTTAATAAAACAGTGCCTTCTTCACTTTGATAGAGACCTAACATTAATTGTAATAAGGTACTCTTACCTGAACCAGAAGGACCAATAATTGCAACATGTTCACCTTCATGCACACTCAGCTGTACTTCTTTTAAAGTGTACTTCGATTGATTCCAATATTTAAAATCAACATTTTGAACTTCTACTAACGATTGATGTACAGCATTATCCAATGATAATGGTTGATTGCCTTGTTGAATTGGGTGTGCAATAACTTCATTGATATTATTTAAAGCTTCATCCGTATCTGCTTTATAATAAGCCACATTACTCATAGGAATTGCTTGTTCAAATAATGTTAACATCATCAAAACAATACTTGTTAAGTAAACAACATCTAGCTGTTGATTTTGCACTTGTATAACACCCAAATATAATGTTGCAAATAAAGCAATCATTGAAACCAGATTTAAGCTATATTCATACAACGATAAGAAACGTTGCTCTTTTGCTTGTGCTTGTTCATACGCATTCAATTGATTTAAAACCCGATGCTGATAATATTCTGTTTGGTCAAATCGCGCAAGTTCTTGATATCCTTCTTTATAATCATAAAATTGATTTAAAAATTGGTCTTGTATACGATTAACATCCCTTTTTAATAATTGTGCCTTTTTCGCGCTTAACCAAGGAATTAAAACCAATGTTATCAGCATACTAATAAATATGATAATTGCATGAACAAATGAAAAATAAAAAGTCACAACCATTGCAATTATCGCCGTTAAGCCAATAACTACTGGTGGATAATAAACTCTTAAATAAATATTTTGTAGTGCTTCCACACTACCAACCATGCGACCAAGTAAATCACTGGATTTAAATTTTCTATATACGTCTGGTACGACAGGTATAATATTCTTAAAAAATTGTACTCTCACATTTCTCAACATAGTAAATGTTGCTTTGTGAGATAATAATCGTTCGATATATCTTGCAATAGCACGTATAAATCCAAACATTTTAACAGAAACAATTAAAACCATTAAAGCAAATAATGGTGCACCTAAAGCACTTTGCGTTACCATATAACCACTTAAGAAAAACATGCTTAATGCAGTTAAACTGCCTAAAATACCTACAATGATAGATAAAATTAAATCTTTATCTACCTTAAATTGAATATGTGGTCTCAACAAAAGTCACCACCTTTATACGCATTTTGCTTGATTACTTTTATGGACTCAACAGAACCTTCATTAATCTTTATACGTCTATCTGCATTTTTTATGGTGTTTTCTCTATGTGCGATGGTGATGATAGTCGTATTTTCAAACTTTTTGTTTATCACAGATTGAATAACATGTTCTGTTTGTACATCCAATCCCGTTGCAGGTTCATCAAATATCAATACATCAGGTTGCAATAATAACAATCGTGACAGTTCAATTCTTCGCATCTGTCCTCCAGAGAGCATTTCCCCACCTTCACCAATCCAAGTATCAATACCGTTTTCTAACGCATTGACCACATGTTTTAAGTTAACATCGTCAAGCGCTTCTAAAATTTTATCTTCGTCAATTTTTTGGAACATGGTCATATTATCTCTTATAGATGCGTTAAAAATATATGGATGCTGACTTAAAAAACCAATTTTCAATTGTTGTTTATAGATCACAGAGCCATATTGTGTTTTAAAATGTTGTGCTATAACTTGGGCTAAAGTAGACTTTCCAGCCCCACTTTTTCCAATTAATGCAATATGTTCTCCATCATAAATACTAAGATTGATATCTTCTAAAGCATGGTTCTGCGCGTCGTCATATTTATAATACACATGCTCAAGCTGTATCAATGGCTTTTGATAACTATTTGTTTGCACTTGTGATTTTACATATTGCTCTTGTCGGTCTAATAAATCGAAGACAACATCACTTGATCCTTCACTTTGCTTTCCAGTATGAAAAGATTGACCTAAATCTTTAATAGCATTATAAAATTCAGGGGCTAATATGATTGCTATAGCTGCCGTCTTAAAATCTATACTATCAAACAATATCAATCCTAGACCCGCTTCTAAAGCAACAAGGCCAATACCTAGCATACTAATAAACTCCAACATCAATCCCGATAAAAAGGCGCTTCTTAAAATGCGCATCGTTAAATTTCGAAATGTTGTACTTTCTTCATATAAAGATTGTTCTGTAGCCTCAGTTTTATTAAATAATTTGAGCGTAATCAACCCTTTTATTTTATTTAAAAACTGCTGACTAAATTGATTTAAATAGGTCATTTTATCTTTTGATTCATCACGTGTTTTCAATCCAAAAATGATATAAAACATTGGTATAAATGGTGCAGTAACAATCATAATTAAAGCAGTGTTTAAATGTATGAAACACATTGCAATTATGATAAATAGCGGTATCATCATAGACTTAAAAACCTGAGGAAAGTAACTATTAAAAAATGGCACTATGCCATCTATATTTTCAGTCAGTGTATTTATTTGGACACCAATGGGTTCTGACGATTTATTCAAAATCAATTGACGTCGTAAGTCATATTTAACGCGAGCAGACATACGATTACCTATCATTTGATTTATTGTGTTAAATGTTGCTCTTGCTAATAAAATAATTAATGTCACTAGTAGTAAAATTAACAAACCTTGGTGTGTATTGCGTAACATTGCATTTAAAATTTCTGCTATAGCAACGTTCTGAATGACTACAGTAAGTGCTAATGCTGTACTGATTACAAACATTAAAATCGGATAAATTTTATACTTCATCGCTAAACTTGTTAATCTTTTCACAAATATCACCTGGTTCATATTATATATGGATTGTATTAAAATGAAATGAATTGGCTCAAAAATTAATACATTTTTATTTACTTAATTCATATTTTTGCCATAATTATAATTAAGCGATTGAATTCTTAAATTTTAATCATAAACAACAAACTTTTTATCATTATAAACTTATTAAATTATAAATAAAGTTTCCTAAAAATAATTTCGACTTTATAATGGAAATTTATCATAATGTACTTTTCGCCCCATTAACTGAAGTAAGCATTTTTTCCTCAGTCTTTAGTCCAAAATCTTATTTATCTATGGCACTTTATAATTTTAATGTGCTATTATTATAAAATGAAAATGAATAAATTATAATCCATATTATGAAAGTAGGTTAATTATGATATTGCTTGAATTGATAAAAGGAATCATTCTAGGAATTGTCGAAGGATTAACTGAGTTTGCGCCTGTATCTTCTACTGGTCATATGATTCTGGTAGATGATATGTGGTTAAAATCAACTCAATTTTTAGGCTCTGAATCTGCATTCACCTTTAAAATTGTGATTCAGCTCGGTTCTGTGTTCGCAGGAGCCTGGGTATTCCGTGAACGTTATTTTGAAATGTTACATATAGGTAAATATAGGTCTGAGCCCATAGATGGCATCGGCCAAAAACCAAAACGCTTAAATTTACTCCATATCATTGTGGGTATGATTCCAGCTGGTATCCTTGGTTTAATGTTTGATGATGTTATTGAAAAATATTTATTTAGCGTCCCAACAGTCATGATTGGATTATTTGTCGGTGCAATATATATGATTATTGCAGATATATACAGTAAAAAAGTTACGAATCCACAAACAGTAGATCAAATTAATTATTTCCAAGCTTTTATAATTGGTTTATCTCAAGCCATCGCTATGTGGCCTGGTTTCAGTAGATCTGGTTCTACAATCTCAACAGGTGTACTCATGAAAATGAACCATAAATCTGCTTCTGATTTCACATTTATTATGGCAGTTCCTGTGATGTTAGCAGCAAGTGGTTTATCACTAGTGAAAAACTTTGAATATATTCAATTAAATCACATTGGTTTTTACTTCCTAGGGTTTATCACAGCATTTATCGTTGGTTTAATTGCCATTAAAACATTCTTATTCTTAATTAGTAAAATAAAATTGATTCCATTTGCCATTTATAGAATTGTGTTAGTTATTATAATCGCAATCCTTTACTTCGGCTTTGGTATAGGCCAGGGAATCAGTGGACAGTAAAATGGTTAGAGGCTGAGACAAATAATTTGTCCAGCCTCTTCTTAAATTTCATTTCTAAAATTACAGCAATAAATCCATGAAAGTACGTGTATTTACCGTTTATTATGATGTATTATGGGGTAATAAGTAGATAGTATAAAATTATTGGAGGCAACGAGTATGGACAAAAAGCAATTAATTAAAACAATCATCACAGTAGCGCCTGTGTTTTTAGTACCGTTAATCGTTGAACGTAAACGTATTAAAGATCATCCAGATGTTAAAAAAGCCAGTGATGCAACTGCTAAAGCTTCAAAAACCGTAGCAAACAAATCTGTTCAAATTAAAGATACAGTAGTAGATAAATCTTCAAACGCAAAAGATTATGTTATTGATAAAAAACATAATATGGATCAAAAACGTGAACTAAAACGTATTGCTAAAGAGCATAATCCTGCTTATATTGAGAAAAAAGGCGAAAAACTTGAAAAAGAAAATCGTAAAGAAGCAGACAAAATGAATAAGAAATTACAGAAAAATATAGACAAACGTCATAATGAAGAAGATAAGAAACGTCAAGAAAATGAAAAACAACGTATTCAGTCTATGAAAAAATCTAATAAACACATGGAAAAAGTTGGCATGACTCCAGGAAAATTAGACAAAGAAACAGAACAAAAAGGCGAAAAACTTGAAAAAGAAAATCGCAAAGAAATAAATAAATTCAATAAGAAATTACAAAAAAATATTGATAAACGTCATAAAGAAGAAGATAAAGCTCGCGATAAAAATAAAAAAGATCGTTTAGCAGAATTTAAAAAGTACAAAAATTACGTTGCTAAAAGCATTGTTAAACAAAACAATGAAGAAAAAGGTAAATAATTATTATGACTCAAGTCATCATTGATGGAGATGCTTGTCCTGTTACCAATTCTGTTGTTGAATTGACACAAGGGACAAGCATCTTTGTTACCGTCGTTCGAAGCTTTAGTCATTTTTCTTCAAAAGTACAACCTGATCACGTTAATATCATTTATGTTGATGATGGACCAGATGCTGTCGATTATAAAAACGTTAAAATCACTCAATCAGAAGATATTGTAATAACACAAGATTATGGACTTGCGAGTTTATTATTAAATAAAGCTAAAGTTGTTATGCATCATAAAGGGTTTGTGTTTAATCAAAATAATATCAACACCTTGTTAGAACAACGACATGCTAGTGCACAATTCCGAAAAAGTGGCGGGCGTACTAAAGGTCCTTCTGCTTTTACAGCAGATGATATTGCGATATTTGAACAAAATTTTTTGTCTATAATTAATGATTTGTCATTATTTACGGAGGAATAGAGTATGAAAAAAATTGCTGTTTATTGTGGTGCAAGTAAAGGTAAAGACGCATCATACATGAAAGAAGCTTATCAGTTAGGCACTTATATGGCTAAACATAATTATGAACTGGTATTTGGTGCTGGTTCTGTCGGTATTATGGGAGCCATTCAAGATGGTGTATTAGATCATGGCGGTAGTGCCATTGGCGTTATGCCCAATATGTTAAACGAACGAGAAATTACTAGTACTAGACTAAGTGAACTCATATTAGTTGATTCTATGCATGAAAGAAAAAACAAAATGGCAGAATTAGCAGATGCTTTTGTTATGGCCCCAGGAGGCGCTGGCTCTTTAGAAGAATTTTTTGAAATGTATAGTTGGTCGCAAATTGGTATTCATGAAAAGCCAATCGCTATCTATAATATCAACCGTTTTTTCGAGCCTTTACAAACATTGATTGATCATATGATTCATGAAGGATTTATCGATAAAAAATATCAATCACTTGCACCGCTATGTAACAACCCTGAAGAGCTGTTCGAAACGATTCATAACTATAAGCCTTTAGGTGTTAGAAGTTATGATTAACTATAAAAGCAGAGATATGTATGCATTACGATGCAACTATCTCTGCTTTTCTTATGTTTAAAATAGTATTACTAATAATTGTTTTAATATGATACATGCAACTATCACAATAATCATTGCTGAAAATTTATTTAATATTAAGATATATTTTCCAGTTTTATCAATATTACCTACGACTTTGCCTGCAATAGCCAAAAATATAAACCAAACCCAAGAAACAATGATTGTAGTTAGGGTAAAAAACATTTTATCTGTACTTTCATATATTGCTGCGTTCGTACCTATAACACCAATGGTATCTATAATTGCATGAGGATTCAGTAATGAAACAGACAAAGCAAAACCAATTTGCTTTCGCGCAGACATTGATTGATAACGATCAAGCGCTTGAGGTTTCTCTTTCCATAATGACCAAGCCATATAAATAAGAAAAATAAAACCAATACAATAAATTACAATTTGTAACATTGGTAGCGACAGTAATATAACTGACACACCTAATACAGCTAATACAATTAATAATGTATCACATAGCCCTGCTGCTATGATCACTGGAATTGTCTTAATGAATTGTTTTTGATTTGCTCCTTGGTTAAATACAAATACATTTTGTGCGCCTAAAGGTAAAATTAAACCTAAAGCTAAAAACAAACCATGAATCATTGGTTGAAACATATTATCTCCTCTTTCTGAATAACAAAATCATCATTAAACCATACCAGTCCCCTCTTCTCTCGAACTTAACTAGCAGGTATATATAGCTATTCACAATCAATTACTACTAACCAACATTTCGCTTTAATCCACACATTATACTGATGTTTTCAACTGAATGAATTAATCTTCTACAAAATAATACGCACTAAATATTCAAATTTAAACTACGGAACGTGTTTCTGTATATAATCATGATACAATAAATTCAATTGATTTTTACCAACCAGTTATAAATTAAAAAGCCAACCAATCATTTAAAGGAGATTTAGCATGTTCACGCCAAAATACAAAGAAATTATTGATGATATACTTTTAAAAATTAAAAATGGTGATTTAGAAGCAGGTATGAAATTACCTTCTCAGAGGAATTTGGCTACTCAATATCGTGTCGATCGTTCAACTATTATTCAGTCTTTAGAAATACTACAAAGTTATGGAGTTTTAGAAAGCAAAGCACGTAAAGGGTTATACGTTTCAAAAAGCAATTGGAACACATATATCAATCATAAAATGAATTGGCATGACTATATTAAAAATAGCGCTTCAAAGAATAACCAATACTTTATACAACGAATTAACCAATTAGAATTCGATGCACACATAATACGTTTAAGTACTGGTGAACTTAGTCCACAGTTAATCCCAAACAAGCAATTTCGAGATATTTTTTCAAAACAAACGACAACTGCTCTAAAAACGAATTATGAACATCCCTTAGGTAATTTGAATTTAAGAAAAGCGATTGTAAATCATGTTAAAAAATTGGGGATTACATGTAATGAAGAAAACATTTGTGTCACTTCAGGTGCATTGCAGGGATTAAAACTAATCGCTGACGGTTTACTCATACCAAATTCAAAGATTATTATAGAAACACCCTCATATATAAATTCTGTACATACATGGCATAATATTCGAGCAGACCTTAACTTTTTACCGATTTCTAAAATAAAGCAACAAATTAATACTATTTTCAATGCAAAAACGTTATATAAAAACAGTATCTTTTATTGTATACCGACTTTACATAATCCCACGCAACATTCATATAACCAAACAGAAAAATATAAATTAATTCAACAATGTCAACAAGCAGGTATCCCTATTGTTGAAGATGATGTATACGGTGACTTGTGGTTCGAAGGACTTCGCCCTCGACCTTTAAAATCATTAGAAGAGAACGACAATATTTTATATATGAGTAGTTTATCCAAAACAGTGAGCCCTGGTTTAAGAGTAGGATGGATTATAGGTAAACCGTCCGTTGTTATGCATTTAGCTGATTTAAAAATGCAAAATGACTATGGTGCCAGTTCACTATCACAATTTATCGCAACTGAGTGGTTAAATAACCCCATATACCATGAACAACATTTAAAATATTTAAAACAAGCGCTTTTAGAGAGACGTAATAAATTTTTAAAATCTTTAAATCAACATTTTCAAGAATTAGGCACGTGGTCAATACCTGAAGGTTCTTATTATATTTGGTTCAAATTGAATGTACCAGTAAACATGAAGACACTATTCGATTTAGCGATTCAAAATCAAATTCTAATTCATCCCGGTGAAATTTATGATAAAGACGCTCAATATCACATAAGATTTTCATATTCTTATATAAATATTGAAGATATTGATGTTGCATTACAAAAATTGAGTCACCTCATTAAAAATCAAATACAAAGCAAAATATATTTAAAACATAGTTATTCGTTGTGATTTTGTATCGTGCTGACGCCGGGGGAAATGATATGAGTGAGAGACTACAGGCTCGAGCCATATCGGCAAGCATGCACGGTTAAAATCATAATAAAAAAAGACTAATCCATCATTTGATTAATTAAAATTTAACTTTCTATTAGTTGTATATGATAAAGCATGTTTTCTAATGTTATAAAATAGTTACTTCTTTATATAATACGAAGTGTTTTGTGTATTAAAAAACATTGCTTATAGAGATTTTATACCGTGCTGACGCCCGGGGAAATGATATGAGTGAGAGACTACAGGCTCGAGCCATATCCCCAGGCAAGCATGCACGGTTAAAATCATAATAAAAAAAGACTAATCCATTTCATGAACTGCACCCTGTCAAGTAGACAGTGAAAAAAACAAAATGTTTATGGCTACCTTATATTTACGATATAAGGGTAGCCATTTTTAATGTTATTCTTTCTTGATTAAAAAATTCTATATATGAATTAATTGCTTTTATTGCTGTAGCCTTGTCTTTAAAAATCACTTTTTTTCTTCCTCTAAACAATTCACTTTTAATAGTTCCCCATACACCTTCCATAGGTCCATTATCTATGCAACATCCTGGTCGTGACATACTTTGTTTTATACCAAGTTGCTCTAACGTAACTTTAAATAATCTGCTTGTATATTGATATCCTCTGTCGCTATGTAAGAGTATACCTTCGGTATTCGGCACAAGTTTGACTGCTTTTTTGAGCGTATCTAATACAAATTTATTGTTATTTGAGGTACTTAATTTATGACTGATAATCTGTTTGCTGCCTAAGTCATAAATAGCACTTAAGTAAAGTTTTTTACCATTGCTTAGTTTGAATTCTGTAACGTCAGTTAACCATTTTTTATTTGGGATTTGTTCTTCAAATTTTCTATTTAATATATTATGTGCTGTAATTTCAGGTGTTGTTTTAATATATCGTTTTCTTTTAGGGCGGATAGTAGATTTTAGATTCAGTTGATTCATCAATCTATAGACACGTTTATGATTTACTTTTTGATGTAGTTTAAGTCTTAAATATATGTATATACGACGATATCCATATATGCCTTTGTATTTATTGTAGATATCAACGATATCTTTGATCAATTTTTGGTTTTCAATTTCTTTATTTGATGGTTTGCGATGTAACCATTTATAGTAACTTGAACGTGATATCTTTAATACTGAACATAACCAAGCTATCGGATAAAGGTTTTTAAATGCTTTTACCGTTTGGTATGATGCTTTTTGTCTGATGCCTGTTTCATCAACTTCCTTTCTATTTCTTCTTCCTTTTTTAAAACGTCATTTTCCATTTGAAGAAATTTATTTTTCTCTTTAAGTATCTTAATTTCAGCTTTTAATGCCTCTTCAGGTGTTAATACAGACTGGGGTTTCCCTTTTCCACGTCCATCTTTAAGCCCATCATATCCATGCAAGTTGTACTTTTTTACCCAGTTATATACTTGGCTATAATTGATGTTAAAATGATTTGCTGTTGTCTTATACGATTGGCCATGATTCATATAATAATCAACGATTTCTACACGATCTTCAAATGTTAATGATTTATATTTCAATTGATACACCTCGGGTTTTGGAGAATATGTTTTTAATATTTTACCCGACAAATACTTTGAAATCCATTTGTTTACAGTTGAAGTAGTGGGGATATTATATTTAACTACTAAATCAGTTAAAGATAGGCCATCATTTATATATTCGTGCACAACTTTAAGCTTAAATTCATTTGAGTAGGTATTATTTCTCTGAATTGGTAAAAGCACCTTTATTCCATGCTTCTTAAATTTATAATAGTTAATCAATAATGTTCTAGGAGAACAATTTAAATTTAATTTTTGAATTACATTTTTCATACTATATCCTTCTTCATATAAGCTGAAAGCTTTTTGATAAGTTTCAGGTGATAATTTTCTATGAGTCATAAAAAAGCTCCCTTCAAAGTTTACATTTTTAAGTGTCTACTTTGAAGGGAGCATATCATCATATGGATTAGTCTTTTTTATGAGATTGAGCTTTATGCCCCACTACTTTATTTAAACTTCTATTTTGCTTGTTTTGTTAGATCTTTATAATACCTAACATGTCTTTTAAGTGGATGATATTTGCTTAATTCTGGGTATTCAAAGAAATCATATAATTCCATACCTATTTTTTCCATAACCTTACGTGAAGGCGCATTATTTTCTGAAGTAAATGCGTATACGTCATTAATACCATGCTGTTTTGCATATTGGAGTACCGCTTCTGCACCTTCAGTTGCGAAACCATTCCCCCATACTTCCGGGATTAAACGCCAGCCAATTTCATAGAATGGTAACTCATCAAACGTATATTTGCTGTCTTTAGGTACATAGTTCAATCCAATAAAACCAAGCCATCCATTTGTTTCTTTTAATTCAACAGCAAAAAGTCCTATACCATGATTTATAATAATGTCATTCATCTTTTTCATATCATGTTCTGAACGTCGATAACTTAATAAACTCGGGAAATATCTACGGACTTGATGATTCGCATTCATCTGTTGAAATGGAAGTAAATCTTCTGCTTGCCAGTCCCGTAACCTTAAACGCTCAGTTTCTATATAAACTGTCATACTGTTACACCTCTAAACTGGAAATTAAATTTCTATAGAAAATAACGCGTTATGATTATTCTCATACCGCGCTATCACATGGATTAAGCTTTGCTTATGCTTTTGAAATATAACTAATCAATTCAACATTTACAGCCACTTCTTTTAACCGACCACGTTCACTTTTTGGTGCGGTAAATGTTGCATCTATAAAATCATTTTTATGATTTAATTTGTAAGTAGCTACAAATGTATCAGTATCAGATTCAAAGTTTGGTAAATGTGCAATAACACGTTTAATTTCACCCGTTGAATCTTTGATTTCTCTACCAGTTATACTTTCAATTTCTCTACCTAATTCTGGAAGCGTAATTGAACGCCCTTCTAGTAATACAAAATCTTTTTCATGCATCGTTATTCCCTCTTTCTCCTAATGAAAAATGATTGTTTAAAAACTGCGTATAATAAATGATTCATTATAAAGTCACACTTGATATAAAGTTATTGCTAGACAACTGACTTATAATTTCAAATCTATTTTTTAAAACTTTTTATGTTCATTACGTTAATGATACCCATTATAACAACTTGTAAAACGATAGTACAATAATTTCCTGGGAAATATTGCATAAAATCATTTTGTAAAGAAATACGTTTAGAAGCCTATGTTTCAGTGTTAACATCTTTTTCTAAATTCTTTGACTTATCTTGGAGTTTATCTTTTTGTTTTTCTAAATCTTCTTTTTGCTTTTTCAAATCTTTATTTTGCTTTTCTAATTTATCAATATCTTTCTCTAACGTTGCTTTTTCATCATTTTTTCCACAGGCTGTAAGTAACACAGTGGACGCAAGTATGAGTGCTAAACATTTTTTCATGTAAGAACTCCTTTTGTTAATTTCATAATAATAATATAATTTTATCATTATTTTTAAATATCTTCATTATTTATTATTAATCTTTTATTCATAGTCACTGAACTTATATGATATCCAAGTTTAAAATTCAAATCTTTCATTGCGTTATTGTGGTTGACTACTGTGCTTTCGATTTCTAAAGCGCCTTTAGCATGCGCCCATATTTCCACTTCTTTTTTTAATACTTTCGCTATACCTTGATTGCGATAATCCTCGGAAACATACAACATTTCAATAATGACTTTTTGGTATTGTTTTAAATACCTTGCCCAGATAAAAGCAATCATTCGTCGTTGTTGTATTTCGATAATCACAACATCTGTGTTGGCCATTAATCCATTTTCAATCATTTCTTTACGCAATGCAACAGAGATAGTAGTGTTTTGATATTGCTCATATTGTTCATTAAGTTGTTGTTCGTGAATTTCTGCAATTTCATTTAAATATTGTTGTTGTGTTTGTTTTAAATATTCCATTATTACTCCTTTGAAAGTGTTATTGATTTATAATACTATATTAGTCATAATTAGCATTATAAATATATTTTATATGTAAGAAGGAATGCCAAATGCCAATGAAATCTACCGATAAATTAATGCGTGAAAACAATGTAAAAGCATTACGTTTAAATAATACAGATCGAGATACTTTCGAAAATTATATGACTTACGTTAGAGCTGATTTGAGTGTCAATCCGCATGATTCTGAAAAAATGTTAAATCGTGTTTTAAATCAGTTGTTAGAAGCAGAAAAAGATGGTGCATTAGCAATGGAATTCTTTGATCATGATCCTAAAGCTCACGCCAAAAGAGAACTTAGACGTTTACCAAATGAAACAATAAGAAATATTTTCAAGTATATTATGCGTCATATTATGCTGTTTGTGGGTATTTTTTGTTTTCTCAAAGGATTTGCAGGATTTTTTATTGGTGCAAAACGACTATATCTATATACTTTTCCACTCACATTAATCGTAGGTATTGCTATCATTTTTTTCTTTATTTGGATGTTATTTAAAACAGTCCAAATACGCTGTTTTAGTACATCACATTTATCTTGGCTTTTAACATATCTCGTTTTACTTTTATCCGTATGCGGGATATTTTATGTTTTTTTCATTCCACAGACACTTTTAACTGTCGGACCATATATATTAATTAGCAACTGGACTTTTATTATTATTTCTTTCATCTTCATTCCAACAGCATTATATATTGATCATCACTTTACTAATAAAAATACAAACGCTTCTTTATAAAGATAATTAAAAAACACGTTAGCACATGCTTCTAAAATTCAAGAAGTGGCTGACGTGTTTTTAGTTTATGGTTCACTTATGTTGTTATACTTTCTTTCTTTTCTACTGCAATATTGATAAATAAGAATATAAGGCCAATTAATGTTAATATTGGCGCAATTAAACTTAATGATGCAACTGGTAGATTTGTTACCACGACACCTCCGATAAACGCACCCAAAGCATTACCTAAATTAAATGCTGATTGGTTAAGCGTACTCGCAAGTGTTGGTGCATCTTGTGAAATTAAAGTACTTTTATATTGTAGTGACGGACTCATACTGAAACCGATCAGACCGAAAAAGAAAATACCTGCTACCATTAATAGTCCATTCATTTGTACAAAATATAATAAGATGAAATATAAAATAAATACACTAAATATCATTTTTAATGCTTTATTTAAATTCCAATCTGCAAGTTTTCCGCCTACAACATTACCTAATGTGACACCAATACCAAATATAATCAATAAATATGAAATTAAATTTTCTTGTACATGTGACACATCAATAAGTACTGTTGATATATAAGTAAAGTAAGCAAACACACTGCTAAATCCAAATAATGTAACAGCTAATGTTAACCATAAGCGTTTTTCTTTTAAGATTTTCAGTTCATTTAATACAGATGATTTAACTGTTTCTTTTTTCATTGGTACAAATATAATAATACCTATTAATGCTAATGCTCCGATAATTGATATAATAATAAATGTCATTGGCCAACCAAAGTTTTGGCCGATTAACGTTCCAAATGGCACACCTAATAAATTACTCATGCTTAAACCCATAAACATTAATGCCATTGCACTAGCACGCTTTTCTGGTTTAACCATACTTGCTGCTAATATTGAACCTATACCAAAAAATGAACCATGCGCTAATGAAGTAATAATTCGACTCGTCATCATGAATCCATAATTAGGACTGAATGATGCTGCAAAGTTTCCTATAATAAATATCGCCATTAATGCCAACAATAAATATTTTCTATTCCATTTAATTGTCAACATTACAATGATAGGACCACCGATAGCAACACCTAAAGCGTAACCTGTAATCAGTTGACCAGCTTGACTCACACTAACATCAAAATCTCTAGCGATGTTGGGTAATAATCCCATAATTACAAACTCTGTCATTCCTATTGCAAACGCACCGATTGCGAGCATCCATATAGCAATTGGATATTTCATTTAAGACTCCCTTCCTATTCCCGCTTTTTAACACATGTGAGTGATTATACTAAAGTAGTCATAACGAAAACAAGAAGATTGCTTATATTCCAATTCATTTATGCTATAAGGACGCTCGCCAAGATTGTATGCCTCTTGTGACATCTTTCACTACGTAAATTAATTGATTAATAATGCATCAATGAAAAACCAAATCACCATAATAATCATTATTATCGCTTGAGCGATAGAACTTGCTAAAAATGCTACAACTGAACCAAAACTTGCCTTTAAAGCTTTAGAAAAGTGTGGCTCCTGTATAAATTCAACTACTAACACCGCTATAAACGGGATAATGATTATTCCAAATGGTGGAAAGACAAAACAACCAACGATAACACCAATCAATGCTGCATACTCGCTTAATTTTGATCCACCGAATTTACTGACAAAATATTTATTCATAATGAAATCCGCAATAATAATAAATATTGTGAACAATGCCATCGATACATAAAAAATCCAAGACAAATGATGATTATCAAAGCCGAATTGATAAATTAAGAAACCAATCCACAATATAAGTACTGATGGTATAATTGGTTTAATTAAACCGATAAACGCTAAAACAAATGCTGCTATAATAAATAACCATAAAATCAATGTCATTACAATCTACTCCATACTTTCTTCTGTGAATTTTTGTTCTTTCGTAAAATATATTAAAATCATACCTAAAAATATTGATCCTGCAGAAACAAAGAACACGTTGCCTAAGCCTACCCAGTGACTCATTATACCGCCGAGCAGATTACCACATAATTGTCCTATAACCATCGCATTAGCAAATAATGTAGATGCATAACCAGGAAAATCAGGTAAAATATCTTGGAAATAACTTATACCTAATCCGAGCAAAATTGCTAGGAAAATCGCTAGAAACACCTGGCCCACAATCATCATGATAAGACTGTTAAATACGCCAATACTAAAATAGAATAATCCTCCAAACAAACCTCCAAGTATCAGTAACGTACGTGTAGTCAACTTGGCCGATAAAATACCTAATATGACCATAAATGGTACTTCTAGTCCTGCACAGATACTAGCTAGCACGCCCACTCGACTTTCTGGCTCGTTTAAAAAGTTCGTTACATACAATGGCATATTCAACGTATACATCCATTGTCCTATATGTAATAAAATAAAAGCCAAAAATGGTACAAACAAAACTTTATCTCTCAGCATATTAGGTGCAGCCGCTTCGACATGTGTACTATCTGCTACCGGACGCTTTGTTTGAATATCTTTAAAGAAAAAAACTTGTAATAAAAGTGTGAATAATATGATTGTTATCGTTCCGCCAAATAAACCTGCATATCCTTTAAAACTGAGTAACAACGCACCTATAAGTGGACCGAACAAGAAACCAAATGAAAACATCGAACGTAATACAGCGTTAGCGAATTTCGCTCTATCCTTTGATGTAGAAGTATTGATCGATTCTCTCGCTGACGCATACATTTGTGGCATAGCTGGGGCAAAACAACCTTGAAAAATGGCATACATTGCTATAAAAATCCATATTTCATGAACATAAAAATAAATTGAAAAACTGACTGCGCCCATAAAAAGTGCAGTAATAATAATCGTTTTTCTATTGATACTATGTGTATCAGAAAAACGCGCTACAATTGTATTCATTGTAAATTGGCTAATTGCAGCTAATGCTAATAACAAGCCATATTGGGTAGAAGTCATACCTAAATCATTTGTGGCAAATAACACCAGATACGGTACAGTGATCGCAATTCCCATACCTAACATCATCATATTAACAACAAATAATTTATAATTTTTTATATGTAACAATTCACTAAACATTTAGCGTCCTCTATTCCTATTAAATTCAATATAACTCTTCGCAAAGTTACTTTTATAACTGAACCAAAATATTCAATTGTGAATAATTATTATTCTACGTATTCCATTATTAAATTAATAAATGAATCAACTTGTGGCAACTGTAACATGCTTGGATCATAGCTTAAATAAGTAGAACGAATCAGCGGCTTATCGTCTATATCTACGCGTTGAAACGCAAATTGTTCCTTATCCAAATGTTTCATCATTATTTCTGGCAATATTGTCACGCCAACACCATTTAATAACATTTCTTTACATGTCGCCACTTGGTCAACCGTAATCATCGCATGATAATCTTGACCAATTTGACTACCATACCATTCTTTAATTTGGTTAATATATATAGGGTCAGCCTGAAATTCGATAAACGGCATCTTTTCTACTTCATCATTACGATTTTTTGGATGGATAAAATAATGTTCGTCATTAAATAAATGTGTGTTGCTTAAATTCATCATTTTATTACCACGAATAATCATCACATGGTAATCTCTATGATTCGCTTTAATTTGTTCACTTGATCCTACTTGAACTTGAATTTCTACATTTGGAAATTGTCGTGTATATAAATTCAATACAACCGGCAACAACGTTTGACCTATTAAAGACGAACAACCGATGGAAATGGTACCATTTACTTCGCCGATATGTGCTTGCATCTTATCTAAAAATAGACGCTCTCTATTTAACATATCACGCGCGTGTTCAATAATCATCATACCCTCAGTCGTGGTTATTAATTGCTTTTTTGTACGTATGAATATGTCGACACCAAATGCATTTTCTATCGCTTTTAATCGTTGTGTTACTGCTGGTTGAGAGATATATAAAATTTCTGCTGCTTTCCTGAGCGTTTTTGTCTCATCTAATGTAGTTAACAAGCGATAATCGTCAATCTTCATAATTATCCCCCTATTTTTACAAATACTTAAATATCTTTATTTATGGTGGCCTTACTTGTATCTACTTTGCGTTAATTACTTATATTCAGTAATCTTCAATTCTCGCAGTGTTTACTATAACATGGTTAATGCATGACTAATATAGGGAATTTTGTTTACCACAATTTTAAGATTTTTGAGATGCATTTGAATCTTTAATCTTACTATGATGTGATTTATTTTTGTTTTGATTAGAATGATTATAATGCTTATTGTATTTTTTAATCGACTTATGTTTAGTCTCATTGTATACAGAGTCTTTGTCTTTATGCTTTTTCCCTTTAAATTTTTGTTTATTAAAAGAAGATTGCTTTTGAGAATTCGCTTTTTGTTTTATCTTATGAAAACAATACATAATTTTGTCTTGCATCGTTGTAAAATCTGTATCAATTTTAATCATTAACTGATGTGCGATAATGTATGCTTCGTGATATTGTTTCTTCGTTATTTGTCCTTGATTTAACGCGCGTAATAAGTCGTCTTCATCTACAAGCTCGTATGCTCCACCAGGTAATGCTAATACGTCCAAGCATAAATCAATCGTACGCGCATTTCCTTTTTGCGTAACGTTTTTTATATTTATGTCAAAGTAATATTCTAACGGATTGCCCTTGTCGTCTAACATCACTGTGATACTATAACGCTTTTTTTCAGGTAATATTTGTAACCACTGATAGTTATCATCGGCAACAACAATATTTTGTCCTACCACCGATACTTCTAGCGGTTCACGTACTTTTTTCATCGTTACTAAACCAATAATACCTTTAAATTTGTTATTATTCACTTTGACTTCCGTATACTCTCGGTCAATGATGCGACGCCAGTGACGTTTATCAATATATTTTACTTTCACTGCCACCAACTCCTTGTCATTATTATATAAAACTGAACCTTACATGTCATCTTATGTTTGTTACATTTAAATTTTTAATTAATAGTGAGTAGATAATTATTTTTATTGTACTATATTTCATAGCGCAAAAGCGAAATTGACAATTGTTGAGAACTTTGTTAAATTTTTAATATATTTTTCAGAAAATTCTTTAAAAAGGGAGATAGCCATATGTCAACGACACAAAGACCATTTAGAGCGGATCACGTAGGGAGTTTGCTACGTCCAAAACGCTTAAAAGATGCACGCAAAGATTATCAAAACAACGAAATAGATGCACAAACTTTAAAAAATATAGAAGATGAAGAAATTGAACGCATCATAGATAAACAACTAGAAATTGGTTTACATAGTATTACTGATGGTGAATTCCGCCGAAGTTGGTGGCATTTCGATTTCTTAGAAAACTTGGATGGTGTTGAAGGTTACACATCTGAGCGAGGTTTAACATTTGAAGGTGTAGAAACTAGAAATCACAACGTCAAAGTGGTTGATAAAGTTGCATTCAATCCAAATCATCCCCATTTTGAACACTTTAAATTTTTATATGATAAGGTAAACGGTCGTGCAACAGCAAAAGTTTCAATTCCAAGTCCAAACCAATTATTCCACCCTAATATTTTAAACGAAGAAATATATCCTGACATCAATGATTTTGCACATGATGTAGCAAAGGCTTATCATGATAGTTCACTTAAATTCTATGAGCTTGGTGCACGTTATATTCAACTAGATGATGTGTATTGGGCAAACTTGACTTCTGGAACACAAAACACACGTGGGCGTGATAGAAGTGAATCAGAAAAAGAAATTGCGCGTCAGCTTGCTTATAAAGTGATTAATGAAGCAATCAGTGATTTACCAAAAGATTTATTAATCACAACACATATTTGTCGTGGAAATTATCAATCTACTTGGGCCATTTCTGGTGGTTACGAACCAATCGCACCGTATCTATTCAAAGAACAATTAGATGGTTTCTTCTTAGAATATGACGATAAACGTTCAGGTGATTTCGAACCCTTAAGATTTTTCCCAAAAGACCGTTCATTTGCAGTATTAGGATTATTCACTTCAAAAAACGGTGAGTTAGAAGATAAAGATACTATTTTAAAACGTGTAAAAGAAGCACAAAATTATATAGATTTAGAACAAATTTGTCTAAGTCCGCAATGCGGCTTTGCGTCTACAGAAGAAGGCAATAAATTGACAGAAGAAGAACAATGGAAAAAGTTAGCTTATATTGTTGAAATCGCTAATGAAGTTTTTGGTACTTCAAAATAATATAAACAAGAAACTCGTGTTACTTTCACAAGCGTTTTAATGAGAAAGTAACACGAGTTTGCTTTTATATTTAACTATTAATGTCCAGTGATGATAAAGCATAACGATCGTTAATTTGTTTTAACTCTGGGTAAGTTTCGTTTAACCATTCTTTACTCAATAACTCAAAATGGTTAAATTCAAATGCTGGATGGCACATGCAACCCACAAGCGCATAACCAGCACAATCTTCAATAGACGAGGCAAAAATCGTACCTTTTGGCACTACATGTTGTAATACATCACCGTTTTCGATATGTGGCCCTACAGTTACTTTTTGATAGCTACCGTCTGGGTGTATCATGTGAACAGTTAAAGAAGATCCTGCATGGTAATACCAGATTTCATCGGCATCTATACGATGAAAATGTGATATATTATCATGCGTTAAAAGAAAATATATACTAGAATAAGCTGACCTTTGATTTGAGTTATCAGGTATCTCTTTTATAGTCTCTTTATAATACCCACCTTCTGGATGCGGCTGTAATTGTAATTGTTCAATCCATTTTTGTACTTCTTGATTTTTATCCATGTTATTTCAAATCCACATTATGGAATACATTTTGTACATCTTCTAAATCTTCTAATGCTTCAATTAATTGTTCGAATGTTTCTTGATCTTCTGTTGATAATTCAATATCTGACTGTGGTAACATTTCAAATTCCGCTACTTTAAATGTTTCAACACCTGATGCACGTAATGCATCTTGTACTTGCGCAAATTGATCAGGCTCAGCATATACAATTGTTAAACCATCTTCGTCTATGACATCTCTAACATCTATCTCTTGTTCCATTAAACTTTCTAAGACATCATCCGCTGGCTTGTCTTCAACACCAAATACTGCAGTATGTTCAAACATATAAGCAACAGATCCAGAAACCCCCATATTGCCACCATTTTTACCAAATGCGGCACGAACATCAGATGCGGTTCTATTAACATTATCAGTAAGCGCATCTACAATTATCATTGAACCATTTGAGCCGAATCCTTCATATCGCAACTCATCGTAATTTTCTTCGCCGCCACCTTTAGCTTTTTCAATAGCTTTATCTATAATATGGTTAGGCACAGAATATGTCTTTGCTCTTTCTAATGTTAATCTTAAAGCTTGGTTTGATACTGGATCGGGTTCACCAGATTTAGCCGCTACATAGATTTCTTTACCAAATTTAGCATAAATTCTACTCGTATTCTTATCTTTTTGGGCCTTTTTCTCTTTAATATTATTCCACTTACGTCCCATAATTTCATCTCACTTTCTAATTAAATGCGTATATCAGTACATCATATTATACAATATTTTTATTATATCACATAGATAAACATGCTACTTTGCTTGTATTTTTTATTGATGCTCTCAGTTAAACTTAACTGTTTTGTCATTTATTTAAAGCGAACATTGATAGTTGATCACAAAGGTTCAAATCATATAGGTTGATTTAAATTTATAAATATCACCTTTTAAAGTTGTAAGATAGTAATTTTATAGTATGTATAGCCTTTTTTCACTTGAGTACATATTTCAAAGCGAATTTGAAACGTGTTTGCTTCATTGTAAACTTAGCGTCGATGTACTATAACTTCAAGCTATACCTAGTCAAATAAACACGATTAAAATGATATCAGTTCAATTGTAAAAAGGACTAATCCACAAAATGAACTGCACCCTGTCAAGTAGACAGTGAAAAAAACAAAATGTTTATGGCTACCTTATATTTACGATATAAGGGTAGCCATTTTTAATGTTATTCTTTCTTGATTAAAAAATTCTATATATGAATTAATTGCTTTTATTGCTGTAGCCTTGTCTTTAAAAATCACTTTTTTTCTTCCTCTAAACAATTCACTTTTAATAGTTCCCCATACACCTTCCATAGGTCCATTATCTATGCAACATCCTGGTCGTGACATACTTTGTTTTATACCAAGTTGCTCTAACGTAACTTTAAATAATCTGCTTGTATATTGATATCCTCTGTCGCTATGTAAGAGTATACCTTCGGTATTCGGCACAAGTTTGACTGCTTTTTTGAGCGTATCTAATACAAATTTATTGTTATTTGAGGTACTTAATTTATGACTGATAATCTGTTTGCTGCCTAAGTCATAAATAGCACTTAAGTAAAGTTTTTTACCATTGCTTAGTTTGAATTCTGTAACGTCAGTTAACCATTTTTTATTTGGGATTTGTTCTTCAAATTTTCTATTTAATATATTATGTGCTGTAATTTCAGGTGTTGTTTTAATATATCGTTTTCTTTTAGGGCGGATAGTAGATTTTAGATTCAGTTGATTCATCAATCTATAGACACGTTTATGATTTACTTTTTGATGTAGTTTAAGTCTTAAATATATGTATATACGACGATATCCATATATGCCTTTGTATTTATTGTAGATATCAACGATATCTTTGATCAATTTTTGGTTTTCAATTTCTTTATTTGATGGTTTGCGATGTAACCATTTATAGTAACTTGAACGTGATATCTTTAATACTGAACATAACCAAGCTATCGGATAAAGGTTTTTAAATGCTTTTACCGTTTGGTATGATGCTTTTTGTCTGATGCCTGTTTCATCAACTTCCTTTCTATTTCTTCTTCCTTTTTTAAAACGTCATTTTCCATTTGAAGAAATTTATTTTTCTCTTTAAGTATCTTAATTTCAGCTTTTAATGCCTCTTCAGGTGTTAATACAGACTGGGGTTTCCCTTTTCCACGTCCATCTTTAAGCCCATCATATCCATGCAAGTTGTACTTTTTTACCCAGTTATATACTTGGCTATAATTGATGTTAAAATGATTTGCTGTTGTCTTATACGATTGGCCATGATTCATATAATAATCAACGATTTCTACACGATCTTCAAATGTTAATGATTTATATTTCAATTGATACACCTCGGGTTTTGGAGAATATGTTTTTAATATTTTACCCGACAAATACTTTGAAATCCATTTGTTTACAGTTGAAGTAGTGGGGATATTATATTTAACTACTAAATCAGTTAAAGATAGGCCATCATTTATATATTCGTGCACAACTTTAAGCTTAAATTCATTTGAGTAGGTATTATTTCTCTGAATTGGTAAAAGCACCTTTATTCCATGCTTCTTAAATTTATAATAGTTAATCAATAATGTTCTAGGAGAACAATTTAAATTTAATTTTTGAATTACATTTTTCATACTATATCCTTCTTCATATAAGCTGAAAGCTTTTTGATAAGTTTCAGGTGATAATTTTCTATGAGTCATAAAAAAGCTCCCTTCAAAGTTTACATTTTTAAGTGTCTACTTTGAAGGGAGCATATCAAAATATGGAAAAGTCCCTTTATATCGCGTATGAGATTAATATCTCATATTCGTTCACGCAGTACCGTTATAATCTTTAATATTCGTAACTTAATATAGCGATATTTTTTATGTAATTATGCATTTTTTAATATTTTAGTCTACCTGTGCTTCGATTTCATCTAACAAAGTTTGATACTTCGTATTATTCTCTTCAGTCATCGATAAAAAAACTTTTCTTTCATCTTTTGTTGAACGTAATTTGCTTACACGATCTTGGTTAATTAATCGTCGAATTGACGCTAACACTTTTGTTCGGCTCAAATCTAGTTCAGTCGTCGCAATTTTTAAAAATGGTTGCATCAGCATGTTTTGCTGTCTACAATTTTGCTGTATTATTTCCAAAATCGCAATATCATTCATTGTTAATTTATATTTATTTTCTATATATGACATTACTCTATTATATTTTTTATAAATTTTTAATAACTGCGCTTTATTTTCATCAGTCATTGTTGCTACACCTCCAAACGCTAGTAAGCAATACAATTTCATTATCTCTAAAAAAAGTAGCTCTGTCTTTATCATTTATTTTTATAGCTTTGTCATTATTACGAACACCAGTAAATTAAATTTTATAAAACATATTAAATTGATTATATATTCCATACTCAAATGCTTATTTATAAATATCAATAATGTGGACAGTGTTATAATCGATATCTACACTTAAAAATTCGTCATTAAATGGATGTTCAAACACGTTAATTAGCGGCTTATTATATGCTTCAATTTTTTCTATAAATAAATCAGACCATTGGTATTTCTCACGTAAATTGCATGGTATTACACAATTGATATTTCCATGCATATTATTATAAGTCTCTTTAAAAATTAAATGCTTTTTTCTTAACTTTAAATCTTTAAAATTTATTATTTACGGTTTGTAAATTTTAAATCTTATATATTATTTTTTAAATTTGTTCGCTAGTCTTAATACATATTTGATAATGTGTAATAAATTGATGAATAAGTTGAATCCCATTTCTCGCGGAGAAAACTGACCACGTTTCATACGATTAAAATCATATATTGTATATAATAAGAATAACAATAAACCTACTACTGTAATGATTGTATGGAATATTGGATTATGCACAAACATACCGATGATTCCAGCAACAATCAGTGCGACTAACGTAACAAATAAATATTTACCCATACCTGCAGCGTTATCGACAATAAAATAACCAATTATACCAAATGCGATAAAAGCACCTATTGCTAGTAACACATTTTTATAAAACACTTCTGGCCCTAAATTTTGCAAATAAGCTGTAAATGTAGCATAGGACAATAAACCCACAACTATTGCATATATATGCGAAATAACTAATCCATACTTACGTGCACGATTAGTTAAAACTGTAAATAATACTAATACGAGTAAGACGATAGATAGTGGCTTTCTCCATTCCATAGGTAAAAACTGTCCAAAATAACAGCCAATACCAAAAATAATCCAGTAATAAACAAAGAATAACCATACTTTACCATACGCATGGGATTTGGATTTGTCTTTTTTTGATTTAGAATGCTTTTGATTAATTTGTTGTGTTGATTCAGCCAACCAATTCACTCCTTAGATGTTATAACGTTTTACACATTAATTGAAATTAATTTGCTAATTTGTATAATCAAAGTGCTTAAACGTCGTTATAGTTTTGTTTTTGCTTAAATGTATTACTTTTATTTTCACTATTCCAAGCTATATCAAACATTTTATTATCAATTCTAAAAAGATATTTAAGTTAATTGAAATTTACACATTTTCAAATGTTACAAAGTAATAAATTTTTAAATGAATTTCAACACTCAAATCCCGTTTAAAGTCCATAACAAAAGTATTTATTATATTTACATCCCAACGCACAAAAATGTTAATAATGTTACATCTCTATAACAATAAACACAAGTCGCCTATTTTTTGTTAGTATGTAACATGAATTCAAATAAAGAAAATCAAACAGATATATATAATTTAAAATGAGTTATTTATATAGGTGTGAGGAGGAGTTCTTTTGAAAAAGTTCGCATTTGCAGTAACTGCTGCTTCAGGTGCAGCAGCATTTATTGCTAACCATGAAGCTGAAGCATCAACACAACATACAGTACAATCAGGTGAGTCACTTTGGACAATCTCTGAACAATATGGTGTTTCAGTAGATGAGATTAAACAAAACAATAACCTCGATAACAATATGGTATTTCCGGGACAAGTTATCGAAATTGGTGGAAGTGGTCAAAGCTCAAGTTCAAACACTTCTTCACAAACATCAGGTGGTTCTTCACATACAGTTAAATCTGGTGAATCATTAAACATCATTGCTAATAATTACGGTGTTTCAGTAGATGCATTAATGTCAGAAAATAATCTAAATGGTTATTTAATCCATCCTGGTCAATCACTTACGATTCCTAATGGGTCAAGTGTTGGTGGTTCTGGTGGTTCTGGTAACACTGCTACACAAACACCTTCTACTGGTAATTCTTCTGCTAGTGACGCTAATTTATATGATTGGGGTCAATGTACATGGCATGTATTTAACCGTAGAGCAGAAACTGGACAACCAATTAGTACA
Source organism: Staphylococcus sp. FSL W8-0271 (assembly GCF_038006605.1). NCBI lineage: Bacteria > Bacillati > Bacillota > Bacilli > Caryophanales > Staphylococcaceae > Staphylococcus > Staphylococcus sp. FSL W8-0271. The sequence continues at coordinate 2,169,637 of NZ_JBBOVM010000001.1, forward strand.
TATTGGTGGAACGCTGATCACTGGGCTAACAATGCTGCTGCAGACGGCTATACAGTAAACAATACGCCAACTGCTGGTTCTATCATGCAAAATTATGAAGGTCCAATTGGTCATGTTGCATATGTTGAGCAAGTAAACCCTGATGGCAGTATTTTAATATCAGAAATGAATTATAATACACCTCCAGGTACAGTAGATTATCGTACAATTCCAGCATCTACTGCTTCTAGTTATAATTATATTCATTAAGATAACCAAAATAAATGATTAAAAAAAGAGGAAAGACTTAAACCTCTTTATCAAACAAATATACGTCAATTTCTATGGAAACCATATAGAAATTGACGTTTTCTTTTGCTCAATTTTCATCTCTTGATTCATTGTTTTGATTAAATAAGTATGTACTGCCTTCATCCAAATTGTGATCATGTTAAATCAATATATTCATGAGATAAACCTGTACTACTATCTCATTTATATTGAAATATATTTTTAGCTTTTTAACTTCTTTCTCTTTTCTTCCCCTTGTTCAATTATTTCATTAATCACCTCTACCAATTGAGTTATGCAACATAACAAATAACACCACTGCTTACTTTATATTATAATTCCGCCAGTGATTTGAGTCGACTTCTGTGAAAGTCCACAAGCCGAATACTGCTGTATAAGGCAATACCTAAGAAAAAGAGCGCACGCACAAAAAAATGCCGACAAAATCAGAGACTTGGTCGGCAGACTGAAAGGAGTAATCCTATTGTATATAGATTACTCCTTTATCTTGAGAATAAGATGTAGTACTTAAACTCATTCTTAAATTTATTTAGTATTAACCTTTGTTAATACTTATAAAACAAGATTGATTACAAAATATATTAAAGCAGCTAATAACGCAGAAATAGGTAGTGTGATTACCCAAGTAATAATCATACGTTGTGCAGTATTCCATTTCACACCTTTAATACGGTTAGAAGAACCTACACCTAATATAGATGAAGACACGACATGCGTCGTTGAAAGTGGAAAATGTAATGATGACGCAACAAAAATAGTTAAAGCAGAAGATAAATCAGCTGCTGCACCATTAGCTGGACGTATTTTCATTATGTTTCCACCAACTGTTTTGATGATTTTCCAACCACCAACAGCTGTACCTAACCCCATCGCAGTAGCACAGGCAACCTTAACCCATAGTTGAGGCTCGGTGCTTGTACCGGTTTGGATATTCGCAACTATAAGCGCTAAAGTAATAATACCCATTGATTTTTGTGCATCATTTGTACCATGTGAAAATGATTGTAATGAAGCAGTGAAAATTTGGAAAAATCTAAAATTACGATTTGTTTTCGTAAGATTTGCATTTTTGAAAACTACTTTAACAATTGAATACATAATAAAACCAACACAAAACGCAATAACTGGTGATAAAAGTAATACAATTATTATTTTTGTAAAGCCTTGATAGTGTAGTACAGCAAATGTACCTTGCGAAGCAATTGCTGCACCAGCGATTGAGCCAATTAATGCATGTGAAGATGAACTAGGTATTCCAAAAAACCAAGTTACTAAATTCCAAATGATTGCTGCCAAAATAGCAGCTAAAACCACAACTAGACCATTTTCTAATTTAAATGGATCTACAATATCTTTTGTTATCGTACTTGCAACTCCAGTAAATGTTAATGCACCAATAAAGTTCATAACTGACGCCAAAATAATCGCAGTTCTAGGAGTTAATGCACGTGTTGAAACAGCAGTAGCGACGGCATTGGCTGTATCATGGAAACCATTGATAAAGTCAAATATCAAAGAAAAAATAACGATAGCTACTGTGATAATCAAAATATATTCCATAAGTTAGGACTCCTTAGCTATTTTTCATTATTATTGTTTCAAAGTTATTCGCTACAGCTTGACATTTATCGGCAATTTCTTCTAGACTTTCATAAATCTCTTTGATTTTAATAAGTGTGATAGGATCAGTTTCACTGTTAAAAATATGTTTAATTGACTGGCGTAATATACCATCACAGTTAGTTTCAAATTCTTTAATATTAATAGAATGAATGCGCATGTGAGATAATTTTTTATCGACAAGTAAGCCTACTGCTAATTTCATTTCAGCAATAGCTTTTTGGATATTATCAACAAATTCAGCCATATATTCATCTGTATATTCTATAGAGTACATTTCAAACATTGCTGATGTTTCTTCAATTGCATCTAAAACATCATCAATAGCGTTACATAAAGAGAGGATGTCCTCACGTTCAATAGGTGTAATGAATGTTTGGTTCAAATCCGAAATCACTTGATGCATAAGCTCATCACCATGCGATTCGTATGTTTTAATGTTATCTGAGTACGCTTTAAGGTCTAAGTGTGTATTAAAATCCATTTTACCAAATTCAATTGCTGCACGGTCTAAGTTGAAAACCATTTCTTCAAGTTTCACCATGAACTTATCTTTTTTCTTGTTAAACATTCAAAAAATCCTCCATTTACAGTGACCAATACAATCACCTTCAATAAATTTAAAAAATTACATTCTTTTCTAGACAAATTAAAATTGGCAAGATTTACAATACACCCATTACTTTTTTTGATTTATTAATATTATGTAAATGAGTATTTGCTTACTAGGTTTAAAAAATCTCACAAATGTTGATTTGTCCTTATTTGAAAATAGCACAAATTTAACAATCCTACAATTAAGTTTACAAATTCTTAACATTACATTTTCGTTAAATTAATAATTGTGTGTATATTGTTCTGTCGTATTTATAATTTTTCAAAAATGATTAAGAAACTGATAAATTCATACATCAAAACGCACAATAGCAATAATTGCATAATTATTATTTATAATCAACAATTATTTTTCTATATTTTTCAGAATTAGCATACGTCAAATTATTTCAAGATAGCACTTATCTTAAAATTCATGACAATAAATATTTCCGTCAACGGTTCATTTAATACACAATAGCGTCAAATGTGAATATATTGTTTATTTTAATTACAGTAAATATAACTAAATAACAAAAAATGGCAATCCCTTTAGCAAAATTAGGGATCGCCACTTTGGCGCTAACCACGTCATTCATGTCTCAAGCTCTGCGTTTTTACACTTTGTGTAAATTTCGGTCCATCATAGTCGATAAATACAATATTTAAACATCTTTATTTGTCAACGCATTTTCATACATTGCATATGAACAGTTTCAAAAGTCAGATAACCTTTCAACAATTTCATTTTGGTTTGGAAAAACAAACTGTACTTTCGTTCCTTTATTGATTTCAGAATTGATATGAACAGTTATAGCTAATTTTTCTTTTACATTTTTTACCAGATATAGCCCTATACCAGAAGACGTCGTTTCATTACGATTTTTCGTTGAGGTGAAACCTTTATCAAAAATTCTTGGCAAGTCTTTTTTACTTATTCCCCTACCTTCATCCTCAATTTCCAACGTCACATGGTTTTCAATCAGCCTTCCACTTATATAAATTGTGCTATTTTCACTATATTTAATAGCATTAGAAAGAATTTGTCTTATCATCATTCGACACCATTTCGTATCTGTATATACTTTATAATCGTCTTCAAATTCAAGATCAAAACCAATGCCTTTCGCTTGGCTAATATACCTAGTAATCTGTATTTCATCTATGACTAAGCGTTTTAAATACACATATTCATAATACATATCTTTATTTTGTGACTCTAATCGAGTCAAAAACAGATGTTTATCTAACATATCGTTGATACGTGTCCATTCAAATAGTAGTGCTCGTCTTCTATTGTCATCATTTTCTTTTTCAATCAATAATTTCAATGCAGTGACTGGCGTCTTAATATCATGCACGAAATCTGTTAACGCAGCTTCAGTAGATTTAATTTGTTGTTTTTGTTCAGTCACTAATTTTTTTTGTGTCGTAATTTGATCATATAAATAGTCTAACATCTCTTGTTGAAATGGCGTATCTGCCAGTGATTTATGCTTTAACGCTTCGGGCTCTATATTATCATCTAAGTGTTTATAAAACTTAACTTCTTTTAAGTATGTAAATACTAAAAAAATACAACTTAATCCTATATTTAAAATAATTATATATAAAACACTGTTTACATTTAAATCATAATCTAAAAATGCAATACCTAAAAAGATGAATTGCAAAATGATTAACCAAAATATCCAGTTTTTCCGTGAACGGAGAAATAACACAACCCATTTAATACTATCCATGAGCCATGTATCCCTTACCGATTTTAGTTTCAATTGCATCTTTCATATTTATATCTGCAAGTTTCTTTCTTAAACGATTCACATTTACAGTTAAGGTATTATCACTGACAAACGCCTCATCGTCCCAAAGTGCAGTTATCAGTGTGTCTCTAGTTACAATCGTATCTTGTTTTTTTACTAACATCTCTAAAATAATCATTTCTGTTTTAGATAAGTATATGACTTGATCACCTTTATTGATACTATCCTTTGTAAGATCGAGTGTCGCTTCTTGCCAAGTTATGACCCTTTTTTCATCTATACTAAATTGATAAACGCGTCTATATATCGCTTGTAACTTAGCAATTAAAATATTCGTATTAAATGGTTTTTGAACATAGTCGTCTGCGCCTAATTCCATGCTCATTACTTGATCCATTGGGTTATCTCTTGAGGATAAAAATAAAATTGGTGTATTTGATATTTCTCGAATCTTTCTCGTCCAGTAAAATCCATCATATTTCGGTAGTTTAACATCCATAATGACTATGGCTGGATCCACCGCTTGAAACTTCTCTATTACAAGATTAAAATCATCGATACCATTCACATTAAAATCCCACTGTTCCAACTCTTCACTAAGTTCTTTAAATAAAGTCATATCATCTTCCACTAATAAGATTTCCATAAGTTCACCTCAACTATTTTGTATATTTTATATTTTCTCCAGAATTAATTCGACCTTGGTAATGTTTAATACGGCAATCAATTTCAAATCCTCTCATCATTAAATCTTGGAAAGGTGACTGTAATAAATAATATATCGGCCAAGTTAATTTCGGGATATAATCAAACAGGTGTACGATAACTTGTTGTGTATCTTTTAATTTGCGAAACTCTAATTTCCCTTGCTTTTTTAAATTAGGTTTTACAATACTACCACTTACAAGATACAACGTTATGATATCTTTTTCAGTCTTCGACTTACGTAGTACTAGTATAGGATTACGCTTATTTTTCATATAAACGATAAAATTATCACCTTGTTTTGCTGTATGTAATAATGTACCTTTCGTTTCATCTAGCCATTTAAAATAGTATGTGACCATTTGATTTAATGTCCAATTCATCGGTAATTGTATACTTAGCGCACTTCTTACATCATCGTATTTCGATGTTTGTAACTCAACTGCTACGTGTGGGCGTGCCACTTGTGCTGTCGTCTCTTCTACTTCAGTGCCATATGCCGATAAACGTCTTTTCGTTTCAACATCGAAACGACTACCACTAATATATATAATCTTACTCACACCTTGTTTTGCTGTAGCTCTACCAAAATTATCTGCAGCTATCAAATTGATATCCCTAGCAGTTGCATGTGTTAACTTAGCAGAATGCTTGGTAGGGTCCAAATAATATATTGCAATGTCTATACCTTCCATAGCAGTTAAAACATCATTATAATTATAAATGTCCTTTTCAAGCCAAATAATTTCTTTATATTCTCTTTCTTTAGGATACTTAGACAATGTGTATAAGATCCCTTCATCTTTAATGGATTCAATTAGATTCTTTCCTATATATCCTGTTACGCCCGCAAGCAATATATTCGGTTTCATTATACGACACCCTTTATCATATATTTTTTCTTATTTTAATTATTCCCTAGTAAATTCATGTTAATGATGTTACGTTATACTATAACTGAGTTTTAAAAAATGAAAATGAGGAGTGGACATATATGGTTCATCAAATTCGAGAAATTGGTATCAACGATATAGAACCTTTTATAAAACTATTAAGTACGATTTATGATGAATCTGATTATTTGATATACAATCCCGGCGAGTATGCACCCTCTAATACAGATGCTATCGCAACCTTAGAACATTATATAACTTCTCCTTCTAATGCAATTTATATTGCAGAAAACAATGGTGAACTTGTAGGATTTGCAATTGTCACTACCGAAAATTTCGAACGCACACGGCATGAAGCACATTTTTCTATGGGCGTTATAAGGCATTATCGCGAAAAAGGATTAGGACAATCATTAATTAATTCCATTGAAGCATGGTGTCTCAATCATGACATTCATCGTATTGAAGTTGAAGTCGTTCCCGAAAATACGACTGCTGTTGATTTATTTAAAAGTGCAAACTATCAAGTCGAAGGAGAACTTAAAGATAAACTATTTATTGAACATCGCTATTATAATAAATATATCATGGCCAAATTACTAATTTAATAAATTAAATGTAATGAGTTAGTAAATATTTCCTTAATTGCAGTTTAATCGTTTTTTGATAATTATCCAAATAACAACATATTCTTTTTGAAAATTTTAGCAATAATATCATTATAGAATTATATATGATACCAAGACAAACTTAGCGCACAACTTCTTTCGATTCTCACACCGATAATACTTCTATTTTATTCTCAAACATATAGTCAAAATGAACTAACAAATAAATATGAATCTATTCAATATTAATAAAAACACTTCCGTATGAATACATCTCATTTGCATTCAACGAAAGTGCTTTTTTATTTCAAAATCTTTATAAAGTTGAGGTTATTTGATTCAAACATGGTTACCCATTGTCAACCTAGTACGGGTTTAATTCAACACCATTTGGATTTGCATCTTCAGATTGATATTCCGTTTCAACACCTGAGGAAGTAGTATTTCTACTTAAAAACCTTAAGACGTCTTTCATATTTTGCTGCGACTCTGGCAATTCCATATGAAATTGATACTGATGTCTCAATTTATGTGAACCGTCATAAAATAATGTATCAACTGGTACGTCTGTTGACTTTAATTTTTTATAGAATTCAATATTTTGACTATAAAATGGGTCAGCATCACCCACTGATAAAAATGTTGGAGGGTAATCCTCTGTAACTTGATTGATAGTAGACATCTCACTTATATACTTAAATTGTTGTTCCCAATCGCGCTTCCCAGTGTAGCTTTCCATAAAGAGTTGAATTCTTGGGAATTCTGTTGCTCTAACTGTTTTCATGTCATAAAATCCACCAAAAAAGATGGCAGCTTTAAGCTGGTCCGGTTCGAATTGTTGCTTAAAGTTCATGTCTTCTCTTAAAGATTCATTTGTTTGTATCGCTGTGAATTGACTTGATAATTGTGCACCTGCGGAATCACCACCAAAGATAACTTGATTAAAATCAATAGGCAATTCATGTTTATTTCTCTTAATAAAACTCACCGCTTGATCAATCTGTTGTAATTGCATAGGATATTTAAAATCTGGTGCAAGTGCATAATTAATATTCACCACTATATATCCCTGTTCAGCAATCTTAGATAATAATGGATTTTTATATTGTTTATCTCCTGCAATAAATCCTCCACCATGCATCCAAAAGATTACTGGCAGTTTATTATCTTGATCCAATTCATTCGGAGTTAATATATCAAGTCGACTATTTGGCAATCCTTTACCATAAGTGATGTTTGTAAAAGCATTCACATTTTTATTATTAATTTGAACTTTTTCGTGTACTTTACCCGTGTTTTGTCTATCATACTGTAGTTTTAAAAGTACTGCCATAACTACTACAACAGTGACAATGATAAAAGTTGTGATAAGGGTCCATTTATGTTTTTTCTTCATAGATTACCTTTCCTTTCGGAAGCATTGTACCATAATAAATAAGTTCACAATAGTATTACAGAGATAATGAAGTAGAAAACTCAGCTTGCATATGTTGGCAAGCTGAGCTATATCATATATAAATTATGTTTTCACTTTTAAAGATTAAGCAATAAATTTCTTGTTTTGTCGTTTTCTACTGTAATACTTAATAAGTACTCCAATAACAACAATTAAACCAACATATCCCATTATTGGATATAAGTAGTTAATTAATCCTGCGAAACCTACAAAACTTAAACCATAAGCCACAATTACCATAACTATAATAAAGATATGATACTTTTTACTGTATGGTTCTGTAAATCTCGCTGCAAATGAATACATTAAACCTAAAATTGTATTATACATTACTACTAACATAATTACCGATAGCACAAGCGCTATCCAAGGATTAATTGCATTTGCTAACGTTAACATCGGAATATCTGCATCTTTGATTTTTGGGAATTCAGACTGTAATGCAAAGTTAATTAACGCTAATAGTATGGTATAAATAATACCTCCAAATAACGCGCCAGCGCCTGAAACGCGACGTCTTGAAGCATCGCCACCTATAGCGACAATAGTACTGAATCCTACAGCAAATGCAAGACCACCATAGTTAATACCTTTAAGTATACCGAGCCATAAGCTGTCATGTGGTACAGTTTCGTTAACTTTCCCAAGTGAAATACTACCATTGAAAAGATAGTACGCAGCAATAATAACTACTAATATAATTAAGAATGGCGTAACGATACCTAAAGCTCGTACAATTTTATTAAAGTCCATCAATAGTGTGATATATATTGCAATTACCATTATCAATGCACCTAACCACGTCGGTACACCGAAACTTTCTTGAAATGTTGATCCTGCTCCAGCAATCATAGTGACTGAAATACCAAATAGGAAAAAGATAAGTAAGTAGTCTACAATTTTACTGAATGCATTTCCAAATAAATAGTCTAAAGTTGATTCATGGTTTTGTGCGTCAAACGCAGTACCAATTTTTGCAACTTGTCTACCAATAAATCCTAAAATTAGCCCAGAAAGTAAAACACCAATATATGACCATAAGCCATATGGTGAGAAGAATTGCATAACTTCCTGTCCTGTTGAAAAGCCAGCACCTACGACGATACCGACATAAGCGAAACCAATTTTTATAGCTTCTTTATTCAACCCCATGTGATAAATAACCTCCTCATAGTTAACACATTTTGTAATTATAACGTACTGACTGTAATTTGCAACATGAGAAAATTAAGATTTGCACAATTCATTAAAATTAAACATAATAGTCAAACAATATATTTCTTTTTAATCATTCATTTTATCTTTTAAAAATAAATCACATATTCCTAGATACACTATAAAAATGAACAATTTACAATAAGATTTTGCAACTTTATACATTTTCTAATTTCATGATAATTCTAAAAATAAAATGAAAAATTTTTCATCACTTCATCTCTAACTATAATTAATAAATATAAAAGGTAAATTACGGTGTTAATTTTACTCATATGATAATAAATAAATAAAAATGAGCAGAATAGAAATCTCATTGATTTAAAATGCTTTCGTAGTACCACCTAACGAGACATCACAATATTTTAAGAAAATAACGTTTAGTTTCACCTGTCCTTTTGCTCATACAAAAAGGCTAAGACAATCCATTTGTCTCAGCCTCAAAAGTCATTTTCATATACATTTGTTTTTACATCAGAATTAAACACTATACTAAAATTTAATTATCACTCAAGTTAATGTGCATTTTTAAAACGATTTAATTTATTGAAATCAACGACAACATTATCTAAACGTTTCGCTGTTTCTTTAAGTACATTACGCGCAACGCTATTCGTTGGATCTAGTTTAAGTATTTGGCGAGAAATCTCTAATGCTTTTTTATCAGAAATGACTGGTTCGGGAACTGCATGTAATAACAACATCTGTAATAAGCTTTTTACTTCTTTGCCGTCAGTAAGTTTTATGGATGAATCCGCATGATAATACGCAGAATCTAAAGCACCTTGTAGTTCACTTAATGGATAAACGAGTAGTAGAAAAGCTAAGTCATGCATTTCTGCAGTTTCTTCAGTTTTCATCATATCTAAAATACATGTATAAAACATGATACTTTCCACTTCATGAGCGCTTGAGATATAAGCTTCTTCAAATTCCATAAAATCTGTCTGGGACATAAGACGGTATACTGATTCAAATTCGCCGTTTAAGACATGCTTTTGTATCAATTCTTTCATTGCAATGTCCTCCTAGATATCCAGATTTCTTTAATAGTTAAATCTCATTTTACCATATCTTAATTATATATTCATATAAAAAAGAATATTTTTGTCAAGTTAATAGAAAAAGTTATAATTACATACGCTACTCATATATATAATTATAACTTCTTGAATGATGACATTACTTCATAATTTTCATTTAACCAAATTTCGTATTTAGTTCATTTATCACTTCATCTACGGTATTTCCTACAGAAATATTTACAGCCGCAGTAAAAGTACCTTCAACAATCGGTGCATCTATTTTTTCTACACGATGCTTGCCATCATACATTTCAATCGCTAAATCTAAATTCATTTCAGCAGAACCAATGTCATAAAAACATAATGTATCATCATCTATTTGATTCACCATTTCTTGAATATCGTCATATGATGTACCGATTTTACCGTTCACACCACCTTGAGCCGTGATCGTGATATCCTCTCCTACCATTTGACTTACCAGCGCTTTAGTACCATCAGCGATCTCTTTACTATGGCTTACAATGATAATTTGCGTCATATTAATCAGCTCCTATCAATGCGTTTAAAATATATACACTACTCTGTGCCCCCGGATCAACATGTCCTTTTGATGCTTCTTTAAAATAGGCAGCTCTACCTTTAGTAGCTACTATATCCTTAGTGGATTCTGCAAAAGATTGTAAATCTTCAAATGATAAAGTTTCTCCGTTATTAACTGCTTCATTGGTACGTTCAATAACGTCATACATTGTTTTTTCATTCAGTTCAACTTTACCACGTTGTGCAACTGCCTCAGAAAATGTATTTAGCAATGTTTTTAAATTTTCTTTTTCAATTTCATCACCAACAACTTGAGACATTTTCACAAAACTAAATCCATAAAGTGGACCAGAAGCACCACCAATATTAGACATTAATGTCATACCAGTAGATTTTAATAATGCAGATATAGAGCTATCATCTAACTTTTCGGGTAAGGCTTTAAATCCTCTTAACATATTCACGCCATGATCACCGTCACCAATTGCTCTATCTAACTCTGTTAATAATGATTCTTTTTCTTCAAAGACATCAACTAAATTAAGCAATCTTTCTTTTAACTCTGACACATTCATTCTTCTTCACTTCCTGTCTTATATATTCGTTATTTACACATTAAAATAAGGACTGCTTGTCGGTGCAGTCAATGCATCATAAACTGCTTCTGTATATGGCAAAAAGGTTATTGATAAACCTTCCATGTCTAATGAAGTCATATAGTCTCCAACAAACCATAGTTTCACATCTTTTTGTTTATCTTCTAATTGTTGCGCCACGTATTTTGTTGCAATATTTAGTTCAGATAAAGGGGTAGCTCCCATACCATTTATCATCACGATAAGTTGTTCATCTTCTACCTCTTTTAATAATTCGGCGATCAATCGTTCTACAACTATATCAACGCTTTCAAATTTTTCACGTGCTAGACCCTTTTCTCCATGTATACCAATACCGATTTCCATTGATTCGTCATCTATATCGAAACCATACTGTCCTGTCGTCGGAACTAACGGTGGTGTTAAAGCCATACCTATTGATTTGATATTTGGTAATAATTCATTTAATTTTTCTTTAATTAGTGGTAGCGATGTTCCCTTTTCAGCTAAATATCCAGCAATTTTATGCACAAACACTGTACCAGAAACACCTCTACGTTGTGCTTCATCACTAACAGCAATATCATCCTTGACCACCACTGTCTCTACTTGAATGTCTTCCATTTCCGCCATTTCTTGTGCCATTTCGAAATTCATAACATCACCTGCATAGTTTTTTACAACAAGCAGTACGCCTTCTCCGTTGTCCACGGCTTTAATTGCACTTAAAATTTTGTCAGGTGTTGGAGATGTAAATACCTCACCGCATACTGCAGCATCTAGCATGCCTTGTGCTACATACCCTGCATGAGCAGGTTCATGACCACTCCCACCACCAGAAACAATTGCTACGCCTTTTTCTTTTTTCTGTTTACGCACAACTACTGTGTCAGCAATTACTTCGACATTTTTATTTGAAATCGAAAGACCATCTAACATATCTGGTAAAAATTGTGTTTTATCTTTAATGAGCTTTTTCATAATGAGGACCTCCTATTTTCACTATTCACTTATAGTATACCCTACACATAAATGTAAACGCTAACAACTTAAAGGTTTTTTTCTTTATAAAAAAGCGGGTCTACAACCAATTTTTTCAAAATTGATTCTAAAACCCGCTCATATATGAAATTTATGCTTTACTTGCGATCATCTCTAACGATATGCGCATCTCTTTTCATACTTATTTAACACGTACAAAAATTTGATAACCTTTATTCATGTACTTAAACTGATTTTGTTTTATACATTAAATATAAGAAGTAAGGTGCGCCAATAATAGATACAACAATTCCAGCTGGTATGCCAGAAGGTTGTAATATCACTTGTCCGACCGTGTCTGCTAACACAAGTAAAAATGCACCTATTAATATGGAAATTGGTAGAAATAGTTGATGTCTCGGACCAACGATTGATTTAGCAATATGTGGACCCAGCAAACCTATAAATCCAATAGCTCCCGCAACAGATACCGCAGCTGAAGACAGAATTACTGCTATTAATAATAATACAATGCGTTCTCTACCAATTTTCACCCCAACACCTTGAGCAATATGTTGATGTGTATTTAATAAATTTAATACATTCGCTTTTAACAATAAAAATGGTATAAGTACAATGACCCAAGGTAAAAAGGCAATTACAAACGCCCATTCATCACCCCAAATGTTACCCGCAAGCCATGAAGCAATAAACTCTGATTGATCTTCATCAAATGTTGACATTAGTGTTAGCGAACCACCACTTAAAGCTGTAGCCATACCTACGCCTACTAACACCATACTTGCTGGAGTGATACCTTCACCTTTATTATAACTAAATGAAAAAATAATTAACGCAGTTAGTATACCACCAATCATACTTATAAATGGTAATACGTACACAAAATTATCCGCATTAACTTGACCGACTACAATAAATAATGCAATGGCAAATCCACTTCCCGCATTTATACCTAAAATACCAGGTTCAGCTAATGGGTTTTTAGACACACTTTGTATAATAGCCCCACTCATTGCTAATGCAGCTCCTGCTAAAATAGTTATAACCATCCTTGGAAATCGAAATTCCATAAGTATCAGAGTATCGGTATATTCACCTTGACCTATAAGTGTTTTAAAAAAAGTACCTATCGACATCTTATATTCACCTGAAGTCATGCTCCAAGCACATGCGAATATTATTAATATTATAAGAATAATCATGGTAATAAACTGTTTATATTTTAATTTTGGGTCTATCATGAAAAGCGTCCCCCTCGTTTAACCAAATACAAGAAGTAAGGTACGCCAATAAATGAAATAATTGCACCTACTGGAGCTTCACCTAACATGCGTGCTAACGTATCTGCAACGAGTAGCAATAAGCCACCCACAACAGCAGTTAATGGCAGAACACGAGCATAGTCTGTACCTACTAAATAACGTACAATATGCGGGACCATTAGTCCTACAAAGGCTATTTGACCTACCATCGCTACGGCAATACCTGCCATAACCATGGATATAATTAATGCAATCGCTCGTGTTAATGCAACATTTTGTCCCAACCCAATCGCTAAAGTTTCACCTAAATTTAAAATTGTTAAATGTTTACTCATCGCGATAATGATAACCAGTGCAATAATGATAAATGGCGCTGCCCAAACGAGCTGTCCCCAAGTTGTACCAGAAACACCACCGGCGCTCCAAAACGTTAAACTTTGATTTAATCTAAACAACAATGCTACACCTTGACTTAAAGCTGTTAGCAAAGCACTTACGGCAGCCCCAGCCAATATAATCCTCATTGGATTAAAGCCATCACTTCTTGATCTGCCAATCATCAGTACAATAAATCCGCCCATGATAGCACCAATAAAACCTGCAATCATCAACACTATAAATGGTGCTGTTGGATAAAATGCAAAAGTTAGCGCTAACATAAATGAAGCACCTGAATTTAATCCGATTAAACTCGGGTCTGCCAAACCATTTTTAGTAACGCCCTGAATGACTGCACCTGAAGTCGCCAATGCTACACCTACGAGCATTGCGCCTATATCTCTTGGTATGCGTATTTCGCTAATGATATTATGTTGCTGATTCTTATTATCATAATTGAATATAACATCAAATATTGTTGAAATATGAATTTTTGCGTCTCCAATCAATATTGATACTGTCAATGCAATGACTAAAAGAATCAAACTGATTATAAATGTTGTTGTGAAGCTTAATTTCCCTTTTTTTTGCGTAGCCATGTTTACACCTAAATTTCTGAATAGCTTTTTCTACATAAATCATAGGTAACTAGCATTGGTTTCCCTGTTCTAGGGTCTGTACTAATTTCTACATCTATATTGAATACTTTTTCTAAGTTTTCTTTAGTTAAAACATCTTCCGTATCTCCAGCAGCAACAATGTCTCCATGTTTCATTGTAATTAGATGATCTGAAAAACGAACTGCTTGATTAATATCATGTAACACCATAATAATAGTGCAACCTTGTTCTTGGTTTAATTGAGTAATTAATTCTAAGATTTCTAATTGGTGTGAAATATCTAAATATGTTGTAGGTTCATCTAAGAAAATAATATCTGTGCGTTGTGCTAATGCCATGGCAATCCACACTCTTTGACGTTGACCACCACTTAAATCATTGATAGAACGTAGTCGGAATTCATAAGTCCCTGTTACATTCATAGCCCAGTCAATTTCTTTTTTGTCTTCAGCAGAAAGTCTTCCGAATCCTTTTTGATGTGGAAAGCGACCATAAGAAACAAGCTCTCCAACCGTAAGTCCATCAGCGACCTCTGGCGATTGTGGTAAAATAGCAATTTTTTTTGCGACTTCTTTTGTTGATTGTGTATGCAGGTTCTCACCATCTAATTTGATTTCACCATCTTTAATTGGTAAAAGACGTGACAATGCTTTTAGTAATGTAGACTTTCCACAACCATTTGGCCCTATAATAGATGTAATTTTACCAGTCGGAATATGAACATCCAAATTATCAACGATAACATTATCCCCATAACCTATCGTAACTTGTTCTCCTTCTAATCGAGTCATAATTTCCCTTCTTCCTAATACAAAATGTACCAAAAAACAATCTATATCTATATCACTTTAATCAAATTCGTTATTTAAATGATAATCATTATCACAGATGATATTATATCATTTTTTAGATATGATGACTAATAAATGTTCTATGTTAATATGCAATATGTATGGTCTATAAATATGTTTAGGCTTGCTATATTGCATTTTAAGCCGCATGATTAATTTCTTATTTATCGAATTATTTAGCTATATCTAAAATAAAACCTTGATATATGGAAATTATCCATATATCAAGGTTTTATTTTTTATTATCTCATTATTAATGTTCATCAATTAAGAAGCCATTACCATAAACATCACGAACATCATGTATAACTAAAAATGCCTCATTATCGATGCGTTTAATTAAACGTTTCGCCTTACTAACTTGTGTTTTAGTAATAACAACATACAATATGTCTTTTTCTTGTTTAGAGAAATAACCTCTTCCATTAAGTATAGTTAAACCACGACCAACCTGTTCATCAATCACTTTCGCTATTTCATCTGGTTTACTGGAAATAATCGTCATCGCTTTTTTCGTATTTAAACCTTCTATAACATAATCCATTACTTTTGTACCGATATACAGTGAAATCACTGTTACTAATGCACTCGGAACAGGAATTACTGTTAATGATATTGCCACAACAATTAAATCAAAGAACAACAACGCATATGGTGTACTAACATCTAAATATTTATTAGCTATTCTAGCTAATATCGTTGTTCCAGCAGTTGTCCCTCCTGCAAGAACGATAACACCAATACCTAAACCTACAGACATACCACCAAAAACTGCATTAACTAATATGTTACCTGTCTCAATTTTCCAACTCACTGTTAATTCCAAAAATAGTGAGATCAATACTGTCGCCACTATCGTTAAATACATACTTCTCTTACTTAAAAACTTGTAACCTATAGCAATAAGTACCGCATTGAATACAAAGTTTGTTACACCAGGAGAAATGTGAAAGGCATAATAGAGTACGATAGCTATACCGGTCACGCCTCCTTCGCCTAAATCAGCAGATATGATAAAAGTATTAACGCCTGCTGAAAATATAAATGACCCAATTACAACGAATAACAAATCTCGTACTGTTTTATTCACCCACATGACCCCCTCAAATTAACTTCAATCAATTGAATAGTAGCAAACTATAGAACTTACCACAACAACATTCGTAAAAAATTCTGAACCACATACTTGCAAAAGCTTGATTTTATAAGGTTTGTTTTTAATATTATTTTAAAAGTTCAAAAATTCTGAATTTTCGGTTTACTTATACACTTTCCTTTGCTATAATAAAATCTATCTTCTTATTGATTGCCAATAAGAAGCCATCTCCTTTGTGTTGTTTATAGTAACATACAAAACAATTTTTGCTCGAGTATATTTTTAGTACCTAGTCCTTACTATTAATATACAATTAATTCATTTCCCGTAAAAGCCAAGTAATATTGAATGTGTCTCCTCACTTCAATTACTTGGCTTTATTTTTATTTTCAAAACATCGTGATACTAACTCACGACTACTAGTGCAAAAAAAGGAGCGCTATTGATATCAATCATTAATTGATCTCACACGCTCCTTTACATAGTTTATTAATATGAATAAATACCTTATTACAACGTTTCACTCGATTGACATACCCTTGTGGTTGTTTCAGCATCTATCATTTTATAATGATTCACTCAATAAAGAGTGCTTTACCAAGCAAACAAACCAACAAATCCAGCAGTCATTAGCGATACTAAAATACCCGCTAGTAACATCATTGGCACATATTGTGAAACAAAGTCAGATGTTTTCTTATCTACAATTCCTTTTAATGTTCCAATAATCATTCCTATTGTTGAGAAGTTAGCAAATGATACTAAAAATGTTGCAATAACGGCACGTCTATGTGGTGAGTATGAATCAATGACATCTTTAATTTGGCCCATTACCACAAATTCATTCGTTACAATTTTCTTAGCCATTTGTTGTGCAACTATCCACGCCTCATCAAATGGTAATCCTAGCAATAAAGCAAATGGATACATAAATGTACCAAGTATTTGATCTAGACCAAAACTTCCTTTAATACCAGCCCAACTGCCAACGATACCTGTGATTAAATTAATAAAACGATCAATTAAATCAGAAAGTGCAACAAAACTGATTACAAAAGCAATGATGATTAAAATCAATTTACCCGCATTTAATACTGAATCACCTAAAAATGAGAAAAACGGTTGTTTATCAATTTCTTCATTGCGAATACTATAAATAATATCTTCTTTTTCTTCTACAGAAACAGGATTTAAAATAGAAGAAACAATAATTGCATTAATGATATTTAATGGAATAGCTGTTAACACTAAATCACCAGGTATCATTGATACATATGCGCCAACAATCGCACCAGAAATCGAACTCATCGACATCATCGCTACCGTTAACACACGTGTTTCTTTCATGCGTTTCAATTGTTCATTTGAAACTGCTAATGCTTCTGTATTTCCTAAAAACATCATTTCAATACCAAAGAAAGACTCGAATTTTGGCTGGCGTGTAATTTTAGCTAAAACCCAACCAATACCACCTATAACTTTAGGTAATACATTAAAGTACATCAAGATATCAAATAGTGGCACTACTAATAGTATTGGAAATAGTGCACTCACAGCCATATCCATCATTTCAGTATTTGTCCAACTGGCAAATGCAAACCCTGTACCTACATGGGCTGAATCAATGACCCATGAAATACCATTCGCTAATAATTGAACGCCTGCTTTCCCCCAAGGGAAATACATAAAGAACCACGCTAAGAACAAGTTAATCACGACTAAAATACCAATTGATTTCCACTGGATATCTGATTTCTTTCTAGAAAAAAGCACAGCAATACCTAAAAACACAATTAACCCAATAATATTAATTAGTAAAAACATCATACACCCACCATTTCCTATTAAATAAATAATTAATTGAATATTTAAAAGCAACACTCGATTATGTATAAGAATTATTAAGATGAGTACATTGTCTCTCGCTCATTAAATAAGTTGTAAAGATTAATTACATAGCGGCAAATATACTCATCTTAAATTTTGTTACCCATTTATTTAATTTCATTCTTGATAAAAATCTATCATTCCCCAAATGATTGTTACTTATGAATTCACAATAATTATACCATGTATGTACATTATATAAAATAAAAATTTTATGGTTCGTTTATGGTCAAAAAATATATTTATCCAACATCAAATTATACGTGTTTTTTATATTACTTTGTTAGATTTTGTGTATGAACAAATTGTTGATATTTTTCATGACTAGCAATCAACTCCTGATGAGTACCTACACCTGTAACACTACCGTTATCAATAAAAATAATTTGTTCTGCTTTTTTAATGGTAGACAGTCTATGGGCAATCACGATAGTTGTTCTGTTTTCCATCAATTCTTCTAAAGCATCTTGAATCTTCCGCTCACTTTCGCTATCTAAGTTAGCAGTAGCCTCATCCAATAATAAGATGTCTGGATTTTTAACAAAACTTCTCGCAATATCTATACGTTGACGTTGGCCCCCTGACAATTTTAAGCCTCGCTCACCAACGATTGTGTCATAACCGTCTTCAAACGCAGTAATAAATTCATGACAATTTGCTAATTTTGCATAGTAAATTAATGCTTCATTTGAAACTTCACGATTAATTCCATATAAAATGTTGTCTCTGATTGTGCCATTCATCATGGAATTAGATTGCATAACATAACCAATTTTTTCACGCCAATCACCTAGGTCTATATCATAAATCGATTGGCTACCATAAGTGATATCACCTTGTTCTATGTCATACATTCTCTCTATAATATTAAAAATTGTACTCTTACCTGAACCTGAAGGTCCCACAAAAGCAGTAATGCTACCAGAAGGTATATCAAAACTCACATTTGTAAGAATTGGTTTATTACCGTATTTAAAATGTACATTTTCAAAGGATAAGTTACCATCGATGATTGGTTTAGCTTCTTCTAATTCAAAAACTTCAGTAGGTTCTTCCATTATTTCATATATACGACTACTTGCCCCGACAGCCTTTTTATAATCTGTAACCAAAGTTGATAAATTGATGATAGGTTGTGTGAGTTGTATAACATAAAAAATCATTGCAATTAAGGTTCCAGCTGTAATTGCTCCAGTAGAAATTCGAATTGCACCAAACCCTAAGATAACTGCAATTGTTAATAACATAATCACGCCTGATATAGGTTGTATGATAGCTGTAATTTTAGCTTGTTTTAGTCCTAAAAAGTATATTTCTTGTAGATTTTTATGCGCATTGTTTAACTCTGTTTTTTCTGTACGTGAAACTTTTACTAGACGTATTTCTGTTAATACACGGCCTAATAAACCACTGAAATTCGCAATCTCTGTCTGTGTTTTTTTAGAAATATTTTGCATGATTTTACCTAATGGAATCATTATTAATACAAATATAGGTATCGTGATAAAAGTTAGCAAGGTCATTTGCCAATCCATCACAAATAGCATTATTAAAGAACCAATAATAGTCAACACAGAAGGTAATAAGTTTGGCAATTTTTGTGAAATAAATTCATTGATTACTTTTGTATCATCTGTTAAACGACTCATTAATTGTCCACTTTCGTTTTTATCAAAAAAAGGCATTTTTAAGTGAATAATGTGTTTCCATAAAACAGATCGAATCGCGTATATGATTTTCTCACCGATTTTACTCAATAAATACAGTCCTATACCACTAAGTAAAGCATTGATAATAAATATAGAAATAAATGCAGTGATAAACAGCCAATTAATATTTTCAAAAGAAAATTTATCTACAAGTTTACCTGTAAAAAACGGAACTACTAGTCCTGTAATACTACCTAATGAAGAAATTAAAACAGCTATGATAATCAGACCAACAGGCCATGATAACTTTTTAAATAAGTAGAATAATGGATTTTCTTGATTCATGTCTAATTTACCTCTTCTAAAAATATTTTAAATTACCTCTTACTTATATTAATTATGAGCAGATGAATTTCGAAGTAATAAGTTAAATTAATTTCAACTTATTTTATCATGTTTTACACAATAATTTTCAATTATTTTGTTATTAAAAATATTCTTCTGTGTAATATTTTATAAACTACATACAATATGCTAAAATACTTCTATTGCAATTAAACAGAATATGTTAAGAGGGAATGTAATTATGAGAAAGTTAATTCTGGCAATTGTAACTGTACTCTTCGTCGGTTCAATTGTAACACCTTTTGCCAAAGCTGAAACAGTAACACCTACACAGGCGGCAAATCAATATGGTTATAATGTTACTGATAATTATCAACCTGAAGGTGCAGTAAATATCGCCCAAACTGGTCAAATTCTTTATCAATATAATGCTGATAAAGAGTGGTATCCTGCTTCGATGAGTAAATTAATGACCATGTATTTAACACTCGAAGCAGTTAATAACGGGGATTTATCTTTGGATGATAAAGTTAAAATCACAGACAAACACTATAGAATGTCTACTTTACCTGAATTAAGTAATACCAAGCTTTATCCTGGAGAAACATACACGATCAAAGAGTTACTCCAAATCACTGTTTCAAATTCAAGCAATGCCGCAGCACTTATACTTGGACAAGAAGTATCCGGAAACCTGTCAGATTTTACAGATGCAATGAACAAAAAAGCAAAATCAATAGGTATGAAAGATACACATTTTGTTAATCCAACTGGCGCAGAAAACAAACAACTAAAAGACTTTGCACCTAAAAAATATAAAAATGAAGAAAATAATACATCAACAGCCAAAGATTTTACCATTTTGGCTCAGCGTACCATTCAAGATACACCGAAAATTATTTATTTCACTAAACAATTAGCTCCAACCCAACACGATGTTACATATTACACATTCAATCATTCTTTAGAAGGTGCGGATATGAGCTTAGAAGGTACTGATGGTTTAAAAACTGGTTCCAGTGACATTGCAGATTACAATCACACTATCACTACAAAAAGAGGTAACTTTAGAATTAATCAAACAATTATGGGTGCCGGCAACTATGACAACTTAGGCGGCGAAAAACAACGTAATATGATGGGAAATGCTTTAATGAACATGTCTTTTGATCAATATAAATACAAAAAAATTATTTCTAAAGGCAATCACGAAATTAATGGCAAAACATATTATGTAGAAAAAGACTTATACGATGTGCTTCCAAATGATTTTGATAAAAATGATTACAAATATGTAATCGAGGATGGTAAATTGCATATTGAGTATGACCGTAAATTCATTTCTGAAAAATACGGTCCTCCAACAGTTAATGTAAGTAAACCAATACTACATCAAACTACTACAGTTGTGAAAACGACGTGGGATGAACATCCAATTCTCACTTTATTAGGAACTATTTTAATCATAGCTGCAATCGCAATTATTATTTATCTTATTATCGAAACTTTCAAAAATAGAAAAAACCATAAATAAAGTACCCGAATATCAGTAGCAAAATTCAGCCCCGAAAAGATGCTTTAACTTAGCAATCTTCTCGGGGCTTTTCCTCTATTGATCATTCGATGACTAAATAAATTGAGGCTGGGACATTATGAAGTCCCAGCCTCGCTTGATATATTTACTAAACATATGATTTATTAAAATTACAATTCATTATCGACAAATCATTGCCAATTTATTTTTCTGCATCACCATAAAGTTCTTTTTTGATTTTAGTAGTGGAAATGCCTTCTGTACGGTTAAGGTAAATCACTTCACATTTATCTTTCAAGAAGTCAAATTCACCTTCCCAGTCATGCCCCATTACAAAAGTATCAATTTCATAACGATCAACATCTATTTCTTTTTGTCCCCATCCACTTTCAGGGATTACAAGATCAACATAACGAATAGACTCTAACATCATTTTTCGTTGTTCATAATTGTAATAAGACTTTTTATTTTTAATGCGATTAAATTCATCTGTAGATAATGCAACTACTAAATAATCGCCCATTTCTCTAGCTCTTCTTAATAATTCAATGTGACCATAATGTAATAAATCATACGTTCCATAAGTAATAACACGTTTCATACGCTCATACTCCTTAACAAAATTTAATTAAAATTTACATTTTTTAAAAGTATAGCACACTGATTTGAAGTTTACGAACTATACCCAAAATTCATTTTTTTAGTATTTGTTTTAATTTCAACTTACCCCTGAATTTTACACGTTTCGGTAACACTTTAATTTGAAAACGGTAATAGTTCGGTCTACCAATGCCAACATTAAGTAATGCTTCCTGCCATTTTTTATATAATGATTTATTCCAGTTCTTACCACATTGTTCAATGACCTTAATTATTCTAAACATTGCCTCTCCTGAACAATCTGCTTCCTGCATATTATACATATATGACGTTACAACATCTAAAAATGAATCTGTTAGTTTTTTATTATTTGTGAGATATGCTTGCAGCAAATAACTGACAATGAGCTCATCCATACGATAACTGTAATAAATCCTTTCTTCTCTTAACAACAATGTATCCATCACTCTATGTCTTACTTTAATCGCATCACTCATATAATTTACAAATCGATCTGCTCTTTGAGCTGTGACCGACCCTTTTTCTTCATGATATCCATACACAATGAATGGTAATAATTGTACATCCCGCGCTTTCTTATACGCTTTTATCACAAATGTATGTTCTTCACAAAACACTACATCTTCATCAAAACGTAAATCTTTGAAAATGGCACTGAACAACTTACCTCCAGGTCCGATAGACTGCATCATTTCAGGACATTGTGCTAAATTCACTTTATCAAATTTTTGTATTGGCTGATGCGTATAAAAACTTTGCCACGTACCATTATTTAACCTACCAATTTGTCCTAATACAATATCTACATGTTCATCCTGGTGAAAATAATCGGCCATAGCATCTATACTATTGGGCAAAAACACATCGTCTGCATCTAAAAACATAAAAGCATCACCTGTGACGTAGGCCAATGCATTATTTCTACTCATCGCTGCACCTTGATTTTCTTGATTAATAATTCGAATGTTTTTGTATGCTTTTTGTAATCTTTCTAAAACTTGTTTACTCTCATCTGTTGAACCATCATTGACACAAATAATTTCATAATCTTGCTTTGTATCTACTGAACTTATTGCTCTTTGAATTGTATTTGCTGCATTATAGACGGGTATGATAATTGATATTTTCATGTTTTCACCATTTTCTCTATATGTTTTATAACCTGATTTAAACTATTTTGATCATTATAATCATGCCAATTTTTAAATAGCGGGTTTAATTCACTTGCATGTGTTTGAAGTATATGAACGATGTCATCTTCTCTATATGCTTTGTAAAGTTCTGGAATTTCATAATAATATGCATTTAGCCCCCGTACTTGTTCATAATTTGCCTCATCGTAGACATAAAATAACGTTGGCTTGTTTAATAAACTTGCCTCTATTGCTAATGAACTGTAATCCGTGATGATAACGTCCGCCATAATCATCAATGATTGTAGATTTATATGATATTGCTTATCTTGAGGTAAAGACGGATGTAATTTACTAATCAGTGTATATGAAGGCAACGCTGTTTCAAAACGCGTTTTATCAATAACTTGATTGGCTTGATGGTGTTCTCGGTACGTTGGTACATAAAGTGCTAATTTATCCTTGATACCATATTGTAATTTTAATGCTTGTTGCTTCTGTTTGATGTCTAAATTCACATATGGAACAAGACGTGGCAATCCAGTTTTTAAAAACTGATCATCTCGTGCACCAAATGAAGCTTTAAAGCAATCCGCCATTGGTTCGCCACCCACTAAATATTTATCAGTAGCCTGATAAACTTTTTTATATTGTTTCACCATTTTTTTATTATTTAAATCTACTTGGTGGTCAGTAAGTCCAAAATTTTTCAAAGCACCAACAGCGTGCCAGGTTTGAATCATTGTCTGTTGTGATTTCTTTTTGAACCCACCAAACAATAAATAATATGTATCTATCACTATGATTTTTGCCGTACTCATCGCCTTTATATGTTTGAAGACTTGTTTGTTGCCTGCAGGTATAAATGCTACATTGTCTAATCGTTCAACATGTTTTCTATTTATTTCCTTGGCAATCACTGTCACTTTATAAGATTTTTGATTTAATGCTTCAATAATTGGAAGTACATCTTCAACAAATGTCATCATGACCACAATATGCTGTGGATCTATTTCTTTCTTTACATATATCAAATTTAAAAAGCTAATGATTGTCATATAAAGCTTTTTTATTAACTGTCTCAAATTTCCACCGCCGGTTATTATTTATTCTCTTTTATTATAGCTATTTTATATTTAAAATTATAGAAAAATCCTTTAACGACATTTAAGCCATCAAAGGATTTAATATAACACGTTATTGTCTAAATTCCATTACATAAAGTCTGCAAAATGATCTCTATAACGCATATGCAAAATTGATCCTATAACAAATAAAAATACGATGATAAAGAAGTTATAGAATGTTAATTCCCAATGTGTAACAAAATACCATTCATTGTATAGAACAGATGCACGATACGCCTCAGCAAGATAATATATTGGATTTAGTTGCATAACATCTTTAACGATACCTTCTGGCGGTACAATTAAAATAGATGAAGCAAAGAATACCATTCTCATTAATGCTTGTATTGCTGGTTGTGTATCTTTTACTAGTACACCTAATGTAGAAGTAAACAGTGCTACTGTTGTAGTAAAAATTAGTGCAAACGGCACATATAAAAATAATTGTAATGTATAGATTGATGGATAATATCCGCCTAGCATACATAATAAAATAACAGCAACTAATAGTGCGATATGCCCATAGAACCTACTCATCACTATATATGATGGTATAATTGATAACGGGAAATTCATCTTAGCGACATGATTATATTTACTTGCGATGGATTTTGTACCTTCTAAAATACCTTGATTCACAAAGAACCACATACTAATACCAACGAGTAACCAATAAATAAATGGCACACCTTCGATTGGATTATTAGTTCTAATTCCAAGGCCGAATACAAACCAATAAACCATAATTTGCATTGCTGGGTTAATTAATTCCCAAGCCATACCAAGGTAATTATTGGTGTTAGTAATTTTAACTTGGAACTGTGCTAACCTTTGAATTAGATAGAAATTTTTAAAATGCTCTTTTAAGACTACCCACACTGCACTCATTTAAATAAACCACACTTTCAATCAATTTGCTAATCATAATTATGTTATAAAAAAGATTACATTCAAATCTAATATACGCTTTGTTATTAATCTTAACAACCTATATTTAATTAAGTAAATTAAATATTTCATGTGGTAAAAGCGAATGTGCTTACACATATGATTGTTGTATAATAGAAAAACAACTATGCTAAAATGACTTCATTTTAGTTGATTTTATAACTTAAATTCAGTAAACTTTAACAATTGTATAAGAACGTTATCTTAAAATTTGTACTCACTTACTTTACAATAGGTTAATAAATTTAACAACTAATATATAATATAATATACTATATACTATCTGCAAATAAGGAAGGTAAAATTATGAATGTATCGGTTAACATTGAACATGTAACTAAAGAATACCGTATCTATCGCAATAATAAAGAGCGTTTAAAGGATGCTTTAGTCCCTTTTAATAAAAATAAAACCTTTTATGCGCTGAACGATTTGTCACTAACTGCATACGAAGGTGATGTTATAGGTCTCGTAGGCATCAATGGGTCAGGCAAATCTACGCTTAGTAATATTATTGGTGGATCCCTATCTCCTACTGCTGGAGATGTTGATCGCCACGGTGAAGTTAGCGTAATTGCAATTAATGCTGGTTTAAATGGACAGTTAACAGGTATTGAAAACATAGAATTCAAAATGCTATGCATGGGATTCACAAGAAAACAAATTAAAGAATTAACACCTGATATTATTGAATTCAGTGAATTAGGAGAATTCATTTATCAACCTGTTAAAAAATATTCCAGTGGTATGCGCGCAAAGTTAGGTTTCTCCATTAATATTACGACAAATCCTGACATTCTTGTCATTGATGAAGCATTATCTGTTGGAGACCAAACTTTTGCTCAAAAATGTTTAGATAAAATTTACGAGTATAAAAAGCAAGGTAAAACCATCTTCTTCGTTAGTCATAATATGAAACAAGTCCGTGAATTTTGCACTAAAATCGCATGGATAGAAGCTGGGAAATTAAAAGAATTTGGGAAATTAGACGAGGTCCTACCTAAATATGAAAAATTCCTGAATGGCTTTAAAAAATATTCCAAAGAGGAACAAAAAGCATTTAGAAATAAATTAGATAATTCAAGATTTGAAGTTAAATAGTATTATTGCATATTAAATGTAATAGATAACAACTGCCAATTGCATAGCAATTTTAATGGATTGTTAATCATCTAGTTAGACTAATAATGGTAAAACGTATCAAGCTCATTTTAGTAAAAACCGGCTATAGCGCAAACGATGCTATAACCGGTTTTTATTATTTCTTGGTTTTTTGTTTAATCACTTTAAATACAAATTTCGGTATTGCTTTCATTCTACCCAACCGCTTCCAATCAATGATAAAACGATAAACCCATTCTATATTTAATTTGCGAAATATTTTTGGCGCTCTTTTTTTCGTTCCACTAAAAACTTCAATAGATCCGCCGACACCCATCAGCAACGCCTGTTTAAAATGATCATCATGACGTTTAATCCATTGTTCTTGCTTTGGATAACCCATACCAACGAAAACATAATCTGGATTAAATGAACTAACGTGTTTCACTACCGTTTCATCTTCTAAGTTAAAATAGCCATGATGGTAATCAAAATAAATATTGGGATATTTTTCACTTAATTGCTTTACAGCTTTCACTACAACCTCGTCTTTTGCACCTAATAAAAAGACTTTTTGATAATTCGCATTAGCAATCTT
Source organism: Staphylococcus sp. FSL W8-0271 (assembly GCF_038006605.1). Lineage (NCBI taxonomy): Bacteria > Bacillati > Bacillota > Bacilli > Caryophanales > Staphylococcaceae > Staphylococcus > Staphylococcus sp. FSL W8-0271. The sequence continues at coordinate 2,197,098 of NZ_JBBOVM010000001.1, forward strand.
TAAACACGCTTCCATCAATTCTATACCTGGTACACGCTCTTGCAATGGTTTTTTAAGCAATTTTGAAGCCATAACTACACCTGTACCATCTGGAATTACATAATTTGCCCCATTGATTAACTTACGATAATCTGCATTTTCGGTAGCGAAATCAACTATTTCAGGATTAGCAGTTACAATAAATAAATTTTTATCCGTTTCTGATTCAAAAAAAAGTTTTATGCGGTCACGCATTTCTGTCAGTGTTACATTATCAAATAATACAGATAATACGTTTACCTTTTCTAATTTATTAGCTCTTGTCATGATTGGTTATCTCCTAACTCAACTCTTTTTCTCGATACGCTATAGTATTTTTCTTGTAATATGAATACATTCATTCTCGCATATATTACAATATCCATAAAACCTAGGTCAAACAGTGTTATACGATAATATACGACAAAAGTCCAAATGCTTTATGGGTGTTCTTACTTTATACTGTTATATGTGAGATGCTGTTCACCGATACCGTATCTCGTAAAACATCAAATAATCGTATTATACAAATGAGGTATTTCATGTCTAAACTACATGCATTTTTCAGCTCGTCTATTCAATTACATCTTTATTGGATTATATTGGTTGCCATAATCTATATCATTATACATACTTATCGAAATAAATCCATAAACCAACTTTTAGATATCTATTTTAATTATATTCCTGTCTTAACACATGAATTTGGCCATATATTATTTAATAAATTAAGCGGAGGTAAAGCAAGAGACTTAGTGATTGTCGCAAGACCATCAGAACGTCTTGCAACATCTCAACAAGGCTTCGCCATAACACAATCAAAAAATAGCATCGGGCAGTCCATTACCACATTTGGTGGCTACATTATGCCCCCGCTTATGTTATATATAGGTTTTCTATCAACGCAATATCAATATCCAAGTTTATTTATCACTGCGTATCTATTAATATTTATATATTTTGTATGCTTAACTTCTAGAAAATTGTTACCGATGTTCATCGTAATGCTCTTAATTTTTTTACTATATTGCTTATTTAAAAGTGAAAACCAATTGGCGATACTTTATGTTGTAACCATCACACAACATTTTATATTAGGTGTTTTACTAGGAGAAGTACTTCAATCTTCTTGGACAATATTCAAATTAACAATATCGACAGATGACATCACTTGGGATGGCAGTACTTTAAAAACATTGACTCATATCCCAACTTTTATCTATAGCTTTATTTGGATAGCCATCAATTTATTTACGATTTATCAATTATTCCGAGTGTATTTTATTCCTTAGACCTCTTCAAAAAAGCGAAATCTAATTTTTATTTAGATTTCGCTTTTTCATTTCAACTAAACTGTTAATTTTTAAATATGATTACAATGTCACGCTTTTTTCTATACTTTAGACAAATAATTTTACTAAATCAGTCTAAATACCAACTTAAAAATGCTCGTATTCAATTTTTTATTTTTCGGCATAAATATGTTTAGCATTGTCATAACTTAGTACAGTCACTTTTTCTTCTTTTTGCACCATCATCACTTTATTCGTATCATCTTTATCTAATATTTTTATTTGTTCACCAATCAATATAGATTTACTTGATAAATAAACTAATAATTCTGTTCTATCTCGCACACGTTTTATCGTCACTAAATCACCCGCTTCAAATGACAATAAATCTGTAGTATAAATCTCTTTGTATTTATTATCTCTAGGGATAACACCACCGTGTGGACAAGTTATTGGATAATCTAATAATTTATCTAACCGTTCAACAAATAAGTGTGAAACTTTATGTTCTAGTACCTCAGCTTCCTGATGTACCTCTTCCCAGTTATATTCTAATATCTTAATTAAAAATAACTCTAATAATCGATGTCTTTTTATGATATCTAAGGTATATGTCAATCCTTCCTCGGACAGCTGCACACCTTTATATGGCTTCGTTTCTACAAATCCTGATTTTTCTAAACGATTCACCATTTCACTTACAGATGGTGGTTTGATATTTAAATACTGGGATAATGTCTTGTTTGAAACAAAAGAATGATCGCCATTATGGGTTAAAATTGCCTTTAAATAATCTTCTTTTTCTTCAGTTAGCATGGTTTCACCTCTCAAGTCATTCACTTTATTGTATCACGAATCTACTTGACACGCTAAAAGTTAATGTTATATTATAAATTAAATTAGGTTAGCCTAAAATTTAATTTAAGGAGGCAGAAAAATGTTAGAAATTAATAACTTAAATCTCACTTTAGGGAATAAACATGTCTTAGATAATATCAATTTAGAAATTCCCGTAAAAGGTGAAATTATAGGTATTATGGGACCCAATGGAGCTGGTAAATCTTCCTTACTCAAATCAATTATTGGTGAATTCAAGTCAACAGGTATTGCTAATTTACATAACATTGCTATACAACAAACACTTAAAAATGTTACATACATCCCACAAAAAGCGCATATTGCCTTAGACTTCCCAATCAAGGTAGAAGATGTTGTACTTTCTGGTGCTTACAAAGATATTGGATGGTTTAGGTTTGTTACCCCTAAAACGCGAGCTAGGCTTAATCAGCTGCTAACAACATTAGAATTGCAAGATTTAAGAAATCGACAAATTTCTGCACTCAGTGGCGGTCAATTACAAAGAGTTTTAGTAGCGAGAGCACTTATGACAGAAAGTACGCTCTATCTTTTAGACGAACCATTTGTAGGCATCGATTTCCACAGTGAACAAATCATAATGTCTCAATTAAACGAGCTTAAAAAAGCCGGGAAATTACTTTTAATTGTTCATCATGATTTATCTAAAGCAGAAAAGTATTTTAATCGTGTTATTCTTTTAAACAAAACAATTCGTTTCTTTGGAGAAAGTCATGTTGCTATGCAACCAGATCATTTAAACGAAACTTTCTTAAACCCCACACAAGAAGATCAAGAAAAGTCAGAACCGGCATAAATAGAAAGGAAGTAACACGATATGGAATTTTTTCAACACCTATTTGAATACAAATTTTTAAGCAATGCATTGATTATTTCAATTGTTGTAGGAATCGTTTGTGGTACAGTAGGTTGCCTCATTGTACTAAGAGGTCTTTCCCTTATGGGAGATGCAATGAGTCATGCAGTTTTACCTGGTGTTGCATTATCATTTTTATTCGGCGTTCCTATGTTTGTGGGTGCGTTAGTGACAGGTATGATTGCTAGTATCTTTATCGGATTCATTACCAAAAGTAGTAAAACCAAGCCTGATGCGGCTATAGGTATTAGCTTTACAGCATTTTTAGCAACCGGGGTCATTTTAATTAGTTTAATTAATAGTACCACCGACTTATATCATATTCTTTTTGGAAATCTATTAGCAGTTACACACGCTACTTTTTGGTCCACTGTCGTAGTTGGTTTGATTGTTATGGTTTTAATCGTAACTTTCTATAGACCATTAATGATTTCTACATTCGACCCAATTTTCAGTAGAATGAGTGGTTTAAACACTACATTCTTACACTATTTTGTAATGTTATTGCTCTCACTCGTTACAGTAGCAAGCATACAAACAGTAGGTATTATATTAGTTGTCGCATTATTAATTACACCTGCTTCAGCTGCATTTTTAATCGCTAAAAAACTACATACAATGATGATCATTTCCAGTCTTATTAGTGTTATAAGTTCAATCGTCGGTATGTACTTTAGTTACATTTATAATATTCCAAGTGGTGCAACTATCGTCTTATGTGCGTTTATCATTTATATTATTATTTTCACTTGTAATAAAATGCAATTTTTCGCAAAAAAAGGAGCAATTTAATGAAAAAGTTATTAACAATTACAATGATTCTTATATTATTTTTAAGTGCATGTGGCAAAGGAAACAACGATTCTACATCACAATCCAATGAAAAAATAAAGGTGGTAACAACAAACTCAATTCTTTATGACATGGTTAAAAACGTTGGTGGCGATAACGTAGAAATTCATAGTATCGTTCCAATCGGTCAAGATCCACATGAATATGAAGTAAAACCAAAAGATATTAAAGCATTAACTGATGCTGACGTAGTATTCTATAACGGACTAAACTTAGAAACAGGTAACGGTTGGTTTAAAAACGCATTATCACAAGCTAATAAGTCATATGAAGATGGCTCTGTTGTTAAAGTTTCAAAAAATGTAAAACCTTTATACTTAAACGGTGCTAAAGAAGGCGATGAATCAAAACAGGATCCACATGCTTGGTTAAGTTTAGATAATGGTATTAAGTATGTAGAAGAAATAAGCAAAGCCTTGATTAAGAAGAATGACAACTATAAAGATGATATCCAAAATAATACCAAAGATTACATAACTAAATTAGAAGATTTGAAAAAAGAAAGTCACGATAAATTCAATGATATACCAAAAGAACAACGTGCAATGATAACAAGTGAAGGTGCATTTAAATATTTCTCAAAACAGTTTGATATTAAACCTGGTTACATTTGGGAAATCAATACCGAGAAACAAGGTACACCTGAACAAATGAAACAAGCTGTAAAATTTGTGCAAGACAATAACCTTAAACATTTACTTGTAGAAACGAGTGTAGATAAGAAAAGTATGCAAAGTCTAAGTGAAGAAACAAACTTAGATATTTATGGAGAGGTTTATACCGATTCTATAGGTAAGAAAGGCACTAAAGGAGATTCATATTTTAATATGATGCAAGAAAATATCAACACTGTTCACGGAAGTATGGAATAAAATAAGGCTATTTAACCTACATTGTAGGTGAGTAGCCCCATACCGTACGTTTCCCTCCTAATGACGTACGGTATGGTGGTATTCAAGCCTTAAATCATCTATCTCCCTTAACTCCATCAATGGTTGGCTCCTCCCCCCATTGATGGAGATTTTTTTTAGTCTTACTTTTCAGCTTTGCTGAATTAGTAAGACTTATGTACAAACAAAATCGTAATAAAAAAAGCTCCCTTCAAAGTTTACATTTTTAAGTGTCTACTTTGAAGGGAGCATATCAAAATGGATTAGTATTAATTTTTTAATAGAAGTTGTATCTCACAACTTTTTTCATCTGTGCATGAAGTAAAGTTGCCAACCATTTACTTTAGTCTGTTAAACTATCAACGATAATCATTTCATCATAATTAATCGCTTCACGTAATTTTAGCGCAGTAACTTCACTAACTTCTTCGTCTTCAGTAAGTTCATTTAGAACACGACGCTGTTCTCTAAGTGCACCCAATTTAATTTTAGTAATAGAAGTTTCACTTTTTGGATTAAAGAAGTTAGATGGTGTTAAGTTTTCAATTCTCATTAAATAACTATCACAAATCATGCCTACTTCTAATTTATTTTCTTCAGTTGTTTCTTTACCTAAACGACTAACTACACGATAGTGCACGGTTCTCATAACATTAGAAATTTCTCTCAAGTTTTCAATCACTGATAATGAGGAAGCTGCGTTTGTTCTCACTTTCGTTTTAATTCTACTTTTTAAAATAAATGTTTTTAATTCCACTTTAATACGTTGAATTAGAGAAGATTGTTTATAAACCTGAGTACGTTCCGCATAGCGCATATAGTTATCTAAGATATTGGTTGTGATATCACCATTAGATACCAAACTATTCAACGTATTATTTTCAACATCAAAAGCGATTTTTTGTAACCGTTCTAACTCTTTGGTATTTTCATCTTCGTTCTCAACAGTTTTAAGAAATGCCAATTTATCATGATATTCTTTAATAACATTACCATATAGATAACTTGATTCTTCAGAGGATAATTTATTTAAGTGTTCTATAACATTTTCTAAAATATATACCCTTGCTTTTTTAAAGCTCATACCGTGTTGTTTTGGTTGAACCGCATTAGGTGTCACAATAGGTAACACAAATTGTGCAATAATTAAACTTATAATGACCATACCAGATGCGATAAATAATAAGTCATCTCTAAATACAAACGAATGATGATCTGCCAACATATAAGGTAATGTTAAGGCAATCGCTAAAGAAATTGTCCCATGTACACCACACAACGTCATGATAAAAGCATACATACCACGCTTCGGTGGTTTCTCAGTGACTTTCGTATTATCTTCATAATTCGTAAGTATTTTTTGGAATGGACTGATTGGTAAATAAAAATAAGGATATAAAACAAAAACCCATAAAAATCTAAATAAATATATTGCTAAAGCAATTAAAACTGTAACTACAATTAGAAAAATAAAATTATGGGGTTCATTTTCTATAATTCGACCTACAAGTTCTGGAACTAAAAATCCTAAAATAGAAAAAACAAAACCATTTAATGCATAGCCCAATATATTCCAGGTATGGTTATAACTCATTTGTAATCTAGTACGTGCTTGTGCAATTCGGTCACGTTCAAAACCGTGTACCAAACCTGCTACTACAGCTGCAATAATACCTGAAGAATGAAACATTTCAGCAACAAGATATGTAATAAAAGGCGTCACAAGCTGTATAAATGTAAACATATTTATATTTTCTATACCTCTTCTGGAAAGTGATACTCTAAACCTAACGAGTGCTACGCCAATAATTAAACCAACAATAAATCCACCAATTGAGGATACTAAAAATTGTTCAACTGCATTCACCATCGAAAAGCCACCCGTAATCAATGCAGCTACAGCAATTTTAAAAGATATGATACCAGCAGCATCATTTAATAATGATTCACCCTCTAAAATTGTCATAGAGCCTTTGGGTAGTACTTTACCATTCGTAATTGCTTGAACAGCAACAGCATCAGTGGGACATAAGATTGCAGCTAGCGCAAACGCAGCAGCTAATGGAAGATCAGGCCAAATCCAATGTACAAATAAGCCAACTACGATTACAGTAGTTACTACAAGACCTAATGCCATCATTAAAACCGGTTTGATATAACGCCTTAAATGCACACGAGAGACTTTTACACCTTCAACAAATAATAGCGGGGCTATCAAGGCAACCATAAATAATTCCGAATCAAAATGGAACTCTACGGGAACTGGTGTAATATACAATAACATACCGAGGATAATTTGAATAAAAGCTAAAGGAATTTTAGGTAATAGTATATGCACTAAAGAACTTGCGATTACTACCGCTAAAAATATAAGTATCGTTTCGAATATTTGCATGGTTTCACCTCTTTTCAACATTTAAACTTTCATAATTGTTGAGGTTGAAACAAAAATACAATCGTTTATTTATGAACATATTGTGTCTCAAACTCTTATATATCATTGTTTATATGAGCAATGATGTTTCCCTGATATATATTTTTTTACATTAACACAATTACAAATATATATAATTTTATCATTTTTTTAGTAGCCACTAAAATGTATTGCACTTCAATCATGATTAAATTTTGTTATTCCACAATCATAAACACTAACAAAACTTTTAAAACGTTATATATAGAAATAGCGGATTAGAGATCAAACTTAATTTTGATTTCCAACCCGCCTAGTCTAATACATAACCAACAAGTAGATTGTATTTAACTTAATACTTATCTTGTTCTTTTTCATTAATTTTATGTCTACGCTCTTCACGAATTTGAGCACGTTTTTTCAATTGTTCAAATGTGTCATTTTCCGAAGCGCTTAATAAGATACTTGTTTGTTTAGGTGCATCACTTTTCCTATACATATAAGCGCCTGTTCGGTATGCTGCTCTGGATATTAAGTGTCCACCTACTGGAGAAGTCAAATTGATAAATACCAATGCTAAAATCATCCTAACACTTAAATAACCTTGTGAAGAAATGAAATAAATGACAACACCTACAAGTGTTAACAATACCGATAATGTAGAACTTTTCGTAGAGGCATGACTTCTTAAAAATACGTCTTGGAACTTAATAAGACCAATTGCACTAATCAAAGCTATAATACTGCCCAAGAACATCATAAAAGCTGCAATTAAATTAACGATTTCGCTTGTTATTTGCATTAAAGACATGCCCCCCCTCTATAAATCTTGAAATAGAAACGGTGCTTACAAATGAAATGATCGCAATCAACAAGATAGAATCTAAGAAAGAAAAAGTACCAAAAACAATACTTAACACACCGACCGTTGACATTAATATAGCACTAGCAGTATCAAATGCAACCACCCTATCAGCCGTCGTTGGTCCTTTTACTAACCTAAACAACGTTAAAATAAGTGCGATACCAAACAAAATAATTGAACTTGTTATAAAGAAATTTATCAGTGATTCGATCATTCTGCCACCTCCAATATGAGACCTTCATATTGTCTAATACTTTTAAGCAGTTTCTGTTTTTCTTTTTCAGAGATATCAATTGCATGTATAAAAATCTTTTTTCTTTCCTTTGAAATTCTAATGACTGTGGAACCAGGTGTAATTATAATTAGAATCGTTAAGAAGGAAACTTCCCAATCTGTTTCTAAAGTCGTTTCATATCTAACTAAACCAGGGTTTAAGTCTTTCGTTTTAAATAAAATGTAGTTTATTGTGGTCATACTTGATGTAATTAACTGATATAAGTATACTGTTAAAAATTTAAATGCTACCCAAACTTTTTTTAAATAAAATTGTTGGCCAAAAAAACGATGTAGTATATAAATAACTACAAAACCAATAAGATAACCTGAGAAGAAGGTAGAAGCTTTAAATGATTCTTCATCTTGAAATAGCACCCATAAAAATGCAATGACCATATTAAGTAAGACTTGTCTCATTATTTCTCCTCCTTCACTAAATGAGGATTGACCATTTTTTCATATAATCCATCATCCATATTTAAATGGGTAGCATTATCAGTTACTTTGAAAATCAATGGTGCAGCTAGGCCCATACCGATAATTGCTGCTACAAGAATGCCGATTAAGCCTTTACGATATCTAGGAATTGGTTTGAAGTCTATATGTTCGCCTTTATCAGAATTACCTAAATACATTGTGAAGAAAATTCTAAACAAGCTAAACATACCAATCAGACTAGTTAAAATCATCAAAGTTAAACCAATATAATTACCATTTTCAACAGCCCCTTTAAAAATAAACACTTTTCCAGGGAAACCACTAAATGGTGGAACGCCACCAATTGCTAAAATCATTACCACAAATGCTACACCAAAGAATGGTTCTCTTTTAGCTAAACCATATAAGTTTTTATATTGTCGATAACCAGTAATATATACCAAGCTACCAATGATAAAGAACAGCAGTGTTTTCACTACAATATCATTTGTCAGATAAAAAATAGAACCATTGACACCTGAAATTGTATTTGATCCTAGGCCTAAAATTATAAAACCAATAGAAAGAATAACTTGATATGCTGCTATTTTTTTAATATCTCGATAAGCTAAGACACCAAATGCACCAATTAACATCGTTATACAAGATAAGACAACTAATAGCGGATGTGTAATACCACTATGATTATCAAATAACAATGTGAAGAAACGTATCAAAGCATAAGCGCCTACTTTTGTCATTAATGCAGCAAATAATGCTGCTAATTCAGTGTTTAAAACAGCATATGCTTTAGGAAGCCACATGAATAATACAAGCGCAGCTTTGGCACCAAATGCAATTAAAAACACCATTGAAATAATTACTACTGAACTTTCCCCTTGCATCTCAGTTATTCTTTGTGCTACTAAAGCAAAATTTAAAGTACCAGTAAGTTTGTATAATAAACCAATGCCTAATAATAACAACCAAGAACCTAAAATATTAAGTACAACGTAAATAATAGCTGCACGTAACTGCTCTACTGATTGTCCTAACGTAATTAACACAAACGACGCAAGCAACATTACCTCAAACATGACATATATATTAAATAAATCTGCAGTTAAAAACGAACCAATAACGCCTACTGTTAAAAACAGAATAAAACTCGGTAAGTAATAACGAATTGCTCTTTTTTCTCTGCTACCAAAACCATATGCCATAATTAACGTCACGACAAAACTAGATGTCGTGACCATGAGTAAACTCAATGAGTCACCAACAAATTGAATACCATAAGGTGCTTCCCAACCACCAAAATCTAAAGCAATTGGCTTATGTTGCATTACATAAATCAATAACAATAAAGATATGATTGTCGTAAGCGACATTGTGCCAATTGAAAAAATCCTTGATAATCTGCTATGCGTGCGAATAAATACCAGTACAAGCGCACAAATTGCTGGCAGAAGTAATGGCAGAATTAACAAATTACTCATCATTATCGTCATCACCTCTTAACACATCAATTTCATCTTCTTTAGTAACTCGATACGTTCTATATACGAGTACAAGTAAAAACGCAGTCATGGCAAAACCTATCACAATAGCAGTCAATACAATAGCTTGCAACAATGGATCTACGAAGTTTTTACTACCTTCACCAATAAGTGGTTCTACCATATTCTTACCATAACGACCCATGCTCATGATAATTAAATTTCCTGCATGCGTATAAATTGAAATACCTATGACGATACGGATTAAATTGACTGATAATATCATATACGTTCCTATAAATATTAAGAAGCCAATCACCATTAACAATATAAAATTCATGAGCGACCACCACTTATGGATAGCATAACTGTTACTACAACGCCTACGACCGCTAAAACAATGCCAGCTTCGAAAAGCGTAACAGTTGTTAAATGTACTTCACCTAGTATCGGTAATTGAACGTATGCATCTGTTTGGTAAAGGAACGGTTTACCAAAGAACATTGGTATGACTGCAGTAGCAAATGATACTAAGGAGCCGATGATCATTAATATTCTAAAATCAAGTGGCAAAGCGACTAATACTTGCTTAACGTCGAAGGCCAAGAACATAAGTAAAAATGCAGAACTGAATACAAGACCACCGATAAATCCACCGCCAGGATTATTATGTCCTGCTAAAAATAAGTAGAACCCGAATGTTAACAATATAAATACAACAATTTTAGTAATTGTTCGTAAGACTACATCATTCTCTTTCATCTTGACCCCTCCGTTCTTTAAAGTTAAGTAATGTATAGATACCCAAACCAGCGATGATTAATACCATACCTTCAAATAAGGTATCCATAGCACGAAAATCACCAAGAATAGCATTTACAATATTTTTACCGCCTGCAAGTTTATATGCGTCGTGATAAAAAGTTGAAATCGTTGGCATAGTTTGGCCTTGCTGAGCAATGAAAACTAGTGTAACTACAGTAATCGCCATCATTAATGAAACAACAATCTTAACAGCTTCTCGTTTCTTATGAACTTTTGAACGTGGTACGTTTGGTAAGCGTGAAAAACTTACAATAAACAATATTGTAGTTATTGTTTCTACCACTAATTGCGTCAGCGCTAAGTCTGGTGCTTTCATTAAAATGAAGAATATCGTTACACAGTAACCAATAATGCCGTTTAATATTACCATCGTTAAACGTTGACGAATAAACGTTAAAGCAATACCTAAAATAAAAACAACAATTAACGTGATGATTTCTAATGGGCCAAATTCACTGACATGTATCTGTTTAACGTCAGGAAATCCAGCTTGGATGATTCCATAAACAACTACTATGATGAAAACCGCTAACGTTAATATAATATAATGATTTAAACGGTTATTCATCAATGTACGAATACTATAACCTGAATAATTTTCAAACTGTTTATATGAGTCTAAATAAACATCTGTTATAGATTTGACCCTGATTTTTTCGGATTGTTTTTTCCAATCAATTTTAAGCGCTGCTATAAAACCTACAACAATCACAATGAAACTTAACAACAGTGGTAAATTAAATCCGTGCCATTGTGAAATATGCGGTGCAATATTATCTACTTTTTCTCCAATTGTGATACTTCGTAATGCCGGTAAAATAATATGATGTCCAAATAAATTTGGCACAAAAAACACAATCGGCAACAAAATCATCATAATTGCAGAAGGTAGTGTAAATAAAAATGGTTCATGGGGACTTTGTACTGGTGAATCATTATGTTTAAAGTCTCCCCAGAAAACTTCCTTAATCATGTAAACTGCATAAATAAGCGTGAAAATACTAGCAACAACACCTATCACTGCAATAATAATTGTTAAAGTGATATTAAATTGAAGTAATTGGTATGAACTTACCAAACCATCAAAAAACATTTCTTTACTTAAGAAACCATTAAGAAATGGGATACCAGCCATAGATAAAGCTGAAAGTAACATAACTACATGTGTAATTGGCAGTACTTTTCTCAATCCAGACAATTTACGTATATCTCTCGTACCTGTTTCATGATCAATGATACCAACACCCATAAATAAAGCACCTTTAAATAACGCATGATTCATCAAATGGAAAAGACCTGCGAAGAGAATAAGGCTGTATACTTTAGATAGTTCACCAGTGGCATGTTGTGCAAAGCCTCCACCGAGGCCGACCATAGAAACTATCATACCTAGTTGACTGATTGTAGAATAAGCTAAAATCCCTTTCAAATCATATTGTCGAGTGGCATTAACCGCCCCAAAAATCATTGTTATCAATCCAACAAAAGTGACACAATAAATATAAAAATCACTTAGCCCTAAAACAGGCGTAAATCTAAATAGTAAAAATATACCTGCTTTTACCATTGTGGCAGAGTGTAAATAAGCACTCACGGGTGTCGGTGCTTCCATGGCTTTTGGTAACCAAATATGGAAAGGAAATTGTGCTGATTTAGTAAATGCACCTAAAAGCAACAGTATAATAATCGGTATAAACAACTGACTATCCGCTATTTTGTCACTTTGCGCAATAATCGATGTAATAGAATTTGTACCCGTAACAATATAAATCATGATAAAACCTGTTAATAGTGCAAGACCACCAAATACTGTGATCATAAACGATTGGATAGCACCAAATTGACTTGCGCCTTTACTGTACCAGTAAGCAATGAGTAAGAAAGATGATACACTCGTCAATTCCCAGAATACATACATCAAAATTGTATTATTTGCTGTAACAATACCAAGCATACTGAACATAAATAACAATAAGTATATATAAAAACGTGGCAAATGATCATGTTCTTTTGATAAGTATTGTGTAGCATAATAAAACACTGCTAGTCCAATGAGCGATATTAACAAACTAAAAAATAAACTTAATCCATCTAGTCTAAAATCTATATTTATATCTAATAATGTGAGCCAAGGGATTTTAATTGATACAAATTGCCCCTTCATTACTTGTGGCAACTGCCATAGAAAGTAAATAGAAGAAATGATTGGAGCGATTAAAGCGATCGGCCCAGCAAATTTATGAAATTTTCGTTTCGTCATTGTGAGCAAAAGTACCATCATTATTAAAACGATCGCACTCAGTAAATAAACTAAACTCATCTTATACCCCCTTTAACTATAATTTACAAATTTAAAGCTATCGTTGTTTTGCTAGATTTTGTAGAAATACCTATAAACTTCATTGTTTCAAAGGTTGTTTGATGTCCTAGGTACTTTTGAATAATCGATATTGAAATACCTGATTGATAAGCATGATAGGCAAATGTTTTACGCAACGTCGTCAAACCAATATGTAACATTCCTAAATCTTCTGCAGCAAGATGAATAATGCGATAAGCTTGCTGGCGTGATAGACCTTTTAATGTCCTATTAGACTGAAATAATAACTCATCATTCTTCAATTGTTGTTCTGATATATATGTCATTAATTCATTTCTCAAAGTTTCTGGTAATCTGATCTGAATTTTAGGTGCATGCGACTCTATCCAATAGTGTTTGATATCATCGTCCTCTATTTTCACATCACTTACATTTAAATTTAATAATGAGGAAAGCTTCACACCAGTATGTATTGCAAACTTAAACAACAGATAATCACGCATGGATTTGGCTTTTAAAACCTCATACATCGCTTTTATCTCATTAGTATTCCTAATAGGGTCTACTTGATTCATAAATTCACCTCTGAATTAATTAATGTTGCATATTTAATGATATAGCATGTTTTTGTCACATGAAAGTATTTTGTCTAATTTTTTCAAATTTTTTTGACCCATTTGAAATTTAATAACGATATATATAGTGAAAGGAGGTTAGACAAATGAACCAAATCAGTCACTTAGCCGTCACTATGTCACGAATAACATATGACAAAGATGGAAAAGCTACACAATTTAAACGTCACTTTGCAAATCTGAATACCCAAGCAACAACTGATCAAATTAAAAGTTTCAAATCTATCATTGAACAAATCACTGGAGAAAAATTTGAAACAGTGGAAATCATTAAAACTGAAACAGTTAATTAAGGAGGTTAAATATTATGAGTCAAACTTTAGAACTTATATTCAACGATGCTGTTAACAAAGACATTAAATTACAATTACCCAAAATAGAGCACTTCATCAATGAAAGCACAGTAAAAGATGGAATGAACAAATTAGTCGCTCTAGATATCTTGCGTCCTAAAGCGGGTATTCCTACTACAGTGCGTGCAGCACAAATCATAGATAAATCTACAAAATTAATTTTTGAAAGTTAAATCAATAAAATTTCAAACACACGTATCATTTTTCTAGTGAGTTTGTATAGTCAGCGAAACTGAAGTAAATAAATTATATAAACAATCGTAGCAGCCTGATACACATAAGTATTAGGTTGCTACCTTGTTTTAAATAAAAAAAGTGACAATCAACGAATTGAACTGCACCCTGTCAAGTAGACAGTGAAAAAAACAAAATGTTTATGGCTACCTTATATTTACGATATAAGGGTAGCCATTTTTAATGTTATTCTTTCTTGATTAAAAAATTCTATATATGAATTAATTGCTTTTATTGCTGTAGCCTTGTCTTTAAAAATCACTTTTTTTCTTCCTCTAAACAATTCACTTTTAATAGTTCCCCATACACCTTCCATAGGTCCATTATCTATGCAACATCCTGGTCGTGACATACTTTGTTTTATACCAAGTTGCTCTAACGTAACTTTAAATAATCTGCTTGTATATTGATATCCTCTGTCGCTATGTAAGAGTATACCTTCGGTATTCGGCACAAGTTTGACTGCTTTTTTGAGCGTATCTAATACAAATTTATTGTTATTTGAGGTACTTAATTTATGACTGATAATCTGTTTGCTGCCTAAGTCATAAATAGCACTTAAGTAAAGTTTTTTACCATTGCTTAGTTTGAATTCTGTAACGTCAGTTAACCATTTTTTATTTGGGATTTGTTCTTCAAATTTTCTATTTAATATATTATGTGCTGTAATTTCAGGTGTTGTTTTAATATATCGTTTTCTTTTAGGGCGGATAGTAGATTTTAGATTCAGTTGATTCATCAATCTATAGACACGTTTATGATTTACTTTTTGATGTAGTTTAAGTCTTAAATATATGTATATACGACGATATCCATATATGCCTTTGTATTTATTGTAGATATCAACGATATCTTTGATCAATTTTTGGTTTTCAATTTCTTTATTTGATGGTTTGCGATGTAACCATTTATAGTAACTTGAACGTGATATCTTTAATACTGAACATAACCAAGCTATCGGATAAAGGTTTTTAAATGCTTTTACCGTTTGGTATGATGCTTTTTGTCTGATGCCTGTTTCATCAACTTCCTTTCTATTTCTTCTTCCTTTTTTAAAACGTCATTTTCCATTTGAAGAAATTTATTTTTCTCTTTAAGTATCTTAATTTCAGCTTTTAATGCCTCTTCAGGTGTTAATACAGACTGGGGTTTCCCTTTTCCACGTCCATCTTTAAGCCCATCATATCCATGCAAGTTGTACTTTTTTACCCAGTTATATACTTGGCTATAATTGATGTTAAAATGATTTGCTGTTGTCTTATACGATTGGCCATGATTCATATAATAATCAACGATTTCTACACGATCTTCAAATGTTAATGATTTATATTTCAATTGATACACCTCGGGTTTTGGAGAATATGTTTTTAATATTTTACCCGACAAATACTTTGAAATCCATTTGTTTACAGTTGAAGTAGTGGGGATATTATATTTAACTACTAAATCAGTTAAAGATAGGCCATCATTTATATATTCGTGCACAACTTTAAGCTTAAATTCATTTGAGTAGGTATTATTTCTCTGAATTGGTAAAAGCACCTTTATTCCATGCTTCTTAAATTTATAATAGTTAATCAATAATGTTCTAGGAGAACAATTTAAATTTAATTTTTGAATTACATTTTTCATACTATATCCTTCTTCATATAAGCTGAAAGCTTTTTGATAAGTTTCAGGTGATAATTTTCTATGAGTCATAAAAAAGCTCCCTTCAAAGTTTACATTTTTAAGTGTCTACTTTGAAGGGAGCATATCAAATCAAATTGCATTCGCTTTTTATCACTTATACGATATTATTAATGATGTTTTTTGTTTCTAATCGGTCTTAACCTAACTGTATCACCGAAAAAAATCTTACTTTTGCCTAATTTTTTACACATTGCATATTGTCCAAAAACTTCTGTCACTTGAGCAAGATTTTTATATGATTTCCTAGGATTTAATACTTCTATAAATTGTTCTTTTTGAATTCCTTCATTACTTCCTGCACCTATAAAAAAAGTTTCTTCATCTAATAAGCGTATGATTGAAAGTTGTTTCAATGTAAATTGTCACCACTTCTATATATTTTTAAACCACCAAAAATTCATCTTACTAATTTTTATAGGTCTTGATTTTCAATTTAAATCTAATAATTTTCCTTTTATTATAACATCAACATAAGTATTTTATTATATTTCATTAGTTGTGTACATTATTTTATACTTCCCTCTTTTATAAATAGAAAAGAGCATAGGAAAATCCACACCTTTCCTATATAATATAATTATCTTAGGAGAAAGCGTGATTTAATGATTTTTTTATATTTAGTAGGAATTGTTGCTGGGATGGTCGTTCCTTTTCAAACTTCGATAAATTCAAGATTAAGTCTTTATACGAAGTCTTCATTCTATGCATCTACAATTTCTTTTGCTACTGGAACTACCTTTTTAATCTTAATCAATTTAATTACCAACCCACATGTTTTTACTACTGATTTTTATAGTAATCAATCATTGAGTTACATATGGTTTGTCGGCGGTATATTAGGTGTTATTTTTCTTACAGGGAATTTATTATTACTGCCGAGATTAGGTGCATCTTTAACCGTCGTAATGACAGTTGCTGGCCAAATTATTATGGGCGTTACAATTGATACTTTTGGTTGGTTTGGCGCAGATGTAGAGCCTTTTACTATGTTTAAAGTATTGGGTATTCTCTTTTTAATGCTTGGCATTATACTTATGAATTATGTACGTAGTAATCCCAAAGATAAAAACATGAATGCTCAAGTATATATTTGGTTGATCATCGGTTTTGTATTCGGCTTTTGTCCACCAATACAAACTGCGATTAATAGCGCATTAGGACAACAATTACATTCATCCATTTTAGCGTCTTTAATTTCATTTACGATTGGTACAATAGCATTATTCATCCTAACTTTAATCTTCAATAGAACACTTAAGATGAAAGCTTATGATCAGCAAAAAGGCAAATTAAAACCAATTTATTTCATTGGTGGCATTCTTGGAGTGATTTTTGTCACTACAAATATTATATTGATGCCACACCTAGGTGCTGCTTTAACTACAATTATTGTGATGTTAGGTCAAATGTTAATGGGTGTAATCATTGATCACTTTGGATTGTTAGGTACTTATGTTAATAAAATTACGAAGCGAAAAATCATTGGCATTGTAGCTATGATGATTGGTATCGTACTTTTAAGATTATTTTAATTAATAATAGCCTAGAACGTAAAATACAATTTTAATATATTCAAAAAAATTATACCCTCTACCTTACTCATAATAATAGTCCTTGGGTTTGTTTTAATGATAAGAAGCTAAGACAATTAATTTGTCTTAGCTTCTTTTTTCTGTAGCGCAGTAGTTATAAAAGCAGTATAATCAGTACAATAAAACATCTAGAGGTGACAAATTTTGAAACGTATCTTTATCATATTAACCACGTTATTAACCCTTTTTAGCACAATCGCCATATCCTTATGGTTTTATTTAAAAACACATAGTAGTAACTATGAAAAGCATATCGAAACAGTTAAAATTTCTTATAAAAAATTACCATACTTTATAGGAAGACAAGAGCCTTCTCAGTTAGTATCGATCAATTATGATACTTCTCAAGGTGCTATTCACGACTGGTTTGTACAAACCGAAACAAAAGTAACACAAAACCAACCACTTTTTGAGTATTATAATCCGCACATTGAACAAAACATCGCTCAAAAACAAAAGTTATTAGCGCAACTCATTAAAACTAATAAATCTACTTCAGCTGAACTTATTAACTTAAAAACTGAAATTTCCCATTTACAATCTAAACTGCGTACTACAATTTTCTCACCGATTTCTGGTACAGTTATCATAAACCCCTCGCATATGCTTTCACAAAACCTACCCTTTATCCAAATCTATGATCCTAAGCCTGTCATAAGAGCAGAGATTTCTGAGAAAGAAAAAAACGACTTACGTATCAAGGACAAAGTAAAGATAAGTAGTGATATTACAAATAATAGTTTTGGTACAATTACGCATATATCTAAACTTCCAATCAATCAAAAAAATTTAGCTAAACCATCTAAATATTTACTTGAAATTTCACCAAATGCTGATCATTTTTTTGGTGAACATGTAAAAATTGAAAAACCAACTACTCTGATAGAAATAACACGTACTGCAATAGATAATGAACAATTTGTTTATTTACTAAGAAATAAAAAATTTATTAAAAAAGTTATTAAATCAGAAAAATCGGGTAATAGAAAAACTATGCTTATCATTGAAGGTTTAAAACCTGGAGATATCATAGCTAGAAATGTTGATACTGTGCGGTCCAAAAATTAGATGTGCACAGTATAAACACAATAAATCTTTAAAATATAATTTGTTTTTTACTGTTTTTATCAAATAGTGGTAAATTGTAAATTTAGAGAAATTATTATAATTAAATGATTGGTGTTTAAATAATTGAATTAATAAATTTAAACATTACCGTACCGTTTAATCAGTTTTATGTTTACTTGCTATTTTAATTTAGTTATAATAAACTAAATAATGCTAGTTTTAATATATTTTACCCAAATATATCAGAGCTGTAAATTATGATAAAAACTTTGTATTCAACTTTGAATTAAGACAAATTATTATACAAAACATTTTTAATATGTATATTAGATTGGGCATATAAATTAGGGAGGAATTAAAAATGGCTATCACCAAAATAAATGACTGTTTTGAACTATTAGCAATGGTAACGTACGCTGATAAATTAAAAAGTATTATCAAAAAAGAGTTTTCAGTAAGTTTCGAAGAATTCGCTGTATTAACATATATTAGTGAACATGAAAGTGAAGAGTATTATCTAAAAGATATTATTAATCATTTAAATTATAAACAACCTCAAGTTGTTAAAGCGGTTAAAAACTTATCTCAAGAAGATTATTTTGATAAAAAGCGTAATGAACACGATGAAAGAACAGTTTTAATATTAGTTGATTCAAAACAACGTAAAAAAATTAATGAATTATTATCACGTGTGAACAAGCGTATTCAAGAAGCAAATGATGAAAAAGAAGTATAACTAACTTTAGCTTCCCACTTAAAATATCTAGCAACATAAAAAACCACTTCGCCGAATTAATTTGGTGAAGTGGTTTTTTTATATATCAAAAAATAAGCATCATATGTTTTAACAATATTATCCTTCTGAGTATGCATTTGTTTTTATAAATGCTAAAAAAACGTCTAAAAAGTGGTTTGGTTCTTCAATATGAGGTGCGTGCCCTGATTGGTTAAAATTAACTATTTTCAAATTATGAAATACCTGATCGTATTCGCGCTTCATTTCTTTAGTAATTAATGGATCATAATTACCATTTACAATTAGTGTGGGAATATTCGTTTGTTCAAGTACAATGTTTTGATTATATACAGGAAATTCCATTAGTGCTCTTGTAGCTATCGCGCTTTCTTCAGCCGATTGCCTATTATAAATCAACTGTGATTGAAACCATTTTTTAGCTTTTTCTTGTTCTTTATACATATAAGGTAATAATAAAATCAGAGATTCAGATTTATCAAATCCTTCTATTTCGTCGTCATGTTCAATCATTAATTTGTTTAACTCCAATACACTATCAATAAGATTACATGCAATTAAAGTTAATGACGCAACCATATATTCATATTTATCACCAAAATGTTTAGCAATAAGTCCACCCATATCATGACCAATTATATGCGCTTTTTCAATATTTAACTTTTTCATTAATAATTTCAAATCTTCTACGTGGTCTTTTAAATGATATGCATTAGGTTTTGAAGACTTACCATGTCCTCTAACATCATAAGTAATGACATCATAATTATGTTTTAATTCATCTTTTAAACTACATAGAGAAGCTAGATTACCATCTAAACCATGAATTAAAATTATAGGAAAGCCTAGACCCTCACGGATGTATGCCAATTTAGTATTACAACTAATTTCTACTTTTTCCATTGTGGGCCACCTCCTTATATGATTTATATACCCTCGATTTATGATGCATATGCTCATTTTAAAATATTTAACTGCAACGTTTTTTTACTATGACCTTATAGTATTGGGCTTTAAAGATAAAAATACTCAACCTGCACTTAATGTTTTTGGCACATTAAATGTAAGTTGAGTATATGCAACTTATTATATTACAACACCACCGAGTAATTACGAAACTTTAATTTCTTGAAGATATTCTAATTGTATAATAAATTATGACAATTAATAATAATACCCAAATCACAATAGATGCAATTTGCGTAATCACTGGATTGCTAACCATCGCATCTATTGTTTTTTGGCAAAATAATAAGCCAATTCCAGTAAATTCTAATCTTTTAAAGTAGACACCTGAAATACTAAATATAATACCTACAAAAAAGATAAATTGATGCGCGTATAACGAGACAGCTACGATACCTAAATTAAATCCAAAAGCATGCGCAAATACCAAGATAAGCGCTGCTGCTGCAACACTGAGCCCTATCACTCTTTCAAATTTATTACTATAGAGATAATTTTTCCAATCAATTCTCAAATAAATGAAGATTGAAATAGGTAAAATAATTAAACAATAAAAAATTGATAAGCCAGTCGCTGCTTGGAACGGCACGTATTGTTTATCATACAAGTAAGATAATAAAATAAAATTGATAATAAAAAATACAATTGGATTTAATTGTAATGTAAATAAATTGCGCTGAATCGTTAAAATTATTTCAGCTGGTGATTTCTTTCTGTATTCTATATAATCCAAATCTTGTGCTTCTGATTTCTTTAACTCTTTTTTCAATTTTCCTTTAATATCATCTATAAGATTGGGAGAAAGACCTTTATGAGTAAAATAATCATTGATATTTTCTATTAATACTTTGTCATTGACTCTCATGATAGGCTCCTTTTTTGTTAAATAAGTATTTTATTTATTAATAAAATTAGACTTTCACTTATTGTAACAATAAAATAACCGACAAGTATATAGCTTTAAACTTGTCGGTTATTATCCATTTTAATAATTACAAGTGAAGATTATTTACCAATATCAATGCGATAAAGTTTAATATTTTTATCACTCGGTGATGGAGAACTAAATTGATAAGATACTTGATTGTCTTGAACATATCCAAAGTTGCCTGTTACTTTATTATAATGTTCACGAGCAACTGCTTCATTGCTTACAGCCTTTTTAACTTCTTTATATGATGGTCCATTTGTATCGTTGTAACTCATTGATACACGTATAATCTTACCATTATTTTTCTTGCCATCTGCAGTTACCACAAGGACACCATTATCTTTTTTAAATTCATAATAATGTTCTGAGCCATCAGGTTTATATGAATAAACTGGTTTTTTATTATTTTTTAATACTGATTGAATAGAACTTCCTAATTTCGCGCCTTCTAAGGATTGATCACCATGTTGCAATTCATTAACACTTTGGATAGAGTTCCCTGATGCTGCTTCAACACTTCCTGCAGAAATACCAGAAAATGCCAAACCTGTAACTAAAACTGCTGCACATATTTTTTTCATAAGCACTCTCTCCTTTATATTTAACTTACCTTCATTGTGCTTATTCACATTGTACTATAAACATTACTAAAATAACAGTGATGTTACAAAACGATTACAAAACAGTGTAGCATTGTAATATCTCAAGAAATCTATCCATCCGTTAAAATTAAGATGCTATTTGTAGATGTTGTTCTATAAATCTGCTCACATCACTGATAAATTTATCTTTTTCTTCTACAAACGGATATAATCCAGACGCTTCGAAAACTTCGAATTGGGTATTTCCGATATAATCTGCAACTTCTTTTGCTTCAAATATTGTTGTTCTTTCTCCGTGTTGTCCAACAATAATTAATGTGGGTAAATCTAATGATTTCAAATAATGCATAACATTATTATCAATAAATGATTGTTTTACCGCTTCGATTTCTGATTTCGTAGACAAACTATTCGTATTTTCAACTTGTTTTAAGAATTTTTTTGCTTTTCTTTTAGAATAATATAATTGTTTATCAAGGAATTTTTGTTGTGTTTCATCATCCCAATTTCTAATTTTATCTGAATATTTTCTATATAAACGCTCTTCAGGCGTGATGTCATTCAATAGTGTAGGATTCACCATCGTTAATGATGACACTATTTCCGGATATTGTGTTGCAAATAATGCAGCAATTGAACCGCCTAATTCGTGAGCTATGACAGAACATTCATGAATATATAAATAATCTAATAATTCCTTAATGTCTTTTGCATATGTTTTGAAATTGATTTCATTCGGTTTATCGGAATAGCCATGACCTCTTAAATCGATAAGTACTACCTGATAATCTTTATTAAATTTAGGTTCTAAATCATTAAACACTGAAAAGTTATCAAAAGCAGTATGAATCATGACAATTGCTTTACCTTCTCCACTCGTCTTGTAATTTAAAGCAACACCATCACTTGTTGTAAATAGGTTCATCATTTATCTCCCTTTCTTATTAATTGATAAAATGGAAAGTAATTCTTCCGTAGTTTTAATCGTAAAATCTACTTCTTCTGGTAAAGGTGTTAGATCATTTTCATTATCTTCATTAAACCAAACACTAATCATACCCATGGCCCTTGCAGGTGCTACATCATTGAGTGGATCATCACCAACATATATTGTTTCTTCAGGTTTGGTACCTAATTGCGACAACATATCTTCAAAAATTTTAGGATGGGGCTTGCGGTAACCTACAGTTTCAGATGTAGATAAATAATTGATACTATCTTCGATACCTAAAGCGTGCAGACGAAATTGTTTGATTTTTGACTTACCATTTGCAATCACACCAGTCAAATAACCATTCTCTGTTAATTTTTCTAAAGTATACTGTGTATCATAATATGGAAATACATATCTGTAAAAATGCATTTCAAAATCACTAAACAAATCTTTCCAAGTTAGTCGATCTACATGAAAATCTTTAATGAGCGCCTTATATAATTCAGGTTTATCGTGATCTTCATCATCATCTAGTGCTATAAATTTACGTTTGAAGTCTTCCAATTGTATGCGTACAAAATAGTCATGAAACCTTTCAAACTGCTCTTCTATAAATTTTTCTCGAGATTTCTTTCTGTCTAATAATGTCCCTTCTAAATCAAATACAATCGCTTTCACCTGAGTTAAATCCATAATCATAACCTCTTCAATCTTAGGTTTACCTTTTACTTAACCTTAATTAATAAATATCATTATATCGTATAAACCATCTCGAGACGATAGTAATCCTTAAGTTTATTCTATGCTCCGTGGTTGAGTGATCATGATGTAAAATAGTACTGGTATGCCTAATAATGCTAAAATAATACTAGCAGGAATTTCAAATGGGCTTAACAATATACTTCCTAACCAATCCGACATTACCATCACTATACCACCTATAAACATATTTAGTACCATTTGTTGTCCAAGATTGAACTGCTGACCCTGACGTCGTACAAGCTGTGGAATAATCATGCCTATAAAACCAATGATGCCTACATATGCGACAATTACTGCAGTAATCAATGAAGCAATTAATAACACGCAATATGTTAATGATTGTACATTTAAACCTAAAGATGTTCCTTTCAAATGGCCTAGCTGTAATATCTTAATTTTTGGTATTAAACTACATAATACAATAATACCGATGAATAACGTAATACCTATATATATTACCTCGTTATACTCTGCAGATGAGAAACCGCCAAACATATAATTCACAATATTATTCATCTTCTGTTGATTAAAAATAATCAATACATAAAGAAATGCATTAAACAATGCACCTATCATAATACCGGATAAGATGAGTGTCCTTATCGGATAGCCTTTAGACATAGCAGTAGTAAGTGAGATCACTGTAATTAATGTGATAACACTAAAAATAACAGAAAAAACTGGTAACCATAAAAACGATAACCCTAATACTACAGCTATACCAGAACCAAAAGTTGCCCCACTTGCTAAACCTAATGTAAAGCTGTCGGCTAATGGGTTATTTAATAGCGTCTGAAACATATGACCTGCTAATGTTAAACCAATACCTGCTAATAATGCTTGAAGTGTTCTAGGCACTCTAACTTGAAATAATATAGATTGTGACAATGCTTCATTAATATTACCGATATTCCAAAGCATGCTTAGTAGCATACTGATAATGAGTAGGACGATACAAATAATAAGTGCTTTATTATATTTCATGTCTTTGCCACGCTTTCAATAAAATCGTTCAGTTATATTGAATGATAAAAATATTTATTGTTCGTTATTAAAATGGTATATATTTTTATGCTAAAAGTAAATATCACATGATAAGAAATTCATAAAGAAAACGTCAATTCTATATCATTTCTATAGCAATTGACGTTTATTTGTTAGCGAAAGCTATTTAGTTCCTAGGCTAATCTATCTTTGTGTTTTAGTAAATTACTATTCATAAATAGCTTCTTTCAATTTTTTCAATCCATCATCTATACGTGGACCTGGTCTTGATATTTCATCACCATTAACAGCTTTAACTTTATTGTGCTGTACCGCTTTAATTTGATTAAAACCACCACGTTTGTTAATCATTTTTTGATATTCAGATGATGAAATACCCATTGTTGATATCATCAAATCTGGATTTTGCTTAATAATATCTTCTTTACTCACCTTCTGCCAACCTTTTAAATTAGAAAAACTGTTTTCTGCTTTTAATTGTGTCAGCATATCATCAAAAAATGTTTCTTTACCTGCAGTGTATATTTCTGGTTCAGATGAAATTTCCATGAAAACTTTTTGCCCTTTTACATCATTAGGCACTGATTTTTTTACGTTTTCGATATTTTGTTTTGTTTCTTTAACGAGTTTTTTGGCTGCTTTTTCTTTATGCGTTACCTTACCAATTTGCATAAATGATTCATACATTTCATCAATAGATTGTGCATCTTTCACATAAACAACTTTCACACCACTATCTTTTAATCCTTTAAGTACTTTATCATTCGTCGCTTTTTGAGATTCATGTGCCAATATTAAATCTGGTTTGGCTTTCATCAATGATTCTTTATTAAGTTTCATCGCATCAAATTGTTTCTTATCTTTTACTTCTTTAGGATAATCATCTACAGTTGATACGCCTATCACATCGTCACCCAAACCGAGTTCATATAAAATTTCCGTATTACTAGGCATTAGAGAAATAATACGTTTATAAGTGTGACCCTCAGATTGCCCTTCATCATGCTTTTGGTCTGACTTCGTACCACAAGCAGTTAAGACTACTACAAAAACAAGTAACAAACATAATAATTTATTCCATTTCTTCATACCTTAATCTCCTAATAGTTATTTTATTCTATATTACCAAACTCTCATCTCAATCGTTAAGTCTATTTTATGAAATTTAATTTTCAAAATAAGGATCTAAAAATGTATACTTGTTTTCATTTTTTCCATTAAAGTAATTTTTCCCAAAATTATCTAACAACGCATGAAATTCATTAGCATCTGCATTAGTAAATGTTTCAGGAAGTTCAATATGTCGCTTCAATTTCTCATAACTTTCTGTGTTGGTATAGCCTAGTTTTTTAAAAATTCTTCTAGTATAACTATCTGGAATAAAGACAACTTCTTCAAAAATATAAACTAAACACACATCTGCCGTTTCACTACCAATACCTTTGATTTCTAATAAAGCATTACGCAATTGAAGTTGATAATATGATCTTACAGCTTGATAATCAAAATCAAAACGTTTCAACCAGGCAAGTATATTCAAAATCGTTTTAGTTTTATTTTTATAAAATCCGCTTGATTTTATAAGCATTTGCAAAGATTCCAAATTCAAATTTAGCATCTGCTCTGGATCAAATTCAGTCTTCACCTTTAATTGTTCAAGCGCATAAGCAGCATTTCTCCAATTGGTATTTTGTACTAAAATCGCTCCTAATATCACTTCGATTTTAGACTCAGCAGGCCACCAATGTTGTGATCCCATATGTGAAGATAATAATTTATAAAGCGACTGAATATCTAACATGTTAGCATTACCCTCCCAGTGATCACGATGAAGTAACCAATATCAAAAAAGAGCAAGTAAGGTTTGGTGATAGTACTGACGGAAATGCATCAAACTATGATTAACAAACCTAAACTTGCTCTTAAATAAAGGACTACTTTAATTACATAATAATTACATTGACTCTGGCGCTGTTACGCCAACAAGGTTTAATGCATTATGTAATGTAATTCTCACTGCATCAATTAATGCAATCAACGCTTTTGTTTTTTCTAAATCATCTGTTAAAACTTTTTCATCATTGTAAAACTTATGGAAATGTGCTGCCAAATCTTGAATATAGTTTGTAATTCTATGTGGTGCTCTGTGTGTTGCGGCACTTTCAATCGTTGGTTCAAATTCAGCAATTTTTTTCATAAGCTCAATCGCTTTATCGTTTGTGATAAACGAATAGTCTGCGTCAGTTGAAGGTTCAATGCCTTTTTCTTTAGCTTGTTTTAAAATTGAACAAATACGTGCATGTGCATATTGTGCATAATATACCGGATTATCTTGTGATTCTTGCTTTGCTAATTCCATATCAAAATCAAAATGCGTATCAGGACTGCGCATCGTTAAGAAATATCTCGCGGCATCCACGCCTACTTCATCCATAATTTCACGTAAAGTAATTGCATTTCCAGTACGTTTACTCATTTTCACTTCTTGACCGTCCTGCATTAAGCGGACCATTTGCATAATTTGAATTTCAAGACGCTCGCTATCAACACCAAATGTTTCCATTGATGCTTTCAAACGCTGTATATAGCCATGGTGATCTGCACCAAATAAGTTTATTAATATATCGTTACCACGTTCAATTTTATCAAAATGGTATGCAATATCTGGTAAAAAGTAAGTATAATTACCATCTTTTTTAATCAATACACGATCTTTGTCATCCGAGAAATCAGTTGTACGTAACCATGTTGCACCATCTTCTTCATAAGTGTAACCAAGTTCAGTCATTTTATTAAGTACTTGTTTGATTTCACCAGATTCATAAAGCGTTGTTTCGCTAAACCAATTATCATAATGTGTATTAAAATCAGCTAAGTCTTTTCTTAGTTTTTGCATTTCGTAATCGACGCCAAGTTGTCTGAATGTTTTAATACGTGCTTCTTCGTCTAAACCCTTTATTTCCGGTTGTTTCTCTGCCAAATCTTTACCAATATTGATGATATCTTTTCCGTGATAGCCACCTTCTGGCATTTCAAAAGAATAATCACCAAGCGCTTCAAAATAACGTGCTTCTATTGAACGAGCTAAATTGGTAATTTGATTACCAGCATCATTAATATAATATTCTCTTGTGACATTATAACCAGCCGCTTCTAATATATTGGCCAACGTATCGCCAACTGCAGCATTACGGGCATGACCTATATGTAAATCACCTGTAGGATTAGCCGATACATATTCTAATAAAATATTTTCACCATTTTTAACTTTTTTATGACCAAATTGATCACCATTATTGATTGCTTCAGTAATAATCGCAGTCAAATAAGCACTATCTAAATAAAAATTGATAAAACCAGGTCCTGCGATATCAACTTTTTCAACTTGTGCAGCCGTTGTATCCAAATTTTCAACAATTGCTGTTGCGATTTCGCGTGGATTACGTTTCGCTATTTTTGTTAAGACCATTGCTATGTTTGTTGAATAGTCACCATTTTTATTGTCTTTTGGTATTTCGATTTTAATTTCAGGTATTTCATTCACGTCGGCAAGTTGTGCTTGTTGAATACTTTTCTTAATTTCTTCAACCAACTTTTGTTTGACTTGTTCGATTATGTTCATTTACGGCATCTCCTTGTAAGTAATTTCATATTGATAAGATCCCATCTTCTCTTCATCTTGAATTAAATCATAATGCACTTTCAATTTTCCACCATTATCATTTACAAAATGTAAAATAGAATGTGTATAAACGATCAATGGTATGCGACCGCCACTAATTTCATACAAAGTAATCGTTTCCCCACCTTCTACAAAATGAAGGTTTAACTTAATATCACCATTGCGGATAATCTTTACTCCTGAACTTTCAATTTTAACTGTCACATTAACGATTGCTCCGTCTATCTCTTCTTGATAACGAATAAAATCGGCTTTACGTTTTTGCCAAGATCCTGTAGTAGACAATGAGAATTTTTCCTTGTTATCGAATTGTTTAACCACTTGTTTCGTTTGGATTTCAACATTGTTTTCCAATGTAAGTTTCACCCTAATCTTTAAAATAATACAAACCATTATAGCATACTTGAAATATGCAAAACAGTTGCTAAATTAATTTAAATTCATAATCTACATTTTCAAAGTTCGTTTACAACACCTTCACAATATTCAAAAATCACACATAAAAAAAGTAGAAAAAACAAAATCAAAATCTGATTTCGTATTTCTACTCTTTTCAAATGATACAAATATCTCAATTCACACGTTACATGCATTTAAATACCGATGTTCTTCGTTTAATATCGTTGAACTCTTAAAAACTAATGATATTAAACTGTCTCTAAAGCTTCATGCAATGAAGCATCAGAGTTATTCCACATATCTATATCATGCGATTTAAGAAACGCTGCTAATATTTTTTTATTTTGGTCACCTATTTGATCGATTTCAATATTATGTTTCATTGATTTGTCCATCATATTGACATGTTCAGGCATACTTTTGTAACCTCTACGAATACTTCTATTTACTAATAAATAGCATGCTGTTAGTCCGGCATAGTAGGGACCATTTTCACCACGTTCTGTTGTAACCCAACACAACCAATATTCTTTCGCCTCTTCACCTTCAACGGTCGCCTTATCTTTAATCCATTTGACACCTTTTTCAACACTAGAACGCGCATGCATACCTGCAATATCAATAAATGCCTCTTCGTTTGCAACATCGATAAACACTGGTGCTACGTTGTCTAAACTTATAGAACCAATATTGGTACCTTTGTGACCATCCAACGGATCATTTTTAATAATATTGAATTTAAATCCCTTATTTTCAGCCATCAGCTTCCACCTCCATTATTAAAACAAGTAGCGCTGCAATTGTTAAATTACAATCCTACATAAGTTGTCTATATTAAAATTTTGCCATATTTAACAAAGTGATAAAAGTCATCAATTTTTAAGTGCTTAATTTAATTCATCTAATATACTATTAATAGCATTTCTAACTTGGTCATCTTCTATATCAGAAATAAATTCTTTTGGATAATATAATTTATAATCTTGTCTGTTAATGCCAGTTATACTATGAATAACTAAGGATTGACTACTAATTTCTCTTATTTTACCATTACGTCTCAACAAATGAATCGGCTGTCTGTCTGATCCTGGACGGTCATAATCATAAGGTAAATCAGAAAAGGATTCACTTACAAAGTAATAATTCGGATCTATACCTGCCTGTATAAACAAATCTGTTAATTCTGTAATTGTAATAATAGAACCATCAAATGGCATATATTTAAACAAATCCCGATTAATAAATCTACGAGACAAATCACTTAATATAGCGTCATCTTCATTAATCCATGCTTTTAAGTAATAAACTACAACCGCTTCATCTAAATCTACATACTGTTCAATCGTCATAGATTCTTCAAAGAACGGTATAAAATCGGCAGGATATTTTTTAAAAGTGTACCCTTCATTATAAAGTTGCTTTGCTCGTTTCAAACAATTATTAAGCAACACTTCTCCACCTCGACTAACTGGATGGAAGTAAACTTGCCAATACATTTGGTAACGGCTCATAATGAAGTTCTCTACTGCATGCATACCACTTTCTTTAATAAGTACTTCATCTTTTGAAGGTCGCATCAATCTCAAAATACGTTCCATATCAAATTGCCCATACGTAACACCCGTAAAATATGCATCACGTTGCAAGTAATCCATTCTATCAGCATCTATTTGTGAAGAAATCATAGAGATGACCAATTTATTTTCATGTGTTTTATTAATAACATCAGCTACTTGCTGCGGAAAATCTTCAGAAACACGTCGTAATACACGATTTACTTCTGTCGGGCCAGTAATAATTTTTTGCGTAAATTGTTCATGATCTGTATTAAAAATCTTCTCGAAGCTATGTGAAAATGGTCCATGACCTAAGTCGTGTAATAATGCGGCACATAGTGCAAGTGGACGATCATCATTATTCCATGCTTCACGACCGTCAAACGAATCATCAATTAATCTTCGAACAATCTCATATACACCTAATGAATGTCCAAATCTACTGTGTTCAGCGGTATGAAATGATAAGTATAATGTACCCAATTGCTTTATACGACGTAAACGTTGAAATTCTTTCGTTTTAATCAAATCCCAAATCACTTGGTCTCTTACATGAATATATCTATGAATGGGGTCTTTAAATACTTTTTCTTCAGGTAACTTTTGTGTAGCATAAGTTGTAAAAGTCAATGTCGTCCTCCTATTCATACCTTGTTAATGTGCATCTATGATAAAGTTTTACGCATCAATGCTAAATCCATTTCTTCCCCATACATCACGTGCATATACGAGCGCACACGCTCAAACCCTTTTTGTTCATAAAAAGCTACCGCTTCATCATTCTTATTATCCACTTCTAAAAATACTTCATCATATTCATTTTGGAAATATGCCAAGCCTTCTTTCAGTAAATCAGAACCATATCCATGATGTTGCCACGAAGGTCTCACGTAATGGGCTGATAAGAATAATTCAGTGCCATATATAAAGTTAGCAAAACCAATGATCTGATCATCCTCTTCGATGACTAAAAATAATTGTTCTTCTAACCTTTTAAGTAAATGTTGTTCATTATATGAAGCAGCCAATAATTCATTTACAGTTTTAGCTGCATAGATATTTAAATAAGTATTATACCAAGCTTTTGTTGCTACATCTCTGATGCCTACAACATCTTCTGGAGCTGCTTTCCTAACTTTGTGCATGTTGGTTCCCCCTATTTATAGTAGGTAATAATACTCATATTATAACATAATTTTAGTGTTCAAAATACTTAATCTATTCATATGAAAATAGCTTGGACAATAGATAACATTGCCCAAACTATCTCTAAATATTACTTATTTAATGTATCTTGCCATTCTCGTGCGCGGTTTAATGCATACGAATCTTTATCAATATCTCCTGGTTTTTCAGCAGTTCCAATAATATAACCAGATAGCGTAGCACCTAAAAACTCTAAGCTATACTTGATTTGAGTGATACATGGCTTCGCTTTTACTTTTGGAAAATCTCCGCCGACAATAATGAGTCTAAAATCTTTTTCAGCCATTTTTGCCTTAAAATCCTTATAATTAGGATCCATTAAAGTTTCAGACCAATGATCAATGAATGCTTTCAAAGAGGCTGATATACTATACCAATACACGGGTGATGCAAAAACAATTGTATCACTGGCTAACACTTGATCTATCATTTTTTTATAATCATCTTCATAAGTATCAATCGTTGTCCCATCATGTCTCACATCTCTCACTGGATTCAATTGGTACTGAGTTAAATCAAACCATTTGTAGTCATGTCCTGATAAGGCCATTTTAGTCAATCGAGCAGTGTTTCCCTCCGGACGACTGCCCCCGAACAAAACTGTAATCATAATAATCTCCTTTTCATATATTAAAATATTCCATTAGAGATATCTTAATAATTTTACACAAAAGTTCATAAATATAACATGCGTTTACAATAGTATATTATAGCATTAAATGATTTGTAGGAAAATTTATATATTTCAACTAAAATTTAAAAACTTTATAAAATGGGCATAGGATAGAAACTTAATTTTCTTTTAAAAATTTCGTCATCTCAACCTGGAAATGATAACTAGAAAGAATAAAAGTACACAGTGATGCCTGAGCTAAAACTTATACATAAGTCCACTCACTTATTTATTATTTTCTAGGAAATAGTTGATTTATTTTTTCAATCTCTTCTTGAGTTAAATTAACCTCTAAAGTTGTTAAATTGTCCACGACTTGATGTGGTTGCTTTGCGCCTGGAATCACGACATCCAATGAAGGTTGAGTTAAATAGAATGCAAGCACAATATGTGCAACATCTACATTATGATTATCTGCAATACCTCTCAACTCATCAATTTTCTCTAAATTTTCTTTGAATTTTTCACCTTGGAATTCTGGATTCTTAGCACGAATATCATCAAATTTTGTATTTTCAGTGTATTTGCCAGCTAAAAGACCTGAAACTAAAGGGAAATATGGAATAAATGTAATTTGATTTTCTTTTGTATATTCAAACACATCTTCATTTTCGCGATTTAATAAATTGTATTCCATTTGCACAACATCAACATAGCCGTCTTTATTCGCTTCTTTAAGTTGATCTAATGTAAAATTAGAAACTCCTATCGCTTTAATCTTACCTTCATCTTTTAAATCTTTTAATGCAGCAACTGCTTGATCTTTAGGTGTAGTATCATCTGGAAAATGAATATAATACAAATCAATATAATCTACTTGAAGACGTTTTAAGCTTTTTTCTACTTGATCTTTAAGAAATGCTGGATCATTAGACATTTTCACATTACCATCTTCATCAAAATAATGCGCACCCTTTGTGGCAATTGCAAACTCGTCTCTAGCAAATTCTTTAACCGCTTCTCCTACTAATTCTTCCGAACGTTCTGGACCATAAATATAGGCTGTATCTAACAATGTAATACCATTTCTAACAGCAGTGCGAACCGTTTCTTTACCTTTTTCTTCGTCTAAATCATTATAAAAAATATGTCCACCAACAGCATTTGTACCTAAAGCAATCGGTGATACCGTTACATTTGATTTTCCTAATTGAACTTTTTCCGTCAAAACAATCCAACTCCTTATATATTAATTTTGATATATTTATAGAATCTCTGGCTCAAATTGTTTTTGTATCCCTTCATTACGAAAGATACTTTGACAATGCCATCAACAAACGAATGAACTGCTGAATACTATATAATATATATTTACCCTTTTTCACTCAGTTTAATAATATGTTATACATATCGTATTTATACACATAACAAAAATTACTTAACTTCATTAGTAATTATCGTTATTTTAATATGTTATCTAGTCTCTCTAAAAAATGTATTGCCATGTAATTCAATTATTTCAACTATTGCTAGCATAATTCGTTCGGAACACATATGATTTAACACGTAATGTTGAGACATAACAATATTAAGTTGCTGAATAACTTTTCTACCACTACTCAAAATTTAGCATGTTTTTGATGAGACCTTGAAGTAAAATGCTTAAAAATTACGTTTCAAAAATTTAGACATAATGGGACGTAGGACAGAATTCTAATTTTATTAAAATTATTTCGTCATCCACCTTTGCAAAGATGACTTGATTTGAAAAACATAAAATGATTTACCTAAGTTCAATCATCTACCTACAATATAAATGCACTGGGACAAATCAATTACAGAGATATACACATAAAAAAGTAGGATGCAATGCGTGATACACCTACTATCGAATCATTTATATTAAATTGTTATAGTATTTTTAAAGTGTCCATTTAATTAATGTAGACGCATATGACAAGCCGCCACCAAACCCAACTAATAGCATGAGGTCACCTTTTTTAAGTTGATGCGCTTGGACAGCTAAGTCAATCGATAATGGAATCGTAGCCGATGACGTATTACCATAATATTTAAGACTCATTAGCGCTTTATCTTTAGAGAGGTTAGCCTTTTCACATATTGATTCTATCATTCTGGCATTAGCACTATGTGGTGCAAACCAATCTATGTCCTCTTTTTTATAATTCGTGTTACGTAACGTATTGTCAATAATATTCGGAACATTGCCGACAGCCCATTTATATACGCCACGACCATTTTGAACAATATAACCAGGATTTTGTAAATCTTCGCCAAACATAGTATGAGAAAGTTCTGAACAATATAAATGATGTCCTTTGTCACCGTCCGAGCCAGAACTACTAGATATAAAGCTTGTTTCATCTTCACTGTATTCTACTAAAAATACGCCTGCTCCATCACCAAACAAAATACATGTATTACGGTCTGTGTAATCTGTAATTCGTGATAGTGTTTCCGCGCCAATAACTAGCACTTTTTTATTTTGACCAGATGTAATCAGACCATTAGCTATGTTCAAACCATAGGCAAAACCTGCACAAGCTGCATTAATATCAATGGCCCCTGCATTTTTCAATTCAAGTTTCGCTTGCACATAAGATGCGACACTTGGGGTTTTATAATCTGGAGTCAATGTAGCATTGATAATCATATCAACATCATTTAATTCCACTTGATATTTCTCTTGCAAATCCAGCACTGCTTTATAACTGATATCACTCGTATATTCATCTTCAGCTACAATTCTTCTTTCAACAATCCCAGTTCTTTGTTGGATCCATTCATCAGAAGTATCAACAATCTTCTCGAAATCATGGTTATCCATTCTTTTTTCCGGTACATAAGTACCTTGCGTAGTAATTTGGGCAAATAAATTCATGCCATAACTCTTTTTATCAATCTGTAACTTTAAAATTTCATAATCTTATATTATACGTTTCTTACTAATGAATGATAGATTTAAAATTTCATGATTTCTCTTCACACTAAAAATTAATTAAATAAATTATTAAACTGGGACAGTGCTAAATTATTATAACTTTCAATATCAAATTCTTTATATACAGGATTACTATTATTCAAAAATTCTTCTATACCTTCAGCTAACGATTTTGCGTCATCATATTTTAACATACCATATTCATCATCACCTAAAATTTCTCTAGTAACTTCTAAATCAGTTGAAAGTACATTTTTTTTGAGTGCCAAGGCTTCTAGTAGAACTAACCCTTGACCTTCATAATGTGACGACAATACAAATAAGTTAGCCCTGTTAATTAAGCTAAAGGGGTTAGTTTGATGACCTAATAAATATACTCTTTCAGTAAGTCCATAATTATGAATTAGTGTTTCTAAATTAGTTCTTTCTTTTCCCTCACCTAAAATGTATAACATAGTCTCTGGATACTCATTTGAGAGTATATAAAAAGCCTCTATCAAATTATCGAACCCTTTTTCTGGAGATAATCTCCCACTTGCAAATATATTAAATTTATTAGTGTCAAAATTGATTATTTCTATTCCTGAAGGAGAATTTCCTATAATTAACAACTTATTTTCAGTTTCAGTTTTTATAATATTTTTATCATTGTCTTTGTCTATGTTTATCTTTTTGAAATCCAACATATTATTCACTGTCACAAATTTCGAATCAACTTTAAGTTTCTTTAATTTTTGTTTGTTAATCTTATGAATATTTTCTGAAACATTTATTAATTTATCAAATTTTGGATACAAAGTCATTAATCCTTTGAGATTAATTATATGGGGTCTTCTGTTTCCTACAACTTTAACTAAATCCTCTACCATATCACTGTGTAAATAAACGAATTTCTTCTTCGAAGGGGTAGCTAATAGTAAATTTGACCAAAACATGGAATACCCACTAAAATCCATAACATAATCAAACTTACTGTTTCCAAATAATCTCCTGAATTCTCTTTGATATGCTTTTTGAGGGAATATTTTTTCTTCCCTTTTAGATATCATCCCTCTATCTCTTACATAGTTATTTCTGTAATTTTCTATGAATGTAGCGAAAAAGCCCCCGTTTCTTAAAATGATTTTCACATTCTTATTTACATTGTATAGGTTATCAAGTGTTATTTTATTAGTCCTTCTTTGCAAGAAAATAGTAACTTCAAACCGATTATAATTTATATTTTCTAAAAGATTTAATAAAGAACTTGTGATACCATTATTTACTAATCCACCCGCATAAATTAATAGTTTTTCTTTATTTATTTGTTCACCATTTTTTATTTGTTTATCAAATATACGAGTTACAATCCTTTTCGTTACATTGCCATCATCAAATGGAACGTAAGTTTTTTTGTATTTTTCATATAATTCATTATATTTTTCATTATTATATAGTCGATCATTAATAGTTTTTATCAAATCTTCAATATTTGTAGTTGTTGGACCAGGTAATGAATCAACATCCATATACAAACCACGTTCTTTGGTATATTTTTCATAGTCTGAAGTATAAAAAATAATAGGTTTATTTGTTACGAGGAAATCGAAAAATATACTTGAATAATCAGTAACCAATAAGTCAGCTATACTCAGTATTTCATTTGGGTCTAATGTATCAGGTATTAAATATTTTTCAAATCTGCCATCTTCTATTATATTTTGATATAAAAATGGATGTACCTTTAATAAAATATTATATTCAGTACTTTCATCAAGTTTTTCTACGCTATTGAACAATTCATCAATATTGTCAGCTGGATCCATAAAGTCACCACGATAAGTTGGTGCAAACAACAAATTTTTAGGTCTACTAAACTTAATTTTTTTATTTTCAGCTAAAATTTCATTTTTCATTTCAACTTTGGATTTATTTAACGTTAGATCTGTTCTAGGGTATCCATCTTCTAATATCTCCCCTTCATATATACCATCTAATTGGAATGCTCTTTTAAAAATACTAGTTGTATGTTTATTTTGAGTTAATAAGTACTCAGTATGTAAAAAATTACGTGTTAAATTTTGGACTGCAACTAAACTATTTTCCAAATCTAAACCTAAGTATTTTAAAGGGGTTCCGTGCCATGTATTTATATATATTTGTTCTGGTTTTGAACAAAAATATATAGAAAATGATGAATTGTTTATTAAATACTTACATTGCGCTAACTCTTTTAGATATTCTTGGCCATGTATAACTACAAAATCTACTTGTTTTAAGTGCTTATATTTCTTTTTATAATATTTTCTAACTTCATTACTTTCACAAGCCCAAACATGAATATAATCTTTATATTTAGGATTAGATAAAATGTATTTAAAAATTGCATATGGAGAATCTGACATACTTTTTCCATCTCTTGATTGATATAAAATTCTGTTATTTTTTACACTTAATTGTTCGTAATATTTAGCATAATCCATAATAATACTAATATTATTCATACCATAATAAGATGTAATAGGTTTCATTAAAAAGTCCATTTTTCTATTCGCATGTACAACTAATTTCCCTTTAACAGATAAATCTTCATAATTATTTGTCATCCTAATTTTCCTCCCAAAAATCATTACTTTTAAATTACTAAGTTTAAAAATAATTATCTAAATTATGCTTTAAGAAAAGAAAAAAATTTAAGCACTTCAATACCAAAGCACGTACTCCCATACATTTTTTTTATTTAAATTAATAACATTTTAACACTAGCATAATTTTAATTATTACAATATTAACCCGAACTTAATAATTAATACTAAATACTATATCACAATAGTTAATTTTCAGTTTTACTTTTCTTCTTAGCTAATTTTTCTTTCAGTTTGCGATCTTGTTCTTCTTTACGTCGTTTACGTTCCTCATTGCGTTTTCTAAGGCGCTCTTCCTCTTCAGGATCTCTAGGTTTTTGCAACTGTTTTTCAATTTTTTCCATAAGCTCATCTTCAGTTAAGGCTGCTAATGGGCGATTATTAACAAATGCAAAAGTTTTACGTCGACCAGGACCACAATACGATTGACAACCTATTTCTATTTCTGCATAAGGATCTAATTTTGTCAGTTTTTTCTGTAAAGATTTACAATTAACGCCCTGACAATCATCGCAGATTAAAAATTTATTTTGCAAAATCAATCCCCTCATCTTTCCAAACGTGAATGATTCACTCATTTTACTGATAAATTATGTGAAATATGCGCTCAATTTCCTATCAAAGCCACATCAATATATTTATAACGATAAATTACAACTCTAATTATTTTACTCTATTTTTAATTTTTTTCAAGTTATGCCCCATAAGAACTAAAAGTTGTGTATGAAAACATAGCATTACA
Organism: Staphylococcus sp. FSL W8-0271; assembly: GCF_038006605.1. Taxonomy (NCBI): domain Bacteria; kingdom Bacillati; phylum Bacillota; class Bacilli; order Caryophanales; family Staphylococcaceae; genus Staphylococcus; species Staphylococcus sp. FSL W8-0271. The sequence goes on from NZ_JBBOVM010000001.1 coordinate 2,235,809, forward strand.
CGTTCATGATACTACTTTTTTCTATATACTTTTCTGTCTGATTTTTATAATTCAATCAAAAATCGGCTGGACAAATCAATTGTCACAGCCGTGTCGCTTCTCAATGTATTATTACGATAGTATAACTTATATATGAGTTTCAACTCAACTAAAGCATTATCCCTGCTCATCCTTGCTAGGATTAGACAACGCAACATTTAAAAATTGTTTTTCCTAAGCTTATTGACCATGATAGATACTAAACTCTAACGGTTTCACTTCATTTTCTAGCCATTCTTTATAAATTGATTGTTTATCAACTTCATTATTAATGATTGTGATACCACAGTCACCGCCACCAGCGCCTGATGTTTTAGCAGCACCACCATATTTTTCAGCTACAGAGCATAACACTTTCAAATGTGCAGTTTCAATATCAATCGTAGCCTCATTATCCATGGATTGAATAATTTCACGATTCATCCGGATCATTTGCTGTACACCTTTGATATGATTCGTTTTAAAGGCATGAATTAATTTTTCTACGCAAGCATGTGAACGTTCTAAAAATTTCCCGTAAAATGTAGGGTCAGATTTCAAACGTTTCACTTCACTCACTAAGTGATGTGAAGACGCAGGCGATCCTGTCCAACCAATTAAGACTTCCATATTTTCTGGTGGTTGTAGTGGCTCAATATGTAAACCTGGCCAGTTTTTATTTAGTACTTCGTTGACAGAGGTATCTTCAATTTGTTGTGAAACCCACTCATGATCAAATGTACTATAAGCAAGCCACCCTGTGTATACACTAACTGCGATATCTCCACAAGAACTCAAACTTTGCAATTTCATATTTGCAATCACTGCAAGTTTATAAATATAAAGATTTGATAAATGCATCTCATAAAATTCATTTAAAGCTTTTACTACAGATACAAGTACTGCTGCACTTGAACCTAAACCGTATTTATGACCATTTGCGTCATCTAGATTACTATCTATCGTTAAATTAAAATGTTTTAGGTCAATGTGATTACTACTCACAAATTGCTCAAAAACTTCTATAGCTGTGATGACGTATTTTAATTGCTTTGCTGCATATAAATCAGATAAGACTATCTTATCTTCTTCTCTTTGAAATGTAACTGGCTCATGATGTAACGTTTTTGAGTGGATTGTACCTTCTGAAGCATTAGAGTCTTCAATTGAAGCCGTTACAAATCTATTAACAGCTATTAACACAGATTTATACCCAGGTTCAGTAACAGCATATTCACCTGCAATATAGAGCTTACCTGGCGCTTTTACTTGAATCATGTTATCTCTTCCTTACTCAATAATTTCAACACCTGTACGTGTAATGTCACTTGCAATAATTTGATCATCATTAAATGATTTTTTCAGTGCATCAATGACTGCCTGTTGATTTTTCTTTTCTACTAAAATTTTAACGTTGGGTCCTGCATCCATTGTGAAATAACAAGGGTAACCAGCTTCGCGACATTGATGTACAATATCCATAGCTAAATAACTATCTTCTACCATATATGTAAAAGGAGGCTGTGAACCTAAATTTGTTGCATGCATCCTCAAGCCATTCTCTTCAATAACTTCTCCTAAGTACTTAAAATCTTTGTCTTTAATCGCATGCTTAACTGACGCTATGTCTTCATCTACATGATCTAACCAGTATTGGTAAAAACGAGATGTATCACGCGTATGTGACATACCAGTACGACTAGAAACTTTTTTTGTTTGATTATTGATCACGACAAATATCATTGACAAATCATCTTCCCAGTGATCTGCATCAATCGGGAAACTATATGATGATGCATCATCATGACCTTTTTCCCATTCTACAAAACCGCCATAGATACTTCTAGAAGCTGATCCTGATCCTCTTCGAGCAAGTCTAGATAATGCTTTACCCGTTAATCCAAGTTTTAAAGCTTCATTACATGCTGCTGCTAATGCGGCATAAGCACTTGCTGATGAGGCTAAACCTGCAGCTGTTGGTACGAAATTATCACTTTCGATATGCGCATACATAGATGTTTTACCCAGTTCTCTAACAATATCCATAAAACGACGAATTTTAGTTGCTTCAGCATCATCTACTGTTTGTCCATTTAAAATCAATAAATCTTTAGTATATTGTTCAGAAAAAGTTACTTTAGTCTCTGTATAAAACCGATCTAATGTTACCGACAAGCTATTATTCATTGGAATAATATAGGCTTCATCAGCTTTCCCCCAATATTTAATCAGTGCAATATTTGTATGTGCACGTGCTTTGCCACTACTAACCACCTTACTAACCTCCTAAATATTCAATCCATGTATGATGTGCACCTAACGATTGTGCACTTTCCACAATTTTTTCAGCCGTTTCTAAAGTAGAAGCTAGAACAATCATACTTCCGCCTCTACCTCCTCCAGTTAATTTACCAGCTATAGCACCTTGCTCTTTACTAACCTCTAACAATTGCTCAATTTTTTCATGACTAACAGTGAGTGTTCTTAAATTCTCTTGACACAAATTAAATACCGTAGCAAGTTGTTCAAAGTTATGGTGTTCGATAGAATCTCGCGCCTCATGTACCAATTTGCCGATATGTTCGACAAAGCTAAGGTATCCACTATCTGCTTTACATAAATTATGTACGTCTTCTACTGCTTGTTTTGTTGAACCACGAATACCAGTGTCTATCACAACCATATACCCATTTAAATCTAAAGGCTTTAATGTAGTAACCTTTCCTTTTTGAAACCAAACTGGCTTGTTAGATACTATGGTTTGTGTATCTATCCCACTGGGTTTGCCATGCGCAATACGTTCTGCCCAATTCGCTTCTTCTATCAAAACCGCATCTGTTAAGGGTTTATTTATATAATCGAAACTCGCACGTACAAATGCGACTGCCATTGCAGCACTTGATCCTAGGCCTCTTGATGGTGGTAAGTTCGTATCTATAGAAACTTTGATGGGTGTTACAATATCATATTTATCAATAAACCTCGTTATTACTGATTTTAAGTGTTCAGGTGCGTAAACCAATTCACCGTCATACACTTCACTTTTAATATAGGAAGACTCTGATGCATTTAAAGACTCAATTAATGCACTCACTCTCCCTGTCGTAAATGGAATCGCAATTGCAGGCTCTCCAAATGTCACCGCGTGCTCACCTATTAAAATCACCTTGCCATTCGCTTCCCCATAACCTTGTTGTGCCATATTTTCAATCACCTTTAGTATTTTCTTTAAATTTAAATAATATATGCTTTGCACCGCGATTTTTATTAATCTCAATTTCATTCCTAGTTATCTTAACATTTCCCGGGAAATTTTGTGTTTAATAGCATTTCGCTATAGTATTCATGCTTTTCATTTTTAATCAAGCAACCATTACGTGCATTTTTACACAACTCAATCGATTTTCACACAAATCAAAGTATATTATCTCACAAATTTCATATATTGACATACGTCTCGAGACATAGTTTTTAATTTGTATCAAAATTGAACGAAATGAGCAAAAAGTTAATACCTGCTACTAATTATAAACAATACTTATTTATTATAAAACGCGATGACCTATTATTCAAAAACTTCACTTTATTTTATTAATTTATTTTTGATTTTTAACGTATACTTTCACTATATTACTTATTTAATTACTATAATTCAACAAATTATAGTAATCTTTCCATTATGCAATTATAAATAAAAAGACTAAAAACGAATACATTATATTGTATCGTTTCTAGTCTTTGTCTCATTCGTCCATTTTTCGATTAACTTTAGCATTGCGTTCAATCATCTTGTCAAAATAACCTTCATATCGTTGCCACTCATCATCCGTAATGTCTTCCATCGTCAAATTGGCGCCTAAATCTTTTAACGCATATAGTAACTGGAACATCACATCTTGAACTGTTAATGTTCTGCCTAATAATTGCGATAAAGATGCCATGCATTGAGGGTCAATATCAGGGTATTCAAATTTAGTACGCTCGCCTTGTAATGCTCGTTCATAAAATGCTTTCATCAATGCAGCGCGTTCACTGCCATCGCCTTCTACGCATAGATACACTTGGACAGCTATGCCACCTCGAACACGTCTTTGCGAAATACCCGCAAATTTCTTCCCATTAATACTTAAATCAAATTTCCCTGGACAATATGATTGTTCAATCTCATAGGTCTCAATTTCAACATCATCATCTTCAAACATTTTCGACACTAATAAGTATATGACTGAAAATGCTTCATCAATCGTAATATCATGCTTGCCTTTAAAAATAAGTGAAATATTGAGTACACCTTGGTCTAATACAACACCTAGACCACCTGAGTTTCTCACAATCGCATTATACCCTCGTTCTTCAGTTAAATAGCGAATACCATCTTGCAAGTGCGGTAATCTTGAATCATGGATACCTAAAATTATTGTATGTTGATGTATCCAAGTACGTACCACACTGCTTGATAAATTTTTGCCTACACTTTCTGACAAAGTATCGTCAAATGCAAATGACTGCATCGGTGCTAAACCAGAAGAATGATCTACATAACGCCAAGTGGCACTATTAAAGTACTTACTTGCTAAATCCATTATTGTAATGTTTGTGCAGCAGTGATGATTGATAAATTATACACGTCTTCTATTGAACAACCACGAGATAAATCATTTACTGGTGAATTAAGACCTTGTAATACCGGGCCTATCGCATCATAACCACCAAGGCGTTGTGCGATTTTATATCCAATATTACCAGCTTCTAAACTTGGGAAAATAAATACATTTGCATCGCCTTGAATTTGTGCATCCGGTGCCTTTTTCTTAGCAACTTCAGGTACAATTGCTGCATCAAATTGGAATTCTCCATCAATAACCACATCTTTAAGTTGATCAGTTTCAACCTTTTCTTGTGCTAACGCTACCGCATTGGAAACTTTTTCAACATCATCCGATTTTGCAGAACCTTTTGTTGAAAAACTTAACATTGCTACACGTGGAGACATGCCAAAACTTTGAGCAGATTTTGCACTTTCTACCGCAATTTCCGCTAAATCTTGTGCTTCTAATGTAGGATTAATCGCACAATCACCAAAGATATATTGTTCTTCACCTTTGATCATAAAGAATATACCTGATGTTTTAGTTACACCTGGTTTTGTTTTTATAATTTGTAGGGCTGGACGAACGGTATCACCTGTAGAGTGCGCAGCACCACTTACTAAACCTTCAGCTTTACCAGTATATACTAGCATCGTACCAAAGTAATTTACGTCTTTTAACATTTCTTGAGCTTGGGCTTCAGTTGCTTTCCCTTTACGACGTTCAACAAAAGCTGTCACTAACTCTTGTTTCAAATCACTCGTTTCAGGATCGATAATTTCTAAGTTTGAAATATCTAAACCTTTGTCTTTAGCTAACGCATTAACATTTGCTTCATTACCTAATAAAACTGGTGTTACATAATCTGTACTTTGTAATTGTGTTGCCGCAGTTAATACGCGTTCATCTTCTCCTTCAGGTAAAACAATTTTCACATTTTTTCCTGACAATTTCTCTTGTAATACATCTAATAAAGACATATGGGCCTCCTCAAATTTTTAATACTATTATTTTTTCCATTACTATTATACGTCATTTTTTTATAGAATTCCATGTCACCAATTTGTAATCATTTACTTATGTTTTACAGTTACCTTTATGATAGAATTTTCAGTGTAGATATAGAATTATTTATAAAGGAGCGATTCAATATGCCACAAGCGCCAGAAACTTTAGATGGTTGGTATAGTTTACATTTATTATATGCTATAGATTGGGCTAGTTTACGTCTAGTTCCAGAAAATGAACGTCAAACGTTAGTTGAAGAGTTGCAATCATTTTTAGATAAACACAAAGAAGCACGTACGAACCATGTCGGCGATCACGCATTTTATAATATTACTGGTCAAAAAGCAGATATTCTTTTATGGGCATTACGTCCTGAATTAAAAGATTTAAATGCTTTTGAAAATGAATTTAACAAATTGAAAATCACTGACTTTTTAATTCCGACATACTCATATGTTTCGATTATTGAACTCGGCAATTATTTAGCAGGAAAATCTGACGAAGATCCATACGAAAATCCACATATCAAACCAAGATTATATCCAGAATTACCTCAATCCGAATATATTTGTTTCTATCCTATGGACAAACGTCGTAATGAAACTTATAACTGGTATATGTTGCCATTAGAAGAAAGACAAGAACTAATGTACAATCACGGTAAAATCGGTCGTCAATATGCTGGTAAAATCAAACAATTTATCACAGGCTCTATGGGCTTTGATGATTTCGAATGGGGTGTCACGCTATTTGCAGATGACCCACTTCAATTTAAAAAAATTGTTTCTGAAATGAGATTTGACGAAACGACGGCACGTTACGGTGATTTTGGCAGTTTCTATGTGGGTAACATTATCACCAAAGATAGTTTACCAACGCTTTTTGAAATATAATTTATCACTATATTTTGACTAATGTTATTTTTAATACAAATTACAATCTTTCTTGTTTTAGAGTATAACTTTATTTTTTATAAACTATGATCAACCCCTTCATTTAATAATGGAGGGGCTTTTATATATCATTTTTTTGCATTCATATATAACTACAATTACGTCTCAAACGTATATATTTTAGACGCACTGCCATTTATATTTTGCACTTTTAGGTACAATCACAATAAATCATTCAATACCTATGTTTGAATTTGACTACTAAATCTCAAAAGATAGCTATTGTCATAAGTTACATGTATTAGTCGCTCTTGCTTTCTACTTCGTTTGATTCGGTTCGCATGCTCCTCGCATGCATAAGTCGCTCTACTTTCTACGAAGTAGAAAGTAGAGCGACTAAAAAAAGGCACACTTGAAATAAAACAAGTGTGCCTGTCTGAATGTAGTGTGTTTGGGAGAACTTTAATCACTACTTAATTTAAGGGTCAACTGTTAAATATTGTCGCTACTCAATATTTTGTAACAGTCAACTAATACTATTTTAACCTATTTGAAATATTTGAAACATATTTGCATTACTAAAGTTGTATAAAACTCATTTTTTTAAAACACAATATGTGTCTTTTTACCCAACATATCATTTGAATAAAGTGTTACAATAAAAAATATTAACTTACTTATATATCCCATGAAAATACAGTTACGAATAGTTTAGTTAAATAAAATATAATTGGTGATTAAATGACAAGAAATGTTCAATACTCAGAAAATTATGAAGAAAAAATAGCAAAAGATGTCATAATTCTCGCTGGCAGAATCTTACTTGAGTCTGGGGCAGAAGGTTCGCGTGTAGAAGATACAATGACGCGTATTGCTTTCACGTTAGGTTATACAGAAAGTAATAGTTTTGTTACAAATACAGTCATTAATTTTATGTTACATAATGAATCTTATCCAAGAATTTATAGAATACGAACTAGAGACACCAATCTACATCGTATATCAAGAACCAATCGCGTTTCTAGACAACTTTCCGAGGGGACACTATCAGTTGAAGATGCATATCAAGAATTACAAAAAATATATCATGAACAAAGCATTAATCATGATTTGTTTTTTAAATTTATTGCCGCTGCGATTATCTCAATCAGTTTTCTATATTTACAAGGTGGTTATTTAGTGGATGTATTCACTGCACTCGTTGCAGGTGCTTTAGGGTATCTAGTTGTAGAACTTTTGAATAGAAATTTACACACTAAATTCATTCCAGAATTTATGGGGGCTCTCGTTATTGGAGCAGTGGCAGTGTTTGGAAATGCCATCATACAAGGTGGCTCTATTTCAACAATTATTATATCAGCTGTGATGCCAATCGTACCTGGTGTTTTAATTACAAATGCAATTCAAGATTTATTTAGTGGGCACATGTTAATGTTTACTACTAAATCATTAGAAGCCTTAGTAACTGCCTTTGGTATTGGTGCAGGTGTCGGTACAATACTTATTATTTCTTAGGAGCAATGCTTATGTTTTGGATTTTAAATTTAATATTTAGTTATACCGCTTCACTCTTCTTCGGTATTATATTTGATGTTCCAAAATATTTATATAATGCTGTTGGAATTGTAGGTGCATGTGGTTGGATGGTTTATACATTGTTTTATGATGGTCTCGAACTTCATACAATTTATTCAAGCTTCTTTGGAAGTCTAGCATTGGGTTTACTTAGTCATGTAATGGCTCGTTATAAAAAAGAACCAGTGATTCTATTTATGGTACCAGGTATTATACCATTGGTGCCTGGAGGATTAGCCTTTGACGCTACTAAAAATCTTATTTTGTTAGACTTTAGTAAAGCTATTAACACGATGCTAGAAGTAACGCTAATTGCCGGCGCAATCGCTTTAGGCTTATTATTTGCTGATCAAATATCTAAACTCATCGTTTCTGGCACAATATTTAGCAAAAAACACATATGAGCATTGAACATAAAAAATCTGAGGATCTTTAAAGTCCTCAGATTTTTTATATTAGACATCATTATTTGATTTTAAAAACTCCTATCAATATGAACTTAAAGTCCACTGCTATTGATAGGAGTCGTTTCATATTCAAAATTTTTCAGAAAATCCGTTTCCAATGATTTATATGTTTATTTCATAAATAATCAATGATTAACTTCTATTTATGTGTTTGGTTCGTCACTTTATTCTCATTAATCTGATTCACTACTTCATCTTCAGAACGATTTAATATCAATTTACTTAGTTTATCATTATCCATTTGTTTTAATTTAGGATAACGAATTACGAAAAAGATTAATCCTATAATTAACCAACCAAATAATGCAATATAAGATGGCATTGATAGTCCAGCTGGTGAAACAGGAATTAATAATAGTAATAAGAAAACAAATGATACTACTGTACCTATAATCGCAAATGTCTTATATACAGGACCATAAGTGTTACTTGTTTTGTCATAGCTAAATAAACGCGCTGCTGATAAACATGTAATAAAGTAAGCGATTGAAACACCTGTAGATGACATATCAACGATCCATGTCAATGCTGTACGACCTAACCAAGGTGCAATCAATGTGATAGCTACAAGGAATATGATTGCGACATATGGTGTTTTATATTTATTATGCAGTTTACTAAATACTGAAGGCATAATACCTGAACGTCCCATTGAGAATAATAGACGACTTGAACTCATTAAAAATCCATTTAAACCAGTAAAAATACCCATGATAATAGCAATCGCTAAAATTGCTAAACCTATATAGCCGAATGTACCACTCGTGACGGCACCTGTTAACCATAATTGCCCGTTCAAACTCGTTTCTGAGCTACTTAGCCAGCCTGTATATAAAATCATTAACACATATGTGAATGCTGCTGCTAACAAACTATACACAATCAGTTTAAACGTTTTATTTGGAGAAAAATCAAATTCTTCGGCAGTTTGTGGGATATTATCAAAACCTACATAAGCCCACGGTGCTACTGCAACTATCATTACAATTGATGTAAGCCAGCCTTTTTCTTTGTTCGCTAATGGTTGTAAATTTTCCAATGAAAAATTATTACCAAAGAACGAGCCGAAAAATAGCAGTAAGATTGTAATGACCATTGCCACACAGAAATAAAATTGTAGTGAGCCTGAAACACTCGTGCCCTTAATCGCAATAAACATAAATACAATCAATAACAATGATGCAATTAATATTTCGGTAATATAAACATCCCATCCTGCGATGGTATATAATTTACCTGTTTCTAAAACATCAGGTAATAAAAATTTAATTAATAAACTGAATGCAGTTGCGTTTAAGGCTACTACACAAATATAACCAAAAGTTAAAAACCAAGATGAGAAAAAACTTACGTATCTACCAAAACCTAAAAAGCTAAACGCAAAAGCCCCACCAGAAACTGGGAAGCGTTCAACAAGTGCGCCGTAGCTTACCGCAATTAAAATCATTAATAATGCGCCAATGACAATACCTATAGCTGCTGGAATAGGTCCAGATTGACCAATCCAATCACCAGGTAAAATAAATGCACCCCAGCCGATACATGAACCATAGGCAATTGCCCAAACAAATTTCTCAGACAAGTTTTGTTTTAAATCTCCTCTATCTACTTTCCTATCATTTTTTCCCATAAATAAAATTCACCTCATGGGATGTATTATACCCCTAAGATGAATTCTATAACAATTATAAATTTATAATTTAATCGTACCAATCACTAACATTAACCAACCTATAATAAATAAAATACCTCCAATTGGTGTAATTGCTCCAAGTATACGAATTTGAGTTAATGCTAAAATATATAGCGAACCACTGAAAAATACAATACCTAAGAATAATAGCCATCCTGCCCAATTCACATTAATTGACGTTGTACCACTTATAATTCCAATTAATAGTAAACCAAGGCCGTGATACATTTGATAAGTAGTTGCTTTTTCCCATACGGATAAATATTTATCCGATAACTTACCTTCCAAACCATGCGCGCCAAATGCACCAGTACCAACAGCCATTAAAGCATTTAAAGCACCGAGAATAATAAATAATTTCATAAAAATTAACCTCTCTTTCTTGAATTAAAAATCAAATATTGAATCTCCATTACCAATTTCATCATCTGTTACCAATTTATTAGCATTTAGTGAAGTATTAGCATTTGCAAATTTTGTCGATGAGGCAGGTACTTTTCCGCCCATTGCTTGAATTTCTTCTGGTGAGATGCCTTGCTTCTTACTTGCAGCAGTTTGTTCTACATTTCGAGATGATTTGAATGAATCAGACACTGAATACGTATTATCTTTAAAATGATGTTTGTTATTTGAACTATTTACGAGTGACGTTAGTGTATGAATGGCATAGATATGCTTTTCAAATTCTGCATCATTTTTAGCTTCATCTGCTTGAACTAATTCTTGCTCAATAAGTTGAATAATTTTCTCTTTTTCCATTTATTTTACAACCCACTTTCACACCAGTTTATAGGTTCAATACCATTTTTTTGTAAATATGCATTTGTTAATGAATACGGTTTTGAACCGAAAAATCCGCGATATGCAGATAATGGGCTTGGATGTGGTGATTTAATAATATGATGTTTCGCTGTGTCAATCAGTTTTATTTTTTGTTGTGCAGGCTTACCCCACAATATAAACACAACATTACTCAAATTTTCTGAAACTGTTTTAATGACTTCATCCGTAAAAGTTTCCCACCCTATATCTCTGTGAGAATGCGCTTCTCCTTGTCGGACTGTCAAAACAGTATTTAATAATAAAACGCCTTCTCTTGCCCAATCTTGTAAATGTGGTGATTTTCTTACACAACCGATATCGTCTTCAAGTTCTTTATACATGTTTCTTAATGAAGGCGGAAATTTAGCATTCGGTTGCACAGAAAATGCTAAACCATGTGCTTGATTTGGTCCGTGATAAGGATCTTGACCTAAGATAACAACTTTCACTTTTTCAAAAGGCGTTAAATCAAATGCCTGATAAATATTTTCCCTATCTGGATATACTATCTTTGTCGTATATTCATTTTCTAAAAAATTATGCATTTCAGTAAAATCATGTTCTGTAGTAATTTTATGAAAAACATCCGACCACTCCATATCGCTCACCTCGATTAATATAGTAACATAAAGCACTACTTACTCGCTCGTGAGATTAGTAGTACTCACTTTATCATAAACACAGTTAAAATGAATATATTTTATTTCATTTTAATATGTATCAGTAATAGAATCAAAAGGATATACTAATTTATTCATCATTGTAACCTTATTACATTGTAAACGTCATGATTTAGAATAGTCGACAAACGTGGTATGATATATATAAAAGCATATTTAGGAGTGAAAATTAATGGCATTGAAAAAAACTTTAACCATTGCTGGTTCAGATACAAGTGCTGGCGCAGGCATGCAAGCAGATTTAAAAACATTCCAAGAGTTAGGAACATACGGTATTGTTGCATTAACATCAATTGTAACAATGGATAAAGAATCTTGGTCTCATGATGTTACGCCAATTCCATTCGATGTTTTTGAAAAACAATTAGAAACAGCTATATCAATCGGTCCGGATGCAGTGAAGACGGGCATGCTAGGGACACAAGAAATTATCAAACGTGCCGGCGAAGCATATGTTGAATTTGGTGCGAACTACTTTGTAGTAGATCCAGTTATGGTATGCAAAGGAGAAAATGAAGTTTTAAATCCTGGCAATACTGATGCAATGATTGAATATTTGTTACCAAAAGCTACAGTCGTAACACCGAATTTATTCGAAGCTGGTCAACTTGCAAACCTCGGCACTTTAAAATCAATAGACGATATGAAAAAAGCTGCTGATATCATTCATCAACAAGGTGCACAACACGTTATAATTAAAGGTGGTAAAGCGTTAGATCAAGATAAATCTTATGACTTATACTATGATGGGGAAAACTACTATCAACTAACTACTGATATGTTCCAACAAAGTTATAATCACGGCGCTGGTTGTACATTTGCCGCAGCAACTACTGCATATTTAGCAAAAGGCAAATCTCCAAAAGAAGCCGTCATCGCTGCTAAAGCATTTGTTGCATCTGCAATTAAAAACAGTTGGAAAATGAACGACTTCGTCGGTCCTGTTGACCACGGTGCCTATAATCGTATAGAACACATTGATGTCGAAGTTACAGAAGTTTAATCAAATATAAACTAAGCGCACGTCCATTTCTGATGATGAACGTGCGCCTTTTTAAGTTAATTTACTCATTTATGTTTTTATTTAACCACCGTATCCGCCATACCCAATATTCACTTCATTGACTTGACCATCTTTCATTTCAAAGAAAACGGTTGGCCCATTATTTTGAGATTGATATGCGTATACACCTGTACCTTTAGGTTGTTTATCTGGTGTTTTAATCTTACTTAAATCTTTTCCATAAGCATCTTTGACTTGCTCATAAGTTAAGTTCCCTTTTATAGAAAAATTAACGTTACTTGCTATATTATCATCTTTTGAATAGTCTGAGAAAGTTTGGTCATATTTCTGAGTTGTCTTGCCACCCTCTACTGTTCTTGCACTTACATTCACGCCATTAAAAGTAACCTTGCCATATTTGATTCCATTTTTAAATTGTTCATTTAATAAAAAGCTAGGGTCGTTACCAGCATTTCCTTCATATTGATAATAAGGTGTTGTTGCTGCTTGTGCTTCGCTATGTGATACGCCTTCATCAGAAACGCTTATGCCTAATGTAGTTCCAAATACAATGCTTCCAGCTACAAAAGTCTTTGCAATCTTATTCATTCTGTATCACTCCATTTAAAATTTTGGAATCGCATTACGATTCGATTACAATGTTACATAAATGTTTCAAAAAGTGCAAATATAAACCAAATACACAATATATTATTTTTGTTTTTTAATAGCATAAACATTTAAGTGATAGTATTAATACAACAAAAATTAAAATAAAGTATTTTATGATTATACGACGTTCGACTGATAAAAAGTTGATACTGTAGACTCATGTATTTCGCATACATATCTATTATTATAATAAGTGTAGAGAGACAAGGAGGTATGACATCATGATTATCTACGAACAATCTTTTGAGAATGGTAACCCTATCTATGAAATTATCACCAAGACGTTCAAAACGATTTCTGTTAAATGCGATGAAAATTTCAGCAAGAATGAATTATATACGTTACTCTCTCTACTTGAAAGTGATGTTGATAACTTAAATGTAAGTTATTAGCTACACTTCAATACATCGATGAAAAAACAGAAGCGTAAGTTCCAAGACTAAAATTAGAAGAAACAGAACAAAGAATTCCCCTTTAGAAATATGCGCCATGTATATGTAACTGTCCCATTATATATACATGGTATAACACATCCCTTATAAACACTCATCCTAAGTGGTACATAGTTAGGCAAAGATTGTCCCCTTTGTTTGCTTGGAGAGCACACTCGAAGCGATCCTAACTTATGTACCACTTTACTTATTTATATAAAACTTTAAATTCCTCACACACTACAATAGTAGATTCGTTAAATGCCAATCCTAGAGATGCATAGTAAGGTTCAAAGAAATCAATATGTGCTTTACGCCAGTAAGCTAGTGACTTATCGCCTTCACCTTCTAAATAAGCGTGATGTTCAGAGACAGCATTAAAAGTTGTTTGATATACATGTGTTGTTTCAATCACACATTGTGGTTCCCCTTTTTTATTTAAAATCACGCTCACATCTCCCACTTGAGGTAGTGGTTCACCATCAACTTGATAAGTTTCGTAACCACTTGTCGTAGCCGTTTTTTCACCTTGTTTTACTAATTCTGCTAATGTATCCTCATCTACACCAAATGACCATGCTTCATATGTTTTGCCCTTATAAGATGGAAATAATTGTACAAATTTCTCCCAATATTGTTCTATTGTCATCATTTTTCCTCCAAACTATGTATGTCCTTTTTCTTCTTAAACATAACATAAATAAATGATATAACCATTGCTATCCTATGTTATTCTACTACCAAAATGAGGCAATACACTAAACTATAAATATCTAGACTATTGCAAGAAATCTATTCTTTCTTGCAATAATAGTGAAATTTACTAAAAAAATAGGTACTCACTTCCTAACTCTAAAAGGAAATGAATAACCTATTTTTAAATTTCTACTATTCAGTTTTAGTATCGATAGCTAGCATACTTTTTTCTTAATAGTCATTTGTAATGTCATTCGCCTTATACGCGTTTATCGTCTGCCCACCATAAAGCTTTCTCAGGATTTTTCGTATAATATTCATATTCTTCATCGCTTTGAACATTTGGATATGAACCTTTAAGCGATTTACCTGCTGTGCTGACATGTAACAATGAAATAACGATAATCCCTATGACGCTCATTGCCGCTAAGTAATAAGCTGGTGAAAGCGGATCTCCTGTTTTCGCAACCAATGAAGAAGCAATTAACGGTGTTGTTCCACCAAATAATGATACTGACACATTGAATGTTACCGCCAATGTTCGATAACGGATATGCGTATAAAACATCGTTGGTAATGAACCTGGCATCGTTGCTTCATAAGTAGACAAGAAAAATCCTAACGTAAATATACCTACAATTATTAAAACCAACGAACCTGATTGGAATAACGCAAATGCCACAGTACTAAAGATAGCTGTGCCACATAGCCCGATTAAAAAGACTTTTTTCTCTCCGATGCGATCTGCAACTCTACCAAACATTAATGCCGATGGAATCATTACTGCCATGACAACCGTGATAAGTACAGAAACCGTTGTGCTATCTAATTTAATTATTTGTTGTAAATAAGATGGCATATATGAAGTTACCATATAATTAGTACAATTAAAGAATGCTACAGCTACAAAACATACAATAATATCTTTGTAGTAATATCGAACAATTGTGAAAAATCCGATGTTATCTCGTTTAGGTTGTGTAGCTATTTCATTTTCAAATACTGGAGATTCCTCTAATTTTCTTCTTAAATAAAAACCAAATATACCTAAAAATAGACCCAAAATAAATGGTATTCTCCATCCCCATGTAGCCATTTGTTCCTCATTTAAAAAGAAAAATAGTAAGCCACTGATTACTGATGCGGCGATATAACCTGATAATGTACCAATTTCCAAACCTGAACCTAGACCATTTCTAGATTTATCTGGTGAGGATTCAGCAACATAAACCATCGCACCTGCATACTCTCCACCAGTTGAAAACCCTTGAAGCACTCTACCTAATAATAGTAAAATTGGCGCCCATACACCTATTTGATCATATGTAGGTAATAAACCAATTAACAAAGTTGAAAATGCCATCATGATAATGGTTGTCGTTAAAACGACTTTCCTACCAAATTTATCACCAATAATACCAAAAATAATGCCACCTACTGGTCTTAATAAAAATGCAATTGCAAATGTGGCAAATGTAAATATCGTTTTTAACTGGTCATTTTCTACCGAACTAAAAAAGTTTTGCCCCAATATAACTGCTAGGTAAGAATATAACCCGAAATCGAACCATTCCATCGCATTACCAATACCGGTTGCAAATACAGTTTTTTCGCAGTTCTAGGATTCACCTTATTAATATTACTTTTATCAAAATCTTGTTCATAATCCACGATTTAAGTCACTCCCTTAACATGTTTACTTATTATACTGAGTTCGGAGTGTATGTCAAACTGTTTCAAATTTTTTAAATTCTATTTTTTAATTTTTATACAAAAATTGTAGTTGTTTTTAAATATGGAATAATTCATTTTATTTTTAAGTTTGTTATCTAGTTAAGGACAATTTTCAATGATTACTTATTTATTTTTCAAAATAGTAACTTTAACTTTATCATAATTATTTTTCACGATTAATTTATTATTGCTTTCAAAATCAAAATGAAGAAATTCATATGTATCAACTGGTTCAACATAATTAATTTTATAATTTTTCCAATTCAATTCATTGTATATCAATGCAATTTGTACAATCATTTGTCCTGGTACAATATGTTGATGCAAAGGATTCTCATCTTTGACAAGTCTCAAATATCGTTCTACATCGTTAGGTAATATCTGTATCATTTTTCACCTTCTCTAAAAACGTTTGCTTAATATATATACATTTAGTCAGATTTTTATTTATTTTCATTTGAAAGCTATATTTGATAAATTGACGAATCCTTTTTTGTTCGATTAATGTTAATTGCACTTGATATATGACATCAATTGCTAAGGGATGATATTGTTCAATTTCTGTTGATTTTAATAGTAACTTACTAGAAATAAACGGTTTGAACAATTCAAATTCGGGCCACAGGCTTGCACAATAAAGTGGTGAAACATCAACGCTATTCGTTTGTGCAAACAATTGATTATAAGCTTCTACATCTTTTTTTGGGAATATCATTTCTCGTTGTTCATGACCATCTTTCAAATAATGTGGCATTGCCCATACCTCCTCCAATACCCATAGTTGCAATTGTCCTATGTTTATGTTCCATATAGAATAGCCGTGTAACAAGTGCTGCACCACTTGTGCCATAAGGATGTCCAGTAGCTATCGCGCCACCATAAATATTTAATTTTTCAGCTGGTACGTTTAAAGCTTGTTGGCTTGCTAACACTTGTGATGCAAAAGCTTCATTTAATTCTATAGCATCGATATCATTTAAAGACAATTGCTGTTTTGCTAATAGTTTTTCTATAGCAGGCACAGGACCAATACCAAGTATATTTGGGTCTACACCTATAGTTACTTGGTCAATGAATGATAATCCACTGTGTATGCCATATGCTTTAGCAAGTGTTTTTTCCATGACAAGTAGTAGTACGGCACCGTCATTTTTCATACAACAATTGCCAGCAGTAATGCTCCCGTTTGGTAATAATGGCTTTAACCGATTTAGCGTTTGTTGCGTTAATTTAGGTTTAATACTTTCATCTTGTTGAAATGTTTCTCCTTTAATCATCAGTGGCGTTATCTCTTGAGTAATCTTACGATGGTTATATGCATCAAGCGTTTTTTGATGACTGTGCCATGCAAATTCATCTTGTTCAAATCTTGATATACCATATCTTTCTGCAACATTTTCAGCTGCTTGTATCATAGATGGATCTTGGCCTTGAGGTGCAAATGATGCTCTTTCATAAAATTCTGGTAAATGTGTGTCATATACAGATTGTGGCCGCTTAATCTTCCAGGGTGCTCTGCTTGTACTTTCCACGCCACCTGCAATGTATATTGACCCTGCACCTGCTTGTATCATGCGACAGGCTTGATTTACAGCCTCTAATCCCGAACCACATTGGCGATCAACCGTCACACCTGGCACTTGTTGATTTAATCCAGCTTCTAAAAGTGCCTTTCGCGCAATATTACCTCCATTTCCGATAACATTACCTAAAATCACGTCATCTATATTATTAACAATTGCAGGGAAGTTATTTTTCAAATAATTGAATAGTGGCTGTAATAATAATTCAGGTTCTAAACGTCTCAATTTCCCACCATACTTCCCAAATGCTGTACGTTTCGCTGCTATAATTACCGCTTCATTCATTTATAATTCTCCTTTTAAATAGCATTGTTTCATACGTTCGCGCGCAATCTTTCCACTTGAGGTATAGACCATTTGCTTTACTTTAACTAGTTTCGATGGTATTTGGTAACGCGCTACATGATGTTTCATAATTTTTCTAAAATCGTTATAACGAACTGTATGATCACCGGTATATAGTAATACGGCAATTTCTCCAAATTTAGAATGTTTTTCACTGATAACAACTACTTCTTTGAATAAATTAATGGATTTTGCATGCTGTTCAATTTCAAACGGATAAACATTACGTCCACCAATAATCATACGATCATGCTTTCTACCATGTAAAAATAAATGTGCATGCGCGTCACATGATGCAAAATCTCCTGTTTCAATCCAACTATCATCGCTGACATCTTCATCAACATAACCACCAAATGACATATCACTTCTTATCTTTAGTAGGCCTATACCTGATACGTCAGGCTGTTCAATATTCACGTGCACGTTGTGAAACAATTTGCCAACAGATTCTGGTGGTGCACTATTATTGAAGTTATAACTAATAAAGCTAGCTTCTGATGTCCCAAAGAACTCAATTAGATCACTTTTAGGGAAACATTGTTGAATACGTTGACGAATATGTAAGCCAAGTTTATCCCCAGTACTTAAAATATAATGTTTTCCTTCTATTAAAATTTGAGTTGCAACGCAAGCTTGTATCATTGTTGGCACCATAAAACACGCTGTGTTTACTTTTTGGTGTTGGATTGTCTGCATTAAACGCTTGGCTTCAAAATATCGCTGTCCAATAAATGTTCTACCTGTATATAATGCATAAATACATGCATATAACGATAAAGAATGCGACAACGGACCCGGAGCAACAACTGTATTTATCATTCTGTCAAATAATTGATCATTTTTGGAAAAAGACTTAATCCAAGATAACGCTCCCCTATAATATGCTTTAGGTAAGCCTGTCGTTCCAGATGTAAAAGCGATATGTAACAAATCGTCATCGTCCTTGAAATTATCTTTTTGGGTCACATTATGTATACTTAAATCCTCTTCTTCCATAAGATATTGAACACCGTTTTTTTCGACTAAATTGAAGGTTTGCGCGCTCGACCATCTATCATCAAAAATACATGGTACACACTCACTTTTTAACAATGCTAAATAAATAATCATTGCCTTCTGCGGATGTCGTGTGACCAATCCTACAATGCTACGTTTGGGTATATTAGAAAATAAGTCCCTTTTGTTATTTAATTCTTTAATTAATTCATCATATGTTAATGCTTGTTCATCAAAGCGCAAAGCAACTTGATGCGGTTGTTTCTTAGCGTGATTTTCTATTTTTTCTAAAATTTCCAAATGCAACACCCCTTTGTTAACTTTTATACAAAATATATTAACATTTAGGGTGTGAAATAATATAATGAAAACATTTGGTTCCCAATGCCATAAATATCCCAAATTTTTAATTCAAATTGAGTCATTTTGAATCTTGTTTTCCTTAAAATACAAAAAATGGCACAATTCGTGGTGAATTATCCCAATTTTAAGCATATAAAGCTATATTTCTAAATCTTTTTATTAAGTAAATGATTAAAAAAAGGGGAAGTAACATCAATGAACTGCACCCTGTCAAGTAGACAGTGAAAAAAACAAAATGTTTATGGCTACCTTATATTTACGATATAAGGGTAGCCATTTTTAATGTTATTCTTTCTTGATTAAAAAATTCTATATATGAATTAATTGCTTTTATTGCTGTAGCCTTGTCTTTAAAAATCACTTTTTTTCTTCCTCTAAACAATTCACTTTTAATAGTTCCCCATACACCTTCCATAGGTCCATTATCTATGCAACATCCTGGTCGTGACATACTTTGTTTTATACCAAGTTGCTCTAACGTAACTTTAAATAATCTGCTTGTATATTGATATCCTCTGTCGCTATGTAAGAGTATACCTTCGGTATTCGGCACAAGTTTGACTGCTTTTTTGAGCGTATCTAATACAAATTTATTGTTATTTGAGGTACTTAATTTATGACTGATAATCTGTTTGCTGCCTAAGTCATAAATAGCACTTAAGTAAAGTTTTTTACCATTGCTTAGTTTGAATTCTGTAACGTCAGTTAACCATTTTTTATTTGGGATTTGTTCTTCAAATTTTCTATTTAATATATTATGTGCTGTAATTTCAGGTGTTGTTTTAATATATCGTTTTCTTTTAGGGCGGATAGTAGATTTTAGATTCAGTTGATTCATCAATCTATAGACACGTTTATGATTTACTTTTTGATGTAGTTTAAGTCTTAAATATATGTATATACGACGATATCCATATATGCCTTTGTATTTATTGTAGATATCAACGATATCTTTGATCAATTTTTGGTTTTCAATTTCTTTATTTGATGGTTTGCGATGTAACCATTTATAGTAACTTGAACGTGATATCTTTAATACTGAACATAACCAAGCTATCGGATAAAGGTTTTTAAATGCTTTTACCGTTTGGTATGATGCTTTTTGTCTGATGCCTGTTTCATCAACTTCCTTTCTATTTCTTCTTCCTTTTTTAAAACGTCATTTTCCATTTGAAGAAATTTATTTTTCTCTTTAAGTATCTTAATTTCAGCTTTTAATGCCTCTTCAGGTGTTAATACAGACTGGGGTTTCCCTTTTCCACGTCCATCTTTAAGCCCATCATATCCATGCAAGTTGTACTTTTTTACCCAGTTATATACTTGGCTATAATTGATGTTAAAATGATTTGCTGTTGTCTTATACGATTGGCCATGATTCATATAATAATCAACGATTTCTACACGATCTTCAAATGTTAATGATTTATATTTCAATTGATACACCTCGGGTTTTGGAGAATATGTTTTTAATATTTTACCCGACAAATACTTTGAAATCCATTTGTTTACAGTTGAAGTAGTGGGGATATTATATTTAACTACTAAATCAGTTAAAGATAGGCCATCATTTATATATTCGTGCACAACTTTAAGCTTAAATTCATTTGAGTAGGTATTATTTCTCTGAATTGGTAAAAGCACCTTTATTCCATGCTTCTTAAATTTATAATAGTTAATCAATAATGTTCTAGGAGAACAATTTAAATTTAATTTTTGAATTACATTTTTCATACTATATCCTTCTTCATATAAGCTGAAAGCTTTTTGATAAGTTTCAGGTGATAATTTTCTATGAGTCATAAAAAAGCTCCCTTCAAAGTTTACATTTTTAAGTGTCTACTTTGAAGGGAGCATATCACAATTTATTAGTTATTTTTTGATAATCAAATATTCATATCTAATCACTCTCAGTTATCATTGAATGATTTAGTCAATATTGTTAATAATCAACGCATATGCTTTGTCTGATGTATCCTCATCTACTGTAATAGAATCTTTTTTATACCGCTTTAAAATGTTTATTACTCCCAAAATCGATAAATTAATACAAATGAAACCAATAATTCCTTTTACAAACTTCATAAATAATTCCCCTTTCCCATTACTTATATTAAACAACATAATCATACTTATTGAACTAAAAAAGAAATACTAATCGCTATATTTCATTTAAGTTTTTATCTTTATTGTCATCTTTATTTTCGATTGCATATTTCAATTTTTCTGCCAGCATATCCCCAAACGATTCTGAATAAGTATTTGTCATATGATCCATATCTCTATAAATTGCAACATTACCAATAACCGGTTTATATTGGTTATCTTCTTTGAAATATTCAGTTGGGTCAAATGTATACATATTATTATTGTTTTGTATAAACTTCTTCCAATACGATTGATCTTGTTGACTATGATAATTATTCATTTTATTAATTATTTTTTTCTCACCATACTTATCAAATTCCTCAGCAACGTTAAAATTATATGTTGGTATATCTCTAATTGCTAAAACGTCAATACCATAATCATTTTTTACAATATTGAGTTGATTTACCATTTGATCTTGCACCCACTTACTATCACTTGCAGCGGAAGTAGCATGTGAAACTACTAAGTCAATATCATCGTTGTTTTCCAAATATTTATTCACATTTTTTACCCACTTACCTTTAATCGAATCATCTTCATAACCACTCGAAAAACGTGTGCCTGATTTAGTAATATTTAACACTCTATAATCATTTTTTTCTGCTGCTTTGATAAAGCCACCAAGCCAATGTTCTGAGTGAGAACTACCTACTAACGCAATAGTCGCTTTATAATCTTTTGTTTTACCATATTTTCCTACTTTAACATCTGTATCTTTGAGGTTTTGGTTACTTCCATCTTTGTGAGATTGTGGTAAGTCATCAAATGTATTTGCTGAGTTAGGTATTGGGTTCTGTTCTTTTACATTCAATTGTTTAAAAATAGCATTTACACCCGGATAATCTTTTGTATTGATAGGCTTGTCCATATTACTTTTATTTGAAAAATGTATTATGGATAGTGCAATGACCAATAACAAATTAATTGCTAACATTACTAAAATTGGTTTAAACGCTTTTTTGTTTATTTTATTATTTCTTATAGGCGCTTCAATATATTTAGTCATTAATAAAGATAGAACTATAGATAATAAAATAATTATAACCCCTTCTAATATTGAAGGATTTTCAGCTATTTTGTATTTGAAAAATGACAGTAATACCCAGTGCCATAAATAAATACCAAATGATATACCACCTAATTTTGTCATAATAGGTAAAGATAAAAATCTTTTCACACCATATTTAGTATCCACATTACCTGAGAGCACAATTAATAAAGCACATGTCATTGGCCATAAAGCAATGTAGCCAGGAAACATTGTAGAAACATCAAAGAGTGCCCCTGTTAATATCAATCCTACTAGACCTATCCACCCTATGATGGCAGCTACTTTTTTATTAATTTTAATACTAGCTAGGTTTACACATAGCAACCCACCCAGTGCAAATTCCCATACTCTTGTAAAGGTTATAAAGTATGCGAAAGGTTGATTCACGATAGTAAGATATATCGAATAAATAAACGAAACAATAAATATGATTCCTAGAAAGAAATTGACGAGTTTCTTACCATTTGAAAGTGAATATCTTCTAACTAAAAATAGTACAAAAGTAAATAACAAAAACCAAATGATATAAAATTGTCCTTGTATGGACATAGCCCAAAAATGTTCTAATGGACTTTTCATTTGATTAGCATCTAAATAGTCGGTACTACTAAATGCCAATTGCCAATTTTGGTAATAAAATATGGAGGCTAATGATTCTTTAATTGTTTTCACTAAAATAGTCGAAGGTAAAAAGAATAAGCTTAATATTAATGTTACTAAAACAATAAATAATGCTGATGGTAGTAGTCTTTTCAACAACTTAGATATGTATGGCCAAAATTTATAATCACCTGTTCGGTTTATTGTAGAAATAATGGATGTAGTAATTAAAAAACCTGAGATTACAAAGAAAACATCTACACCACCTGATACTTTTCCAAACCAAATGTGATAAATTGCAACTAGCAAAGCTGCAACTATCCTTAAACCTTCTATTTCTGGTCTGAATTTTCTTTCTATGTCTATTAAATTTTTCCTATTTTCCATTTTGTTCTCCTTTAATTATGATCCTTTATAAAAAGAAGCAGGATAGAATTTTTCTATCCCACTCTAACAAAATCGATTAGAAACCGTACAAATTCCTAAGAATTTTTAAGAACTACTTAGGTCGTCTAAACCATCTACCTTACAAGATATTTATAGGTAAGCTTATAAATAACCAAATAAATGGTTGTACAATCAAATTACTTAAATCCAAAGTAATTATTGAGACTAAAATGTTAGCGTTCCTTCTCATTTTGTTTTTATTATTTAATTTTTTTCAAACATAATATGGTTTATTCAATAAATTCATGAACTAGATGTAACTTTGAGTGCCAGATTACCGTTGATTGTGGGATAAAATGTAGCAATTTTACCTGTAATCTTTACTTCTTTAGTAAAAGCATATTTAACATTTAATGTTTTGTAACTATCATACATAATCATAATATTAAAAATACCTAAAACTAATTTATCTAAATCTTTTTTATTTAATACAATTGTCAAAAAACCTTTGCTCAATGTAAATGTTTGAATGAATGTTGAATCTTGCCAATTTTTACGGTTTTCTAGTTGAATAGATGACACTCGTTCTTTGTCTAAGTTATGAATATCAATTTGCAAATATACATGTTCTTCAGAAACTTGTAAATTTTTCAGGTTACTAATTGGTGCGATATATTCAAAATGATAATCATCTACACTTGTTAAACTATAACGGTTATGATCGCGTTGTTCTAATAGCTTCACTCCTTGTTTCAACCATTCAAAGAAGTACACAAATTTCTCTAAATCATTTTCATAAATAGCTTCTACAGCATTTTTAAATCTATAACTAATATTTTTAACAATTTTCTTTCTTACATAGTTATTATAATAAATACTTTTTATAATTTCAAAAACGCTTTCTTTTTCAGAATCATTTAAGTTGTTAAATACATGAGAATTACAATTATATAGCAAATCATATTCGACGATACGCAATAAAAATTTATCACGTGTTTTTGTATTTTTTATTTGTAAAGCTGCTTTAAAAATTTCAAAGTCGCTTTCCCTTTTTTTTATAAAATTCGTTCTTCTTATAATAGAAACGTTTTGAGACAATCTATTTAAATAACAACCTATATTATTAGTAGTAGTTGCACGTTTAGCCACATTAAACACATTCATAAAAAATAACTTATCTTCACCAAAGTGTAAGTCAGGTGAAAAATGAATGTTATTTTTTTTAATCAATTGACGGCTAATAAATTTACCACTAGGCCCTAAGTAATAATATAAGTATGGAATACTATTAGTTTGTTGATTAATATGGACTTGATCTGTCATAAACCGAGCATGAACTGATTGTTTGTTGTCACCTACTTTTACTATTTTAGAAATAATCACATCACTTTTTAACCACTGTTTATTTTCAGCAATGTTTTCTAATATCGTAGGTTCTAACCAATCATCACCATCTAGAAAATATATAAAATCTCCTTTACTTAATTCAATTCCTTTATTTCTTGGATGTGACGGTCCACCACTGTTTTTGGGCAATCTATACATATTTAAATTTTCTGCTTCCGTATGTTGCACGATATCCCAAGTACAATCACTTGAATGATCGTCTATAACAATGATTTCATATTGTTTATTATTGAGTGTTTGGTTTACAACTGAATCTAATGTTTTTTTAATAAAATCTTCATTATTGAAGGTTGTTATGATAATCGAAAATAAAACTCTTTTCATATGATACCTCCATGTAAATTATTTTCTTTTTGAAATTTGAATTATATTAACAATTATAGCCTATAGATTGTTATAATTATACTAATAAAAAAAATATTTATTTTGGGGAGGAAGTTTGTTGCAAAATATAATACAAGAAGGGTCAAACCTTAATATTTCTTTTAATGAAACAAATAGATCAATTGACAAATTATATATTAAAAACGAATATAACTCACTTTGTTATGAACCAATAGATGATACAGCTAACTTTAAGATTGATTTAAATGAAGTAATTTCTGTTTTTAAACAACAAGAGACGAATAAATTATATTTGGTCGTTGAAGAATCTGATGTAATTCTAACGACGCAAAAAAACCTGAAAGTTAATAACGCAAATTCAACTGTTTGCAATTTATCAGAGGTAACAGATGGTGACTATTCTATCCATCCTTATATTACTAAAAATGGTTTTCTACACTTTTCAATGACTCAATATACACCTTCAAAAAATTATTTTTCAAGAAGACATATTGACTCATTTAGATTTAATAATCATGAAGCTAAAATCGAGGGTCAATGTTCAATCATTAATTCAACCTTTGAAAACATCGCTCTGGTATTAGGAACACGATTTACGACTCGAAAAAAAATGATTACATTCCCAGCAAAATCAATTACTAAAAGAAAACAGACAACTTACATAAATTTTTCATTAGATATTTATCACGAACTCATTGATTTCATGAAATATCCATTTGAAAACGGTGATATCATTGATATCTACTTAGAAATTGACATTCAAGAATCAAAATTACCTATTGAAGTTAAGTTAGGAAATCCTAGAATATTAGCAGAGCGCTTTCTTAAAGGGGAAATCATTACTGAATTCAAAGATGAAATCATCTCTATTACGCCTTATTTAACTATGAAAGGTCGCAACCTTTCATTTAGAGTCAATAGATATACAATCGATAGTTATTTAACTTATATACAAAATTTAAAAATGCCAAATATGAAATTACCCTTCAAAAAGCAAAATCAAAAGGTTTGGGTAATTGGTGAAAAATCGTATAAAGCTCAAGATAATGGTTATCACTTCTTTAAATATATGCGTACATACCATCCTGAATTACCTGTCTTTTACATAATTGAAAAAGACTCTATCGAAGCTAAAAATGTGCTTCCTTTTGGTAATGTTATTTACTATAAATCGCCAGAGCATTTCAACATTATGTTACATGCTGATTATATTTGTACAACACATCATCCCGAATTAATATTCCCTACTAATAGCGCCATTTACACAAAAAAGATTAAAGCAACTAGAGTCTTTTTACAACATGGTGTCTTAGGGGTTAAAAATTTATCAAATATTAATGGTAATCAACTGAAAGATTTCAATGTTGACCTTTTTATTACAAGTTCTGAAAGAGAGAAAGAAATCGTAGTAAGAGATTTGAAGTTTGATAGTAAACAAGTTGTAGTGACAGGCTTAGCACGATTTGACGAACTTTTTAATCCGAAAGTTAATACCAAAGACCAAATTTTAATTATTCCAACATGGAGAGACTGGTTAATCAATTGGGAGCGACTAGAGGATTCTGAATATCTAGAAAATATCAACCAATTATTGAATAGTCCTAGTATTAAGTCTATTGCTAACAAAGGCAATGAAGTCATTTTCTGTTTACATCCTAATATGCAGCCTTTCATTGAATTATTTAATGTGCCAAATTATATTACAAGTATTAAACAAGGTGATGTTAACGTACAGAAACTAATCCAAGAAAGTAAATTAATGATTACTGACTATTCAAGTGTTGCATTTGATTTCAGCTTTTTAAACAAACCTGTGATTTATTATCAATTTGATAAACACGCATTTCTAGGTAATGAACCTTCACACCTTGATATAGAAAATGAATTACCTGGTACAATTGTTAATAATCAACATGATTTAGAATCATTGATTAAAAAAACGATTAACAATCATTATCAGATCGATAAAGCAGTCGAAATAAAAGCAAATCGTTTCGTTAAATATCATGATCAAAACAATAGCGAAAGAATTTTCGAAGCAGTCTTAAATCATAAAACAACTAACCAATTAAAAAGCAAATTTAAATACGATATTTTGTCTCAACATTTATTCAAACGTTTTAGAAAGAGCAAGCAATACTTTAATGTAATGGATAAATATAACTCAGCTATTTCTAAGTTTGTACCAGTCAAAAAAGATTTAGTTGTATTTGAAAGTAATGTAGGCAAAGCCGTCAGTGACAGTCCGAAAGTTATCTATGACAAATTAAAAGCATATACTGACCATTACCAAATTGTATGGGTAAGTAATCAACAATTCCCATTTAATGATCCTAACGTCATAACAGTAAAACGATTGTCACCAGAGTATTACCATTATTTATCACGTGCAAAATATTGGATAAATAACCAAAATTTTCCACACTATATCTCAAAACCTAAAGATACAATCTACATTCAGACATGGCATGGTACGCCTTTGAAAAAAATGCTAAATGATGTTGAAAGCTTTGAGGGTAGAGATGCGAACTATAAAAAGCGTGTTAACGGTGCAATTCAATATTGGGATTATCTCGTTTCACCAAGTCCATATGCATCTGAATGTTTTAGATCAGCCTTTGAATTTCATAAAGATATATTAGAAGTTGGCTATCCACGCAATGATATATTCTACAATAACGATGTAGCTTATATTAATAATAAAAAAGAAAAAATCAAACAACGTTTGGGTATTCAAGATGATCGTAAAATCATCCTATACGCACCAACTTTCCGTGATGATGAAATTAATAAAGCTAAAAAGCATATCATCAACTTACAAATTGATTTACAAAAGATGCAAGAACAACTTAGTGAAGACTATATTTTAATTCTAAGGCCACATATAATTATTAGTAATGCATTAAAATTAGATAGTAGCTTAGACAATTTTGTAATTAACGGCAGTAAATATAACGATATCAGTGATTTATTCTTAATTACGGACATTTGTATCACGGATTACTCTTCTGTAATGTTTGATTTTGCTAATACTAGAAAACCTATGCTATTTTTCACTTACGATTTAGAACACTATAAAAACAGTTTGCGTGGATTTTATTTTGACTTTGAAAATGAAGCACCAGGTCCGCTTATAAAAACAAATGAAACATTAATACACGCAATTAAAAATATTGAACAAATTCAACAAGAATACAAAATGAAATACGAGCAATTTCACGAAAGATTTTGTTCATATGAGAACGGAACTGCAGCTCAAAGTATAGTAGAACGTTTCTTTTAACTAATGCACGTAATTATTATTAAAAATACAGTATATTTAATAACGTAAACAAATAAAATACCCACTCTATATGTATTCCTATTTGTTTATAATGTAAAAGATGTCAAAAATCTAATGATTAATATCAATGTTAGGAGTGAGTATTTGAAATCAAATAATCTCTATTTGATTTCTTAACTCACTCCTGTATTTATATCTAATACTATGTTCGAGAGGTGTTACCTAAATATGACCAATACATTGTCTATAATAGTTCCTTTTTTTAATAATGAAGATCACATTGAGCAATGTATCGCTTCATTAATGAATCAAACAGATAAAAATTTTAATTTAATATTAGTAAATGATGGTTCTACCGATACTTCAGAAAAGCGATTATTTATGCAAATCGATAATGATAATATAAATGTAAAGTACATTAAGTTCAATACAAATCAGGGCCATAGTCATGCAAGAAATGAAGCCATTGCTCATGTTAAAACGACTCATTTTTTATTTGTTGATGCTGATGATTTTCTTGCACCTTATACAGTTGAAATATATCTTAAATATTTAAAAAACTGTGATACCCTTATTGCTCCTATTACAGATTTTATTTTGAACATACCAACTGTATATACTGACGATACTTTGCAGGTTAATTATAAAAAAACACGAGAAAATGAAAGTAATATCTTAGCACAATATGCTATTGTTAACATTATTTTTAATACACGTATTGTGCTTCAACAAAAACTAATGTTTAATGAATCTTTGAATGTTTATTCAGATTGGTCGTTTGTCATCGACTATCTGAAATATGCAAAAACTTACGTTGATATTAAAGGAATCCCTTTCTATATTTGTGGGGAAATTTATGATCCATTGAATACAAATAAACTACGAGAACAATCTTTTGAATATTTATTTAAAGATTTTGTTAAAGCATCTCACGATGCACTTGCTCGCATCGAAGACCCAGTATTAAAACAATATGTACTTAAAAGTATATTAAAAGCTATCAAACTTTGGTTTGAACCCAGTGACCCTGATATTGAAAAGAAATATCGCATCGGTCATAAATCATTAACTAAATTAATTCCATTACTAATGCCAGCTATACAACGCGAAACCAAGTTTCTATTTAAAGTCGAATTATTATTATTACAACATACAAATTATCGATTGGCACTTTCTTTTAATAAGTGGAGATTACGTACAAGATATTTAAAAAATATCTTGCTAAACAAACCAAATAAAAACCTTTCTAAATATCTTTTATTCAATAAAAAGAAAGATGTAGACAATGAAACGATAGTGTTTGAATCTTTTAGTGGGAAAAATTATAACGATAGCCCAAAGTACATTTATGAATACATGCAACATAAATACCCTAATCTCAAATATTATTGGATTTATGACACACAAAACAAAGCAAATTTCCCTCAAGAATTAAATTTAATTGCTAAAAACAGTAAATCCTATTTCGACATTTATCGAAAAGCACATGTTTGGGTTACAAACGCTAGGATACCAGTGCACATCAACAAAAAGAATAATCAATTATATATTCAAACTTGGCATGGTACGCCACTTAAAAAATTAGCAAATGATATGAAAGTAGTACGAATGCCCAATACAACTACTGCATCTTATAAAAAATCATTTTATAACGCAACTCGCCGCTGGGATTACTTAATATCACCCAATGCCTATTCTACCGCTATTTTTCAATCAGCATTTTGGATGCAAAGAGAAAACATTTTAGAAATCGGTTATCCTAGAAATGATATTTTAGTCAATCATGCTCAGAACCAACCATATACAAATGAAATTAAAGCAAACTTAAATATACCTCTTGATAAAAAAGTTGTTTTATATGCACCAACATGGCGAGATGATGAATACGATGAAGCAGGTAATTATCAACAAACTGTACAACTAGATTTAACTAAACTCCGTGCAAATATTAGTGATCAATATATTATCTTATTACGCATGCACTATCTAATTGCAAATAAACTTGATTTGAGCGATTATGAAGACTTTATCGTTGATGTTTCCGATTATCGTGATATTTCTGAGCTTTACTTAATTAGCGATGGTTTAATCACGGATTATTCTTCCGTGATGTTTGATTATGGTGTTTTGAAACGCCCTCAATTTTTCTATGCTTATGATATAGAAAAATACAAAGAAAAATTACGTGGATTTTATATTGATTATTTCCATGAATTACCAGGTCCTATTTTCACAAACACTGATGAAGTGATTGAAGGCTTAAATCACTTTGCATATTATGCACAACAATACAGCGATAAAATAAACAGTTTTCATAATAAATTTTGTTCAATCGAAAATGGCCATGTTTCTCAATATATTGGTGATTTGATTTATAATAATATTCACAATCCTAAAAATTAATAATATTCAAACAAGCGTACGATTAAAATTAATTTGTAAAATTTCTCATAAAAAAAGAGCTAATCATTTGGGATTAGCTCTTTTTCTATGAGAATGAGATTTAACTTTCACATCCTCAACGCAAAACGTTATATTCTAATACACTACTCTAAATTAGCATGATTACTTTGCATCGTTTCCTCATCGACATTAAGTTCGTTCATTAAATATAGTACTAAACTATCTAAAAAGACTTGCGCTGCTTGTTCAAACAAACTACCTAAGGGTTGTGCAGATCCTTCTGCATCATATTTTGTACCTGCAGGAAGTTCTATAACAGTGTTGGCCAATGCGCCAATTGCCGAATTTGGATTCGTAGATAATAACACAACTTCTGCATCAACAGATTTTGCTTTTTCAACTAATAATCTCAAGTGTTCCGTTGAACCTGAACCTGAAATGACAATAAATAAATCATTTTCAGTAATTGAAGGTGTTGTTGATTCTCCAACAACATAAGCAAATTTTCCAAGTTGATTTAAACGCATAGCAAAACTATTTGCTACAAATCCAGAACGTCCTTTACCTGCTACAAATACATGTTTTGCTTTAGTCACTTGCGATAAAAAAGCTTGTGTTTCACTATCTCTAACATGAGATAACGTATGATCTAACTCATCTAAAATCAAACGATAATTTGTAATTTCACTCATCTTATCTACCTTCAATCGCATCTCTACATTGTTTTGCTGCTTCAACTGGGTCATCTGCGTTAGCAATGCCGCCACCAACTACAACTAAATCTGGGTCCTCAGCTACTACTTCTTTAATTGTATCTGGTTTAATACCACCAATTACAGCAACTTTAGAATTGTTAATTACGGATTTAACTTGTCTTAAGCTTTCTAATGGTGATTCACCTTCTGCTTGTAAATCATAACCAGTATGCACAGCGATATAATCTGCACCTAATTCATCTAATTCTTTCGCACGTTTTTGTATATCTTGTACTGCAATCATATCTACAAGTAATTCTTTATTATTTTTATGTGCTTCGTCTACCGCAGCTTTAATAGATGCATCTTCTGCAACACCTAGGATTGTAACTACATCTGCACCATACTTAACAGCTTGGCTTACTTCATAATCTGCCGCATCCATAATTTTTAAATCTGCAAGTACTTTCACACCATCGATATTATTATCTAAATGTTGTACAGCTGGTAATCCTTCATTAATCACAATAGGTGTACCAATTTCTACAATATCAACATAATCTTTAACTTTATTTGCAAGTTCTGCCGCTTCCTCTTTATTTAATAAATCAATTGCTAGTTGTAATTCCAAAATGATCATCCCTTCTTGATTTAATGATAGGCATGGAAATCATGACCTAACTTACTTTATTTAAAAACTTACGCATAAATGTTTTACCCTTAAAGTAATAATTTAAACTGAGAGATTATAAGCGAGGTGCTGCAGCGTCATCAACGTAAATTTCAACATCAGGATGTGCAAGCAGAATCGTAGCTGGAACCTGTTTATTAACTTCATGCTTAGCTAATTGTTCAATTGCTTCTCTTTTTTTCTCTCCAAATGCTAACAAAATGATTCTTTTCGCTTTTAAAATTGAAGCTAAACCCATGGACACAGCTTGTTTAGGTACTTCACTTTCATTATCAAAATAACGACTATTTGCATTGATTGTACTATCAGTTAAATCCACAACTTGAGTGGTACTATTCATATCAGTCCCTGGTTCATTAAAACCGATATGACCATTTTCACCAATACCTAATATTTGTATATCCATTGGTCCTTTTTGATTGATTAAATCTTCATATCGCTTCGTTTCTTCCATTAAGTTTTCTGCAGCTCCATCAGGAATGTGTATCAAAGATTTCGTAAAATGTGGATAACGATTAAATAAAATATCATTCATATAACGATGATAACTTTGTTCATGCGTCGCAGATAAACCGACA
Source organism: Staphylococcus sp. FSL W8-0271 (assembly GCF_038006605.1). Classification (NCBI taxonomy): domain Bacteria; kingdom Bacillati; phylum Bacillota; class Bacilli; order Caryophanales; family Staphylococcaceae; genus Staphylococcus; species Staphylococcus sp. FSL W8-0271. The sequence continues at coordinate 2,268,968 of NZ_JBBOVM010000001.1, forward strand.
TATTCATCTAGATTAAATGTTTCTATTCCAGATACATCTAATTGATTCTTTTGCAGTAAACTAACTAGAAATTCGTAAACTTCTACCATTGTCCCACCTGTAGCTAATCCTAATTTACTATGTGGTTGTTGACTCATTTGTTTAAACAATTCACATGCAACATAAAATGAAGCATATGCCCTAGACCCTAAATTTGTGATTTTCATGTTATTGCCCTCCCAAATATATTGAATTTGTCATTAGCTATAAACAAAATGTGAATACACTTCTATTATACGTGCTTTTAATCGTTTTTACAGAAAATCGATATTTGATAAATTGTAATGATTGTTTAAAATGACTAAAAGTATAATGAGCAGACTAATACATTTTCATCGCTGTTTTTAGTAAAATAAATAGATAATCAAAATTTTATGTATAAATCTAAGTTGAAATTCATTTTTCAGGTAGAAAATGTTTCAAAGTCAGTTTACACTAAAGATTAGACTGATTATTTTTATTAACACTTGTATCGTACAATTTATTGCATAAAAGTATAGGGGTTTGGAATCAAGGAGGCAAAAAGTTTGGAATCAATAATAGATGAAAAAGTACAAACATTACTTTCTTCATATGAAGATAAACCCGTGTATTTACATGTAGAGACGACGAATGGTGCATATGCTGCACATTTTGACCAACGTGTATTTAACGCGGGCACTTTTTTAAGAAATATTCAAGTCACTTTTGAGCATGCACAGCTTAAAGGTGGTAATAAAGACCCATATCGTGTAGGTTTAAAACTAAAAGATGGCGGTTGGGTCTACGTTCAAGGTTTAACACATTACGAAATAAATGAGCAAGGTGAATTTCTATTAGCTGGCTTTAACTATGAAGGTCAACTAGCTGCTGCTTTAGAAATAAGCACTCAACCATTTAAAGCATAAGGAGGATGAATCATGACAGAGGAAAGCCATGTATTAGTTATTTTTCCACATCCAGATGATGAATCATTCTCATCTGCAGGGACATTGGCACGTTATATAGATAATGGTGTACCAGTCACATACGCTTGTTTAACATTAGGTCAAATGGGACGTAATTTAGGTAACCCACCATTTGCCACTCGTGAATCTTTACCTGACATTCGTGAAAAAGAATTAGAAGCTGCGATGGCTGCCATCGGTATAACTGATTTACGCAAAATGGGCTTACGTGATAAAACTGTAGAATTTGAACCTCACGACGAAATGGATGAGATGGTACAGTCATTAATTGATGAATTAAATCCATCCGTCATCATATCGTTCTACCCTCAATTTGCAGTACACCCAGACCATGAAGCTACAGCAGAAGCAGTCGTGAGAACTGTGGGACGCATGAAGCCATCAGAAAGACCCCGTCTACAACTTGTTGCATTTAGTAATGATGCGCCTGAAAAATTGGGTGAACCTGACATTCTAAATGAGATCAGTGATTATAAAGAGGTAAAACTTCGCGCATTTGAAGCACACGCATCTCAAACAGGACCATTCTTGAAACAACTTGCTACACCTGATGTTTCTGGAGAAGCGCAAAGCTTTTTAGAAGTTGAACCTTATTGGACTTATAACTTTGAATCTTAAGTGGAGGCAATATCATGACAGAATTTGATTTATCAACTCGAGAAGGTCGATGGAAACATTTTGGTTCAGTTGATCCAATCGAAGGTACAAAACCAACCGTTAAAGAAGAAATGAAAGATTTGCAAAGTACGAACAAAAACTACTTATTTGAAATTGAAGAAGTAGGTATTAAAAATCTTGTATATCCTGTATTAGTTGACCGTTTTCAAACAGCTGGAAACTTCAGTTTCTCAACAAGCCTTAATCAAGATGAAAAAGGTATAAATATGAGTCGTATTCTAGAAAGTGTTGAAAAACACTATGACAACGGCATTGAATTAGATTTCGATTCTTTGTATCGTCTTTTGCGTAGCTTACAAGAACGCATGGAACAAAATGCTGCTGGCGTTGATGTTTCAGCTAAATGGTTCTTTGATCGCTACAGTCCAATCACGAATATCAAAGCTGTAGGCCATGCAGATGTGACATACGGTATGGCGATAAACAAGGAAAATATTACAAGAAAAGAAATTACACTACAAGCTGCAGTTACAACATTGTGCCCTTGTTCAAAAGAAATCAGTGAGTACTCGGCGCATAACCAACGCGGTATCATTACCGTTAAAGCAATTTTGAATAACGAAACTATTTTAACAGATGACTACAAAGAAAAAATTTTAGATGCAATGGAAGCCAACGCAAGTTCTATACTTTACCCTATATTAAAACGACCAGATGAAAAAAGTGTCACAGAACGCGCTTATGAAAATCCGAGATTTGTTGAAGATTTAATTCGCCTTATCGCAGCAGATTTAGTCGATTTTGATTGGATTGAGGGCTTTGATATTGAGTGTAGAAACGAAGAATCTATTCACCAACATGACGCTTTTGCAAAAATAAAATATAGAAAACAGTAATTATAACTATAAATTAACACAGCAAATCATCAAAAATAGGCTACTTAATTTCTAAATGATATAGAAGTTTAGTAGCCTATTATTTTTTATTCAATTTTTATTTTAATTTCAAAACATTCTCTCAACAATTAAACTTTCCATCCTTACTAAATAATGTTATTTTTCTCCAAATTCATTAGTTAAATTTGTAACAGTAAAATTTTAATGGTTCATTTAAAAATACCACCACTAAATATATCCATCTACAACTAATTATAAAATAATGTATATTAACTGTTAAATTTTATTAATGTTCTATATACAATTTTCATATTAAAATAATTACAGTAGTAGTTTATAATCAATTTTTATTTTGATGTAAGTGGTGAAACCAATAAAATGGATGATACTTTTAAAATAAAACATGCGCAGTATGGCTCTATAAGCCAATTAAGCAGACCTCATTTTCTACATATTTTTTTAGTAACAGAAGGAGAATTTGTGGCTTTGAAAAACACTACTTTCCATCATTTTAAAGTAGGTGACATATTTCATATCCACGACTATGAATCCATTAAACAAATCTCTTTTAACGGTAGTTTAATCTGTCTTTCACTAAATAATTTTTAATATTATCAATACTTCCAGCAACTAAATTTTAACACGTTTAAACATATATCGTTAAAAAAAGAGATACGCCTCAAATTATTAGATATAATTGATGCGATTCAACATCAATCTATAACCAATCCGAACAATGCCATTAAAGATTTAATTAAAAGTATAAAATATTCTGAGTATCAAAATTTTCAAAGTTCTGAATTACAATGCAGTTATAAAACATCTTTAATTAAAGATGTCGTACAATATGTTAATACGCATTTAACGACTAAAATTACCTGCAAAGAAATTGCTAATTATTTTTTTGTAAATAATAGCTTTTTATCAAGAGAATTTTCAACATTGATGAACTGTAAGTTATCTCAATATATTACGTCATCTAAAATTCATGCTTCCATATGTGATTTGCTTAATGGTGATCATTTAAACATTGTTCAACAACGCTATGATTTTCGTAGTCAAAATGAATATTGTTATCTGTTCAATAATATTATTGGTTGCCAACCTTCTGATTTTAAATACCATAAGAAACTAGTCAGTAATTCAACATTTAAAATTCTATTTCTATCAACAATTTCAATTTAACGCATAAAAGCAAAATATTAAAAGTGTGGTGACAATATGAATACAATTATTTATGAAGAAAAAAGAGGATTGATTAATAAAGTAGTGAAACAAAATTTGAATCTTACGATTTCTGAGGTAATCATTTTGGATAAATTGCTCTATCTTAATAAGAATAAAATAAATGCCATTGAATTAAAAAAGTTATTACAAGTCCAAAATTCACCTGTTTCTTCACAAATCAACCATTTTATCGAACTTAACCTTTTAAAAAAATCTCGAGATCAATCTGATGAAAGATGTATTTATTTGCATGATATCAAGTTAGAAGAAATTAAACAGCTGATTGAACAGTATCATTTAATAGTTAATTCAATACTTCACAGTACTGCCTAATTAAACCTCAGCAACATAAGAGCGCATATGAAATCAAAGTAATGTTTGATTTCATATGCGCTCCAAAACCCTTTAGATTATGTACATAGCGAGATACAACTTGCATCGTAACCCCTATTCAAAAATGACTTCACATTATTTCAAGTGTTCATACGGACTATTTTTCACAAATGAAATAATTTGATCCACAAATAGTCTTGAACGTAATTGAAACTCCTCGTTATCCAAGTAATACGTACCATCATCTAATTTATTATAGTCTGTATCATGCGTCGCAATCTGCGTTGGTACTGCGATTCCGAGTAATGAACGTACTATCAAACGTAAATGAGACAATGGTTCAGAGCTTACAATTCCACCACTGTTACCGATTAATCCAACTGGTTTCATTTTAAAATCATCCATCGTTAAATGATCCAATGCATTTTTTAAAATACCAGAATATGAGCCATGGTAGTTTGGTGTTCCTAATATAAAGAAATCTGCATTTCGCGCTTTCGTTTGTAATAATGTTAAATTATTTTTATACACTTCACTTGGTGAAGAAACGCCAGAGACATCCAGTTGATGAATTGAGTGTTCCGCTAGATCAAAGATCTCAACCTCAAAATATTGGTCTTCAAAATGACCTTTTAAATAATGAGCTAAAGCATTTGTATGCGAGCCCATTTTAGCACTCCCTATTATGATTAATCCTTTCATTTATCCTTTCACCTCATGCTATGATTTGTTATTTTCTCTAAGTAGTTTCATTATCGCTTTACCAACACCACTTTGTTCATTAGAGTCAGTTTCATATTTTGCGATTGCTTTAACTTCTGGAGCTGCATTCTCCATTGCAACTGAATAACCGACGCGTTCCAACATTGAAACATCATTCATATTATCACCGATTGCCATAACATTTTCCATATCAATATTTAGACGCTCTGCAATCGTGTTTAAAGCAATACCTTTTTGTGCATCTGAATGCGTAATTTCTATATTTCCGCGTGATGAAGAAGAAATTGCCAAACTTTCTGATTTTGCTAATGTTTCACTTACTCGATCAATTTTTTCTAAATCACTATCAAAAGCTAATATTTTCATCACAATTTCACCAGGTGTATCTTGAATTTTGTCATAATTCTCAACTACTTTTAATGTACCGTTATCTATACGTTTTTGAATGCCACTTTTAATTTTTTCTACATCTGCTTCTTGACCAGCACGTTGTGCAATATCAATATAAATCTCTAAGTCTCGTAATGGATTCTCAGTATAGATGCCTAAGTTGGTATACACTTGATAGAAAATGTTTTCTTTATTTAATTCTACCGTAATGCGATTTATGAGTTCTCTATTTAAATTTGAAGTGCTCATAATATTAAATGATTCATCTCTGACTTCTGCACCGTTCAAACAAATATATGGCACTTTTAAGTCTGTTTGATTGATTGGTCCATTTGCTTCATAAAATGCCCGACCAGTAGCAATGACTACAGTTATGCCTTGTGATTGTGCATATTTGATAGCTTGGATATTTTCTTCTGATATTTCATGTGCAGCGTTCAATAACGTACCATCCATATCTGTTGCAATTAAATTTATCATTGATTTACCTCGTTTCTACTTTATCTCAAAACACCGATTGAATACTCATTCTCAAATTGCCATAATTTTGTAACACATTTCATATTTTACCAAATGTTTCACTATTTGTATTATCCTCTGTTCGTATGATTTTCTTCTTTTGTCTAATATCTTTAAAAAATGTCTTCAATAATTGGCTACACTCCTCTGCTAATACACCTGTAGTAACTTTGGCCCGATGGTTAAATCGCGATTCTTGCAACAGATTCATCAAACTACCTGCACAACCACCTTTTAAGTCTTGTGCACCATAGATTACTTCAGGAATACGACTCATGACGATTGCACCTGAACACATTACACAAGGTTCCAAAGTAACATAAAGTTTACAGGACGCTAACCTCCAACTATTAAGCTGTTTTGCAGCTTTTTGAATCGCAATATGTTCAGCATGTGCAGTAGGATCTTGAGTGGATTCTCGTAAATTGTGCGCTCGTGAAATAACTTCATTATCTTTCACGACAATAGCTCCAATTGGTACTTCTCCAATAGCACCAGCTTTCCGCGCTTCTTCTAGCGCAATTTTCATATAAAATTGGTCAGTATACATGTGTCTATCACCTCACATATGGTACAATATTTATTGTCTATTTTAACATTGGAGCGGTAAAAACATGAAAAAACAATTTATTGCTGTTGAAGGGCCGATTGGCGTCGGTAAATCTTCATTAACACATAAACTTAGCCAGACTTTTAATTATTATGAAGAAAAAGAAATCGTAAATGAAAATCCTTTTCTATCCGATTTTTATGAAGATATTTCCAAATGGAGTTTTCAAACAGAAATGTTCTTTTTATGTAATCGTTACAAACAATTTCAAGATCTTGAAGCAATTCCTACAGGTATTGTAAGTGATTACCATATTTATAAAAATAAAATATTTGCAAATAATACTTTAACACCTTCTGAATTTAATAAATTCTCTAGAATTTATGATATTTTAACTGAAGATTTAGAAATGCCAAATGTGATTATCTTTCTAGATGCAGATTTAGAAATATTGAAAAAGCGTATCGCGTTACGTAATCGTAGCTTCGAACATCAGATTGAAGACGACTACTTACTTAATTTAAAACGTGATTACAATGCCTATTATCGTTCGTTAAAAGCAGATGGTGAAAGTGTCATTCGAATAGATACGACTGATTTAGATTTTATGAAGCAAGAAAATGATTATAATTATATTTTAGATTTAGTACAACCATTGATTGGAGGAAAAGATGATGAATAAATACGGTATCCCTCAAGATGCTGTGATAACAATCGCTGGTACAGTCGGCGTTGGAAAATCAACATTAACGAAAGCATTGGCACAAAGATTAAATTTTAAAACATCGTTTGAAAATGTAGATCATAACCCTTATCTAGATAAGTTTTATCATGATTTTGAACGTTGGAGCTTTCATCTACAAATTTATTTTTTAGCAGAGCGCTTCAAAGAACAAAAACGTATGTTTGAATATGGCGGCGGCTTTATCCAAGATCGCTCTATATACGAAGATGTTGATATTTTTGCTAAGATGCATGAAGAACAAGGGACAATGAGTCCAGAAGACTTCAACACATATTCCGAACTATTTAATGCTATGGTCATGACACCATACTTCCCAAAACCAGATGTACTTATCTATTTAGAATGTGATTATGATGAAGTGATTGATCGCATCAAACAACGTGGTCGACAAATGGAAATTGAAACAGATCCAGAATATTGGAAAAAATTATTCAAACGATATGAAGATTGGATTAGTGAATTCAATGCGTGTCCAGTTGTAAGAGTGAACATCAATGAATATGATTTACATGCAGATCCAGAATCACTAAATCCTGTTATTGATAAAATCCGTCATATTATTGAAACTTATCGAAATGTAGATCAACGATAATACGTTTATTGCTTAAAACATTTGCAAAATCAAGAATAGTACCATATAAAACAGATTTTGTAATGTAGAACAAAACGCAGGACAACAATATCTTTTGAAAGAAATCAATTCTTTCCTGCACGCACCATCAAGTTAACCCATTACCTGAGCCATTGCTCATGCATAAGTCCCACTAAACCAACAAGTTGGGAAGTGGTTTAAAGGTTTACTTGAGCTTTCGCTCATGCATAAGTCCCACTAAACCAACAAGTTGGGAAGTGGTTTAAAGGTTTACTTGAGCTTTCGCTCATGCATAAGTCCCACTAAACCAACAAGTTGGGAAGTGGTTTAAAGGTTTACCTGAGCTTCTGCTCATGCATAAGTCCCACTAAACCAACAAGTTGGGAAGTACTTTAAAGGTTTACTTGAGCTTCTGCTCATGCATAAGTCCCACTAAACCAACAAGTTGGGAAGTGGTTTAAAGGTTTACCTGAGCTTCTGCTCATGCATAAGTCCCACTAACCCAACAAGTTGGGAAGTGCTTTAAAGGTTTACTTGAGCTTCTGCTCATGCATAAGTCCCACTAAACCAACAAGTTGGGAAGTGGTTTAAAGGTTTACCTGAGCTTCTGCTCATGCATAAGTCCCACTAACCCAACAAGTTGGGAAGTGGGACTTTATTCAATATGTTTACGATAAATAATCTTTTCTATCTCGTCTTCATCTACATACTTACTATAATAATATTCCTCAGTTTGGTCGAGACCAAATGTACTTGCTTTATCTTCGTCTTCAGTACCTATATATAATTGCCCCTCTAAGTCTTGATATAAATCAAAAATAGCACCACTATATCTCGCTTCTTGATATAGTTCATAAAGTTCATCAACATCATCTCTCGCTACATGTTTATAATATAATGTATGTGCAGCGTGACGATGCGTTTGTGCTTCAAAACCATGTTCCGTAGCTCGTTCATCCTCAGTGACTAACAATACTTCATTACTTACAATTTCTACAACTTTATATGTTTCACCGCGATAATTTGCATATCTTCCATCAATCATTCAACCACCTCGTTTACGTTTTTTTACAAATAGAGACTAAGACATAATGGATTCGTACCAAGCCAATCCCATATTGACAGTAGGTGATTGAACTGAAAATGCGCTTTAAATCAAGTTTTTTCAATTCTAGCCATACTTGCCAAGGTGGAACGACGAAATCTATTTAATAAAATTAGATTTCTGTCCCACTCCTATATTTTGTGGATTAGTCCCATTATTATAATATGTCGACTACACTATTTGCAGTTTCAAAAATATAATCCGCTTTAGTAAATGATTCTTTTAAACCAACACCTGTTAAAACTGCAACTTTCAACCCTAATTTAGCATTGATGCCAGTTTGGATATCATTCGCAGTATCACCGATAATGGCTACATTTTCAGGTTCTATATCATATCTATAAAAAAGTGGATTTAGCACTTCAGGATTTGGTTTTTCAACGGCATCCGCTTCAGTAGAAATCACAATATCGAAGTAATGGTCGAATTGCGTGTATTCCAAGAATTGTTCTACCCCTCTTTTAGAATCACTTGTCACAATACCTAGTTTGTAACCTCTTTGCTTTAACATATCTAATGTTTCACTGATGCCTTCAACTAAAACATTTTCTGGCACCCTATTATCGACGAGCACTTGACTTCTTTGTTGAGCCCAACTTGTTACATCTTGATTTGCAATTTTACAAAATGCCTCAATCATTTCATCTAATGCGCCTGAAGCCATAATCGTACCTGGTTGAATTTCACCATCTATAACACCTAAATACGCGTAACCTTCATCTATATCGTCAATTGCATCCTTATATGTTGCCATAAAATCATCAACGAGTTGCAATCCGATTTTCATCCAACTGCGATCAAAATATATGATTGTGCCATCTTTATCAAATAATATCCATTCCATGTTTTAAACAGCTCCTATGTTTAACAATATGTATCCCTCAACTTACTACTTAATTTTAATATAAAAATCGTTCTTAAAACAAATAACTCAACTAACATACCGATTGTGAACACCGTTTAAAATCCTAATATTTAGGTTATGAGATATAGTAATACCTATAAAAGAGGTGAAAAGTTTGGCGCCTAACCCTAATGTTAAAATTGAAACCATTTCTTGCGACAGTGATGATTCAATTCCCAATAACCCTAAATATGCCTTGCTGCTATATAAAAATGTAATCAAACAAGAAGAAAGACCTCTAGATATTTTAAATAAAAACAATTGGCCAAACGCTTGGCGTAGCGGCATATTTCCAATACATCATTATCATAGCAATACACATGAAGTCCTAATTGTCGTTTCAGGAAATGCCATCGTACAACTAGGTGGTGAATTGGGGCCTCATGTAGATATTCAGCAAGGCGATGTCATTATCATACCAGCTGGTTATGGTCATAAACGAGTTCACAGTTATCATAATTTTGCAGTAATAGGTGCCTATCCAAATGGTCAAGATTATGATTTTTGTACTGGAAACCCTGACGAATGGCCACAAAATATAGAGAACATCAAAAACGCAAGTTTACCTGACACAGATCCAATATATGGCAAAGATGGCCCGCTATTTAAATATTGGCATTAAGTTAAACCATCGCAGACTGTCTGTTAATAGTTTTCAACAAAAAAGAAGGAGCAAGACGCTGAAATCTTTAGTAACGTGAGATTTCTGACTTGCTCCTTTTATTGTGCTGTTTATTGTTATCTTTTGGGGAGAAATTTAATATCTTGGTACGACTACTCTCCAACCATTCGGATCCTCAAGCTTACCACTTTGAATACCAACATAATGATCATATAAATTTTGAGTTACTTCTCCTGTTTCATTATTATTAATAACGATTTCAGTATCGCCGTATTTTAATTGACCAACTGGTGAAATCACCGCTGCTGTTCCAGTACCGAACACCTCAGTCAATTCACCATTATGATGCGCTTCAATCAATTCATCGATAGATACACGACGTTCTTCTACCTCATAACCTAAGTTTTGCGCTAATTCAATAACTGTTTTTCGTGTGATACCTGGTAAAATACTACCATTTAATGCAGGTGTTACCACTTTTCCATTTTCTACAAAGAAGATATTCATACTGCCGACTTCTTCCACATATTTCTGCTCTACACCATCTAACCATAGTACTTGGTCATAGCCTTGTGCTGATGCATTTGTTTGTGCTAAAAGGCTAGCCGCATAGTTACCAGCTACTTTTGCATGACCAACACCACCACGGACTGCACGTACATATTCATCTTCTACATAAATTTTTGTCGGATTTAAAGAGTCACCACCGTAATAAGAACCTGAAGGTGATAAAATAATTAATAATTTATATGAATATGAAGGTCGTACACCTAAAATACCCTCTGTAGCAAATACATATGGTCGTATGTATAATGATTGGCCTTCTCCTTCTGGTACCCAATCACGTTCGATATCTACTAATTGTTTTAAACCTTCTAATAACGTATCTTCATCAACTTGAGGCATATCTAGACGTGCTAAAGAATTGTTAATACGTTTAAAATTTTCAGATGGACGGAATAAATCTACTTCGCCGTCATGTTTATAAGCTTTCAATCCTTCGAATACTGCTTGTCCATAATGTAATACTTGGGCCGCTGGAGAAAGTTCAATCGGTCCATAAGGTACAATTTTCAAATCATGCCATCCTTGATCAGTATCGTAATCGAAACTTAGCATATAATCTGTGAAATATTCCCCAAATCCTAAATTACTTGGATCTGGTTTTTCTTTAAGGCTTTCACGCTGTATCAATTTTATTTTTTCTGACATGACTGTTTCCTCCAATGTTCTATTAATAACTAATACATTAAATTATACCAATCAGAATAGTTTCATTCAATAATTTTCAAAAAATTAAAAAAATAACAACATCTTTGGTTAAACTAATGAAATTAATTGATTCAAGTGTAACATCATATAGAAGATAATACATAGATGTCACTGATTAAAGCATGAACGTTCACATTTTTTGAGATACTACGGAAATCGATATTGATATATCACAATCTATTAATATTAGTAACTAAGTTCAAAATTTTCATTGATATTGTGTAGTGAACGATAGGAAAAAGGCTTTTTTGAGTATTAAAAGCTGTACAAAGGTATTGTACAACACTAACACTCAAGGAACGTCATAACTGCAAGATTATATGGCTAAACCATATATCAGACAAGAAGCATTCACGTACATGATGATATAACTTCAAATATAAAAAGCACTAATCCAAAGTGAATTAGCGCTCTTACTTTTTAAAAGTTTATACCTTAATCGCTTTGTCATCGATTATTTCAAAAGTAATTATCTTACTTTATCTTTATTTGAGATTTCTTTAAACATAACTTCTGTCATTTTAGTCAAATCATATTTAGGATTAAAGCCCCACTCTGCTCTAGCACAACTTGTATCAATACTATTTGGCCAACTGTCAGCAATACCTTGTCTGTCTGGGTCAACTTCGTAATTTAATTTAAAATCTGGGTAATGCTCTTGAATTGCCGCTTTGACCATTTCTGGTTCAATGCTCATCGCACTCAAATTATAGGCGTTACGATTAATTAATTTTACGCCGTCTGCTTCCATTAACTTGATAATAGCGTCAATTGCATCTTCCATATACATCATATCCATAAATGTATCTTTAGCAATATAGCTTGTATACTGACCTTCACGAACTGCTTTAAAATAAATATCTACTGCATAATCTGTTGTACCGCCACCAGGCTCTTTAATATGTGATATTAATCCAGGGAATCTAACACTTCTTGTATCTACACCAAATTTATCAAAGTAATATTGGCATAATAGCTCACCAGCAACTTTGTTAACGCCATACATAGAAGTTGGTCGTTGAATCGTAACCTGTGGTGTGTTCACTTTCGGTGTTGAAGGACCAAAAGCTCCAATTGAACTTGGTGTAAAGAATTGTAAGTCATATTCTCGAGCTACTTCTAAAGCATTTAAAAGACCACCCATATTTAAATCCCATGCAAATTGTGGATTTTTTTCAGCTGTTGCAGATAATAATGCCGCCATATGCATAAATGTATCTGGTTTAAAAGACTCAACAATTTCCGTCATTCTGTTTTTATCTGTAACATCTAAAATTTCAAATGGTCCATTAGCAATCGCCGAACCTGTTTCTGGTTCTCTAATATCTGTGGCAAGTACATTATCATTGCCATATAACGCTCTACATTTTACTACGAGCTCAGTACCAATTTGACCTAAAGCACCTGTAATCATTATCTTTTTCATAATCAAAAACTCCCTTGTTTATTACAGAAATCGTAATGTATTTTCGTAGTGGACAAACATCTATCATTTACAAACATTGTACTATAAAAGCGCTTTTTTGTATACTACGCGTGTACATGAATCAACTAATTATATTTTACGATATTGTCGTTGTAAGCTAATGATTGTTAAGCTTTTGACTTCTCGCTATATAGGAAAATTTTATAATATATAGATTTTGACATTTCTTTGGTAATTTGATATAAAACAAACAAATACAATATGTGGAGATGATGATATGTTGCATAACAATGCTTCATTATTAATACAAAGCAATTACTGTCTATAGTATGATGCTTTGTTTAAAATTTCTTTTCACAAAGCATCTTTTGCTTTTAAGAATTATAATGTGAAAGGAATTTAAAAAAATTGGAAAAACAAATTTATCCATATCAATTTAACTATATTAAAGAACGAATCGCACATTTACTTAATGCTTATAAATCAGTAAATGACTTAAATACAATTGCTTCTATAAAAGAAACAACTAAAATAGACATTTATCAGCAGTTTCATCAAACAGATGATACGTTGACTGAAGCGATTGAAAAATTAATGAACATACGTATTACTAAAGTACAAGTAGATAAAATATTAGAAACTTTACAGACATACGTTATACCCTTTGAACACCCCTCAAAAAAACAAGTCGAAAAAACTTTTCGTAAAATTAAAAAGCTTAAATCACCGCTTATTAGTGATGAAATTCTTTTGGAAAGTACTTATATCGGATGGAACGATATCGCTTCAAACAGAAAATTTATCATCTATTATAACGAGCAAGGAACTTTAACAGGTTTTTATGGCGACATTGCTAACCAAACCGTTAAGGGCTATTGCGCAATTTGTAATAAAGAATCTAATGTCGCTCTATTTATGCGTAAAACACGTACTTCTGGTGATGGACAATATACCAAAAAAGGTGACTATATTTGTTTTGACAGTATCAAATGTAATCAACAATTGTCGGATATTACACAATTTTATCAATTCGTCGATAAAATCCACTCATAAGTTTTATAGTTCCGCTAGTATGATCATTATGTTAGTACTTTAACTTCAAAATACAAAGAATTACTTGAGCTTTCGCTCATGCATAACTCCCACTAACCCAACAAGTTGGGAAGTGCTTTAAAGGTTTACTCGAGCTTCCGCTCATGCATAAGTCCCACTAACCCAACAAGTTGGGAAGTGCGACTTTAATTTTTCAAATACTCAATAAAAGTACGAATGGTTTGTTCGTTCACGCGATCAACATTTGTTAAAGCTGTAAAATAAATATAATAATCAAATGGTGAGCCAATGGGGAGCATCTCAATCAAACCATTAAGTATGAACGGATCATCTTCTAGTATCAAACTCGATACAATACTTACACCCAACCCCTCGGAAACTGTTTTAATCAATACACTTGGATTATTCGTTCTAAACACAATTTTTAATGGACCATTTTCATCTTCAAATGCTTTAAAATTATTATGATAAAAATTGCGATCATACAAGACAAAAGGAAATTGTTTAATTGATTCCATTTCAACCATGCTTTTTAATGATAGTTTAGATTTTTTAGGTACAATTAATTTAAAGTCAGTAGATAAATTCAATGAGTGTGGGACGATGTGATGACTAAAAGTCTCATTTTCAGTTTTCCCTATAAGTCCGATATCAATCTCATTATTTTCAATCATTTTTATAATTTCTTGTCTATCACTTTCAAATACTTCTACATCAATATGCGCATAGTCTTTTTTAAAATTTGATAAAGCTTTTGGTACAATTTTATTAAATAAGGTTGGTATCGTCGCTATTTTTAATGAACCTTTGATATTACTATGCAATGCCTCTACTTCCGATAATAAACTCGTCTGAGCTTCTAAAATATCTATAATTAAAGGTATAAGTCGCTTTCCAACTTCCGTTGGCAATGTCCCTTTACGTGAACGATTAAAAATTTTATACCCTAACTCTGACTCTAAATTAGCAATAGACTGACTCATCGCTGATTGGCTAATATGCATTGCTTCCGAAGCGTGAACAATAGATTCTAACTCATAAATCTTTTTAACATACGATAATTGTTCAAAATTCATTGTATCCTCCTTATATCAGTAAAGCTTATGTAAACTTAAAAAATTCAAATTATACATTAGTATACATTATCTATTATAATAAATGATGGTTGAAAAAATTTATATTAAAGGACGGTATTAAATATGTACGATAAACTCTGGTCAAAAGATTTTATCTTCATTACAATGACAAACTTTTTAATGTATTTAATCCATTATACATTAATCGTCACTGTCACTATATTTACAATTGATAAATACCACGCTTCAGAAAGTATGGGTGGTTTAGCAGCTGGTATATTTATCATCGGTATGTTATTTGGACGCTTAGTTTCTGGCAGAATCATCGATAATCTGCAGCCTAAAAAAGTATTAATATATGGTATTATTTTCTCAATTATTACAGTTGGCTTATACTTTGCAATCAACAGTCTTCTTATATTAATGATCGTAAGATTACTGCATGGTATTGCTTTTGGTTTATCGTCAACTGCAACTGGAACCATTTCATCTAGAATTATTCCAGATAAACGAAAAGGTGAAGGTATCGGTTATTATGCATTAAGCGTAACGACCGCTTCAGCAATCGGACCATTCACTGGTATCATATTAAATCAAAGATTTGGTTTTGAATCTATTTTTATCGTTAGCTTGGCAGTCATTATTATCGCTTTTGTTATCTCATTGTTTATCAAAGGGTTACCAAAAGCAGAACCGTCAACAACAGACAATAATTCCAAGGAAAAAGGACTTAGTGCTTATATCCAAAAAGAAGCATTATCAATATCTGTTGTAATCATATTCGTTGGTATCGCTTATTCTAGTGTACTATCATTTTTAACTGTTTATACAGAACAAATCAATCTTGCTACGGCATCTAGTTTCTTCTTTATTGTATATGCAGTGAGTACATTTGTTACACGTCCGTTTACTGGAAAAATTTATGATCATTACGGTGAAAATAAAGTGATGTATCCAGTATTAATTAGTTTCATGCTTGGACTTATACTTTTAAGTGCAACACACACAAGTTTATTATTGCTTATTTCAGCAATTTTCATTGGCGTTGGATATGGTACTATCATTCCAAGCGCACAAGCTATTGCTATACAACAGTCTCCAGTTAAAAAAATTGGACTCGCGACTTCTACATTCTATATGTTTGCAGATTTCGGCGCTGGTATAGGACCATTTATTTTAGGTGTGATTATTCCAATTATGGGTTATCGTAACCTATATATCACCATGGCTGCGCTCGTTATTTTATCAATTGTACTTTATTTCCTATTACATGGAAAAAAAGCAGCTAAAAACAACAATTATTAATATAATCATTTATAATCTAATCTAATCATCTAAATGTGGATGTAACAAAATTTGTCATCTACCATATACTTATATCACATTAATAAGGCAAGCAAACGAAAACGAACTGTCGTTTGCTTGCCTTATGTTTTGGAAGTATTTTTAATGCCTTTCACTTTAAATCACAGCTAAGCTGGCTTCAATTTCAGTTTTTTTCGCATCAAAATCACAATCCTGTTGTGATAATGGCTTGCCTGTTTCGGCAATACTTTTGATACTTTCGGTTTGAAATTGCCAACCAGCAAAATCTAATGTAATATGTGGAAATTCAAAAGGTAAATATTCATAAAAAATGAGTTCTACATATGATTGATGTTCAAATAATTCAAATTTCACTTTTCCAATATCCCATGTAAAACCAATCGTTTTATTTGGTTCGAAATGTGTAATACGCATTTCTAAATCTTCACTATCGTCTAAGTGAAACAACATTTTCCCGCCTTCTATTCGTTCTTAAAATGACAATTGCGGAAACCATTGCTGTATCCCTTCTGTAGTACTTAAATAATCAAAAATACGATGTACGTCACTCTTAATTTTCAAATTTATTGTTTGATAAACGCCTGATTTATCTTTAGCATACTGTATTGCCATTTTTTCCCTCCTAAAAATAGGAATATAACCTATCAGTAATCATTACTTTGGTTATATTCCCTAAAATTATTTTTATTATACTTTTTCTTTAACTTGTAATTGAATCGCTCTTTCTTTTTTCGTGTAATTAAAATAGATAAGCCCCAGTAAGATAAACCATATTGGTGATAATACAACACCCATTCTTGTGTCAGGTACAATAAATAATATCAACAACACAAAGACAAAGAATAATTGTACAAATCTTGCAGTGTGAATACCACCTGGTAACTTAAACTGACTTTCTTTGTGATGGTTAGGATTTGATTTCGCATATTTTGCATACGCATGCATGATGAACATCCATACAACAACTAACAAAATAGTTGAAATTGACGTTACATAGAAAAATACTTGAGTCGCATTTGGAATAAAATAATTTAACAGTACAGTTATAGACAGTAATGCACAAGTGACAAGTATTGCAACAAAAGGGACACCTCTATGATTCGTCTTCATTAGCAAATGGTGTGTTTGACCTTTTTCTGATAGTCCAAATAGTATTCTACTATTCGCAAAAATACCACTATTACAAGCTGATGATGCTGCAGTAAGTACTACAAAATTGATTAAACCAGCTGCAAATGGTACGCCTATTAACACGAATAAGCTGACAAATGGACTGTTGTTCGGATCTATATCTTGCCAAGGAATAATTGACATCATAACTGCTAAGGCCCCTACATAAAACAATAAGATACGTATAGGCACACTATTGATTGCTTTAGGTATCGTCTTATGTGGATTTCTCGTTTCACCTGCTGTAATACCTAGAATTTCTATACCTGTAAATGAGAAAACAACCATTTGAAATGACATAAAGAAACCTGAAGCACCATGAGTAAATAATCCACCATTACTATAAATATTAGATATACTCGTTTTTCCAAATGGCGTTTGGATCGCAAATATAATCATCACTACACCTACAATTATGAGTGCTAGTATAGTCACAACTTTAATAATGGCAAACCAAAATTCTAACTCACCAAACATTTTTGTACTCGTTAAGTTGAAAGTCATGAGTATCAAGATACAAGCTAATGATGTAATCCAATTTGGTAAATCTGGAACCCAATATTCTACATATTTAGCAACAGCTGTAATTTCTGCCATACCTGAAGTTATCCATGTTAACCAATACGTCCATCCTGTTATAAAACCAGCAAAAGGTCCAATTTGATCATGAGCTATATCTGCAAATGTTTTGTATTTCGTATTAGCAAGTAACATTTCCCCCATTGCGCGCATAAATAAAAATAAAACAAAACCTACAATTATGTAAGTGAGTAATATCGATGGTCCAGTCAAACTGATAGACTGACCCGCCCCTAAAAATAGGCCAGTACCAATGGCGCCACCAATAGCAATAAGTTGAATGTGTCTATTGCTTAACTCTCTGTTTAATTTATTTGTCATAAATTTGCTCCAATTCATTTGTTTTAAAACATAATCAACATATAGAACTTAAAATCATACCCCTTAATTTCAAATTGCAAAATACTATAAATCAAAAATGTTTGATTGTATAATATTATTTTTTCTGAAAATTACAACTATTCTTCAAAATTATTTTAAATAAAAATGTGTTATTACACTATTGTTTCATTTATACTATAAAGTTTATTAGTGAATTACTATTTTATTTATTTTTACTTTCATTGTACATCATGATATTTGCGTGCTATATCTTCGTTGTGTATTAAAGTCTATGGTAATTGTAAATAATTCATATTAAAAAAGTATGTCTCTTAATGCTTCACAGCTATAATAAAGTAGTTACATTATGGCATAGTTCTTAACTCAGATAGACAAGTCACAGTACAATGTGTAACAAAAAATATAGCCTTTCTAATAGATATACATGTATTTAATCATTACTATCCATTTACTCATCCCTATAAATCGATTATAACTATAAACGATTACTCATATTTAAGTAACATTAAATTTTACTATCTACAACATCATATACCTTTCTATATCTATTAATTTTTCAGTATAATTAATCAATTATACGACGCTGTTTTTCAACACTATAAGCAATCACTTAAAGTTCTCAGCTATAATCACCCCCTATCCAAGCATAAAACTAGACAATTTCTCTCCAAAAAATCATATATTTTGTATTAATTGAATTTTCAAACTTTTATAAAAATTCAGTCATTATGTATTGATTTTATATCTTATTATCGATAACATTTATATATAAGTAACTTATAAGTATTGAAGTAATGATAGAGGAGATAAACATGACAGAAAACAATAACTTAGTAACTTCGACTCAAGAAATTATGAAAGAAGCCTTACATAAATTAGGGTTTGACGATGGTATGTATGAACTTGTCAAAGAGCCTTTAAGATTTTTAGAAATACGAATTCCTGTACGTATGGATGATGGCACTGTTAAAACTTTTAAAGGCTATCGTGCACAACACAATCAAGCCGTAGGACCTACCAAAGGTGGTATCCGCTTCCATCCTGATGTGAATGTTGAGGAAGTGAAAGCATTATCCATGTGGATGACAATGAAGTGCGGCATCACAAACTTACCTTTTGGTGGTGGTAAAGGTGGCGTCATATGTGATCCAAGAGAAATGAGTAATTTAGAACTAGAACGTTTATCACGTGGTTATGTTAAAGCTATTTCACAATTTGTAGGACCTGCCAGTGATATTCCAGCACCAGATGTTTATACAAACCCACAAATCATGTCTTGGATGATGGACGAATACAGTAAAATCAACCGCTCAAATGCATTTGCATTTATTACAGGCAAACCGCTTTCATTAGGTGGTTCACAAGGACGTAATCGAGCCACAGCGCTAGGTGCTGTAATCACAATTGAAGAAGCTGCGAAACATCGAAATATTAATATCGAAGGTTCTCGTGTAGCGATTCAAGGTTTTGGCAATGCCGGAAGTTTTATTGCTAAAATTTTGCATGATAAAGGGGCTAAAATTGTCGCGATATCAGAAAGTCGAGGCGCTTTATATAATCCTGAGGGTCTGGATATTGAACATCTTCTAGCGTTAAAAGAACAACATGGTCGTGTAACACCATTATTTGAAGACGTCATTCCTAATGAAAAATTATTTGAACTCGACTGCGACATTTTGATTCCTGCTGCATTATCTAATCAAATTACAGAAACAAATGCCCATTTAATTCAAGCTAAAATTGTAGCAGAAGCAGCTAATGGTCCTACGACACAAGAAGCGACTAAAATATTAACCCAACGCGACGTTTTAATCATACCAGATGTACTTGCTAGTGCAGGTGGTGTTACAGTATCTTACTTCGAATGGGTGCAAAATAATCAAGGCTATTATTGGTCTGAAGAAGAAATTATCACGAAACTTGAAGAAAAAATGGTTGAAGCATTTAATAAAATTTATGATTTAGCAGAAAATAGAAAAATGGATATGCGTTTAGCAGCTTATGTTGTAGGTCTAAAACGTACAGCTGAAGCAACGTGTTTCCGTGGTTGGGCATAATACTTTATTCCCTATTCCATGTTGCAAAAAGCTGATTCAAATTTGAATCAGCTTATTTTTTATACATTAATTTTCACACTCAGACTAAATTTCTATATAAAAATACTTTCCTATTAAAATATTTACATTTTCAAAAGGCTTAAAAATAGAATTTTCTGAATTTATTTGAAATAAAAAATTATCCAATATATACTTATTTACAACAAAGGGGAGGTTATACAATATGAAAAACAATATTTATGGTAATGTACCATGCTTTTTAAATAGTAAAAATCTCACATCTACAGATAATTTAGATACAGATGTCATAATTTATGGTGCGCCTTTTGAAGGTGAAAGCACTTGGGGTGACTATACTGGCGTTGAATTAGGTCCAAAACAAATTAGAGTTTGCTCAGCACGTTACAGTCAATATTTACCAGAATTAAATCATATTGATATTAGTGAACATTTAACAATGGGCGATGTAGGTGATGTGCCTTTTGTTGCGCACAATAATCAACAAAGCTACGAAAATATTGAAAAATTCACTAAAAAGCTATGGGAAAGCGAGAAATTTTTAGTTGGTTTTGGTGGTGAACATGGTGTCACTTACCCTATTCTGAAGTCACTGGCGGAAACGGGTAAAAAAGTGGGCATTATACATTTGGATGCGCATTATGATAACATGCCCGATTATGAAGGAGAACCCTACGCACGTAACACTCCATTCATGAGACTATATGAAACAGATGGTATACGTAATGAAAGTATCATTCATACAGGTATTCATGGTCCTAGAAACAAACCAGAAACAGGCCGTTACGCTCAAGAAGCTGGTGCAGTAACACTTACGATCAATGATATTAGAGCTGCTAAGGATTTAAAACAATATGCTAGAGATATTTATGCACAGGCGAGTAAAGATGTAGATGTCGTGTATTTAACAATATGTAGTGATGTACTAGACTTTGCCTTTAATCCAGGCGGGCCAGTAGATGGCAATGGACTAAGTTCTTATGAGCTATTAACAATGATATATGAATTTGGTGCATTAGGCTTATGCGGTATGGATTATGTTGAAGTTTACCCAATGCAAGACGCTAACCAAAACTCTGCCCATTTCGTTTCAACAGCTGTATTATATGTACTTGCGGGCCATGTGAATTATTTAAATAACACAAAATAAATGAGGGGTGATGACATTGGTCAAAAATGTAAGGAAGATTATTAAATCTCTCGGTCCTGGTATGATTATCACCGCTTCATTTATAGGTCCCGGAACCGTTACAACGATGACACAAGGTGGTGCGGGGTTTGGTTATAGCCTGTTATGGGCTGTTGTTTTCTCAATTGTTACAACCATCGTGCTCCAAGAAATGATTATTCGACTATCACTCGTAACAAGAGAAGGTTTAGGCGAAGCGATACAAGAATTATTTGCCCATAAAGTAGGAAAACTAATTATTGTATGGTTTACATTAATAGCTGTAACCATTGGTTGTGCTGCTTACATCAGTGGCGATTTAATTGGAACTTCACTTGGTGCAGCATATCTATTAAATTTACCAGAAAACCTAGTAGCACCTATTATCGGTTTTATTATTTTACTCATCGGGTTATTTGGTAATTATAAATTTTTAGAAAAAATAATGATTTTCTTGATGGTCATCATGGGCATTATCTTTATTACAACTATGATCGTCATTAAGCCTGATATTTTTGGTATTTTAAAAGGTGTATTTGTACCTACAATTCCGAACGGTTCTATAATAACTGTCATAGCATTAATCGGAACGACTGTAGTTCCTTATAATTTCTTCATCCATTCCACAGCGGTACACGAACGTTTTAATGGTATAAAAGAACTCAAATTTGCGCGTTGGGATACTATTATTTCGATTACTGTTGGTGGTATCATTTCAGCAGCTATTCTTATTGCTGCTGCCACATTAATTCGTGGTGATGAAGTCAAAAGTATTATTCAACTTTCTGGTCCACTCAAACCTGTTTTAGGCGATGCCGCTCCCTTTGCAATTAGCATCGGTTTGTTTGCAGCAGGGCTTTCATCTGCTATTGCTTCCCCTACTGGAGCGGCAGCTACAATAAGCAGCTTATTAGGGTGGAAAGGTGGCATGGAAAGCAAAAAATACAAGATTGTCTTTGCAGTCATTATCCTTATTGGTATTACAACATCCTCACTCGGATTTGAACCATTAGAAGTATTATTAGTGGCACAAGCCTTAAATGGTATTATTTTACCCATCGTTGCTATATTAATTTTTATTCTCATCAACAAGAAAAATCTAATGGGCCGTTTTGTCAATAACATTTGGCTTAATATTATCGGTTTTGTTGTCGTTTTAATCGTTACTTTCTTAGGTCTTTATAGTCTAGTCGACGCAATTACTAGCTTTCTATCTTAAATAAAAAAGACGTATAGTCCAATTATATACAAAATTGGTTACTATACGTCTTTTATTTATGTTTTTAATGATTACATTAAACGTTTTTCACTAAATTTATTATAAACCCATCTAACTAATAGCGCAGCACTGATAAACAGGCCGATATAACCGAATGTTTTAAACACGAAATTCACTAGATCGACAAAGCCAATAAAACTTAAGATAAAAGCCACAATTAAAGAAATTGTTAATAGTGCAACATAACCTTTACTACTTGGTCGTGTAAATCTACTTAAAAATGGATACAACATACCGATACAGCTATTGAAAATAACACCAATCATCACCGCTGACATAAATACACCTATATAAGGATGTATATCATTTGCCAATAATAATGTAGGAATGTCTACACTATTAGCGTTTTGGATATTAGCCATTAATCCACACGTCATAATTAATAACAATATACTAAAAGATAGGCCACCATAAAATGCTCCCCTGCGTGCTGTTTTATGACTCATAGCATCACTACCAACGATGGTTAAGAAACTAAAGCTATTGCCAATGATTAATCCTCCATAAACAATCGCATCCCACCACCATATGGAACTAGATGTTTTAGATGGTTTTGTGTAATGTTCTACCTCTGAAAATGGAATTGTAGGATTGATAATATTATAGCCCGCAATCACTAAAACTGCGATGACTAAAAATGGTGTCACTACACTTAGTATTGTCATGATTTTATTAAATCTAAGTTGTAGCACAATAAAAAGCAAAATTACAATTGCTAATGAACCTGTCCACATTGGAAGCCCAAATCCTTGATAAAGTGCAGAGCCGCCGCCTGCAATCATAACAACAGTTAAGCCAAATAAAAAGAAAATAGTTAAATAATCAATAATCTTACCTACATACTTTCCGAAAATATGGTTCAATGAAATTTCATATGTATTCGCATCCAAGCGATAACCAATTTTTGAAATTTGCCTAGTCGCAAACGTTACAATAATACCTGTAAGAATTACTGCAATATATGCATAGTTTCCATGATTAACAAAGAATTGTAATAGTTCTTGGCCCGTTGTGAATCCTGCGCCAACAATAAAACTAAGATAAGCGAGCGCAGTCTTAACTGCTGCCTTATTATCTTTACTCATTGATCATACATCCCCTTCGAAGTTAGTTACTATGTACTATTTATCAGGTTTTCAAAACAAACAATCATTGTGCTAAAAGATTAAAAATACATATGTCGAAGCAAATAAGAGCGAGACAAACATCATACTTTTCTAGTAGATTCCTTTGTCCCGCCCAACAAAAGTAACTAGGATGAAAGTACAGTTCATCTAGTCAACTTTTCACTTCATTCAACATATAACAATCATATTCAATCAAATCAAGGCCATTTAGCGATGCTTAAAAAACACCACAACACTTTAAATTTCAACCTAAATAGCTCCTGCCTCTTCTAAATTTTTCCCTTTTGTTTCCGGTGCCATATAAATCGACAGTATAAAACCAATAAATAATAGTGCCGATGAAATATACATTGTTACACTTAAACCATAATTTTCTAAAATCATCGGAAAGAAAAATGTACTTAAAGCAGATGCTGATCGACTCACAGTAGTAGTAAAACCTCCACCTGTACCACGTACATATGTAGGGAATAGTTCATATGGATAAATCCATTGATGACTGCCCATAGCTGTATTGAAAATACCGTAAATAATAAATAGTACAAGTATCATTAAAAATGGAGCGTTGCCACCAGATACTATACCTAATGATAACAAAGCTAGTGCAGTAATCAAGAAGGGCCATATCAAAGTAGGTCTTCTTCCATATTTTTCAACTAAGTATAATGCTGGAAAAATACCTATTAAATAAAACATATTAATAACAGCAGATCCTAAGTATTTTTGTGAACCTTCATGGAATCCAAATTGTGAAAGAATCTCAGGGATATACGTTCCAATAGCAAATGTAGTCATCACTTGTAATGACCAAAACATGGAAACAAAAAATGTACGTCTACCATAACCATTTTTTAAAATATCTGCCAAACTTGTTTTTTTATGTTCATGGTTTGTATTTGAAACAATCACGTCGTCACCAAATATTTTTTAACAATCTGGGCTGCTTCTACACTTTTACCTTGTTTTGTTAACCAATGTGGAGATTCTGGCATATTAAGTCGAGCTAATAATAAAAAGATAATCGGTAAAGCCCCGCTTAATAACATCCATCTCCAACTATCTGCACCTAATGGAAGCATAAAATAACCAACAAGATATGAAATGGCATAGCCAATAAACCAAAACGCATTAATGCCGCCTAACAATGCTCCTCTATGCTTTTTAGGTGCAAATTCGATCATTAATGAACCAGCTATAGGATAATCTGTACCTAGAGCAATACCAATCAACAGTCTCAACACTACTAACTGCATTGGATCTGTAACAAAAAATTGCGCAGTGGTAAAAACACCTAATAACAACATATCAATAATAAACATTTTCTTACGTCCTAATATGTCTGTAAAATAACCACCAACTAAACCGCCAATGATCATACCAGCTAATGTCCCCATACCTAGTAAGCCAACCATCGGCACAGACATTTCAAAATCATTTTGCATTACTGAAAGTGCGATGGCTATAATTCCTAAACTATAGCCATCAACAAAAGAACTGCCACTCGCATAAGAAAAGATTTTCATGTGAAATTTGCAAAAGGGCATATCCTCCATAGATTTATTTGTCATAAAAAAGCCTCCACATCATTTTTGTAAACGCTTACAAAACTTCTCGTAAATCTTCATTTTTGGTAAAACCTAATAGACTATTAATATTTTGCGCAGCGGTATATCCAGTTTGAATGGCTGTTTCAGTATAAAACGTACCTAAATAATCACCTGCTAAAAATAAACGTCCTTCTGGTTCTATTAATGTTGATTGTATATCAGCGCGTCCAGGATACACATACGCCGATCCATAAGGAAATTTATTCACCTTAGCTTCTATAACATAATCTCTAAAACCAGGAAGAATCTCTTCTAAATCATTCAGATATATTTCTAATATTTCATCTTCAGATTTGTCAATCAATGCTTTACCTCTATTCGCAGGTGAAAATGTCATAAAACTACTACCCTGTTCACGATTTTTCTGTTGGGCATGAATGACATTAGAATTGTGTATTAATATATCAAATGACCGCTTTGGCGTAGCAAATGCGTATACATCATCCCAAATTTGTTTACCTTGTTCATTCGTTAAAAATGACGCACTTACATGCGGTCCATATTTAATTTGGCTAAGTGCATAATCTAGCTTTGCACTTAAATTTTTTGTGATTTTACGTGTGATGGGTGCCGGCGTAGTTATGATGGCGTACTTTGCGGTTTCCACAAACTCAGTTCCATTTTGTTGATACTTTACTGTTACAAAGTCTTGGTTATGAATGATTTCTTGTACGTGTGCATTGATTTCAACTTTATTTTTTAAATGGTTGGCTATTGTGTTTGTTAATGTAGATGGCCCACCCATTATATTTTGAGATAGCCCGCCTTTTTTATTCCAAATCATATGAAAGTAACCGATGCCTGCTCCAGCCGAAATTTGTTCAGGTTCACCTGTTGATCTACTTACGGTTGGTCTAAAAATAGCATCTGCATCAATCGGTAATTTTCCTGTGAATTCTGAAAATGTTTTATTATTCATAAAATCTAAAATACGTTGTTGTTGGACACAATAATCTTCAACTTCTTTCTTTTGAGCAACTTTTGCATATTTCATCACTGCAGCTCTTACTTTTGCACCTGCAGTTAACATTGCTAATCTCGATTTCCATGACATAGGTACTCTAAATGGATATAATTCTACTCGACCATCTAACAAAAGTTTTCCATAAAAACAGCAAAAACTCTGCGACTTTATACTTAAACATTTTGAAGACTTAGGCTTAATAACAATTAAAGAATTGTCTCAACAGGCTGAAGTAGGCGTTTCTACAGTTATGCGTACCATGCACGCTTTAGACTATGAAAATTTCAATGATTTTCGTAAAGATATTTACAGTGAAGCCTTACCAAATGAAAATAAGTTTTCTCTTAAAAATGCTTTTGGAGACATCAATCGTGAACAAGGTTATGCATTGACTGATGTTTGGGATAAAAGCGTTGATTTATTAAATCAGTCATTAAAACCTGATTTGATTGAAAATTTTGCTACTGCTGTTGAATATATAGAAAATGCAACGAGTGTATGTATCCTTGGCAATCGTCCTTATAGGGCGACCGATTTATATTTTGAGCATTTACTAAACGAATTTTATTTAAATATTCATCAGCTTAGTAATGATACTGATGCTATTTTTGATAAAATTACTAAAATGACTAAAAATGATATATTAATTGTTTTTGCTTTTGAACCCTACACAAATTCAGTGATTCAAGCTGTCAAAGAAACAAAACGTCAAGGCAACCATATTATTTTAATCACAGATTATGACTCTTCACCAGTTTTAGAACATGCAACTATTACTTTAAAGCTTTCCGTTAGAAAGGATCATTTTTCAATCATTCCAATTATTGCGCTGATTGATGCATTAGTATTAGAACTCGGCAGACGTACTTCAGCTAATGCATTATCCAATTTAGAAAAATTAGAAGATGTATTATATCGCAATAATATTACTTACCATGACACATAGAATAACAACAATGTTAACCAGACAATCAAACAAAAAAATCAACACTTTCATCCTTATAACAATGAAAGTGTTGATTTTTATTTGATTTATTTTATTTAATTTATACACCAGAATATGATGAGAAGCCACCATCTACTGGAACCACAATACCTGTTACGAAACCGCTCATATCATGGTCCATTAACCAATACAATGTACCTAATATATCTTCAGGTACACCAAAACGATTCATTGGCGTTTGTGAAAGAATTTTTTGAGCACGTTCTGAATAAGAACCGTCTTCATTTCTTAGCAATGCCTTATTTTGATTTGTTTCGAAAAATCCTGGTGCAATTGCATTAACACGAATTTGCCCTGCAAAATAAGTGCTCAACCATTGAGTAAAGTTACTTACTGAAGCTTTTGCACCGCTGTAGGCTGGAATTTTTGTCAACGGCGTAAAGGCGTTCATAGATGAAATATTGATAATTGTTCCTGTTTCAGATGCCACAACATCTTTACCGAATACTTGTGATGGTAAAAATGTTCCAGTATAGTTTAATTTAAATACATTATCTACACCTTCTTCTGTGAGATCAAAGAACGTTTTGTCGCCTGCTTTATCGTACATTTCATCATTCGTTGTCGCATCAGGATGATTACCACCGGCGCCATTGATAAGTATTGTAATTGCACCAAATTTATCATTGAATGTTTGTTTCGCTTGCTCTAAAGCTGATTTATCTAGCACATCTGCAACGAGCGCTACAGTTTGTTGTCTATTTTTATCAATTTCATCTTGTAATTCTATAATTTTGTCTTCTGAACGACCTAATATACCCACATTAGCACCTTTTTCTACAAGTGCTTTGACAAAAGTAGAACCAATCACACCTGTCGCACCTGTAATAACGACATTAACATCTTTGAATCGTATTGCCATTATTTACTCACTCCTTCTATTAAGCCATTAATATAAGTTGCACCTAAAGCTCTATCAAACAAGCCATAACCAGCTTTACCTGTTTCTCCCCAGATCATACGTCCATGGTCAGGTCTGATAGTCCCTTTGTAATCAATATCTCTCAGTGCTTCAGTAACAGCTTTCATATCTACTGAGCCATCTTTAGATAAGTGGCCTGTTTCTATAAATGAATTATCACCAATACGTTTAACATTGCGCATGTGTACAAAATGAATGTGATCACCAAATGTACGAATCATATTCGGTAAATCGTTTTCTGCTAATGAACCTAATGAACCAGTACAGAAACAAATACCATTATGTGTATCATTACTAATAGCTAATAAGCGTTCGTAGCTTTCTTTGTTTTTAATGATACGTGGTATGCCAAATATCGGCCAAGGTGGATCGTCCGGATGTATCGCCAGATCCACATCATGTTCGATAGCAGTGGGTAACACAGCATCTAAGAAGTACTTCAGATTGTCCCATAATTGTTCATCTGAGGTTTCACGATAGGATGTAATCAGTTGATTCATCTCTTCACGCGAGTAACTTTCATCCCAACCTGGTAGATTTAAATTCGTCGTTAGTGGATCAATATCTTTAATTTGATCATGGTTATAAATCAGTGTATTGGAACCATCTGACAAGTCATAGTCTAATTGTGAACGTGTCCAATCAAATACCGGCATAAAGTTATAAGTTACTGTTTTAACACCATTTTCTGCGAGATTAATCAATGAAGTTTTATAGTTTTCAATGAGTTGATCGCGTTTCTCTGTACCAAGCTTTATTTCCTCACTGACAGGTAAACTTTCTACAACTTCAAATTTCAAACCTGCATCTTCAATTGACTGTTTTAATGCTGCAATTCTTTCTTTAGTCCAAACTTCTCCAACTGGAATGTCATAAATTGCTGTAACAATTTGTTTCATATCTGGAATTTGTCTAATATTATTTAATGTTACTGGGTCATCTTCCCCATACCAACGAAATGATAATTCCATGGTTATACCTCCTCAACGCCTTCTATTTTGAATAATTTTACTGCATTGTTATAACAAATATCTTTCACTATTTGAGTGATAGTTTCTTCTGATAATTGAATCTCACCTTTTTCAATTCTATCTCCTAAGAAATTACATAATATTCTTCTAAAGTACTCATGACGTGTATACGAAATCATACTACGTGAATCTGTGAGCATGCCTACAAATTTAGATAATAAACCGACATTAGCATACTCTACTAAATGTTGTTCCATACCTTCTTTTGTATCGTTAAACCACCATGCAGCACCGAGTTGGACTTTGTGATGACTATTTGTAAAGTTCCCTGCAGTTGCTTGTACCATTAAATGATCATTGCCATTATTGGGGTAAATGATGGTATCTGATAACGCATGATTTTGCTCAAGATGATCTAGCAATGCATTTAATTTTTTAGCACTCAACTGTTCACCTACACTATCAAAACCACTGTCTGGTCCTGTAATTTTAAACATGTTTGAGTTATTATTTCTTGTTGGTCCAAGGTGGAATTGTACAACCCAACCTAATTCTTCATAAACTTTACTAATTTCAGTTAATATATAACCTGCTAATTCATATTGTTCAGTTTCTGTTACTTGTTCGCCACGTTTGAGCGCATTATAAATTTCAGTTGCTGTGTCAACCGTTGCTGTTACTAAAGGTGTCTTTTCAAAACTTTGGTCTGAACTGCGCGCACCTTGTCTATCAAAATAATGTACACGTGCTTTTAATGCATCAATATAAGTATTTAAATCTTGGATGTCGCAATCAGTCGCTTGATTCAATTGGTCAATTTTTGTATTGATAGATTCATGATTTAAGAAAACGTAACTATCCGGTCTAAATGTAGGTATAACTTTAAATGTAACGTTGCTATCTTCGTTTAATAACTTATGATACTTTAAGTCATCACATGGATCATCTGTCGTACATACCACCTTAACATTACTTTGCTTAATTAGATTTTGTGGTGTATGTGAAGGTTTTGCTAACTTTTTATTTAATGATTTATATAATTTACTGATATTCACTTTATCTAAATCTGTATCCTCATTAAAATAGCGTTTTAATTCTAATGCACACCAATGATACATCGGATTTACAATCGCATACGGTAACATATGCATAAACGCTTGGAATTTATCAAAATCATCAACACTGCCTGTAATAAAAGCTTCCTCAATGCCATAAGCTCTCATTAAACGCCATTTATAATGATCTCCACCTAGCCATAACTGTGTAATATTGTCATAATTTTTATTTTCGTAAATTTCTTTTGGATCTAAGTGACAATGAAAATCATAAATCGGTAAATCTTTAACTTTCTGGTATAGTTTTACTGCTGTTTTACTATTTAATAAAAAATTGTCATTAATTAAAGTCATATAATTGCTCCTTTTCTATAATCCTAATAATTTTGGAAGGAATAATGATAATTGTGGTATAAAAGTAATGATTAGCATTAAAATAATTAAAGCTACAAAATATGGAATTAAATATTTAAATACTGATTCAACACGTACACCGCCTACACTTGCTCCTACAAACAACGCACTACCAACTGGTGGTGTGATATTACCAATACATAAGTTAAAAGCGATAATGATACCAAAATGAATGGGATCAAGACCTAGTACTTCTGAAATCGGTAAAAAGATTGGTGTAAATATAAGTACTGCTGGTGTAATGTCCATAAAAGTACCAATGACTAATAAGATAACGTTGATTAATAATAACAGTGCAATTGGATTGTCAGTCATTGAGATAATGCCATTGGATATTGCTTCCGGTAAGCCGGTATAACTCATCACAAGTGAAAATAACGCCGAAGCGGTGATTAGAAATAAAATCATACCGCTAATTTCAGCTGTTTCTTTGATAACGTTGGATAATTGTTTGATTTTTAAGCTTTTATAAATTAGCGAAAGTACTACAGAATATAAAACTGCGACCGCTGCACCTTCTGTTGCTGTAAAGATTCCTCCGACAATACCACCAATCACTACTACTATTAAAAATAAACTCGGTAATGCATCCAATGTTAAGAATAATCTATCTTTCCAACTAATTTTCTCTGATACTTTATAACCTTGTTTTTTCGCTATGACATAAGCAACAATCATACAAGCAATACCCCATAGAATTCCTGGAATATAACCCGCGATAAATAACGCTGCAATGGATGTCCCGCCGCTGACTAATGAATAAACAATCAATAGTGGACTCGGTGGGATAAGTAAACCTGAAGGTGCTGAAGCGATATTTGCTGCTGCTGAATATTCTTTTTTATAACCTTGCGCTTTTTCCATTGGTCCCATGATACGACCCATGGCAGCAGCTGCTGCAACACTAGAACCAGAAATGGAACCAAAAAGCATATTCCCAACAATGTTGGTATGCGCTAATGATCCTGGCAATCTGCCAACGAGTACCTTCGCAAAGTGAACTAATCTAAATGCAATGCCGCCGTTATTCATGATGATACCTGCTAGCACAAATAACGGAATCGCTAACATCGTAAAATCATCAATGCCCGTAACCATACGCTGTGCTGCAGTTACGATAGTGACATCGAATGGTAAGATCAATAATAGCGTAATAATAGAACTTAAAATAATCGCTAATGCAATCGGTAAGCCAATGATAAGAAAGATGAAGAATGTGATGAATAATACTAATCCCGCAATCATTGTCATAAGCCATCACCGCCTTCAAGCTCATCACGCGCTTGAATTGTAGTCATTGTCTCTTTACTAAATAAATTATAAAATGCATAGAAAATAATAAATATTCCTGAAACTGGCAATGCACTATACATTGCAGCCATTGATAAACCTGTTGACGGCGCGATTTGAGACCAAGTTAACTTCACAACTTCAAAACCGCCCCAAATCATGAGCACGAGTGCCACGATAATTAATATAATGTCCGAAATCTTTTCCAAGTATAACTGTACTTTCTCAGGCAATTTTTCTCTGATAAATACAATGGCAATATGCTGTTTGATTCCAAAGACATAGCTTGCACTCAATAACCCAAACCATATCAACAAGAATCTAACAATTTCTTCACTCGTCGTACTCGGTGTGTTAAAAATAAAGCGTGTTGCAACTTGATAAACCGATAAAATAACCATAACAAAAAGCGTTATACCAGCTAGTGTTAACAACAATTTATCAATGATTTGCTTTGCTCTTTTCATAGCGCTGTTCCTCCTTCTCGATTAGTTTATAATCCGCTTTCGTATCCGGATTATTTTTAAATTCATCTTGAAGAGGTTTTGAAGTCGCTTTAAATGTAGATTTGTCTACATCGTGGAACTTCACGTCCATTTTTTCTGTCGCTGTTTTTTTAGCATCGCTCACTGCTTTATCCCAAATTACTTCATGTTTTTTTGTGGAATAATCTGCTGCATCTTCTAACCATTTTTGTTGTTGTTTCGTCAAGCTGTCATAGGTCTTTTTGTTCATGATTAAAATATCAGGTACGGTTGCATGTTCTGTGTAGTAATAATTTTTTGCAACTTCACCATGGTTATTCGTTGTTAAAGATGTTTCATTATTTTCTGATGCATCAATAACACCTGATTGCATTGCAGTATACACTTCACCATAATCCATCGGTGTTGGCGTGCCACCTAACGATTTAATTAAATCTACACTTGTTTTGCCTGGCTGAACACGAATCTTCAAGCCTTTCAAATCTTTGTTGTCTTTGATTTCTTTGTCTTTCGTATAGATATTACGCATACCTGCATCATAATAAGTAATACCTAAAAATCCTTGGTCCCCTGTCGATTTAAAGAAAGCGTCTTGTACGTTTTTACGTTTCATTACGTGTCGATAATTTTCTTCTGACTCAAATAAATACGGCATATTAAATAATGAATACGTTGACGAAAAACTTTCCAATGCCCCAGCCGAAACTTTAGTCATTTGAATTGCATTCGTCTGTGTCATTTCTATTGCTTCACGCTCACTACCGAGCTGACCATTCGGATAAATATTCACTTTTATTTGACCATGTGATTCTTTTTCTAATCTATCTTTAAAAATTTTTAAAGATTTATGGACAGGATGTTCCGTTGGCTGATTATGCGCTAACATGATCTCTTTTGTCTTTGTTTTAGCAATCGTCTCCTTATTTGTAAGCAACATCGATACCATCCCCATCGTAAAGAATGCGCTTACAAGAAGGAGTGTAAATTTCTTCATAAAGATTATACCCCTTATATTGCAATTTTTATCGTTTCAGTTCTCCAAAATGCGTTGATAAATTAAATACATCACTTTCTTGTACACTTAGTGCATCTTCATTTGTCGTATGTTGTAGAACAGAACATTTTGTTGCAAAATCTACTGTATCTTCTGGTTGCCATGCTTTATTCAATCCATGTAATACACCTGCCATAAATGCATCACCAGCACCGATTCTGTTTAAAACAGTGTAAGTATATGCTTGGCCTTCAATATATTTTTCTTTTGTCAGCATAATACCTTGTAATGTACTTTGTTCTATATTTCTATTACTTGAAGCCATCAAATCAATGTCGTATTCGGATTGAATTGTTTTTGCACATATCTGTATATCATCATCTAAATCATTAGTTTCGAGCAAATGTGTAGCATCTTTTTTTCCAAAAAATAGAACATCGACAAATGGTAAAATTGACTTTATTATTGGTACTGCTGTTTCTTTTGACCATAAGTTACTTCTAAAATTAATATCGAACACTATGTTAACGCCTTGTTGCTTTAGTTGCTTTAATACATCGACAATTTGATGACGAATCATTTTATTTACAGCTAACGTAATACCTGTAAATACAAAGAAATCTCCACTTTGAGCATTGATTTCTTCCATTACATCTTCACCATGATTCGCAAATGTTGAATGCTCGCGATCATAAATCACTTTGCCACTACGAAAGCCGAAACTCTCTTCCATATAATATGTACCAATTCGGCCATTATTATATTTCACTGAAGCAGTACCTACACGTGTTTGAAACATTTTTTGTAATGCTAAATGTCCTAGCGCGTGATTGGGTAATACCGTTAACATTTCAGTCGTATGTCCAAATTGTGCTAGTGTCACAAGTGCGTTCAATTTTGCACCACCAACATTTACTTTAAACGTATTGGCATCTTTCAACTGTTCATAATTTGGTGGCGTGTAACGTAATAATACTTCACCAAAACCATAGACCGTCATTGTTATACCTCACTTTTTATTTCTGAAATATATCTTTCTAAAGCATCTTTTCCTTCTTGTTGATAAATTTTTGTTATTTCGCTTCCAATGCCAACTGCAAAACTTCCAGCATCTAACCATGCTTTATGGTTTTCTTTACCAACGCCACCTGTAGGCACAATTTCAATTTGTGGTAATGGCCCTTTGAAATCTTTAATTGACTTAGGTGTGAATTGCGTCGCTGGTAATAATTTAAGGACTTTGCAACCATAACGTAATGATTCAACCATTTCTTTAACAGTCATACAGCCCGGAATATATGGTACATCATATAAGTTAGCGATTTTCGCTGTTTCTTTATCAAAAGATGGGCTAACGATAAATTTCGCACCATTTAAAATGGCAGTACGTGCAGAAATACTGTCTAACACTGTTCCTGCACCAATCAATGCGTCGTCTCTTTTTGATAATTCAGCTATAATTTCTATAGCGTTCGGCGTTGTTAAAGTAACCTCAATTGTGTGTAGGCCTTTATCAATAATGGTATGTGCAATATCTAAAAAAGATTTTGCATCTTCAGTTCGCATGACAGCAATGTGTTTGCCTTGTTGAATCTCTTTCATTGTATTCATTGAATCCATGTCTTCAACCCCTCAAAAATGATATCAATTACAATACCCTCCAAAATAACAACGTTGTTATTTTTGTACAAAAAAATATTGTAATGCTTATCTCTATGGTATAATTAATTTGCATTTAAATCAATCAATTTCAAGGAGAAATTTTATGGCTGTAACTTTAAAAGATGTTGCTGAAGCCTGTGGTGTCAGCTATTCCACAGTTAGTAAAGCACTTAAAAATTCTCATCTCGTAAAACCAAAAACCAAAAATTTAATTCAACAAAAAGCTTTAGAAATGAATTATATACCTAATCATTCTGCTAGAGCACTTGTTTCAAAGAAAAGTGGCACAATTGGATTAATCTGGCCTTCTGTAGATCGTGTAGCGGTTACACACCTTATTTCAGAAATCAATCACGCTATCAAAGATTTAGGTTATGTCATGTTTGTGTCGATAGACGATGTCGCTGCCGCTTCGAAAAAATTTGTTGAATTCGGTTGTGATGGTATCGTCATTTTTGATGAAGGTGACGCAACAAACTTATCTCCAGAAATTTATAACAATGTCCCAGTCGTTGCCTATGGTGTCGATCGTGACATCCCTTATCCGATTATAAACGTAAACCATTCAGAAGCGATGATCATGGCAATTGAAGCATTGGTCGATCAGGACATTGATCACATTGATTATATTGGTGATATACATACAAATGATACACGTCAAATCGCAAAAAAAGAAGCGATTGCTCAATATTGTGACAAACACAAGATAAATTATCGTATCATTGATTCTACAAGTTTGAATGCAATTGAAACGGAATCTGCCGTTAAACAATTTTTACAAACACACGCACTTGCACCAGGCGTGATTTGTGGCAGCTATGATATAACAGTCGGTACAATAAATGCACTAGGACCACAAGATCACCCTATCTTGTATTCTTATGACAATATCCCTCAAATTAAAAAATTAGATTACCCAGTCAACGCGATTGGCGTTCCAACCGCTGAAATTGCTCAAACGATTGTAGCAACTTTAGATAAAGTTATTAAAGATGAAGCAACTGAGTCGGCCTATCATCTTCATCCTAAAATACAAAAAAACATTTAAAATAAACATGCCCAAACCTATTGCTAAGGTTTGGGCATGTTTATATGTTTGTTTGATGTTTGACAAGAGGGTCGTTTATTAAACTGTACTGATTTAGAAGATAAGCTTAGTTTTTAAATATCATTGCTCAATAATATAATAATGAATAAGAATAGAGTGTCCTTATTTTAGTGAATGAAAGGGGAGAGTTATTATATTAGTTAAATTCTATATAAATTTGTTATGAGCTTTAAATTATGAAACGCTTATATAGTTAATATTTTGGCGCTAGGGATTATCATAAATGTTTTAACTTTTATTCTTCTATTAATCATCAGTACTTACTACCTCTATATGTCTATTATATTACGCACTGAAATATGATTAAAATACATAGTTGGAATATATAACATTCTCTTATGGAATACATATTTCATAAACTATAATCGCTTTGTTAAGCTTCATTATCTAGTATCTTTTAAAAATTTAATCCATTCGTGAGTTACATAATTCATATAGCTATCTTTTTTCCAAATAACTCCCAAATTCCATGACACATCTGCACCTGAAATTTCTATACCCACAAGGTCTTCATTTAAAATATTTACGATACTTTCTGGTAATATACTCACACCGATGCCATCTCGAATCATATTTTCAATAAAAGTAATTTGAGACATTTTAGCAACCGTTTTGGGATGAAAACCAACTTTTCTACAACTTTCAATAATTTGATCTTTTAAATAGTAATCATCATGAAACATAATAAAACGTTCATTTTTCAAATCACCTAGATAGACTGGTCCTTGTTTCGCAAGCATCGCATCTTTGTTTACGACTAGCAATAACTTTTCATTATATAGCGGGATAGCATGGTAGATATCATTATCTACAGGTAACGTAGTAATGCCTACATCAATTTCATCATTATTTAAATAAGACTCTACAGCTTTGCCTCCACCTTCAATAACTTCGTATGTCACTTTTGGATATTTACTATGAAAATGATTTAAACTTTCTGTAAAAAGTCTCACGTTCATAATTGCTGATATACCAACTCTAATATGGCCTTTTTCTAAATTTGTTACATCTCCCATTTCTAATGATAAATCATCTAGCACCGCTAAAGCTTCCACGCATTTATCATAAAAAATCTGGCCGATATCCGTTAAAATAATATGCTTTTTTCTTCTATCAAATAAAGTGATATTAAATTCGTCTTCAATACTTTTAATATTTTTACTTATTGTAGATTGCGCAATATATAAATGCTCGGATGCTTGTGTCATCCCCCCATTTTTCACAACTTCTACAAAATATTTCATTTGCTTTATTTCCATATTTAACCCCTCTGCACCAATCTAAGTTTCGCTTACTTGAATTTATTTTAATGACTTAATAGCTGTTTCTGCCGCTGTTTGAATAACTTTATCATCAGGTTTCGCATCTTTATCTGATTTTTTCGTGTAAATAGCAAGAATAATTGGCTTATTTTGCTTTTTTGGATATATAAAAGCTAAATCGTTTCGGCTACCATAGGTTAAACCTTGACCACTTTTATCTCCTACAACATCATCCTTAGATACAGCTGCTTTTATTAACGTACCTCCAGTTTCATTATGAATCATTGTATGCTTTAGTAATTCAAGGTTAGCTTTGCTCATATTTTCACTCTGTAGAAGATGATTGAACGTTGTTGCAGCTCTTTTAGGTGTGGTTGTATCATCTGTACTTTGTGGATCATATAAATTTAAATCTGGTTCGAGTCTTTGTGGATTAGATATATGGTCTCCACGATGTATGAGTGCTTGTTGAAATTCTTTAATTCCATCTATTTCTTCGATGACTTTATTATTAGCTGTATTATCACTCTGCAACATAGAAGCTTTTATTAATGCTTTTAAAGTCATTTGCTTGCCGATATATTTTTCAGTGACGGGTGAATAAGCGACAATGTCATCTTTGGATATCGCTATTTTTTTATTTAGTTCTGACGTTGGCCTGTTTTGTAATAATATACCACTTGAAATTGCTTTATATGTAGATGCAAATGCAAACCGTTCACCTGATCTGTGCTGTACCACTTTGCCATTAGCTGTATTGACACCATAAACCCCTACAATTGTATCATTATCTTGTTCTATTTGATCAAAACTTTTTGCATCAGCAACCTTTCCTGTCACTGTGAGTAAAAAAAGCCCAAACAAAACACTTAAATAGAATTTTTTCAAGTTTTCAATCCCCCTATTTACATTTGAAAGCAATACGCTATACTTACGTTTAACTATAATCATAAATATAACAAAACACAATTATCTTTATTACGCCTAACCATTAACGAGTAGAAATAATTGGGACTAAATATATACTTCAGTAACTTTAAAATTTAAAAATACTGCAATTAAACATTTCATCAACAAAATCTGCTACATTCACTCTTAATGAATACTTTATTTTATTGACTGTACAACAGAATAGGCTGAGACATTTAATTTGCCCCAGCCAAAGCATACAATTTCAATTAAAGTAACTGTTGCTATAATCTCAAAAACGTGCGATTTCAAATCATCTCTGAGTTGAATCTTAACTTTATTAATACTATTTAAACTACTGACCAATTGTTATTTCCACCAAATTATCATTTTGATCAAAGAAAGCAGTATAAAAGCCATTATTTGTTTCATATTTCACATAAGTGCCATCTTTATTGCCTAATTTACCTTCTCCTATGATTTCATTTGAAGTATGAGCCTTCTTAAATGTTGACTTAGATACTGAATCAGGTTTTGTGAAGAAAGTAAGTTGCACCACTTCATTGTCACTATTAAATTCTACGCTTGTATCATAAGTTTTCTTAGAATGATCAAATTCTTTCTTGGCATTAGTGTCAACTTTATAACCATCAATCGTAACATTGTCATATTTTAAAGCACGTATGAAGTTATAATCTTGAGTAAAAGATGGATCATATGTTGTATAACCTTCGTAATTATACCAAGGTTTTGTTTGTGCTTGTGAACGAACACCATTTTCACTATTTGCACCGCTTGCGCCACCTTCACCGTGTCCCCACTTTTGGACTTGCTCTGCAGCTTGCGCTGTTGGACTACTCGTTGAGATATATGCTGCTGAAGAACCGACAACCAGTGTAGATACAACGACAGTTGCTAAAATTAACTTTCCAACTTTCCGCATAATAAATCACTCCTTATTTGTAGTCTTACATATGCAAAGTGTAATTGTCCACTTTCATCATACACCTCTCCATTTTATTTTCAAGTAAAATTATACTTTTTATGAATATTAGTACAAATTAAATATGAAAATACTTTATTGATGTAGCTTTGATGTTATGTTAAACATTTTATTGTTTATATTAGAAAAGTGCTTGAGCTAAAACCATACTGCAATGTATTTTTAATTGGTATAGTAAACATAATAAATAATTTAAAAAGGATGGTTTATCATGATCTATATTTTACAAGTTGATTTTCCAATCGATGGTCCTTTTGGACAAGAGATGTCCAGACAATTCGCTGATTTAGCGAAATCTATAAATGGAGAACCAGGTTTTTTATGGAAAATTTGGACAGAAAATGCTGATGAAAAAGAAGCGGGTGGCATTTATGCATTTGATAGTTACAAAAATGCTAAAAACTATTTAAATATGCATAGTGAGCGCCTACAATCCATGGGCGTCCCAACTGTAAATGCTAAAATATTTGCTACAAATGACGCACTTACTAAAATCACACATGGACGATTAACATAACCGTATTGGGATGATAAAATACAACAAGCCTTTCAAATGTACACACATCTCGTGTGTTTTGAAAGGCTTGTTAGACATAGATTGAACGAAAAAAATAAATATTTTTAAAAATGATAATTTTCCAGATCATTATTTATTCATTTGTGACATTTCATTGATAAAATCTTGATACGTGATTTCATTTTTAGATAACCTAGCCACAAGCATATACATTTGTTCATTTTTAGTAAATTCAGTTTTATATAAATCTTGTTCTCTTTCGCTCTCATTATCTAAAGGATTGACGACGTCCTTTGATTTTGAAAATGCATCATAATACCTAATCCCAAACAAGCGTTGTGAGAATCCATCTATATGAATACCATCTGGATTTGCCGTTAAGCCTTCTGCTGTAACAAAGTAACAATCATGTTGTTTCTGCGCGACGTTCTTGATACTGTTATTAATTTCTTGATACTCTGTAGCACTAGCGCCAAACCCTTCTTTTCCCAAAAACGTTCCTAACAATCCAATGACAAAAGTAAGTTTAGGCAATTCAAGTGCTTCTCTAAAATAATCAATGAGGTGTGATAATTTTGTTTCATATGTTTGAAATTTATTATTTTGACTATCACTTTCACCTTGATGCCATAAAACACCAATCAATTCAGACGTTTCCATAGCAAATCTCGCTTCACTTACAGCATGCCGCGTCATCATACTTTCATCTGACCATTCTTCAATAGAAGTACCTCCATCAGCACATGGAATGAACCCTATTGTTTCATTTGGATGATCATCGAGCCATTGCTTTGCAAACGATGCAGCTGGTCCAATACCAGCGACAGAACGATCGCTATGTATCGGTTCTTCCATCATTTGCCATCTACCATTTCTAAGCATAAAAATACGTTCATCAATGATGGGATTTACACTATCTAAAAATCCTCTTCCTGCCATATTTGATTGACCAATTAGTAAGATTGATTTCATAACGTTGTTCCTTTCAATTTTTAGTTTTTTAATTAACTGCTAGTAGCTATTTTTCAGTGAATATTTTAAATATATGTAAGCATATCATTTTTTTCTTAAACTTACCCAAATTTCATATTAGAAAGTATTACGCTTTATATATAATTATTATAAAAATAAATTCATATAAACTTTACTTTTAATACTAATTATCATATTATGGAATGGATTTTGAGAGGAGTTTTTATTTTGGAGAGGAAAATGGAACTCACCTATGCTAGAGCGATATTTTGTATCGCAATAGTCATCGTCCATTGTTTAACCGGTTTAGTAAACGATTATCACATTTCACAATTTGAAAAATCATTTTATAGTTTTTTACAAGTTATTTTATTATTTGCAACACCTTGCTTTATTATTTTGTCCGAAACATTATTAGGTATGCGATATTCAACTAAAATTCCGCAAAACTTTTTACTTAAGCGCATGAAATTTATTTTAATTCCTTATGCTATATTTGGTTTATTTATCACTTTTAGACTATTTCTTGGTGATAATTCAGATAAATCATTTTGGGAAATCTTTTTGAATATCATAGTGGAAGGTAAATTTTTCGGATGGTTTGTACTTGTTATTTTTCAGTTTTATATATTACATCGCTTATTTTATAAATTATTGAGTAAAGCCAATCCTATTTTTGTACTTGTTGTTACCTTTATCATTAGTTTTGGACATTCTTATTTAATGTATTACAGTACTGCTTATCTTGAATTCTGGGATTTTTATCCTTTATTCAGTAGAACCATTATTTTATATTGGCTATTTTACTTTGTTGTTGGTTTCTACTTCGGTAAATATTATGATACTGTTATTCATTTTTTAAAGCGTCATTTAGTTTGGCTTCTATTGATTTGGCTATTGGCTTTATCCTATATGGCATTTAATTTTTCTTATTTAGACGTACATCTAAATGAGTCTAATCGATTTGATTTAGTCTTATTTTCTGCAATCAGTTTTGTATTTATCGTCTATTTATCTAAATTTTTAACTCGGTTTAATTTAGTATTTGTGTTTTTAATAAGCGAAATATCATTTTTCATATACTTAGCACACCAAATCATTGTAGATTTTATTTCTAGATCGCTAGCATCATTTGTTACATTCCCACCACTATTTTTAATCTTAAGTTCTATTTTCACACTTGGATTTTGTATTGGATTAGCGATAATACTATCTTTTATTCCATATATAAGAATTGTTGTAGGAAGAAATACACTACAGCCTATGGTTATCAATA
Source organism: Staphylococcus sp. FSL W8-0271 (assembly GCF_038006605.1). Lineage (NCBI taxonomy): Bacteria > Bacillati > Bacillota > Bacilli > Caryophanales > Staphylococcaceae > Staphylococcus > Staphylococcus sp. FSL W8-0271. The sequence goes on from NZ_JBBOVM010000001.1 coordinate 2,311,488, forward strand.
ATTATAAACATCATAGTTAAAGTGTAAAAGTTACTATATAAACATGGCATTTCAAATAAACAAGCACAGTATAAATTGAAGGCTTTTAAATATAAAAAGGACGCATCCATTTCACATGGATGCGTCCTTTATTTTGGGCTTGAGCATTATTTCTCATCCCTCAGTTATATGATACTTTAGTCATCTAATAAATGATAAAATTGTTCAATCGCTTCTTTATTATATAATTCTGGAACAAATTTGGCATAAACAGGTGTTTCCTTATTAATAAACTGTTGTATGCTTGTTTGTAATGATTCAGCATCATTAAAACTCAACATTCCATACTTGCCATAATCAAGTACATATTGATTGGCTGGTATATCTGATGCCAGAATATCTATACCAACAGTCAACGCCTCTAATAAGACCATTGATTGCCCTTCGTAATAAGACGGTAAAACAAACAGATCACAATCTCTCATAATATTAAATGGATTTCTTTTTTGTCCCATTAAAAATACATGCTCTGATAAATCTAATGACGTAATTAGTTTATTTAGTTGATTTTTGAGTGGGCCATCACCTAAAATGTATAATTTCGCGTTAGGATTTGCTTCCACCACGCCGCTAAACGCTTGAATCAAATTATCAAATCCTTTTTCAGGAGATAATCTTCCCATTGTCATCACTTTATAATCGGATTTATGGAACGGTACGCTTGTAATTTGCTTATCCTGTTCTCTTACAATGACACGTTCCCCATTTTTCATAAAGATATCATTATCTTCATCCACCAAATTATAAATTCTATCTAAGTTAATGGTATTCATCGATGATTTAAATTTATCTTTTGTTTTTCTATTCGCTATTTTTTTAACATTTTCCTGCTTAGTCACTTCAGACACACTTACGAGCTTATCATAATAAGGATATAAGGACATCACACCTTTTAGATTAGCGTAATGCGGTCTCACACCGTTCACTTTACGCTCCATATCCATTTTCATATCACTGTGCAAGTAGATTAATTTTCTTTTAGTCTTGCTTGCTAACAAGATTTCAGACCAAAACATCGCATAGCCACTGAAATCCATAACGACATCAAACGCTGAGTTACCAAACACTTTTCTAAATTCGCGTTGATACAATGCATCCGGATAAATTTTTTCTTCAATTTTCGATTTGATGCCTCTATTGCGTACCAATAGGTTACGATAGTATTCTGAAGTGTTTGCCAACAATGGTCCTTTTCTTAAAATAACCCTCACATTGTCATTTAAGCTATATAGATTATCTATCACATCTTTATTTCTATTGAATCCAAGATAAACCGTAATATCATATCTATCATAATCAACATTTTCTAATAAATTCAGGATCGATGTTGTTATGCCATTAGGTTTCATACCACCTGGATATATTAAAATACGCTCTTTTCTGTTGTTTTGAACGCCATTTTTGGGTGCATCATGATGAAACACTTGATTGACAACTCTTTCCGTTACTTGTCCATCATCGTAATTCACAAATTTTTGTTTATATTTTTGATAGTTCCCCTTATATTGTGCTAGCATGCGCTGTGATTCTTGGACAGTTGCTACCAATGCTTCAATTGAGTGCACACTTGGACCTGGAAGACTATCCACAGGAAGATAAAATCCTCTGTCTTCTTCATAGGCTTTATAATCGGGTGTATAAAAAATAATAGGTTTATCTGTAACTAAATAATCAAAAAAGATACTTGAGTAATCAGTTACAAGTAAATCAACAATACTGAGTAATTCATTCGTATCAAATGTATCTTCAACTAAGTATTTTTTTAATTTTTTATTACCTACTGCTTTTTTATAAATAAACGGATGCACTTTTAATAATACTTGATAATGTGTTTGTTTATTTAATGACTCAATCAGCGCTTCAATTTCTTCAATATTATCTTCTGGTATACTGACCGTTTGGCCACGCCATGTCGGTGAAAAGAGTAAAATCGGCGCATCTGTTAATTTAATGCCTTGTTGCTTTAATTTCTGCATAACTTCTTTTGACTGTGCATTTAGCGTTGCATCTATTCTGGGATAACCAATTTCTAAAATTGCTTCATCATTTAAACCGTCTAATTTAAATGCTTTTTTAAAAATATCTGTCGTATGTTGGTTAGGTGAAATAATATAGTCAGAACTTAAAAAGTTACGAATTGTATTTTGTGATTCTAATAAATTATGTTTGATATCTAACCCCATTGCTTTTAAAGGTGTACCATGCCAAGTATTAACATATATTTGATTTGGCTTTTTCGTAAAATACGTTGGAAACGTCGCATTATTGATGAGATATTTACACTTTGTTAAATAATGTAAATAGTCTTCACTTTCTTTAACTATAAATTTTACATTTTTATATTTACTATATTTTTTAGAAAATGCTTTTTGCATTTTTTGAGATGCTACGACCCAAATATGTATATATTTTTGATAATCAGGATGGCTCATTAAATATTTAAATATTGCATAAGGACTATCTGTCATACTTTGTCCATCTCTAACTTGATACAATATATGATTGTCATCTACTTCAATCGTTTTATATAGATTTGCATAATGCATAATATTTCTTGTGTATTTACTTCTAAGTTGTAATTTCAATGGTTCCGAAATGAATTTTAATTTTCTTTTTGTTTGATTTAATACAAACTTTTTCGTTTTACCAATCATTCTTCCACCTCTTAATTTATCTTATCTGTATTCGAGTAATTAATATATTCAGTTAAACCTGACATAATATCATATTGTGGATTAAATCCTAGTGCTTCCAAACCTTTGATATCAGCACAAGAATGTTTAATATCCCCGCTTCTTGATTCAGCAAACTGATAATTTATAGTTTTATTATAAACCATTTTGAACTTATCGAAAATTTCTAATAATGATATTTGTTTACCAGTAGCTAAGTTGTAAATTTTGCCATTCGTTACTTCATTATCTAACACTATTGAAACTGCTCGCACCAAATCTTTTACGTATACAAAATCTCTCGTTTGCTCTCCATCCCCAAAAAATGTGAATGTTTCGTTATTTTTAAATTTATTATCTATAATAGATAATAAACCAGAGTATGGTGAATGAGGATCTTGTCTCGGTCCATATATATTAAAGAATCTTAAAGCAGTTGTTGGCAGTTGATATAGTGTATTGTAAATTTTTGTATATTGTTCCCCAGCATATTTTTCCACAGCGTAAGGTGATTCAGGATCAATGAACGTTTCGACTTGTTTTGGCAATCCTTCGGTATTACCATAAACGGCCGCTGATGATGCAAAAATAAATTTCTTCAAATTATGATTATATTGACGATTGGCTTCTAAGAGATTTAATGTGCCATTTATATTGACAGACTGAGACTTTATAGGGTCATTTATTGTTTCTACAACACTAACTACGGCTGCTAAATGAATGACGATATCAAATTGTTCTTTCTCTACTAAGGATGTCACAAATGATGTATTAATCACATCATTTTCAATGAAATACGCATCATCTATAAATTCGACATTCGAACGATGCCCTGTGCTTAAATTGTCTAATATAAACACCTCATTAGCTTTGTTAAAGTGTTCTGCTAAGTGCGAGCCAATAAATCCAGCACCACCTGTAATTAGTAGTTTCATTTTTCATCCTCCTATATACTCAAGTCATAATATACTTATCGTCAATTTTATTAATATAATACGTTGAACACCTGATTTTTATTATAAAAATAAAATAGTATTACAAATAAAATTATAAATTTAGTTAATTTACGTCTTCTATATATTAGTATGAGTTTAACAATTTTGACGAACAAATCAAAAGAAATCGAGGTGAAATTGTAATAATAATTGAATAATGCTACCAAGAACTTTACAAAAAATCTTTTGATCCTTATTTAAATAAAGTTATTTATAATATGTTTTATTTTTGGTCTAAGTATAGTTTGAAAATTTTGATTTTAAAAATCATTATAAAAAGCGTTCCGCCATAAGTATCCTTTAAAGTATAAAATAATACCTACATTATACTATAAAGCAATACAGCGAAACGTTTAATAATTTTACTATAGCCTATCAAAATTTTACTTTATCGATCTTATATATAAATTACTGCACGTCATTATTTTTCTGTGCTTTTTGATAAAAATAGTTAGCCACAATAATATCTACAATGGCTACACCTACAGATTTAAATATGGTAATTTCTTCATCACTTTCGCGTCCAGCTAAAAGAGAACCGACAATTTCACCTAGTTCGCCATATAAATCTTTTTCTCCAAATAGACCTTCTTTTATTGGGGTAATTAAATCTCCTGTTTCTTCTAATGCCGCTTCCGATGCTTCTACAACTACTTTATCTGCATTGGCTATAGCGTGTGAAGGCAACTCTTGCATATCTGATTTAAAAGAACCTACAGCATTCACATGGACCCCAGCTTCTAATGATTTATTAAAAACAGGTTGGATGGCGTTGGTTGCAGTGACAATAACATCAGCATTAGCTATAGCATCATCAACATTTTCCATCACTGTCACATCAACGGATTGATATTGCTGTTGAATCGTTTCTGCAAATGTCACTGCTTTACGGTGAGTTCTATTATACAGTTGAATATGTTTGATATCTCTAACAGCTAATACAGCTTCAATTAATCCTTGTGCTTGATCGCCTGTCCCTATGACACATAATGTTTCTGCATTTTCACGAGCAAGGTATTTTGTAGCTACGCCAGAAATTGCGCCTGTACGAATTTTAGTTAAGTAAGAACCTTCTAATACAGCTAATGTTTCACCAGTTTCATAATCTGATAATATCACAGAACCAACAATGGTATTTTTACCTATCTTTGTATTATTAGGGGCCATTGTTACTGTTTTAAGCCCCACAACTTTCAATTCATCAGATAAAGCCGGCATAACTAGATAACGATTGTCTTCATTAAAAGGAAGTACATAACGTAAAGGGGTATCCGTCTTCCCTTCAGAATAGGCCTGTAAAGATTCGGCTACTGCTTCAACGACTTCTTCCATGTTTAATAATTCAGCTTGTTCATGTGCATCAATAAATTTCATAAGCCACCTCTATTCTTTTACATTTTCTGACTCTAAAATGTTGCTCTTCTTTTCAAATTTATTTTCAAATAAGATTATTCCTATAAATCCAACGACAAGTAAAGGAATGATAATCCAAGCCATATGATTATCGACATACACAGACACACAATATATCGCTAATAATAGCGTTATGGCCAACATATTTTTAATAAACAGCAACCAATAATCCGTTTTCACACTAAACCATGTTTGTTGCTGATTATCCTCTATTTTAATATGATATATCGTAAACTTTAAATGTGTAATCAACATATAAATAAATGCTAAAATACCGATTACCAACAAGATTTTATGAAATATGCCGTTAGGAACCACATCTGCAGCCGCTGCAAATATAATAGCGATAACAAAACTTTTCAGTTCTGCATTTTTCTTCATATCAATCCCCGCACCTTTGTCATTAATTCAATCTCTATTGTTACAATAACATACTTACTCGGAATTTTAAGTTTGACTAAGAGCTAATCTTTTAAAATAGATAATGATCTACCTATGAATACATCGTACAATATGTGGAAAAACAGCTAATGATTCAAGCAATTTATAAAATAAGCATCTGTATGGGTTTGTACCTGTTCAAGTGTGGCACCTTCTTGAAGTTCAACCAATTTCATAACTTTATCTTCAAATTTAAAAACAGCTAAATCTGTGATTAACGTATTAACAACACCTGCGCCTGTTAAAGGCAACTCACATTTTGATTTTATCTTAGATTCACCATGTTTATTCATATGGTCCATGATAACGACCACTTTTTGAGCTCCAACCACCAAATCCATCGCACCGCCCATACCTTTTACGAGCTTGCCAGGAATCATGTAGTTTGCTAAATCACCTGTTTCCGAAACTTCCATACCACCAAGAATTGCTAAATCAATATGCCCGCCGCGTATCATCGCAAATGATTCTGCATTGTCGAAATAGGAAGCCCCTTTAGCAGCAGTAACCGTTTCTTTACCTGCATTAATCAAATCTGAATCCACTTCATCTTCAGTAGGATATGGGCCAATACCAAGCAAACCATTTTCAGATTGGAAAAAGACATTTTCTACATGGTCATTCATCTCATTTGCTACAAGTGTTGGCATACCAATACCTAAATTTATTACCATATCACTATGAATTTCTTGTGCTGCACGCTGAATAATCTTCTTACGTTGTGTTTGTTTATCCATGTTATACCTCCTTCACTGTACGTTTTTCTATGCGTTTTTCTATGCGTTTTTCAAAATGTTTTCCTAGATAGATATAATCCACATATACACCTGACAGATGTACATCATCTGGGTCAATTTCACCTAATTCAACAATTTCTTCTACTTCAACGACAGTAGTCTTGGCGGCCATAGCACATAAAGGATTAAAATTACGCGCTGTTTTTTCAAATACTAAATTACCAAATGTATCCGCCTTTTGAGCCTTCACAATACCAAAATCGCCTGTAATGGCACGTTCCATAATGTACGTTTCACCGTCAAATTCTCGTGATTCTTTACCTTCAGCGATCAAAGTACCCACACCTGTTTTTGTGTAAAATGCTGGAATACCTGCACCGCCTGCACGTAGTTTTTCAGCCAACGTACCTTGAGGTGTTAGTGTTACATCTAACTCACCATTGATCAGTTGTTGCTCAAATATTTTATTTTCACCTACATACGAGCTAACCATTTTATCTATTTGTTTTTTCTCAAGTAAACGACCCAATCCAAAATCATCTACACCACAGTTATTACTCACTACGGTTAATCCTTTTGTACCTTTTGTACGAATCGATTCAATGGCATGCTCTGGTATCCCGCATAGCCCAAAACCACCGGCAAGTACTGTCATGCCATCTTCTAAATACTCAAACGCTGTATGTATGTCTTGAATGACTTTAGACATGTAATAACCTCACTTCTTTTTTAAAATTAATACCTAGTATTAAAAACAATTATACTTGAAATTTTTTGCGAAGTCTTTTATTTCATGTTGCCGTTTTCATAAAAAAAGTTGCCATTTTCTTACATGGCAACTTTTAATAATTATGCATTTTATGCGATTTCTATCTGGAAACGACGAACGACTGTGCCATCATCTAATGTTGAAGATTCTATTTCTTCCCCACCATTGTGTAAGATGACAGCTGCAGAGGCTTCATTATCTTTTTCACAAGTAATCAGCGCTTCTTGTACGCCAATACGTGATAAGTAGTCTAATGACTTTTTCAAAATTTTATTACCAAAGCCCTTGTCTCGGTAGCTCTTACGAACACCGTAGCCAACATGGCCGCCAATGATTTTTAATTTTTCATTCAAATGATGGCGAATATTGGCAGCGCCAATAATCTTATCATCATCAATTAAAAACAATGTCGTATTATCTACTGTCTCATCATTAGATTTGTTATCTGCTAATTCATGTACAATTTCTTCAAAATTATTGTATTTGGTAATATTCGTAATCTCAGGCACTACCTTTTCATCGTGATCTATCCATTCTTTCATATAATCACAATATAATGTTTCGTCAGCCATTGTTAACTCTCTAAATTCAACCATGTTGACAATCCTTCCTTTTAGTTGCTATCCCATTGGTTCGTCATGTGTATTGAGATAATACACGTAGTTGTCAGTCCATTGTCCATGTTCGAAAATAAATCCTTTTCGAATACATTCAAATGCAAAACCTAATTTTTCAATTAACTGAATAGAACGTTGATTATCCAAATTGATGTGTGCTTCTATTCTATGAAACTTTAAAGTCTCTTTCGTTTGTTTCACAAGTTCTGATAAAGCTTCATAAGCATACCCTTGATGCCAGTATTGATTATGGATAAAATAACCGATTTCTGCCCATTGAAATTGATCGCGGCTTAAATTTTTAATGTTAAGCATACCAAGATAACGTCCCGTTTTATCAAATATGCCAAATATATACAAATCATCATCTATAATTGCTTGTTGATACTTTAAAACCATTGCCGCAAACCATGGTTCCGTGGCATCTGACATGTCGACTTGGCCTTTATCATGCTTGTATTGCGCAGGATAACGATTTACAAATCCTGACAACCATGACTCATAATCATTTTCTTCTAACGGTCTAATGATAAGCCGTTGTGTAGTGAAATGCAACCCTAAATTATTTTTCATTGAAAAACCCCTTAACATAAGGCGTCAGCAACCAAAACTATAACATCATTTGGCATAAAATCAACCTTTTAATTTATTAAAAATATGAACTGCTTCTAAGGACGATTTTCACTCGTCATGTAGGTCATTCATGATCATCGTGAGTATATCATTTTGTGTCATCATTTCAGTAATCAATTTCTCATTTTTTACATTTAGTGTATCTTTTCCAACAAACCAGCTTGCAAGTTTTTCTGCACTAAAATCCGTATATGCTTTTGTGTGATGTCTTCTCACAGTTTCTGCATAAGGTAAGTCAAAATAATAAATATAACTTTTAATATGAGCATTTGAAATAATGCTCTGTAACATATTACCATATTTTTCCTTATTGAAAATACCTTCTAAAATAACATATTTACAATGCGCTATGCCATATGCTGTAATGTCTTTGATTAGCTCAATTGATAAATTCCCTGGGCTATCAGAAACATTTAACATATGGCGTCTTATTTCGTCTTGACCCACGCACATGACACCATTGCCTAACATGTTTTGTAATTTATGGGCAATGGTCGTTTTGCCACTGCCAGAGTTTCCTCTTAATAATATCAGTTTTGTCATTGTATCACCTAGATCCAAGAAAAATTGTAATTTATGTATATGCTTTCCTAAGTGTTAAACCTATACCCTATTAATATGATTAAAATCAAAAAAGCTAGACAACCCATGTCCATACAATTAGGACATAAGCAGTCTAGCAGTTTGTTGCTTTATTTATATTCGTTTTATATTTAGCTAGTTCGCGTTAAATTGTACCTAGTTCTTTACCTACTTTTTCATATGCCGCTAATGCTTGATCAAGCATTTCTTTTGTATGTGCAGCTGTAGGCATATTACGCACACGACCTGTACCTTTTGGTACTGTTGGAAAGACGATAGATTTCACATAGATACCTTCATCTTTTAAGCGACTACTAAATGCTTGTGTTTCTTTTTCGTCACCTATGATTACTGGTGTAATTGGTGATTCAGAATTACCAATGTCAAAACCTAATTTTTTCAGTCCGTCTTTTAAGTAATTACCATTTTCCCAAAGTTTATCGTGCAATTCTGTTGATGCCATTAATTTCTTAACAGCTTCAGTAATGGCTTTTGTATCACCAGGCGCTAGTGATGTTGAGAATAAGAATGGTCTTGATTGTGCTTTCAACCAATCGATCAATGATTGTGTACCAGCTACATAACCACCGACAACACCAATCGCTTTAGATAATGTACCAATTTGGAAATCAATTTTGTCTTGAAGGCCAAAATGTTTCACTGTACCTGCACCATTGCCCATGACACCAGAGCCATGTGCGTCATCAACATATGTGATTAAACCGAATTCTTCGGCAATTTCTACGATTTCTGGTAATTTGGCAACATCGCCATCCATACTAAATACCCCGTCAGTAATATACATTACTTTATTGTATTGTCCAGATTCAACAGCTTCTTTTGCCTTAGCACGTAAATCATCCATATCTGAATGATTGACACGAATGATTTTCGCTTTAGATAAGCGACATCCATCAATAATTGATGCGTGATTTAATTCGTCTGATAGGATAGCATCATTTTTATTCATCACAGCTGAAATTGCTGCCATATTACAATTAAAACCTGATTGGTATGCAATGGCAGCCTCTGTACCTTTAAATTTCGCTAGTGTTGCTTCCAATTCATCATGAAGGTCTAATGTACCGTTAATAGATCTTACCGCACCTGCACCTACACCATGTGTATCAATGGCATCTTTAGCAGCTTGTTTTAAATCTTCATCTGTTGCAAGTCCTAAATAGTTATTTGAAGACAAATTGACATAATTTTTCCCGTTAATCTTAATCTCTGGTCCATTCGCGCCTTCAATTGTATCAATTTCGTTATAAAGTCCATTTTCTTTCAAATACTGAATATTTTCATCTAAAAAGCCATGTAGTGACTGTACCACTGAAAATCCCCCTTTGAGTTATCTACTATTTAATCTTATCATAACCCATTTTCTTGTATCAGGAAAGTAGAATCACACGAATCACTAAAGCGTTTTCTGCAATTTAATTAAAGTCATAATAATTGTCTCTACAGTAAAGTCATTTAAAATGATATAATAGAATAATCATTTTAAGGAAGAAGGGTTGAAGTTGTTTGATTGGTTTCAACTAGCAAGAGAAAAGGAAAACAGAATGATTCAAATACGTCGCTATTTGCATCAATATCCTGAATTATCATTTGAGGAGTATCACACACGTGACTACATCCTAAATCAACTCAGCCAACTATCATGTGACGTTCGTTCACCCGTCGGACGAAATGGCATCGTCGCAACATTTAATGGACAAGGAGACGGTCCAACGATTGCATTGCGTGCTGATTTTGATGCTTTACCGATCAATGAATTAACAGAAGTAGATTACAAATCTAAAAATCCTGGTGCGATGCATGCATGTGGGCATGATGGCCATACAGCAACATTATTAGCAGTTGCTGAAATAATAGAAGCGTATAAAACCAAATTAAATGGTAATGTCGTACTGATTTTCCAATATGGTGAGGAAATCATGCCGGGTGGCTCTCAAGAAATGATTGATGATGGTTGCTTACAAAATGTAGATAGAGTATATGGAAATCATTTGTGGAGTGGCTATCCTACAGGCACAATTTATTCTCGTCCTGGTGCAATGATGGCTTCTCCCGATGAATTCAACGTAACCATTCATGGTCAAGGTGGACATGGTGCAAAACCACACGAAACAATCGATCCGGTGGTCATTATGGCTGAATTTATCATTAGTGCGCAAAAGATTGTTTCAAGAACAATAGATCCTGTAAAACAAGCTGTTATTAGCTTCGGTATGGTACAGTCTGGTTCAGCAGATAATGTCATTCCAGATACAGCATTTTGCAAAGGCACAGTGCGTACTTTCGATACAGAAGTACAAGCGCATGTGATGCACAAAATGGATAAGCTTTTACAAGGGTTAGCTGTAGCGAACGACATCACTTATGATTTTGATTATATCAAAGGATATTTACCTGTCCATAATAATCCAAAATGTTTTGACATTGTTAAACAAGCTACGAATGATATGAATTTAAGATTTAACGAATCAGAATTAATGATGATTGGCGAAGACTTTTCACATTATCAAAAAGTACGTCCTGGTGCATTCTTTCTAACAGGTTGCGGTAACCCTGAAAAAGGTACCACACACCCACATCATAGTCCGTATTTTAATCTAGATGAAAAAGCGTTAAAATATAGTGCCAGCCAGTTTTTAAAAATATTGGAGTTAGAAAATGTAATAACGCCTTAGGCTTTTGATGCCTAAGGCGTTTTCTATATGCAAATATTCCAATTTTTGAATGATGATCTCATTTATACTAAAAAATAGTCAAAACAAAAAAAGAGTTAACACGAATATAAAAAAGAGTCTCCAAAAATTGGAGACTCTTCAAATCTATATCAAGATAAAATATCTTATTTGTAGATTTCAGTTACAACGCCTGATCCAACAGTACGTCCACCTTCACGGATAGAGAAACGTGTACCGTCTTCGATAGCGATTGGAGAAATTAGTTCAACTTCCATTTCTACGTTGTCGCCAGGCATAACCATTTCAGTACCTTCTGGTAAAGTAACAACACCTGTTACGTCAGTAGTACGGAAATAGAATTGTGGGCGATAGTTACTGAAGAATGGCGTATGACGGCCACCTTCATCTTTTGATAAAACGTAAACTTCCGCTTTAAAGTTTGTGTGTGGTGTAATTGAACCAGGAGCAGCTAAAACTTGACCACGTTGGATGTCTTCACGTGCAACACCACGTAATAACGCACCAATGTTGTCACCAGCTTCAGCGTAGTCTAATAATTTACGGAACATTTCTACACCAGTAACAGTTGTTTTGCTTGAATCTTCTTGCATACCGATGATTTCAACTTCTTCACCGACTTTGATTTGACCACGTTCAACACGGCCTGTAGCAACAGTACCACGACCAGTGATTGAGAATACGTCCTCAACTGGCATCATGAATGGTTTGTCAGAATCACGTTCTGGTGTTGGAATGAAGTCATCAACAGCTTGCATTAAGTCTAAGATTTTTTGCTCATAGTCAGCGTCGCCTTCAAGAGCTTTTAATGCTGAACCAGAGATTACAGGTACATCGTCACCTGGGAAGTCATATTCGCTTAATAAGTCACGAACTTCCATTTCTACTAATTCTAATAATTCTTCATCGTCAACCATGTCAACTTTGTTTAAGAATACAACTAATGCTGGAACACCAACGTTACGTGATAAAAGGATATGTTCACGAGTTTGTGGCATTGGGCCATCAGCAGCAGATACTACTAAGATAGCTCCGTCCATTTGAGCAGCACCAGTGATCATGTTTTTAACATAGTCAGCGTGTCCTGGGCAGTCAACGTGAGCATAGTGACGTTTTTCAGTTGTATACTCGATGTGTGAAGTATTGATTGTGATACCACGTTCTTTTTCTTCTGGAGCGTTATCAATCATGTCGTATGATTGTGCAACAGAGTCACCATTTTTTGCTAAAACAGTTGCGATAGCAGCTGTTAAAGTAGTTTTACCATGGTCAACGTGTCCGATTGTACCAATATTGGCATGTTCTTTTGAGCGATCGAATTTTTCTTTAGCCATTATAAAATCTCTCCTATTCGTTAGAAAATTAATTGTTAAATTTATCTCTCATGACAGTTTCTCACCATCATGAGAAGATGATTTATTTAGGTTAAAAGTACCATACAGTACCTTTATAATGCATTTTCCCTAAAAAATCAATCAATAAAACTGTAAGCCATATAATTAAGCTTTACATGTATTGTACAGACTGTCACTGCACATTACAAGTTTAATTATTCAGCTGATTTATTACCAGTGTTTTTCTTGATAATATCTTCAGAAATTGATTTTGGAACTTCTGCATAGTGATCGAAGTACATAGTGTATGTTCCACGACCTTGTGTATTAGAACGTAATGATGTTGCATAACCGAACATTTCTGAAAGTGGTACAAAGGCATTTACAACTTGTGCATTACCACGAGGTTCCATACCATCAACACGTCCACGACGAGATGTTACGTCACCCATGATGTCGCCCATGTATTCTTCAGGCATTTCAATTGTTACTTTCATCATTGGTTCTAAGATAACAGGATCACATTTTTTAGCAGCTTCTTTAAGTGCTAATGATGCAGCAATTTTGAAGGCCATTTCTGATGAATCGACATCATGGTATGAACCATCAAATAATTTAGCTTTAACATCAATTAATGGATAACCAGCTAATACACCGTTTTCCATAGCATCTTTAAGTCCAGCTTCAACTGATGGAATGTATTCACGAGGAACTACACCACCAACGATAGCGTTTTCGAATTCGAAACCGCCACCTGTTTCGTTTGGTTCAAATTCAATTTTAACATCACCGTATTGTCCACGACCACCAGATTGACGCGCGAATTTACCTTGAACTTGTGCTGATTGCTTAAATGTTTCACGATATGAAACCATTGGCGCACCAACATTACATTCAACGTTAAATTCTTTTTTCATACGGTCAACTAAGATGTCTAAGTGAAGCTCACCCATACCACCGATGATAACTTGTCCAGTTTCTTCGTCAGTGTGTGCATGGAATGTTGGGTCTTCTTCTTGTAACTTAACTAAAGCTGTAGTCATTTTATCTTGGTCAGCTTTAGATTTTGGTTCAACTGATAGGTGAATAACAGGTTCTGGGAAATCCATTGATTCCAAGATAATGTCATTTTTCTCACCACATAAAGTATCACCAGTACCAGTTTCTTTTAGACCTACCGCAGCAGCGATATCTCCTGAGTAAACTGTGTTAAGCTCTTGACGAGAGTTAGCGTGCATTTGTAGTAAACGACCTACACGTTCACGTTTGTTCTTCGTAGAGTTTTTAACATAAGAACCTGATGTTAATGTACCTGAGTACACACGGAAGAATGTTAACTTACCAACATAAGGGTCAGTCATTACTTTGAACGCTAATGCAGCGAACTCAGCATTGTCATCCGCTTTTGCGATAACTTCTTCTTCTGGATCATCAGCACGGTGGCCGACAATTGGTTTAACATCTAATGGTGATGGTAAATAATCAATTACTGCGTTAAGCATTAATTGAACACCTTTGTTTTTGAAGGCAGTACCAACAAGAACTGGGTAGAATTCAATATTATTAGTTGCTTCACGAATAGCGTCTTTTAATTCAGCTACAGTAATTTCTTCGTCACCAAGATATTTTTCCATTAATTCATCACTTGTTTCAGCTACTGCTTCAATAAGTGTTGCACGAGCTTCTTCAGCTCTTTCTTTTTGATCTTCAGGAATTTCAATTTCTTCAATTTCAGTTCCTAAGTCATTGTTGTATTTGAAACATTTCATTTCAACTAAGTCGATGATTGCTTCAAATTCGTCTTCCGCACCAATTGGTAATTGGATTGGTTGTGCATTCGCTTGTAGGCGATCATGAATTGTGCTTACAGCATATTCAAAGTTAGCGCCTAATTTGTCCATTTTGTTTACGAAAACAATACGAGGAACGCTGTAAGTTGTTGCTTGACGCCAAACTGTTTCAGTTTGAGGTTCAACACCTGATTGCGCATCAAGTACTGTTACTGCACCATCAAGTACACGTAATGAACGTTCAACTTCAACAGTGAAGTCTACGTGTCCTGGTGTATCGATGATGTTTACACGGTGATCATCCCATGAAGCTGTTGTTGCAGCTGATGTGATAGTGATACCGCGGTCTTGCTCCTGTTCCATCCAGTCCATTTGTGAAGCTCCTTCATGAGTTTCACCAATTTTATGGATACGTCCAGTATAGTAAAGAATACGTTCAGTCGTAGTTGTTTTACCAGCATCGATGTGAGCCATGATACCGATATTACGAGTTCTTTCTAAACTAAAATCTCTAGCCATGTATTTTTCTCCTTCCAGTATAACTGCGAATAAATACTATAAATATGGCGATGCCCTAAGCATGCACCTAGATAGTAAACTATCCGTGTGGAACATGCTCAGGGAAAAACCTACTATCCTACCAACGATAGTGAGCGAAGGCTTTGTTAGCTTCAGCCATTTTATGAACGTCTTCACGTTTCTTAACTGCACCACCAGTGTTGTTTGCAGCATCTAAAATTTCGTTAGCTAAACGTTCTTCCATCGTTTTTTCACCACGAAGACGTGAATAGTTAACTAACCAACGAAGGCCTAAAGTAGTACGACGTTCTGGACGAACTTCTACAGGTACTTGATAGTTAGAGCCACCTACACGACGTGCTTTAACTTCTAATACTGGCATGATGTTGTCGATAGCTTCTTCGAAAACTTCGATAGCTTCACGACCACTGCGTTCTTGAACTAATTCAAATGCAGAATAAAGAATTTTTTGAGCTGTTCCACGTTTACCATCTAACATAATTTTGTTAATCAATTTAGTAACTAATTTTGAGTTATGAATTGGGTCTGGTAATACGTCTCTTTTTGGTACTGATCCTTTACGAGGCATAATATAAATCCTCCCTTCCTAATTATAATATATTTCCATTATTTATAACGAAAATTTACGCAATCTTAACCTTATTTTTTAGGTTTTTTAGTTCCGTATAATGAACGACCTTGTCTACGACCGTCAACACCTGAAGTATCAAGTGCACCACGTACGATGTGGTAACGCACACCAGGTAAGTCTTTTACACGTCCACCACGTACAAGTACAACACTGTGTTCTTGTAAATTGTGTCCGATACCAGGAATATAAGCGTTGATTTCGATGTTGTTAGACAAACGCACACGAGCATATTTACGTAACGCAGAGTTAGGTTTTTTAGGTGTCATAGTACCTACACGTGTACAAACACCACGTTTTTGTGGTGAGTTTAAGCTAGTGTACTTTTTCTTTTTACTGTTGTAGTTTCTGTTCAATGCTGGTGAATCATAGTTTTTTGATTTACTTTGTCTTGGTTTACGTACTAATTGATTAATAGTTGGCATGAAATATGTCCTCCTCTCTTCTTTTATAATCCCACACATCCAGGTGGTTCATTTTAAAGGTAAATAAAATTTAGTAAGAAAAAATCTTACTAATCTCATTTCAATAATGCAACAACAGTCGCATTAACGTTTATACCTACATACTTTCCTAAAGCTTGTTTGCTCTCGAAAAATGAGATAGATATGTTTTTGTGATTGATTTGACTTAACACGCGAGTCATCAGATGAATCTCAACGTCTTCAGCGATAATCAATGATGTCACTTGATCTTTATTCAATGCTTTCAGCGTTTGTTTAAGACCAATAACATAGTGTTGTTTGTTAAAGCGTGCAACTTTTTCATTAGACATCTAAGTATCCTCCAAAGTTCTGCTTGCATCAACCTTAATAATAATAACATCAAAATTACTGCGTAGTCAACTTTAATTAACATTTTTTGCAGAAAATATATAAAAAAATAAGTGAGCGAAATAAAGATTAAATGTCTCCATCAAATCTTTTATTTCGCCCGAGCTCAAATGGTCAATCGCTTAAAACATATGACATGTGATGAAGTCTTACAACCTCAACACATGTCTATATGTTTAAACAACTTCAAATGAATGATAAAACCATTTTACATCTCAAAAGCTATACTAGATTTCTGTTGGTTGAATTTCTTCAACAACTTCTTCAGGTGTCGCTTTGTCATACTGTACATCACTGTAACGTCTCATACCTGTACCAGCTGGAATAAGCTTACCGATAATAACGTTCTCTTTAAGTCCAAGTAAGTTATCACGTTTACCTTTGATAGCTGCATCTGTAAGTACACGAGTTGTTTCTTGGAATGATGCTGCTGATAAGAAGCTTTCTGTTTCAAGAGAAGCTTTTGTTATACCTAGTAATACAGGTTTAGATGTTGCTGGACGTTTACGTTCTTTGAATGCTTCACGGTTAGCATCTGTAAAGTTATGAATATCTACAAGTGCACCTGGAAGTAATTTCGTATCTCCAGCTTCAATGATACGTACTTTACGTAACATTTGTCTTACCATAACTTCAACGTGTTTATCATCAATTTCAACACCTTGCATACGGTAAACTTTTTGAACTTCTTTTAATAAATAGCTTTCTGTTGCATTTAAACCAGATATAGATAAGAAGTTCTTAGGTTCAATAGAACCTTCTGTAAGTGCTTCACCACGTTCAACACTTTGGCCAACTTCAACTTTTAATCTTGAAGTACCTGAAGCCAAGTAAGATTTCGTTTCATTTGCACCTTTGATGACGATTTCTTGTTGACGATCTTTGGCAACGCTAATGTCATCTACGACACCTTCAATTTCGGTAACGACTGCTTGACCTTTAGGGTTACGCGCTTCGAAGATCTCTTGGATACGAGGAAGACCTTGCGTGATGTCACTACCTGCTACACCACCTGTGTGGAATGTACGCATTGTAAGCTGTGTACCTGGTTCACCGATTGATTGGGCAGCAATTGTACCAACTGCTTCACCAACTTCAACTTTTTCACCAGTAGCAAGGTTTTTACCATAGCATTTTTCACATACACCATGACGTGTGTTACATGTGAATGCTGAACGGATATACATTTCTTCTATACCAGCGTCTGTGATTTTCTTAGCAATTTCTGCTGTTACTAACTCATCTGGACGAACGATAACTTCATCTGTTTCTGGGTGACGAATCGTTTCTTTAGAATAACGACCTTCAATACGTTCGCTAAATGGTTCGATCATTTCAGTACCTTCTTTAATATCAGATACTAGTAAACCACGGTCAGTACCACAGTCTTCTTCACGAACGATAACATCTTGTGCCACATCAACCAGACGACGAGTAAGATAACCAGAGTCCGCTGTTTTAAGTGCTGTATCGGCAAGACCTTTACGCGCACCATGTGTAGAGATAAAGTATTCTAACACCGTTAAACCTTCACGGAATGATGAAGTGATTGGTAATTCAATGATCTTACCTGATGGTGCAGCCATAAGTCCACGCATACCAGCTAACTGTGTAAAGTTAGATGCGTTACCACGAGCACCAGAGTCACTCATCATAAAGATTGGGTTTGTTTTTTCAAGTGAACCCATTAATTCATTTTGAATTTGGTCTTTAGCATCAGTCCAAATTTCAACAACTGCATTGTAACGTTCAAATTCTGTAATTAAACCACGGTTAAATTGTTTTTGTACTTTTTCAACTAGTTTTTCATGTTCATCTAAAATTTGTTGTTTATCTGGTAAGACCACAATGTCAGATACACCAACAGTGATACCAGCTTTAGAAGAGAATTTGAAGCCTAAGTCTTTCATTCTATCTAACATCATAGATGTATCTGTGATGCTGAATCGATTGAAGACTTCTGCAATGATATTTCCTAAGAAATTCTTGTTGAATGGTTCGCTAAGTGGTTGCTCATCAAAATATGCTTTTAATCCACCCTCACCTAATTCAGCAGCAGAAACAAAGTATTTGTCTGGCGTACTGTTTTCAAGGTTATATTTTGTTGGTTCGTTAATGTATGCAAATGAATCAGGAATGATTTCATTAAAGATAACTTTACCAACAGATGTTGTTAAGATTTTTTGATTTTGCGCTTCTGTAAATGTTGGGTTATTAAATGAACTTGCATGCACACCTATACGTGTGTGTAAATGTACATAACCATTTGCGTATGCTTTTAGCACTTCATTTGTATCATTATAAATTGTACCAGTATTTACAGCATCTTTACGTTCTAAAGTAAGGTAATAGTTACCTAATACCATATCTTGTGATGGTGTAACAACAGGTTTACCATCTTTAGGGTTTAAGATGTTTTGTGCTGCAAGCATGAGCATGCGTGCTTCTGCTTGTGCTTCTTTAGATAATGGTACGTGAACAGCCATTTGGTCACCATCAAAGTCAGCGTTATAAGCTGTTGTTGCAAGTGGGTGTAGACGAATGGCACGGCCTTCTACAAGTGTAGGTTCAAATGCTTGAATACCTAATCTATGCAGCGTTGGTGCACGGTTTAAAAGCACTGGATGTTCTTTAATTACGTCTTCTAATACATCCCATACTTCATCATCCATACGTTCAATCTTGCTTTTAGCATTTTTAATGTTTGTCGCAATTTCACGTTGAACTAATTCTTTCATGATGAATGGTTTAAATAGTTCTAAAGCCATTTCTTTAGGTAAGCCACATTGATACATCTTCAAGCTAGGCCCAACAGCGATAACTGAACGACCTGAATAGTCAACACGTTTACCTAATAAGTTTTGACGGAAACGACCTTGTTTACCTTTAAGCATATGTGAAAGTGATTTTAATGGACGATTACCTGGTCCAGTTACTGGACGACCACGACGGCCATTATCGATAAGTGCATCAACTGCTTCTTGTAGCATACGTTTTTCGTTTTGTACGATGATGCCAGGCGCACCTAAATCTAATAAACGTTTTAAACGGTTGTTACGGTTGATAACACGACGATATAAGTCGTTTAAATCACTTGTTGCAAAACGTCC
The DNA here is from genome assembly GCF_038006605.1 of Staphylococcus sp. FSL W8-0271. Taxonomy (NCBI): domain Bacteria; kingdom Bacillati; phylum Bacillota; class Bacilli; order Caryophanales; family Staphylococcaceae; genus Staphylococcus; species Staphylococcus sp. FSL W8-0271. Next base: position 2,331,335 of record NZ_JBBOVM010000001.1, read on the forward strand.
ACCGTCTAATTGAACCATTGGTCTGATTTCTGGTGGAATAATTGGAAGTACATCTAATACCATCCATGCTGGATTGTTACCAGAATGTCTGAATGATTCAACTACTTCTAAACGTTTAATCGCACGTGTAAGTCTTTGTCCTGTTGCAGACTCTAACTCATCACGTAATTCTTTTAATTCTGTATCCAAATCAATTTCATCTAATAATTCTTTGATACCTTCAGCACCCATTTTAGCTGTAAATTGACCAGGGAATTTATCATAGTACTCTCTGAATTCTGCTTCAGATAGTAATGTCTTTTTCTCTAAACCAGTTGGTCCTGGATTAACAACAACATAAGAAGCAAAGTAAATCACTTCTTCTAATGCTCTTGGTGACATGTCTAGTAATAGTCCCATGCGGCTTGGAATACCTTTGAAGTACCAAATATGTGAAACTGGCGCAGCTAATTCAATGTGTCCCATTCTTTCACGGCGCACTTTAGATTTAGTTACTTCTACTCCACATCTATCACAAACCATACCTTTATAGCGTACACGTTTGTATTTACCACAACTACATTCCCAGTCTTTTGTAGGTCCGAAAATTCTCTCACAGAATAGACCATCTTTTTCTGGTTTTAAAGTACGATAGTTAATTGTTTCTGGCTTTTTAACCTCACCAAAAGACCATGAACGGATTTTTTCAGGTGAAGCAAGTCCTATTTTCATATAATGGAAATTATTTACATCAATCAAGGAGCCTACCTCCTTCAATTTAGATTAGCTGTGCAAATTGATTGATTGCTCTTTATCAATATTAGATAAACTCATAATGAGGCAAGTACGACGACTTCACCTCAATATGGTATATCTCTTTATAAACTTAAATGCGATCTGTATTAGTCAGTAATTTCTTTTTGTGATTGTGGCGCTTCTTTTTGTTGAAGGTCCACTTTACGTTCTACTGCATCTTCATCTTCGTTATCTTGCATGTCAATTTCATTGTCAAGCTCATCCATAATCTTAACATCTAATCCTAAACTTTGAAGTTCTTTCATCAATACTCTGAATGATTCAGGAACACCAGGTTTAGTAATATTTTCACCTTTGACAATAGATTCGTAAGTTTTAACACGACCTACTGTGTCATCAGATTTATAAGTTAAGATCTCTTGAAGTGTGTAAGCAGCACCATAAGCTTCAAGTGCCCATACCTCCATCTCACCGAAACGTTGTCCACCAAATTGTGCTTTACCACCTAGTGGTTGTTGCGTAACAAGTGAGTATGGTCCAGTTGAACGCGCATGTAATTTATCGTCAACCATGTGTGCAAGTTTCAGCATATACATAACGCCGACTGAAATTCTGTTATCGAATGGTTCACCTGTACGTCCATCATATAATACTGTCTTACCATCACGTGCCATACCTGCTTCTTCAATCGTTGACCATACATCTTCATCACTCGCACCATCAAATACTGGTGATGCAACATGAATACCTAAGTTTTTAGCAGCCATACCTAAATGTAACTCTAATACTTGTCCGATATTCATACGTGATGGAACACCCAATGGGTTCAACATGATGTCAATTGGTGTACCGTCTGGTAAATAAGGCATATCTTCTTCAGGAACTAACTTAGAAATAACACCTTTGTTACCGTGACGACCACACATTTTGTCACCAACATGTATTTTACGTTTTTGAACGATATAAACACGTACTAATTGGTTTACACCTGGAGATAATGTGTCATCTCCTTCTTCACGGTTGAAGACTTTAACATCTAGAACAATACCGCCTGCACCATGAGGTACACGTAATGATGTATCACGTACTTCACGTGCTTTTTCACCGAATATTGCATGTAATAAGCGTTCTTCTGCTGTTAATTCTGTTACACCTTTAGGCGTTACTTTACCTACTAAAATGTCTCCATCATTAACTTCAGCACCTACGTATACAATACCACGGTCATCTAAGTTTTTAAGCGCACTATCTGAAACGTTAGGAATATCACGTGTAATTTCTTCAGGTCCTAGTTTTGTATCACGTGCTTCTGATTCATATTCCTCAATATGAATTGAAGTATATACGTCATCTTTCACTAGGCGTTCACTCATAATTACAGCATCTTCATAGTTGTAACCATCCCATGTCATGAAACCGACAACTACGTTTCTACCTAACGCCATTTCACCAAGTTCCATTGAAGGACCATCGGCTAAAATTTCACCTTTCGTTACGACATCACCTGTAGCAACGATTGGTCTTTGGTTATAACAAGTACCTGTGTTTGAACGTTTGAATTTAGCTAATGGATAGCGATCGATTTCGCCTTCGTATTCTTGTCCATCTTCTTCGATAAGTTGACGTACAAGGATTTCATTAGATTCAACGTGTTCAACACGGCCTTTGTTTTTAGCAACAATTGCTGCACCAGAGTCACGAGCTGCTACGTGTTCCATACCAGTACCTACGAAAGGTGATTCTGGATTCATCAATGGGACTGCTTGACGTTGCATGTTCGCACCCATTAATGCACGGTTAGAGTCATCGTTTTCTAAGAATGGAATACATGCTGTTGCTGCAGAAACAACCTGTTTAGGAGATACATCCATGTAATCCATTTTTTCTTTTGCCATAACTGTGTTATTACCACGGAAACGACAAACAACTTCATCATCTAAGAAGCGACCATTTTCATCTAACTTAGAATTTGCTTGTGCTACTACATAGCTATCTTCTTCGTCAGCTGTTAAATAATCAATTTGATCTGTGATACTATTCGTTTCAAGATCTACTTTACGATATGGCGTTTCAATGAAACCAAATTCATTTACACGTGCATAACTTGATAATGAGTTAATCAAACCAATGTTTGGTCCCTCTGGTGTTTCGATTGGACACATACGACCGTAGTGAGAGTAGTGAACGTCACGCACTTCCATTTGAGCACGTTCACGTGTTAAACCACCAGGTCCTAATGCTGATAGACGACGTTTATGTGTCAATTCCGCTAATGGATTGGCTTGGTCCATGAATTGTGACAATTGAGAACTACCAAAGAATTCTTTAATTGACGCAATAACTGGACGAATATTGATTAATTGTTGTGGTGTAATAGAATCTGTATCTTGGATAGACATTCTTTCACGTACCACACGTTCCATTCTTGATAAACCAATGCGGAATTGGTTTTGTAGTAATTCCCCTACTGAACGTAGACGACGATTACCTAAATGGTCAATATCATCTGTGAATCCAATACCACTTAGTAAATTAAAGAAATATGACATTGATGCGATGATATCAGCTGGTGTAATACATTTCACTTCTGAATCAGGGAACGCATTACCAATAACTGTCGTTGTGCGTCCTTCTTCGTCATTAGGAACATATACTTTAATAGATTGAATTTCTACTGGTTCATCAATCACAGTACCTTCAAGTTCAAAAACTTCACTGTTAGCATTAGATTCTAATACATCCATGATTTCATCTAAATTACGACGATCTAAGACAGTACCTTCTTCAGCTACAATTTCACCTGTTTCAGCATTAACAATTGGTTCTGCTAATTTTTGATTGAATAAACGGTGTTTTAAATGAAGTTTTTTATTCGCTTTATAACGACCCACACTCGCTAAGTCATAACGTTTCGGATCAAAGAAACGTGAGTATAATAAGCTTTTCGCATTTTCTACTGTAGGCGGTTCACCTGGGCGTAAACGCTCATAAATTTCTAATAATGCTTGATCAGTATTTTCTGTACCATCTTTTTCTAATGTATTACGTAAGTACTCATTATCTCCTAAGAGATCAATGATTTCTTGATCTGTTGAGAAGCCTAAAGCTCTTAATAATACTGTTAGTGGTAATTTTCTTGTTCTATCAATACGTACATAAACTACATCTTTAGCATCAGTTTCATACTCTAACCATGCACCACGGTTAGGAATAATTGTTGCATCATAGTTTGTGCGACCATTTTTATCTAATTTTTCATTAAAGTAAACGGATGGTGAACGAACTAATTGTGATACGATAACACGTTCAGCACCATTAATCACAAATGTACCTGTATCTGTCATTAATGGGAAATCACCCATAAACACTTCTTGCTCTTTCACTTCGCCTGTTTCTTTAATGATTAGACGTACTTTTACACGTAGAGGTGCAGAATACGTCGTATCACGGTTTTTCGATTCTTCTAAATCATATTTTGATTCTCCAAGTCTGTAATCAACAAACTCTAAAGACAGATTACCTGTGAAATCTTCAATCGGTGAAATGTCTCTAAACATTTCATATAAACCTTCTTCTAAGAACCACTCGTAAGACTTAGTTTGAATCTCAATTAAATTCGGTAATTCTAATACCTCTGAAATTCTCGCATAGTTTCTACGTTTACGATGTCTTCCATATTGGACAAATTGACCTGCCAAACAGATTCACCCCTCAAAAATTGCGTGTTTACTTTTACTAAATCAGCAAATATAATTAGACAAAAAGAAAACGGTAGCATAACTCATGACACCATTTTCTATTTCATCTTATATACTTTGTTAATTTATACGTAAAAGTACACACTTATTGAACATAATTTTTTACATTCTATTACTATATCAGAACAGTGGTTTTTAATCAACCTTTTACACTTCTTAATATATAATAGCCTTTGCGCTTTTCTAATACTTCTACGTTACCAAATGTTTCTTCCATTTTTTTCTTCGCGGATGGCATACCTTGTTTTTTTTGAATCACAACATAAAGGGCGCCATTCACTTTTAATTTATGATATGCATCAGCTAAGATGCTGTGAACTACCTTTTTTCCTGCTCTAATCGGTGGATTAGTTAGCACAAAATCAAAAGCATCATTCTCTACTTGTGATAACCCATCGCTTTCTATGATGTCGACGTTCTCTAGATGGTTTTTCTTTTTATTTTTAATCGATAAAGCAAGTGCACGCTGATTTACATCAACCATTGTAATTTCATGGTGTGGAGACACTTTTGCAATCATCAAACCAATCGGACCATAACCACAACCAACATCTATAATTTTTTTAGTAGGACCCGGGGGATTTTCGTTTAAAAAAGTATTGATTAATAAATCTGAACCAAAGTCTATTTTCCCTTTAGAAAACACACCTGAATCAGTAACTAATTTTAAATCATAGTTTTTGTAGGAATAAGTAAAAGGAAGTTCGTCGCTTTCTACTTCAGGATTTTCATCATAGTAATGACTCATGACTACACCTCTTTTAATCTAATTTATCTTAGATTAATACTATACCCTCAACAAATTTTTGTAATAACAAAAATTTTATTCAGGATAGTTCAAATAAGATAAAACCCCGTTATATCGATAACGGGGTTTTCATTTCTCAAAGATTTCAGGCTATCCATATTACATTTAAGATTAGTGTATCGAAATAGCTAATGTGTTAAGCTGCTTGGACAACCTTCAATATAAAATTATGAACTGTTAGCCAGCTAGAATTATTTTAATTCTACTGTAGCGCCAACTTCTTCTAATGCTTCTTTAAGTTTTTCAGCTTCTTCAGTTGGTAAAGCTTCTTTGATTACTTTAGGAGCTCCGTCAACTAATTCTTTAGCATCTTTTAATCCTAAGCCAGTAGCTTCTTTAACAGCTTTAACGACTTTGATTTTAGATGATCCAGCTGATGTTAATTCAACATCAAATTCTGTTTTTTCTTCAGCAGCGTCTCCGCCACCTGCTGCACCTGCTGCTACTGGAGCTGCTGCAGTTACACCAAATTCTTCTTCAATTGCTTTTACTAAGTCGTTTAATTCTAAAACTGACATTTCTTTAATTGCTTCAATGATTTGTTCTTGATTAGCCATTTTAATATTCCTCCATTAATTTTTATTAGTTTATTATGCGCAATTATTCAGCGCTTTCTTCGTTTTGTTCTTTATCTTCTCCAACAGCTTTAACTGCATAAGCGAAATTGCGTACTGGAGCTTGTAATACTGATAAAAGCATAGAAACAAGACCGTCGTGTGATGGTAATGTACCAACTGTGTTAACTTCTTCAGCAGAGATAACACTGCCTTCCATAACACCTACTTTAATTTCTAAAGCTTTATGTTCTTTAGCAAATCCTGCTAATACTTTTGCTGGAGCAACAACATCTTCTGTTGAAGTAGCAACTGCAGTAGGACCTACTAAATGTTCATTTAAACCTTCTAAACCAACTTGATCAGCAGCACGACGAACCATTGTATTTTTTAATACTTTGAATTCAACGCCAGCTTCACGTAATTGTGAACGTAATTCAGTTACTTCTGAAACAGTTAGACCACGGTAGTCAACGATTACAGTAGATACTGAATTTTTCAATGATTCAGCAATTACATCAACTTGTTGTTTTTTAGCTTCGATGATAGCAGACATTTAGACACCTCCATAGTTTTTTATTTGGTGCTTTTAATCTTGATTACAACTGCTAATTACAAGAATTAACAACTTTATCTCAATAAAAAAAGCACTTTCTACCCACGGCAAAAAGTGCTTGAAAGATCTAAAAATCTTCACGTTCAAGTCAATTTTAGCCTCGGTAGGATTATTTTTAAGTTATCACTAACTCCTACTGTCTTAGGTAAAATAATACATTAACCAATATAACTGGTTAAATGCAGTATGTCAATATATTTTTAAGGATAAGACTGAATGAATTCATTCAGTCTTATCAGCATTTATATTTAAGATTAAAGTTTGAAGCTAGAAGTATCGACTTTTACTCCAGGACCCATTGTTGTTGTAACAGCAACAGATTTGAAGTAAGTACCTTTAGCTGAAGATGGTTTCGCTTTAGTTAACACATCTTGTAAAGCTTTGAAGTTTTCAACAAGTTTGTCAGTATCAAATGATACTTTACCAATTGAAGCATGTACAATACCAGCTTTTTCAGCACGATATTCTACTTTACCTGCTTTGATTTCTTCAACTGCTTTTGTAACATCCATTGTTACAGTACCAGTTTTAGGGTTTGGCATTAAACCTTTAGGTCCTAATACACGACCAAGTTTACCAACTTCGCCCATCATGTCTGGTGTAGCTACTACTACGTCAAAGTCAAACCAACCTTGTTGGATTTGTTGAACATATTCACTTTCACCAACGAAATCAGCACCTGCTGCTTCTGCTTCAGCTGCTTTGTCTCCTTTTGCGAATACCAATACACGTTGTGATTTACCTGTACCATTTGGTAGTACAACTGCACCACGGATTTGTTGATCATTTTTACGTGTATCAATTCCTAAACGGAATGCTACTTCAACTGATGCGTCAAAGTTAGCGATACTTGTTTCTTTAGCTAATTCAACTGCTTCTTCAACACTATAGTGTTTTTGGCGGTCGATTTTATTAGCTACTTCTTGAAATCTTTTACTTTTCTTAGCCATTTCATGTCCTCCTTTAGTGGTTTTAGCGGAATTTCCTCCCACATTTACTCGCTTGTGCAAGTTAAGAGCAGATAACAGAGAGGTTTTAATCGTATTGCATCTCAGGAATCAATTCCTAAGTAAATGACAATTTTCCTCTTATTACGACAATATTGAACGCTTTGATCCTGTTTGTCATTTCTGTCATCTGCTTTATCGTCAATCTATGTTTTCAGTTAATTTTAATATTATTGAACAGTGATACCCATACTACGTGCAGTACCTTCGATAATACGCATAGCTGCTTCTTCGTCTGCAGCGTTTAAATCTTGCATTTTTTGGTTTGCAATTTCACGTACTTGATCTTTAGTTACTGTAGCAACTTTGTTTTTATTAGGTTCGCCAGAACCTTTTTCAACGCCAGCTGCTTTTTTAAGTAATACTGGAGCCGGTGGAGTTTTTGTAATGAATGTAAATGAACGATCTTCATAAACACTGATTTCTACCGGAATAATTAAACCTGCATCTTCTTGTGTACGTGCGTTGAATTCCTTACAGAATCCCATAATATTCACACCTGCTTGACCTAATGCTGGACCAACTGGTGGTGCTGGGTTTGCTTTACCTGCAGGAATTTGTAATTTAACAACTTTTTCTACTTTTTTAGCCACGATGTGCACCTCCTTGATATCGTGATGTGGTCACAGGACTCAGTTTTGTCCTCCCACTCTTCTACATTTCGTGACGAAATGAACGCTCTATGAGCGCGACCACAGTATTATAACATCTATTTAAAACATAAAGCAAGAGTAAAGTGTAACTTTTTTTATAGAACCCCTTATCATTTTAATGATTAGGGGTTCTTAATGCATGTAAAGTAATACTTCTTGCTTCAGCAAATCTAGTATTACTTATATAAGGGCTATCGCACTTATATACCTTTATAATTTTTCAATTTGATCGAATTCTACTTCAACAGGTGTTTCTCTACCAAACATGTCTACAAGAACTGTCAATTTAAATTTATCCGCTTCAATTTCTTGAACTTCACCAACTTGATTCGCAAATGGTCCTGATTTGATTTGGACTTGTTCACCTAAATCTAATTCAACATCAATTGTTTTTTCTTTCATGCCCATTTGTTTCAAGATGAAACGTGCTTCTTCAGGTAATAATGGATTCGGTTTTGATCCAGCACCTGCTGAACCAACAAATCCTGTAACACCTGGTGTATTTCTGACAATATACCATGATTCATCAGTCATGATTAATTCAACTAATACATAGCCAGGAAATGTTTTTTTAGTTAATGTTTTAGCTTTGCCATCTTTAACTTGTGTTTCTTCTTCTTCAGGTATAACCACTCTGAATATCAGTTCAGTCATATTCATAGATTCCACACGTTTTTCTAAATTCTTTTTAACTTTGTTCTCATAACCAGAATAAGTATGCACAGCATACCAACGCTTTGCGCCAACTTCCTCAGACATGTCGTCACTCCTATCTATTTAATTAACTCTATAACTCTACCAATACCTAAATCTAAGACATAGAAGAAGGCTAAGAAAAATACTACCGTTGCTACAACGATTACAGTATATTTAAATAATTCTTCTTTCGTTGGCCAACTTGTCTTTTCCATTTCTGACTTTACGCCTTGAAAGAAATTTTCTTTTTTAGCCATTAGCAATACCTCCGTATTAATTCGATTTTCTCATTTGCTTATACATACGACAAATTAAGCAAATACAATACTCACAACTAAATTGGAAGGTTATATTTACTCAATTACTTAATCTAATATACCGACATTATTTTGCTTCTTTATGAACTGTATGCGCGTTACATCTTGGACAATATTTCTTCAATGTCAATCTTGATGTAAGGTTACTTTGTTTAGGAACATTATAATTTCTATTTCCACACGTTTCACAGCTTAATGGCACTTTTTTCATTTTACTTCACCTTACTCATTATAATACCAATCTACTATACATAACATCTCTGTCAATTGTCAATCTTCCACCATTGCTTTCTAGTAACCCAAAAATCAATTAATACCTATCTATAGCTGATTTTAATTCGAACGCTTCGGGTTAAATGCACGCTTCAATTTCAGTTTACATCTATGTATCGTATTGTAAACTATTTTAACATTTAGATTTAAAATGCAGGCAATTTCAGATGGTTTATAGTCATTTAAAATATAATTAATAATACCTTGTTCTAGCTCTGTTAATTTTTCAATGCTTTGATGCAGCATAGTTAGTGTTTCTTTTTTTAAAATAATTTCATCCGTTTGTCGCGCTTGCCTTAACATTTGGACACTAATTAGCATTTCGTTTTCCAACAATCTTTGCCGCCTTAAATCAGCTAATTTTTTTCTTATATAATCATTTTTGGCATTTTTGATAGTGCGATTTACATAATGTGCTAATGGGATTTCTTTAGAAAAATCGAATTGTCTTAACGCTTTAAATAATTTAAAAAATATTTCTTGTTGTAGATCTTCTTTGTCATCTGGATGTATTGAAAAATGGTTCAAACATTTCAAAATATGTGGTTGTAATTTCTCTAGTAAATCGATTAAGAAATGAATATCTTGCCATGTGCTTTTTGAGACTGGTGTTGGTTCTTGATGATTTGTTCTTTGCAGCATACTTTAAAATCCTTTCATTAGGTTAAAGCTAGCATACAAAGTACTCTGTAAAAAAAGCAAGGGGACAATCTTCTTATTTATGATTGTTACCCCTTCTGATTTTTTCAAATTCTTCCAAAATTTCATTGGACAGCTCTATACGCGTCCGTGGTTTCTGCTCATTGAATCCTTCAAGCTTTTTTGAAACCGAAACTTCATTTTCTCTTAAGTCTCTCCACATCTCTCTTGAAGAGATACGATAAGCACCCGCACCAAATATGGCATGTTGTTCACTCATATCACTTGTTACCACTGTGATGTGTCTTGTATGTTTGTCATATAAATCATATACATATTTTTCTATAAAACTATCTGCTGTTTCTTTTTCTTTAGTAAAAACAATCTTTACACCATGATACATATATTCTGAGGACATGCCCGATTGTTCGTAAGCGTCAAACACACAAACCACCTCATCAGCTATAACTGCATTATAATTTGCAATCGCAGTTAGTAATTGATCACGTGCTTCTTCCAAATTTTCTTGGGCTATTTGACTTAAATCTTGTGATTGGCCAATCATATTATAACCGTCAATAATCAAGAAACGATCCTTCATGGTTTTTCTCCAATCTGATTACGTTTACGGTAGACTTCATACATCATTAAACTTGCCGCAACAGAGGCATTCAAACTATTTACGTGCCCTACCATCGGAATATTTATATAAAAGTCGCATTTATCTTTTGTAAGTCGGCTCATACCTTGCCCTTCGCTTCCGATAACGATTGCTAATGGCATACCGGCGTCCATTTCACGATAATCTGTTGAATTTTCCGCTTCAGTACCAACAACCCAGTAACCATGTTCTTTTAATGTTTCAATAGTATTCGCTAAGTTTGTAACACGCATGACAGGCACATGTTCGATCGCACCTGTAGATGCTTTTGCAACGGTCTGTGTGAGTGCAACCGATCGCCTTTTCGGAATAATGATGCCATCCACACCTGAAGCGTCAGCAGTTCTTAAAATCGATCCTAAATTATGGGGATCTTCTAAGCCATCCAAAATTAAAACCGTAGATAGTTTTTCGTTATCTTTTTGTTGTACTAAAAACGCATCAAAGTCTGCATATTCATATGGTGCAATGTATGCAGCGACACCTTGGTGTGGTGCATCAGACAAACCATCTAATTTCGATTTCGGCACTGCTTGTACAATGATTTTGTTACTATTTGCCTTTTTTAAAATGTCATTGATTTGTCCTTTTTTCACTGTATCCTGAATTAAAACCTTATTAATTGTATGCCCGGAAACAATCGCTTCTTTTACGGCATGACGACCTACGATTACAATCTCTTCCAAAGTCTCACTACCTTTCATCTACATTTTTTACGATGCATTCAAGTAACGAGGTGAGTCGCTCTTGATTTTTTTCTAGATATAAAAATCCGAGGATTGCTTCTAAACCTGAACTTTTTCGATAGGTTTGAATATCTGTGTTTTTGGCCTTAGTATAACTCTTAGCGTTTCTGCCTCGACGCACGATATCTAATTCTTCATCTGTAAACCAGTTATTTTCAAATAAGTACTCAAGTGATTGTGCCTGACTTTTTGCAGAAACATAACGCTTAGCCTCTTGATGTAGACGATTAGGCTTCGCTTTTAACTTCAATATAATGTATTCTCTTACAAATTGATCTAAAACGGCGTCACCCATATATGCTAAAGTTAGTGGATTTAATAACTTATTATTCATGTTACCCACGTTTGAATCTCACACCTTGTGGCGTATCTTCTAAAATAATATTTTGTTCTTTTAACTGGTCACGAATTTCGTCTGCACGTGCAAAATCTTTATTTTTTCGCGCATGATTTCGCTCTTCAATGAGCGCTTCGACATCTTCGTCTAATAATTCATCACTGTTTGATGCTTTTAAAGGAACACCTAAAACATCACTGAATATTTGATAAACTTCTTTAAAGCGTGCAATCACTTTGGTGGATGTCGTATTTTCCAAGACATATTTATTCGCTAGTTTTGATAAATCATACCAAGCTGTGATGGCATTAGCAGTATTGAAATCATCATTCATGACTGTTTCAAACTGATCTAATATTTGATTTATTTCATCAATATATTGGTCTTGTGTTTCAATATTAGTTGCAATTGCTTCTCGCTCTTCAAGGGATTGGTAACTATTACGAATACGTTCTAATCCACTTTTAGCTGCCCCAACAAGCTCCATGTTATAATTAATCGGGCTTCTATAATGTACACTAATCATGAAAAAGCGTAAGACATCTGGATCTATTTCTTTAATAATGTCATGCACTAAGACAAAATTCCCCAATGACTTACTCATTTTTTCATTATCTATGTTGATGAACCCGTTATGCATCCAATAGTTTGCGAACGGCGCATGGTTATGCGCTTCTGATTGAGCAATTTCATTTTCATGGTGTGGGAATTGTAAGTCTGTACCACCTGCATGAATATCAATTGTTGCGCCCAACTCGTGATAAGCCATCACTGAGCACTCAATATGCCAGCCTGGTCTACCTTTACCAAATGGACTGTCCCAACTAATTTCATCTGGTTTCGCCTGTTTCCATAATGTAAAATCGAGTGCATCTTCTTTTTGTTCTCCTTGCTCAATACGTGCGCCTACTTTCAAATCATTCAACGATTGATGGCTTAATTTACCATAATCTTCAAATTTACGTGTTCTGAAATAAACATCGCCACCACTTTCATAAGCGTATCCTTCTTCTATAAGTTCTTCTATAAACTTAATAATATCGTCCATATGATTCATGACTCTTGGATTTGAAGTCGCTTTTTTGACATTTAATGCACCAACATCTTCATAAAATGCATCGATATAGCGGTTAGCTATTGTATTTACTGGCTCATTTAATTCTTTGGAACGTTTTATTAATTTATCATCTACGTCCGTAAAGTTCGAAACATAAATTACTTCATAACCTTGGTACTCAAGATATCTTCTAACAACATCATAGTTAATTGCAGGTCTTGCGTTCCCAATATGAATGTAATTATATACAGTTGGTCCACAAACATACATCTTAACCTTACCTGGTTCTATTGACTTAAACGTTTCTTTTTGACGTGTAAGTGTATTATATAATGTAATCATCTTGAATCTCTCCATTTCTTGTTTTCTCAAGTTGTTTCTCTAATTGTTTTAATTGCTCATAAATTGGGTCAGGTAAATTACGATGATCAAATGTTTTACCGATTCTTCTTCCGTCTTGTTTTACGATATGTCCTGGTATGCCGACTACTGTAGAATAGCTAGGTACCGAGTTCAACACTACGGAATTCGCCCCAATATTAACGTTTGAATTAATTTTAATATTGCCCAGTACTTTTGCTCCAGCTGCAATTAGTACATTGTCTCCAATATCAGGATGACGCTTTCCTTTTTCTTTACCTGTTCCACCTAAAGTAACACCTTGATAAATTGTGACATTGTCACCAATCCTACATGTTTCACCTATCACTACACCCATACCGTGATCAATAAATAAACGCTTGCCAATTTGAGCGCCTGGATGTATTTCTATACCTGTAAAGAAGCGTGTAATTTGAGAAATCAATCTTGCTAATACATATTTTTTCTTTTTATATAAAGCATGTGCAATTAAATGACTCCACACTGCATGTACTCCGGCATAAGATGTAACCACTTCTAATGTCGTACGTGCTGCTGGGTCTTGCTCAAACACCATATTTACATCATCTTTGATTCTTTTCAAAATTTCAAACAAGGTTGCGACCTCCTTATTAAAAAAGCACCTCCAACATCATATTGTTAGAGGTGCTTTGCACGGTTCCACTCTTTTTTTAATAAGCTGATTCCTCAATCACGTAGTAATACAACTTATACTGACTCATTTACATTATTTAATTCTTCAAACTAAAGGTGCATTCAACAATGTTTGTGTTGTGCTCACAGCGACCGCACACTCTCTTGACACATACCATTGCATACTAATCCTTTAGCCAATTCACATATTATAATAATTGGTAAATTGTAATTTTTCAAGTGTTATATGTTTATGCCTTTTTATTCAAACTATGCATTAAACGTATTTTTTCAAACGGTTCAACACTTTGTCCTTACCTAAAACTTCAATTGTATTTGGCAGCTCTGGTCCATGCATTTGTCCAGTTACAGCTACACGTATCGGCATAAACAATTGTTTACCTTTAATACCTGTTTCTTTTTGAACTTCTTTAATTGTTTTTTTAATTTCAGCAGCTTCAAAAGGTTCTAAAGCTTCTAATTTGCCATATAAATGGTGCATGAGTTCAGGTACTTGTTCACCATCAATAACTTCTTGCTCATCTTCACCTAATGTTTGTTCATCTCTGAAGAAAATTTCAGATAACGGAACAATTTCTCCAGCATAACTCATTTCTTTCTGATAAAGTGCAATAAGTTTACGACCCCATGCCTTATCTTCTTCAGAAGGATTTTCAGGTAATAATTCCGCTTTAACTAAATGTGGAAAAGCAAGTTCAAACACTGTTTCAGTATCTTTTTGCTTCATATATTGGTTGTTAATCCAAGCTAATTTTTGTTTATCAAAAAATGCAGGTGATTTAGATAAACGTTTTTCGTCAAAGATTTTGATAAATTCTTCTTTAGAATAGATTTCATCTTCACCTTCAGGAGACCAACCTAACAACGTAATAAAGTTAAATAATGCCTCAGGTAAGTAGCCTAAATCTCTATACTGCTCAATAAATTGAAGTATTTGGCCATCACGTTTACTTAATTTTTTGCGTTCTTCATTTACAATCAATGACATATGCGCAAATCTTGGTGGCTCCCAACCAAATGTGTCATAAATCATTAACTGTTTTGGTGTGTTAGAAATATGGTCGTCACCACGTATAACATCTGAAATTTCCATGTAATGATCATCAACAGCTACGGCAAAATTATATGTTGGTATACCGTCTTTTTTGACAATCACCCAATCTCCCATATTGTTTGAGTCAAATGAAATTTCACCTTTAACCATATCATCGAATTTATAAGTTGTATCTTTTGGAACGCGAAAACGAATAGATGGTTTACGCCCTTCTGCTTCAAATTGTTGGCGTTCTTCTTCAGTTAAATGTGCATGTTTACCGCCATAACGTGGCATTTCACCACGCGCAATTTGTTGTTCACGTTCTGCTTCTAACTCTTCTTCTGTCATATAACATTTATATGCTTTATCTTCATCTAATAATTGTTGGATAAGTGGATTATATATTTCAGCGCGTTCTGACTGACGGTAAGGACCATAACCTTTATCCTTATCTACTGATTCGTCCCAATCAATGCCTAACCATTTTAGGTTATCGAATTGTGATGATTCTCCGTCTTCTAAATTACGTTTGCTATCCGTATCTTCTATACGTATTACAAAATCTCCATCATAATGTTTGGCAAATAAATAGTTAAATAATGCAGTTCTTGCATTACCAATATGCAAATAGCCTGTTGGACTTGGCGCATATCTAACTCTTACACGATTACTCATTATGTTCACTCCTGTTTAAAATTTTTACGATTTAATTTTATTTTTTCATCTTAACTGTGTTTTCCCATAAAATAAACAACGCTTATGTCAACACGACTCCAATGAAGTTCATATTAAAAAATAAGGTTTCAGCATTTAAAGTATATTGCTTGTTCGCTTACTTATAATATCATAGCTCATCATTTTTTAAAGCATTACTATATTAAAATCAAACATTTCTTTGTTTTTAAATTCAACAGTATAACTCTAAGCATAGTAATACAATTTCGCTATCTATTGTAGCACTTTAAAGCTGATTATGATATTACCGCGCTTAAATTTAATTGTTTATATAAGAATTCTTTTACATCTTCTCTATTTAGTGTTTTACGCTAAAAAAGGTTTCATGTGAAACTGTAACTGTTGTTGATACACTTCACATGAAACCTTCACTTCAATTTCAATATATTTTTTTCGCAAAAATAATGCGTCCTGAAGATGTTTGTAATAAACTGACGACTTCTAAATCAACGTGCTCACCAATATGTTTTTTAGCATTATCTACGACAACCATGGTACCATCCTCTAAGTAACCCACTGCTTGTCCGGCTTCTTTGCCCATCTTAGTTAACAATAAGTTAAGTCGATCGCCTTGGTGAACCGTTGGCTTAATGGCTTCTGATAAATCATTGACATTAAGTACTTGAATCCCCTGTATATGACAAACTTTATTTAAATTAAAATCTGTAGTAATAATTTGAGCTCTATAATGGAGCGCTAGTTTAATTAACATTGCATCTATATCACTGTGTGATTTTGTAGGTTGTATAATACGTGTAGGGTGTTGTGCATCATGTAATGCATTTAGCATATCTAAGCCTCTTTGCCCTTTTTCTCTCTTCACACTATCATTCGCATCTGCAATGACTTGCAGTTCATTAATCACACCTTGCGGAATTAGGATTTCTCCATCTACAAAACCACATTCTAAAACATCTAAAATACGTCCATCTATAATTGCACTCGTATCAATCACTTTTGGCATCGCATTATGTGTGTTCATAGCCATAGAACGCGTCATGTTTTCTGGCAAAAACAAAAGCATTTCATCGCGTTTACGTAAACCAAATTGAAAACCTAAATATCCCAATATGATTGTAACAATGATTGGTACAAAATGATTTAACACATTGTTGCCAATAATTTGGAAAATAAATGATATCATTACAGAAATAAGCAACCCTATAATGAGTCCAATTGTAGCAAACAATATTTCTATCGCACTTTGACGCATAATCATTTGTTCTAGATCTTTCATTGCTAAAGTTACCTTTTTAATAAACCATCCAAAGATTACAAAAAATAGTATAATCCCTAATAGCCCATTGAAATAATTATTTGTAAGTAGCATGAAATGACTCAAACCAGCATCTGCAATAATTTCTGGAATAAGATACACGCCTAAACTTGCACCCAATATAATATAGCACAAGATTACAATGAGTCTTATCATGTTCAAATGCTAACACTCCTTTCGCATGAAAGCTATTTTGATTACATGAGCCATGTAATCATTTAAATATATGTTGTTGGTTAATGTTTGGTTAAAGCATATTTTAATGCTTCGTGCACATTTGTCACACCAATGACTTTGATATTGCTAGGAAATTCCCAGCCCCCAATATTAGATTCAGGAATAATAATGCGTTTAAAACCTAGTTTTTCCGCTTCTTGTACACGTTGTTCAATGCGTGAAACACGTCTCACTTCTCCGGTTAAACCAACCTCACCAATAAAACAATCTAACCCGTCTACAGTTAAATCTTTAAAACTTGAGGCTGTAGCAACAATGATTCCTAAATCGACAGCAGGTTCTGTTAATCTTACGCCACCAGCTACTTTAATATAAGCATCTTGTTGTTGCAGTAAATAATTCTCTTTTTTCTCTAATACAGCCATCAACAAACTCAAACGATTGTGATCTATTCCTGTAGCCATACGTCTAGGGTTATTAAAGGTTGTTGGCGTTACTAAGGCTTGAACTTCAATTAATAACGGTCTTGTACCTTCCATAGTAGACACGATTGTCGAACCTGGAACATTTGTAGAACGTTCTTCTAAAAACATTTCTGAAGGGTTTTTAACACCTTTCAATCCACTCTGTTTCATTTCAAAAATACCCATTTCATTCGTAGAGCCAAAACGGTTTTTCACTGCTCTTAAAATACGATATGCATGATGTTCATCACCTTCAAAATAAAGTACCGTATCTACCATATGTTCTAACAGACGAGGCCCTGCAATCTGACCTTCTTTCGTTACATGACCAACAATAAAAGTGGCAATATTTAGTTGTTTAGCTATATTCATCAAGCTTTGTGTACTCTCCCTCACCTGAGAAACCGAACCGGGTGCAGAACTGATTTCAGGGTGAAAAATGGTCTGTATAGAATCTACAACAAGTAAATCAGGCTTCAATTGTTTAACTGTCTCATGTATCACTTCTAAATCTGTTTCTGCAAATACATTTAAATTACTTGAGTCTTCATCTAATCGATCCGCTCTTAATTTTGTTTGGTTTAATGATTCTTCACCAGTTATATATAAAACATTTTTATCTTGTGATAATGCAGCACATATTTGTAATAATAGTGTTGATTTACCGATACCTGGATCACCACCAATTAATACAAGCGAACCATTTACAATCCCGCCACCAAGCACTCGATTAAATTCTGCTGAATTCGTTTTAATACGTGGTGTTGTCTCATGCTTAATATCATTTAACTTCTGTACTTTGGCAGTATTTTCGCGACTACGCACACCATGTTTCGGGCTTGTCGTTTTCTGTTCTATTATTTCTTCCATTTGATTCCATCCACCACAGTTAGGACATTTCCCCATCCATTTAGGCGACTGGTAACCACACGCCATACATTCAAAAACCACTTTCTTTTTGGCCAAAACCGCACCTCCATCTTTCTTGAACAAATCTATTTTATACCTATGTTTATGTAAAAACAAATTTTATTTACAAATGATTTATTTTGATATTTTATATGCTAAATAAATAGCTTTATATTGTAATATACAAATGAATATATTGCAAAAACCTATTTTTTTAAAATAACACTGTTATGTCTATAGCACCATCAAAAAGATATACTTTCATGATAGCCAAACTAGATACAAGTTAATATCATATTTCTTCATCATACTGTATCACATTTACTTAATAAAAAAAGCGTTTCTCAAGCTACATATAAACACTTGAGAAACGCTTTAGCACTATTACCTATATCTATCTAATTTTATGATTCAGAAGTTTCTTTTTCTTTTTTATCTTCTGTTCTATCCTTAATATCATATTTATATTCTTTACCATCATGATCAATATAGACATTTTTACCTTCGATTTGGTTGCCATCTAAGATTAACTCACTCAAGTTATCTTCAATTGTTTTTTGAATTTCTCGAATCAGTGGTCTAGCACCATATTCCGGATCATAACCTTCTTCAGCGATGCGTTCTTTAGCTGCATCAGACACGATAATGTCGATATCTTGTTCTGATAAACGATCTGTAAGTTTATTTACCATCATCGTCACAATTTCTTTCAATTCATCTTGAGAAAGTTTGTGGAATACAATAATGTCATCTACACGGTTTAAGAATTCTGGACGGAAAGCATTTTTCAATTCTTTCATCATTGTCTTACGGATTGATTCATAATCTTGTCCTTCAGATGCGCCACCAAATCCTGCAAAGCGCTGATCTTGTAATTCTTGGGCACCAACGTTAGATGTCATAATAATCACAGTATTACGGAAGTCTACTTGACGACCTTTTGTATCTGTTAGATGTCCATCATCTAATACTTGTAACAAGATATTAAACACATCAGGGTGCGCTTTTTCGATTTCATCAAATAATATAACTGAATATGGTTTACGTCTTACTTTTTCAGTTAATTGACCGCCATCATCATGACCAACATAGCCTGGAGGCGCTCCTACTAAACGGCTGACAGCATGTTTTTCCATGAACTCACTCATGTCTACACGAATCATTGCATCATCTTCACCAAACATTGTTTCTGCTAATGCACGTGCTAATTCTGTTTTACCGACACCTGTAGGACCTAAGAATATAAAGCTACCAATTGGTCTCTTAGGATCTTTCAATCCAGCTCTTGCACGTCTTACTGCTTTACTGATTGATGTCACTGCTTCTTTTTGACCAATAACACGTTTATGCAACGTATCTTCCAAGTTAAGTAAGCGATCAGATTCTGTTTCATTGATTTTTGTTAGTGGAATACCAGTCCAACCAGCAATCACTTCACCAATATCATCTTCAGATAAAGATGTATTCGCACCGTTTTGGCTATTTTTCCAATTATTATTCGCTTCTTCGTATTGTTTTTCTAATTTAGTTTGTTTATCACGTAAATTAGCTGCATTTTCAAATTCTTGTGCATGTACAGCTGCATCTTTTTCATTTTTCACTTGTTCAATTTCTTGTTCCAACTCTTTTAAGTTTGGTGGTGTAGTATGACTTTTTAGTCTTACTTTTGAACTTGCTTCATCAATTAAGTCGATAGCTTTATCTGGTAAGAAACGATCAGACACATAGCGATGACTTAATTTCGCTGCTGATTCTAAAGCTTCATCAGAGATGTTAATGCGATGATGTGCTTCATAACGATCACGTAAACCTTTTAAGATTTCAATTGTATCTTCAACAGTTGGTTCATTTACTTGAACAGGTTGGAAACGACGTTCTAACGCTGCATCTTTTTCAATGTTTTTACGATATTCATCTAGTGTAGTCGCACCGATACATTGTAGTTCACCACGTGCCAATGCTGGTTTTAAGATATTTGATGCATCGATAGCACCTTCTGCACCACCAGCACCTACTAATGTGTGTAGCTCATCAATGAAAAGAATGACGTTGCCTGCTTGGTGAATTTCTTCCATAACTTTTTTTAGACGTTCTTCAAATTCACCACGATATTTCGTACCTGCAACGACTGTTCCCATATCTAATGACATCACACGTTTACCTTTAAGTGTTTCAGGCACTTCATTGTTAACAATTGCAAGTGCTAAACCTTCAGCAATTGCTGTTTTACCGACACCTGGTTCCCCGATTAATACTGGGTTGTTCTTAGTACGTCTACTTAATACTTCAATCACACGCGTGATTTCTTTATCTCTGCCAATGACAGGATCTAGTGTGCCATCATTAGCAATTACTGTTAAATCACGTGCAAGACTATCTAACGTTGGCGTATTATTAGATTTATTTGCCTGTGCATTTTTATTACTCATTTCAGGACTTCCTAAAGCTTTCACTACTTGAGCACGTGCTTTAGTAATGTTTAAGTCTAAATTAGCAAAAACACGTGCAGCCACGCCTTCATTTTCTCTAATTAAGCCAAGTAATATATGCTCTGTGCCGACGAAGTTATGGTGTAATTTTCTTGCTTCATCCATTGATAACTCAATAACTTTTTTAGCACGAGGTGTGTAATGTAACGCACCCATTTGTTCTTGACCGTGGCCAATTAATTTTTCAACTTCTGTTACTACTTTTTCTTCAGTAATATCAAAAGATTCTAACACTTTTGCTGCAATACCTTCTGGTTCTTTCATTAAACCTAAAAGTAAATGTTCTGTTCCTATATTTGAATGATTTAAGCGAATGGCTTCTTCTTGAGCATGTGCCAATACACGTTGTGCACGTTCTGTCAGTCTACCAAATAACATAGCATGACCTCCTAATTTATATGTTCTCTTAATATATCTGCTCTTTTTTCGTTAACTGTTCTATCATCTTCATCATCTAATAAGAATGGCGATTGAATTGCAACCATCAACTCATTAAATTTGAAGTCTTCTAAATCAATATAGTCTAAGTCTATACCTAATTTTACTTCACTTAATCTAAATGATGCTTCTTCCATAGATATTAGTCTACTATATTTTAGGATACCTAACGAACGATATACTCTATCTAAAGTTTCAATTTTATTATGCTTGCTTAGTCGTTCGCGAATTTGCATCTCTTCATTAATAATTTGTTGTACTACTTCAGTTAAACTTTCAATAATTTCTTCCTCTGTTTTTCCAAGCGTCAGTTGATTGGAAATTTGATAAATGTGACCGTATACTTGAGAACCTTCACCATAGATACCTCTTATTGTGAAACCAAAACGATTTATCGTTTGAGCGATTCTATTCATCCGCTTCATAATCGTAAGTCCAGGCAAATGTAACATTACACTTGCTCTCATACCCGTACCAATATTCGTCGGACATGTAGTTAAATAACCAAGTGTTTCATCAAAGCTCACATCTAATTCACTGTCTAGTGTGTCATCCAATGCGGAAGCTCTTTCGTATAATGTTTGTAATGATAAATCATTACCCATGGCTTGAATTCGTATATGATCTTCTTCATTAACCATAATGCTTAAAGATTCATCTTCATTTAAAAGTACTGCAGCAGCAGGTCTCTTTATTAACTCGGGACTTATAAGATGTTTCGCTACAAGTTTATATTTGCTCTGCTGATCCATCGTGTCTAATCTCTGTATAAACATGTTAGGAAGCGCATCTTGAACTTCATTTATCACTCTATTACCATCTTGTTCTGATGCAAACATCAAAGGGTGTACATGATTTTCTAAATTTCTGGCCAAACGCAATCTCGAAGACATTACGATTGGACTTTCTGCTTCGTCTCTCATCCACTCACTAATGTGAGTGCTGATATCATTTTTACTCATCATGCTTCACCTCTCTGTCTTCTTTCAATGCTTTAATTTCATCCCTAACAACTGCAGCTTCTTCAAAATTTTGTTCTTCAATCAACTGATTTAAATAAGATGTTTTCTCTTCTATTTGTTTTTTTAAAGCTAACTTTCTATGTGAAGAACGCGGTGTTTTTCCAGTGTGTTCGATTTGACCACCTTGTACACGTCGTACAATATCGACAATGTCATCTTTAAAAGTTGCATAGCAGTCTGCACAACCAAATTTACCAACATGCGCAATATCTTTTAATGTCATTTGACAAGTAGGACATCTTTTCTCTTCTTTAAATGCAATTTCATCGAAATCAATACCGTGTTTCGCTGCTAAATGTTGTAATATTTGTTTTACAACAAACGCACCTTCAATGTCATCTTGTGACTGCATTTGTTGGTTTTGGGTCCACGGGTTACCGCCTTGTGCGCATGTAGCACAAACCCATTTTTCATGTACACCGTCTTGTCCTTTAACTGCTAACTTTACTTCTGCTTCATTTAAATGACAATTTTCGCACAGCACGACTAAACACCTCTCTTAATTTCTTTAATAATAATTTATTACATGTAATATTCGTTTCACTATATTAGCACGTATAATATCTCTTGATAATACATCCATTTTCAAAGTTTCTCTATCGATTACAGCATAAATCATTTTTGCTTCGCGTTCACTAATATAAGCTTTATCTAACAGACCGTCTATGATGTAATATGCTTGCTGTTGTGAAATAGATGGTCCGATGAGTTGAAGTAAATGATTAATGTAACCTGTTTCGTCTTTGTTTTCAATTTTAGTGATTCGAATATAACCACCGCCACCTCTTTTACTTTCTATTTCATAACCATGTTCATTCGTAAAACGTGTTTTAATCACATAGTTTAGTTGAGAAGGCACACAGTCAAATCGCTGTGCAATATTGGCACGTTGAATTTCAACAACGTCTTCATTGGTGTCTTCAAATAATTTTTTAATGTACTGTTCTATGATGTCGGACATGTTATGCATGATTATCACCTCTTTTGACCTTCTTTGACTATATTATATGACCAACTTTGACCTTTTTCAACCAATATGTTTTAAATTTTTTCGTTTTTAGATGTAAGTAAGCGCTTGTTTATTGTATTATAGGAATTAAGAAAAATTTTAAAGGGATGAATTATTATGCATATTATTATCGGTTTAATTGGTATTGCTGTGTTTCTTGGGTTAGCTTTCCTCTTTAGTTCTGACAGAAAAAATATTCGTTGGCAATACATCGGCTTATTACTCGTAATACAACTTGTATTTGCGTTTATATTATTAAAAACAAAATTTGGTATTACAGTCATTGGTGGCATTTCAGATGGCTTTAATTATTTATTAGCTAAAGCTGCTGAGGGTGTCAATTTTGTATTTGGTGGATTTGAATTTGTAGATCCTGAAAATCCCCCATTCTTCTTCAATGTATTATTACCAATCGTTTTTA
Organism: Staphylococcus sp. FSL W8-0271; assembly: GCF_038006605.1. Classification (NCBI taxonomy): domain Bacteria; kingdom Bacillati; phylum Bacillota; class Bacilli; order Caryophanales; family Staphylococcaceae; genus Staphylococcus; species Staphylococcus sp. FSL W8-0271. The sequence continues at coordinate 2,355,203 of NZ_JBBOVM010000001.1, forward strand.
TTTCAGCATTAATTGGTATCTTACAATACACAAAAATATTGCCGTTCATTATTAATTATTTAGGTTTAGCTATTTCTAAAGTAAACGGTATGGGCCGTTTAGAATCATATAATGCAGTGGCAGCAGCAATTTTGGGACAATCTGAAGTTTTCATTTCGCTCAAAAAAGAATTAGCACTTATACCTAAACAACGTCTTTATACATTAACTGCTTCCGCGATGTCTACAGTATCGGCTTCTATTATAGGTGCTTATTTCACTTTAATTGAACCCAGATATGTAGTTACAGCTGTAGTATTAAACTTATTTGGTGGGTTTATCATTGCCTCTATTATCAATCCATATAAAGTAGATGCAAAAGAAGATAAATTAATTGTTGAAGAAAGTGAAACAGAAAAACAATCCTTCTTCGAAATGTTAGGGGAATATATTTTAGATGGGTTTAAAGTTGCTGTAATTGTGGGTGCGATGCTTATCGGTTATATAGCAATTATCGCTTTATTAAACGGTGTTGTGAGTGCAATTTTCACTGGAATTTCTGGTGGAAGTATTACATGGGATTTCCAAACTTTGATTGGATTTATATTTGCACCATTAGCGTTTTTAATTGGAGTACCTTGGGACGATGCTGTTCAAGCTGGCTCGATTATGGCAACAAAATTACTATCTAATGAATTTGTTGCTATGCAAAGTTTAAATGAAGTTAAAAATATCAGTGACCACGCTAAAGGTGTAATCTCTGTATTTGTAGTTTCTTTTGCTAACTTTAGTTCTATTGGTATTATATCCGGCGCAATCAAATCACTTAACAACGAAAAAGGTGACATGGTAGCACGCTTTGGTTTGAAACTATTATTTGGTGCAACACTTGTATCATTTATTTCTGCAGCAATCGCAGGCTTCTTTATCTAACTAAATTGACAAAAAGAAAAAACAGGTCAATCCATTTTGGAGTTGACCTGTTTTTAATTGCGCTACATTAAACTTTCTCAATTGTTGTAGCTGCTACAATATGTTCAATGAAATATTGGGTTACGCGATAATCTTCTGTTAATTCTGGATGGAAAGATACACCTAAATAACGGCCTTCTTGAACTGCTACAATTTTCTCACTAACTGAGCTCAATATCGTAGCATTGCCATGTACTTCTACAATATGTGGTGCTCTGATAAACACACCTTCTATATCTTCTGCTATACCAGTAATATTTAAATGACTTTCAAAACTATCTACTTGTCTTCCAAACGAATTTCGTTGAACTGTAATGTCTAATTTATTAAGATATCCTTCTTCTCCAACAATATCCTTCGCCATAACTATAAGACCTGCGCAAGTTCCGAACATAGGTAATTCAGATTGTTGTAATGCTTCTTTAAACCCATATAAATTCATTAAACGGCGTAACGTTGTCGATTCACCACCTGGAAGTATAAGCCCATCAATTTCGTCTAATTGTTCTACATGTTTAATGGCAATACCTTCGTGGCCACTTAATTCAATATGCTTCAAATGTTCTCTCACGGCACCTTGTAAAGCTAAAACACCTATTTTCATATTACCAACCACGCTCTTGCATACGTTCTTCTAATGATAAATCATTAATGTCTAAACCTTTCATTGCTGTTCCTAACTCTTTCGCTAATCTACCAATCAATTCATAATCTTGATAATGTGTCGTAGCCTGTACAATTGCTTTTGCAAATTTTTCAGGATCTTCTGATTTAAAAATACCAGAACCAACAAATACGCCATCTGCACCTAATTCCATCATCAAAGCAGCATCTTGTGGTGTTGCTACACCACCCGCTGCAAAATTCACAACTGGCAACTTGCCATTTTCTTTAATTGATTTTAATACATCAAAAGGTGCGCCTATATTTTTAGCTTCCGTCATAATTTCATCATCATTCATTACTGTTATACGGCTTACTTCAGCATTAACTTGTCTAATATGTCTGACAGCTTCAACAATATTACCAGTACCAGGTTCACCTTTTGTACGTAACATTGCCGCTCCTTCGCCTATACGACGCGCTGCTTCACCTAAATTACGACAGCCACAAACAAATGGTACTGTAAAAGTATCTTTGCGTAAGTGGAACTCTTCATCAGCAGGCGTTAAAACTTCTGATTCATCAATATAGTCAACACCCATTGCTTCTAGTACACGTGCTTCTGTTATATGACCAATACGTCCTTTTGCCATTACAGGTATAGAAACAGCATTCATTACTTCTTCAACGATTTTAGGGTTGGCCATTCTAGCAACGCCACCAGCCGCTCTAATATCTGAAGGAACACGTTCTAATGCCATTACAGCAACTGCTCCTGCCTCTTCTGCAATCTTCGCTTGTTCAGCATTGACAACGTCCATAATAACGCCGCCTTTTTGCATTTCAGCCATTCCTCTTTTAACTCTTTCTGATCCAGTAAATTTAGACATTTTATTTACCCCTTTACTTAGTTGATTAAATTCATTTTAAAAGATAAACTGGTATTTAAAAAGGTACACTTTTGGAATTATTTAGGAGGTCAGTTTATTGTCTAAAAATCATCTTTATATCAATTTATACGAAAATTTAAAACAACAAATCATTGAAGGACAATATGAGTCTGAAGATAAATTTCCATCTAAACGTGTGTTAGGACAACATTTATCTGTGAGTAACACAACAATAGAACATGCATATCAGCTACTACTAGATGAAGGATATATATATTCTAAACCACGTTCGGGGTATTTTGTTTCAGATATAGAAACGCTTCCTATTGTCACAAGAAACCCAGATCAATTTTATGCACAAAATCACTCGAAAAATAATCATGATGCAGTACAGTCAAACCATTCATTAGCATTTAATTTATCTGAAATTGATGCTGAATATTTTCCTATGAAACAATTTAGAAAATACGCAAAAGATGCCTTTGAAGATGAAGAAATTGATTTACTACAACATGCTAATTTAAAGGGAGAAATATCATTAAGACAAGAAATTGCGCATTACTTATTTAATAGCCGTGGCGTTAACTGTCGACCTGAACAAATTATTATTGGCTCTTCAACAGAGCAGCTTATAAACCTTTTAACTGACATTTTAAATGATGGGCGATTCTTAATAGAAAATCCTAGCTATCCACCTATTAAGCAAGTATTAGATAAAAAACAAATTGCTTATCTTCAAGTACCAGTAAATAGTACAGGAATAGAAATAGATTGTTTTCAGAAATCAAATAATAATATCGCATATGTCACGCCATCACACCAATTTCCAACAGGTTATGTCATGAGTTTAAAAAAAAGAACCCAACTTATCACTTGGGCACAACAAAGCCCTGATAGATATATCATTGAAGATGATTATGATTCTGAATTTCGCTACTTTGGCAAACCCATTCCAGCTTTGCAAAGCCTTGATACTAAAGACAAAGTAATATATATTAGTACCTTTTCCAAATCTTTATTTCCTAGTTGTCGAATTGCATATTTAGTTTTACCAAATACTTTACTATCAAAATATGACAAACTAGAAAACAAAGAAGGAAATACAGTACCTGCGCATACACAAAAAATAGTTTCACACTTTATGAAATCAGGTAGTTTTGAAAGACATCTCAATAAAATGAGAAATGTATATCGTCATAAATTAACAACAATTTTAAATGCATTAGCTCCCTATCAATCACAATTAACAATAGATGGTGCTTTAGCGGGTATGCACTTTACGCTCACTGTCAAAAATCGTTTGACTATGGAACAATGCTTAGAACGTGCAAAGGCAAATGATTTAAAAATAATTCCCTTTAACAAATATGATAGTGATCAAATCACAGTTAAATTTATACTAGGCTTTGGTGGCATCCCGATATCACAACTCAAAGCACATACAGACGCACTTATCAAATCATTAACGGTCTAGTTTGAATTTCTTTGCTAGATTTACTAATAGTTAAAATTTCAGAATAATTAAGTACCACTCTCAATTGATTGAGCTAGTGGTACTTATGCATGCGTATTAACTCATGTTTCAGCACTTTGAACTGGAAGTTAAGCTCCTTTTTGGTAAAAAAAAGAGACCCTTTCGGGTCTTAATTGCCTGGCAACGTCCTACTCTTGCGGAACGTAAGTCCGACTACCATCGGCGCTAAGGAGCTTAACTTCTGTGTTCGGCATGGGAACAGGTGTGACCTCCTTGCTATAGTCACCAGACAATATCATGTATAACTATTATACATTCAAAACTAGATAGTAAGTAAAATTTAGTTCAACCAACAAAACTTTTAAATTTGATTAAGTCTTCGATCGATTAGTATTCGTCAGCTCCACATATCGCTATGCTTCCACCTCGAACCTATTAACCTCATCATCTTTGAGGGATCTTATAACCGAAGTTGGGAAATCTCATCTTGAGGGGGGCTTCATGCTTAGATGCTTTCAGCACTTATCCCGTCCATACATAGCTACCCAGCGATGCCGTTGGCACGACAACTGGTACACCAGAGGTATGTCCATCCCGGTCCTCTCGTACTAAGGACAGCTCCTCTCAAATTTCCTACGCCCACGACGGATAGGGACCGAACTGTCTCACGACGTTCTGAACCCAGCTCGCGTACCGCTTTAATGGGCGAACAGCCCAACCCTTGGGACCGACTACAGCCCCAGGATGCGATGAGCCGACATCGAGGTGCCAAACCTCCCCGTCGATGTGAACTCTTGGGGGAGATAAGCCTGTTATCCCCGGGGTAGCTTTTATCCGTTGAGCGATGGCCCTTCCATGCGGAACCACCGGATCACTAAGTCCGTCTTTCGACCCTGCTCGACTTGTAAGTCTCGCAGTCAAGCTTCCTTGTGCCTTTACACTCTATGAATGATTTCCAACCATTCTGAGGAAACCTTTGAGCGCCTCCGTTACTCTTTAGGAGGCGACCGCCCCAGTCAAACTGTCCATCTGACACTGTCTCCCACCATGATTAATGGTGCGGGTTAGAAATCCAATACAGCGAGGGTAGTATCCCACCAACGCCTCCACGTAAGCTAGCGCTCACGTATCTAAGGCTCCTACCTATCCTGTACAAGCTGTACCGAATTTCAATATCAGACTACAGTAAAGCTCCACGGGGTCTTTCCGTCCTGTCGCGGGTAACCTGCATCTTCACAGGTACTATGATTTCACCGAGTCTCTCGTTGAGACAGTGCCCAAATCGTTACGCCTTTCGTGCGGGTCGGAACTTACCCGACAAGGAATTTCGCTACCTTAGGACCGTTATAGTTACGGCCGCCGTTTACTGGGGCTTCGATTCGTAGCTTCGCAGAAGCTAACCACTCCTCTTAACCTTCCAGCACCGGGCAGGCGTCAGCCCCTATACATCACCTTACGGTTTAGCAGAGACCTGTGTTTTTGATAAACAGTCGCTTGGGCCTATTCACTGCGGCTCTCCTGGGCGTGAACCCTAAAGAGCACCCCTTCTCCCGAAGTTACGGGGTCATTTTGCCGAGTTCCTTAACGAGAGTTCGCTCGCTCACCTTAGAATTCTCATCTTGACTACCTGTGTCGGTTTGCGGTACGGGCACCATAAATCTAGCTAGAGGCTTTTCTCGGCAGTGTGAAATCAACGACTCGAGGAAACAATTTCCTCTCCCCATCACAGCTTGACCTTAAGAGTGCCGGATTTGCCTAACACTCAGTCTTACTGCTTGGACGTACAATCCAATCGTACGCTTCGCCTATCCTACTGCGTCCCCCCATCGCTTAAAACGATACATGGTGGTACAGGAATATCAACCTGTTATCCATCGCCTACGCCTATCGGCCTCAGCTTAGGACCCGACTAACCCAGAGCGGACGAGCCTTCCTCTGGAAACCTTAGTCAATCGGTGGACGGGATTCTCACCCGTCTTTCGCTACTCACACCGGCATTCTCACTTCTAAGCGCTCCACATGTCCTTACGATCATGCTTCAACGCCCTTAGAACGCTCTCCTACCATTGTCCTACGGACAATCCACAGCTTCGGTAATATGTTTAGCCCCGGTACATTTTCGGCGCAGTGTCACTCGACTAGTGAGCTATTACGCACTCTTTAAATGATGGCTGCTTCTAAGCCAACATACTAGTTGTCTGGGCAACGCCACATCCTTTTCCACTTAACATATATTTTGGGACCTTAGCTGGTGGTCTGGGCTGTTTCCCTTTCGAACACGGACCTTATCACCCGCGTTCTGACTCCCAAGTTAAATTGATTGGCATTCGGAGTTTGTCTGAATTCGGTAACCCGAGAAGGGCCCCTCGTCCAAACAGTGCTCTACCTCCAATAATCATCACTTGAGGCTAGCCCTAAAGCTATTTCGGAGAGAACCAGCTATCTCCAGGTTCGATTGGAATTTCTCCGCTACCCTCAACTCATCCGCTCACTTTTCAACGTAAGTCGGTTCGGTCCTCCATTCAGTGTTACCTGAACTTCAACCTGGTCAAGGGTAGATCACCTGGTTTCGGGTCTACGACCAAATACTCAACGCCCTATTCAGACTCGCTTTCGCTACGGCTCCACATTCACTGCTTAACCTTGCATCAAATCGTAACTCGCCGGTTCATTCTACAAAAGGCACGCCATCACCCATTAACGGGCTCTGACTACTTGTAAGCACACGGTTTCAAGTTCTCTTTCACTCCCCTTCCGGGGTACTTTTCACCTTTCCCTCACGGTACTGGTTCACTATCGGTCACTAGAGAGTATTTAGCCTTGGGAGATGGTCCTCCCGGATTCCGACGGAATTTCTCGTGTTCCGTCGTACTCAGGATCCACTCAAGAGAGAACAGATTTTCGACTACAGGATTATTACCTTCTTTGATGCATCTTTCCAGATGCTTCGTCTAATCTATTCCTTTGTAACTCCGTATAGAGTGTCCTACAACCCCAACAAGCAAGCTCGTTGGTTTGGGCTATTCCCGTTTCGCTCGCCGCTACTCAGGGAATCGATTTTTCTTTCTCTTCCTGCGGGTACTAAGATGTTTCAGTTCTCCGCGTCTACCTTCGATACGCTATGTATTTACGTATCGATAATACGACATAACTCGTATTGGGTTTCCCCATTCGGAAATCTTTGGATCACAGCTTACTTACAGCTCCCCAAAGCATATCGTCGTTAGTAACGTCCTTCATCGGCTTCTAGTGCCAAGGCATCCACCGTGCGCCCTTAATAACTTAATCTATTTGCTTTCAACTCGACAACCGTCGGTTGAAAACCCAAAATGTTATTAATCTGTGAGTGTTCTTTCGAACACTAGCGATTATTTCTTTTTGAATTCAAGCTTATTTAAAACTCTTATTCACTCGGTTTTGCTTGGTAAAATCATAAATTTTACTTACTTATCTAGTTTTCAATGTACAAAAATGGTGGGCCTAAGTGGACTCGAACCACCGACCTCACGCTTATCAGGCGTGCGCTCTAACCAGCTGAGCTATAGGCCCATCATAAATAGAATACTCTGATGAGCATTCAAAACTGAATACAATATGTCAATGTTATTCCTTTTCATCTTCTAAAGAAGATGTTCCGAATATATCCTTAGAAAGGAGGTGATCCAGCCGCACCTTCCGATACGGCTACCTTGTTACGACTTCACCCCAATCATTTGTCCCACCTTCGACGGCTAGCTCCATAAATGGTTACTCCACCGGCTTCGGGTGTTACAAACTCTCGTGGTGTGACGGGCGGTGTGTACAAGACCCGGGAACGTATTCACCGTAGCATGCTGATCTACGATTACTAGCGATTCCAGCTTCATGTAGTCGAGTTGCAGACTACAATCCGAACTGAGAACAACTTTATGGGATTTGCATGACCTCGCGGTTTAGCTGCCCTTTGTATTGTCCATTGTAGCACGTGTGTAGCCCAAATCATAAGGGGCATGATGATTTGACGTCATCCCCACCTTCCTCCGGTTTGTCACCGGCAGTCAACTTAGAGTGCCCAACTAAATGCTGGCAACTAAGTTTAAGGGTTGCGCTCGTTGCGGGACTTAACCCAACATCTCACGACACGAGCTGACGACAACCATGCACCACCTGTCACTTTGTCCCCCGAAGGGGAAGGCTCTATCTCTAGAGTTGTCAAAGGATGTCAAGATTTGGTAAGGTTCTTCGCGTTGCTTCGAATTAAACCACATGCTCCACCGCTTGTGCGGGTCCCCGTCAATTCCTTTGAGTTTCAACCTTGCGGTCGTACTCCCCAGGCGGAGTGCTTAATGCGTTAGCTGCAGCACTAAGGGGCGGAAACCCCCTAACACTTAGCACTCATCGTTTACGGCGTGGACTACCAGGGTATCTAATCCTGTTTGATCCCCACGCTTTCGCACATCAGCGTCAGTTACAGACCAGAAAGTCGCCTTCGCCACTGGTGTTCCTCCATATCTCTGCGCATTTCACCGCTACACATGGAATTCCACTTTCCTCTTCTGCACTCAAGTTTCCCAGTTTCCAATGACCCTCCACGGTTGAGCCGTGGGCTTTCACATCAGACTTAAGAAACCGCCTACGCGCGCTTTACGCCCAATAATTCCGGATAACGCTTGCCACCTACGTATTACCGCGGCTGCTGGCACGTAGTTAGCCGTGGCTTTCTGATTAGGTACCGTCAAGACGTGCATAGTTACTTACACATTTGTTCTTCCCTAATAACAGAGTTTTACGATCCGAAGACCTTCATCACTCACGCGGCGTTGCTCCGTCAGGCTTTCGCCCATTGCGGAAGATTCCCTACTGCTGCCTCCCGTAGGAGTCTGGACCGTGTCTCAGTTCCAGTGTGGCCGATCACCCTCTCAGGTCGGCTACGTATCGTTGCCTTGGTAAGCCGTTACCTTACCAACTAGCTAATACGGCGCGGGTCCATCTATAAGTGATAGCAAAACCATCTTTCACTTTAGAACCATGCGGTTCTAAATGTTATCCGGCATTAGCCCCGGTTTCCCGGAGTTATTCCAGTCTTATAGGTAGGTTACCCACGTGTTACTCACCCGTCCGCCGCTAACGTCAAAGGAGCAAGCTCCTTATCTGTTCGCTCGACTTGCATGTATTAGGCACGCCGCCAGCGTTCATCCTGAGCCAGGATCAAACTCTCCATAAAAATATGATGTTTGATTAGCTCATAAAATACTAATTTGTGTTATTAATAACACGTTGTTTTGATTCAACATTTAATGTTGTAATCGGAATTAACGTTGACATATTGCAATTCAGTTTTCAATGTTCATTTGTTTCAATCACAAGAATTAATTCTACAGGTTTTAACTATGAAAGTCAAACACTTTTTTAAAATCAATTCATAACAATCATAATTCCATAAAAAAACGACCCAAAGGTCAAAATGGAATTGCCTGGCAACGTCCTACTCTTGCGGAACGTAAGTCCGACTACCATCGGCGCTAAGGAGCTTAACTTCTGTGTTCGGCATGGGAACAGGTGTGACCTCCTTGCTATAGTCACCAGACAATATCATGTATAACTATTATACATTCAAAACTAGATAGTAAGTAAAATTTAGTTCAACCAACAAAACTTTTAAATTTGATTAAGTCTTCGATCGATTAGTATTCGTCAGCTCCACATATCGCTATGCTTCCACCTCGAACCTATTAACCTCATCATCTTTGAGGGATCTTATAACCGAAGTTGGGAAATCTCATCTTGAGGGGGGCTTCATGCTTAGATGCTTTCAGCACTTATCCCGTCCATACATAGCTACCCAGCGATGCCGTTGGCACGACAACTGGTACACCAGAGGTATGTCCATCCCGGTCCTCTCGTACTAAGGACAGCTCCTCTCAAATTTCCTACGCCCACGACGGATAGGGACCGAACTGTCTCACGACGTTCTGAACCCAGCTCGCGTACCGCTTTAATGGGCGAACAGCCCAACCCTTGGGACCGACTACAGCCCCAGGATGCGATGAGCCGACATCGAGGTGCCAAACCTCCCCGTCGATGTGAACTCTTGGGGGAGATAAGCCTGTTATCCCCGGGGTAGCTTTTATCCGTTGAGCGATGGCCCTTCCATGCGGAACCACCGGATCACTAAGTCCGTCTTTCGACCCTACTCGACTTGTAAGTCTCGCAGTCAAGCTTCCTTGTGCCTTTACACTCTATGAATGATTTCCAACCATTCTGAGGAAACCTTTGAGCGCCTCCGTTACTCTTTAGGAGGCGACCGCCCCAGTCAAACTGTCCATCTGACACTGTCTCCCACCATGATTAATGGTGCGGGTTAGAAATCCAATACAGCGAGGGTAGTATCCCACCAACGCCTCCACGTAAGCTAGCGCTCACGTATCTAAGGCTCCTACCTATCCTGTACAAGCTGTACCGAATTTCAATATCAGACTACAGTAAAGCTCCACGGGGTCTTTCCGTCCTGTCGCGGGTAACCTGCATCTTCACAGGTACTATGATTTCACCGAGTCTCTCGTTGAGACAGTGCCCAAATCGTTACGCCTTTCGTGCGGGTCGGAACTTACCCGACAAGGAATTTCGCTACCTTAGGACCGTTATAGTTACGGCCGCCGTTTACTGGGGCTTCGATTCGTAGCTTCGCAGAAGCTAACCACTCCTCTTAACCTTCCAGCACCGGGCAGGCGTCAGCCCCTATACATCACCTTACGGTTTAGCAGAGACCTGTGTTTTTGATAAACAGTCGCTTGGGCCTATTCACTGCGGCTCTCCTGGGCGTGAACCCTAAAGAGCACCCCTTCTCCCGAAGTTACGGGGTCATTTTGCCGAGTTCCTTAACGAGAGTTCGCTCGCTCACCTTAGAATTCTCATCTTGACTACCTGTGTCGGTTTGCGGTACGGGCACCATAAATCTAGCTAGAGGCTTTTCTCGGCAGTGTGAAATCAACGACTCGAGGAAACAATTTCCTCTCCCCATCACAGCTTGACCTTAAGAGTGCCGGATTTGCCTAACACTCAGTCTTACTGCTTGGACGTACAATCCAATCGTACGCTTCGCCTATCCTACTGCGTCCCCCCATCGCTTAAAACGATACATGGTGGTACAGGAATATCAACCTGTTATCCATCGCCTACGCCTATCGGCCTCAGCTTAGGACCCGACTAACCCAGAGCGGACGAGCCTTCCTCTGGAAACCTTAGTCAATCGGTGGACGGGATTCTCACCCGTCTTTCGCTACTCACACCGGCATTCTCACTTCTAAGCGCTCCACATGTCCTTACGATCATGCTTCAACGCCCTTAGAACGCTCTCCTACCATTGTCCTACGGACAATCCACAGCTTCGGTAATATGTTTAGCCCCGGTACATTTTCGGCGCAGTGTCACTCGACTAGTGAGCTATTACGCACTCTTTAAATGATGGCTGCTTCTAAGCCAACATACTAGTTGTCTGGGCAACGCCACATCCTTTTCCACTTAACATATATTTTGGGACCTTAGCTGGTGGTCTGGGCTGTTTCCCTTTCGAACACGGACCTTATCACCCGCGTTCTGACTCCCAAGTTAAATTGATTGGCATTCGGAGTTTGTCTGAATTCGGTAACCCGAGAAGGGCCCCTCGTCCAAACAGTGCTCTACCTCCAATAATCATCACTTGAGGCTAGCCCTAAAGCTATTTCGGAGAGAACCAGCTATCTCCAGGTTCGATTGGAATTTCTCCGCTACCCTCAACTCATCCGCTCACTTTTCAACGTAAGTCGGTTCGGTCCTCCATTCAGTGTTACCTGAACTTCAACCTGGTCAAGGGTAGATCACCTGGTTTCGGGTCTACGACCAAATACTCAACGCCCTATTCAGACTCGCTTTCGCTACGGCTCCACATTCACTGCTTAACCTTGCATCAAATCGTAACTCGCCGGTTCATTCTACAAAAGGCACGCCATCACCCATTAACGGGCTCTGACTACTTGTAAGCACACGGTTTCAAGTTCTCTTTCACTCCCCTTCCGGGGTACTTTTCACCTTTCCCTCACGGTACTGGTTCACTATCGGTCACTAGAGAGTATTTAGCCTTGGGAGATGGTCCTCCCGGATTCCGACGGAATTTCTCGTGTTCCGTCGTACTCAGGATCCACTCAAGAGAGAACAGATTTTCGACTACAGGATTATTACCTTCTTTGATGCATCTTTCCAGATGCTTCGTCTAATCTATTCCTTTGTAACTCCGTATAGAGTGTCCTACAACCCCAACAAGCAAGCTCGTTGGTTTGGGCTATTCCCGTTTCGCTCGCCGCTACTCAGGGAATCGATTTTTCTTTCTCTTCCTGCGGGTACTAAGATGTTTCAGTTCTCCGCGTCTACCTTCGATACGCTATGTATTTACGTATCGATAATACGACATAACTCGTATTGGGTTTCCCCATTCGGAAATCTTTGGATCACAGCTTACTTACAGCTCCCCAAAGCATATCGTCGTTAGTAACGTCCTTCATCGGCTTCTAGTGCCAAGGCATCCACCGTGCGCCCTTAATAACTTAATCTATTTGCTTTCAACTCGACAACCGTCGGTTGAAAACCCAAAATGTTATTAATCTGTGAGTGTTCTTTCGAACACTAGCGATTATTTCTTTTTGAATTCAAGCTTATTTAAAACTCTTATTCACTCGGTTTTGCTTGGTAAAATCATAAATTTTACTTACCTATCTAGTTTTCAATGTACAAATCATTAAAGAATACTCGAATGAGCATTCAAAACTGAATACAATATGTCAATGTTATTCCTTTTCATCTTCTAAAGAAGATGTTCCGAATATATCCTTAGAAAGGAGGTGATCCAGCCGCACCTTCCGATACGGCTACCTTGTTACGACTTCACCCCAATCATTTGTCCCACCTTCGACGGCTAGCTCCATAAATGGTTACTCCACCGGCTTCGGGTGTTACAAACTCTCGTGGTGTGACGGGCGGTGTGTACAAGACCCGGGAACGTATTCACCGTAGCATGCTGATCTACGATTACTAGCGATTCCAGCTTCATGTAGTCGAGTTGCAGACTACAATCCGAACTGAGAACAACTTTATGGGATTTGCATGACCTCGCGGTTTAGCTGCCCTTTGTATTGTCCATTGTAGCACGTGTGTAGCCCAAATCATAAGGGGCATGATGATTTGACGTCATCCCCACCTTCCTCCGGTTTGTCACCGGCAGTCAACTTAGAGTGCCCAACTAAATGCTGGCAACTAAGTTTAAGGGTTGCGCTCGTTGCGGGACTTAACCCAACATCTCACGACACGAGCTGACGACAACCATGCACCACCTGTCACTTTGTCCCCCGAAGGGGAAGGCTCTATCTCTAGAGTTGTCAAAGGATGTCAAGATTTGGTAAGGTTCTTCGCGTTGCTTCGAATTAAACCACATGCTCCACCGCTTGTGCGGGTCCCCGTCAATTCCTTTGAGTTTCAACCTTGCGGTCGTACTCCCCAGGCGGAGTGCTTAATGCGTTAGCTGCAGCACTAAGGGGCGGAAACCCCCTAACACTTAGCACTCATCGTTTACGGCGTGGACTACCAGGGTATCTAATCCTGTTTGATCCCCACGCTTTCGCACATCAGCGTCAGTTACAGACCAGAAAGTCGCCTTCGCCACTGGTGTTCCTCCATATCTCTGCGCATTTCACCGCTACACATGGAATTCCACTTTCCTCTTCTGCACTCAAGTTTCCCAGTTTCCAATGACCCTCCACGGTTGAGCCGTGGGCTTTCACATCAGACTTAAGAAACCGCCTACGCGCGCTTTACGCCCAATAATTCCGGATAACGCTTGCCACCTACGTATTACCGCGGCTGCTGGCACGTAGTTAGCCGTGGCTTTCTGATTAGGTACCGTCAAGACGTGCATAGTTACTTACACATTTGTTCTTCCCTAATAACAGAGTTTTACGATCCGAAGACCTTCATCACTCACGCGGCGTTGCTCCGTCAGGCTTTCGCCCATTGCGGAAGATTCCCTACTGCTGCCTCCCGTAGGAGTCTGGACCGTGTCTCAGTTCCAGTGTGGCCGATCACCCTCTCAGGTCGGCTACGTATCGTTGCCTTGGTAAGCCGTTACCTTACCAACTAGCTAATACGGCGCGGGTCCATCTATAAGTGATAGCAAAACCATCTTTCACTTTAGAACCATGCGGTTCTAAATGTTATCCGGCATTAGCCCCGGTTTCCCGGAGTTATTCCAGTCTTATAGGTAGGTTACCCACGTGTTACTCACCCGTCCGCCGCTAACGTCAAAGGAGCAAGCTCCTTATCTGTTCGCTCGACTTGCATGTATTAGGCACGCCGCCAGCGTTCATCCTGAGCCAGGATCAAACTCTCCATAAAAATATGATGTTTGATTAGCTCATAAAATACTAATTTGTGTTATTAATAACACGTTGTTTTGATTCAACATTTAATGTTGAAATCGGAATTAACGTTGACATATTGCAATTCAGTTTTCAATGTTCATCTAAATATATATGGTGGAGACTAGCGGGATCGAACCGCTGACCTCCTGCGTGCAAAGCAGGCGCTCTCCCATCTGAGCTAAGCCCCCATAATTTTTAAATAAGAGTCGGGAAGACAGGATTCGAACCTGCGACCCCTTGGTCCCAAACCAAGTGCTCTACCAAGCTGAGCTACTTCCCGTATTTATCATAAAATCATTTTTAAAATGGTGCGCCCAATAGGAGTCGAACCTATAACCGCTTGATTCGTAGTCAAGTACTCTATCCAATTGAGCTATGGGCGCTCTATTAAAATGATGGTGCCGAGGACCGGAATCGAACCGGTACGATGATCTCTCATCGCAGGATTTTAAGTCCTGTGCGTCTGCCAGTTCCGCCACCCCGGCAAAATAATGGAGCAGAAGACGGGATTCGAACCCGCGACCCCGACCTTGGCAAGGTCGTATTCTACCGCTGAACTACTTCTGCAAAATGAAACTGGATGAGCCATAGAGGATTCGAACCTCTGACCCTCTGATTAAAAGTCAGATGCTCTACCAACTGAGCTAATGGCTCATGAAATGGTGCCGGCCAGAGGACTTGAACCCCCAACCTACTGATTACAAGTCAGTTGCTCTACCAGTTGAGCTAGGCCGGCTATTCATTTTTGAAAATGGTGGAGGATGACGGGTTCGAACCGCCGACCCCCTGCTTGTAAGGCAGATGCTCTCCCAGCTGAGCTAATCCTCCACATGTTTATTATAAAGCCTGGCAACGTCCTACTCTTGCGGAACGTAAGTCCGACTACCATCGGCGCTAAGGAGCTTAACTTCTGTGTTCGGCATGGGAACAGGTGTGACCTCCTTGCTGTAGTCACCAGACAAAATAACTTACTCAATGTATGATACATTGTTTATCAACCAATTACAATAGTTAATTTTACACTATCTTAAAGAAATTCACAAGTTCTTTACTTGATGTTTCTTATGTAAACACTCGTTTTTGACGACTTTTATATAATACTATGTTTTTTCATTAAAGTCAACTGTTTTCGTAACTTTTATTTTAAACATATATTTTATTTCACACGTATTCGCGCTCACTTAACTCGACTTGAATTATCTTACCATAAGAAATCGCAGTTGACCATACCCTTTTTGGTATATTTTTATAATTAAATAGCATAATTATGCATAATTGTATCTTATTACTTTATTATTTCTAATTTGTTTTTAAAAATTCGCTCTATTCCATTTGTTTAAAGTTCAAATTTATAATTAAAAAAGGATTAAACATCATGCTCTTATTTGTGAGTCACAACATTTAATCCTTTAATATAAGTTAATTTATATTATTTTTGTCTCATGTATGGGAATAATAACACATCTCTAATTGAAGCTGAATCGGTCAATAACATAACAAGTCTATCAATACCTATACCTAAACCACCTGTTGGAGGCATACCATATTCTAATGCTTCAATGAAATCTTCGTCCATTTCATGCGCTTCGTCATTACCTTGTTCTTTTTCAACTAATTGCGCTTCAAATCTTTCTCTTTGATCTATAGGATCATTTAATTCTGTAAATGCATTACCATGTTCTCTACCTACAATAAATAATTCAAAGCGATCCGTAAATCGAGGGTCTTCCGGATTTTTCTTTGCTAATGGTGATATTTCAATTGGATGACCGTATATAAATGTAGGTTGTATTAATGTTTCTTCAACTTTTTGTTCAAAGAATTCGTTTAAAATATGACCGTATTTCATATTGTCAGTTATTTCAACACCGTGTTCTTTAGCAAGTGTTTTAGCTTCTTCGTCATTCTGAACATTAAAGAAATCAATACCTGTTACTTCTTTGACAGCATCTGCCATGTGAACTCGTTTCCAATTTGATTCTAAGTCAATCATTTCTTCACCATAATTAATTTTTGCAGTGCCAAGTACTTTATTGGATATATGTCTAATCATATCTTCTGTTAAATCCATAATATCGTGATAGTTTGCATACGCTTCGTAAAGTTCAATCATTGTGAACTCTGGATTATGGCGTGTAGATACACCTTCATTTCTAAACACGCGACCAATTTCATATACTTTTTCTAAACCACCAACAATTAATCGTTTTAAATGTAATTCTATTGCAATTCTCATATATAATGTAGCATCCAAAGCATTATGGTGTGTTACGAATGGTCTCGCTGCTGCTCCGCCTGCAATTTGGTGCATCATTGGCGTTTCTACTTCTAAGAATCCTTGGTTGTTTAAGTAATTACGCATTTCTTGTAAGATTTTACTTCTATTAATAAAAGTTTGTGTGCTATCTTGATTTGTTATTAAGTCTAAATAACGTTGACGATAACGTTGTTCAATATCTTGTAAACCATGGAATTTATCTGGTAATGGGCGTAATGCTTTTGTTAAAAGCGTGAATGATTTTGCTTTAACAGACAATTCACCAGTATTTGTTTTGAACATAACACCTTCAATACCTACGATATCTCCCAGGTCTGTTGATTTCCATAGTTCAAATTGTTCTTCTCCAACTTGATCTTTTCTTACATAAATTTGAATTTGACCTGATAAATCTTGCACGTGTGCAAAGCCTGCTTTACCTTTACCACGTTTCGTCATTAAACGCCCAGCTATGCTGACATGACTTTCTTCTTCTTTTTCTTGTAATTCTTCTTTAGAGAATTGATCCCAATCTTCATGTAACGGAGTAGCCATTGAAGTTCGTACAAATTTTCCACCGAATGGATCGATACCTAAATCGTATAGCTCTTGCATTTTTTGACGACGCACCTGCATTTGGTCGTTCATTTCTTCTGACATAACTTTCTCTCCTTTATACTTCTTGTTCTATTTTAATTTTAGCCCCAACTTTTTGTTAGAATTCGAGGAATATCTATCATTTATGGTTAATGTATCTTGATTTGTTCCAATCATTTCTTACTTTACCATGACTACCCTATCTTTTAAATACAAAGATGAGTATTTGACTATGTGCTCAGCACTAATTTTTTCAATTTTACTAGAGGTTATGAATGTAATAAAGTAATTAAAGCTGTATATTTTTTAGCGTATGCTAAAGTATCTGTTTTATCTTTATGAATGAAACAATTTTTAAAATACCTATTTTTTACTGCGCAGCAATTCAATGTATATAACTATTACTACAATAGTTATGTAATACATGATGTTCTAGTTAGAGTTAATCTTGTTATATCAGTTGTATTAATAATTTAACATGCTTCTACTGCGTCCAAATAATGATAGAAGCAACTAAATGAATTTCACAATTAATCTATAATAAAATTGCAAATATACCTATTCAATAAAAACGCTTTGCTTGGCCTCATCTTCATTGAGTTTATACAGCATTGCTTTCTTAACCTTTATATTGTTTCACTGAATTATCTAACGTCACTAAATTTCTAATTTTTTTGTTTGTATGAGGTTCAGTAAAATCTGGCGCAATATCATTGAGTGGTATGAGCACGAAAGAGCGTTCCAACATGCGTGGATGCGGTATAACCAAGTCATCTTCATTTATAATTTGTTTATCAAATAATAAAATATCAACATCTAATGTTCTAGGACCCCATCTGATATCTCTTACTCTATGCAACTGTTGTTCTGTTTCTTGACATACTTTTAATAAATCACGAGGTGTTAGTGTCGTTTGTATTTCAATACATTGATTTAAAAATTGAGGTTGCTCAACATACCCTACAGGGTCTGTTTCATAAATCAGGGATGTTTGTGTTACATTGATGCCTTCTGTGTCATTCAAAATATGAATCGCTTGATTAAGCTGTGTTTCTCTATCTCCAACGTTACTTCCGAAACCTAAGTATGCATATGACATTAGAAATTCTCCCTCACTATTTCTACGCCTACACCCTCATAATGGCCTGGTATAGGTGGATTTTCTTTAGTGATTCTAACTTTCGTTTCCATTACACGATTATAGTGTGAATTTATACGTTTTGCAATACGTTCAGCTAGATGCTCTACTAAATTCACTGGTTTACTTTCCATGATTGATTTAACATCTTCATATACTTCACCATAGTGAACAGTGTCAGTAACTTGATCTGTTTCACCTGCAAGACTTAAATCAACTTTCATTGTCACATCTACGACGAATATTTGACCAATTTCATTTTCGGCTGGTAAAGCACCGTGATAACAATAAAATTTCATACCGTTAAGAAATATCGTGTCTCTCATCCTCATTCTCCTTTAAATAATCCATGCTTTGAGCCAAACGGGCGTTGAGCACAACATTATGAACCCTCACACCTTTAACACCTTTCATTATACCATATGCAGTAGTGGCGGCTGTTGCTTCATCTCTTTCAGTTGCTTGTGTGTCTCTATCTATCATTTCTTTAATAAATCTTTTTCTACTTGTCGCTAATAGTACAGGATAATCCGTAGCTACTAACTCGTCCAAGCGCGCCATTACTTCTTTTTCTTCATCTCTTGTTTTTGCAAAACCAATGCCAGGATCTATCCAAACTTTTTCTTGGGGAATACCTGCCATTTCAGCTTTATTTGCTTGTTTCAATAAATGTAGAAGCATTTCATCCACAACTGGCATTGTTCGATTACCATCACCATTGTGCATCAATATGATCTCGCCTTCATATTTAGATACAATATCAAAGATTTTTTCGTCATATAATCCAGCCCACTGATCATTAATCATTGTAGCGCCTAATTTCATTGCTGCTTCTGCCACTTCACTTCTATATGTATCAATAGAAAGTTGAACGTCTAATTGGCTGAGTGCTTTTACAACTGGGACTACACGTTGCAATTCTTCAGTTACACTGATTTCTTCATAGCCAGGACGTGTAGATATACCACCGACATCTATTATATCTACACCTTCTTCGATCATTTCTTCCGCTCTTTTAACAGCCTTTTCTACTGAATTATATTTACCACCATCAGAAAATGAATCAGGTGTTACGTTTAATATGCCCATAATTTTTGTATGTGCCATCGTTACTTTCTTCCTTTCACTGTTAAATACCTCATCGCTAGCTTAGTAATCACTATTCTATAATAACGCTAATTTATAAAATTTTCAGTAAGCAATGCTCATGTAACCCAAAAATTTAAGTCTAATTTATTTTACTCATTTAAATAATAAGTAATTGACAAGAACGCATTCAAATATATTAATCTTTTCATATTGTGACCTATTTCTATTGATTTATTTAATTTTATAAACGCTATCGGCATGTCTTTAACAGTCATTATAATACTTCTAATTAATATCAGCTGCTATACGTGTAATTCCGTAAGGTAATAATATTATACCAAGGTGTTGAAAACGACAAAATCTTCACAGAAAGCATACAAAAAAACTGTCGACAAAGTCAGTACCTTGTCGACAGTCTGAAACTGATCAAATCTGCATATGATCGGTTTTATAAATATGTTTTTAATCTTCAAATGAATATAAAGGTGTTGAAAGGTAACGTTCACCATTACTTGGTAATACAGTAACGACTGTTTTACCTTTACCTAAAGATTTTGCTTTTTCGATAGCTGCATAAATTGCTGCACCTGAAGAAATACCTCCAAGTATACCTTCTTCTTTAGCAACCTTACGAGACATATCCATTGCTGTTTCATTACCCACTTTTATAACTTCGTCATAGACATTCGTATCTAAAGTATCTGGTACAAAGCCAGCTCCTAAACCTTGTAGTTTATGTGGTCCTGGTTCTCCACCACTTAATACTGGTGAATCTTCTGGTTCAATAGCTACAAGATTGATATCAGGATATTTCTCTTTCAATACTTTACCTGCACCAGTTAATGTACCACCTGTACCAACACCTGCTAAGAATGAATCAATTGTTTTTCCTTCAAATTGTTCAACCAATTCTGGGCCAGTTGTCAATTCATGCACACGTGGGTTCGCTGGGTTTTCAAATTGTTGTGGTTCATAATAACCGAATTCTTCTTTTAATTCTTTTGCTTTTTTAATAGCGCCTTTCATTGCTTCTGAACCTGGTGTTAACACAACTTCTGCACCATAAGCTTTTAATAAATTACGACGTTCTTGACTCATTGTTTCTGGCATCGTAAATACTGCTTTATAACCTTTAGCGGCACATACAAAAGCTAAACCTATACCTGTATTACCACTCGTTGGTTCTACAATTGTATCTCCTGGTTTGATTTTCCCATCTTTCTCAGCCGCTTCAATCATTGCTAATGCAATACGGTCTTTAACTGAACCACCTGGATTTTGATATTCTAATTTTACATAAACATCTGCAGCATTTTCATCCACCACATTGTTCAATTTAACTACTGGTGTATTACCAATTACCTCAACGATATTATTTACTGGTTTGTTTGTCATAAGTATTGCTCCTTTTCATTAAAAAGTTTAAAACCTACTTTTTCTATCGGATATACTTTATATTTTATCAGATTTTGATTTGAATACAACTAAGAAGATTGAAAATTACAATATTTTTATAATTTATGTGACTTAAACTTTATTTTAAAGGATTTTTTACATCTTTTCTAATAATTCCTGTAATTCATTTTCTGTATATTGATATTTATTTCTACAGAAGTGACATTCTGCTTCTGCACCATGATCTTCATTAATCATACTTTCGATTTCAGCTTGACCTAACCCTTTAATTGCATTCAAAAACTTTTCGTGACCACAATTACATTCAAAACTTGCAGGCATTTCTTCTAAAATTTGAACTTCATCTTCACCAAGTACTTCATATAAAATTTCTTCTGGCGATAAACCTTGATCAATTAATTTCGAAACTGGTGTCATATTGTTGATTGCTGTTTCTAATTTATTGATTGTTTTTTCTTCTGCACCTGGCATCACTTGGATGATAAAACCGCCTGCAGCTTTTATAGAATTGTCAGGATTCACTAATACGCCTAGTCCAACAGATGATGGTACTTGTTCACTTTTTGCGAAGTAATAAGTAAAGTCATCGCCTAATTCACCGGATATAAGTTCACTTGAACCAGAGAAATAATCTTTCATTCCAACGTCTTTTACTACAGTTATTGCACCATTGGTTCCAACAGCTCTACTAACATCTAACTTCCCAATGTTATTTAGAGGAAAGTGAGTCTGTGGGTGAGTCACGTATCCTCTTACATGACCACTGGCATCTGCATCAGCTATAATTTTTCCGATTGGCCCTTGTCCATCAACTGTAACTGTCAGTTTTTGATCGCCTTTTAACATTGCACCCATCATCAACGTTGCAGTCATTGTTCTGCCAAGTGCTGCGGATGCTGTCGGCCAAGTATAGTGTCTTGTTTGTGCTTCTTGAACACTTTCTGTAGTTAATGCACTATATGCTCTTATCTGTCCTTCATAAGCCAATGCTTTAACAATGTAATCTTTTGTCATTTCTATAATTTCTCCTTTTATTCAATATAATGTTTAAATTGCCTTCTAAATTCTATATAAAATTCCATAATACTTTTTATCAATGCAATTTATTGTAAGTGTTCAGGCAAAAAATTGCTACATATCTGTTTGCAATTTGGCGGATTGATAAATATTAAAAAAGCTTCTTTCCACATCAATATGATAGCAGAAAGAAGCTTTTTGTTCAGTTATTAATTTCTATTACTTGGATCGTTAGGATCACTTGGGTTGCTAGGTTTATCGATATTTGGCGCTTGCTCATGACCTGTCTCTTCTGAGTCATCATTGTCATGTTCGCTATCTTTACTTTCTTTATCGACATCTTTTTCTTCTTGTTGATCTTCTTTTTCTTGTTGTTTACCAACTTCTAGTTGTTCTTTTCGTACATCTTCATAAGATTTACCGTATTTACCTTCTTTAAATTCACTTTCTTGATCACTAACAACTTCTGCTGCATCGTAATCAACTTCTGGTAATACGCCATCATAGAATAATGAACGGATTTGCTCAGCAACTAATGTTTCTTCTTTTAATAAAGATTCAGCAATTAAAAGTAATTGTGATTGATGTTCTAAAAGAATGTCTTTACAACGTTCGTATTGTTCTTTAATAATACGTTGAACTTCTTTATCAATTTCATACGCAATTTGTCCAGAATATTCTGGATCGCCTTGCATGTCTTTACCTAAGAATACTTGTCCATTACTGCTACTTGTGAATTGTACCGTACCAAGTTTCTTACTCATACCATATTCAGTAACCATTTGTCGTGCGATTTGTGTTGCACGTTCAAAGTCATTTGAAGCACCTGTTGATACTTCGTTGAAATTAATATCTTCAGAAACACGTCCACCTAACAAGCCACAAATTTTATCTAGTAATTCTGGCTCAGTCATTAGGAAGCGATCTTGTTTTGGTAACATCATTGCATAACCACCAGCTTGACCACGTGGTACGATGGTAACCTTATGGACAACCTCTGCTTCATCAAGCACCATACCAATAATAGTATGACCTGCTTCATGGTGTGCTACGATATTACGTTCTTTTTCAGAAATGACACGTGATTTTTTAGCAGGACCAGCAATCACACGGTCAGTCGCTTCTTCAATATCACGCATATCTATTTTCTTCTTACCTTCACGTACTGCAACTAAAGATGCTTCGTTCAGCAAGTTTTCTAAATCTGCACCAGAGAAACCAGGTGTTCTTTGAGATACTGCTTTTAAGTCTACTGTTTCATCAAGTGGTTTATTTCTAGCATGGACGTGCAGAATAGCTTCACGTCCTTTTACGTCAGGACGACCAACTTGAATTTGTCTATCGAAACGACCAGGACGTAATAATGCTGGGTCTAAAATATCAGGACGGTTTGTAGCAGCAATCATAATGATACCTTCATTTTCACCGAATCCATCCATTTCAACTAGTAATTGGTTTAACGTTTGTTCACGTTCATCGTGTCCGCCACCAACACCAGCACCACGTTGACGACCAACTGCGTCGATTTCGTCAATAAAGATAATACAAGGTGCATTTTTCTTAGCATTTTCAAATAAGTCACGTACACGGCTTGCACCAACACCCACAAACATCTCAACGAAGTCTGAACCACTGATTGAGAAGAATGGTGTACCAGCTTCACCAGCTACTGCACGAGCTAATAATGTTTTACCTGTACCTGGAGGTCCTACAAGTAAAACACCTTTAGGAATTCTAGAACCCATTTGTTTAAATTGTTTATTATCTTTTAAGAAGTCAACAATTTCTATTAATTCTTGTTTTTCTTCATCTGCGCCAGCTACATCTGAGAAGCGTACACGTTTTTTCTGACTGTCGTACATTTTAGCTTTGGATTTACCAAAGTTCATCATACGACCGCCGCCACCGCCGCCTCCTTGTGCTTGGCTAAGGAAGAAAATAAATAATAATGCTATGATTAAAACTGGTATTAACGTAGTTAAAATACTTACAAATACGCTTTGTTTTTCTTCTTCTTTAACCGTAAATTTCAATCCATCTTGACTTTGTGCTTTATCTGTTATTTTTTCAAGCTCTTTATCATTATTATATAAAATAGTTGAAGAATAATCTTCATCTTTTT
This sequence comes from Staphylococcus sp. FSL W8-0271, assembly GCF_038006605.1. Taxonomy (NCBI): domain Bacteria; kingdom Bacillati; phylum Bacillota; class Bacilli; order Caryophanales; family Staphylococcaceae; genus Staphylococcus; species Staphylococcus sp. FSL W8-0271. Next base: position 2,379,180 of record NZ_JBBOVM010000001.1, read on the forward strand.
TAGTTTTACCACTTACCATATATACATTTTGTTCTGGTTGAATTTCTAAGGATTTCAATTCACCTTTATCTAATTGCTTAACAAATTGATTATATGTAAGCTGTTTTGGCATATTTCCGTTACCATTTAGCCACGAAAACAAGCCAAATATAATAACGCCAATGATTGCGATAACTAGCACGTTACGAAAGGCTTTCTGCATGCGTCGTTTCCTCCTACTTCAATAATAAAACTAACAAAAATTGTAACACAATACACAAGTGTTGGGCTAGTAATTCTACTTTTGTATGTACGTTACAGTTCTTGTTGTTTTTATACTTTTATATTTTTGATATACAAACAGTTAACATATACTTTATAATCTATCCCTTAAATGATTTACGTATATGTCCGCGTATTTTATCAACATACTATGTATATCGACTCATTTAATCCGATTACGTTTTACAGTATATAACAATATTTCATACGATTAAATTGTACTGCTTATTTTGAATAAATTTCTGGTTTAAGTGTACCAATATATGGTAGGTTTCTATAGTTTTCAGCATAATCTAATCCGTAGCCTACTACGAATTCATCTGGAATTTTTTTACCTACATATTTTGCTTCGATATCCGCTTTGCGACGATTTGGTTTGTCTAATAATGTTACAATTTCCAGTGAATTGACTTTTCTTGATTCCAATAATTCAGTTATTGATTTTAAAGTTGTTCCTGTTTCTAAAATGTCTTCAATAATCAAGATGTCTTTGCCTTCTATTGAACCACTTAAATCTTTAAGTATTTGTACTTCACCCGTTGATTCAGTACCGCCATGGTAACTAGAAACATCCATAAAATCGATAGCTAAATGTGTATCAATATGTTTGATGAGGTCTGTCATAAACATTACTGACCCTTTCAAGATACCTATACAGACAAGTGGTTTACCTGCATATGCTTCAGTGATTTTTGCACCCAAGTCTTTACAAATTTGTTCGATTTCTGCCTCATCCATTAATATTTCCTTTAAATCATCTCGCATAATTTCATTCCTCTCCCGTATTTCGTATGAAAATAGTATCTTTATATTCATTATTTAAGTATAACGTACCTACAGCAATAATTGTTTCATCTGCATTAACTAAAATTGGTAACTGGTTTCGCTCAGTTTGTATAATTTTGCGATCAATCAGTAATCGACTAACTTTTTTATGTCCTTTTATACCATTTAGTTTGAATTTATCTCCCGTATTTCTAGTTCTAACGACTAACGGATAATCATCTTTTGGAAAATTATCAGTTATGTTTATACTATAATGACCATAGTGATACAATCCTGGTTGCAAAATCTTTGTTGGTACAAGACATTTATCATAATTTGCCATTATTATAAATTTATCATAAGCGATATAAATATTCCATTTATCTGTTGTATATATTGTACATTGAGTAACTTTGCCTTCGAGTTGCTCAAACCAAGATTCATACATTTTTTCAGTCATTGGTGTCGTAATCTGTAATTTTGAAAATATTTTATCTAAAATAATTATTTTAATATTATGATTTAAATCAGAAAATGCAACTCTTGGAATTACTATTTCTGTCTTATCGTCATTTTCATAAACATGTGTTTCTATAAAATGTAACGCATTGTCATGTAACGCTTGCAGTTGCATATCATGCCAATCTTTCAACTTAAGTAACTGTTTTGTAGATAAATGGCGATTGCTATCGATGGCAGGTAAAATACGATTACGAATATCATTTCTTACGTAATGATTTTCAGCGTTTGTCTCGTCTTCATAATAAGGCACTTCATAATTTTGCTGATAGTTTCGAATGTCTGCTTTTGTTGTTTTTAACAATGGTTTACACAACATATAGGCACTTCGTGAAGTCAGATATGACATACCTAAACTACTTCTAGTTGAACGACCCGTCATCAATCGATAAAAGATAGTTTCAATTTGATCGTCTTGATGGTGAGCGGTTAATAAAACGTCTGCATCCAGCTCCACCATCATATTATCAAACCACTGATACCGTTCATTCCTTGCAATATTTTCAATGCTGTTACCTTGTTCAATGACTTTCGATAAATCTAAATGATGCACGAACAATGGAATTTGATACGATTCACAATATTTTCTTATAAATGTTTCTTCTTCTTGTGCAATATCACGAATATTATGATTCACATGTAAGCAAGTTAATTTTCTATACGATTGAGACAACTGATTAATTAAGTTGTGTAATAATACCATGCTGTCAATCCCCGTCGAAACGGCTAACACAATATGTTGATCTTTATTCCAACCACCAGCATTAACTTCTACCATAGCTTACCTCCTATGTCACAATGCGAAAGATTTTTTCTTTAAGTTTTACATGTACGTTGAAACTTCTGGACACAACAAAAAATAGACTGTTTCCTTAAGTAAGAAAACAGTCATTCATTGTCAAAGTCAAACGTCATTAAAATCATATTAAATGTTGTCTTAAGCAATTAATTTCAGTTCTCTTGGGAACAGTCTTATTTTATATATTTTAGCGTCTAGCGCCTTTTCCACCACGTCTAGATTCTGTTTGACGCTTAATAGAAGTCAATTTATCTTCACTATCTTTTAAGAAGTTTGTTAATTTCTTTTCAAAGTCCTCACCTTTAGGTTGAGGTTGTTTATAATTTGGTTTACTTTGAGGTCTACGTGGACGATCTTTTGCTTTTTTGATAGATAAACTAATTTTTCCATCATCAGCAATTGAAAGCACTTTAACTTCAACTTCATCACCAACAGATAAGTGATCTTCTACGTTTTCAACGTAGTTATCTGCAACTTCACTTATGTGAACTAAGCCACTCTTTCCTTCTGGAAGTTCGACGAAAGCGCCAAACTTTTTAATTCCAGTGACTTTACCTTTAAGCTTGTTTCCTACTTCGATTGACATATTATAAATAAATCCTCCCGATTCGTTTCGATTTTAACCCTATTATATGCCTGTTTGCATAAATTAACAATGGTATAATGATGCAAAAAATTAAATTCACTTATTTATCATCATTTTGCGCCTTAGATTTAGTGTCAGATTTATTATCTCCAGGCAATTTGAAAATAACTTCTCCATCATTACTTAGATAGTAATCATCACGTGCAACTTTTTCAATATAATCTTTATCATTTAAATTATTTAATTGTTCTTTTAGTGCTAATTCTTCATCTTGTTGTTTTTGATACTTTTGTTCTTTTTGTTGACGTTCAACTGAATCTTCATTATTACTTTGTTTTTGAGTGACAAGCATGATGGCTAAAATGATAATAATCAATAGTAAAATACCACCAAATAAAGTGATACGCTTACGAACAACACGCTTTCTCATTTGTTGCTGCTGCTTTTTTTTGTTTTTTGCTGAAGTATACGTATTGCCTATATTTTCAACTTTTTTATTCATTTGCTTGTCACCTCCTGTGTTTATATTTCACTAACTTTTTCTTCTTTAATAAGTTCATACATACCTTTTGCATTTTCTTTTGTTGCATGTTCGTTCAAACCTGTGACTTTGATTGTTACAATTTTTTGTCCGAATCGAATAACAAGTTCATCTGTTTCTTTTACATCAGTACCCGCTTTAGCAACTACGCCATTTACAGTAATACGTCCTTGATCACTGATTTCTTTAGCTAATGTGCGACGCTTTACTAATCTTGAAACTTTGAGATATTTATCTAATCTCATCATCATTTTCCTCCTTGCTCTAAAATTCGTTTTAAAGCATTTTCATCTAACGATTTATTTTTTGTTTTATCATACAATGCTAAGAAGTGGTCTGCAAATACTTTCTCAAATTTCACACGCTGTGCTTTACCTTCCTTAGACTTAGCATTAGACCAAATATTTTTTAAATCTTCTTCTGTTTCTGCTTTTGCATCACCAAAAACATGTGGATGTCTACGTATCATTTTTTCAGAAAGACTTTGTATGACTTCATTTATATCCATATAACCTTCTTTTTTCCCTATACTTGCATGTAGTAATACCTGTAATAGAATGTCTCCTAACTCTTCTATCATGTGCCAATCGTCTTCATTATCTATTGCTTCAAACAATTCGAATGTTTCTTCCAACAAATAACGTTTTAAAGTATGATGTGTTTGAACTTTGTCCCAAGGGCAACCTTTCTCGTCATCTACAAGGTGTTCAATGATACCAACTGCATAGTTAAAATCACCAAAGTATGTTTCTTCAATTTCCACTTTTGGAATAAATACACTAGTTATATTGTTAAAAACTTCGTCGTAATGATCTATTTCATATAACGGTGTTTTGATAACGTTGGCATAATTATTTCTAGCACCATCTACGATATAAACAAGTTGGTCATCATTATAACGTTCCATCAATGTCACTTTTAAATCACCAGCGACCATTGCACTATAAACTTGTGTGATAAGTGTATGTGTACGAATATTCAACTTTTCTTTTTGAAGATCTGTTGCATCTAACATTGTAAAACCATCGTTAGGATCAATTTTCACCGCTTCAAATATATCGTCTATAAAGCTTTTACCACCTAATATTTCAACTTCTATATCAGAATGTTGTTGTGCATATTGCTCTAAATACACAGTTGTCGTTTCAGCTACACGTGGATGGCCTGGTACTGTATATACAATATTATTGTCTTTTGCAGTATTTATCAATTTTGACACAATAGCTTCATATACATTTTGAAAAGCGTCATGATTTTTATATTCTTGATCAAAGCTTTCAATATTAATACCTTCCATTGTTAAGTCTTGGATGACTGGGTGGTCAATGGTACGTGTATAAACTAATGTTTGCTTTTTCAAAAATTTATAAATACCTAATGGTAAATCTTCAATACCATAATTTCCTAATCCAACAACTGTTATCTTATTTGTCATTAATGTTTCCCTCTTTTCATATGGAATAGTTTATCTCCAAAAGGTAGATGTTTGAGTTCTCTAAAACTTAATAAGTGCATGCGTACGATAGAAAAAATCACTACAATAACGTCAATGGTAGCTGCTATAGCTAATTCGACTAATCCTTGCATTCTACCTTCTCCTGGAATAAGAAACATGACTATTTGTACTGTAATTGATAATAGCATCATTGTCCCTACTAATTTAACAATGAATTTTTTCATTGTTTGGAAATGATACATTTTTAATACTTGATACTGTAAAATCCACACAAATAACAGCAATGAAATGACAGTACTTAGACTGGCGCCGAAAATTGAAAGTTGTGGTATTAAAACCATATTCAATATTGCTTTGATCACAACACCAATGCCAAATGCAAACAAAATAACTTTAACGCGATTTTTTACTTGTAATAAAGCAATATCCATCATTATAAGAGAAACACATATAACTGTAAGCATATATAGGGATAACGTTCCGTTCAAAATATCATTTTTGAAGAACACGCTATTCATTACAGGAAGCAAATTGATTAAGCCTATAGCTGCTGCCACACTAAATAAAATCGTAATCTTTATCGATGCATTAGCATAGCGATTCACCAGTATATGTTTTTTTGTTTTTAATGCATCTGTTAGTAATGGAATAAGCACAAAACAGAACGTCGTCGTTACAATTAACCCCATCTGTATAAAAGAGGCGCCACGATCATAAATGCCTTTAAAAATAGTTGCTTTATCAAAATCTAAACCAGTCATTTGAAGTGCATGTATCACTGTAAAGCTATCCACCACTTGCCATACAATAACAATCAATTGGCTCACTGCGAATACAACTATGCCTAGCGTTAACTTTTTCCAAGCAACATCAACATTGGCATGTGCTCTAGATAATTTAAAAGGTTTCCGTTGTATTAGAAACAAACTAGATACTAAAAAACCAATACCTGAACCAACAATCGCTAATGTACCTGCACGATATATACTCCATGAATGACTCATAAACATCACAATAGCAACCATGATAATTACGACACGAATAAATTGTTCTATAACCTGGGAAATCGCAGGTATATTCATCTCATGGTGTGCCTGATAATAACCCCTATAGACACCAAGTATGCCAACAAATAAAAAGCTGACACTTGCTGCCCTTAACATAGGTGCTAAATTGACATCTCCCATTAGAAAAGCAACCCAATGTGCACAAATAAATAAAACTAAGAAAAAGATAACACCAGCAAATTGCAACCTTAATAACACGCGTGTATATTGATTGGGTTGTCCGTTTGCGCTAAAAGTTTGAGTGACTGCGCTAGGAATAGCATTCATCGATAAAATAACGCCTAAAGCTACTATTGGATATACTTGTTGATAAGCGTATAGACCTCCATCTCCTAGTATATTTTGATAAGGCACACGGTACAACGCGCTTAATACTTTAACAATGATAAGCGCTATAGTTAGTACAACAACGCCATTAAAAACACCTTTTGTTTCAGATTTAACGTTCATCTGGTATAACCATACTTTCTTCTAAACATTTCGCTAAGAATTTCAAACTGTCTAGCCATACTTTATCTTTATTTAGCGTCACTTTCATTTTACCATCTTGAACACCAACTTTCATTGCACGTCCAAGTGGTTGGGTTTGTTTAAAAAGTGTTTCACCATTGATATCTGTAGTGCCTTTTTCGGATAAATAAATATCTATTTTTTTACCTACATCTTTAATAAGTGTTACACCCGCATTCAACGCATGCACTTTAATTTCCATCATTTCTAGCAATCTTTCAACCTCTACTGGATAATCATTAAAGCGATCAATCAGCTCATCTTTAACATCCATCAATTGCGATTCTGTTTCAATTTTACGTAATTTTTTATAAATTTCTATTTTTGCCTGTTCATTTGGAATATATTCAGCTGGTAAATAAGCATCAATATTGAGTTCGATTTCCACTTCTGGAGCATCAGGTTGTTCTTCTTTAATACCTCGTTTTTCATTCACCGCTTCTTCTAACATTTGTGAGTATAAATCAAAGCCTACGGAGTCAATAAATCCATGTTGTTGTTTACCTAAAAGATTCCCTGCACCTCGAATATTTAAATCTCGCATTGCAATTTTAAAACCGGAACCTAATTCAGTAAATTCTTTGATTGCCTGCAGTCTTTCTTCAGCAGTCTCTGATAATACCTTGTTAGATGGATGTAAGAAATACGCATAACCTATGCGACTTGAACGCCCCACACGTCCTCGTAATTGATATAATTGGCTCAATCCAAATTTATCGGCATCTTCGATAATTAAAGTATTGGCATTTGGAACATCTACACCAGTTTCGATAATCGTTGTCGTTACTAGAATATCAAATTCATGATTGATAAAGCTCAGCATCGTTTCTTCTAAATCACGTTCATTCATTTGACCATGTGCCACACCAATATTCGCTTCTGGCATTAACATTTGCAGTTGTTCGCGTTTTTCATAAATCGATTGCACTTTATTGTATAAGTAGAAAACCTGGCCTTCACGTGATAATTCTCTTTCTAAAGCTTCTTTAATAAAATTCATATTTTGCTCTAATACATACGTTTGCACAGGAAAACGATTTTCTGGTGGTGTTTCGATGACCGATAAATCACGCACGCCCAACATACTCATATGTAGAGTTCTCGGAATCGGTGTTGCAGTTAACGTTAATACATCAACATTTGTCTTAAGTGACTTAATCTTTTCTTTGTGTCTTACGCCAAAACGTTGTTCTTCATCCACGATGAGTAATCCCAAATCTTTATAATGAATATCTTTACCTAACAATTTATGCGTACCAACAACGATATCAACATAGCCTGATTTAAGTCCTTCTTTAACCTCTTTAACTTCCTTAGTCGTTCTAAACCTACTAATAAGTTGGATTTCTATAGGAAAATCTTGCATGCGCTCGATTAAAGTTTCATAGTGCTGTTGCGCTAAGATTGTCGTAGGCACAAGAAAGGCTACTTGTTTACCTTCCATTACAGCTTTAAAAGCTGCTCGTACTGCAACTTCTGTTTTTCCGTAACCAACATCGCCACATAATAATCTATCCATTGGGCGTTCAATTTCCATATCTTGTTTAATCTCTTCAATAGACTTGCCTTGGTCTGGCGTTAATTCATAAGGGAAGTCAATTTCAAAATCATTTTGTTGTGGTGTATCTGGTCCATATTTATAGCCAACTGACATTTCTCTTTCTTTATATAATTCTATTAATTCATCAGCCATATCTTCAACATTTTGTTGAACTTTAGCTTTTGTTTTCTTCCATTCTGTACCACCAAGTTTGTTTAATTTAGGTGATTTATCTTCGGAGGCAACATATTTTTGTACTTGATCCATTTGATCTACTGGTACAAATAATTGATCGGTACCTTTGTATTGTAGTTTTATATAATCTTTATGAACGCCGCCAACTTCAAGTGTTTCGACACCTAAATATTTACCTACACCATGGTGAACATGAACAACAAAATCTCCAACTTTCAAATCTTGATATGATTTGATTTTTTCTGCATTTGTTAATTTCTTATGTTGTTTTGCTTTTTTCTTTTGTTTTGATTTAAATAATTCACGTTCTGTAACAACAACAAGGTGCATATATGGTAATTCAAAACCTTCTGATAGACTACCTTCAGTGATAATTGCACTACCACCTTCACTTTGTGCACTTGGCGTATCTATAAATGTTGGTATGTGCATTTCATTTAACATTGATTGAATACGTTCTTTTTTCGATTCGGTTTCTGCTAACACAACAATCGTATAATCATTTTGGATAAAGCGTTGGAATTCGGAACGCATAATATCGTATTGACCATAAAATTGTTGTACTGGCTTACATGAAAATTTAATGATTGTATTGAGTTCTACCGGCATCGTTGCAGTAAACAAAGTAAAATACGTAACTGGATATCGATTTAATAGTGACTCAAACCCGTCATATTGTAAGAAATTCTGTCCTATAAACCCTTTACCGCTTTCAATTAAACTCTGCATAAATTCTTCAGCTTCAGAAACCAGTGTTGTTTCAGTTTCTTTGATTCTATTATATTCATCAACTGCTACAATCGCATCAGATTTAAAGTAATCAATAATGGTCGCAGGGGATTCGTACATAAAAGCTGCGAGTCTACGTAATACTTGATGGTCAAATAAAGAAGATTCATAAAGTTGAAAACTTTCATACGTTTCTTTTAAGTCATTACGTACAGATTTATCAATTTTTGGACGTGTATACTCATATGCTTCTTTTAATTTTAATTTAGTATGCTTTAATACTTCGTCTGTAATGATGTAATCACTGGCAGTTGTAATGTCTACATAGTCTAAATTTTCTTCCGAACGTTGCGTTTCTACATCAAAGTTTCGAATTGAATCTACTTCTGTATCAAATAATTCAATTCTTACTGGCAAACCTATTAAAGGATATATGTCAATAATCCCACCACGTAACGAGAATTCACCAATATGCGATACTACACTCTCTCTGCGATATCCCATGTTTACAAGTTTATTTAAAAATTCATCAATATCAATATCGTCACCAATGGAAAGTTTGAGTTGATGTGCACTCCACATTTCAACAGGTGTTAACCATTTTTTAAAACCATTTAGCGGTACGATAAATAACCCTCTCTTTTCTTGAGCAAGTGCCGTTAAAGTACGTACACGTTCGCTCATGAATTGGGGGCTTTGGGTTGAAAATTCTTCTGTCATAATATCTTGCATCGGATACTTGTAAATATCGTCTGTATCAACATATTGTTGTAAGTCACTCTCTAGTTTGTCTGCTTGATACAAGTTATTCGTTACTACAAGCAATTGTTTTGAACTATGAATAAACTTTTCGGCTATGATAGTTGCCTTTGCCGAACTAGATAGTCCAGTAACCAATACGTTTGCTTCACCAAATACTTCATTTAACTCTTGATAGCGTTTATCTTTTTTAATATATTCTGTAATTATTGATTTCACTTGACCTCACCATTAAACTCATTCATCACACGGTCAAAACGAGAACTTTCAATATAATCTTCTACTGCACGTGCTGAATGTTCTATTACTTTATTCATTGTATCCATTTCTTGTTTCGAAAATTTTTGTAATACATAATCAACAATCGACATGCCATTGGATGGACGATCAACACCAATACGAATGCGTTTGAATTGGTCTGTACCTAAAGCTTGAATAATCGACTTCATACCATTATGACCTCCGGCACTACCCTTTTGTCGTAAACGAATTTCCCCCTGTGGTAAATCCAAATCATCATATAGTACAAGCAAATCGTCTATATCAATGTCATAGTACTTCATCAGTGGCCCTACAGCATCACCAGACAAATTCATCATTGTCATTGGTTCTATAAACATCACTTTTTCACCAGCTAAACGTTCTATTGTATAGGCACCTTTATACTTTTGTTTATCTAATTTAAATTGATTGCGTTCTAACATATAATCAATAACTTCAAAACCGATATTATGTTTTGTCAGCTCAAAGCGTTTACCAATATTGCCCAAACCTACAATACATTTCATTATGTTACCTCCAATTGTTGTATTCACTCAAAAACATTTATTATTTCACAACGTTATGCCGTTTCTTTTTTTATTTTCATATCATTCACTATATTAACATAAAAAAACACCAGCTTAACGAATTAAGCATGGTGCTTTTTAAGATCATTTTTTCTTATTGAAATCGCGTGTATTAGAATGACGTCAGAGAAATTACTCTTCTTCTTCGTCGTCTTCTTTTTCTTCACCAACAACTTCTGGCTCTTCAGTTTCTGATTCGCCTTCCATAGCTTCGATTTCTTCTTCAGTAGGTTCTTCAGTTGGAGGAACTACTGTTACTACAGATTCTTCAGGATCATTTTCAATTGTGAAATCACCTGAAACTTTGATATCTGCAACTGAATAGCTATCGTTAACATCTAATTCGCTGATGTCAATTTCGATAGATTCAGGGATATTATCTGGTGTCGCAGTTACTTCAAGGTCGAATAATGGTTGTTCAACAACGCCGCCTTCTTTAGCTCCTACTGCCTCACCAGTAAGTTGAACTGGTACTTCAACTGTACGTTCTTCACTCATATTGATTGCTAAGAAGTCAATGTGAGTAATTTGGTTTTTAAGTGGATCGAATTGATAGTCTGAAACCATTACTTTAATTGTTTTAGAACCTACACCTAATTCGATAACACCGTTACGTCCAACTTCACGAATAACTTTGATAAATTCTACTTCATCAACTTTTACTGAAGTATTTTTTGTACCGTAACCATAAACGATTGCAGGTACTTTACCAATTTTTCTAAGTGTTTTAAGGTCTGAACGTGTTTGTTTACCTTGACGAATAATTGACTTTAATGAAGCCATATTATTTCCACCTTTCATTTTTGTCCTTATTCATATAATAAGAACCCCTCACTTGCCCATCAACACAATGTTGCTTGCAAGTGTTTATTTAATCGTGAATTGAAATCACGAACGGAATAATTATACAACTATTGCACTAATTAGTCAAATAGCACACTAACAGATTCTCTTTCATATACGCGCACAATAGCTTGTGCTAATAAACCTGCTACTGACAGTTCTTTAGTATTAGCTGGTTTACGACTTTCATCTAATTGAATTGAATTTGTAACGACTAACTCTTTAATCGCTGAATTTTCAATACGTTCTTTAGCTGGGCCTGATAATACAGGGTGTGTACAACATGCGTAAACATCTTTAGCACCTTTGTCTTTGAGCGCTTGAGCCGCTAATGTAATCGTACCGGCTGTATCGATAATGTCGTCAATAATTATTGCTGTGCGACCTTCAATTTCACCAACGATATTCATTACTTCAGCTACATTAGGTTTAGGACGTCGTTTATCTATGATTGCAATTGGTGTTTTTAGAATATCTGCAAGTTTACGTGCTCTAGTTACACCACCATGGTCTGGAGAAACTACGACACATTCTTCTGGGTCAATGTCTGTATCATTTTGGAAATATTCTGCTAAAATCGGAACACCCATTAAGTGATCTATTGGCATATTGAAGAATCCTTGGATTTGTGGTGCATGTAAATCTAATGCAATCATGCGGTCTGCGCCAGCAGTTTCAATTAAGTTTGCAACTAATTTCGCTGTAATTGGTTCACGGCTACGCGCTTTTCTATCTTGACGAGCGTAACCATAGTATGGCACCACGATATTAATATTAGCTGCTGAAGCACGTTTACAAGCATCTATCATAATTAATAATTCCATTAAATGTAAGTTTACTGGATTAGAAGTCGGTTGGATAATAAACACATCACAACCACGAATACTTTCTTCAATATTAATTTGAATTTCTCCATCGCTAAAACGTTTTACAGAACATTTACCTAGCTCGATTCCAACATTATCTGCTACTTCTTGGGCTAAGGGTTCATTACCTTTTAAAGAGAATATTTTCAAAGCAGAATTCTTATACTCATTGTTTAACATTTATAGTCCTCCAATTAATTCATTCAATTAGTTTCGTTCATAGACAAAGTTATATTTATCTCATTAATCTACAAAATGTCGATTGAGGTCTTTCTTACATCTACATTATATATATGTGATTAGAATCATAATCTAATCGTGTCTATTTTTTCAAATAACCTTCTTTAGTTGTTTGTCTCGCTCTTGCTAATGCTAAACTGTCATGTGGCACGTTATCAGTAATTGTAGAACCTGCAGCTATAAATGATCTATCACCTAAAGTTACTGGTGCTACCAAGTTGGTATTACAACCTATAAATGAATCATTACCGATGATTGTTTTGGATTTATGCTTACCGTCATAATTCACTGTGATAGAACCGCAACCTAAGTTGGTACGTTCACCAATTTCTGCATCACCAATATAACTTAAATGTGGTAATTTAGCACCTGTTTTAACGACCGATTTCTTAACTTCAACAAAGTTTCCAACTTTAACATTTTCACCTAAATCTGCTCCGGGTCTTAACTGAGCAAACGGTCCAATTGTAGTATTATCACCTACAATCGCTTCGTTGATAACCGATTGTTTAATTGTAACGTTAGCACCTATTTTACTATTTTGAATTTCTGTGTTTTGGCCAACAATCGTATCTTCACCAATTACACAGTTACCAGCTAATTTCACATTTGCCTCAATTGTGACATCCATGGCTATTTCCACATCTGCACCTATATATGTAGTAGCAGGATCAATAAGCGTTACACCATTTCTCATATGGTAGTCATTGATACGTTTTCTATAAGCTGTCTCTGCTTCGCTTAACATTACACGATCATTAACACCCATAATTTCTTCAAAATCTTCTGTACGATATATTTCAACCGTTCCTTGCTCCTGTAAAATAAGAGACAAAACATCAGGTAAATAATACTCAGCTTGAACATTATCATTTTTTACCAGTTCTAATTTTTCAAAAAGCAATTTATTATCAAATGCAAAAATACCTGAGCTAATTTCATTGATTTGTTGTTCATCTACTGTAGCATCTTTCTGCTCTACAATCTTAACTAAATGATCATTGCCATCTCTCACAATACGACCATAACCATAAGGGTTACTTGTCGCCGCTGATAAAACTGTTGCATCAGCTTGATTGCTTTCATGGTGTTCTACTAGTGATTTGAGTGTTTCTGCAGTTATTAACGGCGTATCGCCACAAACCACTAATGTTGTACCTTGTTCGTCTTTCAAGTGCTCACTCGCCATTTTAACGGCATGTGCAGTACCGAGTTGTTCGTTTTGGAAACTATATAAAGATGTATCTCCTAACGTTTCTTTCACGCTTTCTGCACCGTGGCCAACAATGGTCACAAGATTTTCTACTCCAGATTGTTTAACGTTATCAACGACATGTTCAATCATTGATTTGCCCGCAACCTCATGTAGTACTTTGTATTTCTTAGATTTCATACGTGTACCTTTTCCAGCTGCAAGTACTATTGCATGTCTTTGCATGTGTGTAACCCTCCATTAAATTATACACTTCTATATTATTATAATTTAACGCTAGTACCACTTTCAAGACTCAAAACCCTAATGTTATACAATGGAAACAATTCAAGTTATTTTCTTTCGGCTAAACATATTCATAATTGTCATCTTTGACCTCCACAAATCATAATAAAATGATTGTCATAAACTTATGTCATACTTTATAAATACTAATATATTTCAGAGGTCGTGGCGTTATTAATTTAAATGTCAGTTTTTTTAATTCTCTAAATAACTTGTAATTATATTGAACTGTTTATAATTCATTTGTAAAAGTGAAAATATATTTTTTGTCACCTTTTCATTATAATAAATTATTTTAATTCTTTATATCCTTAGTTTAGTTTAATACACAAAACGGTTGGATTTTTGTTAATGCAAATCCAACCTAAATTAATTATTTTATATAACTGTGATTTTCCTTTGCACTTATAGCGATTTTACATCGTGCGGACGCCCGGGGAAATGATATGAGCGAGAGACTACAGGCTCGAGTCATATCCCCAGGGAAGCATGCACGTTAAAATCGCATGTTTTTTAATACAAAAAAGACTAACCTATCATATATATTTGTAATATTTAGTGAAAGTAAAAATGATGATTTTACTAAGAATCGTAGATGAAACCATATTATAAATTTTATAAGACAATTACTTTTAAAATTTATTAATACGTATTTACTAATATGAAAGTATTTTTCTCTTTATACATAACCACTTTAATTCTAGCGATTTTACTACGTGCGGACGCCCAGGGAAATGATATGAGTGAGAGACTACAGGCTCGAGTCATATCCCCAGGCAAGCACGCACGTTAAAATCGCATGTTTTTTAATACAAAAAAGACTAATCCATTAATGAACTGCACCCTGTCAAGTAGACAGTGAAAAAAACAAAATGTTTATGGCTACCTTATATTTACGATATAAGGGTAGCCATTTTTAATGTTATTCTTTCTTGATTAAAAAATTCTATATATGAATTAATTGCTTTTATTGCTGTAGCCTTGTCTTTAAAAATCACTTTTTTTCTTCCTCTAAACAATTCACTTTTAATAGTTCCCCATACACCTTCCATAGGTCCATTATCTATGCAACATCCTGGTCGTGACATACTTTGTTTTATACCAAGTTGCTCTAACGTAACTTTAAATAATCTGCTTGTATATTGATATCCTCTGTCGCTATGTAAGAGTATACCTTCGGTATTCGGCACAAGTTTGACTGCTTTTTTGAGCGTATCTAATACAAATTTATTGTTATTTGAGGTACTTAATTTATGACTGATAATCTGTTTGCTGCCTAAGTCATAAATAGCACTTAAGTAAAGTTTTTTACCATTGCTTAGTTTGAATTCTGTAACGTCAGTTAACCATTTTTTATTTGGGATTTGTTCTTCAAATTTTCTATTTAATATATTATGTGCTGTAATTTCAGGTGTTGTTTTAATATATCGTTTTCTTTTAGGGCGGATAGTAGATTTTAGATTCAGTTGATTCATCAATCTATAGACACGTTTATGATTTACTTTTTGATGTAGTTTAAGTCTTAAATATATGTATATACGACGATATCCATATATGCCTTTGTATTTATTGTAGATATCAACGATATCTTTGATCAATTTTTGGTTTTCAATTTCTTTATTTGATGGTTTGCGATGTAACCATTTATAGTAACTTGAACGTGATATCTTTAATACTGAACATAACCAAGCTATCGGATAAAGGTTTTTAAATGCTTTTACCGTTTGGTATGATGCTTTTTGTCTGATGCCTGTTTCATCAACTTCCTTTCTATTTCTTCTTCCTTTTTTAAAACGTCATTTTCCATTTGAAGAAATTTATTTTTCTCTTTAAGTATCTTAATTTCAGCTTTTAATGCCTCTTCAGGTGTTAATACAGACTGGGGTTTCCCTTTTCCACGTCCATCTTTAAGCCCATCATATCCATGCAAGTTGTACTTTTTTACCCAGTTATATACTTGGCTATAATTGATGTTAAAATGATTTGCTGTTGTCTTATACGATTGGCCATGATTCATATAATAATCAACGATTTCTACACGATCTTCAAATGTTAATGATTTATATTTCAATTGATACACCTCGGGTTTTGGAGAATATGTTTTTAATATTTTACCCGACAAATACTTTGAAATCCATTTGTTTACAGTTGAAGTAGTGGGGATATTATATTTAACTACTAAATCAGTTAAAGATAGGCCATCATTTATATATTCGTGCACAACTTTAAGCTTAAATTCATTTGAGTAGGTATTATTTCTCTGAATTGGTAAAAGCACCTTTATTCCATGCTTCTTAAATTTATAATAGTTAATCAATAATGTTCTAGGAGAACAATTTAAATTTAATTTTTGAATTACATTTTTCATACTATATCCTTCTTCATATAAGCTGAAAGCTTTTTGATAAGTTTCAGGTGATAATTTTCTATGAGTCATAAAAAAGCTCCCTTCAAAGTTTACATTTTTAAGTGTCTACTTTGAAGGGAGCATATCATTAAAGGATTAGTCTTTTTTATTTTGAGATTGAGATTCATATCCCAAACCCTTTTTTAATTTGATTCGTCTTATATATTAAGCTTCATCATTTGTTTCTTCTGATGATTGAGCATTTTTATCAGGGATAACTTCATCCGTTTCGTCATAAACTTTCATAACCGCATCTTGAATTTCTTGTCTCATTTCTGAATTAATTGGATGCGCGATATCACGAAATTCACCATCTGGTGTTCTTTTACTTGGCATTGCGACGAATAGACCTGAGTTGCCTTCAATCACTCTTAAATCATGCACCACAAATGATTCATCTAGAGTTATTGAAACTAAAGCTTTCATTCTTCCATCTGTTTGTATTTTTCTAAGTCTTACATCTGTCACTTTCATGTAGTGAGCCCCCCTAGTATCTCTTTGTTAGAAGCTTAACAATTTCATCAAAAATTATAAATCCTTTAAATTACTTCACTTCTGCGATGACTTCAATTTCAACTTTTACATCTTTAGGCAATCTTGCGACTTCAACACAACTTCTTGCCGGTTGATGTTCCGCAAAATATTCACCATAAACTTCATTTATATTTTGAAATTCATTCATATCAGCAATGAATATTGTTGCTTTAATTACTGAATCTATATTTGATCCAGCTTCATTTAATACAACTTTTACATTTTCTAAGACTTGCTTCGTTTGTGCTTTTACATCATCACTGACAATTTCGCCATCTAAATTTAATGGGATTTGTCCTGATGTGAACACAAGTCCATTAATGACTGTTGCATGTGAGTATGGACCCAATGCCTCTGGTGCTTTTGAAGTGTTGACTACTTTCATGATGTTGATCCGCTCCTTTAAGTAAATTTAGTTAAACTGTTGCCTTTTTCCACTTTAAATTCCTGATTGTACTCATCTACATCAGACAATCTAACTAAGGAAGTATAATCTTCAATTAATCTTTGCTTAACTTCTTTTGATTCTACTAATACGGATACCCCTTTAACATGTGCCTTAAACTCATTCATTAAATTCATCACACCGTTAATAGAACCACCTGCACGCATAAAATCATCCACAACGAGAACATTAGAGTTTTCTGGTAATGTACGCTTAGATAATACCATCGTTTCTATCTTTCTAGTGGACCCTGACACATAATTGATAGAAACCGTAGAGCCTTCGGTTACTTTATTATCTTTCCTTATCACTACTACTGGTAAATTCAAAACATTCGCTACTGCATTTGCTAGTGAGATACCTTTTGTAGCGATAGTTACAATCGCATCCAACTCTTGATCCATATAAAGCGTTGCAATTAATTTTCCAACCTTATTCAATAAAGTAGGATTTCCCATTAAATCTGATAAGAATAAATAACCACCTGGTAAAAGTCTGTCCTTTTCTTGTAGAAGTTCGATGACTTCATCTACGACTTCACTTGCTTCTACTTTACTCATCTGTGGTTTATAAGTAACTCCACCACTTGCTCCAGCAGTCGTTATCACCGTGCCCAGTTTTTCTTTTTGAAAAGTAGATTTGATGATTTGTACATCTTCACTAATGGATGATTTTGCTTGTTTAAATTTCTGTACAAAAAATGTTAAAGGTATTAATTTATTGGGGTTGTTCATCAAGTATTGTGTCATATATACAATACGTTCACTTCTTTTATAGCGCATTTTATTCATCCCTTCTCACTAACCTAATAATCTTGCAATATAGACTTCGTTACAACAGCCATTGACCGCATTATACACATGCCTGGCTTGACGTTCTTTTTGTGTTAATCCATAAACGGTTGGACCACTCCCACTCATTACAGCACCATCTGCTCCATTTTTAAGCATATTTTCTTTGATTTTATAAATATCTGAATACATTTCTCCAGAGATGGGTTCCAATCTGTTTGAAAGACTATTACATAATAATTCATAATTCCCCGTATCCAATGCTTCTTTACAAGTTTCAGTATAAACCTCATGTACTTGAGTTAAATCTAACCTTTTAAAAATATCAGGGGAGGAAATGCCTAAATCTGGCTTAGCAACAATCACCCATGCAGAAGGCGGTTTGTTCATAAATCCAATCAATTCTCCTTTTCCTCTACAAAAAGCGGTTCTCCCATATATACAAAAAGGAATATCGGTTCCTATTTGTATGCCTAACTCACACAATTCTTCTAAAGGTCTATTTAGCTTATATAGTCGATTCATTCCTCTTAATGTTGCAGCAGCGTCTGTCGATCCACCTGCAAGGCCAGCTGAAACTGGTATATCTTTATCTATTGTAATCGTAACACCTTGCTTTAAATTATAAGTTTCTTTCATTAACTCTGCAGCTTTGTAAGCTAAATTTTTATTATCGGAGGGAACATAACTTTGCTCTACGTCCACAACTATTTTTTTATCTTTGCGCAGTTCAAAAGATAAACGATCATTAAGATCAATCGTTGTCATAATCATTTCAACTTCATGAAAACCATCATCTCGTTTGAAGAGTGTGTCCAACGTTAAATTTATTTTTGCTGGCGCAGTTTCATAAATCATATTCCCACCCTCTTTCAATTCGATATGGTAATAAAATGATTTTAACATATTGTTATACTTGCGTTATTCTTTTTTTGAAAAATTATAAGTTTATTACCCAATTTACTTTGCTTATCACTTTAAACAGCTTAACGTAACATTCAACCATTTAATTCCTTATTTTACAATAATATTTTGACGTAATAAAACTTTATCTCTTTAATTCTAATGAATTCTAAAATATTTCAAAAGAAAAAGGTATATTGATGACTATTCACCAACATACCTTTTCCAATCAATCTCATATTAATGTCTTAAATAAAAAATGGTTGCTTGAACCAAATTTTCAATTTATATTACTGCTATTTAGTGTGCAATTGCTTCTTGATGATTATCATCTTCAAAAGAAACTTGTACGTTTTCTGTTAAAACGTCAGTGTATGTATATGATACACGCTCAAAATTATGAATATCTTGGTCTAGTTCAACAATAAAAACGGATGGGTAAGTTTCTTTTAAAACACCGCTACGCTCAATTGTTTTTTTACGACCACCATTCGCTTTCAGTACAATACGGTTTCCTAATTGACAATCAAGTGAATTTTTGATGTCTCCAATAGATTTTGGCATATTGCTCCACCTCGCTACAAATTGTATAATAACACATTTAGCGCGATTTTGTCAAATAAACATCAATTTTAGCAAGGTCGTACGCAGTTGTCAATCATTTAAAATTCCAATTCTGGGAAATTTTTCAATTCATTATATAAATTTGCAAATTCTTTTATAGAAAGCGTTTCCCCACGTCTTTTAGGGTTAATGCCACTAGCTTCTAACCAATTTACAATTATCTCTTTATTTGCTTTTCCGTCAACAAACAAACTTTGATAATTATTGTTGATTGTTTTTCTTCTTTGCCCGAATGCAGCTTTAGACAATTTGAAAAATTTATCTTCATCGTCTACATCGACAAGTGGTTGCTCACGTTTCATTAACTTCACTACGATTGAATCTACGTTTGGAGGTGGTAAGAATACTGTCTTAGGTACAGTCAACACTTTGCTAGTTTCGGTATAAAACTGTGCAACTATAGATAAGGATCCATAAGCTTTTGTTCCTACTTCAGCATTTAATCGTTCACCAACTTCTTTTTGCATCATTACCACATAACCATCAATCAGTAATTTTTGTTGCATTAAGTTTAATAAAATAGGTGTCGTTATATAATATGGTAAATTAGCAACAACTAAAATTTGATCACAATCTGCTAGTTCGTGTGTCACATAATGTGCAATATCCGCTTTCAATATATCTTCATTGATTACCGTAACATTTTTATATGGTGCCATGGTTTCATTCAGTACAGGTATTAAGCGTTGATCAATTTCAAAAGCGATTACTTTTTTTGCACTTTTAGCTAATTGTTCTGTCAGTGATCCCATACCTGGGCCCACTTCAATAACACCCGTACGCTCATCTATATTACTCGCATCTATAATATTATGGATGATGTTGACATCAATTAAAAAATTTTGACCTAAACTTTTTTTGAAGCTAAAACCATAATGATTTAAAAGTGATTTTGTTCGCGACGGTGTGGCTATATCTTTCATATCCAATTATTCTTCACTTCCTTTATTATCTTTCAGGGCATTTCTAACGTCTTCTTCTGTATAACCAAAAGCATTTAACTTGTTAAGTAGTTGCTTCCCGTTTGAATGACCGATATGAAGTTTTCTTCCTAAAATTTCCCTTTTTCTGCGTGCATCTTTACCTATAATTAATCCAAGATCAATCAAAACATCCTTATTGATGCTTTCATATCCCTCTTCAAATGGCGTACTCACATGAATCAAAGCTTCTTTGATATCTTCGATTTTCGCATGTTCGACACCTATTTTACCACGTTTACTCTTGGCTTTTTCTCGATCAATATAAGCATGTTTAACCCCTGGAATATACTTTTTTATTGTATTACGAATTTTATCACCTGGGAAATCAGGGTCTGTTAAAACAATGACACCCCTTGTTTCATACGCTTGTGCAATCACATTTAACGTTTTTTCATCAATTGCACTTCCATTTGTTTCAATTGTGTCGCAATCAACAGCGCTTTTCACCCGCTCTGTATCATCTCTACCTTCTACTACAATAAATTCATTTATCTTCATTTATTGTGACACCTTTCATTTTTTACTTCATTTAAGAAAAAATAAAAAGATATCGGCTCAAATTATGGTTACTCTTAGTATTCATATACCAACTAAGCCATATTTCAGACCGATACCTTTAAAATAATATCTTTATGCTTTTAATTTAAATAACCGTTCAGCATTTTCAGTTGTTTGACGGCAAACTTCCTCATAGCTAACTTCCCGTAACTCAGCAATTTGTTCAGCTACCAAAGTTACACGTGCTGGTTCATTTCGCTTTCCTCTGTATGGATGCGGAGATAGGAACGGTGCATCTGTTTCAACTAATAATCTATCAAATGGGACATGTTTAGCAACTTCTTTAGGCTGCTTCGCATTTTTAAATGTAACAGGTCCTCCTAAAGACACATAGAAATTTAATTTATTAATGACATCCTCTGCAATCTCAGGTGATGCACTAAAGCTATGCATAATACCGCCAATTTCTTCTGCATGCTCTTCTTTCAAAATATCTACACAGTCTTGAGTTGCCTCTCTATTATGAATAATGATTGGTAGATTAACGCGCTTAGCTAGTGCGATTTGTTTTCTGAACAGAGATTGTTGGACATCTTTTGGAGATTTATCCCAGTGATAATCTAAGCCAGTTTCACCAATTCCAATAACTTTAGGGTGTGCTGCCAACTTTTCTATCCATGCCAATCTTTCTTCTGTGCAATCAATAGCATCTACAGGGTGCCATCCAATAATACCGTATATAAAGTCGTATTGATCAATTAATTCCATTGTACGTTCAACAGTCGGTGTATCAAAGCCTACTACAAACATACGATCTACGCCATTATCTCTTGCACGCTCAATAACCGCTTCTAAATCTTCATCATATTGTTCTGCATTTAAATGAACATGTGTATCGATTAGCATATTAAATCGCTCCCTTTATCTATGATTACTTAATTACTGCACCATTTGGAATTGCATTCGGAAGGCTTACCAGTGTAAGTACACCATCTTTTTCAGCAGATAAAATCATACCTTCTGATTTTCGACCCATTAATTTAGCCGGCTTCAAATTGGTAACTACCGCAACTTTTTTTCCGATAATATCTTCTGGTTGATAGAACTTAGCAATGCCTGAAACGATTTGACGTTGTTCATTATCTAAATCAACTTGGATTTTTAATAATTTGTCAGATTTTTTTACATTCTCAGCATCAATAATCGTGGCCGCTTTGATTTCTACCTTATCAAAATCCTTGATATCAATTTGCGCTTTACTAGGTACTTCTTCTTGCGCTTCTTCCACCTTATCTGGTTGCATAGATTGCTTGATATATTCTATTTCAGCATCACTTTCTAAGCGTGGGAAGATAGGCTGTGGTTTACTACTTACCATAATTGGCTCTGTTAACGCACCATACTGTTCTATACTGTTAAATTCATATAATTCAGGTGAATTGATATTTAACTGTTCAAAAATTTGTTTTGGCGCATTTGTTAAGAACGGTCTTAATAGCACTGCAATGATACGGATATTCTCTACTAAATAAGCCATAACATTGCCAAGCATTTCTTTCTGGTTCTCATCTTTTGCTAAAATCCAAGGTGTTGTTTCATCGATATATTTATTCGTTCTACTTATAAATTTCCATATTGTTGAAAGTGCCACTGAGAATTGTAAATTATCCATATTTTCATGGAACGTTTTTACTGTATCAAGTGCCAATTGTTCCATTTCTTCATCTAATTCGTGTTTAGGTCCTTCATAAGCTGGTAGTTCGCCATTAAAATATTTATTAACCATTGAAATTGTACGGTTAACTAGGTTACCTAAGTCATTAGCTAAATCATAATTTGTACGTTCTACAAACCCTTCTGGAGTAAATACACCATCAGAACCAAATGGTAACTCACGCATTAAATAATAACGTGTTGCATCTAAGCCATAACGATCAATCAATACGTTAGGATCTACTACGTTCCCTTTTGATTTACTCATTTTGCCATCTTTCATTAAAATCCAACCATGTGCAAAGACTTTTTTAGGTAAAGGAATATCTAAAGCCATCAATAAAATCGGCCAGATAATAGAATGGAATCTAACTATTTCCTTAGCCATAATATGGATATCTGCAGGCCAATATTTTTTGAACAAGCTATCATCATCTGATAAATAACCAAGTGATGAGATATAGTTAACTAGTGCATCAATCCACACATAAACAACATGCTTTGGATTCGATTCAACATGAATACCCCAATCGAATGATGTACGAGATACTGCTAAATCTTCTAATCCTGGTTTGATGAAATTATTAATCATTTCATTTTTTCGAGACGGTGGCTGAATAAAATCAGGATTTTCATCATAAAATTCTAATAAACGGTCAGTATATTTTGATAAATTAAAGAAATAGCTTTCTTCTTTTACCAATTCTACTTCGTGTCCAGAATCAGGACTTTTACCTCCGACAATTGCACCGTTCTCATATACAGGATCAACAAGTTGTGTTTCCGTATAATACGTTTCATCCGGTACAGAATACCAGCCTTCGTATTCACCTAGATATATGTCACCTTGTGCCAATAAGCGTTCAAATATTTGTTGTACAACTTCTTTATGACGCGCTTCAGTTGTACGAATAAAGTCATCATTGGATATCTCTAACTTTTTCCACAGCGCTTTGATGCCTGAAATCATTTCGTCTAAATAATCTAATTCTGATTTCCCTGATTTTTGCGCTTTTTCCTGTATTTTTTGACCATGTTCATCCGTTCCTGTTAAATATCGAACATCATAGCCTTGCATTCTTTTATAACGTGCGATGACATCACCAGCTGTAGTTGTATATGCATGACCGATATGTAAATTCCCACTCGGATAATATATAGGTGTAGTGATATAAAATGTTTCTTTCGCCATCAATGTTCCTCCTCGTTTCTTTCACTTCAAATATATCTAAATTTATTTTTATTTTCAATGAAGCAGATAAGTGTTCAATTTATATTTATTAATCATTTTAATACGTTTGATTTAGCATAAAATTAAGTATTTATCCCTTAGCAATTTCCACTCATTTTACAACATGATAAATAATCTCTATCTTATCTACATTACCATAAATCAAGCTTGTTATGGGAATTTTTCGCTTGGTTTTATTGATAAAATTTCAAAAAATTATTATTTAATTTTCTTTTTAGCATTGCATTTTGTCATCTTGTGTTTTATACATTGTGATATACATCATATACTTCACTTGTCTTCATTTGCCTGTCTTCTGCAACTTGTTTAATCGCTGCTTTAGGTTTCATATTCTTGTTAATATAATGTCCAACGTGTTCATGTATAGACATATTTTCAAACCAAGACGTATCTTCTGCTGCAATGTCCCCCTCGATGATGATGACAAATTCGCCTTTTGTAAGTATTTCTCCTTCATCTAGTTTCATTAGTAAATTCTCAACTTTATCCGTGATAATTTCCTCGAATTTTTTTGTCAATTCCCTACCTATTGATACATTTCTTTGCGCATCTATTTTATAAATGGTCTTTAATGTATCTTTAACACGGTGCGGTGATTCATAAATAATCAAAGTACTATCTTGAAACATGCGTTGTTCTAACAAATCATATTTCGCCTTTTCTTTCCTTGGTAAAAACCCAAGAAACGTGTATGTAAATGAGGGTAATCCACTTGCCATCAATGCGGTTAAACCAGCATTAGGTCCAGGTACTGTCTCAACTCTGATTCTATTATTTCTAGCAGCTACTACAAGTTCGTATCCAGGATCACTTATCAAAGGTAGCCCAGCATCTGACACTAACGCAATATTAACCCCTTCCTGTAATTGCTGAATGAGGTATTCCGTTTGCTGTGTTTTATTATGGTCATGATATGATTTCAACGGTGCGTGTATATCATAATGCGCACAAAGCTTTTTTGTCACACGTGTATCTTCACATGCGATCAAGTCTACGGTTCGTAAAATATCAACTGCTCTATATGTAATATCAGCTAAATTTCCAATCGGTGTACCTACTAAATACAATGTCGCCATTCTTCTTACCCCTCACTTATCAGCTGTAATTTTTCCTGTCTAGAAAATGTTTTGATTTCATATTCCCGCTTCATAGCTTCTGATTTGGTATCAAACACTTCTTGATAAACTAACTCTACTGGTCGTCTTATTTTAGTATATTTAGCGCCTTGACCGCTGTTATGCTTTGCTACTCTTTGTTCTATATCTTTTGCATAACCAGTATATAAACTTCCATCTTTACATCTAACGATATAAATAAAATGTTTATCCATAATAGACTTCTCTCATTTCTTTTGAGTATGTTCCATCTTCATTATATATATAGAATGGTTGCTGGATGTCTAACCCTTGATTTCCACCTTTCCTACCTTCAACTACAATTGTTTGGGCTACTTTACCAGGTTTACTATAAATAAAATAAAGCTTCTTAGGTTCTATTCGATAATGTCTCATACTACTTAAGACATCCATAAGACGGTCAGCACGATGGACAATTAAAAACCTACCGCCTTCTTTCAATAAATGCCGCGCCTCAAAACAACAATCATCCAATGTACACATTATCTCATGTCTCGCAATTTTATGCGCATCTTTTTGATGCTGAAATTGTTGATTCACTTTAAAATACGGAGGATTACATGTAACAAGACTATACTGTGACGGTTTAAACATATGATGTGCTTGCTTCAAATCCATATGATACATATGAATTCTTTTATTCAGATGATTGTGAGCAATACTTCTTTTAGCCATGTTCACTAATTGTTCTTGTATTTCGATACCTTCAATAAATTGATTTCCTTTATGGGATAGTAATAAAGGAATAACACCATTACCGGAACACAGATCCATAATGACGTCTTTTTTCTTTACTTTTGTAAAATGTGCGAGTAACAAAGCATCCGTTGAAAAAGAAAAAACTTCATCATTTTGTATAATTTCTAACTTCTCTCTTAGTAAAAAATCATACCTCTCATTTTCCATTAACATTTTTGTAACCTCCAAAAAAGAGGATGAGTTTACGATGCTTCGCTAATGAAGCCTATCGCTTTTCTCATCCTCAACTCCATATTTTTCTGTTTTTATAAATGATATTTATACTACTCACTTAATACTTCGAGACAAAACAAACAGTCGTCGCCTTTTCTATGTTTGCCAAATAGCTCTCCATTGCATATATGAAAGCCTTCTTTGTATAGCATCGCTAAATTATCTTTGCTACGTAATGGGCGTTTAGGTTGATCTTTTTTATCATTTTCTATTTTTTTAGTTTTTTCTTCTTTATCTATTAATGTTTTTAAATTCTCATTCTCTATTTGTAATGAGACATTTTCTTCAATTAATGCTACTGTAAGATTTTTTAAATTTAACATGTCACGATTAATTTGATTAATGTTTTCCTCTAAATGAGCTAGATTTTCAAATATGTCGCTTCGATTCAATGTTGTCACGGCCTCCTAATTTAATGTTTCTAATTCTTCCATTTTATATTCTAATGGTTGTTCAAGACCCTCTATTTTAACCTGCATAGATATATCTAATATATTTAAACCCACAACTCTACCATTACCTTCTGGTGTTTCAATGACATCCCCAACATCTGGTAACTGAGCTCTTGCTTCTTCATAATAGTCATTTTCATATTTTAAACAGCACATAAGCCGACCACAAGCACCAGAAATCTTTGAAGGATTTAAAGATAAATTC
Source organism: Staphylococcus sp. FSL W8-0271 (assembly GCF_038006605.1). Classification (NCBI taxonomy): domain Bacteria; kingdom Bacillati; phylum Bacillota; class Bacilli; order Caryophanales; family Staphylococcaceae; genus Staphylococcus; species Staphylococcus sp. FSL W8-0271. The sequence continues at coordinate 2,406,117 of NZ_JBBOVM010000001.1, forward strand.
TGATCTTTAGCCATTTTTATCGAAACTGGTTCGAAGTCACCTAAAAAAGTCGAACAACATAACGAACGACCACAAGGTCCAATGCCTCCCAATAATTTTGCTTCATCTCTAACACCAATTTGTCTTAATTCTATTCTTGTTCTTAATTTTTGAGCTAATACCTTCACTAACTTTCTAAAATCTACACGTTCATCTGATGTAAAATTAAAAATAACTTTCGATTTATCCAAAGTAAATTCACAATTTACTAAACGCATATCCAAATGCTGTTGTTGAATAATATCTTTGCACAAATTCAAAGCATCTTTTGCATCATGTTCATTTTGTTCGTATTGTACTATATCTTTTTCTGTAGCTTTACGAACAATCTGTTTTAAAGGTAATGCCACATCTTCATCAGCTACATTTAAAGGTTCATACTTCACTCGTCCAACTTCTAATCCTCGTTTTGATTCAACAACAAGCCACTCGCCTAAACTTAAGTCAAAATTTTGCGGTGAGTAATACTCCATTTTACCTGAGTGTTGAAAGTGTATACCTACTACGTTTTGCATAATTATTTCACCCCTTTTATAACGATTTGTTCAAATACTAATGTTGGATTTACATTCTGATTTAATTTTTTATGTGCTTCAGTTATCTGATCAAACATTAAAACAATCTGATTATATGTTAAATTTTGTGCGTATTGTTTGATTTCTACCTGTAAATCTCGGAATATCATTGCATCTTCTAATCCTACTTTAGCATGCATAATATCTTCAAAGAAACTGTTAACTGCCGCCAATGTTAATAACTGTAAGCGTCTGTTTTTAGCTTGTTTTAATAAATCAACAATTGCTATTAATGCCATCGAACGATTTTTCAATATTAACTGACACCATTTAATGATACTCTTTCGCAGTGCCATTAAGTCTGAGTCTTCGTTTAACGCAACAGCAGTCTCTATCTGTGTTGTATAAGCGCTTAACAATTCCGCAACAGGTCGCGTGATTTCTTGCTCGACTAATCTATCTATAAAATTTAATTTATTAATTGGTTTAAAATAAACATGCTGGCATCTCGAGTGAATTGTGTCTAAAATTTGCTCAGGTTTCGTAGTTAATAAAATGGCAATTGTATTATCTGGAGGCTCTTCTAGAAATTTTAATATACTATTTTCACCTTGAATCGTTAACTTTTCAAAGGATTCTATAATATATACTTTATAATTTCCTTCAATAGGCAATTGATTCATATGATGTACTAATTGCTCTATTTGATCTTTTTTTATAGTCGTTTCTTCAGAAGACACATACATAAAATCTGGATGATTAAATGTTTCTACTTTTAACTGACATTGATTTTCTTCACCACATAAAATCATTTTAGAAAAATCGATAGCAACTTGTTGCATTGTCTGTCCATCGTCACCTTCAAATAAATATGCATGCGATAGTTTATTAGATTGATATGCTTTTGTCAGTCTTTCTAGTTCATCCATGATAATGTTGCTCCTTTATATAAAAAGGCTGCTAATACACAGTGCCTTAACAAATTACATTTAATATTAGCTAATCACTTAGCAACATGTAATTCGAAAAGTTACCATATACAGCAACCACATTTTTAGAATTGATGGAACGCTTCTACTGGCATAACAAATACCGTTGCGCCGCCAACTTCCACTTCAACTGGATAAGGTATATATGAATCAGCACTTCCACCCATTGGGGTAATCGGCGATACAAGTTGTTCTCTATTACCACAAGTGTCATTAATAACCTGTAACATTTCATCGACACGATCATCTTCTACACCTGATAAGAACGTTGTGTTGCCTGCTCTTAAAAATCCACCTGTTGTTGCAAGTTTTGTCGCTCTAAAATTATGTTTAACAAGTTTGTCCGAAAGTTCCTGACTATCCTGGTCTTGTACGATTGCTATAATCATTTTCATACTAAACACCTCTTTTGAATATTATATCATAATTTTTCTAAATAATTGGTGATAGATTCATACGTTGTTTTCACTACTTTATCTATACTTTGATCCGCATTAATTACAATAAAGCGTTCAGACTCATTATGAATAATCTTTTTATAACCTTCAACTACTTTTTCGTGAAATTTTACATCTTCTTGATCTAAACGATTTTGATTTCTTTGATTTTTGAGTATTCTCTCTCTACCAACTTCAACACTAACATCTAGATAGATTGTTAAATCTGGATATAATCCATTAATCGCAAATTCATTAATAGATTTAACTTCTTCTATACCTATACCCCTTGCATACCCTTGATATGCTAATGAACTATCAATATAGCGATCACATAAAACAACATTACCATTATTTAATGCTGGGATAACTTTGCCTACAAGATGTTCGCGTCTTGATGCAGCAAATAATAATGCTTCAGTCCGATCATCCATGTCTTCTCCCTCGAGTAATACTTCTCTTATCTGCTCTCCTGTCTTTACGCCTCCTGGCTCTCTCGTAAGTATGATATTATATTCATATTTTAGTTTTTCTGCAACTTGTTGTATCACAGTTGTTTTTCCAGAACCTTCTGGTCCTTCAAAAGTTATAAAAGCCGACATCTTATTCATCCTTAATTTCTATTTTTAAATTTTTAATTCCTTCAACGCTCTGATGATGTTCACACCAATAATCCATTAATTTTACCATATCTTCTGTTATCTTTTCTCCCTTAAACATTAACGGAATACCAGGAGGATATGGCACAATGTGATTAGCTAATATTTTATTTTTAGCATACTTTATGTCTATTTTTCGTACCTGCTGTATTTCGCCACCATAGTACACACTACTTTCAGTTCTATACGGTATGCTAGTATTTATATCCCACTGTCTCTCTACTAATTGGATGTCTTCAATCCTTGATAATAGTTCATCAAATGGGTATTGATCATCTTCGTGCCATAACGGCAAGACCATTAATACTTGAAGGTCATCAGCCAACTCAACATAAATATGCTGTGTTTCAAAGTATGATTGCAATTCATAGCCATTATAACCCTTATATCTTATATTTATTTTCAGTGGATCATCGACCTCAATCACTTCAAACTCTTTGCTTTTTAATTGTTGAATCAGTTGTTCTCTTTTTTGAAAAAAACATTCACTATTATAGTCTTCATAAAATTTTTGCGCGAGTTCTAAGCTACTCATTAATAGATATGATGGACTAGAAGATTGAAAATAAGATAAATATTTTATGACCTCTTCTCTATAAGGTGCATTTTTATGAATAAATATCACTGAACTCATCGTTAGTGACGGCAATGTTTTATGGTATGATTGCACAACATAATCTGCCCCCAAGTTTAATGTTGTCTCAGGGAAATGTTCTAAACCTAGATGTGCACCATGTGCTTCATCGATTAGCGTTGGTATTTTCAATGATTTTAAACATTCCATAACAGTTTTAATATCAAAACATTCACCATAATAATTAGGATAAGTAAATACTGCTAGCTTACTATCTTTAACTTGATCATATAATGACGTTTTGTTAGGTCCTAAATATTGATTCGTAACATCACTAACATCCATTTTTAATAATTGTGCTTTTGCCTTTATTAAATCTAATGCATGAAATACAGATTTATGTGCATTCCGTACTATCGCATAATCCCCTTTTTTTGAGGAAAATGCCTGAATTACAGATAATATTCCTGAAGTAGTACCATTTACTAAATAATAAGCATCATAATCAGGATGTTTGGTAACCCTTTGCATACTTTCAGCTATTACAGATTCAGGAGAATGTAAGTCATCAAGTCCTGTAATTTCTGTCACATCCATTTTGAAATTCAATTGGTTTAAGTATCCGATAGTCATATTTTTATGTCCAGGTACATGTAATGAAATAGGTTTTTCAGCTAATAATCCTTTCAGTTTATGTAACAATGATTCACTCATACTTATCCTCACTTTTCAATTTCTATTTCTATATTTCTTGTTTCATCACATTCCTACTATTATATAGTAAAATACACATCTACTTATAAAACAGTATAACGTTTTAATCTTTTACATTTTAACATAATAACATAAAAAAATGAGTGCACTTGAAGACCATACTGTCAAAGTATCATGATCATTTTTTAAATTAAGAGTATTTATACATGAACTCATGCAGTTAAAATTCTTTTAATGCAAAAAAAAGAGACCTCTCGGTCTCGGCTCATCGCATCCTATTTACTTGCCTGTAAAGTCACACTTCTTAATTTTAATTTTTACGTTTGAGACTTATATATCTTATAATTTTATATGTTATTGGAATAGTGTGACTTATACATGAGCTTTAGCTCATGTATTCCTCTTCACCTGAGACTTATATATCTTATAATTTTATATGTTATTGGAATAGTGTGACTTATACATGAGCTTTAGCTCATGTATTCCTCTTCACCTACTCTTGCGAAACGTAAGTCAGCTACCTTCGGCCCTAAGGACCTTTCCTGACTTTAGACAAGCGCTCGCATCTTTCCTCAGTTTCTCGCTTTCCTCACTCACTTACCACTTGTAAGCTCGTTTCGTCTTTCGCTCACTTCGTCAGCTTCAAACGCTTTCTTTTGTCAGTTTGCAGTTCTTCGAACTGGAAGTTAAGCTCCTTTTTGGTAAAAAAAAGAGACCCTTTCGGGTCTTAATTGCCTGGCAACGTCCTACTCTTGCGGAACGTAAGTCCGACTACCATCGGCGCTAAGGAGCTTAACTTCTGTGTTCGGCATGGGAACAGGTGTGACCTCCTTGCTATAGTCACCAGACAATATCATGTATAACTATTATACATTCAAAACTAGATAGTAAGTAAAATTTAGTTCAACCAACAAAACTTTTAAATTTGATTAAGTCTTCGATCGATTAGTATTCGTCAGCTCCACATATCGCTATGCTTCCACCTCGAACCTATTAACCTCATCATCTTTGAGGGATCTTATAACCGAAGTTGGGAAATCTCATCTTGAGGGGGGCTTCATGCTTAGATGCTTTCAGCACTTATCCCGTCCATACATAGCTACCCAGCGATGCCGTTGGCACGACAACTGGTACACCAGAGGTATGTCCATCCCGGTCCTCTCGTACTAAGGACAGCTCCTCTCAAATTTCCTACGCCCACGACGGATAGGGACCGAACTGTCTCACGACGTTCTGAACCCAGCTCGCGTACCGCTTTAATGGGCGAACAGCCCAACCCTTGGGACCGACTACAGCCCCAGGATGCGATGAGCCGACATCGAGGTGCCAAACCTCCCCGTCGATGTGAACTCTTGGGGGAGATAAGCCTGTTATCCCCGGGGTAGCTTTTATCCGTTGAGCGATGGCCCTTCCATGCGGAACCACCGGATCACTAAGTCCGTCTTTCGACCCTACTCGACTTGTAAGTCTCGCAGTCAAGCTTCCTTGTGCCTTTACACTCTATGAATGATTTCCAACCATTCTGAGGAAACCTTTGAGCGCCTCCGTTACTCTTTAGGAGGCGACCGCCCCAGTCAAACTGTCCATCTGACACTGTCTCCCACCATGATTAATGGTGCGGGTTAGAAATCCAATACAGCGAGGGTAGTATCCCACCAACGCCTCCACGTAAGCTAGCGCTCACGTATCTAAGGCTCCTACCTATCCTGTACAAGCTGTACCGAATTTCAATATCAGACTACAGTAAAGCTCCACGGGGTCTTTCCGTCCTGTCGCGGGTAACCTGCATCTTCACAGGTACTATGATTTCACCGAGTCTCTCGTTGAGACAGTGCCCAAATCGTTACGCCTTTCGTGCGGGTCGGAACTTACCCGACAAGGAATTTCGCTACCTTAGGACCGTTATAGTTACGGCCGCCGTTTACTGGGGCTTCGATTCGTAGCTTCGCAGAAGCTAACCACTCCTCTTAACCTTCCAGCACCGGGCAGGCGTCAGCCCCTATACATCACCTTACGGTTTAGCAGAGACCTGTGTTTTTGATAAACAGTCGCTTGGGCCTATTCACTGCGGCTCTCCTGGGCGTGAACCCTAAAGAGCACCCCTTCTCCCGAAGTTACGGGGTCATTTTGCCGAGTTCCTTAACGAGAGTTCGCTCGCTCACCTTAGAATTCTCATCTTGACTACCTGTGTCGGTTTGCGGTACGGGCACCATAAATCTAGCTAGAGGCTTTTCTCGGCAGTGTGAAATCAACGACTCGAGGAAACAATTTCCTCTCCCCATCACAGCTTGACCTTAAGAGTGCCGGATTTGCCTAACACTCAGTCTTACTGCTTGGACGTACAATCCAATCGTACGCTTCGCCTATCCTACTGCGTCCCCCCATCGCTTAAAACGATACATGGTGGTACAGGAATATCAACCTGTTATCCATCGCCTACGCCTATCGGCCTCAGCTTAGGACCCGACTAACCCAGAGCGGACGAGCCTTCCTCTGGAAACCTTAGTCAATCGGTGGACGGGATTCTCACCCGTCTTTCGCTACTCACACCGGCATTCTCACTTCTAAGCGCTCCACATGTCCTTACGATCATGCTTCAACGCCCTTAGAACGCTCTCCTACCATTGTCCTACGGACAATCCACAGCTTCGGTAATATGTTTAGCCCCGGTACATTTTCGGCGCAGTGTCACTCGACTAGTGAGCTATTACGCACTCTTTAAATGATGGCTGCTTCTAAGCCAACATACTAGTTGTCTGGGCAACGCCACATCCTTTTCCACTTAACATATATTTTGGGACCTTAGCTGGTGGTCTGGGCTGTTTCCCTTTCGAACACGGACCTTATCACCCGCGTTCTGACTCCCAAGTTAAATTGATTGGCATTCGGAGTTTGTCTGAATTCGGTAACCCGAGAAGGGCCCCTCGTCCAAACAGTGCTCTACCTCCAATAATCATCACTTGAGGCTAGCCCTAAAGCTATTTCGGAGAGAACCAGCTATCTCCAGGTTCGATTGGAATTTCTCCGCTACCCTCAACTCATCCGCTCACTTTTCAACGTAAGTCGGTTCGGTCCTCCATTCAGTGTTACCTGAACTTCAACCTGGTCAAGGGTAGATCACCTGGTTTCGGGTCTACGACCAAATACTCAACGCCCTATTCAGACTCGCTTTCGCTACGGCTCCACATTCACTGCTTAACCTTGCATCAAATCGTAACTCGCCGGTTCATTCTACAAAAGGCACGCCATCACCCATTAACGGGCTCTGACTACTTGTAAGCACACGGTTTCAAGTTCTCTTTCACTCCCCTTCCGGGGTACTTTTCACCTTTCCCTCACGGTACTGGTTCACTATCGGTCACTAGAGAGTATTTAGCCTTGGGAGATGGTCCTCCCGGATTCCGACGGAATTTCTCGTGTTCCGTCGTACTCAGGATCCACTCAAGAGAGAACAGATTTTCGACTACAGGATTATTACCTTCTTTGATGCATCTTTCCAGATGCTTCGTCTAATCTATTCCTTTGTAACTCCGTATAGAGTGTCCTACAACCCCAACAAGCAAGCTCGTTGGTTTGGGCTATTCCCGTTTCGCTCGCCGCTACTCAGGGAATCGATTTTTCTTTCTCTTCCTGCGGGTACTAAGATGTTTCAGTTCTCCGCGTCTACCTTCGATACGCTATGTATTTACGTATCGATAATACGACATAACTCGTATTGGGTTTCCCCATTCGGAAATCTTTGGATCACAGCTTACTTACAGCTCCCCAAAGCATATCGTCGTTAGTAACGTCCTTCATCGGCTTCTAGTGCCAAGGCATCCACCGTGCGCCCTTAATAACTTAATCTATTTGCTTTCAACTCGACAACCGTCGGTTGAAAACCCAAAATGTTATTAATCTGTGAGTGTTCTTTCGAACACTAGCGATTATTTCTTTTTGAATTCAAGCTTATTTAAAACTCTTATTCACTCGGTTTTGCTTGGTAAAATCATAAATTTTACTTACCTATCTAGTTTTCAATGTACAAATCATTAAAGAATACTCGAATGAGCATTCAAAACTGAATACAATATGTCAATGTTATTCCTTTTCATCTTCTAAAGAAGATGTTCCGAATATATCCTTAGAAAGGAGGTGATCCAGCCGCACCTTCCGATACGGCTACCTTGTTACGACTTCACCCCAATCATTTGTCCCACCTTCGACGGCTAGCTCCATAAATGGTTACTCCACCGGCTTCGGGTGTTACAAACTCTCGTGGTGTGACGGGCGGTGTGTACAAGACCCGGGAACGTATTCACCGTAGCATGCTGATCTACGATTACTAGCGATTCCAGCTTCATGTAGTCGAGTTGCAGACTACAATCCGAACTGAGAACAACTTTATGGGATTTGCATGACCTCGCGGTTTAGCTGCCCTTTGTATTGTCCATTGTAGCACGTGTGTAGCCCAAATCATAAGGGGCATGATGATTTGACGTCATCCCCACCTTCCTCCGGTTTGTCACCGGCAGTCAACTTAGAGTGCCCAACTAAATGCTGGCAACTAAGTTTAAGGGTTGCGCTCGTTGCGGGACTTAACCCAACATCTCACGACACGAGCTGACGACAACCATGCACCACCTGTCACTTTGTCCCCCGAAGGGGAAGGCTCTATCTCTAGAGTTGTCAAAGGATGTCAAGATTTGGTAAGGTTCTTCGCGTTGCTTCGAATTAAACCACATGCTCCACCGCTTGTGCGGGTCCCCGTCAATTCCTTTGAGTTTCAACCTTGCGGTCGTACTCCCCAGGCGGAGTGCTTAATGCGTTAGCTGCAGCACTAAGGGGCGGAAACCCCCTAACACTTAGCACTCATCGTTTACGGCGTGGACTACCAGGGTATCTAATCCTGTTTGATCCCCACGCTTTCGCACATCAGCGTCAGTTACAGACCAGAAAGTCGCCTTCGCCACTGGTGTTCCTCCATATCTCTGCGCATTTCACCGCTACACATGGAATTCCACTTTCCTCTTCTGCACTCAAGTTTCCCAGTTTCCAATGACCCTCCACGGTTGAGCCGTGGGCTTTCACATCAGACTTAAGAAACCGCCTACGCGCGCTTTACGCCCAATAATTCCGGATAACGCTTGCCACCTACGTATTACCGCGGCTGCTGGCACGTAGTTAGCCGTGGCTTTCTGATTAGGTACCGTCAAGACGTGCATAGTTACTTACACATTTGTTCTTCCCTAATAACAGAGTTTTACGATCCGAAGACCTTCATCACTCACGCGGCGTTGCTCCGTCAGGCTTTCGCCCATTGCGGAAGATTCCCTACTGCTGCCTCCCGTAGGAGTCTGGACCGTGTCTCAGTTCCAGTGTGGCCGATCACCCTCTCAGGTCGGCTACGTATCGTTGCCTTGGTAAGCCGTTACCTTACCAACTAGCTAATACGGCGCGGGTCCATCTATAAGTGATAGCAAAACCATCTTTCACTTTAGAACCATGCGGTTCTAAATGTTATCCGGCATTAGCCCCGGTTTCCCGGAGTTATTCCAGTCTTATAGGTAGGTTACCCACGTGTTACTCACCCGTCCGCCGCTAACGTCAAAGGAGCAAGCTCCTTATCTGTTCGCTCGACTTGCATGTATTAGGCACGCCGCCAGCGTTCATCCTGAGCCAGGATCAAACTCTCCATAAAAATATGATGTTTGATTAGCTCATAAAATACTAATTTGTGTTATCAATAACACGTTGTTTTGATTCAACATTTAATGTTGAAATCGGAATTAACGTTGACATATTGTAATTCAGTTTTCAATGTTCATTTGTTTCAATCACAAGAATTAATTCTACAGGTTTTAACTTTGAAAGTCAAGAACTTTTTAAAATTAATTTGAAGTCGTGTTTTGAAATATTGTTATGTGTGTCGTTTTGTTTCGTCCGACAAGTAAATACTATACACGCTTAAAACGCTTTGAACAACAGTAAAATTTACACTTTTCTTCATGACCAAATGTGATCTTCGTTCATTTTACATACCTTTTTATTTTCATGGATTCATATCGTTCGTTTTTATCTTTATATTGTGATTTTTGATATTGATAAATAGTTTAAATAACTCTATAAAACAAACTTTACTGTTTATTAAATTTCTTTTCAAAAAATTAAAGCTACCTTAAAAAAGGTAGCTTGGTTTCATTTTAATTTACAATTAAGCATTTATTACATCTCTGTTCTGCCCATAATTGCTTTTGATAATGTCACTTCATCCGCGTATTCTAAATCTCCACCAACAGAAAGCCCTTGTGCTAATCGAGTTACTGTTAAACCTATTGGTTTGACTAGTCTCGATATATACATCGCCGTTGACTCACCTTCCAAATTAGGATTCATTGCTAAAATGAGCTCTTTTACTTCGTCATTTTTTAAGCGATTGATTAAACTTGGAATATTAATATCTTCTGGTCCTATACCATCCATCGGAGATATAGAACCATGTAATACATGGTACAAGCCTTTATATTCACGCATTTTTTCCATAGCGATAACATCTTTATCGTCCTCAACCACACAAATAATTGAACGATCTCTCTGTTTATCTTGGCAAATATAGCATGGATCTTGCTCAGTAATATGTCCACACTCACTACAATAAGTAAGTTCTCGTTTTACATCTACTAAAGCTTTAGCAAATTGAACGACATCGTCTTCTTTCATATCTAATACATGAAACGCCAGACGTTGAGCTGTCTTTGGCCCAATGCCTGGCAGTTTCATGAAACTGTCGATAAGTTTGGATATTGGTTCTGGATAGTACATACAATCACATTCCAGGAATATTTAAGCCTTGTGTATGCTTACCTAAGCGTTCTTGAGTAAGTTCATCAGCTTTATTCATCGCTTCGTTAGTAGCAGCAATTACTAAGTCTTGTAACATTTCAATGTCATCTGGATCAACTGCTTCTTCTTTGATTTCTACATCGAGAACTTCTTTATGACCTGATACTGTGACAGTTACCATGCCACCGCCAGCTGTACCTTGTACTTTTTCTTCTTTTAATTTTTCTTGTTCTTCGTTCATTTTCTTTTGCATTTTCTGCATTTGTTTCATCATTTGTTGCATATTTCCGCCACCGCGCATATATTTATCCTCCTTAAAAACTTCAATCTCATCTGATTGTAATTCATCTTTTGTCTCATTATACATGCCTTTTAATTCATTGTCATGTATCACTCTTCATCAATTACATTTACTGTATTTTCTCCAAATAAGTCTTTGGCCTTTTGAACGACGTCGACTTCTTCAGGAGACGCTGTTGTCGTTGTTCTATTTTCTTCTGCACTCGTACTTTGTTTACGGTTTTGAAGATATTCTGTTCTTACCCTCATCCACTGATCTGCTGGCACACCTACTACTTTAACTGCTTTATCTATAATATTACATACTACGTTCTCAATATTCTCTCTTTTTTCATCATCTTTATTTACAATCTCACAGTGTATTTCTTCTTCGAATTTAATCAGTACATGCGTTTCACTAGCTGCCACTGGTTCTGAATTTTGAAGTAAGCTTACTAATGATTTCATATCATTACTTTTAGCATGATCTATAACCTCTTGCCAGTGGTCTTTAAGCTGTTTAATATCTTCTTTGTTAGCTTTATCTAATACTTTGGCGATTTGTTGCATTGAAAAGGCATTTTTCGATTGCGTGCCTTTACTAGCCGTTTTTTTAGCTTGCGGTTTAGCATTGTTAGCTACGACACCTTGTGATTTTAACGTTTTCAATTCATTTTCTAACTGTTCCATTCGCTGTAACAACACTTCATTATTAGGTTCACTGGCTACGCTCGTTGTAGCAACAGTTTGCACATTTTCTGATTCGCCTTTAATCATTTCTGCTATTTTAACTAATAATACTTCAAAATGCACACTCTGATTGACACTAAATCTGATTGAAACAAGCGTATCATTAATCACATCAATCATTTTATACAAAGTTTCCAAGTCAAAATGCATCAATGCATCGTATTCAGTTTCTATATTAGATGTCTTATTCATAATGGTATCTCTCACAAAATAAATCATATCATTAATCAGACGATTCACTTCTTTACCTTGTGCAATAAATTGATGGTAAGTTGAAAATGCAGTTTTTACATCTCCTTCAACTACCTCTTTTAGTAAATCATTCAATGCTTGAGCATCTACGCTACCGGTTACATTCAACGCATCTTGCAATGTAAGATGATCATCACCAAAAGCAATTGCTTGATCCATAATACTTAACGCGTCACGCATACCACCTTCAGAAGCTTTGGCAATAAAATCTAAGGCAGCATTGTCATATTCTATATCTTGAGCGTCTGCTACAAATTGCAAACGTTCTACAATTTCATCATGACTAATTGCTTTGAAATCAAATCTTTGCGCTCTTGAAATAATTGTAGGAGGTATTTTATGTGGTTCAGTAGTCGCCAATATAAAAATTGCATGTGCTGGTGGTTCTTCTAGAGTTTTCAATAATGCATTAAAAGCACCTGTTGTTAACATATGAACTTCATCTATAATGTATACTTTGAATTTTGATTCACTTGGTGCGTATTTAACTTTATCTCTGATATTTCTAATTTCATCCACACCATTATTACTAGCAGCATCTATTTCAATCACATCTGAATTCGTTCCTCGCGTAATCCCTGTACAAATAGCACATTCATTACAGGGTTCTCCATCGGAGCGTTCGAGACAATTAATAGCTTTCGCGAATACTTTTGCGATACTTGTTTTGCCTGTTCCTCTCGGCCCGCTAAAAATATACGCATGTGATTGCTTGCCTTTTGAAATTGCATTGCGCAATGTTTTAGTTACATGTTCCTGACCTACGACATCTTCAAAACTCTGTGGCCGGAACATTCTATATAAAGCTTGATAATTCACCTTCACACCTCCAATAACATTCAACAACTATTATATCACTGTGTTTTATATTTTGAATATTAATTAAACGCCTCTGGATAAACTACATCACCGTTTGGTTGCTGTGCAAGTTGCTCCCACAAGAATTTAACCAAAAAATATTTCGATGGTACATCAAACGGACTATAAATTTGATAGTGGCTTGCCTCTTCATAACCTAACATACCATAATATTCAGGATCTCCAAGTACAATAATAGTCGTATAATCTTGCGCCTTTGCGCGTTCTTCCACAGCTTGAACAAGCGCTTTGCCTATACCTTTACTTCTATATTCAGGCAATACAGATAAAGGTGCTAACGCTAACGCGGTATAACGTGTTTCATCGTTAACAATCTCTATTTCTGAAAGCATGGCATGCCCAATGACATCACCTTCATCTGTCTTCGCAACAACTTCCAACTCGTAATTATATTCTGTAGATGCTCTAATTTTCAAAACTAAATCTTGTTCATCATGGTTGGACTCTGCGACGTTTTCAAAAGCAGTTTTTATTTCGTCTAAACTTGCGTCATAGTCATTTTCAGTTAATGTACTTAAATAAATTTGCATATGTCGTTCCTCCATATTCACTAAATTCAATTTTGGGCAGTTACAATCAGAATGATATCGTTACAGTTCAATCAATTAAACGAATGTATCGTTATTATTTTAATATAAAAAAAGAGTGACTGCTATCAAAAGATAAGTCACTCGTAATATATGATTAATTGTATTTATTTAAAAATTAAAACCGCGCACCTTCGCTTCGAATACGTATCATAAACGTAACCAAAGTCGACAGCTAAATCTCGGCAACCCTACGGCACATACGATGATCCACTTAATGCTGCTTCCGTCAGGACCTGACATGGTTCATGGGTTCATATTGCATAGGACCGAAATCTTCAAACACTACGTGCTTTGGGCAGACTTCACAAAAACGTAGCCTTAGCGAAGGAATTAAGTCTCGCATAAAGCGGATTTCGAGTACAGGGAACCGCTACCTCCCCACCTAGCACGGCAAGATATATCATACTATAAGGTAATGACTGATTGCAAGTCATACAATTCATTATTTTATAACTTATTTCATTATATTTTGTGACGTCTCGAAAAATCATTAAACTTAAATTCCGTGGCTAAATGTTTGGAAATGTTATATTGAAACTTTGTCGTATCCTTTAAATGGACGATACCTCGGACCGTTGCAGTGTATGGTGGCGTTACATCTCCAAATATTTCACATTCTAAATTACCAAATGATTCAAAGGTGATAGATTTATTAGAGTAGCTAATTTCTAACTCTAGTGTTTGTTCTATATAATGATACAACGAATCTTTAGCAATGTTCATTGTTATATCAGGAACAATTTTTTCTACTAAATAATCTTCATCAATAATTTTTACGCGATGATCAATTTTTCGCGTTCGAATAATGTGCCACAGCGTTTCACTCTGCCGCAAATCCAAAGCTTTTTTTACTTCAGGCACTTCGCTGGCAGGTATGCGTTCTAATAATCTGACTTCAGTCTCATGACTCAGTCCTAATCCTTGTTGAACTTCCCTGAAACTTGTTAAATTCGCAAATGGGAATTCTGTAATGCCTTGATAGATTACCACTGATCCTTTGCCTTTTATTTTCTGAATCATACCGTCTCTAACAAGTAGATTAAGCGCTTTGCGCACGGTTTCACGAGAGGCATTGTAATCGTATACCAATTCGTTTTCTGATGGCAACTGAGCACCATATGGTAGCTTTGATTCGATGATGTCTGTGCGTAAATTTTCATAAATCGCAATAAATTTTTTCTGTTTCATGTGATTTCACTCACTGCCTTTTAATTTAAATTATTGTCTAACTACGATGGCACCAAATCCGTCTATTAGACCATTCACTATCGAGCCATTTTGTAACATTACTTGCCCTTCAACTTTTAAGCCTTGTGGTATTTCAACTTTTTCTTTTGAAAAGTTAGCAATCACTAACCATGTTTCATCTTTATAATGACGCTTATAAACAAATAATTCATCGTGGTCCATGTAAAGTGGCTCAATATTTCCATAAGTTATAATATCATGTTCGTGACGTAGCTTTATCAATTTTCTATATGTTTGCAAAATGGATTGATCGTCTTCTATGGCTGCTTCAACATTAATTTCCCTATAGTTGTCAGGAATATCAATCCAAGGTGTACCTGAAGTAAAACCTGCATTTTCACCGCTCGTCCACTGTACAGGTGTACGAGAATTGTCACGAGATTTTTGTCCTAATATTGTTAGAATCTCTGTTTCTGGATAACCTTCAGCTTTTAATTTTTTATATGCATTTAGAGATTCTATATCTCTATACTGGTCGATATCATTGAAATGAGGGTCTGTCATACCAATTTCTTCACCTTGGTAAATATATGGTGTACCTTGAAGCATGTGCAAGGCGATGGCTAGCATTTTAGCACTACTTTGACGTAAATCCTCCGTCGAATCATCACCGAATCGTGTTACTACACGTGGTTGATCATGATTGCACCAAAAAATAGCATTCCATCCGCCACCGTTATAAATACCTATTTGCCATTCCATTAATATTTCTTTTAATTTATGAAAGTCTAACTTTGCGTTTGTCCACTTTTCTCCATTAATATAATCTACTTTTAGATGATGGAAGTTAAATACACTACTTAGTTCTTGACGTTCAGGATCCGTATATTGAATACAATTTTCAATCGTTGTCGAAGACATTTCGCCCACTGTCATCATATCTTTATCTCCAAATGTCTGTTGATTCATTTCGTGTAAGTATTCATGCACACGCGGTCCATCAGTGTAAAATTCTTTTCCTATCTTTTCTGAATTTTTAAATTCACCTTTTGATATTAAATTAATGACATCGAATCTAAAACCGTCTACACCAAAATCAATCCAATAATTAATCACTTTATAGAGTTCACGACGCACTTCAGGGTTATCCCAATTCAAATCTGCTTGTGTTACGTCAAATAAGTGAAGATAATATTCATCTGTTTTGTCATCGTATTTCCAAGCATTACCACCAAACTTTGATTCCCAATTTGTCGGTGGTTGATTATCTGCCGACCTCCTAAAGAAATAGTAGTCTCTATATGGGTTGCTTTTTTCTGAATATGCTTCTTTAAACCATTCATGTTCTGTAGACGTATGATTAATGACGATATCCATCATTATTTTTAAATTACGTTGATGCGCTTCAGCAATCAATGTTTTTAAATCTTCAATCGTGCCAAATTGTTCATTCACTTTATAATAATCGCTAATATCATAACCATTATCATTCATTGGTGATTCATAAATAGGTGTCAACCAAATATAATCCACACCTAGATATTGTATATAGTCTAACTTTTCAATTATGCCATTTAAATCACCTTCACCATTGCCCGTCGTATCATTGAATGACTTAGGATAAATTTGATAAACTACCGATTTTCTCCAATCATTACCTACCATATTATTACCACCTTATCTTTGTATTTTAAATTAAGAAACTCGCTAATCAAACTTAGCGAGTTTAGTTGTACTTATCTATTCGAATTAACTATTCTTCTACTATTTCTTTTGCTTCTTCTTTACTGAATTTCGAGAAGATAACAGTTAATATCGCTGGTACTACCATTGCAAGAACGGTACCTATTCCGTAAATTAACCAAAAATCTTTTTTAATAGAAATAATGGCCGGCACACCACCAACGCCAACATTACCTAAGACACCAATTGCACCTATGATAGCGCCTATAACACCCGAAGTTAAAATTGCTGCAACAAAAGGATATTTCAACGGTAAGTTTACACCAAACAATGCTGGTTCAGTAACTCCTAAGAATCCTGAGACACCAGAAGTCATTGCCAAACCTTGTTCTTTTGCCATTTTGCGTCGTTTATAGACGAACCATGCACCAAATGCAGCTGAACCTTGACAGATATTTGAAATTGCTAAGATTGGCCACAAGTACGTTCCTTCAAGACTGCTTCCCATCAGTTGGAAATCAACCGCTAAGAACATATGGTGTAAGCCTGTAATAACTAGAGGTGCGTAAAAGAAACCATAAATTGCGCCACCTAACCAACCGATATGTTCAAAGACAAATGTCACACCATTTGTAATTCCTGTTCCTAACCATAAGGCAACTGGACCTATAACGATAAACGCTAAGAAACCAGTGATTAATAAGGCAACTGGACCAACGACTAACATTTTGATTGAATCATGTACATATTTACTTAAGAACTTTTCAATTTGCGCTAATACATAAGACGCTAATAAGATTGGTAATACTTGACCTTGATAGTTCAGTTGTTTAATTTCTAAACCAAAGATATGCCATGCTGGAATATTACCTTTACCAATATCATATTGTGAAGCGAGTTGTGGGTTCATTAAAATCAGACCTAATACCAGACCGAGTATTTGACTCCCACCAAACACACGCATACTACTCCAACCAATTAAAGCTGGCAAGAAAATAAAGGCAGTATTTGCAATAACATTAATAATATCTGCAAAGTCCCCTAATTGTGGATATTGTGCCACCAATGCTTGCTTCCCAAACAAGTCTTCCATTGTTAATACATTATAAATCCCCAATAGTAAACCAGCAGTTACGATTGCCGGTAAAATTGGTATAAAGATATCTCCCAATAACTTAACCAATCTTTGTATAGGATTACCTTTTTTAGCTGCCGCTGCTTTCGCATCATCTTTAGAGGCACTTTCAACCCCGGTTTCTTCAATAAATTGTTTATAAACTTCATCAACAGTACCTGGTCCAATAACAATTTGATATTGATTATCAGCTTTGAATTGTCCCTTAACTAAATCATTGTTACTCAGTCGATCTTTATCGACCTTATCATCATCTTTCAAAACAAGTCGTAAACGCGTCACACAGTGTGTTGCTGTGTCCAAGTTTTCTCTGCCCCCAATAGCTTCGACTATATCTTGAACATCTTTCTTTTTAACAGCCATGATGATTCACTCCCTTAAACTTTAATATTATCCAGATTATAACTTGTATAGACAAGTTTTGCAAAGGCTTTCACTCAGTTTCTTAAAAAAGGTCATCACGTAGACATTAATTTTCAATCTCTACGTGATGACCTTTTTCAATAAAAGTATATATTATTTTGTGTTTGGCGTAATCACAGCAATAAATTTAATGATATGTGCCACAAACAATAATAAAAACTATGTTAAACACGTGTCTATTTTTCTATCATTGGCCTTAAACAACAAAAAAGACAAACACTTTATATTAAATAAACGTTTGCCTACTATATTATTTATTAGTCTTGGTATTTAACGATAATGGCGGAGGAAGAGGGATTCGAACCCCCGCGGGCCGTTAAGCCCCTGTCGGTTTTCAAGACCGATCCCTTCAGCCGGACTTGGGTATTCCTCCAAATGAACACAATAATTATAATATTATAGCCCATTAAAAAAGTCAATTATAATTAGAATATTACACCAATGTTTTTTCAGTTAGGTATTCGTCAACAGCATTAGCGACTGCTCTACCTTCTTGAATTGCCCAAACAACAAGACTTTGACCTCTTCTTGCATCGCCTGCTGCAAAAATATTTGATTGGTTCGTTTTGAAATTTTTGTTATCTGCGACAATTTTATTTCTCTCAGTTTGTATATTAAACGCATGTGGCACAGTGGTTTCAGTACCAATAAATCCTATTGATAACAATACCAAGTCAGCCGGCCAATGACGTTCTGTACCATCGACAACAACCATACCATCTTCTGTTTCTTCAAGTATTTGTGTATAAACACCTGTTACATTACCAATACGATCAACCTCGTAACGCATTGTTTGAACACCATATGCACGTGGTTCAAAACCAAAACGTGCCTCATATTCATTATGAGCATAATCCATTTTAAATACAGGCATGGCTAATGGCCAATACGTATTTTCGTCAAATTCAATTGCTTCAGGTTGTTTTGTGTATTTGTTAAATTGAACGATAGATTTACAATTTTCCCTCAGTGCAGTCGCTACACAGTCTGCACCTGTGTCACCAGCACCAATGACAATCACGTTTTTTCCTTCTGCAGATATTGACGGCTTTTCAATTTCACCATTTAAATACTCGCCCTGTTCTGTTAAGTAATCCATAGCAAAGTGAATACCCATGCCCATTCGACCTTCTAATGGTAGATCACGTGCACTTTGCGAGCCTGTACAAATAATAATGGCATCGAATTGTTCCTCTAAACTTTCTTTACTGACATCTATCCCTATTTCCGTATCAGTGATAAAAGTGATGCCAGATTGTTCCATTAGTTTAATTCTACGTCGCACTACGTCTTTATCTAATTTCATATTAGGTATACCATACATTAATAATCCACCTGCTTCATGTGCACGTTCATATACAGTTATGCGATAACCTAATTTGTTTAATTCGTCTGCAGCTGTTAAACCAGCTGGTCCACTTCCTACTATTGCTACTGATGCTGCTTTACGCTCATTGGGAATCGTTGGTTTGACCCAACCATTTTCAAAAGCTTCATCAATAATAGTACGTTCAATACCTTTAATCGCAACAGATTCTCTATTTATCTTCATCACACACGATTGTTCACACGGAGCCGGACATACACGTCCAGTAAATTCAGGGAAGTTATTCGTTTCGTTCAAGCGTTTATATGCCGTTTCGAAGTCTTTTTGGTACACTAAATCATTCCATTCTGGAATATAGTTCCCAATGGGACAACCAATTGTTTCTCTACCATATGGTTCACCTGTTTGACAAAAAGGTGTGCCACAATCCATGCATCTCGCACCTTGTTCCGAGGCTTCTTCTTTTGTAAACCTTTGCTGAAAGGGTGCGTGTCCTTTCAAACGTTCTACTAAAGACAATTCATGTAAAGGTTGTTTATCATAATTCATAAATCCTTTGAATTCTCCCATACTCAGTCCCCCTTCAAATTAATACACAGACGTTAATTGTTGCGCTGGTTCTAAATGTGTTCTCTTGTCATTAAAAGCATTCAGTAACGCTTCATCTTGCTGGTTAGATTCGCGCTTTTGTAATTCGATTTTTTGCATCATCAATTTATAATCTTTCGGAATGACTTTCACTACTTTATTAGCCATTTCTTCAAAACTATCTAATATAGTTTTTGCTTTAGTACTATTTGTATAAAGCAAATGATCTTCTAGCATCTCTTTCACAACATTTTCTTCTGCTGCAACAGTGATTTCGTCGAAGTCTAAACTGTCTAATTGATGTTCTTCTTTAAATTTTTCAATATCAGATGGGAAGATATATGCAACACCACCACTCATCCCTTGACCAAAGTTCTTCCCGACATCTCCCAGCACAATAACGCGACCGCCTGTCATATACTCAAGACCATGATCACCAATACCTTCAACAACTACTTGCACACCACTATTTCTAATACAGAATCTTTCACCAGCTTTACCATTAATAAAAGCTTTACCATAAGACGCACCATAGAAACAGACATTACCAACTATAATTTCTGATTCTCGCTGTTGCGTCGGCGCCTTCACAATCACTTTACCGCCAGAAAGTCCCTTACCTACATAATCGTTAGCATCACCTGTGTGATGTACTGTTAAACCTTGAGGTATATAAGCAGCTAAACTTTGACCAGCATGGCCTACCGTATTGACATTGATACTATCTTCAGGTAAACCTTCAGCACCGTAGATATCGGTGATCATACTACCAGTAATGACACCCACATCTCGTTGCTCATTTTTCACCACATAATTACCAGTAAATGACTTCTGTTGTTCAATTGCTGCTTGAGCATCAGGTAATAGTTGTGTTAAATCAAAACCTTCATCAAGATGGTGATTTTGCGCTATTTTTTTATATCTTTCACCTTCGTGCTGATATAATAATGCTTCAACATTCATAGATGCAGCTTTAGGTCTTCGTTGAGATAAATGATCTTTTCGTTTTAATAAGTCTGTACGCCCCACCAAATCATCTACAGTGCGCAAACCAAGTTCGGCTAGTATCTCTCTTAATTCTTCAGCAACAAAATGCATAAAATTGACCACGTGATCAGCTCTACCATTAAATAGCGCGCGCAAATCTTGATTTTGTGTAGCAATACCTACCGGACATGTATCTTTATGGCACACCCGCATCATTACACATCCAAGTACGACTAATGGCGCTGTTGCAAAACCAAATTCTTCCGCTCCTAATGCACATGCATATGCCACATCTTTGCCTGTGAGTAATTTGCCGTCTGTTTCTACAATTACTCTCGATCTCAAGTTATTCATCATAAGTGTTTGATGTGTCTCCGCTAATCCAATTTCCCAAGGTACACCTGCGTGTTGAATACTTGTTTTGGGAGAAGCACCCGTACCACCATCATATCCACTAATCACAATTTTATCTGCATAAGCTTTGGCTACACCTGCTGCAATTGTTCCGACACCAGTTTTAGAGACAAGCTTAACTGTGATATTTGCGTTTTTATTAGCATTTTTCAAATCATGAATTAATTGTGCTAAGTCTTCAATGGAATAAATATCATGATGTGGCGGTGGAGAAATCAAACCAATACCTGGGGTAGACCCTCTGACTTCAGCAATCCACGGATAAACTTTAGAACCAGGAAGCTGTCCGCCTTCTCCAGGTTTAGCCCCCTGCGCTACCTTAATTTGTATTTCTTTAGCATGTTGTAAATAATGACTCGTCACTCCAAATCTTCCAGAAGCAACTTGTTTGATTGCACTAGAACGATTACGACCTTCGTCATCCACTACAAATCGTTCGGGATTTTCACCACCTTCACCACTATTACTTTTACCACCCATTTGATTCATTGCTTCAGCAAGTGTTTGATGGGCTTCTTCAGAAATAGAACCATAGCTCATCGCACCTGTATTAAAACGTTTTACGATTTCACTCGTTGGTTCTACTTCATTGATATCAATTGAATCTTGGTTTTTAAATTCCATTAAGTGACGAATATGATCTGTACGTTGATGATTGACTTCATTTGAAAACGTTTTGAACTGTTCATAATCATTTAAACGACATGCATGTTGCAGTAAGTGGATTGACGTCGGGTTAAATGCGTGATGTTGGCCTTGTTTACGCCATTGAAACGTACTACCAGATTCAAGGTACTCGCTCTCAGATGACTGTCTCGCTTTATTTTCTTTATCTATCAAGTTGATATCCATACCAGATAGTTTTGTTTGTGTCCCTGTAAAATACCGGTCAACAACTTCTTGTGACAAACCTACCGCTTCAAAAATTTGAGCCCCTTGGTAGCTTTGAACGGTAGAAATTCCCATTTTAGCCATAACTTTTATGACACCTTCTGATAATGTATCCGTATATGTTTGAACGTTTTCGGCAATATTTCCGTTTAAGCGTCCTTTCTCCACTAAGTTTTCTATTGTATGTTGCGCTAGATATGGTACGACTGCATTAGCACCATACCCTAATAAACACGCTACATGGTGCACCTCTCTCGTTTCACCAGAAAGCGCAATGATGCTTGTACGCATGCGCAAACCTTCTCTAATTAATAATTGATGTACATGACTTACTGCAAGCAATATTGGCATTGCATAGCCTTGCGCTTCAACTAGTACTCGGTCATCTAATACAATAATTTCATAGCCATCTTTCACGGATTGAATTGCTTGTTCCCCTAAATTGTCTAACGCCGTTTCTAAGTTTTCGTGATATAACGTTGATAAATGCTTAACTTTAAACCTGCTATCGTCAATCGCTTTTAATTGCGCCTCTGTTAACACCGGTCTTTTCAATTGAATTCTATTCAATACATCTTCGTTAGGTTTTAACAAATTACCTTCTGAACCTAAATAAGACAATTCACTTGTCACTATTTTTTCTCTATATGCATCAATCGGTGGATTAGTGACTTGTGCAAAAAGTTGTTTAAAGTAATTAAATAACGATTCATCTTTTTCATTTAAAACAGCAATTGGAACATCATACCCCATTGCGCCAATCGGGTCTTTCTTACTTTCAATTAATTCTGTCATGTATTTGTTGATTTCTTCATTTGTATAAACAAATTGCTTTTGTAATCTGGCTAAAGTTGTTTCATCCCAATTAGATGGAATCACTTTCACATTGTCTAAATCTAAATCTACTTTAAATTGATTTATCCAATTTTCATATGGTAATTCATCAGCGATACGTGCTTTTAATTCATTATTATCAACTACTTTTTGTTGTTGAAAATCAACTAATAATAATTTCCCTGGATTTAGTTGACCTTTAAAAGCAACTTGTTCCTCAGGTACATCTACAACGCCCACTTCTGACGAAAAAACAATGTAATTATCTTTAGTGATTGTATAACGTCCTGGTCGCAAGCCATTTCTATCTGTTAGTGCGCCAATTTTATCTCCATTACAAAATGAAATCATTGTTGGACCATCCCAAGGTTCCATCAAGTAACTATAGTATTCATAAAAAGCACGGACGTTACTGTCATTCGCCGTATTATAAAGCCAAGGTTCTGGTATCATTAACATTGCTGCTCTCTCTGGTTCCATAGCTAAAGATAAAAATTCTAAAGCGTTGTCAACAATAGCAGAGTCACTACCGTCTTCATCAATAATTTCCTCTACTTTATGTTTGTCTTCACCAAAAATGGTTTCAATCAAATCATTTTGTCTTGCACGCATCCAATTAACATTACCCTTAATAGTATTAATCTCCCCATTATGCATTAATAATCTATTAGGGTGCGCACGCTTCCAACTCGGAAATGTATTTGTACTAAAACGAGAATGCACAAGTCCTAACTTTGATATATAGCGTTCATCATTTAAATCTTGAAATAACTTCTTAATTTGATCAGAACGCAACCATCCTTTATAGACGATTGTTTTATGAGATAAACTTGTGAAATATAAATCTACTTGCTGTTTTTTAGCATATAATTCAATTTGTTTACGTGCTAAAAATAGCGCTTTTTCTATGTGAGTATCATCATTTAATGCGATGAATACCTGTTGTATATATGGCATCGTTTGGGCTACATGTTCGGCAATGGCATCGACATCTACTGGCACATCTCTATAACCAATAACATTTAATCCTTCGCTTTCAAAATAACGATTGAACGTTGCTTCATGCTCTGAATTTTTTATCTTCACGTTCGAAAAAAACATACCTACTGCAAAATGACCTTCTTCCGGTAATTCAAAATCTGTTTGTTTAGAAAAATAATCAAAAGGAATTTCTGTCATAATACCGGCACCATCACCTGTCATGCCATCTGCACCAATTCCTCCACGGTGATCTAACCTACGTAGCATTTCCAGTGATTTTTCAACGATATCGTGTGATCTCTCATTATTCATATTGGCATAAAATCCAATACCACATGCATCATGCTCTTCACGACTATCATATAATCCTAATTGCTTACCATATTCGAACATAACCCTCACCTCTTTTTCGAAAATTCTGAATATTGAATAAGTATAGTAAACTATATAGTAATACATTAATCTATTCAATATATAAAATAGATGATATTATTCTAATAATTCGAATAATATTAATATGTTGGGAATGGTCATATGGAAATTAAACAATTGAAATATTTTATAGAAGTTGCAAAAAGAGAACATTTATCAGACGCTGCTCTAGAACTTAACATTGCTCAATCTGCTATCAGTAGGCAAATCACACTATTAGAAAAGGAATTACAAGTGACGTTATTTAACAGAGAAGGACGCAACATACACATTACCGAAGAAGGACAACAATTATTTTCTGAAGCAACAAAGATTATCGAACAACTTGATAACACAGTTCGTTTATTTCATAACCAATCTGAAACAGAGCATTATATTATACGTGTTGGTTATGTTGAAAGTTATATAACACAGGTACTCACATTATTAATGCAATCCTTTGAAAATGAAAGTACATCTATCATTCAACCTATTTTAATGGAAGAAGAAGATATTTTTTCAGCTTTGCTCACAGATAAAATTGATATTGCTTTTACTGCTATGTCAGATGAATTCAAACAGCACCGTTCTTTAAAGGTAAGCCCTTTATTTGAAGAAACATTCCATGTCTATGCACCTAAAGATGATCCAATCACAATGGCTACGAACCCACCTTTAGTACAATTTTCGAATAAATCTATTTACGAATTATATCCATTACCAACCAAGATTAGACAAACATTAGTAAAAACAACCAAAACACCTATACAAACGATTACGCATCCTCAGCTGGCTGAATATATCTTAAGTAAAGGGCGTGGCTACATCGTCACAGCTTCTTATCATTTACTTTCAAAAAATCCGCAAAAATGGCGAGAAGTATCATTAGAACATACAGCATTGAAAAGAACCATTTGCCAAGTTGTTCGGCTAGACAATCGAAAACATGATTTACAATATTTATTAGAAATGATTGATAAATTATTAAGTAGAAGCACGACTTATCATTAATCACATGCATAAAACTTTTGAATTCAAATCGCTAGGAGCGTATAATCGCATTGTCTATATAGGGAGGACTGAAACAAAATAATGCCTTTTAAAACGTTATTTAAACGCCCTTTTGATTGGGTCATCTTGATATTTGTCATCTTATTTGCGCCTGTATTTATTTTCACATTTTTCAATGCCAGATTTTACGATACACCAATCGGTCAAATTACAAAGATCGAAAATAAATCCACATCACATGTTACAGATGATAACCACAATAAAGATACTAAATATAACCAAACCCTAACACTTAAAATTTTAAACGGGAAATTTGAGGGACAATCGACGAAGATTCCTTATCATTACATAGCATCACAAGCTGATAGTGAGGCATTCTCAAAACATAACAAAGTGTTGTTACACATTGGCAAACATCTAGACGATGCTTATATCATAGAAAAAAAACGAGATAGCCTCGTCGTTATGATAACTGGAATATTTTTATTAACTGTTTTATTAGTAGGACGGAAAATCGGTTTACAATCAATTCTTTCTTTAGTTTTCAATACAATTGTTGTGCTTTTAGCTATCTATTTACATAATAAATTTCCTGATTTAAATTTATTTGCACTTATGAGTATCGGTGTCATTTTTACCACCGTGTTTACTTTGCTCTTAGTTACCGGTTGGCGATGGCGAACGTCAATTACAATAGCAAGCACACTATTAGGCACTTTTATTTGTGTTGGCGCCACCCAATTAGTGATTACGTTAACAGACGGTGCAGGCTTAAAATTTGAAACAATGAGTTTCTTAACTTTGCCTCCTAAGGATGTTTTCCTTGCTTCTGTTATGATTGGAACACTTGGTGCTGTCATGGATGTAGCTATCACTATAGCAAGTGGTATGGCAGAAATATTACGCAGAACACCTAATATAAGTATGACTCGATGGGCGCTTGCAGGGCGTCATATTGGTCAAGATATTATGGGGACAATGACAAACATCTTATTATTTTCATATTTATCTGGTAGTCTTCCGATGTTTCTTATTTATCTTAAAAATGCAAATACAGTAACCTATACCATTTCCATGAATTGGTCATTAGAAATTTCCCGGGCAATTACTGGTGGTATTGGTATAGTTTTAACGATTCCAATCACAATTTTATTAATGCAATTATGGTTTAAAATGCGAGGTGTTAACCAGTGAGTGTCATAACAATCTTAGGTCTTGTACTTTTCTTATTAATCGCAATATTCGGAGGAAAAAAAGGTATCATCTCATATTTAACACTGTTTTTGAATTTTGTAATATTATTAATCACTGTCATTATAATTATGCTCGGTGCGCCTATTTATCTCGTAACACTTATATTTTGCATCGTTATTGCAGCATGTAATTTATTTGTTTTAAATAGTTACAATACAAAAACAAAAGCAGCATTTTGTGCAACAGTCATTACTACTTTGTGTTTAATTATTGGTATTTATTTATCAGTATCCATCGGACATTTACAAGGTTTTACAACCGAACAACAAGATGAAACGTATATTTTTTCTATGAATATCGGCATTGATATGGTGAAATTCATGGTGTTTACCGTAGTACTTGCAGTCATAGCTGCGGTTATTGATTTAGCAATCACAATCAGTTCTCCAATGTACGAGTTATACGAAACCAACTCAAACTTAACAAGCAAAGCATTATTTCAATCTGGTATGCGTGTAGGACGTGAAATTTTAGCTACTTCGGCAAACACAATTTATCTAGCCTATTTCGGAGGACAATTGACATTATTCTTTTGGTTTTTTAGGTTAAATTATTCTTTTGGACATATCATCAATTCTAAAATCTTTGCACAAGAATTTATATCCATCCTACTAGGCGGCATCGCTGTTGCAATTAGCATCCCGATTACTGCATGGATAACAGCACTATTAATTAAATATCAAAAAGAGCGTCACTCAAAACATTCGCATCAATCTTCACATTAAAATATAAAAAGGAAGTGGGACGTCATCATTAAATATCTCCCACCCCCTTCTTATATTTGTATGATTATATAATATGACTACATACTAATTTTTAAAATTAAAACTTTTTACTATCTTACAATGGCACAAATTTTTCAGTTTTTATTTGTGCATTTAAGTTGCCAGCCGTTTTTTCAACTAAGCTAAATCATTTAAAGTTCTTGCAATTTTTCATTTAATAATTGCATTTTACGTTCTCGTAATTTTTTATAATATGTGATATCCTCTTCTCGCGTTTTTAGTGGGAATATATAATAAACATCTTGATAAAAATCAATATTAGCTTTAGTACGTCTACCCTCCAAAGCAATTCTCGAACTACTAGGTTGCGCTAGGGATAATTCGTATTTAGGCATCACACTATGATACACATTCACGATTTCCCCATCTTTAATTAAATCTGAAGTATTTATAAATTTAATTTCTATATGGTTTTCATTCGCTAAACTTCTCGTTAATAACGCTAACATTATGTCGCAAAACATAATCGTCATAATACCTTTGTTTTCGAAAGGAGGTGCAACTTCTAATTTTTCAATACACACCTTTTCAGTTTCACCAAAATGGTCAAATCTAGATTTAAATGTATGGTGATTTTCATTCTCATATCTCGTAATCACACTTGTTGAAACATAGTCTAATGACGTACCTTTCAAATAGTAATAACATTCCCCAAAATCTACTAACCTTTGATATGTAAAAGGCTTTATTTCCTCATAAAAACTTTTACAAATAATATTAAACGGACTCATACTGTTACGCTTTGTAAGCATGGATGAACCTCCTACTAAATTGTTATTCATCATAATAGTTGGCTATCGCAATTGTTACTTCTGACATACATAGAAAAACACCCCACATCAAATGTGAAGTGCCAAAGCTGATATTTATTTTTCAACTTAAGGTCAATAATTATTAAAAATGAAATAATTCTACTATTTATGGCATGGTAAAGTTTCAAAAAACAAACTCTTACAAAGTATCATCCAATCACATTACAGCAGACAACATTAATAAAATATTTTTAACCATAATATCTATTATGCTCTACGTACAATCTCATATGCGAAGCACTTGCAAAAGCCATTCTTAACGATTTTAAAATTATTTTTCATAAACCAAACTGCACATCAATGGTTCAAATAAAATTTACATCCTCATTGCCTATTCAATCCAATCAATGCATTAACAATTCAGTTTAATAACTTATACATTCAAAATAATCATATCCTTAATTTTTTATTATTTATATATTTAACATTTAATATCCAACCATAACAGATTTTCATATTTAAACAAACATAATTGATTCATTTGAATTTAAATAATTCTAATATATTTTTGGTTTCCTTTTAATATTATCGATTTTTATTATATTTACTTTATTTATACTTATACTTATTTTCAGCTGATACTTCTATTACACAACCACTTTCAGCAAGTTCACTTACTACAAAAAAGCGTCGTTAAAACTAACAAACTTTGTTAGTTTTAACGACGCCAATCAATGATTTCAACAACTTTGTTTCATTATGTATACAGGTTTATTTTCTAATAACGTTTCACCTACAATTTCATAATCACTTTGAATATAAAGTTCTCTTGCCAAATGATTATCTGTATTAACCGCTAAATAAATTTCATTAATTGTGGGATAATACTGTTTGACATATTGAGGTAAAACACGCATCACTTTTTTACCAAAACCGAATCCTCTATAGTGACTATCTACACTAAAAGATCTGAAAAATATTGCGTTTGCGTTTGCAGAATAAGGTTTGACTCCGTCACCTTCATGTAACGTGAAAAAGCCCACACATTGCCCCTTGTCATCATACACTAATGTAGAGTGACGTTCTTGATCTCGATTTGCCAAATCAATATTCTCTAAAGGTGTTTTGGTGAATTCCCGGTCCTCTGCCGACAGCGTAAAATTCACTAAATCAGCATATAGCGATACATGATATGGTCTTAATTTCACTGCTTTAGATGACTCGATTTTTTGTTTAGCATATTTAATCCATGTAAGCACAGCAGGCGCAATTTTTTCTGTTTCATTTTTTGAGATCCATTTTATATCAGTAATTTCTTGTGCTGGTTTAACCGATGACCAATCTATATCTAAAGACGTTGAAAAACAATTCAACTCCGTCTTAGTATTTTTTTGAGGATAAGCATCTCCAACAATAGTACCTAAATAGTTAAAATTTTGTTCCGAAATATCCAGTTGTAATTCTTCTTGTAGTTCTCTTCGCAAGGCTTGTTTTAGAGACTCTCCCTGATCTATTTTCCCACCAGGAAAATAGTATTTTTTTCTGTTTCTAGCTTGTACCAATAATAATTTGTCGTCTAATTCGACTACCAAGCATACACATTTAATCATAACTATCATCTCCACTCCCCAAAACAAACTATTTTTATACTTTCAACGCTTATGTTATCATATTCCATTCCTTGAACACATTTTGTTTTTTATCTCTCACAATAAAGTTTAATCTATTTAATGTTATAATAATAAAGCGTATTTTATAAAATGGAGGATTTCATTCATGGCTAAAAAAACAAAAATTAATCGCATTTCAAATACAATTAACTTCATAGGCATTGCCGTAGAAGGTTTTAATTGGTATGCATATCAATCAAAAAATAAAAAGTTACTTTACACGAGTATGGCTATTACAAGTGTGGGGGCAGTCTTAGATTTCTACACTGCCTTAAAATCACCAAAAAAGTTTGCTAAAATATTTTCAACATTCACTTTGGCAAGTACATTGTTCTCAACTGCCAAGCGTATAAAATCATTACGCCAAGAACCATAAACACGAAACGACTAGCAACGCGCTATAAAATTTCATAAAAGCAAAATAAACGTCAATTTCTATATGATTTAATAGAAATTGACGTTTATGCGTTAGTCAAAGATATTTTTGTCTTAGATACCCTTAATGAATATATTTATATGAACTCACTTGAGATGCCGGAATCGTTCTATATGTTGCGATTCCAGGCGAAGCACTGTAGTTCATTTCAGAAACAGTAATGCTACCATTTGAATTTACAGATTCCACAAATGCTACGTGTCCATAATATCCAAGGTCACTTTGTAGTATTGATCCTACAGTCGCCCTATGATCTACTGTGTATCCATCTCCTGGTGCAGCGTTATCCCAATTATTAGCATTCCACCAATAAGTACTAATACCTTTACCAATTTGAGCACGCTTATTAAAGACATGCCATGTACACTGACCCCAGTCATACAAATTTGAATGGTTAAATACTGGCGTTTTATAACCAGTTGAACCCGTTGATCCTGTTGAGCCACCTGATGATGCTGTACCAGATACTTTTAATTTTTGCCCTGGATAAATATTGAAGTTTTTAAGACCATTCAAGCTCATGATTTTTTGATATGTCGTACCATATTTAGCTGCAATCGCAGATAATGAATCGCCTGACTTCACTGTATATGTAGTTGTATTACCAGATGGAGTAGAACCACCTGTTGAAATTGAGCCAGATACTTTTAATTTCTGTCCTGGATAAATTGTAAAATTAGAGAGTCCATTTAAACTCATAATTTTTTGGTATGTCGTCCCATGCTTAGCTGCAATTGATGACAATGAGTCACCCGATTTCACTGTATACGTTGTCGCACTTGAGCTGCTTGTTGAAGTTCTTGAACTTGTAGTCCCTGATACTTTCAATGTTTGATTTGGAAAAATCACATTCGATGTTAAATTGTTTAATGATTTCAATTTTGCTATTGAAATATTATATTTATTCGCTATTGACCAAAGAGAATCGCCACTTTTGACTTTATAAGTTGTAGCTGCATCTGCATTTGCAGAATTAATAGCTGCTAGCGCACTTGTCCCAATTACAGTTGCTATTATTTTTTTATGCACTTATGTAAACCTCCCAATATAAATCCGATACATTTCGTTTCCATCACGCTTACTATTATACAATTTAATTTAATACTTTTGTATATAATTTATATGACATTATTATTACAAAGTAAACCTTTTGTTATTTCAATGAAACATAACGTTGAATACTATATATTTCAGTCAAAAGTTTTTATATTTATATCTTTAATACCAAAATAACGATACAAAAAGTATTTATAGTTTCCAGATGTTATATTTTTCTTTTCTTTTTGACCATGATCCGTAATTGTCAAATGATTATTCGACATCGTTACTCTACCGAAAGTCGTTGCTTTACTAATTAAAAGTTGTTGAACAAAAATAGACGCTTCATTATTTTGATTAAATGCTATGCCTTGTTCAAAATCTGCCAATACCTTAGGTTCATCCTCAAATTGATATTGCGTCTGCCATTTATGATCAACTTTCTTCTTCATTTCAAATGTGTGGTCACTTACTTTGCTTACTTTAAACTCACTATTTACATCATAAACAATTTCCTCATCATTTGTGATTGGCATGGCTGCTTTAGGTATATCCGCATAACCGACATCAACTAAGTATTTTTTCTGATTCAATGTAACGATTAATGCCATATGTGACCCTTCCATGGCCCAACCTGAGCCATTATAAATTGTCGCAGAAACCATATACACATTATATCCTTTACTTGTTAAAAATGCGCAAAATAATCTGTTTTGTTCATAACAATAGCCCCCTCTATGTTCGTTTACAATTTTATCTATCATTGATGGATTATCTAAAGCAATAGGTTGTCCATTCTGCACATTAATATTTTCAAACGGAACGTTCAATACATACCTTTCAATATAATAGTTCAATGTTTCTAAAAGATTGTCATGATATGTATGTGTATCTATACCTAAATACTTTTCTAGTACGTTAAAATCAGTCATACAATTCCCTCCAATTCTCAATAGCCGTAGAATAAGACCTATACGCGTGATGATGCATTAACTCAATTACCAGTGATAAACTTTTATATAATTCAGCATTTTAATTTCATTAAAAGCATTAACTACTTATAACTGATCAACCTCATTCACTTTTAACAGTAAAAATATAATTATTCCAAGTTATGTAAGACTTTCTTAAAATGTTTTGTTAATTTATATGATAAGGGGTAATAATGATTATAGACAATCTTTTGATATTGACATCAATTAAATAAATAGATATTGTGTATGTCTATACATTTGTATAGCTAATTCACTATATTTTAAAAGTATCGAAGTCACTTAACGATTCAGTGATATGTACGAACACTTAAGTGTCATGACATCAGGTGCTAATTATTTTTAATTTTTCAGATTATTCTTAATATAATGTGATTTTTTATTTTGGAGGGGATTATGTGAGCAAGGAACAATCGCAAAATCGACAACCAAAAGATTTACGAATCCGCAGCAAAGTGATTAGTGAAGGTGTAAGCCGTACACCTAATCGATCTTATTTACGTGCACTTGGTTTTGAAGACGAAGATGTTGAAAAACCTATGATTGGTGTTGCTAGTACATGGAGTGAAGTTACACCATGTAATATGCACATCGACGGTCTCGCTCGTGCATCTAAACGCGGTATAAGCGAAGCAGGTGGTTCACCACTGATTTTTAATACGATTACAGTTTCAGATGGTATTTCCATGGGCACTGACGGCATGCGCTTCTCACTGCCAAGCCGTGAAATCATTGCTGATTCAATTGAGTCCGTAGTCAGTGCTGAGAATTTAGACGGCGTTGTAGCAATCGGTGGCTGTGACAAAAACATGCCAGGTTGTATGATTGGTATCGCTCGTCTTAATTTACCAGCCGTCTTTGTATATGGTGGGACTATATTACCTGGGAAATTGAATGGCAAAGATTTAGACGCTGTATCTGCTTTTGAAGGTGTTGGACAATACAATAATGGAGAAATAGATAAAGCCGCATTACATAAAGTAGAGTGCGCTGCTTGTCCTGGTGCCGGAGCTTGTGGTGGGATGTTTACTGCTAATACAATGTCCTCTGCTATTGAAGCTATGGGAATGAGTTTGCCTGGAAGCGCTTCTCACCCAGCTGTATCAACAAACAAATCAAAAGATAGTCGCGCAGCGGGGAAAGCTGTTTATCATTTATTAGAGCAAGGTATATACCCTAAAGATATCATGACCAAAGAAGCATTTGAAAATGCAATTACTGTTGTCATGGCGTTAGGTGGCTCTACAAATGCAATCTTACATTTACTAGCTATTGCACATACAATTGATGTAGATTTAACACTTGATGATTTTGAAAAAATACGTAAACGCGTACCGCATATTGCTGATTTAAGACCAAGCGGCAAATACGTAATGGCACATCTTGATGAAGTTGGTGGCGTGCCAGGCGTAATGAAACTATTACATGAAAAAGGGTTAATCCATGGTGATTGTTTAACAGTTACTGGTAAAACCGTTGCAGAAAACTTAGCACAACAACCAAGTCTTTCTGATGATAAAACAATCATTAATTTTGATCAGCCTAAACATCCTACAGGGCCACTTGTTATTTTAAAAGGTAATTTAGCACCTGAGGGCGCAGTAGCAAAAATTTCAGGTTTAAGTGTTACTTATATTAAAGGACCTGCAAAAGTTTTTGATTCAGAACCTGCAGCGACAAAAGCAATTCTCAATGATGATATTCAACCTGGAGATGTCGTGGTGATTCGCTATGCTGGACCAAAAGGAGCACCTGGTATGCCAGAAATGCTGTCAGCTTCTTCTATTTTGGTAGGAAAAGGATTAGGTGAATCTGTTGCATTGTTAACAGATGGACGTTTTTCAGGTGGTTCACATGGTCTAGTTGTAGGTCATGCTGCTCCAGAATCTCAAGCAGGTGGCCCAATGGCATTACTTCAAGAAGACGATATCATTACTATTGATGCTGAAAATTTAGAAATTAGTTTTGATATTTCTGATGAAGAGTTAGAACGTCGTCGTAATGCATGGCAAGCCCCACCACTAAAAGAAACACGTGGTACATTAGCAAAATATGCCAAACTCGTATCATCTGCTTCAAAAGGCGCAATCACTGACTAATGAGTAACATTCGTTTAAGTTGTTTAATTAGTGTTGTGAGTATAATTTAATCTCATAAATGAAAAAAGCAACGTACATAAAAGATTGTACGTTGCTTTTTTATGATAACGTCTTTAATTCATTTAGCTATGCAATGCAAATCCTTTAAATAATTTATCTACATGATTTTTCTTACCGCGTATACCAATGCCAACAAGATGTAATTCCTCTGTTTTATATTTAGCAATTACCGCACGATTATCTGCGTCGTTATATGTGAAGAATAACTCTTCAGTATACACTGTGATAACAACATCTTTATTCAAAGCTTTTTGTAGCAACTCTACCATAGGTTCTTGCGTTGATGAATGAATCATGATAGGTTGCTGAGACATTGGTAAATATTGTACATTATCCTTATCTTCATAGTGTTCCCCAATAATATTTTGAGTTCCAGCAATTCCACTCATTAAGAAGGCAGTTACATTTAATTTTTGCCACATTTCTAAGTCTTCTCTCAATACAATTTTAATTTTAGTATCAAACGCCATAACTATCTTACTCCTTTGAAGTAGTATCAAATATTTTGCTACATCTTAAAGAGTAGATATATTTAGGTGTTTTATATAGTATATAATTGCAGAACTTAAGTTCTTGGAAAATTATTATTGCAATAATGTCCTATATAAAATATTAATTTAAGTATACTCTATTAAAATAATTAAACATTAAGGAGTATATAGCGAGTATGGTTTCTTTTATTATTTATTGCTTTATTGTTACTGCGACACCCGGGCCAACCAACATCATTATTTTATCTAATGTTCAAAACTATGGTATAAAAGCTGGTATGAAATTTACGTATGGATCTACAATTGGCTTTTTATTATTGCTGGCAATTTCTGCTATATTAAACTCTTTTTTAAATAATATACTTCCAAATATCATAATCTATTTACAAATTTTAGGAACTATTTATATGCTTTACTTGGCATACCAAATATTCAACATAGATGTCTCAAAAAAAGATCATTCAAAAGAAAAAGGTTCATTCTTTTCTGGTTTATTACTACAATTCATAAATCCTAAAGTTATTTTATTCACTTTAACAGTCTTTCCAAGCTTTGTACTACCGTATTTTAATGAAGATTATTTATTGTTGCTAAGTATAGTTATCATAGGTACTATTGGATTTATAGCATTTATACTTTGGGTAATATTCGGTGCTGTATTTAATAAAATGTTTCAAAAATATAGCAAAATCCTAAATGTTGTTTTAGGTATACTTTTGATTTATGCTGCTGTTATGTTATGGGTTTAAACGACTTAAAAGAAGGTGAAAAAATGGAAGAATTCATCTATAAAAAAAGTGGCGGAATAACTGCTTTGTCTGCTAATATTACTGACTTTTCATATAAGAATCATTCGCATAGCGAATATGCAATTGGAGTTACGAAAAGTGGAATACAACGTTATCATTTAGACGGTAAGCTTCAACTTTCATACCAAGACGGTATTATGTTATTTAACCCAGAACAAGTACATGATGGAATGGCTCATGATAAATCAGGCCTTGAATATATTATGTTATATATTGAACCAGCTGTATTATTAGATGCAGCTGAACGTAAAGAAGCTATTCAATTTACAACACCAGTAATTTATAATAGTAAAATTGAATCTGATGTATATCATCTAGCGAATGCTATATTTCATGAAAACGAAGAAGAAATTGTAGATGAGCAATTAATCAAACTTGTAGATGATTTAGTAAATCAATCTACAATTAGGAAACATGTTGAAAGTAACGCCTATATTAGTAAGATTAAGGGAAGAATACTTTATGGGTTAAAAGAAAATTTGAAAATTACAGATTTAGCACATGAATTCGGCATGTCAAAATTTCAATTTATACGATATTTTAAAGAACAAACTGGCATAACACCTTATCAATTTTTATTAAACAGTAAAATCGAAGAAGCAAAAAATATCATAGAAATAGATAAAGATATACATTTAGCAGTGAGTGAATTAGGATTTTCTGATTTAACACACTTAAATAGACAATTCAAAAAAATATACGGTATCACTGCAAACAATTATGCTCAGTCTTTTTAAACTTTATTAAATATAGTTAATTTCACAAAATTTGATAATATTATGATGTTAAGACATCAATGTTTTTGATTTACGACGTTTGCTTTGTTTCTATGGAAATTTTGTATTAATGAAACCGTTACTTTTCTTTGAAAGCAAAATTCTATAATTTAAATAATTATGAAATCATCTTTCATACACTTTTGAATGCTTTATTGTTATATATTTTTATTAATTTCCATTTTGGAATAATTTATTACTATTTAGGGAATTTTAAACAAAATTTAGCACAATTCTTTTATAGTGAAGTTAACAAATTAAAGTGAGGTGAAGGACATGGACTTTATCATTGATATCATCAAAAAAATCGTTGGTTTATTCACAGGTAAATAATTTCTAACCTCTTTAAAGAGACTGATACGACATGTATCAGTCTCTTTTCTTTTTGATATACAGCATAATCAATAGTTGCACATTACAATTCATTGATATTATTCCCATGCATATTTAGCGTCTTGTTTCACTTTCTTCTCTTTTTCAATCATATCATTCACCTTTCATCTTTCTTCGTTAGACAAATATTGTTTTCAAGAAAATAGAGCACACTGCATTTTACGCAACTAAAAATGAGCGAAGATAAAATCAAAGTGTAACTTTTGATTAATTATCCTCGCTCTGATGTATCATATAAAATTGGCTTAAACCATACTCAGTATATATTGCTAGTTAAACATTATTGTTTTGTTTATCAATTTCTGATTACTTACGAAAATAAAGTTTTCAATATATTGAATAATGAACCTACTAAATCAAAAAAGTCTCCACTCATCATTTTCCCTCACCTTCATAAAATATAATCGTAGCGTTTTAACTATGCTTCAGCACTTTCATTTCTTACTAAATCCGAAGCAATGCCTTCATAAAATTGGCTTAATTCTGCTTGTGAACGCTTCGTATCATTACTATCTTGGCCAACAAAATCTGCATGATCCCAATCGTGCATAATTGGTGTTACTTGCCAAACACCTTTTTGAACCTGATTCGATGCTTCTACATATGCTTGGTTAAATGGATGTAATGCTGAAATTGTTGAAACAAGTCCATCATTGACACGCCACTCTTTTTCTGGTGCTTTTCCAATAACATTGCCTGTTATTCCCATAGGTAAATACATGTTAATATCTGATTTTTGTCTACCAAATAAACCATCTCTTGTAGATTCTCCAGTATATGTTTTATAAACTATATTCGGATTTAACGATGTTTTTTTATTTAATTCAGTTGCGCCTGCTCTTGTTAAATCGTAAAATCCATTATCATCTGTCGTCCATAATTTACTATCTTTCAACCGTTCAACATATTGATTATATGTCTCATCGTCTTTTTGTTTTAAACCCCATTGCTCTAAGCCAAAGCTAACTTTAGAATTTTTATTACCTTTTAGTTTCGCATAATCAAATGCAACTTGTCTGATGAGCGTTTCATTACCTAGTTGATCAGCTGCATGTGTACCATTATGAGGTGTTGCTAAGGTAGTAATTGAACTAATCATATTATCATTATTACCTTGAAATACTGGAGATATATCGCCACCATGTTGTTTTTGATACTCTATTTCTTCTGGATCACCATTACGTAAATATTCTTCTAATTGTCTAATGGTTTGTCCACCCATGCTATGGCCGACTAAATGAACTTTTTGACCTGGTTGCCAATCTTTATATACACCTTCATATGTTTTACCATAACGGTCATGTCCATATTTTTCAGCATGTGCAGCACCGTAATCTACTGTGCCACCTTTAATGTAATAATATAATTCAACTGCTCTATCATGATTACTACTTAAAGCACCAATACTTGCTTCATATGCATTGTAACCCTTTTGTTCTAAGTCTTGTTGAATATTTAATTTGTCTCCACCCCAATAATGAGGTAAAACAGATGGTTTAATATCATCTGTAAAACCATTAAAACCATGCACTAAGATAATAGGATCTTGGTTTTTATATTGGCTTTGTTTCGCTTTTTTTGTAGGTTGCGTTTGAGTTTTCTCGACGTTCTGTTGATTCACTTGATTATTTGTTGTAGCAACTGCATTTTTCTTAAGTAAAGCTAAACTTTTTTCTTGATCGTTGTTCTTTTGATTGCTTTGACGATCTTCACTAACTAAATCATCATTTTTTAACTGTCCAAATTTAACATCACTTTGAACTTCTGATTGCGATGAATCTGCATTTACTTTCATCTCTTTTGCTTTGTCTTGCTCATTATATTCCGAATCTACTTCTTCGGATGTCTCATTCTTTGTTTTGTCTTGTTCGTTGTATTCCGGATCTACTTCTTCGGATGTCTCATCTTTTGCTTTATCTTGTTCGTTGTATTCTGGATCTATTTCTTCGGATGTTTCATCTTTTGTTTTGTCTTGTTCGTTGTATTCCGGATCTACTTCTTCGGATGTCTCATCTTTTGCTTTATCTTGTTCGTTGTATTCTGGATCTATTTCTTCGGATGTTTCATCTTTTGTATTATCTTGCTCGTTGTATTCCGGATCTACTTCTTCGGATGTTTCATCTTTTGTTTTATCTTGCTCGTTGTATTCCGGATCTACTTCTTTTGATGTCTCATTCTTTGTTTTATCTTGCTCGTTGTATTCTGGATCTACTTCTTCTGATCCCACGTCTTTTGTTTGGTTATTATTATTTTCTACGTCGATTTTTTCGTTACTTTCGTTTTCTGCTTCAGTTGTAAATGTATCATTATGTAAGCTTTGATTATCTGAAGTTTGTTTATCATTCTTATTAACCGGTAAACCACTTTCCCCAGTAGCATTATCACTATTTGTTTCCCCAATATTTTCCCCAATGTCTTGATAGTTCATTTCACTTGTTTGTTTATCTGTTTCTGCAGCTTGCGCACTGTCTACACCTATAAATAGTAAAGATCCAATCAATATAGATGATGCGCCAAAAGTGAATTTACGAATACTATATTTGTTTTTTTTCTGTTCCATACTAGACACCTCTTGGTTAATAGAATTTAATTAATGACAAACTTCCTTTTGCTAAACGAATAAATTTAAAATAAAGCGTGGCACTAATTCGAAAAATTTACCAAAAATCTCTTTCATAAACTACCACTCCTTTCAGAAAACGTTTTCAAACAATTGTAAAAATTAAATTATCTATTTAAAACAATTGATACAATACAACAATTTTTTAAATAAATAATTTAATTTGACTTTACTAAATAAATAAAACATAGTCAACAATATAAATAAAACTATAATAACTTAATTTACACTTTACAAATAATTCAAAAAATCCCTTATCAATAATCAATTTTTGCATTGATATGATAAGGGACAAATAATTAATGTTATTTAATTTCTATAAAAATTGTACGACAAATATTAATATAATAACGATTGGCAAGATAAATTTGATGAGATAATACCAAGGTATAAACAATCTTAATTTATCTTTTCCAAAATGTTCTTTTAATGCTTGTTTATCGAGCAATTGTCCTACAACAAGTGTTGTTCCTAACGCACCCAAAGGCATTAAAATATTAGAAACTAAGAAATCCATATTATCAAAAATAGTTCCTGCTGCAAATTTTATATGACTTAAGCTTCCAAAAGACAGTGTTGCAGGAATACTTA
Organism: Staphylococcus sp. FSL W8-0271; assembly: GCF_038006605.1. NCBI lineage: Bacteria > Bacillati > Bacillota > Bacilli > Caryophanales > Staphylococcaceae > Staphylococcus > Staphylococcus sp. FSL W8-0271. The sequence goes on from NZ_JBBOVM010000001.1 coordinate 2,446,255, forward strand.
TGATAAAAACAAGAATACTTATATAAAACGATACAGATTTACGTTTCGAATTATCATTTTTAGTAAAGTTGGACACATTGAGTTCAAGTAACGAAATTGAAGAAGTTAGTGCTGCAAATAAAAATAATATTAAGAAAATAAAATAGAAACCTGGACCATATGCCATTTGATCAAATACTTTTGGTAACACTTTAAAAAGTAAGCCTGGACCTTCAGTCGGACTATAGCCAAAAGCTGAAATCGCAGGGAATATTGCTAAACCTGCCAACACTGATACTAGAATGTTCATCGCTACAATCGAAACAGCCGAAGTTTTAATCGTCATTTCTTTAGGTGCATAACTAGCATATGTAATCATGCCTGTTGTTCCTAATGAAAGTGTAAAAAATGATTGGCCTAGGGCAAATAAAATACCCTCTATTGAAATGTCTTCTATTCGTGGTTGTAATATATATTTCAAACCTTCAAATGATCCATCTAAAGATAACGATTTAACAACAATAATAATAAGGAAGATAAATAGTAACGGCATCATAAATTTAGATGCTTTTTCTAATCCTTTTTCAACCCCCATCATTACGATGAACATCGTTAACAAGATAAATATTCCTTGGCCTGTAATGGTCAACCATGGATTACTAATAATTGATTCAAATGCTATGTGACCTAATTTATCACCATTAAGCGAAAATATTTGAAGTAATACATTGAATATATATATGATAATCCAACCACCGATAACACTATAAAAGCCAAACAAGATAAATACAGCTAAATTACCATTCCAACCTATAATATTTAACCATTTTTTATTTGTTAATTTTTCATATATTTTAGTAGTATACGTTTTGCCCATTTTACCTACTGTAAATTCCATCATTAATAATGGCAGTCCTACAAGCAATGTGAATATTAAAAACATTAATAAGAAAGCACCACCACCATATATACCTGCCATATATGGAAATTTCCACATTGCGCCTAACCCTATCGCGGATCCAGCACTTGCCAATATAAAACCGAGCGAAGACTTCCATTGTGATTCATTGTGCATCGTTCATACATCCTTTACACCCTATTACTCTTTATTACGTTAAAGCGTTCATGTAACATAGAAAACTACTGTAACATTTTTTTGAATTGAGCTCAATAGTTAATTGATTAAAACACTTGATATTGCAGTTTTCTTTACTAATATGACAATACAAAACCAACTCAATTGAACTTCTTACATAATTTAATTTTCTGAAATTTCATTGAATTCATATAACTTTTGTGTTATATTAATGTATGTTTTGCAACAAATAATTTTAAAAATAATAGAGGTATTAAAATGAATAGACTCATACTGATTTCCGGTCTTATGTTATTCTCATTTTTCTTTGGAGCCGGAAATCTAATATTTCCACCTATGTTAGGATATACAGCTCAAGAAAATATGTGGGTTTCAATGATAGGATTTTCAATCACCGGTATTTTATTACCGTATTTAACGGTCATCGTAGTTGCTTATATGAACGGTGGCGTTGAAAGTATTGGTAACAAAGTCCATCCAGTATTTGGTACGATTTTTGCAATCTGTATTTACGCGTCTATTGGCGCATTATACGGTATTCCACGTGCTGCAAATGTCGCTTATGAAATTGGCACAAAAAATGTTTTACCTGTACATAACCAATTAACTTTAATTATATTTTCAGCAGTCTTTTTCTTAGTTGTTTACTTGATTGCGCTTTATCCAAATCGAATCATAGATAATTTAGGTAAATACCTAACACCTATTTTAATATGTATTATCGCTATTTTATGTATTTTAGTGATTATCAATCCTGAAGGTTCAATCGGTAATGCAGGTGGCGACTTTGTGCAAACTCCACTTGTGTCAGGTATCTTAGAAGGTTATTTCACAATGGATCTCGTTGCTGCACTCGCTTTTTCAGTAGTAATTGTACAAAGTTTTAAATTAAATGGTGTTAATGAGCCAAAATTATTAGTTAAAAATGTTGTGAAAGCTGGCTTTATTTCGGCTGTACTGTTATTTATCATTTATTTTGCTTTAGCCTATGTTGGCGCAACAACTGATCAGACAGGCTTTAAAGATGGCACAGATATTTTAACTTTTAACTCATTACGTGTGTTTGGTGCTTTAGGAAACTTAATTTTTGGGATTATTGTGATACTAGCTTGTTTAACAACATGTATTGGACTTGTAAATGCTTGTTCTGCATTTGCAATGAAAAAATTACCAAAAATTTCATATAAATTATTTGTACTTATCTTTTCAATATTAGGTTTTATTGTTTCTACATTAGGATTAGAGCTTATTTTGGAAATTGCTGTACCATTACTTACATTTATTTATCCAACATCTATCGTATTAGTACTTATTTCGTTATTGAGTATATTTATCTCATTTGAAATGAAGTATAGCTTTATCATACCAACGATTGCAACATTGATTATTTCTTTATTACAAATATTAAATGATTTTAATTTAATTAAAGTACTTAATGTTGTATATGCGCATTTCCCATTAGCGAATATCCAATTAGCATGGTTGATACCATTTATAGTATGTTTACTAATCGGTATCATCATCGATTTCTTTTATGCTAAATCGCAAACTGAAATGACTTAAGTTAGTGCGCATTGTTAATCCAACGATATGCCAACACATATCTATGCTCATCAATACATCCCTTCAAATATGGGATGTATTTTTTATATGTAACATAGCAAAATGCCAAAAAGGGATTTCTGAAATTATCATAAACTGTTGATACACTCAAATTGGAAATTTAGATTAAATTCACTCGCCTATAAAGTGATATATTTGCATGTAATTGATATAATACGCTTACGCTATATCATAAAATTCACACTTTAAGGATGGAGATATTGTATGACTGAATTTAATGACTTTTTACAGTCACTGGAAAATGACAAACAAACAGCCACGATGGAAGCTATCTTTAATTGGATTTCTGAAACTTTTCCTGAACTCGAAACAACTGTAAAATGGAATCAACCGATGTATACGCATCACGGTACGTTTATTATCGCTTTTAGTAAGTCCAAACAGCATTTCTCAGTAGCACCCGAAGCTAAAGGAATGGCTGAATTTACGGAACAAATTGAAGCAGCCGGATATTCACAAACCAATAATTTATTTCGTATTAAATGGACTCAAGACGTCAACTATGACTTATTGAAGTCTATTATTCAATTCAATATCGAAGACAAAGCGGATTGTACAACATTTTGGAGAACTTAATTTTAAACATATTGAAACAAAAAAGATGATTTCTACTTCATTTAGTAGAAATCATCTTTTTTAATATTTTCATGGTTTATGTATAATCTTCAAAAAATGCGATAATGTCTTGTTCTACTTCTAAATGACCTTCACCATACGTCATTAAATGTTTACTAGTAACGTAACCTTGAATTTCTTTATCCTCATGTGCAATTTGATCATAAATATAATTTGCACTAACTTCATAAACTTTTTCATCCTGCTCACCAAATTTTATAGCGATAGGAGCAGATATCCGGTTTAAATTCGCCATCACATCATCAACAAGCTTTTTGAATTTATCAAATCCAGTGGTATAGTTTTCAATTTGGTCAATTTGTTGTTGAATTGTTTCTTGAGACAAACCTACTAAATTACCCATACGTCCACCATAAAATTCCAGCCTGCTCGCTAGTCCTGCATCATCTTTACTAAACGGTGTCGACATGACTGCAACAGAATTAACTTGCTTTTCTTCTGCCAATTTTAAAGACAAGATACCACCTAACGATATGCCACATACACTTATATTTGAATAGCCATTATCTTTTAAAAATTGATACCCTTCTAACGCATCTTGCCACCAATCCTCTGCGTCATAAGCAATCAATGATTCGAGTAATAAACCATGTCCTTTATAAGCAGGAACATAACAGGTAAAACCCGCTTTATTTAATTTTGTTGCTAATAATTTTACATCTCTGATTGTCCCTGTAAACGAATGTAATAACAATACAGCACGTTCAGAAGATTCATTTTCCAAAAATATTGGATTAGGTTCTTTTACATTTATCATTCATTGTCACTCCAACTTTTAACATCCATCAACATTGTAATAGAAAATCGTTACGATACAAAGAGATATGATTATTAAAAAACCAAGACTGTTCAAGTGAATATCGTAAAAAATACAAGCCACTTCCTTAAAGGAAGTAGCTTGCTTCTATGAGGAAGTCTGGAAACATGCCTAAGCGCATGCTCACAGCAACCCATAGTGTGTGCATGCCCTTGGCATTCTTATATAGTGTACAATTTTATGTATCTTCTTTCAAACATTTATAAAAAATGAAGTTATGGAAATTCATTTTATCTACATGCAAGTATATAAGATAATTTCTATTAAACTTCTTTATTTTTGTAATATTCAGATAAATTATTGTTAAATAATTATCGATTTTGGCGAATATATATCAGCTTTAATAAAGTATAATATATTATAATATATAATGACGCAATTTAAAGAAAACGAGGTAATAAATATGGATGATTTAAAAATCAACAAAAGATTAATTATGACACCCGGCCCTGTTAGCGTAGACCCCCGCGTTTCACAAGCAATGTCAAACTCTAACTTAGGTCAATTTGACTATGAATTTGTAGATATTATGAATCAAACGATGGCGCTAATCCGTAAATCATTTTTAACAAAAAACCAGTGGTCATTTCCTATTGATGGCACAAGTCGTGCTGGCTTAGAAGCTGTAATTGCCAGTATTGTTAAACCTGGTGATGATGTTTTAGTCCCAGTCATTGGACGTTTTGGCTATTTATTCGCTGAACTGGTTACGCGTGCTGGTGGTATTGTCCACAGCATTTATAAACCAATGGGAGAGGTATTTGAACAGTCAGAAATCATTGAAGCTCTAGATCAAATTCAACCGAAAGTACTTGCTATTGTCCACGGTGAAACGTCGACTGGTAGATTGCAACCAATTGATCAACTTGGTCGAGCATGTAAAGAAAGAGGGATATATTCTGTTGTAGATGCCGTTGCTACATACCAAGGTATGGTTATTCCAGTAGATGAGTGGGAATTAGACGCAGTCATTGGTGGCGCTCAAAAATGTTTATCTATTCCTTCAGGTATTACCCCAATTACTTTCAACGATAGATTTAGTGATGCCATCAATGCGCGCAAACGTGTAGAACTTGGCATTCGTTCTACTGAAACCACAGAACCAGATCATTTTATTAGAAGCAATTATTTAGATTTAACACAATTACAAGATTATTGGAGCCCAAAACGTTTAAATCATCATACTGAAGCAACGACTGCAATATATGCACTTCATACTGGTCTAAGATTAGCACTATCTGAAGGACTGGAAGCACGTGCGCAACGTCATGCCTTTCACCAAGAAGGTTTAAAAGCAGCCTTGAAGGCATTAGGACTAGAAATATACGGCGATGAATCAAACGAAATGAAAATGGTGATATGCGTTAATATCCCTGATGGTATAGATGATATAACATTCAGAGATGGTTTATTAAAAAATTATGGCATAGAAATTGCAGGTTCCTTTGGAGAATTAAAAGGTAAAATATGGAGAATCGGAATCATGGGCTATGCTATCCAAAAACAGAACATCTTAACGTTTTTAGCTGCATTTGCAACTCACCTTATTTCCCAAGGCCACATCAAAAATCTTGACCTAGAAACTGCGATTAAAACACTTTTAAACCACTATGATAACAATGAAATATCATAAACTTTTTAACACATCTTTTCATTAGATAAATCAAAAAGGTACAACTCCAAACCTAAAGCGTTGGTGTCGTACCTTTTTAAATTTAAGTCTTTTCTACGATTCATCTTCTACAACTCTATTTTTAGCTGCTGGATAACCAAAAATAAAGAATAGTAGTGACATTAACAATAATGCAATAATACCTGATATCCAATTTCCTGTGTAATCATGTAAGTATCCAATTAAAAATGGTCCAATCGCTGCGATTAAATATCCTACTGATTGGCCAAATCCTGATAATGAAATACTACCATCACTTGTCCGTGCACGAATGGAAAAGAATGTCATACATAAACTGAAACAAGCGCCCATTGCTAAACCAGCGATGACCATACCGATAACAAGTAATACTAATGACTGTGTAAAGAATAAGCCAAAACCAGTTAGGAATAAGATTGTAATAATAACGACCAATATACGTTGGTCTTTCAATTTAGATGCAATAATTGGAAATGAAAATGTCATAGGTACTTGGGAAAATTGATTGAGCATTAATAAATAGCCTGCTGTGGATGGATCCACACCTCTATCCACTAATATCGATGGTACCCATGCAACAACAGTATAGAACACCATGGATTGGAAGCCCATCGTCAAAGCCACCATCCAAGCTAATTTAGATTTGATAATATTAACTTTTTTGTGATGTTTGACTTGTGTTTCATCAATGGTTTGTTTTTCTAATTTTGCACCTTTACGTGCTTTCGGTATCCACAAAATAATTGCGATAATCCCTAGAATAATCCAAAATGACAATGACAACCTAAAACCAAGCGGTGTTTGAGATAATGGGAAACTCAGTCCACCACCTAAGCCTGCTGTAAAGTTCATAGTCCCACTATAGATACCCGTAGCTATACCAATTTGCATCGGGAAATACCATTTCACATAACTAGGTAATACAACGTTACCAAATGCAATTGCTATCCCTAATACTAATGTACCAATAATGAATAAACTAAAATCTCCAGCTACACGTAAGTACAATCCAATAATCAGTAATATTGTAGAGTACAAAATTGTACGAGACATTGTTAAACGTGAGGTTACTCTCGATACTAATGGAGAAACAATCGCAAAAATAATGAGCGGTATAGTAGTTAAGATGCCAGCAACACTGTTATTAATTTCCATTACATGCTTAATCTCATCAACTACAGGCCCTACTGATGTGAGTGGTGCACGTAAGGTAGAAGCAATAAACACTATTGCTAAAATTACGCCCCAATTTTCTTTGATTCTATGTATGCGATAGGGTTCAGTCATCTTATACCACCTTTCTTCCAAGTCTTTTAGTCTTTTAATATAATAATACAACGAATCGAACAAATGAAAACCATTTGAACGATTCGCAAATAATTGATTCTAAGGAACTCATCTATGATTGATCAACATTTAATAAAATACGTGTACCTGCTTTACCCTCTAATGCTTCAACTGCATCATCTAATGAACAAATAATCGCTTCTTTACCAATTTCAGCAAATTGAATCGCAGCTTCAATCTTAGGTAACATACTTCCTGCAGGAAATTGTCCCTCTGCAACATAAGCTTTTGCTTGATCAACTGAAATCGTTGCTAATTTCTCTTCGTTCGGTTTACCAAAGTTCACACAAACATTTGAGACATCAGTTAACATCATGAATGTATCTGCTTCAACTTGTTGCGCAAGTTTCAAACCAGAGCGGTCTTTATCGATAACCGCTTCAACACCTTGAATGCTTCCGTTTTCATCACGATAAACTGGTATACCACCGCCACCAGAAGAAATAACGATTGCTTGATCAATCAATGCTTTGATTTGATTTACACCGTGAATCACAAGTGGTTCTGGTGAAGGAACAACACGACGGTAGCCTCTACCTGCATCTTCTACCATCACAAAACCATGCGCTTCTTCTAGACGTTTTGCTTCAATTTCGTCAAAAAATACGCCAATCGGTTTTGTTGGATTATCAAATGCTTGGTCATCTTTATCCACTTCTACCATTGTTAATAATGTTACCACATCACTTTGAATGTCTAACGCATGCAAATGGTTTTTTAAAGATTCTTCCATCATATAACCGATGAATCCTTGTGATTCAGCATTACAAGCGTTAATTGGAAGTGGATCAACAACGTCTTTTGCCGCTTCATTTTGAGCAATAATATTACCGACTTGTGGTCCATTACCATGTGTAATGACAATGTTATGTCCAATTTTTTTCAACTCTGCCATTTTACGTGTAGCAGCAAACACATTTTTATATTGGTTGTCGTATGACGCTTCTTGTTTAGGTTGTAAAATAGCGTTACCACCTAAAGCAAGTACAACTCGCTTACTCATACGTTTCACTCCTTCAAGTTAATGCTACAAACATGCCATATACTGTGTCTCTTCCTGATGACGAACCTACTTTAAGCAGTCGATCAATGTTTGCCAGTGACGGTTCATGTTGTAACTCTAATATTTTCGAACTAAACAACCCTTGTTGTGCGCATTTTAAAAAGGTTTCTCCTACTAGTGTTGTTAATGGTTCATGAAGTAGGTGTTTTAATTTTTCTAAATTTGGTTTTCTAATATATGGATTGGTAAAATGAATAAACAACATACCAGTTAGAATGTCATCACCAGAAGGCGTAAGTCCTTGTCCTCTACCAATGAGGTAGCGGTAATATTGTTCTACGGTTTCAACATCTTCATATTTAAGTGCATGTATGATTCGGCTCATTGTTTGGCGGTCAAAGTCACCTTCATCGTACATCTTAAAGTCATATGTCGATATATTTTGCTTTAGTTCATCATTATTTACCTTTTCAGCGAAGTCTTTAAATGGCAATGATGCAACATCCCACACAAGTTGGCATGTTTTACTCATATGAATTGTGTTAGGACCTACAGTGATTTGTTGGTTTAGGGAAATCTCATTTAACAAACTTCGTTTCGTTTGTTGGTCTATTAATATACCAAATGGAAACATGCCATTTTCATCGGTACCTATAAATATAAGTTCTTGCGCATCATTAACAATATTGAATCCTTTATTAAATATGCTATGCACATAAAAAGTTTGATGATTTGTTAATATTTCCTTGGCAATATTGCCTATAGCTGTTGCGTGGAAAATCAAGCTTTAAAGCCTAATTTCTCTGCATATGCAGTAATTGCTTTTTCGAAACATTCAATCGGTGGGTGAACTGTACCTGCACCAATTTGACCATAACCAGCAATTTTATGTGCAATACCTGTATTAATAACTGAAGTAATACCTGTTTCAACGACTTTACGTGCATCAATGCCTAAGCAAGCACCTTTGAAGTTCCACGTAGGAATGGCAAAGTTTGGATTCTCACCGATACAAATTTCAGTCATTTCATTGCTGATATCTAATGCATCATCAAAGCCACCAGTACCAACGAATCTAGTTACTGCTGGCGCAGCAATCATTGCCATACCACCAACACCGATTGTTTCAGTGATGGCAGAGTCACCGATATCAGTATTAGCATCTTCAGCAGAATAGCCTGTAAAGAATAAGCCATGAGGCGTATTAACTGGTGCAGTAAACCATTCATCACCCATACCAGCGATGCGAATACCGAAGTTTTCACCGTTACGACACATAGCTGTTACAACTGTACCGTGTTCGATTGTACGTGCTGCATCCATCATAGCTTTACCTGTAGCCATCGCTACGTTTAAGAAGAATTGGTCTGTATCAGCTAAGAATTGTAGCACCTCTGTACGTTTTTCTGCTTCAACATCCTCTAACGAAGAGATAATAGGCGCAACTTCTTTTAAGAAAGCTAATGAAGCTGCAATATTACGTTGGTGGAATTCATCACCCATTGCAATTGCTTTAGCGATTAATACATTAACATTTAAGCCATCGTTCATTTTGTGTAATGCTTTGCTTAATACTGGTCCTAAAACATCTTTCATCCAGTGAAGACGATTTACTACTGTATCATTATAAGCACCGAAACGTAATACTGCACCGATACCTTCGTTCATTTGGCAATATGCTTCGTTACCCGTCTCTCTATTTTCCACAACAAGTACAGGCATGTTAGCTGAAGTAATACCACCCATTGGACCAACTGCATTGACATGGTGACACGGGATGAAAGTAATTTGACCTTCTTCTAACAATTTACGTGCATCTTGTTCATTATCTGCCCATCCTTCAAAAAGGATTGCACCGACACAAGAACCTTGCATAGGATCTGTCATATTTTCATATTTAATTGGTGGACCAGCATGTAATAATACATTTTCTTTGAGTTCAGGAATTTTAGATTTGGCTGGCACTACATCTACTAAAAATGGTGCTGCTGCAATCATCTTATCAATGACTGCTTGGTTAGCTTCATCTATTGTTTTATAAGCCATTTTATACCGTCTCTCCTTCATAATTGTTTAAGAATTGCAGTACTTTCATTAATTTTTCATCTCCACCTGCAATTGGGCGCCAGTTGAATTGAACGACTGGTGCATCACTTGCTTGGATTGCTTCAGTAAAGCTCTTCAATCCAATATTAATTACACTTGGTTTCATGTTTATTAAATTCATTATTTTTTCATCGACAGCTAAATCAACCGGTTCTGAATCAAATGATTTCGTTGCTAATTTTGGTTGAGCTACATTACTACCAACTAAGTTAAGTGCAGTACGCACCATTTGATCATTTGTTTCACAAACAATGGCGCCAGCTTCTGTTAACGTTTTAACTTGATTATCATATCCCTGGTGGTCATGTTGCGTACCGACAACTGTAGCAAGAACCGCTAATGAACGACCGTTGGCTTTAACTTTTTCTAAAATCGTTTTTATTGTCGGCGCAAGTTCACTAGCCATATCATCATGACTACCATAACCTATGACATTATCTAACATAATTACAGCAGTTGAAGGATCATCAGAAGAAGTTTCTAACATTTCAATACGTTTGGATGGATCAATCATTGGATGCGGTCTACCTTGTGTATAAATGTCATCGCCCAAGTCGATGATTTCATGGTTTCCACCTTTATATGAGAAACCTTCTGGTGTTACTTCGCCTGAAGCGTCACCTAAAGTATCTTTAACTAACATAGCTGCTTCTGAAGCTAAAGTACCACCTGAATAATATCCTTTGATGCCATCTTGGTTGTCAGCAAATTCAATACCAAGATTTTCTTTAAATGTTGGTTTGAATTGTGGCGTTTCATCATTAGACAGTTGAACAGATACGCGTGCCGCTTCTTCTAATGTATATGCATGGTAGATATTTTCTTCAGTATAAGTTGGTTTAGAACCTAAGAATAAGGTAACAACAGGTTTTTTAATATTACGTAGAAGATTTAATACTTTTTCTTCGACTTCTTTAGCTGGTGGTTTAGAAATAACAGTAATGACTTTAACCTTAGGATCTGCATTTAACGCTTTAATACTATCTAACATCGTGATTGCACCAACTTCAGTTGATAGGTCACGTCCGCCAGTACCGATTGCGTTAGTCACACCTTTTCCTTCACGGTCAATGATTGTTGTCACTTCTTGGATTCCTGTACCTGAAGCACCAATAACACCAATGTCACCTTCGTTCACTGTGTTTGTGAAAGCAAGTGGTAAGCTATGGATAATACCTGTACCACAGTCAGGCCCCATCACTAATAATCCTTTTTCATGCGCCATTTGTTTTAAACGTACTTCGTCTGATTTAGCAACATTATCGCTAAACATAAATACGTTTAAATTGTTTTTTAAAGCATTTTCAGCTTCCATCGCTGCATATTGACCAGGGATTGAAATTAATGCCAAGTTAGGATTGTTTGCTAACTCTAAAGCACGATTCCAGTTTGAAGCTTCGTCTTGTTTTTTAGACTTGTCATCCTCTTCACCTTTACCTTTGAGTTCTGCATCTACTTGTTCATTAACTTCATCAACTTTTGATTCATCATCTGTATCTACGATGACTACGATATCGTTTGGTTTCGCATTGTCTAATTCTGCAGTATCAAATCCTGATGATTTGAAAATGTCTTTATTGGCAGGCGTCCCCATCATAATTGATACTTGGTTCACACCATCAATCGCAGATAATTTATTCGATAATAACATTAAGACAATCGAATCTTGGTACGTGTTTTCTTTAATTATTGTGTATAACATACTATTCCTCCGTTATTATTCTGCAAATCTATTTTTTCCGTGATAACGATCAAAGTGTACGTCTTCTGACACTAAGTAATTGTAAATTTCATCAACAATTTCAATGCCTTTTTCATCGTATTTTTCACTACGTAAGCGTCCACGTTCACCTGGATAGAATATTTCTCCATATCCTTCAGCAGCTGGTTGAGCTTTCAATTCATCTAACATCGTTGAAATACGTGATTTAAATTGGTCTAAGTCTGTAAAGAAGGCAGGGTTAATGACGATGTGTAATTGTCCAAGATCACGTCCTTTGGTTAAATCTTTGTACATAGATGAAACATGCACACCATGTGGCACACCTAGCAGACTTCCTGACAAGATATCTACCATCATCATCAAACCGTAACCTTTCGGCCCCGCCACTGGAACAAGTGCATGAACATCTCTTGCATTTGTTGTTGGCTCACCGTTAGCATCTACTGCCCATGTATCTGGAATAGATTGATGTTTAGCTCTAGCATCAAGCACTTTACCCCATGCTTGTACTGTTGTAGCCATATCAAATGTAATGATACGCTCATCATTTGACGGTGCACTAAATGCAATTGGGTTTGTACCAAAATAAGGCTCTGTACCACCAAAAGGTACCACCATTGGATCAGATTGACACATACTTAAACCAACCATGTTTGCTTTAGATGCCATTTCCACGAAATAACCTAAAGCACCACTATGAGAAATATGTTTCACACCTACAACCGTCACGCCATTTTTTTTGGCCATTTCAATTGCTTTTTCCATTGCTTGTTTTGCAGCTTGATGTCCAGGGCCATTATCGCCTTCAAAAACACCTGTCGAAGGACCCGTTTGCTCAAATTGATACTCAGGGTTAGCAGTAATACCTCCCTTAGCAATACGTTCCGCATAATATTCCACTCTGACTGCACCATGAGAATGAATACCTCGATGGTCTGCAAAAGTCAAAACATCAGCGACATCCTTTGCAGCATCTTCATTTAATCCAGCTTTAACAAGTTTATTTTTCATTAAATCAAATAAATCATTTTTAGAAACGCGCATATTACAACCTCCTTATTACTATTATTGTGTTTTATTTCACTATAAAATGTGTTTTCAAGCAGTAAAAAAAGAAGTTACTAAAGACGCACCATGCTAAATGTCGTAAGTCACCATTTATTACATTAAATTATCTCGTTCACTTCTTTTTATGACTTCTTAATATATGTCATCAGATATTAAATAATCATAAATCTCTTGAGCAACTGGAATACCACGCTCTGCATATTGTTTTTTAACTTCTTCTTGAATCTCACCTGGGTAATACACTTGATCAAAACCTTTGGCTGGTTTAACACCATGTAACTCGTCTACCATGTCAGAAACTCGTGTTAAAAATTGTGCTTCATCAGCAAAATATGCTGGATTAATCACGATATGAAATTGTCCTAATCTACGATATTGACTTAAATCTTCATACATCGAAGTGACATGCTTACCAAATGGCAAACCTAATAAGCTGCCCGCTAATATATCTACCATCATCATCAAACCGTAACCTTTTGGCCCAGCTACAGGTAATAATGCAGCTACTTCAAAAGGATTTGTAGTAGGTTCACCTTGTTTGTCCACTGCCCATGTATCAGGTATTGATTTGTGTTTTGAGCGTGCATCTAATATTTTCCCCCACGCTTGTACCGTTGTTGCCATATCAAACAATATGGGCTCACCATTTTTTCGTGGTGACGCAAAGGCGATTGGATTCGTACCAAAATAAGGTTCTGTACCACCAAATGGTACGACCATCGGGTCAGATTGGCATACGGTTAATGCAACCATGCCTTGTTTTGCAGCTTGTTCTGCAAAATAGCCAATGGCACCACTATGCCCCATCTCTTGAATACCTACCATACCGATACCACTGGATTTTGCTAAATTAATGGCTTCTTCCATCGCTTGATATGCAACATAATGGCCAACAGCATTATCGCCGAAATATGTGCCTGCTGAAGGACCAGTCTTCGTAAATTTCAAATCTGGTTCCAAATTAAAACCTTTTTTAGCAATTCGTTCTGTATAATACTGCATTCGAACTGAGCCATGTGAATGAATGCCTCGCTCGTCAGCAAATATCATGAGATCTGCTGTTTTTTCAGCTTGCGCGTCAGGTAAACCTGCATGTGTTAATTTCTCTTTAAATAATTGGCGTAGTTTACCACGTTCGACGTATATTAATGCTCCCTCTTCCATGACTAACAACCTTCCTTAAATTTCTATATCTCTATTTGCATCCTTGGAATAGATGTAAGCGAATGGTTCGTCTAAACCAACAGCATAAGTTGCTTGTGGTGCATAAGCACCCATAAAGATGTAATCACCTTTATCAACTGGTTGCCATTCGTTGTCTAAGTTGTACATGCCACGTCCACTTAATACATAAGCCCCATGTTCTTGAACGTGTGTTTCAATATAACCGTGTGAAGCGCCTGGTTTAAATGACAAGATGTGAATATTCATATCATATGCTAATTCTTTTGGTAGCAAATCAAGAATTTTCACTTCTTCCATGCCTTCGTATGGTTCTTGTACCATATCATTAACGTTTCCAGTTACAACTTCTGGCGTATAACCTTCTAAAGGTTGATAACGTTTTTTATATAAGAACACTCGACTAAGGTTGATAACGTTTTTTATATAAGAACACTCGACTGTCGTTATTTTGATTGCTATTTTCAAATGTCATTACTTGATGAGATGGTACATATAAATAACCACCTGCACTCAATTCGTATTTTTTATCATCTGCATACGCATTGATGTTTCCGTATTCAACATAGATGAATGTCTGAACACCATCTCCACCAAACCCTTGTCTATTACCACCTTGATTTTTCAATGTTACAAGGTAGTCTACAAAGCGTGCACCAAGTCTCGGTGAACCTAAAATCGTTACGTCACAGTCTTCAAAACCAGGCACAACGTTATTTACTAAACCGTCTGGTGTGATGACTGCGTAGTTATCTTTTTTAATTACTGAACGTGTTTCTAATAAACCTTCTCTATATCCTTGATTATGATTAATATAACCCATAAATAAAATGCTCCTTTTCTTTATCTGTATTTAAAATCTTTTATGCTTATCTCTATAAAAAGTTTGTTGAACCATGCTTATTTTATTTATATAGCTCAATGATGTTGTTCTAGTTGTCTATGACCAAGTATTATTCTTTATAAGCAAGTTTATATAATACTTGTTTTAACACTTCGATACCTTTAACTAAATCTTCTACATTTGTCTCTTCTTCAACGTTGTGACTCACACCGTTAATAGATGGTACAAACAAAATTGAAGTTGGTACATATTTAGCAAAAATTTGAGAATCGTGACCTGCACCAGAAGGCATTAATTTCCACTCTGATTCACCCACTACAGTTTCAGCAGCATTCTGAACTTCTTTAACCAAGCGTTCATCCATCGATGTCGGTGCTTCATCCATCCATAAATCAATGTCACATTGCACGCCTTCTTCTTCAGATACACGTTTAATACATGCATCAATTTCTTCTGCAAATTGATTTAACTCATCTTGATTAATATGACGACAATCAATAGAGAACGTAACTTCTCCTGGAACTACATTAACTGTATTTGGCACTGGATCTACGCGGCCAAATGTAATGACTAATGGATCCCCTATTTCTCGCGCACGATCAGTTAATTGGTTAGCGATTTTGCTGAAAGCTACAACTGCATCATTTCTCAAGCCCATCGGTGTTGTACCTGCATGGTTTGCTTCACCTTTTAAGTTGATTGTATAACGCTTCTGACCAACGATACCGTTAACGACACCAATTGATTTGTTTTCAGTTTCCAATACTTTACCTTGTTCAATATGCACTTCGATAAATGATTTTATGTAACTATAATCATTATCTGCTGTTCGATAATCAAAACCACATTCCCGCATTGCTTCTTTAAAAGCAACACCTTCACCATCAGCAATTGAATCAACATCAGCCTTATCAGCTAAGTTAAAAAAGTTTTTGCTTCCCCAGAAAGCAAATGGGAAACGGCTACCTTCCTCTTCTGCTAAAGCTAAAATTTCTAATGAACGTAATGGCTGACCATATTCAGCTTTAAGTGACTGCATCGCAACAACAGCTGCTAACACACCAAATTGACCATCTAAATGACCACCTTCAACAACTGTGTCAATATGAGAACCGGACATAATTGTTTCTTCTGGGTATTTGCTACCTTCAATACGTCCTTTCAAGTTGCCTATGCTATCGAATTCTGTTTCAAATCCATCTTTTTCTAGTGTTTCTTTCAATGCTTGAACAGCATTTGACCATTCTTTAGAATAAAGTAGACGCGTGATGCCCCCACCAGTCAAACCGCCAAACGCAGTAAATTTTTTGTCTAGAGCCTCAAAAGAAGATCGGATGTCCATGTAATTCAACTCCTTTTTCATTTCACATACAATTATAAGCGTTTACATATGACTTATCATTCACAATTCTAACAATAATGTTCTTTACTTTTATTCGATTTATACAAATACATGGTATTTTTTATTTGAGATACTATATTTAGCAAAATATATCTAATAGGAGGCTAGGTCAATTTGACTCAACAACAAGCTACTTGTCTATCAAAGGATGGATTTTCATTACCTTATTCAATGATAAAAGCTAAAAACCAAAGCCCTAAAGGTATCATTATGTATTTTCATGGGGTGGACTCATTTTTGGGCAACCAAACGATTTACCGCAAGCATATATAGATATTTTATCGGAATCATATCACTTAATAATGGTTTCCTATCGACTTGCTCCAGAAAGTCATATTGATACGATTATTGAGGATGCACTGAGTAACTACGATTATTTAAAGTCGCTTTATCCTTCGTTACCTTTGATTACTTTTGGACGTTCAGCCGGCGCATTTTTAGCGATGCTTGTCGCACG
Source organism: Staphylococcus sp. FSL W8-0271 (assembly GCF_038006605.1). NCBI lineage: Bacteria > Bacillati > Bacillota > Bacilli > Caryophanales > Staphylococcaceae > Staphylococcus > Staphylococcus sp. FSL W8-0271. Next base: position 2,463,189 of record NZ_JBBOVM010000001.1, read on the forward strand.
TCATCGTAAAGTTGATGGTATCATTGATTTCTATGGTTATTCCCGTGTACATGTACCTGCCTTTTTGAAACCAAATAAGCAATATCAAGCATTATCTACACAAATTACACCAAAAATATTAAATCAATTGATTCAACCTAAACCATTAACATCTGCACCGTTACAAACAAGATATCCAATTTACTTATATGCGCGTGGTCAAGCACGTTGGATGTCCTATTTAGGAATTCAATCATCTACACAAAGCACTTATAATGTCACACCACAAGAATTGAAAAATTTCCCTCCTATGTTCATTGTACACTGTACAGGAGACCCTGATGTACCTTATAGTGAAAGTTAATATATAGATAAATTAATTGAAACGAGTCACTTCGTACGTTTAGAGCTAGACAGCCATGATTTTGATCGTGAAGTTACCCCCACTAGTAAAGCAATATATGAACAAGCGATTCAATTCTTGAATCAAATTAAACTGAATATCGAAGGGGATCAATGATGAACTTACAAAATGTAATAGAAAATTTTCAAACGTTTAATAACTTTGCCAGAAATCCTAAGAATGGCGGTATTAACCGCATTGCTTTTAGTCATCCAGAACGTGTCGCGGCTTTAAAATTTTCAATGTTATGTCAAAAGGCGGGTCTAGATGTTTACTTTGATTTCTTTGGTAACGTTATCGCACGTAGAGAGGGAAAGCAGCCTTCTTTAAAGCCAATTGTGTTAGGATCACATATCGATACAGTAAAAGATGGTGGACAATATGATGGTCTTTTAGGTGTACTTGGTGCACTTGAAGTTGTCGAACATCTAAACGCACATCACATAGAAACAGATCATCCAATTATCATTATTGCTTTTGCTTGCGAAGAATCTACACGTTTCAACGAAGCAACTTTAGGTAGTAAATATCTTACTGGCAAAATGACAAAAGATGATATGAAATTCATCAAAGATAATGATGACAACGTACTTTATGATATCGTTGCACCTTTAGCTCAAGATATGAACGGTAAAACAGCATTATTTGAAAGAAACAAAATCAAAGCATTTTTAGAGTTACATATTGAACAGGGTCCTATTCTTGAAAATAATCAAAAGGATATTGGCATCGTTACAGACATTGCTGCACCACACCGCTTCAAGTTACAAATAGCTGGCGTTACAAGTCACTCAGGATCAACACCTATGCCGATGCGCACAGATGCTTTAACTACTGCTGCTGAAGTCATTTTAAAAATCGAAGCCTTAGGTCAGGCTTACCATGATAAGGGGATAGTAACGACTGTAGGTTATGCCAACGTTTATCCTAATACAATGAATGCAATACCTGGTGAGGTCACACTACTCATCGATATTCGAGGTAAAGATAAATCTATTCGTGAAAAAGTAGTCGAAGAGATGAAAGTACACATCGAAACCATTACAACAAATCGTCAAGCAGATTATGTATTAGAAGATTTAGGTCAGGATCAACCACGTAAATTCAATCAAACAATTGCTAAGATTTCTGAACACAGTTGTAAGACACTAGCATACCAATATCGCTATATGTATAGTGGTGCTGGCCATGATGCTATGAATTTTGCGCCCATTTGTCCTACGAGTATGATTTTTATCCCGTGTAAAAATGGCATTAGCCACTCCCCAAAAGAATCTGTAACTGATAGTCAAATCGAAAAAGGAATTAATGTGATGATAGCAACAACGATTGAATTAGCAAAAGTGGACACAGTATTGGACGCATAATGTACATTGGCTTTTGACCAATCAATTACTATTATGAAGGTAAAACTTTTAGTATAGTCACATCCATTATTATCAATTCATAAGCACATAATTTTTTGAATCTAACACTCAATGATATGCGTTTTATCATTTAACACCGACTTGTGTGTGACTATCATCTATAGATAGATGCCATTTCAAATTATGCAATACCATATGAATAGAAAACTGTTAGCGTTATAATAGAGATGTTGCTGAAAACACATCACTGTAAAGGTTGATATATAATGACAAAAATACGCTTTATTAGGCATGGAGAAACAGACTGGAATATTGCTGGTAAATTACAAGGTAGAACAGACATCCCACTGAATGAGTCTGGCATAAAACAAGCACAAGCTTGTGGCATTTCATTACTTCAAAATGAATGGGATCTTATTATTACAAGCCCTTTATTAAGAGCTAAAGAAACTGGACAAATTATTCAACAAAAATTAAACATACCACTTCACGAAATGACATCGTTTATTGAAGTTGCATTTGGAGATGCAGAAGGTCTTACTTATTACGAACGAGATGTGCGTTTTCCTAATCGCGATTATCCAAACAAAGAAACTGAAGCAATGGTTACTGAACGTTTTTTAAAGGGGATTCATACTGTACATCAGAATTACACAAATAAAAATATTTTGATTGTCTCTCATGGTGCCTTTATTAATGCTATATTTCACTATTTTTCTAATGGGACAGTCGGCACAGGTGTTACTAAACTAACCAATGGTAGTTTCAGCACTTTAGAAATTAACAACAACCACACGCACATCCTAGACTATAACACGACACATCACTTACCAGCTCAGAACCCAAAATCATAACTATTTATAAACAATTAAAAGTACCATAACGCTCATCCATGATTCATCATACTAAAAGTTAAACCCAATATTTTCCTTTTAGTAATGACAGGTATGAGGTTTGGTACTTTTTATATTCACTAACTTTACTTATAATTTTTAAAGAAATCTGTAGTTAACGATTTCACTTTTGGCGATAACATTATCACTGCGATAACGTTTGGAATCAATACGGCAGCAAGTGCCAAATCAAGCAAGTCCCACAATTGTTGTGCCGCACCTAACGCACCCACTATCATTGAAAGCACATATATTGTTTTCATCACCCAACCTGCCGTAAGTCCAAATAAAAACTCTGCCATTCTCGATCCGTAGAAAATGACTACCACAACGGTCGAAAATACGAAAAACATCATTGAAATAGAGACCATCATACTTCCAAATTGGCCAAAAGAATTTTCAAACGCTCTGGCTGTTAGCGCTGCAGACTGCGCTTTCGCATCACTCGCTTTCCAAACACCTGAAACTAAAACCACAAAACCAGTCGTGCTACAAATAATCAATGTATCTACTACGATCTCACTAATGCCCCAGAATGCTTGGCGAACTGGGTGATCCGTTTTTGCGGCTGCATGCGCGATGGATGATGTACCAAGACCAGCTTCATTAGAATAAATCCCTCTAGCAAAGCCCCAACGAATTGTAGTAGCTAACGCTGCACCAAATGTACCTCCAACAGCTGCCGTAGGATTAAATGCCTGTTCTACCACTAACCAAATAACATTAGGCACATGTCCAATATTCATCAAAATGATTAAAAAACCAAAAAAACAGTAAAGGCCAACCATGATTGGCACAATTTTTTCAGCAAACGATGCGATACGTTTCACACCACCTAAAACGACAAGCGCAGCAAGAAATGCTAATATAACGCCAGAAACTGCCATAGGTACGTTAAATGTATCTTTCATAGTGCTCGCTGCAGAATGACCTTGAACCATAATACTTGGAATAATTTCAATCATCAATGCAAAGGCAAATATCAAAGAAAAAACTGTACCTAACTTCTTGTTTTTAAAACCTTTTTTCATGTAATAAGTCGGGCCGCCCACAAATTCACCTTTTTTATTTTTCTCACGATAGTGGACACCTAAGACATTCTCACTAAATTTTAAAGCCATACCTAAAAAAGCAATAACCATCATCCAAAATACCGCACCAGGTCCCCCCATCATAATCGCTGTAGGCACCCCAACAATATTAGCTGCACCTACAGTTGAAGATAGCGCAGAGGTCAAAGCCTGACGAGGTGTAATTGTCCCTTCCCCTTTGGGTTTTTTATTAACACTTACAAATGTTTGCTTGAGCATATAGAAAAAATGACGAAATTGAATAAAATTTAAATAGACTGTCAAAAATACACTTGCAAACAAAAGTAGAAGTACAAGTGGATAACCCCATAACCAATCCGAAAAAGAAATTAATTTTTCCAAATTTTACAACCCCTTTGTTTTTAAAGCATCTCACCATCCGTTGTGATAAAAATCTTATGACTTTAATCACAAAACGCTATAAAAATGAGCTATGTAGACACTAAATAAATGTAATATGTAATATTATTCCCTAGAGTTGCTCACTCAAACCGAGTTCAGAGCTTATGAAAACAAATCTTAAATCTTCAGCTATATTTTAAATATCATTGGTATGCAACATTTGTTTCTATTTCTTTAATCATTTGTCACATTGATTTGTTAACAAATAGTCTTTGAATATGCAATATTATCACTAAAACAATTGATTCTATAGATGGTCTACCATTATCAAGTCAATATTTGTCTTCGACAAGTTCTTATATAAAATTTAAATCTAATATCGCATCAAATTTATGCAATAAATGATTATTAAAGACTAATTTAGAGATAGAACTCATTTCATATTGATCTTTTTTTCAATTGATTTATTCAACATCATAAACACCATCACTGTTTAATTTATATATGTTTTCAATTTAATATTGGCAGTGATTTATGCCGACTCCTGCGGGAATAGCACTAGCCGAAGACTGCTGGCTAAGGCAGTGCCCACGGAAAGCGTGCATAAAAAAACTGCCAACAAAGTCGGAGACTCTGTCGACAGTCTAGACTAATCCAGTTAATAAATGGATTAGTCCTTTTGTTCTTGCTTTTATGTTTCAATGTTTTTACTTCAGTCTTTTTTTAAGAAATTTTTAGATAAAACGTCCAATACGTTTATCTGAAATACCTGCTTCATCACTATAAATTTCTTGTCCTCTTAAAATTGTACGTGTTACTTGAGCACCAATTTCACGTCCAATATATGGACTCATTTTGTTACGATAAGCTAAATCTTCAGCTTGTAAAGTATACGGTGCGTCAGGTTTAATAAATACGAAGTCAGCATCTTTACCAATTGCAATACTGCCTTTTGCATCTAAACCAAAGCGTTTAGCAGGTGCTGTCGCAATAATGTCAGCGAATTTTGTTAATGACATTTGACGTTTTTGAACACCTTCGTCGAATAAAATATCTACGTTGTTTTGTAACCCAGCAATACCACCCCATGCTTCAAATGCATTGTCAGTATCTTTTAAGTCTGGTGTACAAGGTGAATGATCAGATGTTACAAAACTAATATCACCGTTTAATACACGATCCCACATTCCTTCTAAGCGAGATTGCTCACGGATTGGTGGAGAACATTTAACAACTGGTCCAATGTCATCTAATTCTTCTTTATAGAAGTACAAGTAGTGTGTACATGTCTCACAAGTAATGTCTACACCTTCTTGTTGTGCTTTGATGACTTCATCAACGCCTTCTTCACAAGCAACGTGTACAATGTGCACACGACAGCCCGTTTCTTTAGCGAATAAAATGATTTTGCGAATTGGTTCAACTTCTGTAAATACTGGACGACTATCCACGTAAGCACTTAATGTCGTTTCACCATTTTCTTTTGCGATTTCACCTAATCGGTCAGTGATGGCCGCATTTTCAGAATGGATTGATAAAATTTTACCAGTCTTAGCAATTTGCTTCATGCCTTCATATAATGAATAATCGTCAACATTTTCAAAGTCTCCTTCGATAGAACGATCACCACAAGTAGCTAAGAAAGCTTTATAAGCCACAACACCCGCTTCATCTAATTCTTGAATACCTCCATTTAAGTTATATGGTACTAAACCACCATAACTTGCGACATCTACTGATAATTCATCTTTCCCAGCGTCAAATTTAGCTTGGATAGATGCTTTGTCAGTTGTAGCTGGAACTTGGTTTAATGGCATTTCTACAAATGAAGTTACGCCACCTTTAGCAGCAGCATTTGTTCCTGTAACATAACCTTCCCAACCGTCACGATAGCCACCACCTGGCTCAGTAATATGCACATGTGCATCCACCATTCCAGGTGAAACAATTTGATTTTGTGCGTCAATGACTTGCTCAGCTTCTCCCAATGCTTGACCAATTGCGGCAATTTTACCGTTTTTAACACCAACTTCAACTTGTTGCTCCCCGTCTTCTAAAATGACTAAACCATTCTTAATAATCAAATCATACTTCATTATAATCTGCTCCTCCTTTTTTTCTTCTTTCTGCATGGAATACATAATGTAAAATTAAGTAAACACCACCGGCAATGACAAAGCCTATAAACCAAGAAAAGTCTGATATCACTGTGAATGCTGGTAAAAATCCTAATAGTGAAACGATAACACCAGCAATCGTTCCGACGTATGCAGAAATATTAATACGTGGTATTTTGTGCTCTTTATCTTTCAAATCAAAATACAACTTATCTATATCAATGTGACATTTAGACACAATATAGAAATGAACAGTCATTACACCTGCTACCGGACCAAGAATAGCACCTATCGCGTTTAAGAATAAGAAAATGCTATCTTCTTCTTCCATCATCTTCCACGGCATAATGACTATACTCAATACCGAGGCAATAATTACGCCACGACGGTAATTAATCCATTTTGGTAAAAGTGCAGTGAGTTGGTACGCTGCTGGAATGATATTACTTGTCGCATTTGTCGAAATCGTCGTCATTAATAACACGCCAGTAGATATCAGAATAGCCCAAAAGTTGCTCCACTCATTAATAATTGTTAAGATGTTCCACTCTTGATGACCGAGATAAATTGAACCACCAATAATGATAAACACACTCGCAATCGCGAATAAAATGTGCGCAACCACGATACCTGAAATTTGACCAACCACCTGTGTCTTAGTTGATTTTGCGTTTTGTGTAAAATCAGAGACACTCGCACCAGGACCAGCCCACACGCCTAAAAGCGAGTTGATAATTAAAATAAAGGATAAAATCGCTGGGTAAATGATACCGCTAGATTTTGTAGAAATTTCATAATCTAAAATATTTCCAACGCCACCAGCAGCCATAACGCCCCAGATAGCCATACCACCAAAAACAATATAAATAAGTGGATTTAATATAGCTGTGAATTTATTTAAAATATCTCCACCACCAAATCCAATCGCAAAACTAATAGCCCAAAATATTAAAAATGCAATGAGACCTGGAACAGAAATACCAAGTATCGATATGCCTTGTCCAATATCCGCAAAACCAGGGAATATTTTATTTAATAGTATTAATAGTGCTTGTGACCCCGCAAATGTTTGCAGACCAAACCAAGCGATACCTGCGACAACACCACGTAGGATACCGGGTAACTTCGCGCCTACATCACCATATGTATGACGTAAATGCATAGCAAATGGAATACCGTATTTAGAACCAGCATAACCATTACTTACCAATAATAAAGCGATTACAAAAGAACTTAATATTAATGCAAATATTACTTGTAATGGCGATAGACCTATTAATAAGAATCCCCCAACTGCAGTATAGTTAGGTATATTATGTACAGCACCCATCCATAGTGTAAAAAAGTTAAATGCGGAGTTATTTCTTTGTGTCGGTGTCTTTGGCATTATATCTTTATTATAACCGCGCTTTTCGAAAACCGCCTGTGATAATGCCACATTGTTCTGCTGTCTTCCCATTCTATTGATATCTCCTTTACTTTAATAAGCTAATAACTAAATGTATAATCTTCAGTTATAAGTGTAGTACGAGTGTAAGCGTTTTTCTTTGTTATTAATGACATTTCTATGCAATAAAATTATAGGAATCGGACAAAATAAGTGTATAATTAACGATATACACTAAATTTTTTGAGCATTTTGAACAATCGTTATCACGAATTGACAAAAAAGCTGCTTTTTAAGATAATACAGACAAATAGAATTTATTATTAGATATTTTTTATGCATTTTCATAACGAGTGATTGTGTAAATTAGAAGCGGAGGACATAATTATGACTACCCTAAATGAAATTTTATCCGTTCCCCAATTTAAAGGCTTAAAATTGTTAAATAGCAACGGAGATTTATCAGCAGAAGTAACCAATTTGGATATTACTGAGAATAATGATATTAAGCATTTCACTTCAAATAATTCATTTATCTTAACAACTGGTGTCTTATTTCAAGATAATCAAGATAACTTGAAAAAGTTAATTAAAGATTTGAATGATATAAACACTGCTGGACTTGGCATCAAAGTTTCAAGATTTTTGCATGAAATCAATCAAGATGTCATTGATTTTGCGGATGCTATCGAATTTCCATTAATTGAGATACCAGAAAGTTGGAATCTAGGTGAAATTACACATGAAATTTCTTCATTTATTTCAGATTCTGAAACAGGAAAGCTAAATTATGCATTACAAGTACAACAAGAATTAAATCAATTATTAATCAAAGGTTTCAGTATTGATACAATGATTGATCGCATGAGCAAATTACTAGGCGTACCTATCATTCTATTTGACCCATTCAAAGCACCTGAAGCATACAGTCGTCATTATAGACAAGGTAATGCCCTAATGACTGAACATACCAAATATTTCATGAACCATTATCAAGATGCGCTAACATATGATAAAAATAACCTCGTCTTTGAGAATAAAGATCATGTAATCTTCAAAGTATTAGGCTACACATACTTCCCTTACTATTTAATGGTTTCTCAAGTTAATAAGCTTTCCTATCCATTTAGTTTATTAACACTCGAACAAGTGGTCAGTGTGTTGAGTTTCGCCCTATACAAAAACACCAAAATACAAGAGGCCGAAGAAAATGATATTAATCGATTTTTCGAATCATTGGTCAATAATCAAAACGATCAAACCCTTTCGATTAAAAAGCATGCTGATTTATTAAGACAATATTATATTTATCCTTCTGACTATTATCAAATTATCATTTGCGGTATTGATACTAAAAATAATTTAGAAAATAGTTATTACTTAAATGAACGGCACCATCTCACATTCCTTTGGTTAAAGCATAAATTAACCGATATTGATTCTTATATTAGTGTTTATAAATTACCTAGTAACGATCGTTTTGCGATACTCATACAAAATCGTCACGAATATTATTTTGAATACCTTAAAAAAATACAGCAAAGTTATAGCGAATACTTTGATGATACGATTTCATTTGGCATTGGCAATGAAGTAACAGAATTTACACAGTTACCATCTTCCTTTTTTGAAGCTAATGAAGCCTTTGAAAATGAATTGTTAAATAACGCAAAAGCATTTATCTCACAATATCATTCCAAAGATATCCAAGAGTTATTGCAACTTATACCTCAAGAAAAGTTATTACCTTTCGTTAAACATACTTTGGGCCCACTGAGTTATCCAAAACAAAAAAAAGATTTGGAATTAAAACAAACTTTAAAAGTGTATATGGATAATCAATGCGATATAACTAAAACGGCAGATAAAATATTTATACACAGAAATACAGTGAAATATAGAATCAATAAATGTAGTAATATGATTGGCACAAATATTGAAGACCCTGTCCATTCATTAAATATACGTATCGCTTTATATGTATCTGAAATGATTAGTTTCGATTAGGTGCTCAATCTATTTCAAAAAGCTACGCTGTTTGCACAACCATGCAAACAGCGTAGCTTTTTCATTAATTGAACATCACTGACCTGTGACACCTTTAATACAATGTATTCCGACCTAAATCATCTATTCATTAATTTTTTCTAGAAATCCTTTGTAAAAAATATTAATTTTTTAAACCGAATGGTTTGCTTTGCTAACTTAAAATAATTAAAATTTATCGATGGGATGTTATAAAAAGGAGATGCGTTTATAATGTCGGAGAATGTTATATCTAATAAAAAAAGAAATACGATTATATTAGTTATGCTAAGTAGTGCTTTTGTAGCGATGCTAAATCAAACATTGCTTAATACCGCACTACCAGCAATTATTACGGGATTAGAAATAACTGATACAACTGCTCAATGGTTAATTACAGGTTTTATGTTAGTGAATGGCATCATGATTCCACTAACAGCCTTTCTCATGGATCGATTTCATACAAGACCACTCTATATTTTTTCTATGAGTGCGTTCCTCATTGGTTCGATCATTGCAGCACTTTCGCCTACATTTGGCTTACTCATGTTTGCACGTGTGATTCAAGCTATTGGCGCAGGTATACTCTTACCGCTTATGCAATTCACTGTTTTCACACTGTTCCCTTCTGAGAAACGTGGATTTGCAATGGGACTTACCGGTATAGTAGCACAATCAGCACCAGCAATCGGACCAACCTTAACTGGGTTTTTAATTGATACATTTAGCTGGCGAGCACCATTTATTGTGGTAGCTTTTATTGCGATTATTGCATTTATTGTAGGTGCGATATTTGTAGAAAGTAATAACGAAACCAAACATACACAATTAGACAAAACCTCTGTTATATATTCAACATTAGGCTTTGGTTTAATGCTTTACGGCTTTAGTAGCGCAGGCAACTTAGGTTTCACATCACCAATCGTTATTATTTCACTTATTGTGGGAATCTTAATTGTTACCATTTTCGTAACAAGACAAATTAGAATCGATAATCCGCTATTAAATATGCGCGTATTTACAAATCGTACATTTTCACTATCTGCATTTGCATCTATGGTATTATTTATCGGAATTGTAGGCCCAGCATTATTGATTCCAATTTATGTCCAATCAGGCTTAGGTCTATCTGCAATTCTGTCAGGTCTTGTTATCTTACCAGGTGCAGTAGTCAACGCATTCATGTCCGTCTATACAGGGAAAATATATGACAAATATGGCTTGAAAGTATTGGCGATTCCTGGATTTATACTGTTAATTTTTATGACAATTCTACATTGTTTCTTAACGTCAGAGACACCTTATTGGTATATTGTCGTTATTTACGCAATAAGAATGTTTGCTGTAGCATTGATTATAATGCCACTGAATACAATTGGTATTAACGCATTAGAAAGCAAAAATATTTCACATGGTACTGCGATCATCAATTCTTTAAGAATTATTGCAGGTGCGATTGGTACTGCCATTATGATTACAATTATGGCAATTGTTCGTACAAACTATGTTCCAAGTGAAAATCAGTCCAAAACAGACATTGCACAACAAGCAACCGTCCAAGGTGTTGACGCAGCATTTGCATTCACGACGCTTTTATTAATTATTGGTTTTATATTAACACTACTGATAAAAACAAAAAACAAAGCGGAAAATACGCATGAAGTATAATTTTAAATCTATTTAAGTGAAAGTAGCAATGCTTCAACAACTCGAACGGTGAAAAAAACATACTAAGATTAGCTATGAAGAAATCTATGACGATAGATTTCTTCATAGCTATTTTATTATTCAATATTTCGTATTGTTGTCTCACTTTCTTAGGGGACAGCTTAAGCCTGTAGTCTTCAGCTTGTCCTGTCCCCTTAAGAGTCTCGCCAAAATACAACATATTCATATGTAATTTCTCATTGACGTACTTTAAAAAAAGGCTCTATTTCAACTCAAAATGATGTTAAAAATTATTCTACATGCATACATCCAAAATTAATTTTTATGTTGCTGTTTGTGGCTATTACCATTCTTTTATAAGATTAGCTTCAATGATGTATTAATGCTAAGCAATTTTTCAAGAGTAATTAATATTTTATTGGTAGTAAAAAACAAAAAATAGGTGCAAATCCGCAGCAACAACTAACAAGTTGACTTTGAATTTGCACCTTTAAAAGTGAATACACACATATAATTTCAAATATTGATTTTAAGACAAATAAAAAAAGACGAGCGTTGCTCGTCTTTTTTATGCGTTATTATAATTTAATAACGTTAGCTGCTTGAGGTCCGCGGTCGCCTTCAACGATTTCGAATTCAACAGCTTGTCCTTCTTCTAATGATTTGTAGCCGTCTTGGTTAATTGCTGAGAAGTGTACGAATACATCGTTTCCGCCTTCTACTTCGATAAAACCAAAACCTTTTTCTGAGTTAAACCATTTAACTGTACCGTTATTCATAATAAAAATCCTCCAAGTGCTTTTGCACAAAAATTTGTAATCTGTCTAAAAAATCAAAAGGAGTAAATTCAAAAGAATAAAACTACAAATCAATTTCACGAACTAAATTACTTAATACCTAGTATAACGAATAATTCGACCTTTGTATACCCCTATTTTCAAAAAAATATATTTTGCACTTTATTTTTAGTAATATAATCCATTAGTGAATATATACTATTTAATCACTAATGAAAAAATGACAAAATTGTTATATTAAAATGCTTTTTTGTAATTTAAAAATATAGCAAACGATGCAAACAACTTTTACATTATAGATAGTTACTTTAAGGAGGTAATAAGTATGAACAGATTTATAAAAGTACTTCTAAGCATCTTTATTATCATTGTCATTGTTCTTATCGGTCTTTTTGGCTGGAAAGTTTACGCAGAAAAAAACGCAGACAATCCTGACATCGTTAGTTTTGCCAAATTAAACCCCCTCATTACTAATGAAGCATATTACGTAAAAACTCAAAAACCAACAAAAGTTGAACACGATAAAGATGATAAAGGAGAATCTTTTGTCACATATAATTATAAGCAAGATGGCTATAATAAAAAAGGTGAAAAAAGACACTTAGATTTTAATGGTTTTGGTGAAAAACCATTAAAATCAGATCATTTCTTAAAATTAGATACCGAACTTGGTCATGTCCAAAGTTATGAAGAAGTATCTAAAGATAAAGTACCTAAAAAAGCATTAAATCAACTTAAATAATTCACTTAATAAAAAAGTCACTTTAATGTGCTGATAATATAAAAAGCGCGCAAGTTAGAAATATTTATTTTCAAAATATAACTTTCTAACTTGCGCGCTTTGTTTGTAATGATTTAGTGACTACGCCTTAGTTATTCATTCTTTTGACTATTTCATGCTTAATAATCATTAATGCTTGGCTATACTTAGAACTTGTATTTTCTTGAGTGTTAATAATCAAAATATCTACTAAATCATCATTATTCATTTGAACTAATTCTTGTCGAAATTGATCAATATTTTCTACTAATCTCTTATGGTTGGGCTGATACTTATCTATAACATAATACTGATCAGCACCTAGTCCACCCTCTTCAATCATTTTAGAAATTTCATCTGAACGCATTTCATCAGTTCTATCTATTTTTATATCTTTATTGTAATCATTAACCATTCGAATCCCCCATTTCATTCACCAAATCCATCTCAAATTAAGGTTACATGATATCAAGTTAACTTTTTGACCCCTAAACTTAAAACAATAAATCAAGTCATACCACTTACAATGAATTAAAATTACTCCAAAAGTTATATATTACATCTATACCCTGAAATTATATTTTAAACTTTAATTTAGATAATTCTTATTTATACTTATAATTTAATAAAACGATATAAAAAATCGACAAAATGGCACCAATTTTCTATATCGTCCATAAAAACACCGAAATCATATACCTCATCCCCTTATAATGAACCTATTTTATATCTATCCTTTTTAAAATTTTTCAAAACATTTCATTATTTTATACTATTATAATGCATTATATTCTTTGGGTATAAGATGAAATTGACTATCCATGAAACAGATTCATAAGTTTTGAGAGCAATATCACAACAATAGCGTCCATAAAAATAAAAATCGCTATATGATATAATCTATCTCGCTTTTGACTAACGTTTCATGAATCAATAATATAGTAAAGACTGAGACAACATTTGCCCCAGTCTTTGATACTTCTAATATTTTTCTATCATTTCAACGCTTATAATCGTTTTTTTGCGTCAATACCAATCCATATATTTGTTATTAAACCGACAATTCCCATAACTAATGATGGTATAACAGCATGATTGCTAGTATAAAACGTCACTAAAAACATAAGCAAACCAGTTATAATACTGATTAATATAGATGAAAGTTTCATTGGATTACTTCCTTTTCGCTATATTAATTTACATTATTCCTATACTAAAATTCATTTAAAAAGAAATAAAGACAGTCTGTTGTAGAGTTTTAAAAAATTTGGCGTCACAAATACAATAACTTTTCATTTACAAAACACAGTCAAGTCCCTCTTAACCACACTTAAAGTTTTTCAACTCAATATGTATGCAATCACAAATAATATAATCGAAATAATGAGTGACATTAACCAAAATGGAGAACTCACTAAATCTTTATACGCTTGATCTGGTGCATTACGCATTTTCAACCGAATAAATTTGATTCCTAAATACAACGCTTCAACAAAATTAACGATCAAAACAATGCTCAACAATATAATAGCCATGGTTCGCCCTCCAAGATATCATCTGATTTATTCCACATCGTACCACAAGTTTTTTAAAGAATAAATATCGAAATAAATTTTAATTTTTATTACAACATAAAAACATATGTGTTATTTTATAATTAACATTGTATATGATTATTTTTTAAAATTATATGGGTTAGCTATCATAAAGTTGGAGGGGTATTGTGCAACTATTTTTACTTACACTTTTAGGTATTATTTTCGTTTTTGTATATGCTTCAAATTCAACAATACTTTTACATATCAAACTTATTAGACGAGCTGAAAACGAAGGTACGGCAGCAATGAATGGTAAACAATGCCGCTTTATGTGGTGTTTGTTTGCAGTTATGGCAACAGGCTTTTATCTATTATTACTCAATTCAAATTTGTTCTAATAAATTTGAATTGAGTAATAATCAAAATAAGATGATCTTCTACCATAAATGAGAAATGATATAGTTGAATTAAAACTCGAACTGTAAAAAGTATGTTTTTATATACTGTATAATATAATAAACACAAAAAATAGCAAAGGAGTCATCGTATGAAATTTGTAAATTTAACGGCTATGACAGAAAAAGGCCTAAACAAGAAGGTTAATGAATTCTTAGAAGAAAATCCTTATATCGAAATCATTAAGTTTGATTACCAATTAGGATACAGCAGCTGTGGCGTGGGTATTCTTTACAATAAAATGAAGTCTCAGTCCTAAGCTTATTGTATAGGTAAATATTTAAATAAAACTATACTTGTAATAAAAACAAAAGCTGAAACATAATAATGTTTCAGCTATGACTATCTTATGGAAAGTAAACGATTGTGACTACATCCACATCATAATATTTCTGTTATGGTTAATGCTATTCAAAATGACATCACTGTAAGATTATCACAAAAGTAATACCTAAAATGTCTTATTTTTGAAAAACTTTAAAATTAACACGTTTACATAATAATAAACTACCCGCAATCAATGAGATACTGGCTAAAAAAATGGTTAGTGTTCTATTATCTGAAATCATGCCTGTATCAGGTAATTCTTTTATTGCATTGTGCTTCACGCTATTTTTTGAAGCGTCTAACTGCTGATTTTTATTAAATCGCTTACTTTCTGCTCCTGGATTTTTAGGGTTTAAACCACCTTCATCTTTTAATTTTTCATTTACTGCATTATTGTGCAAGGATGTCTCACTATTAGATTTATGATTAAATTCATTCGTAGCATCTTCTAATTCTTTTGGCTCTTCAACCTCTGCTATATCTTTATGTGGAAACACATTTGGCTCTGTAAATCTTCCATCCTTATGCAAAATACCATGAGGAATCTCTTCACCATTTGCCCCTTGACTGCTAAATTGTACAACTGACATTAATAAAGCTGTAGATAATAGTACCTTTTTCATTTTAAAACTTCCTTTCTAATCAAGTTATTGTAATATTAATATCTCACTCACTTTTACTGTTAAAGTGAATTTTCGTAATATAAAATTTTCATTAACTACCAAGAAGTTATCTGTTGTATGTATACAATATATTTTATAAATTAATAACGAATACTTGCGGGGGATTACTAATCACTATATTATTGCATTTATTCGTGTATTAGAGGAATATTTCCAATTAAGTAAAAATATAGCTAGAAAATAGTAATAATATGTAAGTTTTAAATTTAAATATTGCTAATATCGAATCTGTCAAAATGTTCAAATCAAAATAAAAAGAGCTGGAAACTGCACCTCAGCAATGTTTCCAGCTCTTTTTATATGATTAAATATTATTCACTTGATTTTGCTTTTTGAACTTTCAAAATTGTAAATATAATAACTATTGTTATGGTAATGAAATCATAAGAATGTGTAAATGCTTCTCCAAATTCTTTTCCTTGCCAGAAGTAACGAATGATGAATAAAAGCGTTGAATGAACAAACAACGCAATAAACATATATATCACTGGTTTATCAAGTAATAGACCAAAAACAAATACAAATAACAGCATTATTATAGTAAGTATTAGCATGACTATGTTTGGCATAGACATATTAAAACTCCAATCATATAGTATTTTAGTCTTATTCTTCTAGAAACCTTTACGTTTAATTTGTCTATATGTAAAAACACCAAAAATTATGACAAAAGCGAATTGTACAGTTTTAATTAGCGGTGAGTTAAATTCTAATATTTTAATATGCATCATTGTTCCAATAATAGGGGCTATAAAATTAAAACTAAATAATATTAGACATATACCAACCAATACTTGTTGTGATTTAGGCATAATTATACCTCCAATTTATAAAATTGTTGTTAAAAATGTTGATGCTTCCACTGAAGGTTACCCATTTTTTAATGCTGCAACAATATCATCATCACTAAAAATACAGTGCTAAATTCCATAAAATATTTTCTGATTTATACCAATATGTTTATGATCAAATTGATACTTTTTCTTTATAAAAGTACTTAAACATTTAGTTGGATTATATTATTTCATAAAAAATAACCGCACCAATTAAGATACGGTTATATAAATATATGACAGCTAGATAAAATTTCTAAAAATCTTATCTAGCTTTTTGCATCACTTTACTTAATTAACGCTTACAGTAATTTCAATATCAATCGTGTCTTTTAGTGCTTTCGAATACGGGCAATAATTATGCGCTTTTTCAACGAACATCTCCGCTTCTTCTTGGCTGAGATCTTTAAGTGATACATCTAATTCAGCTGCCAATTTTACACCGCCATCAGATTTATCTGGCAATAAGTAAGCAGTCGCACGGACTTCTGGCTCGATCGTACCTTTGTCTGCACCTTTCAAAATATGCATTAGTGCATTGTTAAAACAAGAGCTATAACCTGCTGCAAATAACTGTTCAGGGTTTGACTCAGTAACGCCGTTGCCGCCCATTTCTTTTGGAACAGCTAAGTCTTGATAAAATGTATTATCTTCACTAAAAACTTTTCCATCTCTTCCGCCATTACTTATGACAGTTGTTTCAAATAATGGTTTTGCCATGAAAATCACTCCAATAATTTTTGAAATTCAATAATAACGATTAATTAATCTTTTTACATATCAAATTAAGCTTAATCTAATTGTATTTTATCATTAGTTTTTAGATATTTAAAATCATAAGTGTTAAATTATCATTTATGTCTACTCATAAAAAAACAGGACAAGTACATAAGTAAATGTCCCATTTGGCTAAAATACTTTCAATTGTTCGCTATGTATTACAAAACCCACCAACACTTCTGCTAATAGGTAGTTATATTATGTATCAAGACAAGAAGAACTCGTTTCTCAAACCTAAAACGCTAAGTTCAAAATTATAGCTATTAAAGCTAAAATAATAGCTATATAACCTAGTTTAAATTTAGCTAACACTCCATAAATACCAACAAATAAAATTCCTAAAGTTGTACATAAAGAAGCCACATCTGAATTTATTTGAAAAGCAAAAACAACAAGACTAATGAAGAAAAATACAGAAGAAATAATCAAAGAAGTCATAGAAAAAATACCACGATTTTTTTCATTCATAATAAAAAGCCCCCTTTCACTTTTTAAACTATAAAACATTATTGCTTTATTGATGTTGAGTCTCTGAAGTCTTAACTTTTATAATAATGTTTAGCATACCAAGCCACAAAAATTGCAAACAATATAACATAAACTCCAAACCATGTGTCTAAATGGGCTTGATTCATTTGTTTATATGCAAAGAATGCTAAAAACACCCCTAAAATCACTTGTACAATAAGTAAAAACCATTTCAAATAACCCACTCCTTACATTTTTTATCATTTCGAAATATTATTAATCAAAACATTTTTATTTGTAAAATAAAATAGGGCAAGCACTTTTTGGTGCTCATCCTAATATCAATACAAGAGAAAACTCCTTTCTAAAAGAACAAAATCTCTATTAAACCTAAAATAAACAAAACTGCACCTACTGATAAGTAAAGAACTTCAGTTTTTCCTTCTTTTTTAGTTTCAATCCAATAATTTAAGATAAGTATTAAACCTATAACGGATAAAGAAAATGGAAAATTTATAAGACTTATTAAATCCAATATTGTTAATATGGAAGTTGCTATAATTAATAAAATCAATATATTAGATATGATATTTAAACTCTTCATTACAACACCTCATTTTTCAAACATTTACATTGTTACTTTTCCAATTTCTTTATTGATGTTGAACCTCGGAACTCTTAACGATCAATAATTTTTTCAAGAAAAATACTCCTTTTATATAGGCCCTTTTCATTTAATTTGTCTAAATGTGAAAATACCAAAGAGGTAAAACATAAGTTTCCATTATTGCTGATAGTAATACAATCATATTATGAACAATTAAACTGTTTAATACTTTTTACAGTATCTTAACACTACTCACCTGATTTAGCTTTATTGATTTTATAAATAGCAAATATAGTTACTACAACTATTGTGAGACAATCAAATGAATGTATAAATACATCTTCAAATGATTTATCTTGCCAGAAATAACGGATACTAAATAATAAAATAGATTGAATAAATACTGCAATAAATACACCAATAACCCATTTACTAAATATAAAACAATATCCAATAAATAAAAGTGTAAATCGTTGTCATTAGCATTACTACATATGGTATAGACATATTTATTTCTCCTTATTTAAATAAATAGCTAAGAATGCCGTTCCTATACAAAACCACATACTAAATATTGCTATCCACATAACTAATCCACCTTTTCTATATATTCCAATAGTACATTCCCAATTAAAACAACTATAACAATATCTGCTAGTATGATTAGCATGCTAAAAGGTATTGAGAAATTTAATAATAAAGTCCCTATGTAAAAAATAGCTATAGCAATAAAAAACTGTATTACAACATGAAATAATTTATGCCCTCTCATTTTCATGAAAAATAGTCCTACAAACAATACAAAAAGTAATGATAAATATAATGTAATACCAGTTAAACCCATTAACTCCTCTGATTTAGAGTTAAAATTAAAGAATGGTATAAAAGTTAATATTCGATTAATGAATAACAGAATACCGCAAAAGACTATAATACCAACGAAATGAATACCTAAACTTTTAATAAATAATAATAATTTATTTTCTGATTTCTTAAAACCAATCGATATAAACAAATCTATTATAGCAGCTAACACAATTATTAATATAAATACTATTAAATAAAATTGGGAATACTTTCCCATAAATAGGTCAATAAAAAAACCTAGAACATCTTACAATCCACTTAACATAATTTTCTCCTTAAATTTTGTTTTCTTTTTAATAATATTGAGGATAACTCAAAAATATAATAACATATTTTTCAAAAACTTATATTGCCTAAATGTATAAATTTTATTTCTAAATAAATGTAATTATAACAAAACAGCCTAACAGAACTTATAATAATGTGTACATTTTAGAGAACTACATTTATTTAAATAACCTATTAATATTAATAAATATTTGATAGTGTGATATTAGTTACATACACACCCTTTATTACACGGAGGCATATATGCTTAAAATTCAAGATGATGCTTATCTCAAAAGAACATTAAAATTCTTATTTACAACATTATTGATTTTTTTAATCACCCTTATTTTGGCAATTATATTCAGTCCATCTATAGAAACTTTAAAAAGTGCTACAGAGAGTACTCATAATTCCGTAGATAAGGCACGAGGTTTGCAAAAGGTTTGGGAATATATACTAAACAATGGCTTTAAAGTGCCTTTTCAAATGCTAATACTGACTATAATTCCAATTCCTTTTCTATATTACTTAAATATAATAAAAACAACAGTACCACTAGGTATAGCGTTTGGCTTCGTACTTCATTTTGATTTATATAAAGGGAGCATGATGATTATAGCTTCTACACCTCATTCTATCGTAGAAATATTGGGTTTTTGCTTCATAGCTAGTGCCTTATTTAAAGTTAATCAATCTATTATTAGAAAAATTAATAACATTTTCAGAAAGAGTAAGAAACAAAATCTTTCTATCAAATTAGCAATACTTAATTTATTGAAAATTTATTTGTTAATTGCCCTACCTTTAATTATAATCGCAGCATTTATGGAAACTTATTTAACAGATCTTTTATTAAACTTATTGACATAATAACAATCTCACTATCATTTTGAATTGGATAATATTAAATATCAAAAGATCATCCCACATGTATTTTTTATTGGATTCTTAAACAAAATTCAATATATCTATAGATTGATTCATATTATGATGATTTTTTAGACATCTTAAAAGTCTTATATACTACTTTCGACAATTTAAAGCTCAGTACTTATTAGTAAATTACATAGGGGGAGGAGTGATTACATGAAATTTGGTAAATATAAATACGATTTCAACTATTTAATCATGTCCATACCACTTTTAATAGTATCTATATTTGTACCAGCAGTTTTTGTAGTATTTGTAATTTGCTTAATATACGGATTTGAGTAACGTAAATAGGAGGAATATTATGAAGTTCGGTAAATATAAAGTAGATGAAACGTACTTTGTTTTCGCAATGACATTTCTAGTATTATCTATTACAGTAATGCCTTTATTTTTGGTTATTAGCATATCATTTTTAGTATTTAGCTTTAAGAAAGAGAAATAA
Source organism: Staphylococcus sp. FSL W8-0271 (assembly GCF_038006605.1). Lineage (NCBI taxonomy): Bacteria > Bacillati > Bacillota > Bacilli > Caryophanales > Staphylococcaceae > Staphylococcus > Staphylococcus sp. FSL W8-0271. The sequence goes on from NZ_JBBOVM010000001.1 coordinate 2,484,222, forward strand.
TACATAACAAAGGGTGGAATTTATCATGCAATTTAAATTTAATGAGTGGAATGTCACTGTAAATGGAAAAGGTTCACATGATGTTGTTGTTAATGAAGATACATTATTAATTTTACAAGGATACCAACACGTTGAAATAGCATTAAAAATAGATAATGATACCATAAAAGTAAAATCTTTAGGTTATAACGAAGATGTAAGTATTAACCCTGTAACTAAAGAAATTACCGTTAATATAATTAACTTATTAGAAGATGATGAATAATTTATAATCAAGTCAAATATTTATTAAAAGACAAATAAATTTCTTCATGGGTAATACGCCTCCTCTATTTATTTTATATCTTAAGGAGGGATAACAAATGTGGCATGAACAATTCTCTAATAAACATAACTAAACGCAATATCGTTTCTATGAGATGTATAAAGACCCATTTATAGACAAATGGAAACGTGTAAGCGTTGTTCTAAATAAGAATGATAAGTAGTCACAGAAAGAAGCTCAAAGGCTCTTAAATGAGCGTATAGGGGAATTATTAGCAATTCAACCAGATAATATTGATTTTGATAATAAAACCTTAGAAATAAACGTTACAATTCATTGGCATAATGAAAATAATACAGTAAGCCTTAAAGATACAACCAAAACTGGGGCTTTTTATAGATCAATTTCACTAACCTCTCGCAGTTGTGACATTTCACACAAAGCTATGTTAGAGAATAAAAAGGCTATTCAATGGGCATCTATTTATCAAGAATATCGATTTATATTCACTAATCATCGTGGCAATCCTATATCGCTTAGTACCATCAATAGAAATATGCAACAATCAGAATCTAGCGCAGGTATTACAAAACACACAACAAGCCACACTATACGTCATAGTCACATATCATTATTATCGCAATTAGGTGTATCTCCCAAAGCAATAATGGGCGTGTGAGGCACACTGATCATAAAACTACCCTACATATATATAGTCACGTAACTGAGCAAATGGATAAAGATATGATGAAAAAATTAGAGAAAATACAATAATTTATAATACAATAGAAAGAGTGATAACATGAATTTTATTATTTATCCTTTGTTATTCGGATTGATTTTCGCTTTATTTAAAACTTTAGATTTATGGTATTCAAAAAAAATCGCTAAGACATCTACAAGTGATTGGAGATTTAATCCTCATTTAATTTGGATAATGTCTATAGTCGGTATATTTATGGGGATTGCGTATGTTTTATTATTTAAATAATTCTTCATATTAGGGAGGTAACTTTTATTGATTACCTCTTTTTTTAATGCCCGAAATTCATAAAATTGCAAATCATGCCCTTTTTACATTCCTCAACCACAAAAAACAACCCCTCAAGCCTATGCTTAAGGGGTTTCATCATTCTATTCTATTATTCCCACTCGATGGTACTTGGGGGCTTAGATGTAATATCATAGACAACACGGTTAACGTGGTCTACTTCATTAACAATTCTGCTTGAAATTTTTTGTAAGACTTCCCAATCAATACGCGCGAAGTCACTTGTCATACCATCAATAGATGTCACTGCGCGAATACCAACAGTATGATCATACGTCCGGTAGTCTCCCATGACACCTACGGATTGAATACCAGGTAACACTGTGAAGTATTGCCATATATCACGTTCAAGACCTTCTTCACGAATGACTTGTCTTAAAATCGCATCTGATTCGCGTACGATTTCAAGTTTATCTTCTGTAATTTCACCCAGCACACGAATACCTAAACCTGGACCTGGGAAAGGCTGTCTCCATACTAAGTGTTCTGGAATACCTAATTCGATACCTAATTCACGTACCTCATCTTTGAATAACGTATTAATAGGCTCAATTAATTGGAATTCCATATCTTCAGGTAATCCGCCTACATTATGGTGTGATTTAATCGTTTGTGCTGTTTTTGTACCTGATTCAATAACGTCTGTATACAATGTGCCCTGCGCTAAGAAATCAACACCTTTTAGCTTAGATGCTTCATCATCAAAGACATAAACGAATTCATTACCAATGATTTTACGTTTTTGTTCCGGATCTGACACACCTTGCAGTTTATTCATAAAACGTTCTTGAGCATCGACACGAATGATGTTCATATTGAAGCCTTCACCAAATTGTTCCATGACCATGTCGCCTTCACCTTTACGTAGTAAGCCATGGTCTACGAAGATACATGTTAATTGGTCGCCAATCGCTTTGTGTAGTAATACTGCAACAACAGATGAGTCTACACCACCACTCATTGCACATAATACCTTGCGATCACCAACGAGTTCGCGAATTTTTTCAACTTCAATATCTATAAAGTTTTCCATTGACCATTCACCAGTACATTCACACACGCGACGTACAAAGTTACGTAATAAGTCATTACCAAATTCAGTGTGACGTACTTCAGGATGGAATTGAACACCGTAGATACGGCGTGATTTATCTTCAATTGCTGCATAGTTCGTACTTGGACTGTCTGCAATCACTTCGAAACCTTCTGGGATTTCAATAACTTTATCTGAATGACTCATCCAAACATTTTGTTCCTCAGGTAGTCCGAAGAATAATTCGTCAGTTTTCGCATTAATCACGGCTTTACCGTATTCTCTTTCATTGGCACGTTCAACTTTTCCACCCAACAATTTAGTTGTTAATTGCATGCCATAACAAATACCTAGAATAGGAATACCTAAATTGTAAATTTCTGGGTCAATCGTAAAAGAGTTCTCTTCATATACTGAATTCGGCCCTCCTGAAAGGATAATCCCTTTCGGATTCATGCGTTTGATTTCTTCAATGCTAATTTCATGGTCGTGCAGTTCACTATACACACCCATTTCACGTATACGACGTGTAATTAATTGGTTATATTGGCTACCAAAATCTAAAACAAGTATGAGCTCTTGCTCTTTCGCCATTTCCATAACTTTAAATCTCCTTTTAACTTAGAATGAATAATTTGGTGATTCTTTTGTAATTTGCACATCATGTGGGTGACTTTCTGCTAAACCAGCAGGTCCCATACGTGTAAATTGTGCCTCTTCTCTTAATGCTTCTAAGTTTCTTGAACCAGTGTAACCCATACCTGATCTCACACCGCCCATAAGTTGGTAAATCGTATCTTGTAATGGACCTTTATAAGCAATACGACCTTCAATACCTTCAGGGACGAATTTTTTAGGCGCTTTATCTTCTTGGAAGTAACGGTCGTTAGAACCACTTTCCATTGCACCTAATGAACCCATACCTCTGTATACTTTATATTGTCTACCTTGGAATACTTCTGTTGCACCAGGGCTTTCTTCAGTACCTGCAAGTAAGCTACCTAACATCACAGCATGTCCACCTGCAGCTAATGCTTTGATGATGTCTCCTGAGAATTTAATACCACCATCAGCAATAATAGATTTTCCATGCTTACGTGCTTCTGTTGCACAGTCATACACGGCTGTAATTTGTGGTACACCTACACCAGCAACCACACGAGTCGTACAAATTGAGCCAGGTCCTATACCTACTTTGACAACATCTGCACCAGCTTCGTATAAAGCTTTAGTACCTGCAGCAGTCGCAACGTTTCCGGCAACTAATGTCACTTGTGGGAATTTTTCTTTAATGTGTTTAACTTGTTCTAAAACGCCTTTAGAATGTCCATGAGCTGTATCAATAACTAAGGCATCTACACCCGCTTCAACTAATTTTTCAGCACGAATATCTGTATCTTTTGCAATACCAATCGCTGCACCAACTAGCAATCTGCCAAGTTTGTCTTTAGCAGAATTTGGGAATTCAAGTACTTTTTCAATGTCTTTGATTGTGATTAAACCTTCTAATCTACCATCTTTAACTAACGGTAACTTTTCTATTTTATGTTGCTGTAATAGTTCTTCAGCTTCATCTAAAGTAGTACCTACAGGAGCTGTAATTAAGTTTTCTTTAGTCATAACATCTGAAATCTTAATAGAGAAATCTTCAATAAAACGTAAATCACGGTTTGTTAAAATACCGACTAATGTTCTCTCTTCTTCATTATTTACAATAGGTACACCGGAAATACGATATTTTCCCATCAATGCTTCTGCCTCATACACACTTTCTTCTGGCGTCAAGAAGAAAGGGTTTGAAATAACACCGTTTTCTGAGCGTTTAACTTTTTGAACTTCATCTGCTTGATCTTCAATATTCATATTTTTATGAATGACACCTAGACCACCTTGTCTAGCCATTGAGATCGCCATTTTGGATTCAGTTACAGTATCCATACCTGCTGAAATAACAGGGATATTTAATTTAATACCTTCTGATAATTGAACACTTAAGTCTACTTCTTTCGGCAATACATCTGATTCTGCTGGTAACAATAACACATCATCAAAAGTTAAAGATTCTTTTTCAAACTTGTTTTCCCACATATGAATACAGCCTCCTAATATTTGTTTTATAGCTCCATTATTCCATAGTTTCTATGTTTTGTTGATTCTTAATGCCATTAAAAAAGAAATTCAAAACAATTGCTGAAATCGCACCGAGTACAATACCATTTTGAGTTAGCCATGCGAATTGGTCTCCTAAAGCTTGAAACGCTTGAGGTACTGCACTTATACCCGTTCCTAGTCCAACTGATACCGCGATAACCAACAAATTATTTTGATTTTTGAAATTAATATTACCTAATATACTAACACCATATGCCATAACCATGCCAAACATTGCTATCATTGCACCACCTAATACTGGTAGAGGAATCATATTTGCTAAGGCACCCAATTTAGGAATACAACCACAAATAATGAGCAAGATAACCATGCCATAGATAACTTTGTTCTTTTTAGCACCAGATAATGATACTAAGCCTACATTTTGAGAATAAGCAGTATACGGGAATGCATTAAAAATAGATCCTAAGATAATCGCAAGACCTTCAGCAGTATAACCTTTACGAAAATCTTTTCTTTCCAATTTCTTACCTGTAATTTCACTTAATGCATGGTAAACACCTGTTGATTCTATCAGACTGACTAATGCAACAATAAAGAATACTAAAGTTGCGCCAAAATCAAAGCTGAATGTTGAAAATCTAAATGGTTGTGGTAATGAAAACCAATGTGCTTCACCAACTTGTTTTACATCAACAATACCAAATATTGACGCTAATACAGTACCTACAATTAAGCCAATCAATATGGCAATAGATTTTAAGAAACCTGTTGTAAAACGTTGCACAATTAATATGACTATTAATGTAATTACACCAAGTAAGATGTTTTTGGCATCACCAAAATTTTCAGCCCCTTCTCCACCTGCTAAATAATTCATCGCTACTGGCATCAAATTGATACCTATAATTGTAACAACACTGCCTGTCACAACTGGTGGAAAGAATTTAACTAAATATGAAAAAAATGGAGCAATGATGACAACCAATATACCTGATAAGAAAAGGGAACCGTATAAATCACCGATACCTTTAGTTTGCCCGATTAAAATCATCGGTGCAACGGCTGTAAATGTACAGCCTAAGACAATGGGCAACCCAGTGCCTGTACCTTTCCAAACTTGTAAAAATGTGGCTACACCACACATGAAAATATCAACAGTGACTAAGAAGGCAATTTGTTCTGGAGTAAAATCTAAGCTTGTCCCTACAATAATCGGTACGAGTATAGCGCCTGCATACATCGCCAATAGATGTTGTAAACTTAAGATGAATGTTTTCATGATTGTTCCTCTACAAATGTCACTTTGTTACCACTTAGAGAAGCCACTTTACATAAAGACGATACTTTCAATCCTGCTGTTTCTAAACGTTCTCTGCCTGGTTGGAAACTCTTTTCAACTACAATACCTATGCCAACAGTTTCAGCATTGGCTTGTTGAACAATTTCATTTAAGCCTAATGATGCATCACCATTAGCTAAGAAATCATCGACGATTAATACGCGATCATTTTCGTCTAAAAATTCATCTGAAACCATTACAGTACTCGTCGTATTTTTAGTGAATGAATGGATATCAGCTTGATAAGTATTTTTCGTTAACGTGCTGGGCTTTGCTTTTTTAGCAAATAAACACGGCACATCAAAGTGCATTGCTGCCATGATTGCTGGTGCAATACCAGATGCCTCAATTGTTAATACTTTCGTAATCCCTTCATCTTTAAATTGATTATAAAACGTTAGTCCCACGTCGTGCATCAGCTTTGCGTCTATTTGATGATTTAAAAACCCATCTACCTTCAAAATCTTCTCATCAATGACGACACCGTCTGCCTCAACTTTCCGTTTTAACAAATCCACTCAAAAAACCTCCTCATTTTTTATACAAAAAAAATCCTAAACTAACTTAGTTTCAGGATCTATGAGTGAACGTGCAATACTATAAAGAACTGATGTTTAACTTACAACATGTGCGTTGCAAATTAAGTCTTCAACATTCATTTCCCTAATTATGTAAAAATTGAAAACACTACAATTGTTTTAGAAAATTATATGTATAACTTCATTTCCCTAATAAAGCTTTAAAACGATTGGAGTTGAATGCTTTGTATTGTATTGGTTACCCATAGTCATGTCGTTAATGGCAACATGGTAGAAACTTCTAGAGCCATATTCTCTAGATTATATGAGTTAGATAAATTATTAACTGATGATAGCAAATTTCAGCATGATTTTCAATACGAACATTATAAGTAAGCGCTTTATAAAAAGAGATTTGTTAATAATTAACGGTTGTAGTAACCGTTTTCTTTACTTTAAAATCAACATTGTCAGATATGTCACTTCATTATATAATAAAAATATATTCGTTTTACCTAGTAGTTAATATGGAAAGTATTAGATAAACAATAGAAAAATGGACGGAGGGACAAGACAATGGCAGATTTTACAATTGTACAAAGCAAAGATGAAATACTACCAACTATCCAACAAAAATTGTCAGAAGGTTATGTTGAATCTGAAATTTCGGTATTAAGTAAGACAAAACTTCATTTTGACGAGTTACATGATTCTGAAGTAAACCTAACAGCAACGAGTGGTTCATTCAGTGACAAAATGGCTAAAATTCTGACTGGAGAAGACGGCGAAGAAACTGTTTTAGCTTATTACGATATTAATGATTATGATAAAGAGCGTTTTAAAAAAGAACTTCTTGATAATAACTTTCTAGTTGTTGCAACTAGAGATAACTCTTCTCATGAAGAAGTTCAAAAAGCAAACGCTGCATATGCAGGCAATACTGTTGAAGATAAACATTACGTAGAAGAAACAAACGGACCAAAATCCTAATCTGCGCTTAATCAAATTGTGATTTAATGCAACTATTTAAAAATGATCACAACATACTTTCAAATTACTGCTTAACATATAGACTACCTTTATCAGGAGCGAACATAGAAAATCACTATGTATTTTGTGGTTTCTGTGTCGCTCCTATTTTATTTCTATTACAAATGATGCATACAATATTTTCACTGATTTCCATTAATTTCCTATGTTATAATAAACGCATTATTATTGGGGGTGCATCTATTCATGGATTTTAAAACTATCAAATCAATTGATGATCCATTATTTAAAGCAGCATTAAAACTTTACGATGGGCAATTTGACATTGATTTATCCGAAGATGAACAAATATTTAAACAATCTTTAAAAAATGAACATACCAAAGATGACTATATCTTTTTAGTAGGATTACAGTCAGATAAAGTTGTTAGTTTAGCAACTGCACATTATGAAGCAACGACAAATTCTGCATTTTTAATCTATCTGATTGCAAATGACCAACCGGATCACGGTGAATTAATTACAAAAACTTTAGCGCGTATTGAAAAAGAAATTAATTATTTATCCAATCAATTACATGAACACGATGTAAACTTTATTATGCTAGAGGTACCTAAAGAACCAGAACTTGTTTCAGAAGCTGAGCAACAAGTGCTCAGTAATAGACGTGAATTTTTATTTAGCCATGGTTTTGAAAAGCAATATGATCTAGACTATTTAGCCCCAAATTTAAATGGATATTCAGAGGGATCACCGAAAGATTTATTTATCAAATCTAATATAGAACTGACAAAAGACATATATGGACCATGTATTAAATCAAACTATATATTAAAGTATGTATTTGCGAACAGAATTTCTAGAAGTATTATTTACCCACTATTAGAAGAAATGGATTTACGTAAATCATAGTGTACACCACTTGAAATCACTGTTAAAACAGTTTAGACTAACATAGAGGTAAGACTGACGTTTCACTAACCGAAGACAAACGTCCGTATACATAAAATCATTTATGAAAGGACTCATTTCTATGTTAACTAAAGAATTTGCACAACGTGTTGAACTAAGTGAAAAGCAAGTCCGTAAAATTGTTCAACATTTAGAAGAACGCGGTTATCAACTTAGTAAAACTGAATATCGTGGCCGCGAAGCTACAGATTTCCAAGAAGAGGATATTGAACTCTTCCAAGATATTGCTGATAAAGTTAAGCAGACAAATAGCTATGATTTAGCTTTTGAAGAACTCGAAAAAGAAAAAGATTTTCTACAGGTATTAGTCAAAGAAGATGACAACAATCTACCTTCAGACCAAAATGTATCTTTACTCGTAGAGGACTTACGTACTGAAATTCAAAATATGCGTGACGAGCGCCAAATGCTTGGACAAATGATTAATCAAGTGCACCAACAACAGCAAGAATTGCATAAAATGCAAAATCAAATTACATCTAAATTAGAAGAAAATACAGAATCACTTAAAGCAATTCAATCATCTACAGACGAAATTAAATCTACACAAAGTGTCATTCAAGATTCTCAAAAAGAACAAACTGAACTTGTGAAATCTAATGTCGAATCTGAAAGTGTGCATACCAACCAAAGTTCAATTAATAATGAAGCGAATGCATTCACTGAAAATATAACTGAACAAGCTAATACTAAAGTAACACCTGATAAAATGGCTGACACAACAGATCCACATACAAATGAAGTTTCTGAAAATGTATCAGCAGAAACTGTTGATGAAGAAATCACACAAATTAGTGAACAACCTACAGCACAATCAGTACAATCACCAAATTCGGAAGATGAAAAACAAACTTCTAAAGTAAACTCAGCTGATAAAGCAGATGACTCTATTAAACCGGATACTCACAAAGAAGCTTCTGAAGTTGAGCAAAAAACAGATCATAATAAAGCGGTCGCATCAGCGTCATCTACTGCAAATGAATCAGATTCACAGCAATCAAATGCATCTAAAGAGGCTACTTCAACTACTTCTTACGGTTCGCCACTTGCTAAAGAAGAGCGCAAAGAAGAACGTAAAGGATTTTTCGCACGCCTCTTCAATTTATAAGTGACAGATAATTCCAAGGCGTCAAAGCCTTTGGTTAAAAAGAAACGTCAATTTCTATTGAAATAGTATAGAAATTGACGTTTCTTTGTTTTGCATGAAATTTCGTAACTTGTTGTGTAACTATTTTTCTAATATTCAGCGCTATTATGACTAATTAAGCCCTCGTTTAACTATCATATTGTTCTACCCAAAGGCGTCTAAAATGTCCACCAGTTTTTCCAAAACCAAAACTGCGGTTACTTCATTTTCTTCCTTTAATGGATTATTTAGTTTCTAAACCAAAAACTTCCCTTAATTTCATCCAAATTGAATTTCTATCTAATTTAGCCACAAACACCTTGACACCACACCCTACCTATATTTATAGCCCTTCCGATTCTGTTTCAAAAATAAAGTCATATAAATTTTATAATTTTTTTGAGTAATTGACTTGAATATTATTCGTTTTGCTACTATCCTTAGTATGCGTATCGGATTTAACAAAATAAATTAAATAAAAGAAAGCGTAGGTCTTGTTTTTATGTTACTAACAATTTTAAACATCATTATTTTTATGGCCTTCCTTATCGGATTATATGTAATGGCAAGAAGACATGTTTCGTTTCCTAAACGTGTCTTTACAGCATTAGGCATCGGGATTGTCTTTGGAATTGCCATACATTTAATATACGGTGTGGACTCAAAGGTCACTAAACAAACCACAGATTGGTTTAGTATAGTTGGAGATGGCTATATTTCATTCTTACAAATGATTGTTATACCTTTAATTTTTATTTCAATCGTTTCAGCATTTACTAAAATTAATATTGGAGAAAAATTTGCTAAAATTGGCATCTATATCTTCATTTTCTTAATTGGGACTGTAGCAATTGCAGCAATTATCGGTATTATCTCAGCACTTGTCTTTGGTTTAGACGCATCTACGATTGATTTAGGTAGTGCTGAAAGCTCAAGAGGTAGTGAAATCGCAAGTCAAGCTAAGGATATGACAGCGAACACGCTACCACAACAAATCTTAGAATTATTACCAAGTAACCCATTCTTAGATTTCACTGGTCAACGTACAACATCAACAATCGCTGTAGTAATCTTTGCTGCATTTGTTGGCTTTGCATTCTTACGTGTTATGCGTAAACAACCTGAAAGCGGCCATTTACTTAAACGCGGTATCGATGCAATTTATAATATCGTTATGGCGATTGTGACATTTGTACTACGTCTAACACCATATGGTATTTTAGCTATCATGGCGAATACAATCGCGACAAGCGACTTTGGTGCAATTTGGACGTTAGGCAAATTTGTAATCGCATCTTATGCGGCATTAATTGTAATGTATATCATTCACTTACTCATTGTAACGGGTATGGGACTAAACCCTGTTACATTTGTTAAGAAAACATCTGAAGTATTGTTATTTGCATTTACTTCTCGTTCAAGTGCTGGTGCATTACCACTTAATGTTCAAACTCAAAAAAATCGTTTAGGTGTGCCAGATGGTATTGCAAACTTCTCAGCTTCATTTGGTCTTTCTATTGGTCAAAACGGCTGTGCCGGTATTTATCCAGCAATGTTAGCAATCATGGTAGCGCCAGCAGCTGGTGTCGAAGTTAACTTACAATTTATATTATCTGTCATCGGCATTGTTGTGATTAGTTCATTTGGTGTTGCTGGTGTCGGTGGTGGCGCAACATTCGCCTCTATCATTGTATTATCTACTTTAAATTTACCTGTTGCATTAGCTGGTGTGCTGATTTCAGTAGAACCACTTATCGATATGGGTCGTACTGCATTAAATGTTAACGACTCTATGCTTGCAGGTACAGGTACAGCTAAATTGACAAACAACTTAGATACTGACACTTATCATTCAAAAGAATACGGTGAAATCACAAGTTCATAATAATAAGACATCACATACTATGAACTTAAGATATCTTTTATAAATATAATTAAAGGTTGGAACGCTTGTCGTTCCAACCTTTTTTCATTTCTATACTTTTACTATATTTTCAATTCTAATTTAATCATATTACTATTTTTGTCGTTTTATCGTTATCATTAGTTTTACGTAATTATAAATAAAGACAATAGTCAGACTTAGCGACAATGATTTCAACAATAGGTTGACCCATGTACCGTTCGTAGTTAAGTAGTACGTCACGATACTATTTATAACAAACACAATAAAAATAAGCCCTAGTTTCAGTAACATGTCTCCCACCTCTTTTAATTTAGTTTAGTGGGAAACATGTATTTTTTCAATTTAATTTTTTATGCTGGCAAGTTATATGGCCCTAGTTATTTTAAGATTCAACACTTGTTTGTCCAAATATCTTTTTCTTTATCGCTTCTCCAGTAGGCGTTCCAGCTAGACCCCCCAATCCAGTTTCTCTTAATGATGCTGGCAAGTTACGTCCTACTCTATCCATCGCCTCTATCACTTCATCAACTGGTATTCTGCTTTGTATTCCCGCTAATGCTAAATCAGCTGAAATTAGTCCGTTGCCTGAACCTATAGCATTACGCATAACACACGGTATTTCAACCAACCCTGCCACAGGATCACAAACTAATCCTAATAAATTACTGATAGCTAAAGCCATCGCATGACCACTTTCTTCAGGTGTTCCACCAAATATCTCAACTGCTGCCGCCGCTGCAATTGCAGAGGCTGATCCCACCTCTGCCTGACAGCCACCAATGGCACCTGCAACACTTGCATTGTTTGCGATGATTTTACCACATAGCGCGGCTGCAAATAAAAAGTCAATCATCTGTGCTTGTGTTAATCTGTGTGTCTTTTCTAACTTGAATAGTATACCTGGTATTGTACCTGAAGAACCAGCAGTTGGCGTTGCACAAATGATTCCCATCGCAGCATTGACTTCATTAGTTGATATTGCGCCTTTTAAAGCTTCAACCATATCATGCCCAGATAATGCATGGTAATGTTCATTATATCGATCTAGTTTCACGGCATCTTGTCCTGTATAACTCGTGACACTTTTTACGCCTTCTCCAGAAAGTCCCTTTTCTAAAGCTTCTCTCATAACATCAAGGTTTTGTTTCATTAATGCACGAACTTCATCCCTCGATATCCCTTTTAAATCCATCTCCTCACGAATCATCATTTCAGCAAATGTTGTGTTGTGCGTCATTGCATAATCTATAATTTCTCGCATTGAATGATACATATTGCCACTCCTCTAACAGATATATGAAAAATCTAATTCTTTATATTTCTCGCGTAACCTACTTAAACTATCTATATCTAAAGCTTTATTTAAGTGTAATGCCAATAAACAATTGTCATTATTAATTGTTTTTATCTCTTCATTAATATCTACTTCATACTCAATCAAGTCATTAATCAAATGGTTAATTAATGAAATATTAGCTGCTCCATCTACAACCAAAATAGGTAATGCGTGATGCATAAGGATACAAAGACCGTCCACATGAATACTTTTAATCTTGATTGTACCTCCACCGATTGAAATACCATTAATTTCCACATGTCGTTCGTTGCCATCTAATTTAATTAATGCGCAGTTAGGATGTTTACCTAAGCTAGCACTTGTTTCTTCTATAATTTCTATATCAATATTTTGAGCTTCAGCAAATGAAATAGCGTCTTTAATACGTTCATCAAATGTACTGAAACCCAATGATCCACCTATAATTGCTAAATCCGTTCCAAGTCCCTTGTGTGTGGAGGCAAATGATTCATAATAATGAATCACAATTTTTGAGGTTCACATTGTAGTACTGTGCGTGCAGCATTGCCTATTTTCACTGCACCTGCCGTGTGAGAACTAGATGGTCCCATCATAATTGGCCCAATAACATCAAAAGCACTTTGATAATCTTGTTTTCTTGCCATTCTTCTCTCTCCTTAATTTGTCTGTTTTTTCATTCTAGGTAGATTGAAATTTAAGCTTGTCATATTAAATTTATTAATCATTTTTCCTATAACTAGACTTAATAAAATACTAGTAATTGATACCGTAACAATCGTTATTACAGACTTAATTGGATCATTAAATCCAAACAGTACAATAGCACCGGCAATTGGCGTCGCCATACCCGTCACATTGATTACTAATCCACTAAATGTGACAATACATGCGTTTACCACACCAATAAGCGCATTTGTACCATAGAGTTGTAAAGGATACTTCGCAATGATATCTATTTGGGTTAATGGTTCAACTGCAACTGCAAAAGCTTTAGAGGCGTTACCTATTTTTAATTGTTTAAACATAATGAAATTGACAAATGAGCTACCCGTACATGTCAGTGCTCCAATTGCCATTGGCAAACCAGTTAGTCCTAATAAACTTGTTAATACCATAGAACTAAGTGGTGTCATACCTGTAACAGGAATAATGAGGCCTAAAATAATTGCTAAGACATAAGGATTATTATCACCAACAGCCGTCACAGCACTACCAATTTGTTTTAATAATGCGATAACGCCATGCTCATAATACTTGCAAGAAGGAATGAAACAGCAGGGGCAAATAAAATTACAGTTATTAAATCTAAGCCTTCAGGGACTTTCTTTTCTAAAAATTTAATAGCAAAAGAAACTAAATAAGCAGCTAAAAAAGCAGGTAGTAATTTAAAGTCATGAAGTACTAAACCAACAATTACAGCAAAAACTGGCGAGACACCTAATTTTAAACAAGTAAGAAAGCCAACTGCTACACCACTTAAACTACCAGCTAAGTCACCAATCTCTTGCAAAAATTTAATGTCAAAAACACCACCAATAGCATAACTTAAAAATGCTTGCGGTAAGAATGTTGCACAGGCAGCGCCCGATAATGCTTGTAGCCCTTTCTTACCATAAGGTGCAAAGTTTAAAAATAACGTCATAGCTAACAAAACAATGAGTAGCGTTCCTACACCTAAAATAATATCCATTTCCTCAAACCTCTTTCTATTTTCATTGATATCTATCACTTTTTTATTTCCAACCACATCATAAAACTTTGTGAAAGCACTTACAATGGCAAAAAACAGACTTTTATGAAATATTTGTGAATAAATTCACAAAATAGAGAATTTTATATAATATAATAAACAATTTAACAAATTGATTATTATATTAAGTTAATGGATTTATGAAAGCGAATAAACTTTAAACCAGGATATGCATACAAAAATTATTAGAACTTGAACAAACACCTGAATTTTTCTTATTATCATAAAATATTAAGCACTGTCATTGCGCAACAAACTCAAAAATTTCATAAAAAACACCAATTTCTATATTGTTACAATAGAAATTGGCGGTTACTGTTTAAGCGAAACTACTAATATTACGAACGCTTAAAGCATTGGTCATATTGAGATAATCAACTTAATAAATCTTTTTAATATGAAAATGTTTCATGCTTAATTATTTTTCTTAACGATAGCTTTTCTATAATTTCATTAAAGATGATTTTATCGTCACTTTTTAATATTTACTATCTCGGTTTGAAGGGACCCCAAGTAATTTTCTGTTTGCCATCTAACGGAATGGAATCAATCGTATTCGACACATCATCAAACCATTTTAAAAATGCAGGGTTTTTGTCTAAATGCGCTTCGGCACTGTCTTCACTAATATCGTGTAAATACCATGCCTTACTTTCAAATTCATACTGAATCTGTGAATATGCGAGACGAGTTAAATCAACACTATCATATAAACAGTTTACATGCTTCACGAGATTCGGAGCTTGTGAAATTAAACTATTAGATATAGTTTTTTTATGCGTTTGATTATCTAAATCATTCCACATTCTTAACTGGCCGTCCATTTGGAAGAATATATCTATTGTAGAATCATCTTCGTTAAATGAAATAAGAATAAATATACGTTCTGCTGTGTGATCAACGGAATTAATTGCTCCGACAACTAACTTTTGGGCCATTTTCACCCAATAGGCTTGAGCTTCTTGAGGGGTTAGTTTACTGCTAGAAGAATAAATATATTGCTCATTCGCTTTATGCTTTCCATGCGCTTTCTTACCAAAAAATTTATCAAACATGCTCAACATAACCAACCCCTTTCTTAAATATGACCTATCCATCATAAATGACACGCAACAGAAGTTGTCAGTGAATTATTTTTTAATAAAACCTGATTTATTCAATTGTTCTAACATATCTAGTCTCTGCTTAGCACTCATAAAATTAGAAATTTGTTCTGACCATGTTTCATTACGTTCGCCATTTGTACGAGATGCATAATATTTACTTACGGTTTCATCGTAATCTGCCAATGTTTTACGCTGCGTTTCTTTATCACTGTCGTATTTATTGTGATGGAAGATATTTTCAAGTGGTAAGCGTGGTTTAGGATTTCCATTTTCATCATCTGCTGGCAGACCTAATGCCATACCAAATAATGGGAAAGTATGCTTAGGTAAGTCTAAAATTTCACGCACACGTTCAACATCATTTCTCAGTGATCCTAAATAAACCATGCCATATCCCATATCTTCAGCTGCAGCAGCAATATTTTGAGCAACTAATGTCGCATCAATCGTCCCGACCAATAAACCTTCTGCTGATTCAAATGAAGTCGCCATATCTTTTTTAGTATTTTCATTTACAATTGCATGTCTGTAATAATCCATGACAAAAACAAATAAATAACCGTTTTCTACCACGTAAGGTTGACCTGACACTTCTTTCAAGTCTTCTTTAATTTCAGGATCATCTATACCTATAATTGAATAGGCTTGTAAATAACTAGACGTTGAGGCGCTTTGCCCGGCCTCAATTAATTTTTTAATATGTTCTTCTGAAATAGGTTCATCCTTAAAACTTCTGACTGAATGGTGTTTTTTCAATAAGTTGTATACATAATCAGACATGTATTATCCGCTCCTCTTTTATGTAAGTGTTTATAGTATTTAAATGTTAACAAAGCTCGCAGTGAATTGCTTGTTATTTGTTTACCCTTTTTCACACTAATTAAATGTTAATCCCCTTTTAAATATTAGGTATTCATAAAATATATGAACAAAATAAAGCATGAATGTAACGCTTATGTGACTCAAATAAATAAGTCATCTTAACACATATAATATAAATGAACACATAAAGCATATTTCTAAAAATTCTTCTCTCAGATTTCGCATTATTACAAACTTTTTGGCGTTTTGTAAAATACCTTGTTAAAAAAATAATAACGTTCAAAACTAATTCAAAAATTGAAATGTTTTCAAAATCATTTAATGTGGAATGATATTAATAAGGGGGTAATTCATTTGAGTAACAAAAAACAGGAACAATTAAAAAATGTAGAAAAAAACAATGACGATAAAGCAATGACGATGAATAATGGTGTTAAAGTAAGCGAGGATGAAAACACCTTAACTGTTGGTGAACGTGGTCCTAGCTTACTAGAAGATTTTCATTTCAGAGAAAAAATTATGCACTTTGACCATGAACGTATTCCTGAAAGAATCGTACATGCACGTGGTTTTGGCGCTCACGGTGAATTTCAAGTTTACAAAGATTTATCTGAATACACTTCTGCAGACTTTTTAACACATCCTGAAAAGACTACCCCAGTGTTTGTCAGATTCTCTACTGTCCAAGGGTCAAAAGGTTCTCCAGACACGGTAAGAGATGTGCGTGGTTTTGCTACAAAATTCTATACAGATGAAGGTATCTTTGATTTAGTAGGTAATGATATACCTGTTTTCTTTATACAGGATGCTATTAAATTCCCAGATTTAATTCACGCTGTTAAACCTGAACCGCACAATGAAATGCCTCAAGGTGGCACTGCACACGATACATTTTGGGACTTTTTCGCACAAAACCCAGAAACAATGCACACGGCTGTTTGGGCTATGAGTGACAGAGGAATCCCTAAAAATTTCAGACAAATTGAAGGCTTTGGTGTTCATACTTTCCGTTTAGTTAATAGTAAAGGGCAATCCTATTTTGTTAAATTCCATTGGAAACCAGTTCAAGGTTTAGAATCATTGGTATGGGATGAAGCACAAATCTTATCTGGTAAAGATATTGATTTCCACCGTAAAGATTTATATGAAGCAATTGAAAAAGGAGACTACCCTGAGTGGGAATTAGGTCTGCAAATCATTCGACCAGAGCAAGAATTTGATTTTGATTTTGATATTTTAGACCCAACAAAAATATGGCCCGAAGATGAGGTTCCAGTTGAAATTGTTGGCAAAATGACGTTAAATCAAAATGTATCTAATGTTTTTGATGAAACAGAACAAGCCGCATTCCATCCTGGTCACATCGTACCTGGCATTGATTTTTCTAACGATCCTCTATTACAAGGACGTTTATTCTCATATACAGATACGCAAATATCAAGATTGGGCGGACCAAACTTTAATCAAATTCCAATTAATCGACCAGTTAACGAAGTACACAACAATCAAAGAGACGCTATGCATCAAATGAATGTCCATAAAGGACAAACAGCGTACCACAACAATGCTTTAAACAACAACGATCCTCACACAACACCTAAAGAAGAAGGCGGTTATGAACATTACCAAGAAAAAGTTGAAGGCCGTAAAATACAAAAACGTAGTGAAAGCTTTAAAGACTACTACAGTCAAGCTAAACTTTATTTAAACAGTTTAACAGAGCCTGAATTTGACCATACCGTAGACGGATTTTCATTTGAAATTGGTAAATGTAAATCAGCTGTGGTTAAACAAAATGCAGTAAATCAATTGAACAAAGTTGATCGTACATTGGCAGAACGTGTCGCAGCAAACGTAGGTGTCGAAGTGCCAGCAGAAAATGAAGAAGTACAAACTGATGTAAAAGATAGTAAGTTAACAATGGAAAAATTCGATATACCATTACCTGGGCATTCTGTAGCAGTACTAGTGAATGGTGAAATAGATGAAGAAACATTAAAATCATACGCCAAAACATTTGTCGACAATAAACTCAACTATGCTTTTGTAGGCAAGCAGCCTAAAGATATCACTAAAGATTTCGGCATAACTGAAACGTATGATACTGCACACCCTACATTATTTGATAGTGTGTTTGTAATTTCAGATGGTACAGAATTATCACCGGATGCAGAGGCATTTGCTGAACTTACTTACAAACACAACAAACCGTTAATAGTTAATCAAGCTGCATCAGAAAAACTATCAAGTGCAAAACTAGACTTGGACGCACCCGGTGTATTTATTTCAGATGATGCTCAAACAATTGTTCAAGCATTTGAACGCGCAAGATATTGGGACAGATAAGCTTATACAATTAAAATCATCTGTCCATTAAACGATATATTTAATGATACAAAAGTACGAGAAAGAAATTTTTTCATTGTAGTTTAATTTCTTTCTCGTCTTTTTTATGTAAATATGGGTAAATACATACTAAACATTTAAATATTTAATTTTAAACTCTATTTATTCCAAAATACCTTCAAATACGCAATTGCAACCTCGAGTTGCACAATAGGAAACGATTAAGTGCGTGACATTACATGGTTATACAGTTAATTTCAAATAAAAGGAGTGATAACTATGGAAATTGGAACACGAATCAAAGAACAACGTGAACTCAAAAATTGGTCACAAGATGAACTTGCTGAAATATTAAATATTTCGCGTCAAAGTATTTCAAAATGGGAACTAAACAAAGTCTATCCTAGTATTGATATGCTCATTAAAATGAGCGATTTATTCGACGTGTCTTTAGATGAACTCATTAAAGGAGATAAAGCATTAAAAAAGACGATTATTGAAACCTATCAACAACCAGTTTCTAATCAGAAAGATCGACCTATGAATGGTTGGGAGTTTTTATCTAACTATTGGTGGTTATTCTTCCCTGTAGCATTTATTATTTGGTGGATGGTACAGTCGTTTGTTTGATTATAAAAAGCGATGCTTCCCAAAATTACAATAATTACTCTATGCAATTTAATCATTCAATAAATACAGTTATCTATTTTTAGTATGAAATCGTTGAATAAATGTGAAAATGCGATGATAGTGTGAAACAATAAATCTATTAATTATCATTAAAAATGATGTAATATTCGCTTATCATTACAGATTCCGAAAACGGTAATTGCATTCACAAATTTGTGACAATTTTTATAAGCCCACCATATCAAACTTTCATAGCCTTCCTTCTCAATTCTTATGTTTAGTTGAGAATAGGAAGGTTATTTATTGAGTGTGAAAGAAAATACAAATAATGTATATGCTTTCATTTTTGAATGTAGCTGAATTAACTTTATTGTCTTCCAATGCAAATAACGAGCACGATTTAAAACCAATGTGCTTTGAAGGTTCTAATGTTGACGAAACGATAGCTACATGCAATAATAGTAATCGAAAGATTAGAATTATTATAATTAAGAAATTATGATAATCTAATTCAATAATACTTAAACTAACACTAAGTTATTAAATAGGAGGATGTTTCACATGTCTTTAATCAACAAGGAAATTTTACCATTTACAGCTAATGCTTACGATCCAAAGAAAGATGAGTTTTTCGAAGTTTCTGATGAAAACTTAAAAGGTTCTTGGAGTGTTGTTTGCTTCTACCCAGCAGACTTCTCATTCGTATGCCCTACTGAATTAGAAGATTTACAAAATCAATATGATAAATTACAAGAATTAGGTGTAAACGTATATTCAGTTTCAACTGATACACACTTCGTACACAAAGCTTGGCATGATCACTCTGAAGCGATTAATAAAATTCAATATACAATGATTGGTGACCCTTCACAAACAATCACTCGTAATTTTGACGTATTAGATGAAGAACTTGGCCTAGCTCAACGTGGTACATTTATCGTTGACCCTGATGGTGTAGTTCAAGCAGCTGAAATTAATGCAGACGGTATTGGCCGTGATGCAAGTACATTAGTACACAAAATTAAAGCAGCGCAATATGTACGTCAACACCCAGGTGAAGTTTGCCCAGCAAAATGGGAAGAAGGTTCAGAAACATTACAACCTGGTCTTGACTTAGTAGGTAAAATCTAAGGAGGCATTGATTTGAATGCTTAATGATCAGCTAAAATCACAATTACAACAATTACTTCAATTAATGGAAGGTGATGTTGTACTAAGCGCAAGTCTTGGTACAGATGATAAATCAAAAGAACTAAAAGAGTTGCTAGATGAAGTTGCTGCAGCATCATCTCATATCACAATTGAAGAGAAAGACTTAAAACGTACACCAAGCTTTACAGTGGATAAACCTGACGAAGATACAGGTATTACATTCGCTGGTTTACCTATGGGTCATGAATTTAATTCACTTGTATTAGCTTTATTACAAGTAAGTGGTCGCGCGCCTAAAGAAGAACAATCTGTAATAGATCAAATTAAAGCTTTAGATCGCCCACTCAATTTTGAAACTTATATTAGTTTAACCTGTCAAAAATGCCCTGATGTCGTTCAAGCATTGAACTTAATGAGTTTATTAAACCCAAATATCACTCATACAATGATTGATGGTGCTATTTTCAGAGAAGAATCTGAGGATATCATGGCAGTACCAGCTATCTATTTAGATGGTGAAGAATTTGGTAATGGACGTATGACAGTACAAGATATATTATCTGAACTAGGTAGTAAAGCAGACCCTTCAGAATTCAACGATAAAGATCCTTATGACGTGTTAATCGTTGGTGGTGGTCCTGCGAGTGGTAGTGCCGCTATCTATACTGCACGTAAAGGATTGCGCACTGGTATTGTTGCTGATCGCATTGGTGGTCAAGTCAATGATACTGCAACAATTGAAAACTTTATTACTGTCAAAGAAACAGATGGTCCTAAATTCTCATCTGCACTTGAAGATCATGTAAAACAATATAATGTGGATATCATGACAGGTGTCAGAGCAAGTGATATTGAAAAAACAGACAATGGTATTGTTATCACTTTAGATAACGATGCTAAATTACAAAGTAAAACTGTTATTATCGCTACAGGTGCACGCTGGCGTAAGTTAGAAGTACCTGGTGAAGAAGCCCTTATTAATAAAGGGGTGGCATTCTGCCCGCACTGTGACGGACCTCTATTTGAAAATAAAAACGTTGCTGTTGTAGGTGGCGGTAACTCAGGTGTTGAAGCTGCAATAGACTTAGCAGGTATTGTAGAACATGTTACCCTACTTGAGCGTAACGCTACGCTTAGAGCAGACAACGTATTACAAGAACGTTTAAGCTCTTTACCAAATGTTACAATTATTAAAAATGCACAAACAACTGAAGTATTAGGTGAAAATGCAGTTACTGGTCTTAAATATCAAGACAAAGCAACTGGTGAAGATCACACAATAGAATTGGAAGGTATATTCGTACAAATCGGACTACTTCCAAATACAGAATGGTTAGAAAATTACGTTGAATTAAACCAAGCAAATGAAATAATCATTGATCGTAAAAATGCTACAAGCATCCCTGGAGTATTTGCTGCAGGTGATGTCACAGACGATCGTAATAAACAAATTATTATTTCAATGGGCGCAGGTGCAAATGCTGCACTAAATGCATTTGATTATATTATTCGACACTAATTACTTCCCTATTCAAATAGATTAAAAAGGAGGACCAAATTGGTTCTCCTTTTTATTTTTGTTGTTTTAACTTCTATGTGATAGCAGCGACAATTTTTCGCTATTATGAAACGTATAGACTTGAATTTTCAAACTTTGTTCAAAAGATTGTGCGTTTAACTTTATGACATCTATATCAATCAATAGCTTGAAATGATAGTCTTAGGTTATAATTTCAAAAGCATATAAATTAATATATAAATCGGACTATGATTAAAGGAGCAATACGTTTTATGAAAAAAAGTATACTTATAACATTAGTATTCATGTTAACTGTGATGCTCACAGCATGTGCTAATGGCGATTCAAATGGTGATAAGCAACACAGTGAGAGACACGCCCCTTCAAATGTAAAAAAAGTTACAGAAAATGATATCTTTGATTCTAACCAAAAAGGAGAAAATATTAGCGAGGCGGAAATGAACAAAGCGATTAAAAAATATTTGGATGTGAATTCAGATATCCTCGATAATAAATATTTATTACAATATAAATTAGATAAACAAACTGGTACGGACACTAAAATTACAGATGCACAAGCAAAAAGATTATCTGATTTATCACACAATGCAGTTAAAAATGACGTGCGTTTCAAAAAATTTGTCAAAGACAATCATCTACCTAAAGGTTATAAAGACGATGTGGATCGAATCATAAACTATTTCACAGCGTTAAATACCACTATTAAAGATGCTGATAAGCAAATTGAAGAAGTAAACTACCAACCTCAAAATAAACTAAACGTAGTAGACGTACCCGCAGAACAAGCGGGTGACGTAAATGGTAAAAAACAAGAAAAAATCAAAAAATTCCTTAAAGATAAGGGCATTAAAAGTGATGCAATAGATAAGTAAAATACAATTCATCGTTATGTAACCACTTGAGTTTGTGAACAATTTTTGAATAATTATCAATTTTACTTTAATTTGATATCAAATTAAACAAAATGCATTACAAAATGATGACATTAACTATTTCCAGAACTATAAAGCCTTTTCAGCGCTTAATTAAAATTATATGATTCATATTGACTTATATTTGTAAAAAACCTTACACGATTGTAAGGTTTTTTAATATAAAATGCCTTTTTTTCTCAGAGAAGTATTTGTTATCCTATGTTATAAGATTGAACATAGTAAACATAGGAGCACAGCCGAAAACTTTTTAAGGAGGTCGCACTATGGTAATTACGATTTTACTAGGTGCCATGGCTGCTGTCTTCATAGCTTTTAATCTCTTTGAGAAAAAAGAAACTTATGGCGTAATTTCATATAAATTCATTGCTTTAAGTATTACTTACGTCATACTCGCAGTTATTGTTGGTAGCTTCTTAGACAATATCAACACTATATTCCAAGGATTTCACGATAGCTTAACAGCAGCAAAAAAATATTAACCTGAACTGAATAGGTAAACAGTTCAGGTTTTTTAATACAATATTTTATCGATACTATAGCTCAATTTCATAAGGTACACAATTTTCAATTTTCTTATCTATCACAGATGTTTTATTTTCATAGCCTAAGTAAACGAAACAACACCTAATTACAACTTGGTGGGCAATGATTACAACCGTATCTAAAGATGTATCTAGCTCTTGTTTAAAAAATGATGCTACACGTTGTAACACATCTTCATAACTTTCCCCTGCTGGTGCTTTTTGAGTAAAACTGTGTCTAAACGAACTATTAGGGCCGCCATTAAAATATGTTGCAAATTGAGTATCTTGTTCAATTTCACTCACTTTTTCGCCCTCAAACTTACCTAAAGAACGTTCTCTCAGTAATGTCGTCACACTTGCCGGAATATCTTTATCAAAAATTGCATTATAAGTCTGTCTCGTTCTTGTTAAATCAGACATATAGATATGATCAATTTTTAATTTATTAAAATGATGTTGTAATAATTGTGCATCTCGAGCGCCTTTTTCAGTTAATGGAACGTCTAATTGACCACAAAAATAATGATTTCCTTCTTTTTTATCATAATTTGATTTTGATTCACCATGACGAATTAAGTATAACTTCATATGTTTGTACTCCTTTACATTTTTAAATAAGGTAACATTTTTGTTAGATGAAGTATAACTTCTATAAAACAAGATTTATTTTTGTTACTTTAAATGTGAGGTGATAAAAATGAATGAACAACCTTTAAAATCAGATGCACAAGCAGGACGTGTCTTAGCTTCTGTAAGTTATTTTAGTATATTTTTCGCACCAATCATATTACCCATCATCATTTGGATTTTTGCTGACAAACCAGCATCAACGCATGCTGCTAAATCGTTATTCTATCATATCATCACATATTTAGGGCCAATATTTATTATTATCATTGCAAGTTTAGGTGGTATGCTAGTCAATCAACAACATCAAACAATTATAGTGATAACGATTATTTTTGCAATTATTTTAATTATACTCACGATTTGGTATACGATTAAAAATGTTTATCGTGGCATCAAAGTATTAATTTCTGAAAATGCTTATTTTAACCCCTAAGATAAATCGTTTGTTTTTGAATATTAGATAGCCATGAAAATATACTAAAAAACAGCTTGGAAAGTTTTAACTTCCTCAAGCTGTTTTTTTAGTTAAATCTAGATTAACTACTTTTGCTAAATAATAAATTAAGCGACAGACCAATCAATACTGCTCCTACCGTATAGTCAAAAATAGCTTTAATCTTTCTATTTGCAAAAAGTAATTTAATGTATTGAAAAATATATACACAGAAAATAAACCATAATAAAATAACCGTTGTTACAATCGCAGATAACACTGCTATTTGTGTTGTAACACCATCGCCCGCACTTAAAAATTGCGGCAAGATACTTATGTAATAGAGTAATGCTTTGGGATTTAAAATGGTACTAAAGAAACCTTGTCTATATGAGCTTAAATAACTTATTTGTTGTGCTTTCATTTGTGTGGTTGAAAAATTCATACTTTGACGTGCGCTAATAATACTTTTGATACCTAAATATATAAGATAGCAAGCGCCCAGTATTTTAATCACTAAAAACACATAATACATATTAGCCAAAATAAAAATAATACCAAATACCGCTAGTAGAGAGTAAACAACATGGCCTGTCGTTATGCCCAATGCTGCCATTGCGCCATTACCTTTACCAGATGTGATCGAATTTTTCATCACGACGAAAAAATCAGGTCCTGGAACGATAATAATCATTAATGTAATTGTTATAAATGCGGCTAATCCTTCCATATTCTGCACCTCCACCTTAATTATGTTATCAAGATGCGCACGGTATCGCAACACGCGAAATAAATCTTTTACTATCCGTTTATTATAAAGTGACAATAATAGATGAACTAAATTCAAATTGAGATCATTAGTCAATATTTAAAAAGCTTGGAACAGCAAAATTAATTGTTGTGATTCAAGTTAATTCGTTTTTAGCTTAATAATTTCAACCCAATCGTGCTCCCTAATATAACAAGAATACAAATAATCCGTTTAATATCTGTTGATTCTTTATAAAAAGCCATACCCAAAACTGCTCCTCCAACAGCACCAATACCGGTCCATACAGCATATGCAGTACTCATCGGCAACTGTTGCATAGCAATAGATAATGCTAAAAAACTAATTGCAAAGAATGTTAACATCAAACCGAGCGATTGATATTTGCGACTATGTACATAAGCATTCAAAAATGTAATACCAAGCATTTCAAATACACCTGCACAAATCAATAAAATCCAAGCCATTATGAACGCCCTCCTTCATTTGTTGTTACTAATTTCAGACTAACTACACCTAGCAACAATGTTATGATTAATACTATTTTCCCTGGATTAAATGGTTGACCAAAGAATATAAAATCACATAACGTAACGCCTGTTGTACCAAGTCCTACAAAAACTGCATAAGAGCTACCCACTGGCAATACTTTTGATGCTTCTATAAGTAAATAAAAACTTAAAAATATAGCAATCACTGTCAAAATCCATTCAAATACTGATGAAGCATGAGTTAAACCAATTACCCAGCCCACTTCAAAGACGGCTGCAATAACAATTTTTAACCAATTCATAGCAAATTCCTCCTTTAAAAATTAAAAAAGCCTAGGAGATAGTTATCTATACTATCTCCCAGGCTTTTATCCTTCCGTGTCACATATAAATATGTGCCTTTCTCTCGGACCGAACCAACACCATCGTTGTGGAACCCTAGAAAGGTTTATTCAATTAATGAAATCGTATCAAATTACACTTTAAACTTCAAGTTCAGATACTTCATTTTATAATAAATTATATTAATTCTTAAAAAGAAAGCGTTTTAAATTATTTTTTAGGCCAAAACACTCTACTTTTTATGTATTTTAATGTATAATAAGGATTACATTATAATAATTATAATGTAATAGTGTTGTTAATGAAACTTATTCTCAATTGAGTACTTCCGTTAGCAAGACCAAAATATTGATAAAAGTGAGGGATTATTATGAAATTGTTAAATTACAAAATGCAAAACAATGAACTCGTTGCTACTGTATTATCTGACAAGAAACAAGTATTCAAATATACGTTTGATGTAAATACTCCAGAATATGAAATTTTAGATGTACTTGAAGAAATCAACCATTACGTTGACAATGGTCATCATCCACTAGGTTGTTCTTTATTGAAAAACTATTCACATGAGGATGTGAGCCACAATATTTTATAATCTAAATTCTCGACCAAAAAGGTGAGTATAACTGATAGACATTAATCAGTATACTCACCTTTTAATTTTTGAAAATCAAATGTACACACGACTCCCACCTAATTGTATAATCATTCTATGAACACTGTCATAATCTATTACTATGATTTTGATAGGATTTATCCACGATAACGTCATAAATTGACGCGTTAAAAACACTGCCTGATAAATTTCGAACCAATCCTTCGACACTACCATTGTATTTTGCTATCACTATATGTGTGTTAGCATTTATAACTGCTTTAATCTTATTATGCCTAATCCAACCATTTGAGTGAAATATTTTTAAAAACCTTCTAGTTTATTTGTAGCAAATACATAAATATAACCAATTCTCTTCATACTACATCCTCAAATTAATGTTTATCAATCTATTTATAGCTTTTTATACCCGTACTTTACATAATCATTTATAATATATTTAAATAGGTTTTTGATGCCACATCACATATAATGTGTAAAGAACAAGGAATGCGTTAATTTTAGTAGTTAACAGGGTAAATATATAGTAAAAGCATTATTATTTTATCGATAAAAGTAAGGAGGGACGCAAAATGTGGATTGTTTCAATATTACTCATTATCGTTGGTATTGTGTTGCTCATCATAAATAAACGCACACCTAAAAATGAAGGTGTCGGCAAAAAACAAAGTTTAGTAAGCTTTGGCGTTGTCTGTTTAATCATTGGTATTTTTGGATTTATAGGTCAGATTATTAGATCTATTATATAAAATTTAATATAAAAATAAGAGCAGGGTAGAAATCCAGTTAAACCAGATTTCTTAACCCTGCTCTTTTTGATTCGACATTTTTTAATAAGTGTTAAAAATATTTGCCTTACATATTAAATAAGTCATTAAATGATTCAACCATTGTAGGATGTGTATAAATATTTTCTTTTAATACTTCATAAGATAAGTGTTGATCAATTGCTAATTTTACTAAGTTAATAATTTCCTCAGATTGTAAGCCATATAAAGTAGCTCCCAATATTTCACTCGTTTCTTTATTAACTACTGCTTTAAACAAACCTCTTGTATCGTTGTTTATTTTATGGCGAGGTATTGTGTTTACAGGTACTGCATTTTCTAAAATTTGATAACCTTGCGCTTTGGCTTCATCTGCTGTTAAACCTACACGTGATAATGGTGGATCAATAAATACAGTGTATGGCACAGCACCGCGATTTTCAGTAGTACGTTCGCCATTACCAAATAATTGATCTTTTACAATTCTGAAGTCATCTAATGATATATACGTGCATTGCATGCCGCCTTTAACATCACCTAATGCATAAACATTTGGCACATTCGTTTGTAA
This sequence comes from Staphylococcus sp. FSL W8-0271, assembly GCF_038006605.1. Taxonomy (NCBI): domain Bacteria; kingdom Bacillati; phylum Bacillota; class Bacilli; order Caryophanales; family Staphylococcaceae; genus Staphylococcus; species Staphylococcus sp. FSL W8-0271. The sequence continues at coordinate 2,512,279 of NZ_JBBOVM010000001.1, forward strand.
GTTTTGGTTTACTTTGATTTCTCCACGTTCACCAATTTCAACATCCGTATTTTCTAAACCTAAGTCTGTATTAGGCTGACGACCAGTAGCTAACAATACCGCGTCTGCTTCATAGCTACCTTGCGTTGTGTGTACTGTCGTACCAGATGCATTATCTTCAAAACGCTCTGTATCAGCATTAAATACCAACTTAACACCTTTATTTTCAAGATCTTTTTTGACTTCTGCCACAACATCTTTATCTTCTTTAGGCATAATATCATCATGTCTCTCTAAAACTGTTACTTGTGTATCAAAGTTCGAAAACATAGAAGCAAATTCTAGAGCAATATAACCTCCGCCCACAATAACTAAACGCTTAGGTTGTGTTGCCAATTCCATAATGCCAGTAGAATCATATAAATGTTGTGATGTTTCTACACCTTCGATAGACGGAATAATTGGTTGTGCACCTGTATTAATCACTATATCTTCGGCAGTAACTGTTTCTTGTACCTCACCACTTTCATCTAATAATTCTACTTCATTGTTAGATTTAAATGCTGCAGTATAATCTAATACGCTGATATTATCATCATCTGCCAAGTTATGATAATTCTTATTGTTTAGCGCATTTACTACATCGTATTTTCTAGAAAAAGCTTGTTCAAATGAGCCGTGCGCTAATCCTTCATGTACAAGTGTTTTTGAAGGAATACAACCTATATTAATGCATGTACCACCATACATTTTTTGAGATTTTTCAACTACAGCTACATTTTTTCCTTGGCCAGACGCAAATTTCGCTAAAGTTTTACCACCTTTACCAAATCCAATAATTAATAAATCATACTTTTTCATAATTATCCTCCTTAATTGTTTCATTTAAGACATCTTTAATCGTTACATTTTGATAATAATGAATTAATAGTTCTTCTTCTTTTTTATAAAACTTAAACATCGTGTTGCCTATTTCTTTTGAAACTTCACAATCACTGCCTGCATCACCAGTAAATAACCGTCCTTCCGAACGGTCTTCTTTAAACATCACAAATAGTTCAGACAAGTTGACATTTGCTGTCATATCATTAGCCTGGTATCCTCCAAATTTACCTCTTGAAGTTTCTAAATAATGATGTTGGTTTAACTTACGTGTTACCCTGCGTAGTTGAACCGGATTAATACAGATACGTTCTGCTAATTCATTGCTGCTAAAACGCTCATCATAGTGCTTTAGCAAAAAAGTCAGTAAATGAACTGCAATATTGAATTCTAAATTCATAGAAATCACCTTTTACGTTTAATTGAAACTTTTATAGTTACATTTAAACATATTAAACTATATTGTGCAAAAGTTTTGTTTTGATATTTGAAAGGCGTATTAAAAAAGATCGAAAGAACGTTCAATGTTAAACATTGACCACACCTTCAATCCTTATTGGACAGTTACAATAATGCACCGCTTATTTTATTGCCATATTCTAAATATGATTTCAGACAACTAAGCATATATACCCAACCTTCTTTTTGACCTAATAAACGTTCTACCTCGTTTTCTTCAATATCTTTTTCGGTAGTAGTCACAATTGTGTGATTATCATCACCATCCAATTCAATAGTCACATGATTATTGCCCCACTTGAAATGAATTGATTCATTTTTAACAATTTTTTCTATTAAAATATCGATTTCAGCATTATACGCTTCGTATCGTAAAGTAATCGTTTTACCTTCTTCCCAACGTTCAGAACTAGAAGTAAACCAAAATCCTCCGATATATTCTGGATTGACAAAAGCTTCAAATACTTGATTACTAGATACATTTACTTGCATTTTAGTTACTATATCCAAAAGATCCACAACCTTTCTTTTAAAGTTAAACGTTTTATAATCATCAATGAAAATACATAATTATATTGTCTTAAGACACTCAGCATGATTGACCGAACAAGAAAAGACTTAGCCTTACATGATAAAGAAAATCATAAACTTGTGTGTTATAAAAATCCCACCACTATATATTGCATTTTCCAATCAGTCGCTATTGTTGTGTTTAAAATACCAAAGGTGTCTTATTTTCAATCTATCTTCTTACTCTATATATTTCATACCCCAAAATATAAAGTTCATTACAATGCCATTAACATAATTGTAAATAACATATAATCTATATAGTATTAATAAATTTGTTATACTTTACTAGTTAGTAAATACTTTTGTTCAGGAGTTAATTATGAAAAATATTCTAAGCACTTACGTATACTATTTAATTATGCTTGTTATTGTTGGCATAATACTAATTAGTCTATATTTTACATATATATGGAACAATAACCAGGCACCAAATCAAGATAAATATCAAAATTTCGCGCAATTAAAATCAGACACAGTGAAACAGCGTGATTGGCAAAGAAATATTAAAAAAACAAACAATAAAGATATTCTCATCACTGCTATTCATGGTGGTGGTATAGAACCAGGAACCTCTGAATTAGCTAAAATCATTTCTAAAAAAGGTGACTTTAATTTATATAGTTTTGAAGGATTATTAAAATCAAATAACAAACAATTGCATATTACATCTACCAATTTTGACGACCCTAAATTGAACGAAATGACTAATCGTTCACAAGAATCTATTTCTATACACGGATTTCAAGGCGATAAAGATATCGTTTATATAGGTGGCCAAGATAAAAAAATGGCGCAATCTATAAAAAAAGAATTAGAAAAAGAAGGTTTTAATGTAGAAAAAAGTCCCAATAATATTAACGGTCGTTCTTCTAAAAATTTCATCAATGAAAACGACTCTGGTTCAGGTGTTCAACTGGAAATATCTACATCTATTAGAAAATCATTTTTCAAAAAGGATAACTTAAACAGAGAAACGAGAGAAAATACAAATAAATACCGAGATTCAATTTATGATTTCGCAGAAGCTGTCACTAAAGGTATTCGTTCACGAACATAAAATTTTATTTTTTTCAGTTTACTTGTATCAATTGACTTGCTTTTTTTAATAATGAGTATAAAATACTGATTATTAAAATACGAAGGACATTAAAAATGAGACTATTAAACAAACCATTATATATGTATTTAATGTTGTTTTCATTCACCACAATCGTTGGAACCTTATTGTTATATTTACCAATCACAGGCGTAAAACCTTTAAATTTTGTAGACGCATTTTTTATCTCTGCCAGTGCTTTCACAGTTACTGGCCTAGCGACTATAGATATATCTAGTCAATTTAATTGGTTAGGCGATACAATTATTTTATTACTTATTCAAATTGGCGGATTAGGAATCGTCACTGTAACACTTTTAACACTTATTCTGATGCATCGAAAAATCAGTTTAAGAAACCGTTATTTGATTATGACAACTTGGAACATTGAATCACCTGGCGGCGTCATCAAATTGATTCTTCAATTTGTCATTTATAGTATCCTTACAGAATTCATTGGGGCAATATGTATCGCACTTTCATTTATTCCAAAATATGGCTTAGGTAAAGGAATATTTTTAAGTGCGTTTACTTCAATTTCTGCTTTTAATAATGCTGGCTTTTCATTATTTAGTGACAATATGATGGGCACTGTTAATGACCCTATAATAACTATGATCGTTCCAATTCTTATAATCATGGGTGGTATTGGACCGCTTGTCTTTTTAGACGTCGCTACAACTAGAAAGTTAAGTAAATTAACCCTACACTCAAAAATAGTATTAACGACATTTGTCATACTGATACTTATTGGTTGGGTTGTATTTTACTTTTTAGAATATAACCATTCTATGGCACATTTGTCATTTTTAGAAAAACTTGGCGCTTCATTCTTTCAGTCTGTTACTACCCGAACTGCTGGTTTTAATAGTGTCGATATTGGGCAAATCACACCACCTACTTCAATATTATTAATGCTTTTAATGTTTATTGGTGGCGCCCCTATCAGCGCTGCAGGCGGTATAAAAGTAACAACTTTAGTCTTAACGTTATTATTTATAAAAAGTACATTAAGAAACGAACAGCACCCCTCTATTTTCAAAAAATCTATAAATGAGCACACATTAAAAACTGCCGTGGCCATTACATTTTCTGCCGGTGCATTTGTTATAATCGTCTCATTTATAGTAAGTTATTTAAATTCAGCAATATCTTATACTAAAGTATTATTCGAAGTCATTTCTGCTTTCGGCACTGTTGGGCTATCGATGAACTTCACGACGTTTTATGATAGCCCTACGAAAATAGTTATTGTACTCACAATGTTAATTGGTAAAATTGGTATACTTACATTCCTCCAATTATTTATTACTGAAAAAAATCAAAAATTTCATTATGCTAAAGAAAATGTACATCTATAAAGAAATGAAAATAGACCAGAAATTAGCTTTTAATTTCTGGTCTATTGCTATTTCACATCGCTATTCGTTTCAGTATCGTCTAATCAAATCTTAATAACATTATTTCACTTTTCTTAAAATTGTAGATATTATCGCACAAATCATAGTCATTAATACCAAAGCATTCATAATCACCATATGTGTACCAGATACATCAAATCCTAAGCTAAAGTTCCCAGATTGATTATTGATAAAACCGTTAACAAACACAAGCACTAATACACTTATTGCACATAAAATGCCAATCACATCAAATAAAAATTTAACATATGGATATTTAATACCTTTAGTTAACATCTGTATCACCTCAACTTAATTTAACGTTACAAACGCTCTATATAATACGCTAACAATGCACTCACTTCAATTACATATAATGTATCACACTATATATAATCATAAAATACTGAGAATTGTTAATTCCAGATAAATCATGATTAAAATACTTCAAAATTTGTAATTATTTTAAAACACAACTAATCAATCATTAACCAATTGGATACTTTGGGCCAACCTTTTGATTTGCGCATTGTCTGTAGCATTAATTTCAACCGTTTCTATATCTTGTTCAACTGCATTTTTAGTGTCTTGATAAATATCCTCAGTGTTCGAGGACGCATTTGATTCCCATCTATATGGTATTTTTTTATAAATATTAATAGTTCCATCACCATTACTACTATAAGTTATCGAACCACCCACTTTCATTGGCGCTTCTAATTTAACGACATCCTCAGGATACAATGCGCTCTTTTCCGCATTTTTATTTACGGGCGTTCCTTTTGGATATTTTTTGACATAAATATTTTTGACATCTTTAATCATTCCTAGTTGATGCCAAATACGGGCGTATTCGATTTTTGAAGTACTTAAACCATTTAAATAACTTTTGCTATTATCATTATTTTTCATTTTTGAAGCATTATCGTTTTTCGTTTTAGCTTTTGAATCCATATTCTTGTCATTTTCAGCCGCTGAATCTTGATGTAACGACTGATCCTTTTTTGCTTCACTTTGTTCTGTAGATTGTCGTTCCTCATGTTGATTATTATCTTCATCCTGTTTGTTTGTATTACTGCTTTGCTCAACGTCATCATTATTTTTTTCATTGTTACCACATGCTGTCAGGATCACTGATAAAAATAATAATGATATGATTAAACTGAATTGTTTCATTTCCTAAACCCACCCATAACTTTATATTATTAAAGTAACACGAAATTATGACGTTCACAATTATATTCATAAAAACATTTTTTAATTTATTACAAAAACGAGCATCTTCTTATTAGACGATGCTCGTTCTATGCAACGCTTCTATTTTATTTTTAGAATTTGGCCTACTTTTAAACTATTAGAACTCAACTTGTTATCCTTTTTAATTTTATCTACAGAGGTACCTTGATTTTTAGCAATGCTATATAATGTATCACCTTTTTTAACCGTATATGTCTTAACTAGATATAAAATTTGTCCTTTACTAATATTATCCGACTTTAAATGGTTCCATTTTTTTATGTTTGCCACACTTACTTTACTTCGTTTTGAAATATTATATAGTGTATCTCCTTCAACCACTTTGTGTGAATCGCCAGTAATGGAATCACTTGGGGTGCTAGGATTTTTCAACTTCAGTACTTGCCCTACAGAAAGCGTGTTGCTCGTTAGTTTATTCCATTTTTTAATATTATCTATTGCAACACCACTTCTTCTCGAAATGCTATACAGCGTATCACCTTTTGATACTTTATATGTGTTGCCAGTAATTGCTCCGTCACTACCTCCACCTGATAGAGATTTATAATGTTTCTGTACTAAACTGTAAAACTGGTTCATATTATATCCCCATTGTCCGAAATAGCCAACCGGATCTGAATGATCTGAACCACCCCAATATTGGCTTACCGCATTGTGACTTATAATTGTTCCTGTTCCTTGATTATTGTCAGCAAGCGAAGGCTGTAGCCCATTGGCTTTCAACATTTTTGCAGTTAAATATGCTTGGTTATTAACAGATCTTGCGAACCCATCAAATGTGTTAGCTCTTGTTAATTCAATTTGATAAAAATATGGATTGGCATTAGCACCTGCGCCCCAAGCTAAATATTGACTTGGCGCAGTTTGAACAATTTTATCACTACCCGCATACGCATGCACAAACGCACTATTATAATTGTTGTACATGTAGTTTACTTCACCATCGATTGTACTGTTTGGATTTGCAGTTTCATGTATTACTACACCAATGTATTTACCAGATTTATAATTATACTTTGGTAAGTTATTCATTCTGGAATCTTGTACGATTTTAGCTGGTTTTATATTATTATTTGCTATGTATGTATTTACATCTTGATACGCTCGATTAGCCGAAAAACTTCTCATTTCAGTATTTTGACGTTCACCATCTTTATTATGTAACTTTAAATCTCCTGGCGTTAATGCATTTTTCAATTGCTGTGGACTCATTTTTTGAGCTTTTTCATAATCAATGGCCTTGCTCGTATTTTCTTTGTTTTGTGTATCATTCTTCTTCGTATCTTGCGTGTTTTTATTTTCTTGTGCTGCAATTGCAGTTTGTGACAGTAGCAAGCTCGAAACTAATAACAATGAAACACTAAATCTAAACTTCATAACGATATCTCCTTAAATAAAATATTCATACGGTTAATATGTATGTAACAAAAAATTTCATTTACAAAACTTCTTTAATTCATTCTATATTAATATTGAATTAATTACAAAATGAAATATTGTTTTATACTTCATATTAAAGATACTTGAGGTTTCTAAAGCAAAATTAAAAGCCGTCGCTCATTTGAGCAACGACGTTTTATTAAATATCTGTAAAAACACTAGACAATATCGCAATCAAAGCCACCACTAACACAAGTATTAAGATAGAATCAATTTTTCTTTGATTACGTTGATTCATAGGTTTTTTGAACTCTTTTAATGCTTTAAAACCTGCGATTAAAACAATAATTAAACAGACTAAATGAAATAACAACGCAAACACAGCCATCCAATCACCCCAAGTCATATTAATAAGATCTTCAAACCGTATCATTACATAAAAACATAAATCTCTTATGAAAAGGTCATATTATTTATTTATCCATACCCTTTCCATACATTAAACTAACTACCACTTTTGTTTTCTATTTCAAATACCTGGTTTTAGTTCGATTTTTATAATAAATTAATTACTTGCTTAAAATACCATCATTTGGCTTTAAACATAGTCATTTCAATATCAATTGATAAAAAGCTAAGTCCAACCATCTGTCAAATTTGTAACCAACACTTTTTATATTTCCGCAAAATTCAAAACCATATTTTCATGTAATTTAATGCTAGCATTATTTGATGCGTCAATACCTGCAACAATTGTCTTATAATTTCTGTTTTTGATCTCTTCAATTAATTTAACTAACAGTTGTGAAGCTACACCTTCTTTTCTCGTTTCTGGATCAACATAAATGGAATGTTCTACAGTGTATTGATACGCTGGCCAATTTCTAAACGAGCCATATGTTGCAAATCCAACAACTTTGTCACCTTTTAAATATACAAAAATGGGTTCGTCTTGCTCTAATTTTTCATGAAACCAAACTTCTCTTTCTTCAATAGTTACTGCTTCATATGTATAAACTGCAGTCGTATTTAATATTGCATGATTATATATAGTTAAAATCGATTGCAAATCCGATTGTCGTGCTTGTCTTATCATATCGCTTCACCTCTGCTTTATTGTATATTTAAAGCAAATCTTCAGCAAATCTATGTCATAAAACATAACAAAAACACTCACCATAACCCTAAAGTTATCTAATGAGTGTTTTTCATAAAATGTTTATATATATATGCACAAAGCATAAATTGTATTATTTATTAATAAATTGTAATTCATAAAGTTCTTTCTCATCATACGTATTAAATCTATCTAATTTACCATTGAGTATAATTGTTTTTACTTTTCTACTAACGTTATGATAATAATTAATTCTAATATTTAAATTAGACTCATAACCATTATTTTGAATAGTACTTTGCAACTCATCAAAAACGTCTTTATTAATTGGTAATAAATAGCCTTCTTTACTTGGTAATATACTTACATATTTTTTTTGAATTACGTTATCTTCATTAAGAATTATTTCAATATCAATATCTTTTGCTGCCCCGCCACCTAGATTAAACAATTTTAAATAATCTTGATGTTCAACAGAATCAGAACTTGTATTAATCATTTGTAGTTGATTATCTTTATCTAAAGAAAGTAAAATTTGATTAAACCCAAGCGCAGGAATAAAACTTATTTTCATTTGGTACAGTTGTATTGAAACTGAAACAAAATAAAATAGTGCCATTATAAAAGTTCCAATAGAACCAATAGCTGAAATAATGTTTATCATACTAAACCACCTTTATAATATAAATGTGAGATGGTCGTTGATTATCGTAATATCTTTACAAAAAAGATCATAATTTCTACCCGTTATAATAAAAATTTTTTCTAACTTTTTGTAAGTCGCTTTATCTTAATTATTTTTTTCTTAGCGCACTAATAATAAGTGAAGCGATAAATATAAATACAATTGACCCAATCAACGCTGGAAAAATTGGTACGCCGCCCCATACTGGGCCCCAAGTACCTAGCAATCTACTACCAATCGCAGAACCAACTAGACCAGCAACAATATTACCAATGATACCTCCTGGAATATCTTTACCTACGATAGCGCCTGCAATCCAGCCAATTAGGCCACCTACAATGATCATTATTATAAAACTCATATGCATAAACTCCTTTTTATTTGTATATTTTTAAACACATGAATATTACGATAACCAACATGAAAATACAATACCACAATTACTTTATTTACGTAAATAGTAATCAATGTTTTTAAACACAAAAAGACCCCTAATAAAAGGGGCCTTATAACGGGAGTTATGAATCTTCTGCATGCCCAAGGGCACACAGAAAACCCATCTCCTCATTTTCGCACACCCGTGGGCATGCAAAACTAATTATAAAACTACATGACGATAATGTAAATCTTAAATTTGTAACATGCGCTTGATTTCATCTTATAATTTTATTTTTTCATTTAATGCAATAAAGCATTATAACTATAATGACTAACAATGGTATTATAAATTTATCTGCATGCATCATTGAATCTGATAACTTTTCAAAGTCTTGATTTGATGTATTTTTCTTCTTCAAATCACTATATTTTTTGCCAAAATATAGAGCTGGCAAGAGATTAATTAATAAAAATATGATTAATATCGTCAAAATCATTCCAAGTCTTCTTTTCTAACAACACAAAAATATATGTAAAACTTTATTCATTATTATGTTTTTCTTTTATCATTTCAGAAGGTACTGCAAATATAAATAGTAAAATAAATAATATCAATGCTAAATGAGGAATATCTTCAAGAAAATACCATCTTAAATTCCAATCAAACATCATATTTGCATATTTAACAATATACTTACTAAACAATAAAATAACACATATCCATACTAAAACATCTAAAATTTTAGTGATAAATTTCATACATAACCCCTTATAAACTATAAAATATAATCGCTATTATTACGATAAAGATAATATCAAAAACTATTATCTTGATATTTTTTTCCATAACGTGCGGTATCGCACTTATGATTAAGCTTAGTATAATAAGTACGCCAGACCCGTTAACAACATAGTCTAGAAATTTCCATTCAAAAATCAAAGCTAGAATCAATGAGGCAAATACTAAGATCAAAGCTACTATGCCAAAAGTGTTTGCTATAACTTCTATTTTCTGATATTTTTTCTTATCATTTTCATGATTCATAAAATACCTCCAAAATGCTATATGAACAATCATTTTAAAATACTTAAGATTAGTATTTATGTTTTTAAATTTCTGTCAGTGGATTATATAGTGTAGAAAATACTTTAGTTAAGGCTTTTAATGGTTATTTTTCTTTGAAATTTCGATACTTTTATAAACTAAAAAGCCTGCATTTAAAACAGTTATTATTGCAAAAATCACTGTAAAAAAATTATTAAGGTGATTAAACGCGCCAAAAGCAAACAATAGTACTAAAATTATATTCATAAAATTAGCAATTATAAAACTCGTATCCATATTATTTTTCAAATTTCTCACTCCTATTACACTAATATTTTAGAAAAAATACCTCACTCGTATTACATAAACTTATATATTGATTTGATTTATTAATAATGTGCTGAATTATGCGATGTCTCTATAATTATTTAATACAATACCTACACTTAGTAATTATCTTCTCTTTCTTTTCTTTTGTCTCTCAATGCTTGAACTATGTAATAGATATTTACTGTAGTCACAATTAAAGCACCAATACCTGCTGTAATAGAATTATTGTAAAATGAATAAACAGCAAATATGAGTGCACCTACAAATATAATAAATGAAACAACTACCTCAATATTATTCCACATATAAATACTCCTTTTTGTTATAATATTATTTCAATCCTAACATACTTTTTATAAAATATATGTTGTATCCATCCAAATCATTCTAGGAGTTGACATAATTTGAATAGATTAATTGTTGATATGGGCTTTTGGTATGAAGGACATACACTATCCTATCCTTTAATATTTGCAGATTGCACAGTTACATATAGTATTATGGAATTAAAAATACTTTTAGAATATTACGAAAAAGATTCATGGTGGAAAAATTATACTATTGCACTCATGGATTTCGAGTCAAAATACAATAATGCTAGGTAGTTCATTACAAATCTTTGATTCCAAATGTTAAAAACCAGAGGATTAATATTTGAGGAGTGGAGAAAATGAATAAGAGAATGGCTATACACCATACAATTAATATCATTTTAATGATAGCACTCATTATTTTTAATTATACAAATATTGGTGGATTTACCATTTTATTAATATTAGCAATAATTTTTATGGGTAATGCAATTTTATTAATACGAGCAAGCACGAAAAAAGTCGAAAAAGACGGCGTTACGATAGACGACTATAACAAGAAGTAATATAACTTTATAAGGAGTGATATGATGAAATTTGGCAAATATAAAATTGATGAGTTTTATCTAATCATGATTGGCTGATTTTTAATAACATCTATTTTTGTACCATTCATGCTCATTTCAGCTGTGTTAATGGTTATTTTAGGATTAGAAAAAGATGAATAATATATAAAAGGAGATGGGTATAATGGAATTCAATAATTGGACAGTTACAATTAATGGCAAAGGATCATATAATATAGTTAGAGACGAAGATACACTAGTTATTTTAGAAAACTATCAACACGTTGCCCTATATTTAAAATTGGAAAATGATACTATAAAAGTTAAATCACTAAGTTATGGAAATGATGTCTCGTTTAATGTTGATACAAGAGAAATCATTGTAAATGTTATAAATTTATTAGATGATGACGATTAATCTAAATCATCACTACGCAAACTTCAACAATAATGATATTATAGAAAGTTCACTTAAAAAACTTAAAATACACTTATTTAAAATTAGTAATTTCTTACACTTGAATAAAGTTTAATGTCCTTTCCCAAAATATATAACACACAAAAATAACCCCGTAGGTATATGCCTACGGGGTTTTCAGATACAATATCTATTATCGTGCTTTATATATACTACTATTTTATTAATAATCATTAATGTTCAAAATGCTGTTATAAAGGCATTTACTAGCACATTTCTGTAAATGCCATTTCATACATTTGCCCTTATTATCAAAACCATTCCTTTTTCCTTAATATTACGTATGCTTTGTATCAAACTTTATTAAATCAATTGAGCTATAACCTTTTATTATTGATCAAGGAATCAAAGTGTAAACAACAGTAACTAGAACCACTACAATAAGAATTATAGCATTTGTTATGCCTATCTTTTTAAGTTTTTCTTGATATTCATTATCAGACATTTCATTTTTCTTTTTACTTAAAATATAATAAAAAGTAAAGATAGAATAACCAATAAAAATCACGAGTGAAATCACAGATAAAATTAAAAATATAATTTTTAGTACGTCCATATTATTCATCTCCTAATATTAATTTATCCATCTTTCAAATTTATTATCTGTTTTTTTAATTCGATCATAGTATTGTACTTTTCATTAGGCTCCACTTCAGACAATAATACATCTAGTGACTTATCATATATGCTCTTAGCTTTAGATTTGCCCTCTTTAGCCACTGCACTATATAAATCACCAATTTCTTCAAATAAGTTTGCACTTTTATTTAAATAGATAAGTTTTTCTTTATTAGCATCATGATCAATCAAACCGTCTCTAATACCGTATTTAATTGCATAATAAAGTAAAATAGCTGATAGAATTATGTATACAAAAACCAAATAAACACAGCCTTTCAATTTTCAAATTTATGTGTTTCATTACTCATTAATTTTTATTGTTTTTCTTATTTAAATAAATGGCTAAGAATGCAATTCCTATGCAAAACCACATTCCCAATATTGAAAGCCAAATTGTCATCGTGAATTCAGTCCTTCTTTTTAGTTTTATTATCTTTCTTGTAAAAAACATTATTCAAAAAAGTAATATCTGCTAAATAGCTAAAAAAGCTACCTCCAATAACATCTACAATAAATGATGCGATAGTTGCAAACACCTTGCTAAGAAATTTCATATAAAAGTCCTCACAAATATTGTTTTAAATATGCTTTCATACTAACACACCCTCGATTAAATTTATATTGTGTATAAAATAGTCTATATTTCAATTTTAAAGTTGTGGGCGCTTTCTAAAAGTTTACTTACAATTCCTTTATAAAACGAATCATATCTCTACATAATATCCCATTTTCATAAATTTTTTCATTATAATTTCTATCATAAAAGCCTATATCTATATTACACATTCTAAAACCCATTTTTTGATAAAATACAATTTGCCCTATACTAGAATTACCTGTACCAACCTTTATATTTTTGTAACCATTCTTCTTGGCATATTCAAAAGCATTTGCTAGTAACTTTTTACCAATCCCCGTCTTCTGTTTAGATTCAAGTACTGCAATGTTAACTAATTCAATTTTATCTTGATTAATTTTTTGTAATACATAGCATCCTAAAGTCTCATTATTTTCTTTATATACAAAGCATTCACCATTTTTTAAATAATTTAAAATTAAATTTTTTGATGGATCTGCCAATAACAGAAGTTCAATCGGTGCTTCATCTACAGATTTCAACTTTTCAATCATAATTATCACTCTTTCAAAATTTTATATTTTGTGGTTTTTAAATATAATACGAAAACACCCATCAGAAATTATACTGACGGGTGGAAATAGCTAATTTTCTTTTTTTGAATTTTCTTTAAATCCTTTTTTAATATCCTTAATCAAGGAGTCACTACCTGCAAAGTTAGAAAATGTATTCATTAAAAATGTTAATATTTTTCCAATTATGTCCATACAGTATTCCCCTTTACTATATAGATACCTTATTCCCCATAAAATAATCACACATTTAATATGAATATTACTTTATTTTTTAAGTGAACATTATCTTCTATTTTGTTGCTACTAAGATATTGCTAATTAATTTCAGGTATCTCTGTTCTATTGCTTTTATATACAAATTTTATTAATTCTCAAACTCTATAAATCTTGCGAAATTTTTAAATATAAACCCTTATCAACATTTCTGTTGATGGGTTGTTAATTATATACCTGTAAGAAGCGAATATAAAAACTCTCTTAAATATTCTTCACAAAATGCTGCTAATATTATTACTGGTATCACTGCAAATATATAGATTTTGATTGTACTGAAAAGTGATTTTATAACAGATGTTCGTTTACTATTATTCTTATTAAATAGCTCTCTGATTTTACTTCGAATTGATTTATTTATCTGAAACAATACACTTGCAAACATACAGAAACCTAAAATTTCTAGTGTAGTGTGAGGAAATACAGATATGATGTTAGCTATAGCTTTATAAAAATCAATTTTTAATAAAATACCAATCACAATACCTGGCAATATAGAACTATATATCAAATTAAAGAAGTATAAAAATTGAATAGGTATTAGTGAAAGCAAAAACATTTGTAGTGGAACTATAAAACCATTATTTACGATATATATAATAACTGCACCTAGTCCTGAAGATTGTTTAAGAGAACTGGATATATCGTTATCTATACCTTTAATCATTGCTTCCACATTCATATCGATACTATATGTAATTACAATCGTTAAGATCATTATACTCAGACTAAATAAAAATATTTTTAAAGATCTAATAATAAAACCTTTATCAATAACAAACATAGACTTCTCCTTGCATTTTGTGTAGTTCACAACCAAACACAAACTAACATATTAGAAATATGAACAACCTACAGCAGCACGTATTGATGTTTAGAATTGTATTATACATATAACTCATTTCTTTTTTTCATCCATAAAATACAATGACAGTAAAGCAAAGAAAGCACTAACAATCCATAATCCAGAAATATAAAATAAAATAGCTGTTAACCCAGAGAAAGTAATCTTTAAAATTTTCAAATCTTTTTTCTTCATAATTTTCCACCTTTTTTTAAACCTTCTCCTACAAAAACAGATCCTACAAACCCTATTAACCCATTAATCAAAGATGGCCAAAAATTCATATCTCCCATATAAAAGGAAACTAAAAAAATTAATCCTCCAGTCACTATACAAATTATCCATTGACTTAATTTCATAGACTAAAATACTCCCTTCTAGCAACCTTTATTTCAGTTTATTTAATCTTATTCAGAATATAAATATAAAAAATAGGTCAAGTACATAGATGTTTATCCTACATACTACTCCTCATATCAAAAATATTGGGTTACATACTTCTATTCAAAAACCTTTGCGTTTAATTTGTCTGTATACAAAGATGATTGCAACTATTAAAGTTATGCTATCAAGTAGCTTTATAAAAATTGAACCAAACTCTAAAATTTCAATTTGAAAAATTGCTCCTATTATAGGTAACAAAAAATTAAAACTCATAAAGAATAGCAAAATGGCTAATATTATTTGTTGAGATTTTGGAATAATATCTACTTCCCTTTTATATTAAATTGCCTTAGTACAAAGAAATATTGAATAAAATCATTACTTTTTATTATTAGAGTTAGAAGAAAATAAAAATGCACCAAAAAATAATAATGGGAATATGGCAAATAAACGTATGTTAAAAGAATTATCATCAAAAATAATTGGCAAAAAAATATAAATTATAAATGTTATTACTAAAAATATTAGATAAATTTTTTTTTATTACTCATATGTAAAACCTACAAAACAATTGCTATAAATGCTCTAGCAACAACATATGCAAATTGTTTATTAAAACCAAACTTATTAGTTAACCCATTCGCTATGCCATCTGCTAAGTTGCCTTCAAACCCTGTTAAAATATCACAAAATTTATTAATACTTTGATAATGGAACATAACGAGTTTAGTACCAGTTGTATTTTCTATTTTCTTTACCAATTTGTTCCATGCCTTTTCACCGACCTTATTTACAGTAGCTCTAATTGCTTGGGCTCCTGCTTTTGTAGTCATTGTGGCTTTGCCTCTTTCAGCTACACCACCTCTATAATTTTTCACTTGCCATTTTAGCCTTTCAGCAACTGCCGGATCTTTAAAATCACTTTTACTATTATCAATCTCTTTTAAGAGTGCATCACCAATCTCTTTTCTTTGATTCATTTCTTTATCTATTTCACTTCTAGTTTTAGCATTCGCCTTACCAGAATCAATAGTAAAATATACAGGACCAGATAAAATCGCTGTAGCTACACTAGCAGTTAATATTTTTTTAATTTGCTTATTCAATGTTAAATCTCCTTTTATATAATAATTCTCTCAAATTACTATATAAATAACATCTCCAAAATAAGTTTAACAAAATTAAAATTCATTTCAATTAAGGTAGTGTAAAAATTGGTTTTTTGTTGTGTATGAACGATAGTTCACCAACATTTATAAAACCTCTAAAACTACATCCATTAAACAGTAATAACACAGTATCATTCCAAGAACTAACTTTCATTTTTTACATTGTTAACAATTAAATATTTCCATGCTATCCTTATACAAAAAGGTGATAAACAATGAGCTTACTTGTTGCGATAATATTAGGAATCATCATTATACCTATTTACGCTTACTTTTGGGCATCTATATATCGTTGGGAAAATAATAGAAGAATAAAACGTAACAATTTTAAACCTATGACTAAGAAACAATTTAATCTTAATAGTACACGCTATTTGTGCAGCAATCTTTGTTATTATTGCAATCTACTTAAGTTATTTTAAATAAGTTACTTTAAATCCATATTATTGATTAAACAAGATGTTTCTATAAAAACTAACTTTTTGGAATGGTCTTTTGATAAACTTGAGCTATTACATTTTTTGATATTGGCAATTATTAATTTTTTTTACTAATGCAATCGGACTTTTTGTATTTTGGTTATCTAGTCATATTCTAATAATAGACAGATGCTCCATTTTAGCGCATTAGCTCGTAAATTAACAAAATGCTAGAAAAGTTTTGTTGACCTCTTCAATTTTATGGATTGTAAAATTAAACGATCAAACAAAAATCCAATAAATCGTACTCATTACTTACATAAAGGAGCATCATTGTGGATATACTTATAGGAGTCATAATCAAAATAATAGATATAATTGTAGCTATAGTAAGCTTATTTGAACAGGAAACATCAAAGTTATTGAGTAAGATGTTTAGACGTAAAAATAAAAAAGAAGATGAGATAAAAGAATAGGAACAATAACTGTGTCCTTTCATACGTTCATAAAGTATATTAATACCTATTACGTTTACAAAGGGGTATCGCTGTGGAGTATATTATAGGTATAGTAATTAAAGTAATAAATTTCATATTAAGTACAATGCTCGATGGTTACTTGTATTTTAAGGAGTTTATTAAAGAGAGAAAAAAGAATAAGGAATAGCACCACCCCTACGTGTCTTTGCACACGTACGCCCTATTTTAAGGTTGTGAGATACATAGTAAATTTTTAATTAAGTAGTGTTGGAAGGAGTCATATTCATCAAACAAAATAGGAATCAACCAAATTCAAAATTGTTCAAGACAATGTTACCAATCACTGTTTTATTACATTTATTCTTCATTGGTCTATCTATTCACAACATTTTGACTAAAGATGATGTAGTTGCTACATGTTTATCTATATTCAGTCTAATAATCTTCACATCGATGCTGACGCTTGTAGTGAATAAATACATAGAATATAAAAAGCAAAATAAATAGCAAAAGGAGTATTTTTATGAAATTCGGTAAGTACAAATACGATTACAACTATTTACTGATGTCGATACCACTCTTAGTAACATCTATATTTGTACCAGCAGTTTTTGTAGCATTTCTAATCTGTTTAATATGTGGATTTGAGGAACAAAAATAGGAGGATTATTATGAAATTCGGTAAGTATAAAATTGATGAGTTCTATTTACTTTTAATCCTAATATTTATAGCCTTATCTTTATTTGCACCATCTATCATAATTACAGTTGCAATATTGATCATATTAGGGTTAGAGAAAGAAGAATGATATATCAAGGGGGAATGTGGAATGGGAAAATCTTAGTGAGATCAATAATTCATTGAGTATTTTCACAAAATAATTATTATTTAAAGGAGTATTTTAAAGTGAAGAAATTTTTAATCCTTCTATTAACTGGGACATTAGTTTTAGGCGCATGCAATAACGATAATTCTTCAGATAAAGAATCTAATAACAAATCAGACCACAAAACAGAAGAAAAATCCAATAATGATTCCCAAAAGAATAATTCAGAAAACGAAACAAGTGCAAATAATAACACCTCTTCAAACAACAAAAACCAAGAAGATAATGTTGAATCAAATGAGCAAACAGCTAACACTAACAATCAAGATAATGGAACTAACAACAATCAAAAAACTAATACTTCTACGGAAAATAGCGCAAATGATATAGGGGAAGTTGCAGCAATTGAACAAGCTAAAGACTTTCCTGGTGGAGATGTAATTGATGTTCAAAACATTGATTGGAATTCATTCCATATAGATAAAGATAGAACTAATAAAAATGAGTATCATGTTAAATATTATTACAATGGAATTTCAACACCTATGCCATTCGAAATAATCATTGATAGAGAAACTGGCGAAAAATTAGGAGCTAATAATCTAGCAAATAAGCAACAAATGGAAGAATACAAAAGTATGTTGGAGAAAAATGAAAAAGAAAGACAACAGAGATTAAAAGAACTAGCAGAAGAAAACAACGTATATGATAAAAATAGAAATAACCAACAAGATACTAAAGAAAATGAACAACAAACTGAAGAAGATAGTAATCAACAGAATTCTAATAACAATCAACAAACTACAGAAAGTAATAACCAACAAAATAGTCACGAAAACGAACAATAAACAGCAGAAGAGGACACTCAAGAAAACACTGAAACTGAAGGTGACGCCCAACAAGGCACCAACAACAATGATCAATCTAAATGATAACTAACTATTTTTAAGGTAGTACGCCTACCCTAATTATCTTTAAGGAGGGATGACAAATGTGGGTGCGTGAAATCACTAAAAATAACTGTACCGCCTACCGCTATATAGAGCGCTATACAGACCCTTTAACTGGTAAGTATAAAACAGTTATCAGTTACACGTAACAAGAACAATGTACGCAGTCAAAAAGACGCTCAATTAGAATTAAATAAAATAATTGAGCAACGATTGAAGCATAACAGTACAAAGCAGCTTGAGAACTTAACATTCCATGATGCATGCGATGAATGGTTAGAGCATTACAAGACACATTCAGGCTCAAAACCAACGACTATCAAAGAGAAGACAAGTAATGTTAATACAGTCAAAAATGCTATTGATAGTAAAGTACTTATCAGCAAGATTACGCACACCTACTTACAAGACATCATAAATGAATGGGCTAAATCACATAGTATTGGCCATGTTCAATCTCTTGTTATTGTTATTCGTTCCGTTTTCAAATATGCGTTTA
This sequence comes from Staphylococcus sp. FSL W8-0271, assembly GCF_038006605.1. Taxonomy (NCBI): domain Bacteria; kingdom Bacillati; phylum Bacillota; class Bacilli; order Caryophanales; family Staphylococcaceae; genus Staphylococcus; species Staphylococcus sp. FSL W8-0271. The sequence continues at coordinate 2,531,832 of NZ_JBBOVM010000001.1, forward strand.
AATACTACGATCTTCATGATATTAGGATTTTAGATAAAATAGATATACCTAAGAAAGCTAAGACAAGAATTGAACTACAAGCTAAATGTAATAACTATTTAGAAAATAGTGAAGTAAAAGAGTTGCTTGAAAGCTTCGACTACCTAATTGAGAATAAAAGCCATGATACACGTAAACGTAACTATGAAATGGTTAAAGCATTAGTAGAGTTTCAAATTAACAATGGTATGCGAATTGGTGAGTTACTTGCAATCAAGACAGACAATGTAAACGTTGAGAATAAAACATTAGAAATTGATGGCACAATTAACTGGGTTACTGATGTAGAAACTGGAGCATTTGGCGTTAAATAAACCACTAAAACAAGTAAGAGTTACAGAACAATCGGACTTACAACTCAAAGTATCAATTTACTTCAAACACTCATGCTAGAAAATAAAAAAGAGAATCAGTGGAGTGATAAATTTATTGATAGAGGTTATATATTTACTAATACTGCTGGTAGCCCTATTGACTTAAATAAGGTGAACAATATAATTAAAGAAGCAACCGATATAAGTTCGATTAACAAACGTGTAACAACGCACACATTACGTCATACACACATATCAACACTTGCGCAATTAGGAATAAACCTAAAAGCAATACAAGATAGAGTTGGCCACAGTGACTACAAAACCACATTAGAGATATACACCCATGTTACAGATCAGATGGCTAAAGATATGATGAATAAACTAGAGGGGATACAAAGTTAAATGGAAAGTTTTTTGAAACCAATGTTAAATACGGACAGTCTAATAAAAAAGCTTACTTCTTTAGGAATCCGTTTTAATATACAAGATCACGAAGATGCTAAACATATTTTAAGTGAGAAAACGTACTATTTTAAATTAGGATACTTTAGAACTAATTTCCCCAAAAAAGATGGTAAATACAATATAGAATTTGCATACCTATCTGAATTAGCTTCTATAGATATGCGATTAAGGTACCTTTTAATTACAATGTGTTTAGATATCGAACACATTGTCAAAACAGAAATTTTAAATGATGTTTCATTAAATCCTAACGAAGATGGCTATACAATAATGAGCGATTTTTATAAAAGCGAAGAGCAAAAAAAGCGCACATTTAGAAATGTTATGGAAAAAGTAAGTATTGAATCTAATGGTAAAACTACAAAGACAAAAGTCCCTAAACCTGAATTCAAAAAATATTATGATAACCCTCCAATATGGGTATGCTTGGAACTAATTAGTTATAATCAATTTAATGAATTTCTACAATTTTATCATTCTCGTATTAACGATGCTAAGTATTTCCTTGCTGTTAGATGCATAGGTAATGTGAGAAAAGTTAGAAATGTAAGTGCTCATAATCAACCATTATTAGTTCATTTAAATGATCCGAAATTAGATAGTACTAATAAACTATTGATTGAAGAGTCAATAAAGCATTTCAATTTAAGTTATTCACAAATGAAGTTATTGCCTGTAAGAAACATTAGCGCTGTATTTTTACTACATAAAAAATATTGTCACAACAACACTATTACTAACTTAAAAGACGAACTGATATCTTTTAAATCACAGTTAAATGCTCACAGAAACTATTTTACAACAGAAAAATATTTAAATATGACTATTTCGGCTATCAATAAAATAATTGACTCGTATTTGTAATGGTGCTATCATTGTATTTAACAAAGGAACTCATTATTATGTTCCGCAAAGCATACGCTTTGTTCCAGAATCATAAAAAAGCGCTATTCACAATTTAGTGAATAGCCCTTTTTTTATGCCAAAATTTCATAAATCCCCACACTCTGCGAATTTTTTGCGAACTTTTTACAAATAAAAACACAAAAATAACCCCGTAGGTATATGCCTACGGGGTTTTCAGATACAATATCTATTATTGTTCTTCTTTAACATATGGTAATAAAGCCATATGACGAGAACGTTTAATAGCTAATGTCAACATACGTTGATATTTAGCTGAAGTACCTGTTACACGACGTGGTAAAATTTTACCACGTTCTGAGATAAAACGTTTTAATAATTCTGTATCTTTATAGTCGATGTGTGTAATTCCGTTTGCTGTGAAATAACAAACTTTTTTACGACGACGTCCGCCTCTTCTTGGTCCACCTGCCATGGTAACTGCCTCCTTTTAATAGTTTTTTAATTTTATACGTTCATTATAATTAGAATGGTAAATCATCATCACTAATATCAATAGGGCCGTTTGCATTTGCAAATGGGTTATCTGATTGATTATTGTTTGATGAATTATTATTATTGTTATTATTTTGATAAGAAGACGTATTTTGTCCGGATTGTTGTCCACCAAAATTCTGGAAATTATTATTTTCTTCTTGAGCATGACGCTGATTTTGGTTTTTAGGTTCAAGGAATTGAACACTATCACAGACAACTTCAGTTACAAATATACGACGACCTTCTTGGTTTTCGTAGCTACGTGATTGAATGCGACCGTCAACGCCAGCTAGACTACCTTTGAATAAGTAGTTATTTACATTTTCTGCTTGTTTTCTAAAAACAACGCAGTTAATGAAATCAGCTTCGCGTTCCCCTTGCGCATTTGTAAACGTACGATTTACTGCTAGAGTAAAAGTCGCAACACTCACGCCTGAGGGTGTTGTTCTATATTCTGGATCTTTAGTTAAACGACCGACTAAAACAACTCTATTTATCATTTAAACGACCCCCATTTATTATTTTCTTGTCTTATCTTCGTCTTCACGAATTACGATATAACGGATGATATCGTCTGTGATTTTAGCTAAACGTTGGAATTCGTCAGTCGCTTCATTGTCTTCAGTTTGGATACGTACGATGTTGTAGTAACCTTCACTGAAATCATTAATTTCATAAGCTAAACGACGTTTGCCCCAATCTTTAGTTTCTAAAACCTCTGATCCGTGAGAAGCTAAGATACCGTTGAAACGTTCAACGACAGCTTTTTTAGCATCTTCTTCAATGTTCGGACGAACGATGTACATAACTTCATATGTTCTCATTTTATAATTGCACCTCCTTGTGGTCTATGCGGCTCACCATCATTGTGGTAAGCAAGGAATAATTTTCATTACTCACAATCAAGAATTATAGCACAACGCTTTACATTTTACAATGATTATCAGACGTTCAAAATGACATTTTTGCATCATGTTTCATATGAAACATTTTATCAACTCGGCATCTACAGCTCATAAATTCATATAAAGCGTATATAAAAAATTAGATATTATATTTATTTTTAAATAATTATAAATCAATTTAAAAGTTATTCCAGATAAACTTGATAAATCATTTTAATTCTAATAGCATATCATGTACGTTCTTGATTTGTATCATTAAAATCAAAGGAGATTTATATGACTTCAGTTATTAAAAAAGGATTGCTGTCCATGAGTGTCCTGTTTGCAACTACAATAACATTTAATACTGTACACGCAGCTGAAAATACAGCAAATCAAAAAGGCACAATGGGATATGGTTATCAAAAATATATTGAAAAGCATCCAGAAGAAAAAAATAATGAAACTCAAGAAAGTGCCTTTCGTTCTAATGCCAGTACAACAGCTTCTGGTGAACGTGTCTTAGACATTTCTGAATGGCAAGGTAAACTTTCAGCGCAACAAGTCAAAGATTTAAAAGCAAATTATGATTTCATTATTATTCGTGCACAATATGGTTCTGAAAAAGTCGATGCGGCATTAGAGCATAACTCAAATCTATTAGATAAATATAACTTGGATTTTGGCGTTTACTCTTATAGTATGTATGAAAATCCTGATGATGCTAGATATGAAGCACAAACCTTGTACAATCGTGCGCCTAAAGCTAGTTTTTATATTAATGATTTTGAAGAAAATACTGTGACATCGGGTACCGCTGATGAAAGTACAACTGCCTGGTATGACAAAATGCGCAGCCTTGCTGGAAATAAAAAAATCTTATTTTATTCATATGAGAACTTTATGAAAGAACATGCTTCAGAATCAGTGGGACAATATGATGGTTATTGGCTCGCTAACTATAACCAAGAACAACCAACACAAGAACATGTGTTATGGCAATATACAGATAGCTATGCTTCACCCGAATTAAACCAAAATGTCGATGCCAATTATACGGGACCTGGTGTAGACACATCATGGTTTACATCTTAAGTTTTTCATCTCAGCATTCACAATGCTATTTTGATATGTAAAACTTAGCACAACTAAAGTCATGTCATTTTCACCTCTAACCGATATTCGCATAACCGTATGTATTTATTCATACATCAAGGATTAAGAAGTATATATATTTCAAATTTTAACCTAATGCTAGTTAAATTTATGACAAGCGTATCTATGAATCAAATGAATATTCTAGACTCCCGGCATGCTTACTTTCCAAATTTCTGAAAAAAGCTTACGCGTTACAATTTAAGTAACACGTAAGCTTTTATTTTATACATTAAATCTAAAGTGAACGATGTCTCCATCTTTCATGATATATTCTTTACCTTCTAATCTTTGTTTTCCAGCTTCTTTAGCACCATTTTCACCATTAAATTCTACATAGTCATCATAGCTCGTTACTTCTGCACGAATGAAGCCGCGTTCAAAGTCTGTATGGATAATACCTGCACATTGCGGAGCTGTCATGCCTTTAATGAATGTCCAAGCACGTACTTCTTGTACACCCGCTGTAAAGTATGTTGCCAAACCTAACAAGTCATAAGTTGTGCGAATTAAACGATCTAAACCAGGTTCTTCAATACCTAAATCTTCTAAGAACATTGCTCTATCATCATCATCCAATGTAGCAATTTCTTCTTCAATCTTAGCACTGATGACAATGACTTCTGAACTTTCTTTATCAGCATATTCACGAATAGCTTGAACTTTTTCATTATCTTCATCGCCAATTTCGTCTTCTCCGACATTAGCAATATATAACATTTCTTTAGATGTTAACAATTGTGCTTGATTTACAAATTTTTGATCTTCTTCCGTAAATTCTAAACTTCTTACTGGATTACCTTCTTCTAAAGCTTCTTTAATTCTTGATAAAATGCGAACTTCATTAACCGCATCTTTATCTTTTTGTCTTGCCATTTTTTCTAATTTTGGTAGACGTTTTTCAACTGATTCTAAATCCGCCAATACAAGTTCCATATTGATAACTTCTATATCATCAATAGGATTAACACGACCAGAAACATGTGTCACATTATCATCATCGAATGCACGTACAACTTGGCAAATTGCATCAACTTCACGAATGTGAGATAGGAATTTATTTCCTAACCCTTCACCTTTTGAAGCTCCTTTAACAATCCCTGCAATATCAGTGAATTCAAAAGTTGTTGGGATTGTTTTCTTTGGTTGTACCATATCTGTCAATACATCTAATCTACTATCTGGAACTTCGACAATCCCCACGTTAGGATCAATCGTTGCGAATGGGTAATTCGCTGCGAGCGCACCCGCTTTAGTAATTGCATTGAAAAGTGTTGACTTCCCTACGTTTGGAAGCCCAACGATACCTGCTGTTAGAGCCATTTATTCATTCTCCTTATTTTTCAGTATCTTGATGAGATACTAGTATTTTTTTCAGTTTTTTATTAAATGTTTGTCGCGGAATCATAATGCTTCTTTGACAATTTTCACATTTTATTCGGATATCTGCCCCTACACGAATGATTTTAAAACGATTCGTACCACAGGCGTGTTGCTTTTTCATCTCTACAATGTCATTTAAACCGTAATTTGATGTCATTCTGTCACTCCTCCGAATATTTAAGCATTATTTTGTTGATTAGGATCATATTGTAACATCATCGGCTTAGGTGTTTTAATTTCTTTTTGCTTAAACAATTTCAATATTTCTTTTCTTAATATACGCGCTCCGGAAGCACCTTCGCCCGGAATTGTTTCAGCAGATACACTCAATACAATTTCATCTCGACTGATTGAATTGATACCAACAACTTGCGGTGTAGAGATAAACAAATAATAATTTGTTTGTATCGATTGAAAATGGTCTGTTAAGACATTTTCTACTTGATCAATATCTTCCTCTACTGAAACTGGGATTTCGACAATTGCTTCACCATTAGTCACTGAATAATTTGTAATCTCACCCATGCTGCCATTTGGTAATGTCGTTAATTCACCTGTAATGGTATTTATTTTTGTTGATCTTAAACCGATGACTTTAACTGTACCTTCTGCAACAGTTGTACCACCATTATTTATTTTAACATAATCTCCTACATCAAATTGATTTTCAAATATAATGAAGAAACCAGTGATAATATCTTTAACAACTGTTTGTGCACCAAAACCAACAGCTAAACCAACAACCCCAGCACTTGCAATAATACCTTCAACACTAATACCAAACTTGCTTAAAATGGTTGTTAACACTATAAACCATACCACATACGATACGATATTTTTAACTAATGATATTAATGTTGCTGAACGTTTTTTATTCGCCTTTTTACCTTTATTTTGTATTTTGAAAAATTGTTCTATTCCTTTATTAATAAAACGCAATACTATCCACGCTACTATGATATAAATTACAATCATAATTAAATTGGAAATTAGCGTTTGATATGTTTCGGGTTTAGTTAAAGGTTCTATTAAGGAATACATGATACTTTTGATTTGATCCAATAATATTTCCTCCCTTAGTCAAAGACTCTTCTTATTCTATTATAATTATTTAAACTGTTAAACACATCCAACTTCCGACTAAATTTTAAATTTATCTGACGAATAAACGTATCATTTGGGGTATTTATCTACTTTTATTTACATAGAAAGCATGCTACAGCTTGTATGATTATAACCAGAAGCTCCCATATTATCATTACTCACTTTATACTATCAATTTTTAAATATAGTTTATATAATTTTTACGTTTAATTAAATTTAAATTATGTAATTTAAAAAAGACAAAAGAAAAAGAACCATAATTTAAAATTATGATTCCTTCACACTCAGTAAGTAATATTACTACAAACGTCTCTTGAAATAAAGCACTTCCTCAGTTTTTAGATATCACTTTCATCAATAATTTTCTTTATTCTACTATTTTTTTCTCAAGATTATTATAAAGTTTAAATATCATGACACGTTCACCTGTTTTAGAACTTAAATCTGTGTGAAATCCTTTGACTGCTTCACCAGTAACTGAAAAAACAATATCGTCAAGTGCCTCTATACCAGATTCTACGAGTTTAGATCTCGTACGTTTAATTGTTAATAATCCTTCATGTGTCTCACAAACTTTATATTCAGCTTGTGTCAACACACCCTGTAAAGTAACAATAATCATATCACGCAAAATATCAGTTTTCACAGACAGTGAGCCACGACCAAGAAAGTCTTTTTCCCATTGTGTAATTGCTTTACTGATTTCAGACTCATAGGTACCTTTTGTTGTTTTCATGTCGAATGCATCTCCCATAGAATCAAAATTAATTGTTGTATTATTTAATAATGCTAACATTATCATTTTTATAAATTTTTCTCCATAGTTATGCGCAATTACCTAGAAAATAATTGGATAAATCATATAAAAGTCATATACTTATTGTTTCCATGAACAAATCTAAACAATGCTGTTTAAGTTAATCAACTGACCAATGTTGCCAACCACCAAATTCATCAATACTTGCCAATTTAACCCAGCCATTGTGTACCTTTTGATAAAAATCCTGATGTTCATTTAATAGCTGTTTAATATAATCATTGGGCGCGTGCACGACAATGAGTAGCCTAATGGGAGAATGATACATTTTATTGTCTGACGACATTACAGATTGCCAAGGTAGACCCGTCAACAAATCACTCGCATTACCTTGCATAACACCTATACCTGCCGTAATTGTCTGTGTTGTTTTACTACCGCTACCATAATAATGGGGTGCGACAGTTGAGGCGTAATACTGTAAATTAATCCATTGTGCCACAGTAGCTGGGCCGCTGATGATATTTGCTAAAAGACTACCATCATTGTCTTGTTGCCAATCATAATTGTGTAAAAATGCTCGTCCTTTTAAGTCACTGTTTTTTGTTAAATCACGTGGACCTATAATAAATGAAGCGTTTTTCGCTAAGCCCCATTCCGGTCTAATCTCACTCCAATCGTTTGATAAACGATGTGCTTCTTTGATTGGATCTTGTCTTGAGATATGATTATCTGGTAATGCTTTCAATCGTTGTGCATTTGCTCGATAAGTAATGCCAGACACTGCAGTTTGAATTTGATTCAAAGCATTTTGCGCAGATTTTGACATTGTTGGTAAGTATATCCAATTTAATTCATCCGTTGATGTTTGGTGTTCTGCTGCCGCAAAGACAGTGTCTTCTGGAATGACAATACCTCTCTCATTTAACGCTGTTCTAACTTCAGTTAAGTTACAAAGCTGAGCTAATACCTTCGCGTTAAACCCGCTCGCTGCACCACCACACGCACCACAGTCCAGTGAAGAAGCATATGGATTGTTCGCACTTTGACTGCCATGCCCACACAGTACGATTAACGGCGCAAAATCTAAAGTCAATCCCATTAAGCGCAATGCTTGTTGCGCATAATCTACTTTTTCTTCATTTGTAAAACCGATTGGTATCCCCTCTTCATTAATATTACGATGCTCTAAAGATAACGCTGTGTCATGTGGTTTTTGTAACCAACTATCATAAAACTTTCGTATCAATTGACCTATTGGTCTCGGCGCGAAACTTCGTGAAAACATTTGAAGCGATAACCAAGGGCCACTTAATTCTGGTAATAGTAGACTCGGCAAAGCATTTTGCTTCATTTTTTTAAATGTATACGTAATCGATTTTAGTATATGTTGATGCTGACGAAAGGTTGTAGGTTCTTGCTCATTTGTGTATTCTTTAATTTTATGTTGTGGCGGGTTCATCACAGGTAAAGACGGGTGACTATGTGATTGACCCAACTCTTCTTTGACAATTGGCAAACCAAAAAATCCCGCAATACCGATTGTTTCAAATGCACCAGCCGCTTCTATTTGACGTCGAAAAGGTTCCGAGCGTACATCTATACAAAATGCCATTTGTACTTGTGGCTTTTGCGTTTCTTGCTCATTATTTTTATGTGCGGTCACGGCATCTTCCAATTGATGCTCATATGTTGCTTCCCAAGCCGTTAATAAAATTTGTCTACGCGCTTGTTTTTCAAATTGTAATGCAAAATCTATATAAGCGTTTTTTTTAGATTTAGATAGTTGTTGCCATTGTTCTGTCGTAAACATACCAATAGTAATCCAATGTTCTGCAAATTCATCGCGTTCATATGCTGTTGGATTCTCTGCTGAATTCACAGGTAAATAAGGTTCAACAATAGCCCATTCTATACCAAGACGAATGGCTAAATAAGACAATAATATTTGATCAGTATTAGACGCTTGTTCATCTTGCCATAGCATCATACCAGCCCATCCAGGTAATGATAGTAAATGATTTTCCAAATATGTTTGATACTGTGCCTCAGCAAGACCCAGCTTTTGTAAAACCATATGAATAAGCGTTTCAGCTTGATTTGGCAATGTTTTCAAGCGTGAACGTTGTTGTTTGCTCAATGCTGGATCATGTTGTACTAAACGTTGCCATGCAAAGAATAAACCCTTTTCTCTATTAGGCATCGTCCATCCTGATTGCGCATCATCTAAATATAATTTGCACCATTTAATAACGTGATAATCTACAATATCTATTAATCGTCTATCATCTTTATCCGTAATATATGTACTTACTAATGGCACACTATTAGTTTCATCGTCTAAACTTATTTTTTCATTATGTTGATTGACTTGTCTTTTATTTTCAGAATGACACGTTACATCTACAATATTAGACAAATCTAGCATCGCTCTAGCATAACTTTCAGCAAATTGTCTATCTATCGAGACTACCGATTGATTTAACCATTCTTGTAAGTTAACTTCAATCATATCTTTATCAATTTCGTCACGCTGATATGCCTGTTCAAACATATACATTGTAGGATAGATATCTACGTCACGGACATTTTTTAACCATTGTGCCACATTTTTAAATTCATATTCCTCTAAATTTGACCAAGGGTTTCTTGCAGCAAACACAGAAATAGGCGATAAAGGAACGATAACTCTACTTGCTTTAGAAATTATTTGATCGATATCGTCGTTGCGCTGATTTTGGTTTGTCATTTCTTTATGCTTTCCCATTTAGTGCCCTCCTTTTGACAAATAAGATTTTAAATAATTAGGATGACGTTCAACTGTTTCAACCTTTGCATCTCCTAAACGAACAATCCACATATACAGAATTGAAAATACGACAGAAGACCGGTGACGTGCTACCCAGGTACTAATTAAACTCCCCAACAATAAAATGACTGCTACGGTAATAACGATAAAAGTAGGTGGTTGTACGCTGTGAATTGTCAGAGTATGTAATGCCCCTGAAAAATAATGATGCACCACAAAATAAACTGCACCTACAACAATGAGTATCGTCATACCTACAACACGGCCAAAGTTGCCTTCACCAAAAGCTACTAACTGTGTCCATGAGACAGATAAAGACCATGCTAAAATAAGACCGCTCACTAGACGATAACTTTCTTCTGGCGCACTCAACCAAAAACCGAACCCAATCAAGAACGCTAAAATACGACCACTGATTATCCATACATATGACATTCTTTCATTTGCACGACTCGGTACACTAAAATGACGCACTGCCGATCCAGAGCGTAAGAATAAAGTCGCTTTGAATAACCCATGTAAAACCAAGTGAATGATTGCAGGAATATAAGCACCTAATGCACATTGAATTAACATAAAGCCCATTTGGCCTATCGTAGAACCCACCAATAATCTTTTATAATCCACATGCACTAAACTAATGCCTGCACCAAGTAATACGGAGACACTAGCAAAAATTAATAAAATTACAGATGCAATGTCGCCACTAAAAATGCCTGAAAATCTGGTTAACATAATACCACCTGCATTAACGATACCAGCATGCATAATCGCAGAAACTGGTGTAGATGCTGCTACAGATTCGATTAACCAACGTTGAAAGGGCCATTGTGCCGCTGGAATCATAACAGCTAGTACAATGAGTAAATTAATACCAAATTGTGCCAAACCATTAATCATGGATAGATGTGCTTCATTTAAAGCTACAGAATAGTGCCATTCACCGGTAGATAATCCAATCCACAAAACAGCACTTACTAACGCAACCCAACTCAACAAGAATAATCTACCTGTTACCTTCGCTGCTTCACGTGTAACTTTCCAGGCACTTGTTAAACTGATCAAAATCGTAAGTCCTAATAATGTACATCCCCAACTGATTACCATAATTCTCATATCCGCAGTTAACCAAGCAAATGATGCGAAGGTAGTCGTAAAAGTAAATAAAGTGAAATATTTTTTATAGCTTTTATCACCAGCTAAATAACGAATACAATAGCGTTGGATGATCACACCAATGATGAGGACAAAACCAACCATGAGCCAAGATAATACGTCAGACCGCCATATACCTATCTCTATATTTTTCTGTGACAATATAAGACCTAAGCTAGCCACAATTGCCGGTAATGCTACGATATAAATATGTATTCGTGCATATTTAGGCGATATTTTTTTTATTAAGAAAAAGAGACTACTTAAAATTGAAATAATTAGCGTTAAAAATAATAATGTTATAAAAATATGCGCGTCAATCACGATTATCACCTTACCTTCTGTACTACGACATTTAAATTTATAATAGTAACAAAACACTTAATTTAAAATTATATTTCCCACGAAAAAAGCCGACAATTAATAATAAATCGATACTGACTTATTATCATTGTCGGCTTCATTACAACGCACATATGGTGAGTGTTTTGCTTTGCTACCTATTATATATTCATTTATTTTCAAATATGTTGATTTTACATTTTATACGTTAAGACGTACAATCTCTTATTTCTACTACTATTTATTCACTTTTTCAATTTGCCAATACACACTGATTAACAACTTGCTAAAGCTTTAATTACATAGAAAACATAGAAAAGTATGCCTAAATTTTTAACTTTTAATATTATCAAGATATAACGATTATTCGTGTTTGTCAAGATAGACAGTATGTTAAGCTTTGTTCATTATAGCTCTTTATATTTAAATGCTTGCTTAGAAGCAATAAATGAAAGCGCCATAACGATTAAGCCAATTATAGCAAAAATGCCACCATACCATAGGTTTTTAGTCATTTCTCCCATAAAATTATCTGTATTTGATAATATGGCCATACCTACAAAATAATAAACAAAGAATAAAATAACTACGATAATGGATACAATCATAAATATGACATTTGATTTTTCTGCACCCATTTTAAAAGTAAACGGAAAAATAAGTGAATACAACGCGATAAATCCTGTACCAAGTAACGCTGAATTCACTCCACTTACAATACTACTCGCAACAATTGCATTAATCACAAGTGACACCACCATACCTGTTAATGCTAATAAGCTATAAAATGCAAAATGACTACTCACGTAAGTGTTTCTGCTATAGGGTAATGTAGAAACAAAATACATCCACTTTGAGTCTTTTTCATTTTTTAAATTATCTGTAGCAGGTGAAACTAAAAATATCATAGGCATGAAACTAGCCATTAATGGATTTGTAAAAGAGAAAAATAAACAAATTGGAATACTTAACAATAAATATGTATATATTGATTTTTGGTTTGTAAAATAATAACTCAGTAAGTAACCCTTCATGCTAATTCTCCTCTCATTAATATTTTTGTGGCATCATCAATATTTTTTAATGGCTGCGCTAGCTCTACATCTTTATTTTGATTTACAAGTGCTTTTCCTGTTCCTTTATGTAGGCGATAAGCAACAACATTACTGTGATTAACATCAAATTCCCCTTCTTCAAACGAAACAATGCCATAATCATTTAATAATGTATCTTTGTGCTCTTGTAATAAAATACGCCCATTTTTCATAAATATTAGCTTATCTGCAAGGGTTTCTATATCTTCCGAAATATGTGATGAAATTAAAATACCATTACCTTCATCAACAAAATCTTCTAATATTTCCAGCACTTCTTCACGGCCTGAAACATCCATTCCTGCTGTGGCTTCGTCAAGGATTAAAAGTTTACTATCGTGAGACAGTGCAATGGATATTGAAATTTTCATACTCATACCACGAGAGAAAGTCTTAATTTGACGTTCTTTTGGTAATTCAAAATTCTCCAACATTTCAAAAAAATGTTGTTCATCCCATGTGCGATAAATATTAGAAAACACTTTACTAATTTGTTTTGCGTTAAGTTTATTAGGCAATCGAAGATCATCAAATACAACACCTAGATGTTCTTTATAAGCATAGTCATCGCGAGAAATCTGTGTATCAAAAAATTGAATATCCCCAGCATCTGCAAAGCGATTTCCCACTAATGTATTAATCAACGTAGATTTACCAGAACCGTTTTTCCCAATAAGTCCTACCACTGTATTGGGTTCGATGGTTAGATTAATTTGATTTAAATTAAAATCTGAATCAACGTAAGTTTTATTTAAATTTTGTACATTGAGCAAATATTCCATGATAACCCCCCGTATTTCATTTTTTGATAAAATCTCAAACTTTCACATTAAATCACTTTCTAAATTAACATAATACACCTCGCTATAATACACAATACATTTTTAAAAAATATTTATTATTAATTAAATATATATCTAAAAAACAATAACTAAAGCCATTCACCGTTAATTGTATTTAAAATGGCCACATCGTTCCATCCAACAAAGATAATTGGGGTTGAATGGGATAAAAGGCTGAGACAATTCTTTTGCCCCAGCCTATTACATGTCATATTTATACATGAACTATAATGTTTACGCTTTTCTAGCCAACTTGAATAGCATGAACTGACGAAACTTTTTAATAAAAGACAATGTCTCTTTTTACATCTTTTTAAAATATTACTTAATAATATCAATAAGTTCTTTCTTAGCTGCTGAACGTGCCGGAATCCAACCAAATACGATACCAATTAATGTAGAAACACCTACAGCAATGAGTACTGAGCTTAGACTAACCGCACTCTTGATATAATCTGGTGTTACTGCATCTACCAGGCTTGCGACAAGTATACCTATGATTAGACCAATGATACCGCCAATCACACATAGTACAACACTTTCTACTAAAAACTGGATTTCAATATCTCGCGCTTTTGCACCAAATGCACGACGAATGGCAATTTCCTCTGTACGCTCTGTCACTGAAATATACATCACGTTCATAACACCGATACCAGCGATAAATAATGAAATACCTGCAACAGCAGCCACAAAGTAAGTAATACCATCAAATACTTTATTAATATTTTTCATGAATTCTTCCATATCTGTGTAACTATAGTTACCATCACCTGCGCCTGAACCTTTTTTATTTAATTCTTTAGCGACTTTGTCTGCGACTTCTTTCTTGTCAGCACCATCTGCTAATGATAATTGGAGTGACGGAAAATCTTGCGTTAATTGTCCCATATATCTATCAAATGTATTTGCAGGCATATTAACAGCTGATGTATTCATAGGATCGTTTACAATGCCTACAACTTCGAACCCTTGATCATCAATATATAATGTTTTACCTATCGCATCGTTATTGAATACATCTTTGGCAATTTTGTCATCGACTGTAACGACTTTTTTGTTCAGTTCATTATCGTCTTCATTAAAGCCTTTACCTTTTTCTGGGCTAGTCATTTCTTTTTTCTTTAAAATACTGACGTCGCCTTTTTTCTGGGCATTCGTCATTTTTGCAGAATAACCCTGATCGTCACTTTCTTTGATTTTGGCATCTGTAACACCATTTACTTGTTTAGCAATATCTAAATCTTGCTGGCTAAAAGGATTATCTTTCGCACCTTCACCACTACTCGTCATATAGTTAACCGTAGCAGAATCTTTGCCTGCACCTGTATCTTCAAATTGTTCTGATGCCGTTTGTTTAAACCCATTACCTAGAGACATAATCGTAATGACCGCAGCTATACCAATGATGATACCAATCATAGTGAAAATATTACGACGCTTATTCTTTAAAATGGATTTGAATGAAATGGCGATGATATTCGATAAATTCTTCATTCAACCACCTCTTCTCTTTGGACACGACCATCTAGTATATGAATAATACGATCTGCCTTATCTGCTACTTTGCGATCATGTGTTACGAGAATCATCGTTGTGCGATGCTCTTTATTTAATTTCATAAATAAATTGATAATATCTTCAGACGTCTTAGAATCAAGTGCCCCTGTAGGTTCGTCAGCAATGATAAATTTCGGGTTATTGATGATCGCACGTGCTATGGCTACACGCTGTTGTTGCCCACCTGATAATTTGTTAGGTACTAAATTTTCTTTATCATATAGTCCCACATCGTGTAATGTATTGATTACTTTTTCTTTACGTGCTTGCGACCCTAATCCTGCATAAACTAACGGAATACTCACATTTTCCAATATCGTATTGTTTTGAATTAATTTAAAGTTCTGGAAAACGAAGCCTACTGTTTTATTTCTAATTTCTGCCAATTCATTATCCGAACTTTTTTTATAATTCTCATTATTAAACAAATAATCGCCTTCATAGCCTCGGTCAATAAACCCTAATATGTTAATGAGTGTACTTTTACCAGAACCCGAAGGCCCCATGATCGCTATGAATTCTCCTTCTTTAATGTTGATATTGATATCTTTCAAAATGTGATTTTCTTCATCGCCGTTTTTGAAATGTCTATTGATATCTACAAGTTCTATCATGATGACACCTCAACTTTGTCTCCATCATTCATAGATTTTTTAGGGTTTTTAATTAATTTGTCACCTTTTTTCAGACCCTCTTTTACAAAAATTTCACCGTTTACTTTATCAATTTTAATATCACGTTTTTCAACTTTATTGTCTTTACCTAATACAAAAACATTATTGTCTTTAGTTAATACTGATTTTGGTAACTTAATGGCATCTAATGGCACTTCAACTTCCATGGAATAGCCTGCACGTACAGGAATATCAATATCACTAATTACAATTGTATATTTCGATGAATCTGAATCACTCTCGCTGCTAGGATCAGAAACTGGATTAGAAGTTTGAGCACCGCCGTCTTCCTCACTACCTGAGCCAGCTGCTGCTCCGCCTCCAGATTTACTTAAACTTTCTTCGTAACTTTTTGGCAACTCTGAGATTTTCTTGATTTCGCCTTTACCTTTTTTACCAGTACTTGTTACTTTAACATCTACTTTGTCGCCTTCCTTAATCTTTCCCAGATCAAATTCAGTCACAGTTGCTTTAATTTGTGGTTCATCTGCAACAAGTTGTAGAACAGGCTCTCCATCAGAAACGTTCTCTCTATTTTTAATATCAATTTTACCGTCAAAAGCAGCATAAATACTGTCGTTCACTTGACGATCATATTGGTTAAGCTGTTGTTGTGCTTCCGCTCTCTCATTTTCATCTTTTGCATTGTCCACTTTATCAACTAATTGTTGGCGTTTATTATTATTAATTTCATAATTGATGAGTGGGTCACCTTGTTTAACTGATTGACCATCATCAACTTGTGTACTTACATACGTTCCCAATTGACTGTTGTTATTATATGTTTTAACTGATTTAGGTGAAGCTTTACCTTCTAAATTGAGTGGACTTTCTTTCTCCACTTTATATGTATCATAACCATCTTTCTTGTCTGAGCTACTATTCGCTTGCTTTAAAATTAATGCAATTGCAATTAATACGATAACGACAATAACACCGATAATCCACATCCACTTTTTCTTCAATATTAAAACACTCCTTTAAATTATTATTCATTTTAGATACTATCATAATCACACAACAAAAAATATAATGCATAACATTATTTTATATACAATATTTTTCGGTAAATATATACCTAACAATATTGTAATATTAACAATAGTAATCAAAAAGATTTTATTTTTTAAATTTTATTTAAAGTTTTTCTTAAAAGTGTTTTAAAATATTGTAGGTAATGTTATGCTTTGGAAAATAATATATATAGGGGGCAAGGGATTCATGGAAAATTCTAACTTACCATTCGCTCAACATTTTTCAAAATTACGTGAACAACCTAAATGGGGACTCAAACTAATCATTGCAATAGTCGTTATTGCACTCTCAACTGCTGTAGGTGCTATGTCAATTGATTACAATGAAATTTATCAAGATGCAGGTACAAGCGCTCAAGATATGGGTAATATGCAAACAATTGGCTTAATTACTGGCATCGTTGGTGGTACAATTGGTAGCATTATTGGTATTGGTATTACATTTTTAATCTTTTTAGTTATTTCTAAAATTATGAAATCTGATGCAACTGCAAAACCTATCTTTTCTGCAACATTAAGTTTTACTATCATTACTGGCATCGTTGGTTTAATTATTATATTAATCCAATGGATTGCTGGTTTATCGCCTACAGATTATAATATTGCAAGCTTAAATGTCTTTGATAAAGGCAACCAAGTGTTAGGCGCATTTAACTTACAAACACTAATCAGCGCATATGTATTTGGCATTATGCTCTTTGCAACGAATCGTTTGTCTAAAAAAGCTTCAATTATTTGGGCAATTGCATACATCGTTGTATCAGTTGGATTTGCCCTAATCGGAGCAAGTTTCCAATAATACATATATTTACTAAAAAACATGGAACACTGCCGTTCCATGTTTTTATTTTGATATAAAATTACTCACACACAAAACAAGCGCCCATCATACGGACAATAATGATGATGGGCGCTTGTTTTCAAATGAATCAACATTGATTTATAAATATTTTTCTTTTTCCGCTTCTCTCAATTCAATGCGTCTAATCTTACCTGAATTTGTTTTAGGTAAATCTTCTACAAATTCAATCGCTCTTGGATATTTATAAGGTGCTACATCTTGTTTAACAAAATTTTGTAATTCTTTAACAATAGTTTCATCACCTGAAACATCATCTTGCAAGATGACAAACGCTTTGACGATATTCCCTCTAATTTCATGTGGACTCGCTACGACTGCACATTCTTTTACATATGGGTGTTTCGTCAGTGAATCTTCTACTTCAAATGGTCCTATGGTATAGCCAGAACTTATGATGATATCATCTCTTCTACCTTCAAACCAAAAGTAACCATCTTCATCCATTTTTGCTAAATCTCCAGTAATAAAGTAGTCACCAACTTGTGGATCTGCAGTACGTGCTTCATCTTTATAATAGCCTTTAAATAATGCAGGTAAGTCTAACGGCACTGCAATATTTCCTACTTCATTGGGTTGTGCAGGATTACCATCTTCATCGATTACTGTTACATAACTACCTGGAATAGCTTTACCCATTGATCCAGGACGTCCTTTTGTATCCTTTAAGAAACCGATTAACAACGTACTTTCTGTCTGACCATAGCCATCTCTAACCGTTAAGTCAAAGTTTTGTTGAAATTTATTAACAACTTCTTTATTTAATGGTTCTCCAGCAGATACAGCACTATGTAAATGTGACAAATTATATTTTGTTAAATCAGGAGATTTTGCCATTAAACGATATTCTGTTGGCGTACAGCAAAGCACATTGATTTGATACGTTTCTAATAATTCAAGGTACTTCTCAGCATTAAATTTACCGTTATAAACAAATGCTGTTGCGCCTGAACCCATAATTGATAAAAATGGACTCCATACCCATTTTTGCCAACCTGGTGCTGCTGTTGCCCATACGATGTCATCTTCATTTATACTTAGCCAATGTTTGGGAGCCATCTGTAAATGCGCATATCCCCAACCATGAGAGTGGACAACTGCTTTTGGATTACCTGTTGTTCCTGAAGTATACGATAATAAAGCAATATCTTCTCTTGAAGTTGCTTCTGTATCCAGCGTATCTGAGGCATCAGTTTGCGCGTCTTCAACGTTAATCCACTTATCTTCTTTGCTGCCAATTAAAAATTTAAGTAATGAGTCATATTCTTTAACACCTTTGAACTCTTCGATGCTATCACCTGTGGCTACAACTGCCTTAATTTCACCATGTGTTATACGATATTGTAAGTCTTTAGTACGCAACATTTCAGAACTAGGCACAATAATCATACCTAATTTCCATGCGGCTAAATATATTTCATATGTCTCAATCGCACGTGGCATCATGATTAATAACTTATCACCTTTTTTCAAACCATATTTTAAAAACATATGGCCAACTTTGTTTGCATTTTTTATTAGTTGGTTATACGTTATATCCCGTTCTTTACCAGTTTGATCATTAAAAATAATCGCCTTTTTTGACGGATTATTTGCATATTTTTCAATTTCGCTCACGATGTTATATGTTTCTGGAGCAATTAAATCTGCTTTATTCATTGGTTACTCTCCTTATTTCGGTGATTAATTTTACAATATACAGAACAATATCAAGTTGTATTTTGATTATTCAGAAAATAGCATTGCATTCACATTCGTTTTTGTTATGAACTACATCTTAACACATACTTGATTAGTTCATATATTTATATCATTTTATCATTATAACAAATGATACTTTAATATACTTGGTACAAGCATTTTTATATTGTGTTTTAGCTTTAGTATCTGTGGTATAAAATTTATAGTAAATAATATATGAGGTGGTATTCATAATATGAATTTCAAGGATTGGGAAAATGAAAAAAATACGCTACATTTATTGTCACAGATTCTAGGTAAATATAAATTAGAAGCAAGTTATCAAGAACCTCAATGGTCACACGTGACGCTAAATATAGATGTGCAGGGCTTTTCAACTGGTATGTTAAGCTATGGAACACATACATTTGCGTTAAGTGTTAACCTGATACAACACCATATTGAAATCGTCATTGACCAACATATACATGATATTACCTTGAAAAATGGAAGAACTATACAATATTATTATAATGAAATTGAAAAACTGTTAAATCAATCAGATATTCATTTAAAAGTTAACACTTTGCCACAAGAAGTACCAAATCCGATACCGTTTGAAAATGACGTAGAACATCATCATTACGATGATGAAATTGCAAAAGAGGCATTAGCATTGATGAAATTTGCTTACCATGCTGAAGCAAAGTTTATTAATGGCTTGAGAGTAAGAAAATCTAAACCTGGCCTATTTTGGGGAACATTTGATATTTCTTGTATTATCGTCAAAGATAAACCAGCACCATTTGAAAATGATAGCATGGTTATTGAACGTGCAGCTTTTGATGAAGAAATGATTGAATTTGGCTTTTGGTTTGGTGATGACCAATTTGAAGGACCAACATTCTTTGTCTTACCGTATCCTTTTGCAGATCAACCTTTTGATACTGACCATCGATTTCCTAAAGATTGTTATTTTGATCAACAATTAATGGAATACCTAATCGAATATCAACAACATCATGATATCGATACAATAACTCAATTTTTCAAAGCGTCTTATTTAAAATTCGCGGATTTTCTAAATTGGGATAACGTCGATTATGCTTTTTCTCCTCTAAAAATGAGACCAAACCATTTAAATAGTACACTTTAATTTATAAATCTATGACTGCAGTCATTTTAATTATATCGAGGGTATGAGACACCTATCATGTCTCACCCTCATTTATATTTTCATACAACCTTTAGACGCATAACAGAACTAAATTGCTATATACTCAACCTAAGAAACCCCTTTCATGACAATATTTCAAACTTCTCACAGATAAATTTTAAAAAATAAGTTCAACTTTTAGATTTACAACGTTTAGAGTGATATAATATTTAGATGTGTAATTTGTTAAGAAAGAAGTGAGTACATTGACAGAAACTGGAAATTTCCATGTTGAAAAAAGAATACCTCTGTTTATCGTTCTATTATCAGGGGCTTTTATAACTATTTTAAACCAAACTTTACTTGGAACAGCTTTACCTCCAATAATGAAAGATCTCCAAGTGTCAGAAAGTACAGTACAATGGTTACAATCTATATTTATGTTAGTAAACGGGATTATGATTCCTGTAACTGCATTTTTAATTGAACGCTTTACGTCGAGGCAGTTATTCTTAACTGCAATGAGTATTTTTGCAGCAGGTACGCTACTTTGTGCCGTCGGTATTGATTTTTCAATGCTATTAATCGGACGTGTCTTACAAGCAGCAGGCGCAGGTATAATGATGCCGCTAATGCAAACAATACTATTTTTAACTTTCCCTAAAGAAAAACGCGGTACTGCAATGGGTCTATTTGGACTTGTTATCGCATTTGCTCCAGCTATCGGACCTACTTTATCAGGTATATTAGTCGAACACCTATCATGGAGAAGTGTCTTCTATGTTGTATTCCCTATCGCGATTATTATCATCATTGCTTCTATATTCCTATTGAAGAACGTTACAGAAACAACACATCCAAAATTAGATATTGCTTCAGTTATCTTATCTACATTAGGATTTGGTGGCTTGCTATATAGTTTCAGTTCTGTTGGTGAAGCAGGTTGGACTAGCGTACAATTTATTGCACCGCTTGTTGTTGGTATCGTTTCACTCGTTATATTTATCCGTCGTCAATTAAACTTAAAAGAACCTATGCTTGAGTTCAGAGTATTTAATTACAGTATTTATACGTTAGGTACGATACTAAGTATGTTTGTATTTGGTGTACTTATTGCAACAAATATTATCTTGCCACTTTATATGCAAAACATGCTACAATATTCAGCCTTAAAATCTGGGTTAGTATTATTACCAGGTGCAATTATTATGGGTATGATGAACCCAATAACTGGTTATTTATTCGATAAATTCGGTGGTAAATGGCTCGCTCGAATTGGCTTATTCGTCCTAGTCGTTTCAACGTTACCATTTACAATGTTAACGGAGCATACAACATTTACGTATCTCGCTACTTCTAATGCATTGAGAATGGTTTCGATCGCCATGGTTATGATGCCTATGACAACATTAGCAATTAACCAACTGCCAAATGATTTAATTGCACATGGTACTGCTATGAACAATACATTCAGACAAATGGCAGGCGCTATTGGTACTGCAGTCTTTATTACTATAATGTCAGTTTCAGCAATACCTCAAGATGGTATTACTGGTATTATTCATGGTGTTAACGTAACGTTTATCATTGCTACAGTTATATCAGCAATTGGGTTACTATTATCATTTAAACTTTCGGACGATAGTAAACCAAAACGTCGCACCTTATAAACACACATAAATAACAATTAATGTTTAGAACATCAATATTGTTGATTAAAAAAGGCTCTGGGACATAAAGTTCTTAGACAAGCGAAAAAAAGGCAATTTCTATTGAAATAATATAGAAATTGCCTTTTTCATTATTGTTTTGATTATAGTTAGTTTGTTGAACTACTACTTCCTTATATTAAGTGCTACTAATACAAAACCAGGTTCGCATTTGTCTTGTTTGTTTTCCTAACCTATACTACATTTTTCGTGTTCAATAATATTACGTATTTCAGCGAGACGCTTGAGGAAAAAGGATAAGTTGAAGCTGTCCCCTAAGAAAGCGAGCCAATAATATGAAATATTGCATAAAAAAGAGACACTCAGATGAATTGAATTAAATCATCTGAGTGGCCTTTTTCTCGGATTATGTCTCAAAGGTTCTTTGTTTACGCTTAAGTGCATCATTGTTCTAAGCATTTATACCTACTTTAAGACGATTAATCCATTAACTTAATCTTCATTCAAATCATGAACTACATAGGCATTTTGTTCACTTAAAATCTTGAAGCGATGTCGACCATCTAAAAAATCTTACAATAGCCCTTTAACTCTTACATCAGTGACGATCAAATAAACTTTGCCGTCATCCATATCACTTTTAAATGTTGCGATTTCACTTTCATCTACACCTAAATCAATCAACTTTCTTTTCAAAGCTTCTCTTTCAGAATCATTTTCTTTTTTAATATCTATACCTAAAATATTTGTATCTTCTACAATTTTTTCTGTTCGAGATTTATCTAAGGATAATACATAAATGTCCTGATTACCTATACCTTTGTCTTGTAATGCAGTAACATCTACTTCTAACTCACCATCATTCTTATAAGCTTTAACTACTGGTTTCATAAGAAAGTCCCCCTCCTCTTAAAATATCCGTCATCGTTATTCACGAATACGCATCAATCATTACGCTTTAGACTGAATCATTAAATGATCGAAACGTTCCTTTGTCATATAAAAATACGTATGTTCTAAAATTTTATCAAATAAGTCTTCTCTTTCATCGTCTTCTGTTAAGCTAAAGTTAGTCTCAACATCTTCTTGATCTGCTTCATCGACAAAAATAACTTGTTCACTTTTTACATCTAACGTCTTACGATTATAAATGAGCTCTAAATGATTATTTTTGCGGTGAATTGCTTCAATGTTGTCAATTTTATATGCGCTCTGAATAAAATCTATCACTCGCTTCTCTCTATAACGCTTATGCTTTTGAGCTTTAAAATCTTTAGCAAAATTTTGCTTCACTAGTAAATAAATAATAATGACTATAGCTAGAATTAACAGAAAAATTAACGTACTCATCTGAATGTCCCCCTTATCACAAACACCTTAGTTGTGTTATTACGATATTATGCATAATTTTCCCATTCTGTATATTCTTAAACATGACAAATGCTTTTATCACAACCACCAAAGCTTTTCACTATATAAACATTTAAAGACGAAAGCGTGTTAAAAAATATGAAACCCCTCAGTAATTTGACTACCGGAGGGGGTTCATATTTCCACTTATTGTTGATGATAACGAATTTGCAATTTTTTAATTTTAGATGACACTGCTTCAAAGGGTCCTTCAACATGAGCATCTCTAATTACACTTTCAATAGGTAAATTTTTAAAAGGTGCGGGCGCAACATTCATAGCTTCCAACCATTGACTCAATTGTTTCGAGGAACTCGCATATACAATTTTATCTAGCCCAACGAGTGCATGTGCCGTCGCGCACATTGGACAATGTTCGCCTGATGTGAAAACAATAGTATGTTTTCTTTCGTCAGGAGTAAGATGAGTTGCTGCCCATTTTGCAATAGCAATTTCAGGGTGTGCAGTCGCATCACCACTGCTGATTCTATTATAATCTTCAAATAAAATATTACTCTCAATATCCACTAAAAGTGAGCCAAAAGGTTCATTACCATTGTTTAGTGCTTTCTCAGCAAGTTCGACTGCTCTGTTTAAATATTGTTCATAATTCAATCAAATAACTCCCTTCATCATCACATGTATGAATCAATAAATGATTTATAGATTAGCATTTAGCTTAACAAATTATTCGATTTTATCTAGTTTTTCGCTTGCATAATTATTGTAATTGAGCGATTGAATCATAACTGAAATTACTAATAAACTTCCCATAGTATCAGTAAAATAATGTGCGCCCACATAAATACGGGATACTATAATTGAAGCTACTAAAATAATTGCTATACAATATAATGTTTTATTCCTTTTTATTAATAAAATTAGACTTACTAATATGCATACACTTAAAACATGCATGCTAGGAAAACTATATCCGTCAAAATGTGTGGATGGCCTCGCCCGTTGAATGACATATTTCATAAATGTACCTATTAAAAATACTGAAAAACACCAAAAGCCATACCACAAAAACTTAAATTTATGATAGAAAAACAAACCAGTTAAAACACATAATGTTAAAATCAAACAAATTTTAGGATCAAAAATAGTTGAAATGAAATATAGATATTGTTTTATAACATCTATATTTAAATATATATGTAACATGTTATAGATAGCTTGGTCTATAGGTTTTGCTATACCTATTGCAATACTAATCAAAATAGCAATAAGTAAAATAACTGGCAGTGTAATTTTTAAAATACGAGTCATTTTAAAGTTTCCTTTCTGTCGTTGTTAATTCTTCTAGCCACTGCTAAAAGTGCGCCAAAAGCTATACTGATACTCAACATAGAAGAACCACCATAACTCAATAAGGGCAGAGTCACACCAGTTAATGGAATAATACTAGATACACCTGCTAAATTAATGAAAACTTGCATAAATATGTAACTGACTACACCAACACAAATCAATTTATAAAATTGATTGTCCGTTTTATTCGCATAAATGAGTCCTTTTATTAAGATATAACCATAAATTGCGAGCGTAAATAGCACACCTAGTAGCCCTAATTCTTCTGAAATAACGGTAAATATAAAATCAGTGTGCGGTTCTGGTAAATAACCTAACTTGGCTAAACCATTTCCTAAACCTTTACCAGTCAGGCCGCCATTACCAATCGAGGTTAACGCGCTCGTTAACTGATAACCATCATTATCTTCATATTTAAATGGATCTAGCATCACTTTTATCCTTTTTAGCCTATATAAATTTTCAGAATCAAAAATCAATGTATAAGTACCATAAATAACTAATGGCACAAGCGTAATTCCCATAATTTGAAATTTGATTTTATTTTTTATATCGGAATATATTAATATACAGCCAATTATGGCTACTGTCAGTAATGTTCCGCCCAAATCACCTTGCATCAACACAAGCAGCAAACCAATACCTAATATGGCTAATGGTGCTAGCATATGTTTTAATTGGTAATCTTTATAGCTCCTCACACGCTGATTAATAATATAAGAAAGATAAAAAATCGAAGTTAACTTCAGAAATTCCGAGGATTGTAAACTAAATATTCCTAAATTAATCCAGTTTCTCGAACCATTAATTTCTTTACCTATTAAAATCGTAATTAATAATAAGCATAAGGTGCCGAAAACCATCAATTTTTGTACATGCGTGTTTTTAAAGAAGTTTATATTTATGCATAATGCAATAAATATCACTGCTAAAACACCCGCAATTAAAAAGAGGAACTGCCTTTTCATAAAATAATTACTTTCAATTGGAACGCCACCAGTTAAGGCACCTTTAGATGCTGATACCATACTCGCACTATATATCATGATGATACCTAAAACACCTAATATAATAAAACTAAATAGCATCCCGTAATCTAGACCTTTTAACCGTCTCTGAATTACTTTCATATTTTTCTTCATCTCTGCACCTCATTATAAACGTCCACCACCTAGTAAACCAAATATAGCAAGCATCCTCAATCAGACTTTAGGCTTACCTAATTTAATATGTAATTAATATATTATGTAATTATGTTTAAATATTTTATTCATGCATAAATCGAACAAATATTATGCTTAAAAAGTAACTATTAATTATCTGTAATTTTAAATATGACAAAATAACTTAATGCCATTTAATTGAAAGGAATTTGTCTATTATGCTAAACTCAATTACAGACTTTATAAGTCTGTAATAACTTTAAAAATACAAAACGAAAATCTATTCTAAAAGGATGATGAGCTTGAATCAATCTCAGTTTAATCAAATAGCACAAAATTATGATAATAAAGAAAGAATTAATTTAGCTAAAACAATCTCTTCCGAATTAAATTCACTGCTCAAAAAAGGTACATATGATTCGTTATTAGATTACGGTGGCGGCACTGGACTTGTCGCATTCGATATCGCACATCATTTCAATCACATCACTATTTTAGATGCATCACCTAAAATGATTGAGATATGCAATGCAAAAATTAAATCATTAAATAAAACAAACATTCAAGCCATTGAAGGCGATTTACTAGCTCCAAACAAAACAGGACTGCACCAATCATATGATGTGATATTACTTTCACTTGTATTACTTCATAGTGGAAACTATATGGCGTTACTACAACAATTAGCTACTCAATTAAAGCGTAATAGCATACTGATCATAGTAGACTTCGACAAAAATGAGAATGTTAATCATCCGAATATATATAATGGATTCGAACAGAAGGATATCCACAAAGCATTACGTAAAATAGGACTTTCAAATATAAATAGCCACACTTTTTATCAAGGTAAAAATATATTTATGAACAAAGATGCGAGTCTATTTTTAGCATCTGGGCAATTCACATAAATTCTCCGAAATGTATAATTATTCAAAACAAAATGAATAACTTTTGCATAGTTATTCAAAAATACGACTTGCTCTTTTAATTAACTAAACAACAAAAAAACTACTGTTTTCTAACACTTTACGTGTGAAACAGTAGTTTTTGATTAAGTATATTTTATTAAAAAATATGTTTATTAACTAAAGAATCCAGCGATGAAGTCTGCACCTTTAGCTACTACATCTGCAATGCTAGTTCCCATATTTACCCAGTCGTGATCTAAACCTGATTTTACTGCATTTGAAATTGCTTCTACGATACCTGACATAATGTAAGCACTCCTTTAAATTGATTTAATTAGTTATTTAAAAATTACGCGAAAGTGTCAACTAAAGTTTTGATTAATTTAATAATACCACCGATAATATCTGCAATCATCATGTCAATACACCCCTTTACTTGTTTGTGTAATTACATTGTATGCTAATTAATAATTAAAATGTTAAATTTTTCTCAATTCGTATAGTTAAGTTCCTAACTGTCTTAAATTAATAAAAAAAGTACAGTTAGGCAAAATATATATGTATATCGATATCACTTTTAGAGATATCAACCATCTCATTTTGTAATTTTACACTTAAGCTAGTTGCTATTAAACTTGAAAGAAATACTTGGCAAGTTATTAAATTTGTTTCAACTAAGGAGAGATGGAAATGGGAAAACATTACGATGTCATCGTTGTCGGAGCCGGTTCTATGGGTATGTCAGCTGGATACTATTTAGCAAAAAGTGGGTGGAAAACTTTAATGATAGATGCTTTTGACCCACCACATGAAAATGGTAGTCATAGTGGTGACACAAGATTAATAAGACATGCTTGTGGAGAAGGTTTAGCGTATGTACCGATTGCTTTGAGAGCACAAGAACTTTGGAATGAACTTCAAAAACAAACAAATGAACGTATATTTTTAAATACTGGTGTCATTACTTTTGGTCCAAGTGATTCATTGTTTGTACAAACTGCAATCAATGGTGCTCAGCAATATAATCTAAATACTGAAACATTATCAGCTAAACAAATTAATGACACTTGGCCAGGTATTACAATACCTGATGGCCAAATTGGTTGTTATGAACCTGACGCAGGAGTGCTATTTTCTCAAAACTGTATTCGCGCATTTAAACGACTTGCTTTAAATCAGGGTGCTGAATTAAAAATCAATGCCCCAGTCATGAATATTGATATTTTTAATGACTCAGTTGAAGTTCAAACCAATTCTGAAACATTCACAGCAAATAAATTAATTATCACTGGTGGTGCTTGGAATAAAAAAATTTTAGACAATTTAGATTTAAAACTTCAACTCCAACCTTCTAGACAAACGATTGCGTGGTTTGATTCCAACGATATTTTATATAAGTCAGATGGGTTCCCGGGCTTTTTTGCTGACGTCCCAAGTGGTGTTTATTATGGCTTCCCTTCTATTGACGGAACTGGTTTGAAAATTGGACGTTACGATAATGGCGACCCTATCGATCCAGCTTATTACAATAAATCATTTGGATCTTATGACAAAGACGAAAGCGATATTAGTGGTTTTTTAAACCGATACATGCAACAAGCGAACGGCAATGTCAATGTTGGTAAAACGTGTATGTTTACAAATACATTAGACGAGCATTTTGTGATAGACAAACATCCCGAACATGAACATATTGTCATTGCTGCTGGTTTTTCAGGACATGGCTATAAATTTTCAAGTGCAGTCGGAGAAATATTATATGAATTAACCACTAAAGGTAAATCCAAACAGGATATATCACTGTTTAAAATAACACGTCCAAGTTTACAACCTGAAAATAAAGAAAAAGTTTTCAATAAAGCTAGGGGGGGCTGAACATGACACAATCAAATTTAGAATTCTTACAATCTCTCATCAATGTCGATAGCACCAACCCCCCCGCTAACGAAAATAACGTTGTACAACTTTTTAAACAGCGGTGTGCATCTCGAAGTATTCCTTGTAACATTACAAATTTAAGTGATAATAGAAGCAATTTTTCAGTAACTTTAAAATCCAACCAGCCAAACGCTAGCAAACTCATATTATCTGGTCATACCGACACTGTAAAAATAGGTGCACAAAAATGGGATTATGACCCTTTTAAAGGTGATATTGATCATGGAAAATTATATGGAAGAGGAACAACAGATATGAAAAGTGGTTTAGCCGCTTTATATCTTGCATTGGAATCTTTAATTGAGGAAAAATGTGAATTAAAAAAAGATATCGAATTTTTAGCAACCGCAGGAGAGGAAGTAGATTCAATAGGTGCGGAACATTATGTCAAAAACACAAATATGGATAATGTCGCTGCTATCATCATAGCTGAACCCACGACTGAGAAAGTTGCTATTGGGCATAAAGGCGCATTATGGATAGAAGTTACTTTAACTGGAAAAACTGCACACGGCGCGATGCCAGAACAAGGCATTAATGCAGTTGAAGGAATAAACAAAGTCATTCAATTGATAAATGATTTAAAAGAAGAATGGTCAGAAGAAACTGCAGCATTAGGCAAAAGTAGTATCTCTGCAAATATGGTCAATGGTGGCATTCAAACGAACGTGATACCTGATAAATGTGTATTAAATGTTGATATACGAACAGTGACACCCAATATTCATGACAAGCTGTATAAGCAATTTAATCAACGTTTAAACCAGCTATTTTCTGATAGGAACGCTCCAAAAGTAAGCACCAAAATATTGCTTGATCGCGCTACGATTCTAACTGATGAGAATACTGAAATTATTCAAAAAGCCTTAGATACTTCTAAAGAAAGTGAATTTACTGGAATGGCTTATTACACCGATGGCTCTGTGCTAAACCCTCATGGGAGCATTCCTACATTAATTTATGGACCTGGAATAGAAACATTAGCACATCAACCCAACGAATATGTAGAAATAGAAGCATTTGAACGATCTATAGACTTTTTCAAAACTTTGATCAAAAAATATGCGACATGATAAGACTGCCGTCATAGCGACGGCAGTGCTTTTTTTCAACATAAAAGAAATGGTTTCATGTATAATAGCCTCAAACGAAAAATCGGGTGATATTATGGAAATCAAAGATTTTAAAATTTTTCAAAGTGTTAGTCAACATCAAAGCATCAGTAAGGCTGCTAAGTCACTTAATTATGTCCAATCTCATGTTACATTCCGCATAAAACAGTTAGAACAAGAACTCAACACACAACTGTTTTTACGTCATAATAAAGGTACAACCTTGACGACAGATGGTGAAAAATTCCAAACGTATGTTGAAAAAATTTTAGCTACATTAAATGAAATAGAACGTGATTTTGACAAACAAGCATCATCTAACGGGAAAATTGATATCGGGATTGTCGAAACAATTACTAAATTACCTATGCTATTATCAATGTTTCGGAAAAAATCGCCACACATTTCTCTATCATTACATACAGATGTTACTGCTAATATTTCTAAAAAATAGTCAATCAAAACTTGGATTGTGGATTTGTCACAGGCTTCAAACATCATCATAATATAAATAAAGTGGAATTATTTAAAGAAAAACTTGTGTTAATATCCAGTACAGAGATGACGCAATTAGAAGATATCACATCCGCTGTATTTTTGATGTTTAAAAATGGATGTAATTATAGAAGAAATCTTGAAGCCTGGTTAAAATCCGAAAATATTAAAAAGCCGTTACTTGTAGAATTTGGTACGATGGAAACAATTATTGGTAGTGTTAAATCTGGTATCGGTATCAGCTTAGTTCCAAAATCATCCGTACAAAATGATTTAGAAAACGGGTCATTATATAGTTATCAATTGCCTGATAACTATAGTAATATCTCAACAGATTTTATTTGGAATAAAAATTATCATTTAAGCCCTGCTATGACTCATTTTATTCAAACTATCAAATCTGCCGCACTTGAATACTAAAACCAAACAATAGTGTATATTTTTTTGTATTATAATATGCCAATGTTAATGATAAACGCTTCATATTGTATAAAGTGTATACGCGTTATGACATTGATTGAAGCACTTGACTTTTTTCTTCTTCGGTTAAAAAAGCATATTGAACTGCACGCTTATTAATGTATTGAATCTGTTTTACATTTATTAACTGATGTTTTAATAACAATGTATATTCTTCATTTAATGAAGTCTGTGTCACCATACGATTATCTGTATTGATGATAAAGGGTATATCGTTTTTTAATAAGTAGGGGATGTTTATTTGTGACAATGTCTCTATAGCTTTGGTTTGCAAATTACTTTTAGGACATATTTCTAACAATACATCTTTCGCTTTAACTTCCTTTAATACAGTTTCATCTAAGTTGGCAGCAACACCATGACCAATACGCTTAGCCCCTATTTTTATCGTTTCTAAAACGTTATGTATACAACCACACTCACCTGCATGGAGTGTTAAATTCATACCTTTTTCTAATCCGTATTGAATCGTATCTTGAATTTCATATGGCGGAAATCCTACTTCAGGCCCCGCAAAATCTATCCCACATACTTTGTCGCTATTATATATAGACACATCATCAAATAATTGTTTATTCACAGACGATGCATGCTGCCTCATTGCGCAAATGAGTATATTCACTTTCATATGCAATGTGTCTTGTATGATATTAACCCCTGCTTCTACCGCTTTTAATACATCTAAAAGCGTCATACCTTGTTCCATATGTAGCAACGGTGCAAAGCGAATCTCCATATATTTAACATTATCCTCATAAGCTTGTTGCGCAACGTCTATAACTGCACGCTTTAGACTATCTGCCGTTTGTAATACTTTTAATACTTCATCAAAACACTTCAAATACGCTTCTAAACTTTCACAATCTTCTTGTACCGTTAGACAATCCTCGTTTAAATGTATGCGTTGTTCTTGTGCCAGTTGTCGAATTAAATGTTTGCTGACTGAACCATCTAAATGACAATGTAATTCTATTTTAGGAATATCCTTTATACTTTGATCCATTTTGGTAAATGCCCCTACCTTTTTATTGTATTCACTACGTTTAAAACGCCAATAAGATAAATTTGATTTACTTAATATAACACTTTAATTTTCACTTTACTATAAAATATGTAAGTATCATTGATACTGTTTGCTTATCTACAAAACACTATATAATAACGATTTTTAAATAGAAATACGCTTATTAAATATAAAAACAGGGTGAAATCAAACGTGTCATTTGATTTCGTAGCCCTGTTTATCAATGCATATATAATTTATAATTGATGATAATGGCCTAGTATTATGAGTGATACACCTATACCAATAAAACATATTACCATAATTGTGACCATCACTTTCAATTCTACAAAAAAATGTTTTCTATTTTGACCTAAACGCACAAGAAACAATCCGCACGATACTACTAAAATAAATATAATAAATAATATTATGGCAATGATATTTAATATCTCCATTCGATTGCCCCTTCAATTTTTTATTATTAAAGTTAAATGTCCTCGATATACTGATGTTTTTGTAAATAATCCATAATTTTGGATACTGATGCTTCCACAGAAAGTGTTTCTGTATCTAATGTAATCTCTGGTTGTGTAGGAGCTTCATATGGCGCATTTACGCCAGTAAATTCTGCGATTTCACCACTTCTTACTTTTTTATATAAACCTTTCGGGTCTCTATTTTCACATTCTGATAGACTACATTGCGTATAAACTTCTATAAAATCATCTGTCTCTAATAAATGGCGTACTGCTTCTCTATCTGATTTATAAGGAGAGATGAAAGCCGTGACTGTTATCAAACCTGCATCTACCATCAATTTACTAACTTCACCTATACGTCTTATATTTTCTTTACGATCTTCAGGTGAAAATCCTAGATTTCGATTCAATCCATGTCTGACATTATCTCCATCTAAACGATATGTATGGATTTGGTGATTAAACAATGCTTTTTCAAGTTCTACAGATATCGTTGATTTTCCTGAGCCAGAAAGTCCTGTAAACCAAATAACTGCACTCTTATGTTGATTACGCTGTAATCTTTCATCCTTAGTAACCTCTGAAGCATGCCATGTTATATTTTTAGATTCTCCCATTACTACATCTACACTCCTTTATTTCTGTTCTTTCAATCCATTTATAAGGACTTGAGCTACTTCTGGTCTCGAAAATTCTTTCGGTAGCGATTCTCCATTTTTCAATTTTTCACGAACTTTTGTACCACTTAAATGTAAATGTTCTGAAGCATCATGTGGGCACGTTTTTGCTGTAGCCATATTTTCACACGTTTTACAATAAAAGGCGTGTTCGAATTTTAATATTTGTATGCCCAATTCTGCTTCGTATTTAGAAATCAGTTCTTGCGCTTCATAGGTGCCGTAATAATCGCCTACGCCTGCATGATCACGTCCAACAATAAAATGTGTACATCCATAGTTTTTACGTACTGTAGCATGTAATATTGCTTCTCTAGGTCCTGCATATCTCATTGCAGCAGGATAAATAACCAAACGCGTTCTATTTTCCGGGTAATAATTTTCTAATATAACTTTGTAACTGTCCATACGCACTGATGCGGGAATGTCGTCAGCTTTTGTTTCACCTACTAAAGGATTCAACAACAAGCCATCCACTGCTTCTAGGGCTGCCTTTTGAATATATTCATGTGCGCGATGCACTGGATTTCTAGTTTGAAAACCTACCACAGTTTGCCATCCTAAGTCTGTAAAGAGTTGTCTTGTTTCTTTAGGGTCTAAATGATAATCTACAAATTCGTCGTGTTTAGGTCTATTTAATAAATAAATTGGACCTGCGAGATACACATCTCCTTTTTCATAGACCTTTTTGACACCAGGATGATCAACATCTGTAGTTCCGTATACAAGTTGCGCTTCTTTTTGTTTGTCATACGTATACTTTTCTTCTAAGTCAATCACACCATATAAAACACCATCTTCACCATACAAAGCAACACGAGAACCAACATTCAAATTTTGAGATTGTTCTGTTGTCACAGGTAATGTGATTGGGATACTCCAAACCAAGCCATTTTCTAAATGTACGTCTTCTACAACTTTAGAATAATCAGATTCATTCATAAATCCCGTCAATGGACTAAAGCCACCGATCGCAATCAATTCCAAATCTGATAAACTCCAAGGATTTAATGTGATAGATGCAAGTGTTTCAGCTTCTTTAAGCAATTGTTCTCGCGCTGCACCGTGGACCTCTCTATTGATAAGTGAACCACCATGAGGTTGGATGGTAGATTGTGCTTTTTCGTTTATTAATGACATGTTGTCACACTCCTTAATGAATTAATCTAATTTATTTACATTGGTTTCATCTTTAAAAGTTGCAAACGGTAATTTATTATTTTGATATAAAGCATACAGAATTAATCCAAACCAAATCACTATCAATGCAATTTTTATTGTGATTGATAAAGCATGATTGATTTCAACAACACTAATCAGCGAATTTGTATTTGTAAAAATAATCAATCCACTCACACAAACAGCTAAAATATTCATCGGTAATAGTCTAACTAACCATGCTGCAAATGGTGCTGCAATCATGCCACCGACACTTAATGACACGACAAGCCACCAATTAATTTGGCTCCAGCCCAGAAAAATAATAAAGCTTAGAGACGCTGACACCGTTACGAAAAACTCACTTGCGGACACCGTACCAATCGCATATCTAGGTTCTAATTTCTTTTGCGCAAGTATTAATGGCGTATTGACTGGTCCCCAGCCTCCACCACCAATTGAATCTAAAAATCCTGCCACTGCACCTTGTGGTATTAATACAAGACGAGAGGTTTTTTCATTCGCTTTCGATAATGGTTTTTCTTTGGTAAATAAAAATTGGTATAAAATATAGAGCCCCATTGATAACAAGAAAATAGCGATAAATGGTTTAATAAAATCACTGTGTATATGACTCAATATAGCAGCACCAATAAATGCTGTTATCGCTCCAGGAATCGCTAATTTGATCATCGTAGGTTTATGTACGTTTTCAAACTTCCAGTGCGACGTTCCTGAAGCAGCTGTAGTAGCAATTTCTGAAAAATGAATTGTAGCTGATACGATTGCTGGCGCCACACCAAATGTCAATAATATCGAAGAAGACGATGCGCCAAACCCCATGCCTAATGAACCATCAATTAACTGAGCGAGAAAACCAGCAAGTGCAAAAACAAATAATTTATACATATGATGTCTCCTTTCCTTTCAATTTATTCCAGCGCTGATAACCACTTTCTAACTTCATTTTGCTTACTTATTTTTAAATATTTTTCATTTAAGATTTGCTTCAAAAATCGTTCTTTTTCCTCTGGTGAAAGTGAACTACGTTTAACTTGTTGTCTGCATTCATATAGAAAATCAACATAATCACCATATGCACTATTAAAATGTTGTTGTAACTCAGCTAAAATTTGGCTTGTCAGTTTAGGACTGGCACCTTGGGTTGAAACACTGATCATTAACTTTCCACGTCGTAATATACTTGGAATGAATACATCGCCAGCTAACGCTTGACCTGCCATATTAATTAATGCCTTGTCTGGCTTGGCTTGTAATATAGATTGATTTACGGCTGTATCGTTCGTCGCAGCAATAATTAGATCCGCATCTTGCACATCACTGCTTTCAAATGTTTTATTCCGCCATTGAATAACTTGTTTATCAACGAGATGTTCCAAGCTATTTGTTAGCGTGGGGCTAATAATTTGAATTTGTTTTGTATATGTCTTTAAAACATTGATACGTCTTTCAGCTATTTTTCCGCCACCTATAACAACGATTTGTTTTTGTGAAATATCAACCACTAAAGGGATGTAAGACATGATGTCACTCCTCAGATAAGTACTTTCAACTTTGATAAAAATGACTAAACTGTATCAAACGTCTCTTCAACGCGTTCTTTTAATGCAATTTGCAATTGCTCATGATGGCTTAGATGCGCTGCTAAAATAATGTCACTTTTTAATTGGTATGCATGCACAACATCAGTGATATGTTGGTCTAAAATACCTGTAAACCAGATGTACGGTAAAATAAATATTTGCGAATGACCTGCGTTTACTAAACGGTCCAATGCATCTTCAAATAACGGTTCACAAGCTGCCAAATAACACACTTCTATGCTTTGAGAGGGAAACATTTCTGATAATTGTGACTTTATTATCGAAAAATCTTGCTTCGTTTGTGGATTATAACTACCTCTACCAATAACTAATAATTTAGCATCAGCATTAGGTGTGATTTTACGCTCTTCCAAACGTTGTTTGAGAATTTCAGTTAATCGTTTTTGTACACCCAAAGGCTTGCCGTAATTGATCTTTATGTTGGGAAATTGAGTTTTAATATGTTCAATTTCTACAGGTATATCTTTGTAGTAATGACCTGCGCTGAGCAGTAATACAGGAATCACGGAAATTTCAGTTGCACCTTGATGCACTAATTTCCTAAATCCTTCAAATATATCTGGGTCTGCAAGTTCTAAAAAGCATGTTTCTTGTAAAGGAATATTAACTTTTGCTTGAACACGCTCAATCAATGACGTTGCTTCTTCAACTGCTTCTGCTACACGGCTACCATGACTAACATATAAGACACCTTGCATATAATTATCCCTCCAGCCACTATTATGTGAGTTGTGTTAATAATTCATTTTTATATGTTTCTTCAAACCAACTAATGCGGTTACGCAATTTCACGACCTCACCCACAATAATCATCGCTGGGTTTTCAATATCTTTTGCACCGTGGACAATGGTGTCTAATGTGCCAACAACTGTTTTTTGTAATTTAGAAGTACCCATATGTACAAGCGCTACTGGCGTATTTTTATTACGCCCATTTTTAGTTAGCAACTCAACAATTTCAGGCAGCTTTTTAACGCCCATATAGATACATAACGTTTCCGGCCCTAACGCTAGATGTCTCCAATATTCATCCTTGTCAATTTCCTTGTTAATAACACCCGTAACAAATGCAACAGAAGAGCTGTAATCTCGATGTGTTACAGGGATACCTGCGTATGCAGGTGCTGCAATACCTGCAGTTATACCTGGTACGATTTCAAATGAAATATTATTGGCTGCTAATACTTCTGCTTCCTCGCCACCTCTGCCGTAAACGAAAGGATCTCCACCTTTCAAACGTGTAATCGTGTGACCTTCTTGAGCCAAATCAACGAGTAGTTGGTTGGTATCTAATTGCGAAACAGATTTATGGTTAGGATTTTTACCACAATATATTAACTGAGCAGTTATAGATGCGTACTCCAATAACTCAGGGTTAACTAAACGGTCATATAAAATAATGTCAGCTGTTTCAATCGATTTTTTACCTTTAACTGTAATTAAATCAGGATCACCAGGTCCTGCACCTACTAAAAAAACTTTTCCCATCCTAACACCACCTTTTTAATTGATTAACTATGGAATAATTGACCATCTGTGACTGCTTCCACAATTCCTGCTCTAACTACAAAATTACCAAAGCGCTCACCAGCTGTTCTTTCTTGTGCATATTGCAATAAAATAGGTCTCAAACTTTCTAATATTTCTGCTTCATCAATATTTTCTTTATATAATTTATTTAAACGATCACCAGCGAAACCACCACCCAGGTACATATTGTACTTACCTGGTGCTTTACCAATAAATGCAATTTCAGCTAATGCCGGACGTGCACAACCGTTAGGGCAGCCCGTCATTCTAATAGTTATTTCTTCTTCATTTAAGCCCGCTTCATCTAACAAGGCTTCTATTTTGGTAATTAATGAAGGTAAATACCGTTCAGATTCTGCCATTGCTAAGCCACAAGTAGGAAAAGCGACACAAGCCATGGAATTTTTCCGCAATCCAGTATAATGTTCACCATCTGTTAAGCCATATTGTTTTATGAGTGCTTCAATTTCTGGTTTTTTCTCGGTCTCAACATTCGCAATTACTAAATTTTGGTTAGGTGAAAGTCTAAAATCTCCAGTATGCACTTCAGCAATCGCTCTTAACGCTGTTTTCAATTTATATTCTTCCGTATCTTTAACACGTCCATTTTGAATAAATAAAGTGAAATGATGCTTACCACTGCCTTCAGTCCAACCATATCGATCGCCATTATCTTCAAAGTGAAATGCACGTTTGGACTCTAATTCCCAACCTAAACGACGATTCAGTTCATCCGTGATCCATGCTACCCCTTTGCGATCCACAGTATATTTAAAACGTGCATTCATTCTATCTTCACGATTTCCATAATCTCTCTGAATCGTAAGTATTTTTTCACAAACATCAATGACTTGTGATTTTGGGAAATAGCCAATCAACCGTCCAACTTGTGGGTACGTCGCAGTATTTCCATGTTTCATACCCATGCCGCCACCAACTGTGAGATTAAATCCGACTAATTCACCGTCTTCAATGATTGAAATTAATCCGATATCTTGTGAAAACACATCGATATCATTAGAAGGCGGGACTGCAATACCAATTTTAAATTTACGTGGTAAATAAGTTTTGCCATACATTGGTTCTGGTTCTTGATCACTCGTATCTAACACTTTCTCTCCGTCTAACCAAATTTCGTGATAAGCCTGTGTTTTAGGTGAAAGATGACGGCTAATATCACTTGCAATTTGATTAATTTCTGCATGCACATCAGATTGATAAGGATTAGGGTTACACATCACATTACGGTTAACATCTCCACATGCTGCCAGCGTGTCTAGTAAAGATTGGTTTATATCAAACATCGTTTGTTTTAAATTTCTTTTTAAAATCCCATGGAATTGAAACGCTTGTCTCGTCGTTAATTTAATCGTTTGATTTGCATATTGATTCGCGATATCATCCATCGCAATCCATTGCTCTGGAGTCGAAGCACCGCCCGGAGCACGCACTCTTATCATGAAACTGTATGCAGGCTCTAACTTCTGTCTACGGCGTTCATCGCGAAGATCTCTATCATCCTGCATATAACTCCCATGAAACTTTAATAATTTAGTATCTTCTTCTGAAATGGCACCTGTAATTCTATCTGCTAACCCCTCGACAATTGTTCCGCGAAGGTAGTTACTATCAGCTTTGATACGTTCCATTTCATCAAGTTTTTGAGAAAAATTTAAATTTGACTCTGTCACGTGATCAGCTCCTTTTCTAATAAACGTCTCTTTGATATCGTTTGTCTTTTTTCATTTGTGTCAAATAAGTCTCAGCTTCTTCATCTGACATATTACCTTCTTTAACTAAGACTTGATGTATCGCCTTATGTACATCTTTAGCCATATTTTGTTCATCACCACATACATATAAAGATGCACCGTTTTTTAACCACTCATAAAAAGTTTCACTTTGTTCCACAATCTTATGTTGAACATAAACTTTTTCATCTGTATCTCTGGAAAACGCTAAGTCCAACTTACTCAGCACACCTTCTTTAAGCCAATCTTGCCATTCTGTTTGATATAAAAAGTCTGTTGTAAAATGTTGTTCTCCAAAGAACAACCATGTTTGTCCTGACAGATCTAACTCTTCACGTGCTTGTAAATAAGATCTAAAAGGTGCGACACCTGTTCCAGGACCAATCATGATTACGGGTGTAGCTTCATCAAATGGAAATTTAAAATTCGGGTTTTTCTTTAGATATACAGATATAGACGTGCCAGGTTCCATGCGTTCAGCTAATTGAACTGAACAAACACCTTGACGGTCACGTTGGTGTGCTTGATATCTTACAGCGCCTACAGTGATATGAACTTCATCAGGATTTGCTTCATAACTGCTCGCTATAGAATATTCT
Source organism: Staphylococcus sp. FSL W8-0271 (assembly GCF_038006605.1). NCBI lineage: Bacteria > Bacillati > Bacillota > Bacilli > Caryophanales > Staphylococcaceae > Staphylococcus > Staphylococcus sp. FSL W8-0271. The sequence continues at coordinate 2,571,860 of NZ_JBBOVM010000001.1, forward strand.
CTAGGTGGTAATTTTCTTAAAAATTGATATAGCACTTCAGGCGCCAAGTTTACTGGTTTAAAGTCTTGAATTAAATCAATTAAATCTCGACCATAAACATAAGATTTAACCCACGCTTGATCTAAGACCTTTTCTGCCAACGCTTCATTTCCAAACAACTCAGCGGCTTTTTGTAGTAGTGGTTTAGTTAATTTAGTGATTTCAAAATGATGTTGTAGTGCATCCTTTAATGAAAGCACATCGCCTTTGTCGTTGATTGGTATTTCTGTTTGGGCATCCCAATCTAATTTATCCAATAAGACTTCTACTAATTTTTCATCATTTTCTGGAATCACCACCAAACAATCACCTGGCTCATAATCTTCACCATAATCTTCAAATTGTAATTCGATATGTCTAACCTCTTTATTAGAGCCTCTACCATTCAAGTTAATATTTTCTAGTATTTCAGCTTCATAAGGTTGTGTTTTTGAATATCGTTTTTCATTTGTCAATTGCACTGCGTTCGTTGTTGTCACCTTTTCTTCACTCAATGAAGCTTCGCTTAACTGTTCAATAATTTGATCCATCCAAGATTCAGCCATATCATCAAAATCCAAGTCACAATCTCGTCTATCTACTAAGCGAGAAGCTCCTAAATCTTCTAAACGTGCATCAAAGTCTTTACCTGTTTGACAGAAGAATTCATATGATGCGTCCCCGAGTGATAAAACTGAAAAACGTACACCTTCCAACTTAGGTGCTTTTCTACCATGTAAAAATTCGTGAAAGCTAATGGCATTATCAGGCGGATTTCCTTCACCATGAGTAGAAGAAATAATAAATAAATCTTCTACTTTTTTTAGATCTTTTGTTTTATAATCACCCATTGCACTCAATTTCACATTGAAATTGAGCTCGACAAGACGATCCGCTAACTTTTCAGCCAATCCTTGTGCATTACCAGTTTCTGAACCATACAATACAGTGATATGTCTCTCACTCTCACTATTTGAAGTGGTTTCTTTATTTAATACAAACTGAGCTACTTCCGATGGTGTTTCTTGTTTTGTAGTAACACTTTGTAAATTTGCAGTTAAATAACCGCTTAACCAAACTTGCTGTTCAATCGTAAGATTTTGAATAATTTGGTTTAGTTGTGTGGCTTGATTTTCATCAAATGGACTATTTATTACGGATAAGTTCACAACCATTTCACCTCATTTTAATTTTTTATTTAACAATCATTTTGTTTAAACTTACTCAATAATTGGCGCCATACTTTTTTAGAAAAATTTTTTACCATTACCTAAGATTATTTTGTTTAATCACCTTTTAGATATATCTATCCGATTGGAATACTAGGATTTAATGCCAAAAAAATTTATTCTTATAAAGATGTATGGTCTGTGGTATGAAGGCCGCATTCTGTTTTGTTTGAATTGGTCCATCTTCCTGCTCTTGAATCTCCTGATCCTTCAACAGCTGTCGTACACGGTATACATCCTATACTTGGATAGTTAAAATCATGTAATTCATTATAATGCAATTTATATTTTTTAATATATTGCCATACATCATCCCATGTCCAATGTATCAATGGACATATTTTAACTGATTGGAAGCGTTCGTCTTTATTTATAAACTGTGTATTTTGACGGCTTGGCGATTGCGCTCTACGTAACCCAGAAATCCAAGCAGTAGCACCAGACAAGACATCTTCCAATGGTTTGATTTTTCTAATATAACAACATTGGTTTGGATTGTTTTTCCAAAGTGCAGGGTTATGTTGTGATGCTTGCTCTTCCAAAGTTAAATCCGGTTTTTTAAGTTTAATATGTAGTTCTGGGTAGCGTTTTTGAACACGATCAATTAAATCATATGTTTCTTGAAAGTGAAGGTCTGTATCTAAAAATACAATTTGTGCATCCTTCTTAACACTATATATCAAATCAATTAAAATCATGCCTTCCGCGCCAAAACTACAAGCATAAATAACCGAATCTCCATAGGTTTGATAAGCCCATGCGACGATTTCGCGTGCACCTTTTGTTTCATCATCAATATCTATTGACTCAAAGACGTTTGCGTTAAAATGTTCATATGTGACTTTTGGTTCAAACATTAATCTATTCGCCCCCTCATAACGTACATGAATACATTATAATTAGATTTATTATAAATTTAGAATTATTTGAAAATAATTATGATTTACACTTTACTCATTGTAAATTTTTATGTCAAGTGTATATTTGAACACACGAATTAGGTATATTTTTTATTAAATTTGTATACAAAGTGCATAGTTATAGCGTTTTAAGCACTTTTAATTTTAATTTTTAATTTTTTTATAACAACCTTGTTATATTGAATTCCCGCCTTTTCTACCACCCTTTCACATTTTTCTGAATTTTTTAGATTTTTCACTTTTGATTGTATTTTAAAAGCTACCTTTTATAAAAAGATGGTTCAGAACGTAGACAAACCCTTTGCATTAATTTGCGAAGGGTTTGCCTCGTTGATTTGAGAAAAATAGTCTCTGAATTAGTAATATTTTAGTGTTATATTGGCATTGATTTATGCCGACTCCTGCGGGAAGCGCATTAGCCGAAGACTACAGGCTAAGGCAGTGCCGACGGAAAACGTGCACAAAAAACTGCCAACAAAGTCAGAGACTTTGTCGACAGTATGAGTCACCTTTTATAAAAAGGTGACTTTCTCATTTCAATTTTTAGAAAATCAAATCAATGGTTAATTAAAATATAATAATATGCAATGTTAAAATGGATGGTTGTGCTTCGTTTCAGTAAATTAAACGAAAGCGTTAAGAAAATCAATCCTATTTTATTAATGCATATATTTTATAAAGTAAAGGTCTTATTGGTTTAATAAAATCTCCAATATACTCTTCTATATGCGCGTTGAAGCCTGCTTTGAATTTTTGTACACCAGCATCTTCAGCATTTTTACTGAAATCTCCAGTTATGCCATAAAAGTTATAACGATGGATATTGTGCGCTTTCGCAAACTTGATCATTTCCCATTGCAACCTGTAGGCACCCATATATGTATTGTATTTAGGGTTGGAGCCGCTTGAAAGATAATAAACTTCATGATTGTTGTAAATATAAAGTGCAGCTGCTAAATCCAATATGGTTCCATCCGTTTTGATTAACGTTTCTGTTTCGGTTACTTTTCTTTGTTGTGCTTTTACTTGTTGTAATACTTGATCGTACTTATTTTTACTTTTTTTCGAGTTAGGATTGCTTTCTAAGCTTTCTTTCGTATTTTCTAAGTCCTTATTCAACTTTTCTAATTGCTTATTTTGCTTTACTAATAATTCTGACAAATCGATATATGCTAATTTTAACATGCTATTATCATGATAAATATTTTGCATTTCTTCAAAATATTGCTGATCTCTAAACTTAAATCCGTGTTTTTCTTCAGCCATTTTAAACAATTTAAAAAATCTATTTGTCTCCTCAATAGGCAGTGTACGCACTCGCACATCCAATTCATATGTTTTCTTAATATTTCTGCGTGTTTGATAATCCATTTCTTTAAGTAGGTCATCTTCTGTTTTATCCTTTAAATCAAGAACAGATAACCAACGAATTTGACTTATTTGAGAATACCCTATTATATAACCTTGATGTTTATAACCGATATCTTCCATAGTTTTAATAAGTGGTTTATTGTTATTGCTTTCTAATATTTCGCCTTGAGCATTTCTTATATTTTCTAATATGTATGGATCAGTTAAAACATATAATCCACGATGCTTTTTCAAATACTTCGTTAAATTTTTATAGAAAAATCTTACTAACTGATAATCGGAAAAGTCTAAAACAGGGCCACGATGTGTATAAAAATATTTAAAAAATTTAAAGGAACGTGCTTCAGTTAAAAGGCATGCTGCTATAACATTATCTTCGTTATCTTTAACACCTACAATATGCACATCATTTTTATGTTGGTTTCTGTAATGAAAATGGTTAGCACTTTGTGTGTAATGCGCCGCATAGTTATGAATAAAGTTTTCAAATTCATCAATGTTTAAGTGAGTGAAATACATTGTAAACCTACTTTCTGTTTAAATTTATAATGCATTGAACAATATATATCATAAAAAAACCAAGCACTAGAAAGGCTTGGTTAAATAATTTTCAACGGAGGGAGAAGGATTCGAACCAACGCAAGCAAGATGCTTCTAATTAATATTAACTATTAATTTCCCTTAAGCCAGACTTGGGTATCCCTCCAAAATTTTAATTCTTCTATTATATTGTACTACTTATTTATAAAAATTAAAAGAGTTGTTCAAAATATATAAGCGTTGTTTTGGTAATTTTCTTCAACTGGAACAACCTATTCAAAAATATATACATATTTTGATAATGAAGAAACTATAAAATTAAAAGGCTTGTTTCCTAAACGTTTTAGGAAACAAGCCTTTGGAATATGATACTAAACCAAAATACAACTTTTGGGATTCAGTAGATAAATAAAATACTATGTCTATTTCATAATATTTTATTTATCTATATAAAATGTGTAAACCAAGTTAAATTACACTGAAAAACTCAATCTTGGGATAAATGTTTCAAAATGAATATGCTCCATTGGTACTTCTAATTTTTGTAATTCTTGAATCATAGCTTTTAAGAATGAATTACCACCACATACATAAACTTCTGTTTCACCATCAAGGTATTGTTTTAATTGTTCAGCGTCTATAAATCCGTCTTGATCACGGAAATGTTTATCAAATTGCGCTACTGAAGATTGTGCTGTGATTGCTTCTAACTTTTCTTCAAATGCTACATTTTGAGCATCAGATGTGGATTGAAGGAATGTTGAAGTTAAACCAGCATCAACCGCTTCTTTATACATTGAAACGAGAGGTGTAACACCTACGCCAGAACCTAAGAATAATTGTTTATTATCTTTGTTTGCCAATCCGAATCCACCTACTGGTGCAGATAGCAATAGCGTGTCTCCAACGCTCACTTCATCGTGTAACACTGTAGATACTTCACCTTCATGCTCTTCCGTAACGTCTCTACGTACACCGAATGTTAAGAAATCCTTGTCACCATCTACAATAGAATAATGTCTTTTAGCTCTGTATGGCAACTTCTCACTAGATATGTCTACTGTAATATATTGTCCAGGTACAAATTGACTTAAATCAATGTCGTCTGAAGTTACTGTGAATGATTTAATTATTTCAGTTTCATCAGTGATATTTGTTACGGTAAATGGTTTAAAACCATCCCAAGCCATTTTACTGTATACTTCTTTTTCTAAGCCGATAAATGCATCAGCGATTTCTCCATATGCTTTAATCCAAGTTTGGATAATAGGATCTTCTTCTTTTAAACCAGTCACTTGTTGAATTGCCCAAATTAAATTTTCACCAACGATTGGATAATACTCAGCTTTTACTTGTAAAGCACAATGCTTGTACACCACAGGCATAATTGCGGGAACAATTGGTGATAAATCCTCTATATTTTCTGCCGCAGCTAACACTGCCATCGCCAATGCAGAAGATTGTAATCCTCTTTTTTGGTTCGTTTGATTAAATATATTTTTCAATTCAGGATGTTGTTCAAATAATCTTTTATAGAAAGTTGATGTTATTGTCTGTCCTTTATCTTTTAATAATGGCACCGTTTCTCTTATAGTTTGTATCTCTTCTTGATTTAACATAAAACCCCTCCTAGTTATTCCTTCACCTCCATTATTGTACGCCATTCGTTTACTTACAAGAGAATGTGTTTTATTTCACATAATTTTCACATTCAATATTCATTAATTTGTAACTATTTTATGATTAACAATTTTTTCAAAAGATAACATATAGGAAAACATCGATAACTTTTACTCTTAATATAATTTAAAATAAACTATATTTTTTACAATTGATTTTAACAAAAATTAAAAACCACATGCACCTTGCTGTTAAATGGCTTGGCTTGTGGTTTTAACTCTTTTATTTACTCTTATTAATTTGTTTTAAAAATGCTTTACACTTATTAATTAGCAAATGAAAATTTTATTTTAATTATATTTCTCATTCAATTGGTGTATCAACCTTCTGAACTCAGTTTCAGATTTAAATTCAAAAGTGATATAACCTTTTTTATTTTTGTTAGAAATCGTCACTGCTGAACCATATTGTTCTTTTAGTTGTCGCTCTTGCTGTTGAATAAACTTTGGTTTTTTAGTTGCTTGTTGTTTATCTGTACTCTTTTGTTTATCTTCATTGTTTTCATTTACATACTGTTCTAATGTGCGTACACTCCAAGACTCCTGGAAGGCTTGCTCAGCTATGCTTTTCATCTTTTGTTTATCTTTTATCCCTAATAACGTGCGTCCATGTGCACCCGATAATTTATTATCTTTAACCATTTGAGTAATTTCCTTAGGCAATTGTAATAAACGCAACATGTTGGCAATATAAGGCCTAGATTTACTTAATCGCTGGGCAACTTCTTGCTGAGTCAGCTCTAAATCATCCATTAGCTTACGATAACTTTCTGCTTCCTCAATTGCATTTAAATCTTCACGCTGCAAATTTTCAATCACAGCGAGTTCCATCATGTCTTCATCAGATAGCACTTTAACAATAGCTGGTATAGTCGTTGAACCTGCTAGCTTTGAAGCGCGATAACGTCGTTCTCCTACTACAATGTTATAACCAGATATTGTTTTTCGTAACACGATAGGCTGTAAAATACCATGAAGTTTTATCGACTCAGCTAAATCTTCTAAACGTTCTTGATCAAATGTTTTTCTGGGTTGATAAGGATTAGGTTTAATGCTGTTAATTGCAATTTCTTTTACGTGTGCATTGTGATCTACTTTGAGTCGTTCATCTATAGAATCATTCATTTTTTACACCTACTTTTTTAAATAAAATAATTTTTTAGTTAGACATAGTATATCATCACAGTAACAATGAAAAATATTATTTTAAATTATCGGTTAAATCAAAATTTTCAGATAAGTTGTTGACAAAAGCTATTTTAATGTGTAATCTAAGTGATAACAAATTCGAAATAGCAACACACAGTAATAAGGAAAGTAGAACTTACACTGCTGACACAGAGAGTCTTCACTTGCTGAAAGAAGACACAGAAAGAAAGTTTGAAAATGGCCTTTGAGTGTTGATGCCAATATGAGGTGTCAACGGGATCGCCCGTTATAGCGATACAGTATTAACATTTTGTTTAATGGCGTACTGGATTATTCCAAGCGTTGCATATGTCGTTAATACTCATTTCACTTTCAGTGACAGTGAGTTTTTTATTTGAACATATTACGGTAGCGCAAGTTCAGTACAAGTAATTAATGCAATTTGGCGTACTGGACAAGGTTACTTTAGTGATAAAGTAATGAACAAAGGTGGTACCGCGAGCTAAGCTTTCGTCCTTTACATCCGATTGAATCGGGTTTAAAGGACGGAAGCTTTTTTTATTTTTTAAAGGAGGTTATCTGTATTATGAAAAATACTGAGTTATCACAAATTGCACTAACACAAGATGCAACCGGAGCGATTGCAAATCCAATCTATTTATCAACAGCATATCAGCATCCTCATTTAGGAACATCAACTGGTTTTGATTATACAAGAACTAAAAATCCTACCCGTTCAGCTTTTGAAGAATCATTTGCCAAGTTGGAACGTGGTACTGCTTCATTTGCAACTGCAAGTGGCATGGCAGCCATACAATTAATATGTAATTTATTTAAAGCTGGCGATGAAATACTCGTTTCATTCGACCTTTATGGTGGCACATTTAGACTATTTGATTTTTATGAGCAACAATACGGTGTACATTTCAAATATGTAGATTTCTTAAACTATGAAACAGTCAAAGAAAGCATTACAGAAAATACTAAAGCACTATTTATAGAAACGATTTCAAACCCACAAATGCAAGAAGTAGATGTTGATCCATATTATATTTTAAGTAAAAAACATCACTTATTAACGATTATAGACAACACTTTTTTAACCCCTTATCTCTCAACACCACTTGAAGATGGTGCAGATATTGTACTACATTCTGCTACAAAATACATAGGTGGTCATAATGATGTACTTGCTGGTGTAGTAACAGTTAAAGATGCAAATTTGGCTGAAAAATTAGGTGAATTCCATAACATGATTGGTGCAACTTTATCACCTTTTGACAGCTACTTACTGCAACGTGGTTTAAAGACATTGCATTTAAGAATGGATCGTTCAGAATATAATGCTCAATTATTAGCCAAACGATGTTACAACTTAAAAGGCATTGACCAAGTCTTATATTGTGGTCGAACAGGAATGATGAGTCTACGTTTAAATAAAAATTATAAAGCCGATAAATTTTTAGAAAACTTAAAAGTATGTATTTTTGCAGAAAGTTTGGGCGGAACAGAAACATTTATAACATTTCCATATACACAAACACACGTTGATATGCCAGATGAAGAAAAAGAAAAACGCGGCATTGATGAACATTTACTAAGATTATCCATCGGTGTGGAAGATTACGAAGATATTGAACAAGACATTATACAAGCATTAGAAAAATCTAAAGAAAGCGTGATTATATGAGTTTATCAAAAGAAACAGAAGTGATATTTGACGCACAAAGAGGTGTTGATTACGATTCAGCTAACCCACCATTATATGCTTCTTCAACATTTCATCAAAAAGTTTTAGGTGGCGACGCTAAATATGATTATGCGCGAAGTGGCAACCCCAATCGTGCTTTGTTAGAAGAAAAATTAGCAGCACTTGAAGGCGGCGATTACGCATTTGCTTACGCATCAGGTATTGCAGCTATTTCAGCTGTACTACTTACATTAAATGCAGGTGATCATGTCATTCTACCCGATGATGTCTATGGTGGTACTTTCAGATTAACAGAACAAATCTTAACACGTTTTAATATTCAATTTACGACGGTAGACACAACACGATTACAAGATATCGAGGAAGCGATTCAATCAAATACAAAACTGATTTATATTGAAACACCATCTAATCCATTATTTAAAATCACTGATATTAAAGGCGTCTCTCGTATCACACAGCAACACGAACTATTACTCGCTGTTGATAATACATTTATGACGCCACTTGGTCAGTCACCTTTAGCTTTAGGTGCAGATATCGTCGTACATAGCGCTACAAAATTCTTGGGCGGCCATAGTGATATTATTGCTGGCGCTGCTATCACAAACAATAAAGCAGTAGCAGACGCACTTTATCTATTACAAAACGGTACTGGAACTGCACTATCTGCACATGATTGCTGGACATTAGCACAACACTTAAAAACATTGTCTGTACGTTTCAATCAATCTGTGGCAAATGCACAGCAAGTTTATGATTTCTTAGCGCAGCGCGAAGAAATTGCAGAAGTTTATTACCCGGGAAATGACAAGTTACACTTATCTCAAGCAAAACATGGGGGTGCTGTTTTAGGTTTAAGACTTAAAGATGAATCGAAAGCACAAGCTTTTGTAGATGCGCTCACACTGCCACTTGTTTCTGTAAGTTTGGGTGGTGTCGAGACTATTTTATCTCACCCTGCTACTATGTCTCATGCTGCTGTACCAAAAAAAGTTCGTGAAGCACGCAATATAACGTTTGGATTATTCAGATTAAGTGTAGGCTTAGAAAATGCTGACGAATTAATTGCTGATTTAAACTACGCACTGAAGGAGGCTTTCAATGAGTCAACTCATCAACAAACTGAAACAGAACATTTTAGTCGCTGATGGTGCAATGGGAACCATTCTATATTCTGATGGTCTAGATACTTGTCCAGAAGCATATAATTTAACCCATCCTGACAAAATAGAACGGATACACCGCTCCTACATTGAATCTGGTGCTGATATTATTCAGACCAATACTTATGGTGCCAACTTTGAAAAGTTAAAGGTATTTGGTTTAGAACACAAAGTTAAAGAAATACACAAAGCTGCAGTACAAATTGCCAAAAAAGCAGCTAATGATGAAACATTTATATTAGGTACTGTTGGTGGATTTAGAGGTGTGAAACAGGAAGATTTAGGTTTAGAAGCCATTCAATATCATACAGAAATCCAAGTGGATACTTTGATTGAAGAAGGTGTCGATGGTTTACTTTTCGAAACCTATTATGATTTAGAAGAACTTACTAATATTATTCAAGCTACAAAACGGAAACATCGTATTCCTATCATTGCTCAATTAACTGCTTTAAACACAAATTATTTAAGAGATGGTACGGAAATTAATACAGCTTTACAACGCGTTGTTGACAGTGGTGCTGATATCGTTGGACTCAATTGTCACCATGGTCCTCATCACATGCAGCAATCTTTTTCACATATTGAATTACCTGACAATGCGTATCTATCTTGCTATCCCAATGCAAGTTTATTAGATATTGAAAACAGTCGATTTAAATATAGTGACAATGCCGAATACTTTGGTAAAGTGGCGGAACAATTGATTCAAGAAGGCGTTAGGATTATCGGGGGATGTTGTGGGACTACACCAGAACATATTCAATACATTAAGTCCTCAGTAGCCAATCTCAAACCGGTATCCACTAAAAATGTAATCCCTATAAAAAAATATAATAGTCCTTCGCATGTCAATACACAGCAACAAAATTTAACAACTAAAGTTAAAGCACGACCTACGATTATAGTAGAATTAGACACGCCAAAGCACTTAGATACAGAAACATTTTTCAGAAATATCAAAAAACTCGACGATGCTCAAATTGATGCAGTGACCTTAGCAGATAACTCCTTAGCTACTGTGCGTATCAGTAATGTTGCAGCAGCGAGTATTATCAAACAACAATATGATATTGAACCGCTCGTTCACATTACTTGCCGCGACCGTAATCTCATTGGACTGCAATCACATTTATTAGGGTTATCCTTACTAAATGTGAATGAAATTTTAACCATTACAGGAGATCCATCAAAAATTGGTCACTTGCCAGGAGCAACGAATGTTTATGATGTGAATTCCAAAGGTTTAACAGAAATTGCATTACGCTTTAACGAAGGTATTAACACTGATGGTGATGCGCTGAAGACGAAAACAAATTTCAACATCGCAGGTGCTTTTGATCCGAATGTTCGTAAACTCGAAGGTTCAGTCAAACGTGCTGAGAAAAAAATAGAAAGTGGCACACACTACTTTATAACACAGCCAGTTTATAGCACTGAAAAAATCGAAGAAATATATGAAGCAACCAAACATTTGGACGTACCATTCTTTATTGGCATTATGCCAGTCACTAGTTATAATAATGCACTATTTTTACACAACGAAGTGCCTGGTATTAAACTGTCCGAAGACATTTTAGAACAATTTGAAGCTGTTAAAGATGATAAAGAAAAAACGAAAGCATTAAGCCTTAAACTTTCTAAAGAACTTATAGATACCGTTCATAAATATTTTAACGGTTTATATTTAATTACACCGTTCCAGAAAGTAGATTACACTTTAGCACTTGCATCATATTCACAATCAATTACTTCAAGTAAACAGGAGGCAATATTATGACAATTCAAACATCAAATTTAGGTTTCCCAAGATTAGGTAGAAAAAGAGAGTGGAAAAAAGCAATAGAAAGTTACTGGGCTAATAAAATAGATGCCCCTACATTAAATCAACAATTAACAGACTTGCATAAAGAGAATTTATTGCTACAAAAGAACTATAATTTAACAAGTGTCCCTGTCGGAGATTTCTCTCTTTATGATCATATACTTGATACATCATTATTATTCAACATTATTCCAGAACGTTTCCAAGGCAGAGCATTAGACAATGATTTATTATTCGACATTGCTAGAGGTAACAAGGAACATGTTGCAAGTGCATTAATCAAATGGTTCAACACAAATTATCATTATATTGTTCCTGAATGGGACAACGTAGAGCCAAAATTGAATGACAACGTATTATTAGAGCGTTTCAAATATGCACAATCTATTAATGTGAATGCACACCCAGTGATTGTGGGTCCAATAACATTCGTCAAACTTTCTAAAGGAGGTTCACAATCATTTGAAGAAAAAGTAAATACATTATTGCCTTTATATAAAGAAGTTTTACAGTCTTTAGTAGATGCAGGCGCGGAATACATTCAAATCGATGAACCTGTACTTGTGGAAGATGATAGTGCATCATTTGAAGATATTACACGTACTGCTTATAACTATTTTGACGAAGCAGGCTTAAGTAATCATCTTGTGATTCAAACTTATTTTGAACGTGTAAATTTAAAATTCCTAAACAGCTTACCTGTAGAAGGATTAGGTTTAGATTTTGTACACGATAATGGCTATAACTTAAAACAAATTAAAGATGGAGACTTAGACAAAAACAAATCACTTTACGCAGGTATTATAGATGGTCGTAATGTGTGGGCAGCAGATATTGAAGCTAAAAAATCATTAATCGACACATTACAAAATGCTACAAATAACCTTGTCATTCAACCATCTTCTTCTCTATTACATGTGCCAGTATCATTAGACGATGAAACATTAGATGAATCTATCGCAGAGGGCTTGAGTTTTGCCACTGAAAAATTAGATGAATTAGATGCTTTAAGACGATTATTTAATGACGATGACAGCCAAAAATTTGATGAATTGAAAGCACGTTATGATCGCTTCCAAAATCAATCATTCAAAAACCTAGAGTATGATTTCGACAGTTTACGTACTACACGTCAGTCACCATTTAAAGTACGTAAAAAAGCACAAGATGCACGTCTTAACTTACCTGATTTACCAACAACAACGATTGGATCATTCCCGCAATCACAAGAAGTAAGAAAATTCCGTGCAGATTGGAAAAATAATCGAATTACAGATGAAGATTATAAAACATTTTTAAAAAATGAAATTGCGCGCTGGATTAAAATCCAAGAAGATATCGGCTTAGATGTCTTAGTACATGGTGAATTTGAGCGAAATGACATGGTAGAATTCTTCGGCGAAAAATTACAAGGCTTCTTAGTGACGAAGTATGGATGGGTGCAATCATACGGTTCACGTGCGGTAAAACCACCAATCATTTATGGTGATGTAAAATGGACAGAGCCTTTAACAGTCAAAGAGACACTTTATGCACAAAGTTTAACGGATAGACCAGTAAAAGGTATGCTTACAGGACCTGTGACGATCTTAAATTGGTCATTTGAACGTGTAGACTTACCACGTGAAACTGTACAGGACCAAATTGCATTAGCGATTAATGAAGAAGTTTTAGCTTTAGAAAAAGCTGGCATCCAAATTATTCAAGTTGATGAACCAGCATTGAGAGAAGGTTTGCCATTACGTTCAGAATATCATGAAGATTATCTTAATAAAGCTGTCCGTTCATTTAAATTAGCTACATCATCTGTTGCCGATGAAACGCAAATTCATACACATATGTGCTATTCTCAATTTGGACAAATCATTCATGCTATCTATGATTTAGATGCAGATGTTATTTCAATAGAGACATCTCGTAGCCATGGTGACTTAATTAAAGATTTTGAAGATATTACTTATGACTTAGGTATCGGATTAGGGGTATATGATATCCATAGTCCACGTATCCCTACTGAATCTGAAATCACTGAAGCGATTAACCGCGCTTTACAAGAAATTGACCGTTCTTTATTCTGGGTTAATCCAGATTGTGGTTTGAAAACACGTAAAGAGGACGAAGTAAGAGAAGCATTGACTGTGCTTGTGAATTCAGTAGACAAATTACGTAAATCAACAAACCCAGCAACAGTTTAATCATTATGACGAAGGTGATATCAATGAATTATCCACTATGGGAACAGTTAGAACAATTAAAAACTTCAACATGGGTAGATTTAACCCATACATTTGATGAAACCATTCCATGTTTTAGTGAATTTGAACGCGCCAAAGTCTCTACACTATTTAATGTTGCTGACGATGGCTTCTATGTCCAAAATTGGAATATTGTGACTCAGTATGGGACACACATAGATGCGCCGATACATTTTGTCGAAAAAACACGCTATCTTCATGAAATTGATTTAAAAGAACTCGTATTACCACTCGTTGTTTTAGATTTTTCACAAGAAGTAGCAGCTGATGCTGACTTTATTTTAACGCGTGAGCATATTAAACAATGGGAAGCTGAACATGGTTCAATCGAACCAGGCACTTTTGTTGCCTTTCGTAGCGATTGGTCCAAACGGTGGCCAGATATTGAACGCTTTGAAAATAAAGATGCAGAAGGACAACTACATTTACCTGGTTGGGGCTTGGATGCCTTACAATATTTACTAGAAGATAGACAAGTCAAATCAATCGGCCATGAAACATTCGATACAGATGCTTCCGTAGATGTTGCCAAAAACGGTGATATTGTCGGAGAGCGTTACGTATTAGGTCAAGATACTTTCCAACTTGAGTTACTAACCAATTTGAATCAACTGCCTACACGAGGCGCCATTATTTATGCTATTAGTCCAAAACCAAACAAAGCACCTGGTTTTCCAGTACGTGCCTTTGCTATCAAACCATAAACATGATGCGAGACCGTCCATTTCGCCTCTATAATGTGAAACTTATAAAACCTAGCCATTATAATATATAAGAAATTGAGCACTTCTTATATTGATATTTCTCTTTTATAAATCATAAATAAATTCTAAAGTATGATTATGTTGATGCGTAACGATTTAAAATGATACTACACAGATCATTATCATTTGCTGTTTATAGAAGCCAACATATTAAATCATATTACCAACTTAACTGGGGGCGGGAATTTGATATCAAATACCATATTTGATTTCTATCCCGTCCCACTTTTATGGAATAAATACATAGGTCATAAGTTGGATTTTTGACAGATGATAATCTCTATCATTTAAAAAAATAAAATCAATGTTATACTTCAATTAAATTCTATTATATAAATAGCGTGTTATTGTTCATGCTTTACTATAAATTTTTAATACAATACGAGGTGACCTTTTTGGAATTAAATAGAACAAATTCCCCTTTTGATGAAAATCAATTGGAACTTATACAACAACTTATGCCAACACTGTCATCAAATCAACAGTCTTGGTTAAGCGGCTATTTGCTTAATGCTTCTACAGATGAAGGTGACCCAATACAATATACTGATCATCCTGAACCATCTGAGCACTCAAACACAGCAGCTGAATCAACATCATCCATTCACACAACTACTACTGAAGCACCAACAGAAGATACGACACATTCGACAATATCTACAGATGAACCCATAGAAGTAAACATTTTATTTGGTACAGAAACAGGCAACGCTGAAGAAATTGCTGATGAATTTGAAACGAAATTAAAAGAACATGATTTTACAGTTCACACGTGGGAAATGGATGACTTTCCTCAAGAGGACTTATCGAAAGTTAACCATGTGTTTATCATTACATCAACGCATGGCGTAGGTGAACCTCCGATTAATGCGTTAGATTTTTATGACTACCTGCATAGTGATGAGGCACCAGATTTAAGTCATTTAAACTTCTCAGTACTCGCGTTAGGTGATCAAGATTACCCTGATTTCTGCCAAGCAGGTAAAGATTTCGACAAAATCTTAGGTGATTTAGGCGGTCATCGTTTAGCTGATCGTGTTGAATGTGACTTTGATTTTGAAGAAGTATCTGAGCAATGGATTATTGACATGCTTGAACTTTTGTCTCAAATGTCTCCCGGTAGTCAAAACAATGAACCCAAAGATGAAGATGTTGTTGTCGAAGAACCACAAGCAGCTTATTCAAAAACACATCCATTTTATGCTGAAATCATCAAAAATAGTGCGTTAACTGAACCAACTGCTACCCGTGAAGTCAGACATCTTGAATTATCTTTAGAGGGATATGGCGAAGCCTATGAACCTGGAGACAGTTTAGTAATTATCCCTAAAAACAATCCAGAACTTGTAGCAGAAGTGATCAATACATTGGGTTGGGATAGCACAACAACAATAGATATAGACAATAGCGGCAATAGAGCTACTATACAGGATGCACTTACAAATGAGTTTGAAATTGCTAAATTAACACCATCTATATTAAATAATGCAGCTACATTATTTGGAAATCCTATGCTAAATGCAAATGTACAAAACAAGGAATGGGTACAAGATTATATTTATGGCAGAGATTTCATCGATTTAATTAAAGATTTTACACCTGTCGCGCTGTCACCTGATATGCTAAAAGACTTATTAAGAAAACTGCCACCTAGAGAATACTCCATTGCCAGTAGCAATCAAGTAAACCCACATACCGTCCATATCACTGTACGCGTTGTTAAATATGAAGCACATCATCGTGAACGCCATGGCGTATGCTCTGTACAACTTGCAGATCGTACACAATTAGGTGATAAATTACCTGTTTATCTTAAAAAGAATCCAAATTTTAAATTCCCTTATGATGAGCAAACACCAGTCATTATGATTGGCGCAGGTACTGGCATTGCACCTTACAGAGCATACCTCCAACAAAGAGAGCATTTAGGTCTGAAAGGTAACCAATGGCTCATATTTGGCAATCAAAATGTTGATGCAGATTTCCTATATCGTAAAGATTTAGAGTCATGGCTTGATCAAGGCGTGCTGAGCAAACTAGATTTAGCATTTTCAAGAGATACAGAAAATAAAATCTATGTTCAACACCGAATTGAAGAAAATGGGGCAGATTTTTATCAATGGCTAACAAACGGTGCAACCATTTATCTTTGTGGTGACAAAGAAGAGATGGCAAAAGGTGTACACCAATCACTTGTCAATGTACTCATTCAGCACGGTAACTTTAATCAGGCACAAGCAGAAGATTATTTAACAGAACTAATTAAAAATCAAAGATATCAACGTGATGTTTATTAATAGTTGAGCCAATCACTGCATCATCATTACATTGATATTAATCCTACAACCACCTCAGCGATTACTTTACAGTTAATCATACAGAAAGTAGACAAACCCTTCGCATTAATTTGCGAAGGGTTTGTTTATTTTCTATTTATATCGTTTTTTCAAATAGGACTTTTTCCCTTGAACTAATCTTTATTCGTTAATTTCATTTTTTGATTTTTCTTGAAAATGGAGTGTGTCCTTTTCAGCTAATTCAGTTGTATACTTTTTTTATTTGCATTTGCTTTAATAAGTGTGGAGCCAATATATAAAGATGAGTGACCTATCGACTTATTTTTGATAATATTTTCTCAAATATTTGCCTTCGACAAATTCATATGCAAAATTTAAATCTAGTATCGCATCGAATTTACATAATAAATGACGATTAACGACTAATTCAGAGATAGAAATCATCTCATATTGATCTCTTTTATCAATTGATTTATTCAACATCATAAACACCATCACTGCTTAATTTACTAATATTACAATATTGGCAGTGATTTATGCCGACTCCTGCGGGAATAGCACTAGCCGAAGACTACAGGCTAAGGCAGTGCCCGTGGAAAGCGTGCATAAAAAACTGCCAACAAAGTCGAAGACTCTGTCGACAGTCTGAGCCAATTCAATTTTTAGAAATTCAAATCAATGAGACAAGATAGTCTCTGAATTAGTAATATTTTTGTGTTATATCGGCAGTGATTTATGCCGACTCCTGCGGGAATAGCACTAGCCGAAGACTACAGGCTAAGGCAGTGCCCGCGGAAAGCGTGCATAAAAAAACTGCCAACAATGACGGAGACTCTGTCGACAGTCTCAGCGATTACTTTACAGTTAATCGTATTGAGGTGGTTTTTATTGCTAAATATACCGTTAAATATACCATTTAGCATATGATTAAGACCACTTATCCATTTAGTATGGTAACCCAGACATATATTTGTTTTACTTATCATAAGAAGGAGGCGAACTGAGCATGGATGTGAAAGTAATTTATAATCAAAATTTAGACAACAATCAAATCATCATTGAAGTAAATGAGCACACTGAACACGTGAATGACATCGTTAACTATATTAACAAACTATCTAAAACAAAATTATTTCCCGGAAAATATAAAGGAGAAACACACTTTATAAAACAAGAAGACATTATTTCATTTCGTATAGAAAATAAAATCTTAACTATGATTACTGTAGATAAACAATTCACCATGAATCAACGACTATATGAAATCAAATCTCAACTCAACACCTATTTTTTACAAATTTCTAAATCTGAAATAATCAATATTAATTATATTGACTATTTGAAACTCAATAAAAATGGCACAATTGAAGTTCGTTTTACTAATAATGATTTCACTTATTCATCAAGAAGGTACTTGCCATTAATCAAGGAGGCATTAAAATTATGAAACGTTTATTACACGGCGCAATCACAGGTATTGCTATTGGAGTTATAATTTCGTTATTGTTTTCAACTATTTTTTCACATAATTCATTTCATCCAGTCTCCCCTGTCTCAACAATGGGCCATTTATACTTTCAATATTTAAGTGAATTACAAACGATGTTTATCGCAGTTACCATCTGGGCATTAATTGGTATTACATTCAGTTTTGGGGCACTCATATTTTCAAATTCCAGAAAATCTTTATTATTTAAAACTTCACTTCACTTTATCTTAATGTTTATCATCATGCTCCCTTTAGCAATTCTAGCGGGATGGTTTCCACTTAAAGTTTCAGCTTTATTATCTTTTGTCGTCATCTATACCATTGTCTATTTTATCATTTGGTCAATAGAAACGAAGCGTAACCAACAAGATATCAATGAGATTAACGCTATGCTTTCAAAAAGGAAGGATGAAAAACATGAATAAAGGTAGATACACTGTAATACCCAATGCATCGGTCACAGTTTTTCTAATAGGGCTTCATATAAACAAATGGCATAAAATTCATAAATGGTTACCTGTACTCTTTGCTATGCCACCTATGCTCAGAGAATTATCAAAAGACCAAACACTGGGTTGTTTATCTTTTGAAATGCTATTTAAATATCGTGGTGTGATGATTGTTCAATATTGGGAATCTAATGAAAAATTACTTTCATATTCAAAAATGCCTGTGCATTTAAAAGCGTTGCGGCGATTTATGAAAGAACTTAAGCATAATGATGCTGTAGGTTTTTATCATGAGACTTATAATGTCAATGCGAACCAATATGAAAATATTTATATAAACATGCCAGCTTTTGGTTTAGGAAAAGCACGTAAAAGTGAAAAAGTAAGCAAAGCTACGCATACTGCTAAACAACGCTTACGTACACAAACCTAACCTACCAATACTTATCAAGTCTTATCGCTATAGATGTGATAAGTATATGTTAAAATAATTTTTTGGCATAGAAATGCTCCCTCCAAGTTCCATTTTTTTAAATGTCACTTTGAAGGGAGCATATTAATTGTCCTAGACGCATTCCTAACAAAATATTAATATTTCAGAGTTTTATCACTACTTAATCATTAAATTATTACCTTACATATTCAAAGATACCTGCAGCACCCATACCAACACCGATACACATGGTAACCATGCCATATTGTGTATCGGGGCGTTTTTTCATTTCTGAAAGTAATCTGCCGACTAACATCGCACCCGTAGCACCCAATGGATGACCTAAGGCAATTGCGCCGCCGTTAACATTGGTTTTTTGAGTATCTAAACCTGTCTCTCTCATTGAAGCGATTGTTTGAGATGCAAAAGCTTCATTCAACTCTACTAAATCAATATCATCTACATTCAAGTTTGCTTGTTTTAACACTTCAGGAATTGCATAGGCAGGTCCAATACCCATCAATTTAGGATCTACCCCAACTGCTTTAAAGCCTACGAATCTTGCAATCGGTTCTACACCTAATTCCTTCACCTTTTCTCCTGACATGACGACTACAAAACCTGAGCCGTCAGTCAAAGGTGCCGAGGAGCCTGCAGTCACTGTGCCGTCAGCCTTAAAAACAGTGGATAATTTAGATAATGCTTCTTGATTCGTATCTGGTCTAATCAATTCATCATCTTTAAATACTTTTTGCGACACGATTGGACCATTTTCATTATAATCTACTTTATTCACTTCAATCGGAATAATTTCATCTTCAAATTTACCTTCTGCTTGTGCTTTAGCAGCACGAGCATGACTTTGTACTGCATAGGCATCTTGATCTTCTCTAGAAACCTTATAAGTGTCAGCAACCATTTCTGCAGTTAAACCCATCGGATAAGAAACACCAGAATCTTCGTCTTGCAGAATTGGGTTATTGGTCGGTTCATTGCCTCCCATCGGTACTGCACTCATAAGTTCAATACCTCCGGCAACAAGAATGTCCGCTTGATCTGCTTTAATTTGATTTGCTGCATGTGCAATCGTTTGTAAGCCTGAAGAACAATAACGATTGACTGTTTGACCTGGTACTTCATTTGGCATTCCTGCTAATAAAGCAATCGTTCTAGCAATATTTTGCCCTTGCAAGCCTTCTGGAAATGAATTCCCAACAATGACATCTTCAACCATATTAGGTTCAAACGAACCCCCAACTCTTTCTAAAACACCTTTTAATACTTTTGCAGCAACTTCATCGGGTCTTTCATGAGTCATTGCACCATTTTTTGCCTTACCCGCTGCTGATCGTCCATAAGCTACTATATATGCATCTCGCATTTAGTTTCACCCTTTCTTCTATAATGTTCGATTATTAGTTGCGTAGTGGTTTTCCTTTTTCTAACATGTGAGAAATTCTATCGTATGTTTTTTTATTTTGAAGTAACTCTAAAAATCTTTCTTTTTCAAGTTTTTGTAAATATCTTTGATTTACATAGGTGTTACGTGGAACATCTCCACCACTCAGTACTTCTGCAACTTTCAATGTTATTTCATAATCGTAATCACTAATAAAGTGACCTACACGCTGTGCATCTAATTGACCTTCTGCTAAGGCTTTAAAGTCTCGACCTAAAGCGATATATTGAGATTTTGGAAGTGGTACATAATTCGCTTCTGATTCATAGCGCGCACGTTTCAATGCAATTTCAATACGTCTTTCCGTATTTAAAATAACTGTATCTGTTTCTTTTAAATAGCCATATCTCTTAGCTTCATAAGCGTTTGTAGATACTTTTGCTAAACCAATCTGCATTAAAATATTAGTAATAGACGCTTGTTTATCATCATTTTTATGGTTAGTACGCATAATGCGATCCGTGAGTTCTGCGAGTCCGCCACCTGCTGGCAATAAACCTACACCTGTTTCTACAAGACCAATGTAAGACTCACTTGCCGCTACAACAATTGGTGAATGTAGTACGAGTTCGCAACCACCGCCTAATGCACGTCCTTGAACAGCTGTTACAACAGGTTTCAGTGAATGTTTTAGTCTCGCAAATACATGGTGTAATTGTTCGACCGCTTCACCTACTTCAGAAACTACTTTGCCATCTTCATGTGCTTTCTTCATTTGATATAAATTAGCACCTACACTAAAGTTGTTACCGCCTGCGTAAATCACCATGCTCGTAAAGTCTTCATTTTCAAGCTTATCAATCGCTTCTAATAAATCGGATAAAAAGCTATTTGAAATGACATTATTTTTACTTTGTAATTTTAATAATAGTTGATCTTTATTCGCGATAGATAAATTAGAATCCGATCTATCCCACAACTCTGAATCGATATAAGCTGCTACTGGTGTTACGCGTTCAATAGATTCACCTTCAGCATAAAACGCTTCATTGCGTTGCTCAATCCAATCTGGTAATTGACCTAATTCTTCTTTCATACGAGATTTAACACGTTCATATCCCATTAAATCCCATAATTGGAATGGTCCTAATTTCCAGTTAAAGCCCCAAACTAATGCGCGATCAATATCTTTAAAATCTTCCGCAGCTTTTGGTACATTCACTGCTGAATAGTAGAAATTATTTCGCAATGTTTCCCATAAGAATAAGCCCGCCTCATCTTGCGCATTAAAGATAACATCTAAATTTGAGGCAAGATCTTTACTAAAGCGACCTAAAATTTCTAATTGTGGTTGTTTAGGTTCAACATAGTCATTTTGCTTATCATCATAAACATAACGCTGTTTATTTACTTTTTTATAAAACCCTTGTTTTGTTTTATTACCTAATGCACCATTTTTTGCTAATTTTTCAGAAAGTGCTACATCCTTGAAGAATGGTTGCTCTTCTGGAATTTTTTGTAATCCTTTGATCACGGCCATAGCAATATCTAATCCTACTAAATCAGATAGCCCATATGTGCCCATTTTAGGTCGGCCAATACTGCGACCTGTTAATGCGTCAACGTCAGTAATAGAGAAACCTTGTTGTTCTGCTCGATACATAATATCATTCATTGTTTGTGTGCCGACTCTATTAGCAACAAATCCAGGTACATCATTTGCTACAATTACACCTTTACCTAATACATCTTCTGCAAAAGCTTGTACCCGTTTGACAACCTCTGAATGCGTTTGTTTATTTGGGATAACTTCCACTAATTTCATTATTCTTGGTGGATTGAAGAAGTGCATACCGAAAAATCTTTCTTTATCACTATCGTCAAATACCTCTGCAATTGCTTCAATTGGAATACCTGAAGTATTTGTTGCAAACACTGCATCATCATTTGCTACTTTTTTAACTTGATCCCAAATTTGATGCTTTATGTCCACTTCTTCTTTAACTGCCTCAATATATATATCTGCATCATCATCTTGTAAATCTTCATTGAAATTACCATATGATAAGTTTGAGGCAAATGATAAATCAAACAGTTGTGGACGTTTAGGATTTGTTATTACTTCATAAGCCTTTTTCGAGATTTTGTTTGGATCATTTTCATCAATGACAATATCCAATAATTTAACTTTTAAGCCTGCATTTACAAGTAGTGCAGCAATTTGACTACCCATTGTTCCTGCACCTAGCACAGTTGCTTTTCTTATCGTCATACTAAACCCTCCAATTTTTTCATTAAACCAATTAAGCATAAATTTTTATATAAATGCGGAATCTCCTGTAATTGCTCTGCCGATAACCAGTGCGTTGACTTCGTGCGTACCTTCATATGTGTATATCGCTTCTGCATCCGCAAAGAAACGAGCAATATCATACTCTCCAGCTAAGATTCCGTTACCACCATGAACACCACGACCCATAGCTACAGTCTCTCTTAATCTTAATGAATTCATCATTTTAGCTGTTGAAGTCGCTACTTCATCGTATTCACCGTTAGCTTGCATACGTGCGAGCTGTGCGCATGTAGCCATGGCTTGTGCTAAGTTTCCTTGCATCATTGCCAATTTTTCTTGAATGAGTTGGAATTTACTAATTTCTTTACCAAATTGTTTACGCTTTGTTACGTAATCTGTCGTTGCCTTCAATGCACCAGCCATTGCACCTGTCGCCATATATGCAACACCTGCACGTGTTGAATATAAAACTTTCGCGATATCTTTAAAGCTATTGATATTTTGTAAACGTTGTTCCTCTTTGACGACAACATTTTTCAAACGAATTTTTGCATTAGGTACGATTCTTAGTGCAATTTTATGTTCTAACAGTTCAATTTCTACACCTTCTTGACTTGGTTCAATAATGAAGCCTTTAGGTTTTCCTGTTTCTACATCTACGGCATAAACTGGCATGACATCTGAAACATTTGCTCCACCAATCCATTTCTTTTCACCATTAATAATCCATTCATCGCCTTGACGTTTTGCAGTTGTTTCTAATCCACCTGCGACATCAGAGCCATGTTCTGGTTCCGTAAGTGCAAAGCAAGTACGTAATTCATGTGATTGTAACTTTGGTAGGTAATATGCCTGTTGCTCTTTACTACCGCCAAACCAGAATGAATTATGTCCTAATCCTTGATGTACACCTAACAACGTTGCTAAAGATACATCAAATCTTGCAATCGTATATGACATGAAAAATTGGAACATTTGACTCGGTGTACGAGCGCCTTCACGTCCTTCAAACAGTAATGGATTATTAAAATAGTTAAGTTTCCCTAACTCGTCAAAATAATCTTCTGGCTCAGTGGCATTTAACCAATGTTCATTGACAGAATCACGATACTTTTCTTCTAACATGTCATTCAATTGTTTTAATAATTTAACTTCACCTTCCGTTAAATCTTTTCCAATACTTAAAATATCTTCTGGGTACAATGCTTTCAGTGTTTCTTCTTTTGTTGGCATAATAAAACCTCCATTTTTTGATAGCGCTTACATTTATAGTAAAAAAATTTTGTGCTTTTCAGCATTTTATTTTAATTCAAATCATCAACATCTTTTGCTTCTTGTTGGGCTTTCTCATTCATGTATTTCTGAAGTTCTAATTTGTCTGCTTTTGACGTTGAATTCAATGGCATGTGTGTCAATTTCAGATATAGTCTTGGTATTTTATAACCAGCAATATTTTCACGCATATGCGTGTCTAATTTTGCTTCAAAATCTGGGTCATCTTCGGTAAGTACAACTGCGGCTGCAACTGATTCACCATATTTTGGACTGTCATATCCAACGACAACACCTTGAGCTACGAGTGGGTGTTCTGCTAATACTGTTTCTACTTCGGAAGGTAAGACATTCTCACCACCAGTAATAATCATTTCTTTACGACGATCAACGATATAAACATCACCATCTTCGTCTACTTTTGCTAAATCACCTGTTAAGAAATATTCGCCGTGAAATGTTTTTGCAGTTTCTTCCGGTTTGTTCCAATAACCAGGTGTTATATTATTACCACGAACGCCAAGTTCACCAATTTCACCAACTTCTACTTCTTCAAAATTATCATCAAATATACATATATCCATAAACATGACCGGCTTACCAATACTGCCTGGTTTCTGTGCCCCATTCTCAGGTGTATTAACCATGACAAGCGGTGCTTCAGTTAAACCATAACCATTAATAATTGAATAGCCTAAGCTATTAAATTTCTTTTGTACCATTGGTAAAGGTGATGAACCACCTTGAATTAAGAAATCGATACTTTCAAAGTTTTTCAGATCGAAATTTTCAGCTACTAACATGGCATAATACATCGTTGGAATCTGAATTAAATAATTAGGTTGGTACTTAGCCATTAAATCATTCAACGCTTCGCCATTAAAGTAACGCTGTAATATCAGTGTGCCGCCAGCCATTAATAAAGGTAGTGTCAAATCGTTAAATCCTAAGACA
Organism: Staphylococcus sp. FSL W8-0271; assembly: GCF_038006605.1. Classification (NCBI taxonomy): domain Bacteria; kingdom Bacillati; phylum Bacillota; class Bacilli; order Caryophanales; family Staphylococcaceae; genus Staphylococcus; species Staphylococcus sp. FSL W8-0271. Next base: position 2,597,073 of record NZ_JBBOVM010000001.1, read on the forward strand.
TGAAACATTGGTGTGGAAACAATTGTTGTATATGTCGAATTAATTTTATAAGTCAGTGCTATATTAATTGGATTATTTACAAAAGAATCGTATGAAAACATAACGCCTTTAGGTAGTCCTGTCGTACCACTTGTATACATTAATGACGCTAAATCGCTTCCTTCCACACTAACAGTATTGAATGGACGGTGTTGCGAAGGATCTACTATTTCATCGTATGCATTTGAGTCAATATCCATGTGTAGCAAATCATCTGCAATGCCTTCTAAACTTGAAACATGCTTCTCAGCGTAAAAAATGAGTTTGACATTGGAATCTTCAATCACACTTTTTATTTCCTGTGTTTTCAAACGCCAGTTAATTGGCAAGTATACGGCACCCAATTTAAATGAAGCGAACATCAAATCTAATAACGCTACATCATTAGGCGTGAATATACCGACGACATCACCACGTTTTACACCTTGATCTTGTAAATAATTAGCTAAATTTTCTGCACGAATATTCAAATCTTGATAGGTCCATTCTGTGCCTTTGAATGGGTCAATCACTGCGGCTTTTTCATCGTCAAATGTCGCTCTCGTTTTAATCCAGTCGTAGTTCATATTTTTCTCCCCCTTAGTTTAAATACGATAATCCGACTTTATTGCATCAGACAATCCTCCCCACTTATCTTGATAGATATCGCTATTCATTTCATTCAAATGTGTTGCAATGAGCGGCTTGAATTCCATATTTGCTAGAATATCTCGCTCTAAATCAAGACCAGGAGCTATTTCAATGAGCATTAATCCTTGTTGTGTAAGTTCAAATACAGCCCTTTCGGTGACAAAGTACACCTCTTGATCAAGCAAAAACGCATTTTCAACATTGAAATCGACATTATCAATTTCATTGATAAATTTTGGTATATGACCTTCTTGTTCTACATTGACCTTGCGCTGTTCATAACTTAGTTGACCCCCGACAACTAACGAACCGGAAAAGACAATTGTTTTTACCGTTTGACTTATGTCGATAAATCCACCACAGCCATTCATTTTATTGCCAAATTTTGAGACATTTACATTACCTTTGGAATCTACTTGAGCAAAGCTTAGAAATGCTATATCAACACCTCCGTTATAAATGAAATCCCAAGTCATATCGTGTCTCATACGTGCACTTAAGTTATAGTTCATACCAAAATATTTTCCACTGCTAATCAAACCACCAAACACGCCTGTATCTATATTGGGCTGTACTAAATTATTAACCCCTTCTTCAGTTAAAAGATTGGATAACTCATTATTTATGCCAAAACCAATACTGATGACATCACCTTGAAGTAAAAATTGAGCAGCACGTCTCAAAATTACTTTTCGAGTGTTCAATGCTATATATGGTTCTCGCATCTCTGTAATTTGATAATGTCCTGAAAGTGCCGGATCATAATACGTTTGAATCACTTGTCTATGATATTTTGAATCACGGTTCACTACAATATAATCTACTAATTTACCAGGTATAAACACTTCATTTGGATTGAAACGACCACTTTGAATCACTTCTTTAACTTGAACAATGACTTTACCCTTATTTTTATGTGTAGCTGCTGCTAAACTAAAGCCTTCTCCTAAATGTGTCTCATGCTGCATGTAAATATTGCCTTCTTCATCAGCATATGTACCTCTTAGTAAAGCTACATCAATTTCAGGAAAACGGTAGTTCAAATAAGTGTCATCATTTATATTTATTAAAGAAACTAAATCATCAGTCGTACATGAATTGACTTTGCCACCAGAATAACGTGGATCCACGTTTGTATTTAATCCAATTTTAGTAATCGGACCTGGAAAAGCTTCCGTACTTCCACGATAATGTGTAGTTATTACACCTTGAGGCAGGAAGTATGCCTCTATTTCATTGTTCTGCATTGCTTGAATCGTTACTGGCGAACCAGTAATAATACTCGTGATTAATCGTTTGACCATACCCCTTGAAACAAATGAATCTAAATCATAACTGTCTCCTCTATAATCACTAATATCATTAGCAAGCATGAACGTTAAATTATTAAGTGATTGATCCTCATCATATTGTTCGACTAACGTTTTAAGTATCTCAGCAGGTAAATTCGCTGTAGATAAGGCTGCCAGAGCTATAACATCACCTTCATTTACGATGTCTTTCAAATCTGAAAATGGAATAATTTTCATACAGTTTCTCCTATCTATGTTTAATCCAACTATTAAAGTTTTGAGTTATAAATATCTCCTTTCTTTATGTATGTAAGCCCTTACATGTAATATACCATTATTTTTGAAATTTATGCAAAAATTTTAAATTTTACGTTTATAGTGAATTGTGAAAATGCGCACAACATCCGATGTGACAGTTTTAGAAGTGGATTAAGAAAAATATGAAAATAGTTGAATAAGGGGTATATAAATCAAATTGCTTATTAAAAAAGTAAATATGTCCTGAGAGTATAAAAAAATCTGGGACAACATTGATTCGTCCCAGACACATTTATTTTCTATCGCATAGATTTTCTCTAGCTAGCTATATTTTTTATTTAAAGTTAAGTACTATAAAAAAATTGAAGAACTAATTTGCATTTTCCTTTTTCTCTCTCGTACTGTGCTTTTATCTATTCATTCTCCAACAATTTAAATTTTTTTCTAATGTTTGAAGTCCTTGATCTATAATCTTTTTTTGTTCAATTAAATTTTTTTGATGTTCCAAAAATATATTTTTTCGTTTCGTTTTTGTGTCACTTCCTTGGTGATATAACTCCGCAATTTCTTTTAACGTTGATATGGGCATATGTGTCTGGCGCATACATTTTATAAATTCAATCCAATATAAGTCTTCTTCTGAAAAATCTCTATAACCATTCTTATTTCTCTGAACAAAAGGAAAAAGTCCTACTTTATCATAATATCGAATGGTATGTTCACTGATGCCTAAATTATCGGCAACTTGTTTTACTTGCATAATTTGCCTCCTAAAAAAGGTGACTTTATAAAGTCACCTTTTTGTCTATTTCATAAGTTGAACCAGTAAATTTTCATAATCATTATTAATGATAGCGTCAAATCCAAATGTTGATGTCATATCATTCTTTAATGACTCCACACTGTTATAACCAATGTGTTCAGGACCATCTATATTTAAACCAATACCTTTAATATCATTATGGAATAAATTATTTTGATGCGATAATTCAATAATCTCTTCAGCTAATGATTTAACGTAATTATGACTTGGCACAGATACATTCTTTTCATCTATTACCTTTGTTTCTGTAATAATTTTGATATCTGTTTCTTTCCCTTTAAATATTGCTAAAAAGTAATTCATATCAAAATGACCTCCTCATGATTAAAAAGTAAACTAGCGTGTCGTATAACCGCCGTTAGCAAATAATGTTTGTCCGTTGATCCACCATCCATCTAAAGTTAAGAAAGTAATAATTGGCGCGATGTCTTCTATTTTTGTAAGTTGGTTATGAAGCGCTTGAGATTTATGGAATGCTACAGCATCTTCGCTTTCCTGTGGGTAGAAGAATGGTGTGTCCATTGGTCCAGGAGCAACCGCGTTCACTGAAATACCTCTATCCATAAACTCTGCTGAGGCTGCACGTGTATAATGCTCAACAGGCGATTTGCCTCCAGCATAAGTTGAATAAAAGCCTGTGTATGCAGCAAGCAATGCAGTGGCTAAAGTGATGATTTTACCATTATCATTCATAGATTTTTCAGCATATTTAATAAAGAAATAAGCTGACTTTGCATTGATGTCTGCCATACTATCAAATTCTTCTTCAGTCGTTTCTGAAATAGGTTTTTTAAGCACTTTACCAACAGTATTTATTGCAATATCAACTTTTCCAAATGTCGCTTCAGCATGTTGAAATAAAGCTTGGACATTACTAACGTTTGTCAAATCACCAGAAAATAATGTACCTTCTCCGCCTAAGTTTTCAACTTTTGTAAGTGTCGCTTTTGCATCATCTAAAGAATTTTCATCATGGTGATGGATTACTAATTTGGCTCCTTCTTTAGCGTAAGTAGTACTTAATAAGCCACCAAGGTTCTTAGCACCACCAGCAATAACTACAACTTTGTCCTGTAGACTATCAAATTTACCCATATTATATAACCTCCTTTGAATATATTTCAATCGTAAACCTTAGAGCGCGATATCAAGCAAGAGATGATTGAAAAATACTAATTATTTTTTATGGTATCTTGGTATCATTAAAATGTGCTGTAACTATCCAATTATAAATATTTATACAATGCTTTTTACATGCTATTGGCATATTCTTATATAAATCGGTATATTTTTGTTAATTCGACAACTCAACTCACTGATTTTAGTAAATAAGATTCACGGATACTTAAGTAAATTAAAATCGAAAACCACGAAATTGTGATTAGAGAAAAATCGAAATAAAATCATTCAAAAAGTTAAAGAATTGTATTAAAGTGCAAAATAGGAATAAATTGATTTTCCAAGTTCTTTTGTTATTTTTAAAATTAAAAATAAACTTATAAAATGTTTTACTTTATAAGTTTATAAGCAGTGAAAAATTGCTAAGCAAACTCATTTAAATTGTTCTACACTTTATAGAGAATTAAAAATCAGGAGGAAGAAGATGGTTAAATCCGTACAGGTTTATCATTACGATTCATTCAGTACAGAAGCCAATAAAGGGAACCCTGCTGGCGTTGTATTAGACACAGAAAATTTAACAGATCGGGAAATGCAAGAAATTGCATCGAGAGTTGGGTTTAATGAAACTGCGTTTCCTGTTAAATCTGATAAGGCAGACCTTAGAATACGTTTTTTCACGCCAGGTCATGAAATGAACCTTTGTGGTCATGCAACAATTGCCACGATTTATGCTTTAAAAGAAAAACAATTACTAAAAAATAAAAATGAACTTACAATTGAAACTAAAGCAGGCATTTTAACTATAAGAATGAATGTATCTCATAATGACCAAATATTTATCACTATGCAACATGCCACACCACAATTTGAAACATTCAATGGTTCTAAGAAAGCATTAGCTTACGCACTAGATATCGACGAAGAAGATATCGACGAAAATTTACCAGTTTTATATGGAAGTACAGGTGTTTGGACACTACTTGTTCCAGTGAAAAGTCTAGCTGTTTGTCAGAAAATGAAACCCAACAATGCCCTATTCCCTTCTATATTAAACGAAAAGCCTAAAGTGTCTATTCATCCATTTTGTTTTGAAACATATCATCAAGATTCTAATATGCATGCGCGTCATTTTTCTTCACCTTTCTCTGGAACAATAGAGGATCCAGTTACTGGAACAGCTTCTGGAGTTATGGGGGCTTACTTTGTTAAATACATACATAACATTTCAGACAATCCACTCAATCTTATCGTCGAACAAGGCCAAGAAATTGGTAAAAACGGTAAGGTGAAGGTTAGCGTTACTTTTAATGACAATGAATGGGATATAAAAATAACTGGAACAGCCGTTAGTGTTAAAACATTTATTGTTCATTTAACTGATGCGTGATTGAAATCAACTTAATAAATATAAATCATATAAGTTACAGAATTAGTTATACTTATAAATCCCACATTATAAATAATATAGGATAAGCGTCAATAGCCGTAACTGATTGTTTAAGTAATTTAAAAGTTTAAATCATGCGCTTACCAATCATATATATTCAAATTCATAATAACTGCAATATAAAAGGACCAATCCATTATCTATGGATTGGTCCTTATTTTAAATATGAAATCTATAGCACAGTATCATTTATTAATAAATTTCAATAAATGCTTAAGCTTTTATATTTTTAGGTATAATGATTTGAGTCAGAATCACACCAATAATCATAATTGATAAACCTGTTAAAAATGAAGTAGTTGCAGCCACACTAGCACTATGGTTAACTTGTACTGCTGCAAAAATAGTTGTGTTAAGCGCAATTCCTAGTGCGCCACCTAGTGTTGCACACATTTTGTAGATACCTGAAGCTAAACCAACTTTTTCATCAGGTATGGTTAAAATTGCAACTGTAATTCCTGGTGTGGCACATAAACCATTTCCTATAGCACAAATGACAAAGCCAAACACAACAATGCCTACATACCAATCTGTTGGTAATACAGTTAAACTAATAAACATAATTCCTATTGCTGGAAATAGTGGTCCTACCAATAACAATGGCTTCCCACCAAAGCGTAAGGATAATTTTTCTCCTAAACGGATCATCACAACTGCCATAATGACATAAGGCACAGTCACAAGACCTGCTTGAAAGGCATTTAACCCTAACTCTGTCTGCGCATACATATTAAATACTGTTGTTGTACCTACGCCAGAATTGAGTACAACATTGATCATTGAAGAACCTACAAATCCACGGTTTCGAAATAGTGAAAAATCAATGAATGGTGCATGTTTTTGTCTTTCAAAGAATATAAAGACAACTGTAGAAAGTACAAAAATTACAAGACACGTAATTGAAAAGGTGCTGAACCATCCTTGTTCAAATCCTTGTGTGGCAAATAAAGTAATACTTCCTATTAAAACTGCAAATAAAAACATCCCGATATAATCAAATGGTCTTGTGTCAATTTTTTCTTTTTCTACTTCTTCTGTTCCCCATAATAACCAAAATGCGATAATTGAAATAATAATAGAGATGATAAAGTTAGATTGCCAATTGACATATGTAGCTATCAATCCACCAACCATCGACGCTAAGCCGATACCACCAACGCTACCAATCATCAAGTAACTAAATGCTCTACGCATTTCTTTACCTTTAAATTGCTCATTAATCACACCTACAGTAGAAGGAAGTAAAATAGCCGCAGAAAGTCCTTGCAGCATACGTCCTACCAATAAGAACGCTGTCACACTAGATACAATAATGAGTAATGAGCCTAAAATACTAAAAATGATACCAATATAAGTCATTTTTAGTTTTCCTATCTTATCAGACACATCACCTGCACCTACCATAAAAATACCAGTAGCAAACGATGCTAAACTGACAGATAAGTTAACAACCCCTGGTGTTGTTTGATAGGTGTTTTGAACCTGTGTAGATATATTAATAAACGATTGAGCAAAAAGCCAATACGTTAACACACTTAACACAATAGCTAAAATCAATTTGTTGTTTGATTGTTGCTTTGTACTCACGATGCATGAGCCTCCTCATCTAAATATTGCATATAAAAATACGCACTAGATAGATATTATCATACAAAGTACAATTTATTTTATGGTTTTTTACTATTTTTCTAATTCAAATAGAAATTTACTTTTATTTGAATCCTAAAAGTAAATTTAAAGTTTGTACAACCCCATCCTCATTATTATTAATTGCAATTAAATTAGCCTCTTTTTTTAATTCGGGATAGGCATTATCCATTGCGACTTTATATTTGGCAGCTTTAAATAAATCTAAATCATTATATCCATCACCAAATGCAATGGTTTCTGCAGGCGTAATTTGAAGTAAATTCTGAATTCGATTAATTGTGGTTCCTTTATTCACGCCCAAATCTGCAATATCAATCCATGCCTCATCTGAAGCTACGATATAAACGTCTTTTTCAAAGTGTTGTAGACGGTCGGCAGTCTCTTTACAATGACCACTTGCGTCATGAACTGTAATTTTTAATAAATCTTCTTCAATATCGTTATAATCTTTAATATAGTTCACATGTTGATAAGAACCATGCACGTGCCTTTTCTCTGACTCCGAAATATTGTCTAAAACATAAGCGCCAGTTTTTGAACAAGCCAAAATAGTTTGTGTATCATCAATTTCTCTGATTGTATCAATAATTTCTTTTGCTTTTTGATTTTCTATCTCTGCATTGTAAATAAACTCTCCATTATATTTAATTCGTGTGGCACTATCACCTACAATAAATGTATTTGTTGCGAGGTCACCTACGATATTTTCCACACGTTCACATTGTTTACCAGTGCAAAAGACAAAGCGGATATCTTGATCTGCGCAATTTTCTTTTAACAATTGCAAAGTCTCACTATTAAATTGGCTGTCATCATTTAAAAATGTGCCATCCATGTCTACGACAATTAGTTTAATATCCATAAAAATCCCCCTTTATTTAGCATTAAACTCATTGTATCTACTTATCATTATAATTAACAATTTTTCTAATAAGCATTGAATCATTACTTTGTGGTAATTTGTTTTTTCTGAAATTGTTTTGGTGTTAGCTTGTATTTTTCTTTAAAAACTTTTATAAAATAACTCGTTGTTGAAAAACCACATGCCATTGCAATATCTGTAATTGTGTAGGGATATTTACTACGCAACATTCTTACGCTGTGCTCTAATCGTAAATTCACTAAGTATTGCATAGGGGTCTGGTTTACATAGTATTTGAAACATCTAACCGTTTCAGATTTACTCATATGAATCTCTTCACTTAACATTTGTAATGAAATTTTCTTGTGAAAATGACTTTGTAAAAACGTCATCAGTCTTTTAATACGGTAGTCAAAATAGTATCGTTTTTGTTCATTTACAACTGCTGAATGCAGCAATAACCATTTTATTGCTTTATAATATTTGGCAGTGATCTCTAGTTCAAAATATAAATTTTGATTTTCATATATTTGTCCAGCTGAGTTAATAATCTCTATAAGTTCTTGTTGCTGTTTGTCATCTTGGGATAAGTATATATACGGCACATGATGTGCTTTATTCATAATTTCTGACACATAATTAAATTCTACATAATTGGTAGTTTCTGGTATCTCAATATTCCAACAAAAATACTCTGTATGCGATACTTCACTCGTTAACTCATGCACAACATTTGAATTGATAAAAAGCCCATCTCCTTTTTTAACATTAAATGTATCGTCACCAATTGAAACATTGAGTGCTCCATTAATCACATACATGAATTGCAATGCGTGATGCCAATGTATAGGAATGTAGCCAAATATCGTGCGATTTAAATACGTATGTAAAATAATATGTTTCCATTGTTTATCAGGAAATTGTATTAACTCTTCTCTTGTATTTTCTACGATAATTTCTTGATACATAAATTAGACACCTCAATATTTTGCTATTTTAAGCTCATTTTTATATATTATATCGCGTATTTTCACGCTATAGTATGAATATATTAATATTTAACAGGTGATCATATGGTAAATGAAACAAAACTTCGAATCGTAGGTATTTTATTAGCTATTGTAGGAGCATCTTTTTGGGGACTCGGTGGCACGGTATCAGATTTTCTTTTTCAACAAAGGGACATTGATATCAATTGGTATGTAACTGCGAGGTTATTAATCAGTGGCTTCGTCTTATTAATGATTTACAAAATAATTAATAGACAATCTTCATTATTCGATATATTTAAAAATAAACATAGCCTATTCCAACTTTTTATTTTTTCAATTTTTGGTATGTTGCTCGTTCAATACGCTTATATGGCGTCTATCAATTTCGGTAATGCAGCAATCGCTACTTTACTCCAATATATAGCACCAGTATATATCATTATTTGGTATGTTATCAGACGTAAAGAGCGCTTTAAACTTTTTGATTTGATCGCGATTGTCCTTACATTATCAGGTACATTTTTGCTACTAACCAACGGATCTTTTAGTAAACTTGTGGTATCAACTCCAAGTGTAATTTGGGGGATTATATCTGGTTTAGCACTTGCATTCTATACACTTTACGCAACACAATTATTAACTCGGTTTCCGTCTATTTTAGTTGTCGGTTGGGCAATGTTAATTTCAGGCATTGTCATGAATTTCAAAGCACCTATATGGGATTTTGATTGGTCTCATTTAACAGGATCGACTGTACTTTATTTAACTTTTGGTATTATTGCCGGAACTGCTATAGCATTCTTTTTCTTTATTGAAAGTTTAAATTACTTATCAGCAAAAGAAACCACACTTTTCGGCACAATCGAACCTGTTATGGCCATATTAGCAAGCGCGCTTTGGCTTAATGTAACATTTCATAGTTACCAACTTATTGGTATTCTACTGATTATCGTCCTCATTTTAGCTTTATCATTAAAAAAACAACGTAACATAGAATAAACAATTTAACTTAAACTCAAAACATGATTCCAAAAACTGCTATTGGATTCATGTTTTGAGTTTGCTAAATCATACAATATTACTCATTGTAAAATTTTAAACAAACGATTTAATTTGTATATTATAAACAATAAATAACTTATTTATATATGAAATACCAACAAAAATCAATTTTATATTAATTACATATTTATAAATATGTTACAATTCAATTTATATAATTAAACAGTTAATATCGGGCTATTTATTTAAATTTCGAGGCGATTATTTTAGATATTTGTATTTAGTAATATCAGTTGTTCAAAGAAATGTTCAATTTTGTTTAAAAAGAGAGACATTGTTGAAAGAATAAATTCAATCCATATTGGGAGGAAAAGTAATGAAGTATTGTAAAAATTGCGGGGCCCATGTAAAGAATAATCAAAAAGTTTGTACACAGTGTGGCCACCCACTTCAAAATCAAAATAATACATCAAAGCGAAATAAAAAAAGTATTTAGTAATAGGTATTATTTTAACTATCATCATTCTTTTAATTATTTTATATAAAATCGTTGCTGCAAGCTTATCGCCAGAGAGTGAAGCTAAAACAATTTCTGAAGATTTAAAGAAGGGTGATACTAAAAACTTATCAAATCATTTAGTATTCAATGATAGAAGTTTGAATAAAGATGAAGCAAAAGCTTTTTATAAATATGTTGTTGATGCTGATAACCCAGAAAGAATCGCAGATGATATTGAAAATAAAACCAAACAGATGACAAAAGATAAATCGGACACTGCTTCAATAGATATCAACGATACGGAAGTTATTCATATACATAAAAATGGTAAAAAATATGGTATTTTTAATAATTATGACTTCGAAGTTTCTAAGCAAAAAGTTTCAATCACTCCTGAATCTGATAGTAAAGTTACATATAAATATAATGGCAAAAAACATAAAATTAAATTATCTGAAGATGAATCTAAAACCTTTGCAACATTACCATTAGGAAATTATAAATTAAAAGCTCAAAAAGTAGTAAACAATGAAAAATTCGATGGGCAATTAATTATCACCATGTCTGATGAAAATGAAGTTCAAGAACAATTTAATGAAAAATATCTCGATATTAACATTGATGATAGCGAACTAGACAGCGATACTCAAATAGATTTATACATTAATAATAAAAAACTGTCCGCTCAAGATGATTATGATAGTTATTTATATGGTCCATACAAGCCAGATGAAAAATTAGAAGTATATGCACAAGCACATGTTGATGACAAAAAATTCAAATCTAACGTAGTTAAAGCACCTAAACCTAAGAAAGAGAATGAACCAGTACCTATTGATTTGTCTTTTGACAATGAAAAAATAAAAGCGAATCAAGAAAATAAAGATATTAAAGAAAATGTTCAAACTTTCATAGAAGACTATACTGAAGATTTGAATGAGGCATATGAAGAAGAAGAATATAGTTATATTTCTAGCTATATAAAACATGGCACTGACACGGCTGACCATATGAAAAAAGTAGTGGAATCTGGTGACGAAGCAGATTATTCAGATCCAAAAGTCGTTAAATATAGTAAAAAAGGTGACACAATTACAATTGAAGTAGAAAAGCAAGATAAAGATGATCAAACTATCCATTCACAATACGTACTTGATTATGATGATTTATTATCTGATTTTAAAATCAAAGACTATACTGATATTTAAAATAGCTAACTCAATTTACAAAACATGATATATAAACTTATAAGCTGTTATGATGGTTAGCATTATATTTTTTATCCTACTATCAATTAATAATAGCTATAATACTTTACACACATTTAAAAACGCTCTCTAAAATAGACACTAAAAAGTGAAAATTTTAAAGAGCGTTTTATTATTTTTAAACAAATGATAAAATAAGTAACAATTCGCTTACTATGGTTGAAACTATACCTATTTCTGACTCATTCATTAAGTATTATTTATTTATGAAAATCAGTATAGTTTTATTTTAAATTTTGCATTATTAATGATTTATAATTTATTTACTCAACAACTTAAAAATCTCATCTTTAACATATTAATTTTTGATGTTTTTAAGATTTTTTAAAATATACAGTACATAATAAATGATGCCGATACAGAACCAAATTAATGTATAGATTTTAGCCTGACCACTTAATCCCCAGAACACAATAAATACACAAATAAAAATAATCACTGGCATCACTGGGTAAAATGGCAATTTAAATGCTGGTTCTGGTAGGTCATGACCTTCTCTTTTACGCAATGAAAAAATACCTACTGTAACAAACATAAACGCTACAAGCGCACCAGCTGAAATTAATTGTGCTAAAAAGCCAAATGGAAAAACAGAGCCAATAATAATTGCAACAATCGATAGTATAATTAATGCACGATTTGGTAAATTTTTATTATCTAATTTTCCTAACCAAGACGGTAAGATACCATCCCTACCAAACGAATAAAGTAAGCGAGAACCCGCCATCATCATACCAATTAAAGCAGTAAACATACCAATTACTGAGACTGCCTGCACTATGACCGCAACAGTACTATGTCCACTCATACGTAAAGCCCAACCTACTGGCTCAGCATTATTTTTATATTGCGCATAATCAAACATCCCTACTAATACAAGTGAAACGACGATAAACAATGTAACTGCAATTAGTAAAGAACCTAAGATTCCTCGTGGCATTGTTTTTTGCGGATTAATCGCTTCACCAGAGTTTGAAGCAATAGAATCAAACCCTATATAAGCAACAAAAATGACAGAGCTACCTGCATATATACCCTGCCAGCCACCAAATGCGCCTGCTGCAGTTTCACGATACTCTGGAATAAAAGGTATGTAATGACCAATATCAATGACTGATAAGCCTACGATTATAAACAAGAGAATAGCCAATACTTTAAGTATCACAAGTGCATTTTGAACACGTGCCGCTTCTGACGTTCCTCTGTATAGCAATATCGCCGTTATAATCACTACGATAGCTGCTACTAAATCAATGATACCTCCGTCTGTACCGAGAGAGTTAGATAATGAATTAGGTAATGATATATGAAAAGGTTCTAATAAACCTCTCAAATTAGCTGAAAATCCTGATGCTACAAAAGCCACCGCAATTAAATATTCAGCAATTAAAGCCCAACCTACAATCCATCCAAAAAATTCTCCAAACAATATACTAATCCATGTATATGCTGATCCAGCAAAAGGCATAACAGATGCCATTTCTGCGTAAACAAATGCTACCAAAGCTGCTACAATAGCTGCTACTAAAAAGGACAAACTAACTGATGGACCTGTGTGATCAGCAGCTACAACACCTGGCAATGTAAAAATAGCAGTAGAAACAATTGTACCTACACCTAAAGCTAAAAAGTCTCTTATTCTTAATGTGCGCTCTAAATGAGCATCTTTATTTTGAAATTTAGCAATATCTTCCTTTTTGAAAATTTGTTTTAAAAGATTCATCAATTTTCTCCTTGTTAATAATGTACAAACACGTATTACAGTATAGTGATTTTTAATTGTAATGTACATATCCTTTTAAAAAAGAATTTTTAATAAATTTTTGGTTATTTAATTTATAACTATATTAGTTTAATTTTTTGTTAATTCTAATGTTTTATACCTTAATTTAGCGCACACTAAGTCTTATCTGTATTTAAATACAAAAAAGACTACCGATACAGCTGTTAAATAGCTTTATCAATAGTCTTAATGGTTAACGTTTAATCTTTATTATCTTTGGTTACAAATAAATTATTTATGATCTCATTCGGTTTAACACTTCTTGCTGAATTGTCTTTAATGCTTCATTATAGTCTTTATTCGTACTTTCCTGTGCATTGATAATTAGGAGTTCAATCAGTTCAGCATTATTTTTTCACTTACTTCATGTTCAAATTGATGTAAGTGTTCCTCAGATGTTTTCGCATTTTGCTTTTCAATTTGATAATATTGGTCAGCTCCCAAACCACCTTCTTCAATCATGACAGAAATCCCACTTGAGCGCGTTTCATTTAAACGTTTTACTTTTATGCGTTTATTATCACGGATAACCATTTGAATCCCTCCTATCTCAATATGTAATTCAATTTTAAAAACACATATTTTTATATAACGACTAATGATTTATATCCGAAACTCAAAAATTTTGAACAACAGTCAATCATCAAACCATCTTTTGGACTAAGGGCGTGTCATCTCATATTTAGTAAATTATTATTTAACTCAAGTGTAATATTACTTCTTCATGATAGCAATTTCTTTGCTCAATGATTTGCCTTTTTATTTTTTAAAATCAAAAAAACAAAGTAATATATGTTACAGGCAATAATGCTTAACAAAACATTCACAGAATTATATTAAAATTTACTTCTATTATATTTGACATAATAGTATAATTGATAATGATTATTATTATCTCATTATAAGAAAGAGTGAGTTTTATGTTAAGCATAAAAAGTGGAGACTTAAAAAAGAATTACAAAATCAAAGAAATGAACATTAAAAATCAACACATGCGTCATCGGTTAAATGCACTTGGTTTAGTGAATGGTACGAAGTTAAAAATTAAACAAAAGTGCTTGTTCAAAGGCCCTTGTATATTAGAAGTGAATGGTCAATGTTTAAGTATTCGTGGTTGTGATGCATGTCAGATTGAATTAGAGGAAGCCAATGACTAATAGTTATTGTATTTTAGGGAACCCTAACGTCGGTAAAACATCTTTATTTAATGCATTGACTGGCACATACGAATATGTAGGAAACTGGAGTGGTGTAACTGTAGAGAAAAAAGTAGGTCGCCTCAAACAGCATATTGGAGACCTAGTTGATTTACCAGGTATTTATGAATTGTCACCTATATCAAAAGACGAAATGGTTGTTACTGATTATTTATTGAATAGTCAATTTTCTGGCATGATCAATATTATAGATGCCAGCCAACTCAAACGTAATTTGCAGCTTACAGTTCAACTCATGGAATTAGGTGCACCTTTAATCATTGGATTAAATATGGTTGATGTTGCTACAAAACGTGGTATTCGTATCAACCAGCAAGCACTTATGAAAAAATTAAAATTGCCACTACTACCTATCATAGCAAGAAATGGTAAAGGCACACATCAATTATTAGATTCTTTGAAAGACAATGGCTTATCAAAAAACAGACCATTAAAATTAAATTATGGTAAGCATATTGAAGCTACAATATCACAAATTGAAGCACATTTAACATCTAGCACCTCTATTGATAAACAATTAGCACGTTTTATCTCAATACAATTTTTATTAGAAAATCCAAAAATTCATGACTTTTTAGATGACGCTGTTTTGAAAGAAATAACATTATTGCGTCAAAATTTATCAGAAGAATTAGATAATTCTATAAGGGATGAGATACAAGCAATACGCAATACATATATAGACAATATTTTAAAAGATACGGTTGAATATCCGGATGAAGAACGACAATATTTCACGCATCGGATAGATCGCATTTTAACAAATAAATATTTAGGCATTCCAATCTTTTTAATCATTATGTGGTTGATTTTCCACGTTACCTTCACTTGGATCGGTACACCTATATCCGATGCATTAGATGAATTTTTAGGTGGAACCTTTACAGATACGGTATCAAACTTGATGGATAAATTAGGTCTCGTTCCATTTTTACAAGATTTAATCAATGACGGTATTATTGCTGGTGTAGGTGCAGTACTTGTATTTGTGCCACAAATACTGGTCCTTTTCTTCTTTATTTCTCTGTTAGAAGACTCTGGTTATATGTCTCGTATTGCCATATTAATGGATCGAATTATGGAATACTTTGGTCTTAGTGGTAAATCTTTTATACCAATGATTATAGGATTTGGATGTAACGTGCCAAGTATCATGGCAGCACGTAGTATTGAAAGTGAGAAGGAAAGACTTACAACGATTTTGATTGCACCATTTATGTCTTGTTCTGCGAGATTACCCGTTTACGCATTGTTTGTAGGTGTGTTTTTTGAATCTCATCAGGCACTCATCGTCCTAAGCTTATATGTACTTGGTATCGTTGTCGCTTTATTAACAAGTGTACTATTAACGAAAACAGTATTAAAAAATGATGATTCTGTATTTATCGTTGAATTACCTACTTATCGATTACCATCAGTCAAAACACTATGAAGAAGTACATGGGAAAAAGCTAAAGGTTTTGTTAAAAAAGCAGGAACATTTATCTTTGCTGGTTCGGTAATTATTTGGTTAT
This sequence comes from Staphylococcus sp. FSL W8-0271, assembly GCF_038006605.1. Taxonomy (NCBI): domain Bacteria; kingdom Bacillati; phylum Bacillota; class Bacilli; order Caryophanales; family Staphylococcaceae; genus Staphylococcus; species Staphylococcus sp. FSL W8-0271. Next base: position 2,613,471 of record NZ_JBBOVM010000001.1, read on the forward strand.
TGAATTATACCGGTCCTGGCGGTTTCAATGTAGACGTTAATGATAGCTTTTTACATTCAATTGGAAGTTTCTTTGCTGTATTAGTTGCACCATTAGGATTTGGTTCATGGCAAGCGGGTGCTACATTAATACCTGGATTTTTAGCAAAAGAAGTGATCGTTAGCTCGATGGCAATTATCTATGCATCAGACGAAGCTGGTCTTGTAAACATTATACAAAGTCATTTCACACCATTATCAGCATATTCGTTTATGATTTTCATCTTGCTATATATACCATGTTTATCTACAGTAGCAACCATTCGCAAAGAAACATATTCACTTAAATGGACTGTACTGGCTGTAGCATATCCATTAATCACTGCATATTTACTTTCGTTTGTCTTTTATCAAATTGGACTATTATTTTATTAAGGATGTGATTTAATGACGATTATTATCAATGTTGTTATCTTTCTAGCTATTATTAGTTATGTTGTTTTTACATTATTCAACTTTTTCAAGAAAGCTAAAGCAGGTAAATGTAGTTCTTGTGGCTCTAAGCGTGGGTGTCATACAGGAAAGAAAACATTATGACTTTCTATCACTTTTGATAAGTTCATCAATTTTTATGAAAGTGACAGCATACTCAAATCTTTTTATGTTTTTCATTCACATCAAAAGATAAATAGGAAGATTAATATCTCTGATTAAAAAATTCTATATATGAATTAATTGCTTTTATTGCTGTAGCCTTGTCTTTAAAAATCACTTTTTTTCTTCCTCTAAACAATTCACTTTTAATAGTTCCCCATACACCTTCCATAGGTCCATTATCTATGCAACATCCTGGTCGTGACATACTTTGTTTTATACCAAGTTGCTCTAACGTAACTTTAAATAATCTGCTTGTATATTGATATCCTCTGTCGCTATGTAAGAGTATACCTTCGGTATTCGGCACAAGTTTGACTGCTTTTTTGAGCGTATCTAATACAAATTTATTGTTATTTGAGGTACTTAATTTATGACTGATAATCTGTTTGCTGCCTAAGTCATAAATAGCACTTAAGTAAAGTTTTTTACCATTGCTTAGTTTGAATTCTGTAACGTCAGTTAACCATTTTTTATTTGGGATTTGTTCTTCAAATTTTCTATTTAATATATTATGTGCTGTAATTTCAGGTGTTGTTTTAATATATCGTTTTCTTTTAGGGCGGATAGTAGATTTTAGATTCAGTTGATTCATCAATCTATAGACACGTTTATGATTTACTTTTTGATGTAGTTTAAGTCTTAAATATATGTATATACGACGATATCCATATATGCCTTTGTATTTATTGTAGATATCAACGATATCTTTGATCAATTTTTGGTTTTCAATTTCTTTATTTGATGGTTTGCGATGTAACCATTTATAGTAACTTGAACGTGATATCTTTAATACTGAACATAACCAAGCTATCGGATAAAGGTTTTTAAATGCTTTTACCGTTTGGTATGATGCTTTTTGTCTGATGCCTGTTTCATCAACTTCCTTTCTATTTCTTCTTCCTTTTTTAAAACGTCATTTTCCATTTGAAGAAATTTATTTTTCTCTTTAAGTATCTTAATTTCAGCTTTTAATGCCTCTTCAGGTGTTAATACAGACTGGGGTTTCCCTTTTCCACGTCCATCTTTAAGCCCATCATATCCATGCAAGTTGTACTTTTTTACCCAGTTATATACTTGGCTATAATTGATGTTAAAATGATTTGCTGTTGTCTTATACGATTGGCCATGATTCATATAATAATCAACGATTTCTACACGATCTTCAAATGTTAATGATTTATATTTCAATTGATACACCTCGGGTTTTGGAGAATATGTTTTTAATATTTTACCCGACAAATACTTTGAAATCCATTTGTTTACAGTTGAAGTAGTGGGGATATTATATTTAACTACTAAATCAGTTAAAGATAGGCCATCATTTATATATTCGTGCACAACTTTAAGCTTAAATTCATTTGAGTAGGTATTATTTCTCTGAATTGGTAAAAGCACCTTTATTCCATGCTTCTTAAATTTATAATAGTTAATCAATAATGTTCTAGGAGAACAATTTAAATTTAATTTTTGAATTACATTTTTCATACTATATCCTTCTTCATATAAGCTGAAAGCTTTTTGATAAGTTTCAGGTGATAATTTTCTATGAGTCATAAAAAAGCTCCCTTCAAAGTTTACATTTTTAAGTGTCTACTTTGAAGGGAGCATATCAATTTGAGCAAGCCTTTTATAATACTATTTATCGATGATTTCCAATGGCGGTAACTCATGAATTAAATCTATTGTTAATACCGATAAATTTATTATTTTTAATAAATGATTCAGTATATATTTAGGATCATCAGAATATTCATTTGGGTCATCAATTATACCTGAATTTTTATCAACCTTGATTTGATATTGATCCATAACCCATTCAATTGCTGATTTTCCGTTAACCTTGTAATCATAAGCTCTATTTGGAATTTCTTTTATAGTTATATCATTATTTACAATAATAGTGTTTTTTTCATTTCGCTTTGGAAATGTCATTTTTTTTATTTTATATGATGGATTTTCACTTTGGTTTATTACTACTTCAGAACTTAAATCACAACTTTCATAATTCAAGTGTAAATTCATTAATTTACGTCCTATTTCAATAAACTTCTCTTTATTTTTTACTAATGGAATTCTAGGCAATTCTTTACTTAAATTCGCAGAAAACTTACTCTTATATTCATTTGAATGAAACAATCCATAAATATAATACATTAAATTTTCTCTATTTAAGCCAGATATATCAAAACTAGAAAAATTAATATTACTTTCATACTCGCCGTTTTTATTATTTATGAATTCGACAAAACCTTGCCCCTTTTCCATTAAATCCAAATTGGGTATTACGTTTACTGCTAAGGCCGAAAATTCTCTTGATGAACCTACTCCTGTAATATAAATTGCTTTATTTTTTTCGCTAAATAATTCTTTACTTTTCCCTGGTCTTTCAATAATATTTCTATCATAATATAGCCATTTTTTTGTAAAAGGACGATACATACTTACTTCAATATTCTTATCATTAAGTGTGATTTTTTCACCTTTTTTAAATTTTTTCGTTAAATTAACAGTCCATTTAATTTTTGAAGACTCCATATTTCGTTTTTCGTTTGTATACTTACCTTTGTTCTCTTTTACTTGTTTAATATTATCGTTGTAGTTCGAAATCATTTCTTGAGCCTTTTTTATCGTTTTTACTTTATTAAATCCATAAACCCATGCGTCCCTATTAGTACTAACGCCTATTACTTTTTTATTAAATACATCTGTAATAGAATTGTAATTCTCATATTTTTCATCTCTTTGGTTTATCCAATCATGGTTATTGTCAGGTTGTATATTTTGCCATTCAATGTTTTTCACAGATTCTTGTTGTGAAATTATATCTAATTTTTCTTTTCTGTTCAAATAGTCTCCAATATCTTTATAATAAATATTATGGTTATTAGAACCATCTTTTATTAAAGTTATAATTACTATTGGAGTACGGCTTCCAGAACCAAATATTTTACCTCCTTCTTTTCTAGACTGTTCTCCTTGAGTCCTTTGGTCTCCTCTTAAATTGTAAATATATATATGATTAAATTCTTCATAAATATTTTTCCGAACTCCTGATGTCGCATTACTATCAATAAAAGAAGCATTGATTACAAATGATATGATACCTTTATCTCCAATTCGGTCTGTAGCCCATCTTAATGCTAAAATATAAGAGTCATATAAAGATTTTCTTAATTTAGCAGTTGAATATTTAGCATAAGTATTCTCTATTCTTTTATTTAAATTGGGATACTTTAAGTTTGCCGTATTATCATTTGCATTTTTTTGTCCTATAGAATAAGGCGGATTGCCAATAATAACAAAAATATCATCCTTTTTTTGTTCCTGTAATCTATAATTATTTTCATTTAAAATATTCTCTTCAAAGTAATCATTAGTTTCAGTACTTTCGAAAGTATCTGTTAACACAATACCTTCGAATGATTCATAATCACCATCAATAAGTGAATTAAATACCTCTTCTATATTAATTGTAGCAATATAGTAACTTAACAAAACAATTTCATTAGCATGAAGTTCTTGATTAAACTTCCGTACTAGATCTTCTTTTTTTATAATCCCACTTTGTAATAATCTTACTATAAATGTGCCAGTGCCCGTAAATGGATCTAACATATGGACATTTTTTTCGCTTAATTCTTTATCAAAATATAACTTAGAAACATCATTTACAGATTTCAAAATAAAATCTACTACTTCTACAGGAGTAAAAAGCGATAACTAACACAATTTTTATAGTTAGAGTTGGTGTATCGCAGTTAGCATTTTTGTCCAAATAAAATTGAAAATGTGTATAGAATTGATTGGGGAATCTTTAGCATAAATAATACTTTATATACAGCAAAACTTTGAGGAACACAAAAAACACTAAAGTCGTATGACAAAACGCCATCGACTTTAGTGTTTTTTAATTGGTTTTATAATAAATATTTTCCAGGAAATAATCTATGCGGTATTTCCACTAACTTTTTAACTTATCATACATGCTCATATAGCTAAGTAGCGAGCATGATATGCTTTAATTTCGGTCTTTTCAAATTCATTTTATGAAATAAATAAACTACAAATAAATGTCCAAATACAAACGAGAATTAACAATCCGATACTGAAACGCATTGCCATTTTCATCAGTTCTGATTCTTTACCTACTTTATTAACTGCTGCTGTAGCGATAGCTATAGATTGTGGTGATACAATCTTAGCAGTTACACCACCAGCGACATTAGCTGCAACAAGTAATGAACCTTTTGTACCAATTTGTTCAGCAACAGAGGCTTGAATTGGCGCAAACAATGAATTATTGTTTACGACGGATCCCGTCATAAATACACCAATCCAACCAAGTAGTGGTGACAATAATGGGAAGGCAGCGCCTGTTTTAGATATGCCTTGTCCCATAGCATTACTTAATCCACCATATGTTGTAATTTTAGATACTGCTAAAATGAAACAAATGGTTAACACTGAAATCCATAATTCTTTAACTGTGAGACCCAGTAAATGACCAGCCGTTTTAAAGCTCATATTTTTCGCAATAATAATTGTAATGATCGCTGTAATTAAAATCGCTGTACCTGTTTGAGCAAAGAAATTGAATGTCAGTTCATTCGGTTTATTAGTCACAGCATTCATCGTACCCGGCACATTAAAGTTCACAACAAGTGCACTTAGGGCACCACCTTTTTCAAATAAACCTTTAAATGCTGGTAAGCTCCAGATCATCACAACAATCGTTAAAATGATAAACGGGCTCCATGCATAAGTGATGTGTCCAATAGAATGTTTAGGCACGGCATCTGCTTTTTCATCTTTATTAATTCTGAAAATATTTTTAGGTTGCCATTTTTTTGAGAACAATGCTAATGCAATCATTGCTACAAGGCCAGGGATAATATCAGCCAACTCTGGTCCAGCAAAAGCTGCAATAAGCACTTGTAAAACTGTGAAAGTAACTGCCACAACTAAAGTGGCTGGGAAAGTTTCTTTCACACCTTTAAAGCCATCCATAATATACATTAATAAAAATGGCACAACGAAACTAATAAAACCTAACGTTAAATTACCAATTAACGCTACTTGAGATGTTGTTACACCACCTGGCAAATTCAAAGTATCCACGATAGCAATCGGTATACCTACCGCACCATAAGCACCTGCTGCTGCATTACTTACTAAACAATACATCGCAGCTTGCAAAGGTTTAAAACCTAATTGTGTTAATAGTACCGCACAAATGGCAATAGGTACGCCAAAGCCTGCAGCACCTTCTAAAAATCCATTAAATACAAAGCCAATCAATAATAATTGAACACGTTGGTCTCGTGAGACACTCGCGATACTATCTTGAACAATAGCAAATTGGCCGCTTTTTGTAGCAATTTTATATAACCAAACTGCCATGATTACAATAAAGCCTATTGGGATAATCCCTTGATAAAAGCCCTCTAAAGTAGCGCCGCCTGCAATACTTCCTGGTAATTTAAAGAAAGCCATAGCAACAATAATTGTAACGATTAACGTTGTAATTGCTGCATAAACACCTTTCATTTTAAATACAGTCAAACATAATAAAAATAATATAATTGGTATTGCGGCTACAATACTTGAAAGTAGCAGATTATTAAAAGGGTTAAAACTTTCAACTAACATATTTGCTCGCTACTCCTTTATTCTGCTTGTCTTATTTCTTTTGCAATATCTTTGTAGTCAATATCCGTATTTGTAAATGCTTCATCATCGACTGCAAAATGTTGTTCAAATGTTTCAAAGTTTTGAATTTCTACCGTAACATCTGAAACTTCAAAATCCAATACGTGTCCGCCAAAATTACGGTCATCATTAGCGAAATGAACATGGAAACCTGCTGAACCAATACCATGGAATAATTCTGGTGTAAAGAAGCCTACAATAGAACCTTTGATATTTTCTTCAATTTGTTCAGGTTGTCTATTCGCTGAGTTAATCAATCTTGTATATGGTGGCTCTTGTCCTGGCATCATACGTACATGCATTTTTTTAAATGTTCCTGAAATTTTAACAGCAGAAAATAAATTTTCACTTAACATTTTTTCTTTAACTTCATCATAAACTTCTGCTAAAGATTTATTGCTTGTGCTATACGTTTTATCAGGTGTAAATCTTGATACGGTTGCATATGGTGATAATTCATCACCTTTCAATTCTACAAATTCTTTATGTTCATTGGCATGATAAGCTTTACCATCAACGATAATCACTTCACCATCTGAACCTGTTAAAGTCGCAATGCCAATGTCTCCATGTTCTAATAAATTATTGATTGAAGCAGTACCTTGTAAAAGGCCTGCCATCAATGTACCTAATGTGCCGTGTTGATATAGTACGTTAGTCATAACTTTATTCACTCCTATTTTGATAAATAATTAATCATTTTCGCCGTTTGATTCGATATTAGTTAAAAGCGTCAGGTAACATATTTGTTGAAAGTTTGACATTATCTTTGTAATTCACTGGGATATCAATTAATACTGGTCCTTCAGTTTCGTATCCCTCTTTAATTGCCGCTTCTAATTCTTCTTGATTTGTTACACGTAAGCCTTTAGCACCAAATGATTCAGCATATTTAACGAAGTCTACTGAACCAAAGTCTACACCTGAACTACGTTCATATTTCATTTCTTCTTGGAATTCAACCATGTTATATTTACCGTCATTCCAAATTAATTGAATGATATTAAGATTTTTACGTACAGCAGTTTCTAAGTCTTGTGCTGAGAATAAGAAACCACCATCACCAGCAACGGATACAACTTGTGTATTAGGACGTACTAAAGCAGCTGAAATAGCCCATGGTAACGCAACACCTAACGTTTGCATACCATTACTGAATAGCAAGTGTCTTGGATTGTAACTTCTAAATTTACGTGCCATCCAAATATAGTGACTACCTACGTCTACAGTTACTGTTGTATCATCTGATAATACTTTTTGCATTGACTTAATGACTTCAACTGGGTGTAACACGCCATCTTCATGTGTTGGTTTGATACCAGTTGATTCAAGTATATGCGCTCTTAAAGTTTCTAATTCGTCTAAATGTTTTTGACTGATAAAAGGTTCATCGACTTTGTCAGAAATAAGTTCGATTGTGCCAGCAATATTACCAACCAATTCTTTTGCTGGTTGCATATGATTTGTAATTTCCGCTTGAATTTCATCTATATTAATAATTTTAGTATCTAATTCTTTATTCCAATTGCTCGCTTCATATTCAATTGGATCATAACCAATCGTAACAACGAGGTCACTTTTTCTTAATAATTCGTCACCGACTTGGTTACGGAATAAACCAACACGACCAAAGAAATGGGATTCTAGTTCACGACTAATCACACCCGCACCTTGGAATGTTTCTACAACTGGTAAATTTGTTTTTTCAACTAATTTACGGATTGCATTCGTTTCGTCTGAACTTGAACTTCTCATACCTGCTAATAATACAGGGAATTTCGCGTTTTTAATCGCTTCAATTACTTCATTAACATTTTGTTCACTTGGCACACCTAAGCTAGGTTTTTGGCAAAGTGCAATCGCTTGTGATTCAACCGGTGCAGAAATAACATCTTGCGGTATGCTTATGAAACTTGCGCCATTTTTACCTGAAGTTGCAGTTCTCATCGCATTTGTCATAACTTCTGATAATGACTCTGGATCTTGAACTTCTTCACTATATTTTGTTGAAGATTTTAATAATGCTGCATTATCAATACTTTGGTGTGTTAGACGTAATAAATCGTTACGTTTAACTTGGCCACCTAATGCTAATACAGGGTCTCCTTCTGATGTCGCTGTTAAAAGTCCAGTCGTTAAATTACTTACCCCTGGGCCACTTGTTACTAAGGCAACACCTGGTTTACCTGTTAAGCGTCCAATACCTTGTGCCATCATTGCCGCGTTTTGCTCATGACGCGTTACAATAAGTTCTGGGCCATCATCTTCAAGTGCATTGAATAAATAATCGATTTTAGCACCTGGGATACCGAATACATATTCCACACCATTATTTTTCAAAGTATTTATTACCATATTTGCTGCTGTATAATTTTTGTCAGCCATTTTACATTCATTCCCTTTCAACATTTAATGCAAAAAATCATTAATCATTGCAAGCAATTTAAATTATTCACTTAACAATGTATTAAAAATTTAATCTCATTACATTATTATGAAAAAATCATATTTAATACTCTAAATTAGCGCCGTTCACATTTAGTCCTATACCATGGCATGTCATAACGAATGATTTGCGCTGTAAATTGATTACATACTTATTATAAAACGCTGCAACATATATATAAAATACATATTATCTATCTAACCCATAGAAAAAAGTAATGGTTAGAACATGTGAAAGTTGGATAATTTGCGTGTATATGGATAACTATTATATAGGAAGTTTTTAAAATAGCTATTATCTTTCCAGTTGCTCATATATTGATACTTGAAAAATTAAACTCTCCTATTTAGTACTTACACGCGTGCGTGCATAAATAAATGTACATATATTTTAATAGTTGTGTTTGTTGAAGATTGATCGGGGTAAAATTACATAGAACTATAATTTTTCTATATTTAATTAGCAATGCTATATTATGGAATGTTTGTAAATTTTCTGTTTAAATGAAGTTGTACATCAATAGAATAACAAAAAAGATATTTAAAAAATTTATTTCTCTCTATGTTTTAATAGTAGAAATAAAAAAGATTCCATATTAGAATGGCACCTATAAAAAATATGTATTTTAATGATAGGTGATTTAGTATTATACTATAGTTGCAAGTTGAGATAAGGAAAGGTGATTAGATAATGGCTACTAACAAAGAGTCAAAAAGCGTTGTAATAATTGGCGCTGGGGTATTAAGTACTACATTCGGTACAATGATTAAAGAATTAGCACCAGAATGGGATATTAAATTATACGAGCGTTTAGATCGTCCAGGTGATGAAAGTTCTCACGAGCGTCATAACGCTGGTACAGGACACGCTGCTTTATGTGAATTGAATTATACAGTTAGACAACCAGATGGTTCAATTAACATTGAGCAAGCGAAAGAGATTAATGAACAATTTGAATTATCAAAACAATTTTGGAGTCATTTAGTTCAAAACAAAACAATCAGTAACCCTGAAGAATTTATTCGTCCGCTACCACACATTAGCTTTGTAAGAGGTAAAAATAACGTTCAATTTTTAAAAGATCGTTATGAAGCTATGAAAGAATTCCCAATGTTCGACAATATTGAATATACAGAAGATATTGAACAAATGAGAAAATGGATTCCATTAATGATGCAAGGTCATAGTGCAGGTGACATTATGGCAGCTAGTAAAATTGATGAAGGTTCTGACGTAAACTTTGGTGAACTTACTCGTAAAATGGCCAAAAACTTAGAAAAACAACCTAATGTAGATGTTCAATACAACCACGAAGTAATGGACTTTAACCAACGTAAAGACGGTAAATGGGAAGTTAAAGTACGTCAACGTAACAGTGGTAGTGTAGAAACACAACTAGCTGATTATGTATTTATTGGTGCAGGTGGTGGCGCAATTCCACTATTACAAAAAACAGGAATTCCTGAAAGTAAACACTTAGGTGGATTCCCAATCACTGGTCAATTCTTAATCTGTACAAATCCAGATGTTATACAAGCACATGATGCTAAAGTATACGGTAAAGAACCTCAAGGTACACCACCAATGACTGTACCTCACTTAGATACACGTTATATTGATGGTGAACGTACATTACTATTTGGACCATTCGCTAGTATTGGACCTAAATTCCTTAAACAAGGTTCTAATTTAGATTTATTTAAATCTGTTAAACCATATAACATCACAACTTTATTAGCATCAGCAGTTAAAAACTTACCATTAATTAAATATTCAATTGATCAAATCTTGATGACTAAAGAAGGTACTATGAACCATCTTCGTACATTCTACCCAGAAGCACGTGACGAAGACTGGCAATTATACAATGCTGGTAAACGTGTTCAAGTAATCAAAGATACACCTGAAAACGGTAAAGGCTTTATCCAATTCGGTACAGAAGTGGTTAATTCTGAAGATCATACTGTAATTGCATTATTAGGTGAATCTCCAGGGGCTTCTACTTCAGTATCAGTTGCATTAGAAGTATTAGAGAAAAACTTCCCTGAATATAAATCAGAATGGACACCAAAAATCAAAAAAATGATTCCATCTTATGGTCAATCATTAATTGAAGATCCTGATTTAATGAGACGTACACGTCAACAAACTTCTAAAAGCTTAAACCTAAACTATTATAGTAAATAGTAGTTTAATGCATAATAATTTTAAAGGATTGTGAAAAAAATGAAAAAACTATTAGTAGTTTCAGTAATCGGCGCTATCGGTTTTTGCGCTTTAAAACGTTATCAAAAACACGTGAATAAAGCACCGAATATCGAATATTAAAAACAACTAACAATTGTAGGGCTTCAATTGAGAGTTTAGAACGACCCCCACTCTTAATTGTAAAAAGACTAATTCGCTTGTGAACTGCACCCTGTCAAGTAGACAGTGAAAAAAACAAAATGTTTATGGCTACCTTATATTTACGATATAAGGGTAGCCATTTTTAATGTTATTCTTTCTTGATTAAAAAATTCTATATATGAATTAATTGCTTTTATTGCTGTAGCCTTGTCTTTAAAAATCACTTTTTTTCTTCCTCTAAACAATTCACTTTTAATAGTTCCCCATACACCTTCCATAGGTCCATTATCTATGCAACATCCTGGTCGTGACATACTTTGTTTTATACCAAGTTGCTCTAACGTAACTTTAAATAATCTGCTTGTATATTGATATCCTCTGTCGCTATGTAAGAGTATACCTTCGGTATTCGGCACAAGTTTGACTGCTTTTTTGAGCGTATCTAATACAAATTTATTGTTATTTGAGGTACTTAATTTATGACTGATAATCTGTTTGCTGCCTAAGTCATAAATAGCACTTAAGTAAAGTTTTTTACCATTGCTTAGTTTGAATTCTGTAACGTCAGTTAACCATTTTTTATTTGGGATTTGTTCTTCAAATTTTCTATTTAATATATTATGTGCTGTAATTTCAGGTGTTGTTTTAATATATCGTTTTCTTTTAGGGCGGATAGTAGATTTTAGATTCAGTTGATTCATCAATCTATAGACACGTTTATGATTTACTTTTTGATGTAGTTTAAGTCTTAAATATATGTATATACGACGATATCCATATATGCCTTTGTATTTATTGTAGATATCAACGATATCTTTGATCAATTTTTGGTTTTCAATTTCTTTATTTGATGGTTTGCGATGTAACCATTTATAGTAACTTGAACGTGATATCTTTAATACTGAACATAACCAAGCTATCGGATAAAGGTTTTTAAATGCTTTTACCGTTTGGTATGATGCTTTTTGTCTGATGCCTGTTTCATCAACTTCCTTTCTATTTCTTCTTCCTTTTTTAAAACGTCATTTTCCATTTGAAGAAATTTATTTTTCTCTTTAAGTATCTTAATTTCAGCTTTTAATGCCTCTTCAGGTGTTAATACAGACTGGGGTTTCCCTTTTCCACGTCCATCTTTAAGCCCATCATATCCATGCAAGTTGTACTTTTTTACCCAGTTATATACTTGGCTATAATTGATGTTAAAATGATTTGCTGTTGTCTTATACGATTGGCCATGATTCATATAATAATCAACGATTTCTACACGATCTTCAAATGTTAATGATTTATATTTCAATTGATACACCTCGGGTTTTGGAGAATATGTTTTTAATATTTTACCCGACAAATACTTTGAAATCCATTTGTTTACAGTTGAAGTAGTGGGGATATTATATTTAACTACTAAATCAGTTAAAGATAGGCCATCATTTATATATTCGTGCACAACTTTAAGCTTAAATTCATTTGAGTAGGTATTATTTCTCTGAATTGGTAAAAGCACCTTTATTCCATGCTTCTTAAATTTATAATAGTTAATCAATAATGTTCTAGGAGAACAATTTAAATTTAATTTTTGAATTACATTTTTCATACTATATCCTTCTTCATATAAGCTGAAAGCTTTTTGATAAGTTTCAGGTGATGATTTTCTATGAGTCATAAAAAAGCTCCCTTCAAAGTTTACATTTTTAAGTGTCTACTTTGAAGGGAGCATATCAAAAACGAATTAGTCCTTTATTTTGAAATTGCAGTTTATGTTCCAACTATTTCTTATATTTAATAATTATTCTGATTTGTTGTCGCTTCTATTTTCTGCAATTCTCGTATATTCTTTGAGTCTGTGCTTGTTAGGTGATAATGTTAAACCTAAAAACTTACGTTCTTGGTTGGCATCTTTATAGAAACTAACCATCATACAAAGCACGATGATAGAGAATGGTAAGGCAGTCATGATTGCCATATTTTGTAGCGCATTTAATCCATTATCTCCACCTGAGAATAGTAAAATAAATGCAATCAATGCTTGTGCAATTCCCCAGATGACTTTAACTATTACGGATGGGTTTAATGAACCAAATGTTGTTTGCATTCCTAATACGAATGTCGCTGAATCGGCTGACGTAATAAAGAATGTTGCTATTAATAGCAACGTTACAATGGATAACACAAAGCCTAATGGCACCTCATTAAACACACCAAATAATGCAGTTTCTGGAGGCATATCAAATATTTTAGGTGTTTTTTTCGCAGTTTCGATACCTAGAACACCAAATGCTGCAAACCAAACTAAACTTACAAGTACTGGTGCTAACAGAACTCCAGATACGAATTCTCTAATTGAGCGTCCTTTAGATACACGTGCAATGAATATACCCACAAACGGACTCCAACTAATCCACCAAGCTAATTGGAAGAACGTCCATGATTTCATCCATTCATTTTTTTGTGGATCTAATGGTGCTGTATCAAACATGTTAAATAAGAGCGTGTTTAAATACTCACCTGTTGAACTTGTTAACATATTTAAAATAAGAACAGTTGGTCCTACAATAAAAACAAACAATAAGATTATGCCGGCTAAACCAATATTAGCGTTACTCAAATATTGGATACCACGGCTTAAACCTGACCATGCACTTGTTAAAAATAATATGGTAACAATAAGTATAATTATACCTTGAGTCATGATAGTATTTGGAACATCAAATAGGTAGTTTAGACCACCTGCGATTTGCATAGCGCCTAAACCTAATGATACTGCTACCCCGCCAATTGTGGCAAAGACAGAAACAACATCAATGATTGTCCCTAAGGGGCCATCAACTTTATTTCCGAAAATTGGACGTAATGTTTTTGAAATTAATGCAGGTTCATTTTTTCTAAATTGGAAGTAAGCTAACGCTAACGCTACAACACCATATACTGCCCATGCATGGAAACCCCATTGCATAAATGCCCCTCTTAAAGCTTCTTTATAGGCAGTTGCTGATTGAGGATCACCAGATGGTGGAGATACAAAGTGACTGATTGGTTCAGCTGCTCCCCAGAATACTAAACCAATTCCCATACCAGCACTAAATAGCATCGCAAACCATGAAATTGTGTTAAATTCTGGTTTATCTTCAGGTTTACCCAATTTCAATTTTCCAATTGGACTAAATATCAAGAAGACACAGAAGAATATCATTAGAGCTACAATAACCATATAATACCAACCAAAGTATTCAGTAATCCAACCAGTAATATTTGTCCCTATTGAATTAAACTGATTTGGAAATATTGCACCTAACAATACAACTATTGCGGTAATAATAATACTATAAGTAAAAACAGAGGACAGTTTCTTCCCACTAGCATTATGTTGTTTATTTTCCAAAATTAGTAACCTCCCTTATAATTGAACATTAGGCAGAATAACAGACTTTATATATTAAAACAACAGCACTAATGTTTCTTTTAATATATATTGTGATGCTAAAGCCGTCATAAAAGGATTACAAAACTAAACATAAAAATTCAATATTTCTATAAATATATTTATTAAAGTTGAATTCATTAACTTTAAAATAAACTTGCTCATGTTTTAATTTAAAAAATAAAAAACTAGAAAGTAATTTTAACCATTACTTTCTAGTCTAAAATATGATGTTTTTTATGAGGAAACATAACGCTCATCGCTACAATAAAAGCATTTCAATACTTTATACTTCAATATTATTTCACTATAAGTACTGGTATAGGACTTCTTTTAGCAACTTTATGTGTTACATCTCCAAGTACATGTTTGATATCTATACTTACGCGATGGTTACTCATTACAACTAAATCAAAATCGCCTACATCCGTATCTCCAAAACTGATTCTCTCAAGTATGGTATCTTTTACAGGCCCAAATTCGATGGCTACTTTATAATTAATACCTTGCTCTTTTAATTTTTCAAGAAATGGAGAAAGTTCTTCTTCTTTTTCTTTAATAATATCTTCTTTATGTTTATTTTCATAACGTACACTCGCCAATAAATCATTTTCAGTCATGACATTATGAACAACTACAGTAGAATCTTCTCCAACTAATTTCGCTAAGTTTTCGGGAATGTTATCGAAATCATTTTCAAAAGAGTATGGTAGTAAAATATTTTTATACATAATAAATCACCTTTCTTAATTAAACTATTGCAAAACAGTCTCATGTAGTTTTGCTCGTTTAAATATATTTTTGGTGCCTTAATGCGTATTTTACTAGTGAAACAACTGAAGTATTGAGCAACTTTTTGCATTAAATCAATGATGTACCCATACCATAAAAAATTTTTAGTGTACTTACTTATTATTTAATTACCACAATTTTATATAAATTATTCATTTATTAATGAAATATTTCATTTTTTCATATTCAGCACTTCAAAGTACTTATGGCTTGTTAATTACATACACAAATAGCAACTACATTAATGATTTCAAAAATAGATTTCTTTTTAAAAAATAGACATGACTATGAAATCAAAATCATCCCTTTGCTCTCATAGTCACGCCTTATAATGCTTATTTATTAATGTAATTGTTCTTGGCCTCGTTTATTCCAAGTTAAAATAAAGCTTAACATCGCTAAAATACTAATAATTGTTAATAAGACAAAACCAAAATCCCATCCAAAATGTTGTACGACAAAACCTAAAACAATGTTTGCCATCACAGCACCAAATAAGTAACCAAATAGACCTGTTAGACCTGCAGCTGTTCCGGCTGCTTTTTTAGGTACATAATCTAATGCTTGTAAACCAATCAACATTACTGGGCCATAGATTAAAAACCCAATTGCAATTAGTGATAAATTGTCTAACCATGCATGACCTGGAGGATTCAACCAATAAATCAACACAAAGATTGTCACGCCAAGCATAAAGAAGAAACCTGCAGGACCACGACGTCCTTTAAATACTTTATCGGAAATATAACCGCAAAGTAGTGTACCTGGAATGCCTGCCCATTCGTAAAGGAAATAAGCCCAACCTGATTCACTTAAATTAAATTGCTTTTCTTCACTTAAATAAGTAGGTGCCCAATCTAACACACCATAACGTACAAAATAGACAAAAATATTAGCAAAAGCAATGGCCCATACCCATTTGTTATTCAATACATATTTAAACAATATCTCTTTTGTTGTTAACTCTGTTTCAAGTGTCTCATGTGACGTCGTAGAATA
The DNA here is from genome assembly GCF_038006605.1 of Staphylococcus sp. FSL W8-0271. NCBI lineage: Bacteria > Bacillati > Bacillota > Bacilli > Caryophanales > Staphylococcaceae > Staphylococcus > Staphylococcus sp. FSL W8-0271. Next base: position 2,629,819 of record NZ_JBBOVM010000001.1, read on the forward strand.
ATCTTTGTTATAGCGTTCAATAGGAGGTAAACCTTGTGATTGAGGTGTATCTCTAATTAAGCCATATGCAATAATTGCGATGACAATTGCCAGTAATCCTGGATATATAAATACGCCTTCAAATCCTCTTAAATAACCAAAATTATAAAGGGCAGTCATAGATATTCCCCAAGTTGCGATCGGTGCCATTAAACCTCCACCAACATTATGAGCCACGTTCCAAATAGACGTTTTACTACCACGTTCACTAACACTAAACCAGTGCACAAGTACACGTCCTGATGGCGGCCATCCCATACCTTGAAACCATCCATTTAGAAATAACATAATAAACATGATTGTTATACTAGAAGTAAAAAATGGTACAAATCCTAATAATAAATTAACAATTGCCGTAAGCATCAAACCTAAAGTTAAAAATACACGCGCATTACTGCGATCACTTACGGTTCCCATTACAAATTTACTAAATCCATAAGCGATTGAAATCGCTGATAGCGCAATACCAAGCTCTCCTTTACTGAAACCATCTTCAATTAATGAAGGCATTGCTAATGAAAAGTTTTTCCTCAGCAAATAGTAACCCGCATAACCGATAAAAATACCTAAAAAAACCTGTAACCGTAACTTTTTATATGTATCATCTACCTTTTCAGACGGTAAAGGATCCACATGTTTTGCTGGCTTTAAAAAACGAAACATACAATCACCCCTAAATTAGCAATTATTTTTCTTAACATTTTATTTACAAATTATTTACTTAATATTAATATTTCCCAGTTGGTAAAGCAATACTATTATTAAGATTTGAATATTATTATTGTAAGAAATAATATTTACTAGGCCGTGGGGGATACGATTGCAATAAACAAAGATTTCATAAATAAAACACCTCATAGTTATGATAAATCTTTAACTACAAGGTGTTATGAAAAGTAACTATTACAATACATCAAAAAAGTGCATGCTTAATAGCATAATGATAATAAATAATCCGACGCACAGTATAAAACTGTACATAGAAGTTACAGTATTACGCAATTTACTACTATAAACATCGTTAGGGTCTTTCCCATGCATAAAAGCAACTATCCTATCATACGTTTGTATTCTATACGATTTTTTTAAAGCTTCTACTTTAAATGATGCAATAATCATAGTTATTAAGAGTATAATTTCAGCTGAAATCCATAATGCCGTCCAATAGTAGAGGGTTGGACCTGCTAAAATTGCGGATAATAACATAGGCCAAAACATTAAATGACTCCATAAATTAAATTTGCTCTGTTTTAACTTTTGTTCCATAATCTCTATGTCTCCTTTAACTAAATTATCTAAAGAAACTTGAAACAAAGAACTAAGCATTAACAAATTATGTATATCTGGATAACTTTTATCATTTTCCCAATTTGAAATTGTTTGTCGTGAAACATACAATTTTGCAGCTAATGCTTCTTGTGATAAATGGTCACGCTGTCTAAAAAATTTAATTTGATTACCTATGTTCATTTGCCAAGCTCCTTTAACTTGAGACTATAGTGTGATTCTATTTTAGACTACCAAATTGTATTGACATGCGCACATTTAATTATGCAAAAAGTTTTTGTCATATATATATAGCGCCTTTTTTAGACTTCCCTCAGACTTACATGAAATAAGAATAAGAGTAAGACCGCAACTAAATCATACTTTTAATCACGTATCTTACTCCTATCATTATTATTATTTAATTAACCTGTGTCATAGCATTAAGAAACCAGCATCCCATCATAAATTTATATTTACGTCACAGTTTGCTGTTGTTGATATGGTATAGGATGATCTAATTCAAATGAAGCACCTGCAGTAATTTTTTTATATTGATAAGTAAAGTAGCCAATCCATAAAATTGTGAATATAAACGCGAGTCCATAACTTAAATTAAGATCCAGACCTAAACCTATCTTCTGACTTAAAATATAAGTAAAAATATTCCAAGTCATAAAGACTGCCGGAATTGCAGCCACCCAAAAATTCTTTTTCGCGATAAGTAAGTACATTGCACCTACCCATAAAGCGACAACAGCTGTAGTTTGGTTTGCCCATGAAAAATAGCGCCATAAAATGGTAAAGTCTACCTGAGTCAAACCAAAACTTACGACAAATAATGGTGCAGCTACGATCACTCTTTTTAACATACTACGCTGACCATAATTTAAATAATCAGCTATAATCATACGTGCACTACGGAAAGATGTATCACCACTTGTAATTGGTAAGACAATCACACCCAGTACTGCAATCGTACCAAACACAGAACCCAATAATAGATGTGATGCTTCACTTACAACAAGCGCCGCTTCCCCACGTGCTAAAACATCACTTAATCCACTATATCCATTAAATAAACTCATGCCTGCAGCTGCCCAAATCATTGCTATAATACCTTCTGCAATCATCATTCCATAGAATATAAAACGACCATTTTTCTCTTTGTTTGTCGTTCTCGAAATAATAGGTGTTTGTGTAGCATGAAAACCAGATAAAGCACCACAAGTAATTGTAAAAAATAGTAGTGGAAATATAGGAGCGCCATCTGGATGCATATTTTTCAAATTAATTTCAGGTATCGGTGCACCTGTTTGAATAAGACGGAAACCTATACCTACTGCACTAATTAATAACAATGCACCGAAAATTGGATAAATGCGACCAATGATTTTGTCTATAGGTAAAATTGTAGACAAAATATAATAAACAAAAATGACAAAGATAATGATACCTAATGCGATTCGTCCATCTAATAAATTATGTAGTAACAATGCTGGACTTGTTACAAAAACTGTTCCAGTTAGCAATAATAATAAGATTGAGAAGATATTTACAAAGTGTTTCATGACCTGACCTAAAAATTTACCAGCAAGTTCCGGTAAATGTGCCCCTTTATTTCGAATTGAAATCATGCCAGTCAAATAATCATGTACTGCACCTGCAAAAATACATCCCACAACAATCCATATAAATGCTACAGGTCCATATAATGCCCCCATAATCGGTCCGAAAATCGGTCCTACACCTGCAATGTTCAATAGTTGAATGAGTGAATTTGATGACGTCTTCATAGGTAAATAATCGACATTATCGCGTTGATTATATGCTGGTGTTGGTCTATCTTGTTTCGTTCCAAACATTTTGTCGATATACTTCCCATAAGTGAAATAACCTATAACTAATAAAATAATAGATACAATAAACGTTACCATTTTAACATCCCCTTTTAATAATATGTAAGCGTTTTCTTAATTTAATCACATATTTTATTATTCTACAATCCTGTAAATGTTTTTTTATTTAATTATTTTTAATTTTTGAGGAATATAAAATAAAATAAATTTTTAAAATAATCTTTACATTTATATGATATCTGACTGATTAACACTTATAATAAATAAAAAAAGTACAACCTCGTTTAAATTTAAACGAAGTTGTACTTTTTGGATAAGCTATATATTCAATTAAACTCAACTTTTATTTTTTATAAAGCTTAATTTTTATTTCATAATAATCATCATGGTCTTTAGCTTGATGTTCAAACTTGATGCCACTTTTTTCAATTTCTTCTAAACTTTTGCCTACCGCTTCACGTGCATCTGTTAAGTCTTTTTCAAATGCAAAACTTTGCGCTTTCACTTTTTCAGGGCCGACTTTTTGTTTTACTCTAGCTTCAGTTTGTTTCACGTTTAACTTTTGGCTTATAATCGTTTCCACTAATGTTTCTTGATCTTCATCTGATAAACTTAGCATCGCACGTGCATGACGTTCTGTAACTTTGCCTTCACGTAAACGTTCTATCACTTTTGGCGCTAATTTTAGTAATCTCAATTTATTTGCTATAAAACTTTGACTTTTACCTACACTTTTAGCTAATTCACTTTGTGTAGTATCACCTAGTTCTAAAAGTTTTTTATAAGCTTCTGCCTCTTCTACAACAGATAAATTTTCACGTTGGATATTTTCTATTAAAGCAACCACTGCAGTTTCTTCATCACCTAAATCTCTGATAATGACATCTGCGTATGTCTTATTCAACGATTGTAAGGCTCTAAATCTACGCTCTCCAGCAATGATTTCAAACATATCCTCTTCTATCGGACGTACTACAATCGGTTGTAACAATCCATGCTCATCTATTGATTCTGCGAGTTCTTTAATCTTATTTGGCTCAAATACTTGTCTTGGTTGATAACGATTTGGCACAATACGTTCAGTATGAATAGATTCAACACTATTATGATCCTCTTCAATATAACCAACAATGTCATCTTTATTTTTCAAACCAAATAATTTAGAAAAAGGTTTCTTCATATTTTATGCGCTCCCTCTAAATTAGTTGTATTAAATCACTTTTCTTTTTCAAGTAATGGAGACTTATTGGGCATTCCTGGTTTTCTTGGATATTTCTTTGGTGTCTCACTTCTCTTATCAATCTTGATCATTTGCCTTTCACCAGCATCTTCTGGTAATTCATATGAAATGACATCCTGAAGTTTACCACCGAGGACTCCTATACCAAAACGCGCTTCTTCCAACTCTTCTTCGCCTTTAGCTGATTTTAAAGCAATGAATTGTCCACCCTTTTTAACTAACGGTAAACACAATTCGCTTAATACGGAAAGTCTAGCAACTGCACGTGCAGTTACAATATCATAAGACGCCCTGTAGTCTCCCTTCCCGTAAATTTCTGCGCGATCATGTACAAAATTCACATTTTCTAAATCTAATGCTTCTGCTAATTGATTTAAAAAATGGATGCGTTTATTTAATGAATCTACAATTGTAATTTTTAAATTAGGATAAATAATTTTTAATGGAATACTTGGAAAACCAGCACCAGCACCAATATCACAAATTGTTAGCTCTTGTGTCAAATCCGTATAAAAACTTAGTGCAATGGAATCATAAAAATGTTTCAAATACACTTCATGTTCTTCAGTAATGCTTGTTAAATTCATTTTTTCATTCCATTCAACGAGCATTTGAAAATACGTTTGAAATTGATGTTGTTGTTTTTCTGTAAGTTCGATATCTTGTGTGCTGAGTTGCTCAGTTAACCATTTTACACTCATCTTAATTTTCCACCCTTTGTATTTTACCTTGTTCTAGGAACACTAATAAGATCGAAATATCTGCAGGATTTACACCTGAAATCCGAGATGCTTGCGCAATATTTAACGGTTTAACTTCCGCTAATTTTTCGCGTGCTTCAGTCGCTAAACTATCAACTTTACTATAATCTAAGTCTTCTGGAATTTTCTTTTCTTCCATACGTTTTACTTTTTCAACTTGCTGTAACGACTTATTGATATAGCCTTCATATTTTGTCTGAATTTCTACTTGCTCTTCTACATCACTAGGTAATTGATTTTCTTCTTCTAAAATTTCTAGAATTAAATTATACGTCATTTCAGGTCTACGCAATAATTCCAAGGCTAATATACCGTCTTTCAAGCGTGAACCGCCTTGCGCTTCAATAATTTCTTGTACACGTTCGTGCGGTTTTATTCTAATTTCATTTAAGCGTGCTTGTTCGTCTTTTATCATTTGACGTTTTTCATTGAAACGCGCATAACGTTCTTCAGAAATCATACCTAATTTATAACCTAAATCTGTTAATCTTAAATCTGCATTGTCATGTCTTAATAATAAACGATATTCTGCACGAGATGTTAATAAACGATATGGTTCATTGGTACCTTTTGTTATAAGATCATCTATTAAAACACCAATATAAGCGTCTGAACGGCTTAGGATGACTTCTTCCTCACCTAGTACTCTTGAGGCTGCGTTAATTCCAGCCATGATACCTTGTCCTGCCGCTTCTTCATAACCAGAAGTTCCGTTGATTTGTCCTGCAGTATATAAGTTTTTAATTTTTTTAGTTTCTAGTGTTGGCCACAGTTGTGTCGGTACAAGTGCATCATATTCAATTGCGTATCCTGCACGCATCATATCCGCTTTTTCTAAGCCTGGAATTGTTTCCAACATCTGACGTTGAACATGTTCAGGTAAGCTTGTTGATAAACCTTGGACATAAACTTCATTGGTATTTCTACCTTCTGGTTCTAAGAAAAGTTGATGTCTAGGCTTATCATTGAATCTTACAAATTTATCTTCAATTGATGGACAATATCTAGGTCCCGTACCTTTAATCATACCTGAATACATCGCAGATAAATGTAAATTATCATCTATAACTTGATGTGTTTCTCCATTGGTATATGTTAACCAACAAGGTAATTGATCTAAAATATATTCCGTTGTTTCAAAACTAAATGCTCTACCAACGTCGTCACCTGGTTGTATTTCTGTTTTAGAATAATCAATCGTTTTGGCATTAACACGCGGTGGTGTACCTGTTTTGAATCTCACTACTTCAAATCCGAGATTTCTAAGATTATCAGCTAGTGAAATAGATGGTAATTGATGGTTTGGACCACTTGAATATTTCATGTTACCTAAAATGATTTCCCCACGTAAAAATGTACCAGTTGTAATAATGACTGCATCTGCCCAGTATTCTGTGCCGATATTCGTACGTACGCCTTTGATGACTTCATCTTCAATAATTAAGTCATCCACCATGCCTTGCATAATATCAAGGTTTGCTTCATCTTCAATTACTTTTTTCATTTCTTGTTGATAAAGTACTTTGTCAGCTTGTGCGCGAAGTGCTCTTACTGCTGGACCTTTGCCAGTGTTTAACATACGCATTTGGATATGCGTTTTATCGATTGTTTTCGCCATTTGGCCACCTAATGCGTCTATTTCACGAACTACTATTCCTTTAGCCGGGCCACCAACTGATGGGTTACATGGCATGAATGCAATATTATCTAAATTTATTGTTAACATTAACGTTTTGGCACCACGTCTTGCTGAAGCAAGTCCAGCTTCAATACCAGCATGTCCGGCTCCAATTACTATTACATCATATTCTTGAGCCATACTTTTTCCTCCCTTTTATTTTCCTAGACAAAATTGACTAAATAATTGATTTATCAATTCTTCACTTGCGGATTCTCCGATAATTTCGCCTAAAATTTCCCAAGTTCTCGTTAAATCTATCTGAACCATATCCATTGGCACACCAGCTTCTGCAGCATCTATAGCATCTTGAATTGAGTTTCTCGCTTGTTTTAGCAATGAAATATGTCTTGAGTTCGATACATATGTCATATCCTGATTTTGGACATCTCCTGCAAAGAATAAATCTCTAATTTGTATCTCTAACTGGTCAATACCTTCTTGTTTTAACATTGATGTTTGAATGATTGGCATATCTCCAACCATTTCTTTAACTTCTGAAATATCTAATTGTTTGTCTAAATCCATCTTGTTAATTATGACAATGGCGTCTTCATTTTTAATAACTTCATATAACTTGCGATCTTCTTCTGTTAATGATTCGTTATAATTTAGCACAAACAAGATTAAATCCGCTTCACCTAAAGCCTTGCGTGAACGTTCTACACCAATACGCTCAACGATATCTTCCGTTTCACGTATCCCAGCAGTATCTACTAGCCTTAAAGGTACACCGCGAACGTTTACGTACTCTTCTAAAGTATCTCGAGTCGTACCAGGAACCTCTGTAACAATCGCCTTGTTGTCTTGGATCAAGTTATTTAACATGGATGACTTACCAACATTCGGCTTACCAACTATGACCGTTGCTAAACCTTCTCTCATTATCTTCCCTTGTGTGCCTGTATCTAATAACTTATTAATTTCTGACTTAATTTGATTTGATTTTTCTAATAAAACTTCTGTTGTGGCATCTTCCACATCATCATATTCTGGATAATCTATATTAACTTCTACTTGTGCAAGGATTTCGAGAATGGATTGTCGCTGTCGCTTAATCATATCACTTAAACGACCTTCAATTTGATTCATTGCAACTTTAGATGCACGATCGGTTTTAGAACGAATAAAATCCATCACCGCTTCGGCTTGAGATAAATCAATACGCCCATTTAAAAACGCACGTTTTGTATACTCACCAGGATCTGCCATTCTAGCACCGTGTGTCATCGTCAACTCTAATACTCTATTGATGGTTAAAATACCACCATGACAATTAATTTCAACGATGTCTTCTCTAGTAAATGTTTTCGGTGCACGTAAGACAGACACCATTACTTCTTCGACCACTTCATTTGTCTCAGGGTCAACAATGTGCCCATAATTTATTGTATGAGAAGGTACATGTTCTAATGGTCCCTTCCCTCTATATAATTTGTCTGCAATATTTACTGCGTCAACACCTGACAAACGTACAATACCGATAGCACCTTCACCCATAGGTGTGGATATACTCGTTATCGTATCTAAATCCATCATCCATCTCGCCTCCTTTATTCTAAAATTTATCATTATAATATTGTAAATAGTTTTGGATCAAAAAGCTAACATCTTGTTTAAAATTTTCATAAAGTTAGTCTTAGGGTTGTATGATGTAAGACTGACGCCAGTCTTAATTATCCCCTGCCCTACTTAATTCGTTTATTAAAAACCTTAGCTATTTTTAAAACATGTTCTAAACTTGCTTGGATTTGTAGTGTATCCATATCTTTAGCTGGATGCCTGGCTATCACAATAATTTCCATTGGTAATATATTTTGTTTATGTACCTTGAAACTCTCACGTATAGCACGCTTAATTTTATTTCTAACAACAGCATTACCTAATTTTTTAGAAACACTAATACCTAGTCTGAAGTGTTCTAATTCTTTATTAGGTTTCGTATAGACTACAAATTGACGATTTGCTACTGATTTTCCTTTTTTATATATAAATTGGAAATCACTGTTCTTTTTAATTCGGTATGCCTTCTCCACGAAACATCACTCGCTTATCTTTTCATTACATTTATTATTATATATCTAACATGCGTTGTATTTTTTAATAATAACAATAATTTTGCTACATATTTTCGTTATTTTAAACCAAAAAAAAGACCACTGATGAGTCAGTGATCTTATGCTGATAATACCTTACGGCCTTTACGACGACGACGCGCTAAAACTTTACGACCGTTTTTTGTGCTCATGCGTTTTCTGAAACCATGAACTTTACTATGTTTACGTTTATTTGGTTGATAAGTACGTTTTACCATGCAAAAACACCTCCATCTGTATTCGGTTATCTAAATATTATAATAGATAAATTAATATAAGCTTTTTGCTTCAAGTCTTGATTTAATATTATTAATTTCTAGTCATAATTCAAGCAACTACTACAATATAACAAAATCTTTTTTATAAAGCAAGTATCAATTTCAAGCATGTTTTTATCTCATTATAATACGAATCAGTCCTAGATATTTTAAAACTGTATTGATAAATACGTCTATTAATATAGAAGATTCACCCTATCATATAAATATTTTTCATTTCAAACCTAGAGGGTTTTTTAATTATACAAATTCCATACACTTTTTATAAATTATTTCCCAAGCCCACAAATCGCTTAATTTTTGATATACTATTCATTCTTGTAAGTTATCCACTTATTCACAGATACGCATGCTTATTTTGTGGATAATATTTCATCTATGCACAGGGTTATTTATGATTTAACAACATATTCACAGCCATTTGACAGAGGTGTTTGTTAAAAAGTATAATTGTGTGGATAAGTTATGTAAATATTGATAAATAAGGGGTTATATTATGAAGATATATCCTAAATGGTTGTGTATAACTTATAATCACAGTGAGTTATCCACTGATTGTGTGTAACTTGTGGATAATTATTAACAGCTTGTGATTATGTTTATTCACACATGTTATTTCTGTGTATAACTTTTAAAATATAGAAAGTTGGAGTTTGCTATT